>NZ_QZFU01000018.1 GCF_003598715.1 Nocardia panacis
TGGGGTTGATAGGCCGGAACTGGAAGCACGGTGACGTGTGGAGGTGACTGGTACTAATAGGCCGAGGGCTTACCAACAAAGGTGTTACGCGTCCACTGTGTGGTGTCTGAAACAACACACGACCCCCATCCCTCGAGGTGGATCCGGTCCCTTGTTCGTGAGGGGTTCGGGTCCGGTGCTCGGGTGTGGGGGTGGTGATAGTTTCATAGAGTTACGGCGGCGATAGCGGTGGGGAAACGCCCGGTCCCATTCCGAACCCGGAAGCTAAGCCTGCCAGCGCCGATGGTACTGCACTCGACAGGGTGTGGGAGAGTAGGACACCGCCGGAACATATTTCACGTTAGGGGACCCAGTTTCTGGGTCCCCTAACGTCGTTTCGGCACATTTTCGGTGCCTGCGTGCCGCCGCGTTCCGGCTCTGCCGACGACACGTGATTGAATTCAAGAGAGCCCGATGTCCTCGGACCTCAGAAAGGGATTCACCGTGTCGGATCAGAACGACGGCCGTAAGCCTTTCCGGCGGGGCGGCCCGTCCGAGGGCCGCTCGTTCCGGAACGGCTCCGGCGATCACCGCGGCGCCTCCCGGCGCGACGACAGCGCGGGCCGCGGGTTCAAGCGGTCCGGTGATACCGGTGGCAGCTACGGCTCCCGAGGTGAATCGAGCGAGCGGGGCGGATTCAAACGCGGTCAGGGCGGCGATCGTCGTGACAATTTCGGTGATCGCGGCCACGGCTCCCGAGGTGATTCCGGTGACCGCGGCTTCCGTCGCGGTGAGTCCCAATCCGGCGGATTCAACCGGCGTGGCGATTCCGAGCGCGGTGGTTTCCGTCGAGGTGACTCCGGATCCCGCGCCAATGACGACCGTCGGGGCGGTTCCGAGGACCGCGGCGGATTCCGCCGGGCCAACGAGTCGGCTCCGCACCGGGGTGAAGCCGGTGGTCGCGGCGGTTTCGATCGTCGCTCGGATTCGGGCGGCCGGGGCGGGTACGACCGCCGTGAGGGTTCGGGCGGTTCCGAGCGCCGTGGTGATTCCGGGTCGCGCGGCTTCGACCGCCGGGAGGATTCCGGCGAGCGCCGTGGTTTCGACCGGCGCTCCGATTCCGGTGGTCGCGGCGGATTCAATCGCCGCGAGGACTCGGGTGATCGACGTAATTCCGATCGCCGCAATGATTTTGGTGACCGTCGCGGTCCCGATCGCCGAGGTGATTCCGGCGAGCGCCGTGACTTCGGTCGCCGTGATGATTCCGGGGATCGGCGTGGTTTCGGTCGCCGTGATGATTCCGGCGAGCGTCGTGGATTTGATCGCCGGAGTGATTCCGGCGAGCGGCGCGGCTTCGACCGTCGCGATAGCTCCGGCGATTCGCGCGGTTTCGACCGGCGTGGCGATTCGGGCGATCGGCGCGGATCCGATCGGCGGCCCGATTCCGACCGACGTGGGTCCAACCGTCGGAACGATTTCGGCGACCGGCGTGGTTTCGATCGGCCTTCCGACTCCGGCGATCGGCGCGGATTCAATCGGCCCGCCGATTCCGGTGATAGGCGTGGTTTCGATCGCCGTGGTGATTCCGGTGGTCGTGGTGGATTCAATCGGCGTGATGAAGGCGGATCCGGTCGCCGCGACGAATCGGGTGAACGTCGTGGCTTCGGTCGCCGCGATGACTCCGGCGACCGGCGTGGCGATTCGGGTGCCCGCGGCGGGTTCCATCGGGAAGGTGCGGGGGAGCGCCGGGGATTCCGGCGCGGTGATCAGTCCGATGATCGGCGTGGTGATTCGGGTGCCCGTGGCGGTTTCGATCGCGGGGATTCCGGTGCGCGTCGCGGATTCCGGCGCGGTGACTCGGATGCTCGGCGTGCGGACTTCACATCGCGTGGGGATTCCGAGCGTGCGGGCGATTTCGATGCGGATCGCGATGATGTCTCGCGCACCGGTGCGGGCGATCTCGGCGAATCCGATCAGCGCGAGGTTTCGCGCTGGTCGGGCGGCCTCGGGGATTCGCGTGGATCAGGCGAGCATGCGGATTCCGGCGCGGAGCGTGATTCGGACAAGCAGGGCGATGTCGAACTGCCCGGTGCGTCCGGGACACCGGATGCGACCGATCGCGGATCCGTCGAGGCCCGCGAATTCGGTCGTCAGGATTCCGAAGGATCTCGCGATGGCGCGGCCGCGAACCGCGGTGTTGATGAGAACCGCAGTGGGGGCGATGAGCTCGATCGGCCTAAGGAGTCGGGCATGCGCGGTGAGTTCGACCGGGATGACGAGTCGGGTCGGCGTCGTGGCGAGGATTCGAACGATCTTCCCGAAACTGTGAGCAGTCGAAGCGATTTCGATGAAACCGCCAGCGCGGGTCCCGATGCGGTGAGCCGTTCGGATCGGTCCGAGAACGCGAGCGAGCGCGGAGCTACCGACAGTTCGGACGAGCATGGCGCCGCAGGCGCGGGCGAAAGCGCGAGCGAGCACAGCGGTTTCAATCGCAGTGGTGGCTTCGATCAGCGCGAGAGCTCGCAGGAGAGCTCCGAGAGTGCAGGCGAGCGCGGCGGTTTCAAGCGCGGTGGCGGTTCGGATCGGCGCGAAGGTTCGGGCCAGGACTTCGATCGGACCGAAAGCGCCGGTGGGCGTGGTGATTTCAAGCGTGATCAGTTCGAGCGGCGTGCCGGGGAGCGCGGCGGTTCCGAGCGGCGGGGGTCGGATGATCGTGGTTGGCAGCGTCGCGAGGATGGCGAGCGTGGCGGAGCCGCTCGCGGGGAGGCGCGCGGCGGGTTCGGTCGCGATGATGACCGGCGTCGCGGTGGCGAAGGGTCCAGGGGCGGCGGCAGGTCGCTGGATCGGCGTCCGCCTCGCCCCGAGGAGCCGGATCTGCCGGATGATGTGCAGGCCGGTGAACTCGAGATGGCGGTGCGGCGGGATCTGCTGAGCCTGGACAAGGGGAATGCGGAGACCGTGGCGCGGCATCTGGTGATGGCGGCCCGGTTGATCGATGACGATCCGGGCCTGGCGCTGGCGCATGCGCGGGCGGCGCGGCAGCGCGCCGGACGTATCGCGGTGGTGCGGGAAACGGCCGGTGTCACCGCGTATCACGCCGGTGAGTGGGCCGAGGCCCTGTCGGAGTTGCGGACCGCGCGCCGCATGTCGGGCGGTTCGGGTCTGCTCGCGGTGATGGCGGACTGCGAGCGCGGTCTGGGCAGGCCCGAGCGGGCGATCGAATTGGGTCGCAGTGACGAGGCGCGTGCCCTGCACGGCGACGAGGCCATCGAATTGCGCATCGTCGTCGCGGGCGCCCGCATGGATATGGGCCAGTTCGACCAGGCCGTGGTCACCTTGCAGACCCCGGACCTGGATCCGGCTCGCACCGGTTCCACCTACGCCCGTCTCTTCTACGCCTACGCCGACGCCCTGGTCGCCGCAGGTCGCACCGAGGAGGGCCTGACCTGGTTCCTCAACGCGGCCGCCGCCGACCTCGACGGCGACACCGACGCCGAGGACCGCGCCGCCGAACTGACCGGCGAGAACTACGGCGGCTACGACACCGACGAGCAGTAACCCAACGAACGCGACCGCCGCCGTTGTCGACAGCAACCCTGTCGACAACGGCGGCGGTCGTTCGTTGTGGGCGAGTCCAGGTGGAGTCGATCGGTGACCCGATATGGAACCGAAGACCGGGCCGCCAGAAATTTCCGGGCCGCGCCTCTTCGGCCAGAGTGTTGGCTACTGGTGCTGACGAGCCGGTTGTCCCGTGACCCGATGCCGAACCTTCCGGCCTGAGCTGCTTCGGCCCGGCATTGGCTGCGGGTGCCGACGGGGTCGGTTGCCGCCTGTCCAGCGGGATGGGCCGGGTGGATTTGTCCGGCGATCTGGAATGTCATCGGAGATCGCGACGCTGAACCTTCCGGGCCGAGCTGGTTCGGCTGGAGCATTGGCTGCGGCTGACGGGATCGGTTGCCGTCCGTCCGTGAGCTGGACGGAGGTGGATTCGTTCGACGGTCGATGAGGAGTTTGCTCGGCGGTGGGCAGTGCTTCCATGCGGATCGTGGTTCGGGTGGGCACGGGGCAAGGGTGGGGTGTGGCGTAGGGTTCGGGACGCGGCCGAGTGGTTAGGGAGAGTGGTGTGACGCGGTTAAGGGATGGGTTTGCGGCGCTGCTGCTCGATCTGGACGGGACGCTGTATCGGGGTGTGGAGGCTATCGCGGGGGCGGCGGAGGCGCTGGTGGATTCGGGTGGGGCGCAACGGCTTGTGTATGTGACGAATAATGCGAGTCGGGGGCCGGGGGTGGTCGCGGAGCATTTGACGGAACTGGGGTTCGTCGCGTCGCGCGAGGATGTGGTGACCAGTGCGCAGGCGGCGGCGCGGCTGCTGCGGGAGCGAGTGGCGCCGGGGGCGACGGTGCTGGTGGTGGGGACAGATGACTTGGCGGCCGAGGTGACAGCGGTGGGGCTGCGTCCGGTGCGGCGGTTCGACGGTGCGGTGCCCGATGCGGTGGTGCAGGGGCATGCCCCGACGACGTGCTGGGCGGATCTGGCGGAGGCGGCCTTCGCGTTGCGCGGCGATGCGGTGTGGGTTGCGGCGAATACGGATAGGACGTTGCCGCTCGAGCGTGGACTCGCCCCCGGCAACGGCGCGATGGTGGCGGCGCTGCGGGCCGCTTCGGACCGGGAGCCGATTGTCGCGGGCAAGCCGTACGCGCCGCTGATGGAGGATGCGCTGCTGCGGGCGGGAACACGGTCGGCGCTGGTGGTCGGCGATCGACTCGATACCGATATCGAGGGCGCGCATCGGGTGGGTCTGCCTTCGCTGCTGGTGTTGACCGGCGTGTCGACCCTCGACGAATTGAAAGACGCGCCTGCCGAACAGATTCCGACATATATCGCGAATGACCTGGATGCGCTGAATCATCCGCCGGTGGTCGTGGGTTCGACCGATGTCGGTGCGGTGGCGCACCTGCTGGCGCGGCATCCCGGTCGGGCCGTGACGGTGCGGGCGTCGGCTGTCGAAATCGGATAGCGTTGAGCCCACCATGAGTATTCCGATGCCCAACTCTCCTGGAACCCGCGTGAACGGTCCCCGCCCTGGCGTTCCGATGCCGGGTCAGCAGCTGTCGTCCCGGCCGGAGCCTGCCGATCCGGTGCGGATCCGCACCGAGATCGACGGTCTGCTCGCGGAATTGCGGGCGGGCGGCGCCGAGTCCGGCATCGATCTGGCGCGGCGCGCGCACATTCTGGAGCAGGCGCACGAGGTGCTGGTCCAGGCCCTGGCCACGGTGGACAAGATCTGAGGTGGCCAGACGCGCGCGGGTGGACGCCGAGTTGGTGCGCCGCGGGTTGGCGCGATCGCGGGAGCATGCGGTCGAGCTGATCGGCGCGGGCCGGGTCCTGATCAATGGCACGGTCGCGGTGAAGCCCGCGACCGCGGTGGAGGCGGGGACGCCGCTGCTGGTGCGGGAGGAGCCCGATGAGGTGCGGTGGGCCTCGCGTGGTGCGCACAAATTGCTGGGTGCGCTGGAGGCTTTCGCGGAGGTATCGGTGTCGGGGAAGCGCTGCCTCGATGCTGGCGCGTCGACCGGCGGGTTCACCGATGTGCTGCTCAGCCGGGACGCGCGCGAGGTGGTCGCCGTCGATGTCGGCTACGGCCAGTTGATCTGGCGGTTGCAGAACGATGAGCGGGTGCGGGTCTTCGATCGCACGAATGTGCGCAATCTGACGGCGGAGGCCATCGGCGGCCCGGTCGATCTGGTGGTGGGCGATCTGTCGTTCATCTCGCTGGCTCTGGTGTTGCCCGCGCTGGCGGCGTGCGCGGCGCCGGAGGCGGATCTGCTACCCATGGTCAAGCCGCAGTTCGAGGTGGGCAAGGAGCGGGTGGGTTCCGGTGGGGTGGTTCGGGATCCGGCGTTGCGGGCCGAGGCGGTGCGCGCGGTGGCGGCCGCGGCGGCCCCGCTGGGTCTGCGCACGTTCGGTGTGGCGGCGAGCCCGCTGCCGGGGCCGTCGGGCAATGTCGAATACTTCTTGTGGCTGCGGAATGTCGGGCGGTTCGAGTACGACGGCGAGCAGGTCGCGGCTCTCGTCGAGCGTGCGGTTGAGGAGGGTCCACAGTGAATGCGCAGGGTTGCGGGCGGGAGATACTGCTCGTCGCGCATCCGGGGCGGGCGGAGATCATCGAGACCGCCCATCGGGTGGCCAAGATCTTCGCCGATGCGGGCATCTGTCTGCGGGTGCTGGCCGATGAGGCCGACAGCACGCGGTTCGAGTCGGAGCCGGGCGGATTCCCGGTCCGGGTGGTCGAGCACGGTCCGGAGGCGGCGGTCGGCTGCGAGATGGTGCTGGTGCTCGGCGGTGACGGGACCTTCCTGCGGGCGGCGGAATTGGCGCGGCCCGCGGCGGTGCCGGTGCTCGGTATCAACCTGGGCCGGATCGGATTCCTGACCGAGGCCGAGGCCGAACATTTGGACGATGCGCTGGCGCAGGTGGTGCGCGGCGATTACCGCATCGAGCATCGGATGACGATCGATGTGTCGGTTCGGGTGGAGGACGTGGTGGTCGATGCGGGGTGGGCGCTCAATGAGGCGAGTATCGAGAATGCCTCGCGGATGGGCGTGTTGGAACTGGTGTTGGAGGTGGACGGGCGGCCGGTGTCGGCGTTCGGCTGCGACGGCATCCTGATCTCGACGCCCACCGGTTCCACCGCCTACGCGTTCTCGGCGGGCGGTCCGGTGGTGTGGCCGGAGTTGGAGGCGCTGCTGGTGATTCCGAGCAATGCGCACGCGCTGTTCGCGCGGCCGCTGGTGACGAGCCCGGAGTCGCGCATCGCCGTCGAATCGGTGGCCACGGGCCACGATGCGATAGTTTTCCTGGATGGCAGGCGCACCCTGGCGCTGCCGAAGGGCGGTCGGCTGGAGGCGGTCCGCGGTGGCGAGCCGGTGCGCTGGGTGCGGTTGGATTCCGCGCCGTTCGCCGATCGGATGGTGCGGAAATTCCAGTTGCCCGTAACCGGCTGGCGCGGTCGACGGCGAACGGAGAGCACGAGTGCTGACAGAGATCAGGATTGACGGACTCGGCGTCATCGCCGCGGCCACCGCGCAGTTCGACGCGGGTCTGACCGTGCTGACCGGTGAGACGGGTGCGGGCAAGACCATGGTGGTCACGAGCCTGCACCTGCTCAGCGGTGCGCGAGCCGATGCGGGTCGGGTGCGGTTGGGTGCGGCCCGTGCGGTGGTGGAGGGGCGGTTCACCGTCGAGGAGGTGAACGCGGCCGCCCGCGCCGAGGTGGGGCGGGTGCTGGAGTCCAGTGCCGCCGAAGCGGACGACGACGGCAGTGTCATCGCGATTCGGACGGTCGGCAGCGATGGGCGTTCGCGCGCGCACCTGGGTGGTCGCGGGGTGCCCGCGTCGGTGCTGGCGGATTTCACCGCGCCGCTGTTGACGGTGCACGGTCAGAATGATCAGTTGCGGTTGCAGCGGCCCGAACAGCAGTTGGCCGCGCTGGACCAGTTCGCCGCGGAGACGATCGGCCCGCTGCTGCGCAAGTATCGGGTGCATCGCGGGGCGTGGTTGGACGCGCGGCGCGAACTGCTCGAACGGACCGCGCGCAGTAGGGAATTGGCGTTGGAGGCGGATCGGCTCAAGCATTCGCTCGCCGAGATCGACGCGCTGGCACCGGAACCCGGCGAGGATGAGCGGCTGGTCGCCGAGGTGCGGCGATTGAGTGATCTGGATTCGCTGCGCGAGGCGGCGGTGGCGGCGCATACTGCGCTGGCCGGTCCCGCCGATGCGCCGGAATCCGGTTCGGGCGCATTGGATCTGCTGGGTGGCGCGCGCGCCCGATTGGATTCCGCCGACGATCCCGCGCTGGCGGCGCTGGCCCCCGGCCTGGGTGAGGCGATCACCCTGGTTGTCGATCTGACCGGTGAGCTGAGCGGCTATCTGGAGGATCTGCCTTCCGATCCCGGTGCGCTGGATACGCTTTTGACCCGTCAGGCCGAACTCAAGACGTTGACCCGCAAATACGCGCCCGATATCGACGGTGTGCTGGCGTGGGCCGAGGAGGCCAGGACAAGGTTGTCCTCTCTCGACGTCTCCGAGGACGCGCTGGCGAAACTGACCGCCGAGGTGGCGATCTCGGCCGGTCGGGTCCGGGAGGCGGCGGTCGCGTTGAGTGCGGCGCGGACGCGGGCGGCGGGCAAGTTGGCCGCGGCGGTGAGCGCCGAATTGTCCGGGCTGGCAATGGGAAAGGCGCGGCTCGAGGTCGCGGTGCGGCCGATGCCCGCCGGAGCACAGGATTCCGCGCCGCTGACGGTGGAGGGAGTGGACCTGCACGCCGGGTCCGCCGGGATCGATGAGGTCGAGTTCCGGCTGTCCGCGCATTCGGGCGCGCAGTCGCTGCCGTTGAGCAAAAGTGCCTCGGGCGGTGAGCTTTCCAGGGTGATGCTCGCCCTCGAGGTGGTGCTCGCGAGTTCGGATCACGGGGCGACCATGGTGTTCGACGAGGTCGACGCCGGTGTCGGTGGTCGGGCGGCGGTGGAGATCGGGCGGCGGCTGGCTCGTTTGGCGCGCACCCATCAGGTCATTGTCGTCACGCATTTGCCGCAGGTCGCCGCCTTCGCCGATACGCATCTGGTGGTGAACAAGTCCGACGACGGCAAGGGCAGGGTGGACAGCGGCGTGCGCACCCTCGGCAAGGAGGATCGGGTGATCGAGTTGGCGCGCATGCTCGCCGGACTCGACGACACCGAGACCGGGCGCGCGCATGCGGAAGAACTGCTGGCGACCGCTGCCGCCGAGAAGTCGGTGGGGGGCAAGGGCGCCGGGGAAAAGAGTGCCGCGAAGTCCGCGCGGCAGGCGAAATCCGCTGCGGGGGAGAAGGATGCGCGCGCGGTGAAACCTGCCGAGGAGAAGAAGGCGGCGCGCGCCGCGAAAGCCGCTGCCGCCCGCTGATTTCGGGTCCTGCGCCGAGTGGCTGCGCGGCACGGCGCCGCGGCCTAGGCGCGCACCGCTTTCTGCGCGCCCTTCACGAATTGGCTGATCATGGCGTGCAGGACGAGTTCGAGGATCCGGTCCGGAACGGGAAGTGCGGGCGTGGAGTCCATGGTGTAGCTGATGCGGGTGCCGTTGTCGGCGTCGGCGAAGGTGATGGTGCCGGTGTGGCGCTTGACCGGGGCGCCCTTGACGATCTTGTACTCCATGCGCTCGTTCGGCACCAGGGCGGTGATCTCCTCGGTGACGCCGACCGGACCGCGGCCCAGGAAGTGTTGCGCGCCTACGCCGCCCGGTGAGTCGGTGCCGTCTTTGGTGCGGGTGACCTGGATGGGCAGGTACGGGCTGATGCGTTCGCGCTCGCTGAAGAGCTGGTAGACAACGTCGCGCGGGGCGGGGATGACGGCGTCGACAGTGCTGGTGGCCATGGCTCTCCTAGTCGGGTTAGCTGTGACCGGCAGCATATAGGTATTCGACGCGATGAGAGCGCGGCGGTGCGGACTGTGCTCGGCGTCGCTCCGAATTGCTGTTGTGCGCATCACATTTCGACTGTTAGGGTGGGTGAGCACCGGCTCAGGTCCTGAGCGGTTGTTCGGCACAAGGATGAATGTGACGTTCGAATCACCGCCGCCCGGCGTGTCCGATGAGGTGCGGCTCGCACTGCGGGCCGCCGAGTTGTACCACCTGGAAGGGGCTACACAGGCGGAAATCGCGGCCAAGCTGGGTGTTTCGCGGCCCACGGCGGGGCGGCTCGTGTCCAGGGCGCGGGCTCAGGGCATGGTGCGGGTCGAGATCGGCATCACCGACGCGTGGCGTTTCGCCGTGCACACCGATCTGGAACATGATCTGGAGAATCGGTTCGGACTCACCGAGGCAGTGGTGCTCGGCGAATCCGGCAGCGACGAGTCGCCGGGTGATTCGACGCTCGGCCGGGCGGCCGCCGCGCTGCTGGTGCGTCGGTTGCAGCGCAGCGACACCCTCGGCTTCACCTGGGGTCCGGAGACGGTCGCGATCGCGAAGTCCATGCGCGCCAAGTCGACTCGCTGTTCGGTGGTGGTGCAGTTGGACGGCGCGATGACCTCCATCGACTACCAGACCGGCGTCGACTACACGCTGGGTCGCTGTGCCGCGCTGTTGCAGGCCAGGCCCATCCGTCTGCACGCACCCCTCTACGCCGATCCTGGCACGGTGACGGCGCTGGCCGCGGATTCGGTGATCGGACAGGCGCTTTCGATCGGCGCGGCGGCGGGGGTGATGGTGTACGGGGTCGGCACGGTCGGCACCGCGACGACCCTGTTCGCGGGCAACTACCTCGATACGGCGGTCCTGGAGGAGTTGCGTCGTCTCGGCGCGGTCGGCGAGATCGGTGGCCGGTTCTTCGATGCCGAGGGCCGCGAGGTCGGCGGCACCCTGCCCGCCCGCACCGTCGGTGTCTCGCTCGCCGCCATCCGTGCCTGCCGCACCTCCGTGCTCGTCTCCGGCGGTGCGGGCAAACATGAGGCCATCCTCGGCGCGCTGCGCGGCGGCCTGGGGAAGATCCTCATCACCGATGTGGAGTGCGCGCATTGGCTTCTTGGGCGTGATTCGCTGACTTCCCCGGTGTGACGTGTTCGGCTCTGTCGCTGATTTGGAGGGGATGTTCTAATTCGATCGAGAGCATCGTTCGAAATGGTGAGGAGCCGGGAATGCTGGTGCGACAGCCGCCGGTTTGGGCGCAGTGGGCCGCGTGGGGGACGGTGTTGGCGGTGATTCCGTCGGCGGTGTGGCGGGTATCGGTCGGGTTGGGCGTGGATTTGGGTTGGAGCGATGAGCATCTGCGGTTGGAGCAGATCCCCGGCAGGGGCACCACGTATGTGATTCAGCTCTCGGTGCTTTCCATCGGCTGCGCGGCAATGACTTTCGCGTTGGTGCGGCCGTGGGGCGAGCGGTTTCCGAGATGGATTCCGTGGCTGGGCGGCAGGCGGGTGTGGCCCGCTGTCCCGGCGACGGTGAGTCTGGCCGGTGGCCTCGCGGTGGCGGCGATCGTGGTGGTGAGTGCGCTGCGCTGGGACGGGGTCAGCGGGTTCGCGGACAATCCGCATTCCCCGTGGGCGAAGCTGATGATCGCCTGCTACGCACCCGCGGCGCTGTGGCCGATCCTGCTGTTCGCGGTCACCGGCGACTACATCAGGCGCCACCTCAGGGCCTAGTTTCCGACTGGGCGGGGGCCGTGAAAAACGGCAATTATCACAGTGACGAATGAAACCGCCGGTACGGCGCGCCTCCACCATAGGTTGAGGGTTTGCGGCCATCATCGGGGCCATGAAGATGCTGGGTTTGTTGTCGAGAAACACCGAGGCGCTGCCAGGGGTGGCCGGGCCTGCCAGGGTTGATCGCAACACCCGGCGTCTGCTCAGGCGGGTCGGACCCGGCGATATCGTCGTGCTCGACGAGATGGATCTGGATCGGGTCACCGCCGACCGTCTGGTCGAGGCCGGGGTGGCCGCGGTGGTCAATACCTCGCCGTCGATTTCGGGCCGCTACCCCAATCTGGGGCCGGAAGTCTTGGCGGCCAATGGGATCGTGCTGCTGGACACGGTCAGCTCGGATGCCTTCAGCAAGATCAAGGACGGGGCGAAGGTCCGCTTGGACGAGGGTGTCGTCTATGCCGACAAGCTGACCAAGAAGGAGCCGGAGGTCCTGGTCGAGGGCATCGTGCTCACCGATTCGGCCATCGCCGAGCGGATGATCGAGGCCCGCAATGGGCTGGCCGATCATCTGGAGGCGTTCGCGGGCAACACCATCGAGTTCATCAGGACCGAGAGCGCGCTGCTCATCGACGGGATCGGCGTGCCGGAACTGGATCTCGAGATGAAGCACCGGCAGGTGGTCGTGGTGGCCGACGGGCCGGATCACGCCGACGATCTCAAGCGGCTCAAGCCATTCATCAAGGAGTACGCCCCGATCATGGTGGGTGTCGGTCGCGGCGCGGACACCCTGATGAAGCAGGGCTACAAACCCGATCTGATAGTGGGCGACCCGGACGAGATCACCACGGCCACTTTGAAATCGGGTGCCGAGATGATCCTGCCCGCCGACACCGACGGCCACGCCAGGGGTCTGGAGCGCATCCAGGATCTCGGTATCGGCGCGACCACCTTCCCGTCCTCGGGCGCGGCCGCCGATCTGGCGTTGCTGCTGGCCCACCATCACGGTGCGGCGCTGATCGTCACCGTCGGCGCGGCCGCCTCGCTGGACGACTTCTTCGATCGCGGTCGCCGCGACAGCAATCCGGCCACCTTCCTGACCCGCCTCAAACTGGGCACCAAGCTGATGGACGCCAAAGCCGTCGCCACGCTGTATCGCAATCGGATGTCGGGCGCGGCCGTCGCGCTGGTGGTGCTGGCGGCGCTGGTCGCGGTGATCGTGGTGCTGCTCGCCTCCAAATCCGGCACCGATGTGCTGGACTGGGCCACCGGCATGTGGCATCGGGCCGAACATCTGGTGCAGCGGCTAGTCGAGCGAAAGCTATAGGGGCGCGGATGATTTCGCTACGTCAGCACGCCATCTCCATTGCCGCGATCTTCCTCGCCCTGGCCATCGGAGTGGTGCTGGGCTCTCAGACGCTGGCCGCCGATCTGCTCTCCGGGTTGCGGGCGGACAAATCCGATCTGCGGCAGCAAATCGATACCGCCACCGACCAGAATCGTCGGCTCGCCGATCAGCTCAACGCGGCCGACCGGTTCATCGCCTCCTCGTCGGGCCGCATCCTCGGCGGCACCCTGGCCGACCGCAGCGTGGTGGTGTTCACCGGGCCCGACGCCGATCCCGCCGACGTGGAGAGCGTGACCAAAGCGCTCGAGACGGCCAATGCCGCCATCACCGGGAAGATCGCGCTCACCGATGCCATTCTGGACGCCACCGAGGGCGATCGACTGCGCACCAGCCTGACCAATGTCATACCGTCCGGTGCGCAGTTGCGCACCGGCGCCGTCGACCAGGGCAGCCTCGCGGGCGACCTGCTCGGTGTGGCCCTGCTGCTGGATCCGGGCACCGCGCAACCGCGCAGCACCCCGCAGGAGCTGGGCCTGGTCCTGGAGACGCTGCGCGGCGGCGGTTTCCTCGCCTACGGCGACACCCCGGTGCGTCCGGCGCAGTTGGCGGTGGTGATCACCGGCAACGGCGCGAGATCCGGCGAGGGCAATCAGGGCGCGAATCTGGCCAGGTTCGCCGGTGCGCTGCGCGGCCGCGGCGCGGGTGTGGTGCTGGCCGGACGGGCGGGAGCGGCGGATATGCCGGGTCCGCTGGCGGTGGTGCGCTCGGAGGCCCCGCTGGCGGGCGCGGTGACCACCGTGGACAACCTCGATCGCGAGATCGGCCGGGTCACCGCGGTGCTCGGGTTGACCGAACAACTCGGCGGCGGCGCGGGGCGGTACGGCACGGCCGCGAAGGCGACCTCGCTCACACTCGCCGCCGCGCCCCGCTGATCGGCAAACCTCCGATGCCAGTCATCGGGCGGCAAACGCGCGTGGCGTTCGATCGCCACCCACCGCACGTGTTACCGTGAAGACCCGTGGGTCAAACACGGATTCAGGCGCGAACGGCCACGAAGCACATCTTCGTCAGCGGTGGTGTCGCCTCCTCACTCGGTAAGGGTCTTACCGCCTCCAGCCTCGGCCAACTGCTGACGGCGCGCGGGCTTCGGGTCACCATGCAGAAGCTCGACCCGTACTTGAATGTCGATCCCGGCACCATGAACCCCTTCCAGCACGGTGAGGTGTTCGTGACCGAGGACGGCGCGGAGACCGATCTCGACGTCGGTCACTACGAGCGGTTCCTCGATCGCGATCTGTCGCGGGACGCGAATGTGACCACGGGGCAGATCTATTCGTCGGTCATCGCCAAGGAGCGGCGCGGAGAGTACCTCGGTGACACGGTGCAGGTGATCCCGCACATCACCGATGAGATCAAGAGCCGCATCACCGCCATGGCGGGTCCGGATCTGCAGGGCCAGACTCCGGATGTGGTGATCACCGAGATCGGCGGCACGGTCGGCGATATCGAGTCGCAGCCCTTCCTCGAGGCGGCCCGGCAGATCAGACACGATGTGGGGCGGGACAATGTGTTCTTCCTGCATGTCTCGCTGGTGCCGTATCTGGCGCCGTCGGGCGAGCTCAAGACCAAGCCGACCCAGCATTCGGTGGCGGCGCTGCGCAATATCGGCATCCAGCCCGACGCGCTGATCCTGCGCTGCGATCGGGAGGTGCCGCAGGCCCTCAAGAGCAAGATCGCGCTCATGTGCGATGTGGATGTGGATGCCTGCATCTCCACCCCGGACGCGCCGTCGATCTACGACATTCCGCGCGTACTGCACCGGGAGGGGCTCGACGCGTATGTGGTGCGGCGGCTGGGTCTGCCGTTCCGCGATGTGGACTGGACGGTTTGGGGCGATCTGCTGGATCGGGTGCACTCGCCGCGCGAGACCGTGGAGGTGGCGCTGGTCGGCAAGTACGTCGATCTGCCCGACGCCTACCTGTCGGTCACCGAGGCGCTGCGTGCGGGCGGATTCGCCTCGCGGGCCAAAGTCAATATCCGCTGGGTGCCCTCCGACGAATGCGAGACCCCGGCGGGCGCGCAGGCCGCGCTGCGCGAGGTGGACGCGGTGCTCATTCCCGGCGGCTTCGGTATCCGCGGGATCGAGGGCAAGATCGGCGCGGTGACCTACGCGCGCACCAGGGGTATCCCGCTGCTCGGTCTGTGTCTGGGCCTGCAGTGCGTGGTCATCGAGGCGGCGCGCTCGGCGGGGCTGACCGAGGCCAGTTCGGCCGAATTCGATCCGGACACGCCGCATCCGGTCATCTCCACCATGGCCGATCAGCGCGATGTGGTGGCGGGCGCGGCCGATCTGGGCGGCACCATGCGCCTGGGCGCGTATCCGGCGGTGCTGGAGCGGGATTCGGTGGTGGCGTCGGCCTACGGGACCGAGCAGGTCTCCGAGCGGCACCGGCACCGCTACGAGGTCAACAACGCCTACCGCGACAAGATCGCGCAGAGCGGGTTGAAGTTCAGCGGCACCTCGCCGGATGGACATCTGGTGGAGTTCGTGGAACTTCCCGCCGCCGTGCACCCGTTCTTCGTGGCCACCCAGGCGCACCCCGAACTCAAGAGCCGCCCGACCCGGCCGCATCCGCTGTTCGCCGCCCTCATCGCGGCGGCGTTGAAATACAAGCTGGCCGAGCGCCTTCCGGTGGACATGCCGGGTGAGGAAGAGTTCGCCGGCGCGGATCAGGGAGCGTAGTGACCGAGCCCGGCAGCCACGACTTCGAGACCGTCGCCAGCGAGACCGTCTACAGCGGCGCGATTCTCGCGCTGCGCCTGGACCGGGTGGCCATGCCCGGCGCGAAGGTGGTCGAGCGGGAGGTCATCGAACATCACGCGGCGGTCGCCGTCGCGGCCGTCGACGGCGCGGACAATCTGGTGCTGATCCGCCAGTACCGGCATCCGGTGGGCGCGCGTCTGCTGGAACTGCCCGCGGGATTGCTCGACGTGCCCGGCGAGGACGCGCTCGACGCGGCCGCGCGGGAATTGGCCGAGGAGACCGGTCTGGCCGCGCGGGAGTGGTCGGTGCTGGTGGATGTGGCGCTCTCACCGGGTTTCACCGATGAGGCGCTGCGCATCTACCTGGCCCGCGACCTGTTCGAGACGCATCGGCCCGAACCGGAATTCGAGGAGGCCGATCTGGAACTGGTGCGGATGCCGGTCGGTGCGGCGGTGCGGGCGGCGCTGGCGGGGGAGATCGCCAATGCCACGGCGGTGGCGGGGGTGCTCGCGCTGGCGGCGGCCCGCGCCGGGGACATCCCGCTGCGTCCCGCCGACGCGCCGTGGCCCGGTCAGCCGAGCACCTTCCTGCGACGCAAGGCGGCCGAACACGACGCGCGGGGCTGACGGGGACCGGCCCGTGCGCGAGATAGGCGCCTACCTCGACCATCTCGCGGTCGAACGCGGCGCGGCGCGCAACACCGTCGGCGCGTATCGGCGCGACCTGGACCGCTACCGGGATTTCCTGGTCGGGCGCGGGATCTCGACGCTGGAGACGGTGACCGAGACCGATGTGGCCGAATTCGCCATGGCGCTGCGGGCGGGTGGACCGCGGCATCCGGCGCTGGCGGCGAGTTCGGTGGCGCGGGCGCTGATCGCGGTGCGCGGGTTGCATCGCTTCGCCGCGGCCGAGGGTCTGACCGTCACCGATGTGGCGCACGGGGTCAAACCGCCCGCGCCCGGTCGTCGACTGCCCAAGGCGCTGCCCTACGACCAGGTGCTGCGGGTGCTCGAGGCCGCGGGCGGCGATCGCGGCAGCGATGGTGGTCCGCGCGGCCTGCGCGACCGGGCGCTGCTGGAACTGCTGTACTCCACCGGCGCGCGGATCTCGGAGATGGTCGGACTCGACGTCGACGATCTCGACACCGCCGAGCGGTCGGTGCTGTTGCGCGGCAAGGGCGGCAAACAGCGCATGGTGCCGATCGGGCGTCCCGCGCTCGCCGCTGTCGACGCCTATCTGGTGCGCGGACGTCCGGAGTTGGCGGCGCGGGGGCGCGGTGGCGGTGCGCTGTTTCTCAACGCGCGCGGCGGGCGGCTCTCGCGTCAAAGCGCGTGGCAGGTGTTGCAGACCGCCGCCGAGCGGGCCGGGATCGATGCCGCCGTCTCCCCGCACACGCTGCGGCACTCCTTCGCCACCCATCTGCTCGACGGCGGCGCGGACGTGCGGGTGGTGCAGGAGCTGCTGGGCCACGCTTCGGTGACGACCACCCAGATCTACACCCTCGTCACCGTGAACACCCTGCGCGAGGTGTGGGCCACCGCACACCCTCGCGCGCATTGATTCGAAACGGGTCCCGCGATGGCGCATTCGAGACTTCTCGGCGAATCACCGGAAAACTCGGTGTCGCGTGTCCGAGCGTGGATCTCGGCCTCGCGGGCGGTAGCGTCTACCGAGAGCTGGACCATACGAGCGCGAGGTCGGGCCTGATCGGTTTCGCTAGGCTCGGCGGGGCAACAGGCACAACGTCGTCTAAGGAGCAGCGGATCGTGACTACAGCCGGAGCGGCGGAGCCGCCGATGGGTGCTGGTGCGCAGCCGCTTACGGGTCCCCAGAATCCGTACTCGGAGGCCGCGGCGGAGACGATGTGGTCGGGGGCGGATCTGCCCGCCGACGCCACGCTCGGCCCCACGGGCCGCCCGCTGCGCCTGGTGCCCGATCCGCGCCCGCTCGGCGAGCACGGCGAGGCGCAGATCATCGCCATGTGCAATCAGAAGGGCGGGGTCGGCAAGACCACCTCGACCATCAATCTCGGTGCGGCACTGGCCGAATACGGTCGGCGGGTGTTGCTGGTCGATCTGGATCCGCAGGGCGCGCTCTCGGCCGGGTTGGGGGTGGCGCACCACGACTTGGAATTCACCGTGCACAACCTGCTCATCGGGTCCAAGATCGGCATCGATGACGTCCTCATGCACACCAGGGTCGACGGGATGGACCTGCTACCCAGCAATATCGACCTCTCGGCGGCCGAGATCCAGCTGGTCAACGAGGTCGGTCGGGAGCAGTCGCTGGGGCGGGCGTTGCGCTCGATCCGCAACAACTACGACTACGTGCTCATCGACTGCCAGCCTTCGCTGGGTCTGCTGACGGTCAACGCGCTGGCCTGCTCGGACGGGGTCATCATTCCCATGGAATGCGAGTACTTCTCGCTGCGCGGACTGGCCCTGCTCAACGACACCGTGGAGAAGGTGCGCGACCGGTTGAACCCGCGCCTGAGCCTCTACGGCATCGTGGTCACCATGTTCGACGCGCGACTGTTGCACTCGAGGCAGGTCATGGCGCGGGTGGTCGAGGTCTTCGGCGACCTGGTCTACGATTCGGCCATTTCCAGGACCGTGCGCTTTCCCGACGCCAGCGTCGCGGGGGAGCCGATCACCACGTGGGCCCCCAAATCCGGTGGGGCCGAGCAATATCGGGCGATGGCGCGCGAAGTCATCTTCCGTACGGGCCGGTGATCGGCCCGCCCGCGACCGCGCCGGAGAGCACAACCGAATCGGATGTTGCCGGACCTGCTGCGGGGCAGGAGGATTCGGCCGCGTCGAGCGGATTCCAGTTGCGCCTGAGCAACTTCCAGGGGCCGTTCGATCTGCTGTTGCAGTTGATCAGCTCGCGCAAACTCGATGTCACCGAGATCGCCCTGCATCAGGTGACCGACGAATTCATCGCCTACACCAAGGCTTTGACCGCGAGCCTGGCCACCGAGCAGAAACTGCGCGCGGACAAGATCCTGGACCAGACCACCGAATTCCTGGTCGTCGCGGCGACACTGCTCGATCTGAAAGCGGCCCGACTGCTGCCCTCGGGCGAGGTGACCGACGTCGAGGACCTGGAATTGCTCGAGGCGCGCGACCTGCTCTTCGCCCGACTGCTGCAATATCGGGCCTTCAAACAGGTGGCCGAACTGCTCGGTGAGCTCGAGGCCGCCGCCCTGCGCCGCTACCCGCGCGCGGTCGGACTCGAGGAGCGCTACCTCGACCTGCTGCCCGAGGTCACCCTGGGGGTGGACGCCGCGGCTTTCGCCGATATCGCCGCCGCCGCGTTCCGGCCGCGCCCGGTGCGCAAGGTCGGTCTCGACCACCTGCACAATCACGAGATCTCCATCGCCGAACAGGCCGCGCTGGTGCTGGAGCGACTCAAACAGCGCGGGGAGGGCGGCTGGACCACCTTCGCCGAACTCGTCGTCGACTGCGCGACCCCGATCGAGATCGTGGCCCGCTTCCTGGCGCTGCTCGAGCTGTATCGGGGCAAGACCATCGAATTCGATCAGCCCGATCCGCTCGGGCCGCTCGCCGTCAGTTGGCTCGGCGACGCGGCGGCCCAACCGGTGACCATCGAGGAGGACTACGGATGACCGAGGTGACGGCCAACGGGAGCACCCCGGTGGATCTCGACCCGCCCGAGCCGGCCGAACACACCTCCGAACCGCTCGGTGACGAAGAATTCCGGGCCGCGCTCGAGGCCGTGCTGCTTGTGGTGGACGCCCCGGCCTCCGTCGAACAGCTCGCCGCGGCGGTGGCGGACAGCACTGTCAGGGTGCAGCGCGCGCTGCGCGCGATGTCGGCCGAACTGACCGCCAAAGGCAGCGGTATCGACCTGCGTTTCGTCGGGGACGGGTGGCGCTTCTATACTCGCACCGAGTACGCGCCGTATGTGGAACGCATGTTGCTCGACGGCACCCGCTCGAAACTGACCAGGGCGGCACTGGAGACACTGGCGGTGGTCGCCTACCGCCAACCGGTGACCAGAACCAGGGTCAGCGCGGTGCGCGGCGTCAATGTCGACGGCGTGATGCGCACACTGCTCGCCAGGGGCCTGATCGCCGAGGCGGGCACCGACCCCGACAGCAATGGGACGCTCTATAGCACCACCGAACTGTTCCTGGAACGGATCGGCCTGGCTTCGCTGAGCGACCTGCCTGCCCTGGCACCCTTGTTGCCGGGAGTCGACCTGATCGATGAGATCAATGAGAGCCTGGAGACGGATCCCCGATACACCAGGCTGCGGAAACCCGCCGAGACCGATCTCGATCTCGGCACCGAGGATTAGACGAAGGACAGATGAATACGCCCGCTCGCCGAGATGGCACACCGGATCGTAGAAAACAGCCCACACGGGGCGGCGCCAGTCGCACCGCGGGCACCAGTCGCGGCGCACGCGCCGCGCAACGGGGGAATACCGATTGGGAGCGCGGCGCTCGGCGCGGCGAGGGCGCGCCACAGCGCGATTCGACCCGCCGGGGGAGCGGGTCCTGGTCGGACGCACCTGCCGGGAGCGGTTCGCGCTGGTCCGACGGGCCGCGCGGCAGGGGGGACGCGCCCCGTCGCGACGAGGCGTCGCGCTGGTCGGACGCGCCGCGCGGACGGGATTCGCGGCGCGGGGACGCACCGCGTCGCGACGACGAGTCCCGCTGGGCGGGCACCCCGCGCGGGAAGGATTCGCGCCGGGGCGATGGGCCGCGTCGGGAGGAAGGTCCCCGCCGGTCGGATGCGCCGCGCGGGAAGGATCCGCGCCGCGGCGAGTCCGTGCGTCGCGCAGGCGATCCCACTCCCGCCCGCAAGGCGAACTCACCCAAGCCGCAGCGCCGGACCGCGCAGCCGGTGGTCCTCAGCAATGCCAAACTGACCAAGCATCAGCATGTCGATACCCCCGAGGGCGGGCACACCAAGCTGCCATGGGGTGAGGGCGAGCGATTGCAGAAGGTGCTGGCCAAGGCCGGTGTCGCCTCGCGGCGCGCCGCCGAGGAGATGATCGCGCAGGGCCGGGTCGAGGTCGACGGCGCGATCGTCACCGAACAGGGCCTGCGCATCGATCCCGATCACGCCGTGGTCCGCGTCGACGGCGCACGCGTGGTCATCCGCGAGGAACTGGTGCACCTGGCGCTGAACAAGCCCAAGGGCTGGCAGTCGACCATGTCCGACGATCTGGGACGGCCCTGTGTCGGCGATATCGTCGCCGAGCGGGTCATGGCCGGGCAGCGGCTGTTCCACGTCGGCCGCCTCGACGCCGACACCGAGGGTCTGCTGCTGCTCACCAATGACGGTGACCTGGCCCATCGACTCATGCACCCGTCCTACGAGGTGTCCAAGACCTACCTGGCCACGGTCAACGGCGAGGTCAATGCCAAGAGCGTGGGCAGGCGGCTGCGCGACGGGGTGGAGTTGGAGGACGGTCCCGCGCGCGTGGACAAGTTCCAGGTGCTCGAACTCGGTGAGGGTCGCTCGCTGGTGAAACTGGTCCTGCACGAGGGCCGCAAGCACATCGTGCGCCGCCTGCTGGACGCGGTCGGTCATCCGGTCGTGCGGCTGGTGCGCACCAATATCGGTCCGGTCGTGCTCGGCGATCAGCGGCCCGGCACGCTGCGGGTGCTCGGCCGCGACGAAGTCGGCAAACTGTATGAGGCGGTGTCGCTGTGAGCGGTGTGGAAAGTCCGGTACGGCCATTCGGCGGGCAGGAGCGCGGCGACATGGAAGATGGGACACGCAGTCTGTCCGGCTCGTCGCCGCTGGTCGTCGCGATGGACGGTCCGTCGGGGACAGGTAAGTCCAGCGTCTCGCGGCTGCTGGCGGCCCGGCTCGGCGCCCGCTATCTCGACACCGGCGCCATGTACCGGGTGGCGACGCTGCGCGTGCTGCGCGCGGGGATCGATCCGACCGATACGGCGGCCATCGCCGCCGCGGTCAAGGAGTTGCCGCTGAATATCGGCACCGATCCCGGTCGCGAACTGATCGAACTCGACGGTGAGGATGTGGCCGCCGAGATCCGCGGCGGCGCGGTCACCAAGGCGGTCTCGGCGGTGTCGGCGGTGCCCGAGGTGCGCGACCTGCTCGTCGGACTGCAGCGCGAGATCGCGTTGGCGGCCGGGCGGATCGTGGTGGAGGGTCGCGATATCGGCACCGTGGTGCTGCCCGCGGCCGACGCCAAGATCTATCTCACCGCCTCGGCGGCGGCGCGCGCGCACCGCCGCAACCAACAGAACATCGCCGAGGGACGCGGCGACGACTACGCGGCGGTCCTGGCCGACGTGCAGCGCCGCGACACCCTCGACTCCACCCGCAAGGTCTCGCCGCTGCGCCCGGCCGAGGACGCGGTGCTGGTCGATACCAGCGAACTGACCAGGGATCAGGTCATCGACGAGCTGTATTCCGTGGTGGCGCGCCAGATTTCTGCGGCAGGAGAGGCCCGATGACCGAGGACGTATTGGCGGGCGACGGCGTCTGGAGCGACGAATCCGATTGGGAGATCACCGATCTGGCGGGTGAGCACGAGGGCGAGGAGCAGTTGGCCATGCCGACCCTCGCCGTCGTCGGTCGCCCGAATGTCGGGAAATCGACACTGGTGAACCGGATTCTGGGCAGGCGCGAGGCCGTCGTGGAGGATATTCCCGGCGTGACGCGCGACCGCGTCTCCTACGAGGCGAACTGGTCGGGCCGCCGCTTCTGGGTGCAGGACACCGGTGGTTGGGAACCCGACGCCAAGGGGTTGCAGCAGTCGGTGGCGCGCCAGGCCGAACTGGCCATGCGCACCGCCGACGCCATCCTGCTGGTGGTCGATGCCGTGGTCGGCGCGACCGCCACCGACGAGGCCGCGGTGAAGATGCTGCGGCGCAGCAAGATTCCGGTCATTCTGGTGGCCAACAAGGTCGACGATCAGCGGGTGGAGTCCGAGGCGGCAGGGTTGTGGTCGCTCGGGCTCGGTGAGCCGCGCATGGTCAGCGCCGCGCATGGTCGCGGCACCGGCGATCTGCTCGACGATGTGCTCGCGGCGCTGCCGGAAACTCCGCGCGAGGGCGCGGGCGCGCCCGGACCGCGCCGGGTCGCGCTGGTCGGTAAACCCAATGTCGGCAAATCCAGTCTGCTGAACAAACTTTCCGGCGATGAGCGGTCGGTCGTGCACGATGTGGCGGGAACGACCGTCGACCCGGTCGACTCCCTGGTCGAATTGGGCGGCAAGGTCTGGAAATTCGTGGACACCGCGGGCCTGCGTCGAAAGGTGGCCAACGCCAGCGGAACCGAGTTCTACGCCTCGCTGCGCACCAAGTCGGCGCTGGAGGCCTCCGAGGTGGCGATCATGCTGATCGACGCAGGCCAGCCCATCACCGAACAGGATCTGCGGGTCATCAGCCTGGTCGCGGATTCCGGGCGGGCGCTGGTGCTGGCCTTCAACAAATGGGATCTGGTCGACGAGGACCGGCGCTACCAGTTGGAAAAGGAGGTCGACCGCGACCTGATCCGGGTGCCGTGGGCGCAGCGGGTCAATATCTCCGCCCACACCGGTCGCGCCGTCCAGAAGCTGGTTCCCGCAATGGAAACCGCGCTCGAATCCTGGGACAAGCGGATCTCGACCGGCCGCTTGAACACCTGGCTCAAGGAGGTGGTGGCTGCCACGCCGCCGCCCATGCGCGGCGGCAGGTTGCCGCGCGTCCTGTTCGCCACCCAGGCCGGGACGCGGCCGCCGACCTTCGTGCTGTTCACCACCGGATTCCTGGAGGCCGGATACCGGCGCTTCCTGGAGCGGCGATTGCGCGAGGAGTTCGGATTCGACGGGTCACCGGTGCGGATCTCGGTGCGGGTGCGCGAGAAGCGGGACCGGACAAAGAAATAACTACTGCTCCGGCGGGTGGGAATTCGCCCCACCCGCCTTTCTTTCGGGTCAACGGAATTCGGCGATATGGTCGCCGACCCAGTCGCGCAGGGTGCGGGCCGGGCGACCGATGATGCGCTCGATGGTGTCGGTGGTGGTGGGGCGCGGCTCGTCCAGCAGCGCCGCATAGCCGTCGAGCAGGACTTCGATATAGGAGTCCGGGAAATTCGGGTTGGCGCGCAGGAGTTCGGCCTCCTCGGCGCGGGTGTTCTCCACCCAGCGCAGCGGGCGACCCAGCACCTCGCCGATGACCCGCACCTGATCCGAGAGGGTCAGCACCTGTGGGCCGGTGAGCGTGTAGGTCTTCCCGCTGTGGCCCGGTTCGAGCAGGGCGTGTCGGGCGACGGCCGCCATATCGGCCTCGTGTAGCGGCATCAGCGGGAGTTCGCCGTGAATGCCGCGCACGATATCGCCCGCGCGAATCTGGTCGGCCCACCAGAGCGTGTTGACCGCGAAGCCGCTCGGCTGGAGCACCACCGATTCGATGCCGCTGCCGTGCACCACCTCCTGCTGCTGCTCCCGGCTCAGATCGGGCACGCCGCCGGTGCCGAGGAAGACCAGCCGCCGCGCCCGTTCGGAGATGACGCCGACAGCCTCGGCGAACTGTTCGCCGGAATGCAGGGGCCAGAGCAGGAAGACGGCGTCGAAATCCGCCACGCGGTCGCGCAGGGTGTTGGGATCGCTCAGGTCGGCGCGCACCACCTGGACGTCGGCGGGGAAGGTGGCGGTACGCGGATCACGGGTGGCCGCCTTGACCCGATGCCCTTCGGCGCGCAGTTGCCGCACGAGTTGGCGGCCGACATTTCCGGTGGCGGTGAGTACGAGAATATGCGGTTCGGTCACGACGTCGATGCTCGGTCTTCGACACTCCGAATCGGCAGTCACGATGCTACTTTTGCTGGAAGCCGTCATCATATATCGAGAGTCGATGGATTCTGTCATATCGATGTCGAGGAGCGCTATGGATGACGTGGATCTGGGATTGGTGCAGGCGCTGCGGGTCGATGGGCGCGCGCAATTCCGAACCATCGCCGAGGTGCTCGAGGTCTCGGAGAACACCGTGGCGCGGCGGTATCGACGACTGCGGGCCGAGGCCGGGCTGCGGGTGATCGGTTCGCTGGACAGCACCCGTCTCGGGCGGGTGCAGTGGACGATCCGGCTGTCCTGCACTCCCGACGCGGCGGGCGCGGTCGCCAAGGCGCTCGCGGCGCGCGAGGACACGCACTACGTCCATCTCCTGTCGGCGGGTACCGAGGTGTCCTGCACGGTGAGCACCGGCGGTGTGGACGAACAGGCGCTGCTGCTGCACAAGCTGCCGCGCACCAGCCGGATCGTCGCCATGTCGGCCCATCTGCTGCTGTCCACCTTCCGCGTACCCGACACCGGACCCGAGCCCACCGTGCTCACCGACGAGCAGATCGCCGTCCTGCGGCCCGACCCGATCGATATCGATGTCGCCGCGCCGCCCCTGCACGACGGCGACCGTGCGATGCTGCGCGCCCTCAATCGCGACGGCCGCGCCCCGTATGCCGAATTGGCCGCGGCGACAGGATGGTCGGAATCCACTGTCCGACGCAGGCTGGAGCTGTTGCGCCGCACCGGAATCCTGCGCATCGGCCTGGATATCCCTGCCGCCGCACTGGGATTCGGAGTCGAGGCGCGTCTCTGGATGCGGGTCGAGCCCGGTGCGGCGGTGGCCGTCGGGTCCGCGTTGGCCGCCCATCGCGAGATCTCCTTCGCCGCGTTGACCACCGGCGCCACCAACCTGGTGGCCGCGGTGGTGTGCCGCGACACGGTGGACCTCTCGCGCTACCTCACCGAGCGGCTGCCGGAGCTGTCCGGAATCATCGCGCTGGAAACGGCGCCCGTCATCCGGACGGTGAAACGTGCGGGGACGCCGCAACTCTGAGTGGTGCCGGTGTCGCGGGGAAATGCGGAATCTCGGCGGACCGTCGGAGTATTCGGAGAGGGCTGGCGGAGGAAGCGGTGCGAGAGGATTGCTGCGGGCGACAGGATCGACCGGGATGGGCACGGTTCGGTGCGGTGCCTCACGCCGTGCCGGTGCCGGACGTGGCATTATCTGCCCATGGTCATTCCCAGCACGTTGCCGGAACGCCCTATTGCCGCGGCCGCGTTCGAGACGGGCTGGCCGGTCCGCCTCGCCGATACCGATCGGCACCGTCGACTGCGACTCGACGGGATAGCCCGCTATTTGCAAGATATCGGCTTCGACCATTTGGACGCCGTCGACGACGGCGATATCCATCGGGGCTGGGTGGTGCGTCGGACCGTCATCGATGTGGTGAAACCGATCCGGTTCGGCGAGCGTGCCGCGCTGCGCCGCTGGTGCTCGGGCCTGTCGAATCGCTGGTGCAATATGCGGGTCACCATCGCGGGCAGCGAAGGCGGACTGATCGAGACCGAGGGGTTCCTCATCCACTTCGGCACCGAATCGGGTGTGCCCGCGCGCATGACGGATCGGTTCATGGCGCCGATGCTGGCGAGCACCACCGAACATCGGCTGCGCTGGCGCGCGGCGCTGAACGATCCGGTGCCGGAGTCCGGCGTGGTCGAGCGGTCGTTTCCGTTGCGTGTCGTGGATTTCGATCTGCAGAACCACGTAAACAACGCGGTCTACCTGGGTGCGCTGGAGGAAGTGCTGGCGCAGGAGCCGGAGTTGGTGACCGGTCCGCACCGGGTGATCATCGAATACGTCAAACCGCTGACGTTGGGCGATGATCTACGGCTGGTAGTGCGCCGGTCGGGTGGCGCGCTCGATATCTGGTACACCGTCGAGGGCGAGGTTCGGGCGAGCTGCCGAGTCACCGCTTTGTGAGCGTTCCCGTGTAATGCCCTGGCATTCTCGTGGACGCCACGATCGCGCCGGTTCGACACGCGGTGTCCGAAATGTTGCATATGCCAGGGGAATTTGCCGACCGGTTGGGATCGCATCCGTGGACGACTGACAGAATCCCCTGCGTGCGGGCCGGATTTCCTCGTGCCCATTCGCCGCAGAACAAAAATGCCGCCTTGCGGTGCGATAGCCGCCGAATACTTTTCGGCGTGCCCCAAGATATTTCGGACGTTTCGCCACGCGAATCGAAGCGGTCGACAGTACGCTGAGGCTGCGATTCGGTTTGTGCCACGCCGGATTTGGGAGTTGTCGTGGAGCGGCATCCGACAATCGATGATCGCAGACTGGCCGTGCGGCTTTTCACCGCGCGGGAATGCTGGGGGTGGGAATTCTCGGTTCCCACACCGGCCGCGCCGAACCCGTTGCGCGATATGGCCCCGGTATGGCAGGAACAGCCGCCGCCACCCGAGTTGGCGCGGCATCGCGTCGCCGCCCGCCGCGCACCGAGTGCAGTTGGTCGTCCTCTTCGGAGGGGCCGAGGGCACTGCTGAGCAGGCACAGATTGCCCGGCACTTCGAAATCCCGATTGTCCCACTGGCATTCACCGGCGGCACCGCGAAGTGGTACTGGACACAAACCAGGGACCTCATCGCTCGCGCGAAGCCGCAGGATATCGAGATATACGACCGGCTCGTCGCCGAGAACCAGCGGGTCGCGCTCGCCGCGGCGGTGCGGTTGATCGGTCGATGGTTGAACATCCCTGCGCCTCGGGTGCGGTGAGGCCCGCGAATTGTTGGCATGCGGAAGGAGCGTCACTGGGATAGAACAGAACTGTGACGGGTTCCAGAGTGCGGATGGGGTTGCTGGTTGCTGCGGTGTTGGCGATGGTCGGGTCGGCCGTGCCCGCGGGGGCGGAGCCAAGAGCGGTGGGGGAGTCGGGGTTAGGGGGTGCGGCGGTGCGACTAGATGTGTATTCGCCTGCGATGGATCGGGTGGTGACCAATCGGGTGTTGCGGGCGGCGGGCGGTCCGGCGCCGACGGTGTACCTGCTGACGGGGATCGGTGGTGGGCTGGACGGGATTTCGTGGTGGGATGATACGGATGTCGCGGCGTACTTCGCCGATAAGCATGTGAATGTGGTGATGCCGGTCGGCGGTCCGTACTCCCTGTACACCGATTGGCTTTCCGATGATCCGGCGATCGGTCGCAATCGCTGGCTGACCTACCTCACCCAGGAGTTGCCGGGTGTGATCGATACGCGTTTCGGGACCACGGGACGCAATGCGGTGGTGGGTGTTTCGATGAGCGCTGGTTCGGCGGTCGATCTCGCCATTCAAGCGCCCGACCGCTATGTCGCCGTGGCCGCGCTGAGCGGCTGCCCGTGGGCTTCGGACGCCGTCGGCGCCGCCATGGTGAGCGCCCAGGTGATTCGCGGCGGCGCGAACCCGGAAAACATGTGGGGGCCTGCGGGTTCGGCACTGTGGCGCACTCACGACGCCTTCGCCAACGCCGCCGCCCTGGCGGGGAAGACCATCTTCCTGTCCGCCGCCACCGGCACTCCCGGCGAAATCGACCGTGGCGGCCTGCCTTTCCCACCCATTGAGGCCATCGCCAGCTCCTGCACCACCGCGTTCGCCGACCGCTTGGAAACCCTCGGCATTGCGGCCACCCACCTCAACCGTCCCGAAGGTTCGCACACCTGGGGCCAATTCGAGACCGACCTCCACGAAGCCTGGCCGCACTTGGCCCCCGCGCTCGGCGCTTGAGGCCCTGTCTCGGAGTTCCATCCGGCGCCTCTGCGGCCTGGCTCGCCGCCTGGCCGCGTTGTCAGAGCATCGCGGCGGGTGTCGCGGTGGTCAGACCACCGTCTATCAGAAGGTCCTGGCCGTTGATGTAGGCGGCTTCGGCGGAGACGAGGAACGCTACGGCGGCGGCTACTTCTTCGGACGTCCCGATTCGGGCGGCCGGAACGGAATTGGCGATGGCGGTCTGGGCGGCGGCGGAGGTCTCGGCGCGGAAGGCGGGGGTGTCGGTATAGCCGGGGCTGATGGAGTTGACGCGAATTCGCCTGGGGGACAGCTCCGCCGCGAAGGTGCGGGCGAGATTGAGCGCGGCGGCTTTGGTGGCGGAGTAGAGGGCGGAGTCGGGGAGCCCCCGGTGGGCGGCGAAGGACGAGTTGATCACGATCGAACCGCCGTCCACCAGCAGGGGAATGGTCTTCTGAATGGTGAAGAAGACACTTTTGAAGTTGGCGTCGACCACGCGGTGGAATTCGGCCTCGGTGACGCTCGAGGCGGGGGCGAACGCGCCGATGCCCGCGTTGGCGAAGACGGCGTCGAGGCGACCGAAACGGTCCCGGATGGTGCTGACGACGGTATCGAGGTCGTTGAGATCGGTGGCGTCGCCTGCGATTCCGAGCACATGGGGGCCGAGTTCGGCGACGACGGCGTCCAGGCGGACCTTGTCGCGGCCGGTGATGACGACCTGCGCGCCTTCGGCGCTGAGCTTGCGTGCGGTGGCCAGGCCCATCCCGCTGGTGCCGCCGGTGATGAGGACGATCTTGTCGGTGAAGCGCTTTGTCATGACATAAGCCTGGCCCGCCGCGACATCGGTATACAGTGCCGCTTTATGGGGGTACTGCCACCACCAGGCTCAGGCGGGAGCGGCGAGCCGGATCTTGCCGAGTCGTTGCAACCGCGCGGCGGTCTGCGTTTCCGAGCGCGGGTTGTAGAGCACCAGTTGCCAGTCCGGATGGTCGGCCACGGTCAAAGTCGTCGCGTCCAAGAACAATTCGCCGACCTCGGGATGGAGCAGCGCATTGACGGCCTGCCCCGGCATTCCGACTTCGTGCCGCTGCCATAGTTCCGCGAATTCCGGACTGGTCGCGGCGAGTCCGTCGGTGATGCGTCGGTATTCCGGATGGGCGGGCGCGTGGGCGGCGTCGGCGCGGTAGGCGGCGACGACGGCGGGCGCAGCGGCGGACCACTGTTCGGGCATGGCGAGATAGCGGGGGTTGGTGAAATAGGTGACCAGACAATTGTTCGCGGTGCCGTCATAGCCGAAGGTGGCGCGCGCGGTATCGTTGTACGCCAACACATTCCAGTATCGGTCCCGCAGTACGGCGGGCCGACGTTCCCAAGCGTCGAGCAGTTCGCGGATCTCGGGGGTGACGGGTCCGCCGGGGGCGCCGCCGATAGGTGGCGGGTTGAGTCCGGCCAACAAATACAGATATGACCGTTCGGGTGCGTTCAGCCGCAGTGCCGCCGCGACGGCATCCAGGATCTCGGCCGAGACGGTGATATCGCGTCCCTGCTCGAGCCAGGTGTACCAGGACACCCCGACTCCCGCCAGCACCGCGACTTCCTCGCGTCGCAAGCCGGGGGTGCGTCGCCGCCCGGCTCCGGCGAGTCCGACATCGGCGGGTTGCAGGCCGGCCCGCCGTATGCGCAGGAAGTCGCGGAGTTGCTCGCGGCGCTGCCGCACGGATTCGCTGGTCATATGCCACGGTATCGCGGGGTGCGTCGACGGGAAGCCCCGGCTCGGCGATCGAGGGCGAATTCGGTTCGTCCTCGATCGAGCGCGCGCGACCCGGTCGATTACTTGGTGACCTCGGTGGGGATCTCCGGATTGTGGGTGATGGTGCGGCCATCGGCGCCGAGTGTGAAGGTGATGGTGGCGGCGCCCGTCGGGCAGCAGTTGGGCTCGTTGCCCTTGGTCCAGCGGTAGCTGATCTCGACGCTGCGGCTGCCGGATCCGGAGACCTGGGTGAACGCGGTGGCCTTGGTAGTGGCTGTGCCCAGGTAGCCGTCGTGGTTGAAGAACAAGATGTGGGAGGGGGAACTGCCGGTGCCGTGCGGGGTTTCGGCCTGCACCCACAGCAGATCCGGGCAGGAGCCGACGTTTTCGTGGCTGGCGGTGCCGAAACCGTAGGGCTCGCCGCCGACAGAGGGACCGAGCCCCTGGATGGCGTAGCTGACCACCGGGTTGTTCGCGTCGACGCAGAAGTGATGGCCCGAGGTGGCGGGTGCGTCGTCGGATTTCGCGGCGCTGGTGATCGGGCTGACGGGCGATTTGCTCGAGGGCGCCTGCGCGGAGTCGGGGGACGCCAGAGTGGTTTCCACGCTGGTGTTCTGCACGGTCGCGTTGGAGCCTGCGCGCGGGGTTGGGATATCGGCGTCCTGACAACCGGCAGCCGCCAGTGTGAGTCCGATCGCCGTGAGCGTCGCACCGATGGTCTTGTTCATTTGGAGCCTCCCTGCTTCGAAACACTCTGACGAACGTTTGACAGTGACAAGCGTTCGAATTATGCCCTGCCTTCTGTAGTGGGAATGGACTCTCGGATCGTGGGTGTTACGCCCCCCTTTTCAGGGGCATGGACGCGATTCGCCTGTCGGCCAACCGATTACCGCAGGTCGCGGGCGTGCCGCCGTGCCGGGGGTATCGGTTCGGTGAATTCGCCTGTGCGGGCTGGGCTCTCGGTGTACCGTTCGATATCGAGGCCCCGGACCGTCACAAGTCCGGGGCCATCGCCAATCTCGGGGCGAATCCGAGAGTCGAACTCGGCTCAGTCGAAAGGTTCCGGCGGATTGAGCTGTTCGTCCAACCATCTCTCGATATCCTCGAGGGTGCCGTAGGCGGCGAGGTCGGGTAGGCGTTCATCCGCACCCTGTTCGGGAGTGACGAGTTTCCATCCGTAGGGGTGGTATCTCTTGACCTTTAATTGATAGCCCTGCTGTGCCGCCAGCTCGGTAATGCGGGCGAGCTTCTGTCGGAAGGTTTCCTCCTGTTCCGACATCGATGCGGGCCTCCCCTTATCGGTAGTGTTTTGGGCGATTTATCCCGGTTTTATTTGTCGGGCATGGCGATTCGCGAATACTCCGTGCGGTCGATATTGCCGGCCGCCCGCGCGGCGCCGAGGTTCGGGTTCAGTCGCGCAGCCGATCGATGATCTTGGTTTCATTGAGATGCCCCTCACCGGTGTCGACCACCCGTTGGAAAAGGGGGCGTGCCGCGCGGCCGAGTGCGGCGGGCGCACCGAGGGATTCGGCGTGCTCGATACCGACGCGGGTGTCCTTCAGCCGCAGGGTGGCGGTGAAGGTGATGACACTGTCGTGGGTGCCGTCGCGCATGCTGCGGCTGGAGTTGACCACCGCCGGACTGGCCACCCCGCCGCGCGCCAGGGTGTCCACCACCGTGGCCAGGTCGAGACCCGCGAGTTCGGCGGTGCGCAGGGCCTCGGCGGTGGCGGCGATATGCACCGAACCGAGCAGGTTCTGGATGAGTTTGTAGGAGGTGCCCGCACCGATCCCGCCGAAGTGGACGATCCCGTCGCACAGCGGGTCGAGCAGCGGACGGGCGGCCGCCAGGTCGTCGGGGTCGCCGCCGACGAACAGGCGCAGTGTGCCCGCCGCCGCGGCTTCGGGCAGCCCGGTGACGGGGCAGTCGAGATAGCGAAGCCCCTGTGCGGCAGCGGATTCGGCCAGTTCCAGCACCCACGGCCGCGACAGCGTCGAGCATTCGATCGCGAATGCACCCGGCGCCGTGCCCGCCAGCGCGCCTTCCGGACCGCACCAGAGGGCGCGGGAGGCGGCGTCGTCGGCGACCATGGCGAAGACGGCGTCGGCGTCGCGCGCCGCGGCGCGCGGTGTGGCGGCGAGGTGGGCGCCCGCCGCGACCAGATCCGCGGCCCGCTCCGGGGTGCGGTTGAATACCGTCACCCGGTGACCGGCCGAGACCAATCGTCCCGCCATACCCAACCCCATCCGGCCCAGTCCGAGAAATGCGATAGTCGCCATGGCAGCACCCTATCGACCGTCGGGAATGGCCTACGCATTGCCGGAGCCCTAACGAGCGCTGTCGGCGGAGCCATCGTCAGACCTGCGCATGGCCGGAGCGAAGGCGGAGGTACGCCAACGGGCGCTGTCGGCGGAGCCGCCTTCAGACCTGTGCACGGCCGGAGCGGAGGCGGAGGTACGCCAACGGGCGCTGTCGGCGGAGCCGTCGTCAGACCTGCGCATGGCCGGAGCGAAGGCGGAGGTACGCGTATTCCCGAATCCGGATTTGAAATCCCGGTGAACGCAACAGGTCGGCGATGGGACGCGAGTGGTTAGCGTCGCCGCATGGGAACTGGACGGCGCACGCTGAAGATTGTCACCGGGGTCAGCGGATCACCGAAAATCTATGCGGCGGCGGTGGATCCGACGACCTCGACGCTGGCCGACGCGCTCGAGGTGGCGCGACTGGCCGAGGAGCACCGCTTCGCCGCACTGTTCGCGGCCGACCTGCTCAGCTTCGGGGCGCAGGGTGCGATCGGCGCGCAGGAGCCGCTGATCTTCCTGTCCGCGCTCAGTGCGGTGACACGGCACGTGGGTCTGATCGCGACCGTCACCAGCACCTTTCACCATCCGTACAACCTGGCCCGGTTGTTCGGCACGCTCGACCATGTGAGCAATGGGCGTTCGGCGTGGAATGTGGTCACCTCGTCGGTCGGCGAGGAGAACTACGGCGGTGAACTGCCGAGCCCGGAGCAGCGTTACGCGCGCGCCGGGGAGTCGATCGAGGTGGTGCGAGCGCTGTTCGACAGTTGGCGCGCGGGCGCGCTTGTCCCCGACGGTCTGGGCGACGTGGTTTTCGACGCGGAGCAGGTGCGATCGATCGACCATGTCGGACAGCACTTCTCGGTGCGTGGCCCGTTGAATATTCCGCCGTTGCCGCAGCGTTGGCCGGTGCAGTTCCAGGCGGGCCAGTCGGCGGGCGGCGTCGAATTGGGCGCGCGCTACGCCGAAGTGGTCTTCACCTCGCTGGCCACCCTGGACGATGCTCTCGGCTATGCGAAGCGAATTCGCACGCGCGCGGCCGAATTGGGCCGCCCGGATGGGTTGCCGCTCATCTTCTCCTCCCTGCACGCCACCTATGGCGCGACCGAAGCGGAGGCGCGCCTGCTGGTTCGGGAACGCGCCGAGAGCACCGATTTCGACGCGGGCCGCGCGGCGCTGGCCGATATGTTCGGCGGCGGTATCGATCTGTCGGAATTGCCGCTGGACCAACCGATTCCGGACAAACTGCTACCGGAATCGTCGACCGTGCATCGCCGCCGCGGTCGGGTCGAGATTTTCACCGCGCTGGCCCGCTCGGGGAGGACACTGCGCGAATTGATCATCGCCGCGAAGGACACCGGCCACTGGGCGCAGGCAGGGACACCCGAGCAACTCGCGGACGCCATCCAAGAGCGCTACGACGCGGGGGTTCTCGATCTCATCGGCCTCGGTGGCCTGGACGACCCGCGCACCCGCGACTTCCTGCTCAATGGGCTGGTGCCCGAACTCCGCAGGCGCGGCATCGTCGGTTCGGACCACCTCGGCGCGACCTTCCGTGAAAACCTGGAACTGCCACCGCTTCCCGCGCCCGCCGAGTAGTCGGCCGGCTCAGGTCCGCGTCGATTCGTCGATTCGGGTGTCGGGCGGTGGAAATGCGGCTCGAAGCCGTTGCTGCGCGTTCGGGGAAGCGGCCAGCTGATCGAGTCCCAGGAGGGCGGCGCCGAGAACCGGTGGGGCGACGACGATTCGGGGTTCGGCGAGGGGCGCGGCCACGGCCAGTCGGTCGGTGACATTGTCGATGAGCAGGGGCTGGCGGGCGGCGAGGACCCCGCCGCCGAGCACGACCGGGACCGGGGCGTCGAGGAGTTCGAGTCGACGCAGTGCCACCACCGCCAGTCGGGTGATCTCGTCGGCCTGGCGGTCGATCAGGCGCAGCGCGGTCGCGTCGCCCGCCGCCGCGGTGTCGAAGACGACCCGAACCAGTTCGTGCAGCCGATGTTCCGGCACTTCGCCGAGGTGGATCGCCTCGGCCACCGCATTGGCTCCCGACAAGTCGAAGTGTGCGCCGATGGCGGCTGACAGCGCGGTGAGTTTGCCGCGCCCATCCTCCGCCCTGGCCGCGTGCCACATCGCGGCGGCCGCCAACCCGCTGCCCCCGCCCCAGTCGCCGGTGAGAATGCCGAGCGAGGGGAAGCGGGCGATACGTCCGTCGGGACGCATTCCGGCGCAATTGATTCCGGCCCCGCACACCACCGCCACCCCGCGCGGCCCCGCAACCCCGGCGCGCAGCAGTCCGAAGGTGTCATTGGTGACGGCGGCCTCGGGCGCCCAGCCCCGCGCCAGGAAATTCGCGTGCAGCCGCCGCTCCTCGACCGGCAGATCGACATTGGCCATGCAGGCGCTGACCCGGCTGGTGAGCGGCCGGTCCAGGCGTAGTCCGGCCGAGGATGCCACCGATTCGACCACCGAGATCAGCTGTGCCACGGCCTGATCCGGTCCGACCCGGTGCGGTTGGTACCCGCCGCCGCGCGCCGAGGCCAGCACCGTGCCATCCATACTGACCAGCGCCACATCGGTCTTGCTGTTGCCCGCGTCGATGGCAAGAACACCCGGAATCTGTTCCGGTGTCGGTTGTGTGGGTGTGCCCGACGCGGGCTGTCCGGACTCGGGCGGTGTTGTCATGCCCGACTCGGGCGGTGTAGTCATGCCCAACTCAGGTAGCCGTGATTGTGCGCGATGAGCCGATCAGTGAGTTGATCGGCGAGGTCCAACTGTCCGATCAGCGGATGGGCGAGCAGCGCGTCGAAGACCCGCGCCCGCCCGCCCGCCACCGCCGCCCGCACCGCCAACTCCTCGTAGCTCGCGACATGCGCGACCAGTCCGGCGAACAGCGGCGGCAGCGGCCGCTGCGGCAGTGGGCGCACCCCTTTGGCGTCCACGGTCGCAGGCGCCTCGATCACCGCGGCGTCGGGCAGTTGCGGCAGAATGCCGTCGTTGCGCGTGGTGACCACCTGGGTTCGGCTGCGCCCGTCGGTGCCGAGCAGCGCCGCGATGAGTTGCACCGCCGCCTCGGAGTAGAACGCGCCGCCGCGTTGGGCCAGCAGTTCGGGTTTGGTGTTGAGGCTCGGGTTGGCATAGAGCGCGAGCAACTGCCGTTCGAGCGCGGCCACCTCCTCCGCGCGCGACGGCCGCGCCCCGAGTTCGCGGACCACCGCGTCGTGCTGGTAGTAGTACCGCAGGTAGTAGGAGGGCACCACGCCCAGACTTTCCAACAGCGTCAAGGGCATTCGCACGTCTTGCGCTACGCGCTCCCCGAATCGGTCGAGCAGTTCGGGCAGCACCTCGCGTCCGGATTCGCCGTCGGGTTCGTCGAGCAGGGTGACACCGCGCTCCCACGTCAGATGGTTGAGACCGACGTGCTCGAGTCGGATCCGTTCGGGCTCGACGCCCAAGTGCGCGGCGAACTTTCGTTGGAACCCGATGGCCACATTGCACAATCCGATGGCCCGGTGTCCGGCGTCCTGCAGTGCGCGCGTGACGATTCCGACCGGATTGGTGAAGTCGATCAGCCAGGCCGCCGGATTGCTCGCCCGCACCTGTTCGGCGATATCCAGTACGACCGGCACGGTGCGCAGCGCCTTGGCCAGTCCGCCCGCGCCGACGGTTTCCTGTCCGACGCAACCGCATTCGAGCGGCCAGGTCTCGTCCCGGTGGCGGGCCGACTGTCCGCCGATGCGCAACTGCAGCAGGACGGCGTCGGCCCCGTCGACGCCGGAGGTGACCGAGGTGGAGGTGGTGACCCGCGCGGGACTGCCCTGGCGCGCCAGGATGCGTCGGGCCAGTCCGGCAATGAGTTCCAGCCGCTGCTCCGCCGGGTCGATGAGCGCGATCTCGCCGATCGGGAGGATATCGCGCAGGCGCGCGAATCCGTCGATGAGTTCTGGCGTATAGGTGGAACCGCCGCCGACGATGGCCAATTTCAGTGTCGACATCAGCCTTTGACCCCTGTCAGTGTCACGCCTTCGATGAAGGCTTTCTGCGCGAAGAAGAAGAGCAGGATCACCGGTGCCAGCACCAGGACGGTGGCCGCCATGGTGAGGTTCCAGTTGGTGTGGTGCGCGCCCTTGAACGATTCGAGCCCGTAGCTGAGCGTCCAGGCGGCCGGATTCTCGCTGGCGTAGATCTGCGGGCCGAAATAGTCGTTCCAGCAATAGAAGAATTGAAATAGCGCGACCGCCGCGACGGCCGGTTTGGCCATGGGCAGCACGATGCGCAGCAGAATGCGCAGGTCACCGCAGCCGTCGAGACGCGCGGCCTCCAGATATTCGGTGGGGATGGTCAGCAGGAATTGGCGCAGCAGGAATATGGAGAAGGCGTCGCCGAAAGCGAGCGGAACGATCAGCGGCCACAGCGATCCGGTGAGGTGGAACTGCTTGGCCCACACCAGATACATCGGGATGATGGTCACCTGTGGTGGCAGCATCATCATCGATATCACCGCGAGCAACGCCACCTTCCGGCCGCGAAACCGGAATTTGGCCAGCGCGTAGGCGACCGGGATGCTCGACGCCAGCGTGAGCGCGGTGCCGAGTCCGGCGTAGAGCAGCGTATTGCGCCACCAGGTCAGGAATCCCGGCGTGCGCCACACCGAAAGATAGTTGCCCCAGTGCCATTCGCTGGGCCACAGCTCGGAGGTGAGCGCCTGCCGGTCCGACATCACCGAGGTGAGCAGGACGAAGACGAACGGCAGCACGAAGATCAGCGTCGCCGCGATGGCCACGGCGTGGGTGGCCACCCAACTCAGGGCGGCTCTGCGGTTCGCCGCCCGGCTCGGGGTGGCTCTGCGGCCGTTCATCTCAATTCTCCTGTACGAGTCCGGATCCGCGCCGCAGCAGCAGCGAGGTGAACGCCATGGACAGCGCGAACAGGATCACCGCGACGACGCAGGCCGAACCGGTGTCGAAACGCTGGAAGCCGAGGTTGTAGATCAATTGCGGTAGCGTCCAGGTGGATCCGTGCGGATACCCTGGTTCGAAAGGCTCGCCCGCACCGCCGACCTTGCCGCTGGCCACCTTGCCCGCCACGATCGCCTGCGTGTAGTACTGCATCGTTTGGATGACACCGGTCACCACCGCGAACAGCACGATCGGCGCGATATTCGGCAGTGTCACATAGCGGAACCGCTGCCAGGCGCCCGCGCCGTCGAGGCGTGCCGCCTCGTACTGCTCGCGCGGCACATCCAGCAGCGCCGCCGTGAAGATCACCATCAGATCCCCGATGCCCCACAGCCCGAGCATCGTCAACGCGGGTTTGGACCATTCGGCGTCGGTGAACCATCCCGGCTGCGGCAGACCGAGGGCGTCGAGCAGATGATTCATCGGTCCGGTAGCGGGATTGAGTAGGAAGGCGAAGGCCATGGTGGCCGCGACCGGCGGTGCGAGATATGGCAGATAGAACAGGGTGCGGAAGAATCCGGCCCCCGTCTTCACCTTGGTGACCAGCATCCCGATGCCGAGCCCGAAGATCACCCGCAGCGTGACCATGACCAGGATCAGCCACAGCGTATTGCGCAGCCCCTGCCAGAAGAACGGGTATTTGGTCAGCACATAATCCCAGTTCCGCAACCCGGTGAAGGTCGGCGCGGTGAACCCGTCGTATTTCATGAAGGAGAAATAGAGGGTCGACAGCAGCGGGTAGGCGAAGAATATGCCGAACCCGAGCAGCCACGGCGACAGGAACAGTAGGGTGCGCGCGGCGGTCCGGCGGCGTCGCCGCCGCAGCGGTGCGGGCCTCGTGGTCATCGGATCACTTCGCCTGCGCGATGGCGGCGTCGATCTCCTTGGCGGTAGCGGAAAGTCCCGCCTGCACATCGGGCTGCTTGCCGGATTCGTAGTCGTAGCCGAAATTGCGCAGTGACATCTGGTATGCGCCGCCATTGATGCTGGCGGGTGTGGTGGTCGAGTGCGGGTTCTTGGCGATGTCCAGGAAGGTCTTGAAGGTCGGATCCGCCGCCAGCTTCGGTGAATTCAGCGCCGCGTTCGTGCTGGGCACATTGTGGATGGCATTGGCGAAGGCGATCAGGCTGTCGGTGTCGGTGGTCAGGAATTTCACCAATTCCCAAGCGGCGGTTTGTTTCTGGCTCGAGCCCGCGATGCCGACGATGGTGCCGGTGGTGTAGCCGCGGCCGTAGGTGTCGGCTTGGTCGTCGGGGACGGGGAAGGGTGCGGTGGCCCAGTCGAAGCCGACTTTATTGGCCGTCAGTGTGGCGGTGCGCCATTCGCCGTCGAGCGACATGGCCAACTGGCCGGTCTCGAAGGGGTTCTTGGCGCTGAATTCGTCGCCGAAGCCGGTGCGGAACTTCTCCAGCCTGTCGAAGCCGCCGAGTTTGGCGACGAGATTCTTCTGCCAGGTGTACATGGCGGCGATCTTCGGGTCGGCGGCGACGTTGGTTTTGCCGTCCGGGCCGAAGTAGGTCGCGCCGTACTGGCCGAGGTAGTGCATGGGTGTGGTCTCGTAGCCGTGGAAGTTCGGCATGAAGCCGAGCTGTTTGAAGCCGTCGCCGTCGGGAATGGTGAGTTTGGCGGCGGCGGCCTCGAATTCGCTGAAGGTGCGCGGCGGGGCGGTGATACCGGCGGCGGCGAACGCGGATTTGTTGTAGTACAGACCGTAGGAGTCGCCGAGCAGCGGCAGCGCGCACTGGTTGCCCTCGTATCGGCTGTAGTCCAGCATCGGCGCGGGGAAGGTTTTGGCGGCGTCGATGCCGTCCTTGCGCAGGAATGGGTTCATGTCCGCCCACACTTTCGCCGAACAGTACTTGCCGACCTGATCGGTGGTGAAGGAGGACACCACATCCGGGGCGTCCCGGCCGCCCGCGCGCAGTGCCTGCTCGATCTTGTCGTCGGTGATATTGCCGACGGATTTGACGTGAATGTTGGGGTGCAGCTTCTGGAATGCGGCGATATTGTCGTCGATGGCCTTGACCTCGTTGTCCTGACTCCACCCGTGCCAGAAGGTGATGGTGACGTCTTTGCCCGCGGCGGAGCCGTCGTCTCCGCCGCCGGCGCTCTGCCCGGTGCACGCGGTGAGCACCAGTGCGATCGTGGTCGCGACGGAGTAGGTGGCGAGGGTGCGGAGTGTTCTGCGCATCGTGACGGTTCTCTCTGGAGGGTTACTGCCGGTTGTGCGGTGGTGGATCAGTGGGTGGTGAAGACGGCTTCCCGCGCGGCGGCCAATGCGCGTTGCAGCGCGCCGTGCAGGACGGGGTAGCCGGGCACGGTGCTGCGGCGCACCTCGGGGCGCGGAATCGTCAACTCGGACAGGGCCTCCTGCACCATGGCGCGCAGTGGCTCGCCGCCCGCGCGCGGTACGTCGCCCGCCAGAATCACCAACTCCGGGTCGACCACGGTGACGATGGCGGCGAGCCCGAGGGCCAGTCGGCCCGCGAATTCGGTGAGGAATTCGCTTCCGGCGCCCGGAGTTTCCAACGCCTGTGCCACCGCGCGCGGTGCGGTCGGGGCCGTCAATCCGTGTCGCCGCGCCAACGCCAGGACGGCGGGTGCCCCCGCCAATTGTTGGAAGCCGCCGGAATTCTTGCGCCGCACATCGTGCACGATCGGTGCGCCCGGCAGCGGCATATAGCCGACTTCGCCCGCGCCGCCGGTGAATCCGCGATGCAGCCTGCCCCCGAGCACGATGGCCGCGCCGACGCCGACGCCGGTCCACAGCAGGACGAAATCCTGGCAGCCGCGCGCCGCGCCGTGCGCCTGCTCCGCGATGGCGGCCAGATTGACATCGTTCTCCACCGAAACCGGTGCGCCGGTCGCGGATTCGAGGTCGGCCAGCAGGTGGGGGGAGTGCCAGCCCGGCAGGTGCATGGCGTAGCGGAGTTTGCCGACGGCCGGATCGAGCGCGCCGCCGATACCGATGACGATGGCGCGCAACGCGTTCGATTCGATGCCGGCCAGGCGTGCGGTTTCGGCAACGGCCGCGGCCGCGTTGGGGATGGTGCGCGCCGCGCCCCAGCCCCTGGTGGATACGCGATGTTCGGCGCGGACCGCGCCGGTGATATCGGCGACCGCGAGCCGGATCTCGGAATTGGTGACATCGAGTCCGGCGACGTATCCGGCCGTCGGGTTCACCTGATACAGCTGGGCGTTCGGTCCCGGTCCGCGGCCGGACTCGGTGCCGATCGCCACTACGAGTCCGGCCGCTTCCAGTCGGGAAAGCAGTTGCGAGGCAGTCGGTTTGGACAATCCGGTGCGGGCGCCGATCTGGGTGCGCGACAGCGGTCCCTCGGTGAGCAGCAGCTCCAGCGCCGCGCGGTCGTTGATGGCGCGCAGCAGGCTGGGTGTGCCCGCCCTGGTGGGTCGCGCGGTCGTCATCGACCCTCCGTCCCGATCCATCCGAACCGCGCCGGATGAACTATTAGGAAAGTTTCCAATTCTTTGAGTTGCGACTGTATGTCGGCTGCGTCACACAGTCAATGGTTGATGTGGCATCCATATATCTATCAAAAATGAACCGATCGTCTGTCAATTGATAGAATCATCTGGGATGTCGATTCGACTAGGAGTGATGCCGTGTTTCCGATCATTGCCGTATCCGGCGGCCCGCGTGAACGAGGCGCGGCGTACGGATTCGCCGCCGCGGCGCGGATCGCGGTGACCATCGAGGGCTATCGGCGGATCTTCGCCGAGCTGGCCGGGCTGGACTGGGATGCGGCCTGCCGCATGGCAGTCCGCTACGAGCCCGCCATCGGGGCGGAATATCTCGCCGAGATCGCAGGAATCGCGGCGGGTGCGGGCGTGCGATACGAGGAGGTGCTGGCCGTCAACTGCCGCACGGAGATCATGTTCGCGGGCATGGTTTCGCGCATGCGCTCCGGACCGGTGCCCGAATGCACCGCCGTCGCCGGAGTCGGGTCGGGATCCGCTGTGGTCGGCCAGAATTGGGACTGGCTCGGCTTCTCGGCGGCGAGCGTGGTCGTGCTGGCCGTGCGCGGTGCGGGCGGACCCGATCTGGTCACCGTGGTCGAGGCCGGAATGCTGGCCAAAACCGGTATGAACGATCGGGGGATCGGCGTGGCCACCAATGCCTTGGTGTCCGAGGCCGATTCGGGTGCGGTCGGCTTGCCCTACCACATCGCGCTGCGCCGCATACTCGACAGCGGCGACCTCGCGACGGCGACGCGGGTGCTCACCGATTCGGTCCGCGCGAGCAGCGCCAACTATCTCGTCGTCGACAGCACGGGCCGTGCCCGCAATCTCGAATGCCATCCCGGCGGCCCGTCCGGCGTGCATCGCACGGAACCGGTGTCGGATCGGCTCGCGCACACCAACCATTTCCTCGGCGCGGCAGGGGAATTCGATCGATTCGATCGAGACGGGCACCTGAACTCGCTGTGTCGGCTGGCAGCGATCGAGCGCAGGTCCGTCTCGGACGCGCCCGCGCTGATGGCCGCGCTGCGCTCACACGAGAATGCTCCGGATTCGGTGTGCATGCACGCGCGGGCGGGCGAGGATCCGGCGGCCGCGGTGTGCACCGTCGCCTCGGTCGTCATGGACCTCGCCGCGGGCAGAATGTGGGTCGCCGCGGGCAATCCCTGCGCCCTCGACTACACCGAGATCGATCTCGCCGGACTCGGAATGCGCTTCGGCGCGCGGCAATAGCGATGCGAACCCGATACGGGCTGCGTCATCTGCGGCCCGCACGGCGGACAGTGTTCTTCGAATCCGTTGCCGCCCTGGTGCTCGCGATCATCACCATGCCCTTCGCCTATCCGCGGCTAGGGGATCCGCCGCAGTGGGTCCAACTGCTCGGCCTGGCCTTCCTGCTCGGCTCCCTCACCATCAGTATCCGCACCTGGCGGGTGGTCATGGTCGGCAGTCTGGCGCCACGGCGGACGGCCCACCCGACCTCGGCCGAGCAGCGGCTGCGACAGCACATCGGCGACGAGCGGCGCTTCCGGTTGGCGGCGGTGATGTATCCGGTGACGATTCTGCTGCTGTTCCCGCTGCCGCCCGAATGGCGCTGGTTCTGGTTCTGTCTGACGCTGCTCGGGGCCGTGCTCGGAGCGGTGGCGCTGGTGCGCATGGTGCGCACCGAATTGCGGATTCCCAAGTGACGCATATCCCTTCGGCACGCGCCGGGCTGGTCGGACCGGCGCGCACCGCAACGATACGCGTATCTCTCAGCGCGGAGGGAGCTTCGAGACCCAATCGCGGATATCGTCCAGGTATCCGGGCACATAGAGCGAGCGGGGGGCGAAGATGTAGGTCAGCACGGTTTTCAGGCTGTCCTGGTTGTGGTCGAGATCGGCCTTGACGATGTTGTGCGAGGCATCCGGGTACATATGGACGGTCAAGAGTTCCGGTTTGACGAGTTGCTTGTAGACGCGCTCGGTCTCCCGCACATCCACATTGCGGTCCTCGGCGCCGAGTTCGAGCAGGACCGGAACGTTCAGTCGCGGCAACAGGGGACTCACATCGGCGCGGAAGTTCCGCTCCACGAAACGCCAGCGATCCGGACTCATCGGATCGGAATCGGTGGTGGTCGAACGGTATCGCTCGTAGGGTGCGTCTTCGCGCAGCAGGACGAGCGAGTCCTCTCGGCGTTGCAGCGCGGCCCGCAGTTCGGCGTCGGAGGCGTTCTTGGCTTTCATCTCCGCGCGCAGGTTGTACTCGCCCTGGCGTTCCCAGTTGATGGCGGCGCCCACCGGGATGATGAACTGCACCTGATCGGGCCGATCCACCGCGACCTGCGGAATGACCCAACCGCCCTGGCTGATCCCCCACAGCCCGATGCGGTGCGGATCGATGTCGGTGCGCGCTCTGGCCCAGTCCATGACGGCCTCGGCCTCGAGGGCGCGATCACGCAGGGATTGATCGAGCCAGTTGCCCGGCGCGCCCCCGATACCCGGCTTGTTCCATCCGATCGAGGCATAGCCCGCCTTGGCGAAGGTCTCCCACATCGGACGGTAGAACCCGTCGCGGTCGGCGTTGGCGACACCGTCGCCGTGGATGAACAGGACCAGGCCGTAGGGGCCATTGCCCTGCTTGGGCAGGGTGAGGGTGCCCTCGAGCGGCTGGGTGGAGCCGGTGATGGTGACATGTTCCTGGCGGTAGTCGAAGTCGTTCTGGTAGATCGCCCATCCGCCCGCCGCCACCGCGAGCGCGACCACGCACCCCGAGGCGATCAGCAGTCGGCGCAACCAGCGGCGGCGTGAGCGGGTCTTCGGGGGGATGTCGGCACTCGTCGGCATGAAGTGATCATATAATAAACGGCCGTTTCTAAAATGATCGAGTGTCGCGTGTCGTCCGATTGCGTCGCAGGACGAGGCTCGGAGTGTGGGTCGGACCCAGCAGATGTGTGTCGAGGTCGTAGAAGAAGCGGTCCGGATCGATGATTGCCTCCGGAGGGTGTACGCCGGGCCGTTCCCGGTCCAGGTGGGCGATGGCGAGCGCGATCGGAATGCCGTCGGCCCTGGCCAGGTCGGTGGTTAGCGGGGTGCCGGTGGCCGGTTCGCGCAGGGTGGCCAGCACCGTGTGACCTTCGCCCGCTCGGTGGCCGGTGACCAAGGCGAAAAAGGGGGGAAGATTGCCCGGTTCGGGCAGTCGCATGGCGCGCGCGAGGGCGCGCAGCGAGCGTCGCAGGGACGGGTCGGTCAGTTGGGCGGCGGCGCCGGCTCGGGTGAGGCGGCCGCGATCAATGTCGCGGCGCAGGACGTCGAGGTAGGCGGCGGTGCCGGGGGTGAGGGTGAGCAGGCCGAGGCAGTCACCGGTCGCGGTCAGGGTGCGCGCGAGCGTGAGCGGGGCCGGGTGGCCGACGGTATAGGCGGTGCCGCGCAGATCGCCGGGTAGTTCGAGCGGGATCGGCCGCAATGGGGGTTCGCGATGATGCTCACCCGCGCGCACCACGGTGATCTCGCCGCTGATCCCGTCGGTCCAGCGAATCTCGGCATCGGTGGGATGTGTTGGGGGAATGGAGAATTCGGTGGGATTCGGATCCGGTGTGTCGATCGGCCACGCGGTGTGGATATTGTGCACGGTATCGAGTTCGCGGGCGGCGCAGGCGGCGAGGAGATTGTCCAGGCCGGGGCTCGCGCCCATCCCGATGACGGCGCATACGCCCGCACGTTTGGCGGCCGGGTCGAATTCGAGCATGGCCGAGGTGATCTCGGTGTCGTCGCAGATATCGAGGTAGTCGGTGCCGGAATCGATGGCGTGCGCCAGGACCCTGGTGCCGAATCGGCTCGGATCCGCCGCGTTGAGAACGATATCCGCTGAGGTCAGCGCCTCCCGCAGGGCCTGGCGGTCATCCGGATCGAGTTGTTCGGCGCGCACCGGCGCGCCGTCTCGGCCCAGTGAGTCCACTAGTGCGCGCACCGCGTCGCCGCGCGTATCGGCGGCGATGATCTCTCGAACGCCCGCCACCCGCCGCGCGACAGTCAGCGCGGCGGTGGCCGTCGGTTCGGTGGCTTCGAGGATCAGGATTCGCACAACTTTCAAAACTACATCGATCGTATCTATCTTGATAGTTATGGGTGGGTGTTTCCGGCGATACCGAGGAGGGTGCGCAGGTGACGCGGGGCGGGCGAACCGTGGGCCAGCATCGCGTCGTGCCAGGCGCGGGGTGCGGTGCTGGTCGGGCGGGCTGCCGCGATGGCGGACACTTCGGTGTAGCCGACGAAGTAGGTGGACAACTGGGTCGAGCCGAGTTGGGCGCGTCGCCACTTGCCCGCCGCCTCGCCCAGTTCCTGATGTCCGCGCCCCTGCATGAGATCCATGGCCGCGGACTCCGACATATTCGCGCAGTGAACGGCATGGTCCAGGATGGCGTTGATCGTCATGCGGAGTTGGGATTTCAACTGCTGCAAGCGCAACTGCGGGCCGCCGAAGCCGCGCAGGGCCATGAGCTCCTCCGAGTACACGCCCCAGCCTTCGATGAAGGTTCCGCTCCAGCACATGGCGCGCGCGGCGGTGGAACCACGGAACCGGCGAGCGTGTGCGAGTTGCAGATAGTGACCCGGAATGGCCTCGTGCACCGCGATATTGCGCAGCATATGCGCGTTGTACTCACGATAGAACGAGGCGACGCGATCGGCGGGCCAGTCGGCAGGTGTGGGAGCGATGGCGTAGAAGGTCGGCAGATCGGCGGTCTCGAGGGGGCCTGCCGGATCGCAGTAGGCCACGGCCACGCCGCGCGCGAACTCCGGCATCGGCTCGACGACCAGGGGATCGTCCACCATGGTGACCAGATCATGTTCCAAGGCAAAGGCTTTCGCCGCGTCGACGGCGGCCGAGGCGAGGGCGACGACGGTGTCGTTGTCGGGATGATCGGCGGCGATCCGGTCGAGCGCGGTGCGGACGGTGTCGTCGTCCGGATGTGCGATACCCAGCAATTCGCCTGCGGCGGCACGGATCTGGTCGGTCACCAGGTCGAGGTGGCGGTACGCGCGGTCGAGCAGGTCGGTGGCGCTCAGATCGGTGTCGAGAGTGTGCCAGAGTTTGGCCTCCCACAGCCGCGCGCCGAGGCGCGGATCGCGAGTGGCCGAATCGAGGCGGGCCGCGAGCCAGTCGCCGAATTCCGCGAGTGCGTCGATGGCCTGCGCGGCAGCCGGTTTCACATCGACTCCGGGCACCTGCTCGGCGAGCTGCGGGACCTCGTCGCGGATGAGCGCGGCGACCCCCGCGAACTGGCCGACGGCGGTCTCGAGGTGGATGCGCGGGCAATCGGTCAGGACATTGCGTGCGGTGGCGAGCGCGTCCGGCAGCGCGGACAGGCGGGCGGCGAGCAGTTCCAGCCGCCGCTCGGCCGGTGCGAACGGGCGGGCCAGCAGTGCGTGCAGCAGCGGTCCGGGATTGTGCTGCAACGGATTCCACTCGTGCTCGCGGATCTCGTCCAGGAGGAAAAGCCTGGCGTCGACATCGTGCTGGAGCAGTGCGTGATCCACGCCGTCCTCTGGCGTCAGGTCGAGGTCGTCCACCTCTGCCAAAGTATGCGACGCCTCGCGCAGCATGGCTGAGCGGTCGCGGACGGCCGCGGCGGACCAATCGGGGAGTCGGTCGTCCACGCGGTGATCGCCCGCCCAGGCGGCGGTATCCGGATCGGAATCCAGAATGGCGGCGACGACTCGATCGGCACGTTCTACGAAGGTTCGTGACATGGCGTCACGTTACCCGCATTCCACTGTTGCAATTTGCGCAATATGAGTTGCGCCCCTTGCGGATCGGGTGTGATCCGGGTCATTCTTGCGCGAACGTGATTGGGCGGGAAGGACATACAGTGCACAGCGGAGAATTCGGACGACGGCACTTCCTCGGGCTGCTCGGGGCTCTGGGAGCGGGGGCGAGTCTGGGATCGGCCGTACCCCCGTCGGCGCGGGCGAACACGGGGACGCGCGCCTGCATCGGTTGCTACACCTCCGAGGGCGGGCGCGGAATCGCTGTCGCCGCAGTGGATTCCGCGAGCGGGCGGCTGGTCGTCACCGATTTCATCGACGTCGCCGATCCGTCGTATCTCGCGCTCGCACCCGACGGGCGCCATCTCTACGCCGTCGACGAAGGGCCTGCCGCGGGTGCGGCTACCGCCGTCGATCTGCGCCCGGAGCGGCCCCTGGTGCTGAATTCCGTTGCGGTGCAGGGCGAAGGCCCCACCCACCTGCGCGTGACACCGGACGGACGCCGGGTGCTCACCGCCAACTACGGGTCGGGCAGCGTCAGCGTGCTGAGCGTCGAAGCGGACGGTCGGCTCGGCGCGGTCACCGATGTGGTGCGGCACGAGGGGAGCGGCCCCGATCCGGAACGGCAGTCCGCACCGCATCCGCATCAGATCGTCATCGACCCCTCCGGCGATTGGGTGCTGGTGGTGGACCTCGGTGTCGACTCGGTCTACGTCTACCGGCTCGTCGAAGGCCGCCTGCGCTCCCACGCGCAGGTTCGATTGGTCGCGGGCAGTGGTCCCCGCCACCTGAGTTTCCATCCGGATGGCCGCCGCGCCTACCTCGCCAACGAGCTGAATTCGACCGTGACCGTGTGCGATTGGCGCGCCGAGACCGGCGAGCTGCGCGCAGGCCCCGCCGTCGCCGCCGACGTCGAGCGCGGCGGCGACCGCAACTACCCTTCCGAACCCGTCATCTCCCCCGACGGCCGCTTCCTCTACCTCGCCAATCGAGGCCACGACAATATCGCTACCTTCGCCCTGCTGGGCGACCTGCTCGTCCCGCTCGGCACCGCACCCTGCGGCGGGACATTCCCCCGAGATCTGACCCTCGCCCCTGACGGCCGCCGCCTCTACGCCGCCAACCAGAAATCGAATTCGGTGACCTGGCTCGATCTCGACCCGCTCACGGGTCTGCCCGGCGCGCCTTCGGCTCCCGTCGAGATCCCCTCGGCCACCTCGATCGTGTTCTGCTGACTCTCGGCTGTGCGGCGACCCACGCCATGGACCGCTGTCCGGCGGCACGCCATCGAAGTGCACTCCGACCGGTAACTCAGGGTCGGTAGAGGAATGCGGCGATGGCCGCGGCGAAGGCGGCCGGGGCGTCGTCGTGTATCCAATGGCCCGCGTTCGGAATTTCGACGAGGTCGGTGTCGGGGCGGCGCGCGACCATTTCGGCGGCCAAGGTGGCCGGGAGCAATGAGCTGTGTTCGGCGCGCAGGACCAAGGCCGGACAGGTGGAGGCGAGCCAGGTCGGCCACCAGTCGCCGAGGCCACCGGTCTGCACGGCCATCATGTCCGCCCAGTCGAACAGGAAACGCCAGTGGCCGTCGGTTTCGATCGCGCTCTGCATGAAGTACGTCGGATCGGGAATGCCCTCGGCGCGAATCGCCTCGGCCAGCGCGGCCTTCGTCGGAGCGCGGTCGGGCCAGCCGCGCACGTCGAGTATCGGGGTGGCTATCTCGGGGGTGCGCATGATCGGGCCGACATCCTCGATGATCAACGCCGAGACCAGATGCGGGTGCGCGGCGGCGACCTGGTAGGCGGCGATGCCGCCACGCGAATGACCGAGCAGCGCCACGGGGCCGAGATCGAGCGCGGTCAGCAGTTCGGCGATATCGGCGACGAAGTCGGTATCGGTGTAGCTCGGGGCGCGACCGGTATGGCCGTGGCCGCGCAGATCCGGCGCGACAACCCGAACTCGCCCTGCGAGATCGGCGGCCAGGCGGGCGAATATCGCGCCGCGACCGAAGCTTCCGTGCAGTGCGACCAGCGGCCGCCCGACACCGCCGAAGTCCTCGTAGGCCAGAGTTATTCCGTTCACCCGTACCGTATGCCGTATCACTCGAACCATCTTCGGTGACGGCCGCAACCGAATTTCCCACCGAGGGTCCATCCCCGTCTGCACAATCGTCAGGCGCGCGCCATTGTGCGAGTCGAACATGATGATGCCCAACGGCCCGTCCGCCGTCGTCGGCCTGGAACTGGGTACCAAAGCCGGTGTGGTGACACCGGTATCGGCACATCAATGCGCACGCCACCTCCACTTCGGTCGGCGACGCGGCCGAGGCCAAGGCGATCGAGTTGGCCGTGGGCAAGCACGCCTCGGTGTACGCGCCCAAATCCGCGCTCGGGCATTCGGTCGGCGCGGTCGGCGCCCTGGAGTCGGTGCTCACGGTGCTCAGCATTCGCGATGAGATCGTCCCGCCCACACTGAATCTGACGAATCAGGATCCCGAGATCGACCTCGATGTGGTGAAGGGTGAACCGCGCCAGGGTCGTATCGACTACGCGATCAACAACTCCTTCGGCTTCGGCGGGCACAATGTGGCGCTCGCCTTCGGCCGCGCCTGAGACCGGCGCGGGATCGGCGGTGTGCCCGCCGATCCCGGTGCGTTCTCAGTCGCGCGGACGGCGCGCGTCGAGGTAGGCGAAGGCGAGACCGCCGAGCATGGCGGCGTTCTTCTGGAATTGGACGCGCTGCTGTTTGCGCGCGTCCGGATCTTCCACGGTCCAGAATTCGTGTCCGGCAAGGGTTGTCGGAATGAGCGAGGCCGCCAGGACGGTGGTCGAGAGTCGGGGGAACAGGCCGAGGGCCAGGAATGCGCCGCCGACTGCCTGGGCCGCTCCGTTGGCGCGCACGATCGTCTCGTCGTCGGCGGGGAGCGGGACGACCTTGCGAATGCGGGCCAGGGTGTCGGCCGCCGCGCCGACCCGAGCGCCGGGTTCGGTGGCCGCCTCCCAGCCGAGGACGGTGTAGGTCGATCCGGTGAGCATCCTGGCCACTACCCGCAGCAGGGACATGATGGGTGGTCTCCTTCTTCCGCCGCTCACGCGCCGCGCGCGACCCGCCAGCGTTTGGGACTTTTGGGCACCACCGTAGTGCACTTGGATGACGGCACATATCCTCGCGGTCCGCTACAGCGGCGCGAGTGCCCCCGCCGTGGTCGCCGCCGAGAATCCGTCGTGGTAGACGATGCCGGGCCTGGAGATTTTCGGGTCGCGGTAGTAGCCCTGCTTGAAGTAGACCCCGCCGCCGTCGGGCATGAGGGTGCGCACCGCGCAGCGGGTCCGGCCCGCACACGGTGCGGCGGTGAAGGTTTGGGGCGTTCCGTCGATCCACAGTTCCACGAAGCCCACCGAATCCTTGGCGGACCATTTGACGTGCAGGCGGATATCGGTCCACTCGTCGGGGACGATGGGTGCGCTCCACGGAGTGTAGGTGGGGCCGGGATCGTCCGGACCTCTCCAGGTGGAAACGACCACGCCCCAACGGTTCACGCCGACATTGGTCGGACCCGCGCCGATGGCGAGCGGCGGCGGACCGTCCTGGTCGGCGTGCCACTGCGACAGCACACTCCACCCCTTGTCGGCGGGGAAGCCGTCCTCGAAGCGGGTGCTCCACTGGTACCAGCGGTCCTCGCCCTCTCCGGCGCGCGTCTTCTCCTCGCCGCTCACCTCGGCCCGGTCGCCGCAACACAGTCCGGCGGGGGAGTCGCCCTGGCGCAACTCGAAGCGCGCGGCGAAGCGCCGACCCTCGCGCACCACATCACTTTCCACCTGCATGCTGTAGGACGGGCCGTGATAGGACGCGCACGGTGCGCTGCCGACCGAAACGTTCTGGCAGATGGCCCACTGATCGAAGTTGCCGGTGCCGAAATCGCCGACGAACGGGCGTGGCGGTGGTGGCGAACAGGCCGCGACGGCGGTGAGCGCGGCGGCGATCACGGCGAGCACACCCATTCGAATCCTCCCGAGCCGCCCATTCTCGATCCGAACCGAAACTTCTGTGGCCGAGCAGCTTTCGTCCATCCGCCGCCATTCACGTCTGCTGGATCGTCAGGACCAGCGAACCCCGGTCACCGACTCGTACCAGGCTACCGTCTGCGCCAACCCCTGGTCGAAGTCCACCGCGGGGCGATATCCGATGTCGCACAGTCGCGAGATATCGACCACCAATTTCTCCGGATCGCCCGGACGGTTGCTGCCGCTGTAGTCGAAATCCGGTTGGACGCCGGTGATTCGGCACAGCGATTTGGCCAGTTGGTCGATGGTGTACTCGCTACCCGCGCCCACGTTGTACGCCTCACCGCGCAGCGGCGCGTTGGCCGCGACGATCATGGCCGAACGCGCGGCATCCTCGACGTAGAGGAAATCGCGGACCTGGGTGCCGTCGCCGTGGATGAACAGCCGCTCGCGGTCGCGTTCCAGTTTGGCGAGCAGATCGAAGACCACCTGTTTGCGCTGCCGCGGTCCGAAGGCGGAGAAGAAGCGCACCGAGGCCAGCCGCAACCCGTAGAGCTGGGCGAAGACCGCGAGATACCGCTCGGCGGCGAGCTTTCCGACGCCGTAGGGCGAGATCGGGACCGTCGGATCGTCCTCGCGGATCGGCACCCGCACCGAATTCCCGTATACCGCCGCGCTGGAAGCGAAGACGAGTCTGCCCGGCCACCGGGTCACCCGCAGCGCCTCCAAAAGCCGGAAAGTGGTGGCGAAGTTGAGTTCGCAGTCCACGGCGGGTGTCTCGACCGAGGGCGGGACGTAGGCGTTGGCGGCCAGGTGGAAGAGGACGTCGGTCGGATGTTCGGCGAGGTACGTCGCCCAGTCGAGTTCGCGAATATCGGTCTCGTGCAGCGTGATCGACTCGGCGACGGCGCTCAGATTCTCCCGGTGACCGGTGGCGAGGGTGTCGAGTACGCGCACCCGCGCACCCGCGGCCACGAGCAGTTCGACCAGATGTGAGCCGATGAAACCGGCGCCGCCGGTCACCAGCACCGAGGTGGCCGACCAGTCGGCATTCTGCTGGTATGCGCTCAAGGCGCTACCCCCTGTTCAGTTTTCGGATCGCGCTAGCGCGCCGCGACCCGCAGATAGGTTTCCACGGTGCGGCGCGCCACCGCGTCGGGATCGAAGCGCTCCCGTGCGATCTCGTGGCCGCGCTGCCCGAAATCCAATGCCAGTTGCTGATTTTCGAGCAGTTCAACCATGCGCGCGGCCAGTGCGCGCACCTCGCCCGGCTCGACCAGATAGCCGTTCTCACCGTCGGCCACCATTTCCGCGACGCCGCCGACGCGGGAGGACAGCACGGGCTTTCCCGCCGCCATGGCCTGGGCCAGGATGGTCGGCGCGGTCTCCTCGTGCGAGAACAGCACCACCGCGCGGGCGAGTGCCAGTTCGGCGCGCAGCCGCTCGTTGTCCACCATGCCGACGAATTCCACCCGACCCCGTAGCGCAGCGGCCCGCTCGATGATGGCGCGGGCGTAGTCCGGATCCGGCTGCGGTCCGACGATGATCAGGCGCGCGTCCGGAACCTGCGCCGCCGCAATGGCGAACGCGTCGAGCAGACCCTCCGGATTCTTGCGCGGGGACAGTACGCCCGCGAAGAGGAGGCGCTTTGCCGTTCGCGCCGAGGGCGCGAGCGCGAAGAATTCGGGGGCGGTCGGGTTGGGAATGCTGAGGTGTTCGCCGCGCACCGATCCGGCCAGCGCTCGCGCGTCGTAGTCGGAGATGGACACGACCGCCCGTGCGCGCCGCAGCACCCGGCCGACCATGGCGGCGATCAGGTGGTAGCGCAACCGCTCCTTGAAACTGGCCGCGGCCCGGAGCTTGGTCTCGACGTGGATCAGCCCGTGCACGGTGACCACGACCCGGTCGCTGACGCGGGTGGCGATCTCACCGGGCACGCCGATCTCCTGCGCGTGCACCACATCCGGCCGCAACTCGGCGATGACGCGCCGCGCGCGCCGAACATCGAGAAGTGAGCGGGTGAGCACGGAGAGTCTGGATTGTCCGCGCAGATAACGGATCTCGACCTTGGGTCCCTCGCGGCGCGTCGGCGTCGGCGCATCGCCGGTGTGGAAGCGCAGCACGGTGAGCGTCTCGATCTCGGGGCGGGCCGCCAGCGCGGGGACGAGAGTGCTTGTCACGGACTCGATTCCGCCGACCACCCGACCCGGCTCCAGCGGATACGTCGCGATCATGACCACATTCAGACCCAATGGCGCTCCCACGAGCAAGGCGTGCGGTGCATAGCCAAGAAGCTACCCGACGGTGCGCTCGCCCGCCGGGCAATCGCCGGCTATTGCCGGCAAAGCGGTTGCGGGCGTGGCGGTTTGAGATACGGTGAGCGGGCACCGATGGCCGGGCGGGGAGGTCTGAATGGGAACCGGAAGTCCGGTTCGTGGCGATGGGCACCGCATCCTCATCGAGAACAGCGAATACTGGTTGCGCAACTATGGCGATCTGGCCATGCTCGAGGTCACGGTGCGCCGAGTGCGGCGGCGTTGGCCCGATGCGCGGATCGGCATCATGACGGAGTCACCCGCGCTGGTCGCGGCGTATTTTCCGGATACGGTGGGGATTACGGTCGGCGGTCGCGATCCGTGGGGTCGGTGTGGGCCGGTGCGGCGAGTGGCCGCCGCACTCGGTCCTACCGTGGTAGGGCCGCCGGTGTTGGCCTGGCTGCGCACGCGGGCATGGTTGCTGCCGCGTGCGATTCGACTACGTGATATGGCGCGTGGCCTTGTGTCTTCGTCGAAAGCTGTTGCCGAGGTCAATAATTCGACCGACGAGTCGGTATCGGACTTCGAGCGGCGACATCCCGGCGCGGCGCTCGCGGCGCGCACCGCTGCACTGGTGGTCGCCCTGGGTGGTGGCTATCTCACCGATTCCGATATCCCGCAGGCCGGTCGGGCGTTCGGATTGCTCGAATACGCCGCGGGCGCGGGGGTGCCAACCGCTCTGGTCGGTCAGGGGATCGGGCCGCTTCGCGATGCGGATCTGCGGGGTCGAGCGTCCAGGGCGCTCACAAAAGCGGGCGTGATCGGCTTGCGTGAGCGGCGCCGCGGCCCCGCGCTGCTCGATTCGCTCGGAGTTGCGCCGGAGATCGTCGCCGTGACCGGGGACGATGCCATCGAGCTGGCACAGGAGGCGCGAAAAGATCTGTGCGGCACCGCAATCGGTGTCTGCCTGCGGATAGCCCGCTACGCGCCGGTGGCGCGGGTCGCGCAGGATCGGGTCGGCGCGGCCGTGCGCGCGGCCGCCTCCGAATTCGGGACCCACCTCATTCCACTGATCATCGCGGAGACTCCCGGCTCTCCCGATCGCCGCACCACTGTTCCCCTGGTGCGCGGTAGCGCGAATGCCGCCGCACCGCTCGGGCGTTTCGTGCGTCCCGCCGAGGTCGCCGCGCAGGTCGCCGACTGCCGGATCCTGGTCACCGGCGCCTACCATCTCGCGGTCTTCGCTCTCACCCAGGGGATTCCGGTGGTGGGCCTGACCTCGACCGAGTACTACGACGACAAATTCCTCGGGCTGGCCGAGATGTTCGGCGGCGGAGTCGATTTGGTGCACCTGGACGATGCGGAACTGGCCGAGCGCCTGAGCGCGGCTATACGCACGGCCTGGTCGCGGGCCGACACGATCCGCGCCGAGTTGCGTGCAAGCGCCGACGATCAAGTCGAATCCGGTCGCCGTGCCTATGAGCGCGTGTTCACCCTGCTCGAATCCGCACCCGCCGACCATGGCCGATAGCACCCGCCGGGGTGGTGCGCAATGAGCGGCGAGGGCGAGGCGGCCGTCGAAACCGACGGCGGGGAACCGACATTGACGCGGCGCATCGGGCGGGTCGCCGCCGCGTCGGCGGGGGCGCTGATCTTCGGTGAACTCGTGTCCTTCGGGCAGACCATCGCGTTGGCCCGGCTGCTCAGTCCCACCGAGGTGGGTATGTTCGCGGCCGGGACCGTGCTCACCATGCTGCTCACCACTTTCGTGGAGGGCGGGTTGCGTTCGGCGCTGGTGCAGCGGGAGGAGGGGATCGAAGACGCGGCGGAGACCGTATTCCGCGCCTCCCTCCTCAATGGCGTCGCCATGGCCATCGGCGCGTTGGCCGTCGCGCCATTGATCGGGGTGCTCTTCCACAGCGGCACCATCGGCTGGGTCGCCGCGGCCACCTCCGGATTCCTGCTGATCTTCGCGCTGACCAATGTGCCGGAGGCGCTGTTGCAGCGGGCCTTCAGCGTGCGCAGACGGATCGTGGTCGGTCCGGCCGTAGCGGTGAGTTTCGCGGTGGTTTCGGTGACCTTGGCCGCGCTGGGATTCGGCGTGTGGAGCATGGTCATCGGCACCTACGTCTCCTATGTGGTGTGGGTTGCCGCTGTTTGGTGGCTCGCCGGATGGCGGCCCGGTCGCGGGCGGGCGACCATTCGACTGTGGCGGGAGCTGGCGCGGTTCGGGTCGCCCGTGGTGGTGAACATGCTCGGCTCGCGGGTGCAGACGACGGTGGAGGCCGCCGTCGTCGGCCGGGTGCTCAGTTCCGCCGCGCTGGGCAACTATCGCTACGGGCAGCGGATCGCGCAGATACCGGTGCGCTTCATCGTCGAGGTCGGCGCCATCTCGCTGTTTCCGGCGTTCTCCCGCATCGCCGAGGACCGGGAGCGTTTCGCCGCGGCCTATCTGCGGGCGCTGCGGCTGGTGACGGTCGGTGCGGCGGCGCTGACCGGGCTGATCATCGCGCTCGGTGAACCGGCCGTCGTGGTGGTGTTCGGGGCGCGCTGGCGCGATGCGGGCACCGTGCTGGTCGCCATGGCCGGACTTGGACTCGGCAAGGCGTGGATGAGCGTCAGCGAGGAGGCCATCAAGGGCTCCGGCCGCACCGGACTGCTCAACTGGCAGACCGCGATCGAATTGACCCTCGGCATCGGAGCTCTGCTCGCGCTGCTGCACTTCTACGGACTCATGGGTGTCGGCCTGGCCACCTCGGCCACCGCCCTGGTCGTCGCGGTCGTGGTGTCCACGCTCGCCCGCAGGGTCATCGGAATTCCCTTGCGCACCTTCGCCCGTGCCGTCGTCGCACCGCTGCCCGCCGCCGCACTGGCCTTGGCCGCCACGTGGTATCTGGAACACCACCTGCTGCGCAGCGACACCCATCCCATCCCGGTGGCGTTGGCCGCCCTGATTCTCGACGTGGCCGTCTTCGTCGCGATCTACCTGCTCGTCCTCGCTGTCCTGGCACCGGATGTCATCCGGGGACTGGCCCGCCTCGCGGGCCGGGCACTGCGGCGCTCGCGGCGGGACGAATCCGATAGGAAATCGAATTGAACAGTGCCGCAGGGGTTCACATCGCGCGGATGTGGCGGGGGCGATGGTTCGTCCTCGGCGCGGTCGTGCTCGCGCTGGGTCTCGGCGCACTCGCCACGCGGGAGTTGACCACGGTGTACACCAGCCGGGTCGCGATGACCATCGGATCACCGAATCGGGCGCCGGATCAGGACGCGGTGCTGTCGGTCGGCTACGCGCAGTACTTCAAGGATCCGGCCTATCAGGCGAAACTCACCGCATCCCAGGGCATTGCGAACGGAGTGCGCCTGGACGCGCGCACCCTCGCCGCGAGCCCGATCCTGTATATCGAGGCGACCGCGGCCACCCCGCAGGCGGCGCAGGAGGCGGCGACCAAGGCGGGGGCCGCATTTCGCGACGAGATCAATGCGCGACTGCGGGCCGGACAGGATGCGGCGATTGCCGCCGTGCGCAAGCCCTTCGACGATATTCGCGCGGCGAACGGTGTGGTGAACGAGGTGTCGCTCACCCAGATGCAGGACCGGATCAATCAGATCAACGGCGATACCTCCAACAAGCTCATCGATCTCCAGTTGGCCTCGGATGCGGTGCGTCAGAGTCCTTCTCGGACGCTGACGCTCGTCGAGTATGGTGCGGGCGGGCTGGTGGTCGGCCTGCTCGCCGTCCTCGGTTTCGGCGCGGCCTCGCGACGGCTGCGCACCGCCGACGATATCGAGTCCAAGATCGGCGTACCGGTGATCGCCGTGGTGCAGGCCGAACCGGCCACTCGCGAACAAGCGATGCGTCAGGTGGTGACGGCCGTCGGTCTCGCGGCAGCGCCCGAACGCGGCGCGGTGGCGGTGCTCGCGCCCGGCGCGACCGAGGCGGTGACGACGGTAGCGCGATCGATCGCGCAAGGGCGTGCCCGACAGGGCATTGCGACCATCCTGGTGCACGCCGACCTGCACAGACCGCACGGGACCGGCGTCGGTGAGTTGCTGGCCGCCGAGGTCGAGATCGACTCGATCCTGACCGAGACGCGGGTACCGAATCTGCGAGAACTCTTCGCGGGCAGTGCCGAGGAAGATCCCTTCACCGCCATGAGTCGCGAGAGATTCGATCGCCTGCTCTCGCGGCTGTACGACCGCGCGGACCTCGTCGTCATCGCCGCGCCGCCGGTCCTGGATGCCGTGGAAGCACAGGTCATTACCGCTGCCGCCGGGTGCACCGTCCTGGTGCTCGAACGCTCGGCCGCCAGAGTCGGGGATGCGCGCCGAACTCGTCGGATCCTGGAGGCGGTGGACGCGCATCTGCTCGGCGCCGTGCTGGTGCGCGCGCGCAAGCAAGGGAAGACGGTCGCTGCGGGCAGCGATGGACCGGATGCGGGCGCGGTGTGAGTTCCATGGTTGGACAGGCGAACACGAGCGGGCCGGAGATGGCAGAGCAGCGGGCACTGTGGGTTTCGACGAGTATGTCCACTCGGGGCGGGGTGGCGAGCTTTGTCCGGCAGATGCGGGATACACCGCTGTGGGCGGAATGGGATATCCGGCACGTGGCCACGCATCGCGACGGCTCGGTGGCGACCAAGATAGGGACGTACGCGATTTCATTATTCGTCTACTGCCTGCGACTGATGGTGGACCGGCCGTCGATCGTGCACCTGCACATGTCCTCGTCCGGCAGCTTTCTTCGAAAGTACCTGTGCCAGTTGATCGCACGGTTCGCTCGGGTGCCGGTGGTGGTGCACGTGCACGGCTCGGATTTCGGCGTGTTCTACGAAAGGTCACCGAAGCTGCTGCGCAGCGCCATCCGCGCGTCGCTGGGGAGCGCGGCGGCGGTGATCGCGCTCGGCGAACCGTGGGCCGTCGCCTTGCGCGACATCGCCCCGCGGGCGCGAATAACCGTGGTGCCCAATGCGATCAGACCTGCTCGCGCTGTCGATCAGAGGTGCGACGAGGTGCGGATGCTGTTTCTCGGTCGAGTAGGGGAGCGGAAGGGCACTTTCACGCTCCTCGAGGCGTGGCATCGGCTGAAACCCGACAATGCCCATCTGGTCGTGGCGGGCGACGGCGAGGTGGAGCGCGCCCGCCGCACCGTCGCGGAACTCGGACTCGAGCAGAGCGTCGAGGTCACCGGATGGCTTTCCCCGCAGCGGATCGCGGAACTTATCGAGCAATCGCACGTCTTCGTGCTGCCCTCGCATCGGGAAGGTCAGCCGATGGCGGTCCTGGAGGCCATGGCCCACGGCCTGTGCGTCATCACCTCGCCGGTCGGCGGCATCCCGGACCTCATCGATGAGCGCTGCGGGATGCTGGTGCCGCCGGGTGCGGTCGAGCCGCTGGCGGCCGCTCTGGATCGAGTGTTGCGCGAGAACGAGTTGCGCGCTCGACTCGGCGCCGCCGCGCTGGACCGAGTGCGGGCCGAATTCGATATCGAGGTCGTGTGGCGGCGTTTCGCGCGGATCTATCGAGAGGTGCTGGGGTGAGCGCGCCGATTCGCGTCATGTACGTGGTGCCCGATCTGCGCGTTGGCGGTGCGGAGCGGCATGCGACCACGCTGCTGCCCCGGTTGGATCGCGACAGATTCGCGCCCTCCGCGGTCTGTATCGGCGAAGAGGGCGCACTCTTCGCCGACCTCACGGCGGCGGGGATCCCGGCGCGGGCGCTGCATCGCACGAAACGGCAAGCGGGCGCGGCGCTGCGCGATCTGATTCGCGAGATGCGCCGCGAGCGACCGGATATCGTGCTCACCCGAGGCTACAACGCCGAGGCGCTCGGCCGAATCGCCGCCAGGTGCGCCGGCGTGCCGAATTCCATTGTCTGGGTGCACAACTGCGGCGATATCGCGCCGCGCGGGCGGGTGCGGCCCCTGGTCGACGGGTTCCTGGATCGGCACACGGCGGCCTATTTCGGGGTGGCACGGGCACAGATCCGGTATATGGCCGATGAACTCGGCTATCCGGAGTCGAAGATCCGGATCGTCTACAACGGTGTGGAACCCGGTGCGTTCACCACCGCCGATGATCGCAGCGCCGCACGGGATCTCGGGATCGAGGACGGGCATCCGGTGGTCGGCATCGTGGCGGCGTTACGCCCGGAGAAGGATCACCACACCTTCCTGCGTGCGGCCCGCATTGTCGTGGACCGGATACCGCAAGCCCGCTTCCTGATCGTCGGCGATGGTCCGATGCGGGACGAAATCGCCAATACGATAAGGGAATCGGGCCTCGACGGTCGAGTGGTACCGACCGGTTCGCGCCAGGATATCGCAGCTCTGCTGCCCGCCATGGATGTGGTCACGCTCAGTTCGCACAGCGTCGAATGCTTCCCGATGGCGCTGCTCGAGGCGATGGCCGCGGCCCGGCCCGCAGTGTGCACGGCAGTGGGCGGCGTGCCGGAGTTGGTGGTCGAGGGGCAGACGGGTCACCTTGTGCCGCCGCGCGATCCGGAGCTGCTGGCGGATCGATTGATCGCGTTGCTCGGCGATCACGCGGTTCGGCGGCGCATGGGCGCCGCCGCGCGCGCCCGCGTGGAGTCGACATTCAGTTTGCAGGCAAGCGTCGCGGCGGCGGAGCGAGCCATGGAGGAGGTCGTGAACCGGTGAACGGACACATACTGATTCTGGTGGAGAACCTTTCGGTGCCCTTCGACCGGCGGGTGTGGCAGGAGAGTCGCGCGCTGGTCGGCGCCGGCTACCGGGTCACGGTTATCTGTCCGATGGGTGCCAAACAGGATCGCGAGCCGGAAGCGACGATCGAGGGCGTGCGCATCCTGCGATATCCATTGCGGGCGGCCACCGGTGGGCCTGCGGGGTATGTCCGCGAATACGGTCTGGCGCTGTGGCATACGCTGCGGCTGGCACTGCGGGTGCGCCGCGAAGGGCGCATCGATGTGGTGCACGCCTGCAATCCCCCGGATCTGCTCTTCTTGATCGCGCTCGCACTGCGGCCCGGCGGCGCCCGCTTCGTCTTCGATCACCACGACCTGGTCCCCGAACTGTTCCTATCCCGGTTCGCGGGCGGCCCTTCGGCGCTGTTCCGGGTGGCGAAGCTGGTAGAGCGCTGCACCTTCGCCTGCGCGGACGCCGTCATCTCCACCAATGAGAGCTATCGCCGCGCGGCCATCGAGCGCGGCGCGATGGCACCGGATCTGGTGACGGTCGTGCGCAGCGCGCCCGATCTCACCCGCTTCGTCGCCCGCCCGCCCGATCCGGCGCTCAAACGCGGAAAGACCTATCTGGCAGCGTATCTGGGAGTCATGGGGCCACAGGACGGCGTCGACTACGCGCTGCGCGCCATTGCCCACCTGCGCGAGCGCGGCCGCACCGACACGCTTTTCGTCTTCATGGGCGCGGGCGACGCCTTCGACGATCTGGTGGCTCTCGCCGAGGAACTCGGGCTCGGCGAATTGGTCGAGTTCACCGGCCGGGTGCCCGACGAATTCGTCCAGACCTGCCTGTCCACCGCCGATATCTGCCTTTCGCCCGATCCGTACAACCCGCTCAATGACGTCTCCACCATGAACAAGGTGGTGGAATACATGGCCATGGCGCGGCCTCTGGTCTCTTTCGAGCTGACCGAGGCGCGCGTCTCGGCGGGCGAGGCGGCCGTCTATGTTCCCGCGAACGACGAATCCGCTTTCGCCACCGCGATATCCGAACTCCTCGACGATCCGGATCGCCGCAAGCGCATGGGCGAGCTCGGGCGCGAACGCGTCGAACGCGAACTGTCCTGGGAGATATCGCGGCAGAACCTCATCGCGTTCTATCAGCGGTTCTTCCGCAACTTCGTACTACCCGGCTGAGGATTCGGAGCGGGCACGCAGTGCCTCCCGGTGCGCGCGGCCAGCTTCCAGCGGATCGGGCTTGCGGACGCGGGCCACCCGGTCGGCGGTGCCGATAGCCGCGCCGATGAGGGCGAAGACCATGGTGCTCGGGTAGTCGAACAGTCGCAGGTCCACGAAAACACCGCCGAGGAACAGGGAAAGGAAGGCGGTGACCGCGGTGAAGGCGAGCGGGCGGGCCATGGAATCCGCGGCGGACAGGCGACGGTAGGCGGTGCGCAGGCGCAGCGCCAGTAGCACGAGGACGGTGAGCCACAGCAGCAACCCGATGATCCCGAGTTCGGCGAGAATGCCGAGTTCGGTTTCGTGCGGCGGGATTCCGAGACCGCGCTCCCAGGGCGTGGTCGAGGACCACTGACGGTGGCGATAGGCATTGACCGCCACGAACCGCCCGAGACCCCATCCGCTCCATGGCTTTTCGAGAAAAGCCCACACCGCGGTGGCATCGGCGTTGAGTCGGTCGTAGACCTCGTTGGTCGAACCGACCCCGCCTGCCTTCCGATCCGAGCTGGTGAAGGTGGACCAGTTGGTGGCAATGAGAATGAGCGCGGCTATGGCCGTGGTGACGAATCCGGTGCGATACCCCTTGGCGAACAGCACTCCCAGCAGCACCACGACCGCGAAATCCAGCCAGATGGAGCGGGTATGGGTCAGGTAGACGGCATACGCGCAGCCCGCCGCTATGGTCGCGTACAGGATTCGCTCCCATCTGCCGTGGCGCGCGGCCAGCAGCACCAGCGCGAGTACATAGCCGACAATGAGAATGAGTCCATTGACCTCGGGCTGATTCGGTAGTCCGACCGCGCGCTCCGGCCACCCCGGATTGGTCACGATATAGCGCGGCCAGACCAGTCCGCGCGGCCCGGTGAACTGCGCGATGCTCACCCACGCCGAATACGCGGCGCAGCCGAGCACCGTCGCGGTGAGGAATTTCACCGCATCCCTGGTCCCGAAGATGAGGCGCGACACCAGATAGGTGCCGAACGGCATGCCGGTCCCGATGATGAGGTAGCGCCACAGATCCAGCTTCGTGCCGGTGATCGGGAAGTAGATCGGCTCGTATTCATGCTGCTGCAGAATGGAATTCAGATTCCACAGCAGGTACAGCGCCATCGCGCACTCGACCGCGCCGAGGGGAACCCAGCGCTGCGGATGGCCGCGCGCCCACAGCAGCGTGGCGATGATCATCCCGCCGAACGCGAGTACGAAGGGGTCGGTGGTGGGCAGCACCTTGGGGATGGCGGGCCGCAGAAACGTCGCGACCATGAGGAATACGAAGGCCCAGCGGGGATCGCGCAGTCCGATCACCACCAGCACCGCGGCGATCCCGGCCGCCGCCGCCACGGTTCCGACGCCGCCCGGTGCTTTGCCCGAGACCGCGGTCGCCGCCGCCAGTCCGGCGGCGATGGCGACCGCGACGCAGGCCATCAGCCCGACGCGCCGGACGGTGGGGTGGTGAAAGATCATGGGGCGGTCCGCGATCGCCAGGGCAGCGGGCGCGGCGACGAGGTGTCGACGAGTACCGCGCCGAGCACCCGCGCCCCCACCTGGTTGACCGCCCGCACCGCCGCCTCGACCTCGCGCACCGTGGTGCGGCCGCGCTCGAGCACCAGCACCGTCAGCCCCGCCAGGTCCGCGACGATCTGAGCCTCGGGCGCGGTGGCGATCGGCGGCACCGCGATCACCACCAAATCCGCCGCCGCGCCCACGGATTCGAGGAGGGTTCGCACTCGATCGCGTTCGAACAGGCGATAGGGGTCCTCCCCGGCGGCGCCGGGGCCGATTGCCGCGTAGGCGCCCCGCTCGGTGCACAGCTGTCGCACATCGTCGATCGTGCCGCCGAGGAACTCCGCGACGCCGGGAGTCGCACTTCGCTCCGCACCGCGCAGGTCCGCGTGCAGGAACACCGTGCGTGCCCCTTGCGCCGCGCGCTGCTCAGCGATCGCGCGTGCCAGTTGAACACCCGCCTCGCCCGCCGAGATCGGCGCCACCGCAACAGAAGTCGATGCGGACCCGGCGATGAGATTGGCGATCTGCCGCAGGGCTACCAGCCGTCGGGCGTCCCGCTCGGCCGTGCCGCCGGGAGGCACGACCTCTAGGGGCCGCACCCCTGTCTTCTCGGCGATGTCGTAGTCGGTGTAGAGCCTGCGGGTGGCCGCGCCCGCCAAAATCGCGACCACACAGCCGAGCAGGAGGCCACCGACGAGTCCGGTGCCCAGGGTGCGTGCCTTGCCCGCCCCCTTCGGCGCGGCCCCCGCGCCCGTCTGCAGGATGGTCAGCCGATTGGAGCCGTCGGAATTGAGCTGATCTATCTGCTGTTGCAGATGTATCTGGGCGGCAAAGGCATTGGGATCGTTCGCGGTCAATCGCGGACCCCACTCGCGCATCATGGCCGCCGTCATGGCGGCCGCGGTGGCCTCGCGGCTCGCGTCCAGCCTGCCGTTGATGTCATCGATGTAGAGTTGGGCTACCTTGGGCGCGGCATCCTCGGCGGCGGCCGGGGTGGCCGCAGTGACCTGAACGAAGAAAAGCGGACTGGCCGAGACGAATTCGGCGCCGAAGCTCGCGATATCGTTCGGGAAGCCGGGCTGGTGGCCCAGTTTCGCCTGATAGGTCGGATCGTTGAGATAAAGGGTGTAGCCCTGGGCCAGGATCGCGTCCTGGGTCGGCGGTCGGGTCGAGGCCGCGGAGACGAGCACCCGGCTGGTGTAGGTGGTGGCGCGGCCGTGCGCGGTCAGATACGCACCGCACAGGGTGGCGAGGGCGACCGCCGCGACCAGCCAGCGGCGCCCTCGGATCCGATCCCACAGGACATTCAGCGTATGTGCCACCGGGCCTCCGTCATTCGCGTAGGGCCGACCAATGTCATCGGCGCTCGAATTCCACCACGACCCGTGCGGGATCGAGCGCCCCGCTGACCCGGAACCCGACCTGTTCGGTGCGCAGCGCGATGAACACCTGGGTCACCCCGCGCACGACACTGGCGAAGCGCACCTCGCCGATGGTGCTCAGCGTCGGATCGGAAAGTACGGCAGGGCCGGAATACGGTGGTGGAGCGGACTGGAACGGGTTGGCCGCTTCGCGCACGAGCACCTCCAGGACAGCGGGGGCGGCGATCGGGATGATGGTCTGGGTATCGTTCTGCAACGCCTGGCGGACGTAGTGCACCGCCCAGCCGGGTATGGCATTGCCGGTGAACTCGAATGTCACCGTATCGGTGGAATCAGTGTGCGCCAGCGCGATTTTCGCCAGGCCGATGCCGACCGCGCCCGGATCGGGGCGGCGGCTCTTGGCGGCCTGCGCGTCCAAAGTTGGTGTGACAACCGGGGATACCGGTCGGCTCGGCGAAGCGGACGTAGCACATCCCGTCACGGTGAGCAGCGTGACCGCGCACCACACCAGCGGACCCGTATTCCGACCGCGCACGGTGAAACCCCCTATCGTCTCGGCTGCAAGCGTAGGTCACCGCCGCGCGCTGCACCGGACGATGATATCGCGAACAATTCGCCGAACACGTTGGTATAAAACAACACAGCGGCGATCACATAACCCGGCGGGTGGGCAAGATGGATGTGCGGAATCAGCGCAGCGAGATGGCGATAAGCGTCTTCGGTCTCGGCTATGTCGGATGTGTCTCGGCGGCCTGCCTGGCCGCGCGCGGCAATTCGGTGGTCGGCGTCGACGTCAATCCCGAGAAGACGGAGTTCATCCGACAGGGGCGCGCCCCGGTGGTCGAGGAGCGCATCGGCGAGCTGACCGCAGAGATGGTCGCCGCCGGTCGGCTCACCGTCACCGAGGAGGTGGCGAAAGCTGTTCTCACGACCGATATTTCGATCATCTGCGTCGGTACGCCATCGGGGTCGGGCGGTAGCCTGTCCACGCAGTACCTGGAGCGGGTCAGCGCGGAGATCGGTGCGGCGCTGGCGAACAAGGACGGCTGGCATATCGTCGCCTATCGCAGCACCATGGTGCCCGGCACCTGCGGCGATATCCTCATCCCCATTCTCGAGCAAGCCTCCGGGAAAACAGCGGGCATGGATTTCGGCGTGTGCGTGAATCCGGAATTCCTGCGCGAAGGCAGCAGTGTCCGCGATTTCGAGAATCCGCCCAAAACCGTCATCGGGGCGAGCGACGAGCGGACCGGCACCCAGATGACCGCTCTCTACGCCGGATTGCCCGGCCCGCGCTTCCTGGTCCCCATCTCCGTGGCCGAGATGACCAAATACGTGGACAACAGCTTTCACGCTCTCAAGGTCACCTTCGGCAACGAGATCGGCGCGCTGTGCGCCGAACTCGGCCTCGACTCGCACGCCGTGATGGATATCTTCCTCGCCGACACCAAACTCAATATCAGCCCGGCCTATCTGCGCCCCGGCTTCGCCTTCGGCGGCTCCTGCCTGCCCAAGGATGTGCGCGCGCTGACGCACACGGCCCGCCGACACGATCTGGAGCTGCCGGTGCTGCAGAATGTACTGGCCTCCAACGAGGCCCAGTTGCGGCGCGCAGTAGAACTGGTGATGTCGTTGGGGCGCAGGCGGATCGGAATCTTCGGTCTGTCGTTCAAGGCGGGCACCGACGACCTGCGCGAGAGTCCGATGGTGGAGTTCGCCGAGCGGCTCATCGGCAAGGGGTACGACGTGCGCATCTACGATGCGCACGTGGCGCTTTCGCGCCTCATGGGCGCCAATCGCGCCTTCATCGAGGATCGCCTGCCGCACCTCGGCGACCTGCTCACCGACGATATCGCGGCCGTGGTCGCGCACGGCGAGGTCTTCGTCGCGGGCACCGCCGAACCCGAGGTGGTGGCGGCGATCGACGGCATCGCGCCGGATCGGACGGTCATCGATCTGGTGCGGCTGCCCGGTGCGGCCGAGAGACGGCTGCGGCCCGGCTATCTCGGCATCGGGTGGTGAGTCGATGCCGACCTTCAGCTTTCTCACGACCGCGTACCAGACCGAGGACTACCTGCGCGACACCATCGAATCGGTTGTCGCGCAGACAAATCCGGACTGGGAACTGGTCGTCGTCGACAACGGGATGTCGGAGCCGATCGCCGCGATTGTGGGCTCCTACGCCGAGGATGCGCGAATTCGACTGGTCCGTCAGGAGAACCGCGGCTACGACGGGGGTGTCATGGCCGCCGCCGCCCACGCGACCGGGGAGTACTTCGTCGTGCTCGACAGCGACGACCAAGTGCTGCCGACCTTCTGCGAGGTGATCGGACGCGTCCTGACAGGCGAACCCGGTATCGACGCCGTCGGCTGCGATGCGGTGCGCTTCGACGATTCAGGAGCCGAACTCCCGGTCGGCTACTACCGTTCCACCAATGTGAAGCGGCGACCCGATCCGGCGCGGCGGCTCACGCTCACCGATCTGCTCGGCGGACTGGTGCCCTACTACACCGCAGCGATCCGCCGCGAGGCGTGGCAGGCGGTCGGCGGATACGACCGCGGCAGTGCGGAATTGCACGAATCGGTCGTCATCTGGATCCGCATGGTCGGCTCCTACGATATTCGGATCCTGCCGCAGCGCCTGGCCCGCTTCCGGCTGCGCGGCGACTCCATGACCCGCGACCCGCAGAAAGTGGATGCCTTCGTCGCCGAACTCGAGCGTTCGTTCTCGTGGGCCGACCCGACCGATCCGCGCGAACAGGCCGCCCTGGACCACACGCTGCGCACCTTCCGCTACTGGACCGAATTGCGTCGCGCACAACGCGCGCTGCTCGCCCGCGACGACGCGGCGGCGTTGCGCGCCGCCCGTGCCGCCTTCGGGCAGCGCCGAACCCTCCGCGCGGCCGCGATCATTCTCGCGCTCAGCGCTTTTCCCGAGGGGCTGCGTCGTATCCACCCGATGAAGCAGCGCGTCCAAACCAGAATCACCCACGCGGCGGGACGAGTGGTCAGCTTCGTCAAAGGATAGGCGTACCTCCGCCTTCGCTCCGGCCATGCGCAGGTCTGCGGACGGCTTCGCCGACAGCGCCCGTTGGCGTACCTCCGCCTTCGCTCCGGCCATGCGCGGGTCTGCGGACGGCTTCGCCGGTAGTGTTCGTTGGCGTACCTCCGCCTTCGCTCCGGCCATGCGCAGGTCTTCGGGCGGCACCCATGCGGGACCGCTCGGTCTGATCCGGTCGCGTAGCGTCGTCGGTGTGCTTGTGGTGCGGGCAGCGGCGAGTTCTCCTGTGTGGCAGTGGATCTTCCCGATCGGGGACGTCTAGGCGATGGTCGATCGGGTGCGCAAGCGGTGGTGGATCGCCGCCGCGGCGGTGGCGATGTGCGCGGTCCTGTTCTGGGCCGGATATCCGGTCTACGTGCGGCCGCAGTTGGATTCGCCGCGCCGGGCGGACGCGATACTCGTGCTCGGTGGTGAAGGAGTGCAGCGATACGGATTCGGGCTGCGCTTGGCGCGGGAGGGATACGCGGACCACGTACTGTTCTCGAATCCGTATGGCGAGGACACCGATATCGATGAGGTGCGCGAGCCGTGCCACACGCCGCAGCGAGGTTTCACCCTCGAGTGTTTCGCGCCGGATCCATCGACGACGGTGGGGGAGGGTCGCGTCCTGCGGCAGTTGGCGGCCGAACGGGGTTGGCACACGGTCATTGTCATCACCATGCGTCCGCACCTGTCCCGTGCTCGCTACATCCTCGAACGGTGCTTCGCGGGCGATTTGGTGATGGTGCCGAGCGAGGAGGATCTCGCGCCCTGGTACTGGGCGTGGTCGTATGTGTATCAAACCGCCGGATACGCGCGGGCATTCATCGATCAGGGGTGCTGAGGTGCACCGCGCCGTCGCGGGCCGTGTCGATGACGAGGGCGCGGGGCGCGTCATCGGTCCATTGGGCGCGGATCTCGGTGCCGATATGGGCGATGCCGAGGTCGCGCAGGGGCGTGGCACGGTCGGGGACAAGGACTGTGATGGTGACCAAAGGCAGTGCGCCGGAATACAGTGCGCCGATGAGCCAGGAGGGTTTGCGCTGTTCGAGACGTTCCGACCACCAGCCGAGGTCGGTCTGCTCGTCGCCGCGTATCTGATTCGTCGCGGGCGGGGAGGTGCCCGCGTAGCCGATGGCGAGGGCCGGTGTGCCGTCGCGGGTGACGAGGTGCCCGTTGGCGATCGGGGCGACCTCCAGCGCGGGATGCAGCGGCCACGAGAGCTGTGCGGTGTGAATTCCCTTGCCCGACAGCAGATCGACGACCGTCAGCACGCGATCATCGGGCGGTGCGATGAGCCAGCGGCGATGGGTGACCGGCTCGACCAGCCGCCGGTACCCGTCGTGTTCGGCATCGATGACACCGCGCTGAAGATCTACCGAGCGCACCCGGACGCGGGCATGGTCGGTCCACAGGAACGGGCCGCCCGCCACCGATTGGTCGAGTCCGTCCACGGTCACCGTGGCGTGCACTCGACTGCTTCGGTGCACGGTGTGCCAGTTCGGCTCCGGGTAGTAGCTGGCGGTCCCCGGATCGCCGATGAGTTCCGCACCGTCCTGTGCGAGGGTGACGGCGAGTGCGTCGGCATGGCCGTGCGCGGCGATCGACAGGTAGCCGAGCGCTCCGATATCCATGCTCACGCGCCGCCGTCCGGAGCGCAGCACCGCAAGGCCGCTGTCCATGGCCGCGAAGCTGCCCGGAGGTTTCAGTGCCGCAAGGGATTGCGAGCCGAGGGCGATCCGCAGCCAGTGCGCCGCCATCGTCGACGTCGCGATCCGAGCGGACTGCGGTTCCGGCGCGAGGGCCTGCGCGATCCCCAGATGCTCCCGCACCGTCCGAACGTCCTCCGGACCCAGACGCAGGGCGAACCCGCCGTCGTCGTCGCCGTAGCGGGGTTGCGGATCGTCGCCCACCAGCTGTGCGAGATACCGCGAACTCCGCACGATCGCGGCACGAAGCGACTCGGCCGACGCGCCGGTGCCCGGTGCGAACACGGGGACCGTGCCGCTATCGAGCGGCGCGCTGTCCGCGCCGGCCGATGCCACGCCCGGATCGCCTTCGCGAAGAACCAGCAGCGCGTACACCACCGACAGCATCTCGGCGGTGAACACCTGATACGCGAGGGATTGCTCCGCACCGGAACCGTCCGGTAGCAGTTGCCGGTCGGCATGCCGAACCAGCAGTTCGAGCGCGTCGTGCTCCCAGCGGGCGGCGGAGGGTAGTTCCGGATGCAGGACAGCCACGACGGCCAGCCCTGTCATCTCCCCGATCAGGTGATTGTTGGCCGAGCTGTGCAGTGAACGCCATGTCCAGCACCGTCGCGCACTCTCCGCGAGCAGGGTCATCAAGCGGGCATAGCGCTGCACCGTAAGAGATTTCGAGTCGCGCAAGCCTTGGAGCGCGATGGCGATCGATGTCGCGCGCAGTCCGCACTCGAAACCGCCGCGCCAGGCGATACCGATGCCGGGCGGCTGCTGATCCATCCAGGAATCCAGGTGCGCGAACGCCGCCTCGGCGAATCGCTCCTCCCCGGTGAACAACCAGGACTGCGCCAACCAGGGCAGGTGCTGCAATCGATTGAGCTCCCAGATCCACTTGGGATCCCCGGCGGCGGTCCGATGGTCGATGCGTTCGGAATCGATGGCGGGCCACCGTGTTCCGGACAGCGGCTCGTAGTTCCAGTCGATCTCGACGCCGATGGCCGCAGGCGGATACCCGAGAAGCCGCACTTCGCCGTCGAGATAGCCTTCCGCGGCGTCGATCACCGCCTTGGTCGCGGTCGGATGTGCGGCGGCGATGCGCTCGGCCCGCGCTCGATCGAGCAGGACGGGGCGACCGACACCCGCCCTGAACTCGCGCAGCGCGGCGTCCCAATCGGGCGGTGTTCGCCCGAACAGCTTGGCGCCCGCGGCATCCCAGGTCCTCGGACGCGAGATCGCCCGTCTCGCGGATACTCCGGCCCGCCAGCGGATTTCGGCACCGTCCATGGTGCGAAGGCGTCGCAGATACCAGCCAAGGCTCACGATCGCCCCTTTCGGCACGCGCCCCGAACTTCCCGACAACGGATGCCACCCTACCGTCCCGGATCGGCCCGCGTTCGTGAACGATCCATCGGACCGCCGTGCCCCACGAGTATTCGCACCGATGGTCCGCGAAACCGATCCGATCGGTCGGGACGCTCGAATCGACCTCGCAATTGGCAACGGCCCCAGTCGTATTCGCGCGGCGAGGTGGGCCGACCCCGACTACCCTGTGATGCGGAGGCGATCGGCCGAAGGGGAGAAGATATGTGTGGAGTAGTCGGCATCCGTCGTTTCGACGGCGCACCTGTCGATCCGGAGCTGCTCGCCGAGATGGGCCGTCGGCTGCACCATCGCGGCCCCGACGCGCACGGCGTATGGTGTTCGGGCTCGGTGGGTTTCGCGCACACCCGCCTGTCGATCATCGATCTGGAAGGGTCGGCGCAGCCGATGGCGGGCGCGGGGGAGCACACGCATATCGCTTTCAACGGCGAGATCCTGAACTACCGCGAACTGCGCGCCCAACTCGACTATCCCTTCACCACCAGCGGCGACACCGAGGTGCTGCTCGCTGTCTACCAGCGCTACGGTGCGGCAGGGGTGGCCCGTTTGCGTGGCCAATTCGCCTACGCCATCCACGATGCCCGCACCGGTGAAACCCACCTGTTCCGCGACAGACTCGGCATTCTTCCGCTTTACTACTGGGCCACCGATCGCGTCTTCGCCTTCGCCTCGGAGATCAAGGCACTGCTGCCGGTGCTCGACTCCCCGCGCGTGGACACCGCGAGCCTGCACGACTTCCTGGCCCACCGTTCGGTGCCCGCCCCCTACACCTTCCTGACCGGGGTCAGGAAGGTGCCGCAGGGGCACCACCTCGTGGTCCGCGCCGATGGCACGTTGCGGATCGAACCGTTCTGGACCTTGCCGTCGGCGCAGGAGACGCTGCGGGTCGCGCCGCGCGAAGCGGTCGGACTCCTGGATGACGCGCTGCGCGCCTCGGTCCGCGACGCGTTGGTCGCCGACGTGCCCGTAGGCGCGTACCTGTCGGGCGGAGTGGACTCGAGCCTCATCTGCGCCTTGGTCGCGAAGCAGCGCAATGGCGAAGGACTGCACACCTTTTCGGCCGCGTTCGGCGACGAGCGGGTCGACGAGACGCAGTGGGCGCGTCTTGCCGCCGGGATCGTCGGCAGCGACCACCACGAAACCATCATCACCCCCGAGAACTTCCGCGACGACTGGGCCAGGCTGAGTTGGCATCGCGACGCCCCGCTGTCCGAACCGGCCGATATCGCCGTGTTCCGGCTCGCCGAACTCGCCCGCGCCCACGTGAAGGTGGTGCTCTCGGGCGAGGGTAGCGATGAACTCTTCGCCGGTTACCCGAAATACCGCTACGCGCGCGCCACCAGGGCGGCGGGCGCGCTGCCGAGCGGCGCGCTGCGCAGACTGGAGCAATCCCTGCCCGCGCGCGGCGCGAAACTGTCGATCGCTCTGCGCGCCATCTCCGAACCCAGCTACGCCGAGCGGATGCGCGGCTGGTTCGCGCCGTTCTCCTCGCACGAGCGCGCCCGGCTGTTGGGCGGCCCGCCGCATCGCAGCGTGCTCGAACCATATCGCGATGGCACCGGAGATACATTGCGCCGCATGCTCTATGCCGACGTGCATACCTGGCTGGCCGACAACCTGCTCGAGCGGGGCGACCGAATGTCCATGGCGGCCTCCCTGGAATTGCGGCCGCCCTTCCTGGATCACCGGGTCGCCGAACTCGCCTTCCGCCTGCCCAGTTCGGTGAAGGTGCGCGGTGGCGTCACCAAGTGGATCGTGAAAGAGTTGGCCCGCCAGCACCTTCCGGCCGGCCTGATCGACCGTCCCAAGGTCGGGTTCAAAGTGCCGCTGGACACCTGGTTCCGAGGAGGGCTGCGCGAGATGGCCTTCGATTTGCTCATCGGCCCTTCCTCATTCGTCGGTTCGACCTTCGACGCGGCGGCTGTGCGCCGCCTGCTCGATGCGCACGCGGCGGGCACGCGCGACGAGCAGCCCCGCATCTGGACCCTGCTCTCGCTGGAGGTGTGGCACCGCGAATTGCGTGCCAATACGGGGGCCTAATAGGCCCCTTCGCTGCGGGCCACCGCCGAGATGGTCTTCTTGATGATGAGCAGATCCTGCACCATGGACCAATTCTCGATATAGGACAGATCCAGTCGAACGGCCTCATCCCAAGACAGATCCGAACGGCCGGAAACCTGCCACAACCCGGTGACGCCCGGTTTCACCAGCAGCCGCCGCCGAACCTTGCTGTCGTAGCGCGCCACCTCGGTGCGCAGTGGTGGTCGTGGACCGACAATGCTCATCTGCCCTTGGATGACATTGATGAATTGCGGCAATTCGTCGAGGCTGTACTTGCGCAGAATCCGGCCGACGGGGGTGACTCGAGGATCATCGCGCATCTTGAACAGCAACCCCGCACCCTCATTGGCGCTCAGCAGCGTATCGAGTTTCCGATCCGCGTCCTGATACATGCTGCGGAATTTGATCATATGGAACGGTTCGCCATCGAGGCCGATACGTTCGGATCGGTAGAAGACCGGCCCCGGACTGGTGAGTTTGATGGCGAGGGCGGCCGCCGCCATGACCGGCCAGACGGCCAGCAGCGCGGCCGCCGCGAAAACCACGTCGAAGGCGGATTTTCCGAAGGATTTCGCCCGGTCGTACTGGGGTTTGCCGATATGCAGCAGCGGCAGATTGGCCACCGGTCGAATGGTGAGCCGCTGATCGGCGATATCGGCGACGCCGGGGGTGACCACCAGGTCGATGCCGAGCGGCGCCAACTGCCAGAGCAGGTCGTTGATGCCGTGCGCGCCGAGTTCCTCGGTGGCGGCCACCGCGACCGTATCCGCCCCGGTGGACCGGACCGCCTGCACCACCGTGGATTCCAGGCCGATCGTCGGCACATTCGGACCATCGCCGTCGAATTCGGCGCCCGCGTCGTTGGGTGTGTAGACCCCGACCACGCAATAGCCGACGGAGGGATCGCGTTCGAAGCAGCGCATGATCGCCTGTGCCGAATCGCGGCGTCCGATGACGAGCACCGAGGTGAGATAGCGGCCCGAACGGCGGCGGCGCGCCGCGAATTTCCGCCAGAATTGTCGATTGGCGATGAGTGCCAGCATTCCGGCGGGGAGCGCGATGGCGAGGTAGCCCCTGGCGAATTCGATGCGCAGCACCAGCGAGGCAATGGCGAGCAGGCCGAACAGGCGCATTGTCGCCGCGACCAGCCTGCGATATTCCTCGGGGCCGTTGCCGATGATGCTCGGCGACCAGGTATTGCCCAGTGCGAGAAACCCGAACCAGGCCAGTGCCAGGAGGATCGAAATAACCGAGTACCCGATTCGGGTGTCGCCCGGCCAATTGAGCGGTGCGGCATTGTTGAGGCCGCCGAAGCGAATGAGTTGGGCCACCGCGATGACGGTGCCGATGACGAGTGCGTCGCTGGTGCGTAGTCGTCGACCGTATTCCGTCTGCCAATCCTCCCGTTCGGATCTGCCCGCGCGGCGCGGCGCCTGATCGATACGATCGCGACTGATTTGGAAGGCCATGATGGAGCTCCGGTCCCGAGTGAAACGGCCACCTTCGGCAGTCCCCCCGGTGGAACGCCAGGCTGAATACTACTGGCTGTTCCGGTGCGCGGGTGCGCAATCGATATCGAACCCCGGCCCCTTGGGGGGTGATCGGTACCGTCCGAATGGTCTGTAACCCAAGGGATTTCGCATTTCTCGACGAAATCGACACGACAGGCCGGTCCCGGCGGCGCAGGGAGGTCACGGAAACTGTTGTGCCATACGGCTATCAATCGAGCAAACGCTCATCGACGCGCCGGGGAAACGTGTCGCACGACACGCGCCGCCGAGATCAGACCTGCGTCAGCTCACCCGCGTCGGAGTACCAGCGGAACAGGCGATTCGACTGATCGGGTTCGACCCTGCGCAATTCCGCCCAGCAGGAGGCCACCGCCGCGCGGGCGGCCGCGCCGATCCACGGCTGCGGCAGCAACTGCGGCGGCAGCAGCGGGTCGGGCTCATTGGCGCGGGTGAACTCGGCCGCCAAGCTGATGGCGATACTCAGATGTTCGGTGCGCGAGCCGGTGCGCAGTGCGGGCAGGTGCCGCTCGGCGGCGGCGAGCAGGCGGCGGTGACCCGCCGCGATCCGCTCCAGCGGCCACAGATGGCGGGCCAGTGCGCGCGGGGCGGTGATATCCGCGACCGACAGGTCGGTGGTCGTCATGGTGGTGATATGGTTCGCGACGCCCAATTCGGTTGCCGCCGTGCGAATCCGGTCCTCCCACGGATTCGCCGAGACATACAGTCCGCCCTGGATGGGCGCGCCGCCGAGCCGCACGATCGCCTCGCGCATGGCGTCGCGGGCCTGCCGGGCCGACTCCGGCACACCGAAGGCCGCCAGATGCCAGACACCGTCCCACGACGCCTGTCCGCGATCCTGCGCGTACATGTATCTGAGGAATTCGACATCGGGTTCGATGGCGCTGTGCATGCGCGCGGTGGCGCGCAGCACGGCCTTGCGGCCGCGACCCTCCTGGGTGAACTTGCCTTCCGAGGTAAGCCTTTTGACGCACAGCCGGACCTGCTGGTCGGACATGCCCAGTGCGCCCGCGACGTCGTAGAGTTCGTTGGCGTCGATGGTCGCGTCCTCGCGGAGCATGCTCTCGACCAAGGTCCGGGTGGAGATATCGGCGTCGCGGTCCTCGGCGCTGTCCAACGCCTCGCCTTCTGCGCTGTTGTTCAACGCCTCGCCTTCTCACTCGTCGCGCGACCCGGCGTCGCGCCCGCCCCATCCTACGTTCGCGGACGGGCGCGTCCCCTCACCATGCCTGGATCGCCGTGCCGGATCCCGTTCAGTCGATCTGTTCGCGTTCGACCAGGTAGATCGGGGAATCGGCGGTGCGGCCGAGGGTCTTGTTCAGATCGGCGAAGAACCGCTTGGGGTCGATGATCGCCTCCGGCGCGTGCACGCCCGGCTGTCGCACCGACCCGTCGACTATCTGGGACATGCCCAGCGCCAGCGGAATACCGGTGGCACGCGCCATATCGCCGAGCAGTGTCGCGGCAGGATCGCCTGCCGGTCCGGTGGTGTTCAGCCGAGCCAGCACAATGTGGTCGCGGTCCGCCTTCTTGCCCGATACCGCCGCGAAGAACGGCGGCAGTGTGCCGGGGCCGCGGGTGCCGATGGCCTTCGGCAGCGCGCCAAGCGCGCGCCGCATCGCCGGTTTGGCGAGCGCGATGGCCGCCGTCTCGTTGGTCAATGTGCCGTTGTCCAGGTCACGGCGCAGTGCGTCGAGGTAGGCCAGCGTCCACGGCCGGATGACGATCAAATTGGCCGAGTTGCCTCTGGGCTTCAGCGATTTCAGCAGGGTGATCGGCTCGGGATGACCGATGGTGTATGCGGTGCCCGCGAGACCGCCGGGCAGCCGCAATTCGACCGGGCTGAGTGGCCGTTGATCGGTGAGCTGTCCCCCGCGTACCGCCGAGATGAACCCGCTCGCCTGTTCCATCAGATGAATCGCCGCGGCGGTCGGACGACCGTCGGCGGTGAGGATGGCCTCCTCGTTCGCGTCCCCGTCGGCGCCGTCGACATCGAAGGGCCACGCGGTGTAGGCATCGCGAACGGTGTCGAGTTCGGCGGCGGCGGTGGCGGCGAGCAGATTACTGACACCGGGGCTCGCGCCCATGCCGATCACCGCGCACACCCCGTGTTCGCGCGCCTGCTCGTCGAGTTCGAGCAGGCGCAGCGTCGGCTCCCAGTCGTCGCAGATGTCGAGGTAGTGGGTGTGCGTCTCGATGGCCGCGCGCAACACGGCCACGCCGAATCGGTAGTACGGGCCGACGGTATTGAGCACGAGATCGACCGGGGTGAGCGCGGCCCGCAGCGATGCGTCATCGGTGACGTCGACCTGAATGGCCCGGACGGGCACCGGAGTGGCCGCCAGGCGGCGCGCCAGCCTTTCGGCCGCGCCGAGATCCCTGTCGGCGATGACGATTTCGTCGATGCCGGGTAGCTGCGCCGCGGTCTGGACCGCGACCGCACCCATCGCGCCCGCGCCGCCCAGGGCCAGGATCTTCATGGGAACTCCTTACTCCGGGCGGTGCCTACCGCCGCAGTGAACTATCATTCTGAATACGATCGATCCTAACATGAACGATTTACCGGGGTGGTGAATGCGACGGTTGTCACCCCTTCGGTGGTGGCCCGTCCGGCCAAGGCTCGATCCATCCTTCGAGAAAGGTTGGGCAGGTTATGGATTCGGACTACTTCGAGCCGGTGGATCCCGTAGACGCCGTGGTGCTCGGCAGTCGAGTGCTCGCGGCGGCGGGACATGCCGACCGTGCCGTTGCGTCCGCTCAGTCACGACGCGGTGCTCTTCGCCGAGCACGGGCTGCCGCGTTTCACCGCGACGGCGAATCTGGTGCGCACGCCGGAACTCGGTCGCGCGCCGGCCGCCGATCTCGGTCCGGCCGCCGCCTGTCTTATGCCGCAGCACGGGATGGTCGCTGTGGGGCGTGACCTCGCGCACGCGGTGATGGCGGCGATCCTGCTCGACCGGGCCTGCGGCACCCAATTGGCGGCGCAGTCGGCCGGGCCGCTCGTGCGCTGGACCGGCCGCGAGGAGAGTCCGGAGAAGGCGGCGACCTGCCGGCCCGAGAGCCGGATCCGGGCGGGATGGCGCTATCGGGCGCGTCGCGCATCGGTCATGTAGGGCGAATTACGGTGCGGCCGTGAGTGTTTTAATCAGGTCGCGGGTGAAGGCGGTGGTGACCGCCGCGAGATCGATGGCGTCGGGGTCCAGTAGCCACTGGGCGTTGACGCCCTCGATGAAGGCGACGATCTCGACCGCCTTCAGTTCGGGGGAGACCGCGGCGCGGAACTCGCCCGAGCGCAGGCCCGCCTCGATCATCGAGGCGATGATCCCGCGCAGGTTGCGGTAGCGCTGCACGAAATGGTCGTGGGCCAGGTCGCCGGGCGTCAGATTCTCCGCGACCAGCACCGCGAACAGTCGGGCCAGATCCGGATCGGCGATATTGCGCTCGGCGAACTCCGGTATCCGGTCCAGTGCGCGCACCCCGCCGAGTGTCGCGAGTTCCGTTGCGAAGCGGACGCTTTCGCCGTCGCGGGCATCGATGACGGCGTGCAGCAACCCCGCCTTGCTGCCGAAGTAGTACAGCAGCGCCTGCTGGGTGACCCCGACCCTGGCCGCGATATCGGCGAGGCTGGTGTCGCGGTAGCCGTGCGCGGCGAAGAGGGCGGCGGCCGCCTTGATCAGTTCTTCGCGGCGGGAACGACCGTCCGGGCGTTCCCGGCGGCCGCTTCGCCGGGGTGCGGTCGGCGGCTTCATGAGATCAGTTCTACCCCATACCCTTGAATTTTACCGAGTGGTAGGTAAAACTTTGGCTATGTGGACAGGGCAGTGGATCTGGTCCGAGGAGACCGCACTGGGCGGGCCGACGGCGGCGCAACCGTACGGCTCGCTGCATCCGGACCGACTCGATCGGCGGGTGCTGTTCCGGCGCGGTTTCGAACTCGCGCGGCCGCCCGAGCGTGCCTCGATGCGCATCACAGCGGATTCGCGATATCGCCTGTACGTCAATGGGATCGAGATCGGGGCCGGTCCGGTTCGGCACGGACCGCGACAGTTGTCCTTCGATGTGCACGAGATCGACGGCGCGTTGCGCGTCGGCACGAATGTGGTGGCCGTGCTCGCCCGGTTCTACGGACATCCGGTGCCGTGGTGGGAGCCGTCGCCACCGAGCCTGACGCTGGGCGGCGGCTCACTGGTCGCGGAGGTCCGGCTCGACGACCGGGTGATCGGCACCGACGACACCTGGCGGTGTGTGCGGGCGCAGGCGTGGCAGCCGGGGCGTCCGGCGGGCATGCTGCTCAGCCAGTTGCCGGAGACCTTCGACGCCAGGCTGCTCGATCCGCAGTGGGCGACAGTGGAATTCGATGATTCGGGGTGGTCATTCGCGCGGGTGCTGGCCGAGCATTCGGTCGTCGGACCGCAGGGGTCGACGCGGCCGCCGACCGAGCCGTGGGGTGTGCTGACTCCCCGCGCCATACCGGAGCTGACCGGGGAAACACATGAAGCCGCCGTAGTGGATCAGCGCCCTGCGGCCGCTTTCGATCGAGGCACGACCTCGGAGTCCGAGCACCGCATTGCGGCCGTGTCTGATCCACGCAACGCGCCGGAGTCTGGCCGGCGCATAGCGGCCGCGCCTGATCGACGCACCATGCCGGACTTGGATCCGCACATTGCCGCCGTGTCTGGTCGGCATACCGCAGCAGCCTCCGATCGGCGCACCGCGCCGGCATCTGATCGGCACACCGCGCCGGCATCTGATCGGCACACCGCGCCGGCATCTGATCGGCACACCGCGCCGGAGGACATCGACCCGCGTGCGGTGCTGACGGCCGCGCTCGGCGGAAACAGTGGTGCGCGCACCCTGCTCATCGCCGATTTCGCCATGATCGTGAGCGGACGGTTGGACCTGCGCTTCGACGCGCCCGGCGGTTCGACGATCGACGGTGCGCTGGTGGAGGTGCCGACGGTGGCCGCGCTCGACAGCGCGCCGGTGTTCAGGTACGTCACGCGCGGATGGGCCGATACCTATCGGTCCGATGATTCGGTCGGCGGACGCTACCTGGTGCTGGCTTTCGATCCGGGGGTGCACCCGGTGACGCTGCGGCTGCGCGAGCACCTGCGCCCGCGTACGCCGGTCGCGCCATTCGTCTGCAGCGATGCCCGGCTCGACAATATCTACCGGGTCGGTCTGCGCACGGTCGACCTCACCGCGCACGATGCCTATATCGACTGCCCCACGAGGGAACAGCGCGCTTGGACCGGGGATGGGGTCGTCCATCAATCGGTGGATCTGATCGCCAATCGGGATTGGCGGTTGGCGCGGTGGAATCCGGTGCTGGCGGCGCAGCCGCGCGTCGATGGTCTGCTACCGATGGTGGTGGCGGGCGATTTCGCCACCACGCAGGTGCCCACTATTCCGGACTGGTCGCTGCACTGGATTCGCTCGGTGCACAACCTGTTCCGCTACACCGGCGACAAAGAACTGGTGGGAAGCCTGCTGCCGACCGTGGAGGGAGTGCTGCGCTTCTTCGAACCCTATTGCGGCCCGGATGATCTCATCGCCGAGGTGCCGGGCTGGGTGTTGATCGACTGGTCGCCGGTGCAGGTGCGCGGCGCGAGCGCGGCGCTGAATGCCTTGGTGGCGCGCGCATTGCGCGACTTCGCGGACATGGCGCGGTGGCTCGGCGACAGTGGCAGAGTGCGCTGGGCGGTCGGGCTGCATGCCAGATTGCGGCGCGGTTTCGAGGCATTCTGGGATCCGGCGCGCGGTGCGTACCGCGACAACATTGTCGCGGGCCGACTCGGCACGGGAGTCAGTGAGCATGTCGCGGCCGCCGCGGTGTGCGCGGATCTGGTTCCGGCGCGCCGCAAACCGCTCGTCCTGCGACTGCTGCTCGACCGCCCCGCCATGTTCACTGCCAGCCCGCTGGCCGACCACGGCGGCGACGCGGTCGGACCGAGCGAGGGGCAACCGGTTTCGGCGCGCGCCGAACCCGATTGGGACACCGAACATCTCGTCGTCGGCGCGCAGCCGTTCTTCCGCTACGTCGTGCACGACGCGCTGGCCATGCTCGGCGCGGCCGACCGGATAGCCGAACTGTGCCTGGATTGGAACAGCCTGCTCGCCGATGCCCCGACGGCATTGCGTGAATGCTGGGAGGGCGGCTCCTACTGCCATGGCTGGTCGGCCACCCCCACCCGCGACCTCATCCGCTACACCCTCGGCATCACCCCGGCCGAACCCGGATACGCCGTGGTTCGCATCGCTCCCCGCCCCGGCATTCTCACCGCAGCCTCGGGTGCGGCCCCCACTCCGCACGGCGATGTGACCGTCGCCATCGACGGCGACCATGTGAGCATCGACTCGCCCGTCCCGGTCGAACTCGTCGATCGAGCGGGCGTCATCGTCGGGCACCCTGCGGGCCGTATCCGCGTCGCATTCTGAAATCACCTGGAGCACAGCATGATCGGCCCGATCCGAATGTTCGGCGCGACGTTCGCGGTCCTGATGATCGCCATTGCGGGGACTGGTTCGAGCACTGCCGCACCCGGCGTCGGCGCCGAGCCGGCGTCGGACCCGGCTGTCCAATGGCTGTGCAGGCCGGGACTGTCGGACAATCCGTGCGGGCAGGACGAGCGCGGGGCGCTGGGGGAGGCCGGGGCACGGTATCCGGACGGGGGGCGAGTGCCGTTGGATATCGGCACGGTCGTTGACGGTGCGCTTCGGGATGTCGACCCCGGCTCCAGCGGGAAGGTCCCCGATATCGACTGCTTCTATGCGTATCCGACGGTGGATACGGTGCCGAATCCGGTGGTGGGGGACCGGCCGCAGGTTCGGGACGAGGAATTGGCGGTTCTGCTCGCGCAGGTCGGACCTCTGCTCGACCGGTGTCGGATGTTCGCACCGCTGTATCGGCAGGATACGTTGCCGCAGTTGGCGCAACAGGTGTTGACCGGGTCCGAGGGATATTCCGGCACTGGATTCGATGATGTGCGTCGGGCCTGGGAGCAGTACTGGGCGCACGACAATATCGGCGCGAACGGCCGGCGCGGGGTGATCGTTCTCGGGCATTCACAGGGCAGCGTCGCACTCGAGCAGTTGCTGCGCGAAGAGGTCGACGGACATCCCGAGGTCCAGCGTCAACTGGTCGCGGCGGTGCTGCCGGGCGGAAAGGTGCGGGTGCCCGATGATCGTGCGGCGGGTGGTGGTGAGGATCCAGCGGCCACCTTCCAACACCTGCCGCTCTGCGCGCCGGCCGCACCGGTGCCGGTGGGGTGTGTGATCGCCTATTCCGCGTACTCCGCGAGCGCGGCCGCACCGGGGCCGAACAGTCTCGCCTGGAGTTCCGCGCCGGGGCATCGTATCGCCTGCGTCGATCCGGCCGCCATTCTCGGCGGCGCGAACGAGCGGCTGAGTGCTGTGCTTCCGACGCGAAATCTACTGCGGGGCAATGATATCGCCCCCGCCGGGTCGCTGTCGTTCATCATGCGTGCCTATCGGCTGCCCGGCCTGCCAACCGGCTTCGCCCGCTATCGCGGCGCGTTGACCGGGTCGTGCCGATATGCCGCGGGGGCGCAGGGTAGTTCGTCATGGCTGGCCGTCGGTGGTCCCGTCGAAGCGGTCCTCGGCACCTCGGGAGAGGGCGATCTGGGATTGCATGTCGCGGATTACAGTGTGGCGCTGGGGAATCTGGTCGAGCTTCTGGACGCGCAGTCCGCGGCCTGGCGGATGCGGCGGTGACCACCACCGTCGAGGTCCGCCCGTGGCGGCTGGCCACGCTCGCGGGCATGGCCTCCTATCTGGACGCGGGCACCATCATCGCCGTATCGGCCGCGCTCACGCACTGGCGCTCGACCTTCGGGATGTCGTCGTGGCAGGTGGGATTCCTCTCCGCGACCCTCACGGTGTGTATCGGCATCGGCGCCATCGTCGGTGGGCGCATCGGCGATCGGCACGGTCGCAAGCGGGTCTACGCCGCGGATCTGATGATCTACGGGTTCGGGCTGCTGTGGCTGGTCTGCGCCGGACACCCCGCGATGCTGTTCGTCGGGGTGAGCATAGTCGGCCTGGCCATCGGTGCGGACGTGCCCGCCGCGCTGGCGCTCGTCGGTGAGAACGCTCCCGTCGGGTCGCGTGGCCGGCTGGTCACTTTCACTCAATTCCTCTGGGCGCTGGGTCCTTTGGTAGTGGTGCTGCTCGAATTGGCCGGAACGCCGCTCGGTCACCAGTTGCCCCGCGCCATCTTCGCCCACCTGCTGGTGCTGGCGCTGCTCACCTGGCTGCTGCGCCGCCGCATGGTGGAATCGCTGCGCTGGCGCCCCTCCCGCAGCACGCCGCGCGAACTGTTCACCCCCACGCTGCGCCGGGGCACCCTGGTTATCCTCCTGTTCTATGCGACGTTGACGATCGGCACGAACTTCTATGGATCGTTCGGGCTGTACGCGCTCGAACAGATCGGCGGACTCGGTGCCTCGGGCGCGCTGGCGGCCTCGCTGATACCGATCCCGCTGATCGTGCTCACCGTCCTGGCGATGCTGCCCGCCATGGACACTTCGGCGCGGCGGCCGTTGTTCATGGTGGGCGCGGTCGTCCAGATCCTGTCGTGGCTGTCGCTTCTCGTGCTCCCGGTCCATGCCGCCACCTTGATCGCCGCACTCACCGCCTACGGCATCGGCAATACGGTGGCGGGCGAGGCCCACTACAAACTCTGGTGCCAGGAGAATTTCCCGACCCGTGTCCGCAGCACCGCCATCGGCCTGAGCTTCGGCCTGGCCCGCATGGCCTCGGCCGCCACACTGGTGTTCATACCGTCGCTGCTGCACCGCGGCTTCGCCACCCTGGTCGCCCTCATGGTGGTGTTGACCATTGCCTCGGCCGCCCTCGGGCTTGCCGTCCGCACCCGCGGCGCCTCGGAATCGATCGAGGACATCGACGCCCGGCTGACACCTTGAGGGCCTGTCTTGGAGCTCCGTCCGGTGCCCGCGTGGAACTCCGAGACACGGCCCGGCGAGTCAAGGCAGTCGATGTGGTTGCGCCCCCTCCCAATCCGCGATCACGCCGGTGGTGACGAACTCACCCCACGCGCGCCGCATCGGCGCGCCGAGATCGGCCAGCGTGTCGAGAGGCAGACCGGACAGCATCGGTGCGGTCCCCCAAGCATTTTCGTCGCCGAACAGGAGTGGAAGTTCGATGCAATGGCAGGCGCCGAACGGATTGTCGGGGTGCAGGGCATCGACCCGGTAGCGGTGCAGGTGCGCGCCCGCTCGCGCGAGGTCGTCGGCGAACTCCGCCAGCGGCTCCTCGAAGATCTCGCGGCCGAGGGACTGCGCCAGTTCAGCGGTGGGATCTGGTCCGAGGAAGGCGGCCATCTCGTGTGCCGTGCTCCCGACGACGAGCCGCAGATCGGCTGCGCGGTCCCGGATCTCGGCCCGCCAGGCGTCGGCCTCCGGTAGGGGATCGAGGCCCGAGATCGGCAGGAAGGGCAGCGACAGTCCGTCGGGTTCAGCGAACTGACGGGCCGTTTCCCCTTGGGCGCGAAGGATTTCCGACAGTGGCGCGGAATGGGGGTCGGTGCCGAGGACATCGAGGAAGATCTGCCCGACCCGCTCGGCCTGCGCGGGTGTGGGGAAGGCGATGCCCGTCGGTACGCTCTGGAGAATGGCGCGGCGGAACAGTCCTCGGGTGCGCGGACTGCCGAGCATCGCGAAGATCGAGTGCGCTCCCGCGGATTGTCCCGCGACGGTGAGGGATTGCGGATCGCCGCCGAACTCGGCGATATGGTCGCGCACCCACTCGATGGCCGTGATCTGGTCCAGCAGACCGAGATTGCCCGATGCGCGGCCCGGCGCGCGGAGATAGCCGAGCGCGCCGAGACGATAGTTGATCGACACCACCACGATCCCGGTCTCACGAACCAGCGTGCCCGCGTCGTACCAGTCGAAGCCGCCGCTGCCGGTGAGATACGCGCCGCCGTGGATCCAGATCAGGACCGGTCGTCCGGTCGCCTGCTTCGGCGCGGTGATCGTCAAACGGAGGCAATCCTCGGACTGGGGCAGCTGATTCGGCTTGCCCATCACCGTCTCCAAGCGCGAAGGAAGTTGCGGTGCGATGGGTCCCGGTTCGTCGGACCATATCGGCGCACCGTCGACGCGCACCGGCGCGCCGAATCGATCCGCGGTGGCATAGCGAATTCCCCGGTACACGGCGATATCGGCGGCGGCACTCATCTCTCACTCCTATCGCAAGACAACTTGCGATGCCGAACCTAACCCGCTCGACGACCCCAACGCAAGGGAACTTGCGATACTGCTGGGATGGTCGAACAGAAGCAGATCCGAGGCGCCGAACTGCGCCGCGCCGTGCTCGACGCGACCATGCGGCAAATCGAGACCGTCGGCATCGACCAGGTGCGCATCGCCGAGGTGGCCGCCGCCGCCGGCGTCCACGAAACCTCGATCTACCGGCGTTGGAAGACCCTGCCGCGCCTGGTCGCCGATGCCCTGGTCGCCTACTCCACCGTCGAGATCCCCATTCCGGACACCGGATCGGTGCGCACCGATCTCACCCGCTTCGCCCTGGCCCTGTCCCGCTTCGTCGGCACGCGACTGGGCGCGGCGCTGGTGCGCAGTGCGGTTTTGCAGGCCGATGATCCGGAGGTGATCGCCGCGCGCGCGGAATATTGGGCGCGCCGCCTCGCGGTCGCCGAGCAGATCGTGCGGCGCGCCAAGGACCGTGGCGAGGTCACGCCCGAAACCGATCCCCGTCTGGTGGTGCTCGCCCTCGGCGGACTGATCCAGATGTATGACATCCAGTTGGGGTGCGGCCTGTCGCCGGAAGATCTGGAAAAAGCGGTGAATATGCTGGTCGATGGCATATCGCCGAGGTGAAACAGTCTGCAGTACAGGCGAATCGGCTCGGATCGACAGTTCACGAAACGCGCACATCGCTGACACCGCGCCGCGACGCATTCGCCATGGCGTATTCGGTTCCGTTGACCGAACCGATTCTCGACGGCACGATACTCGGGATGGTCGAATTTCCGTGTGCAGGCTTTTGATTACATCCTCGTCGGCGGCGGTCACAATGCGTTGGTCGCGGCCGCCTACCTGAGTCGGGCCGGATCCGAGGTGCTGGTCGTGGACCGCAATGACCGGGTCGGCGGATTCGTGCGCAGCGCCGAACTCGCGCCGGGAATCGTCTACGACCCGTTCTCCTCGGCGGTGCCGCTTTTCGTCGGCGGCCCGGCCTGGCCGGATCTCGGCGACGAGCTGAAAGGCCAAGGGCTGGTGATTCTGCAACCCGAGATCCCGTCCGGTGTGTCGTTGCAGGACGGGACGACGGCGATCATGCCGCGCGATCGGGTCGCCTTGGCCGAGGAAGCCGAGCGACTGCATCCCGGCGACGGCGCGGCGGTCGCGGCGCTCCTGTCGGCCCTCGGCCCTGCCACCAATGATGTGCTGAGCCTGATGGGTCAGGATCTGACGGACGAACCCGCCCGCGCCACCCTCGCGCGGCTGGTCTCCGACGCCGACGGTTGGTCGGCGGTGACCGCGTTGGCGTTCGGCACCGCGCGGCATGCCGTCGCCGAGATTGGATCCGCTGCCATGCGAAGCCTTTTCGGCTCGTGGCCGGTACACGTCGGCAAGGGACCCGACGATGCGAGCGGCGCGCTGTGGGCCAGCATCCTCGCGCTCGGTTTCACCGGGGGAGGAGTGCCGATCGCGCAGGGCGGCATGGGGCAGCTCGCCGCCGCGCTCGGCCGGTTGATCACTTCCTACGGCGGGACGTTGCGCACCGGTACGACCGTCACCAGGATCAGGGTGGCGGACGGGCGCGCGGTCGGCGTGGAACTGTCCGACGGCACCGCGTGCGCCGCCCGGCTCGGCGTGATCGCCTCGGTCAATCCCGATCAGCTCTATGAGTGGCTGCTCGCGGAAGCCGATGTGCCCGACCGGATTCGGACGCAGGCGCGGCGTTTCCGCTACGGCAACGGCCTGTTTCAACTACACCTGGCCACCAAGGGGCCGCTGCCCTGGCCGGACAAGCGTTTCGCGCGGATCGGTCAGCCCTTCCTCACCGATTCCCTGGACGGACTGTCCCTGCACGTGGCCCAGACCCGCGCGGGTCTGCTGCCCGCGTGGCCGAGTATGACCATCGACAGTCCGACCGCGCACGACGCCACCCGCGCGCCCGCGGGCACCAGCGTGATCCGCCTACAGGTGACAGATGTGCCGACCCACCCGCGCGGCGACGCGGGCGGTCGGATCGCCACCGACGGCACCTGGAATCCGGATGTGACAAAGCATTTCGCCGACCGGGTGCTCGCGGTGGTGGAACGTCATCTGCCGGGGCTGACCGAATCGATCATCACTCGCGCGGTCATCACCCCCGCCGTCCTCGCCGAATTCAACCCCAACAGCGGCCCCGGCGATCCCTACGGCGGCGCGCAGGATCTCGCGCAGAGCTTCGCCCTGCGACCCCTCAGGTCGGCGCCGAGTCACCGCACCTTCCTGCCCAATCTCTACGTGCTCGGCGCGAGCACCTGGCCCGGTGCGGGCGTCTCGGGCGGTTCGGGATTCATTGTCGCCAAACATCTGCTGGCGCGCTGACCGCTCGCGAACCGACGTCGGACGCATGCTCGCGGGGTAGGGTATCGGGATCCTGATCCCGACGCTGGGAGACACGATGGACGAGCGTACGAAGATCGTGCTTGGCGAGTCGGATATCCCGCGGCACTGGTACAACGTCGTCCCCGATCTGCCCGCACCGCCCCCGCCGCCGTTGCATCCGGCCACACACAACCCGGTCGGCCCCCAGGACCTGTCCGGGTTGTTCCCGCCGGAGCTCATCGCTCAGGAGATGAGCGCGGACCGCTACATCGATATCCCCGACGCGGTGCTCGACGTCTATCGGCTGTGGCGGCCGACGCCGCTGTATCGGGCGCGCAGGCTCGAACGCGCGCTCGGCACGCCCGCGCGGATCTACTACAAATACGAGGGCGGTTCCCCGGCCGGTTCGCACAAGCCGAATACCGCTGTCCCCCAGGCCTATTACAACTCGATCGCAGGCACCGAACGCCTGACCACGGAGACCGGCGCGGGCCAGTGGGGCAGCTCGCTGGCCTTCGCCTGCGCCCAATTCGGGCTCGACTGCGAGGTCTGGATGGTGCGCGCCTCCTACGCTCAGAAGCCGCACCGCGCCACGCTGATGCGCACCTGGGGCGCGAAGGTGCATCCCAGCCCGTCGTCGCTGACCGCAGCGGGCGCGAATGTGCTTGCCGTCGACCCGGATTCGCCGGGTAGCCTCGGCATCGCGATCAGCGAGGCGGTGGAGGCGGCGGGGGCGGCACCGAATACCCGTTACGCGCTGGGCAGCGTGCTCAATCATGTACTGCTGCACCAGACCGTCATCGGGCAGGAAGCGTTGGCGCAGTTCGCGGCGGCGGGGGAGCGAGCGCCCGATCTGATTGTCGGCTGCACCGGCGGTGGCTCGAATTTCGCCGGGCTGTTCCTGCCATTCCTGCGCGAGAAGCTCGCGGGCCGAGCCGATCCGGTGATTCGCGCCGTCGAACCCGCGGCCTGCCCCACGTTCACCCGAGGTGAGTACACCTACGATTTCGGCGATGCCGGCGGCCTCACCCCGCTGCTGAAGATGTACACCCTGGGCCACGACTTCATTCCGGATCCGGTGCACGCGGGCGGTCTGCGATACCACGGCATGTCGCCGCTGCTGTCGCACATATACCACCTCGGCCTGATGGAGGCGGTCGCCAAACCGCAGCGCGAATGCTTCGCCGCGGCGGTGGAATTCGCCCGCACCGAGGGCATAGTCCCGGCTCCCGAGCCCGCGCACGCGCTGGCCGCCGTCATCGAGGAGGCCCGGCGCTGCGCCGAATCCGACACCGAGAAGGTGCTGCTCACCGCGCTCTGCGGACACGGCCACTTCGATATGGCCGCCTACGATCTGTATCTCTCCGGCGAGATGACCGATTTCGAACTCGCTCAGGACCGTATCGATGCGGCCCTGACCCGTGTCCCGGCAGTCGATTAGGAATCAGTGCTGCTGGGTGGTGATGTCCGTACCCTTCGGGGTGATCAGATAGACCGCGCCCGCGACGACGAACATGATCACCCCGCCGACAGCACCGCCACGGCCGACCAGCGGCGGGCGGACGACAGGGTGGCGGTCATGGCTGTGCTCCGGTGCACAGTGCGGTCAGTGCGTCGGTGAGCGTGTCGCCGGACAGCGGTTCGTCGTGCAGCGCCGCATGCCATGACGTGCCGTCGACGAACACGGCCACGGCGGTGGCCCGTGTCGGGCCGAGGTGTGGGGTCAGCGCCTCGACCAAGCCGTCGAACCAGCGCAGCGACAGCGCACGCAGTTCCGGATCGAGCAGCGCCTCGGTCGCGATCGCGTGGTCCGCGTGCACGACTCGGGTGTCGCGCAGATAGTCGTGCAGTAGTGCGGCGAGGGCGGCGGGCGCGCTCGCGCGGTCGGTGAACGCCATGCGGACCCTCGCCAACCAGCCTGCGGACTCCTGGGCGAGTCGGTGCAACGCCTCCTCGCGCAGATCGTCCAGGGTGGCGAAGTAGTGTGTCGTGGAACCGAGCGGGACGCCCGCGCGTTCGGCCACCAGGCGATGGGTCAACGCCCTACCACCCCGCTCGATGATCAACTCGGCGGCCGTATCGACGATCAGCCGCCGTCTGCCCGCCGGATCGCGCCTGCGTGGGGTTCGGTTCTCGGACACGACACCTCCTTCGCGGACAAATGTACATGTACATCTGTCCTATAGTCGGATCGGAGAAATTCGGTTGTGCCGACGGGCAGTGGTGCGGTTGCCTTGACGGGCCATGGCCCACATAGATATCGCTGACCTCGACTACTTCCTCCCCGACGGACGCCAACTCCTCGACGGGGTGAGTTTCCGGATCGGCGAGGGCGTCAAAGCCGCACTCATCGGCCCCAACGGAACCGGGAAGACCACCCTGCTCGGCCTCATCGTCGGTGACCTGACCCCCGACGGCGGCGCCATCACCAGATCCGGATCACTCGGCGTGATGCGGCAGTTCATCGGCAAGGTCGACAACGAGTCCACCGTGCGCGATCTGCTGATCTCGGTGGCGGGCAAGGCCGTTCGCGAGGCCGCCCTGGCACTGGACGCGGCCGAGAACGCGCTCATCGAACGCGACGAGGAGCCGACCCAGCTCGCCTACGCCCACGCCCTGAGCGACTGGGTCGATCTCGGCGGGTACGAGGTCGAGGCGTTCTGGGACGGGGTCACCACGGCGGCGCTCGGCATACCCTTCGATCGCGCCAAATGGCGCTCGGTGCGCACCCTCAGCGGCGGCGAGCAGAAGCGGGTGGTGCTGGAGGCCCTGTTCGCCGGGCCGGACGAGTTGCTGTTCCTGGACGAGCCGGACAACTACCTCGATGTCCCCGGCAAGCAGTGGCTCGAGCGCCGGATCGCCGAATCGTCGAAATCGGTGCTGTTCATCAGCCACGACCGGGAGCTGATCGCGAACGCGGCCACCAGGATCGTCACCTTGGAACCCGGCGTCAGCGGTGCGACGGCGTGGATCCACGGCGGCGGTTTCGCCAACTATCAGCAGGCGCGCGAGGATCGCAATGCCCGACTAGAGGAGTTGCGGCGGCGCTGGGACGAGAACCACGTCAAACTGCGCGCCCTGGTGCTGCGATTGCGCGAGAAGTCGAAATACAACGACGGCATGGCCGCCCGCTACCACGCGGCACAGACCAGACTCGCGAAATTCGAGGAGGCCGGCCCGCCCGAGGCGATTCCGCTGCGCCAGAACGTCACGGTCCGGTTGCGGGGCGGTCGCACCGGCAAACGCTCACTCGTCTGTACCGACCTGGAACTCACCGGGCTGATGCGTCCGTTCTCCACTGAGATCTGGTACGGCGACCGCGTTGCGGTGCTGGGGGCCAACGGATCCGGGAAGTCGCATTTCCTTCGCCTGCTCGCGGGCGGTGGCAGTGATCCCGAGACCGAACATCTGCCCATCCAGGAGTGGGATATCGCGCCCGTCCCGCACACCGGATCCGCCGCCCTCGGGGCCAGGGTCCGCCCCGGCTATTTCGCGCAGACCCACGCGCGCCCGGATCTCATGGGCAAGACGCTGCTCGAAATCCTGCACCTGGGCAATGAACATCGCGATGGCATGGGGCGGGAGGCCGCGAGTCGCGTCCTCGACCGGTACGGTCTGGCACGTGCCGCCGAACAGCGGTACGACGATCTGTCCGGCGGCCAGCAGGCCCGGCTACAGATCCTGCTGCTCGAACTCTCCGGTGTGACAATGCTTCTGCTCGACGAGCCGACCGACAACCTGGACCTGCATTCCGCCGACGCGTTGGAAGAGGCGATCGCCGAATTCGATGGCACCGTCATCGCGGTGACCCACGACCGCTGGTTCGCGCGCGGATTCGATCGGTATCTGGTGTTCGGCGCCGACGGATCGGTGTACGAGCGGGATACGCCGGTCTGGGATGAAGGGCGAGTGCGGCGGGCTCGGTGAGCGGTGGGCGTCGCCGTCGCGGCAATGCCGAGTGGCCGCATAGGCAATCGCATTGCCCGCCTGCGCTATTGCCTTGGTGAGCGGGACGGCATGCGAGGAGTCGGAGGCGAATAGGCGCAACCGTGTGCCCCGGTCGGGCGGCCGGGGCACACGGTTGGGGTTTAGCGGTTGGAATCAGTTCCTATTCGGCGCCTGCTTGCGCACCGCCGCCTGTCGCTTCGACTTCGGCTTCATCGTCGTCCTGGATGAGGGTGGCGTCGCCTTCGTCTTCGTCGTCTTGAATGAGGGTGGCGTCGCCCTCGTCCTCGTCGTCCTGGATGAGGGTGGCGTCGCCCTCGTCCTCGTCGTCCTGAATGAGAGTGGCGTCGCCTTCATCATCGTCATCCTGATAGGCAACTGTAGAAACGCTGGCCTGACTGTTGGTGTTGGCGGAGGCGACACCCGTCTGAATCAATCCGAGGAAAGTGGTTGCCGTCAGACCGGCCAAGACAACACAGGCAGACTTGCGTGTGAGCATGCGTAGATCCCTTCGCTGGTTGGATGGAAACCGAACGGTCTCATTCTGGCATGGCTCGCGGTATTCGGTGGCTTTTCGTCGAACAAATCTAGGAACATTTGCGAAAAATGTTCGCCACGTGCGTTCCTTGGTTCGATTCTCAGTTGATCCGGCGAGTTCAATTGGTGTGCGCGGAGATTGGAGTCGCGAGCCGCTATCTCGGCTGATATGTGCAAGCGCACCCGAATGCGGATCGCCTGCCATGCTACTAGGCGGATATCGATACGAAGGCGGATACGTCGAAATACCGGGTGTTCGGGCGACTTCGGATCCGTATGGAAAACGGCTCTTCGAATGTGGGCGTGGTGTGCGCCATATCGTGGTGGCGCGATCCCGCACGCGCCACCGGACGGCGGCACATCGAGCCGTCCGGCGCTCGAATTCACTCGAAAATGCAGTCGCTTCCGGTGATGATGTGGAACTCCGTCACGCAGTCCTCGGTGTCGAAGATGAAACCGGGCGCCGGGGGTGGAGGAGGTCCAGGTTGTGGCGGGCGGGGTTCCTTCTCGGGGGGTGCCGGAGGCTTTAGGGCGGATCGGTCCGCGACCGCAGTTGTCTGCGGCGTGTGCCCGGCGCACGTTCGATATTCGGTCGACGCTGTGCTCGCGGCGGTGCAGCGCTGCGGATTCGAGTCGGCCGACGCGGTCCCCGCCGGTAGGGCTCCAATGAGTGCGGTCGCCGCGAGGCTTGTCAGCGCGACGCACGCAGACTTCCGGATCATCTTTGGTTCTCCTCTGTATCAGTGGACAGAACCGACCGGTTTGATCTTGGCACGACTCGTTCCGGATCAGCGGGTTTTCGACAGGTTCGCCACCGGCGACGGAATCCATTGCGGTGTGCGGGAATCTCCGGCCGCGCGCGATGGTTGCAGCCGATTGCTGATGTCGTCTTCACTCACCTGCACTTCGATCACGTCGGCTGGGCCTCGCACCGTGACGCCCCCGTCTTCCCGAGTGCGACCTACCGTGTCCATCAGGCGGATTGGGATCACTTCGTCGCGGGACCGCGGCGCAGCCAAGCCGCTGTCGACAAACTCACGCCCATCGTCGACCAGCTCGAACTCTTCGACGCCGACTTCACCATCGCGCCCGGACTCGATGCCCGACACGCACCCGGTCATACGCCCGGCTCCACGATCTATATCGCGTCCTCCGGTGGTCGCCGCGCGCTGCTGCTCGGCGATATTGTCCATTCGGTGGTGCAATTCGAGGAGCGCGATTGGGAAGTCATCTGGGATGTCGATCACGCCGCCGCGTCCGCATTGCGCAACCGCATCGCGGACGAGGCCGCGAATACCGAAGATCTGCTGGCCGCCGCCCACTTCCCCAATATGTCCTTCGGGCGCATCCTCACCACCGACGGTCCCCGCCGGTTTGTCGCGGTGTAGCGCCTCCGCTACGGCTTTGTCGCGACAATGATGTCGAAAGGGCCTGGAAGAATGCGGATTTCGTGGAATCCGAGGTCCGTGAGGAGTCGGTGGTATTCGGTGGCGGCACGCAGGAGGCTGGTGCAGGTATCCACCCCGATCAGGAAATAGGACCAGAAGAACTGGCGGGCCAAGCGCTCCGGGTCGCGGAATTCCTCGCAGATGAGCAGGCGACCGCCGGGCGGTAGGGCGCGGTGAGCCTTTTCGAGGAGTAGGCGGGCCTCGGGGAGCGGCCAATCGTGCAGCACCCGGACGAATGCGAGGGCGTCATAGCCGGTGGGCAGTGGGTCGGCGAAGAAGTCGCCGCCCACGAAACCGAGGCGTCGGCTGTGCGGGCACGCGGCGCGGGTGACCGATACCAGGGGCGCCACGGCGGGCAGGTTGTAGATATCGACGCGTAGGTCCGGGTGGTGGTCGAGCAGGTGCGCGGCCAGGGTGCCGTCGCCGCCGCCGATATCGAGTAGTCGGAACTGCCCTGGCGGCCAGAGGGTTTCGGTGTTCATGCGAAACGACTCGGCGATGGGTGCGATTCCGGCGGCCATACTTCGCTCGAATCCGGCGATCTGGTCCGGGGTTTGCGGGGGCCAGGCGAAATCACTTGCGGGAATGCCGTGTCGGCCCGCGAGGACGGCGGGGAGGTTGCCGTGCAGGGTCCGCCACGGATAGCTGTCGCGATCGCGTTCGATGGAGTCCGGTCCGAGGACATCGACGGCGGCGGCGCGGGCACCGTCGGTGGCGCGATATTCGGTGTCGTGCAGGGTATTCGACGCGGTCCGGGTGACGAGGCCGAGGCATTCCAGGCAGTCGAGAAGTTTGTACAGGCGCATGGGAACGAGGCCGAAGCGCTCGCTCAGTTCGCCGAGGGTGGTGGGTTCGGAGTCGACTGCGTCGAGGATGCCGAGATCGAGCGCCGTGCCAACGGCATCGACGGCCTTCTCGCCGTGGAAGAGCAGGCTGAGTAACGCCCTGGAGGGCAGGTTCATTCGGAGAGTTCCTGTCTCGCGGCGATGAGCGCGTCCATGAAGGCATCCACCTCATCGAGAGTGTTGTAGATGTGTGGGGCGATTCGCAGGCCATCTCGCCAGCTGCAGACCATTTCGCGGTCGGCGAGCCGCTGTTTGACCACGCGGTCGCCGGGGAAGGCGAGAGTGACTATGCCGCCCCGACATTCGTGCTGTCGGGGTGTGCGGATCGGGATACCCGCCGCGTCGGCGCGCGCGATGACGCGATCGGTGCAGCGCAGCGAGTGATCCCGGATCGCCTCGGCGCCGAAGGTCGCGAGCAGGTCGAGCCCGAGCCTGGAGATCATGGCGGTCAATGGAATAGGTGTGCCGCCCGCGAGTCGCCTGGCGCTGTCGGCCCAGTCCTCGGTGGGACGGAAAGTGAGCGGGTCGGCACCGGCGAACCAACCGGTGGCGGCGGGACGCAGGGTCGGTATTAGGTCGGGGCGGATGTACAGGAAGGCGGTGTGCGCGCCGCACAGCCACTTGTGTGAGCCGCCGAGGAGGTAGTCGACGCCTAGCGTGCCCATATTCAGCGGTACGGTTCCGACGGTTTGGAACGCGTCCACAATCACCTCGGCGCCCACGGCATGGGCGGCGGCCACTATGCGGTTCAGGTCCAGCAGTCCACCGGTGGTGTAGCTGCCGTGCGCGACGCAGACGAGCTTGGTGCGCGCACTGAGCGCCGCGAGCACCGCCCCGGTGTCGAAATCGGCGATCTCCACCTGTGCGCCGTAGCGGGCGAAACCCCGCCACAGGAAAGGGACAGTAGGGAACTCGCGATTGGTGATGAGCACTTCGCGGCGCGGACCGTCGAAGTCGAAACAGGTGGCGAGCCTGCCGAGCAGCGTGGTCAGATTCGCCTCGGTCACGATCGAATCCACTGGTGCGCCGAGGAATTCGGCGAGAGCGCGCAGATAGCCGTCGAGTTCGTCGAGCCAACCCGACCAGGCATCGTCGCGCCAGTCCCGCAGCGTATCCCAGTAGCGGCGCAGTACCTGCTCGACATCGCGCGGGATCGCACCGGTGGAATTGCTGTTGAGATAGATACCGGACCGCAGCACCGGGAACTCCGCGCGGAGGGCGGCGATTCGGTCGTTCATCGCGAACTCCGCTCGGCGCCCGGCGCGTACCCGCCCCCGGCATGCCAGCTCGCGGTGAGCTCGGTTCTGGACTGCCACAGCTTGCGGAACAGGGGTTTGGTCATCCGACCCGTAAGTACCGCGGTCGGCACACCGTCGAGGGCGTTGACCCCGCGCCCGACCCCGATAGTCCTGCGCACCAACATGAAATGACCGACCAGCCACATCTGGAAGCGCTCATCCAGATCGACCAGCAATTCGCAGACCCGCTTGAGATGCTGCGGTGGTGTCGCGCCGTACACGTCGGTGAGCGCGATCCCCTCGCGCTCGAGCAGCCGATCCAATGCCGCCGCCACATATTCCGCCGCCGTGAGCACCGCATTGAAACCGGGCGACTCCTGCCCGCTGCCCTGGCCGAGACTGCGCCGAATCACCTGGTAGGTGTCCGGCGTCATGGTCTCGAGCACCCGCAGCTCCTCGGCGAGACAATCGGCGATGCGCGCCACCCGTGCCAACCGCGCCGAAACCTCCCACAGCGCATGGGAATCCAATTCTCCGACCACGTCGACCAGTTCGTGGGCCAAAAGCTTCAGCCAAATCTCCTGTGCCTGATGCACGATCTGGAACATCAGCTCATCGGAATCGGTGAGATCCTCGTGCGCCGTCTGCAATGCCAACAGATCCGACGTCCGCAAATACATCTCGTAATCGGTGACCCCGGCCCCGACCCAACTTTTGAGCACGGGATTGAAAATCGGCTTGCCGATCGCCGTCCGCAACCGCGTGGCCTCGGTCTCGTCCCCCATCGCCGCGTCCTTCTCTCGGAATACTCATTGGAATCGACAGTTTCACGATGACACAGGTGGGGCGTGCGAGCCCTGTGCCGGTTCGCTCACCGGAGCGCGGTGCGGACTCGACGGTATGTGGGCTGCCCGTGCTCCTGCCGGTCGAATGCGATGCCGCAGAACATCATTCGCCTACGCGGCCGTCCGTGCCTCGGCTACCTTGGTACAAGGCTCAATCCGTTGCGGAGATTGATCGGGGGTTCGAGATGTCGGATATCGGTAGGGAACGTCGTCGGCGGTGGGCCGAGGAGCAACTCGCGGGTTTGCCGCATCTCTCCGCGCCACAGCGCAGATTCCTTTCCGTTCCGCTGATGGAGAGTGGGTGGCAACTGCTGGTGCACCGCTCCGGAGTGCTGCGCGGTCGGCCTGTGGCTTTCGCGGTCGGTCGAACCGGGGTCTATGCCCTCGTCTTCACCGACGACATCCCGGAAATCGAGCAGTTGCGTCGAATTCGCCGATACGCCGAGGAGACCTTCGGTGGGCTCCTGCTCGGCCGCCGCCAGTATGTGCCGCACATGCTCGAGGTGATGTTGCTGATGGGCAAGGCGGTTCGGACACAAGCGCACGATCCGTATCTCGCGGTGGACGAGACGACGATGCGATCGACCTTGCTGAACGGCGAGCAGAAGCTCACGCCGCAGCGCGCGCGGGACTGTGTGGCGGCAGTGCTCGCGCGAGATCAGCAGTATTCGTGGATATCGACCGCGAATGCGCCCAGGGCCGAAATAACCTCGGCGGATGGACTTTTCGGTGTCGAGGAGTTGCGCGAGGACGAGCGGACCCGGGTGCTGCGGCGCCCGTTCGAGGAGTGGATGACCTTCCTCGATCCGGACCAACTCGGTTATGTCTCCGTAAATTTCAACGGTCCGGCTCGATTCAGCGGCCCGGCGGGCACGGGCAAGACCGTGGTGGCGCTGCACCGAATGGCGCGGTTCGCCAAGAACAATCCCGGAAAACTGTTGTTCACGAGTTTCGTCAAAACCTTGCCCGCACATCATCAGTCGGGATTCGCGCGCATCGCCGAGCGGCACGCGGATCGCGCGGAATTCATCGGCCTGCATGCCTGGGCGATGCGGTTCCTGAACCGCCGCCGGGTGAAGTTCGATTTGGCGGAAGATGGTCAGGTCGTGACTGCGTTCGCCCGTGCTTGGAGCGCAGGTCGCCATGAGCTGAGCCGAATCCCGGATACCGATCGAAATTATTGGGAGGACGAGGTCAAGCGGGTGATCAAGGGTCGAGGCATCGACTCGTTCGATGACTACGAGAAGATCAGTAGGCCCGGTCGCGATGGGGTCAGGCTCTCCGGCCCGCGCAAGAAGCTGGTTTGGGACAACTTCTACCTGCCGTATCAGGCCCGCCTCGCCGAGAAGAACCTCGATGACTTCAACGATATTGTGCGCAAGGCGATCGCGGAATTGCGCATTCGTCCGCTCGTCGGTGCCGAGAAGTTCGGCATGGTTGTGGTGGACGAGGTGCAGGATTTCACGCTCCAAGAGCTCCGGTTGGTTCTCGAGATCGCGGGTGGCGGCTCCGAGGCACAGTTGCTCCTGGTGGGCGATGGGCAGCAGCAGGTGTATTCCGGCGGCTGGAAGCTGTCCGACGCGGGAATCCCGCTCGCGGGGCGTGGTCGAGTGTTGCGCACCAACTTCCGCAATCGCGCCGCGATTCTGCGCTACGCGAAGCGGATCGAAGCCGCCGATACGGTGGACGACCTGGACGGTGGCACCGGATTCGTACTTCGTGACAGCGACGGGGTGCTCGACGGTGGCACGGTGATCGAAAAGTCCATTCCCCGTGCCGATCTGGACACCGAACTGGTCCGCGCGATCACCGAATCGGGGATGACCGCCTCGAATTGCGCGGTACTGGTCAACACCAACCACGAGGCCGCCCACTACCAGCAGGTCCTCGAGTCGGCCGGGTTGTCCGCACTGCTTTTGGAGCACTACAACGGCACTCAGCACAGCGCGATAGAGGTAGGGACGGTTTATCGCGCGAAGGGCCTCGACTTCGCCGCAGTCTTCCGAATCGCGGAACCAATTCCGCGAGGCAACAACCCAGCCGACCGCGACCGGGCCGAACTACTCGCCCGCCAACACCTTGTCGCTGTCACCAGAGCGCGGGACTACCTGTGGGTCGGACTGGTCGGAGACTAGGACCCCTTGCCGATCCGCCGCCAATCGGGCAAGCGCCTCCTCGGTGAATACCGAAAGCCCGAGGTCCGGGTTGTATCCGTGAATTTCCTTCACATCGAGCTCGGCCAGGAAATACAGGATCTCCGTCGAGATCACCTGCCCCGGAACCAGAACCGGGAATCCGGGCGGGTAGGGGACGACGAAGGTGGTGGATACCAGCGTCCTACCTTTGGCGATCTGTCGCCCGGCATCGCCGAGCAGGATATGTTCCCGATCGGATTCGGTGTACCCGGCATAGAAGGCCGCGCGCATATCGCCGAACGAGCTGTCGCCATCGGGTCGGAATGCGCGGTCGAACGCGCTGAAGTCGGGGAGTGCGGGCAGATCCTCGGTGATCTCCCGGACTCGGCGTTCGTGCAGCGCCCGATCAGCCCGGCCCGCCGCGTCCCGACTGCGGTCGAGATCGTCGGCGATCCGGCGCAGCACATCGAGCAGATAGTGCACGCTCGACCAGGTGACGCCGATGGTGAAGATCAGTAGCACGCTATTGATCGAGGTCTTGTTGATCTGGATACCGAACCGGTCCATCAGTACTTTCTCGCGGAATTCGAATCCGTTCATACCGGTCTTGCCGATGAACAGGGTGACCCGCGTCGGGTCGAGCACGAACTGATCCGACCGCCACGCCTCATTCCACTCGGCCAGTCCGCCCTGCCTGACCTCCCGGTACGAGCTGACCGCGGAGGGGCGAAACTCCTGGGACACCAAGTCGTCCTCGTCGAGAATGCGGAACCATTTGCCGATCAGCCGGTCCTTGCGGACCCGGTGCCGGAAGACCAGCGCCATATCGTAGACATTGCGAACCAGCAGGAAGCCCTCGATATCGACTTGGCGGCGTGCCAGATCCAAGGACGCCAGCAGCTGTTGATTGGGCGAGGTCGAGGTGTGGGTCAGGAACGCCTCACCGAAAGACTCCCTGGTCAGGGCTTTGAAATCCTGGTCGCGGACATGGATCATCGACGCCTGCCGCAGCGCGGACAGCGATTTGTGGGTGGAATGCGTGGCTACACGCGGATTCGCGCCCGTTCCGGATCGGGCAGCAGCCAGTGGTTGTGCCATTCGGCGCGGTCGATTCCCTGCATCGACGCGCGCCAGGTGCGGTAGTCCTCGGCGTATTCGGGCGAGGACAGCATCGCCTCGAGCTGTTCGGCGGCGACCATCGCGGTCCGCTGCCGCGCCCACGGCACCGCGGTGGCGAAGGCGTACCACGCCTCGTCCCACAGGAAGCAGATATCCGGTTTGATCGCCAGCACCTCCTCCATCACCCGTCGCGGGTTGTAGACGATGCCGTCAAAGGTGCAGTTGGTGAGCAGCAGCATGCGCACCCGATCCAGTTGACCGGCCGCCTCGAGGTCCAGCAGCACGCGTTTGATGGTGTGCAGCGGGACGGCTCCGTACATGGCGAACGGCTCGAGCGGGTAGGCGTCCAGGTACAGCGGGTACGCCCCGGCCAGCACCAGGCCGTAGTGATGGGATTTGTGGCAGTTGCGGTCGATCAGCACGATATCGCCGGGGCGGGTCAGCGCCTGCACGACGATCTTGTTCGCGGTCGAGGTCCCATTGGTGACGAAATATGTCTGATTGGCCCGCCACGTCCGCGCGGCCTTGTCCATGGCTGTTCGGATGGTGCCGTGTGGGTCGAGCAGCGAATCCAACCCGCCGGAGGTGGACGACGTCTCGGCCATGAAGATATTGCGGCCGTAGAACTCGCCCATGTCCTGCAACGACTTCGAATTGAAGATGCTGGCGCCGCGCGCGACCGGCAGCGCGTGGAATTGACCGACCGGCGCGGCCGCGTAGGCGCGCAGCGCGTCGAAGAACGGTGTGGCGAACCGGAGTCGGAAACCGGCCAGCACGGTGCTGTACAGGTCGGTGACATCGTTGAGTCGATAGAAGGTGCGGTCGTAGACGTTCGGCTCGTCCTCGGGTTCGGCGGCGATCGACTCGTCGGTGAGCAGGTATAGGTCGATATGGGGCCGCAGTTCCCTGATCCACTCGCCGCACTCCACCCAGTTGGCGGTGCGCTCTGTCACGGCGACGCCGGTATTGACGCCGAGCAGCGTGGTCATCAGCGGGACCCGGTCGCGCGAGCGCAGCGGTAGGTCGTGCCGGATGATCGCGGCCTGGACCTCGCCGTTCAATGCGACGGCGGCGATCGCGTCCTCGATGCTCGACACCACGAGCAGTTCGAAGCGCACATCGTCGGACGGATCGCGCAGCGCCCGCAGACGCTCGGCGAGGCTGTCGGGTGATTCGGGTGGGGAATCGTCGCCGAGGACCACGGTGAAGTACTGCCGCTGCTCGGTCCGGGCCACCAGCTCCTGATCGGCCAGGGGGGCGGAGTTGTTGAAGGCGGTCGCGCCGTCGCCGTACTCGGAGAGCAGACGCACGGCCAGCGACACCTCCTCGGTGAGTCGCGCCGTGGCCAGATCGGCGAGGTAGCCGCGGAAGGCTGCCAGTCGCGCCGCGCCGGGGTAGAGCCAGTACCGCTCGTACGCGCCGAGGCGGTCGAGCAGGCGCCGTACCACCGCGGTCTCGTGGGCGGTGTCGAGTCCGGCCCGGTTGACCTCGGCGAGCCTGCGGCACGCGTCGTCGAGCAGATTCCAGGTGTCGATGCGCGAGTACGACGGGTTCGCTACCGCCGCCAGCGCGGAAACCGAGAGCCCTTTCGGGCGTTTGCCATCTCGATGCATGTCCTCGCGCCCCTAGGTGGTGGGCGGAGTGAACTGCCGAATGACAGCTCACCTGGAACATTCGTCGTCGAATATTCTGCCGCGCCGAGGATCGAACGCGTAGCGGATTCGAGCCGGGCGGTCGGTCCGGTTCGCGCGGTGCAGCGGGTCCCCGCAGCGGGTTTCGCCTGTATCGAATCCATGACGATCGTCGCTGATACATTCGATCCGTGACGATTTCTGATGAGGTGCACCACGTCCAGGACGACAGGAAGGTCACCCTGCGCCGGGTCACCGGGCGGACGGTGGGCGCGATCTGCGACCTGTCCGAGACGCTCACCGAAGAGCAGCGGGATATGGTCGCCGACAACGCGATATCCATTGCCGAGGCGCACTTCTCGGAGAACGCCTGGTTCCGCGCCATCTATGTCGGCGAATCCCCGGCCGGATTCGTCATGCTGCACACCGGCTACGACTACGACGAAGGTTTCGACTGCCACGGCGTGTTTCTCTGGCGCATGATGGTGGCCGGGCCGTTCCAGAGCAAAGGCGTGGGCCGCAAGGCCATCGACTTGATCGTCGCGGATCTGAAAGCCCGTGGCATCAACGAGCTTTACACCTCCTACGGGCAAGGCGCTGCCGGCCCCGAGCCGTTCTACAAGGGACTCGGTTTTCTACCCACGGGTGATTTTTACGGCGAAGGAGAGCACCGGGAAATCGGTGTCGTCCTTCGCTGGTAGCGGCGCGAATTCGCCTGGAGCCGAGGGGATCAGGGTGCGTCGATGGCGGGGTGGCGCAGTCGCCCGGTGTTGGCGGCGATGAGGTCGGAAAGGGCCTGTTCCGGATCGGTGCGGCGGGTGCGGCGGTGCATGAGGACGAATTCGAGGTCGCCGAGTTCGGGCAGGGCCGGGTCGGGGAGGGGGGAAAGTCCTTCGGGGAGTACGGATTCGGCGTGCACGACGACACCGAGTCCGGCAAGGGCTGCCGCGCGCAGGCCGAGCAGGCTGTCGCTTACGCAGGCGATGCGCCAGGTGCGGCCCGCCTGTTCGAGGGCGGCGAGGGCGCGGCGGCGGGTGAGGCTCGGCGCGGGGTAGGTGACGAGGGGGACCGGATCCTCGAGCGGCGGCGTCGCGGGTCGGCCCGCCCAGGTCAGCTTGTCGCGCCAGAGCAGTTCACCGTGGCGTTCGCCGGGGAGGCGCTTGCCGAAGACGAGGTCGAGTTCCCCGGCCGCCATGCGGGTTTTGAGATGTTCGCTGATCCCGACGGTGAGTTCGAGGTCGACGCCGGGATGGGTGCGCTGGAATTCCATCAGGATATCGGGCAGTTCCAGGGCCATCACATCGTCGGAGGCGCCGAGGCGGATCAGGCCGGTGAGTGTCGAACCGGAGAAGTACGCGGCGGCGCGGGCTTGGGCGTCGAGGATGGCGCGGGCGAAACCGACCATGGCCGCGCCGTCGGCGGTGAGTGCGAGATTGCGGGTGTCGCGGCGGATCAGTTCGCGGCCCGTCGCCTGCTCGAGCCGTGCGATATGACCGCTGACGGTGGACTGCCGCAGGCCGAGCAGCCGCCCGGCGGCGGTGAAGCCGCCCGCGCGCTCGACGGCGAGGAAGGTGCGCAGCAGTTCGGGATCGAACACCTCGCGAACCTATCATGATTCGCGATCAGAGATATCGGGTCGAACGTCTTTCGCGATGATGGCCAGGGCTCCTAGCGTTCGAAAGGTGAAGCTCTTAGCCAAATTGCACATCGACGGTTTCATGCTGGGCATCCTCGCCACGGTGGCGGTCGCCGCCCTGCTGCCCGCGCGCGGCACGGCGGCCGATGCCCTCGATTGGGCCACCAAGATCGCCATCGCCGTCCTGTTCTTCCTCTATGGCGCGCGCCTGGCGCCCCGCGAGGCGCTGGCCGGACTGCGACACTGGCGGTTGCATGCGAGCGTGCTCGGCACCACCTTCGTCCTGTTCCCGCTGCTCGGCCTGCTACTGCGCCCGCTATCGCCCTCGCTGCTGCCCGCCGATCTATACACCGGGGTGCTGTTCCTGTGTCTGGTCCCCTCAACGGTGCAGTCGTCCATCGCCTTCACCTCGATGGCCCGAGGGAATGTGGCGGGCGCGGTGGTGGGGGCCTCATTGTCGAATCTGGTCGGGGTGTTCGTGACCCCGCTGCTGGTGGTGTTGCTCATGAAAACGACGGGGGAGGTGCGGGTTCCACTCGGCTCGGTGGCGCTGATCGTGGTGCAGTTGCTGGTGCCGTTCCTGGCGGGGCAGGTGCTGCGCCCCCGGCTGACCTGGCTGCTGCGGCACGCCGCGGTGGTCGGGTCGGTGGATCGGGGCTCGGTCTATCTTGTCGTCTACGCGGCATTCAGCGCGGGGATGACGGAGGGTATCTGGAAGTCGCTCTCGCCCACGACATTGTTGATCACGGCGGTGGTGTGCGCCTGCCTGCTCGCCTTCGTGCTGTGCGCGACGACGCTGAGCGCCCGGCTGTTCGGCTTCGCTCGCGCCGACCGCATCGTGGTCACCTTCTGCGGCTCCAAGAAGAGTCTGGCGACGGGACTGCCCATGGCCTCGGTCCTGTTCGCCGGTCATCCCATCGGAATGATCGTGCTGCCGCTCATGCTGTTTCATCAGATCCAGTTGTTCACCTGCGCCGTTCTCGCGCAGCGCTATGCCAGGCACGTCGAGGTCGACCCATTGGGAAATGCGCCGTCCGAGAGCGGCACGGTGGACGAACTCGGACAATCCGGCGCGATGTCTCGGATGGGTGTGTCGGTCGATCGATCCTGATTCGTTACCGCGCAACGGTATTCGTATCGGTTTCGGCATTCGGGCCACGGCGGGCGGTTCCGGTCCTATCATTCGTGTTGCTGGAATGTATCTGCCGCACTTGTCAATTCGCTCGAGTGTTTGTCCCAAGGCAGCTTCGCTGAGCCTGCTCAGTCGTATCCGTCGCCGACCAGCGCCGGCCATCCCAGGTGAGGACCGCAGGATGACAATTGAACCGTTCCAGTTGCCCGAGTTCTACATGTCCTATCCCGCTCGGCTCAATCCCCATGTGGCGGCGGCCCGCGCGCATACACGGGAGTGGGCGCGCGAGATGGGCTTCTTCGAGGATCAGCAGGGCGTCCACATCTGGAGCGAACAGGATCTGGAGCGACACGACTACGGACTGCTGTGCGCCTACACCCATCCCGATTGCGATGAGCGGGAACTGAATCTCATTACCGACTGGTACACCTGGGTGTTCTACTTCGACGACCACTTCCTGGAGCTCTACAAGCGCACCCGCGACACCGCAGGCGCGAAGCAATACCTGGACCGGCTGCGGGACTTCACACCTGTCGGCGGCGGCGCACCGCCGGAGCCGACCAATCCGGTGGAACGCGGCCTGGCCGACCTGTGGACGCGGACCGCGCCCGCCATGTCACCCGCTTGGCAGCGGCGCTTCGCGGCGAGCAACTGGGCACTGCTGGTCGAATCCCGCTGGGAACTGGCCAATATCGCGGCGGGTCGGATCGCCAATCCGATCGAGTACTTCGAGATGCGCCGCAAGGTGGGCGGCGCGCCCTGGTCGGCCGATCTGGTGGAACATGCCGCGGGCGCCGAACTGCCGCCGCGCCTGGTGGACAGCAGACCCCTGCGGGTCCTGCGCGACACCTTCGCCGATGCCGTCCACCTGCGCAACGACATCTTCTCCTATGAGCGCGAGGTGCGGCAGGAGGGCGAGAACGCCAACGCGATCCTGGTGGTGGAGAACTATTTCGGCTATCCCACCCAGCGTGCGGCGACGGCGGTCAACGATATGGTCACCTCGCGCATGCAGCAGTTCGAGCACACGGCACTCACCGAGGTGCCCGCCCTGCTCATCGAATCCGCCGCGACGCCGCAGGAGCAGTGGGCGGTGGCCGCCTACGTGAAGGGTTTGCAGGACTGGCAGTCCGGCGGGCACGAGTGGCATATGCGATCGAGCCGCTATATGAACGCCCACGCCAACACCGAAAGGGTCGGGCTCCCGTTCCTCAGTGCCACTATCGGTTTGACCAAACCCAGCCTCGACAGTCTCGGCCCGAAGCGGGTCAAGCAGTTCCCGCCTTCGCTGGTCGAGCACGCGGGTTCCTCTGGGACACAGGGTCTTTCGCTGCCGTTCGAGGTGCGGATCAATCCGCTGCTCGACGCTGCCCGTGAGCACACGGTGCGCTGGGCACAGGAGATCGGCCTGTTCGAACCGGTCCCCGGCGCCGCGCGTCCGCTGTGGCGCGAGCGGGATCTGCGCGATTTCGACTTCGCTTTGGCCACCGCGGGTATGGGACCGGATGCCGGGCAGGCGGATCTGGATACCGCTACGGATTGGCTCACCTGGGGCACCTACATCGATGACTACTACCTCGAGGTCTTCGGACACGGTCGCGATGTGGCGGGCGCGAAGGCGCAGGGCGCGCGGTTGCTGGAATTCGTGCCGGTGGATCTCGGCGCGGCACCGATACCCCTCACCTGCATGGAACGCGGACTCGCGGAGCTGTGGCCGCGCACCACGGCTGCGATGGGAACCGCTCAGCGCGAACGCTTCCGGCGGGCATTGGCCCAGTTCTTCGCCGGACTGACCTGGGAGACAAGCAATTTCGCCCTGAACCGGATCCCCGATCCGATAGATCAGATCGAGATGCGCCGCCTTGCTTTCGGCGGGGATCTGACGATGGGGTTGGCGCGGCTATCCTACGACGGTGGGGTGTCCGACGAGGTGGAACAATCCCGGACCGTGCGCGATATGAACACCATCGCTTGCGATGTGGCCATGTTGACCAACTGCCTGTTCTCGTATCAGAAGGAGATCCGATTCGAGGGCGATCCGCACAACACCGTGCGGGTGCTGCGCAACTTCTTCGACTGCGAGCACGCCGAGGCCGAACGGCTTGTCGGCATACTGATCTCGACCCGCGTCGAACAGTTCCAGCGACTGGTCGAGCACGAATTGCCCGCGCTCTACGCGGAATACGAGCTCGATCGGCGGGCGCGGCAGGACTTGACACGCCGCGCTGCGAACCTGCGCGACTATATGGCAGGGATATTGAACTGGCATCAGGGTTGCCGCCGCTACACCGAACCGGAACTGCTGCGGCGCTTCCGCCCCGAGCTGTTCGGTTCCGGGCTGGGTGCGCGCACCCCCGGCCTCGGCGCCGCCCGACTCGACGCACTCACCGCTCGGATGGGCGAGCCCTTCCGGTCACCGACAGGAGCGCCCTCATGACCGCGGTCGTATCCGTCTCGCCGACCCAGCCGCCCACCGAAATCCTCGCTCGAACAAGAAAACTCGTCGAACCGATGCTGCGCGAGGCCATTGCCGCGCTGCCGGATCCGCTGCGCCGCATGGCCGGATACCATTTCGGCTGGTGGGATGTGCGCGGCAATCCGGCCCCCGGCGAATCGGGCAAGATGCTGCGCCCCGCGCTCACCGTCAGCGCCTGCCTGGCCTGCGGCGGGGTGCCGGAGGACGCGGTGCCCGCGGCGGTCGCCGTCGAACTCATCCACAATTTCACCCTGATCCACGACGATGTCATGGACGGCGATACGCTCCGGCACGCCCGCCCAACCGTGTGGACGATCTGGGGCATCCCCGACGCGGTGCTGCTGGGCGATGCCCTGCACGCCGTCGCCGCTGAGCTGCTGGTGCGCGCGATGCCGCACGGCGTGGGCGCGCAGGCGCTGCAACGGCTGGAGTCGGCGGTGATCGAGCTGTGTCGCGGGCAGCATGAGGACTGCCACGGCCAAAGCGGTAGCGGCGCGACAATCGCCGACTGCGAACGAATGGAGATGGGAAAGACGGGCGCGCTCATGGGCTGTGCGTGCGCCCTCGGCGCGTTGGCCGCCGGTGCCGCGCCCGCCACCGTCGCGGCCTTGGATCGGTGCGGTCGGGAATTGGGTCTGGCCTTCCAGTTCACCGATGATCTGATCGGAATCTGGGGCGATCCGCTGGTCAGCGGCAAGCCGACCAGCGATCTGGCCCGGCGCAAGCGATCCATGCCGGTCGTGGCGGCGCTCTGCTCGCAGACCGCGCAGGCGGCGGAACTGGCGCGGATCTACGGGGGTCGAGATCCGATGTCGCCCACCGACATCGCCCGTGCCGCCGAATTGATCGAAGAAGCGGGTGGGCGGAATTGGACGCAGCGCCAAGCGGATCGGCATATCCAGGCCGCGCTGTGCGAACTGCCCGACGCGCGCACCGCCGCCGACCTGATCGCGCTGGCCTGCCTGGTGACGCATCGAAATCGATGATCCCTTCGAGCGATCCGCCTACTACTCGGCGTTGACGCGGATCACTCGTCGGGATGACGGAAAGATCGGCATTCGGCTGGATCTGCGCGCGTCGCGAATTCGGGTACGGTCCTGCACATGTCCGCTGTCACGTCGGAATCCGACACCGTGCGCGAGGAATCGCCGTCCGAAAATCCGTGGACGGCCGCGCAGAAGGTCGGGTTCCGACTTTTCTTCGCGCTCGGCTCCGGGCTGCTGGTCTATGTGCTCTTCACCAATATGGCCACCATCAGCGTCGTGCTCCTGCCGCTGAAAGTGTTGCTGGCCAAGATCGGTGGGTATTTGGTCGGCGATGGATCGGTCACCTCCCAGCTGGGCAGGGGCGATGGCCTGGGCGACTGGTACGGCATGTTCGCCGTGGTCGTGCTGGCGATCATCGCCGCCGTCGTGTGGACGCTTCTCGACAAGCGGCGGGACAATTACCGCAAGCTCGGTCGGGCGCTGTTCGAGGTGACGCGTTTCGCCGTCGCGGTCCAACTCATCAACTATGGGTTGGGCAAGGCGATACCCATCCAAATGGGATTCATGAACCAGCCCATCTATCGGCTCGTGCCGGTCGGGGATCTCTCGCTCATGGATACGCTCTGGGGATTCATGGGCGCCTCCAACGCGTACACGATCGTTGCCGGATTGGTGGAATTGAGTGCCGGTCTGATGCTGCTGTGGCGGCGTACCTGGCTGCTCGGATCCCTGGTCGGCGTGGTGGCGATGGCGCAGGTCTTCCTGCTGAACCTCACCTACGACGTCCCGGTGAAAATGGTGGCCGGGACGCTGCTGGCCGCCTCGATCTGTTTGAGCGCGCCATTCTGGACCTCGCTTGCCCGCGTGATATTGAATACCGGTCCGGTGCGCCCGCGCGAGTTGTGGGACGCACCCGGTGGACCGCGAACTCGAAAATGGGCGCTGCGTATCGGGTATTTCTACGTAGTCGTGCAGACAGCGCTCATGGGTGTGCTATTCGGTACAGCGCTGCACGATATGCACACGGTGCGCTCGGGATTGGACGGGGTGTGGCAGGCCACGTCCGTCCGCATCGACGGATCACCCGCGCGGCTGAACAGGGGAGCCCCCGAACCGTGGGCGAATGTGGCGATCAACGACCGCCCCGGCGATTACACCGCATTCGCCAGTCAGGACCCCTTCGGGCACACCGACCGGTGGGCGCTGAAAATCACGGACACCACACTGGAGATCCGCAAAAGACTCTCCGATCGGCCGTTGGAAATCCGATACCGCTGGGACGACGAGCACACCCTGGTGCTCACCGGAACCCTGGACGGACACGAGTTCGAGGGCAAATACCACCGCCGCGCCATGAAGAGCAGCGAATCCGGATTCCGCTGGGTGCAGCCCGATCTCGACCCCGACGTGCCGAAGTTCTGAGGCTCTCCGGGTCGGTTTAGTCCGGCATACCGAGTTCGATCCAGTAGCGGCGGGCCGGACCTATGTCGGTTTGCCGAATACCTTCCAGCACACCGCCATTGCGTTCGATCGTGCGCGCGGAGGCGATATTGTCGACCGCGCAGACCACGAGCACCCGCGGCAGGCCCGCCGCGCGCGCCTCGTCCAGCATGCGAGCCAACGCCCAGGTCGCCAGTTTGCGGCGGCGGGCCGACGGGCGAATCCCGTACCCGATATGCCCCAGATCGCTGTAATCGTGCCGCAGCACGATACCGCCGAGCACCTGCCCGTCCTCGACGATCCAGCGGTAGGTGCTGTACTCGCCGTCAGCGCGGCCGTGACCGGATTGATTGTTCATCCGTGCCACCCAGGCCGCGAAACCCTCCTCGGTATCCACCTTTTCGTACCAGAGCAGCCCGAATCCGTCCTCGTGACTGCCCGGCCCCCATTCCTCGTGGGCCGCCAGCCAGGCGGCGTGGAGGGCGACAGTGGGGGCGATCAGTTCGGGCATGGCAAGATCCTCGCATCTCCGGGGCACTCGACACGATATCGATTGTGGAATCGGCTGCGGCACTAAAGTACTGGTATGTCCGCTGAGCCCGGCGGGGTGCTCGATCCGCGATGGCTATGGCGCGTCCACGCGGTCGTCTTCGTCCGGAAGTCCGCGAACTTCTCACCGAGTCGGTGGCGCGGAAGAACTCCTATACTCATCGTCTCCGGCTCCGCCGCCTCGATCGGCGAACCGCCCACTGAAACCGGATAGGAGCGTCCTCGACGACCATGGCCGCCATTCGCCACGAGATCGTGATCAATGCCGCGCCCACTCGGATCTGGGATGTGCTCGCCGATGTCGGGGCGGTGCACGAGCGGTTGCTGCCGGGGCGGGTGGTCGATACCAGGATCGAGGGATCCGAACGATTTCTGACCTTTCCCGATGGGCATGTGATCGAAGGGGATGCCTTTCGTGCCGCGCTGCCGAGACAGCGGGTATCGGAGCGATCCTGCGTCGCGCGCAGGGCTTCCCGCGGTTCGTCGCCTCCCCCGTGACGACGCGGGGCCACGCCGTTCGCGCAGCGTCGCAGGCGGATGCGGTGGGCGTCGCGCGCATCGCCGGTCGTGTCCGCGTCGGCGAGCGGCAGGTGCCCGATCGACGGCAACCGCTCAGCTTCATCGGCGCGGACCGGCACGGATGGATACGTGCCTGTCGCATGGGATGTCATGGTTCGACTGTCGCGCGAATCCGGGCATCGGTCCAACGGATTTGATCACTGGGAACAATTGATACGGTCGATACTCGATGCTTCGGCAGGGCATCGGTCCTTTGGCAGGCAATCGGTTCTACCGTTGTGCGCATGACGGGGGCCGCGCGAAGGGTGAGACCTCATGCAGGACGTAGGTGGCGACGCACTCGGTGACGAGCTGGATCGGCGGCTTTCCGGATGGGATCGGGAGCTGGCGGAGAAGTATCCGGGTGATCGCGGGGTGCGACAGCCGGTGCACACCGTCTATGTTCCGGGGGACCGGTTCGTCCCGGAGACCGCGCGGCTGTGGGGCCTGGAGGCGCTGCGGATGCTGGGCAGGCACGATCTGCCCGATGTGCCCGGCCTCGACGCGGCCGCGGCCGCCGAGATTCGTCACCGCGTCGAGGTGAAGCTCGCGATCGAGCCGATCGAGGATCTGCGGATCGATTTCGAGGACGGTTACGGGCGACGACCCGATGCGGTCGAGGACGCCGACGTGCGTGCCGCCGCACGAGCGCTCGCGATCTCGGTGCGCGGGAATGCGGGCGCGCCCTTTCATGGGCTGCGGTTCAAGAGCTTCGAAGCGTCGACCCGTCGCCGCGGCTTGCGGACACTGCGTTTGTTCCTCGGTACGCTCATTGAAAACGACGGTCTCGCACCGGGATTCGTGGTGACCCTGCCCAAGGTGACCGCGCCGGTCCAGGTCGAGGCAATGGCGGCGACCTGCGCCGCCTTGGAGCGGGAATTCGGATTGCCCTCCGGGCGACTGGGATTCGAGATCCAGATCGAGACGCCACAGGCCATCACCGGCCCGGATGGCGCGGCCGCCGTCGCTCGCATGATCCATGCCGCCGCGGGCCGCTGCACCGGACTGCACTACGGCACCTACGACTATTCCGCCGGGCTGGGCATTGCCGCCGCCTATCAGAGCTTGGAGCATCCGGCGGCCGATCACGCCAAGGCCGTCATGCAGGTCGCCGCCGCCGGGACCGGTGTGCACCTGAGCGACGGCTCGACCAACGTCGTCCCGGTCGGCAATCAGGTGGGTTCGGCTTGGACGCTGCACGCGCGGCTGGTGCGCCGCTCGCTCGAGCGCGGCTACTACCAGGGCTGGGATCTGCATCCGGCGCAATTGCCGACCAGGTACCTGGCGACCTACGCGTTCTTCCGGGCGGGTCTCCCGCAGGCGGTCGCGCGGCTGCGCGCCTACCTGCACGGCGGTGATTCGGGCTTCCTCGACGAACCCGCCACCGCCGCGGCACTGGCCGGATTCGTCCGGCGCGGTCTGGACTGCGGCGCGCTGGACGCTGGCGACCTGGATGGTCTGGATCCGGCCCGGTTGGCCGAGTTGTCCCGCCGCGCCCCGGCGGCCCAGTAGCCTCGGCCTATGCGGATGCGCGCGGAGTTCACCACCGAACCGTTCCACGGCGAGGGCGATCCGCCGCCGCATGCCACCGCCGCGCTGCGGGTGGCCGAATCCCTCGGCCTGACATGCGATTTCGGGCCGTTGGGGACGGCGGTGGCGGGGCGGGACGCGATACTGCTGCCCGCGCTCGGCGCGATATTGGCCGCCGCCTTCGACTCCGGTGCCACCGGGGTGACGCTGCGGGTCGAGCGGGACTAGGGGGTGGACGGTTCGCATCCGGTGCTGGTAGCCATCGCCCCACTGCTCGCGAGGGTGGGCGGACGGCTGGTATCGCCGAAAGATGGTATGCCCGAGGATATTCCGCTGGTGTGGGAGGGTGCGACGCTGGCGTTGGTGCGCCTGGAGGAGTCGACGGGCGGCCTGGATCGGGTGCTCGAGGAGGTGGCCGCGGAACTCGGCGGTCCGCTGGTCGAACTCTCGCGGGTGGACAAACAGCGGGCGGTCCGCCTGCTCGAGGAGCGCGGGGCGTTCGAATTCCGCAGATCGGCGGAGACTGTGGCGGCCGCGCTCGGTGTCACCCGCTTCACCGTCTACAACTACCTGCATCGCACGCGGTCCTGACACCATCCGTTCAACAAAATGTTGACGGTCGGCGCGGCCCGTGTCACGCTGAATCGGAGGGCGCGATCATTTCCGTCAGCCGAGGGAAGGCGACCCGCATGGTGACCCTGGCCGAATTCAATTCCGCTGCCGAAGAACAGCTTTCGCCCCTACTTCACTCCTGCTGCGATGCCGCGGCCTGGGTCCGCGAGATGCTGGCGCAACGCCCCTATCCGGACGTGAACAGCGCTCTCGCCGCCGCCGATACCGCCGCCCGCGCGCTGACCGGTCCGGAGGTCGATGCGGCAGCGGCGGCACATCCGCGCCTGGGCGAACCGGTCGCGGGGACGGACCCGCACGCCGAATGGGCGCGGTCCGAACAGTCGGACGTGGCCGGATCCGCCGCCCTCGCGGCGGACAACCGCGCCTACGAGCACCGCTTCGGACGCGTCTTCCTGATCAGCGCGTCCGGACGGTCCACCGAGGAAATACGCACCGCCCTGCGGAGACGCCTGGCCAATGACGACGCGACCGAAGCGGCGGTGGTGGCCGACGAATTGCGCGAGATCGCGGTCCGCAGGCTGCGGGAGGTGCTGGGCGGATGAGCGCCGTGACCACCCACGTCCTGGATGCCGGGCTCGGGCGGCCCGGTGCGGGTGTCCCCGTTCGGCTCGAACGTGCCGATGGTCGGGTGCTCGCCGCGAACGTCACCGATGCCGATGGGCGCATCGCCGAACTCGGTCCCTCCCACCTGGAACCCGGCGCTTACCGACTCGTCTTCGATATCGAAACCTATTCCGCCGCAACGGGACAGACCCACTTCTTCCCCGAGATAGCGCTCACCTTCACGGTGTCGGACGGCGCGCACTACCACGTGCCGCTGCTTTTGAGTCCGTTCGCCTACTCCACCTATCGAGGAAGCTGAGATCGGCATGGGCATCACCCTGGGACCCAATCAGTACGGCAAGGCCGAGAGCCGCATCGTTCGGATCTACCGGGACTCGCCCCGGCATCGCCTGCGCGACCTCAGCGTCTCCACCGCGCTGCGCGGCCGTTTCGCGGATGCGCATATCACCGGCGACCAGCGCGACGTACTGCCCACCGACAGCCAGAAGAACACCGTCTTCGCCTTCGCCAAGGCCAAGGGCGTGGCGAGCATCGAGGAATTCGGCATCGTCCTGGCGGATCACTTCATCGACCGATGTCCGGGCGCGGACGGGGCGCGCATCGAGATCGAGGAGTACCCGTGGGAGCGGATCGAGGTCGACGGCGTCGGGCACGACCACGCCTTCGTCCGCTCCGGACACGGGGTGCGCACCACCGTGGTCAATATCGACGGCGCGGGCGCGGCGCGGCGCGCCCACGTGATCTCCGGCGTGCGGGACCTGATCCTGCTCAAATCGACCGGTTCGGAATTCCGCGGCTTCTTCGTCGACGAGTACACCACCCTGGCCCCGACGACCGACCGGATCATGGCCACCTCGCTGGTGGCTCGCTGGCGCTACGACCACCTCGCCGTCGACTGGGATCGCGCCCACGAGGCGATCCGGTCGACCCTGCTGAACCGATTCGCCACGGAGTATTCGCTCGCGCTCCAGCAGACCCTCTACGACATGGGTCGGGCGGTCCTCCAACAGCATCCCGAGGTGGCCGAGATCCGGTTCTCCGCACCCAATAGGCATCATTTCCCAGTGGATCTGCGCCCTTTCGGGTTCGAGAATCCGGGCGAGGTCTTCTTCGCCGCCGACCGTCCCTACGGGCTGATCGAGGCGAGCGTGCTGCGCGAGGACGCCTCCGACGCGGGCAACGCCTGGCTCGGCACACCCGGATTCTGTTGAACGCCTCGCACCCTCGATCAGGGGGATATACCCGGCGACACCGGCCCCGATGGGGCGCGTCGGGAGTCGGGGCGCGGCTACGCTGCTGCCACTACTCCTCGCGCGGACTCCGCGCGCGTATTCGGAGGTGCGCATGCACGATCGCGGTCACCGCGGCGGCGACCCTGGTACCGGCGCGATGGAGTTGGTGATCCGGGCCGAGCGAATCGTCGGCGCGACGGGGGAGTTCGCGGGCGTCATCGGCGTGCGCGAAGGACGGATCGCCGCGATCGAGCCGGTCGGCTCCCCGCTATCCGCCGACGAGATGCTCGACCTTGCCGCCGACGAGGTGCTCATGCCCGGCGTTGTCGATACCCATGTGCACATCAACGATCCCGGTCGCGCCGGGTGGGAGGGGTTCGCCAGCGCGACGCGGGCGGCCGCGGCGGGCGGGGTGACCACGCTCATCGATATGCCGCTCAACAGCATTCCACCGACCTGCGATCCGGACGCGCTGCGCCGCAAACGCGACGCAGCGCGGGATCGCGTCTTCGTGGACGTCGGATTCTGGGGTGGTGCGATACCGGACAATGCCGAACAGTTGCGGCCCCTGCACGAGGCAGGGGTATTCGGATTGAAATGCTTCCTGCTCGATTCCGGTGTCCCGGAATTCCCGCCGCTGGACACCGCGCAGGTGGAGCGCGCCCTGCGGGAGATCCGCGAATTCGACGGATTGCTCCTCGTACACGCCGAGGATGCCCAAGCCATCGCGCGCGCGCCGGAGGCCGAGGGCGACCGATACGCGGATTTCCTGCGTTCGCGCCCGCGGGGCGCGGAGAATCTCGCCATCGCTCGCGTCATCGAACTCGCCCGATGGACCGCGGGCCGGGTGCACATCCTGCACGTCTCCAGTGCCGACGCGCTGCCGATGCTGGCCTCGGCCCGCGCCGACGGCGTGCGCGTCACCGCCGAGACCTGTCCGCACTATCTCACGTTCGCGGCCGAGCAGATTCCCGATGGCGCGACGCCGTTCAAATGCTGTCCACCGATTCGCGAGGCGAGCAATCGGGAACTGCTGTGGGAAGGGTTGCGGGAGGGCGGGATCGAGATGATCGTCTCGGATCACTCGCCCGCGACCGCCGACCTGAAATGCCTCGACACCGGGGATTTCGGCCGCGCCTGGGGCGGTATCTCCTCGCTGCAGCTCGGGCTGTCGGCGGTGTGGACCGAGGCGCGGCGGCGCGGATTCACCCTGGTCGACGTGGCGCGCTGGATGTGTCGCGCACCCGCCGACCACGTCGGCCTGGTCCACAAGGGCCGCATCGAAATAGGTTGCGACGCCGACTTTTCCGTCTTCGCTCCGGAGACGCTGTGTGTGGTGGATCCGACCCGACTGCGGCATCGCAATCCAGTGACACCCTATGCGGCGCGACCCCTTTCCGGCGTGGTGCGCGGCACTTGGTTGCGGGGCAGGCGCATCGATATCGACGGTGAGCCGCGCGGGCGGCTCCTGGCCCGAGGAGAACCGTGATCACACCCGAATTCCTTCGACTACCCGATCTGGCCTCGCGCGCGCTGACGGGCAGCGTGGTCGATGCCAGCGACGAATTCTTCGCCGAGCGCGAGAATCTGATCGAACCCGCCCGCGCCGTCCATGATTCGAGCGAATTCGGTCACAAAGGCAAGATCTACGACGGCTGGGAGACCCGTCGTCGCCGTGAACCCGGCCACGACCACGCCATTGTCCGGCTCGGCGCACCGGGGCGGGTGCACGGGGTGGTGATCGACACCGCCTGGTTCAAAGGAAATTATCCGCCACATATTTCGGTCGAGGCCACCGGCGTTGAAGGCTATCCGACGCCGACCGAATTGGCGGAAACCGAGTGGATCACACTGGTCCCGAAATCCGAGATCGCCGGGGACAGCGCGAACTACTTCGCCGTCGCGGATGCTCGCCGCTACACGCACGTGCGACTGTCCATCTATCCCGATGGCGGTGTCGCCCGCTTCCGAGTGCACGGCACGCCGCTGCCGGATCCCAGATTTCTCAGCGGCACAATAGATCTCGCCGCCTTGGAAGCAGGTGCGGACATAGTCGAGGTCTCCGACAGTTTCTTCGGCGACCCGCGCAACCTCCTGCTGCCCGGTCGGGCCGGGCATATGGGCGAAGGCTGGGAGAACGCCCGCCGCCGCGCGCACGGCAATGACCATGTCGTTATTCGGCTTGCCGCGGCGGGCATCCCGCGTCGTGTCGAGATCGACACCTCCTATTTCCGGGGCAATGCGCCCGGTGCGGCCTCGCTCAGCGGCGGCGACGGCGCCACCTGGGCCGAATTGCTACCCAAGACCCGCCTTCAGCCCGACACCCGGCACCACTTCGCCCTGACATCCGCCACCCCGATCACCCATCTCCGTTTGGATGTATACCCGGACGGCGGAGTCGCCCGGCTCCGGCTTCCCGGTGAGATCGATCCGAAGGCCTTGGCGGACGCCGCCATTGCTTGGCTGGCCGCGCTCCCCGCTCACCATGCCGGAGCAGTTCTCACCGCGGTCTGCGGCCCAACCGAGGCCGAAACGCTCCTCGCCACGGGTTCGCTTCGCCCCGAGGCCATTCCGGCTACCGCGATCACCGCCTTGCTCGGCATGCGAAGCGACTTCGGGTGATGGCCGCAGACGGCGACTATCGCCATTTCCGCCGCCATCACCGGCGCTGCCCTGCTCGCGGGGGTTCCGCGACGGCCACACCGCTGCCCGCCCCCGTGGCGCAGATCAACGCCTCCGGCTGCCTGCCGCCGCCGCTCGGCCTGAACGGCAGGCCGTTGCCGTCGCCGATCGGTCCCGGTGGCAAACCCTCGCCGCGGCCCTCGGATCTCAACGGCAAGCCCTGCCCGCCTCCGGGTAGATAGTCAGAAATCGCTGTGTCGCAATGACTTTGCGACACAGCGGGCACTCGAGCCGCTACCTTCGGCCGCGGCGCCGCATCGCGTGATCGCTTCATTCCGAACACCGCCGAATGTGTCGAGCCTACTGGGCGCTACCGGTTGCCAGATGAATTCTGCTGTGCTGGTTCATTTTTCATCTCTCACCTGCGGAATCGCGCGCCCCGCGCGCCGCCTCGTACGGACGTACGAATCCGAGTCGCCAAGTTCGTAGGGACACACGAACCTTCTCGAGACTTCGGTCACCATCATAGGACGGCCGGGCACTGACGAAGGAGAAGAGATGACAGTGGCTCCACAGCGATTAACCGACTCGGTCGATACGGTGCCCGAACGGCTCACCGAGATATTCCGCGCGGTGGGCGCCACCGGATATGTGCACGCGCGCGAGGTGGACGGTCCCGGTGAGATCGGTCTCGGCGCAGACCACCCGGTGGTCCTGGCCTCGGTCTTCAAGATTCCGGTGGTGCTGACCTTCGCGCGCCAGGTCGAGGCCGGTGAACTGGACCCGACCGAGCGCACCACGATCACCGCGCGCGACCGCATCGGCGGCATCGGCACGGCGGGCTGCGCCGATGACGTCGAGATGAGCTGGCGCGACCTGGCCCTGTTCACCCTGACGATGAGCGACAACGCGGCCACCGACGTCCTGCTGCGCCGGGTCGGCATCGACGCGGTGCGCGCGGTCCTGGCCGAACTCGGACTCGAGCGCACCCGTCTCATCGGCGGCTGCGAGGACCTCTTCGCCACCATCGCCACCGACCTCGCCGCGATGTTCCCGGAGATCGATCCCAGCGATGTGAACGCACTGATCGCCGCCGCCACACCGGAGCAGGTGCGGACGCTCGCGGTGTGCGATCCGGCCCGCACCACCGCGAGCACCCCGCGCGAACTGACCACCCTGCTCACCGCCATCTGGACCGACACCGCCGGGCCTGCCGAGGCGTGCGCCAGGGTGCGCACGATCATGGGGCAGCAGATCTGGCCGCATCGCATCGCCAGCGGTTTCGGCGACGAGGTGTCCATCGGAGCCAAGACCGGCACGCTGCCCTTCATTCGCAACGAGGCGGGTGTCATCACGCATCGGGATGGAAAGTGCTACGCGGTAGCGATTTTCACCGTCGCGGACAGTCCCGCCATGCGCGCTCCCGCCGTGGACGCGGCCATGGGCAAGGCCGCGCGCCTGGTCGTCGACACCCTCCGCGCGGAAGGAGGGCAATGACAGCGGTATTGGATGCGGCGCACTGGCAGCGCAGACTCGACGAACTGGCGACCGAGTATCGGATTCCCGGTGCGGTACTGGCGATCTCGCACGGCACGATGCCCAATCCGGCTCTCGAATCCGCGCTCATCCCCATCGACGCAACGCATTTCGCGGCGCGCGATCCCGAATCCGGGGCCTGGTTCCCGGTCACTTTCCATCATCTCGGCAATGGTCGCCGGTACGCGACCATGCACGCCACCGTCGTCGCAAAAACAGAGGAGAATCCGGCATGACCTCGGAATCCACCGTGTCGCAGCAAGATTCGACACCAATCCGGCTCGGACTGGAACATCTGGCGCGGATCCCGCTGCTGTCCGAACCCGCCATCTCGCCCGATGGCACCCGCATCGTCTATGCGCTGCGCACCGTGGATTCGGCGGCGGACAAGGATATTCAGAACCTGTGGCAGGTGCGGCCCGGCAGTGATCCGATCCAGTTGACCAGGGGCAATGCCGATCGCGCCCCGAGTTGGTCGCCCGACGGCCGCACCCTCGCCTTCCTGCGCGCCGCGGATGGGGCCGCGCAGATCTGGCTGCTGCCCGCCGACGGCGGCGAACCCGAGCGGGTCACCGAGTTGCCGCTCGGTGCGGGCGCTCCGCACTGGAGTCCGGACGGCACCCGCATCGCGTTCACCGCACCGGTCGACACCTCCGGTGCGTCAATGGATCCGGGTGCGCCGAACCACATCGTGCGCGGCATCTACAAGATGGACGGGGTGGGCTGGCTGCGCGACCTGCACACGCACCTTTTCGTCCTCGATCTCGGCGACAAGTCGGTCCGCCAACTCACTGAGGGCAGCTACAACGTCGACAGCCCGACCTGGTCACCGGACAGTGCGCGGATCGCCTTCGTCGACGCGCTGCCCGACGGCGATGCCTATGACGAGTCCGCGGCCCGCATCATCGCGGCCGATTCCCCGCGCACCGACCCCCCACGCATCGGTCCGCTCGGCGGCGCAGTCGCGGCGGTGGTCTGGAAGCAGGACGGGACGGGGTTGCTGGGACTCACCACCCCGGACACGGGCGTGCGCAATGTCCGGCTCTCCGACATCTCCCTCGACGGCGGTGAAACCGTCGAGCTGACAGCGGGATTCGATCGCAACCTGATGCAGGGCGGTCCCGGATACCCCGGCGCGCTGCCCAGACAGGTCGGGGACGCGATCCTGTTCTGCGCTCGCGACGAGGGCTGCACCCACCTCTACCGCCACGATGCCACCGGCATTCGCAAGCTGATCGGCGGGGAACGCGCGGTCTCGGGTCTCTCGGTAGCGGGGGACAAGGTCGCGCTGATCGTCGCCACCACCGACACCTTCGGCGAAATCGTCCTGCTCGACCCGGAATCCGGTGCGGAACAGGTGCTTACGTCACATACGGAGACCGCGCTACCCGAGGTGCAGCCGATCCGGGCGCAGGAGCGCAAGTTCACCATCTCCGACGGCGTCCAGGTTCAGGGTTGGATCGTGCGGGACCCCGCCGCGCGGACCCCCGGCCCGCTGCTGCTCGATGTGCATGGCGGCCCGCACAATTCGTGGAATCCGGTACGCGACTGGATCCACGTCTACCATCAGATCCTCGCCGCGCGCGGCTGGACGATCCTGCTGCTCAATCCGCGCGGTAGCGACGGCTACGGCGAGGAGTTCATGCGCGGCACCAACGGTGGCTGGGGCACAGCCGACGAGCGCGACTTCCTGGAGCCGATCGACGAGTTGGTCGCCGAAGGGCTGGCCGATCCGAAACGACTCGCCCTGTCCGGCTACAGCTATGGCGGATTCACGGCCTGCCGGCTGCCGACCCGCACCGATCGTTTCGCCGCCGCCGTGACGGGCGGTCCGGTCAGCGATCTGGAAAGTTTCATCGGCACTTCGGATTTCGGTCACCACCTGGGCAAGGTCGAAGTCGAGGCCATGCCGTGGAGCGATCCGAAGGCGCTGGCCGAGATGAACCCCTTCGCGCATGTCGCGAAGGTGAAGACCCCCACCCTCGTCCTGCAAGGCGATGCGGAGTCGCGCTGCCCGATCGGACAGGGCGAGCAGTGGTACAACGCGCTGCGCGACTTGGGCGTGCCAACCGAATTCGTGGTGTATCCGGGTGCGTCGCACCTGTTCATCTTCCAGGGCAAGCCGAGCCACCGCATCGACTTCAATCGCCGCATAGTCGACTGGGTCATCCGCTACACGCGCGCCGCCGGACCGAAGGGCGCCGCCGAAGGCAAGCAGCTGCTCAATGCCGAGCACTGGCAGCGCAGGCTCACCGAACTGGCCACCAGGTACGAGGTTCCGGGCGTGGTACTGGGAATCTCATTGGGCGACAGCATTATCGAAGCCGCGCACGGTGTGTTGAGTCTCGACACCCAAGTTCCCACCACTGTGGACTCGGTCTTCCAGATCGGATCCATCTCCAAGGTGTGGACCGCCACCGCCGCCATGCGGCTCATCGACCAGGGCAAGCTGGCGTTGGAGACCCCCGTCCTGGAGATCATTCCCGAACTGCGGCACGGTGATTCGTCCACCCTCGACGGTGTGACAATACGGCACCTGCTCACCCACACCAGCGGACTCGACGGCGACCTGTTCGGCGATACCGGACGCGGCGACGATTGCCTGGAGAAGTACGTCGCCGACCTGGGCGAGAGCAGCAACCATCCGGTCGGCGCGACCTTCTCCTACTGCAACGCGGGTTTCGGCCTGCTCGGTCGGATCATCGAAGTGCTCACCGGATCCACCTGGGATACGGCCATGCGCGAGTTGATTTTCGAACCGCTCGGCCTCACCCACACCATGACCCTGCCCGAGGAAGCGCTCATGCACCGGGCGGCGGTCGGCCACATGACCGGTCCCGACGGCGTGACCCGCCCGGCGCACCGCTGGGATCTGCCGCGCAATGCCGGTCCGGCCGGTGCGATCGTGGCCCGCGCCCGCGACCTACTGACCTTCGCGCGACTGCACCTCGACGGCGGCGTCGCCCCGGACGGCACCCGGCTGCTCTCCGAGGAGTCAGTGCGGCGCATGCAAGCCGAGGAGGTAGCGCTGCCATTCGAGGGCTGGGCCGCCGATAGCTGGGGGCTCGGCTGGTTCCGCATGCGCTGGAGCGACGAACTCGTCATCGGACACGATGGCGGCACCATCGGACAGGCCGCCATGCTGCGGGTCGTGCCCGAACTGGGGCTCGCGTTCACGCTGCTCACCAACGGCGGCAGCGGCGTAGGTCCGCTGACGGCGCAACTGATGCGCGAGATCGCGGCCGACCTCGCCGACCTGCGGACACCGGAACCCTTCGCACCCGCTCCCGAACCGCCGCAGGTGGATCTGGACCGGCACGTCGGGGTATACGAGCGGGCCGGGGTGCGCACCGAGGTGTTCAAGGACGAGGACGGTTTGGTGTTGCGCACCAAACACCTCGGCGCCGTCGCCGAGATGCTGCGGGTGGCGTTGCCCGACTACCGGCTGGTCCCGGTGACGGAAAACCTGTTCGCGGCCAGCCCGACCGGGAAGGAGCCGTGGATGTCGGTCACCTTCTATACGCTCGAAGACGGCTCCCCGTATGTCCACTACGGGGTCCGGGCGCAGCCGAAGGTCAGCGCCGAGTCGTGAAACCCTCGGTCGACACGGTGCCGCGCGAGCGGATTCCGACGCGAGCCTGGCTGACCCTGCTGGCCATCGCGATCGGCGCGTTCGTCGTGCAGGTCGATTCGCTCGTGGTCGCCGTAGCGGGTCCAGGGATCGCGGCGGGTCTGCGCGTCGGCCCCGCCGACATCCAATGGGTCAGCAGCGCACAGACATTGGCGCTGGCGAGCCTGGCGATCCCGTCCGGCACCGTGGCCGACCGGTTCGGGCGCAAGCGAATGTTCCTGATCGGCGTCGGCGGATTCGCGGCCGCCTCCCTGGTGTGCGGGTTCGCGCCCTCGATCGGAGTGCTGATCGCGGGGCGCGTCCTGCAAGGAATGTGCGCGGCACTGCTGCTGCCCTCCGGGTTGGGTGCGATCCGCGCCGCCTTCCCGGCGAGTCAACTGCCGATGGCGCTCGGGGTGTTCACCTCCATGACGGCCGTCGCGATGAGTTGCGCGCCCATCCTGGGCGGACTGCTCGTCGAAAGCGGCGGCTGGTCGTGGGCGTTCTTCGCCAGCGTGCCGTTCGGGGTGGTCGGAGTGATCGTCGGTGCGTTGTGCATCGGCGAGACCGAACGAAAACGGACCTCTTCGCTTGATATGCCAGGCGCGGCCCTGGCCACCCTCGCGATGGTGTCGGTGGTGTGGGCGCTGACCGGCGCCCAACAGCAAGGCTGGGGTTCCGCGCGAACTCTCGGTTTCCTCGCGCTGGGTGCGGTGCTTCTGGCGGGATTCGTCGGCAGGCAGCGGCTGGCCCGAAATCCGCTGGTACCGCTCGAGCTTTTCGGAATCAGGTCGTTCGTGGTCGGGCTGGTGCTGCTGGTGCTGACCACGGCGGCGCTCGGCTCGGTCACCTTCTACCTGATGTTCTATCTGCAGGGCGTCCGGGGCATGGGCAGCCTGGCCTCGGCGGTGATACTGCTGCCGCTGACGGTGGTGCTCACCGTGGCGCCTCCGATCGGTGGGCTGATCGTCCAGCGGATCGGCGCCAGGGCCACCATTTTGGTCGCGGCCCTGTGCAACGCGGTGGCCTTCGGGTTGATGATGCGGCTGACTCCCGATTCATCGACGTGGGAAATTGTGCCGTCACTATTGCTGATCGGCATCGGCATCGGCTTCCTGATGGTGTCGGCCGTGGGTTCGGTGCTCGGCAGCGTGCCCACCGAACTGACCAGCGTCGCGGCCGGGGTTAAGCAGTCGATGCAGTACATCGGTGCGACACTCGGGGTCGCCGGTTTCGGCACCCTCCTCATCACGTTGATCGGGGCGCGGCTTCCTTCGGCGCTGCAGGCGGCGTTGGTCGCAGAGGGGGCGCTCGGTGCCCAACTTGCCTCCGATCCGCAGTTGGTGCGGGCCGCCGGGTTGGGTTACCCGCCCGCACTCCAAGCTGCGACACAGGCCGGTTGGTCTGCCAAAGGTGTTGCGGCTGAAGAGGTTCAGCGGGTCGGTGCGATCGTCACCGAGACTGCGCACCAAGTGTTCACCGATGGTGTGCATGTGGTCTTCGGTGTCGGTGTGGTGCTAGCCGTCATGGCGGGGTTGCTGGCAATGCTGTTGCCGAAAACTCCGGTGGTTCAGGCGGATTCGCGCTGAGTGACCGGTAGCTGGGCGACCGACCGCGCGGGTCGGTCGCCTATTTTTTGGTAGGGCCGTTGTTCAGCCCCCGTTCCATGCGACACAACCTACACCCGTTACCTGTCCGTGACAAAACCCAATTCTCTTGATGCACAGGAGATTTGGTTGTGGAATCGACACGCCTCTGTTTCGGATTCGGGGTTGTGGGCTCGCCCGGCTAATTCGGGGCGTCCGCGCATACCATGGGGTCGGTTGCTTCGGGTGGAAGGATCGGCATGGGTGTGCGGCGGATGGCGGCGTTGGGGAGTTCGTTCGCGGCGGGTCCGGGGATCGAGCCGGTGGTGGACAAGGCGGCGCGGCGATCCGGTCGGAACTACGCGCACCTTGTGGCGCAGCGTTTGGGAGCGGAGTTGGTCGACCTGACGGTGTCGGGGGCCACCACCGAGACGATTCTCGACAAGTCCCAACGGGTCTTCGGCCGTACTTTCGCGCCACAGATTTCGGGAGTGCCGTCGGATGCGGATCTGGTGACGGTGACAGTAGGCGGGAACGATCTGCGCTACGGAGGCACCATGATTCGTCTCGGTGCGGCAGGACGGCTGGAGGAACGTGCGCTGACGCGCCCACTGGGAGCGTTGCTCCGCAGGCCGGTGCCGGATCCCACGGTGGCCGATATCGATCGGGTAGTGGACGCAGTGGTGCGCGTGGTCCGCACCGTGCGCGAAAAGGCTACGGGGGCAAGAGTTTTGCTCGTCGACTACCTGACGATGATCGGCCCGCACACAGCACCCCGACGCGAAACCCCCTTCGATGACGCGACCTTGGCGGCGCTGCGCAGGCTCGGCGAGCGCGTCACGGAGGTCTTCGCGACGGCCGCCGCGCGAAGCGAGGCCGAATTGGTACACGCCGGCGAGCGCAGCCTAGATCACGCGATCGGATCGAAAGATCCATGGGTGCTCGGCTTGGCCGATCGATGGCGGGATATGGGCCGCAGTATTCCCTTCCACCCGAATGCGGCAGGCATGGCGGCAGTAGCGGACATGATCATGGAACAGTTGGACGCAGACCCGCAGTAGTCTGCCTGCGCTGAGCGGACTCGAGTGCGGGTGGCGCGCGAACCGAGCGGGGGCTGGTGGGCTCGGGCATAATCGCCGCATGCTGCTGTCGGCGTTCCACCGGCGTCTGCGCCTGGCGACCGCCGCCCTGTTGGTGGTGGGGGTGGGGCTTGCGATTTTTGGGCTGGTCGGGGCCGCTGATCATCGGGATAGGCGGGCTGGAGCGTTTGCGGTGGCCGCGGTGGTGCTCGCGGTGCTTGTTCCGGTGGTTTTGCGTGGAGGGCGGTGGGTGGTTGGGGGTGCGGCGATTGTGCTTGGGGGGCAGTGGATTGCTGTTGTAGGGACGTTGGTGGAGTTGCTGATCGGGGTGGGTGCGAGCAAGAGTGCCGATCTTCGGCGGATCGGGGTTGAGCCGGCCATGGGGGTGGGGATCAATCTCGCGTACTCCTTGGTCGCCGGAATGTTGTTCGTATGGTTCATGATTCGGCTCCGAGCGGTGTGGCGACGGCGGGCGGTGTCGGGCGATTCTCGTGGGGCGGATCGAGTGCGCCCGCGTTGCACGCCCTAGGTCATGTCTCCCAATCGGGTTTTCTCGATCCTGCCCGGTAGGTCCTCGGGTCGGGGATCATGTTGGCCGTGGCGGCGACGGTCGGTGATCGGTATCGGGTTCTGACGGACAAGCAGTGGGAAT
>NZ_QZFU01000023.1 GCF_003598715.1 Nocardia panacis
GGTGGCACGGTTTTCTTGGTCGTTAACCTCTCTACCAGGAGTTCCGCTGTTCCGCGTCACGACATACCAACCACCACAGCAAGATCCACTTGCACTGCGCTCATCCGCGCTAACTGCGCGGCATTGGCTCTATAGGTCGTCGCGTTTGCGGGCGAGGAATGCGCGCTCAATGTCGTTGCCCGCAAGCAGAATCGCTTCGTCATAGGCGGCTCGAGCCTGATCCGCGTGGCCGAGTTGGGCGAGGAAGTGGGCGCGGGCGGCAGGCAGATACTCGTATGCCAGGAGCTGTGGGTGCTCGGTGAGACTGTCGAGAGCGGCCAGGGCGGGTGCGGGGCCTTCGGCATAGCCGAGGGCGACGGCGCGGTTGAGCGAGACCACGGGAGAGGGCCAGACCTTGGCCAATTCGTCGTAGAGGCCGACGATCTGGCGCCAGTCGGTGACATCGTGGTCGGCGGCCTCGGCATGCACGGCGGCGATCGCGGCCTGCAGCGCGTACTTTCCGGGGTCGCGCAGCGAGTCCCGTACGAGCGCCAGGCCCTCGACGATCAGTTCGCGGTCCCAGTTGGCACGGTCCTGGTCCGCCAGCGCGACCATCGCGCCGTCGGCGTCGAGTCTGGCGTCCCGGCGAGACTCGGTGAGCAGCAGCAACGCGAGCAGGCCGGAGACCTCGGCGAAGTCGGGGACCAGCCCGCGAAGCATACGGGCCAGATCGATGGCGCGGTCGGTGAGTTCGCGGCGTGCCAGCTCCGCGCCGCAGGGCGCGGTATGCCCGGTGGTGAACAGCAGATGCACGACGGCCAGCACCGCGCTGATCCGTTCGGGCAGCTCGGCGGGCGCGGGCACCCGGTAGGAGATGCGGGCGGTAGCGATCTTCTTCTTGGCCCGAGTGATTCGCGCCGCCATGGTGGCTTCGGAAACCAGGAACGCGCGGGCGACCTCGGCGGTGGACAACCCGCACACCAGGCGCAAAGTGAGCGCGACCTGTGCCTGCGGCGCGAGCGCCGGATGACAGCAGGTGCAGATCAGCCGCAACCGGTCATCGGCGATGCGCGGATCGCCCGCGGCCACGGCTCGCTCGGCGATATCGTCGGCGCGGTCCTCGACAATCAGCAACGGCAACGCCCTGCGTCGCGTGGCGTCGCGCCGCAAGAGATCCAGCGCGCGGTTGCGCGCCACGGTGGTGAGCCAACCACCCGGCCGCGCGGGAACCCCCTCGCGCGCCCAAACCGTCAGCGCCCTGGCGTAGGCATCCTGCACGCACTCTTCGGCCACGTCGATGTCGCGGGTGACGCGCACCGTCGCGGCGAGCACAAAGGCCCACTCGCGCCGATGCGCCTCGGACACCGCGGCGGAGATATCAGCCGACAGCACCGGAAACCGCCCGGATCGGGCGGACCTCCACGCCCCCGGCGGCCATGGGCACCTGCTTGGCCAGCGCGAGCGCCGCGTCCAGGTCCGCCGCCTCGATCAGGTAGTAGCCGCCGAGTTGCTCCTTGGTCTCGGCGAACGGTCCGTCGGTGACCATGAATCCGCCCGCGCCGTCAGGGCGGACGCTGGTCGCCGTGGTGGTGGGTTCGAGCGCGTTACCCCCCTGCAACGCCGAACCATTGGCGGCGATGAAGGCTCGATGTGCCCGACTCACCTCGGCGGCTGGTGGTTCACCGGCCTGTTGTTCGTCCTGGTAGAACAGCAGCAGGTACTGCGTCATGATCCCGTTCCCTTTCTACGGATCGGCCCATCGGACCTCCCGATCAATCCGACGCGCCGGACCGGCGCGAATCGACCGCGGTCGGAATATTCGATTCGCACGCGGTTCATCGTCCCCGACGACACCGCACCTCGCAGGGCGGCGAGGTAGCGGCGCCGGGTTCGCTACCTCGCCGCGACGGGGCTGTTGTGGTAGGCGGCGACCAACCACCTGTCGTCACGCTTCACCAAAACCCAGGTCGCATGGACGAATCGACCGGCAGGCACCTCGGTTTCGCCGGCGAACAAGATGCCTGCCTTGCTGATGGCGATCGCGCAATCCGCACCGAGGAGCCGGATGTCCTGGATCTCGTCGGTCACCGACGAGTTTTCGAGGTAGGTGGCGAAACTCTCCGTCATGCCCAGCCGGATCTCTTCCCTGTTCCGCCGATAGGTCCCCGGCATGATCACGGTGGCTTCTTCGGCGTAGTCCGCGACAAAAGCATCCGCGTCACCGGCTGCCCATGCTTTGTACTGGTCGGCCAAGATCTGCTCGATGGCCGCCGCGTCCTCGGTTCGGGTGATGGTCATGGCATTCCTTTGCATTGTCGGGCCGGCCCAATCATTTCGACCGGCTATCCCACCGACGTGCGACCATCCCCCGAATCGACAATGCTCGTTATCGCCCGCACGCTCGTCCACCCGCATCCGCGCAAGCACCAAACCGGAGATCAGGTAGCTCACCGCATCCGCCAGCACGGCGGCCGCCGAACCCGCCACTTTGATCAGCAGTCCGGCCATCGCCTGTCCGGCGACCTGCGCCACCGACGAGGACTGTTCGAGTCGGGCATTCGCCCGCGTCAACAACTCCGGTGGCACCAGACTAGGCAGAAACGATTGGTGCGCCGCGTCATACAGCACCGAGGCGGCCCCGAAGACGAAGACGACCGCGATGAGCAACCACATCCTCAGCGCATGCGCGTACGCCGCCAACGGAATCAACGCGAGCAGCCCGGCCCGCGAGATATCCGCCGCCACCAGCAGCACCGGTTTGCGCCGATACCGATCGACCAGCACTCCCGCGAACAATCCGAACAGCAAGTACGGCAACCACTGCGCCGCCCGCAGCATCCCCAACTCGAACGCCGAGGCGCCCAGTACAAGCACCGCCAACACCTGTAGCGCCTGCGCCGTGATGTAGGTGCCGAACATCGAGACACTATCGGCGAACCAGAATCGCGCGAACCGCGGCAGCCGCAGCAGCGGAAACCTCTCCCGCACTTCGGCGTCCACCTCGCCTCCCTCGTATCACCCTGCCCATCAGAGTAATTCGATCCGCACGGATTCTTGGGAAGCTTGGTCATAGAACCACTCGGTCGCGTCCCGATGGACGCGACCGAGCCAGGGACTACTGGGCCGACCCGCTGGGCGGCGGCGCGGCCGCCTCCTCCTGCGAGCAGACGTAGAGGTTGTTGTCCACCGTCGCCCAGGTCTCACTGCGACCGATGAACTTGCAGCGGTCGATATCGGACTTGAAGTAGCGGTTCGGATTGCGCGGATCGCACTTGTCGACGGCGGTGATCTTTCCCTGATCCGAGCTGTATTGAACGCAATCCGGCGCCAATTCGCGATCCTGTGCGGCGGCGACGCCCGCGCAGGCCAACAACACCGGCCCCGCGACGAGCAGACCGACGATGGTCCTGTTCAACATGAGAACTCCTCTCGCAGCGACTTTCCCGGCCGCGGCCGGGTCGACCAATAACCCGAGGAGTGTGGCAGCCGCGTGGGCGGCGACGCAAAATTGCCCCCACCCTTGGCTGGCTGCTTGTTGGTGCGTCCGGATCGGGTTGCGCGGCAAGCGCGTCACCGCGGCGACGTGAGCACCTCGCGCAACCTGCGGTGGAAGGCGATCGGATCCTCGGCGAATCCGCCGTGCCCGCCCGGAAAGCGAGTCGGGGTCAGGCCGAGGCCCCCGGTGAGCGCGCGCGAGGTGCGGTCGCACAGTTGCCCTGTCGATGCGTCGCCGATACCCACGAGCAGGCGGGTCGGCGCGGTCCGCAGTCGGTCGAAATCGGGTCGCCAGTCCACGGTGCACGGCATTTCGTGGTGGTAGAAGTACTTCTCGCTCGCCAGTTCGGCCGGGGTGCGGTCCGGTGCGTACATCTGCCGCATCATCTCCTCCGGAATGGCCATTCCGGTCAGCGCCATGAACTTTCGGCCGCCCGCCAACGGACCTTCGGCGTCGTAGGTGGCGATGATCTCCTTGGTCGTCGCCAACTGCTCGGTCCGGTCGTCGAGCAGTTGCAGCAGCGGCGGCTCGTGCGCGATCACGGTGGTGGCGAGGTTCGCGTCGGCCTCGACCAGCGCGAGCGCGGTGACGGCGCCGCCGCTGGAGCCGAGGACGACGGCCGGGCCGAGACGCAGGTGGGTGATGAGGCGGGCCAGGTCGTCGGCGCGGCGCTGCGGGGTGGAGTCCTGCGTGGGATCGGCGACGACGCTGCGCCCGTGCCCGCGCGGATCGAGGGTGAGCACGGTGTGGTCGACCGCCAGCAGGTCCGCCAGGGCGGCGAACGGTTCGGCCGTCATCGGCGCGCCCACCAGCGCGATCAACGGGCCGGATCCGCGCAGTTCGTAGTACAGGCGAGCCCCTGGCACCTCGAGAACGTCGCTCTCGATGGGAGCGGCGGAGGTTTCGGTCATCGGATCTCCTCGTGGAGTGGATTTGACGATGCGTTGTGATGACCGGACGGGCGTCCGGAATTCATCGGTGTGTGCCGCGCACTTGTGAACCTATGATTATTAGGATAGAAACTATCTTGCTTAATCAGGCGTGGAATCGCCTGTCCCCTACCCGGAGTCATCACCATGAGCACGCCAACCCCCGCGCACCTGCGCGTTCCCGGCGCGACCCTCTATCACGAGGTGCGCGGCAGCGGCCCGATCCTGCTGCTCCTCCCCGGCAGCGGCGGCGACGCGGCCGGATTCGACCCGATCGCCGATCGACTGGCCGAGCACTACACCGTCATCGCCACCGAGGCGCGCGGCTACTCGCGCAGCACCCTCGACGGTCCCCCGACCGATCAGCGGATCGACGTCCTCGCCGACGACGCCCTGCGCCTGCTCGAGAACTACACTCCCGCAGGCGAATCCGCCTCGGTCGTGGGCATCAGCGGCGGCGCGGTCGTCGGCCTGGAACTGCTCACCCGCCATCCGGACCGCCTCCGCCGCCTGGTCGCCTTCGAACCGCCCATGTTCGCCGCACTGCCCGACGCCGCGCGGCAGCGCGCCATGATCGAGGAGGTGTACCAACTGTTCCGCACCGAAGGAGTGGCCGCGGCGGGAGCGCGCTTCCTCGAAGCCATCGGCGGCACCATGACCGCACCGCCCGATCCGGCGACGCTGCCGCCCCGCGGCCGCGAGATGCTCGGCCGCTTCCTCGTCAACGCGCCGCTGATGTACGAGCACGAACTGCGCCGGATCACCGGCTACCGACCCGACCGCGCGGCCCTGTCCTCGGCCGCCGACCGTCTCGTGCTCGCCATCGGGCGCGACTCGCGCCCGCACCTGCCCGCGCGACCGGCGCTGACCCTGGCCGCCGACCTCGGTCTGCCGGTCACCGAATTTCCGGGCGGGCACAGCGGAATGCGCGACGCGCCCGCGGACTTCGCCACGACACTGCTCGCAGCGCTCACGACTCCATGAGGTGCGGCTGCCCGGCTCGATAGCGCTCGCGGTCCAGATCCTTGAGCGCGTCGAAGGCGGGCAACTCCCACAGCGGGAATATCGCCGCGCGCGAACCGGAATCGCCCGCGGCGTCCAGGATGGCGTTGGCGGCGCGGCGGCCCGCCTCGTTCGCGCCCTCCATGGTCGCGAGATCGATATTGGTGCGCAGATGATCCCCGCACAGGAACAGGTTGGGGATCTCGGTCGCGGCGTCCGGACGATGCCGGTAGGTGCCCGCGACATTCACCAGAAGCGGTGTGGCATTGGCGATTCCCGCCGCGCCCCAGGTAATGCCGGGATCGAGATGCCAGCCGAGCAGATCCTCGTCCCGGATGATCGGCGCGCCGGAACGATTCAACCCGTCGCGCAACTGCGCCCACACCTCGCGGGCGATCTCCTCGCGCGTGCACTGTTTGGCCGTTTTGCCGAAAAGCGCGCCGGGCGCGTCCCATTCGGAGATGTCCACCGAAAGACATTCGCGCACACGGCCGTCGCCGTATTCGGCGGCGATATCGGCCTCCCACGACCTGGATTGGAAGATTCCGGTGACGGCCCACGGCGAACCCGCGACGGCGATGTGCGCTGCGGGCAACTCCGATGGGCGGGCCAGGTAGTACTGGATGCCGACCATCCAGTCCTCGCGCAGATGCCGCAGTCCTTCGAGCGTGGGCGCGGCGCGCAACAGCGGCGCGTCCAGCAAGGGCATCAGCCGATCCACCGGCAGTGCCGCCACGTACCAGTCGGCCACTGCCGCGTCCCCACCGGTGAGCCGCGCGGACTCTATTCTCCCGGAACGGATTTCGAATCCGCCCAAACCCCGCCCCAGGACGAACTCGACGCCGCGCGCCGACAGGTAGGCCACCCACGGATCGATCCACGCCTCATTGGTGGGCCGATTCAGCACCCGATCCACTCCCCCGGTGATCAGGTTCGAGCGATACTGCGGGATCGCGCCGGTCTGCGCGGTCAGCAGGGCCACCGCGGTCTGCCCGATCGTACGCGCCGAGGCCAGTTCGCTCTTGGCCGCCACGGTCACCCGCACCAGCGCCTGCGCGAGATATCGCCGATAGGCGGGCGACTTCCCTTCGGCGCGAATGAATTCCAGCCAGGACTGATTCTCCCACTGCCCGATCCGCCGCTCCTGACAACTGGTCGCCATGACCGCGAGCCTGCTCAGGAAGAACGTCATCTCCTCGGCCGGGATATCGACGCCGAGTTTCAGCCCGGTGGCGACCGCGTTCTGAAAGTTCCGCACGGTGACCAGCGGATCGTCGGCGACGGCGAAACTCGACAGCGCGCCGGGCACGATCACCGGCGCGTAGCCGGGATCGTCGAAGGCGAGCACCAGGTCGCGCACCACCACCAGGTGGTCGTCGAGCACATTTCCCCCGCGTGCGGTCGGTATGCGACTCATCGTCTCGGGCACATGCTGGTACGTGCCGGGGAAGAAGCGAAACCCGTGCTCTCCCGGCAGGTCTCGCCGACCGCCCGCACCCGTCCCCGGCACCGGGATGCTGCGCGCCTTCCCGCCGAGGAACTCCGGTTCGTAGACCGTGACCCGGAAGCCGCGCTCGATCAACTCGTGCGCGGCCGCCAATCCGGCCATGCCACCACCGAAGATCGCCACGGCACGCTCGGAATCCGTTGCGCGCGCACCGGATCCGAGGGCGGCCGTGGCCGTCAACGCCGCCGCCGTCCCGAGAACGGCCCGCCGGGAGACTACCGAGCTGTCGATGCGCCGAATCTACCTCGCGAACCGAATTTCCCGGCGCGAAACCTCGCTATCCACCGGATAACTGTGCGCTCCAAGGTTTTCCGCCGCTGCCGCCACGGATGGGGATGGACCAGGATACCGGCATATGCACGTTTTCGTTGACATGGTCCTGGACGCGTATCTGGAGTCGGTCGATGCGCAGGCGCCCGGACTGGTCGAAGGTCTCTACCTGGGTGGATCGGTGGCCTTCGACGACTTCCGACCGCGCGCGAGCGATATCGACTTCCTCGCGGTGACCGCGCGACCCCTCGACGGTGCCGAACTGACCGCACTCGCGGACGTGCACGAACGACTACAACGCCGCTTCCGCCGACCCTGCCTCGACGGGGTCTACCTCACCTGGTCCGACCTCGCCGCCGGTCCGACGGCCGCTGCCGAGCGCCCGGTCTGCTACGGCGGCCGCCTCGAATACGAGCGCCCGTCCTCGGTCACTCCGATGCTCTGGCACACCGTCGCCCGCCACGGCATCGCCCGACGCGGACCCGAACCCGGCCGGATCGATATCTGGACCGACTCCGACGCGCTCGTGCGCTGGTGCGCGCGCAATCTCGACGAGTTCTGGGCGCGCGGACTCGACGCCGCGCTCGCCCATCCGCTCGGCCGCCCCGGACTGTGTCTGCTGACCGATATGGGGATCGGCTGGCTGGTCACCGGCATGGCACGACACCATCGGATCATCAGCACCGGTGAGGTCATCTCCAAACAGGACGCCACCAGGCAGGCGCTGCACGCATTTCCGGGTCGATGGCGGCGAATCATCAAGGAGGCGTTGCGCATTCACGCGGGCAGCGCTGGGCGGTCACTGTACAGCGGTCGACTCGCCCGCCGGCGCGACGCTTTGGCCTTCGGCCGCATGATCCTCGAGCGCGCCCACCACACCGGAGAAAGTCGAACTCCGCGCACGCTGATGACCGGCCGACGGGACGGGTGAATTCGGTGGCCATCACGGATATTCGCGCCTTCTCCCACCTCAACGAATTCGAGATCGAGGCATTCGGCCGCGAACTCGACCAGATCCGCACCGATATCGAACGGTCGCTCGGCGCGCGCGACGCCGACTACATCCGCCGCGTCATCCGGACCCAGCGCGGAGTCGAGATCGCCGCACGACTCGTCCTCGGGGTAGCGCGCCGCCGAGCACCACGCCTGGCCGGCACCCTCCTGCTCGCGACGGCCAAGATCCTCGAGATGATGGAACTGGGCCACAACATCACCCACGGCCAATGGGATTGGATGAACGACCCCGAAATCCACTCCACCACTTGGGAATGGGATTTCGCAGGCCCCTCCGCGCACTGGAAGCACGCCCACAACTACGTCCACCACACCTACACCAATGTGTACGGCATGGACGACGACCTCGGCTTCGTCATCCTGCGCACCACCCGCGACGAACCGTGGCGGCCGATACATTTGGCGCAACCCGTGGTGGGCCTGATCCTGGCCGCGAGTTTCGAATGGGCCATCGCCGTGCACGACTGGTCCGCCGAACGCCGCCACCTGGGCATCCCCCGCACCCAATTGCGCTCGAAACCGACCGGGGAATTGGTCGGCAAATTCACCCGCCAGATCGGCAAGGACCTCCTGCTCTACCCGGCGCTGAGCGGCCGGCGATTCCGAAAGACGCTGGCGGCCAACGCCTCCGCCCTGCTGCTGCGCAACCTGTGGTCCTACCTGGTGATCATGTGTGGTCACTTCCCCGACGGCGCGGAGAAGTTCACCACCGAACACCTGCGGGCGGAGACCCGCGCCGAATGGTATCTGCGGCAGCTGCTCGGCTCCGCGAATTTCACCGCAGGTCCGACGATGGCACTGATGAGCGGCAACCTCTGCTACCAGATCGAACACCACCTGTTCCCGGATCTCCCCAGCAACCGCCTCCCCGAGATCGCCACCCGCGTCCGCGCCCTCTGCGACAAATACGACCTCCCCTACACCACCGCCCCGCTGCTCACCCAGTTCGCCCTCACCTACCGCACCATCTGCAAACTCGCCCTCCCCGACCACCTCCTCCAGCGCACCTCCGACGACGCCCCCGAAACCCGCTCCGAACGAAAGTTCCTGGGAGCCGACCCAACCCCCGGTGGTCTGCGCACCGCCCTCGCGGCCGGTCGAAAGCGGCGCACGCTCTTTCGTGTGCTCGGCTCGCAGAACCGCCGGACAGATCCGTCCGGCGCGGGCGACAATTCGCGGCCCTGACGCGCGAGCGCGCTCCTCGCCCGGAGTTCCGCGAGCGGATGTCCGGCGCCAGGTCTTCGACCAGAGGTATCCGTGAGGCGGATCACCGATCTCCATGCCATACTGTTTGGTATGGTGGCTCCATACCAAACAGTATGGCATGGAGGAATCGTGGCGAGTAGACGCGATTGGCTGGACGCGGGGCTGGAGATCCTGTGCGACCTGGGCGCACCGGGACTGACGATCGACCAGTTGACCGGAAGGCTCGGGCTGAGCAAAGGGTCGTTCTATCACCACTTTCAGGGGATCGGCGAGTTCAAGACGGCGCTGCTGGCACACTTCGAGGCGGAGCGGACGACCCGATATATCGACCTGGTCGCCGCAGAACCCGACCTGCCCGCGGCGGCCAAACTGCGGCGCACGCTCGAGGTGATCCTCACCGACGGCAACTCCCCCGATGTGGAGGTCGCCGTGCGCGCCTGGGCACTGCAGGATCCGCAGGCACGCGCCGTTCAGGAACGGGTGGACCGCACCAGAATCGACTACGTCGGCGCCCTCTGCCGCGAAATGACCGGCAGCGCGGCGGAATCCGAGGAGATCGCCCGAATGCTCTACGTGGTGATCGTCGGATCGCGCCAGATCGTCCCACCCGTCGACATTCCCGAGCTGCGCCGCATGTGCGAGCTGACCCTCGGGCTCGCTACCACCGGGAGTATCCGATGACCGAAACGTTGAATGTGCCGGAGTTGCGGGACCTGCTCACCGGCGCCGACCACGTCGATATCAAGACCGCCGAGGCCGACCTGACGCTCGACGAATTCCTCGCGGGGATGGTCGGCGGCGACCAAGGTCCCCTGCTGCGCCTGCTCTTCCGGGCCAGAGGTGTCCTGGCCCGCGCGCTGCGCCTGCAGCATCAGAACATTCCGTTCGAATCGAAGGTGCGCCCCGACGAGATCTCCTACACCCCCGGCACGAAGATCTGGATTTTCACCGTCGTCGACGGTGAACCCGACCGCTTCCTCCTGATGGAGGCCGCCGACACCCACCTCAGCGGCTGCCTGGCCGTGACCGTCGAACCGGGCCGCACCGCCCGCCACCGCTTCCAGGTCGCGACCATCGTGGCATACCGCCATTGGACCGGTCCGCTGTACTTCAACCTGATCCGCCCCTTCCATCACCTGGTAGTGGCGGCGATGGTCCGGCGGGCCGCGCGCTACACGCCGTAGGCCGTCAAACCCGTTGCGCGAGCGCCCCTTCCATTCGACGCCCGCCGGGCCGGATACGGCAGGCGGCGCGCGGACCGTGGCCGTGGATCCCTGGCTCTCAGATCGAATCGATGGCCGCCAGTCGGATCTGCCGATCCACCGCCAACTCGACCAGGAATCCGTCCGACGGGAAGGCCGCCACCGCGATCTCCCCGGCCCGCAACCGATTCCCGGCGAAGGAGCGCTGCCCGACAATGATCGACTCCGCCCGCGCGAACTCGAGCGCGGGCGGATCGGTCAGCGGCTCACCCGTGAGATCGGTGGCGGTGCCCGGCACCGGCCGGGCCGTGACGATCTGATCGAAACTGGGCCTGCGCGCGATCCGATGCGCCAGATACAGCCTGCCCGCCTGTCCGAAGCACAGGTGGGTCGCGACCGGATCCGGCGGCGCGTCCAGCGCGGCGAAATACACGACCGTCCGCACTCGCGCCTCGACCTCGCAGGCGATCGGCAGCCCGCCGCGCATCAGCGTGCCCCGGAATCGAGTGCGCGGCCGCGCCGCGCGCGGATCGAGTTCGGACAGCGTGAACAATTCCGGCAGGAAGGTGTGCGCGTCGCGACCGAAGGCACGATCATCGGCCAAGGCGCGGGTTCCGCGCTCGTCGAGGGCGACCTCGAGCAGGATCTGGAAATCGTGCGGGGCGCGGAACGCGGGCCGATGCGCCAGATAGCAGACCGTGCCGGAACCGAAGACCGTCATGGCACGCTCGCCGAATCTCTCGCGTCGTTCCCCTGCCCCCCGAACGCAACCCCGGTGTCGGATATGCAGGCCGTTCATCGGAGACTCCTTTCCTCCGTAGCTGCCTGTCACACCAGGATGCGCCCGAAACGGGCGGGTGCCGCGAGTGCCGCACTACTCGATTCGGGCAGATCGGGCTACTCGCCGAAAAACGGTCGCGACGGGCTCTTTCATTGCGCGGGACGCCGCCACGGCAGCATGGCGCCCGGCATGCCGACCCCGTCGCGGGCGGCGGTCATCGCCAACACCTCGAGCGCGCCGAGCACGATCATGCATACCCCCGCCACCAGCCCCAATTGCGTCAATGAATCGACCTCGAGCAGGATCACCGCGATACCCAGGGCCATGGTGAACAATCCGAACAGCTCGTGTTTGCCCGCCCGCGGAATATTCTCCGACCAGGCGGCCACGGTGGCATGACCGATACCACGGGTGAGCCAGCCCAACCCCAACCAGATATCCAGCAGCAGCACCGAATTCACCTCGCGCAGGCACAGCACCGACATGGCCGCCGACAGCACGCCGCTGGCGAACACCTCGATCCGCAGCGGCCAGGCGATGCGCGCCACCGCGCCGACGATCATCTGCACGGTGCCGCTGAGCAGCAGATACAGGCCGGTGAGCAGTTCGGCGATGGCGACGGACTTATTCGGCCACGCCGCGAAGATCACCCCGAGGGCGATGGAGCAGACACCCGTCACCAGGATGGCCTGTCGTGCGCCCGCACCCAGCGCGGGCACGGTTGTGTCCTCCTCGTCAGCGGGCATAGCTACATCGTATGGCCGGATCACGCCAATAGCCTGTGATTTGCTGCTCATCGCGCCTCACGCGGCGGGACCGCCCAGACCCTGCCAATCGGGACGGCCGGCGTTGGCGCGGTCGAGTGCGGTGCGAAAATTGGCCGGAATGTCGGCTTCGAGCGCGGCCAGTCGCTCCGCCACCGAGGGCAGGCGCGCCGCCGGGCACAGCCGCAGCAGATCCGAATACAGTGCGCGCAATCGCCGCACCACCTGAAGCGAAGACGCGCCGTAGTAACGGATTTCATCCACCGCGAGCGCCAGATAGTCGACCCAATCGGAGTTGCGCAGCACCAACCGCACCACCTCGTTCTCATCGCGCACCACGGTGACCCCGAGATCGCGGCCCGCCAGATCCAGCAGCAGCGCGCCGATATGGTCGAGCGCCTGGGTGGCAGTCGTCGGATCATTGATCGCCGGGGACAGCGCCTTGATCGCCATATCGACCATCACCCGCAGCGCGAACGCCGGATCGGCGTCCACCACCCGCTCGATACCGAACACCACGTGCCGCCGCAGTCGGCGCGCATCGATATCGGAACCGCCGTGCACCGCGAACAGCGGCGCATCCGGCAGCACGTAGTCGCCGATGGCGGGCAGCAGCGTGATCCGCACCCCGGCGGCCGCCGCCAACGCGGCGACCGGCTCGGTATCGATACCCAACAGCACCCCGCCGCGACCGACGCAGCGGATCACCCGATCCGGATTATCGGCATCGGGTGCCGGATCGCGCTGCGTGCCGAACGGATCCGGATGCACATGCGCGGCCGTGCGCATCCCGACCCGACCCACGTAGTCGAGCGATTTCACCAATCGCAGGAAGTTCACCACCCTGGTCAGCAGCGCGAAGAACAGCACGACACTGGCCAGCGCCAACCCCACCGCCACGATCGACGACAGCACCGGCTGGTAGTCCTCGACCCGCGCGCCGAGCCGCACCGAGATCAGCAGCGAATAGGTGAAGGTCGCCATGAAGGTGCCCAGCGCGGCCCCCAGCACCCAGTCCTGGGTGAGCCGCGGAGCCCACCGCGCCGACATCGACGCCGTGCCGAACTGGATCACCAGCAACACCACGCTGAAGACGAAACCGGAGAACGTGATCGTGCCCGAAGCCACCGAGGACAGCACCGTCGCCATCACCCCGGCGTCGAAAGTGCCCAGGACCGGCACCCGCGCGAACTCCTCCGCCAGCGCCCGATCCAACGCGGGCACCGCCCAGGCCAGCAACAAGGCCCCCGCCACGATCGCGGCCGGAATCCGCCACACCCGCCGATGTCGGTACTGCCATCGCACCCTGTTGATCACACCGCACCCTTGTCGCTCGACCGTTGCTGAAACATTGCCCACGTTAGCCGGTCAGGGCGCGCAGCGGCGAAACACCGCACACCGCAGCGCAAGTCGCAGGTGGCCAGAAGTTCGATGGCGACGTTCGGGTGCGGTGGCGCGGGGAGTTGCGCCCGCGCGACTCCCGCCGGTCGGGTTTGCCTCGAAATACCCTGTGCGGCAGGGAGTTTTTCATTCCTGGATGGACCATCCCGCTCCGAACGGGCAGAATCGCCGAACGGCCCGTGACTACGCGTTCCACCACCGTCCGCACACCTCGATAAAGGAGCTCCCTTGACCATGTCCGTGCGATTCGTACCCCACACAGCGCTCGCGCGAGAAGAGGTCGAAAAGCTTGCGGAACAGTTCGATTGGGAGCTCTACTCGACGAAGGCGATCGCCGGGAACTCCCCTTCTCAGCAGATCTGGCTGACACCCGACCGCGGTGCGGCCGTGTACTGGATCGAGGACGATCTACTCCAAGTCGACTACATCATGATCGCGGGTCCGGACCGGGGATCGACCGTCGAACTCGTTCGCGAGCGAATCGGCGTGCACGACAACGCAACCATGGCGGAGTTGTTCGACAGCACCCGCGACGGCGTCGCCGTCATGAATGCGCTGCGCATGCTCTGCGTGCACTGCTCCGGCCCCTTCGATCCGGAGATGTTCGCGCTGTTCCGTTGGGCGATGAACGATCCGGAGCCGCTCGTCCGTCGGATCGCCGTCTTCTGCGCGGGCCGGGTCGACTGGGAGGAGTTGGATCCCCTGTTCGCCTTCCTCCAGGAGCACGACCCGGAAGAGGAGGTCCGCGACGAGGCGCGCAGGACCATCGCCGAGCGCAACCGCGTGGAGAGTGCGAAAGCCTGAAACTGTCTACGGCCCCGGATGCCCGGTGATCAGGTCGGGTAGGGGCCGGTCCCCGACCGCGACCAGGCCGCCGAACTCGAACGCCTGCCGGTAGGGTCGACCCCTCAACGAATATTGGCTTCTGCCAACAACAATGGAGGTTTGCGGATGCGGCTCGGTACCCTGCGCGACGTAGAGCACGGCCTGCCACCAGAGCTACGCCTCGATGAGGAAGCAGGCGAGGGTTTCGCCTATTTCTTCAATGGCGCCACCGCAGTGGCCTGCCCGCCGGATCTGCACTGGCTGGTAGTGTGCGCCGCTGCGGAGGCCCATCACAACGGCGGGGATATCGTGGTGTGGGGCACCAGCACCGAGGTCGGTTCCACGATGTTGCAGGACGGCGGCGACTTCTTCGACGACGCATTCGATGTGCAGCTGTCCCCCGACAGCGGCGTTGCGGCCGCCTGGAAGGAAGGTGTGCTGTATGCCTGGCGTGTGCCCGAGGGCAAACCGCTGTGGCAGGCGGAGATCGGCACCACCAGGGACCCTTTCGAGTATGACGATGACGATGACTCGGATGTCGAACCGGAGGACGAGCTCGCCCGGATCGGGTTCAGTGGAGACGGCCGCAGGATCGCGGCGAGTTCGGTGGTCGATGGCGTGCACGTCATCGACGCCGCCACCGGTGCGGTCGTATTCGCCTCCGGCGCCGGATCTTTCGGCCCCGTAGCGCTCGATCACCACGGCGAACGGCTGGCGCACGCGGCATCATCGGGCGAAATCATTGTGCGCGAAGTGAATTCCGGTGCGATCGTGCTCCGATACGACACGGGGCTGGCGGTGGTGAACGCGCTGACCTACGCGCCGGATGGAGCCGGTCTACTTGTGGCAGGCGGCCGCCGACCAGGTGAATCCGTTGGGGCGACAGCGACTGTCGAAGCAGCACCGACGGCCATCGTGCTCGATATCGGCGGCGATGCGGTGATCGGCGCGCGGCAGATACAGCCGGTCGGGCTGCCCGCTTCGATATCCGCGGCGTCGGTGGTCGCGGCAGGCTGCACTCGGGTGATCTGGGCCGACCACGGGCCGATGATCTTCGCGGCGAGCGATCACGGCGCCGCGCTGTTCGATGGCGACGGCCGTATCCTTTGGACAGGGCCATCACTGACGATCGGCAACTTCACCGCCGACGGACGGACCCTCGTCCTCATCAACCAGTCAGTCGACCTCGACGCGACCATCGACGCAATTCTCATCGACGACCTGCGCTGATCCACCTGCCTTGCGTGACCAGGTGCGGATTCGATGCCGAGGCGTTGAATCCGCACGCGTGACCGGCCGGCGCTCAGCGGTCGGTGTGCGCGGTTATGGTGGCCGGCGTGGATGAGTTGCGGGTGGATGTCGCGGGTGTGGTCGCGATGGTCGAGGCGGTGGTGGAGTTCGAGTGGACCTGGGCGGTGGCCGATGTCGACCGGCTCTGCGGGTACCTGGGGTGGGAGGAGCCTGGTCGGTTCGGGCGCACTGAGACACAGTGGTGGTCGCGCACCGATCTGGCGGTGGAGGATTCGGTCGCGACCTTCCGGATCGTGGGTGACCGGTTGGACGCGGTAACTGTCTCGGTCAGCGAGAGTGGCTATGGTAGTTCGGAATTCGGTGCGTCTGCGGTTGCCGAGCTGGCTATCGCGTTGGAGCAGATCTGGGATGAGCCGACCGACGAATGGATTTCGGCCCGCCACGGCCCCGGATGGCATTTCGGGAATGTGGCTGTCGGGATATGCCACGGTGCCACGATCGAGGTGATGGTGGTCAACCCGCTCCAACACGACTACTTCTCCGAACTGCGGCGTTGGCGTGGGGATCTCGCACAAAGGATCGATGCGCCGGATTCGCGGTTTCCCGAGGTGGTTTCCGAGCTGGTCCGCGCGGACTTCGGTGCCTGGTCGCGGGAGACGGTCCAGGCGGTGTGCGAGGGCTTCTCCTGCGCGGCACCGAAGGTCACCGAGACGACCGACGCCGCGCGCGAATCGTTCGGCTACGGCGAGGTCGGAGCACTGACCTTGACCACACAATTGTCCGAACCGGCGGCGGACACCGTATTCCGCGCGGCGCTGGCCCGCTGCCGGGCCGCGCTGGGCGACCCGGACCTGATCGGCGGCGGTCAGGGAGGGTTCGTCACATGGGTAGGACCGGAACACCTCGCGGTGATGACCCGCGAAAAGTACCGCCAGGGGCGTGGACTCGACCTACGCGCGGACGTCACGATCGAATTGTGTCTCAAACCGACGGTGCCGACCCTGCGCAGCCTGGCCGAAGGCAGTGAGTCGGAAGACATGTGGGAGGAGCAGGATGCAATCAGTCGCGAGTCGAACTACGACAGTAGTCACGGTGACGTTGTGCTCGTTGAGCGCTGGCATTACCGGCCCGACCCCGACCGTTCACTACCGCCCCGGCTGGCGAATGCGGCAACGCCCATATGGGCCGCGGACGACATGAACGAACTTGCGCACAACCTGCACCTGCTGTTCGAGTCGTTCGCCGACGACCTCCGGAACCTCCCCGACATCCCCGAAATCGGCTGGGCGATCGGCATCTACGACGAGCCGGGGCCGCTCGCGCACGGCTGGTTCACCGCGATCTCGTGCGATATGGACACATTCGACAGCAAGGGGAGCCATGCCCGGCCACTCCTGCCCGAAGGCGCCGACGGTCGGGCCATAGTCGCCGAGACCCTCGCTGCCCTGCACGCCAGAGGCAGCGTGTCGCCGAGGGAACTGTGGTGCGAGGCATGGGTTCCCGGACACCCGAACACCCTCACGGGCATCCGTTTCGGACTCCGCGGCGACCGCCCCCCACCCTGGGAACGAGGCCCGGCCGAAACGCACTGAGCCGTTCCCATCGTTGGGAGTCCGGTCTTGTGGGTGGCTAGGGTGGCCGCGACGCGTTTACGGCGAAGGGGGCTATGTGGCCGGGTTGATCGAACAGGCCGAGAAGCTGGCGCGAGAGTTCGCGGCGCGCGGCGCGACTGCGGGAACGTTGGAGATGCACCACAACACGGTGGGCGGCTGCGGCGCACGAGCGCACGGCTCGATCGGCGCGCTGATGCTGCTGCGAGGGTGGCCTGATACCGCAGCGATCTCGGCGGCGGTGCGTGCTGAACTGGGCGTGCACACCAACGCGGACGACATGGTGCAGATGCGGCTGCGAGTGCGGGGCGACAGCTACGAGTTCCAGTACCGCTGCCAGTCGCGGCATCACTGGAACGAATTCGGGTGGGAGTCCGCTCGACAGGTGATCCGTGACCCCGCTTACCGATATCCCGGCCATGCTATTCCGGCCCCGGTCACCGACGCCGCCCTCGACGACCAGCCCACCGATCCGGAGTTGGTCGCCACCGTGACCGACCTGGTTCGCGAGTACGTGGAACTGCGCACTCGGCAAGAGGGCCACGCGCCGCGGCTGGGCACCGGGAACACCGAAGGGGAGATCGCCGCAGCCGAGGCGCGGATCGGTTTCCGGCTGCCGGAGGATCTGCGTGCGCTCTATCGGGTAGTGGGCTATGAGGGCGACGACCGGGGTTTGCTGACGTTCACCGCGCTGCTGCCATTGGCTACCGTCGCCGCGGCCCACCTCAACGACGACGCCGAGACGGCGGATCTCGATTACGGTGCGGGCACCGTCGGAGCCTGGAGCGACTCGCTGTTCGCCACCAGCGGTCGCATTGTGCTCGAATCCTGGCCCCATGGCGTGGTGCGCCGAATCTCGCGCAGCCCGAAATGGGTGATCATCGGCACCAGCGATCGCGATGTGACCGCCGTCGATCTCGACCCTGGTCCAATCGGCTTGTCCGGGCAGGTGATCACGTTCGAACCCGATGGGTACGGCTCCGCCTCCCGACAGGACGACTCGGTTCTCGCAGTGCTGCGGCGGACAGTCCAGTCCCTGCGCATGGGCGAGCCGGCGTTCGAGTACTACGACGCCGACCATCCGTTGAGTCACGCGCTCCTGCGCGGTGTGGGTGAATCGGTCGCGGAGCTTCCCGGTGCGATCGCCGTGCAGGGGCTCACGGTCAACGGCCGTGACTCGTTCGATGCCGCGGAACTGGCGGCGCTGCCCCTGCTTCGGGAGCTGCGAGTGCGCGGTGTCGGATCGGTGCGGTTGTCCGTGCCGCACACGGTTCCGCTGGAACAACTGGACCTCACCGCGCCGCGCATCGACGTGGAGCCGCTGGTGGGTCACCCGACCCTGTGGGACCTGACCCTCGCCGGAGCGACCGAACCGGTGCGCATCGGCCCGTTGGCGACACTGCCGTCACTGCAACGCCTGGACATCTCGGAGATCGAGGTCTCGGACCTCGAGGCGGTCGCCGCGCTGCCAACCTTACGGGTGTTGGTGGCCACCAATCGGCAGTGGCAGCTACTGCGCGACCGGGACGCGATGCCCGCCGGACTGGCCGCGGCGGAGCTGGTGGGCGACGCCGCTTTCGACGACGAAATCACCTGGGCCGCAGGTCTCGGCGTCGACCCCATCACCGCTTCACTGCCGGTCGTGCGCGGCACGCTCTGACGATGCTCTCGCAGTAGGCATTTCGGCGAGCGCGGAGGCGTGCAGCATCGTGTACCCCGCACGGGCAGCATGATCGGCGCGGTCGCTGCCGACGCCGAGGCGATGGCGCGATTCGGTGAGCTGGTCCGCCGCGTCTGGGCGCGATGGCCGCCGACCACGACCAGGTCGGGCCGATTTCGCCTGTACACCGCCATCATGTACTGGCAGGTGCTCGGCCATATTGCGGCCGGGCGGGTACCCGACCCGCACTACTACCAGAAGGCGGTCGCCGCGCTCACCCACGCCTGGACCGCACCGCAGGCCGCGCCCGGCCTGATCGACCGGCTGACCGAGATCATCACCGCCACCACGGGAGAACACCGATGACCCACGCACCCCTCGACCCCACCGCCGCCCGTCTGGCCGCAGACCTCGGCGTGGACGTGACAATCGACCGGATCCTGCGGGCGACCGACAAGTCATTGCTGGTCGAGGGCGACTATCGGGGCCGACGCGCGGTGATCAAAGCCTGCCGCACCGACGAACCGTTCTGGCGCGACAAGATCACCCACGAGATCGGCATCTACCGGGCCTTCACCGCGTGTCCACCGCCGGTACGGGTGCCCGAACTGATCCACGCCGAGACCGGAGTCATGGTGCTCGAGTACATCCCCGGCCAGGTAGTGGATACCGAGCGATACCCCACCCGCCCCCTCGACCCGACCGCGCTGAACACGATACTTACCACTGTCGTTAATTTCGGAACATGGAACCCGCCACCGAAAACTCTTGCGCCCGTATTCGATTACCCCGACCGGGTGCGGCGATACCACCGCGCCGGGTTCTTCGACGACCACGACCGCGCGGCGCTGCACCGGCTGATCGACGCGGCCGGGCCGTTCGACGCGGTCGCCCACGGTGACCCACTGCCGGGGAACCTGCTGCTGGCCGCCCCCGGCGACTGCGTCCCGCTCGATTTCGAGTTCACCGGACTGTTCGCCGCGGGATTCGACCTAGCGATGCTGCACACACTCCTGGGAGCCACCCCGGGCTTGCAGGCCGGTATCGAGGCGATCGTGGCCCGATCGGGCATCGAAGCCCCGTTCCTGCTCAACCAAGCAGTGGTGCTCTCGCGTGAGGTGCGCGTGCATACCGAACTCGCGGCAGGCGAGTTCCGTGAGCGCAGGCTGGCGCTGCTGCGCCCGCAATGGAACGCGATGCTCGACCAACTCCACGATCGGTAGAACCGCCATGCACATCGCCATTGTCCACCGCGACCTGCACTCGATCGGGCGCGGCGGCATCTGCACCCGCTGGCCCGGACACGGCCCGAGTGTGGCATGCGGTGGACGCTGGTGCGGCACAACGACACCGCCCACCTCGACACGATGTGATCGACACCCGAACCAGCCTCGAACCAACGGGCAGCGCCTGCAGCCCACCGTCGCCGAGACCTGTTGCGCAGGGGCCGAGGCAACAGTATGCATTCAAGCCTCGAGCACAGGTCCGTTGCCTTTCAGCGCCGAGCCGAGCGCGGTGATCTCCTGCTGCTTTATCTCGACCATCTGGTGTATGGCGACAATCGCCTGCCGGACTGCTTGTTTGGCTTCTTCGGGCGCTTCATCGCGGTGCGCGAGTACGAGGACGGAGGAGGGATCGACGTCGACCGCAGTGCTCAGGCTGAACTCGGCGGCGGTGGTGGCCACATTGTCGACGCCGTCCGCGATCTGTCGGCCTGCCGCTGCTGCTTCACGGATGTTGATCTGCCGCACGATATAGGTGGTCAGCAGCCTCCCGCTGTCGACGGCGAACTGATCACCGGCTTCGCCGCGCCATTTCTTGACCAACCTGCGCCTGGTGTTTTCGAATTCATCGCGGACGCCGTTCAGTAAATCCGCTTGGGTACGCACAAAGTCCACGAGATAGTGGATTTCTACGGGCACGCAGTCGAGTTGGTACAAATCCTCGATCGGATTCGACTGTGCGCCAACCGTCTCTCCTGCGGCCGCCAACCTGACCACCTGGTCCGACATAGCGGCATCTCTCAGGACTGTGTGTCTGAAGTCCACCTGGAATCCCTCGCCTAGTTGTGCGGCTCGCGCTCAGATAGTCCGCCAAAATCGGTCTGCCGACTGTCCCTCTTTGCTCCGATACATGTCTGCGGCCCGCTCCAGATTCTCGGCCATATTTTGAGTTTTGGCGCCCAGATCCTCGACGTCTCGAGAAAGGGTGGTGATAATCTGGTCCCACTTCGCCGAGATGTTATTCGCCGCAGGTGAGTTTCCGAATATGCGGTCGGCACCCGCTCGCTCGGTGAGCCCGCGTTTGAGATCATCGCCGATGTGAAAGTCGAGGACCGCCATCTTCCGCATCACTTTGGCGGCCCGGTCGAGTTCGTCCGGATCCACATCTATCGTTCGCCGTCTGCCTGGCATACCCCGTTGCCTCCCAGTTCGCAGTCCCAATCATGGCCCGGACAAGGTGGGCGATGGGTCGAAACGGCGGCGGACGACACTTCGAAGCCGCTGTCTCCCTGGGCCGTTGCCGATGTGGCGGTGTTCGTGGTGGACACTCGCGGCCATTCGACCCGGCGTGAAAACGGTGGCCGGGTGGCGTCGAGACCAGTAGGGTGCCGATCATGGCGTGCCGCATCTCAGAACTGATCATCCCCGCCCGCGATCCGGGCCGCCTGGCGGAATTCTGGTGTGCCGCACTGGACTTCATCGTGCTCGAGACCGACGACGAGGGTGCGGTGGAGATCGGGCCGCGGGAAGGTTTCGGCGGACCGCAACCGACCCTGGTCATCGTCCCCGCCACCGAGCCCAAAACGGCCCAGTTGCGCATTCACTTCGATGTCAATGCCACCGACCGCGACCAGGCCGCCGAACTCGAACGCCTGCTGAGCCTCGGAGCGCAGCCTGCGGATATCGGCCAAACCGGCACCGAGGGTTGGCACGTCCTGACCGATCCGGAAGGCAATGAATTCTGCCTGCTCAGACAGCGTCTGAGTTGAGCGTGGGCTCAGTGTTTGCTCCGATTGTCGAGCGGGCTATCGGCCGCGACCAATAGTGCGGCGAAAGCGAGCGGAGCCACTGTCTGATAGCCGATCCACAACTCGCCTGCCAAGTGGTTGTTCTGTCGCGCAAGTAGCAGGGCGACCAGTGTCGCCACCACCCAACCGCTGTCGTAGGCGATCATGAGCCGTATGTAGGTGCGTGCTGGGCGGTTTCGGATGTATCCGAGCTCGGTTCCTCCGCCGATCAGCAGGGTCGCCCCGCAGATGATCATCACCCAGGGCGCAACTCCGAGCCGGTCCCCCAGCGATCCGGAACCGAGGGTGTAGGCGCAGGCAAGCAGGACCTTGAACGCGCCGTCGGCGAGAATTCCCGCGGTGATCGGTGTGCGAGTCATGCGATGCTCGCTGGTGATTCGTGGGCGGTGCCATCGTGTCGGGGCATGATGGTCGCGCCCGCTTCGCGGTCATCGCGGGTGGTGGATCCGAGGACAACCGTGATGGCCAGGACGAAGGCGACCAGGGCGCACCCGGTTCGGGTGAAGTGGAAAAGTTCCCAGCGCCGCAGGATTTCGGCGTAGTCGGCGGGTGGGGTGCTCACCGCCCAGCGTTTGATCTGCTGGTTGATCGGCACATTCCCGAAGCGGGTCACCAGGAACGAGGTGAACGCCAGTATCGAGGCGCTCGCGGCGGCTCGCCGCCGCCATCGCGTCGACCGCACGGCGAGCAGCAGGGTGCTCAGCACCGTCAGGCCCATCAGCGACTGCATGACCGGCCCGTTTACCCGCATCAGCGCGGTGTGGAAGGTGAACCGAACATCAAGGGGCACTTCACGAAACGCGTACAGCACGTTCACCGCGCCGTATCCGAACGCGCCCGCCAGCAGGCCGGGGAACAACAGCGCGGCTCCCCGGATGAATCTCGACCGCATCGACACTCCAATCGGCATATCGCAACAGTGAGTTGCGATATCGTCAGCATGCCCGCCTGTCGCCAATATCGCAACAAGGAGTTGCAATGAGTCCGTCCGCGCCGCTCGGCCGTGGACCGAAGGTCCGCTCCGCCGTACTCGCCGCGACCGTCGACGAACTGAGTGAACGGGGCTATGCCGCGTTCACGATCGAGAACGTCGCCCAGCGCACCGGCGTGCACAAAACCACCGTCTACCGACGCTGGCCCGATCGCGACACCCTCATCGCCGAAGCGCTCGCCGACAGTGTCGCCGCGAAAATCCCCATCCCCGATACGGGTTCGATCGAAGAGGATCTGCGCGCGCTGGCACGCAGCCTGGTCGCCTGGGCCACCGGCGCCGCGGGCCGCGCCGTCCTGGCCGTACTGGTCTCCACCGCCGCGGGACTGCCCGCGCCGCCCAACTCGGCTCGACACGTCTTCCGGGACCGGATCCGCCAGACGCTTCCGGTTGTGACACGAGCGGTCGCCCGAGGCGAACTTCCCGAAGGCACCGATCCGGCCGAGACGATCAAAGCGCTTGTGGCGCCCATATATTTCCGCGTCCTGATCACCGGCGAGCCGGTGGACGACGGCACCGCCGACACGGCCGCGGCACTCGCGCTCGCCGGGGCGCGCGCCCGCCTGTTCACCCGAAACGTCTCGGGTCGACCGGAAAGCCACTAATCAGCGGCAGGCACGACCCATGCGACGTGATCGGCGCAGGTCGCGGGCGTCAGCCTTCCGGGTGTCCGTCGTAGACGCGGATTTTGTATTCGGTGGTCTCCAGAGCCAGACCGAGCTCACGGATCTGCCGGGTGATTCGGTCTCGCTGGTCGAGCATGATGCGGCGGCGTTCCGGGATGGTGCTCGGCCCCTGCTCGACGAGCAGGATGTAGCGCCTGAGGTCGGTCATGGTCATGCCGGACAGGCGCATCCGGGTGAGGAAGACGAGGCGGCGCAGATCGAACGCGGAGTACTCGCGGTACCCGGAGGCGTTGCGAGCGGGCCGCACGAGTCCCTCCTGCTCGTAATACCGGAGGGTGTGTGTAGACAGCCCGACAAGCCGGGCGGCCTCGGCGACACTCTTGGGCCGCGCCGAGGCCTCGATCGTGGCGTCGTCGAGCAGTTCGTGCAGTGCATCGATCGCCGACGAGGTTGGCCCGGCGCCTGCAGCGAGTATGCGTTCGATCAGCGCTTCGGTGGCCATGGCCCACAGCGTACGGCGATCAGAACGCGCGCACTGCGGGCGGCATGCCGGGGAAGTCGGCCGACTCGCTCACGGAGGCCCATTTCTCGACGTCGTCGAGTGCGTCACGGTAGACGCGGGTGAGATTGCGAACCGCCTCGGCGCCGAGCGGGAGCCGCAGCGGCGCGTCCGGGGTATCGAGCATGTCGCGGATCACCAGGGCGGCGCGTGTCGGGTCGCCCTCCTGGATTCCGTCGGCCTCGGCCATGTTCGCGCGCACGGCGCCGATGGCCTCGTCGTAGATCGAGCTGCGCCGCGCCGCGTTGAGCACGTCAGCGGCGTTGAACGCGGTGCGGAAGCGACTGGGTTCGACGATGAGGACGCGGATGCCGAACGGCGCGAGCTCGCCCGCGAGCGCCTCCGACCAGCCCTCGAGTGCGAACTTGCCTGCCGAGTAGCTGCCGACGGCGGGGAAGGACATCCGCCCACCCTGGCTGCTCATCTGCACGATCGCACCCGAGCGACGCTCCCGCAGGTGGGGCAACACAGCACGCACGAAGGCGGCCGGGCCGAACAGGTGCTGCTCGAGCATGGCCCGCAGCTCGGCATCCGTGATCTCTTCGGCGGCGCCCACCTGCCCGGCGCCCGCATTGTTGACGAGCACGTCGACGCCCCCGAACACCTCCAGCGCACGCTGCACGACCGCGGCCGCTCCCGCCGTGTCGCGCACATCGTGCTCGATGGCGAGGAACCGATCCCCGTATCGCGCCTCGAGCCCGTCGAACCGGTCGGCCCGTCGTGCGGTCCCGATCACCTGCTCGCCTGCCGCGAGTGCCGCCTCGGCGAGCGCCAGGCCGAGGCCCGAACTCGCGCCCGTGATGATCCATGTCTTGGTCTCATTCGTTGTGGTCATGGCCCCGACGCTAAAGCTTCGAGTGCGCTTGAAAGCAAGCCGCGCGGGCTCGGAAGGCAACGAGCTGCCCGCGATCCGGCTTGACTAATTTTTCAGTCAGGATCTAGTGTTGCAGATAGCCAGTCAGTCGCCCCACGATGATGGGATGCGGCCATAGTCGGAAGCGGGCCGCTGGCGTCCGAAGCGCCGCGAGAGTTCGTCGCGCATTCCCCTAGGGCAGAGGAGCACGAGATGAGGCGGCGCACGTTCGTACAGGCCTCGATGGCGACGATGGGCACCCTGTTGCTGGCCGGTTGCACGGACAAGGATCTACCGTTCGGCGGCAAAGGTTCCGCCGGTACGCATGATGACGGGAGAAAGTGGATGATGCCCGACGAGGGTCGGCCGCACGCGCGGACCTGGATGGCTTTCGGTGCCGGTGAACGCATCTGGGGTCCCGAACTCGTGCCGGAGGTGCAACGCAACCTGGCCGCCATCGCCACCGCGATCGCCCGCTTCGAACCGGTATCCATGCTGGTGCGCCCGGAGGAGATGGGGCTGGCGCGCAACCTGATGGGCGGCGCGAACGTCGAGTTGATCGCGGCGGAGATCGATGATCTGTGGATGCGCGACACCAGCGCGGTATTCGTCGGGGGCAATGGTGCACGCGCCGCGGTCGACTTCAACTTCAACGGATGGGGCGGCAAGCAGCAGCATCGTCGCGACGGTCAGGTCGCCCGGATCGTCGCCGAGCGAGCCGGGGTCGAACGACTGCGCACCGATCTGGTGCTCGAGGGCGGCGGTATCGAGGTCGACGGCGCGGGCACCGCGATAATCACCGAGAGTTGCGTGCTCAACAGGAATCGCAACCCTGGCTGGAAGAAACACGATGTCGAAGAGGAACTCGCCTATCTGCTCGGCCTCTCGAAAGTGATCTGGCTGCCCGGCATCGCGGGCAAAGACATCACCGACGGCCACACCGACTTCTATGCCCGTTTCGCCGCCCCCGGCATCGTGGTCGCGGGGCTGGACAACGACCCGGACTCCTTCGACTACGACGTCACCCGCCGCCACCTCGACATCCTGCACCAGGCCACCGACGCGGACGGCCGTCCGCTGCGGATCGAGGTGCTCGAAGGCCCGTCCACGGTGCGCGAGACTTTCGCCGAGGACGACTTCGCCGCAGGCTACATCAACTTCTACGTCTGCAATGGCGCGGTCATCGCGCCCGAATTCGGCGATGCCCGCACGGACGCGGCCGCCCGCGACACCCTGCGACGGTTGTTCCCGGACCGCGAGGTCGTTCAGCTCAATATCGACGGCATCGCCGCCGGTGGCGGCGGAATCCACTGCACCACGCAGCAGGAACCGGCCGCCTGATCCCGTTATGCACCCGACCCGTGCGGCAGGTCCGCGACATCGTGGGACGCACCCGCCTCTACTGTGAGGACCCGTGTCAGAGCGTCGAACCCAAATCCTCGCGGCCGCCGTCCGTGTCATCGCCATGGATGGTGTCCGCGGCCTGCGCGTCGAGAAACTAGCCGCCGCGGCGGGAGTATCGACCGCGCTGATCTACTACCACTTCAAAGACCGCGCAGGCGTCCTGCGCGCCGCCCTCGAGCACATCAATGATCGTGCCGTGTCCTACACCGACCACGCCTGCACCGAGGACGACCCGCGCACGCAGCTCGAGAAGATGCTGCTCCTCGAACTGCAGAACACCGACGAGGTCCGGGAAAACAGCATCGCCTGGGGCGAGTTGCGCGCCAGCGCGGTCTTCAACCCCGACCTGCGCACCCCACTGCGCACCGCCACGGATTCCTGGAACACCGATATCGAAACCTTGATCCGCGATGCGCAAGCCGACGGCGTCCTCGCCGCGAGCCTGGATGCCGGCGCCATCGCCGAACGCCTGACCGCCCTGGTCGAAGGACTCAGCGAACGCTGGCACAGTGAGACGATCACCCTCGACCGTGCCCGTGCCCTGCTCATCGACGCGATAGGACTCGAACTCGGCCGCGTATCCGGCGCACGCTGAAACTCCTACCGAACCAATCGCTTTCCGAGCCGGGTGGAGTACCCCTTGCCCGCCCTCGTCGACGCGGATCTGCACATGGTGATGTGGTGTGCGCATTGCGCGATCTATGGTGCCGTGTGCTGGGCTGCGGTGTATATCGAGGGAGTTGAACCCTCCTGCACTGCCCTCCGTGCAACCAGAGAAAGGGGCCGAATGACCGTCGGCCCCAGCGGTCCGTGCACGCCTCCGCGACGACTACCTGCTCCACCCGGACTCAGTCCAGCAGGTCCACCTCCCAGTTGGCGCGCTGAACGCTGACCTCCAGTTCGCGCAACTCCCGCGCCACGGCGTCGGCTCGGGCGCGCAACTCGGCGACGGGAAGCGCGGTGAGCATGCGCAATTCGGAACGAAGCTGGCGAGCGTAGCCCCGGTGACCCGCGGCGGCATCGGCGGCGGCGGTCAATACCGAATGCCGCAGGCGCAACGCGTCACGACGGGCGAGCGCGTCGGTCAGGACGACACCGGAGTCGACGCGGGCGGCCGCGTTGGTGCGATTGATCCGCGCCATCAGCGCTTCCAACTCGTCCAGAGTGGATTCCGCCTCGTGCAGCAGAGCGGCCGCGTCCTCGGCTGGTTCCTCGCCCTCCTGGTAGCGGGCGCTCGCCTGGATCCGTTCACTCACCTGCCCGATCCGACGCGTCGCGGCCGCGCGCAACGAAAGTGCCTCTGCCAGCTTCAAATCCGAACCTCCCCGTATATCGCAGGGACCCATCATCGGCCACGACCGCGACGGGTCGCAAACGATTTATCGACGCGGGCGCCATGATCGCGCGCCGCGCCGACGGAGCCTCGAGTGCTGTGTGATCGTCAGCGCCAGTGCAGATCTCCGATCAACGCGCTCTCCGCACCCCCATCGGCGAAGATGACCTGACCGGTCACGAAGCGGTTGTCCGCGCCGGCGAGCCAGCAGATCAGTTCGCCGACCCACTCCGGTCGCCCCGGAAATCCGCCGAACGGTTGCGGCGCCGCGGCTTCCACTGCGGCGCGTGTCTGCTCGTTCGCGAAAATCCATGCGGCCGCAGGGGTGTCGACCACGCCGGAGGCGACGGCGTTGAGCGCGATGCCCGCTCCCGCCCAGTCGGGTGTCGCGGCGACCTTGCGGACCCAGCGATTCAGCGCACGCTTGGCGATGCCGTAGCCGCCGGTAAGGCCACCGAGGGACGGGTCGGCGGCGAGGTAGGCGACGGCAGCGGCTTCGTCGCCGTCGAGACATGCTCGCACCACCCGCTCGTCCGCGGGCGCCAGCGACGAGGTCGAGGACACGACCACCGCCCTGGGTGCGCTGCTCTGCGCCAGCAGCGGCCGCAGTCCCTCCAATGTCGAGACGGCGCCGAAGTAGTTCGTCTCGAGGAGGCCGGTTCTCCCGCCGCCCGCGATGGCGAGCACCGCGTCGATGGGGCCACGCTCGGTGACCTGGTCGACCAGCGATTGCCGCCCTTCGGGTGTGGACAGATCCGCCTGGATCTCGGCCTCGTCGAGGTCGCAACCGATGACCTCGGCACCGCGCTCGCGCAGTATTTTCGCGGTCGCGGCGCCGATGCCGGATGCGGAGCCGGTGACGACGTACTTGCGTCCGGCAACTCCTGCGTATGTCATTTTCTCGTCCTTCAGGCTCGTGTCAGCGCACTCGTCGCGTGGTCGAACAGTTCGACCAGTTCATTTCCGCATTGGTCGGGGTCCAGGCCGGTCGAAAGCAACGGGACCATGCTGTCGATGGAGGCTCGCAACGCCGCGGCCATGACCTTCGCATCGAAAGGTCGGAACGCTCCGGTTCGCTGCCCCTGCTCGAACAGGCGGGCCAGCCCGTTCAGTGATTCGACGTGGTGCCGCTCCCAGACACCGTGATCTCCATTGAGGAGGATCTGCTGGAGCGCCCGTACCTGCGGCAGGTGGTCGGCGATGAACTCCACGTTCGCTCGGATGACGGTGGCGAGCAGTTCGCGGGCACCGGTAGCGGTCTCGAACGCGGACCGCACCGAAGTCTCGGCGTCGGTGGCGATCTGATCGGCGACCGCGGCGAACAGGTCATCTTTGCTGGAGAAGTGGTAGGTGATCAGCCGCTTGCTGCTGAGCCCCGCCTCCTTGCAGATGGCTTCGAGCGTGGTGGCCTGGTAGCCGATTTCTCCCAGCAACGTGATCGCGGCACCGGTGATCTGCTTTTTCCGAGCGACGGTCGCTGTCTGATGGGCGGTCGTCATCACCGCACCGATTCGCCCGCCACAGGGCCTACCGCCGGTGGACGGTGTCGATGATCGCGACCATTCCCGAAGATTTTATTATCCACGTGGATAATGTTATCCGCTCGGATAAGTTCGGCGCTACCCGGAGGGACAAGTTCGCGAAGACCGGGTGCGAGTGCGACTTCAGAGGAAAGTGGAGGTCGACCTCCCCTGGTCGCCCGTGTCGTAGGCGGTATGCGCGCGGGAGATTTCGTCGCTGTGTCGACTGGCCCAATCGGTCAGCGACAGCAGCGTTTGCGTCAGTTCCAGCGCCATTGGTGTACACGCGTATTCGACCCGAGGTGGAACGACCGGATACACGGTGCGCACCAACAGTCCCTCGCGTTCGAGTTTGCGGAGATTAAGGGTGAGCATGCGGCGACTGATACCCGCGATACCGCGTTCCAATTCACTGAATCGCACCGGCCCCCTGGCCGCGGCGATCAAGATGCCGATGGCCCATTTCCCCGCGACCCGGTCGAGTATCGCCATCACCGTACACGCTGGATTGGCTGTCTGGTCCGTCACAGGAATCGGGTCCGTCGCGGTCTCGAGCGGCAATGTCACCTCCGTGTAACTGCGGGACATGAATGTGCCTCCTTCCGTCTACCTCGATAGTTACAGACCATGAGCCCAGTAACAAGTCGTAACTATGAAAGGGAGGGGAGCTGATGTCAGTCCATCCACGGACCGCACCGACGACGCTCGGAACCCGCTCGCTCGCGCTGGCCGTCATCTGCGCCGGTCAGTTGATGATGATCCTCGACGGCACGATCGTGAATGTCGCACTGCCCGCGATCCAGGAAAGCCTGGGGTTGTCCTCGTCGAACCTCGGATGGGTGGTCAACGCGTATCTGATTCCCTTCGGGGGCTTGCTGCTGCTGTCCGGTCGACTCGGTGATCTGTTCGGCCGCAAAGGCGTATTCCTCACCGGCGTCACGATCTTCACCGCGGCATCACTGGCCTGCGGGCTCGCGTCGAATACGGCGACACTGCTCACCGCCCGGTTCGCCCAGGGTGCGGGTGCCGCCATCGCCTCGTCGGTGACGTTGGGCATGGTCGTCACGATGTACACCGACTCGCGGCAGCGGGCGAAGGCGATCGGTGTCTACAGCTTCGTCCAGTCCGCAGGCGGCACGCTGGGTCTGCTGTTCGGCGGGGTATTGGCCCAGACGATCGGCTGGCACTGGATCTTTCTGGTGAACCTCCCGATCGGGATCCTGACGGTGATCGCGGCAAGCCGTGTGCTGCGCACCGATACCGCCACCCGCGACGACCGGGCAGTCGACGGATTCGGCGCGGCCCTCATCACCCTGTCAATGATGGCGGGTGTGTACGCCATCGCCGAGACATCCCGATACGGTTTCGGATCGATCCGCACAACCGGAGTCGGTCTCATGGCTATCGGACTACTGGTCTGCTTCGTCATCCGGCAGGCGAAGGTTCGCGATCCGCTGCTCCCTTTTCGAATGTTCGCCATCCGGAACGTATCCGGCGCGTTGGCGACCCATACCCTCATGATCGCAGGCATTTTCAGCTTCCAGTTTCTCGCCGTGCTCTATATGCAGAACGTCCTCGGATTCGATCAGGTGCGGACGGGTCTGGGCGTGGTCCCGGTATCGGTGCTGATCGGCGCCATGTCATTGCTCGTCGCGCCGCGCCTCATCGCGAGATTCACGGGCCGGGTGGTGCTACTCGTCGCGCTGGCCTCGATCGCGGCGGGTCTGGCCACGCTGAGCCGGATCTCGGCTGCCGGTACCTACCTGACCGATGTCTTCCCGGCGACCCTGCTGTTGGGCGTCGGCTTCGGCTTGGCAATGCCCGCCCTGGCCGGGCTGGCGATGTCGGCGGCGACACCACAGGACTCGGGTCTGGCGTCGGGCATGTTCAATACGGTGCAGCAGATCGGCAGTTCCCTGGGGTTGGCGATCCTGTCCACGCTGGCAGCCTCGCACACCGACGCGCTGCGGGCACGGGGCGCCACATCCGTCGCGGCGCTCACCGGCGGCTATCAACTCGCCTTCGGTGTGGCCGCCTGCTTCGTAGTGGTTGCCTGGATCGTCGCCGCGACGGTAATCCGCACACCCCGCGTCAGCCCTGTCGCTCCGTAATGGCCGGTTGGGGCGCGCGGGTACTGACCGGTCGAAGCTGCCGATCAGTACCCGCGTCGCCACCTCGATTCCTACCGTTGCGGCGGTGCGGGAGTTCGGATTTCGGCGAGGTGCTGGTCGAGTTGACGTTCGGCGCGTTCGGCGCGGGTCAGGGTCTGGGTGCGCGCCTCTTCGACGGCGCGCAGGCGGTGTTCGGCCTCGGCGACGGCGCGGTCGAGAACGGCGGCGGCTTCGGCACGGGCCGCGGCCAGGTCGGACGCGGCGGTGCGGCGGGTGTCGGCGAGTTCCGTGCGGGCCGCGGCGAGTTCGGTGCGGGTGGCGTCGAGTTCGGTTCTGGCGCGCCGCCATTCGCCGCGCGCCTCGTTGGCGGCCTCGATGCGTTCGAGGACGGCCTGTTCGGCGCGTTCGGTGGCGCGGTCGGCGTCGGCGGCGCGTTGCACGGCCAGATCGCGTTCGGCCTTGGCGGTCGCCGCGAGGGCGGCCGCCTCGCGCTGCGCGTGCGCGATCTCCCCCGCGGCGCGACGCTCGGTCTGCTCGGTCGCCTCTTCCGAGGCGCGGCGGATACGGTCGACCTCCTCGGCGGTTTCGCGACGGACGGCGCGAACCTGCTCCTCGGCGGCGCTGCGCGCGGCGAACACCTCATCGGCAGCCTGCCGGGTGACGCGCTCGACCTCGCCCATGGCATCGTCGCGGGCCGCCTGCGCCGCCGCGACGAGACCTTCCGCGGCTTCGGCCGCCGCGGCGGCGTCATCGGCGGCGGCCTCCGCCGCGATCCGAGCGTCCTCCGCCTCGCGTCGGGCTCGTTCCGCCGCGACGGTCGCGACCTCGGCCTCCGCGATCCGCCGCGCCGCATCGGCCTGCACCGCCTGGACCTGCGCCTCGACCACCGCCGGATCGGCCAGCGTCGACAGCTCCGCGACCGCCGCGTTCAAGGTCCCACCCAACTGTTCGGCGAGTCCCCGGAACTGAACTAGCAGCTCATCGGCCCGCAACCGTGCCACGGTCACCGGCCCGCGAGTCGTCACAGTGACGGAACTTTCCGCACCCTCCGATTCCTGCTGCTGCAACCGCTGCCGCTCCCGCCAGGCCCGCCATCGCGTGTGCTCGGCCCGGTCGCAGTATTCCGAAGGTCGCCCCGGACCGCCCGCGCGAGTAATCGGTCGCGTACATCCGGGATAGCCGCATACATCCGCCATCCGAAAATCGTAGCGTTGTTTCCGTCGCAGCCAACGAATCAACACGCTACGTAATCCCCTGCGCCCCTTCCGAATCCAAATCCCCAGGTCGCTGTTCTGACCACCGATAAGTGAACGTTATCGGCGGTCAGAACCCGCAGCCGCGCTCGATGACCTTCTCGGAGTTACGTTTTCGTTTGGTCACCTCAAACCAAACGTAATTGCTACGAAAGCCGGTGCAAACTGGGCACCTGATCACGCTCTCTTAATGCGGCGGCAAGTCGTAGCGCGGAACGGTGAGCGATGTTGACCTACGGCTGATTTCATGTCGACGTGACCGGTGAGGGTGGCTACGCGAGTTCGCGCGGCGTGGCCGAGCCGGGAGCGGCGCCGGCGAGTCCGATCGACGAAGTGGTGCGCCCCCAGGGGGTAAACCACGACCTCACCGCCGGCGGTGCGATGACACCCGGGCCGCGGAGTCCAGCGCGAGCCCGTCACCGGCCTGCTCCCCCGGTGAGCCGGATTCCGCAGGCCGGTGACGCAGGGTCAGTTCTTCAGGAACTCCAGGACTCGCGCGTTGTAGTCGGCAGGCTTCTCGGCGGGGACGAGGTGCCCGGCGCCCTCGATGAAGGCCGTTCGAGAGCCTTCGGACAGCAGGCTGCCGATGGCGTCGAGGCCGGCCTGGTCGAGGACGACGCTGGTGTCCTTGGTGCCGTGCAGGTACAGCGTGGGCTGCTGTGGCAGCGGCCCCCACAGTGCGCCCTGCTCGGCCTGCCACTCCGGGGTGCCCATGATCTTGGCTCCGAAGTTCTGCCGGTACAGGTCCAGTGCCGCCCGCAGACGCTCGGAGTCGCCGAGGGCGCTGCGGGCAGCCAGGAAGTCCTCCGTGGCGTCGTAGTCGGGTGCCGTCCACCTGTTCTGCATGAGCTGGAACATGTAGGCCATGTCGTCGGCCTCCAGGATCTGGCCTGCCATATCCATCTGGAAGAACCAGAAGTGGTTGAGCGCCTCGATACCCTCGTAGGTTCCGGCGTATCCGCCGAAGAACTGCAGCGGCGGTACGTCGCTGACGATCACCTTGGACCACCGCTCCGGGGCCGCCACCGCCGCGCCCCAGGTGGTGCCGCCGCCCCAATCGTGACCGATGATGACCGCGTCGCCGTCCCCGCTCAGCTCCTCGTGCAGGGCATTGGCGTCGGCGACCAGGTCGGCGATCAGCATCCGGCCGTCGGCAGGCAACGCGGTCGGCGCGAAGCCCCGCATGTTCGGGGCCACGGCCCGATACCCGGCCGCGGCCAGTTCCGGGATCAGGTGCCGCCAAGTGGCCGCTCCCGACTCGGGGAAACCGTGCAGGAGCAGCGCCAGCGGACCCTCCCCCTCCTCGACGTAGGAGAAGTCGATCCCGTTGGCTGTCACTCGTCCATGTTTCATTTCCGTGCTCCTCAGTTTCAACGTCACGGAACGTTCCGTCACGTTGAAAACGTTAGACCCGAATGCCGACCCTGTCAAAACGAAACGTTGCGTAACTTCTGAGGTAGGCTCCGGACATGGAAGCGACTGCCCCCACCCCGCCCGACCCGGCCCGGCGTAGCCTCCGCGCCCGCCGCGCGATCCTGGATGCCACCTCCCAGCTGATCGCCGAGAAGGGGTATGCGGACGTCACCATCGAGGCCATCGCCGCCCGCGCAGGCGTAGGCAAGCCGACCATCTACCGCTGGTGGCCATCCAAGGCCATGGTGACCATCGACCTGCTCATCGAGATCGCCGAGCAGACCACCGGCTACGCCGACACCGGCGACTTGGCCGCTGACCTCCGCACCCAGATGCAGGGCCTCATCGCCGCGATTCACCCCCCGCGCACTTCGCCCCTGGCCGGAGTGATCGCCGAAGGACTGCACAACCCCGACGTCGCCCGCCAGCTCCGGAACCTCCTGCTGGAACCGCAGCTCGAGCTGTTCAAAGACCGGCTGCGCCGCGCCCAGCAGCACGGGCAATTATCTCGCGACGCCGACCCCGATGTCGCTCTCTACCTGCTGTACGGCCCACTGCACTACCGCCTGCTCTACGACCTGGGCATGCCGGACGCTCGCGAACTCGACGCCCTCATCGCACGCGCCCTGAACGCGATGAATGGCCCTGCGGAACTACGGCCGGCCCCCGGCTCCGCGTGATCACACGAAGGAGTGTCACCGGATCCGATGTCGGTGTAGGAGATGAGCGAATCAAGTCTCCAGCCAGGGAACCGGTCGCCGACATCCTGTTAGGTCGTGTCGGCTGTGCGGGTGCGGGTGGCGGTCGGTGTCTCGCCGGTGTGTCTGCGGTAGACGCGTCGGAAGGCCGCCGGATCGGCGTAACCCACCGCTCCCGCGATCACGTCGACGGGTTCGCGCGTGGTCGTGAGCAGGGAGGCCGCCTGCGCGACCCGGAGGCGATGAACGTACTGGGTGGGTGAGACGCCGGCACGGTCGCGGATGCGGCGGGCCAGAGTGCGCGCGGAAACCGCTGCGACACCGGCCAATTCGTCCAGCGATAGTTGCCGGTGCAGATTGGCGTGCACGTGCTGTTGCACGGCGCGCAGCACCGGGTCGGAGGCCCGTAGATGCTCGAGCACCATGTAGCGCGACTGCGACATGCGGGCATCCAGCACCAGATAGCGGGCCACCTGCTCGGCCAGCGCACCACCGCCGAGGCGGGCGACCAACGCCAGCAGCAGATCCGTGTGGGCGAAAGCCGCACCGGCGGTGAGTATCGCGCCGCTGTCGACCACCATGCGATCGCAGTGCACGGTGACATCCGGGAAGCGGCGGGCCAACAGCGGCGCCAGCCACCAGGCGGTGGTGGCGGCCCGGCCCGACAACAGCCCCGAGGCCGCGAGCACGAAGACAGCCGAACAGGAGGCAGCGACCGTGGCGCCGGAATCAGCGGCACGCCGGATGATTTCCACGGCCTGCATGGTCTGGGATCGGGTCAGCAGTTCCTCGACACGCGCTTCACTCGACGCGGACGGCCCCGGCACCACCAGAACGTCGCCGGGTTCGAACTCCGCCGCGCCGAGCGGGGTTTCGATATCGACGCTGATCAGCCGCCCACCGCTGGATCGGACCGGCAGTCCATCGAGTGATGCGACCCGCTGCCGCAGCCGCCCGCCCGTCGTGTCACCGGCGATCCCGGCTGCCGTGTCGACGATGTCGATACCGAGGCCGAGTGCCCCTTCGAGCGCACCGTCCAGCGCGAGGTGGGTAATCATGTGGCGAGACTAGACCGAAGAGTGGCGATCTTGCCAATGGCGGTGTGCTGACCCGCTGCGGCAGGGTTTGGGGGGTGCAGCAATCTCTCCCTCAGGATTCTCTCGACGACGACCTCGCCGATTTCGCGCCCCGTTCGATCACGCTCGACGGAGTAGCCCGCACGGTGTACGTCAGCGGCACCGGACCGGCGGTCATCGTCATGGCGGAAATGCCCGGCATCAGTCCCGATGTGGCTCGCTTCGCCCGCTGGGTGCGCGACGCCGGGCTCACCGTCTACCTGCCGTCACTGTTCGGCCGCGACGGTGCCTATCCGGAGGCGGAGGCCGGTATGGAAGTCTTCAAACGAGCCTGTGTCAGCGCGGAATTTCGTGCCTTCGGCGCGGGCAAGTCCAGCCCGATCGCGGTGTGGCTGCGGGCGCTGGCAGCCCTGGCCCATCGCGAATGCGGCGGTCCCGGCGTCGGCGCACTGGGTATGTGCTTCACCGGGAATTTCGCGCTCACCATGATGCTCGAGCCCGCGATGCTGGCGCCGGTGCTGTGCCAACCGTCGCTGCCAGTGGATGAGCCTGGCGGACTGGAGATTTCGCCCGGCGAGCTCGCGGCCGTGCGGGAGCGACTCGATCGCGATGATCTCGTGGTGCGCGCCTATCGCTTCGAGGGCGACCGCTTCTGCACCGCGCAGCGTTTCGCCGCCTACGCCGCAGCGCTGGGTCCCCGTTTCGAGCCGCGAGTGCTGCCCGCCGAAGCGGCGAATCCCACTCCGCCGCCGTTCTTCTCGCAGATCGTCGGCTGCCCGCACAGTGTGGTCACCGCGCATCTGGTCGATGCACCAGGGGAGCCGACCGCCGCGGCCCGCGACGAGATCCTGGCCTTTCTCGTCGATCGGCTGACTGCGGAGGTCCCGTTGCAGTGACATAGCGTCGACTCGTGCGGTAGATGCGTCGGAAAGCCGCCGGCAATCTCGCCTCCCGCCGCGGGAATCCTCGGGTCGTTCGACAGGCTCGGCCTGCCCTGATCCGAGAATGACACAAGCGTGTTGAGTGCATCGGGGAGAATCGTCACGCCAGGTGAACCGGGCTGAATCCTGTTGGTGTGCCGGTGATTTCATGTCGGCGTTTCGGCGAGGGCGCGGACCCCGATTCCCCGGAGTGCCTCCGTCACCGTTGGACGGCGGGTGCGGTTCGGTCCCCGACGCCGCGGTCTATCTCCTCGAACAGTTCCGCCGCTCGGGTCGCGGATTTCTCGGCGAAGCGGCCGGTGCTGAGCAGTCCGAGCAGCAGGATGCAGATGCCAAGACCCGCGAGCATCCACCATATGCTGCGGGCGGTCGCGGTGAATGCCGCGCCGCCGTGGGTCAGGGCGGGTCCGAGGAGCGTTCCGGAGATCGCGACGCCGAGGGTGGTGCCGGTCTGGCGTCCGACCGACGCGAGGGAGGCGGCGACGCCGGTCATGGAGGGGGGCATTCCGGCGACCGCGGTGTTGGTGATCGGCGGGTTGACCGCGGTGAGGAAGATCCCGAACAGCAGGTAAATCGCCAACACCATCGGTAGCGGGGTGGTCGGTTCCAGTCGGAGGGAGGCGATGGCGCCCAGGCTCAATGCGGTTCCGGCGAGCAGCAGCGGCAGGCGTGGTCCTCGTGCGCCGACCAGTCGGCCGATACGTCGCGAGAACGCGACGACCAGCAGCCCGACCGGGAGCAGGCACAGCCCCGTGCCGAGGGCGGACAAGCCGCGGACGTTCTGGAGGTACTGGGTCGTGACGAACAGGAACGCGCCGAATCCGCACAGTGCGAACAGCGCGATCAGAATCGCCGAGATGAACGGCACACTGCGGAACAGGCGCAGATCCAGCAGCGGATCTTCGCGCCGCGACTCGTATGCCAGGAGGACCGGCACGGCGAGCACGGCGGCGGCGAACAGCGCGAGGATGACCGGCGAGGTCCAGCCCAGTGATCGGGATTCGATGATCGCGTAAACGACGCTGCCCAGCAGCAGGACCACCAGGATCTGACCTACGGGGTCGAATCTGCGTGCTCGGGGTGCGCGGGACTCGGGCACGAACAGTGCGGTGCATACGATGGCGACCGCGACGATCGGGATGTTGATCCAGAAGACCGAATGCCAGCCGAGCCCGTCGACCAGTGCGCCGCCGAGTATCGGCCCCATCGTCAGCGCCAATCCCGACATGGAGCCGAAAACGCCGATGGCTTTGGCCCGCGCGGCGGGCTCGGGAAAGGCGGTCGCGACGATCGCCATGGCCACGGGGTTGAGCATGGTGCCGCCGATCCCCTGCACTGCCCTCGCCGCGATCAGCCACCCCATCGTTGGTGCCAAGCCGCACAGCAGCGAACCGAGCCCGAACACCGCCAGCCCGATCTGGAAGATGCGGCGGCGCCCGAATCTGTCGGCGGCGGATCCGGCCGCCACCAGGAACCCGGCCAGCACCAGGGTGTAGGCGTCGACCGTCCATTGGAGACCGGAGAGAGAGGCATGCAGGTCGTGCCGAATCGACGGCAACGCGACATTGACGATGGAGATGTCCATCACCACCACGAAGATGCTCGCGCAGCAGATCGCCAGCACCACCAGTCGGTGTCGGGCGCTCGGTAGTTCAGGAGAGTGTTCGGGCATGCCGCAACGCTAGAATTTAGAGCGTGCTCGAAGTCAAACCGCAGTCGCCCGAGCCCTGCCGTGAGCCGGGGGTGAGCATCGCCGAGGCCGCCCGCCGCACCGGGGTCAGCGTGCACACCCTGCGCTATTACGAGCGCGCCTGCCTGGTCGTCGCCCCTGTCGACCGCACCCGCAGCGGTCGGCGGCGCTACGGCGAGCTGGATCTGGAATGGATCAATATTTGCACTCGGCTGCGCGCGACCGGCATGCCGATCAAGGTCATTCGTCGCTACGCCGAACTCGTCTCGGCCGGACGAGGAAACGAAACCGAACGTCTGGCCCTGATGGAGTCGCACCGAGCCGAGGTGGTCGCGAAACTCACCGAGATTCAGCAGAACCTGAAGCTCATCGACCACAAGATCGACGTCTACCGCAGTCGCGTCACCGCAGGCGACGCCGACCGGCTATGGGCGCCGCTACGCGATGATCACGCGAATATCCCGGAAGGAATGGACCGCCACCCGGGTTGAGCAGCCGCCGGTCAGGGCGGCCCTGCCGGGATTGATTCGGTTGGATGCTTCCGAGGCGGACACCGACGAGAGGTTGCCGGTCACCGCGCGCAGCGCGCCCAGCAGTGTGGCGACACCGCGAACAGCACCGTGTGCCCGATATCCACCGAAGCCGACTTCGGTCACGCGGATCATGCCTGAGCTAGGCGAAACTGTTGGCGAATGGCACCCGTCGGGTCCCTGAGATATCAATTACCCACCCCTGGGACTACAGTTGTGATTGCTTCCGAATGGGCTGTACTAGCGTGCGGGAGTCGAGACGCTTGCGACAGTCCGGATTTCAGCAACATTCGAAGGGAAACTCATGGGAAACCTGCTGCGTGCGTTGGCGCTCGCCGGATTGGGAACGATCGCCGTCAGCTCTTGCAGCACCGTCCAGCCAACCCACATCGAGGACAGCGCCACCTTGACGCAGCAGATCTCCTCGATTCGGTTGGATATGGAGGCGGGCGGCGTCAACGTCGAGGGTCGTGCGGACGCGGGTCCGGTCGCGTTGAAGCGGAACTTCAGCTACCACGGTGCGAAACCGTCCGATGTCACCTATCGGGTGGAGAACGGGCAGTTGGTGCTCGGCGGTTGCGGCACGGACTGCGCGGTGACCTACACGCTGACGGTTCCGGTGAACCTGCCGGTGAGCGGCTCGACCACCACCGGCGCGATCACGCTCTCGCGGGTCGGCAGCGTGGATGTGTCCACCCACGACGGCCACGTACAACTGGACAACGTCGCCGGTCCGGTGAAAGCCGAGACCTCCAACGGCCGGATCCAGGGGCAGGCGATCAATGGGTCCAAGGTCGAGGCGAAAACCAGCAATGGCAGCATCGATCTGACCCTGGCGGTGGCGCAGGACGTGCGGGCCACAACCTCCAACGGGTCGGTCACTCTCGCCGTACCGAATGGCAACTATCAGGTGTCGGCCGAAACCACGAACGGCCGCAAGAATATTGATGTCCCCAACACCCCGGCAGGCCAGTATCACCTCGATATTCGGACCTCGAATGGTCAGATCACAGTCAAACCCGCCTGATTCGGGCGACAGCCCTTGACCATGACGCAGGGTCAACCTCGCACCATGGGTGCATGAGTAGCGAGGTTGACCGGTTCATGGTTCATCGCGATGGTGTCGCGATAGCGGTTTCGCGCGGTGGGCGGGGAATGCCGCTGGTGCTGTGTCCGGGTTTGGTTTCGACGCAGGCCGAGTTGTACGAACTCATCGGGCTTTTGCGCCGCGACTTCGATGTGGTGAGTCTCGACCTCAGGGGGCATGGTTTGTCGGCGGCGGCCGCGCAGTACTCCTTCACCGCATTCCTCGACGATTTCGTCACTGTGATGACGGAGGTGGCGTCACGCCACCCGTGCTCGTCGGCCACTCCTACGGCGCGGACCTGATCGTGCACTATGCCGCCGAGAATCCGGACGCCGTCCGCGAACTCGTTCTCCTCGATGGGGCCAATCCGATACCGGCGCCGTTCATCACCAGGGCGGATCTGCCGGAATTCCTCGAGTTGTGGGAAAGTTCGTCGACATCGGGTCGGGTTGGATTGTCCGGACGCCAAATCCTCGAGCTCAACCTCGAATTGGATGTGCTCAGGTCCGGAATCGACCTCGATATCGATGTGGTCGGCCCCGGCCTGATCGACCGGTATCGCCGGATCGATATTCCGATCAGCATGATCATGTCGACCTCGATGGCAGGTCACGGTCGTGCGGGGCGGACCGCACGGCACAATCGACTCTGGCATGCGGGGGTCGAGCGACTGGTCCGCGAGCGGCCACAGACGGCCACGACCTGGCTGGATGCCACGCACGCACTGGTCGTCACCCATGCCCGGCAGATCGCCCGAATGATCGCGAGTTCGGTCCGATGCTGACCATCGGCGAATTGGCGTCGCACGCGGGTGTGACGGTGCGCGCGGTGCGGCACTATCACGCGAATGGTCTGCTCCCCGAGCCGGAACGCGACCATTCCGGCTATCGCTGGTACCAGGCGGCCGCCGTGGTCGACCTGATCAAGATCCGGACCCTCGCCGAGGCGGGCGTGCCACTGGCGCGGGAACTGCTCCGCGCCGACTCCGCGGCCATCGCGCAGATCGACGAGCGGCTGCGGGCACAGATCCGACAGCGGGAGCGGCATCGGGAGCGGATCGCCCGCCTCGCGTCCGGCGATCACCTGATCCTGCCGCCGGAAGTCGTCGAATTTCTCGATCGGCTACGGGAATTCGGGGTCGATGAGCGAATCATTCAGGTGGAACGCGATGGTTGGATTCCCTTGGTCGCGCATGCTCCGGAACTGGCCGCGAAATTGATGGCGCGCAAGCGGGCGCAACTCTGCGACGGACCGCTCATCGACTTCTATCGCACCGCAGGGCGGGCCTTCGACCGGGTCGGCGGTGATCCGATTCTGGTCGGGCTCGCCGACGAGTTGTCCGCGTAACTCACGCGCCTGGCCGATGAGCGGGGCCGCAGAATACGTTGGCGGCGATATCGAATCGGCGTTGGTCGAGTTGATCGATACGCTGGCCTTCGACAGCGCGCCGCAGGCACGTCGGCTCGTCGAATTGTTGAGTGCGCGCGGGTGGACAGGGTGGACGGAACTTCGGCGTACGGGAACCATCGCGCTCTGAGTGGGACATGGCCGCCACCATAGTGGTTGCAAATTGAAACCACCCTTGCTACGGTCCTTGCGGTTTTAATTTGCAACCACAGATGTGGAGACCATCGTGATCCAGGACTCGGAAACCTTCGCCGGAACCTTCCCCTTCCCACCCCATTTCACCGACGCACCCGGCTTCCGAATGCACTACGTCGACGAAGGACCCGCGGGTGGCGAAGTCGTGCTGTGTCTACACGGCGAACCGACCTGGGGCTATCTGTTTCGCGACCTGATCCCGGCGCTGAGCGCGACACACCGGGTGGTCGTTCCCGACCACATGGGTTTCGGTAAAAGCGAGACGCCCGGCGAGCGCACCTACTGGCTGCAGGACCACATCGACAACCTCGAGCGGTTCGTCCTGGCCCTGGACCTCACCGACATCACCCTCGTCATGCACGACTTCGGCGGCCCCGTCGGGATGGGTCTGGCCGCCCGGCATCCCGATCGCATCGCGCGGGTCGTTACCACCAACGGCCCGACACCGTTCGGTCAGCCCAACCTGCTCGACCGCATCACCGCGAACGCGGGCAGCGCGCCGTGGTTCCGGTGGATCGCCGAAGCCCATGCCGGCGGCAGCCTCGAGCCGATACTGGAACGGCTCGGCTACAACATCCTGAGCACCTTGAAACTCAACGGTTTCGAGAACAACGCGATCATCACCGACCCTTGGCTCGCGGCCTACGCCGCACCCTTCGCGACACCCGCCGACTGCCTCGGCGCCATCGGCTGGGCCAAAGGATTCGCCACCGAGGCTCACCGGTTCGAGACACCCGACGCGTCGGCCGAGCGATCGATCCGCAGCAAACCCGCGCTCGCGATCTGGGGCGAAGCCGACCGCACGCTCCAGGCCGAACACTTCTTGCCACTGTTCACCGCGATCTTTCCCGCAGCGTCCATCGAGCGCTTGCCGGGCGTGGGTCACTACTGTCTCGAAGACGCTCCGGCCGCTGTCGCACAGTTGATCGCCGATTTCCTTCGACGAACGTAACGACGCGTCACCTTCGGGGTGTGGCCGTTTCGATATTCCAGGTCACCGCTTCGTCGGTGAGGAAGTCGAGGAACGAGAGAGGGTCGAACGTTTGCGCGGGCGTGAGGGTCCCGTGCGGTTGGTGGCCCGCGACCCAGACGACGGGCGGCTTCGGTCGGCGATGTCGCATTCCTACCCGCACCGTGACCACGGCCTCGAGAGTGTGGGCGATCCGAACAGCGTGTGACGGTCGCGCGGCAGCTTGATTAATACATGCGGCCGTATGTATTCTTTGTCTGTCGGTATTCGACAGAAGAGCTACCAGAGGATCACCATGGACACCCACCGCATGTTCGAGCTGGCCCAAGCGTTGGCTGTCGCCAAGAGCAGGCAGGACCTCCCCGCGGCGCTGCGGCTGCTGCATCCGGACATGATGCTGGAAAGCCCGGCATTCGGGACCACGGCTCGCGGTTCGGCGGCGAACGAGCGGGCGCTGGCGCGATTCTTCGCGTCCTTCCCGGACTATCAGGTCGAACTGGCAGGCCACGCCGACAACGGCGAGACGCTGGTCTGCTGGGGCGCTGCTCGGATGACCATGACCGGCAACAGATTCGGCGTCACCCCGAACGGCATGCGCGCGGAGGTGCCGGTATTCATCGCATTCACATTCGCGGACGACCTGATCGCCAGTGAACGGTTTTTCTTCGACCTTTCTGTTCTGTATACCCAGTCCGGGGTTTCCACCGATGCGGTGCGCCGCACCCTGTTCGGCGAGCTTGATCGAGCCCTGCGGTGACCGCCGATTCGCGCATCAGGTATGTCGAAACCACCGGCACCGCAGCACTTTTCGACATCGTAGTGGACCTGAACGTCCCATTGGGCTTCGGCGAGCACGGCCCGCTGGGTCGCCGTGTGCTCTACGGCGCCGCGGGCGGATCGTTCGAGGGTCCGCGGCTGCGGGGCGATGTGGTCGCGGGCGGCGGCGACTGGGCGCTGTTCCGCCCCAACGGCACCATGATGCTCGATGTCCGCCTGACGCTGCGCACCGACGATGACGAGTTGCTGTACATGACCTATCAGGGCCGCTGGGTGGTCCCCGCGGATGTCCGTGCCGAGATGGTCGACCCGACCACCCGACACCGAATCGACCCGGCGCGCTACTACTTCCGCACGAACCCGCTGTTCGAGACCGGATCCACCCGCTACGCCTGGCTCAACGACGTCGTCGCGATCGGAACGGGATACCTGGTGGACGGTGGCGTCGCCTACCACGTCGAGCGAGTGCTGTGAGCAGCGCACCGAGCGCGCCTGCGGCGCCGCGACTGTCGCTGCCGCGACGCTTGGCCGCCGAAGGATTGGGCACCGGATTCCTGCTCGCAGCCATCGTCGGTTCGGGCATCCTCGGCGAACGACTCGCGGACGGCAATATGGCCATCGCTTTGCTGGTGAACGCGTTGGCCACCGCGGCAGCGTTGTTCACGCTGATCGAATGGTTCGCCCCCGTGTCGGGCGCGCATTTCAATCCGGTGATCACCGCGGCCCTGACCGTTCGGGGTGATCTCTCCGCACGCACCGCCCTGGCCTATGTGCCCGCGCAGATGGGCGGTGCCGTCGGCGGCGTGGCCCTGGCGGAGTTGATGTTCGGCGAACCGGTTTGGTCATGGTCGACCCGCCCGCGGCACGGGGCGACGCAGTTGCTCGGCGAAGTGGTCTCGACATTCGGCCTGGTTGGTGTCGTATGGGTCTGCACGCGCACCCGCCCCACAGCGGTGGCAGGCATCGTCGCCGCCTACATTGGCGGCGGATTCTGGTTCACCCCAACAGACTTCGCCAATCCGGCGGTGACGATCGCCCGTGCGGCGACCGATACCTTCTCCGGCATCCGTCCGGCCGACGTGCCCGGATTCGTGCTCGCCGAAGTCGCCGGGGTCATCGTGGCTATCCTCGTATTCGGCTGGCTCCTGCCCGCCTCCCCGAGTACCGAGAGGCCGCCGCGTCGATGACCGAACACACCCCGTCCAACTCCGACCCGACCACCGATGGGCGGCGGCAGCGGGGGGCTCGGTCGCGGCAGATCATCACCCGGCACGCGGTGGATGTCGCGTCGCTGGACGGGCTCGGCGGGCTCAGTTTCGGACGTCTCGCCGAGGACCTCGATATCAGCAAAGCGGGAATTCAGACGCTGTTCGGCACCAAACAGCGTCTCCAGTTGAGCACTGTCGAAACCGCCAGGATGGTCTTCATCGACGCGGTCATACGCCCGGCGGAGGAGGCATCGGAAGGGGTCCCCCTGGTGCGTGCCCTCCTCGAACACTGGATCACCTACGTCGCGAAACCACTGTTTCCCGGCGGCTGCTTCTGGAACGCCAATCTCGCGGAGTTCGACAGCCACCCCGGACCGGTCCGCGACGCGCTGATGCGGCAGCGTCGCGACTGGCTCAACCTGCTGGCCGGGCAACTCGAACGCGCCGCGCTCCCGGAAACCGACCTGACCGTCTTCCAACTCGACGCCGCCCTCAACGCCACCAACACCGCGCTGCGGCTCGGCGAATCCGACGGTGTCGAGAAACTGCGCCGCGTAATCGACGGTCTCCTGCCCGAATCCATCCCCTAGTGTCGAGGCACTCGGCCTGCTGCGGGTGGTCGGTCCGGAGACGGCGCATCGAAGCCACCGCTGATATCGGCCTCCCGCAATGGTTTTCCCTGGATGGCCCGAAGACGTCCGGTCGCGACGATCCAGCAGGCCGCCAAGGCCAGCGGGATGGTCGCGACCAAGGTGATGGACATCGATGTCGAATCCGGCAGGACCTGACCGACCAGCAGGAACAAGACCATGTTGTTGCCCGCGTGGGCCAGACTGGCAGTCCAAATGCTGCCGGTGCTCTGGTACAGCCAGGCGAGGATCACCTCCTGAAACAGGATCGACACTGTCCACACCAGCAGACCCAGCAGGGGATTCCCGAATTCGACGTAGCCGAAGAAGGCGAGCGGGTAGTGCCAGACAGCCCAGATCAGTGCCGTCGCCCCGACCGACAGCAGTGGTCGGTCGGGGAACAGGCGCGGTCGAAGGTAGCCTGTCCACCCGAATTCCTCGCCCCAGTAGATCGGGATGAGCGGAATGACCATCGCCATCAATATGGGTGTGGTCACCCACGGGGTCATCGTCGTGCGCGAGCCTGCCGCCGCGGCGGCCGCGACTCCTGTCACGGCGAACAGCAGCGGGCCGAGCCATGCCATCAGAAAGTAGCGCCGGTTCTTCCGAAACCGTAGGGCGAGACCGGCATCGGCGAACCCCTCTTTCGTCACCCACCTGCGGACGACCACCGCGACCAGAGCCGGCGCCAATCCGAAGGGCAACTGTACCAACGGATTGACCAGAGAAAGCTGCAAAACCTCTGCGGCGCAGTACATCCAGGTCCAGGAAATCCCGAACGTCGCGATGAGGAATACCGCGACACCCTTTTTGTGTGCGATAGGCAAGTGAACTCCTGTTCGTGTGGCAAACGGACATGCCAACGTTAGGAATCGCGGGCCGCGCGTCCGAGCGGGCGAACACCCCTCTTTCCGGTAGTGCCTGCCACACCTCGCGAACCTGCCGAACGCGCGCACGCGGTACGCAGCCGTTCGCCGGGCACCCGCACGGGATATTTCATGGGATCTTTACGGAATCGATTGCGCAACAGTGATGGTCGACACAATAGGCTCTTGGACAAGCGACCGGAAGTTTGCTATAAATTTGCCGACGGGGTTGTGCAGGGCGGCCAACGACGTTCGCCGGTCATTGGATGTGCGCCGAGCGGATATGAAACGGCGACGACGCCGCAGCGGATAGTCGTGACGAGCACGCTGCGTGATCGGCACCGAGGCGGTGTCGAAGGTGAAGGGGGTTGTGGTGCGAGGGTTCAGGTGGACCAGGCGGGATTCGGCGCGGGAGCGCTCGACGCTGATGCGCGGCGCGGCCGTCTGGGTCGCGGTGCCTGTCGTTCTCTGTGCGATAGCGCCCACCGCGACCGCGTCGATACAGTCGTGCGCCCCCGAGATCTGCCCGACGCAAACCACTGCGACGCAGCATGATTCCGAGCACAGCGACACCCTCACCCCGACCAGTTGGCTACTGCTCGGCATGCTCGCGCTCGGCGGGGCGGGTGGGGTCGCGCTGGGGATGCGCGGTCAGCCGCGCCGCGCCGAGCACTACCAACTCACCCGCCCGGCCGATGCCCGTATCGAAGGACCCGCCGTCGTGGCGTCGCTGCGCACCAGCGGCCGCACCGCCGCGGCCGCTTTGATCGAACGGTATCTCGGCAACGACCTACCCGGCGGCTCCATGCCGACCGGTCCGGGATCCACATAGACGATCCGCGACGGCCACAGCCATTTTCGCGATATCCCCGGTCACGCCCGGCGGATCATCGCATCAGCGCCAGGATTTCGGGACGCGGCGGCGTGGCGGGTCAACGCCGCAGCCTGGCTGCCGCGGCCAGAATCGGGGTGCTCACCGTCGTGGCCGCGGCGCCGAGCGCGGTGTCGGTGGCCAGGATCCACCGGACGGTCTTCATCGCCATCGTGAGAACTTCGCTGCCACGCCGTCGCATACCGGCCTCGAAATCCCGGACGGCGTCGGTGAGGGCGGTGGCGCCGTTGGCGGCGGCGCTGATGTGCTCGACCAGGTCGGCGGCGTCGCGGATGGCCGCACCCGCCCCCATTCCGGCGGTGGGCGGTGTCGCGTGGACAGCGTCGCCGAGGGCGGTGATCCGACCCGCGGCCCACGGCGCGAGATCGTCCGCGCGGGTGGAGGCGGCGTTGAAGCGGAACCCGGCCAGGCTGTGCGGGTCGGCCCTGGCGATGACCTCGAGCGTGTGCTCGGCCCAGCGGCGCTCGCGGAACAGGCCGAGCAGCGCGGCCTGCAGCTCGCCGCCCCGCAGGTCACGCAGAGAATCGCGGACCGCGGATTCGGGGAACATGGCGCCCCAGATGTAGGTCGGGCCGGTGGTGATCGACATTCGCAGGTCGGGGGCGTCGAGCGCGGCGTTGCCGACCGGGTCGAGAAACCCGATATACAGCGCGGCCCCGCGCGGGCCGATCGCCGTCCCCGATCGTGGTTTAAGCCGCTGCCGCTCGCCGGGGCCGAGGTCGCGCAGGAGGGTGCGACCGCAGAATCCGATGATGCCCGCCGGACTGTTGGTCGGGCCGCCCGCCAGGTGGCGGGCGACCATCGAGTGGGCGCCGTCCGCGCCCACCACCAAATCGGCCGAGATCGGCGCCGCATCGGTGAACAGAACCTGCGGCGCGCCATGGTCGTCGTGACCGACGCCGGACGCGACGCGTCCCAGGTGCAGGTCATCGCCGACCGCTTCGGCCAGCAGTGTCCGCAGGGTGATCCGGTCGACGTCGATGCTGTCACTGCCACTCAGATCCGGTCCGTAACCGAGCAGCCTGCCGCGGCGGTCCCAGAACGCGTCCCGCTCGCGCAGCCGCAGCGCCGAACCCGAGGCCAGCAACCGCCGCATGATCTGCGGTTCCACCAGATCTGTCAGCGCCGACTGCGCCCGCTCATCCAGGGTGATGTGATAGCCGCCCGTCGCCGCTACATCGATGTCGCGGTCGAATACGGCGACCTCGAACCCCCGGCGACGCAGCCCCGCCCCCAACGCAAGCCCACCTATTCCCCCGCCTACCACGACTACCCGCATACCCGACCGTCCTCTCCGTCACTGCGTGTTCGAAACAGACCCCACCCTGACAGCAGTAGTGGACATCGAGCGGCCACTACCGAATCATGATGGGACGATGGCGAATACCTCCCATCGGGCGCTGCGACTGCTGTCCCTGCTCGGCACAGGCAGACTGTGGTCGCTGCGCGAACTCGCGACCCGGCTCGGGGCAGGCGAGCGCACCGTCCGCCGCGACATCGAAACCCTCCGCCGACTCGACTACCCGATCACCACCATCCACGGCCCCGACGGCGGCTACCGGCTGGGCGCCGGAAAGACCCTGCCGCCACTGCTGTTCGACCATGACCAAGCCCTCGCGATCGCGGTGGCCCTGCAAACCGCGCCCGGCACGATGTTCGGCCTCGGCGACGACGCCGCGCGGGCACTGGCCACGCTGCACCAGGTCATGCCGCCCGCGCTGCGGGCATCCATGGAATCCCTGCGCCTGACCCGGTTGCAGAACTACTGGGAGTTCCCCGCACCCCCGATCGACCCGGCAGCCCTCACCACCGTCGGCACCGCGGTGCGCCACCGGCGCCTACTCGTCACCGAGATGCTGCGTGCCGACGGCACCCGCCCCGAACCCGGTGACCCCGACTTCTTGCCCGCCCACCGCATCGAACCCCATCACCTGGTTGTCTGGGCCGCCCGGTGGTACCTGGTCGCCTACGATCGCACCGATCGCCAATGGCGCGTGCACCGCGTCGACCGACTGCACCCCCGCCCCACCACCCAGCACTTCTCCGCCCGCCCGCTGCCCGACGACAACCTCGCCCACTTCGTGATGAGCACCCACGACCGCGGCGACAGCCCCGCCGCCTGGCCACACACCGGCACCGCCCGGCTCGACCTGCCCGCTCACATCGTGGCCCGCTGGGCGCCGGGAGGTTCCGTCGTGGAATACCTCGACACCGAGCACTGCCGACTCACGCTCGGCGCCTGGTCCTGGGCGGGCATCGCGGGCATCCTCGCCACCTTCGACACCGGGATCACCGAACTCCACCCACCCGAACTCGTCGACGCATGCCGCCGCATCGCCCACAGATTGGCCGAAGGTGGCCACAGGCCGCCTGTTCAGCGGTAGTTCGCCAGGCCGTCCGACAATTCCTCCGCGTCGCCGTCCCGGTGGGCGGCGAGGGCCTGCTGCAAAGCGAAGGTGCCGCGGATCGCGGCGATGCGGGCGGTCATTTCGTCATCCGCCCAGCCACCCAATGCGCGTACCCGCCGCAGCATCGGATCGCCGTGGCCCGCGCCGAGGGCCGCGAGGTCCTCGGCCGGATCGCCGAGTGTGACTTCGTCCCAGTCGACCACACCGCTCAGGCGCGGAGATCCGTCGATGTTCTCCCACAGGACATTCTCGGGGCCGAGGTCGCCGTGCACCACGGCCGCGGTGCGGTGCGGAAGGTCTTCGACGGCAATGAGTTCCTGTTCGGCTCGTCGACGCCCTCCTGCGGAGATCAGTCCGAACAGTTCGGTGCGGACATCCGCCGCGAACCGCCGCCACCGGCCTTCCGGAGCGGGCAGGGCGGCGCGCACTCTGTCATCGGCGCCGGCTGTGACCAGACCGGTCAACAGTTCGACGTACTGGCCCGCGACCACATCGGCCGCACGGGGATCATCGAGCACCTCAGCCGCCAAAGGTGTTCCGGGAACACGGCTCAACACCAGGAACGGCGGTTCGCCGACGCGGTCCGCGCTGCCTTCCTCCAGCGGTTCCGGCGTACGGAATCCGAGGTCGAATCCGGCGAGGACACGCAGGACGGCCGCGCGCTGCGGGAGCCGGGCCGCGGCCGCTTCGGTGCGGGGCAGGCACACGACGCGATCCGAACCGAGCACCACCAGATGGAACTGTCCCTCCCGGACGGCCAGATGCTCCGGTTCGGTCTCCGGGAACAAGCGGCGCAACAGATCTCGATGCCGTAGCAGCGCCATCTCCAAGGCAAACCTCTCTCGTCGCCGATTCGTTCATCTCCCCGGCCGTATCGGGGCGTTGACCGACGCGACACCGAAGTCGCGTTCGTCGAGGTCGCGGAAACACGAAACCGCCGTGGACAGAACACTTTAGCGCTCAGGCTGCCGTCCGAAAGTACCCGTGCCGCTGCGCCCACTGCGCGACCTCGAAGTCCTGCGTATCGCACTGAAGGTCGCGGGCCAAACCACAGGCGCGGATTCGGGCATTTGGGATTCGGTGACCGGCGGCGCGGATGACGCGCTGCTGGAGGTTCAGGGTTTGATCCAGCAGGTCATGCTCGCGGCCTCGCAGGTCGCCTAGATCGGGTCGGACCGGCAGTTGGATGCCGCCACCCGCATCCTCACCGGCACCCGCAAGCAGCTGTATCAACTGCTCGCCGAGGGCGATTCGGCGGAGTAGGTGCCCGACCTTCGCGTGTTCCTGTCGTACGCTTGCGTTTTCGAATAGCGGACGGGAGCGCGGGAATGGTGGAGATCGCCGTGCCGGAGGCGGTCCGGACCGAATTGCGACGCGGGGTGCGCAGCGTACTGGTGGACGCGGTGGCGCTGCGCATGGTCCGCGACCGCTTCGACGCCGAGCAGGCGGGCGCGCTCGGACGGTATCTCGAGGCGTCGCAGTCGCCGAATACGTTGCGCGCCTACCGCACCGACTGGCTGGCCTGGTCGGCGTGGTGCGCGGCGGAGGGGCGGCAGGCATTGCCCGCCGACGCGCTCGATGTGGCGGTGTATCTGGCGGCGGCCGCCGACGCGCGCCGGGCCGACGGCGGGTGGGCGTTCAGTCCCGCGACGCTGGAACGCAAGTCGGCGGCGGTGTCGGCGGTGCACGCGGCCAACGGATTGCCCTCGCCGACCCGGTCGGATGTGGTGCGGTTGACACTGCGCGGTATCCGCCGCACCCGCCGGGCCGCGCCGCGTCGCAAACGTCCGGTCCTGCTGCACACCCTCGGTCAGTTGTTGGCGGGTCTGCCCGAACCGGGGTGGCCCACCGACCCGGCGCGCCGCCGCGACGCGCTGCTGCTGCTCATCGGATTCGCCGGCGCCCTGCGCCGCAGCGAACTCGCCGGACTACGGATCTCGGATGTGGAGGTCGGTCTCGACCACACCACCGGCGATCCGCTGCTGCTGGTCCGCCTGCCCTCCACCAAGACCGACCCCACCGGTGTCGCCGAACAGCGGGTGGCGCTGCCCTGCGGACGCCATCCGGCCACCTGCCCGGTCTGCGCCTTCGCCGACTGGCTGCGACTGCGCGAAATCCATGCCGCCACAGGCGAATCCGGCCTGCGGGCCTGGTTGACCGATACGCCGCCCCCGCTGCCGGACCGTCATCGATGCCACGGTTTCGTCCCGGCCGCCCCCACCGACGCGCCCCTCTTCCCCACCATCACCCGACACGGCACACTCGGCACCCGCGCCATGTCCGGCCGCGCGGTCGCCGAACTCGTCAAACGCTACGCGGCCCGCGCCGGCCTCGACCCCGACCTGTTCTCCGGCCACTCCTTGCGCGCGGGTTTCGCCACCCAGGCCGCCCTCGGCGGCGCCGCCGACCGCGAGATCATGCGCCAGGGCCGCTGGTCCAACCCCCGCACCGTCCACGGCTATATCCGCACCGCGAATCCGTTGGAAGACAACGCGGTCACCAAACTCGGCCTCTGAGCTTGGGCCGCTACCGGTGCAGCGCGGCCAAGGTGCCGAGCAGTATGAGCGGCACGCCGCCCAGACCGAGGGCAGCGAAGGCGAGCGGGCGGATGTGGACGCCCGCGGCGCGACAGCGTTCGGCCCACAGCAGGGTCGCCAATGACGCCCACATGGTGATGAGTGGGCCGGTGTTGGTTCCCACGAGAACGTCGAATAGTCGGGCGCTGCCCGAGCCGGAGGGGATGGTGGTCTCCATGGCCAGGTAGGCGGGCAGGTTGTTCACGAGGTTGCTCGACACCGCGGCGGTGACCGCGGTCGCCGGGCCTGCGTGGTCGGCAGCCAGGGCAAGAAGGTGTCCGAGGCCGTGGCGGGTGATCGCGGCCACCACGAGGAACAGGGCCTCGGTCGTCAGTACGAGTCGCCACGGCAGCAGCGACCACCGCAACCGGGTCCGCCCGCGCAGCGCGGACACGGTGACGGCGACGACGGCGGCGGTCGTGGCGGCCAGCCAGGGCACGATGCCGCCCGCGACGGCGACGGCGAAGCCGACACAGGCGAGCGCGCACACACCGAACGCGACCGGGTCGGCCGGGGTTTCGGGTTCCGGTATCGGGTAGCGGCCGGTCAACTGACGGCGGAACACCACAGCGAGGTAGCCGACGGTGAGCACGATGGCGACGAGCGCGGGCACGCTCATGTGCGCGGCGAATCGGATGGCCGAGAGGCGGGCGTGCTGCATCGCGAGCAGGTTGGTCAGGTTGGACACCGGCAGCAGCAGGCTGGCCGTGTTGGCCAGCCACACCACCAGCACAGCGAACGGCAGCGGTGGCAGGCCGAGCCTGCGCGTGGTGGCCAGCACCACGGGTGTCAGCAGCACGGCGGTGGTGTCCAGGCTCATGCCGATGGTGACCAGGGTGGCCAGGACAGCGACGAGAACGAACAACACCGCGACCCGCCCGCGCGCCCACCGCGCGCAGACCGCGGCCGCGGCGTCGAACACTCCGGCGGCCTCGGACAACTCGGCCAGGATCGTCACCGCCACCAGGAATCCCAGGATCGGCGCGGCGCGGGTGACGCCGATGTCGATGGCGTCACCGTCGGGCAGCCATCCCGTCGCGACGGCGAGTGTCGCGAGCCCGACCAGAACCATCCACATTCGGATCAGCATGCCAACGCGTGCCGTTCGGTTCAACGTGCGCCGGCCATGGCCGGCGAATACCGCACGGACGCAACACAACCTATTCGCCGGTCTGGGGCTGAAATTCGAGTCGCAGGATTTGAGATCTCTATCCCGTTGCGCGAATCGGCATTTCATGGCCTTTTCCGATGTTATTGCCCCACTGCCGACACCTTGACCTGGGCTGTCGGCAAACGAGACTGCAAATGCGCTAATCAGGATGGCCGATTTGATTTTTTACGATGAATATGGCCGAATTCGACGGACCGTAGTGTGCGCGGCGGAGCCGACCGGTGATCAGCCTCCGAAGACCCGCACCACGTCCGGGTCCCACCCCGGATCCACGGTCGCGGCGAACGCGATCCAGGCGTCGTGCATCCGGGTCGCGAGATCGGCCGGGGCCGGGTCGGGGCCGAGCAGGGCGGTGTCCCCGTGCAACCACGGTTTGTCGGCGATGTCGAACACGAATGGGAGTTCGACGGTGTGGGCGGCGCCGAGTCGACCGTCGAGGGCTTTCGAGCGGTACCCGAAGGAGTAGACGTGGGTGCGGCCACCCGAGATCCGCGCGTGGGCCTGCGCCATCCGCGCCGTTCCGGCCTCGAACAGGGCCTCCCCGAGCACCGCGGCGCGCAGTTCGCCCGGTGTCGCGTCCGGTCGCTCCGCGCGGTGTCGGGCGATGACGGTGCTCGGGTCGGCGTGCGCGCGGGCGGCGGCTGCGAAGGCATCGGCCTCAGTGGAGGCGTCCAGGTTGCCTTGCGGTACGAGATAGAGGCGCCCCTCTTCGGTGTTGGTGCCGATCAGCAGGTCGACGTCGGCGGCCGGGCCGTCGGCGAGACCGTCGGCGGGCTGGACCGGGAGGACCAGGCTGAACGGGCTGAGTCCGACCAGGGGGTCCATGGCGGTGCCGGTGCGCAGGTCGAGGCCGCTCAGCGCGGGCAGGATCGCCAGGAGTCGTTCGTCCGGGATCGCGGCGAACGCCTCGGCGGTCGGTTCGACGCCCAGCGCGGCGGCGGCCGCGGTGGTTACCCGACGTGCCTGTTCCGGTGTGAAAGCACCGGTGCCGCTGCCGCTTTGGATGATCGCCCGCCGGAACAGTCCTTTCGCCTCCGGTGTCGCGAGCAGGGCACCGGTGAGGGTGGCTCCCGCGGATTGGCCGAAAATCGTGACATTCGCCGAGTCGCCGCCGAACACCGGGATCGTGTCGCGTACCCAGCCGAGTGCCGCGATCACGTCGAGCAGCCCGCGGTTGGGCGCGGCGCCCGGCAGGTCGAGGAACCCCTGGATGCCGAGGCGGTAGTTCACGGTCACCAGGACGACGCCGTCGCGGGCGAAGGCACTGCCGTCGTAGAGCGCGGCGCGTGTCGAGCCGGTGACGAACCCGCCGCCGTGCACGAACACCATGACCGGCCGTGCGCCGCTGACGGCGGCCGGGGTGTGGATGTCGACGGTCAGATACTCCTCGCCCCGCACCCAGCCGGGTCCGAAGTACGGGATCATGTCGAGGCGGCCGAAGTCGCGGGCGGGTTGCGGGACGGTGGGCGAGGGCAGCGTGCCGTCGCGGACACCGCGCCAACCCCGGTGCGGTGCGGGTGGAGCGAATCGGGTCGCGCCGGTCGGGGCCGCCGCGTAGGGGATGGCGCGGTAGCGCTCACCGGATCCGTCGCGCAGGCCGCGCACGACGCCCGCAGGTGTTTCGACGACCGGGTTCGTGTGCATGGGGAATGTTTCCTTTCCGGTATCAGGCCATGCGGGAGAAACCCGCCCAGCCCTTGATCGCGAACTTCGACCCGTCGCGCTCGACCTCCACCGCGCCCGAGCCGCCGAAATGGGCGGGAAAGACGAGCGCGTTGCTTTCGGCGGCGCGGCCGAGCAGCCGGTGCCGGGTGGCCCTGGCCTCGGCGGGGTCCTCGCAGAAGCAGGAGTTGGTCCGCGGCTCCACGATCTGCAACGCGGTGTGCACCAGGTCCCCGACGAACAGCGCCCGATCGCCGCCCGACTCCAAGGTGAGCACGGACGAGCCCGGCGTGTGGCCGGGAGCCAGATCGAGCCGCAGATTCCTGTCGATCCGGTACGACCCGTCCCACAGGACGGTCTGCCCCGCCCGATGGACCGGCGCCACACTGTCCTCGAAAACGTTCTGGTTGCCGCGGCCCAGCACGGGTTTGTATCCGTTGGCCGGGTCCCAGAACTCGAAGTCCCGTCGCGTCATCAGATAGGTGGCGTTCGGGAAAGTCGGCACCCAGGTTCGGCCGTCGAGCCGGGTGTTCCAGCCGACATGGTCGATGTGCAGGTGGGTGTTGACCACGATGTCGACCTCCTCGGGCCGCACACCGGCTGCCGCGAGATTCTCGAGGTAGTTCGTGTCCAGGCGGCTCCACACCGGCGCGTAGGGCCGGTCCTTGTGGTTGCCAACGCCGGTGTCGACGAGGATCGTGCGCCCCTCGCTGCGGAGCAGCCAGGACTGGATCGCGGTGTGGCACTCGTCGGTCTCCGGATCCCAGAAGTCGGGAACCAACTCGCCGCGGTGCTCATCCCACGAACCACCGGGACTGTCCGGGAAGAACTGGTCCGGGGCCATCTCGACCGAGCCGTAGTACTCCTTGACGCGGGTGACGGTGACCTCGCCCAGTGTGATCTGCTGTGGGTCCTGATCCATGAGACCGAGTCTGTTCGCGCGATCGGGCGCCGACCACTCCCGCTTTGTCCTACCCCTCGCAGGGTGTGGCTCCGATCCGACCCGCCCGGATACTGGAGAAATGGACGGCCCCGGCCCACTGGGCACCTTTCTGCAAGCTCGGCGCGCGCGGCTGCGACCTGAGGACGTCGGCCTGCGCGAAACCGGACCCCGCAGGCGGGTGCGCGGTCTACGACGCGAAGAACTGGCCCAGTTGGCGGGGGTCAGCGTCTCGTACTACACCCGGTTGGAACAAGGAACCTCGCGCGGCGCCTCGGCCGAGGTGCTCGACGCGATCGCCCGTGCGCTACTGCTCGACGACCACGAGCGCGAACACCTGGACCGGCTCGTCGGCGCCGCCCGCCACCCGTCCCCGGCCCGCCATCCACGTCCCGAGAAACTCGCCGACGAGACGCGCGACCTGCTCCGCGCCGTCGACGGAGTCCCCGCGATGGTGCTCGGCCGACGCACGGATGTCCTGGCATGGAACGCCCTCGGGCACGCCCTGCTGGCCGGGCATCTGGACTTCCTCGGCCCGGATGATCCCGCGCAGCGGCCGAATATGAACCGCATGCTGTTTCTGGACCCGCACTGCCGCGAGCTGTACACCGACTGGAAGCGCAAGGCCCGCGCGGTGGTCGGCAACCTGCGTATCGCCGTCAGCAAGCACCCGGAAGACCCGCTGCTCGCGGAACTGATCGGCGAACTGACCATGACGAGCCCGGAATTCGTCGCCCTCTGGGCCGATCACCGCGTGACACCCTGCGACGCCGCGACCTACCGGCTGCACCATCCCGTCATCGGCCTGGTGACAGTGACACAGCAGACCCTGTCGATCGCCCGCGCCCCGGAGCAAGTACTGGTCGTGTGCACAACCCCCGCCGGGTCCCCCGACGAGGAAGCCCTCGCGTTACTTCGACTGATGCCGACGCGCGGGCGGTCCGGCAGTCGGCAACTGTCGGGATGACATTCCGTATCGGGCGGTGATCACGGTAGCGCGGTGGTGTAGAGCGGTGCGCAACCACTGGGGGCAAGGGCTTCCGCGGTCTCGGCGAGTTGCCACAACGCCCATTCGGCGTGTCTCGGGTCTTGGCACGTCACCTCCAGCCGCGGCCGGCCGTCCGCGCCGGTTTCCTCGGCGCGGACGGCGAGTGCGGTGCGCACCAGGTCCTCCCGCTGCGCCGGGTGCACCCGCACCAGCACGGTGACCTGGTCCCCGCCATGGCGGAACTGTGTGCCGCGTTCCTGCCAGACGCGGTCCAGATCGATCCGGTCCGGTCGCCGCGCGGGTTCGGGGAGCTCCTCGGCGGCCGAGATTCGGGAAAGCCGGTAGGTGCGGTCCGCGCCGGATCTCGTGGCAGGCAGGTAACCCTGGTCGCGGACGGTGACCAGGCCGATCGGGTCGACCGTGCGCCACTTCGGGGTCTGGTCGACGGCCGCGTAGTGGATGCGCGGCTTGTGTCCGGCGAGCACCGCGCGCCGGACCTCGGCCATGACGGTGTCGGGATAGACCGGGACACCGGCTGCGGACAGCGCCTCGATATCGCGCAGCACCGTGCGGGTGGAGACCTCCAGTTCGCGGGCCGGCGCGGGTGCGGACAGCCGACCGTGCCTGCGCAAAAGCAGCACCAGTGAGACCAGCCGATCGGCGCGCATTCGAAAACACCATCGAAATACGTGACACAGGATGTCGTGATTCGTTGGGAGGCTCTATGGAGTAGTTCACTCACACGAAGGAGCGTTTGGATGGGGTCTCAACTCAACCCGTGCCTCAGGTTCGACGGGAACGCGCGGCAGGCGATGGAGTTCTATCAGGAGGTCTTCGGCGGTGAACTGGAGCTGGGCACGATCGCGGACTTCGGCGCGCCGGACTCGCCCGACGCCGACAAGGTCATGCACTCCCGGCTCGACACCCCGGACGGATACACGCTGATGGCTTGGGACGGGCGGGAGGGCGTGCCGTACCACCCCGGCAATAGTGTCGCCGTCTTCCTCGACGGCGACGGCAGCGAAATTCGCGACCACTTCGAGAAGTTGTCCGCGGGCGGCACCGTGACGATGCCTCTGGAGAAGCAGTCGTGGGGCGATGCGGCCGGTTCGCTCGTGGACAGGTTCGGGATCACCTGGATGGTCAACATCACCCGGCCGCAAGGTTGATCGACTCCCGGCAAACGCCCCGCCGTGCTGTCGACCTCTCAGATCGTCGGGCCGAATTGGTCGATGAAGCGGGCGGTGAACAGGTCCGATCCCTTGTATTCGGCCACCGTCGCCGCAGGGGCGATGAATGGACCGTCGGGCGAGGGGAGTTGTCCCACACCACCATTGGGGCCGAGGGGTAGCAGGATCATCGGGAAGGGCAGTGGCTGGTAGGTTGCCGAGGGCTGTTCGCCGTTCAGTTGGGCGGTGATGTTTCGGGCCACGATCTGTGCGTGTTGCATGGCGTAGCCCGCCATTTTGGCCTCGGGGACGTCGGTGAGGTCGCCGACGGCGTAAATGTGGTCGTGCCCTTGAACATTGAGGTATTCGGTTACCGGGACTCGCCCCTGCGGGGTGAGGGAGGTGAGTTTTCCGTCGGCCAGGTATGCGCTGTTGGTTTGGACGCCGTAGGCACGGAACCAGATGTCGGCGGTGATCGCGGTGCCGTCGGTGGTGGTGACGGTGTGGGTCTGCGCGAGTCCCGGCTCGGTGTCCGGTGTCTTTGCCAGGCGGGTGCCGAGCCGGAGGTCGACGCCCATGGCGTCGAGTTGGCCGCGCAGATCCTCGACCATCTCCGGTGCGAAGCCGGGTAGCAGTTCGTCGGTCGGGTCGACGATGGTCACCTGCTTTTCGGGCCAGATCTCCTTGATCTCCCCTGCCAATTCCAGTCCGACCGGGCCTGCTCCGAGAATCAGCACCCTGCCGGCCTGACGTAGTTCCTTGTGGGTTCGGCGCAGGTCGTCCATTGCCGCGTCGATCGAGTCGGAGCGCGGTTTGGCCGGGTAGGCGTAGCTGGAGCCGGTGGCAAGTACGAGGTAGTCGGCCGCGACGTACTCGCCCGAGGTCAGGGTGACGCCGCCCCGGTCCACCGAGACAGCACCGTCGTGGATGACCGTGCCCCGCGTGAGCAGCGTGTCGAAGGGGAAGAACATATTCCTCGCCCAATCCGGCTGAGTGAGTGCCCGCAGTGAACCGGCCGCGTTGACGAATGCGTCCCTCGGGTCGATGAGGACGATCTCGGCCACCGACTCCAGCTCTTTGGCGACCGCCGCGCCCCCGTAGCCTCCGCCGACGATGACGACTCTGCGACTCATGACTTGCTCCAATCCAAAAACGTAACGGCACGTTTTGGAAGCACTGTAGCAACGGATCGACCGTGTGTAAAACGTAACGACACGTTTCCTATAGGGTGGTCCGGTGAGCGCCGAAGCCAAGAAACGCACAGCCCGTTCCCGCGAGGCGATCCTGCAGGCCGCCCTGGACCTCAACGCGGAACGCGGCTACGCCGCCGTCGGCATGGACGCGATCGCGACCCGAGCCCGCGTCGGCAAACCCACCCTCTACCGGTGGTGGCCCTCCAAAGGGGCGCTCTACCTCGACGTCCTCCAAGACCGGGTCGTCGAGCCCTACATCGTGTGGCCGGACACCGGCGACTTCGTCGCCGACCTGCACACCTGGATTCGCGGCTTCGCCGAAATGTTCTCCAACCCGGACCTGCGCCAACTGCTCATCGGCGTCGTTGGCACCGCCCAGCACGATCCGGACCTGGCCCGCCTGATCCGCGAACGCATCCACGCGCCGCAGCGAGCGAAGAACCTTGAACGCATCACCGCCGCCCAACAGGCGGGTCAACTCCCCCGGTTGGATCCGGGGATACTCGAAGAACTCCTCGTCGCCCCCCAGTGGTACCGACTGCTCGTCTCCGGAGAGCCGTTCACCGTCGAATACGCCGACACGCTGGTCGCGATAGTCCTCGGCCTGAACGCCGCGAACGGCTCCTGAGATCGGCTGCACGACAACGTAGTCGACATCCGAGCCACCGGTCTCGTCTTCGAATCGGCGAGTTCGCCGCGAGCCGTATCGGCAGCGGAGGTGTGGTGGCCCGCTGCCGACACAGCCTCTTGGCGCCCGCGTGGACATGTCACGAGACGCACTGGCATGTCGTTGGGTTGCAGACACTGCCGTATAGCGAGCACGCGAATTGGCACTGGCCTACGTCGCATGCGGCGTGGGCGCGGAGTTCGGGGATGAGGGTGGTCAGTAGTCGCCGAGCTCCATTGCGGATTCTGGTCATGGTGTGTTCACCACCTTCCGGTGTGAGTGTGGGTCGAATGTCCTGCGGGGCCGGATGTTTGGTGACGACTCGACCGAGCAGGCGTTCGAGGGGGTAGTGGCCGTGTTGGCGGGAGTCGCCGCTGTGGCGGCGGTTGTCGCCGAGGAGGACGACCCGAATGCGAGCCGCCAGAGCGCTCGGATCACTCGGGGCGCGCCCAGTCCGGGACCCAAACATCCACGCTCGGTCGAGGTCTCGCGCGAAGATAGTCGAGGAAGTGGGCAAGGACTGGGTGCGGGTTGTCGGCGCGCCAGACGACGCGCATCGGATAGACCGGGATGGGGTCGACGACGGGAATGCGGCGCAGGTCGTAGCTTTCCGGCCAGAGGTAGCTGGTGCCCGCGCCGACGAGGGTGGCCAGTTGGTTCGAGGCGGCGAGTTCGGCGAGCAGCGCCTCGGTGCCGAACATGGGGCCGAGGGTTTCGATGGTGAGTCCGAAGGCGTCGGCCAGGTCGCGGTAGTAGCCGAGGGGTTCCGGGTCGGTCATGCCGCGCATCCAGATGGGGTGTGCGGCGAGTTCGGCGAGCGCGACGGCCTTGGCATTGGCCAGTGGGTGGCGCGGCCCGACCAGGATCTCATGCCGGTCATCGATGACGCGCGCGGAACACAGGCCGGGCGGAAGCTTCAGTTCGCGCAGGGATCTGAAGCTCGCGTCGATGGTTCCGGCTCGGATCTCCGCGACCGCCATGGCGGCGTCGGCGTGGTCCAGGGTGACCACATCCAGGTCGATATCCGGATTCTGTCGATAGAACTCGTGCAACAGATTCGAGGGCGCGATCCGGCGCGCGACCACATCGATGCGCAACGCCCGGCGACCCGGTAGCACCGCTGCGGTGACACGCTCGGCGGCGCGCAGCAGTTCGCGGGCGTGCGGCAGCATCGCCTGCCCGTCGACGGTGAGCCTCGACCCCTTCGCGGTCCGCGTGAACAACTGGACGCCGAACTCCCGCTCCAGACTCGCCACCCGCCGCGAAACACCCTGCTGGGTAATCCCCAATTCGTCGGCGGCGGCCTGGAACTGGCCGGTCTCGGCCACGGAGACGAAGGTGCGCACAGCATCTAGATCCACCCGCCAGAAGCTACTACCACAACCCGACGTTGTGCCGCCCCGGTGAACCCGTTGTGCCCTGGCGCCGCCCGGCGGTGTCGCGGAACTCGGCGAGAGCTGTCCGTTCGTGTTGCCCTACAGCACAATTGGCCGATAGCTCAGGGCCGCGTCGACTATCTGTTCGGCCGAAGCATCGCGCAACTCGATCGGCGGATGGAAGATCAGGTCCGCGATGGCCGGATGGGGTGTGCGGGTGTCCAGCAGTTGCAGATAGGTGTCGGTGTCTTCGTCGGCGGCCATGACCCGGCGAACGAGTTCGATGAGTTCCGCGCGGGTGATGTCGAGCATCGCGCGCCGATGGACTGCGGAAGACTCAGACGCCGACCTGTTCGGGGTCGGGAATCGCGGGATCGGACTCGCGGTCGCGCATGATGAACACGGCCAGTGCGGCCGCGGCCAGCGCACCGACAGCCGCGTAGAGGAAGGCGCCGGACATGGCGTCAGTGAAGGCGCTGCGGGCGATCCCGGCGAGTTCGGTATCGCCGATGCGTGCCGCGATGCGGAGCGCGTCCGCCACCGAGCGGCGCGCCTGATCGGGCGCCGACGCGGGGAGGGCGCCGGTGAATCCGCTCGACACGATGCTGCCGAGCGCGGCGACACCGAGGGCCGCCCCCGCCTGCTGGATGGTGTCGTTCAGTGCCGATCCGACGCCCGCCTGTTCGGGGGGCACCGTCCCCATCAGTGCCGCGATGGCGGCGGGCATGGCGAGACCGCCGCCCGCGCCGAGCAGGAACAGGGCCGCGCCGAGCAGCACGAGTCCGGTGTCGGACGACACGGCCGCCAGCAGTCCGAATCCGGCCGCCATCGCCAGCAGCCCGATGACCGCCGACGCGCGATTGCCGATCCGGTTCCCGAGGGTCGCGCCGAAGGTGCTCGCCGCGAGCGAGGCGACGGCCATCGGGACGAATGCCAAGCCCGCCTCGGTGGGCGAGTAGCCGAGGACGAATTGCAGGTACTGGGTCAGCACCAGCAGCAACCCGCCGTTGCCGATCTGCACCAGCGTGAGTGCGAGGCTGCCGCCGGTGAAGTTCCTGGCGCGGAACAACTTCAGCGGGACCATGGGAGACGGCGCCCGCATTTCCCAAACGACGAATCCGATCAGGGCTGCGGCGGCGACCGCGAAGGCGCCGAGGGTCATCGCATCGCCGAGGCCCTGCCCCGGCAATTCGATGATCGCCCACACCAATGCGGTCATCCCGACCACGGACAGCACGGTCCCGAGCGGATCCGGCCGCTGCCACGGCCCTTTGGATTCGGGCATCAGCGCGATGGCCGCGATGATGGCCAGGATCACGATCGGCACATTGATCAGGAAGGCCGCGCCCCACCAGAACCAGCCGATCAGGGCACCTCCCAGGACCGGGCCGCCGACCAGGCCGACCATGGCCACCGCACTCCACACGGCCATCGCCTTGCGTCGCTCGTTGTCGTCGAACACGGTGATCAGAATCGACAGGGTGCTCGGCATGACCAGCGCGCCACCGACGCCCATCACGACTCGCGCGGTGATCACTTCGGCGGGATTCGCGGCGAATGTCGCTGCCAGGGATGCCGCCCCGAACAGCGCCAACCCGATGATCATCACCTTCCGGCGACCGAATCGGTCGGACAGGCTGCCGGAGGTGAGCAGCAGGCCCGCGAAGACGAGGATGTAGGAATCCACGATCCACTGCGCGTCCTGAGCGCTCGCTCCGAGGTCTTTCGCGAGTGACGGGATCGCCACTGTCAGCACCATGTTGTCGATGACCAGGACCAGGGTGCTCAGGCACAGCACGATCAGGATCAGCCACCGGCGCGGATGACCTCGCGTCCCACTTGCTTCCGATTTCGCCGCGACACTATGCGTACGCTGTTCTCTCATGCGAACAACGTACGCATCAAATTTGAATGTACGCAACTGCGCACATCGTGCGCTAAGGTGGCGGTCGAAGGAGGCCGGATGCCAGTCGACGAACAGCCGCCCATCCCCTCGGTGTGGGTCCGACCGCGCAGACAGCGGGAACAACCGGCGCTGAGCCGGGAACGCATCGTGTCCGAAGCCGTCCAGTTGCTCGACACCCTGGGCATCGACGCCCTGAGCATGCGCAGCCTGGGAACCAGACTCGGCGCCGGAGCCACCTCGCTGTACCGACACGTGGCCAACAAGGACGAACTGATCGAACTCGTCGTCGACGAGGTCTGCGGCGAGATGCGAGCAGCCGACGCGAGCGGTCCGGTCGACTGGCGCATCGCGGTCGGGGAGCGCGCCCACAGCCTGCGGTCGATGGTCCTGCGGCACCCCTGGGTCGCACTGGTGCTCGGTCAGGTCGGGCTGCCCTACCTCGGGCCGAATATGACGCGAATGTCAGAAGGCATGCTCACCCTCTTCGAAGCGGCGGGCTTCCCCCTCCCCGAGGCGGACCAGGCGATGAAGACCGTCATCGCCTACGTCATCGGCATGGCGACCAGCGAAGCCGCCTACCTGTCACTGCTCACCCGCAGCGGTCGAACCGAACAGGACCTCGCCGAAAGTCTGCGCCCCGTCGCCGAATCGGCCGCCATCGACCATCCGCGTCTGCACGAGAGCCAGGCCGCGCAGCACGGGAAAGACCCGCGAAAGATCCGCGAAGACAACTTCGAATACGGCCTCGAGCGCGTCCTCGACGGTCTACAGGCCCGTCTCGACGGCAGTGCCGTCGGCTCGGATCAGCGACCGTGAGCGAATCCGGCGTCAGGCGACCGGTGTCATAAGCCCGCCTGCGCGGCACGGGTCGCCGCCGACCGCGCGGCCGAAGTCGATTCTCGCTGGGGCGTGCACGTGGCTTGCGGCGCGTATGCCCTATTGAGCGTCTTCGGTTCGCCTGCGTCGGTATTCCGTCGCCCTGGCCTGATAGTTCTTGTGCTCCTGTGCGTGGTCCGGCGGCAGGTGCGGCGCATCCGGGGATGTGGGGGCGAAGAACCGCGCGAGGGCGGTGTTCGCACCGACGGCAAGTTCGCCGGACCGCGGGAACATCGCTGCCTCGTAGCGGGCGACCGCGTCGTCGAGAGTGTTCTCGTGCTCGAGTGCATGGGCGAGTTCGGCGCCGTCGAGCATGGCCAGGTTTGTGCCGTGGCCGCCGAAAGGCGCCATCAGGTGGGCCGCGTCGCCGATCAGGGTGACGCCGGGAATATGGTCCCAGGTCAGGGGGGCGGGCAGGGCCCAGAAGCTACGCGGTATGTAGTCGCTGTCGTTGTCGGTGATCAGCGGGCGCATGAGCGCGGACCACTCGCTGAATTCTCGCAGCAGGTAGGCGCGGACGGCTTCGCGGTCGGTGAGGTCCACGCCGGCGGTGACGGGCCAGTCGAGTGCGGCACGGAAGGCTACGTAGCCTCGGACCACGCCGTTGCTGTTGCGCTGAACGATCACCGCGCGACCGTCGCCGTCGACGGAGAACATGTGGCCGTCACCGACGATCGCGGCGATCTCGGGGTGACGCGTGTCCATGTCGTCGAAGCGGGCATCGAGAAAACAGACGCCCAGGTACTGCGGCGTCGCGTCGGTGAGCAGCGGCCGAACCCGCGACCACGCGCCGTCGGCGCCGATGACGAGGTCGACGTCCGCGCCTGCGCCGTTGGCGAACTCCAGTCGGTGTACGCCGCCTCCGCGCGGGGTGATGTGGATGAGTTTGTGGTCCCAGCGGACCGTGCCGGGCCGCAGGTGCTCGTAGAGCATGGCCCGCAACTGGCCGCGGTCGATCTCGGGAGCCGCCTCGTCGCCCTCGGCGGGAATGAACTCGGCCAGGACGGTTCCGTTCTGGTCCCGGCGGCTTTTGGCCTGGCCATCGACCCTGGCCAACGCGCGGAACGCGTCCATCAGCCCCGCGTCTTCCAATGCGATCTGGCCGGCGTCCGCGTGCAGGTCGAGTGTCCCTCCAGGGTCGCGAGAGTCCACGGTGAGGTCCGCGTCGTACACGACCGGCTCGATGCCATGCCCCTGCAGCATGCGAGCGCACATCAAGCCGGCGGGACCGCCGCCGACGATGGCGATACGAGGTGTGCTCATGAGGTGAATTCCTTTCACGCGTGCTGTGCCGCTGCGCTTCTCGGCGAACGGCCTCGCCTGCCAGCCTAGGTGAAACCGTTCGAAAAGTGTATCTGTTCTACTTTTATACCCGCTCTACTATTATGCTAGGTTCGGGAACGTGACCGAAATCGGGCGCCGCGAGCGCAAGAAGGCCGCCAACCGCCAGGCACTGGCCGACGCGGCGCTGCGGTTGTTCCTGGAGCGCGGCTACGACGCGGTCGGCGTGCGGGAGATCGCCGAGGCCGCCGACGTCTCGGTGGCCACGCTGTTCAAGCACTTCCCCGGCGGCAAGGAAGCACTGGTCTTCGATCGGGACGCCGCACGCGAGGCAGCGCTCGTCGCCGCCGTCCGAAAGCGCCCCACTGGCCACTCAATCCCCCAGGCGCTACGCGAACTACTGCGCGAGGAACCCTCCCGACAGGCCCGCGAGCACCCGCGTTTCCCCGATTTCCGCCGCCTGATCGACACCACCCCGCCATTGCGCGAATACGCCCGCCGCATGTGGCTGCGCCACGAGAACACCCTGGCCACCACGATCGCCGCTGAAAGCGGACTACCCGAGGGCGACCCCGCCTGCCAGGCACTGGCCCACTTCGCCCTCGAGGCTGTCACCCTCGTCTACGGACGAGACGACGCCGAGTCCGCACTCGACCGGATCTTCGCCCTCCTCGACACCGGATGGACCACCACGACAACCGAACCCACGAACCACGGCGGCACCTGACCACACACGATTACGTCGCGGTGATGCCGGAAAGCATGAGTCGGACGCCGAGTGCGAAGCGTTCGTCGGCCGGGGTGGCCAGGATTGCCGGTAGCGCTTGCGCGGTGAGTGGGAATCGGGCGGGGTCGGCTGTCATCGCGGCGTCGTCGGCGGGTTCGCGACTCAGTCCGGTGAGCGTTTGTTCCTCGAGGCAGAAGCCGATGATGAAGTGGCGCAGCAGCGCCGTGCGCAGGGCGGCGTCGGCGAGCGAGAGACCGGCGTCGCGCCAGGCGTCCAGAACCGATTCGATGACATCGAAGGTGGCCGGGTCGGCGGCGAAGGTGCCCGCGAAGACGCGGGCGCCGTCGCGATGGCCGAGCATGGTTCGCCGCAGCGCGTGCGCCCAGCGGGTGAGGCATTCCCGCCACGGTGCGCGCCGGTCCGCTGCCGTCATCAGTGCCGCGGCGTCCTGGCTCATCGCGATGGCCATCGCGCGGAAGAGGTCGTCCTTGGATTTGACATGCCAGTACAGCGTCGGCGCGCGCACACCCAATTCGGTGGCGAGCGCGCGCATGGTGACACCGTCGATGCCCGTCACATCGAGCACGCGCAGTCCGGCACGGGCGATCGTCTCTCGATTCAACTTCGCGGCCACCTCGAAACTCTAACAAAGTACGAGTATTCTCTAACATTGTTAGAGAGCAGTCGACGATCCGGAGGAGGGCCGAGATGTCGAACGCGGACCGCGCGGCAGCGCCCGTCATCATCGCCGGAGCCGGACCGACCGGTTTGACACTGGCGACCGAACTGCGACGCGGCGGCATCGACGTGCTACTGCTGGATCGCCGCGCCGATCGCGGCGTCGAGGGGTCACGCGCGGCGGGAATGCAGCCGCGCACCGTCGAGATGCTGGATCAGCGCGGTATCGCCGAGCGTTTCCTGGCCTTCGGCCCGCCCTTGAACCTCGGCAACTTCGCCGGTATCGGCCTCGACTATGCGCGGCTGCCGAGCCGATTCCCGCACGCCTACAACATCATGCAAGCCGACACCGAGCAGATCCTGGAAAGTATCGCCACCGAACTCGGCGCGGCGGTGCGCTGGTCGGCGGAGGTGACCGGACTGCACCAGGACTCCGACGGAGTGCAGGTCACCGTCGCGGGGCCTGCGGGAGTCGAAACCCTGTGCGGCAGTTATCTGGTGGGCTGCGACGGCGGCCGCAGCATCGTGCGCAAGCTGACCGGAATCGGATTTCCCGGCACCGACCCGGCGATGGCATGCCTGATCGGTGACGTCGAACTCGACGAGCCACCCCGGCGGCCGATCTTTCTCGAGCGGCGCGAGGCCGGGCTGCTCACCGTGATCCAGTTCCGGCCCGGCTGGTACCGGGTCGTCACCAGTGAGCGTGAACGGTCGGCGGCCCCCGGCGATCCGGTGACCCTCGAAGAACTGCGTGCCTCCACCACGCGAGTCGCGGGCACGGACTACGGGATGCACAGCCCCCGTTGGCTTTCCCACTTCACCGATGCCATCCGGCAGGCCGACCGCTACCGCTCCGGTCGGGTGTTTCTGGCCGGCGACGCCGCGCACATCCACCTGCCCGCTGGTGGGCAGGGCATGAATATGGGGATGCAGGACGCGTTCAACCTCGGCTGGAAACTCGCCGCGGTGCTGCGCGGCGAGGCCGCCGACGACCTGCTCGACACCTACCACAACGAACGCCACGCCGCCGACGCCGACACCCTGAAACTGATTCGGGCGCAATCGATCCTGTGCCGGCCCGACCCGGATCCGCGCGACCTGCTCGAGCTCATGGCCCGCCTCGTCGGTTTCGACGACGTCAACCGCTACCTCGCCGCCACCGTGTCCGGGCTGGATATCCGGTATCCGATGACGGGTGAGCATCCACTGCTGGGACGCCGGGTCCCCGATGCCAACATCGACACCGCCACCGGAAAAAAGCGGGTATTCGATCTGCTCAACCCCGCAAGGCCGGTGCTGCTGGACTTTTCGAATACGACTGGCCTGACCGCCGCCGCGGCCGGGTGGGCCGACCGGACCCGCATCGTGCATGCCGAGTGCTCACCGACCCCCTGGACATTGCCCGCCGGTGCGGACATCCCCGCACCGGCGGCGCTGCTGATCCGGCCGGACAGGTATGTGGCTTGGGTCTGCGACGGCGAACCGGATCTCGATGCCCTGCACCACGCCCTCACCACCTGGTGCGGACATCACAGCGTCGGCGACCCCTCCTCGGTCCGTGCAAGATAGGTACATCTCGGGTCGAACGTTGCGGATTTCCGCAGGCAGATACGCGAGCTGACTACGTGTCGAGACCGAGAGCGCGATAGATCGCGACAACGGTAGCCGCGCCGACGATTTCACCGCGATCGATCATGGCTGCCGCCTCCTGCAACGATATCCAACGCACGTCCTCTGCTTCGTTGATGTCGGGCGCGGTATCGGTTGGATCTGCCCCGCGCGCCAGATAGATCTCTTGCGGTTGGTCCAGAGAGCCAATCGACGGCTGATACGTGACCAGGTGCTGCATCGAACGGGGGCGCCAGCCGGTCTCTTCTTCCACCTCGCGCGCAGCGGCAGCGGCGACGTCTTCGGCGTGATCGACATAGCCGCCCGGAAGTTCCCACACCCACTGGTCGATGATGAACCGGTGCCGATACATCAGCAGGGCTTGGTGCCTTTCGTTGAGCACCAGTGTCATCGCGCAACGTGGCATCCGGGCGACGTACTGGGTGAACTTCACGCCGTCCGGTAACTCGACATCCACGGTCGACAGGCGGATGTGGCGATTCTCGTCCACAAGCTTCTCGGCGTGAATCTTCCACTGGGTACGCTTCACGGCTCGACCCTACGCCCTGCGGGTACGTTGCCAGGGACAGCTCGAGGTGGATCGTGCTCGGCCTAGCTGTGGTGGCGAGAGGCAGAGTTCTCGCGTATCACATGCGGGTCCTCGCACTTGACGGCTGTGCGGTGTGATCGCCGAAACTCGTTGCGGCGCTGAGGTTCCAGTCGAGGGGTACGGACACCGGCCCCGCAGCGGTGCGGTTCACGAGCCTTCCGGCAGGTGTGGCAGCCGTGCGGCATCACAGCGTCGGCGGCCCCTGCTCGATCCGTGCCAGCACCGGTCCCAGACGGTAGAAATCGTCGCCGGACATCAGGAAACGTTCGTCCCACCAGGTCGCGCCCGCGGCCGCGAATGGTGCGAGCAGTTCCCCGGCCTGGTCGGGATCCGCCGGTGTGACACCGCCCAAGACGACTTCGAAGGGTCGCGACCGATCGGGGCGATGGTCCTCGGTGTACGCGATCATGTCGCGGACGTCCGCGACCGGAGGGATCTCCCCGTGACCCGCGCCGAGGAACAGCGGCGCCACACCGTCCCAGCGGGCGGCGCGGCGGAACGGGCGTCGTCGGGGCCACCAGCCGCCGATCCAGATCGGCGGACGCGGCCGCTGCACGGTGGCGGGCAGCAGTTCGACGTCGTGGACCCGATAGTGGGCGCCGACATGTGAGACCGATTCCCCGGACCAGAAGCGCCCCAACAGTTCCAAACCCTCGTCCAGCCGCTCGGCGAGCAACACCGGGTCGGTGGAATCGCCGAAACTGGCGTATTCGTCGGCGATCGGCCCGCCGAGGCCGGCGCCGAAGATCACTCGACCGCCGGTGAGGGCGTCGAGCGTGGCCACCTGTCGGGCCAGTTCCTCGGGGCGGCGCCGAGGCACCGGGGTAACCAGCGGTCCGAGCCGCAGCCGTGTGGTTGCCAGCGCTGCGGCGGTCAGCAGAATCCACGGATCGCCGAACGGCTGCCCTTTGCGGGCTCGTTTGTCGTGCACCAGGTGATCCCAGACGAAAAGCGCGTCCCAACCCGCCTTTTCGGCTGCCGCGGCCACGCGGGCGACGACGGCGGGATCGGCGAAATCTCCGAAGTTGGGGATATTACAGGAGTATCGCATCGACCGATGATGCGCTGAAATATCAAATGGCACAATAGCATCGGGTCTAGCGCGAAATCATGGCGAGCACGTCCGAGGTCGGGCGCACATCGCCGAAGGACCGGTAGATGGTGTGCAGCGTGGCGTTGTGGTCGTGGTCGCGGGCGGCGGCATTGGCGTCGGCCACCATGATGACGCGAAAGCCGCGGGTGGCGGCATCGCGGGCGGAGGATTCGCAGCAGACGTTGGTGACGGTGCCGGTGATCAGGACGGTGTCGATATTTCGCCGGTCGAGCAGGTTCGGCAGGTCGCAGCGGCCGGGGAAGAAGGCGCTGAACGCGGATTTCTCCGCGAACAGGTCCTCATCGCCGAGGGCGAGCTCGGGCCACAGCCTGGTCGACGGCGGACCGAAACCCGCTGAGCCGCTGTAGTTCTCGGCGGTGCGCTGCCCGAAGAACTCGATGGACCGGGCGGTCGGCTCCCCCGGTGCGGGCAGCACCCACGCGATCGACCCGCCTGCCGCGCGCAGTCCCGCCGCGAGGCTGTTGATGTGGGGCACTATCGCGCGGCAGTACCGATTCTCGGCGACATGGAAGGGCACCATGTCGATCACGGCCAGTGCCGTGCGGCGCGGATCCAGCGTCGGGTAGGCGAAGCGGCGGCCCCGACGGGATTCGTGGCGGGCGTATTCGCGCGCGTCGATCCGCCAGTCGTGCGTTGCCTCGGTCATCCGGACGCCTCCTCTGCTCGGGACGAACACCATATCGAGCCATCCGGAGCGACACCGCGATTCGCGACAATGCCGTTTCGAAAGGGGGACGCGTCCGCGATAGCTCTTCCCTCCTGCGGGAATGCCTCGGTTGCCGGTCGCACCATCGGTCGCGTAGGGATGCCTGGTCCCACTCGATAGTTCGTGATGGAAGGATCTCTTGTGAAATACGCTCTCGCCGGTTGTTTGACGGCGGCAATCATCACCGGCGGTATGGCGACCGGTATCGCCGCGGCCGCGCCCGGCCTTCCGCTGGAGCAGCCCGCGCCGAACACCGTCAAGCCCTCGGTCGTGCCCGGACAGGCGGTCACCATGTCGCCCATGACCGGGTCGGCCGAGTGCTGGAGCGGTATCGCGCCCCGGACCGATCCGGACTGCGCGAGCGGACGCTACGCGTTGTGAGTCGGGTGTGCCGATGACGCGGCCCCGTCCGATCCGGGCGGGGCCGTTCGCGATTTCCGGTGGGCGACAGCGGAATTCGCGCCGCGTGCGGCCGGGTTCGGTAGCTCGGCGCGCGGCCGGCTAGAATACCGGTACGTCGGAAGGGGTCAGATCATGCTCACCAGAATCGGCTTGGTCCAGGTGAACAGCACCGCCGATCCGGCGCGCAATCTCGAACTGGTCGAGGAGTACACAGCGCGCGCCGCGCGGGCGGGCGCGCGGCTGGTGATCTTCCCCGAGGCCATGATGCGCCGCTTCGGCGGCAATCTGACGGCCGTCGCCGAACCCGTGCACGGTCCATGGGCCGAGGCGGTGCGCGCGAGCGCCGCGCGGCACGGCGTCACGGTGGTGGCCGGGATGTTCACTCCCGTCGCGGACGGTCGCGTCCGCAACACCCTGCTCATCACCGGCGGCGGAGTCGATACCCACTACGACAAGATCCATCTCTACGACGCTTTCGGTTTCACCGAATCCAGCACCGTCGCCCCCGGCGAACAACCGGTGCTCGCCGAGATCGACGGCACCGCGGTGGGTTTCGCCACCTGCTACGATCTGCGTTTTCCCGGCCTGTTCCAGCGTCTCGCTGCCGACGGCGCGGATCTGGTCGTGGTGGCGGCGTCCTGGGGCGACGGCCCCGGCAAGGTCGACCAGTGGCGGCTGCTGACCCGCGCCCGCGCCCTCGACGCCACCGTTTTCGTCGCCGCCTGCGGCCAGTCTCAACCCACCGATCCGGGCAATACCACCGCGCCGCTGGGCGTTGGTCATTCCGCGGTTGTCGCCCCCGAGGGCAGTGTCGTCGCGGAACTGGGTCCGGCGCCCGACCTGCTGGTGACGGATATCGATCCCGGCGAGGTGGATCGCTGGCGCAAGACGCTGCCCGTCCTGGCCAATCGTCGACTCTGACGGTCGACACGGCCTCCGCCGCAGTGGGTTTCGCTGGTAGTCGCCGAAGTTCGTAGTTCCTGGTCGGGCGCGGCTGCGGAAATCCGGGGAGAACCGATATTGCCCGCGGGTGAGCGGGCCGGTCACGCACTTCTCAAATGTGGGAACTCCTCGGCAATATCACGAGGATGTACCTCGTGCATCAGAATGACCACACCGAGGCCTACATGGCCAAGGATCGCAAGAGCATGACGGAGTTCGCGTGCGAATTCCTGGACAGATGGCTGGCCGAAATGGGGAGTGCGCTGGAGCGGTGGCGCCGTTCCTACCTACCGGCCGACTTTCCTTTCGATTTCACCCTCGACTCCCTGGACGCGCTGGAACCGATCGTGCTCGCGCGATATCCGGACCGGGCCGCCCTCGACGCCGAGGACGATGCGGAGTTCACGACCGGCACGGTGCGATATATCGGCGAGGTGCTGTTGCGTGTCGCACCGTCGCGCTGGGGCTACTGGGATCTCGGAGAGAGCGCCGTCGGCCTCTTCAATCGCATTGTGGTCATCCGGTCCAACACCCCGGTGCGGTTCCAGCAAGTGATGGTCCCTGAACACCTCCTGAAGGATCTGCTCCACAATCGAGAACACGGATTCCTGCGCAAACCCGCGTTCCTGATGGTGGAAGCCGCCGAGAAAGCCGCGCTCGCGGAACTGCCCGCCACGGGTGTCACGGTCCCCGACTGGTGTGCGTTCTTCACCGCCGATGAGTACCTCAGGTTCGCAGGCGAGGTGGACGCCGCCTTGCGCTGCTTCGGCGCCGACGGCCAAGATATCGACTTCGGCTGTGTCAGCTTGGCCGCGGGAGATCCGGATCCCGAAATGCTTGATTTCGATATCGACGGGCTGGCCGTCCAGTGCCGAGCAAGCGATATGGAGGACTGGCCGAGCCTCTGCTTCACCATGATCGAAGGTTTCTTCACCGCGCAGCCGCAACGGGACTGGCTCACCGGAGTCGCTTTCACAGAGGTCGAGGATCTGCTCGAGCCGTGGCTCGCCGATAAACCCGAATTGTTGTTCGTCGCCGAACCCGACGATCCCGATCAGCCCTTCTCGATCCGGCTCGAAGGGGGCAGCTATCTCCACTTCCTCGCCGCCGTTCCGGACCTCGAGGGAATTCCGGAGGTCACGACATTCGTTCCCAATTCCGCGGTGCGGGCATGGGATATACCTGTTGAAAAGCTTGTGCGGTGGGGCATTCAACACATCCGAGCCGAGTAGTCGACGCACGGGACGACCACCCGGCCCTAGACGTGAACCGAAGACACCGACGACGAACCGAGACGGCGATCAACCTCGCCCGCAAATGTTCGGACCGACCGACCAGGCTACCCGGCGCTTGCGGTCGCCGACCGGATCTGCCGATGAAGGCTGCCGCCGAACGTTCGAGTCACATTATGCCGCAGCGTATCCGGTGAAATCATGGGCGGTCACGGTGACCATGCGACCGCCCATCGCCCGCACCTGCGAGCGGACTCGGGGATCACCACTGGGCGGCAACAGCATCGACCACACCGGAGTTCCGTCGATGCCATCGATCGCCTGCACGGTGACACCGTCGGTCAGGATGAGATGGGTCGCGTCGGTGATGCCGTCATAGCGGGTGAATTTCGTGGCGTGTTCGAACGGTGACGGCCGCTGCCAGATTCGCTGCCCGTCGGTGAGATCGAGCCCGGAAAGCGTTGTGCCATCGAGTGATCGGATGATCACGGTATCTCGGACCACTCCCTCGATCGCGGTGCTGCGCCCGGCTGTGTCGTCGATGCCGATCTCGGGATTGGTCCACAGGACCCGGCCTGTCGTGCGCTCGTAGGCACTCTCGCCGGTCATGATCGGCAGTGGCGACGCGGTGGCGACCGGGTACCACTCGAGCAGGAAGCCGGCATTGGCGACCTCGGTGATGCGGTGGCCGTCTCGGCCGAGCAGCGCGACCTTTCCCGCGGTGCCGCTGCGATCGATCACCTGCGAGGCGATCATGCCGCCGTCGAAGACATAGCCGACCGGTCCGGTGAAAAGCGGCTCGCCGGTGCGCAAATCGCAGATACGAATGTTGTCGTAGCGCCCGTATCGGAAGTAGTTCGGTGCGCTGAGGACGGGGACGACCGGCTCTCCGGGAACCACTGTCGGAAACGTCTTTCGCCAGCTCGCGGCGATATCCGAGACGGTTCCTCGCGTGAAGACAGCGGTCTGCGAATCCGCGGTTCGCCCCGCCACCGTGACGACGCCGTCGCGAGCATCGACCTGCTCCACCTCGAAATCGGTGCTGTGGTCGGTGAGCACCGTGCCCGTCGCGCTGTCGACAATCAGGACCCGATGGGTGTCCCAACAGCTCAGCAGGCCCTGAAACACCTGTTCGGCGCAGCCGGCGAGCGCGCCGACATCGATTGTCCAGTGCGGCTTTCCGGTATCGGGGTCGAGACCGTGCAGTCGCACCGCGCCGACCGGCTGCCAGACCCCGTCACCCGAGCTGTCCGGCACCGCGGTGGCCGCCACGATCGTGGTCCCGGCATCCATCGGCGTGCCGTTTCCGTGGTAGGCGTTCAGACTGTGCGGAGCGGACAGTAGAACAGCGCCGGGCTCAATGGACAGATCGGCGGCGCGCACCGTCCAGCGAGGAGTGGGTGCGGAGCCCAGAGTTGGCTCGATACGAAACTTGCCGCCCACCACCGGCGCTGCCTGCGGGGACCGCCGTGGTGATCGGTCCGCCCAAACGATCGCGGCGACACCCACCAAAACGGCCACGACCAGCATCGCGATCCAACCTCGACGCCTGTTCGGACCGGTGAACCACTGTGCAGCCGTGTTCATGCGGAGAGGTCTCCTTCATACATCTATCCGGACCAGGCACTGGCCGAGCTGTGCGAATCTGCAACGTATCAGCCATCGTCGCAGGGTGGCGATCGCGAGGACGACCCCATCGCTGGTGATTCCCATCGTTCGAAGATCAAGGTCTCGGCAAGGTGGGATTCGCCGACCTGGAGATGCCGCGTCCGAGGAAGCGAACGATCTCCAGATGGTGACGCCGCAGTCGATAGGGATCGGTCTGGGGCACAACGTTATTGACGTGACCTCAGGGAAGTACCGCGAGTTCGAGTCGCGCGAGCCGCTCCGGATCGGCGATGAGGCGATACTCGGTGATCCGATCGTCGGCGAACTCGAAGGTCAGGATCGACTTGACGCGACCGTGCGGCGCCACGGCCATCCCGACCGCGCCGTCGACCAGCAGCAGCGTCGCGAACCGGGAATTGCGGCCGAACGCGGACACCTCCCCCGCCACCGTTCGCGCGCCCCGCGCCTCGGTGGGGCGGTCGGGTCCGATCGCGTGCCGGTCGGCGTGACGCACCACATCGGGCGAGAGCACCTCGAGCAGTGCGGCGAGATCGCCCGCGCGGGCCGCCGCGAGGAACGCGGTCGCGACCCGCCGCTGCCGCGCCACTTCCTCGGCCGGGATCACGTTGTCTCCCTGCACTTTTCGCCGCGCGCGGCTGGCGAGCTTCTTGGTGGTGTCGGTGGTGCGCCCCACCATCGGCGCGATCCGCTCGAACGGCACCGCGAACATGTCGTGCAGGACGAACGCGACCCGCTCGTCGGGGCCGAGCCGGTCCAGGACGACGAGCATGGCGCGCCCCACCTGCTCGACCAGCACCGCCTCCTCCTCGGGAGTGCCCTCGGGCGCGGGTCGGTCCCCGGGGTGGTCGTGGCCGATCAGATCCTCGCGGCGGGACTGCCTGGCCCGCAGCATGTCCAGACAGATGCGCGAGACGACGGTGGTGAGCCAGGCGGGCAGATTGTCGATACCGTCGGCGGCGGCCAGCCGCAGCCAGGTCTCCTGGACGGCGTCCTCGGCTTCGAAGGCGGAGCCGAGCATCCGGTAGGCGATGAGCCGGACTTGGTCGCGATGCTGCGCGAAGCGCTGCTCGAGCACGCTGTTCATGGGGGGCGGTCACCTTTCCTCGGGGTCATCCGTCGAAACAGTGAAGGCCGTACACGATCGACACCGAGAACCGAGGGAGCAGCCTACTCGATGGATGTCTACACCGCTGTCGCGGGCCGACGCGCCGTGCGCGCGTTCGACCCGCGACCGATTCCGCACGACACGCTCGAACGGGTGATGACCGCGGCGACCCGCGCGCCTTCCGGCGCGAACCTGCAACCGTGGCGCGTCTACGTGGTGACCGGGGCCGCGTTGACGCAGTTGAAGCACCGCACCGGCGCGCGGGTCGCGAGCGGCGATTCCGGTGACGAACCCGAGTATCGGATGTACCCGCCGCGACTGCCCGAACCATACGGGCAGCGTCGCGCGGCGGCGGCCGAACAGCGTTACGGCGCTTTGGGTATCGCGCGCACCGATGACGCGGGCCGCGCCGCGCAGGTGGCCAGGAACTGGGACTGCTTCGGCGCGCCCGCCGCGCTGTTCTGCTACATCGATGCGGTGATGGGACCGCCGCAGTGGGCGGATACGGGGATGTTCCTGCAAACGGTCATGCTGTTGCTGCGCGCCGAGGGTTTGGACAGTTGCCTGCAGATGGCGTGGTCGATCTACCATCGCAGCGTCGCGGAAACCGTTGGGCCGCCGGAGGGTTCGACCCTGTTCTGCGGGATGTCGATCGGATACGCCGATCCCGATGCGCGCGAGCCGCGCATCGATCGGGCGCCGGTGGGCGAGACCATCTCCTTCATCACCGAACAGATGTCGGCAGCGGTCGGCGGCTGACACCCCGGCGGCGGTGCTCAAACCTCCTGCACTCCAACCCGATTCAACGTGGAGATGATCTCGCGCAACCAGCGCTGCGCGGGGTCGGCATCCAGGCGGGCGTGCCAGAACATGCGGATCTCGAAGGTGGGCAGGGTGACCGGGATCGGGACGCGGCGCAGGCCCAGGGTCGGGCCGTAGTGCGCGGCGAATCGGCTCGGCGCCAGGCCGAGGTACCCGTTGGAGGCGATGAGCAGGGCGGCGACGGCGAAGGTGGGGACGACGGCGGCGACCCGGCGCCGCAGCCCCGCCTCGGTGAGCGCGTCGTCGAATGGTCCGCGCGCGACACCCCGCCGTGAGGCCGAGACGTGCGGGTATTCGCAGAGTTGCGCGAGGGTCGGGCGGTCGGGCAACGGACTCTCGACGCGGGCGAGGCCGATCATGTGCTCGCGGTAGAGGTCGGCGCGGTGGATACCGGGGACGGACTCCTCGCGCACGCCGATATCCAGGTCGACCGAGCCGTCGCGCAGCGCCTCCACGCTTTCGCTGCCCTCGGCGACGAAACGCAGGATCACGCCGGGCGCGACCGCGGCGGTGGCCTCGACCACGGCCGCGGCGAGGGTCGCCGCGACGCCGTCGTTGATGCGGATGGTGAAGGTGCGCGACAGGTCGGCGGGCGCCAGGTCGCGGTCGGCGCTGATCAGCGCGGCGGCCTCGTCCAGCAGTGAGCGCACCCGCGGCGCGACGCGCAGCGCGAACGGTGTCGGGGCCAGTGTGCGACCGGCCCGCACCAGGATCGGGTCGCCGGTGGCGCGGCGCAGGCGACCCAGCGCGCGACTGGTCGCGGGGATGGAAAGGTGCAACCGTTCGGCGGCGGCGGTGACACTGCCTTCCCGCAGCAGGGCGTCCAGCACCCGCAGCAGGTTCAGGTCGAGTTCGGCCATGTTTGCACCATACGCAAAGACTTGTTGCCCAAGTTGCGTGGCACGCATGGTCATCGGATTCTACCGCCTGGACCAGGTCATTCAATGTCGTTGTCCGCGAACCGACCCCGCTGCGCGCCCGTCGCGAATCGTCGGTTCGTTTCCGCTCACACGGCGACCGGACCCGCCGTGTCCGGCGGTTCGCCGACCCATGGCTCGCCAGGGGCACCCGATGATGGCGGAGACCGCGCGGCTCACCAATCTCACGCTCGTCGATCTGCCGACGGGGCACTGGCCGATGTGGAGCAGGCCGGACGAGCTGGCCGCCGCGATCTCGGATTCGGTTGTGCCGCAGCACTTCAGGCGCGGTCGAACACGGTGATCTGTGCGCCGTTGCTGAACTCCCTGCGTTCGGTGACGCCGAACCGCGTTGGCGAGAAGTCGCCCGCGAACACGCGCACGCCGTCCCCAGCCAGCACCGGGTAGCTCTTGATGATCAGCCGGTCGACCTCGCCGAGGAGCTGTCCGGCCAGGTTGCCGCCGCCACAGAGCCAGATATCCAGACCCTCTTGGTTTTTCAGCTCGCGGACCAGTTCGACCGGGTCGGCGTCGACGATGCGCACCCTCGGGTTGTCGATGGGTGCGAGGGTGCGGGAGAAAACGTATTGCCGCAGGTGGTCGTAGGGGCTGTCGGTGCCGGCGGCGAGGCCGGGTTCGTAGCTGCCACGCCCCATGAGGACGGTGTCGAACTCCTTGTTCGGGGTGTCGAGCGGCATCCCGAACAGGCCGCGGACGTGGGTGGGCACGGTCTCCGGGTAGCGCTCGACGGCCCATGCCGTCATGTCCTCGCACATCGGGTAGAAGTCGTATTCGCCTTGGGGACCGGCGATGTAGCCGTCGAGGGAGACCGCCACGTAGTAGGTGAGCTTTCGCATCCTTACCGCCTCATCTGTAGTACTATGTGCGAACCGGTTGAAACGTACTACTACGAATGGAGTGGTGTCAAGTGGCACGCACGAATCCGGCACGGCGACAAACCCTGCTGGACGCATCGATCGAGGTCCTGGCCCGCGAAGGAGCTCGCGGCCTCACCTTCCGCGCGGTCGATCAGGAGGCGGGCGTACCCGCCGGGACGGCCTCCAACTACTTCCCCAACCGGGACGCACTGCTCGTCCAGATCGGAAATCGCTACTACGAGCGACTGATCCCCAGCGACGAGACCATGGCGAAATCACGCGGACCATTGACCCGCGCGACCATGACTGAGCTCATGACCGAACTGGTCGAGCGGATCTCCCGATTCCGCACCGGCTACCTGGCACTGCTCGAACTGCGACTCGAGGCCACCCGCAGGCCCGAACTCCAGACCCTGCTCACCGAGCGGGTGCACGCGGACCTGGACTTCAATATCGCCAACTATCGAGATTCCGGACTCCCCGGCGGCGAGGACACCGTCGTGCTGCTCTATCTCGCGCTGAACTGGTTGATCCTCGACAAACTCACTCTCCCCGGCATTTTCGACGACCAGCGGTCGGCCGAACTGGTGCGAACACTTGTGGAGCGCGCGATACCGGCCGACTGAAACACGCCAGCGCGGCGGGCCTCGCCGCGGCTGTGCGCGCGGTCGCCGACTCCGCCCGCGAGCGACCTTGAACAATCGCCTCGGCTATCCCTGCTGTTTCAGCCGGTCCAGGAACAGCGTCCGGTTGTAGGTCGCCAATTCCACGTGGAGCGCAAAGGATTCCGGCTGCTCGTAGTCGAGACGTCGATACAGTTCGAGGGATTCCTCGGTGGCACGCAACGCGTCGGTGAGTTCTCCGACCTCCGAGATATAGCTACCGAGTTGATGCAGGGCTGCGGCCAGAAAGGAGTTGTAGCGTGGTCGGCGTGGGGCAAGGTGGCGCAGGATGCGGACGAGTTCCTCGCCGAAGGGTAGTGCCTGCCCTGGTTCACCGGCCTTGTCGAGGGAACGGGCCAATTCGTCCAGAGCGGTCAGCAGAACGGGGCCGAACCGACGCGGAGCGTGGGGCATTCGCCCTCGGCACAGGGCCAGTGCCTGCCGTGCGTCGGCCACCGCCTCCCGCTCCCGGCCCGAGCACCGCAGCACGTTCGCGCGCAGGTTCAGCGCCGCCGCGTATTGAACTTCGGTGGTCGTGCGCCGAACGGTCGTCGGGCGGCGGCAGATTCGCAGCGCCTCCTCGACGTCGATCAGAGCGTCGTCGTACCACCCTGCCGCGGCCAGGCCCAACGCCCGAAACCGTAGCGCGCAGGCGAGGTCCGGACCGAGGCCCGGCAGAACCGAAGTCGCCGGTCGCAGTATCGCGACCAGCGTGGTCATGATCTCGGGGTCCCGCACCCACTGCCGCAACGCACCGGCGACACGATGTGCCATATGGACCACCTCAACGACTAGCCACGATATCCGTTCCGAGCGTACGGCAGCCGATCGAATCGGACCACCCGGTCTGCATCCGCTGCTGTGAATACCTGTTCTACGCTCCTGCCCACCAGCGGCCACCGGGAAGCGGGCCGGTGGGTGCGGGCAGCGAGATCGTCACCGGCGCAGCGGCTTCCGCTTCCGCGATCTCCCCGGCGACGAGCATCGCGACGGCGGCCGCCGCAATCGCGAACCGGCGCAACGTTTTCGATCGGATGACGACCCCTTTCGCGGTGCTTCCGGATGGAAACAGTACCGGACGCGGGGGTCGGGAAATCGGCGAGCTTGTCGCCCACTTCAAGATATAGCGGCCCCCCGGTCTTGCCGCAAGGCCCGGTAGTTGGTGCACAATTTCCAGCCGAAGCCGTTCACCTGCGGATATCCGGAGTCCGCGACCGGGTGGGCGACCCCTTCGACAGTGTCCGACGAGTGATCGACTCGCCGGCGAGATACATAACGACTGACGCCGCCCAAGGCTGCGCCGGCAGGGGTTGCCGCAAGGTCGCGGCCGGCGAGCGGGCCGTTTTCGGGAAGCGCATCCGGCAAGCAAACGGTTCGGGGGCTAGGTGCTGAGTCGTCTACCCGGGTGGATAGATGACACATGAATTATGTTGCGGCGGAACCGCTTGCGGTCCGGGTGCGTCCAATGAATCGACCGCCTTTCTTTGCCGTCGGGGGGTGTCTCGTGCTCGGGGTGGCACGGAATCCGATGCCTGGGTGGGCGAGTCGATTCGCGTTTCGACGCAAGGGAGGGATGCCCCATGAAGGTGCGCACTTATCGATCGGCTTCACCGACGAGCCGAGTCGGTCGAATGGTGTTCTTCGCAGTGGTACTGATGATCGCTGTGTTCGCGAGCGTGCCGGTCTCCGGTAGCGCACAGGCTTCGTATCAGCCATGCACCAACTACAGAGTCACGACCCAATGGGGCAGAGTCGAAGTCGACACCAGGCCGGCAGGAGCGGACTCCATCGGCAATATCGCGTGGGCCATGTTCCTCAACGACATCTCCCATACCCCAGGAAGGTACGACTACCAGGTATTGGTCAACGGCAAGTCCATCCTGACGGATACGGTCCACAAGGACGACAACCTGCACATGACGATCCCTCGGTATCAAAGGGGGCATTACGTTTACGAGTCGGGAGACGAAATCCAGGTAATCGCATCTCACGCCCCCGGCGACGTCCTGTATGTAACCCCCATCAACCGCTGCACTGTCCCCTACACGGCAGGATAGTTACATGGATAAGGAGATATCGAGGCGAGGCGCCGACCTGCTGGCGAGCGACATCGAGTCGGCTCTCGGCTTCGAGGTGCGGATCGACGAAACGATCCCGGAGCGTCTCCGTCGGCAAGCCGATCCACCCGGATGGTGGATCGAATTCACCATCCCCGCTTTGAACATCCTGGTTGGCTGTGCCCCCGGTGAGCACACCGCCGGCGGTGTGGCGTGCGAACTCGCCCGGCGTATCCACGATGACGTGCTGGCCCGCAGTGGAAAGATCTGGCCTGCCGATCCCGAGGGTGGAGACCAACCGTTGCTCCCCGCTCTCGACGGATGGCACGGGCTGGGCGGACTTATCCCGTACGGGCAGGTCAGGGTGGCGAAGGATCCGGATCGGAGCCTCGACGGTGTGGTCCGATGGTGGCTGCCCCACAGCTACGACGGACTCATCGCCAGCCACTGCGGCGACGTTTGGTTCTCCCGCTGGCAATATAAGGGCGACGAACAGCGCATCGCGCCGGGCATGCCTGTGACATGGCTCATCGGCGAGGGCGGGCACGGGAAGTACAGCAAGGCAAGCGAAGTCCGGCCGGCTCAGCTGTAGCCGCAGACGGCTCAGCATGAGGCGCTCGATGAAGCTCCACGGCCCGGATGTGGCGATCCGCACCGACCGGTGCGGACGAATCGCGTTCGGCGACCGTTACTGCCGTGGAGGTCCCTGGTGCGCGGGCGCGGCGAGGATCTCGGTGCGGGTCGGCGGGTTCGCGCCGCGTCGGGCGCAGGTGAGTGCGGCGACGAGGATGGCGTCGTCGAGCAGGTCGGCGATCTCGTCGGAGGTCGAGGCACGCAGGGCGTCTCGGCGGGACGCGCCGAGCAGGTCGCGGCGGTGCAGGTGGGCGAGCAGACCGGAGGTGAAGGCATCGCCCGCGCCGACGGTGTCCACGACGGTGACGGTGCGGCCGGGGCGCTGGATCGGGCCGTGCTCGGGCGACCCGAGGGCGACGGCGCCGGCCGCGCCGAGGGTGACGATCGTCAATGCCGGTCCGCGAGAGTTCCAGTCGCGCAGCACATCCTGGATCGGGCGACCAGGGTACAGCCAGTGCAGGTCCTCGGCACTGGCCTTGATGATGTCGGTGACCGGGAGCATGGTCTCGATCCTGGAATGGACATCGGCGCGGTCCTCCAGCAGGGGCCGACAATTGGGGTCGTAGGAGATGGTGGCGTGGGGACGGGCGCGAACGACCAAGCGCTGCAACACGTCCGCACCGGGCGGCAGGATCAGCGCGAGCGAGCCGGTGTGCAGGGCGCGGACATCGCCGTCCAGGGCGTCGGCCAATTCCGCATCGGTCCACTGCCAGTCGCAGGCGCCGTCCAGGCGGAAGTCGTAGTCGGCGCTGCCGTCGGGAGCGAGATCTACCAGCGCCAGCGAACTCGGTTCGCTCGCCCCGACGGCGTACCGCAGGTCGACTCCGTTGCCGGACAGGTGTCGACGCAGTCGCCGCCCGAGCAGGTCGGCGCCGAGCCGGGCCAGCATCCGGGTGGGCACTCCCGAACGGGCCAGTCCCACCGCGACATTGGCGGGACTCCCGCCGGGCGCGGCCTGGAATTCGTCGGCCCGCCCGGTGGGCACCATATCGATCAGCGCCTCCCCCGCCACCGCCACGATCCCGTCGCTACGCATCACCGTCGACCTCCACGCCCGCCATGGCTCCCGTCATCAGCGCCACCGCGTCGGACATGCTGAACTCGTGCGGCCGGATCACCGCGACCCGCCTGCCCAGTCGCTGGATGTGCACGCGGTCGGCGATTTCGAAGACATGCGGCATATTGTGGCTGATCACGATGACGGCCAGTCCGCGACGGCGTACCTCGCGGATGAGGTCGAGCACCATCGTCGATTCCTTCACCCCGAGCGCGGCGGTGGGTTCGTCCATGATGACGACGTGTCGGGCGAAGGCGGCGCCGCGGGCCACGGCCACGCCCTGCCGCTGCCCGCCGGAGAGGGTTTCCACGGTCTGTCGCATCGAGCGGACTCCGATCTCGAGGGTGTCCATATGCGTGCGGGATTCGGCGAGCATGCGCGGCCGGTCCAGCATGCGGAACACGGTGCCGAGCAGGCCGCGGCGACGCAATTCCCTTCCCAGGAAAAGGTTTTCGGCGATATCGAGGGCTGGGGCGACGGCCAGGTCCTGGTAGACGGTCTCGATGCCCGCGCGCCGGGCCTCGAGGGGACCGCGGAAGCGGACCGGTTTCCCGCCGAGCAGGATCTCGCCCGCGTCGGGGGTGAGCGCACCCGACAGCGCTTTGATGAGGGTGGATTTCCCGGCCCCGTTGTCGCCGATGACGGCCAGGATCTCGCCGGGGCTCAGGTCGAGATCGACGCCGTCGAGCGCGGTGACGTGCCCGAACCGTTTGACCAGTCCCCTGGCCGCGAGCACCGCTGTCACCGTTGCCTCCCGCGGTTGAGTCGGTCCACGGCGACGGCCGCGATGACCAGGATCCCGGTGATCAGCGTCTGATAGATCGATGGCACGCCGATCAGTTGCAGTCCGTTGCGGATGATGCCGACGATCAGCGCGCCGAGCAGGGTCCCGATGACGCTGCCGCGCCCGCCGAACAGGCTGGTGCCGCCGAGGACGACCGCGGTGATGGAGTCCAGGTTGTCGCTCTGGCCCGCGTTGGGGTCGCCGACGCCGGTGCGGGCGACCAGCAGCAGTGCGGCGATGCCGTAGAGGAGTCCGGCGGTGGTGTAGACGCCGAGCAGTACGCGGCGGGTGTCGATTCCGGCGAGGCGCGCCGCCTCGGGATTGTTGCCGACCGCGTAGACGTGGCGGCCCGCCATGGTCAGGCGCAGCACGTACCAGGCGGCGGCGAACAGGGCCAGCATCACCACCGATCCGTAGGTGATGTCGGTGCCGCCGAGCGGGAAGGTCTTGTCCAGCAGTGTCATTGCCCGCGGCAGCCCGGAGACGGTCTGTTCCTGCGAGTAGATGTGGGTCAGGGCGAACGCGACACCGTAGACGCCGAGGGTGACGATGAACGGCGGCAGCCGCAGCACACTCACCAGCAGTCCGTTGACCGCGCCGAATCCGGCGGTGAGGCCCAGCGCGAGCACGATGGCCACCGGCACGGGCAGTCCGGCGTCGACCGCGAGTTTGGTGACCGCGATATTGCCCAGTGCCATCACCGCCCCGTTGGACAGGTCGATGCCCGCGGTGAGGATGATCAGCGTCTGCCCGATGGCCAGGGTGCCGACCACCATCACCTGTTGGACGATGAGGGAGAAGTTCGCGCCGGTGAGGAAGCGGTCGGAGCGGGCGGCGAAGAAGACGACCGCGACGGTGATCGCGATCAGCGGTCCGATATTGGGCAGCGCGAGCAGTCGCGCGAGCGGTGTGCGCATCTGTCAGCCCCAGCAGTTGTCCAGGCCGTAGGCGACATCCTCGGCGGGCACGCCCGGTTGCGGTTTGGCGGTGATGAGGGTGACCCCGGTGTCGGTGTAACCTTCGGCCTTCTTCCCGGTCTTCGCGAATTCCGCCACCGCTCGCACGCCTTTGCTCGCCATCAGCAGCGGATACTGCTGGGAGGTGGCCGCGATGCGCCCGTCCTGCACCGCCCGCACCCCGGTGCAGCCGCCGTCGACGGACACCAGGATGGCCTGATCCTGCTTGCCCGCAGTGTGGAGAGCCGTATACGCCCCGAGCGCGGACTGCTCGTTGATCGTGTACACCACCGAGATCGCGGGATCCTTCTGCAAGCAGGTCTCCATCGCGGATTGCGCTTTGGCCTGATCGCCCTCGGCCGGTTGCGCGCACACCACATTCGGGGCGCTCGCGTCCTGCTTCATCTCCTTCGTGGCCTGCGCCGCGCCGAATCCGGTGAGAAATCCGTTGTGCCGCAACACCCCCACCGTGACGCCGGGATTGAGGTCGATCATCGCGATCCGCGCCGGACGATCCCCGAGGGCGGCCTTCGCGTATTTGCCGATGAGCTCGCCCGCCGCGAAATTGTCGGTGGCGAACAGGGCGTCGACCGCGCTCGCGGGATCGGTGGGGCTGTCCAGGGCGATCACCTCCACACCTTTGGCGCGCGCCTTCTGCACCGCCGGGACGATGGCCTTGGTATCGCCGGCGGTGATCAGGATGCCCTTCGCGCCCGCGTTGACCATGTTCTCCAGGGCGGTGACCTGACTCGCGTTGTCCCCGTCGAACTTTCCGGCGGCGGTCAGCAGTCTCACCCCGGCGGCGTCGGCCTCCTTCTGCGCGCCCTGCTTCATCTTCACGAAGAACGGGTTGGTGTCGGTCTTGGTGATCAGGCCGACGATCGGCTCGCCGCCGCCCGTTCCCGCTCCCGAGCCGCAGGCGCTCGCGGCGAAAGCCAGTGCGGTGGCGGCGAATCCGGCGGTGACAGTGCGGGCGAGGGTGCGGCGGTGATGGGGATGCATCGGCGTACTCCCTGCGGAAGACAACGTTGTCAGCACCCTAGAGTGTGATCTGGCTCATGTCCAGGGATTCGAATAGCCGATGGCACTTACCGTTTCGGGATGGGCAGCGAACCCGGACCGGGGCGGGCCACCATGCGCGAGGTCGCCGCGCGGGCCGGGGTCAGCATCAAGACCGTGTCGCGGGTGGTGCGCGGCGAGACCGGGGTCTCCCCCGAATTGGCCTGCCGCGTCACCGAGGCGGTCACCGCCCTGGACTACCGGCACAATCTCGCCGCCAGCACCCTGCGCGAACAGGGACACAAGACGGCCGCGATCGGCCTGGTGCTGATGGACGTCGCCAATCCCTATGCCGCAGCGCTGCATCGGGCCGTCGAGGACACCGCCCACGCCCGCGGCACCCTGGTGTTCGCGGTCAGCGGCGACGAGGATCCCGCCCGCCAGCGTCAAGTCCTCGACGCACTGCTCGCCCGCCGCGTCGACGGACTGATCGTGGTGCCCGTCGGCGACGAGTACGCGCTGCTGCGCCGCGAACATCGCCGCGGCACCCCCGTCGTCCTGGTCGACAGGGCCGGCGGCGGCGACCTCGACAGCGTCACCGTCGACAACCGCGCGGGCGCCCGCACCGCCACCGCGCATCTGGCCGGCTTCGGCCACCGTCGCATCGCCTTCCTCGGCGACCTGCGCGGCATCCGCACCGCCGCCGAACGCCACCTCGGCTACCTCGACGGACTCCCCGCCGCCCCCGACCCGACCCTGATCCGCCACGATCTGCGCACCGTCGCCGCCGCCGAACACGCCGCGGGTCAACTCCTCGACGCACCCGCCCCGCCCACCGCCGTCTTCAGCGGCCAGAACCTGATCACCATCGGGGCGCTGCGCGCGATCCAGCGCCGCGGCCTGGAAAACCGCGTCGCCATAGTGGGATTCGACGACCTGCCGCTCGGGGAGCTACTGCGCCCCGGTTTGACGGCCGTCGCCCAGGACCCCGCCGCCATCGGTCGAGCGGCGGCGCGGTTGCTGTTCGCGCGACTCTCCGGAGAGGACACGGACGCACGCCACCTGGTGGTGCCCACCCGACTGCTGGTGCGCGGGTCCGGGGAATTGCCGCCGCCGAGTCGATGATTCGGCACTCGCACCTCAGAGATCGCGATCGAACCACACTTGATCGCGCAGGGGGATTCCGTCGACATCGAGGTTGAGCGGGTAGCCGGTGTCCGGGCCGAAAGCGTCCCGGACGATGCGGGTCATCCGGAAGCCGCAACGCTGGTAGAAGCGGAGGTTGCCGATATCGGCGGTGGCAGTGGCGACTTCGACGCGGCGCGCGCCCGCCGCACGGGCCTCGGTGACGGCGCGGTCGATCAGGTCGCGGCCCAGACCACGGCCGCGATGAGATTCGGCGATGGCGAGATTGACTATCTCCCAGGTGTTTTCGCCGTGTGGTGCGGCGAGCAGTTGACCGACGATCTCGTCACCGTCGCGCGCGACCCAAACGCGGCCGGTGTCGAGATAGCCCGCGAGCAACCGCTCGGAATCCTCGGCCAGCCGCAGCAGCCAGGCGATCTCGCTCCGGTCGCCGGTGTACTCCTCGATCCGCACCATTGCCCCTCCTTCATGGGTCGGCAGATAGCCTAGTCCGGCGATATTGTCGGGCGACGGTGCTTCGGGTCTCGGTGCGGAAAGTTCCATCTTGGGCGAGTTCGGATTCGATCCGGATCGTCGGGTCGTTCGCGGTCGTGTCTTGGTCTCACCCATGCGTGTCGTCATCGTGCGATGACCGCCCATATCGGCAGCAACAGCAGCGCGGTGAGGGATGTCTTCACCACGACCGAGGCCGCGAGGTCGACTTCGGTGTCGTATTGCTGGGCGAAGATGAACAGGTTCTGTGGTGCGGGCATGGCGGCGATCATCACCACTTGGCTCAGCCGTATTCCGGTCAGCCCGAAGACGTATCGGCCGACCGCCAGGGCGAGCAGGGGGAAGAGCACGCATTTGAAGCCGATCAGCCAGTACTCGTCGCTGGTCGTGCCCCGTATCCGCAGCCCGGTGCCGCCGAGATGCAACCCCAGCGCGAACAGCGCCGCCGGTGATGCCGCGGCACCGGCCATCGACAGCGTGTCCAGTGCCCAGCCGGGCACCGGTAGGTGGGTGAGGTTGGCGGTGATGCCCGCGTAGCAGGCGAGTACCAGCGGGGTGGTCAGGGCCGCCCATATGCCGCGTCGCACCTTGACCGCCGTGGGGACGCCGGAAACGTCGTGGCCGCCCGCGGATTCCATGATCGTGATCACCACAACGGTCAGCACGCAGACCTGGAGCAGGATCACCGGGAAGATCGGTGAGGCGTCGCCGAACAGCAGGATGAACACGGGGATCGCGAAGTACGCGGTGTTCACCTGGCAGGCGCTCATGATCCGCAGCGCTGTTCCCTTGGTGCTCGTCCCGGTCACCGCGCGCGCCACGACCGCGACGACCACCATCCCGGCGACGGCAGCGGTCGCGTACGCGCCGATCGCGGTGGGGTCGAAGACCCGGCGCGGATCGCTCGTGTAGAGGCTGCCCAGCAGATAGGCGGGGATCGCGAACCGGAAACTGAACTCCGAGAACGCTTTCGATACCGTCGAGTCGATGATCTTGCGGCGGGCGAAGACGACGCCCGCCCCGAAGATCAGCGCGACCGGCGCCAGTTTCTCGATCGTGGTGACGATCCCTCCGGTCACCCGCTGCCCTCCAATCCCGTCGTCTCTGTCTCGTCTCCTCGGTCCTGTCTCACAGTCGCAGACCCCGTACCGCGAGCCATCGCTCCAGGATCAGGATCGACCACAGCAGTTCCGCGGTCTGATTCGTCGGCCGGCTGGTCTGTCGCTCGAACAGCGATTTCACGTGCACCGCGTTGAAGAGGTTCCCGCAGTGTGCGGCTGGGAGCACGAGGTCACCGACCATGTCGTGCAGCGGTTGGCCCTGGGCCATCATCGCCGTGATCGGCAGAGTGAAGGGCTGCTTGTCGCGGTCGATGATGCTGTCGGGAAGCATGCCGCGCGCGACCGCCGCCACGGGGGCCTTCCACTCTCGAGGTCGTGCCGGCTCGGCAGCAGGACTCGGATCACACGAATCGCCTCGCATTCGTCGGCTGGCAGGGATCGCGCCCGCCGCCGGGGAGCCGGGTACCGGCTCGACCCGGCGGCGGGGCTATCTCAAACATTCCGCAACCGCGCAGGAGAGACCAGGTACGCATGGGGTACCGAGAAGGTACTCTCGGATCACTCGACGCGTGAGTGGGGACGCAATCGAATGAAATCGCTGGGACGATGGACTGGACGCGAAGGAGCCGCGTTCCGGACTGCGCTGGGCATGAGGCGTGAGGCCTTCGCGGCTCACACAGGAGTTTCAGTGGAGGCGGTGAAAAAGTGGGAACGGCGCAAGGAAACCATCGAGCTGACCGTTGCCTATGCCGCGCGCATGGACCGCAAGCTACGTGAAGCCGAAGCTGCTGTGACAGAACGCTTCTGGTCATTGCTTGAAGGCCCTGCGGCGGTAACGGTCGAGGCGGGGCATCGGCTCGGTGCACTGCTGGAAACCTGCGCCGACACCGATCAGATATTGGTTGCTGCGCACACCGCTGCGGGAGAGGTGGTTTTGGTGTCCATTCCTCGGCGCGCATTCGTCGCCGGTGTCGGAGGTGGCACCGTCGGTTTGGCTGCCAGTGCCGCACTGTCAGCCAGTCCGCTCGCCGCTGCGTTCGCTCGAAGCGACATCGACCACATTGGATTCTTCCGCGACAAACGGATGAACATCATCGAGTCCGACAACATCTACGGATCCGCTACTACTCTGCCGGAGGTCCTCACCGCGATCGATCGCATGCAAGCCCTGCGGCGAGCGAAAGTCGTCGATTCCCAAAGCATTTTGCGATTGCTCGCGATGTACGCCGAAACCGCAGCCTGGCAGTACCAGGACCAGCGGATGTTCGACCATGCCGAGCACTGGGCCGAGAAAGCACTGACCTGGTCACATCAGCTCAGGGACGACTACTACATCGGGTTGTCGCTGGTGCGGATGAGCCAGTTGGCATCCGACCGCGGCGACGGTGTGAGCAGCGCTGAACTGGCCGAGGCTGCCGGACTCGCTGCACCCCGCGATTCATTGTTCACTGCCGCAGCGGTTGCCTACAGAGCACATGCGCTCGCACTCGAAGGAGACTCGACTGCGAGCGCTCGCGCCTACGACACGGCCCGAACGTTGGTCGGCACCGCCGACGCTGATCCGACGTGGGGGTTCTTCCTCGACAACTCATACATCGACGCCTACCAGGCGCACAGCCTCACGGCCCTCGGTGAATACGGTGCCGCCATCACACGGTTCGACGAAGCGACCGAGCGCATGCAGTCCGGATACCCGCGTGACCGCGGTGTTTACCTGGCACGTTCGGCCGTCGCCCACATGGAGGCCGGACATATCGAGCCCGCAGCGGCGCTGGGCACCCAGGCCCTTCAGATCGGCATCGCCACCGGATCGGAACGGATCATGGAAAGAGTCCTTGCGTTGGCAGGCATGATGGATCCCACCAGCACTCAGACCAGCGTCGGTGAGTTCGTCAACGAGTTCAAGCAATGGAAGGCAGCAATTTGCCCCGACCGTACGTAGTCCTGTCCGTCGCGGCGAGCGTGGACGGCTACATCGACGACACCGTCCCCGAACGGCTCTACCTGTCCAACGAAGACGACTTCGACCGCGTAGAAGTCGTACGAACCGAATGCGACGCCATCCTGATCGGCGCGGAAACGCTCCGCCGCGACAACCCCCGCTTGATCATCAAAAGCGAGGAACGACTAGCAGCCCGCGCCGCCGCAGGCAAACCAGCACACCTCCAGAAGATCGTCGTCACCGGCTCCGGCAACCTCGACCGTGATGCCAAATTCTGGCATCACGGTGTGCGGGAGTGTAGGCCGATCGCCTACACCACCGACACCGGCGCGGCGAAACTGCGCGACCGCCTCGGCGACCTCGCTACCGTCGTATCGCTGGGTGCAAGAGTCGAATTCGGTGCCCTGCTCGACGATCTCGGCAACCGCGGCATCGATCGTTTAATGATCGAGGGGGGCACCAGCATCCACACTGCGATACTCGCCGCCGGTTTGGCCGACGAACTTCATCTCGCCATCGCCCCGCTGCTCGTCGGCCAAACCGAAGCACCTCGATTCGTTAATCCTGCCCACTTCCCCGGCGGCTCCCGGCGGCGAATGCACCTGATCGACGTGACCCAACTTGGGGACGTTGCCGTGTTGCGGTACCTTCCGAAAAGCGATTCTGATTCCCACTGACGCTCATCCTGAAGCCGCCTTGGATCGTCAATCTGCTTTCGACTCGCGGGCTTGCTATCTTCCGTCGAATGCCCGGTGATCACACTGCGTAGTCCGGCCCGATCTCCGTAGTTGTGACCCGCGCCGAGGCGGGCCGCTGAGGTCGCCGATGCGCATCCCAGGGGTTCGAGTGATAGATACCCAATTTCGTTGTCCTGCACTACGTGGTCCCAGATGCTGTTGCTCCGGTGCGGCAAGCGAATGTGTGGAGTCCGGGCAATTGCGTTCGTGGTGGGTTGCCGCAGAAACTGTGGGTGATGTGCTGGATGGGTTTGCGGTAGCGGACCTGTCGGGGATGCGTGTTCGGCGGCCAGGGGTGCCGGTAGCAGTGCTCCAGTTTTCCGCACTGGTGGAATGCGCGGGCGATGTCGGACCAGTCGCGGGCGCGGTTCTCCGGCAGCGGGATCGACGCCTACCGACCGGACGATATTCTTCTGCGCCGCCAGGCCACCTACCTGCTCGGGTTCGACCAACACCCGGACTCGGAAACCTGGATTACCGGCCAGGCTCTGCGCCGCCTGCACAGCTCACCACACGACGCCGCCCCGGCCCGCCTGGCGGTGCGGTCCGCCGTGATCACTCTGGCCGGCCACGGCGACCCGGACCCGTTGCGCCACTACGTCGCCCAGCTCGCCGACGATCACTATCAACAGGTCACGAACCTGCTGTACTGGGCACACTGGGTCGGGAAATCGGGAATGTGACCTACCCCGACGACACCGCGATGGTCGGCATCGACCCGCAAAGCTGGACCGGCCGAACCCTTCTGCTACACCTGACCCGGCGGATAGAGCCCGGATCAAATCACCTCGACCTCCACCTTCGAACACTCGCCGACCTGATTTCGAGCCACCCACACCTGATCGACGAACCGGGACTGCGCACTTGAACCATGGCCGCGGTCGATCTGGTCGACGGCGATCCCGCATTGAGCACCCCCGCCCGCCGGACCCTCGATAGCCTGGGCTACGCACTACGTCTCCGACGATGACGCGACTAAGGAACCCAATATGGACGCCAACCAGCAGCTCGACAACGACACTGCCCACGAGATCGCGGCGTTCGCCTTCGAGTTGGGCGTCCTCAAACGCGAAACCCGCAAGGGATGGCTCGATGCGTGCGTGCCCAGCCCGGAATCCGTCGCCGAACACACCTGCCGCACAGCGCAACTCGCAGCGCTGATCGCCGCCTATGAAGGCGGCGACCCCGCTCGCGCCGCCCACCTGGCACTGTGGCACGACAGCCAGGAAACACGGCTGCGTGATCTCAACCAGGTCGCGAAGCCCTTCCTCGGCGACCCCGACCATGAAGCCGTCACCGACACCCAGACCTCCGGCCTTCCCCAGATATTGCAGGTGCTCGTTCGCGACACCGTCGCCGAGTTCGAGGCACAGGCCACCGTGGAGGCTGTCTGCGCTCGCGATGCCGATCGCCTCGAGTGCCTGATTCAGGCCCTCGAATACCAAGCCGCCGGCAATAGCCTCATGGGCGAGTGGATCACGGGGTCCAAGGACCGGCTCAAGACCACCACCGCCCACCGCATCGCCGAAGCAGCGATGACGACCCCGGTTCTGAAGTGGCGCACAACGATGGGCTAACTATCCCGGAACGCGCAGTTCAGGGCAGCAGATTTCGTCGGACAAAGCGCGCCGACCCGCCACAACCCGGCCCATGAGATCGGGGCCGGGTTCCAATTCGATCGGCCGCGAGGGCGGCGGAATCGGCGTGGTCGTGGCGGGTCGGTCTCGGCTCCTACCAACACTCCCGTGAAACCGGGAACACGCTGGTGCTGGATTGTGTGCCAGACTCGCAAGCTCGCACACCATCCCGCCGTCCGATCAGGGAGCGTCGCCGTGGCCGATCTCGACCGCACTTCTGTCCTGACCCGAGTAGCCGAGCGCGGGCGGGTCAGGGTGATCGTCGCAGGAGGCGGCACCGGCGGACACACCTATCCCGCTGCCGCCGTGATTCGCGCTCTGCGGACGCTGGTCAGCGACGCAGGTGCGGCCGCGGATGTGCTGTGGGTCGGCACACCCGATTCGCTCGAACAGCGTGTCGCTGTGGAGAACCGGGTGGACTTCGCCCCGCTCCGGGCGGGCCGGTTGCGTCGGGACCACAATCCGCTGCGGATGCTGACCGACGTCGAGAACATCAAAGATGCTCTGCGGCTTCCGGGTTCGGTCATCGCGGCCATCCTGCTGGTCGCGAAGTTCCGGCCGGACGTGGTGATCGCCACCGGTGGATATGTCGCCGTGCCGGTCGGTGTCGCCGCGGCGCTCCTGCGCCGACCGTTGCTGATCCATGAACAGACCTCCGGCATCGGCAAAGCGAATGAACTCCTGGCCCCCGTCGCTACCCGTATAGCTGTCAGTTCCGCTGCTTCGCTGGAGCTGTTACGGGGAAAGGCCCGTGATCGCGCTGTCGTCACCGGCAATCCGATCCGCGCCGCGCTGATGGCGGGCGATCCGCAGGCTGCGGTGCGGGCATTGGAATGGGGCGGGTACACCCCGGAGTTGCCCACGGTCTACGTGACCGGAGGCGCGCAGGGAGCGTGTCAGATCAACGATTTGATCATCGCGATACTGCCCGAACTACTCCAGGTCGCCAACGTCGTTCACCAATGCGGGCGGACATCGTTCACCGACATCAACCGCCACGCCGAAACACTGCCCGGTACGTTGCGTGCCCGATACCAGCTCCACGAGTTCATCGATGTAGACCTGCTCGCAGACATCTTCGCGCTGGCGGATATTGTCGTATCACGTTCCGGCGCTGGGACTCTCGCCGAGCTGACCGCCCTCGGCAAGCCATCCGTCCTGATCCCCTACCCACATTCGGTCGGTGGCGAGCAGGCTCGCGGCGCCGAGCACCTCGCCGATCACCACGCCGCCCGCGCACTCATCGGTAACGACGCTACAACGGATCGACTTCGAGCCGAACTGTTCCACCTGTTGTTCAAACCCGCTACACGAACGGCGATGTCTATGAACGCAGCGGCAATGGGCCATCCGAACGCTGCCGCCGAACTCGCTGTAACTGCCCTTGATCTGGCGATGGGCTTCTGACCGAGCGACTCTGGAAAGAGACCTCGGTTCGTTCCCTGACCGTCGACGCGGCCACCCGCCCTGCCACCGCCACGGCGATGCTCGATATCATGCAAACACCTGTAGCGCAAGGGAACTCAACCGGCTGCGATTGGCCGAGCACGAGCGGGCCATGCCGAGGAGGTGGACGCTATTCCTCGCCTTCATCGAGTTCGTCCTCTTCCGACTTCTCTTCCTCTAGGCAATAGGCCGCCCCTGCTCGCAGATAACGGTGCCGCCGCCCTCGACGGCATTCAATGCCGCGGCGAGGCGGTCGGCGAGCAGCGGCTTCACTCTCGCACGCGCCTGGTCGAGCGAAAGGAACCTGGCCGACAGAATCTCATTGTCGGCCAACACCATTGACGCAAGATCGGCGTCGGTGATCAGGCCGCCGTCGAAGAGGAATATGACGCCTTCCGGACGTGAATCCTGGGCGCGCACATAGTCGACCACGAGCAGGCGACCGAGCGGGCGTTCCCATCCGAGCTCTTCGGCCACCTCCCGCCGCGCGGTCGCCCACGGGGCCTCATCCTCCTCGACCGCACCGCCCGGCAGCTCCCAGTTCGGCTTGTAGGAAGGCTCGACCAACAGCACGCGACCAGCGCTGTCGCGCCACAACACCCCTGCGGCCATTCGCTTCCGGTTCAACCCCGCAACGTACTGATCAACTGGCAGTACTCCCCCAGAGGCCGGTATGTCGGAACCGGCACCCGTCACTTGCGGCATGGCAGCGGACTCTACGATCTCTCGCCATCTTTGTCGATGCTCCGCCGCGACAATTCAATCGGGTACCGACTCAACGGAGAAGCGGGCTGCGGTGTTGGAGTTGGCCGTCGCCCATATCGTTGCGAGAGTATCGACCTGACGGTTCGGCGTCAGAAGACCCGGTGGCGCGAAAAGTCGTGCTACGCGAGGCCTTATGGCAGTCGGTTCATGATTGCCTGCGGGTGGTTGGAAGCTCGCTGGAGGCGGAGTTGGCCGATTTCCGCGGCATTCTTCATCAGTTCGGCGTTCACCCAGGCGACCATGTGGGCGACGGTGTGCTGGGGGTCGTTCTGCCACGGGAACGGGGCGGGGGAATCCAGGTCGGCGTCAGTGAACCGGCCGAGCGCCTCCAGCCAGTCCGCACGTAGACCACGCAGCCACTCGACGGCAGGCTTACCCGCACCCGGCCACGTGATGTCACTGCGCTCGCGGGGCGTCCTGCTGTGCGCGTGGTCGATGGCCACGCTCCACCACCAGCCGATGTGCCAGCTCAGCCAGCCAATAGTTGGTACAGGAACGGGGTCGGGCTCACTGTCCGCCCAGTCCGGCACCCACGTCCCGTCGTCGGCCCGATGCACCGTCCAGCAGTTTGCGGCGGGCTTCCACAGGAAGTCGTCGGATTCGAGCCTGTCCAGGTGGTACTCGAACAGGGACCAGGTCAGGTCGAACTGCCAGCGAAGTAGGTCGAGTGCATATCGCGGGGAGACTTCGTTCTGAAAGGCAGACACCGGCAGACTCTTGCACAACATCGATGTCGGCGGGAATCGATTATTTGAGAGCACAGCGACTCACACGATGTCCGCCTCGGGCAGTTGTCGACTGTTCACCCGTCGTCCCGGCATGGCAACAGGCGGCGTGCCGCTCGACGTGACCGACGACGCGAGTGTGGCCGCGGCGTCCGTACCCCGCGACAGGGCGCGGCCATCGCGATTCGCCTCGCGACCCTGCCCGACGACGGACCGACCGGTGGATTCTTCGACGACGCCGGAACGGTGCCCTGGTGACAGGCACGCCGGAACCCACGGTTCCTCGCGGTCGGGCGCGCGCGACGCTCGAACTCCGCACCGGACCCGCGATATTTGGACCCTATTCCTCGTCTTCGTCGAATTCGTCCTCGTCGTCTTCGTCCCACTCCTCTTCCCTGATATCGGACTCCTCCAACGGACGAACCATCGGAATGCTCACCGTCGACTGCTCATAGGTCGCCCGCCACGAGTTGCGGAAGAAGTCGAATTTCAAATGCCGCAGGCCCGCGTATTCGGCGAACAGGATCGGCGGGACGAGAAAGTGGGCCGCCGCGACGGTATTCGAGGCGACGACCAGATCCTCCGGCCCGACGGTGAGGTACACGGGGCCTTGGCAGGCCGCGAAGTTCACCGGCGCGGGCGCTCGCTTGCCGAGGACGTGGATGCGGTTGCCCTCGACGACGAACATTTCCGGATCGAGCAGCACATCTTCGCCGAGCATCAGGATCGGCGCGGGCATGATGTCGGCCTTCGCGGCATCCTGCGCGTGCCGGTAATGCTCGATGACCTCTTCATTGCGCTCGACATCGAGGGTCTCGACGATGTAACCGTCGTTGCAGATCGGGCAGGCACAGTCGGGAAGGTCGAAGCCGTCGAATTCCTCCGGTTCGGGGAACAGCAGCGACTTGTCGAAGGCGACGATCGGCGCGCTGCCCGACTTGTCGGCGAGGAAGGCCGGGATCCAATCCGAATTCTCGGCGTGGATCACCTCCGCCGCGCACTCGGCGCGGAAGGTGGATTCGCCGATCCCGCAGTTGAAGTAGTCGAGCAGGGTGATCGCCGCGCATTCGGGCAGCGACAGATCATCGGCGAACCAGAAGTCGTAGCCGTTGGTCACGAAATCTCGGCCGCGAAACTGCTTGTGCAAGAAGGGTTCCGGCGTGGTTCCCGGAGCGGGTCCACGCCAGTGCGCGGCGGCGACCTCGTTGTAGTAGGCATCGGCGTGGCGGGCCAGTTCGGGCGCGAAGACGCTCTCCCCGGTCAGATAGCAGGCTTTGCCGAACAGTGCCGCGATCCGCGGATCGTGCTCGACAGCCGGATCGGTGAAGATCAATTCGGTCCGCAGGAAGACCTTGCGGCCGTCGCGGTAGGGCGCGCCTTCGTGCTCGTAGCGCTGATCGAAGATCACGCAGGTGCAGGCTTCGATCTCGTCCAGCGCGGCGCCGCCGATCAGATCGAGCGCGGGTTCGCCGGAGCCGCCGGTGAGGTAGAGCAGCACCGTGTAGCGGGAGATATGCGAGTGCGCCGCATCGTAGTAGGGCGTATCGCGGTGGCGGTGGAAATTGGCGTCGCCCGGTTCGAAACGGTTGCAGCGGAAGACGGGATTCACGTGCGAGAAGCCCGCGAGCGGCAGCGCCTCGGACACCGCGGCGGTGAGAGCGTCGGCCAGCCGCGCCGAATGGAAGATGAACCGGTCACCGCCGCGGGTGGCGGCATTGAGCGGCGGGACGTAGAGGCCGAGCGAGTCGAGTCCTTCCAGGCTCGCACGGGTGGCTTCGGGCAGTTCCAGTGCGAATGTGTAAGCGCCGTCGGCGAATTCGTGGCGGCCGGTGAGCGTCAGTTCGGCATCGGCGAACAGGTAGTCGAGGGGGAGGATGTTCTCGAAGGTGCGCAAGGACAGTTCGCACGGATCGACGAAGACGGCGGCCAATCGCGGCGCGGCGCCGGGCCTTGCGAACAGCTCGCGCACCCCGACGTCGATGTGTTCGGCCTCGACGAAGCGGACCGCTTTGAACCGGGCCGTCGGATGCCAGCAGATCGCCAATCCGTCCACTACCGCAACGGGTTCGGCGGTGGTGGCGTTCACCTCGTCGCGGTAGCGGGCGACCGCATCGGCGGGAGCGCGCTCGGCCGACAGTTCGAAGAACCGATCACGCAGTGCGATACTCATACGCTCCTCCAATAGCTGCGCAGGGCAGGCGGAAGCTGCGGGGCGGACGCGAGCATTCGCGCGCCGTCCTCGCCCACATCGGCGCGATACAGCCACAGTCGCGTGAGCGAGCCGATGAACGGCGCTTCCAGCAGCGCGCGCACACCTTCCACGCCGATGTTGTTGTAGCGCAGGTCGAGTTCGGTCAGCCGAGTCAGGCCGTGCAGCGCACGCACACCCACTGCGGTGATCAGGTTACGCTGCAGATGAATTCGGCGAACACCGGCGAAGGACCCGGCTCCCGCGAGCGCGGCGATACCCACATCGCCCACCCGACTGTAGCGCAGGTCGAGCATTTCGAGTCGCGCGACAGTGGGATCGCCCGCCGCGGCGAGGGCTTTCGCACCGGGACCACCGAGGCGCAGATAGGCCAGATCGAGTTCCACCAATCGGCCGAGATCGATTGTCGCGAGGGCGTCGACCTCGATGCGCGTTTGCGGCCCGTTCGCGCCGATGTTGTAGTCGGGGAACGGGAAACTGTCCTGGCGGGGGTCTGGTTCGATGCGCAGCGCGGTGACGAACCGCTGCCGCAGCGCCTGTGCTATCAGCGTGGGTTCGTCATCGGACCACACGATCCCGACTTTCGTCGCGAACCCGTGCCGACGGGCCAGGCACGTCGAGTTCGACGGTAGTTCGGCGTCCCAACCCTGCTGGTGTTCGCTTGTCAGGGCGGCGATCTCCCGATCGAGGTCCGAGCGATCACCGGGACCGATGCGGGCGCGCTCCTGTTCGAGTCGAATCAGTCTGCCTCGCGCGTCGCCGCACCCGTCGAGCCATTCGCCGTAGGCGCGCCACGTGGCGGGATCGTCGGGATTGTCCCGCAGCCGCTGTTCGAGGCCCGCGCTGTCCACCGCACCGGTCGCATTCATTGCGAGGATGCTAACAGTCGCGGCGTCTTGATGAACTGTTCAGTGCCACAATGGTTTCAGGGGCACGAACACTACCGACCGCCTATCTCCGGCAAAGCAGTTCACCGCGCGGCCGCGGCCTTCCCGGCTAGATCCGGTCGAGATCGGGCAGGGTGCCGAGCTCGTCGGAGACGAGCTCGCCCAAAGTGCCGAAGAATGCGGCGATTCCGGGAAGATTCGGCCCCTTGGCTCTGGAAGCGTGGAAGTCGGCCGCCGTACGCCATCCGACGATGTCGAGCCATTCGTCATCGGGGAGTTGAATGAGCTGTGCGCCGAGAAACCCGGTCCTGTCGGCCTCGAAATCGGCCACCATGGCGGGTCGGGCCGCCAGCATGGCACGGGTGTTTTCCGGGGCGACCCGGAATCGGGTCAGCTCTATCGTGGACATGGCGTTCAACTCCAATCGATATTTCACACGCCCCTTGCCGCAGTCGTATACGGCGATTTCGGCAAGGGGAGAGCGTGATTCAAGGTATCCGACCGCTACGGGCGAGTCGTGGTGGTCGGCGCGGGAGCGCTCGTCGTACCGCAGAAGGTCTTCGTGCCACAGGTGTCGGTGCCACCAGCCGTCGACGGCGGAGCACTGGTGGTGCCGCAGAACGTTTTCGTCCCGCAGGTGTCGGTGCCACCGGCCTGCGGCGCCGGAGTCGTTGTGACGACACCGCATTGGACGGTGCTGTCGCACCCGTCGGTGCCGTTGAACACCGGAGGAGCCTGGGTGGCGCCGCCCGCGTCGCCGGGCTGCTGAGCGACGGTCTGCCCGGTCCCGCCGCCACCCGAATTCCCTTCGGCACCACCGGAATTGCCGCCTCCACCGGAGTTGCCCGGTGTCGCGGTGGTGGTGACCGGTGGTGTCGTCTTCGAGACGACGGTCGAAGTGGCTGTCGCGGTAACGGAGTGCGTCGTCCCGGAATTCTTGTCGGCCGAACAGGCGGTCATGATCAACGCGGGCGCGACAATGCCGAGCGCGAGCCCCACCCCGGCACGCAGGCGCCGTCCTTTACCCAACATCCGCATAGTCCCTCTTCCTGCCCACGCTCCGCTGCCCGAAACGGGCGGTCGCGCACCGACAACCGGATACCCCGGTTCCGACCGGTAGCCGCCGACGACCCTGGTCGTTGCGCGGCAAAATCTGTCGCCACGCGCGTGCCGCGCCACAGCGACCACGCCGCGCCCGAAACGGGACACTACGCACCCCATCCGATCGAACCTTCCCAACCTCGAGAAGATGCCGCGAAGGATTCGTCACGGTACGCACGGACAACGCCAAGGCGATCGCGCGCGGATGCGACGCAAGGAAAGCCGACGCGGGCGGCTACCCCCACCGATTCCCGACGAAGATCAGTCGGACACTTCCTCGTGGCCGGGCCAACTCAGCGTGCCTTCGGCGATCTCGGCGCGGATCGATTCCAGCCACGCGATCTCCGAACGATCCTGCGCCAGGGCATATTCGGCCTCGATGACATACAGCCGCGGCACCCCTTCCGCGTGCACCTCGGCCAGCAGACGACCGTCCTCCTCGGAGCGTTCGCGCAACCGCTCGATGCGTTCGCTCAGCGCGTCGAGCGCGCCGTCGGGACCGAGTGCGCCGAGGTAGGCGATCGCACCGAGGAATCCGGTGAATCCCCGTGCCGGGTGGCGGATTTCGTGGTCGAGTCGACGGACGAGTTCGGCGCTTCCGGCGGGGGTGAGCGCGTAGACGGTGCGTTCGGGTCGATTCCCGCTGCGCTGCTGCCCCTCCTCCACCGCCCACCCCTGCTCGACCACGGCCGACACCACATTATAGAGGGTGCCGCGATTGACAGCTGACGCGTAATGCTCACTGCGCGAACGTAATTCGGTGAGCAACTGATAGGGATGCGCGGGTTGCTCCATGAGCCGACCGAGCACCGAGACGACGAGGGGGTTGTCCAAAAGCTTCGCTGGCATGGTCTAAATATAACAGTCTAAATAGACCATAGGCAACCGACAGGTCGACCTTCCAGTGGATCGAGGAGACGGCCGACCCGAGCCGCCGAGGATCGACCGCCATCCGATATCCCCCACCGGAAGTCGGTATCGCGATCGTCGGCCCCGGGATCGCTGAAGCATCTCTCGCCGAGGAATACAGCGTCGGCCGCTGGACCATCGACGACATCATCAGCGACCCCTCACCACCCACATGGGCCTACCGAGTCGGAATCGAATATCGTTCGCGCATGTTCCCCACCTGGCGAATCGCCGTTGCCAAAGCGACATTTCAGCGCTGGCCCCGGCATGCCACCCTTGGGCTGGCGACATGGATCGCAGTCATCGGGTTTCCCGCAGCGGTCATCGGCGGCGGCATCACGACCAGATTCCCCTCTGCCGCAACCGAACTCATCGTTGGCGTCCGGCTGCTGCTTGTGGTCGCCACCATCCTCGTCGCGGGATCGCTCTGGGTGTGGCGCGTCAGCGAACTCACCAACAAGGAAACCAGTGCGCGCTACGACTTGCCGCGGGACATCGAAACCTCGCGGCTCACCCTGCGCCGACCGGCGCCGAGGGACGCGGTCTCGCTCGAAGCCACAATCGACGATGCGATGCTGGACAGCAACGGCTGGACAGCACGAAAAGGTCGGGCACTGATCAAGGCGATCGGCGGCGGCCACCCGACTCCAGGGCTTCTCGTGATCGAATCGCGGTCGGACGCAACCGTGATCGGTGGCGCAACCGTGTACTCCACCGGCGACGAAACATCCTCGCGTTCCATCGGTTGGTGGATCGGCGCCGGTCACCGGGGCGCCGGTTACGCCGGCGAAGCGGTCGCCGCACTGGTCGACGCCATCCACGACGCCGGATACGCCAGCGTCGAGATCGGCACGAAAGAGTCGAATCTCGCGGTGCAGCGCATCTGCGACAAGATCGGCGCGACAGTAGTGGACCGGCGACCGCAGCCGCTACCGAACGGATCGACCGTCCTCGTAATCTGGTACGAGCATCGACGTGTGGTCACAGAACCAACGTGAATCAGAGGCTCGCGCAACAGGACACGGATCTATCCGGAAGCGCCGGCCATGAAGTCTCCATTGACGGTCGGAGGTCCAACAGGCCGGCGGACAAAGGTTTCCCCCACCAGTGTGGGATGTCAGTTGGGGTGGGCGGTGGGTGTTTGCTCGACAAGGGTGGCGGTGGCGCGATCCAGGAATTCGCAGAACTGTCTGTGCTCGTCGGGGGTGAAGCGGTCGGTGAGTGCGCGTTCGAGCACGATGACTTCTCGGTAGGCGCGGTCGAGGAGGTCCCGTCCCGCGGGGGTTGCGGTCGCGATCATGACCTTGGCGTGCACCGCGGCGGGTCGGCGATCGATGAGTCCTTTGTTCTGCATCCCGGTCAGAACGGTCGCCATGCTCTGCTGGGTGACCCCGAGGGCGCGGGCCAGTTGCGCACCGGACATGCCGTCCGCACGCGAGAGGGTCAGCAGCACCGTGTACTGGGTCATGGTCAGTCCGTAGCCGCGCAGCGCCGCCTCGTGGTGGGCCATGAGCGCGTGTTCGGCGCGCCGGATGCGAGTGCACACGTATTCCTCGACGGGCACGTCGGCCATGTCACAACTCCCTCAGTTGACTCAAATACCTGATACTGCTTGGCTCTTGCATATCAGGATACTGAGTCAACACAGAAAGTTGAATGTGATGAAGGCTGTTGTGCTGGACACCGACGATCAGTTCCACCTGTCCGAGGTGCCCGAACCCGTACCGGGGCCGGGTGAGGTCGCGATCCGGGTCGCCTACGCGGGGGTGCAGTACGGGGATGTGCTGGTGCGCGCGGCGCATTTCCCGTTGCCACGCCCGTTCGTGCCGGGGTTCGAGGCGGCAGGCGCGATCGTCGCGGTCGGCGACGGCGTGGACGCGACGCGGCTCGGTGAGCCGGTGGTCGCGCTGGTCGGTGGGGGCGCCTACGCCGAGGTTGTGACCGCGCCCGCCATGCTGGCGATCAACGCCGCCGCGATCGGGCCGCGAGAGGCCGCCGGGTTCGGGTGGGTGACCCCGACCGCCTACGACCTCATCAACACCGTCGCCAGGGTGCGGCGCGCGGACAGTGTGCTGATCCACGCGGCCGCCGGTGGTGTCGGAACACTGGCCGGGCAGTTCGCGGCGGCGGCGGGTGCGCAGCGAATCGTCGGGGTGGTCGGCAATCCCGGTCAGGTCGAGTACGCGCGCCGGTTCGGCTACCACGAGGTGCTGGTGCGCGACGAGTTTCCCGACGCGCTGGGCGAGGAGCGGTTCGACGTGATCCTGGATCCGATCGGCGGCGCCACCAGGGTCGCGAACCTGCAACGGCTGGCGCCCCACGGTCGGATCGTGGTCTACGGCAACATCGCCACCTTCGAGCCGGTCACCGTGTCGACCAACGACCTGCTGATGCGAGGCCAGTCGCTGCTCACCTACAACAGTGACCTGACCAGCAAGTCCGATCCGAAACGATTGGCCGACAGCGCGACTCGCGCCATGGCCCTGGTCGCCGACGGGTCGGTGGGTATCGATATCACCGCCGAATACACCCTGACCGAGGTCGAGACCGCGATCGCCGACCTGGCCGGTGGCGTGACCCACGGCAAGGCGATCGTCCGCGTCGGGTGAGGCGCCACCTCCGGGCAAGCCCTCGCCGGAGTGGTCGGACCGCTGATCGAGGTCCCGGTCCTCGTCGGCCTCGTCTACGTCTCGCCGGCACTGCGCGGACGATTCCGGGCCACGAGCATCGCGCCCGCCGAAACCGCCCGCACCGAAGGAGTATCGCGGTCGTGAGCACCCGCACCGCCGTTCTGTTCGTCTGTGTCGGCAACCGCGGCAAATCCCAGATAGCCGCCGGACTTATGCGCCGAGCCGCGAACGAAAGCATCGAGGTGCACTCCGCAGGCACGAAACCTTCCTCGGGAACCCTCAACGAGGAGTCGGTGCGATCGCTGCTGGAAGTGGGCGTCGACATCCGCGACGAGTCACCCAAACCCATCGATCCGCAGTTGCTGCGCCCGGTCGATCTGGTCGTCACTCTCGGCCGTGAAGCGCACGTCGAACCGGTCGATGGCGTGCGAATCATCAACTGGGACACCGACGAACCCTCCGAGCGCGGCATCGACGGCATCGAACGGATGCGCCTGGTCCGCGACGACATCGCCGACCGCGTCCGACAACTGGTCGCCGAACTCATCCCACCCGCCTGACCTCCCCCTGCGACCAACGGGAACGACGGCCTCGTCACGGCACGCCATCCACATACTCACGAGCGACATGCCCTGAGACTCCACCGCGTTGGCGCCGGATTCCGCCGGGCGCAGTCCGGAACCCCGTCGGACCAGCTTCGTCGCGAAATGTCACAGGCATGTGGTGCGATGTGGTCGACGGTGCTGCGAGCCGCGAAAAGGGTGACGCCGCTGGACAAAACGACCTGAGGAAAGGTACGGCGTGAGTTCTTCGAGGAGCGACGCAGATGCACGGGATCTGGCGGCAGGCGTTGGGGCGACCGCCACCATGGCCGCCACCGCCAGGGCGATCGCGACGCGCGAGGATCGGGCGCTCATCGACGATCCGTTCGCCGAACCGCTCGTCCGGGCGGTCGGTGTCGACCTGCTCACGCGGTTGGCGAGCGGCGCGCAAGCCCCGGACGATCTGGTCGGACAGATGTGGATCGACGGGGCCAAGGCGCGGACCAAGTTCTATGACGAGTTCTTCCGCGCCGCGACCGACGCGGGTAGCAGGCAGGTCGTGATCCTGGCCTCGGGACTGGACTCGCGCGCCTACCGACTGCCGTGGCCCGCCGGGACCGTGGTGTACGAGGTCGACCAGCCGCGGGTCCTCGAATTCAAAACGCGCGCACTGGCCGAACTGGGCGCCGCACCCACCGCCGACCGGCGGACGGCTGCCGTCGATCTGCGCGAGGAGTGGTCCGCGGCCCTGCGGGCCGCCGGATTCGACCCGACCCGGCCGACCGCGTGGAGCGCCGAAGGTCTGCTGGGCTACCTGCCGCCCGCCGCGCAGGACCGCCTGTTGGACACCGTCACCGAACTCAGCGCGCCGGGCAGCCGGTTGGCCACCGAGAGCAGGCCCAACCCGCGACCGGGCGAGGAAGAGACGACCCGGCGACGCCTGGACCGCATCTCCGAGCAGTGGCGCGGGCAGAATTTCGATACCGATATGGCGCGGCTGCGTTACCTCGGTGCGCGCAACGAGGCCGCTCCCTATCTGCTCGGCCTCGGTTGGACGCTGCGCGGGATCAGCGTCCGAGACCTGTTCGCCGCCAACGGCCTTCCGCCGCTGACCGACGACGACCTGCGCATGGGGGACCTGCTCCACATCAGTGGGATTCTCGAGAAGTCCGCGAGGTAGCGCCCTTTCACCGCGGCGGGATCGGACCCTGAGAAACCGCTCGGCACAACATCGTCACCCGTGACACTCTGTAGCGGTGTTGACGCTGAAACTGAGCGACGCCGCGGTGAAAACCCTTGGCGTGGTAGCTGGATTCGCCTTCCTGGAACCCCCCGACGGACTCGCCGACGGGCTGCGCGCCCACCTCGAGAAGGGACTGACCCACCGCGGCAATGTGCTCACCTGGGCCGGTTCCACGGCGACGGTCGACCGCTCCGGCTCCCGACTCTTCGATCTCACCGGCTGGGAATGCGCCGCCAGCGTCGTCCACTTGGCGGAGCACCTCCCGATCGACACCGGGGACGGCATCACCGAACCCGACCAGCGCATCCTGCTCCTGCACGGCATCGCCCTGGCCCGCGCCCTCACCGAACACGTCTACCGGCTGGCGCCCCGCGTCGGCGTCCGCTTCATCATCGACGCCAACGACACCGACGCCACCTTCCGCTTCCACCGCATCCGCCCCGGCGAGGAATGGAATCTGCCCGACCTCGACACCTACATCAACTCCAAGCCGGTGGTCATCGACATCGAGCCGTTCGACCGCACCTGGTGAAAAACCCCTGCTCCCGAATTGGATTCACATGCGGGTCAGCTCGAAGATCCGGAACTCCCTGAACCCGGACAGCGCGTGCTCCATCTCGTAGCCCGGCCAGAACTCCACCGCCAGATCCCACAGCCGCTTGCGATCCACCCCGCGCACCTGCTCGACCCGCACCGTGAACCGCTCACCGCGCCAGCGCACCGTCGCCGTGTCCGCCGCCCGCAGATTCGCCGACCACACCGGATGCCGCGCGTCACCCCAATTCGACCCGATCACCACCAGCGACTCCCCGTTCGGCACGCACAGCAGCGAGGTCGTGCGCGGCAATCCGGTCTTGCGCCCGACCACCGTGATCTCGAGCGAGGGCAGCCCCGCCAGATCCAGCACACCGCGCCGTCCCCGACTCGCCCACCGCACCACCTGTTCGAGCGGCCGCACCGCCCACCCCAGCCCCATCACCCAGGGCTGACGCCCCAATAGTCGAGCCAACGCGGGCAACGGATTCGACACCATACCCAAATCCTGGCAGACCCCGCCCACCCACCCCCATCCCCACCGCCCCCGATGAGAGCACCATCACTCCCCCGCCCTGAAATCTCCACCCCCACTGCGGAATTCACATCGCTCTGTCCGCCCTCCCCGGCTATTGCCGGCAGCGTTCGTCCACCCGGTCAAGGCTGTGAATCTCTGGACCGAATCGAGCCGAGCACCCGGCGGCATGGAATGCGAGCAGGTCGCCGTTGAGCCGATCGCGGTGGGACAGATGCAGCATGCGGGAGGCGTTGTCGTAGACCACGAGTGTGCTGTCGGGGATCAGGTCGGCCGAGCGTTGCCCGCAGGTCCGCAGCGGCGCGAAGGCATCGTGGGTGCCGTGGACCACCAGTGTCGACAGGGTGATGCGACTCGCCTCGGGGCGGAAGTCGACGGCCAGATTGCTGCGGGTGCATTCCACCGCGGCGTGCAGCGAGACCCGCATCCACTCCCGGATGGTGGCGTCCTTCTCCGATCGTGGAACGCGGGCTCGGTGTTCCCGGCCCCATCCGCGAGTACTACCGCACCGGCCTGCGCGATACCGCCGACTCCACTCGATGGCGCACCGATATCGCCTGGCCGGCATTCCTCACCAATGCCACGGATTTCGGGGCTTGATTCTCGAACTATGTTGTGCCGTAACAACTCTCGAGTTTGCGTTACCGAATCGATACCGCCGCGACCGCTAACGCCGCTCGCGCCGCGACCGACTATCGGTACATGAGTCTCAAACGAGTTCTTGCCAATCGGTTTTCGGTTCGGACCTGGATCATCGCGGCGGCGACGGTCGGTGCGGTCGTCGGGATAACCGGGCCTGCGTCGGCCGGCGCCGGAGACACCTCCACCACATTCACCCCGACGCTGACGCGGATTCCCGGCCAGAACTGCGCCGCGATCATCAATGCCTCGCTCATGCCGCAGCCGAGGCCGGGCGAATTCGCCGTCAAAGTGGCGATCACCCGCACCGGCGAATCCTGCAGCGCCTTCCGCATCTTCGTGCAATGGAAGAACGTGGATACCGGCGCCACCGGCGGACAGTCGGATCGGGTCGACGAGAACGGCGTCCTCGAACAGCCCGATGGCGTGATCACCGGCATGGGTATGGGACCGGGACGCGGTCGGGTCGAGGCGACGATCGATACGACCGACGAGAGTTACCCCCAGCGCCGCGATCAGGAGCACCTGCCGGGCAGGGTGATGACCATTCTGAACTGACGGTCGATCACGGTTGGACATGCGCGTCGGCGACCCTACCGGTTTCCCAACCGCAGCGACACCATGGGCAGGGTGTCGACCGGGTGGCCGACGGCATGTTCGATCGCGGCGCGCAACTTCCGCCATGCCCTCGGATGGCGTTGGGCGTAGCGGGCCAGCGCCGCATCCGATTCCGACTTCGACATCGGCGTCGCGATGGCCGGAATCGAACGCCGCAACCCGATGGATACCCGCACACGGGGTTCGGCCTCGATATTGCGGTACCACTGGGCACGGGGACCGAATCCGGAGACCACCACGTACCGATCGGTCTCCGGATGGTCGACGACTTCCAGCACGACGTATCGGCGCGCGCCGCTGCTGCGGCCGATGTGCTCGAGCATCAGGAGTCTGACACCGAACACGATGCCGAGGCCCGCCCGATACAGGCCGATCGGCGCCCGCACGAACCAGCGGGTCCGCAGGGCTTTGCTGCTGAGTCTGGCGCCGATGGTGCTCATCGATGATCTCCTTCGTATTCCTCGCGCTCGGGTCCCTGCGCGGACTCGAGTAAACCCGTAATGCGTTGCAGCGGTGCGCCGATCGGCAGCGCCGCGGCGCGGTCGTCCACGATTCGATGCAGGAACAGGCCGTCGAGCGCGGCCATCAGAACCGCCGCGCTCGCTTCGGCATCCGTTGAACCTTGTGCCCGCAGCCAGTGCGTCACCCCCTCGCGATGCGTGCGCAGCAGCGCGCCCAACTCGGTGCGCAACCGCTCATGGCGGCTCGCGGCCAACATCACCTCGACGATCACGAGGCTGACCTCGTCATCGGGTCGATAGGAATCCACCGCCGCGGCCAAGACCTCGAGACCGGCGCGCCCGGACTCCCCCGTCACCGCGTCCGCCAAGCGCTGCGTCTCACCGCGCATCACCCGCAGTCCGGCATCGATCAGCAGGTCGTTGACCGTGGAGAAGTGGTAGTGCACGACCCCCGATCGCACTCCGGCCCGCTCGGCCACCAGCCTCGTGCTCACCGCACCCCACCCCCGCTCGGCGATCAGCGCGGCCGCCGCATCCATGAGTCGCGACCGCGTCTGGTCGCCCTGCTCCGCCGCGGTCACCATGAAGAACTCCGCATCCCGACACATTGGTCAATCGCCTTGGGCATACGTCCAAATTAAACCCCGAGCGGGAGCTGCGCAAGCCACAAAATGGGATGCGGGTCGCAGGCCGAAACCAGTAACCTCGCCGCATGGTTGATGGGGCGCGCCTGGTGAATGTCGTTGACGTCGAGGCCACCTGCTGGGAGGGGATACCACCCGAGGGTCAGCGGAGCGAGATCATCGAGATCGGCTTGACCGTGGTCGACATCGTCGCCCGCACCCGCGTCAGCAAGCACCGTATTCTGGTGCGGCCGGAGCACTCGACCGTCAGCCCGTTCTGCACGGAACTGACCGGCCACACACGGGCCGAGGTGGAAACCGGGATCAGCTTCGCGGCGGCATGCCGAACATTGACCACCGAGTACGCGGCGAAGAAGCGCGGCTGGGCGAGCTGGGGCGACTACGACCGCAAACAGTTCCTGCGCCAGTGCGAGGCCACCGCGACCGACTATCCCTTCGGCGCGCGCCACATCAACGCGAAGGCGGTATTCGCGACCGCCCTGGACCTGCGACGGCCGGTGGGTATGGCCGGAGCCCTGGGGATCAGCGGACTTCCGCTGGAGGGCAGGCACCACCGGGGTGACGACGATGCCTGGAATATCGCCGCGCTGGTTCTCCGGCTAGCCGATATGGGCGCTTGGCCAGGGGTCAATCCTTAGGGTAGACAGCGATTTCGATGAGATTGCCGTCGAGATCACGGCAATAGTGTGAGGTCATATCGCCCAGGGCGCCCGACTTGGTGACGGGACCATTGACGATCTCCACACCGCACGCGGTCAGATGCGCGGCGACCTCTTCCGGGGACGCCTCGGTGATGAAACACAGGTCCTCCGAACCCGCCGCCTCCACCGCGCCGGTGGTCCACGCCGGATCCAGCTCGAGCGCGCCGATCGGACGCAGATTGATCTTCTGCGCACCGAATTTGAGCGCGGTCCGCGCCGACGGACCGAAGGTCTGCACGGTCATCCCGAGCACCCGCGCATACCAGGCCGCGGTGGCCGCGACATCGCGGCAATTGAGGACCACATGATCGAAACGTTCGACACTCAACGCCATTGCCGCATCCTCCTGGCCCAAGGTATTTCGTTCGGCAGACTAACAGCTGCGCCATCGCGGCGAACCGCCGAACCCGCCGAACGAAACCAGCAGACCTACACCGACGAATCCGCGATCGCGGGCGGACCGTCGACACCCAGCGCGGGCAACTCCCCAGCGAAAAGCTCCACCTCGACCAGCGACAACTGACCGGTGGACCCCTGCGCCAACCGGGAAGTGCCCCGATCCGCCGCCACCGCATTCGGATTCCCGTGCCGACAGAAACTCCGATCCGCCGGATCCGGGTCGTACCAGGCTCCCGTGGACAACTGCACCACACCCGCCCGCACCGCGTCCGAGATCACCACGCCCGCAAGGCAACTGCCACGATCATTGAACACCCGCACGATATCGCCCGCGCCGAGACCCCGCGCCGCCGCATCATCGGGATGCAGGCGGATCGGCTCGCGACCCCGCACCTTCACCGAACGACTGTGCGCACCCACATCGAGCTGACTGTGCAACTTGGTCCGCGGCTGATTGGCCACCAACTGCAACGGGAACCGCGCCGCCCGCGCACCACCCAACCACTCCAGCGGCTCCCGCCACACCGGATGACCCGGACAATCGTCGTATCCGAAGCCCGCGATGGTCTCGGAGAAGATCTCGATCCGACCACTCGGCGTGGTCAGCGGATGCGCCACCGGATCGGCCCGGAACTGTGCGAACGCCACATTCTCCGGCTCGCGCAGCGGCAACTCGATCGACTCGCCCGCCCAGAACTCGTCGAACTCCGGCACCGGATACCCCCGCTCGGCCATGCCTGCGCGCCACTCGGTGTACAGGTGCCGCAACCACTCCCGGGCGGTGCGCCCCTCGGTGAATTCCTTACCGACACCGAGCCTTTCGGCCACCTCACCGAGAATCCAGTAGTCGTCGCGCGCCTGCCCGTGCGGACCCGTCAACGCGGGCATCGGAAAGAACATCCGATCGCCCTGGCCCGCACCGAAATCGTCGCGCTCGATCGACATCGTCGAGGGCAGCACGATATCCGCGTGCCGCGCCGAAGCCGTCCAGAACGGATCGTGCACCACCACCGTATCCGGCCGACCGAACGCCGCCCCCAACCGCGTCAGATCCTGATGATGATGGAACGGATTGCCACCGGCCCAGTACACCAACCGAATCCGCGGATACCGCCGATGCTGACCGTTGTACTCGTAGTCGGTGCCCGGCCCGAGCAACATATCCGAGATCCGCGCCACCGGAATGTACTCATCGACCGGATTGCGCCCCTGCGGGAAACGCGGCGTGGAAACGGCCCGCACCGGCTCTCCCACATGCGAACTCGACCCGTACCCGTGCCCGAAACCCCCGCCGGGCAAGCCGATCTGACCCAGCATCGCCGCCAACACGATCCCCATCCACAGCGGCTGCTCCCCGTACTGCTGCCGCTGCAGCGACCAACTCACCGTGATGAACGTGCGCGTACCCGCCATCTCCCGCGCCAACGACCGGATCGTCTCCGCCGCCACCCCCGTGATCGCCGCCGCCCACTCCGGATCCTTCGCCACACCGTCGACCGCGCCCCGCAGATACTCCGCGAAACGCTCGAACCCCACCGCATGCGTCGACAGGAAATCCCGGTCCGCCAAACCCTCCGCGTCCAACACCCACGCCAACCCCAACATCAGCGCCGCATCGCTGCCCGGCCGCGGCGCCAACCACCGCGCATCCGCCTCGGCGGGCATATCGTCCCGCAGCGGCGACACCGTCACGAAACGGCAGCCGTTCGCCGCGGCCGCCCCGATCCAGCCGCGCGTATTGTGCCGCGACACCCCACCCGGCGCCACCGCCGAATTCTTCGGCGAGATCCCACCGAAGGACACCAGCAGCCGCGTGTGCTCGGCCAGCACCGACTTCGTCGTCCCCGCGTCCAGCACCGTGCCCATATCGGCCAGCACATGCGGCAGCAGCACCGTGGACGCGCCGAGGCTGTAACTGTTCACACTCGACACATAACCGCCGAGCACATTCAGGAACCGGTGCAACTGACTCTGCGCGTGATGGAACCGCCCCGCACTGGCCCACCCGTACGACGACCCGTACACCGCATCGGCGCCGAACTCCCCATACACCCGACGCAATTCCCCGGCAAGCAGATCCAGCGCCCGCTCCCACGACACCGGCACGAACTCCTCCGTGCCCCGCGCCGCCGGACCCGGCCCGTGCTCGAGCCACCCGCGCCGCACGTACGGCTGATCGATCCGCGTCGGATGGTGCTGCGCGGAGGCCACATTCTCGATCAAAGGGTTGGGTTCGGGATCACCCGACCACGGGCGCACCCGCGTCAACCGGGTGCCGTCACTCACGGCGTCGAAGGCCCCCCAATGCGTGAGATGCGTTGTCATGCAATCCAACCTACGCCACACCACCGACGATTTGTGACCTACCACTTGTGGCTGCCGACCGCGTCAAACCCGCCTGTACCTTGGGTAACGACCGCGCAACCCGGCGCGAAACCCCTGGAGAGGATGCCGCCCTTGACGATTCGCGCGACCGCCGCCACCCTTCGGGCAGCCCACTGATGTTCGCGCGCTGGGGGGAACTCGTCCACCGACTCCGCTACACCGTCCTGGGTCTCACCGTCGCCGCCCTGCTCGCCCTCGGCGGCTACGGCATCGGCGTCGAAGACCACCTCAGCTCCAGCGGACTGTTCGACCCCACCGCCGAATCCTCCCGTGCCGCCGAGATCGCCGACCGCGCCTTCGGCCGCAACCACGACGGCGACGTCCTGCTGATCGTCACCGCACCACCCGGTAAAACCGTCGACGATCCCGACCTCACCGCCCGCGTGGTCGAGCACCTCAACCGCCTTCCCCGCGAACATCCGAACGAGATCGCCGCCGTCAACGCCTCCTACTGGCCCGGAGCAGGCGCCCTCACCGGCACCCAGGCCGCCACCGAGGACCGGACCACAGCCTTCGCCGCGCTGGCCCTGCTCGGCGACAACGACACCGACGTCCTGGCCAACTACCGCAAGGTCAAGGACGAGTTCACCATTCCCGGCGTCGACGTCCGCGTCGCCGGACTCCAAGCCGTCGCGGGCACCATCAACGACACCATGGCCGACGACATCACCCGAATGGAGAAGCTCGCCTTCCCGGCCGTCGCCGTCCTCTTGTTCTTCATCTTCGGCGGACTCATCGCCGCCGCCCTGCCCCTGCTCGTCGGCGCGCTCACCGTCGCGGGCGCCAATGGCATCGTCATGGCCCTCACCCACCTCACCCAGGTCAATTCCTTCGTCTCCGGCGTCATCTCCATGGTCGGACTCGGCCTGGCCATCGACTACGGCCTGTTCATCGTCAGCCGCTTCCGCGAGGAACTCGCCGAAGGCCACGACACCCCCGCCGCCGTGCGCCGCACCGTCACGACCGCCGGGCGCACCGTCGTCTACTCCGCCACCATGGTCATCGCCAGCCTCGCGGGCCTGCTGATATTCCCCCAGGGCTTCCTCAAATCCATCGCCTACGGCGCGATCGCCACCGTGGCCCTGGCCGCGCTCACCGCCATCACCGTCCTGCCCGCCACCCTCGCCCTGCTCGGCCCGCGCGTCGACAAGTTCGGCCTGCAACGCTTCCGCCGCACCCGCACCGCCGAACAGGTGGAGAACAGTTTCTGGGGCCGCACCGCCCGCTGGGTCATGCGCCGACCGCTGCGGGTGGCCATCCCCCTCAGCATCGGCCTGTTCCTGCTGATCATCCCCATGAAGAACCTCGTCTTCGGCGGACTCAGCGAGAAATACCTCCCCGCCGACAACCCGGTCCGCATCGCCCAGCACGACTTCGACGAACAGTTCAAACTCCGCAAAGCCGACCCGCTCATGCTGATCGTGCTGTCGGACAACACCGCCGACGTCGGACGGGTCCGCACCCTCGCCAACGAGGCCCCCGGCCTCGCCGAGGAGTTCGAAGTCCCCAAACCCGCCAGGGGGCAACCCGGCGTCTACCGCATGCAGACCCCGCTCATCGACTCCGCCCAGGGCGGCAAAACCATCGAATACCTGCGCGCCATGGACATTCCCGAGGGCACCACCCTGCTCGTCGGCGGCAAACCCGCACTGGAGAAGGACAGCATCGACGCCCTGCTCTACCGCATCCCCTTCATGATCCTGCTGGTCGTCGTCCTGACCGGCACCCTCATGTTCCTCACCTTCGGCTCGATCGTGCTGCCCATCAAGGCCATCCTCATGAGCGCGCTCGGCCTCGGCTCCACCCTCGGCATCCTGACCTGGATCTTCGTCGACGGACACGGCGCGAACCTGCTGCACTTCACCCCGCAGCCCATCATGGCCCCCGTCCTCGTACTGATCATCGCCATCATCTACGGACTGTCCACCGACTACGAGGTCTTCCTGCTCTCCCGCATGGTCGAGGCCCGCGCGCGGGGGGCGAGCACCGTCGCCGCCATCGGGTCCGGCACCGCGCACACCGGGCGCATCATCACCGCCGCCGCCCTCATCCTGCTCGTGGTCACCGGCGCGTTCGCCTTCTCCGACCTGGTCATGATGCAGTACATCGCCTACGGCATGATCGCCGCGCTCGTCATCGATGCCACCCTGCTGCGCATGCTCCTCGTCCCGGCAGTCATGCGCCTGCTCGGCGACGACTGCTGGTGGGCGCCGGCCCCGCTGCGCCGTCTCCAGGAACGCATCGGCATGCGCGAACCCGACCTAGGCGCCGAGCAACCCGTCGAGGCAGCGCCCGTACAGGTCTCGCCGAACGGATTCACCCGGCGCCGCGAGTGAGGCCCGAACGCGCAACGACCCCGCGGGTGCGGGGTCGTTGGCGTTCAGTACTGACGACGATGCGGGACGAACTCCAGCGACAGCATGGCCGCGCCCGCGATCAGCACCTCGCGCCAGCGGATCAGGGCGTAGCGCTGGTCCGACAGGGCGTGGAACTTGCGCAGATACCGGTACAGCGACTCCAGCCGGATCAGGGGATCGCCCAGATGCACGAGCAGATACATCAACTGCTGGGTCCGCGACCGCTGCTTGTCGGCGAACAACTCGGGAAACGCCGCGAACGCCAAGGAGATTCGGCGAATGCCTTGGGCGCGGGCGTAAGCCACCAGGTCGACCACCATGCGCTCGTCCAGCCCGTTCGGGGCGTCCTTGCGTCGCCACGGCACGTCCAGGCTCAACTCGCGCCCGCCGCCGGAGACGCCGTAGCGCTGGAAACCCACCACCCGGTCCTCGGCATCGCGCGCCAACACCACCAGCATGTGCGGATTCCGACCGTCCAGCAGGTGGTCCAGGATCATCGAGAAGCCGCGACTCTGCCGACCGGCATGCCATTCGTCGACGACGCCGAGCAGATCCGCGCGCAGCGCGGGCGGCAGCGCGCCCTCCGCGATCACCTCGGTGCGCACGCCGAAGTTCTTGGTGCGACTCACCGCCTGACGCAGATTCCGGTACTTGCGTCCGACCATGTCGAACCGGTCCACCTCGATGACCACGTCGCGCCCGATCGGCACCGGACGCAGGCCGCGATGCTCGGCCGCGCGCTCGCGCCACAGCCCGCTCACCTCGGGACCGGCCCCGAGCACCGCGATCCGCCAGCCGTGATTCATCGCGAATTCGGAGAATTCGCCGACCAGTTCGCCGAACGCGGCCCGATCCCCGATCGGATCGCCCGCCACCACCGCGATCCCGAAGCGGGTGCGATAGGCGATGGCCGCCGTGGACTGGGCGTTGAAGTAGTAGGTCTTCGACGAGTGCAGCGCGAACGGCGCGAGTGGATCGTCGATCGTCCTGTCGACCAGAGCCGCCACCCGATACATCTGCTGCGGCTGCGGTCTGCTCGACTGCGGCAGCATCAGGATGAATCCGGTCGAGGCCAGCAGCCCGAACCCGACGGCGGGATGTTCGGCCCGATACGCCACATTCGCGCACGCCAGCGCGAAGACCGCGATCGTCAAGTGCGGCAGTGTGATCGGCCGGTGCAGATGCAGACCCCGCGCCACGAACACACCCGAGAGCGAAGCCGCGACGAACCACGCGTGGTTCACACCCTCGTGGGTGGCCTGCACCGCCTCGTAGATCAGTACCAGACTCACGCCGAGCAGTGCCGTCATCAGGACCGGCCGCACCATAGGCGCCGTGGTGAACGACGCCTCCCGGTACGCGGTCAACGTGGAGTTGCGCGCCATGATCCCCCCTTCCTCATTCACGTCGCCCACCTAACTCGCCGTGACGATCCCACGACCAGCCGGTCATCGAGAACCTCCCGCCATCCACCGAAACAATCACACCGTGCGGCATCCGCCCACTCTCCTGACGACCATCCGCCCGAAACCCATCCGATCCCGACCCCGCCGAGGGTTCCCCTCTCCTCGATGCGGCCGACCACCGGTTAACTCTCACTCTCACCGTGAACGTGCGCGAAGGCAACGATATTTCATAGGAGGATTTACATAGTCAGATGCGCATATCTTGGTACGGGGATGTTTTTATAGGATCGATAGGGGGGTGGACGCCTAGGGCTTTTGGTGGTTGCCGGGGGGATACGGGTCTCTATATAAGACGGGGGTAGGTACTCCCCTGGGCTGCCGAAGCCCTCGGTCGCATGGGCCGCTCCCCTACCCCTAATGTTGCTGTCGATCAATCGGACTCGGGCCGGCCTAGGCTGGGGCGATGCGATCACGAAGTCGTCGGATGCTGGCCGCGTTCACCGCGGCGGGGACGGCGCTGGTTCTCGGCGCCTCGCCCGCGGCGGCCCGCTCCCCCGCGCCCGATCGAGTCGCGCCGCTGGGGGCGGAATTCCTCTGGGGTGTGGCCGCGTCCGGGTTCCAGTCGGAGGGCAGCGCGCCCGACAGCAACTGGACCCGCTACATCGCCGCGGGGAAAACCGATGACCCGCTGCGCGATTCGGTCGACTTCTTCCATCGCTACCGGTCGGATATCGAGCTGGCGCGGGAGCTTGGCGTCAAGGTCTATCGGATCGGGATCGAGTGGGCGCGAGTGCAGCCGCGACCGGGCGAGTGGGACGAGGACGGACTTCGCTTCTACGACACGGTGATCGCCGCGATCACCGACGCGGGCATGCGGCCCATGCTGACGCTCGACCACTGGGTGTATCCCGGCTGGGAAGCGGAGCGGGGCGGCTGGGCGAATCCCGACATCGTGACCGACTGGTTGGCCAACGCGCGCACGGTCGTCGACCGCTTCGCCGGGGCGAATCCGCTCTGGGTCACTTTCAACGAACCGGCCTTCTATCTGGTCAACGAGATGCGCAACGGCGGTCTGCCCGTGGCCGCCGCGCCCGCGATGGTCGACCGAATCGCGCAGGCGCACAACGCCATCTATGACTACATTCACACCAAGCAGAACGCGGCCATGGTCACCAGCAATGTCGCCTACATCCCCGGCGGTGCGGACGACCTGATCTCCGGCTCGGTCCTCGACCGCATCGCGAACAAACTCGACTACATCGGTATTGACTACTACTACGGCCTCTCCCCCGACGCCCTCGGCTTCGATCCCGCCGATTCCTGGCGCAATCCGCTGCAGCCGGAGGGCATTTACTATGCGCTGGACCACTATTCGCGCAAGTTTCCGGGAAGGCCGCTCTACATTGTGGAAAACGGAATGCCCACCGAGAACGGCCGCCCCCGCCCCGACGGTTACCGCCGGGGCGACAATCTGCGCGACAACGTCTATTGGTTGCAGCGCGCCAAAGCCGACGGAATGAATCTCCTCGGCTACAACTATTGGAGTCTCACCGACAATTACGAATGGGGCTCCTACACACCGCGTTTCGGCCTGTATACCGTGGATGTGCTGACGGATCCGACGCTGACCCGCAAGCCCACCGACGCGGTGCCCGCCTACGCCGCCATCACCCGCGCGGGCGGCGTTCCCGCCGACTATCGACCTACCAGGGAGCCGAAGAACTGCTCACTGGTGGCTCCGGTGGACAGTTGCACCGATCCGGTCCGACTGCCCGGCTAGCCGAACGGACGGTGCGGATTCGGGATCGTCGCGCAGGGATGGGGCCGAGCCGACACCTGACCCGGCCCCACGACGATCACCTCCCTCAGTGATCGGCACCGACCGGTCGAAATACCTTGGGCCTGCTCAGTTCGTCTTGGGTGGCTGAGCGACCCCCGGCGCCGCGGCGCCGCCGATGGTCGTTGTCGTGAAGGTCGGCTTCGGGTCCGGGTAGCAGGAGATCGGGACGTCCAACGGACCCAGGACGGTATCCACGTTCGAGGTGAGCGTCATTCCCGCGTCGGCGTAGCTGGTCCCGGCGTAGGTGCTGGTGATGGATCCCGAGGCGCCTGCGGTCACATTGATCGTTTCCGCGGGCAAGGTGAAGCTCGCGCCACCCGCGATCGGTCCCGCCACGTTCAGTGCGATCTTTCCTCCTGAGGTGTCGATGGTCGCCGCCACGCTGCCACCCGAGGCGGTGGCCGAGACGAAGGTGGCGCCCGCCGGGTACGGCGTGATCACTTGCAGATCGTGAATGTTGTTGACGTTGAAGCCGTTCGAACTGGCCGGCACCGCGGTCGCGAGCGGGGTCAGTTTGATCGTCACCGCCGAACCGCCTGCCGCGGAGGTCGGTGCGTCACCGGCCACCTGCGCGGTCAGCGTCGAAGTCTGGTCTACACCGAAAACGGTTCCCTGGCACTGCCAGGTGATGGTGGTCGTCCCCTGGGGGACGGCACCGGCGGGCGAGGCCAGACACCAGGTCGCCGCGAGGGCGACCGGAGCTGCGGCGAGAACGCGAATGCCGACAGACGGAATGGATTTCATGATCTTCTTCTCCATAACTCTATAGCGGGTGGCCGAGTTTCTCGGGAAAACCGGCCCTCGCTATCAACTGGAGCCAGAACTGTAACCCGTTCCTACTCTTTTGTGGGACATTTCTCCTCTTTAGTGACTTTGGGACATTTCACAATAAGTTGATCATGAATTCCTTGAATAGGCTTATGTAGCAGCCATTTTCATGGACATACGGTCAAGCCCTGGCGCAGCGAGCAGGCACGGCACACTTGAGACATCGCCGGGATCTACCCCGTTTGAACGGTTTCACATAAGAACGTGTTGTAGTTCGCAAATCTGTAAAACCTCGCGGTCAGCGAATTCATAGATATCGCCGAATCCCGGTCGTCGGACCACCCCGGAACCGGGATCAGACGCCGCCGCGGTAGCCGAGCAGATCGAGGATGGCGTCGAGATGCAGTTCGTAGACTTCGGCGCGGTCGGCGAAGGTGTCCGCGCCGTACATGTCGAAGACATCGAAGTTGACCGCGCCGAAAAGACTGGACCAGGCGGTAATTCCCCGTGCGATGAGCCAATCGGGCAGATCCAGGCCGAATTCCGCGCGGATCCCGGCGAAATTGCCCGCGAGAGATTCGGGAACGGTGACCGGGCGCGTCGGTTCGGCAAGCACGCCCTGCCTGTAGGCCGCATCGATAAGGCCCATCAGAGTGACCACCACCCGAATGCCAGGGGCGACGGTCTGTTCGGCAGGCGCTTGATAGCCGGGGACGGGAGTGCCGAAAAGCAGTCCGTAGCGGGCCGGTTCGGACAGCGCCCATTCGCGCACAGCGCGACCCAGGACCCGGATGCGCTCGATCGGGTCGGCGGGGGCCGCGTCCAGGGCGGCGTCGACGGCGTCGCCGAGGTCGGTGTAGCCGTCGACGACCAACAGGGTGAGCAGCTCGTCGCGGCTGCTGACGTAGCGGTAGACCGCCGAGGAGACCACGCCGAGGTCACGCGCCACGGCGCGCAGCGACAGGGCGGCGGCCCCATGACTGGCCAGGTGGTCGCGGCCGATGCGCACGATATCGGTCATGGTTTGCGCCCTGGCTCGGGCGCGCGGGGTCGTTGGCATGTCCCAAGGGTGCCGATCAGCGAGAGCGATGTCAACAATCGTGAGCACTGCTCTTGACTTGGCGCGGGCAATGCCGCATGCTCGAAAACAACTGAGAGCGTCGCTCTCTAAAATGACCCGGAAGGACAGCTCATGCCGGAACTGCACGTCGTCATCGGAGCCGGACCCGTCGGCGCCACCATCGCCGAACAACTCGCCGCCGCAGGTGCGCGGGTTCGCGTCCTGACCCGCTCGGGCAGCGGACCCGAACATGCCCGCATCGAGCGGCGCGCGGTGGACGTGTCGCAGCGGACCCGACTCTCGGGCCAGTTCGATGGCGCGCGGGCCGTCTACCACTGCATGCACACCTCCCGCTATGTCGCGGCGGACTGGTGGGCCGAACTGCCCCCGACCGAACAGGTCGTCATGAACGAGGCGGAGCGAGCGGGCGCCGTGGTCGTCTTCCCCGAGAGCCTCTACTCCTACGGCCCGGTCCGCGAACCGATGCGCGAATCCATGGACCGGGCCGCGAACTTCGGCAAGCCCGCGGTGCGGGTCGCGCTGCTGAAGGCCAGGGCGGAGCACCGCGCGCACACGGTCAGCGTCGCCGCATCGGACTTCATCGGACCGCATGTGCACACCGCGCTGGCGGGGGACATCATCCTGCGACCGCTGCTGGCCGGAAAGCGGATCAGGACCATGGGGGATCTCGACGCGCCACACGCCTTCACCTACATGCCGGATCTGGCGGCGGCCATGATCAAGGCGGCGAGCGATACGGCGCTGTGGGACAGCTTCCTGCACGCCCCGACCGCGGCGCCCATCTCCCAGCGCGAACTCATTCGCCGCTACGCCGACGCGGCGGGCGCCGGCGCGCCGAAGGTCTTCGCCGCACCGGGGTGGCTGCTGCGCGCCGGCGGGTGGTTCAACACCGATATGCGCGAGATGGCGGAAATGGTCTATCAATTCGAGCGGCCGTTCACCCTCGACTCCACGGCGAGCGAGGCACGGCTCGGATTCGGACCGACCCCCTTCGACACCGTCATCGAAACGACCGTCGCCTGGCGGCGCGAACAAGTGTGATCCCCAGTTCCAGATACTTCGCTACTCGGGAGTAGTGTTACCCCGGTCACCGTCGACACCGGATGAGGAGTTGCCAGATGGACCAGCGAACAACGGATTTCGACGTGCTGATCGTGGGCTCCGGATTCGGCGGCAGCGTCACCGCGCTGCGGCTGGTGGAGAAGGGTTACCGGGTCGGGATCCTCGAGGCCGGGCAGCGCTTCGCCGACAACGAACTCCCCAAGACCAGCTGGGATCTGCGCAAGTTCCTTTGGGCGCCCAAACTGGGCTGCTTCGGCATCCAACGCATCCACCTGCTGCGCGATGTGCTGATCCTCGGCGGCGCGGGCGTGGGCGGCGGCTCGCTCAACTACGCCAATACCCTCTACGTTCCACCGGAGCCGTTCTTCCAGGACCCGCAGTGGCGCTCGATGACGGACTGGCGCGCCGAACTCACCCCGTACTACGAGCGGGCGCAGCGGATGCTCGGCGTGGTCCGCAATCCCCACATGACACCCGCCGACGAGGTGTTCAAGGCGGTCGCCGAGGATATGGGCGTCGGCGACACCTTCGTGCAGACCCCGGTCGGCGTCTTCTTCGGCGAACCGGGCAAGACGGTGCCCGACCCCTACTTCGGCGGTGTCGGCCCCGAGCGCACCGGCTGCGTGGAATGCGGCGACTGCATGGTCGGCTGCAAGTACGGCGCGAAGAACACCCTCGTCAAGAACTACCTCTACCTGGCCGAACAGGCCGGGGCGCGCATCATTGCGATGAGCACCGTCACCGCCGTGCGTCCACTGCCCGACGGCACCTGGGATATCGCCGCCGAACGCACCGGCGCGTGGGTGCGCAAGCGGCCCACCACCTACACCGCCCGACACGTGGTGCTCGCGGCGGGCACCCGAGGCACCCAGCAGTTGCTGTTCGCCATGCGGGACAAGGGCGTACTGCCGAAGCTGTCGGACCGGCTGGGCGTGCTCACCCGCACCAATTCCGAATCCATTGTCGGCGCCGCCACCAAGAAGGTCGCGCCAGGGACGGACTTCACCAAGGGTGTGGCGATCACCTCCTCCATCCACCCGACGCCCGACACCCATATCGAACCCGTCCGCTACGGCAAGGGCTCCAATTCGATGGGCCTGCTGCAGACCCTCATGGTGGACGGCGGCGGGCGGTTGCCGCGCTGGCTGCGTTTCCTCGGACTCGTGCTGCGGCATCCGGCCCAACTGCTGAGCTTCCTCAGCACCAAGAACTGGAGCGAGCGCACCATCATCTGCCTGGTGATGCAGCACCTCGACAATTCCATCACCACCTACACCAAGCGCGGACTCTTCGGTCGCAAGCTCAGTTCCAAACAGGGCCACGGCGAACCCAATCCGACGTGGATCCCGGCGGGAAACGAGGTCACCCGGCGGGTCGCGGACAAGATCGGCGGGATTCCCGGCGGCAGTTGGGGCGAGATCTTCAATATCCCGCTCACCGCGCATTTCCTCGGCGGCGCCGCGATCGGCGCGGATGCCGAGCAGGGCGTGATCGACGGCTATCACCGGGTCTTCGGGTATCCGACACTGAGCGTGGTGGACGGTGCGGCGGTATCGGCGAATCTGGGGGTCAATCCGTCGCTGACCATTGCCGCGCAGGCCGAGCGGGCGGCCGCCTACTGGCCCAACAACGGTGAGCAGGACACGCGGCCCGAGCAGAGTGCGGGATATCGGCGGATCGCGCCCGTCGCGCCCAAGAATCCGGCGGTTCCGGTGAGTTCGCCTGCGGCGCTGGTTCTTCCGATCGTCGAGATTCGCGACGAGCAGACGCCGGTCTGACAATGTGTTGACCCCGGTTGTTAGGGTGGGGTCGTGAATCTTCCGGAGTCGGAAAGAAGGTAGCCGCTCGGCCGTATCGGCCGGGCGGCGTTGTGAAGACAGGTGCTCGCGGCGGCAGGTGTTGGCCGCGCGGGTGTTTCGCAGCGCCGACAGGTTTTCGCGAACCGATTCGGGCGTTGCGCCCTGTCTTCCGGGAGATTCTTCATGCCCACAGTGGTATTCGTTTTGGCTGTCGCGGTATTCGCGCAGGGGACATCCGAGTTCATGGTGTCCGGACTATTGGATCCGATCGCGGCGGATCTGCAGGTTTCGGTCGGGCGGGCCGGGTTGCTGACGGCGCTGTTCGCGGTGGGGATGGTGCTGGGGGCGCCGCTCATGGCGATGGTCGCCGGGCGGTGGTCGCTGCGGTATTCGGCCTGCGCCTTTCTGGCGCTGTTCGGCGTGGTGCACGTCATCGGTGGCGTGGCAACGGATTTCGGGGTGCTGCTGGCCACCCGCGTGGTGGCGGCGTTCGCCAACGCCGGATTCTTGGCGGTGGGGTTGGCGGCCGTACCCCGTTTGGTGCGAGCCGATCTGGTGGGGCGGGCCGTTTCCGTCGTGGTCGCCGGAGTTACCGTGGCCTGTATCGCGGGAGTGCCCGCGGGCACCGTACTCGGGCAGGTGTTTGGTTGGCGGGCCGCGTTTTTCGCGATCGCGGTGCTGAGTGCCGCCGTGTTGGTGCCGGTGTGGATGTTGATTCCGGCGCGCGGGGTCGATTCCCGTGCCACCGCGCAGGTTTCGCTGCTGCGGGAGTGGGCTGTGGTCCGAACCCGCACCGTCGGTGTCGGACTCGTGGTCGGTGCGCTGTGCAATGCGGCCACCTTCGCCGGCTTCACCTACCTGGGCGCCGTCGCCTCCGAGGCCGCCGGTACCCGTTGGGTGCCGATCGTCTTGGCGCTGTTCGGGATCGGCTCCTTCCTCGGGGTCGTGCTCGCCGGGCGGTTCACCCAATTCGATGACCGCATCGTCTTCGTGGGGACGGCCGGGCTGATCGGTATCTGGTCGATCGCGGCCCTGAGTGCGCACCTGCCGGTCGGCGTCGCGATCATGGCGGCGGTGAGTGGCGCGGTCGCCTTCGCGGTCGGATCCACCTTGATCGGCAAGGTGATTCGAGCCGCCTCTCCCGCCGCGCCGCGGATCGCCGGGGCGCTGGGACCCACCGCGTTAAATGTCGGGGCGATCCTCGGGCCTACGCTCGCGGGCATCGTGGTCGATCACACGGGGCAGGTCGGCGCCGCGTTCTGGGCGAGTGCCGGACTCGTCGCCCTGTCGGGATCGGTGTTGCTGATCGGGTGGCGGGGTCGGGTGCGGCCCGACGCGCGAAAGATGCTCGTGGACAGCGAATAGACGGCTCGGCGCGGTGTCGTGCGGGGCACAAGCCGAGCGCTCGACACCGTGTATGCGCTACCTCACACGAAACCCCCTTTGACCTTCACATCGGTGTCAAGGTTTGAGGATGTCCGCATGAGCAAGGACCTCACACTCTACGACTACAGCCCCATCACCGCGCGCGAGCCGATCCACTGGCCCGATGGCAAGCGCGTTGCCTTCTACGTCGGACTCAATATCGAACACTTCTACGTCGACCTTCCGGGAACGGCCACCTATGCGGGGACGACGGAGCTGACTCCGGACTCGCTCAACTACGGTTGGCGCGACTACGGACCCAGGGTGGGTATCTGGCGACAGATCGAACTGCTCGACAAGCACCGCATCCGGGCCAGCGTGCTGCTGAATTCCGATGTGGGCGACCGGTATCCGCAGATCATCGCCGCGGGCCGGGAGCGGGACTGGGCCTGGTTGGCGCACGGCAGCAGCAACAGTCACCTGCATACCGACCTCACGATCGAGCAGGAACGCGTCGCGCTGCGCGATATCGTCACGACCATCGAGCGGACCACCGGCGCGCGCCCGCGCGGCTGGATGGGTCCGGCGCTCACCGAAACCTTCAACACCCCGGAGCTTTTGGCCGAACTCGGTGTGGAGTACGTCCTCGACTGGACCAATGACGATCAGCCCTACGCGCTGAATGTGCCGGGCATGCTGAGCGTGCCGTACTCGGTGGAGCTCAACGATATCGGGATCTTCCTAAGCAAGGGACTCACCGGCCCCGACTTCGTGCGGATCGTGAAAGACCAAGTGGACCAGCTCTACGCGGATTCCGCCGACAGCGGTCGCGTAATGGCCCTGGCCCTGCACCCCTTCGTCACCGGTCAGGCCTTCCGGCACCGCTACCTCGACGAGGCATTGGAGTACGTCGTCAATCATCCCGGCGTGTGGACGACGACCAGCGACGAGATCGCCGCACACTTCCGGCGGACGACCAGCGGCTCCTGATCCGGCCCGACGCCGGCCGAGTCGGAACCGGATCGGCCGGCGTCAGGGAGTGTGGGGGCCGGTGTAGTGGTAGAGGGTGTAGTCGGAAGTGGACGTGGCGGTCCAGGTGGGGCTGCTCCGAAGTTCGGATTCGAGGGCGGGGAGGGTGGTCGGCGGGAGGTAGCCGTAATAGTGGATGGCGGTGGCGGATTGGGGGGTGAAGATGATGTAGGTATCGCCAGGGGTAGTCGCGGCGAGGTGGGAGACAGCGGCGGCGAGGGCGGCCGGATCGGAGATCGTGAGAAGGTCGGGGCGGGCGATCAGTGGGGTATCGAAATCTTTTGTGACAGTGGCCGGTTGGGCATAGTCGGCAGTAGTGCGAGTCGGGAACCCCGCGCCATAGATGGGGACTATGGCTGCGGGAGTAGCTATTCGGGACATCATGCTGTTCGCGGCCGCGATCTGAGAACGATGTTCGATGACGATCGACCATAGGCCGAAGTAGGACTGAAGAGACGCCAGTACCGCCAGGAATGTGCCTGTTGTCGCTATGACTGTTCGCGCTCGGCGCGTATTCCGTCCGTGCCGTGGCGATCGGGCCACGAATTTGACCAGGTATGGCGCGGTGAGGATCGAGATTCCGGGCACGGCGTAGAGGAAGACTCTGAATATGGCTTCGCCACCGTAACTTTGGCCACCCAGTAGCAGGATCGAGGTGAACGCCAGCACCATGGCGATCCAGGTGGGCTTGTGGGCACGCCAGAGCGCGATGGCGCAGACTATGGCGAGCAGGACGGCGGCGGCGGTCAGGGAGCGGCAGGTGGTCGAGGTGAATTGTTTCGCGGCCGTGCCGATCAGGGTGACATTGCCGGTGGCGTTCTTGGCCGGGTCGAACCCGGAGAACAGTCCGTAGGGGGCCACGACCGGCAGGCGGGGCACGAGGTAGCCGACCAGGATGGCGAAATAGGGAATGGGTAACCACCATGGCTTCGTGCGTCGGGTGAGGGTGAGCAGCACGACCACCCCGAAAACCCAATAGGGCGTGAGCTGGTGGGTGACCACGAGAGCGGCGAATAGGGGGATGGAGAGGTAGGCCATCGGCCGGGAGTGGCGGGCCGCGATGACGGCGGCCAGGACGCCCAGCGCCAGCACCAGACCCGTGGCCTGCGGCGAGAAGTAGTCCTGGCCCACCCAATTCAGCAGTTCGGCGATCATGGCGGCTGCCAAGGCGATTCGGGCGCCCCAACCGATGATCCTGGCGATCGAGAGGACGCCCAGTGCCAGGAGAATATGCACGAACGGAGCGAAGAGGTGGGCGATGGTGAGCGGGCTCAGACCGGTGAGATCGCCGAACCAGGCGGTCGCGCCGAAGAAGCCGGGCCAGAGGCCGTAGATGTCGACCGAGGCGGGCGGGACCGTCTCGTAGCGCTGGATGAAGTCGACAACACCGATGTGTTTGTAGGTCCACTCGTAGATCGGCGCTTCGGTGATGAGGGTGACGGTCAGACGCTGGATCACGATGACCGCCAGGATCGCGAGAAGCGCGGTGCGCAGCCGGTATTGCCGCAGCGCGGCCAGGAAGGCCCAGACGACGGCCACGCAGCACAGCGCGAGCACGATTCCGAGCGGGGTCGCCAGAAGTCCGTACTCCCCCACCCCACTCGGACGCAGCAGGGCCACTCCCCCGGCCCAGACCGATAGGGCGATGATCGTCGCCGACAGTGGTCGATTGCGCGGGATCGCCTTGACGGCCTCGCGAATCCCGGCGTGCCGCTGTATCTTCCGGACACCGATATGCTCGCGGATCTGGACCGGTTCCAGTGCCACAGCCCCCGGTCCGCCCCGACCGGGGAGGATGGATCTCCCGATCCGAAAACCCGTTCGGTGGGGAGAACCGTGCACGCCGGAATAGACCACCAGCGCGACCAGGGCCAACTCCAAACCGACACTCGGCCAACGATGGAACCACAGCAGGATCGAGGTGGCGCCGATGGCCGTGGCCAGGCCGACGGTGGGGATGATGATCGGCGCTATGGCGCGCGGCACCGAAACCCAGTGCCGGAGCGCCAGTCCCGGTCCGGTGAGGAGGAAGGCCGCGAGCAGCAGCGCTTTCGGTGCGGCCGAGAGCGGGGCGAGGGCGAGCAGACCGCACGCGGCCGACAGCAGCGTCGGCAGGGTGCGGCCAGTGGGATCAGCCACCGGTGACGTGCACGCTCGCGACCGTCATGACGGCTGGGAAGGCGGTATCGGGACCGACCGGGCCGGGCATCGTGCCGCCGAGGGCCAGATTCAGGACGAGGTACATGGGTTTGTCGTAGACCCACTGTTGGCCGGGTTGCAGGTCGTCGGGTGTGAGGGTGCGCAGCACGGTGCCGTCGACGCCGAAGGTGATGGAGTTCTTGGTGCGCTGGATCCAGTAGTCGTGGAAGTCGGTGGCCACGACCGGGGCGGAGCCGGTGACCTCGTAGGGGCCTACCGGAGCGGGACCGTGTGCGCCGTAGAGCATGGCGGAACCGTCGTCGATGACCTCGGCGACATCGATCTCGCCCGCGGCGGGCCAACCGACCTGGCCGATATCTGTGCCGAGGGTCCAGAAGGCGCCGTGCAGGCCTGCGCCCGCCGGGAATCGGAGGCTGGCGTCGGCGCGGCCCTCGGTGAAGGCGAATTTGCCCTGTGTGGTGAGGCGGGCCGAGGTAATGGCGCCCGGCGTTGGTTGCTGGGCCACGATGAGCAGGTGGCCCGAGCCGTCGAGGCGGGAGTTGTCGCGGGAGTCGGTATAGACCTGGGCCTCACCATTGCCCCATCCGCCGCCGCCGAGGTCGTAACCCCACTTGCTCGGGTCGGGGGCGCTGCCCGCCGGGCCTGCGAAGGTGTCGTCGAATCGGGTCGGGGGTTCGGCGGCGGCGACGTCGCCCGCAGTAGTGGCGGCCGTCGTCAGAATGCCCGCCGCGATCACAAAGCCCCAGCGGCGCAGGGATTTCCGCACGTTCATACAGCACCTCCGATTGTCGAGTGCGGCCCACGCGGGCCTGCGATGGTCAGGACGAATCCGAGGATTCCGGCATAGCAGGCCACGCGTTCGATTCCGCCGTGGCCGAGTCCGAGGGTCCACCCGCTGACCGACAGCAGGAACGCGGTCAGTCCGAGGAGGCTGAGCAGGCCGGCGAGGGCGCGGCGGGTGACACCGAGGCGCAAGTCGTCGGTGACTGTGCCGAGGGTGGCGAAATTGGCGCAGGCGCAGAAGGTGGCGATGCCCAGGGTGTGCGCCTGCCAGTGCCGATCGACGTGCGCGAGGGCGGCCAGCATCATCCCGACGCCGGCCGCCGCGTAGCACGCGGGCCAACTGATCGCCCGCGTCCTCGACCATTGGCGGGCCGCGCCGAAGACGAACGCAGCGCCGAGCAGCGCGAAGGAAATGTTCATCAAATATGCTGTTGCCGTGCAGGATTCGTCGCCGTGCTCGCCGCAGAACGGCACCCCGAGCTCGCCGAGCGCGTCGGCGGCGTAGCCGTAGTGACCGTGCCAGCTTCCGGCCACCAGGAATTCGACGACGAAGACCTGAAGTGCCGCCACCGCCACGAGGTTCGCGACGGCGGAACGTGGAGGGGCCTGGGTGCCGATCACGAGGCCCGTCCCAGCGGTATTCGGTGTCCCTCGGGCGGCCAGGTGGTCAGCGCGGCGAGCGCGGCCTGCACCGCGGCGGGTTCGAAGACGTTCGCGTGGTAGGTGGCCGTGATATCGAAAACGGTGCGCCGCCGCATGACGGTGCAGGCGATGAGCTCCGGATGCGCGGGCTCGACGAAGGCCACGTAGGTGCCGAGTGCGCCCGAGCGCCACGGTAATTCGCTCAAGCCCGCTCCGCAGTGCAGATAGCTGGCTCCGAGCCGGGCGCGCGGCGTCTCCACCACCGAGGTGGGCAGGCGCACCTCGCGCACACCGGACCGGCGGTCGCGCAGCACCTGCGCGGCCATGGTGGCGAGGGGTTTGCCGGTGGCCCCGGCCCCGACCATGGCGCGATGCAGCGCCGCCGGGTCGTCGGGATCGGTGGGGCGCAGCTCGACGCCCGCCACGAAATTGCCACGCACCCGGCTGTTTTCGGGCAGGTATCGGCGGCAGTCGTAGACGACGGTCATCGCGTCGTCGGTGCGGATGCCCGCCGCGCCGAGTTCGGCGTGCAGCCGGGCGAAGAGGACGGCGGCCAGCGAGACGCCGGGCATGGTCTTTTCGCGGTAGCGTGCGAGTCGCACGGCTGCCTCGGGGTCGATGGTGGCGTGCGCGAGGGCGGGTTGTGGTCGCCAATCCCGCAGTGGCCGCGGACTTTCCGCGCGGGCCGCGGCCGGGGCGCCGCGCAGCAGTCGCACACCCTCGGCGAGTCGCGACGGTTCGGCAAGAAAGTGGCCGAGCGCAGAACGCAGCAGCGGATTGCGGGTCTCCTTGCCGCCGAACCACTTTCGCACCTCGGGATGTTCGGTCCCGGCGGCCAGCGCGACATTGGTCATCTCGATCAGTCCGCCGTCGCCGAGTCCGTGACACATATCGACGAACAGGTAGTCGCCCGCCAGGGTGAGGGCGATCGGCGGTTTGGGCGCGCGATCGGCGGCGAGTTCGGTCAGGCGCGCGTCCACCTCATCGGGAGCGCACGGCGGGGCCACCGAGACGCGCGGTGCGCCCGCCTCCCGGTCGAAAGACCAGTGGCGCGCACCGGGTTCGGGGACGAGGCCGATGCGGCGGTGCGGGGCCATGAGATCGCGCAGGGTCCGTGCCAAAGCGGCGGGTTCGCGAAAGCTCAACGGCCCCAACACGGTGATCATTCTGCTGTGGGCCTGCAGCAGGTCGCCGGTGCGTATCCGGTGGGTGGTCACGGCGAAACTCCTTCATCGACTGGGTCGTTCAATATCCGCGCGAGCGCGCGCAGCAGGGGGACCGCGACCAGGGCGGCGCTGAGGGCCTCGGCCGCCGCGCAGGCCCAACCGACGGCGGTGATACCCCCGGAGCCGGTCCAGGCCAGTGCGCCGAGGAGAATGGTCACGGTGCAGACGATGCGTGCGACGATGGCCAACCGCAGCCGCCGTCGCACGCGCGAGATTCCGTCGTAGAGCACCCCGACGGCGGCGAGCGGGATGAAAAGCGCCGCCAGCCGCAGCAGATCCGTGCCCTGCGCCCGGTATTGCGGCCCGACCACTTCGAGCAGCAGCGGCGCGGCCAGGAGCAGCGCCGAGCCCGCGACGGCGGCCGCGCCCACGAGTCGGACGAAGCGAATCGTCAAGGTGCGCAACTGTTCGGTATGGCTCGCCGCCTCGGCGACATAGGGTCCGCCGAGCATGGTGATGGTGACCAGGATCGCGGTCACCAGCGACCAACTCACCGTGAAGTAGGCGTTGGCGGCGCTGCCCAAACGGCCGAGAACCACGAGCGGCACGATCAGCGGTGCGAGCGCGTTGATCACGACAATGCCGTAGGAGCCCAGGAAATAGGCCGCCAGTTCGCGCAGCGGCGGCAGCGCGATCGAACGCAGGTAGCGCGGATCGGATCCGATCCGCCGCCGCACCGCCCCGGCCAGCCAGCACACGCTCACGGCGGCGGGCGCCACCCAGCACAGATACAGCACCGGGCCGCGCGCGCCGAACGAGAACGCGATCAGCAGCACGAGTTTCGCGACGGCGTGCCAGGTGTTCTTGGCCGCCGCCCACCGGCCGACGCCGAGCCCGTTGAGCAACTGGTCGAACAGCGCGAACAGTGCGAGAAATCCGGTGCCGACCACGAATTCGACGGCGGTGGCCGCGCTCGGGAACATGGCGCGCGGGCCGAGCCACACCAGGCCGAGCGCCAGCAGCGTCGCGAGGGCGACCACGGCGGCGCAGCCGCGCCGCACCAGTGCCCCCGCGTGCGTGCCCGCACCGGGCAGGAACCGCTCGTACATCGATCCGAGGCTCAGATTCGACAGCGTCGACAGCAGCACCGAACTGGTGATCAGCGCCGCGCCGACGCCGAGTTCCCGCGCCGGATACAGCCGGGCGGCGACGGCCCAGAAGCCCAGGCCGAGCACGGCGGTGGCGATATTCGCGCCGAGCAGGGCCAGCGAGTTGACCCGCAGGTTGGCCGCGGCGGCGGCCGGGCGCGTCGCGAGGGCGGTCACGGCGTCACCCCAGTGGCCTGCGGTGGCGGCCCTCGCGGGCCGCGCTCCGGTAGGCGAACGGTCCGCGCGCGATGGCGCGCAGTTCGGTGGACCGAATGTTGTTCGGCAGCAGGGCTTTCAGATCGTCGTCGGGGTCGCAGGACCGTGCCATGGCGCGGGCGAGTCCGAACAGGCGCCGGGGGCCGCGCAGTCCGGCGCCGAGCGCCAACCCGAGAGTGCGCGGGTGCAGGGCGAGGGTGGTGAGCCACGCGCCGAGGCCGAGTCCGTAGCCGTGGGCCTGGGTGAGCAGCGCGGCGTTGTCGGCGCGGTGGCGGTGCCAGACGATGGCCGCGGGCTGGTAGGCCAGATGACCGTTGTCGAGCAGGACGCGGAAGAACATGTCGAGGTCCTCGCCGCCCTGTGTGGGCGAGCCCGCGCCGAGTCGCTCGTCGAATCCGCCGAGCTTCAACACGATCGAGCGCTGGATGGCGAAATTGGCTCCGGTGCCGAAGCGGCCGACCTGGAAGGGGAACAGCGGTTGATCGGCGGGACGCCGGTCGAGTCCGAAGACGCGCGGGGCCAGTGCGCGCGCCCAGCCGACGCGACGATCGAAGTACGCCTGCGCGGGCGTGCTGATCTCCCCGCTGGGGACGATGCCGCACACGCAGCGCACCTTCGTGCCGCGCTCGAAGCCGGCCACCAGCGCGGTGATCCAGTGCCGGTCGACCAGCACATCGTCATCGGTGAAGGCGACGATCTCGGTCTCGGCGGCCAGGATCGCGGCATTGCGGGCGCGGGACAGACCGGGTCGCCGTTCGACCACCAGCCGCACCCGCGGGTCGGCGCGCTCGGCCAGATGCGCGCGGGTCGCCTCGGTCGCCGCGGCATTGTCGACCACGATGACCCGCAGGTCGGGATAGTCGATGGCCAGTACGGAATCCAGTGCGACGCGCAGCATTTCGGGCCGGTCCCGCGTGCAGATGGCCACGGTGACGGGCGGGTGGGGACGAAGCGGCGCGCGATGCGGGGCCGCGGCCACCAAACCGGCGGCGGCGGCCTCGATGCTGTCGCGGTGCACGGCGCCGTCGGTGATGTCGACGGTGACGAAGCCGAGCGGCACCCTCGCCTGTCGCACCAGCAGTCTGGCCCGGCGGTAGCCTTGCGGCGCGCGCAGGAGGTAGTGGTCGGCGGGTGGGGCGGCGAGGTCGAACTCGCCGATCCACAGCGCCGAATCGAAGTGCGGCGGTGCGGATGTCGGCATGGCGGCGGTCAATTCCATGGGGCGATCCTTTGGCGTGGGTGCGCGCGCAACCGCCCGCGCAGATATCCGAGGGTGGTCACGGCGAGCCCGAGCAGCACGGCGGCCGCGCGGAGCAGACCGCCGGAGGCGGGGGTGCGCAGTCCGCGCAGGACGGCGCGCGGTAGGACGCGGCGGGTGTAGTCGCGTTCGCTGGACAGGGCGGCGTCGGCGCCGACCCGTCCGGCGACGACGGCCTTGGACAGACCCTCGTGATAGCAGCGACGCACGAAGTAGCGCAGTCGGATTCGGTCGGGGGTCACGCGGTGACGCACCCGCATCGCCGGGTCGTAGAGCAGGGTCGCCCCTGGCTGCACATCGCGAACGCGAATGCACAGCTCGGTTTCCTCGCAGCCGAGCGGGACGGTCCCGATCCGACCGATCTCGTGGCTGAAACCGCCGGTGCGCGCCAGGATGTCGCGGCGAAGCGACATATTCGCGCCGATGAAGTTGCGCACGCCGGTCACGCTGGTCGGCTGGCCGACGTAGCTGCATCCCACGACCCAGTCGAATTCGGCGGGCAGCCAGGTCGGCCGCTCCTGCGGCCAGCGCGGTTCGGCGCGGCCGCCGACGCCCGCCACCGCACCGTCGGCGTAGTGGCCGACCATGGCGGCCAGCCACTCGGATTCGGCGCCTGCGTCGTCGTCGAGGAAGGCGACGATCTCGCCACGCGCGGCCAGGATGCCGGTATTGCGCGCTCCCGAAAGACCTTTCGCTTGGGCGTTGGGCAGCACCCGCACCAGCGGTTCGGCGCAGTAGCTGGTCCGCGCCCTGGCCAGTAGTTCCGGATTGTTGTCGATGATGAGCAACACCTCGTGCGCCCGCGGGGTCTGCGCGAGCACCGAGGCCACGGCCGCGCGCATATCGTCCCAGCGCAGTTCGGTGTAGGCGCAGATCACCACCGACACCGACGGCGTCACGGGCGCACCGGCCGCGGCCGCAGGCCCGCGCGGCCGGTCGGGTGCGCGGTGCCGCGGCTACGGCCGCGTTCCTGCTGAATGGTGCTGAGCACGCGCAGTCCGTCGCGGAAGGTGTTGAGGTTGGTCACCCCGTGGATGCGCTCGCTCTCGAAGCTGGCGACCTCGGCGATGGTGAGTCCGGCCTTGGCGACCCGCACGTTCATCAGGGTCTCGATCTCGAAGCCGTCGCCCCACTGGGGGCGGGTCGCACCGATCGGGGGCAGGTCCATGGCGTGCAGGCAGTGTCGCCAGAAGGCGTTGTAGCCGTAGCACAGGTCGGTGAAGCGCGCGCCGAAGCTGAGGTTGGCGTAGCGGTTGAGCATATCGTTGCCCCGGCGCCGCAGCGGGGTGATGTCCGCGCTGCCGCCGCCGTCGCGGAAGCGGCTGCCCTTGGCGTAGTCGGCGCCGCGCAGCAGTGCGTCCGCGAAGTCCGGGATCTCGGCCGGGTCGGTCGAACCGTCGGCGTCCAAGGTGACGATGATCTCACCCGTGGCGACCGCGAATCCGCATGCCAGGGCGTTGCCTTTGCCGCGCCGGGTCTGGCCGACGATGGTGGCCGCGGGCCATAGTTCGCGCGCCACGGCGACGGTGCGGTCGGCGGAGTTTCCGTCAACCACGATGATTTCGCGCAGGCCCCGCGGCATGCGCTCGGCCAGATGCGGGAGATTGCGCTCCTCATTCATGGCGGGGATGACGACGGAGATTCCAGGGGCGGTCCGAGTTCGAGAAGACATCGCAAATTTCCATTCGGGAATTCTCTGGCAGATATTCGGCAACGCGATGGCAATCGCGCGCGGATCGGCCGAAGGAACGGGCGGGATTGTGCGTCACTGCACCTGGTAGATCACCTCTTCACTGAGGCAGATGCGGCCGGATCGAGCACTCGGACGCCTAGCGCTTCCTTGTTCTCGAAGCACTACCCCGACATCGGAATCACCGTAACCGTTCGTTACAGGACATTTCTCAACTAAATCGCTAATTCATAGCTATTGCGTAGGTCACAACAATTCAGGAGAAATTTCTTAGACTAACGAGTTTGTCATTTAAAATGCCAGCGCTTCACAATTCTCGAATATCGCGCTGGGCCGGACAGCGGGCGGTGCGAGCAACGGATGCGTCATTGCAGTCGATGCGTGAACGCACGCCGATGTCACTACCGGCCCCGAATTCCGTTCGGTAGCCGGCAGTTTCGGAACGCGGCACGCCGAATCGGATGCGGTGGTATCGGATTCGACTCGACGGCGAAGTCCGGATGAACATCGCGCAGAGTCCGAACAATCCACCCCGCACGCCGATAAACTCGGACCATGAGGTGGGCGGCTCTCGGAATCGGTGTGGCGGCAACGTTTTTCCTCGGCGTCGGGCAGGCGATGGCACTGCCCTACGGGCCGGGACCGCAGAGTCCCTACCGGGTGGAACCACAACCATCGAACTGTCAGTACCGCACGGCCGCCAACGGGGAAACCCTCCCCGATCCGGCATGCACACCGGGTGCGCTCAATCCCCGCGTCACCCTGGACACCCTGGACACCCTGGACACCCTGGACACCACCATCTGTAAATCGGGGTACACCAAGTCGATTCGACCGCCCGTGCGCATCACCGACGCCGAGAAGCGCGCGAACGCCAAATCCTACGGCTACACCGGGTCACTGAGCGACACGGAGTACGACCACCTGGTTCCGCTGGAACTCGGCGGCGATCCCAATGATCCGCGCAATCTCTGGGTCGAGTCCGGCCACTCCCCCAATCCGAAGGACTCGGTCGAGAACAAGCTGCACGAAATGGTGTGCGCGGGCACGGTGGCACTGGACAAGGCGCAGGAGGCCATCGCCGCCGACTGGACCACGGCGCTGGACGCGGTGCGCTGAGGTCGAGCGCGACCGGATCCGCGCGGGCAGTGTGTGCGACATAGCGCGACATGCCGATTCGCGCGCCGCGCTACTTCACGCAGGGAATCCCGTTGGTGCCGTCCATGGTCGACAGATCCGTCGGCTGCGGAGCCTTGGCCCCGACGGCGGTGGCCGAGACCGGGGCGACGCTGGTGGTCGGCGTCTCGGTGTCATTGGCGCTGTCGGCCGCGGCGGCCGCCAGCGGCCCGATGGTCGAGGAATCGGTGCCGACCGTCAGGCGGACCGCATTCGCCTCCACCGCCGTCGATTTGGTGGCCGTGAGACCGAGCTGCTCGGCCAGCGCAGTCGCGGCGGCCTCGGCGCCGCGACCGTAGGTGACGGTGGTGGTGGTCAGCACGGCGCCCGTTCCCAAATCGCCCTTGGTGAACCCCTGCGTCGCGAACTGCTGCTGCAACCGCTTGGCCAGACCCGACTGACCGGTGCTGTTGACGATATCGAGGGTGATGCCCGCCGCGGCCGCGATGGTCGTCGGGGTGGGCGGCGGCGCGGCGGTGGCCGCACCCGCCTCCGGTGTCTTCGGCGGGGTGAGGATGTTCTTCACGATGGTGCGGACCTCGGGGAGATCGACGATGTTGATGTCCTCGCCCTCGGAGTTCTGGCCGAAATCCTTGACGGGCAGCGTGAACAGCGTCATACCGCCGCTGGACAGCGATGAGGCGCGCTTGATGAACGAGGCAAGATCCAGTTGGTCGTCGATGGCGATGTTCTGCTTGGCCACATCGAGCAGACCTTTGAGCCTGCCCGGATCGGTGACCGTCCCGCTGTCTTGAAGTCTGCGCACCAGCGAGACGATGAAGGCCTGCTGGCGGCGGGTGCGGTCCAGATCGGTGAAGTTCAGCGATTCGTCCGGGTCGCGCCGCTGCCGCACGAAGGCCATGGCCTGCGAGGCATCGATCTGCTGGGGACCCTTCTTGAAATCCGCGCCGGAGAAGTCGTCGGAGGTGTTCTGGTTCAGGCACACCGTGATCGGCTGCACCACCTGGGCGATCTGGAAGAACGACACCAGCGTCACCTCGACGAAGTGATCGATCGGCACGCCGCCCAAAAAGTTGCGCACCGTGGAGATCTCGGCCTTGCGGCCCGCCTCCCGCGACCGCTGCTCGAGTTCGGCCTCATCCTTGACGCCGTCGATCTCGAGCTTGTTCTTCTTGATCGAGTACGCGTAGCCGTAGGCCTGCTTGATCTTTCCCTTGCACGGCGCGTACTGGCAGGAGTCGTCGGACAACTGCACCCAGTCGTCGCGGGGGATCGAGATCGCGGTGGCCTTGGAACCATCGCCCGGAATGTGGATGAGGATCAGGACATTCGAGTTGTACCCGCCGACGCTGTCGTCGCCCGCGTGCAGCGCGTCGTACATATTCTTGTCCAGCGGCTTGCCGTGCTGGTCGAGTCGGCTGTCCAGACCCATGATCAGGATGTTCTGATCCTTGCCGGAGGACTTCGGTCCGTCGGCGAGGGCATTGGAGGTGGTGACGCCCGCCGCGACCACCTGGTAGCCCTCCCAGGCCGCGCCGGTGCCGACGAGGACCGTCATCGAGACGAATCCCGACAGCACCCGTCCGCCCACGCGCCACCATGGCGCTTTCTGCGGGTCGGGTCGCTTACGCGGCGGGCGCGCATGGCGACGACGGGTCGGGGCCTGTGGCCAATCGCCTGCACGCGTCATAACGCCGTCGAATATAAGGTCACTGCCGCACTGCCAGCAACCGAACTGGTCCCGGCGCTTTCTTTGGGCCGGATGCATGGGATGTCCACCGAAACCGAACCGGCTGCGCGGGTTTGCTCGTATGTTGGCCCTACCGGGACTTCACCGAACCGCAACCGCACCTGGACAACCGCGAGATCTATTGGCCGCGCGGCAAGATGTTCGGCGGCTCCTCCTCGATGAACGCCATGATATGGGTGCGCGGCTTCCGCGCCGACTACGACGAGTGGGCGCTGCTGGCGGGCGCGGAATGGGGGTTCGCGGCCGCGGTCGACCAGTTCCGGCGCATCGAGCAGGTGCGCGACGCCCAATTCCCGGACGAGGGCGCGACCGGACCGCAGCACGTGACACGACAGCGCAGCCCGCGCGCGCTCACCGCCGCGTATCTCGAAGGCGCTCGGGCCGCAGGCTATCCGATCGAACCGGCGAATCGTCCGCGGCCCGAGGGCTTCTCCGAGACGATGGTGACCCAGCGCGAGGGCCGCCGCTGGAGCGCCGCCGACGCCTACCTGCGCCCGGCCATGCGCCGACCCAACCTCACCGTCCACAGCGAGGCGCTCGCCACCAAGGTCCTCTTCGACGGCACCCGCGCCACCGGTGTGCGCTACCGGCGCGGCGGCGCCGAGCACACCGTCACCGCCCGCAGGGAGGTGGTGCTGTGCGGCGGTGCGATCAATAGTCCGCAGCTACTGCAACTTTCGGGTATCGGCGACCGCGACGAACTGACCCGCCACGGCATCCCCACCGTGGTGCACGCGCCCGAGGTGGGCGGCAACCTCCAGGACCACCTCGTCGCCGGACTCGGCTACGGGGTGCGCGCCGATTCGCTCTACGCCGCCGAGAAACCGCGGCAACTGCTGGACTACCTGATCCGCCACCGCGGCATGCTCACCTCGAATATCGGCGAGGCCTACGGATTCGTCCGCAGCAGACCGGAGTTGGACCTGCCCGACCTGGAACTCGTCTTCGCGCCCGCGCCCTTCTTCTACGAGGGCCTGCGGCCCCCTACCGAGCACGGTGTGATTCTCGCTACGGTCCTGCTGCGCCCGCGCAGTCGGGGCCGCATCTCGCTGCGCTCGGCCGACCCTGCCGACAAGCCCGTCATCGACCCGCGCTACCTGTCCGACAGTGCGGGCGCGGACCGGGCCGCCCTCATGGCGGGCCTGCGCGCCTGCGCCGACCTCGCCGATACCGCGCCGATGCGCGCGGTGCTCGGCGAGCTCATCTACCCGCCGCGGGCGCCGCGCGAGCCGGAGGCCGTCTTCGAGAAGACGCTCAACGGGTTCTCCCACACCCTCTACCACCCGGTCGGCACCTGCCGCATGGGCACCGACGAGAACAGCGTCGTCACACCGCGTTTGACGGTGCGCGGGGTGCAGGGTCTGCGAGTGGCCGACGCCTCGGTCATGCCGCTGATCATTCGCGGACACACCAACGCGCCCGCCCTGTTCATCGGCGAGCAGGCCGCGAAATTCCTGCGCGAGTCCTAGCCCCGCGCGGTCGGCTGCTGCCGGCGCTCACCTTCGAGGTGCGCGACGGTCGGGTGGCGGCCTACGAGGTCTTCGCCGATCCGAAACGCTTGGGCGCGTTGGATATCGCGGTGCTGTAGCCGCACGCCGGTTCCCGCCCGGCACAGCGGACAACCCTGTGGCGCGGCACAAATCGCGGGCGCGCGGTCGCTCTCGCGAGCACAGAACACGCCGAACCGTTCCCGAGCGGGCGACGGGCCGTTAGTGTGAATGCGCCGCACAGCAAGTCGGGGGTGGAAGGAGTTGCCGTGGCAGTCGATGGCACGCCGCGTCCGGGCCTCACACTATCCGGGAAGCCGATGTCGGCCCCGCTCAAGGACATTCGGAGCCTCTCGCGGCAAATGGTAGGACACTTCGCGGCCAATGTCGCGCCGTGCGGCACGCTCCCCGGCGATGCGCTCAACGGTGACGCCACCGCCGTCACCAGGGTATGTCTGGAGATCGCGGTGAGCGTGCTCGACGGGCGCGATCTACCGGGAAAGATGAAGCGGGTCGAATGCGCCGCCGCGGAATGGGCCAGGGAGGGCGTGCCGATCAACGCCATCCATCACGCCATTCACGAGGGCTTCAAGATCGGGCTGGATCTGGTGATGGCCGATGCCGACACCGTCGACGCCCACACCGATCTCGCCATGGGGGCCAAAACCCTGCTCGAGATCCTGGACATGATCACTTCGGCGGTCTCGACGGCCTATGTGCGCGAATTGCGCGCCGCCGTCGGCGAACACCACACCGCCGTGCACACCCTCACCTCGGCGCTGCTCGGCGGACACTCCACCTCCACCATGGCCCGCGAATGCGGGATCACCGTCGCCGACTCGTATGCCGTACTGGCCGTGGCCATTCCGCGCCACCGCGACGAGGCCAATCCGCGCCTCGACGGCAAGGTGGTGGCCCGACGCAAACTGCGCCGGGTCCAGGCCGAACTCGCGGGCCGCTGCGGCGATCGGGCGCTGTCGCTGCTCAGCGTCGACGGCGGCACGGTGCTCATTCCGGCCGCCGACGCCGAGCCCGCGATTCTGGAGGAACTCATCGCCGGGCTGACGCACGCCGCGCAGGTCGGGGTGACCGCGACCGTCGTGCACGCCGCGCCCGCCCAGATTCCGGGCGCGGCGGATCAGGCGCACGAATTGCTGGATATGGTTCAGCGATTGGAATGCGTCGCCGGGCTGTACCGGTTCGATGAGCTGGCGCTCGAGTATCAACTCACCCGCCCCGGTCCCGGCCGCGAATATCTCGGCTCGCTGCTCGACCCCTTGGACGAGCATCCGGAGTTACTGGAAACCTTGCAGCGCCATATCGGCAACAATCTCAACCGGCAGCGCACCGCGCGGGTGCTGCACGTGCACACCAACACCGTGGACTACCGGCTCAAGCGCATCGCTCAGCTCACCGGCTTCGATCCGGCGCAGGCGTCGGGATTGTGGTATCTGCGTTCCGGGCTGGTCGCGCGCACCTATCGCACGTGAACCGGCGGAGATACTGCTATGCCGCACGACCGAACTCGCTCACGCCGCCCGCACCGGGGCGGCGAGGCCCACCAACTCGGCCAACCTGCGATGCGACTCGAGGCGGGCCGCGCGATCGTAAGTGCTTGTGTGGACCAGGATCTCATCCGCCCCGGTATCGGCGACCAGCCGCGCCAAGTCCGCGGCGACTTCGGTCTCGGCGCCGTGGATATGGTCGCGCAGCGCCTCGTCGAACAGTCGCCGCTCCCGCTCCGACATGGACAGCTCGGCGATCTCCGCCGGCGGGATCAACGCCGGGAACTCGCCGCGCGTGCGGGAATAGGCCGCCGACCACGCCTCGGGCAGCAGCAATTGGTGCGCCTGCGCCGCGGTATCGGCGATGACCACCGCGCCGGACACCATGACATACGGCCGCCCACCCCACTCGGTGGCACGAAAATCCTTGCGGTACTGCTCGATCGCCGCCGCCATCCGATCCCGGCCCGCCACGGCCGCGATCACCAGGGGCAAGCCGAAACGCGCCGCCCGTTCCGCACCGGATCCGGTGGCCAGCAGATAGGCGGGCACCGCCAACCCCTCCCCCGGCCAGGCGTGCACGCCCGCGCGGCCGCGCGCGAGGTATTCCAGGACGGCGGTGAGCTGATCGTCGAAGTCCGCAGCATCGTCACGGCCGTGGCCGAGTGCGCGCCGCACCCCGTCGGTGAACCCGACCGATCGACCCAAGCCCATATCGATCCGCCCCGGATACAGCGATTCGAGCACCCCGAACTGTTCGGCCACCACCAGCGGCTGATGGTTGGGCAGCATCACGCCCCCGGTCCCGACCCGGATGGTGCGGGTGGCGGCGGCCACGGCGGCGGCGAGCACGGTCGGCGCCGACCCCGCCACACCGGGCACACTGTGATGCTCCGACACCCAGAACCGGTGATAGCCCCACCGCTCGGCCAGTCGGGCGAACTCCACCGTCTCGCGCAGCGCCTCCGGATGCGGCTGTCCGCGCCGCGTCCGCGAGCGATCCAGGATGGACAACCGTACCGAACCCAATGCCGAATCCATACCCGCTACAACGCTTCCCGCCACCCTTGATTCCACCGAAGGCCAAGAGCGACAGCGGATTTGCTGTGAGCTATCCCATCTATTCCGACGGGTGCCTGTGCGGTGTGTCTCATCCGGCGATAGCATCGGAGCTTCGCGCCATCTCCGGCGCATGTTCGAAGGGCTAGAACCACACGTTATGAGCGGTACGCGAGAAAAGCTGGACCATCTGCGGGACCTCCTGGAGCTCGCCGAAGAACCCGCCGGCGAGACCGGCATCGCGAAACGCAAGGCCAAGGGCATTCCCAGCGCTCGGGAGCGGGTGCGCATGCTGCTGGACAAGGGCAGCTTCGTGGAGATGGGCGCCCTGGTGCGCCAGCCCGGCTCCGGTGGCGACGGCATGTACGGCGACGGTGTGGTCACCGGACGCGGCACCGTCGAGGGCAGGCCCGTGGTGGTCATCGCGCACGACCAGACCGTGCACGGCGGCTCGGTCGGCGAGATGTTCGGCCGCAAGGTCGCCGCCGCCATGCAGTTCGCCCAGCAGAACGCCTGCCCGGTGGTGGCCATCAACGACTCCGGCGGCGCCCGCATCCAGGACGCGGTGACCTCGCTGGCCTGGTACGCGCTCATGTGCCGCCGCCAGGAGGATCTGTCGGGCTTCGTCCCGCAGGTCGCCATCATGTTCGGCAAATGCGCGGCCGGTTCGGTGTACGGGCCGGTGAATATGGATGTGCTGGTCGCCACCAAGAAGAGCTACATGTTCGTCACCGGACCGGAGGTCATCCGCGGGGTGACCGGCGAGGTGGTCTCCGCCGACGATCTCGGCGGCGCGGCCGTGCAGACCGCCAACGGCACCGTGCACTACGTGGCCGAGGACGAGCAGGGCGCCTTCGACTGGGTCCGCGAATACCTGAGCTACCTGCCGTCGAGCTGCCTCGAGCAGCCGCCGGTGGTCAATCCCGGTCTGGAACCCGAGCCGACCGCGCACGATCTGGAGCTCAACACGCTCATCCCGGATTCGGACAAGGTCGGCTACGACATGCGCGAGGTCCTGCTGCGCATCTTCGACGACGGCGCCTTCCACGAACTGTCCCCCGAGACGGCGGGCAATCTGCTCACCGGCTTCGCCAGGGTCGACGGCCGCAGCGTCGGCGTGGTGGCCAATCAGCCACAGGTGCTCGGCGGCGCGCTGGACTCGCTGGCCTCGGACAAGGCCACCCATTTCATCCGGCTCTGCGACGCGTTCGGACTGCCGGTCATCTTCGTCGTCGACACCCCCGGTGTGCTGCCGGGCGTGGCCGAGGAGCGGGCGGGTGTGATCAAACGCGGTGGCCGCTTCTTCCGTGCCGTGATCGAGGCGACGGTGCCGATCATCACGATCGTCACCCGCAAGGCGTACGGCGGCGGCTACGCGGTGATGGGCTGCAAGCAGCTCGGCGCGGATATCAGCCTGGCCTGGCCGACGGCGCGGATCGCCGTGATGGGTGCGGAGAGCATGGTCGGTGTGATCGGCCGCCGACAGTTGGACAACACCGCGCCCGAGCAGCGCGAAACGGTGCGCCAACAGATGATCGACTTCTACAACGCCACCATGGCCACCCCGTGGATCGCCGCCGAACGCGGCTATATCGACGCCGTCATCGAACCCGCCCAGACTCGTCTCGAGATTCGTCGGGCATTGCGGCTGCTGCGGGACAAGCAGACCCACAAGGCCAATCCGCGCAAGCACAGCCTCATGCCGGTGTAGTCGCCCTTTCACGGCAGGGCGGGCGCGTCGCGTTTGGTGTAGGAGACGACCGGCGCGGATTCCACAGCCCGGACGCCGTCGAGTCCGCCGAGGCGGGTGGCGAGGTAGTCGTAGAGCGCGACGGTGTCGCGGAATACCGTGACGGCGAAAAGGTTGTGCGGGCCGGTGATCGCAGCGAGGAACGCGGTCTGCGGGTCGGCGGCGAGGCTTTGCGCGACCGTCGTCAGTCGGCCGGGTGCGACGGTGAGCCAGAGTACGCACGAGACCGGGTGGCCGAGCGCCGTCGGATCGACCTCGACGTCGAAGCGGAGTTTTCCGGCGCGACGCAATTCGTCGACGCGGCGGCGAACCGCGGATTCGGACCATCCGGTCCGCCGCGCCAAATCCGGGTACGCGGCCCGACCGTCGGCGGCGAGGGCGGGCAGCAGCTTGCGATCCAGGTCGCTGCTGGGCATCGGCCCGGCCGATGGACCGGTCGGCCCGATCTCGGAGACCATCGACGCAGCCGGAATCGACTCGGCCGGAGCGGGATTCGAGCGCAGGGCCGCGATCTGGGCGGGTGTGAGCGCGGAGGTTCGCGCGTGCCAGCGGCGGTCCGTGAGCGGTCGCAGCAGCCGATGCGCCGACAGGTCCAGCACCTGTGGGTTGCGGGCGAGCGCGGCCAACGGGACAGGTCCCTCGTCCGGGATCCGGAACAGACATCCGATCTCGGTGCCACCGGAGAATACCGTCACCCACGCGGTGTCGGTCCGGGTGCTCAACGAGCGGGCCAGTCCCGGCGTCGCGGTGGGGCGCACCCGGATTCGCACAATCCATGCCGCGGTTCGGTCACCGTCGGCGACACCGGTCACGCGGACCATTCCGGTGGCGCGCAACCTGCCGTACCGGCGGGCTACGGTGCGGTCGGAGACGCCGAGAACCTCGGCGATACGCGCGAACGCCGCCCGACCGTCGATCTGCAACGCGTGCAGCAGGCGCAGGTCGAGGTCGTCGATGGCTGAATCCATCGCAACAGCCTAGGCGGGTGTCGGATTCCGGCGTCGCGTCGTCGATGGGCGGACTCGGGAACCCCGGCCCAGCAGGCTCGCAGCCATGAGCGCAGAGATCACCTCCTTCCATCACATCGGCCTGCTGAGCCGCGACCTCGACGGCATGGCGGCCAAGTACGAATCACTCGGCTTCACCCTGAGCCCGCGCTCACGCCACATGCTGGCCGCGCGGCCCGGTGCGCGGCCGACCCCGAGTTGCACCGCCAATCAGTGCGTGCTGTTCGGCGGCTCCTATCTCGAATTGCTCGGCATCGTCGACGAATCCGCGCCGGATCAGTGGCAGGTCAAACCGCTGCGCGACGGCTTGCAGATCATCAACTTCGACACCGACGCGCCCGAGGCCCTGCGCGAACGTCTCGCCGCCGCCGGGGTCGCCGTATCCGGTGTGCTCGGTCTGGAACGCGAGGTCGACACCGAGGACGGTGCCGCGACCATGCGCGCCAAGGCGATGCACGTCGACCCGCGCACCACGCCCGAAGGGCTGCTCGGCTTCGCCCAGCACCTCACCCGCGAACTGGTCCATCAGCCGCGCTACCTCGACCATGCCAACGGCGCCCTGGGCCTCACTGGCGTGACGGCGGTGATCGACGACGCCGACTTCGACTCCGTCGTCGACCGGTACGGCCGGATCCTCGACACCGCACCGCTCGCCAACGGACCGCGCACGGTGGTGGCGCGCAAGGACATTCGGATGGAGTTCGTTCGTCGATCCGACGCCACCCTTGCGCTGCCCGCCGAACCGGTTCCCGCGACGACCTATCTGGCGGCGACCACCATCCGGGTCGCCGAGGTCGAACACGCTCGCGCGATCGTGGAAAAGAGTGGGACGCCGACACGTTCGACCGACGGCGGGTTCCTGGTCTCCGCCCGCGATGCCTACGGCACCGCGCTGCGGTTCGTCGCGTGATCGTCGAAACCGCGGCAGGCCGGGTTCGCGGACGAGTCGAGGGACCTGTCTCGGTATTCCGGGGCATCCCCTACGCGGCCGCACCGCGATGGCTGGCGCCGACCGCGGCCGCACCCTGGACCGGCGTCTTCGACGGGACCGAGTTCGGACCGATCGCACCGCAGCCCGCGAGCAGGCTGACGGTCATGGGTTCCTTCGACCTGCCGCAGGCGGAAGACTGCCTGTCACTGAACATCTGGGCGCCACCCGGCGCCGGGCACCCGGTCCTGGTATTCCTGCACGGTGGTGGATTCACCACCGGATCCGGTCGACTCGACTGGTACGACGGCGGCGAACTCGCCGCTCTCGGCGACATTGTCGTGGTCACGGTGAACTATCGCCTCGGCGCGCTCGGCTACCTGGCATCGCCGGGGATCAGCGACGGCAATATGGGCCTGCTCGACCAAATCGCGGCCCTCGCCTGGGTCCGCGAGAATATCGCCGCATTCGGAGGCGACCCGACCGAGATCACCGCCGCGGGACAATCCGGCGGCGCGTATTCCCTGCTCGCCATGCTGTCCACCGACCGCGATCGTGGACTCTTCGCCAGGGCCATCCTGCAAAGTCCGCCGCTGGGCATGGCGGTGCGGCAGCCGTCGGACGCGGCCGAGAAGGGCCGAATCCTGTGGGAAGAGTCGCGGATCGATCCCGATGATCTCGAGCGGATCCGCACCGCGCCGGTCGCGAACCTGCTCGCGGCACAGCAATCCGTCGCGAGCCGCTTCCCCGGTATCGAGCCGCCGTTCCACCTGGTCGCCGCCGAGGGACTGGTCGCGGCGGATCTGCTGAACCCGGTCGCCGCGCATGGGATTCCCATCATGATGGGCACGACCGCGCACGAAGCCGCCGCTTTCATCCCCGACGACGCCGCAGGCATCGAAACCGTACTTCGACCAGCCGATGACCCGCCTGGCACGCTCGCTCTACCCGGCACCGTGGCGATACAGCTTCGACTGGTATCCCTCCGGTTCGCCGTGGCGCGCCTGCCACTGCCTCGAACTGCCCTTCGTACTGGGCACGGACACCGCTTGGGCCGCCGCGCCCATGCTCGGGGGCGGGCGACCACCGGCACTGGTCGCCGAGGTGCGCGGGCACTGGATCGATTTCATCCGGCACGGCGACCCCGGCTGGGCTGCGGGCACCACCCACCACTTCACCCGCTGACAGTCGGTCGGGCGGTCTCAGCCTCGGTTGCCCCAGAGCAGGTCGGCGGTGACCCATTCCGTCTCCCACTGCCGCAGTCGCCTGCGGTCCAGGGCGTAGCGCAGGCCGAGATAGCCTGCGACGCAGACGGTGAGGACGCCGAGGACCGCGCCCGAGGTGAGCAGGACGGCTTTGCTCGCGGCGCGCGACTCGGCGGGCGGGGCGACCGGGTTTCCGGATTCGTTGAGCCAAATGGTCAGGGTCGCACCGGGTTTGACGATCTTGGTGGACGAGTAGTCGGCGGTGCGCTCGGTGCCGTCGGGGGCGCGCCATGCCACCCTGGTCGGGGTGATGGGTGAGTAGAGCGGGGCCTTGCCCGCCTCGATGACCAGGGCGCTGACCTGGTGCAGTTTGGCGGTCTCGGCTTGGACCGCTCGGTTCTCGGCCGCGTAGACGCTGCCGCCGACGAGGAATACGAGCAGCGTCGCCCCGATCAGGAAGGCGAGCGTCAGCACGATCCCACAGGTCGACTGCACGCGATCTTCCCTGCGGCGCATCGGATTTCGATCGAATCCCGCCCTGCGGCAGGTGCGGCGCAGGACGCTCGCCGAGTGATCGGTCATGATCGTGCCTCCTCGCATTGGGATTCGGCCGCCAACTGCGCCAAGGTGTCGAAATAGCCCGCGATGTGGGCGGGCAGCGTGGTCGGATCATCGCCCGCGGCCCAGGTCTGCAATGCGGCGACGAGCAGGGCCGAACCGACCGCGACGACGGTCGCCGGGCGGTGGTCCAGCACCGGGTCGACCGCCAGGCGGGCGGCCAGGATGCGGCGGGATTCGGCCTCGGCCTCGAGGCGGATGCGGTGGTAGGCGGCGAAGAGCGCCGGTTCCTCGGACAGCCGCTGGAACAGTTCCCAGCGGCGGACCAGTTTCGGATCGCCGGGACCGGCGAACGCCGTGCCCAACCAGTGGTGCACGGCGGTGCGGTACGCGGTCAGCGGGGATTCGTAGGGCGGACGTTCGCGCAGGAATTCGTTGAACAGGTGCACGTCCTGGTCGATATCGCCGAGGACGGCGGCCTCGATGGAGGCGAAGTGCCTGCTGAAGGTGCGGCGGGTGACTCCGGCGCGCAGGGCGATCTCCTCCACGCCGACGGCGTCGAGCCCGCGTTCGGCGAGCAGCTCGAAGGCCGCGCGCGACAGGGCTTCTCGACTGCGCAGCGTGCGCAGCCTGCGTCCGTCCAGGTCGACTTCGTCGTCGGTACCCATATCCGCAGCTTACCACCTATTGTCTCAGTGAGACATTATCTAGTCGAGACTCGGATCACTCTTATCACAGGGAATAGTCGGGCGGCGGCGAAAACCGCCGCACTGTCACCGGGAAGTCGTCAAGTGGTCTCGGGAAGGCCGCTCGGTTCCGAAACGAACGTGCGTCACTCCGATTCGGACGGGCGGTCCAGAATCGGCTGGTGTCGTTCGGTGAGCGCACGCAACAGCCCCGCGGTGTACTCCGGCTGCGCGGCATGCACCGAGAGCTTGTTGACCACGGTGCGATACGCGTCCAGATCGGCGCGCTTGTCCAGATACAGCGCGCCGGTGAGCTGCTGCAGATACACGATGTCGGGCAGGTCGGGCTCGGCGAAGCGCAACATGGAGAACGCGCCGTCGGCCATCGTCGGCCCGGCGACGTGATCGGCGAGCACCTGCACGGTGACATTGGATTGCTCGATCGCCTCGAGCAGATATTCCAACTGCGCGCGCCACACCATGGTGCCGCCGACCTGTCTGCGCAGGGCGGCCTCGTCGACGATGGCCCACAGTTGCGGCGGCTTGGGCCTGCGCAGAATGTGCTGGCGGCGCACCCGCAACCGCACCCGCCGATCGATCGCGCGCGGCGACTCGTCCGGATGGGCCAGCGTGAGCAGCGCGCGGGCGTAGTCGGCGGTCTGGAGCAGCTCGGGCACCGCGCGCGGCTCGTAGCAGCGAATGAGCTGCGCGCCTTGCTCCAACCCCAGATACATGTCGAACCACTTGGGCAGCCAATCGTTCTCGCGATGCCACCACCCGGAGGCATTGCCCGCCTTGGCCAGCGCCGCGAATTCCGCGCGCTCGGCCGGATCGGTGACCCCGTAGAGCGTCAGCAGATCGTCGAGATCGCGCGAGCGCAAACCGACCCGCCCGAGTTCGAGTCGGCTGATCTTGGAATGCGAACCACGGATGGCGTCGCCCGCGTCCTCCCTGGAGATCCCGCAGCCTTCCCGCAACCGCCGCAGCCGGGCTCCGACCACCATGCGCAGCACCGTGGGACCACCGTCCAACGGTGGATCGTCTACCTCGAAGCCGGGGATATCCTCGCGATGTCGTACCTCGAAGGGCCGCATAACCCGAGTCTGCCATGTGGACATGCATTGTTTCTATGGCCGAATGGCCCTTCGCCCCAAGCTTTTCGGCGTCCGGTCAGCATTCGTTCGGTGCGGGCTCGCCGCGCAGCCGCGCGTCGAGCCACCCGATCGCCCCCGGATAGCCGAGCGCCGCCGCGAGCACATGCTCACCGAAGACGCTCCGATAGACCGAGGGGACCCCGAGCGCGCACTGCTGCGCGTACAGCTCGCGGGCGCCCGCGGCGGGTATCCAGAACTCCTGCTCACCGTTGTAGATATAGAGCGGCACAGCCGATTTCAGGCCCGCCATCCTGGTCACCGCGTAGATGTCGGCGGCCAGCGGCGAATGCAGCGGGTCCGGGATATCCGCGCCGATATCTATGGGCAGCATGAGCACGCCGGGCAGCGCGAACACCCCGGCGCAGGTGTCCTTGAGCGGCGAACTGGTCACCCACTGCGCCAGATTGTTCATATGCGCCAATATTTCCGGGCGCTCCCGGCCGATCCCGAAGACCGCCCCCATGAACACCCCCGAGGCCAGGTTGGCGTTCATGCTGCGGGCCAGCAGCTCGAAGTCGGCGGGCACCCCGCCCAGCGCCGCGCCGACGATCGACCCGGCCAACTCCGGGGCGTACCCCTCGATCAGCTTCACCGCGCCGTGGGTGGCGATGGCGCCGCCCGAATAGCCCGTCATCGCGAAACCGCTCGCACCGAACTCGTCCGACCGCAGCTCGCGCACCGCGCGAATCGCGTCGAGCACGATATGTCCGGCCACGATCGGCTCGGCGTAAGCCATCCACGGACCCTCGTGATCCGGGATGAGCACCGCGTAGCCGCGCAGGGCGGCCAGTTGGGTGGTGGGCGGAACGAAATCGGTGAAATTGCTGGAGACGAGGGAAAACCCGTGCGCCAGCGTGTAGCTCGGATCGCAGGCGCGGCCGAGCGCGTCGATCGGCAGATTGTTCACCACCACCGGACGGCCGCCGGGACCCGACCACGGGGTGGCGGGGACGACCAGTGTCGCGGTGCCGAAGGATGGCGCGCCGTGCGCGTCGGTGCTGCGGAACTTCAGCAGCGTCGCCGCCGCGATGGGCACGAGGACCAGCGGCGCGGCGGACGCGGTGATATCGCGGACGGCGAGGATCTCCCCCGGCGCGTGCGCGGCCAGGTCGTCGGGCCATTCGTCGAAGATCGGATCGCCCACATCCATCGGCAGGGTCGCCGCGCGCAGTGCGGCCAATTCTGGTGGCAGTCCGGCCGATCCCGCCGGGGGTCGCGGTCCGAGGGGCGGGATGGGTGGCGGCGGGATGAGCTGATCTATCAGATCCGGGAGGCCGGGCAGGGTGAACTGCGGCGGCGCGATCGGCGGCGGTTCGGGTTCGGCCGCGGCGGGTGCGGCGACGAGCAGGGTCAGGGCAGCCGTGATGGCGAGAAGGCATCTCATGGCGATCTGCTCTCTTGGTGGCGGTGTCGGGTTCGCCTGGCCCCCGGAGCGATGCGGCCTTCTTCCCTCGAAATGCCCCCGCTCGCACCGGGGCCAGAAGATCAGGCTATGTGTTGGCGGGAAATGTCAGGCCGGACGCGGCCACATCGCAATCATTCGGTTGTCGACCCGTAAGCCTGCGCCGAACCGCCGGGTGCGGATATCGCGAACCTTGGCGACCCGCTGTCGATTCGACGCGACGCGATCGACGGTGGACGGATCGTTCCCTTTTCGACGAATGCGAATATTCGATGTGAGGCTTTCACATCGAATCGGACATTCGGCAACCCGGACGTCAATCCCGAGCCGGGAAAGGAACACGTTCTCCGGGTCGCTCTTCCCGGTATGGGACGAAAACCCCTGCGGAGGACGCTCTTCCAGATCACGACTCGGCCGCGACGATCGCGCCTCCGCTCGCCGGTGCGCGACACGCCGATCGGTAACACGATTTTCGATGATCGAGGTCGTCCGCCCACAGCATCCACTCGGCGAAGGTTGCCGCAGCGTTCGCGGATCCGTACCGGCGACCCAAACCAGCGCTGCCACACTGGAACTCAACCCTCAACACCCCGGTTGTCCGGGATGTCGCCCGAAAGATGCTCTGCCCGTAGTATCGTTAGCCACAGGTTCGCCATACAGGCTGAGTTTGTTCGAGTTAGCTTGGCGTACTTACCCTTTCGCGACACACCCGAAGGTAACGATCATGTCACCGAAAAACCCGGCGGCGCAGCGGGAAAGATGCCGACTGGTCCTTGCGAATCCGCCCCCCGCGGGCCGATCGACGCATCGTCCCAGCTCGTCGGGCAATTAATAAACCGTCCAGTCGGAATCGCGATCCCATTTTTTCGGTGAACGCGAATTATCCGCTGCGCGAAGACAATCGCCCGTGCAGATGTACTTGCAAATGAAAGGTGCTCCGACCTAAACTCAACGCGCAGAGCTATACAGGGGACAACCAGGGGAAGCCGCGCTGGCGAACCAATGGCCTTTGTCGCCATGGGTTTGCTACCGCCAGACATCAGGGGCGTTCGCATGGAACAACCACTTCCCGGCGGCCGGGTCGGATTCGCCGAGGCCGCACTGGCCGACTATCCAGTGAACGGTAGAAATATGAGCACACCGTCTACTACTCGAGGCGATCACCGGACCGCCGTCCACGATCGGGACTCCGCAGTCGCCTTCGTCATCGATGCCGTCGAATCCACGGGTGCGGCCACCCGGCACGACTTCGACATCGACCGGATTGTCAGCACGGCACACGCCTTCGTGGACGACTGGGATATCCAAATCCTCCAGCCCGCCACCTTCTGGCGTATCGCCGCAGGCTGCATTCGTCAATAGCGATTCGCCGATGGCGGCTGCGGATTCGCCGAATCCGCAGCCGAGGACGAGTCGGGCCGCGCAGCGGATCTGCTGCGCGGCCCGACTCGTCTTGGCTTCAGAGCCGGTCGGCGTACTCGGCCAGGATCTCCAGTGAGCGATCCGGTCGCTCGGACTGCACGCTGAGCCGGTCCATGACCGACAGGTACAGCGCCAGATCCTGCCGCCGATCCAAATACAGTGCGCTGGTGAGATGTTCGAGATAGACGATATCGGGCAGTTCGGACTCCGCGAAACGCAGAATCGTGAACGAGCTGCCCGCCGCGGCGTGCTCCCCGGCGGAATAGGGCAGGACTTGAATCGTCACGTGCGGTAATTCCGCCAGCTTCATCAGGTGCTGCAATTGCTCGCGATGGACGCGGGGACCGCCGACATGACGGTGCAGCGCGGCCTCATCGATCACGGCCCAGACCACGGGCGGATCGATGCGATACAGAATCTCTTGCCGTTTGGCACGCACCTCGACGCGACGATCATTGTCGGCATCCTCGTAACCGAGGGACAGCACCGACCGTGCGTACTCGGGGGTTTGCAGCAGACCGGGAATCAGATGCGCCTCATAGGTGCGAATCTTGGTGGCCGCCTGCTCCAAACCGATGTAGGTGCCGAACCAGGATGGCAGCAGATCACTGTATCTGTGCCACCATCCCGGCTCGTTGGCCTGGCGGGCGAGCTCGAGGAACATCTCGCGTTCCGCGGGATCGACCACGCCGTAGAGGGTCAGCAGGTCGCGAATATCGCGTTCCTTGAAACCGGTGCGGCCCAGCTCCAGACGGCTGATCTTGGCATGCGAGCCACGGATGGCGTCACCAGCGGCCTCGCGGGTGATACCGCTCTCTTCCCGTAGCTTTCGCAACTGTGCGCCCAGCGCGATCCGCAGCACGGTAGGGCCGCGTTCCGCGATGGCCGATTGCACCCGGCCGTCGTCATCCGGTTCAGCGATCATTGAGTTCGTCTCCGATACTCGGGGTTGCCCACAGTGTGTCACAACCACCTGTCGCGAAACACACCGCACCGATCGCCTATGTTACCGCTCAGCTAGCCAGATAGTCGAACTCCCCGGCCTTCGCGCCGCGTAGAAACGCGTCGATCTCCGGACGGGTGTAGTAGAGCACGGCCCCTTCGGGGTCGCGCGAATTCCGTACGGCGACATGGCCGTTGGTCGTCTCCGCGACCTCGACGCAGTTGCCGCCCATTGATCCGCTGAACGAACTCTTCCGCCAACCACTTGCGATCACGGGTGCCGTTGTGTCCGACATATCCCACTCCTAGATGTGCGCCAGTGAGAGATCTTTACCGAGTCGGTTTTGCAGATGCACTCTCAGATGTTCTTGCATTTGCACCGACATCTGGACCATAGCACGAAGCACCCCCTGTGGCACAGGGGTTTTCGGACCCGACGGTCGGGTCCGGCGGCACCGGCGGAGGGGCTGTCCGGACCGCCGCGCCGCCGCCGACGGCGCCGCCGTGCGGGCCGCGACCGGCCGCGGGCACGGCGCGATCCGTGCGGGCGCGAGTGCGCCGCGATGCACGGACTGCGACATCGCGCGCGCTATCGCCGCAGGCAATCGCCGCGGGTGCGCGGTGCGCGTTGCACGGGCACGCTCCCCGCTCGCACCCGACCGAGTGACCCGAATCTTGTAGTGTCACACGGCAGATCGGATCTATCCGTCATATGCGACACCCGCCGGAATTCGGTCGAACGCGGCGGATCGCAGCACTGCCATCGTCTAGGAGCCCTTACATATGTCCGACGAATTCGCCCCACTGATCCGGACCGATATCCCCCACTCCGCGCGCATCTGGAACTACTGGATGGGCGGCAAGGATCACTACGAGATCGACCGCGTCGCAGGCGATGCGGGCATCGCGGTCGATCCCGACATCACCACCATGGCCGTGCAGTCGCGGCAGTTCCTCATCAGGGCGGTGCGCTATCTCGCGGGCGAGGTCGGCATCGACCAGTTCCTCGATATCGGCACCGGCCTACCGACGATGCAGAACACCCACGAGGTGGCCCAGTCCATCATCCCCGCGGCCCGAATCGTCTACGTGGACAACGATCCTCTGGTGCTCACCCACGCGCGTGCGCTGCTGACCCGCACCACGGACGAGGGCGTCACCACCTATATCGATACCGATTTCCATCATCCGGAGCGAATCGTCGCCGATGCGCGCAATGTTCTGAATATGACCCGACCGGTCGGTGTCATGTTCATGGGCGTTCTGGGACACGCCGAGACCTTCGACGAATTGCGGCGCATCGTGCACACCGTGCTGGACGCGACACCTTCGGGCAGTCACCTCGTTTTCTGGGATGGCACCACCGACGACCCGGCGTATGTCACGCTCTGCGAGAACTACACGAAAACCGGCGGCGCGCCGTACACCCCGCGCCCGCGTGCCGAATTGCTTGCGGTATTCGACGGACTCGACCTTGTCGAGCCGGGATTCGTCCAGATCAATCAATGGCGAATCGATGCGGCGCGGGTCGGTGTCGCGGGTCCGCTCGCGGCATGGGGCGGGGTGGCTCGCAAACCGTAGGGTCTTTTTCGCAAAAGCGCTGCGCCACACCGACAGTCGGTCACCGGCCGGTTACGGCGACAATTCGGCGCCTGCTGGTCGTTCGTGCAAATGTACTTGCATTTGCAAGCGACAGACGCATAGGATTGGATCCGTAATCGGGGCGGTGCGCAGGGAGTTCGAGCCGAAGCGCACGCCGAATCGGGCATCAGCGAGGGCGGTCGGATGAGCCAAGCATTTCGCACTCCCAGCGGTTCGGCCGTCATCGACGGTGCGGGCGGGGAATCCATACGGCTGCACGCGGTTCCCGATTTGCCGATTACCGACTGCGCCAGCGAACCGCCGGTTCTCACCTATCGTCAAGCGCGCGATATTCTGCGCGCCCACGAGGTGCACGGTCCGCAATGCAGGCAGTGGCTCGCCGCCGCCGCCTACCTATCAGCCGGTTTGGACGACTAGCGAATAGTCCGGCCCCAATCGGCTTGCGGACCGGCATCGGATCCCGGCGAACGCTGCCCCGCCGAATCGCGCTTTCGTATAGTGAGGCGCACGATTCGGGCGCAGCAGTATCACGCCCGCCGTGCCACTGGAGCGAATGCGTATGACCTACACCGCGCTCGACCTGTCCGCCGAATTCCCGAATTCCGCGCCGCTCGACGATTCGGCGCGCCGCGTCCGCGCGCTCGCCGCCGAATTGTTCGACCGTGCGCGCCTACCGGGTGCGGCGGAACTGACGCAACTGCGCGCGGCCGCGATCGATGCGGCCCGCGCCGGGACGGCACTGTCGGTCCTGGTCCGCGCCTGCCACGAGGGTGTGCGGCGCGCCTTCGATCGGCGCGCGGCGGGTCTGCCCGACGCGGTGTCCCCGGCCACCGTCCTGGCGCTGGACCTGTTGGCCGCGCTCAGCGCCGCCATCGCCGATGCCTACCTCGACGCGCACTGCCTCGCCGCACGCGAACAGCAAACCGCCGCACAGACTTTGGCCTCCGCACTGCTCGGCGGCCGGGGCGGCGCGGCACTGGCAAGGCAGACGGGCGTCCGCGTCGCGTCCGCGTATCAGGTTGTCGCACTGGCCATCGCGGAACATCCGCGCGAGAACGGCCGCTTCTGCGATGTCGGCTCGGCCGAGCACGCACGGCTGCGACTGCTGCACGACGGGTTGGCCCGCCTCTTCGACGGACGCGCGCTCAACCTGCTCGGCGCCCGCGGCGGCACCCTGCTCATCCCCGCGGACGCCGCCGCGCTCACCCCCGAGACGTTGACGGAGTTGGCGGGCGAGGCGGGCGTTGCGCTCACCGCCGCCCTGGTCACGGCCGAGGCCGCGCGCGTCCCCGAGGCCGCCGACCAAGCCCACGAGCTGTTGGAGTTGGTGCGCGCGAGCTGCCGCCCACCGGGTCTGTATCAGATGAGCGATCTCGCGGTCGAATATCAGCTCACCCGAGGCGGTCCGGCCACCCGTCGCCTGGCAGCCATCCTCGAACCGCTCGACGCGCACCCGGAGTTGTTCGACACCGCGCGCGCCTACCTGGGCAACGATATGAACCGGCAGCTCACCGCGCGCCAGCTCTACATCCATCCCAATACCGTCGACTACCGGCTGCGTCGCATCGCCCAGCTCTCCGGGATCGACCTGGCCACCGCCTCCGGGATCTCCCAGGCCGCGATCGCACTGCTCGCCCGCGATCTCGACCTGCGCTCCCGTTCCGCCCCGTAACGGATTCGTGCTGGTCACGAACCGGTGACATTTGCGATCCTGGATAGGCCGGGGGCCTGTCCCGAATAGGTGATGAGAAATGCAGATAGCCGAGATTCTGCGCAGCAAGGGCAGCGATGTGGTCACCGTCGCGCCGCACACCTCGGTCCGCGCGCTGCTCGCCACGCTGGCCGACCACAATATCGGCGCGGTCGTCGTCTCGCCCGACGGATACCGCATCGCGGGCATCGTCTCCGAACGCGATGTGGTGCGCAGCCTGCACACCTGCGGCGCGGACCTGCTCGACCTGCCGGTCGAATCCATCATGACCGCGGTGGTGCACACCTGCGCGCCGGAGGATCCGGTGGAGGGCCTGCGCCGCACCATGACCGAGCATCGCATCCGCCATCTACCGGTGCTCGCGCAGGGCCGACTCGTCGGCATCGTCAGCATCGGGGACGTGGTCAAGAGCGCCATCTCCGAATTGGTCGGCGAACGCCAACATCTCGTGCGATACCTGCAGGGACAGTACTGACGCCGGTTCGATTCGCGCTCCCAAAGGCATTGCGGGCGTGAAACCTTCGAACGCCATGCGAATTGTGCGTATCGTGGGTGAGGTCCAGGCGCATCCTGGCGCGTCCTGTCGAGGGGAGCGTTGTCTTGCGGTCTTCTGCGGTCTTGCGGTCATCCGCGGCGCTGCTCTCCGCTGCGGTCCATGGGCCTTCGCCCCATTCGATCTCGGCGATGCGCGCGCTGTTCCCGGCGCTGGCGGAGGGGTCGGAGGTGTACCTCGACAGCGCCGCCACCACGCAGAAACCGCTGCCGGTCATCGAGACCATCCGCGCCTATCACGGCTCGCGCACCGCGAATGTCGGGCGCGGCGGGTACCCGTGGGCGGCCGAACTCACCGCGCGGCTCGGCGAGATCCGCGCGCACACCGCCGAATTCCTCGGGGCGGCCCATCCCGACGAGATCGTCTTCACCGGGGGCGCCACCGCCGCGCTCAACGCGGTCGCGCTGTCGTGGGGTCTGGCGAATCTGCGCGACGGCGACGAGATTCTGTACAGCCCAACCGATCACGAGTCGAATGTGCTGCCCTGGCTGCATTTGCGCGGCCTGCTGGCCCGCTTCGGGCGGCACATCGTCCTGGTGCCGTACGCGAGCACGGTCGACGGCCGGGCCGACACCGCCGATATTCGCGCCAAGCTCACCCCGCGCACCCGGCTCGTCACGGTCAGCCACGTGCACCATGTCTTCGGCGCGTGCAGCACTTTGGCGCAGGTGCGCGAGGCCCTCGAGCCGCACGTGCTGCTGTGCTTCGATTGCAGCCAGAGCGGTGGACACATCCCGGTGGACGTCGTGGCGCTGCGGGCCGATTTCGCGATCCTGGCCGGGCACAAGATGTTCGGCGCGCCCGGCACCGGTGTGCTGTACTGCGCCCGTCGCGTGCACGAACAGCTGGACCCATTCCTTCCCGGTGGTAATTCCGGTGTCGCGGTGGATGATTCGGGTCTGATCCGCGCGGGCATGCCGGAACTGCTCGAGGGCGGGACGCCCAACATTCCCGGCATCCTCGCGCTGGGCAGCGCGCTCGAGGTGCTCGACGAATTCGGCGTCGAGGAGATCGCCGCACATAATCGGGATCTCACGCTGCGGCTCATCGATGGTCTGCGCGGGGTGCCCGGCCTGGACTTCCTACCCGGTCCCGCGTACGGGGCAGGCGGTGTGGGCTACGGCATCGTCTCGTTCACCGTCGAAGGTATCGCCGCGGCCGATCTGGGTTTCGTCCTGGGCGAATTCGGCTTCCTGGTGCGCGCGGGCGCGCAGTGCCTGCCGCATCGGGCCGATGAGCCGGGGCCGGACGCGATCCGGGTCAGCACCCATATCTACAACACGGCCGAGGAGATCGACCGGTTCGTCGCCTGTGTCGCGACCATCGCGCGGGAGGCTCGATGAACCGGGACGGCGCGTCCGGCTACGACCGCAGGGGCGCGTCCAGGGTGCTGGCCGCGCTCGCCGAACCCGGCCTGTTCGCCACGCCGAAGACGGGCGGGCCGCGTCGGATCGAATACACCGCCACCGCGCTGCGCACCGAACCCGACAGCCATCTCACCCTGTCCCAGCGGCTGTATCTCGAGCGGTTCATGCGGCCGTGCCGCGCGTATCAGGTCACCAGCGCGACACACCGTCTCACCTGGACCGACGGCGACGGCATCCCGAACACCGGCCACTACCGCGCCGACGGACTCGGCCCGCTGGTGCCCATCGCCGCGCGCGAGACGGTGCTCGCGCTGTGGCACGCGCTGGCCGCCAATACGGGCCTGACCCAGCGAATCGGCGCGCTCGGCGACCGGGAGCACGCGGTGCTGGCGGCCACCACCACCGATCACGAACCGCTCGAGATCTTCCGGGTCGGCATCGAGGCCGCCGGGCGCGCGCTGGCCCAGCACGCGCTGCTGGCCAGGCAGACCCCCTATCGCAGCGCCGCCGAATTCGCCTCGGGCCTGCGCGAATCCGGGATCTTCGCGGCGGTCGCCACCCGCTGGTACTGGGAGTTGCAGGCGTCCACCTATCGGCGCGGCATGATCCCGGTGACGCTGGCGACCCAACCCGACGGCACCGTCCGCTACACCGCCGAGTCGGTGGCCACCCTGCGCGCCATGAAGGACGCCACCATCGCCGAGGCGCACACCGTCATGCGGCGGGCGCTGCGCGTCGAAGGGCTCGGCGTCGCCGCGGCCATCGCCAAATATCACGAGGATCTGGATCTGATCTCGCGCCAGTACGCGCTGCTGCCCTCGAGCACCCGCCCCGCCTGTCTGGCCGCCATGCCGCATCATCTCGGCGGGGCACACTACAGCATCCTGCCCGCCGTGGTCGATCATTTCGTCGCGCTGTTCGTCGAGATCGCCGCCGGATGCGAGATAGTGTCCGCGCCCGTCGATTTCGACGAGCTGTCCGACGATTCCGCCGACCCGGACGACCAGATCTTCTACGTCCCCGACATGACGTGCAAACACTGCGTGCGAACGATCACGAGCGTGTTGGAGTCGATGGGCATCCGGGTGCGGGAGATCGATCTCCTGAGCAAGCGGGTCGTCGCCGAGTTCCGCAGCCCGCGCAATCGGGCGCGCGCCTTCGAGGCCATCCGCGACGGCGGCTACAACCCGGTGGCGGACAAACCGCATCACCCCTCGGAAAGCACCGTATGACGGACTCGCCACCCGCCCTACCCGCCGAGATCCATCCCCTGGTGCGCGCCTTCCTCGACTCCCCCGGCGCCGTCGAAGACACGCTGATCCGTTTCGGTTCACCCGCGCACCTGGTCTTCCCGCAGGTCTTCGCCGAGAATCTGAGCGCGCTGCGCGCCGTACTCGATCGACTGGCACCGTCACATCGAATCTGCTACGCGCACAAGGCGAATCAATCCAGGGCCTTCGTCCGCACCGCCGAGCACGCGGGTATCGCCATCGACGTGGCCTCCCCACACGAACTGGCCAGTGCGGTCGGGGCGGGTTTCGGACCGATGCGCATCGAGGTCACCGGGCCGAAGGGCGAATCGTTCCTGCGCGATCTCATCGACTGCGGGGCCACCGTCAATGTCGACAATCTGTGGGAGTTGCGCCGCCTCACCGAACTGGCAGGCGACCGCGCGAGGGTGTCGGTCCTGCTCAGGGTCTCCGGTTTCCCGGACACACCGGTCAGCAGGTTCGGCGTGCCGGTGGCGCGGATCGACGAGGCGCTGGATCTGCTGTCGGCGCATCGCCGCCGGATCGCCTTCCACGGCTTCGCCTTCCATCTCGACTCCGGCGAATCCGCCGAGCGGCTGCGGGCCTGGCAGACCTGCCTCGAGCTGATCGAACTCGCCTACGCGCGGGGTCTGACACCGACGGTGCTGAATATGGGCGGCGGGCTGCGCCAGGTTTTCACCGCCGACGCCGACCGTTTCCACGAATACGTGCACGCGCTGCGCGAATCGCTGCTCGGCCGCGGCGAGCCGATGAGCTGGGGCGCGAACACATTCGGCTACCACATCGAGGACGGGGCGGTGCGCGGCACACCGGTCTTCCACAAGTACGGCAATACCGTCACGGCCGCCGCCATGCTCGCGGACCTGCTCACCGCGCCGCTGGATCGACACGGCGGCCGCACCGCGGCCCAAGTGGCCGCCGACAACCTGCTCGAGCTGTGGCTGGAGCCGGGCAAATCGCTGGTCGACCACGCCGGGATCACCGCGGCCAGAGTCGAATTCACCAAGGAGCTCGAAGACGGCACGGTGCTGGTCAACCTGGACCTGAGCCGGGATGCGGTGACCCCGGCCGATCAGGAGGTGATGGTCGACCCGCTGGTGCTGCCCAGCGGCGCGCATCGACCGCCGACCTCGGGGCGGCGCGCGCCGCTGCGTGCCGGGGACACCTTCCCGGTGCTGGAGCCGGTGCGCGAATCCCGGCCCGTCGGCGTGTATTTCGCGGGCAGGCTGTGCCTGGAGCGGGATCTGATCACCAACCACAAGGTGTGGTTGGCCGAATGTCCGCGACCGGGCGATCTGGTGGTATTCCCGAATACCGCCGCCTACCACATGGATCTGTCGGCCGCCTCGGCGAGTATGCATCCCCCGCCGCCGAAACTGGCGGTGGCACATCGGGCGGGCAGTTTCCAGGTCTATCGCGACCACGACTACGAACCGCTCATTCCGGTCGGTCTGCCGCCGCCGCGCCGCCTGCCCCGACTCCCGCCGCCCCATCGAATCGCCCCCTCCGAGTATCGAGGCCCGTGATGCGCTACGACCACATCACCGAATTGATCGGCGGCACACCCCTGCTGCGCCTCGATCCGCGCGTGCACGGGCTGGCCGGTGTCGAGCTGTACGCGAAGCTGGAGTCGCACAACCCCTTCGGCTCGGTCAAGGACCGGGTGGCCTGGGGCATGATCCGCGACGAACTGCCCGAGATCCGGGCCGAGGGTCGCACGTTCATCGAGGCGTCCAGCGGCAATACCGCCAAGGCGCTGCGGCTGCTCGGCGCGCCCGCGGGCATCGGTCTGCGCGCGGTGACCAATCGGATCAAAGTGGCCGAGGTGCGCGATCTGCTGCTGCTGCTCGGCACCGAAATCGTGGAGTTGCCGGGGCTTTCCGAATGTCCGGACCCGACCACGCCCAACGACGTGTACTCGGTGATCGAGGCGACGCTCGCGAAAAGTCCCGGCGCGTACCATCATCCGTCGCAGTACACCAACGAGAAGAATGTCGCGGCGCACTACGAGGGCACCGGCCGCGAGATCCACGAGGACCTGCCGCGCGTCGACTATCTCATCGGCGGGCTGGGCACCACCGGGTCCACTCGCGGCGCGGCCGGTTACCTGCGCGAGCAGAATCCCGAATTGCGCACGATCGCGGTGGTTTCCGAGCGTTCGGACTTCATCCCCGGTATTCGCTCCGAACACGAGATGTGGGAGGTGGGCCTGTTCCAGCCCGACTTCTACGACAGGATCGTGAGCATCGAGGCCGGACACGCGATCGAGGCCACCTTGGCGCTGGCCACCGGCTACGGCGTGCTGGCCGGTCCGACCAGCGGCGCGAGCTATGCCGCCGCCTTGGAAACCCTCGGCGCGCTGGATCTCTCATCCCGCGACCCGGAGGATCCGCTCGTCGCGGTATTCATCGTGTGCGACCGGCTCGAACCGTACCTGTCCTATATCAAGAAGCGCAGGCCGGAACTGTTCGGCGGGACCGAGCGGCGCACCGCCCCCACGGCCGACGAACTCGCCGCCGCGCCGCGCCTGGCGCCGCTGGAGTTGGCCGAACTCGATCGCGTCGGCCGCCCGACCATCGTGGACACCCGAGGTTCGATGGCGTACCGCATCGGCCACATTCCGGGCGCCCTCAATATCCGCGACGACCAACTGGACGAGATGTTCGTCCACGGCGTGCCCTTCCCGATCTCGCGACCGGTGGTCTTCGTCTGCCCGGTCGGTGAATTGTCGACCCGCTTCGCCGCGCTGGCCCGGCGCGCCGACTACGAGGCGGCGACCCTGGCGGGCGGGATCGCCGCGTGGCGGGCGGCCGGTCTGCCGCTCGAGCGGGGCGTTTGACTGCTTCCCGCTGAGCGGGCGATCGAACACCCCCGATGAGCGGGCGATCGACTACAGACCCACTACTGTATGCCCGTGCGGACAGGTCAGGATTCCACCGACGATGCGGGGGCGCGGATCTGGGGCGGGACCACCCTCCCCGAGCGCAAGCGCGCCCGTCGCGCCGCGCTGCTCGAGGCCGCCCTGGATCTGATCGGTGAGGCGGGTGCGGCCGGGGTCACCATGCGCGCGGTCTGCCGCCGCGCCAACCTCACCGACCGCTATTTCTACGAGAGCTTCATCAGTCGCGACGAACTGCTGGACGCGCTGTATCGGCAGGTGGCCGAGGAATTCCTGGCCCCGATGACGGCCTTCGCGGCCACCGAGGACCCCACCGCCGATCGCGCGCTGTCCGAGGCGCTGGTGGACAAGGTGCTGGCCGATCCGCGCAAATCCCGGCTGTTCCTGGTCGAACCGTATTCGAGCACCGGCCTCGGACAGACCACCATCGCGGTCATGCCGGTTTTCACCAGGGTGCTGCAGGACCATCTGTTCGCCAGGATCGAGGATCCGGTGCGGCGCAGACTGGCCGCGCTCACCATGGCGGCGGGCAATGCCGGCATGTTCGCGGCCTGGCTCAATGGTTCGTTGCGGGCCAGTCGAGAGCAGATCGTGGACCACCTGGTCGCGGCGCTCGCCGCGTATCGCACGCTATACCGAATCGAATCCTGATCTTCGCCCAACCACCACATTATTTTTCGGTCACCCGATATCTCCGACTTGCCCCCTCGACCGTCCGGGTGTTTACTTGCCGCAGCAGGGTGCTCATCGTTCGCTGAGGCTCCTGCACGGATACAGGCCAGCGACCCCGAACGTCGAGAGACGCCCCGGGTCAGGACAGGTCTCCCCGGCTTAAGGGGTGACCCCGATTGGCTCCCGAATTCCTCGGGTTCACGCCGTGCAGTGCCAAAGGTCTTACGAGGAGAGCGGCCATCTCCACTCGACGCGGGACCCTGTTCGCCAATAATTCACCCGGTGAGAGCTGTGAGCAGGCGACTGCGGACCGATCGGCCCGTAATCTGCTGATCTGACGGTGCGCCGGTCGGTCGAGAGAGAGCGTCATGACAACACTGGAAATGGTGGTCCGCCTACTCGCGGGCGTCGGACTCGGCACCGTGATCGGATTCGAACGGCAGTACCGATCCAGGGGTGCGGGCCTGCGCACCAACGCGCTCGTCGCCGCCGGGGCCACGCTGTTCGTGCTGTTGTCGGCCAATGGATTCGAAGGCAACAGCGCCGACCCGACCAGGGTGGCGGCTCAAATCGTCTCCGGTATCGGTTTTCTCGGCGCGGGTGTGATCATTCGCGACGGTTTGAATGTGCGCGGACTCAATACCGCTGCCACGCTGTGGTGTTCGGCGGCGGTGGGCGCGCTCGCGGGCGCGGGCATGCTCACCACGGCGCTGGCGGGGACGGTCGCGGTGGTCGCGGTGAACATCGCGCTGCGCGCCGCGGGCCGCGCCGTCGACCGACATCCCGAATCGGTCGAGGAGCAGGCCGCGTCGTATGTCTTCGTCGCGGTGACCAACGATGAGAACGAGGCGCATGTGCGTGCCCTGCTGGTGCAGGCGCTGACCCGCACCGATTTCCGGTTGACCTCGGTGTCCAGCGCGAATTCCGGCACACCGGGTCGGGTCGAGGTGCGGGCCGAACTGGTCGGCGACCAGCGCGACGACCGGCAGATGGAGTCGGCGGTGAGCAGGTTGAGCCTGGAACCGTCGGTGACCAGCGTCGGCTGGCATATCTCGGTCGGCGCGGACGAGGCGCAGTCATGACACTGCTGCGCTCATTCCCCTCCCGCGATGTGCTGGACCGCCCGAAGGCGCGCGTGGCCGACGCGCTGGTCTTCGCGGGCGCGGCGGTGCTCATCTTCCTGATCGTGCGGGTCTCGGCCGGGGCGAATGTGCCCTTCGACGTGAACGCCGCCCCCGCGACGGTCTCCACCGATCCGGCCGAACTCCCCTACTACGCGGCGCGCTCGCTGCTGCGCATGTTCGCGGCGCTGGCCGCCTCGATCCTGTTCACCTTCCTCTACGCGACGGCGGCGGCCCGGTTGCGGCGGGCGCGCGCGGTCCTGCTGCCAGCGCTCGACATCCTCCAGTCGGTGCCCATCCTCGGCTTCCTTTCCATCACCGTCACCGGATTCATCGCGCTGTTCCCCGGTTCGCAACTGGGTCTGGAGTGCGCATCGATCTTCGCGATCTTCACCTCGCAGGCGTGGAATATGACCTTCGCCTTCTACCACAGCCTGGTCTCCCAGCCGCGCGAACTGGATGAGGCCGCCCGCAACCTGCGGCTGTCGCGCTGGCAGCGGTTCTGGCGGGTGGACGCGCCCAGCGGCATGATCCCGCTGGTCTGGAACGGAATGATGAGTTTCGGCGGGGGCTGGTTCTTCCTGGTGGCCTCCGAGGCGATCAGCGTGAACAACCATCAGTTCGCGCTGCCCGGTATCGGCTCCTACGTGGCGACCGCGACCGGTGACAAGGATCTGGGCAAGGTCTTCATCGCCATCGGCGTCATGATCGTCATGGTCGTGGGGGTGAACTTCCTGTTCTGGCGTCCGCTCACCGCGTGGGCGGAGCGGTTCAGGGTGGAGGAGTCCGAGGCGGCCGAGGCGCCGCGCAGCGTGGTGCTGAACCTGTTGCGCCGCTCCAACATTCCCGATCTGCTCGGCAAGGTGTTCGGACCGCTGGTCGCGCCGATCGACCGGGCCATGAGCGTCTTCGGGCTGGCCGAGCATCCGCTGCACAGCTCGTCCACCCGGCGCCGGGCGGGCGATATCGTCTTCGCGGTGGTGGTGGCGATCTTCCTCGCCTGGGGCGCGTACCGCGTCGTCACCTACATCAACGACACGGCGGGCTTCGGGGAGGTGGCGCACGCCTTCGGCCTCGGCCTGCTCACCCTGCTGCGGGTGGTGGCGCTGCTGATCGTGGCCACCATCGTCTGGGTCCCGATCGGCGTATGGATCGGCCTGAACCCCAAAGTGTCCCGGCTCGCGCAGCCGGTGGTGCAGGTACTGGCCAGCTTCCCGGCCAACTTCCTGTTCCCGCTGGTCACAGCGGTGCTGGTCTGGAGCGGAGCAAGCCTGAACTGGGCCAGCATCCTGCTCATGGCGCTGGGCGCGCAGTGGTACATCCTGTTCAATGTCATCGCCGGGGCCAGCGCGGTGCCCAACGATCTGCGCGAGGCCGCCGCCAATCTGCAACTACCGCGAAAACTGTGGTGGCGCAGGCTGATTCTGCCCGCCATCTTCCCCAGCTACGTCACCGGCGGGATCACCGCGGCGGGTGGGGCGTGGAACGCCTCCATCGTCGCCGAGGTGGTCGACTACGGCTCGACCACCCTGGTCGCGGCCGGTCTGGGCGCGTACATCAAACAGGCCACCTCGGCGGGCGATGCGCCGCGCATCCTGATCGGTGTGCTGGTGATGAGCGTGTTCGTGGTCGGCATCAACCGATTGTTCTGGCGCAGGCTCTACGCGCTCGCCGAGCGGCGGTACTCGCTGTGAACGGCACGCCCATCCGCACGACAGGAGCTCAGTCATGACCGCGAACACCACGACCACCGGCGAGGTCCTGCTCGACATCGCCGATGTCGGCAAGCATTTCACCGGTGCGGCGGGCGACGACCTGCGGGTGCTCGACGGGATCGACCTGCAATTGCGCAGCGGGGAGATCGTGGCGCTGCTGGGCCGCTCCGGATCGGGCAAGTCCACGCTGCTGCGCATCATCGCCGGACTCATCGCGCCGTCGAGCGGGTCGGTGCGCTACCGGGGCCGCGAACTCAATGGCGCCAATCCCGGTGCGGCGCTGGTCTTCCAGTCCTTCGCGCTGATGCCGTGGCTGAGCGTGCAGGACAATGTGGAACTCGGCTTGGCCGCGCGCAATGTGCCGCCCGCCGAGCGGCACCGGCGGGCGCTGGCGGCCATCGATATGATCGGCCTCGACGGCTTCGAGAGCGCCTACCCCAAGGAACTTTCCGGCGGTATGCGCCAGCGCGTCGGCTTCGCGCGGGCGCTGGTGCTCGAACCGGATCTGCTGCTCATGGACGAGCCGTTCTCCGCGCTCGATGTGCTCACCGCCGAGAATCTGCGCACCGAACTGGTGAACCTGTGGGGCACAGACGATTTCCCCACCAAGTCGATCTGCGTGGTGACGCACAACATCGAGGAGGCGGTGCAGTTGGCCGACCGGGTGCTGGTGCTCGGCTCCAATCCGGGCCGCATCATCGCCGAGGTCGCGGTGCCGCAGACCCGGCCGCGCGATCGGCGCGCCCCCTGGTTCGAAGCGCTGGTCGATCAGATCTACGGCCTGCTCACCGGCCGCGACACCCAACCGGCCGCGCCCGCACCGGATCTGGCCACGCCCACCGCGCGGCCGCTGCCCGAGGCCACCGTCGGCGGTCTGGCCGGTCTGGTGGAACTCGTCTACGCCAATGGCGGCCGGGCCGATCTGCCCGATATCGCCGATGAACTCAATTTCGAGATCGACGACCTGCTGCCACTGGTCGACGCGGCCGCCATGCTCGGTTTCATCACCGTCGAATCCGGTGATCTCATCCTCACCGAGATCGGTGGCGCCTTCGTCACCGCCGATATCCAGGAGTCCAAGCAGATCTTCGCCGAACAGGCCCGCCACCGCGCCCCGCTGGTGCGCACCATCTGCAAGGGGTTGGCGGGCAGTAAGGACGGGTCGCTGCGCGCGGGTTTCTTCCTGGATCTGCTGCGGCGCGGCTTCTCCCCCGAGGACGCGCGCCGTCAACTCGATCTGGCCATCGACTGGGGTCGCTACGCCGAACTCTACGACTACGACACCGATTCCGATCAGATCACCGCCGATCCGGCCGCGAACGTCTTCGAAGGCGTGCGCGGGAAATGGGCATCGTAGTAGCGCCATACCGGCAACGGGACACCTCAAATGGCGCTTTCCTCCGACAGCGGAGATAGCGCGGGCTACAGTGGCCGGGTAGCGACGGCGACGAGGAGCGGGGTTTGGTGTCCATCGGGAAATTGGTGTCGTTCGACAGCTCTCGGGGATTCGGATTCATTCGGCCGGAAGATGGTGGGCCCGATGTGTTCGTCCATGTGAACGACATCGGGTTGGACGAGGACGAGCTGCGCCAGGGGCGGATGTTCGAATTCGATGTCACCGAGGGTGATCGGGGACCCAAGGCGGTCAATCTGAGCATTGTGGCGGGCCAGCCCCCGGTGCCCGCCACACGGCACAAAAAAGACAAGAGTCAGCTATCGGCAGGCGAACACAAGCGGCTGATCACCGAATTGTTGCTGGATGCCAGTCCGGCGCTCACGGCGGGTGAGATCCTCACGATTCGCGACCGACTCACCGCCTTCGCCGAACAGCACGGCTGGCTCGACGGCTAGTTCGCAGCGAATTCACGAACCTGTCGGGGGCCGCGCCTACGATCACTTCGAAACGCACCGATGAATCGATGCCGCACACGGCGTCCATCCCGGTGAGATGTTCCGAAGGAGGATCGCGTGGACCTACCCGTGCCCCCGCCCGTCCGACCGATGCTGGCCAAATCCGCGCCCGCGGTGCCACGCGAACCGGGTCTGAGTTATGAACCGAAATGGGATGGCTTCCGCTGCGTGGTATTTCGCGACGGCGACGAAGTCGAACTCGGTTCCCGCAATGACAGACCGCTCACCCGGTATTTTCCGGAGGTCGCCGAAATGCTGAAGTCGGCACTGCCCGACAAATGCGTGGTCGACGGGGAAATCGTGGTCGTCACCGCGGGCGGACTGGATTTCGACACCCTGCAGAATCGGTTGCATCCCGCAGCGTCGCGGGTCAACAAACTCGCGGTCGAGACACCGGCGAGTTTCGTGGCGTTCGATCTGCTGGCTCTGGGCGATCGGGACCTGACGGGCGAACCGTTCCTGCAGCGACGGCGATTGCTGGAGCAGGTGCTCGACACCACCCCCGCGCGGGTGCATCTCACGCCGACCACGCAGGATCCCGATGTGGCGCAGGACTGGTTCACCCGGTTCGAGGGTGCGGGCTTCGACGGTGTCATGGTCAAGGCCAACGATCTGGCGTACCTGCAGGACAAGCGGGTCATGCTCAAGGTCAAGCACGAGCGCACCGCCGACTGTGTGGTCGCGGGTTTCCGCTGGCACAAGGACGGCGAGGGTGTCGGTTCGCTGCTGCTGGGCCTGTTCGACGACGAGGGCAGGCTGCATCATGTGGGAGTGGCCAGCAGTTTCACCGCGGCCCGCCGCCGCGAACTGGTCGAGGAGCTGAAACCGTTGCGCGACAACGCATCGGCCGATCATCCGTGGCGCGAATGGGCAGATGCCGCCGCCCAGGCCAAGGCCGAGGGCAAGATGCCCGGCGGGGTCAGCCGGTGGACCGGCGGCAAGGATCTCTCGTGGGAGGCGCTGCGCCCCGAACTGGTCGCCGAGGTGCGCTACGAGCATGTGCAGTCCGGTCGGCTGCGCCACGGCGGCAGGCTGGTCCGCTTCCGGCCCGACCGCACCCCGCGGTCGTGCACCTACGCCCAATTGGACGAGGTCGCCCCGGCCGAGCTGAGCACCCTGTTCGCCGAGGCCCACAAATGAGCGCGGCGGTGGACATCGAGGTCGATGGCCGGGTGCTCACCATCAGCAATCCCGACAAGGTCTACTTCACCAAGCGCGGCGAGACCAAACTCGACCTGGTCCACTACTACCGGGCGGTGGCCGAGCCATTCCTGGGCGTGGTGCGCGACCGGCCGCTGCTGCTCGAACGCTATCCCGACGGGGCCTCCGGCAAATCCTGGTTCCAGAAGCGGGTGCCCAAATCCGCGCCCGACTGGCTGCGGACAGTGGAGGTGTCCACCCCCAACGGCACCACCAGCGACGCGCTGGTGGCCCACGACCTGGCCCACATCCTGTGGGCGGTGAATCAGGGCTGCCTCGGATTCCACGTGTGGCCCAATCACATTCCCGATCTGACCATCGCCGACGAACTGCGCATCGACCTGGACCCCTCCCCCGGCATCGGCCTGCCGGAACTCAAACGCGCCGCCGTGCTCACCCGAGAGTTGTTCGCGGAGTTGGGCATCGAATCGCGGATCAAGACCTCGGGTTCGCGCGGGCTGCACATCTACGTGGCGCTGGCACCGAAATGGGACGGCTACCAGGTGCGGGCCGCCGCGGTGGCACTGGCCCGCGAACTCGAGCGGCGCCATCCCGAACAGATCACCGCGCAGTGGTGGAAGGAGCAGCGCGGCTCGCGCGTGTTCATCGACTTCAATCAGAACGCCCCGCACAAGACGGTTTTCGGCGCGTGGTGCGTGCGACCGAAGGTGGGCGCGCAGGTTTCCACGCCGATCGACTGGGACGAGTTGGCGGCGGTCGTCCCGGAGGAGTTGACGATGGCCACCGTGCCCGCCCGGCTGGGGGCGCTGGGCGATCCGTGGGCGGATCGGGTCGCACAGTCCATCGCGCCGCTGCTGGAGATGTCCGAGCGCGATATGGCCGCCGGACTCATGGACGCGCCGTGGCCGCCGCAGTATCCGAAGATGCCCAATGAACCGCCCCGCGTGCAGCCCAGCCGTGCGAAAAAGGCGGAGTGAGCAGCGGATTCACTGGATACCCCTGGCCTTTTCGGGCTCACTCTGTCCAAGGCACCCACATGGCATTGCGCCCCTGCCCCTCGCAGACCAGCGCTTTGCCATCGGTGGTGCGCGCCGACTTCTGGCCCGTGGGATCGCAACTGGTTCCGGTCTGCTGCACACCGCCCGCCACGGTATAGGGACCGGCCCAGCGGTAGCCGCCATTGACACCGGATTTGAACAGGCAGATCAGCGTGCCGCCGTCACCCGCGGTGCCGATCAACCCGACCTGATTCTCCGCGCAGACCTGCCCCTTGGCGGGTGTGCCCGCTTCGGCGACGACCGGGGTGCTGCTCGCGGCGGCGCTGGTGGTCGGCGGCACGATCGCGGGCGTACGCACCGCCTGCGGCGCCGTCGCGGGCGCGGTCTGCGCGCGATCGGTGCGATTGACCAGATCCCGCAGGCCGTTTCCGCCGAGGACCACGAATCCGACCAGCGCCGCCACCTCGAGCAGACCGATCAGCAGCGCGAAGACGGCCAGTCCGCGCCCGCGCGGATGGCTGAACGAGACGAGTCCGAAAACCAGTGCCACCGGGAATAATCCGAGCAGCGCCGCGACCAGCGCGATAATCGCGTACGGATTGACGATCGGCGCGCGCTGCGGCTCCTCCCATTCCTCGGACTCCCAGTCGCGCCCGCGCGGGGCGACCTCCGGCCAGCGCTCGGTAGCCCCGCGTTCGGTCCGTGCCATTGCCAGGTCCCTTTCACATCCACACCACGCAGGAACCCCGGACCCACACATCCGCCCGCTTCCCGACCCACAATAAGGGCGTTCGGCGCGGACATCGACAAAAACCATCCAACCCTGAACAAATGCTCGCCATTTCCGCATCCGAGGACAATGCTGATGTCGAAATGGAATAACTGATCATGTCCCCGCTCCCCGAGGAGGATCCATGTTCGGCAATGCCAATTCGTCGCGTCCCTGGCACGCGCAGGCGGGCGATCTGCTCGGCGACAACTACAACGTGCCGGGAATCGTGCTGTGCGCCTTGGGCGTCGTCGGCCTGGCCTGCACGCTCACCGCCGCGGGCTACGGCTTCGACGGCTGGACCGAGGTGGGGGCGCTGGTCACGGCGGCGCTGTGGATCGGCGGCATCGGGGCGCTACTGGTCGAGCATCGGCGCGCGGAAGTGATCGAACGCCGGATCGGCAGGCTCGGGCACGCGCCGGGGCATATGCGGCCGCTGCGCTACCGGGCCGAGAAATCCCTCGCCTCGCGACGCGCTCGCGAACTCGGGTAGGCCCTATTCACCAATGGCGCTGCGGCGAGTGCGAAATCGCACTCGCCGCCGCCATTCGTTCAGTGATCCATCTTCGGCAGCGATTCGGTGATCACGGTCAGCAGCAGATCCGACAGCAGCGTATGGACCTGTTCGCGGGTGAGCGTGCCCCGCGTGATCCATTCCCGCCCGGCCACTTTCACCATGCCGCCATAGGCGCGCACCACCGCGCGCAATTGCGCACCGTGTGCCGATCCGGACCGACCGACCATGAGCAGCAGCCTTTCGGCCGCCGCGTCATCGGCGGCGTCGAGGATCCGCTGCACCTGTGGATCGTCGCCGACGCCTTCGTGGCTGGTCACCTTGACCCAGGTGCCGCCGTGCTCGGCGATGGTGTCGAGCAGCCAGCGCACCGTCGCCTCGACCCGCTCGCGGTCGGTGCCGGTGGGCACGACCATACGATCGAGTTTGGGCAGGGTCACCATGCGGCGCACCACCGCCAGGTACAGATCGCGCTTATTGCCGAAATAGTGGTTGATCAGGCCGCGCGCCACCCCGGCCCGCTGCGCGAGTTCGGCGGTGGACACCGCCGCGTACGGTCGCTCGCCGAACATCTCGATGGCGCGTTCGAGGATCTGCGCGCGCCGCTGGTCGGGTTCGAGCCGCTTGCGCGGCCGCCCCGCCGGATCGGGCGCGGCGGCATCGGACGCGGTTTCAAAGAGATCGGGCAATGAGATCCTTCATCACCTCGTTGGTTCCGGCCAGGATGCGCAGTACGCGCGCGCCGGTGTACAGCTGGGAAATGGGGTACTCCGTCATATAGCCGTAGCCGCCGAACAGTTGCAGGCAGCGGTCGACCACGATACCGAGTTGATCGGTGAGCCAGTACTTGGCCATCGCGGCGGTGGGAATATCGAGGCCGCCGTTGAGGTGTTTGATGATGCAGTCGTCGAGGAAGGTGCGACCGACTTCAGCCAGCGTCGCGCATTCCGCGAGTTCGAATTTCGTGTTCTGCATGGCGAACAGCGGTTTGCCGAATGCCTCGCGGCCCTTGGTGTACTCGATGGTCAACTCGACGGCGCGTTCCATCATGCTGACCGCCATGATGGCGGTGACCAGCCGCTCCTGGGCCAGCATCGTCATCATCTGATAGAAGCCCTGCCCTTCGGTGGGGCCGAGCAGGTTGGCCGCGGGCACCCGCAGGCCGTCGAAGAACAGTTCGGCCGTGTCCTGGGCCTTGCCGCCGATCTTGTCGAGGATGCGGCCGCGGGTGAAACCCGGTGTGTCCGGGCCGACTTCGGCGTACAACAGGGATACGCCCGCCGCACCCCGGTCCGGATCGGTCTTGGCGGCGATGAGGATGCCGTCGCACAACCAGCCGTTGGTGATGAAGATCTTGGAGCCGGTGATGACGTATTCGTCGCCCTCGCGCACCGCGCGGGTCTTGATGTTCTGCAGATCCGAACCGGTGCCGGGTTCGGTCATGCCGATGGACAGCACCACTTCCCCACTGGCGGCCTGCGGCAGCACCCGCTGCTTGAGCTCCTCGGAGCCGAAGGTATGCAGGTAGGGCGCGATGATGGAACTGTGCACGGGCATGCCGAGCGAACCGTCCCCGGACCGCGCCTGCGCCTCGATGATGGCCGCCTCATGCGCGAAAGTGCCGCCACCACCGCCGTATTCGGTCGGGATGGCCGCACACAGCAGGCCCAGCTCGCCCGCACGGTTGTAGAGGCCGCGATCCGGATGGCCCTGGGCGACGAACTCCGCCTCGTGCGGCATCACCTCCCGCAGGAAGAAATCGCGCGTCAGGTTGCGCAGCATCTCGACCTCGGTATCGCTCCACGCCCGGCGTGCCATCGGTCCGCTCCTCTCGCCCACCGGCCCGTCGCCGGATTGGCCTCAGCGTCGCGCACTATTGGCATATTGTCAACAACTAGTCGCCGCTACCCCGACGGCTACGGAAGAATCTGCGCCGCAACGTGATTCGCGCGAGATAGGCACAGCAGGCGCCGCGCCGTACTATCGGTACCGGCGTATGAGCGGCACCGGGCCGTCCGTCCCACACCGAGGCACCCCATGACCGAACCGCTGGACCCACCCCCCGACGCGGAACTCCCCCGCCCGCACCGGCACTCGACGGTGCGCGGCGCGGGCGGGCGCATCGCCGTCTACGAATGGGGCGACCCCGCGGGCGAACCGCTCGTGCTGGTGCACGGGCTCACCGACACCCACCGGGTGTGGGCCACGGTCGCGGCGCTGCTGTCCGACGGATTCCGGGTCATCTGCTACGACGTGCGCGGCCACGGACGCTCCGGCTCCGCACCCGATCCGGCCGCCTACCGACTCGACCATCTGGCCGCCGACTTCTTCACCGTCATCGATGCCGCCAGCCCGCACCGGCCGGTGCACGCCTGCGGCCACGGCTGGGGCGCGGTGCAGCTGTGGGAGGCGGTCTGCGATCCCCGCGCGAGTACCCGAATCGCCTCCTACACCGCCATTTCCGGGCCGAACCTCGATCACGTCGGGCTGTGGCTGCGCGCGCTGGCGCCGCACGCGCGACGCGCCGCCACCGATCCGGTCGCCTGGTACGGGCTCGCCCGCGCGGCGCTCACCCCCGGCGCGGCGGTGGCGCGCCGATTCTGCACACCGCGGCTGCGGGCTCTGCTGCTGGAGCAGGTCGGCGGCAGCGCGCCCGTCCCGGCGCGTATCGCACCCACCTGGCGCGCCGACGCCGTCGCGGGCGTCCGCATCGCGGCGGTCAATCTGACCCATCACCTGCGCAGCCCGCGCCTGCGCCGCACCGCCGTCCCGGTGCAGATACTGGTCGATACGGCCGACGCGCTGGTGCCCGCCGCGGCCTACGACTGTTCCGGTCGCTGGGTCGACCGGTTGTGGCGGCGCGCGGTCCCCGCCGACCATTGGCTGCCCGTCACCGAACCGCTGCTGGTGGCCGAGGCGCTGGCCAACTTCATCGACGACCTGCGCGCCGATCGGGCCTCGATTCGACCCGCCTGAAAAGGCGCCCGCCGGGGGTTTGCCACAATGGACGGGTTCGAATACCTGTTCAGCGAAGGATGACACCGGTTCCGATGGCCGAGACCACGATCGACCCCGATGAGCTCGCCACCTGCCTGCGGGTGCTCGACCTGGCAGGCGAGTTGGACAAGGATCATCCCGATTCGGTGGCCGTGCAGCGCGCCGTCGGCCATATGTTCAAGCAGCTCAAGCGCCGCAGGCGCATCGAACGACGCGACAAGGTAGCCGACGCGGATCGGGCCGTGGTCGCCGCGACAGCCACGGGTTCGCCCACCCGCATCGATGACGAGACGGCGGGGATCCGGCTCGCCTCGACCGCCGAGGGCGCGAGCGCGGGCACGCTGATCCGGTCGCGCGCCTGCTACATCTGCAAACAGCACTACAACACCGTCGACGCGTTCTACCACCAACTGTGCCCGCAGTGCGCGGCGAGCAGCCACGCCAAACGCGATGCCCGCACCGACCTCACCGGCAGGCGAGCGCTGCTCACCGGCGGTCGCGCCAAGATCGGCATGTACATCGCGCTGCGGCTGCTGCGCGACGGGGCGCACACCACCATCACCACCCGTTTCCCGCACGACGCCATCCGCCGCTTCACCGCCATGGACGACAGCGCAGACTGGCTGCACCGGCTGCGCGTGGTCGGCATCGATCTGCGCGACCCGGCGCAGGTGGTGGCCTTGGCCGATGATGTGGCCGCGCAGGGGCCGCTCGATATCCTGATCAACAATGCCGCCCAGACCGTGCGCCGCTCCCCCGGTGCGTACAGCGCGCTGGTCGACGCGGAATCCGCGCCGCTGCCCGCGGGCACGCTGCCCGAATTGGTCACCTTCGGGAAAACCTCGCAGGCCCACCCCGCCGCGCTCACCGCCTCGCTGACGCCCGCGCTGACCCCACAGGCGGTCGCCGAACTCGCCCTGGTGGCGGGATCGGCCGCGCCGGAACGGATTTCGCGCGGTGTCGCGATCGACGCGGGCGGGCTGGTGCCCGATCTCGCGCACACCAACAGTTGGGTGCAGACCGTCGCGGAGGTCGATCCCACCGAACTGCTCGAGGTGCAACTGTGCAATTCGGTCGCGCCGTTCATCCTGGTCTCGCGACTGCGTCCGGCGCTGGCCGCGGCGGCGGCCCGGCGCAAGTACATCGTGAACGTGTCGGCGATGGAGGGGCAGTTCGCCAGGGCCTACAAGGGTGCGGGCCATCCGCACACCAATATGGCCAAGGCCGCGCTGAATATGCTCACCCGCACCAGTGCGCGCGAGATGTTCGAGGCCGACGGCATCCTGATGACGGCCGTGGATACCGGCTGGATCACCGACGAGCGCCCGCACTACACCAAGATCCGACTGGCCGAGGCCGGATTCCATGCCCCGCTCGATCTGGTCGACGGCGCGGCCAGGGTGTACGACCCGATTGTCCAGGGCGAGAACGGAACCGACATTTTCGGCTGCTTCCTCAAGGATTACCGGGCCGCGCAGTGGTAGGGGTCTAACCTGATGGTGTGCTGTTTCGGCTGATGGCCGACGCCGTCGCGGCGGCGCATTTCGCCTTCGTGGCGTATGTGGTGGTCGGCGGATATCTGGCGTGGCGCTGGCCGCGCACCCTGTGGCTGCACGTGCTCGCGGCGGGGTGGGGTTTCGGCACGGTGCTGTTCGGGCTCGACTGTCCGCTGACGTATCTGGAGAACTGGGCCAGGCATCGCGCGGGCGAGGCCGGGTTGCCGCCGAGCGGGTTCATCGCCCACTACATCACCGGGGTGCTCTATCCGGAGCATCTGCTCGGCGTGGTGCGGGTAGTGGTCGCCGTGCTGGTCGGGATCTCGTGGGTGGGTTGGATCTGGTTGCGGCAGCGCCGGATCAACGCCCACCCGCACCCGACTACCCGAGTTGTCGGGTGACGAAATCCGCGACGGCGCGACCCTTTTCCTCCAGGTAGAAGTGACGGCCGGGGAAGGTTCGCAGGTCGAATTCGGCGGCGGTGTGTTCGCTCCAGTCGCGGGTCTGCGCCTCGGTGACCGTGGGGTCCTCGGTGCTCACCAGGGCCGAGATCGGGCATCTCAGCGGCGAACCCTCCTGGTACACATACGTTTCCACAGCTTGGTAGTCGGCGCGCACGGCGGGCAGCACCAGTTCGGCAAGGCTCGGCTCGTCGCGCAGGATGGATACGGTGGCCGGATCGTTGGCCAGCCGCTCCAGATCGCCGATCAAGGCCGCGTCCGACCCCAGGTGCAGTCGACCGGTGTGGTGCACGGGCGGCGCGATGCGCCCGGACACGAACAGGCGCGTCACCGACTGGCCCGCCCGCTCCAGTCGCCGAGCGGTCTCGAAGGCGACCGTCGCCCCCATGCTGTGACCGAATAGGGCCAGCCGCTCGACGGACCCCTGACTCAGGATCTCGCCCGCCACATGTTCGGCCAATATCGCGATATCGGGAACGGGCTGCTCTCCCAATCGGTCCTGCCTACCGGGATATTGGACGGCCGCCACCGCGATACCCGGCCCGAAGCGCCGCGCCAGATCCCGGTAGGCGTGCACCGAAGCACCTGCGGGCGGGAAGCACACCAACTGGTCCCTCGGGGTCGCGACCTCCCGCAGCACACGCAGCCACGTGCCCGCGCCGATGGTGGTGCTCACGTCTGACTCCCTCCTGTCGGGAAACAACTACTCTCGGTCGGGTGAACGCGCACCAATGGCTGGTCCACGACTACGAAGCGGGAATCGGCCTCGCTCCATCCGGTATTGCCCCGGCACCCGATCCGGGCGCCAACTTAGCTGCGACGCTACCGGTTTGGGCCTTGGCCGCGGGTTCGGTCGCCGCGTTCACCGCGGCGAGCAACCGTATCAGGACCGCGCGCGGACTGCACCCGGTCGCCCACCGCATCGACCCGGCGCGCATCAACGCCTCCTTCGCCAGTGACCACCTGCTGCGCCTCGACAACAGGGCGCAGTCCTCGTTCGCGGAGCTGTCCGGATTCTTTCCCACCTTCGACGGATGGGTGCGCACCCACGCCAACTACCCGCACCACCGGGCTCGGCTGCTGGCCGCGCTCGAACTGCCCGCCGACGCACCGCTGGAATACGCCGAGGCGGCCTTGGCCATGCGCCGCGCGGGCGATATCGAGGACGCGGCCGCCGCGTGCGGCGCGGTCGCGGTGCGGGTGCGCACCGAGCGGGAGTGGGCCGAGAGTCCGGAGGGGCGAATCGCGGCCGCCGGACCGCTGGTCGCCATGCACGCCCGCGCCGACCGTGACACCGGGGCGGGGCTGTCCCTGGATGCCGCACCGCTGCAACCGCTGCGCGGCGTGCGCGTCCTTGATCTGACCAGGGTGCTCGCCGGTCCGGTCACCACCAGGGCGCTGGCACTGCTCGGCGCGGATGTGCTGCGCATCGATCCGCCGCTGCTGCCGGAGCTTCCGGCGCTGTACGCGGATATGTGCCAGGGCAAGCGGTCGCTGCGCCTGGACCTCTACGCGCAGTGGCAGGTTTTCCACGAACTACTCGCCGCCGCCGACGTGCTGATCACCGGGTATCGTCCCGGCGCGCTGACGGGGGTCAGCGCCGCCGCGCATCCCGGTCTGGTGCACGGTCGGGTCAGCGCATGGGGTGAGGTCGGTCCGTGGGGCGGGCGACGCGGTTTCGACAGCATCGTCCAGGCGGCGAGCGGGATTTCGATCATCGAGGGCGCGCCCGCCGTACCGGGTGCGCTGCCCGCGCAGGTTCTCGATCACGCCACCGGATATCTGCTCGCCGCGGGTGTCATCGACGCGCTGGTGGCCCGCGCGCGCGACGGTCACGGCCGCGATGTGCGAGTGTCCTTGGCGCGCACCGCGTCCTGGCTGTTGGCCGCACCGGGGCGCGCGGTCGACCATCCGCCCGCCGCCCGGCCGGATCCGGCCGATACGGTCCGCCACGGTGGTACCGTCACCGCGGCGCCCGCGCTCGCGGAGTATCCGGATTACGCCTGGCCCGCACCGGCCTATGGTTCGAGCGCCCCGGCCTGGTTGGTTCCCACTCGTTGAGCCGGAGCATCCTGCGCCGGGCGAATATACCGGCGCGGAGCCGTCCCTCACTCGTCGGACACGTCATTCAGTGCCGCGACGGCTTCGGCCAATCGATCACCATCGGCCACCTCGGCCCCCGGCAAGATGGCCGACAGCACTCCCAGACCCTGCACCATCACCCAGTACAGCTGGGCGATGGCGTGGGCTTGTTCGGCGTCGAGCCGCGGATGCGCCTGTCGTAAACCTGTCGCGAGACCGGCGTAGACCTCCGGCAGCGCCTCGACGAAAAAGCGTTGCTCCTCGGGCGAGCGCGCCACCCGGACCATATTCTCCAGGCTCGCCATCATGAAGTCGCGGTTGTCGGCGAAGACCTTCGACATGCCGTTCCATAGATGCGCGAACCCCGCCATCGGGGATTCGCCGGTCGATTCGAGGATCAGCGCATCCATCCCGTCGCCGATGGCATTGCCCAGCGACATGGCCAGTGCCTCGGTGAGCAACGCCTCCTTGGAGCCGAAGTGATAGCCGATCGCCGCCAGGCTCACCCCCGCCGCCGCCGCGATATCACGGGCCGTCGCCTTGGCCAGGCCGCGCTCCACGATGACCTTGCGCGCCCCCGCCAATAGATCCTCTCGATTTCCCATCTCTCCAGGTTACAACGTCTCAGACATTTGTACTAGACAAATGTGCCAACCGTGTGGCACATTTGTCTAAGACATTCGATCCATCCCGAGGGGAACACATCATGGGCACCACCGGTCACGACATCCACATCCTGGTCTCCGGCGGCGGAATCGCGGGCAATGCCGTTGCGCTGCAACTACTTCGGGCCGGCATCCGGACGACCGTCCTCGAACGCGCCGCCGCACCGCGCCCCGGCGGCCAAGCGGTCGACCTGCGCGGCGCCAGCCGCGAGGTGGCCGAGCGCATGGGCCTGATGGCGGGTATCCGCAAGACCCAACTGCACGAACTCGGCTTCGCCCACGTCGACGCGCAGGGGCGCGAATTCGGTGTCATGCCCGTCGAGATGTTCGACGGCAAAGGTCCCATCGCCGATATCGAGATCAGCCGCGGCGACCTCAACCAGGTCCTGTTGGACGCGGTGGCCGAGGCCGCGGACGGTTGGCTCGACTACCGCTACGGCGACTGGATCACCGACCTGCGCCAGGACGATTCGGGGGTGGACGTCACCTTCGCCTCCGGCGGCACCGAGCGCTTCGACCTCGTCATCGGCGCGGACGGGCTGCACTCGACCACCCGCGCCCTCGTCTTCGGTCCGGAGGAGCAGTTCCGCACCTACCTCGGCGGATACATCTCCTTCTTCACCCTCCCCACGCCGTCGGACATCAAGCCGGGCTGGATGGCGCTGCGCACCGTGCCCAAGGCCAACTTCGGCATTCGCCCCGACTACGACCCGGACACCTGCAAGGCCATCATCTCGCTGCGCATTCCGGAAGATCCGGCGCTGCGCCGGGATCCCGCGGCACAGAAGCAGCGCATTCGCGACCATCTGACGGGCGCGGGCTGGCACGCCGAGACCGTGGTGGCCGCCATGGACCGCGCGGACGACTTCTACTTCGATATCCTGGCCAGGGTGGATCTCCCGACACTGAGCAAAGGTCGGGTCGTCATGCTCGGCGACGCCGGATACTGCGGATCGCCGATGACCGGAATGGGCACCGCCATGGCGATCGTCGGCGCCTACGTCCTGGCGGGTGAGATCGCCGCCACCCCCGACGACCTCACCGGCGCGCTGGCCAGGCACGAGCAGCAACTCCGGCCATTCCTCGAGAAGGCACAGGAGATTCCGGGCGGCGGTCTGTCGCGGATGCTCCCCGATTCGGCGTTCGGCTTGAAGATGATGCGGCTGACCATCAAGATCATGATGGCCAAACCGCTGCGGCCGCTGGTGGCCAAGATGTTCTTCGGCAAGACCGACGACTACGTACTGCCCACCTACTGAACCGCACGCCCGAACCATTAAAGTCGAGCCGTGCGGCAGAAGATCATGATGGATATCGATACGGGTATCGATGATTCGCTCGAATTGCTCTACCTGCTCTCCTCCCCCGACGCCGAGATCGTCGGTATCGCCTCCACCGCGGGCAATGTGCCCGCCGCGCAGGTCGCGGCGAACAATCTCGCACTGCTCGACCTGTGCCGCGCACCGGAGATCGAGGTAGCGCTCGGCGCGGCCGAACCGCTGGCGATACCGCTGCGCACCACCGAGGACACCCACGGTCCGCACGGCATCGGCTACGCCGAGTTGCCGCCGTCCGCCCGCACCCTCTCAACCCTGTCGGCCGCCGAACTCTGGGTCGAGCGGGTGCGGGCGCATCCCGGCGAGATCGTCGGACTGTGCACCGGCCCGCTCACCAATCTCGCGCTGGCCCTGCGCCTGGAACCCGAACTGCCGCGGCTGCTGCGCCGTTTGGTGATCATGGGCGGCGCCTTCAACCATCCCGGCAACACCACTCCCACCAACGAGTGGAATGTGTATGTCGATCCGGAGGCGACCAAGGAGGTCTACGACGCCTTCTCGGTCGCCGCCAACCGGCCGATCGTGTGCGCGCTCGATATCACCGAGACCATCGAGATGCGTCCCGACCACCTGGTCCGGCTGGCCGAACGCGCGGGAAGCCTTCCGGTGGAACGGGTTTCGGAGTCCGATCCGGCCGGGGCCAGATCGGCGGCGAGCAATCCGATCGTGCGCTACCTCCTGGACGCGGTGCGCTTCTACTTCGACTTCCACCACCACCTGGACCTGGGCTACCTCGCGCACATGCACGACCCGTTCGCGGCGGCGGTCGCACTGGATCACGAGCTGGCGCGGGTCCGTCCGGCGACGGTGGACGTCGAACTGGCGGGCACCCTCACCAGGGGCGCCACCGTGGCCGACTGGTCCGGGATGTGGGGACGCGAACCCAATGCCGACATTGTCGTCGGCACCGATCCGGCGCGGTTCTTCGACCGCCTGATCGACCGGATCGGCGAGTACGCGCGGTCGGTCTATCCGCCCGCGACACACTAGGAGTAACGGTGGACAACGACGTCACCTACCTGGCCGAGTTCCGCGCCCGACTCGGGCTGCCCGGAATCATCGACGTGCACACGCATTTCATGCCCGAACAGGTCATGCGCAAGGTGTGGGCGTACTTCGACACGGCGGGTCCGCTGGTGGGGCGGGAGTGGCCCATCGCCTACCGCGACGACGAGCAGGTCCGACTGAAGACCCTGCGCAGCTTCGGCGTTCGCGCCTTCGGCTCGCTGGTCTACCCGCACCGCCCCGACATGGCGGCATGGCTCAACGAGTGGACCGCCGAATTCGCCGCGCGCACACCGGATTGCCTGCACACCGCCACCTTCTACCCGGAGCACGACGCGGACAGCTATGTCGCGGCGGCGCTGGAGCGCGGCGCCCGACTGTTCAAGGTGCACATTCAGGTCGGCCGATTCCATCCCGCCGACCCGCTGCTGAATCCGGTGTGGGAGATGCTGCAGGAGGCGGGCACGCCGGTGCTCATCCACTGCGGGTCCGGCCCGGTGGCCACCGAATTCACCGGGCCAGAACCGCTGGCCGAACTACTGCGCCGCTTCCCGCGCCTGTCGCTGATCATCGCGCACATGGGCGCGCCCGAGTACACCGGATTCTTCGATCTCGTCGAGCGGTCCCCGAATCTGCGCCTGGACACCACCATGGCGTTCACGGACTTCTTCGAGGAGGCCGACCCCTTCCCACCCGGTGAACGCCATCGCCTGAGCGCGTTCGGCGATCGCATCCTCTTCGGCAGCGACTTTCCGAATATCCCCTACCCATACCAGCACGCCGTGCAGGCCGTCGAACGCCTCGACCTCGGCCCGGACTGGCTGCGAAAGGTGTTCCACCACAACGCTGCCGAGCTTTTCGGGATCGAATAGCTCAACTGTCGAAGGCGTCCAGGATTTCCGCGGCGGCCATGGCGGCGGTGACGGTGCCGTCGCGGACATCCTTCTCCACTTGGGCGCGAACGGCTTTCACCTTCGGATGGTCGCTCAGGCGGCGCAGGAGCTGGTCGTGCACCATGGTCCAGGTCCAGTCCACCTGCTGACGGCGACGTTTCTCGGCGAATTCGCCCGCCTCGGTGAGCACGCGACGGTGTTCGAGCACCGTATCCCAGAACTTGTCCAGGCCAATGCCTTCCAGGCCGCTCATGGTGAGCGCCGGGGGCCGCCACAGCGCCTCGCGCGGATGGATGAGCCGCAGCGCGCCCGCCAATTCCCGCGCCGCGGCCTTGGCCTCGATCTCGTGCTTGCCGTCCGCCTTGTTGACCGCGACCAGATCGGCCAGCTCCAGCACACCCTTCTTGATGCCCTGCAACTGATCTCCGGTGCGGGCCAGGGTGAGGAAGCAGAACACGTCCACCATGGCCGCCACCGTCACCTCGGACTGGCCGACGCCGACGGTCTCCACCAGGATCACGTCATAGCCCGCCGCCTCGAGCAGCACGATGGTCTCGCGGGTCGCCTTGGCCACGCCACCCAGCGTGCCCGCCGTCGGCGAGGGACGAATATAGGCTTCCCGCCGCACCGACAGACGCGCCATGCGGGTCTTGTCGCCGAGGATCGACCCGCCGGTCCTGGTCGAGGACGGATCCACCGCCAGCACCGCGACCTTGTGACCGCGCTCGATCAACTGCATGCCGAGGGCATCGATGAAGGTCGACTTGCCGACGCCGGGCACACCGGTGATCCCCACCCGATTGGAGACGATCCGCGCCGCCGCCGCGGTGAGCCGCAGCAGCAGCCGCTGCGCCAGCTCGCGATGATCCGACCGCGTCGACTCGACCAGCGTGATGGCCCGCGCCAACGCGGCCCGCTCCCCCGCGCGCACCGCGTCGGCGAGCGCGTCCACATCGATCACACGGCCACGCGGCGGTGGATCAGAGTGCGGCGCAGGCGCTGACGCATCGGAGTGCGCGGCACTCTGTGATGAATAAGAGTGCGCGGCACTCTGCGATGAATCAGAGTGCGCGGCACTCGGAGCCGAATCGCCGTGCACCGCACTCATCCGGCGACGATGCCGATCTCGTAACCCAGTTCCGCGCCCAACTTCTTCAGCAGATCGATGGCCGCGTCGGCGATGACCGTGCCCGGCGGGAAGATGGCCGCGGCCCCCGCCCGATACAGCTCGTCGAAATCGCCCGGCGGGATGACACCGCCCACGATGACCATGATCTCGGGCCGCCCGACCTCGGCCAGCGCCCGCCGCAGCGCGGGCACCAGCGTGAGATGACCCGCCGCCAGCGAGGACACCCCGACCACGTGCACGTCGTTGTCCGCCGCCTGCTGGGCCACCTCCTCCGGCGTCTGGAACAGCGGACCCACGTCCACGTCGAAGCCCAGATCGGCGAAGGCGGTGGCGATCACCTTCTGCCCGCGATCGTGGCCGTCCTGGCCCATCTTGGCGACCAGGATGCGCGGACGGCGACCCTCCGCCTCCGCGAACTCCTCCACCAGTTCACTCGCCTTGGTGATATTGGTGACCTTCCCTGCCTCGTCCCGGTAGACCCCGGACAGCGTGCGGATCTCGGCCTGATGGCGACCGTACACCTTTTCCAGCGCGTCGGAGATCTCGCCGACGGTGGCCTTGGCGCGGGCCGCGTCGATGGCGAGGGCCAGCAGGTTATTGGCCATTCCGCCCTCGGATGCGGCGGCGGCCCTGGTCAATTCGGCCAGAGCGCGCTCGACGGCCACCGAATCGCGTTCCGCGCGCAGCTGTGCCAACTTCTCGATCTGCTCGGCGCGCACCCTGGAGTTGTCGACCTTGAGGACCTCGACCTGCTGGTCCTCCTCCACCTGGTACTTGTTGACCCCGATCACCGGCTGCTGACCGGTATCGATGCGGGCCTGGGTGCGGGCGGCCGCCTCCTCGATGCGCAGCTTCGGGATGCCCTCCGAGATCGCCTGCGCCATACCGCCGTGCGCCTCCACCTCGGCGATGTGCGCGCGGGCGCGGTTGGCCAGCTGGTGGGTCAGCCACTCCACGTAGTAGGAGCCGCCCCACGGATCGATCGGGCGGGTGGTGTTGGACTCCTGCTGAATGAGCAGCTGGGTGTTGCGGGCGATGCGGGCGGAGAAATCCGTCGGCAGCGCCAGCGCCTCGTCGAGGGCGTTGGTGTGCAGCGACTGGGTGTGGCCCTGGGTCGCGGCCATCGCCTCGATACAGGTGCGCGCCACATTGTTGTAGGCGTCCTGCGCGGTGAGCGACCAGCCCGAGGTCTGCGAATGGGTGCGCAGCGACAGCGATTTCGCGCTCTTGGGCTCGAATTTCGCTACCAGCTCGCTCCACAGCAGCCGCCCGGCCCGCAGCTTGGCCACCTCCATGAAGAAGTTCATGCCGATGGCCCAGAAGAACGATAGTCGCGGCGCGAACTTGTCGACCTCCATGCCCGCCGCGATACCGGCCCTGAGGTACTCGACGCCGTCGGCCAGGGTGTAGGCGAGTTCCAAATCCGCTGTGGCACCGGCCTCTTGGATGTGGTAGCCGGAGATGGAGATGGAGTTGAACTTGGGCATCCGCGCGCTGGTGTAGGCGAAGATATCGGAGATGATCCGCATCGACGGTCGCGGCGGATAGATGTAGGTATTGCGGACCATGAACTCTTTCAGAATGTCGTTCTGAATGGTTCCGGCCAATTGTTCGGGGGAAACGCCCTGTTCCTCGGCGGCCACCACGTACAGCGCGAGGATGGGCAGCACCGCGCCGTTCATCGTCATCGAGACGCTGACCTGATCGAGCGGGATCTGATCGAACAGTTGGCGCATGTCGAGAATGGAATCGATGGCCACACCGGCCATTCCGACATCGCCCTGCACCCTGGGATGGTCGGAGTCGTAACCGCGATGGGTGGCCAGGTCGAAGGCCACCGAGAGGCCCTTCTGTCCGGAGGCCAGGTTGCGGCGGTAGAAGGCATTCGAGTCGGCCGCCGTGGAGAAGCCCGCGTACTGGCGAATCGTCCACGGCTGGTTCACGTACATGGTCGGATACGGGCCGCGCACGAACGGCGCGATACCCGGCACACTGTCGAGCGGATAGCCCTCGGCCACCGCGACCGCACGATCGGCCGCGGTGAAGATCGGCGGCACGTCGATCCCCTCGGGCGTGGACCACACCAACTGCTCGGGGGTGTAGTTGTTCGCCGCGGCGGCGTCCGCCACGAACGCCGCGACCTGCTCGGCCGCGACCGGCGCGGGCTGCGGCGCGGTCAGCGGCACGTCGGCGAAACTGCCGATGCGATGTTCAATCCCAAGATGTTCTATACCACCCAGTGTCATCAGGCACCCACCTTCTCCAACAGACCCGAAAGCGCCTCGACCGCATCCATCTTCGCGGCGAGATACCCATCCGGGCGCATATCCTCGGCCACCTCGGCCACCGCCTTGGCCGCACCGGCCAGCAGCACCGTGCGCACACCCGCCGCGCGCAAACGCTCGACCGCATGGCCCGCCTGCTCGGCGTAGCGGGCGTCGGCCCCGCACAGCACCGCGATCCGCGCGCCGGATTCGGCGGCGGCCTCGGCGATGGCCGCCACGCTCAGCGGGCCGGGATTGACGGCCTCGATACCGCCGCAAGCCAACAGATTCGCCGACCAGGTGACCCGCACATTGTGTTCGGCCACCGAGCCGAGCGGCACCAGCAGCGCCTTCGGCCGCGCGCCGTGCGCGGCCAGGTAGGCGTCGGAGCGGTCGCGCAGCGCCTCGAAAGCCGCACCGTAGCGGGCATTCGGGCCGGGCCGCCGCGCCGCCGCCGACAGCGGGGCCTCCACCGGATTCGGGAATTCGTTGACGCCGGTGACCGTCGTCGCGCGGTGCGCGATATCGCGATCGCGCCGCGCCGCTGTCGCGCCGATCCGCTCGGCCAGCAACCCGGAGTCGAGCACGGCGCGGTAGCCGCCCGCCGCCTCCAACTCCTGCATGAATTCCCAAGCCTTCTCGGCCAATTCGGCGGTGTAGTCCTCCACATACCAGGAACCGGCCGCCGGATCGAGCACATGCCCCAGATGTGACTCCTCGAGCAGCAGCAACTGGGTATTGCGGGCCATGCGCTCGGCGAACGCCTTGGATACCCCCAATTCGCCGGGCGGCAAAGCGGAATCGAAGGGCAGCACCGTCACCAGATCCGCGCCGCCCACACCAGCGCCGAAGCAGGCCAGCGTGGTGCGCAGCATATTCACCCACGGATCGCGCTGGGTCATCATGGCCGCCGAGGTGACCGCGTGCTGCGGCGCGCCACCGAAGGCGGGCGCCCCGCACACATGCGCCACCCTGGCCCAGATCCGACGCGCCGCGCGGAATTTCGCGATGGTGGCGAATTGGTCGTCGGTGGCGGCCAAGCGGAAACTCAACTGGCCGAACGCGTCCGCGATATCGACGCCCGAATCGGTGAGCACACGCAGATACTCCAGACCCGCGGCGACGGCGGCGCCGAGTTCCTGCGCGTCGGAGGCGCCCGCCTCGTGGAAGACGGTGCCGGACACGGTGATCGCCCGCACCGTCTCGGCGCGGGCCGCCGCGCGGCGCACCAACTCCACCGTCTCGTCCAGCCCGATATCGTCGGCGCCGACGAACCTGCTGGTCAGCGGACCCGCACCCAGATAGACCTGAATATCGGCGCGCCGCTGCGGCGTATCGGCATCCAGCAGCGAGAACACCTGCGTGGCCGCCGCGTTCGCCGCCGAACCGGCCTCGAGCACCAGCGGGGCGAGCTCGAACAGCAGACCCGACAGCGCCGTCGACATCCGTTCGACCGCGACGCCGTGCGCGCCCACCCGCAGCCAGACCGCGCCGATACCGTTCTCCAGACCCGTCAGCAGTTCGCGATTGGCGGCTGTCGCCTCGGGTTCGGTGATCCGCGCGCAGGCGAACCATCCGCGGTGCGCGTCGCGGGTGGCGTCGCGACCGCGAACGAATGGGTACACGCCCGGCAGCGGCAACTCGGGGCGCTCGTCGCGGCGGGTGTACAGCGGGGCGATGGTCACATCGTCATAGGTGCGGGCATCGAGCAGATGCTCCGGCTCCGCGGGCAGGTCGGCGGTGTCGACGCGCCGCGCCTTCGCCAGCACACCGGCCACGCCCTTGCGCCAGGCGGCATAGTCGGGCACGGGATCTGAACCACTCGGCATCGTCGCAGCTTTCTGTTCCATCGTGGCGGCGCTCCATTCCGGATCGCGCGGTGACGCAAGGTACCGCGCTCGGTTCGGCCGATTACCGCCGGTCACCTCAGGAATACCGGATACCGCGGCACCCGCCCATACTTCGCACGATATTCGCATGGCACTGTGTGGCTGCTTCGCATGGCGAACGATCTCGGGTTCGCGCAGTTCAACGCGGAGGAATCGAAACCATCGCGCCGAGTTCGATGGTAGTCCGGCGCGTGGGCGGGCGAAACAGATCCGAGCGGTACGCTGTGCCGAGTGACCAGGCTGATCCGTGACCCGCGCACCGCGGCACTCGTCGTCGGTGTACTCGCGGTCTTCGGTGCGGCGCTACTGGTTCCACTGCCCGGCCCGCGCGAGATCCAGCAGTGGGCGCACGCCATCGGCCCCTCGTTCGTCCTGCTGTTCTTCCTCGCCCACGTTCTGATCACCATCGCACCCTTCCCGCGCACCGTGCTGACCCTCAGCGCCGGCCTACTGTTCGGCCCGTGGATCGGCATCCTGGTCGCCGTCGGCGCGACCACTGTGAGCGCCGTCCTCGCCTTCGGACTCGTGCGCGCCCTCGATCACGAGCGCGTCGCCAAGCGCCTCACCCACCCCGCCGTTCGCGCCGTCAACCGCCATCTGGCCCGCCGCGGTTGGCTCGCGGTCGGCTCGCTGCGCCTCATCGCCGCCGCACCGTTCTCCGTCGTCAACTACTGCGCCGCCCTGTCCGCGATACCCTTCGCGCCCTATCTGCTGGCCACCTTCCTCGGCATCATTCCCGGCACCGTCGGCACCGTTCTGCTCGGCGACGCGCTGACCGGCCACCTCAGCGTCGCCTCGATCGTGGTGACGGTGATCTGCTTCGCCATCGGTGTTATCGGGTTGCTCGTCGATATGCGGTGGCGACTCGACGAGGTCGAAACACCGGTGCCGGTCGCCGCGCGGGACTGACCGGACACCTCGGTATCAGTCACCGGGCAGTTCGATGGGGACGGCGATCACGTCGACCATCGCACCGGTGCGCAGCACGGTGACCGGTAGGGAACGGCCTATCGCGTCGTCGAAGAGTTGACGTTGAATGCCCTGGGCGTCGCGGACCTCGGCGCGGGCCACACTCAGCACCAGATCGCCGCGACGCAGACCCGCCTGCTCGGCCGGGCCGCCGCGCACGATGTCCACGATGCGCACACCCGCGTCCTGACCGGTGCGGGCGGCCACGGGTGCGGGCAGCGGCGCGGGAACGCCCACGAGTCCGAGGTAGGCGCGACGCACCCGGCCCTCGTGCAGCAGCGTGGTGATGATGCGGCGGGTGGTCCGATTGATCGGGATCGCCAGGCCGAGTCCGATACCGGCCACCGCGGTATTGATCCCGACCACCCTGGCCGCCGAATTGGCCAACGCACCACCGGAATTGCCCGGATTCAGCGCGGCATCGGTCTGGATGACGTCCTCGATCACCCGACCCGCCCGCCGCGAGGCCACCGGCACCGCGCGACCCAACGCGCTCACCACACCCGCCGTCACCGACCCCGCCAACCCCAGCGGGCTGCCCACCGCCACCACCAACTGTCCGACCACGAGATGGTCCGCATCCCCCAGGGGCGCCGCGCCCGGCGCGCCGCCGCGCACCCGCAGCACCGCCAGATCCGACAGCGGATCCACCCCGACCACCTCGAAACGCGCCTCGCTCCCGTCGGCGAACACCGCCTCGCCCCGCAGGGCGTCGCCGACGACGTGCGCATTGGTCAGTAGGGCGCCGTCATCGGTGAAGACCACCGCCGAACCACCCCCGCGCCGGGTCCGCACACTCGCCACATGCGGTGTCACCGCCGCCGCCACGGCCACCACCGTCCGGGAATAGGCGTCCATCGCCGCTCCGTCCCGCTGTGCCGCGCCGTCGTCTCGGGCGGTGTCGTTTCGGGCCGTGTCCGCGGCGGTGTCGTTTCGGGCCGTGTCCGCGGCCGTGTCATCTCGGTCGTCTCGCACCATGTCCTCACCCACGACGAACCCCCAAGATTCGATCACCGTGTCAACCAACTCCTCCAGCATGCGCCCGCCGGACACCGCGCGCATCAGCGTTCGCCGACGGCGCGGTCCGAGCGGGCCGCGGGTATCGGATCGTGATGTATCGCGCGGGAATTCGTCATGCGGACCGCCGCGGGTGTGCGGTGTTGCACCTTCGATTGACGAGGCGAGCGGGGTGATCTCTAATGGTCGGTGGCGCGTTTCGCGCCACGGATCACCTATCGGGCAGCAACCACGACGAAGCGGGGTGAGCGGCGGATGCCGGATGACAGTATCGACATCGGTGACCGGATACCCCGTGCGAAACAGGTTGCGCCACCTCGAGGCTGATCCGCGCCCGGCGGCCGGCGCGCCGCCCGCCAGAACTTCCCCCTTCGACCCGAACGGTCGGCACCCCAACAGGTTCCGGCCGCGGTGGTGCGGGTGCGTACCGCCGAGGGCAGCCACCAGTAGACACATTGGAGTACGACCATGACCAATCAACAGCCCGAAACAACAAGGTGCGCACCGCGTTCCACCGCAGGCCAGCTCCTCGGACGGCGTTAGCCGCGATGTCCACTCCCCTGCTGCGGGCCGCCAACGGCCGCTTCGATACCGAGGTGCTGCATCGGCACTGGATCCCGCTGGCCCGCGCCGACGACGACACCGCCGCCGTGCTGCGCGAACGACTCGGCGTGGACTTCCCGGCCGCCGGTGAACGCCCCTGGGAGACCGGCGATTTCCGCTATCTGCCGGTCACCGCCAACTACCGCAGTGCCGAGGCCGTCACCCGCGAGACCATCGTCTTCGCCCTCGGGGCGGACTTCCTGGTCACCCTGCAACCGTCGGAACGCTTCCTCCCCTTCGACGGCGCCGCGATGAAGATGCGGCGCGACCCGGCGTTGACCGGTTCGCCGCACGGCGTCATGTACGCCCTGCTGTGGGCGCTCAACGAGGCGTCCGAACTCGTCGGCCACGGCGTCACCGCCGCGCTGGATGCCGATCGGGCCGAGATCGACGCCGCCACAAGGGATACCGATCTGGGCGAGACCATCTCGCGGCTGAACGCGACGGAGCGCACCATCTCCCGCACCCTGGACACCCAACTGCAACTGTCCCGCGCCGCCCGCCACCTTGGTGCCGAGATCCCCTCCGGCGCAGCCGATCTCGACGCGGCCATCAGGCTGCTCGGCGCGGATGTCGACGGCGTGCGACAGCAGGCGGAGTACGCGCACAACACCGTGCGCTATCTTCAGCAGTCGGTACTGACCTGGCTGTCCTACAGCAGGCGCAGGAGTTGGCGCGGACGCTGAGGCCCATCCGTCACGGTGATGACAGCCCATCATGGGATGGACGAGGACAACGGGCGGGGCGATACCCGGCGGCGGTAGCCTTGGCCGTGGTGATCGAGGGAAGGGAGCGACCGTGACCGCACGGCGGATGCGCCTGCTCGGCGTGGGCGCGGTGGCGGCGGCCGGTCTGGTGGCCGGGTGTTCGTCCGCCGACGGACCGGGGGCGGCCGCGCCCATCGTCGATCCGTTCGCCGACTGCTCGGTGCTCACCCCGGATCAGATCACCGAGGCGCTCGGCGCCAGTTCGCTGACGCCGCAGCATCATCCGCCGGTGTGCGTTTGGCACGTCGCGCGCGGCGAGGCGCAGTCCGATGTCACCTTCACGGCGGTGCGGCAGCAGTCGCTGCAGCAGGCGTGGCAGCGGGCCGAACAGGACGGCTACCGCCTGGAGCATCTGACGATCGTGCAGGACATTTTCGGCACCCGAACCACGGCCACGGGGTTCTACCTGCGCTCGCCGACGGATCCGGGCGATTGCGCGGTGAGCGCGGCCAGCAATGGCACCACCGTCACCTGGCGGGTGCGCAATCATTCGCACAGCGCCGCGCCCGATCCGTGCGCCGCCGCGCTGGCGTTGATCAAGCTGACGGTCGACCTGTCGCCGTAGTTCAGTCGCGCTGCGGCAGATTCTGCAATCGCACCTGACCGCGCGAGATGGTGCGACCCTCGTCGTCGGTGAGGACGACGACCCACAGTTGCTGGAGTCGACCGCGATGCAGCGGGGTGGCCTCGCCGTGCAGGGTGCCCGAGCGCACGGCGCGCAGGAAGTCGGTGTTGTTGTTGACGCCGACGACGGTGCCCACATTGCCATTGGCGTTGTACCAGACCGCGCCGCCGATGCTGGCGAGGGATTCGATGACGGTGCAGTAGACGCCGCCGTTGACGATGCCCGCCATTTGCAGCAGCCGAGGGGTGACCACCAGTTCGCCGCGCACCCGGTCGGGGGTGACCTCGGTGAAGCGCAGTCCGATCTCGTCGGTGAAGGTGCCCGCGCTGAGTCGGTTGGTGCCCTCCGGCGTCAGTTCGGCCAGTGCGTCGGCCAGTGCCCGATTCTCCGAGACTTCTTGCTGTGTCATGGTCGACAGCGTGACACGGATGTCCGGTACGCCGGCGTCCGGGGTCCGGCCACGACGAGAAAGGGCTTCCACCGCAAGGCATTCGGAAAAAGAGCGACGGGCTCCATGCGGTGGGAAAACATGGAGCCCGTCGCGGCAGGGGATCGGGGGTCACCGCAGCCCTCGGGACTCGCTCTCGATCCTGACGCCTCGGCAAGTATAGGTCAGGCTTACCTAACTACGCAAGCCGCAGGCGCCGCGCGGCGAGTCCCCGATGCTCGAGCGCGGCGAGCAGCGCCTCGCCGCGACGGGCCGCGAGCGCCGCATCGGTGCGCGCCAACTCGGGCACGTAAGTCGCCGCGCCCGTGACGGATTCGCCGACCAGTTCCCAGAAGCGGCGGGCGCTCAGTCGGGCGCAGCGCGCCAGCGTCGACTGCACCAGCGTCAGCGAGGAGGCGCAGCGCTGTGCCAACCACAGCGTCATGGCCTCCCCGCAGGGCAGCACGAGAACGCCGCGATCACCCGCTAGGGGGTCACCCGCGACCACGCGAATCGTGGTGTCGGCCAAGCCCGCCCAGTCCAGGCCCCCGTCATTGTCGGTGTGCAGCCACAGGTTCTCGAGTCCGGGATCCCAGGCTCGACCCTCCAGGACGAGCAGCGCGGCAACCCGACCGACAATGCCGTGGATCAGCGCGGTGGCAACGACTTCCGCCGCCATGGCCGGACTGCTCATCTCGGCGGCATGCCGCCGATACATCAGGTCGACGCGCCCCTCCCCGGCGCCCTCGGCGAGCTGCCACCAGCGGCGTTTGCCCTGGTCGGCCATGGCGGCCACGGCGTAGACGCGCGGATGCTCCGGCTGCAACCCCCGCAGCCGGGCGCCCACCCGGCCGAATGTCTGGTGCGCACGCCGGGGTGCGCAGGTTGTCATGAGCTCGGGCATCGAACCTCCTCGTCGGACTGGTGCCGTTGCAAGATAGGTTAGCCTTACCAGACCTAGCAAGACCCGCACTGCCGCACGATGTCAGGAGTTATTCGTCGCCGTGAACCCTCGAGTCGCCCTCGCACGGCGCGTCCCACCCACCCATCGTCGCACCTCGCCCGCGCGCCGCCGCACCGCCGGATTGCTCGCGCTCACCGCACTTCTCGGGGTCCTCGCCGTGGCGGGAATCATGATCGGAACGCGCTCGCTGTCCCCCGCCGCGGTCTTCGACGCGCTCGCCCATGCCGTCGGCTGCGCGGGCGGACCGTTCCGCTGCCCGGCCGAGAACACCGCCGCCGAGATCGTGCGCGGATTGCGCCTGCCGCGCACCGCTTTGGCCGCGGTGACCGGCGCGGCCCTGGGCATCGCGGGCGCACTGATCCAGGGCTACACCCGCAATCCGCTGGCCGACGCCGGATTGCTCGGACTGAACGCGGGTGCGGCCTTCCTCGCGGCACTGAGCATCTACCTGTTCGGCTTCACCGCGCCGGAGCAATACATCTGGTTCGCGTTCGCGGGCGCGCTGCTGGCCGGACTGGTGGTATTCGGCGCGGCGTCGACCGGGAGGGCGAGCCCGTTGGCGCTGGTGCTGGCGGGTTCGGCGGTCGCCGCCTTCCTACAGGCCATGACGAATGCCGTTGTGCTGCTCGATGGCACCACACTGGACACCTACCGGTTCTGGGTGGTCGGCGCGGTCTCGGGCCGCGACGCCTCGGTGTTCTGGCAGGTGCTGCCCTTCCTCGCGGTCGGTATCGCGCTCGCGGCGCTGTCCGGACCGACGCTGAACCTGTTGAGCCTCGGCGACGAGGTGGCGCGCGGACTCGGCGTGCACCTCGGGCGCGGACGGGCGGTGGGGCTGGCCGCGATCGTGCTGCTGTGCGGGGCCGCGACCGCGGCGGTGGGGCCGATCGCCTTCCTCGGTCTGGTCGTCCCGCATATCGCGCGCGTCTGGACCGGTCCGGACTACCGCTGGCTCATCCCGTATTCCGGTGTGCTCGGCGCGCTTTCGCTGCTGCTCGCCGATATCGTCGGCCGGGTGGTGGCCCGGCCGGGCGAGGTGCAGGTCGGCGTGATGCTCGCCGCGCTCGGCGCGCCCTTCTTCCTCGTCATGGTCCGGCGGCGGCGATTGGCGGCGCTGTGAGCACGCCCCTGGTCTCGGCGGTCCGGATCGGATCGGTCTCCTTCCTCGCGCGGCCGAGGGCGATCGCGCTCGCCCTCGGCATGGCCGGGTTGCTGTTCGCGCTGTTCTGCCTCGATATCGCCTTCGGCGACACCCACATTCCGCCGAGCCGGGTCCTGGAGGTGTTGAGCGGCGGCGGAAGTCGGGCGCAGCGCTTCATCATTCTGGAATCGCGCCTGCCGCGGGCGCTGACCGCAGTGGTGGTGGGGGCGGCCCTCGGATTGTCCGGCGCGCTGACCCAGTCGATCCTGCGCAATCCGCTGGCCAGTGCCGACATGCTCGGCATCACCTCGGGAGCGAGCCTGGGCGCGGTCGCGGTCATTGTCGGGACCGGCGGCGCGACAACCGGTTTCGCGGCCACCGTCGGCACGCCGCTGGCCGCCCTCCTCGGTGGACTCGGCACGGCGGCCGCCATCTATGTCTTGGCGATCGGACGCGACGGGGTGTCCGGGTTGCGGCTGGTGCTGATCGGAATCGGCGTCAACGCGCTGCTGCTCTCCGGTATCAGTTGGCTGCTGACGAGAGCCAGTCTGCTCGAGGCGAGCCGGGTGCAGTTGTGGCTCAACGGTTCCCTCAATGCCGCCGACCAATCCCATCTGGCGCCCGCCGCGCTCGCCTTCGCCCTCGCCGCCTGCGTCGCCGTCGCGTCTACCAGAACCCTGGCCGCGCTGCGTCTCGGCGCGGACACCACCAGAGCGCTCGGTGTGCGCATCCAGACGCAACAGGCGGTGCTGCTCACCGCCGCCGTGGTCGCGGCGGCCGTCGCCACCGCCGCGGTCGGTCCGGTCGGCTTCGTGGCATTGGCGGCGCCGCAGATCGCGCGGCGACTGCTGCGCGCCCCCGGCGAACCGCTGGTCGGCGCGGCGCTGGTCGGCGCGCTGCTCGTGGTCGGCGCGGATCTGGTCGCGCGCACGCTGTTCCCGGCCGACCTGCCGGTCGGCGTGGTGACCGCGGCCTGCGGCGGACCGTTCCTGCTCTACCTGCTCATGCGCGTGAATCGGAAGGCAACGCTCTCATGACCGACTATCGGCTCGCCGCCGAGGACCTCACCCTCGGCTACGGCGAGCGCGTCATCATCGACAGGCTCTCGTTGCGGATCGAACCCGGCCTGATCACCACCGTCATCGGCCCCAACGGCTGCGGCAAATCCACGCTGCTGCGCTCGCTGGGCAGGCTGCTGCGCCCGCGCGCGGGTCGCATCGTCCTGGACGGCAAGGCCATTTCGAGCATGAAGACCAGGGAGGTGGCGCGCGCGGTCGGCGTGCTGCCGCAAACACCGACCGCACCCGAAGGGTTGACGGTCGCGGATCTGGTGGCGCGCGGACGTCATCCGCATCAGTCCTGGCTGCGCCAGTGGTCCGCCGACGACGAGGCCGAGGTTTTGGCCGCGCTGGCCCGGACCGGCATCGCCGACCTGGCCGAGCGCACTCTCGACGAACTGTCCGGCGGCCAGCGCCAGCGCGCCTGGATCTCCATGGCCTTGGCCCAGGGCACCGATATCCTGCTGCTCGACGAGCCCACTACCTATCTGGACCTGGCCCATTCCCTCGAGGTGCTCGATCTGGTTGACCGACTGCACGACGAGCACGGCCGCACGGTGGTGATGGTGCTGCACGATCTGAATCTGGCCATCCGCTACAGCGACCGACTGGTGGTGATGCGGGCGGGACGCATTGTGGCGCAGGGGGAACCGGCCGATATCATCGACGCGGCGCTGCTGCGCGAGGTGTTCGGCCTCGAGGCGGCCGTGCTCGAGGATCCGGTCTCCGGCCGCCCGATGATCACGCCCATCGGCGCGCGCCATGTCCGCGTGAGTAACGCCACACAGCTACCGGTCAGTTACGACAAGGTGTAGTACGCAATCGCGTCGTTGAGTCCGTAAACTTGGGGAATGGCAGGACTTGGTGAACTCGAGAAAGCGGTCATGGACCAACTGTGGTCCAGCGACGAACCGCAAACCGTTCGGCAGGTGCACGAGGCACTGGCCGCCCGCCGCGAACTCGCGTACACCACGGTGATGACGGTGCTGCAACGCCTGGCGAAGAAGAATCTGGTGGTCCAGCAACGCGACGACCGCGCCCACCGCTACGCCCCGGTCCACACCCGCGACGAGTTGGTGGCCAGCCTGATGGTCGACGCGCTGCAGCAGGCCGAGGAGGCGGGCAGCCGCGCCGCCGCGCTGGTGCACTTCGTCGAACAGGTCGGCAAGGACGAGGCCGCGGCACTGCGCGAGGCACTCGCTAAGCTCGAAACCGACGAAGACGAGGACGAGGCAGCGCCGCCCCATTGAGCGGCAGCGCAGCCACATCGAGCAGTAGAATCCTCGGACCAGACCCCCACAACGCAGTGAGCTGAGTCGAGATGAACGCAACCGCGCCGGTATTCGCCGGACTCGCCTTGCTTCTCGCGGGTCCCGCCCCGGCACTGTTGGCGCGGGCGAAGTGGACCTACCGGACCCCGCGCGCCGCGCTGGTGCTGTGGCAGGCCATCGCGTTGGCGGCCGTGCTCAGCGCCTTCGGCTCCGGTCTGGCCATCGCCGCCGAACTGCTGGTTCCCGGCCCCGACGGCAGGCCGACCACCTCCCCCACCCGCGAGATAGACGCGCTCGGGCTGCCGCTGTGGCTGGCCTACATCTTCGTCTTCGCACTCACCCTGCTGGTGGGCGCGCGGCTCATCTGGGCGGTGCTGCGGGTCGGCGTGCACACCCGAAGACGACGCGCCAAGCACCGCATGCTCGTGGATCTGCTGGATCAGGGCGGCCCGGCCCGGCGCGCCGCCGATATCCGGGTCCTGGCCGCCCCCGAACCGATCGCCTACTGCCTACCCGGTCTGCGGCGGCGCGTCGTGGTCAGCGCGGGCACCCTCGACAATCTCGACGAGAAGGAGCTCGCGGCCATCCTCAGCCACGAGCGCTCCCATCTGCGCGCCCGCCACGACCTGGTCCTCGAGGCGTTCACCGCCGCGCACGAAGCCTTCCCGCGCCTGGTGCGCAGCAAATCGGCGCTGGATTCGGTCAAACTGCTCATCGAACTGCTCGCCGACGATTCCGCGGTCAAGGCGACGGGTCCGCGCCCGCTGGCCCGCGCGCTGGTCGCCTGTTCCAAGTCCACCGCCCCGCAGGGCGCGCTCGCCGTCGGCGGGCCGAGCACCCTGATCCGCATCCAGCGCCTGTCCGGTCCGCTCGGCGACCGCAAGCTCTCCGCCGCCGCCTACCTGGGCTCCGCCGCCATCCTCGTGGTGCCCACACTGGCCGTGGCCATTCCCTGGCTGGTCGAACTCAGCCGCCTGTTCCGTTCCTGAGGCGGGACCCGGCCGCCCACCGGGTTTACCCAGACGAATCCCCAGCACCGCGATTCGTCGGTGGAGCCTGCCGGGCGGTAGGCTCGATAATCGAATCACCCCTGATCAACCGGTTCGCAGCCGGACTCATCCGCTCGGCCGCACCCACGAGTGCCACAGCTTGCCGCGCCGAGGCACGAAAGGCACCCATTCAGTGACCCGTTCCACATCCGCCAGTTTCGCGGAGCTCGGCCTGCCCGCCGTCCTGGTGCAAGCGCTGCGCCGCGACGGCATCGAGGCGCCGTTCCCCATCCAGGCGGCGACCATCGCCGACGCTCTAGCGGGTCGGGATGTGCTCGGACGCGGGCCCACCGGGTCCGGAAAGACCCTCGCCTTCGGGTTGCCCATGGTGACCAGGCTCGCGGGCTCCCCCGCCAAGCCGACCCGTCCCGTCGGCCTGATCCTCGCGCCCACCAGGGAATTGGCCGCCCAGATCGAGCGCTCGCTGGACGAACCGGCCCGCGCGCTCGGTCTGCGCATCGCCTCGGTCGTCGGCGGCGCGCCCATCAAGCGCCAGGCCGACCGGCTCGCGCGCGGCGTCGACCTGCTCATCGCCACGCCGGGACGCCTCGCCGACCTGGTCGCCCAGGGTTCGGCCGACCTGTCCGAGGTGCGGATCACCGCACTCGACGAGGCCGACCACATGGCCGATATGGGCTTCCTGCCGCAGGTCACCAAGCTGCTCGACCGCACACCGAAACACGGTCAGCGCCTGCTGTTCTCGGCCACTCTCGACGGCGAGGTCGACAAACTCGTCAGGCGCTATCTCACCGATCCGATCACCCACTCCACCGCGCCGCCCGCCGCCTCGGTCACCACCATGACCCACCACCTGCTGTTCGTGGACAAGGGCGACAAGCGGGCCGTGCTCACCGAGATCGCCGCGCGCACGGGCCGCACCATCATCTTCGTCCGCACCAAATACGGTGCGGACCGGCTCGCAAAACAGTTGCGCGCCACCGGGATCGAGGTCGGCGCCCTGCACGGCGGCAAGGCACAGAACAACCGGACCCGCACCCTGTCGGCCTTCGCCGAGGGCGATGTCCCGGTCCTCATCTGCACCGATGTCGCCGCGCGCGGCATCCACGTCGACGACATCTCCCTTGTCGTGCACGCCGATCCCCCGGCCGAATCCAAGTCGTATCTGCACCGCGCGGGCCGCACCGCCCGCGCCGGGGCCGAGGGTACGGTCGTCACCCTCGTCACCGCCGAGGAGCGCGCCGACGTCGAGAAGATGACGCGCAAGGCGGGCATCGACATCGAGGGCGTGAACGTGCGTCCGGGTGATGCCCGATTGGTCGCCATCACCGGTGCGCGCGCGGGCGCGGCGGCGGATCTGCCCGAGCCGGGCGCGAATTCGCGCAGGCGCGGCGGACAGACCGCACGCACCGCGGCGGAGACCTCCGCACCCACCGGCAAGTTCCGCAGACAGGTGGGCGACACCGCGACGCGCGCAGTCGCCAAGACCGGCCGCGGCGCCGGGTCCGAGGGCAGCCGCCGTTCGGCGGGACGGGCCGTGGATTCCGATGCCGATCGGACGACCCGTACGGGTCATCGGACGGCGCAGACCGATTCCCGCACCGGACGGGGTCGACCACAGGACGGCGGCAGGCCGAGGGCAGCGGCGGGTGAGGCCAGGACGGGTGTCGGTCGAGCGGCCCGAAGCGGCAAACCCGGCGCACAGGCGGGCTCGAGCGGACGCGCGGGTGGCGCCGCCGCGGCGCGATCCGGGGCGGAGAAGTCGGCGGCGCGGTCCGGACAGTTCGGAGCGGGCAGGCCGAACAGGGGAGACACGCCCGGCGGTGCTCGGCGACACGCCGGGGCGAGTGGTCGCCGCAACCGAGGAGCAAATTAGTCGTGACGGGGAATCCGGTGGGTGCGATCATCTGCGGGCTCATCGCCGCGCTCATGTTCGCGCTCGCCGCAGTCGCGCAGCAAAGCGCGGCCGCGGCGGTGCCGGAGGACAAGCCGCTGGTCGGTCAACTGGTCCGCAATCCGAGATGGTGGGCGGGCATTGTCGGCGATATCGGCGGATACGGATTCCAGGTGGCGGCGCTGGCGCTGGGCGCGGTGCTGCTGGTGCAGCCGATCCTGGTGAGCGCCTTGGTTTTCGCGCTGCCGCTGGCCGCACGGTTGAATGGCCGCCGCATCACCGGACGCACCTGGGCCATCGCCGTCGCCCTGGCGGGCGCCCTCGCCTGCTTCCTCGTCGTCGGCAATCCGAGTGAAGGCAAAACCTATGCGCCCCTTGGCGATTGGGCGCTGCCGCTCGGCCTGATGATCGTCGTGATCGCGGTGGCGGCCGTCCTCGGCCTGCGCGGCGGCGATCCGAGCCGTCGGGCGCTGCTGCTCGGCGCGGCCAGCGGCTCGCTCTACGGTCTGGCCGCCGCCCTGACCGAATACGTCTCCACCCTCTTCGAACACGGTATCGGGCACGTGGTCGCCAGTTGGCAGACCTGGGCGCTGATCATCGCGGGCCTTGTCGGATTCTTCCTGCAGCAGAAGGGTTTCCAGGCGGGTCCGCTGGCGGCCTCGCTCCCCGCCGTCACCATCGCCGAACCACTGGCCGCCGCCTACATCGGCATTACCGTTCTCGACGAGCGCTTCCGCACCAACACCGTCGGGCTGGTCGTCACCGCGGCGGCCGTACTCGTCATGTGCGCCACCACGATCCGACTGTCCCGTGCTCAAGCCGCCGCCTGATTATCAGGCCGAGGGCGTGTGTCGGAGTCTCATCCTCCGAATGAGACTCCGACACACGCCCTAGAGATGGAAGCGGCGGATGGTGTCGGTCAGCACCGCCAAGCGTTCCGCACCGAAGTCCGGCAGGTCGTTCTCGATGCCGTGCAGGACATCACGGGCCGGGTCGGCGCAGGCCCAGAAGCGGAGTTTGCGTTCCAGGCCGGGATCCAGGTCGGCGCCGCGGGCCTGCTGGACCCGGCGAACGAACGCCGGACCGGCCTCCGGGTAGAGGTAGGCGAGATCGTAAGCCGGATCACCGATCTCGGTATCGCCGAAGTCGATGAGGCCGGTGATTCGGGTGTCGGTCACCAGCAGGTGGTCGAGGCTGATATCGGAGTGCAGCAGGGTCGGACGGTAGGCGAAGTTCGCGTCGTCGGCGAGATACCCCTCCCATGCGGCCAGCAGCGCGCGGGCTTCGGGGGCGGGCAGCAGCGGGATCACTTCCGCACGCACCGCGTCCAGGTCCTCCGCGAAATCACCACGCGGGTCGGCGGTTTCGATACCGAGTTCGCGCGCGCGGTCGACCGGGAACCCGTGCAGGGCATCGATGAGTTCCGCGAGCACGCGCACCGCGTCGGGAGTCCGCGCGATCCCCCGGCGCTCCCATTCCGCGACGGACAGCGAGTCGCCCGGCACGGCCGGATAGACGCAGAATCGGCCGGGACCGAGCGGATTCGGCGCCGTGAACAGGAAGCCGGGAATGGGCAGCGGCAGCCGCAACGCCAGTTCCGGCAGCAGCCGCGCCTCGCGGGCGATGCCGTCCGCGCCGTCCAGGCTCTGCGGCAGCCGCAGCACGTGCCCGACACCGGCGTGCTCCAGCAGCAGTGCGACGCTGTCCATTCCGGCCCCGAGCGGTTGCAGCGACCCGTCGGCCAACTCGGGGCGCGGCGATTCGGCGAGTGCGGCGCGCACCGAGACATCCCAATCGACCGGCAGTTCCACGCTCGCGCTCATATCCATCCCCGAATCCTAGGCGCATGTCCGAATTGTGCGGTTCGCCCGGTCGGTTCGATAGTGATCGGCATCTCATTCAGATCGAGTGCGCGTGATTCGCCCGCGCGACCGCGTCCGCCACTACCATCGGGTGAGTGCAATTTCTCCCCGGTCATCAGCCGCCGTACGACCTGACCTACGACGACGTCTTCCTCGTGCCCAACCGCACCGATGTCGCCTCCCGGTTCGACGTTGACCTGTCGACCGCCGACGGGTCCGGCACCACCATCCCCCTTGTCGTGGCCAATATGACAGCGGTCGCGGGCCGCCGCATGGCCGAAACGGTCGCCAGGCGCGGCGGCATCGTGGTCCTGCCGCAGGATCTGCCGCTGCCCGCCGCCGCCGAGACCATCGCCTTCGTCAAGAGCCGCTCGCTCACCGCCGATACCCCGGTCACCCTGGATCCGGAGCGCTCGGTGTCCGAGGCCGTGGCGCTGATGCACAAGCGCGCGCACGGCGCGGTCGTGGTGGTCGAGAACGGCCGCCCCTTCGGCGTGGTCACCGAGGCGTCGTGCACCGATGTGGATCGGTTCGCCCGGTTGCGCGCCGTCGCGCTGACCGATTTCGTGCAGGCCCCGGCAGCCACGTCACCGCGCGAGATCTTCGAGATGCTCGAGGCCAAGCATGCCGATCTGGCCGTGCTCACCGCGCCCGACGGCACGCTGGCCGGTGTGCTGACCCGCCTCGGCGCACTGCGCACCGGCATCTACACACCCGCGGTCGATGCCAAGGGGCAACTGCGGGTGGCCGCCGCGGTCGGCATCAACGGCGATGTCGCGGCCAAGGCCAAGGCGCTGGTCGACGCGGGCGCGGACCTGCTGGTCATCGATACCGCCCACGGCCACCAGGAGAAGATGCTCGAAACCCTGCGCGCCGTGCGGGATCTGGGTCTCGGCGTGCCGTTGGCGGCCGGAAATGTGGTGTCCGCCCAAGGCACTCGCGACCTGGCGGCGGCGGGCGCGGATATCGTGAAGGTCGGCGTCGGTCCCGGCGCCATGTGCACCACCCGCATGATGACGGGCGTGGGCCGTCCGCAGTTCTCTGCCGTGGCCGAATGCGCCGCCGCCGCAAAGGAACTCGGCGTGCACATCTGGGCCGACGGCGGTGTGCGCCACCCCCGCGACGTGGCCCTGGCGCTGGCGGCGGGCGCATCCAATGTGATGATCGGCTCCTGGTTCGCCGGAACCTACGAATCCCCCGGCGATCTGCGCGTCGACCGCGACGGCAACGCCTACAAGGAGAGTTTCGGCATGGCCTCCAAGCGCGCCGTGGCCGCCCGCACCGCCGCCGACTCCGGCTTCGACCGCGCCCGCAAGGCGCTGTTCGAGGAGGGCATCTCCAGCTCGCGCATGCGGCTGGATCCGGAACGTCCGGGTGTCGAGGATCTCATCGACCACATCACCTCCGGTGTGCGCAGCTCCTGCACCTACGCGGGCGCCCGCACCCTGGCCGAATTCCACGACCGCGCCGTCATCGGCGTGCAGTCCGCGGCCGGATTCGCCGAGGGCAGGCCGCTCCCCAGCGGGTGGTAGTCGACTACAACCGGTGACGAGTTCGACACGCTTCGGTACCTGGGCGGCGCGCTACCGCACGTCGCCCAGGTAGCATGAGAGTTGCCAAATGCTCGTGCATGCGAAAGGAACCAGTTGTCACCCGCGTCCGAGGGCGCCGCACAGGAGGGCTCCTCTACCGAGCCGGGTGAGCAACCCGGCGTCCTCCTTCCCGTAGCCGTCCCCCTTCTTCTTCCCGCAGTGCCGCTCGCCTTCGGGCGGTGTTGAGGATGTCCGTCGTCCTAACCCTGCTCAGTCTGGTCGGATTCATCGCGTTGACGGCGGGTACGGCCCTGTTCGTCGCCGCCGAGTTCTCGCTCACCGCATTGGAGCGCAGCACCGTGGAGGCCGATGCCCGCACGGTGGGCGATGTGCGGTCGCGACTGGTCCGGCAGGCGCATCGCACGCTGTCGTTCCAGTTGTCGGGCGCGCAGCTCGGTATCACCATCACCACGCTGATCACCGGCTATATCGCCGAACCGGTCCTGGCTCGACTGCTGCGTCCACTCGTGGCCGCGCTCGGCCTGGGTGATGGTGCGGTGCAGGGCATTTCGCTGGTATTGGCGCTGGTGCTGGCCACCTCGCTGTCGATGATCTACGGCGAGTTGGTGCCGAAGAATATCGCCATCGCCAGATCGCTGGCCACCGCGCGCGCCACGGCCGGACCGATGATCGCCTTCTCCTCGGTCTTCGGTTGGCTGATCAATTTCCTGAACAACACGGCGAACTGGGTGGTGCGCCGCCTCGGCATCGAACCGGCCGAGGAGTTGCGTTCGGCGCGTTCCCCGCAGGAGTTGGGGTCGCTGGTGCGCACCTCGGCGGTGCGGGGCGCGCTGGATCAGCGGACCGCGCAGCTGATCGACCGGTCGCTGCGGTTCGGCGAGCTCAGCGCGGAGGATTTGATGACACCGCGCGTCAAGATCGAATCCCTGGATTTGGACGACACCATCGCCGATCTGCTCGCCGCCGCCAACCGCACCGGGTACTCCCGCTTCCCTGTGATCGATGGCGACCTGGACAACACCCTGGGCGTGGTGCACGTCAAGCAGGCGTTCAGCCACGCGGCGCAGGTGCGCGGCACCATTCCGCTGCGGCTGCTGGCCCGCGCGGTGCCGGTGGTGCCCGCCAGCCTCGACGGCGACGAGGTGCTCGAGCGAGTGCGCGCGGACGGGATGCAGGTGGCGCTGGTCGTCGACGAGTACGGCGGCACGGCGGGCATCCTCACCATGGAGGATCTGATCGAAGAGATTCTCGGCGATGTCCGCGATGAGCACGACGAGGAGGAGCTGGACGTGCGTCGGGTCTCCGACGGCTGGGACTGCTCGGGTCTGCTGCGCATCGACGAGATCTCCAGGGCCACCGGCTACGAGGCCCCCGAGGGCGAGTACGAAACCCTCGGCGGTTTGGTCCTCAGCCGCCTGGGCCGGATCCCGGTCGCGGGCGACGAGGTGATCCTGCCCAATTCCGTTGCCACCCACCACCATCCGGAGGACCACTCCGAGGGCGGCTGGCTCGCCGTGGTGGAGCGCATGGACGGTCGCCGCATCGACCGGGTGCGGTTGGTCCCGGCCACCGCATCGGTGCTGCAGAGCGCGGCGGCGCTGCTGAGCAAGGAGCCCAGCCATGGGTGATCTCTACGGTGTGCTGCTCGCGCTGATCCTGTTGGCGGGCAACGCCTTCTTCGTCGGCGCGGAGTTCGCCCTCATCTCCGCCCGCCGCGACCGATTGGAAGCCCTTGCGGCGCAGGGCAAACACAAGGCCGAGACGGTGATCCGGGCCGGGGAGAACCTGTCGATGATGCTGGCCGCGGCGCAGCTCGGCATCACCATCTGCTCGATCCTGCTCGGCCGGGTGGGTGAGCCCGCGTTCGCGCATCTGCTGCAACGCCCGTTCGAATTGCTGGGGCTGCCGGAGCAATTGCTGCATCCGGTGGGGTTCGCGCTGGCGCTGATCGTGGTGGTGATCCTGCACATCCTGCTGGGCGAGATGATTCCGAAGAATATCGCGCTCGCCGGGCCGGAACGCAGTGCGCTGCTGCTGGTCCCGATCCACCTGCAATGGTTGCGGCTGGCCCGCCCGCTCATCGCGGTCTACAACTGGGCGGCCAATATGTCGCTGCGCATGCTGCGCGTGGAACCCAAGGACGAATTGCAGGCCACCGTCTCCTCGGTAGAGCTCGCCGAGATGATCGGCGAATCCCGCTCCGAGGGTCTGCTCGACGAGGAGGAGCACCGCAGGCTCACCCAGGCGCTGGGCACCAGCGACCGCACCGTCGCCGATGTCATGGTGCCGCTGGCCACCACACGCTCGATTCCGCTGCGCGGCAATGGGACCACCCTCGGCGATATCGAATCCGCCGTCGCCGAAACGGGTTTCTCCCGCTATCCGGTGCGCGCGGCCGACGGGTCGCTGGTCGGCTACCTGCACGTCAAGGATGTGCTCGACAAGGTGGCCGACGAATCGGCAGGCCCGTCGACGCCCATCCCGCGCACCGATATTCGTCCGCTCCCGACCGTCGGCGTCGGCACCGCCCTGCACGAGGCACTGGCCCGGCTGCGCCGCACCAACAGCCACCTCGGCCGGGTCGTGGACGCCCGCGGCAACACCACCGGCATTGTGGCGCTGGAGGATCTGGTCGAGGAGTTCGTCGGGACCGTGCGCGACGCCACGCACCGGATCGCCGAATGATCGAATCCCGCCCGAATGCGACAGGGGCCGCTGCACTCCCCGCGCGGCGGTGGCGCGACCTGGCCGCCGCACACCGCGCCGAGGTGGACACGCTCATCGGCCCCTACCTCGAACGACGGCGTGCGGGTGCCGCGCACCCGGTCATCGACTTCCTGTTCACCTACTACGGGCACAAGCCGGCCCAGTTGCGCCGGTGGCATCCCGGATTCGGCGTGACGCTGGCCGATGCGGACGAGTACGCGGGCGCGAGCGGCTACCATCGCGTCCCCGAAGGTCACACCGCCGACCCGGCCCATCTGGCGCGCCGCCGCGACACCGTCGAGTTCATCGCGAACCTGCTGCGCGCCACCGCATCCCGCCCCGCCCAACTGTCCTGCTTCGGCCTGCACGAGTGGGCCATGGTCTACCGCGCCGACGAACGCCGCCACCAGGCGCCGCTGCGCTTGGACCCGGCGGCCACCGACGCCGTCGTCGAATCGATGTCGCTGCGCTGCACCCACTACGACGCCTACCGCTTCTTCACCCCGGAGGCGGTGGGCCGCAACAATATCCACCTCACCAGGGACGACCAGCTCCGCCGCGAACAACCCGGCTGCCTACACGCCAATATGGACCTCTACAAGTGGGCCTTCAAACTCACCCCCCACATCCCCTCCACCCTCCTGCTCGACTGCTTCCGACTCGCCTGTGCCGCCCGCGAACTCGATATGCGCGCCAGCCCATACGATCTCACCGCCTACGGCTACACCCCGGTCCCCATCGAAACCCCCACCGGCCGAGCCGAATACGCCCGCACCCAGACGCGCCTCTCCACCCAAGCCACTACCCTGCGCACCCAGCTTCTCCAAACCTGCGAATCCCTCCTCGATTCCTGAGTTCCCCCCGCTCGTGCTGCTGGTGCTCGGTGCGGCGCTACGGCCGGCGTTCCTGCCCGAACGACATTCGGCCCCTGCGGTTCTCGATGCGATCGAGATCGGATTCGCGCAGGACATGACCGCCCATCACGAGCAGGCGCTGCTCATGGTGCGACGCCTCGAACCGGGGGCCGATCCGACGGTGCGACGATTGGCCCGCCAGATCGATGACGCGCAACGCCTAGAGGTGGGCGCGGCGTCGGTGTGAGGTGGGCGGCGCCATGATTCAGGCGCAGGGCCAAGAGGTCGGAATCATGGGTGTCATGCTCGAACAACTAGGCGCGCAGCCACTCCCTTAGGCCTCATCGGTGAACCGGTACCAGAATTCGTGCCAGGGCTGATACGCGGTGCCATGCGGTGCGGGCGGACCGAGTTGCGGGGGCGGGTCACCGGGGAAGAAGGCGTAACCGATACCGGTTCCGTCGCCGGATTTGGTGTAGAAGAGGCATCCGCCGTCGCGGGCCGCCATCCGGACGATGGTGTAGAGCCCGACATGGGTGCTGCGGCCCGGATCGGCGCACTCGCGCGCCTCGCGCTCCATGATGGTGTGCGAGAGCTGCCAGATCGTCTCGCGCGGCATGTCGTACCAGATGAGCACCCCGAGCGCCGCGATGAACAGCGGCACCTTCAGCGCCGCGAAAAATGTGTGGTACCGGACGATTCCGACGAGCCCCAGTAGGGCGGCGAGCGCGGTGAGCAATCCCAGCGCCGCCCACAGCGCCACCAGCACCGGCATCCTGCCGTCGATCCCGACCTGCCAGAACAGTGCCACGCAGACCAGCAGCACCACGAGGGCCAAGAACTGCATACCACCGTGGAACCAGCCCGGCACCCGCTCCCGCCCGCGGCGCACCGCGTAGCTGCCCATAATCCTCAAGATACGGGGCCGCGATCGCCTCGCGCCGAACATCGGACAAACCCGCTCGCCGTCGGCGCGCACCGGCTCCGCGCCGGTCCGCCACCGCCCCCGGTGCCGACGGCGACCCTGTCCGTGCACGACATCCGTGCTCCACCGCGCGCGGCGAAATGGTCCGATCAGTACAGTAAATCGACCGACCGTTACGATCAGGGTGTTCGGCCGACCGCCGACACCCGCGACGCGCCCACCGATCGACCCCTCGGATCCCGCGTGGCGGAGCCGAAATCGCGGACGCGACCGCGCCACCCGATCGAGCCGGTCGCCGCTACCCACGGGTAACATGACTGCGGGTTTCCAAGTCTTTTCCCATTCGCAAAGTGAGGGCAGTAGATGACAGAGCGGATTCAGGTCGGCGGGCTCCGAGTGGCCGAGGTGCTGCACGAATTCGTCGAGAACGCGGCGCTGCCCGGCTCCGGAGTCGACTCCGCCGCGTTCTGGGCGGGCGCCGAACAGGTCATCAATGACCTCGCCCCGCGCAATCGCGCCCTGCTGGCCGAGCGCGACGAGATCCAGGGCAAGCTCGACGCCTGGCACGCCGAGCATCCCGGCGCGGGCTACGACAAGGCCGCCTACAAGAGCTTCCTGTCCGAGATCGGCTACCTGCGTGCCGAACCCGCCGATTTCCGCATCGCCACCGAGAACGTGGACGACGAGATCGCCACCACCGCGGGTCCGCAGTTGGTGGTCCCGGTGAGCAATGCGCGCTTCGCCATCAACGCCGCCAACGCGCGCTGGGGTTCGCTCTACGACGCGCTCTACGGCACCGATGCCATCTCCGAAGCCAATGGCGCGCAGAAAGGCAGCAGCTACAACAAGATCCGCGGCGACAAGGTCATCGAGTGGGGTCGCAACTTCCTCGACGACGCGGCCACCCTCATCACCGGTTCGCATATCGGCTCGCGCGCCTACCGCATCGTCGACGGCGAACTCGAGGTCGTCCTCGAGGACGGCACCGATATCGGTCTGGCCGATCCGTCGCTGCTCGTCGGCTACCTGGGCGATCCGGCCGCGCCGAGTTCGATCCTGTTGAAGCACAACGGTCTGCACATCGAGATCCAGATCGACCCGAATTCGCCGATCGGCAGCACCGACAACGCGGGTGTCAAGGACATCGTACTGGAGTCCGCGGTCACCACGATCATGGATTTCGAGGATTCGGTGGCCGCGGTCGACGCCGAGGACAAGGTGCTCTGCTACCACAACTGGCTCGGCCTGATGAAGGGCGATCTGGCCGAGGAGGTCAGCAAGGGCGGCAAGGGCGGCAAGACCTTCACCCGGACCATGAACCCGGACCGGGTCTACACCGCCCTCGACGGCGGCGAACTGGTGCTGCACGGCCGCTCGCTGCTATTCGTGCGCAATGTCGGTCACCTGATGACCTCCGACGCCATCCTGGACTCCGACGGCAACGAGGTGCCCGAGGGCATCATGGACGGCCTGATCACCTCGCTCATCGCCACCCACGCGCTGCGCGGGGACACCGTGCGCGCCAACAGCCGCACCGGCTCGGTGTACATCGTCAAGCCGAAGATGCACGGTCCGGACGAGGTCGCCTTCACCGATGAGCTGTTCGGCCGGATCGAGCAGGTGCTCGGCCTGCCCGCCAACACGCTCAAGGTCGGCATCATGGACGAGGAGCGCCGCACCACGGTCAACCTGAAGGCCGCCATCCTGGCCGCCAAGGACCGGGTGGTATTCATCAACACCGGTTTCCTGGACCGCACCGGCGACGAGATCCACACCTCGATGGCGGCCGGGCCGATGGTCCGCAAGGCCCAGATGAAGGCCCAGCAGTGGATCTCCTCCTACGAGGACTGGAATGTGGACACCGGCCTGGTCGCGGGCCTGCCCGGCAAGGCGCAGATCGGCAAGGGCATGTGGGCCATGCCGGATCTGATGCGCGACATGCTCGAGCAGAAGATCGGCCACCCGCGCGCGGGCGCGAACACCGCCTGGGTGCCCTCGCCCACCGCGGCGACCCTGCATGCCACCCACTACCACCTGGTGGACGTCTTCGCTCGGCAGCGCGAACTGGCCAAGGGCGGCGCGCGTGCGAGCCTCGACCAGATCCTGGAGATCCCGCTGGCCGCCGCGCCTGACTGGACAGCCGAGGACAAGCAGCAGGAGTTGGACAACAATTCCCAGTCCATCCTCGGCTATGTGGTGCGCTGGATCGATCATGGCGTCGGCTGCTCCAAGGTGCCCGACATCAATGACATCGGGCTCATGGAAGACCGTGCCACCCTGCGCATCTCGAGCCAGCTCATGGCGAACTGGCTGCGCCACGGGGTGGTGACCACCGAGCAGGTGGTGGCCAGTCTGGAGCGGATGGCCCCGGTGGTGGACCGCCAGAACGCGGGCGATCCCGCCTATCGGCCGATGGCCCCGGATTTCGCGGGCAGTATCGCCTTCCAGGCCGCGAAGGAGCTCATCCTGGAGGGGACGACGCAGCCCAACGGCTACACCGAGCCGATCCTGCACCGCCGCCGCCGCGAAGCGAAGGCCCTCGCCGCCAAGAGCTGACGCTGCCTGTTCCGCTGCCCTCGGTGCGAAAGTGCCGGGGGCAGCGGCATTTTCGGGGAGAGTCTACGGGGAAGGTAACAATTCGGGCAGAAAATGACCCGACAACCGGGGGTGGGCCGTGCCACCATGGCGGTCGACATGATCACCGCGCGTGCGGGATCGTCGATTCGAGCACAGTCGATTTCGAGCACAGGGAGAGGGGGGCGGCGTGATTCCAGCGAAAAATCTGTCGGCACAGCGATTGATGAGCGACATGCGGTATATCGACCGCCGCTCCGCCGGATTCTGACCGGCCCGTCTCCGCTCCCCCTTTGCCTTTCTCTTCTCCGAAACATGGTGGTTCCCATGACCTTTCACTGTGGCTTCGCGCCCTCGACGCCGACCGTCGACAACTGGATACGCACGCCCGTGCTGGTGCTCAACGCCAGCTACGAGGCACTCGACGAGGTCGGGGCCGACCGCGCGATCGTGCTGCTGCTCAGCGGCGCCGCCGAATCGGTCGCCGACCGGGAGCCGCACTTCCCGATCCGGTCCACCCACCTCCCTGCCGAGAAAGGAGAGCAGCCATGACCGCCGCACCGATCCCGATCATCCTGGAACTCACCGACCTGCTTCCGCTCTCGGACAGCGGGGCCTGGCATCGCGCCGCCTGCCGGGGCGACCCGAACCACGAGGCGTGGTTCCCCTACCCGTCGCAGGACTTCGACTACGCCAGGCGGATCTGCGCGAACTGCCCGATCCGCGCGGCCTGCTTCGAATTCGCCGCGTCCACCGGGCAGACCGGCGTGTGGGGCGGGCACGAATTCGATCGCGGGCGGATGATCCGCGACTGAGATCCGGGTAGGTCCGACCGCCGGCGGGGCTACCCGCAGGTCAACCTACACTGTTGCACCGTGGGCACACATCGCAGCGATAATAGGTCCAGGGGTGTCAGCAAAGGTCCGGTTATCGCCGCGGTGGTCCTCGTCCTAGCGGCGGCGGCGATCTTCAGTTGGTTCTGGGTGCGCGATCGCGCCGACAACAACGACAGGTCGGCGGCGACGGGCTGTGTGGAGGGCGCCGCAACGCTGTACGTGACGGTCGATCCGGAGCTGGAGTCGACGGTGCGGGCCGCCGCGGACCGGTATACCGCGAGCAAACCGCAGGTGCGCGATCACTGCGCTCAGGTTCAGGTGACGGCGCGCCCTTCGGCCGCCGTCGCCGCCGCTTTCGCCTCGGGCAAGCCCTGGGATCGGGCGCTCGGCCCGCAGCCCGCGCTGTGGATCGCCGATTCGAGCCGATCGATCGAGGCCATGCGGGTGCCGGGACTCATCGAGGGCGCACCCGCCTCCCTGGCCGCCAGTCCGATCGTGCTCGCGGTGCCGGAGGAGTTGCGCGGCGCCTTGGAGCAGGCGAAGCTCACCTGGTCGGATCTGCCTCGGCTGCAACAGGGTTCGCTCACCGAACTCGGGTTGACCGGCTGGTCCGGACTGCGCATGGCGGTGCCGTCCGGCGACGGCACACTGGCCGCCGCGACCGCGGTGGCGGGGACCGTGTCGGGCACCGAACCGCTGTCGGAGGCGGCGGCCGGCTCGGGTCAGGCCATCGCCGCCGTCTCGGCGCTGGCCGCGAATGCCCCGAAGGCCGCCGATACCGGCGCCGCGCTCGCGACCATCGGTGGCGGGTCCGCGCCGGTGCACGCGGTGGCCGCGACGGAGCGTCAGGTCAAGGCCCAGGGCCGACTATCCGAATTCCGACCGGCGGGCGCCGCGCCCGTGGCCGACTATCCGGCCGCCGTCATGTCCGGACCTTGGGTGGATAAGACGCAGAACCTCATCGCGGGTGTCTTCTCCGACTATCTGCAGGCACCCGACCAGTCGAAAGCCTTCGCCGAGGCCGGTTTCGCCCCGTCGGTCGCCGCGGCGGTCCCGACGCGCGCCGCACTGGACAAGGTGCGCAACACCCTCGCCAATCCGGTCCTCGGCGTGCAGGCCACCGTCCTGTTGGACGTCTCGTCCTCCATGGCCACCGCCGACGGATCGACCACCCGCCTGAGCAACGCGCGCGGCGCGCTGCTGTCCACCCTCAATGTCATGCCGCCGGATTTCGGCCTCGGCGTGTGGACCTACGGCAAGAACCTCGACGGCACCGCGCCGTACAAGATCCAGGTGCCCACCGCCCAGCTCACCGGCGAGCAGCGGGGCACGCTCACCACCGCCCTCGGTGCGGTCCGGCCCGCCGACCTGCGCGCCGACCAGGCCTACCCGACCCTGCTGGCCGCCTATCGCAGCGCGATCGCCGATTACGCGCCGGGCCGGACCAATTCGATCCTGCTCATCACCGACGGTCCCGATGACGATTCCGCCGTGAGCAGCGCGAAACTTCTCGCCGATATCGCCGCGGCGACCGATCCGGCGCATCCGATCCGCATCGATATCGTCGTCATCGGCGGCAGCGGTTCCGACGACACGCTGCGCACCCTCGCCCAGCGCACCAAAGGCGCCTACACCCGCCTGGACAGTTCCGATGACATCGCCTTCGGCACCGCCGTGGTCAACGCGCTGACCAAACCGTGAATCAGTCGACCTCGAGATAGATCACCTCGTGCGCGCCGCCTTCCAGCGGCGCCACCTCGATGACCTCGAAGGCGCCCGCGTCGATGACGCTCATGGTGCCGTCGGCGGCATTGTCGACGTAGATGCGGGTCGCCTCGGGATCGGATTCGATTCCGAGCGGTCCGACGCCGACTCCGACCTGCGCGATGACGCGTCGCGTTTCGGTGTCGACAACGCTGACCGCGCCCGCCACGGCTTCGCCGGAATTCCACGGCACGAGATAGTGCGAGACGACGGCCAACCCCGAAGCGGTGAGGTGCAATCGGTGCGGGTTGTGCGGCAGTTCGACCGCATCGATCTCCGTGTCGTTCCAGGTGGAGATGATGTGCAGCAACGGTTTCGCGCGATCATTGACATAGAGCAGGCGCCCGTCCGAGGCAACTTCCAGATCCTCCGAACCATTCGGCGTCGGGATCTTGCCGATCATCTCCCCGGCGCGCAGATCCAGGACCGAGACGAATTCGGCCTCCTTGTTCCCGGTGTACGCCTTCGACCCGTCGGGCAGCACCGAAAGCCAGTGCGGCCCAGGGGTTTCGGTCGGGATATGCCCGTCGACGCGGTAGGAGTCCACATCGATGACCACGACGCATCCACCGTGCGATTCGCAGGTGACATACAGCTTGTCCTCCCGCACGAACAGATCGTGCGGCCCGGCGTACGGCGCGATATCGACCACCGAACGCTGCTGCCAGGTAACCGCATCGATGACCGCTATCTCCGATCCGCGCGGCCCCGGCTCGTCATAGTATCCGGACCGATAGGTGATGGCGACGTAGAGCAGCTTTCGCTTCGGGTCGAAAACCACCATATGCGGTTCGGGCAGCGTATCGACGCGCGCCACCAGGGTAAAGGTCTGCGCATCGAGCGCGAGCACGCTGTGCGCCGACTGATTGGCCGTGACAAGCAATTTGCGCGACTGTGCAGAGAATTGCGCCATGACAACTCCAGGAATAGGGGTGGGATTCCGGCGAGAAAACTCGGGACGCCTTCCGATATCAGCGATCCTATCCCCGATTTCGCGGGTGTGAATTGCGGATTCGACAATCCCGAATTGCGTCGCACACAAACCACCCCTGAAATGCGAAATCGCGGCGCGCCTTGGGGCGCACCGCGATTCGCATCCGGGTATCAGTCCTGATACGCCTCGAGCGGCGGGCAGGAGCAGACCAGGTTGCGGTCGCCGTACGCGCCGTCGATGCGACGCACCGAAGGCCACACCTTGGCGCGGGTGTGGGCCACACCGCGCGGGTAGACGGCGGTTTCGCGCGAGTACGGATGGGTCCACTCGCCGACCAGGCAGGCCGCCGTATGCGGCGCACCGCGCAGCGGATTGTCCTCCACCGGCCAGACACCCGCCCCGACCTGATCGATCTCGGCGCGGATGGCGATCATGGCAGCAATGAACTCATCGATCTCGGCGAGATTCTCGCTCTCGGTGGGTTCGACCATCAGGGTGCCCGCAACCGGGAAACTCATGGTGGGAGCGTGGAATCCGTAGTCGGCCAGGCGCTTGGCCACATCGTCGACGGTGACGCCGGTGCGCTTGGTGATCTCGCGCAGATCCAGGATGCACTCGTGGGCGACCATACCGTTCTCGCCGGTGTAGAGCACCGGGAAGTGCGCGTCGAGGCGGCGGGCGATGTAGTTGGCCGAGGCGATGGCCGACAGGGTGGCCCGGCGCAGACCGTCGGCGCCCATCATCCGGATGTAGGCCCAGGTGATCGGGAGGATCGAGGCCGAACCGTACTTCGCCGCCGACACCGCGTGCGAGCCGGACTCCAGCGGGTCGCCGGGCAGGTAGGGCGCGAGATGGGCGCCCACCGCCACCGGGCCGACGCCGGGACCGCCGCCACCGTGCGGAATGCAGAAGGTCTTGTGCAGATTCAGGTGGCTGACATCGCCGCCGAACTTGCCAGGCCGGGCCACTCCGACAAGGGCGTTCAGATTCGCGCCGTCCACGTACACCTGGCCGCCCGCCTCGTGCACCAGCCCGCACAACTCGGCCACCTCCTGCTCGTACACGCCGTGCGTGGACGGGTAGGTGATCATGATGCAGGCCAACCGGTCGGCGTGGTCGGCGATCTTGGCGCGCAGATCATCGAGATCGACATCGCCGTTCTCCCGGCATTTCACCACCTCGACCCGCAACCCGGCCATCGCCGCCGAGGCCGCGTTGGTGCCGTGCGCGCTGGAGGGGATCAGGCAGGTGTCGCGGTGCGCGTCGCCCCGGTCCAGGTGGTAGCGGCGAATGGCGAGCAGGCCCGCGTACTCGCCCTGGCTGCCCGCGTTGGGCTGCAGGCTCACCGAATCGTATCCGGTGATATCGCAGAGCCAATTCTGCAGGTCGGCAATGACTTTCAGCAGGCCGGGCGCGTCCTCCACCGGCGCGTACGGGTGCACGCGGGCGAATCCGGGCCAGGTGATGGGTTCCATCTCGGCGGTCGCGTTGAGCTTCATGGTGCACGAGCCCAGCGGAATCATGCTGCGGTCCAGCGCGATGTCCTTGTCCGACAGCGCGCGCAGATAGCGCAGCATGGCGGTCTCGGTGTGGTAGCGGGTGAAGGCCGGATGGGTCAGGAATTCCGAAGTGCGGGTCTCGATCGCACCGCGATCCGGCGCCGCCGTCTCGACCGGCTGTGCGGCGCCGAAGGATTCGACGACCGCGGCGACATGGGCCGGGGTGGTGGCCTCGTCGCAGGCCACGGCCACATGATCCGCGTCCACCTGACGCAGGTTGATCCCGCGCGAGCGCGCTTTGGCCACCACGGCCTCGGCCACGCCGGGCGCCTGCACCAGCACGGTATCGAAGAAGCGCTCGTGCACCACCGCCGCGCCCAGGGCGGCCGCGATGGCCGCCGCGTGCCCGTGCACCCGGCGGGCGATGGCGCGCAAGCCGTTCGCGCCGTGGTAACTGGCATACATGGCGGCCACGATGGCCAGCAGCACCTGCGCGGTGCAGATGTTCGAGGTCGCCTTCTCCCGACGGATGTGCTGCTCACGGGTCTGCAGCGCGAGCCGGTAAGCGGTGGCGCCGTCGGCGTCCACCGAGACGCCGACCAGTCGACCCGGCAGTTGCCGCGCGTGCGCCTGCCGCACCGCGAGATAACCGGCGTGCGGTCCGCCGAAGCCCAGCGGCACACCGAAGCGCTGCGTGGTGCCGAAACAGACATCCGCGCCCTGCTCGCCCGGCGGGGTGATCAGCGTCGCCGCCAGCAGGTCCGCACCCACCGCGACCAGCGCGCCGCGCTCGTGCGCGGCAACGATCACCGAGGTCAGGTCGACCACCCGACCCGAAGCGCCCGGCGACTGGGTCAGCACACCGAAGAATTCGCCCTCCGGCAGGCCCGCGCCCGCCAGATCCGCCTCCACCAGCTCGATACCGAGCGGCTCGGCCCTGGTGTACAGCACGGTGCGGGTCTGCGGGAACAGGTCGGTGTCGATAACCAGCCGCGCCGAGGACGACCGACCCGCGCGCCGCAGCAGCGTCATGGCCTCGGCGGCCGCGGTGGCCTCGTCCAGCATGGAGGCATTGGCCACATCCATCCCGGTCAGATCCGAGACCATGGTCTGGAAGTTGAGCAGCGCCTCCAGCCTGCCCTGGCTGATCTCCGGCTGGTACGGCGTGTACGCGGTGTACCAGGCCGGATTCTCCAGCAGGTTGCGGATCAGCACCGGCGGGGTCAGCGTGTCGTAGTAGCCGAGCCCGAGCATCGAGGTGGCGACGGTGTTCGCGCCCGCGAGTTCGGCCAGTTCGGCCAGCACCTCGTGTTCGGTGGCGGCGGGCGGCAGCGGGGCCAGACCGGAGCCGTCCAGGATGCCCGAGGGCAGCGCGGCGGCGGCCAGGTCGTCGAGGGAGTCGACGCCGATCACCGACAGCATGCGCTGCAGTTCGTCCGGGTCGGGTCCGATGTGGCGGTCGGCGAAGGATCGAGTCACGACAGTTGCTCCCCTAGGTTAGGGCGGGTTCGACGGATACCGGCCCTCCCCCTCTGTCGTTGGCGCCTGAGAGATTCGGGAGCGATCCCTTTCCCCATGGGCGGGCGACTCCACATTTGCCTGCGGGCCACCGCTTTCCAGAGGCGTCGAATCCGCACGGTCCCTGGTGCCTGAGAGATTGACGGGGAGGTGCTGCTCCTTCGGCGTCCGAATCTCTGGTGGAAATCCGGAGCTCTCCCGCACGGCGTACGACGCACCGCCAGTCTAAGCCGACACGCCGTGATTCGACCGCTCCGGGGTTGCCGGTGTTGGATCAGTCACTGCGTGCCGGTGTTGGATCAGTCACTGCGTGCCGGTGTCGGATCGGTCACTACGCGGCGCACCCATCGCGCGATCCGAGCGTTCAGATCGGCAGCCCGTCGCGCGAGCGCCGCGCGGCCGTCGCGATCGCGCCCGCCTGAATACCCACCAGCAGTTCGAGCGGTATCGCCTCGCCCGGTGCGTGCTCCTCTTCCTCGGCGCACCACGCCTCGAATATCGCGCCGAACCGAATCCGCTCGGCCCGCGCCGAGACGTGGCCAGTGGCGACCAGTTCGTCGAGCAGCCGCACCAGCATCCCGCCCAGCCGCAGCCGGAACATCCCGAGCCAGCAGTGTCGTTCGGTGAACACCTCGCCGCGGGTCGCGGCCCGATCCCGTTCCGGCGTGGCCTCTTTCACCTCCGCCAGCCCCGGCAGCGCCTCGACCAGCGCCCGCACGGCGCGCTCGAAGGGACTCGAACCATCGAGTCCGTCGGCGATTCGATCCAGCACCAGGGCCGCCTCGGCGGCCAATGCGTAGTAGCGACCGGCGACCTCGTCGCATACCTCGCCGAGTGTCCGCCCGCTCGGCGAGGTGTCGGCGATGCGCGCGTCCAGTCGCAGCGGCAGCTCGCAAACCAATACGGCCGCACCGTATTTCGCGGCATAGTCGCGGCATCCGCCGCCGCCGAGCGCGGCCACCGGCTCCACCCCGGCCGCCGTGAGCGCCTCGGCCATGGTCGTGAAGGTCGGCACCTCGAAAACGCCGCGCGCCCACCGACGCGCGCCGGGCGCATCCGGCTCCCCGTCGTGCACCGGGATGTCCGCCCCGGTCAGCAGGCCGGTGAGCGCGGACCAATACGACGCGTCCCCACCCGAGGTGTAGAAGTATCCGCCGCCGAAGTCGGCATTGTGCAGCGAGGCGATGAGCGCGGGCCGGACCCGGTCGATCAGCGTCATCAGCGCCTCGGTCTCGGGCAGCGGCGTCCCGACCAGCGCGCCGTCCCAGCTCACCGGGAAGGCCCATTCCGGCTGCTCGGTCGCGGGTGGGCGATAGAACTCGGCCGCGACGGCCGTTCTGGTCCGCGGCCCGGCGAACCAGCCCTCATTGAGCCTGGTCCCGTCGGGATCGATGCACGGGACGAAGTGCCAGGTGGCGCCCAAGGTGTCCGCGCCCGCCGCCAGCGCCCGGACCAGATGCTCGATGGTGGCCATGCCGATCGGCTCGTTCGGGTGCGGATTGCCGATGACCACGATCTGGCGCGCTCCCCCACCGACCCGCACCGCGCGCAGCGGCTCACCGGCGCGCGAACGGCCGATCTCGGTGATCGTCACCCGGTCGGGATGGGTCCGCGCCACCTCCGCCAGTGCCGAGTGCAATTGATCGACGGTGGGAAACGCTCGCAGCGGCGCGATACGGTGCGCCCGGTCCAGCTCGGACATGCCGGCCTCTCAGATAATCAGATTATTTGAGTAATCACGTTATCATCGCGACATGCGACGCGCCGACCTTCGGGAGAACAATCGAAAGGCCTTGATCGCGGCGGCCATCTCCGATATCGCCGAATACGGCTACCAGCAGGCCCGACTCGGCGACCTGGCCGAACGCGCCGGCCTGAGCACCGGCGCGGTCTACTCGATCTTCGGCAGCAAACGCGGCCTGCTGGTGGCGGCCACCAAACAGCTCATGCTCGACTTCCACGACCTGCTCGAACCCCTCACCGAACCCGAACTCACGCTCGCGCAGGTGCTGCGCGGCTACGCGGCCGCCATGCTCGGCACGGCCGCGGCGGGTGAGCGCTACGCCTTCGAGATCGAGACCGTCGCCGCCGCACTTCGCGAACCCGACCTGCGGGCCGAACTCGAATCCGAAGTGCCGCACGCCATCGCGACGCTGACCCGACTGCTCACCGATCGCCGCGTCGAGGCGGACGACATGCGGCACACCACCGCGGCAGAGGCCGCGCGGCTCGCCCCCGCCGTTCACGCCCTACTATCCGGCTTCGCCCATCAAGACGTGACGGTGCGCACACAGGCCGACCAGGAATACGCAATCGAAAGCACGCTCGCGCTGACGGCACTCATCGACCGACCGTCGGTGAACTAACCCGTCTTGCGGTTCATCTTGGCCTTGCGACGGAAGGCCAACTCGTCCTCGGGACGCTCGGTGGCGACGGTGGCCCGTTCGGCCGGGAAATTGGCGATGGCGCCGGTCAATTCCCGCATCGCGCCGCTGACCGCGATACCGAAGACGCCCTGCCCGCCCTGCAGTAAATCCACGACCTCCTCGGCGGAGGCGCACTCGTACACCGAGGTGCCATCGGAGAACAGGGTGATGCCCGCCAGATCCTGGACGCCCCTGCTGCGCAGATGGTCGACCGCGATGCGGATGTTCTGTAGCGAAATGCCCGCGTCCAGTAGGCGTTTCACGATTTTGAGGACCAGGATGTCCTTGAACGAGTACAGCCGCTGACTCCCCGAACCCGCCGCGCCCCGAATCGAGGGCACCACCAGCCCGGTGCGGGCCCAATAGTCGAGCTGACGGTAGGTGATGCCCGCCACCTGGCAGGCGCTGGGCACCCGGTAGCCGACTAGATCATCGGGCACCGAGTCGTCCGGGAACAGGCCAGGCTGTACCTCGAAGCCCTGCGTTTGCTCTGCCACTGACCACTCCCTTGCTACGCCGACGACTGGCCTCATCGATGCCCGGCTCCGTACCGACCACGATTGCGCACCGCACTCTTTTCGCTGCGCTCGATCGTGCCTCAACTCGATCGTGCGAACGCGTGCTCGAAACTGTGCTGGATCGGAACGGACGTGGCCCAACTGTCGAGATTACTCCCCTCGATTCTCCAGGGAGCGGCATCGTCGGACCAAACGCGACGCGCGGTAAAAGTCTCGACCCCTACTTTACCCTGCGTGCGACCCGAATCCGCGGGCCGGTAACGCTCAGCTGTCGGTGGCCTTGAAATCGTCCGGCGAGACCGATTCCAGGAACTCCTTGAACTTCTCCACCTCGTCCTCGCGCTCGTCGGGCATGACCAGACCCGCCTCCGCCAGCACCGGCTCCTCGGCGTAGATCGGGCAGCCCACCCGCAGCGCGATGGCCACCGAATCCGACGGCCGGGCCGAGATCCGCACCTCGTTGTCGAAAACCAGGTCCGCGTAGAAGGTGCCCTCCTGTAGGTCCACTATGCGGACCTCCTTGAGGGTGTGCCCGAGCTCGGTGATCAGGATCTTGATCAGATCGTGGGTGAGCGGGCGGATGGGGGTCACCCCCTCCTGCTCCAGCACGATGGCCGTCGCCTCGGCCTGCCCGATCCAGATCGGGAGGTACCGGTCCCCGCCCACCTCGCGGAGCAACAGCACGGGCTGGTTCTGTGGCTGCTCGACACGAATGCCGATAACGCGCATCTCACTCATCGCACTGCCTCCCAATATTCGCCGGCCGCCCGGCATGACCGCTTGCGGGGCTCGCCGTACCACGAGTCTAAGCGAACCGGCAGGTGCGCAGCGATCGGTGTGCACCCCGAGACCGGCGCGTTGCCGGAGGGTGATCGCCCGCCGGAATTCCGGCGGCGCAGCAGGGTTGGCGATCCGATTGGGCCGAAATAGCCGGGAAGCCGATCAGTTGCCCAGAGCGGCGCGAACCGAGGCCTTCACCAGCGCGGCGTGCAGATTCAGCGACAGCGCCGCCAGTTCGCGCACCGTCTCCTCGGCCCTGGCCCGCGCGTCTGCGTCGCGGCTCTTGGCGATGGGGGCGGCGATCTGGGCCACCAAAGCGGCCTCGCGGTCGGCGGCCAGTTTGAAGGCGCGCAAATGCCTTGCCTCCAAGCCGAATTCGGACATGGCACGGGCCGTTCGGGCCAGGGTGACCGCATCGGCGTCGAAGAAGCCCGCCGCGCCGGGCGTGATGAGATTCGCGCGGATCAGATCATTGAGGAACGCGTCATCGATCTCGGCCCTGGCCAGCAAATCCGCACGGGTGAGGCGGATCTCATGATCGAATCGGAGCTCATCCGGCGAGACTTCACCCGGCACGACGCCGAGCCTACGCGGGGAACGACCATTCGTCTCGGTGTTGTGCCGGTTGACCGCCTCGGCGGGCGGCGCCGCTTCGATAGCGGCGCGCCCACGCGCGCGGGCCTCGCGAACCCCGAGCGTGGCCGCGCCGCTATCGATCGCCTCCAACTGCTCCTTGATCACCTTGAGCGGCAGGTACTGATCGCGCTGCGCGGTGAGCACGAACCGGAGCCGCTCGCAATCGGCCACCGAGAACCGGCGGTATCCCGAGGGTGTGCGCTCCGGATGAATCAGCCCCTCCGACTCCAGGAATCGGATCTTGGAGATGGTGATATCCGGGAAGTCCGGTCGCAGCAGGTCCAGCACGGAGCCGATCGACATGCCCCCGCGCGCCCACTGCGCCGCCCCGGTCACAGCACTGAGCCCTTCTTGACCGTCATACTCGTCATCGCCTCAGCGCCGTCGTACTCATAGGCCGCCGGCGCCCGCCGACTCGCCCGCCTTGGGACCGGTCAGGAAGACCAGGCGGAACTTGCCGATCTGGACCTCGTCACCGTTCTGCAACTCCGAGGAGTCCACCGGCTCCCGGTTGACGTAGGTGCCATTGAGGCTGCCCACGTCGACCACCATGAACGAATCGTCGTCCTGCCGGAATTCGGCATGCCTGCGGCTGACGGTGACGTCGTCGAGAAAGATGTCACTGTCGGGGTGGCGTCCGGCCGAGGTGGTCGGCTGGTCCAGCAGGAACCGCGAGCCCGCGTTCGGGCCGCGCTTGACGACCAGGAGGGCGGCACCGACGGGCAGACCCTCGACCCCTTGCACCGGCTGCTCGCCGGCCTGCTCAGCGGAGCGCGACGCGTCGACCTCGTTCAGGAAGTCCGCGCGGAAGACCGACGTCGTCTCGGCCGCGGTCTCCTGGTAACCAGGGTCTTTGTTCTCGCTCACCGTTTCTCTCCTCCTCGAACCTGATTATCCATGCAAGCAGGTGATGCCTTCGCCGACACGAGTACTCGTGTCGCTAGATTCCGGCTCCTGACTGCCGAGATATCTGTTGGCATTGACCGTACCCTGCCGGGGCGTGCCCGTGCAGGTAGAACAGGGAAGGCTGGATCAGCCCCCGATAACTGCCTGATAACCGGTGGCATCCAGCAGCTCACCGAGAGAATTGTCCAGCGCCGCGGCGTCGGAAACCTCGAGTTCGAACAGCCAGCCATCACCGTACGGATCGGCGTTCAGCTGCTCCGGTTCGGCGACCAGAAGATCGTTCACCGCAACGATTTTCGCCTTCAGCGGGGCGAAGATGTCGGACACGCTCTTGGTGGATTCGACCTCGGCGATGCTCTGCCCCTGCTCCGCCTCGTCGTCGATCTTGGGCAGCTGCACGAACACCACGTCACCGAGTTGGGTCTGGGCATAGTCGGTGATGCCAACGCGCACCCTGGTCGGGGAGATACGCAGCACCCACTCGTGCTCCTCGGTGTAGCGCAGGTCCTCGGGGGTCTGTGTCACAGGCCGTCCTTTCGGGTTTGAACGTTGCACGCAACTTTAATCACTACCGGGTGTGGTGCGGCACAGGCGGTATCGCTCGCGCGACGGCCAGTGCCCGCCATGCGTAGAGCGCGCCGGTCCAGACGTAGACCGCGACGCCCCAGATCAATAGCGCGCCACCGAAGGCGCGACTGAATCCGGCTGCGACCCAATCAATCTGCCCCGCCAACAACCACGGCAGCGCGGACATGAGCGCGAAGGTGGCGGCCTTGCCGAGGTAGATCACCTCGGGTGGGGACATTTCCCGGCGCCGGTAAATACCGAGGGTGAGTCCCAGCAGCGCGTCGCGGCCGATGATGAGCACCGCCACCCACCAGGGCAGCAGGCCGCGGATGACGAAGCCCACCAGGGTGGTCACCAGGTAGAGCCGATCCACCAGCGGATCGAGCAGCGCGCCCAGCCGCGAGGACTGGTCGAGCAGTCGCGCCAGTTTGCCGTCCAGGAAGTCGGTGATGCCGCTGGCCACCAGCAGGACCACGACCCAGCCGTCGGCCCGCTCGACCAGCAGCAACCACAGGAACAGCGGCACGCCGAGCAGTCGCAGCACACTCAGCGCGTTGGGCACGGTGAGCACGCGGTCGGCGAAGATGCCGCCCATTGGTTCGCGGCGACCCGCCTGTTCGCCGCCGCGCGCCTTTTCCCGGCCCGCGCCGCCGGTGGCCGGGTCGCGCCCGTTCGGATCGGTGGTCCCGGATTCGGTTTGCACAGCCCCGGTAATACCCCACCGACCCCCGACCTGGCCATCCGGGCGCGCCGGGCGCGTGAATTCCGTCGCAGCACACCCGGTGAAAGAATGAGTGCGAAACTATCTCAATGACCCGATGTGGTCGGCGATCGAAAGGAAGTCATGCCCGCATTCGACTACGACGTTGTGGTGATCGGCTCCGGCTTCGGCGGCAGCGTGAGCGCGCTGCGGCTCACCGAGAAGGGCTATCGGGTTGGCGTGCTCGAGGCAGGGCGACGCTGGCCCGCCGACGCCATCCCGCGCACCAACTGGGATGTGCGCAAATCCCTTTGGGCGCCCCGTCTGGGTCTGACCGGACCGCAGCGGATCAGCCTGCTCGGCAAATGCGCCGTCTTCTCCGGTGCGGGCGTCGGCGGCGGATCGCTGATCTATGGCAATACTCTCTATGAGCCACTGCCCAATTTCTATGCCGACAAACAGTGGGCGCACATCACCGACTGGCGCGCCGAACTGGCCCCCTACTACGACCAGGCCAAACGCATGCTCGGCGTGACACCCAATCCCCGACTGTCCCCCGCCGACGCGGTGATCAAGGAGATCGCCGAGGATCTCGGCGTCGGAAATACCTTCCACCCCACCGAGGTGGGCATCTACTTCAACGAGTCCGATCCCGGCGCGCCGGTCGAGGATCCCTATTTCGGCGGCGCGGGGCCGCGCCGCAACGGCTGTATCCATTGCGCGCGCTGTCTCACCGGCTGCCCGCACAACGCCAAGAACACCACCCCGACCAACTACCTCCACCTCGCCGAACAGGCGGGTGCGCGGGTGCATCCGCTGACCGAGGTCACCGCGGTGCGCCCCCTGCCCGGCGGCGGGTACGCCATCGACACCGAACGTCCCGACCGCTGGATTCACAAGGGCCGCAGGACTTTCACCGCCGAGCAGGTGATATTCGCCGCGGCAGCGCTCGGCACGCAGAAGTTGTTGCACCGCATGCGGGACCGGCGGGTCCTGCCCGAATTGTCGCCCCGGCTGGGCGAACTCACCCGCAGCAACTCCGAGGCCATCCTGGCCGTGACCAGCCGCACCAGGCACGATTTCGCGCAGGGCATCGCGATCACCTCCTCCATCCATCCGGAGGCCGACACCCACATCGAGGTGTGCCACTACGGCACGGGACAGAACGCGCTGTTCCCGCTCGCCGCGCCGGTCGTGGACGGCGGCGCGTACCGATTCCTGCGCTTCCTGCTGGCAATGGTGTTGCACCCCTTGGCATTGCTGCGCAGCCTCGACGCGCGACGGGCCTCGGAGAGGTCGGTCATCCTGCTGGTGATGCAGTCGTTGGACAATTCCCTCACCTCCTTTCGCAAGCGCGGACGGTTGCGCACCCGGCCGGGCAGCGGCGAGCCCAATCCCACCTGGATTCCCTTGGCGCACGACATCGGTCGCCGCTTCGCCGCCAAGGTGAACGGCGATGTGTACGCCATAGTGACCGACGCCTTCGATATCCCGGCCACCGCGCACTACATCGGCGGCTGCGTGATCGGCGCGAGCGCCGAATCCGGGGTGATCGATCCCTACCAGCGCGTCTTCGGATATCCGGGCTTGCATGTGGCCGACGGATCGGCCGTCACCGCCAACCTCGGCGTCAACCCCTCACTGACCATCACCGCACAGGCCGAGCGGGCAATGGCGTTCTGGCCCAACAAGAACGAGACCGATCCGCGACCCGCGCCCGGCAGCCCGTACCGGCGCGTCGCACCCGTCGCGCCCAAGCATCCGACGGTGCCCGCGACCGCGCCCGGCGCGCTGCTACTGCCCATCACACCCGTCGCCTGAACACCGCCACATCAGTGGCGCGGCTATGACACGCCTTGGGCAGTCCCGGAATACGCCACACCCGGCCCGCGCCAACTAGACTGTGCCAATGCTCGTGCGAGTGCAGAACCCCGCAGGGACCAACGCCGAGCGGGCGCTGATCGACTGGTTGCGCACCTGGAAGGATCCGGCCGCCCCGCACGGCGTGGCCACCATCAATGCCGGTCTGTTCCACGAGGATCGGCTGCACCAGTTCGACGCCATCGTGTGGACGCCGTCCAGTTGCGTCATCATCGAGGCCGAGATGCTGCAGACGCGCCAGGACGGAGTCCTGGAGATCCCGCTCAATGGCGGCTGGACCATCTCGGGCGTGCCCGCCGCCCTGGAGGGTCGGGATCGGCGCACCCCGCTGGAGAAATCGCGCGAGCACACCTTCGCGCTCTACAACTGGCTCGCCGCGCGCGGACTCGGCCAGCGGGTGGTGCACGGCGTCGCGCTGATCGTGCCACCGCGGGGCACGAACTTGACCGTGCATCAGGCGTGGAGCGATCCCAGCTTCGATGTCGTCATCGGCGACGAGCCCAGCCGCCTGCGCGGTTTCTTCCAGACCCTGGCCAAGCAGGAGAAGTTCCTGTGGACGGCCAACGATATCGCCGTCGCCTTCCGCGGCCTCGGCATCCTGCCCTATCTGCCCGGCCCGCAGGATCTGCTCAACGAGGGCTTCCTCGGCCCGATCGATATCACGCTGTGGCACGGCGGCCCGAATCAGGCGCAAGCCGAGGCGTTCGCGGAGGAGCAGAAGATAGCCACCTCCTACGCCCAAGAGCACAAGCCGCTGGTGCGCCTCGAAACCCCTTGGTACAGCCCGTGGAAACTCTATCCTCGGGTGCCGGGAGACCTGGATATGGGCCGGGCCTTCATGCGGCTGGCGCTGGCGGCGGGCATGGTCGTCGCGGTTGCCTGGATCATCTGGTTCGTCGTCACGATCGTGCTGACCTACGGTCCGGGCTAGTAGGGTCTGTGCCCCTAGGCATTCGCTATCGTCGGCGCTATGACCGATGCGCGCGGGCGATCCACCGATCTGGTCCGCGGCGGCGTGGTGGTCGCGGGCGGCGCGGTGACGGTGGCACTGCCCCAGACCTTTCCGGCCGATGGCGGCCCCACCGCCGCCGACCGCGCCGTCGCGGCGCCTATCCACTCGGCGCTCGACGCGCATCCCGGCATCTATCACGCTCTCGTGATCCCAAGCAATGGTTATATCGTGCTGCCGCTGCTGGTCGCCGGTGTCGCCTGGTTCCTCTATCGCCGTCGATGGTGGTGCGCCGCGACGCTGGCCGTGGTGCCGGAACTGGTGGTAGCGATCAATACCCTGGTGCTCAAACCGCTTTGGGAACGTCCGCTGCACGACTATCTCGCCTACCCGAGCGGGCACACGGTGCAGTTGGTCGCGGTAGCCACCGCCTTTGTCCTGCTGACGGATTCGCGGCGCGCGCGCCGAATCACGGTGGCACTCGGTGCGATCGCGCTCGTCCTGGTCGCGATCGGCATGATCGGCCTCGGATACCACCTGGCCACCGATATCGCGGGCGGCACGGCGGCGGCCATCGCCATGACCACCGCGCTGGTCTGGTGCGCGGCCCTGCTCAGGGCCGCCGCCGTGCGATTCAGTCCCGCGCGTAGACACTCGCGTCGGTGAGCATGGCGGCGCGCAGCATCTCCTCCGGCACACCCAGTCCCTCGACCAGGGTCGGGGCCTGCGGCCGCAGCCGGTCGACGAGTTCGTTGATACCGCGCCGCACCGCTTTGGCCCGCTCGACCGACATGAACCGGTGCATGATGTACCAGGCCGAATTCTCTTCCAGCAGTGTGTAGACGAAGAGATCGCACACGGTTTCGGCGAGCGCGCGGGCGTCGGGATCGGCGATGGTGTCCAGGCCCTCGATGAAGGCTTCCAGCACCGGCCGGTCGATATGCGCGGCGCCCGCGGCGAGGATGTGGTCCTGGGCGTTGTTGAACGCCTCGAAGGGGCCGGTGTCCTGTGCCCTGGCGCGCAGGCGGTGCGCGGCGGTGCGGACCAGATAGTCCTCGCGGTCGGCGAACAGTTGCAGTTGGACCGAACGGCGGGACAGATCGCCCTCGTCGACGCTCTCTTTGGCCCCGTCGCGCAGGGTCTGAATCAGTTGGCGACACCCGAACGTTTGCGAACCACATCGCCTGCCATGGTGGCGGCGAAGCGCACCCAGCCGAGCGCGTCGAGGTCGCGGACCTCGTCGGCGTAGGCGGTGAGCAGTTCCTTAGCCACCAACTGGGTGAGCACCACATTGTCGCCTTCGAAGGTGGTGAAGACATCGGTGTCGGCCTTCAGGGTGACCAGCCGGTTCTCCGTGAGATAGCCTGCGCCGCCGCAGGCTTCGCGGCATTCCTGGATGGCGCGGGTGGCGTGGCGGGTCTGGGCGACCTTGAGTCCGGCGGCGCGCTTCTCGAGTGCCCGCTGCGCGCCGGGTGCGGTGTCGCGGCCGGTCTGCACCAACTCCATGCGACGCACGAGATCGTTCTGGGCGAAGGCGTAGGCGTAGGACTTGGCCAGCAGCGGTAGGAGTCGGCGCTGATGGTTGCGGTAGTCCAGCAGCACGGTCTCCGAGCCGGTGTCCTGGTCGAGGAACTGTCGGCGCAGCAGTGCGTAGCGGATCGCGATGCTCAGGGCCACCCGGGTGCCCGCGGCCGCCGCGCCGCCCACACTGATTCGGCCGCGCACCAGGGTGCCGAGGGTGGTGAAGAAGCGGCGGCTGGGATTGTCGATGGTCGAGGTGTACGCGCCGTTGGGCGCGACGTCGGCGTAGCGGTTGAGCAGGTTCTCCCGTGGGACGCGGACCTGATCGAAGACGATGCGCCCGTTGTCGACGCCGAGCAGTCCGCCCTTGAGTCCGTCGTCGTAGGTGGTGACGCCGGGCAGATCGGCGCCGTCCGCATCGCGGATGGGCACCAGCAGGCAGTGCACGCCGCGGTTCTCGTCCTGGGTGATCAGCTGCGCGAAAACGGCGGCCACCCGCGCGTGTTCGGCCGCGCCGCCGATGTAGTCCTTGCGCGCCGACGGGGTCGGGGTGTGGATGACGAATTCCTCGGTCGCCGGATCGTAGGTGGCGGTGGTCTCCAGGTTCGCGACATCGCTGCCGTGGCCGGATTCGGTCATCGCGAAGCAGCCGAGCAGGTCGAGCGGGATGAGTCGGCGCACCTGGTCGGCATGCCGCTCGGTGCCGAGGTTTTCCACCGCGCCACCGAAAAGTCCCCACTGCACACCGGATTTCACCCACAGCGACAGGTCGCAGTAGGCCAGCATCTCGAGGGAGACCACCGCGGCGCCGGGTTCGCCGAGGCCGCCGTGCTCGGGACGGAAGCCGAGGCCCGGATAGCCGAGTTCGGCGACGGCGCGCATCTGGTCGAGGACGCGGGCGCGGGCGGCCTTGTAGTCGAGGTAGGGATCGCCGATGAATTGGTTGCCGGTCAGTTGCTTCCTGGCCGTCTCGCGCACCTGCGCCCAGGGTCCGTCCAGCGCCGTCCGCAGGTGATCCGCCGTGGTGAAACTTCCGGTAGCCAGATTAGCCATGGCATCGACGATAACCGGATTCCCGCATCCGACCGGGCGGACACGATTCGGTCACCGGGCTTGCTGCGCTTTGAACGCGTGTTTAATATACTGAACATGTGTTTAGCCAACAGCCCCTATCGCAAGGATCCGCCGATCTGACCACGGCGGCCCGCATCCGCGACACGGCCATAGAAATCTTTGGTGAGCAGGGATTTCAGGTCGGGGTCCGCACCATCGCACGCGCGGCGGGCGTCTCGCCGGGGTTGGTCAACCATCACTTCGGCTCAAAGGAGGGCCTGCGCGCCGCCTGTGACGATCGTGTCACCGCTCTCATTCACAGCGAGAAACTCAAGACCATCACCGCGGCGAGTCCGGCACAGGGCATGTTGGCCGCGATCGCCGAGATCGAGGTCTACGCCCCGCTGGTCGCCTATATGGTGCGCAGCCTGCAGGCAGGCGGCCCGCCGGCCCGCTCGCTGTTCGACCGACTCGTCGACGACACGGAGAGCCATATCCGCGCCGGTCTCGACTCGGGCGCCATCAAGCCGAGTCGGGACGAGAAGGCCCGCGCCCGGTACATCACGATGCTCAATGTCGGCGCCGCGCTGTTGTTCACCCAGCTGAACTACGGCGACGCCGAGAAGATCGACTTCCGCAAGGTCATCCGCGAGATGACCGACCAACTCACGCCACCCGCCCTGGAGTTCTACACCCAGGGCCTGCTCACCGATCCCACGATCATCGAAGCACTCATCAAGGAGGAGTGAATGTCCGGCGTCATCCAAATCCGGGATCTCCGAAAGAATTTCGGTCACTTCACGGCGCTAGACGGCCTGAACCTCGAGGTCGCCCCCGGCGAGATCCACGGCTTCCTCGGCCCCAACGGGGCGGGTAAATCCACCACCATCCGCATCCTGCTCGGCATCCTGCGCTCCAGTGGCGGCTCGGTCGAACTGCTCGAGCGCGACCCGTGGACCGACGCGGTCGACCTGCACCGCGAATTGGCCTACGTGCCGGGCGATGTCACACTGTGGCCGTCGCTGTCGGGCGGGGAGACCATCGATCTGCTCGCCCGGATGCGCGGAGGTATCAATGCCGAGCGACGCGATGCCCTGATCGCGCGTTTCGACCTCGATCCGCGCAAGAAGGCACGCACCTATTCCAAGGGCAACCGCCAAAAGGTCGCGCTCATCTCGGCTTTGGCCTCCGATGTGAAACTGCTGCTGCTCGACGAGCCCACCTCGGGTCTGGATCCGTTGATGGAGCAGGTCTTCCGCGAGTGTGTGCGGGAGGCCCAGCAGCGCGGCACGACCGTGCTGCTGTCGAGCCACATTCTCTCCGAGGTCGAGGTGCTGTGCGACCGGGTGACCATCATCCGCGCCGGACGCACTGTGGAGAGCGGCTCGCTCTCGCAGATGCGCCACCTCTCGCGCACCAATATCACCGCCGAATTGGTCGGCGACCCCGGCGATCTCAGCAAGATCGGGGGCGTCGAGGATATCGAGCGCGACGGCGCGACCCTGCGCTGCCAGGTCGACAGCCAACATCTGGGTCAGCTCATCCGGGTCCTCGGCGACGCGGGTGTGCGCAGCCTCACCAGCGCCCCGCCCACACTGGAAGAACTGTTCCTGCGGCACTATCATCTCGACGGCGACGCGACCGATTCCGGTGCGCCCCATCCCGCACAGCAGGTGCACGCATGACCACCGCGGTGGCCGGGCGGCACACCGCACCCGCTCTCGGCAGCACAAGGGATTTCGCGGGCACCTGGCAGTTGCTGCGACTGTATCTGCGGCGGGATCGGGTCATCTTCCCGCTGTGGGTACTGGCTTTCGCGTTTCTGCCCGCGTTCTATGTGGCCAGCACCAAGAAGGCGTATTCGACACCGATCGATCTGGACAAGTACGCCAAGACGATCGAGGACACGCCCGCCCTTGTCGCCATGTACGGCAACCTGTACAGCCACGACCTGGGGCCGTTGGCGCTGTGGAAGGCCGGGCCGTACTTCGCGTTCATCGGGGTGGCCACCATTCTGACCGTCATCCGGCACACCAGGGTCGAGGAGGAGACGGGGCGGGCCGAACTCGTCGGGGCCACCAGTATCGGCCGCTACGCCGGGCTGACCGCCGTCCTCATCATGACCACGGTCGGCTGCGGCCTAGTGGCACTGTTCGGAACAATGGGTCTGAAGGGCAGCGGCCTACCCGGCTCGGGATCGCTGGCTTTCGCAGGGACACTTGGTCTTTCGGGGCTGCTGTGGTCCGGGGTCGGCGCGGTGGCCGCGCAGGTCAGTGCCGGTGCGCGCACGGCGCGGGGCATCGCGCTCGGCGCGCTGGCGGCGGCCTTCGCGCTGCGCGCCATCGGCGACGCGGGAAACGGTGTGCTGTCGTGGTTCTCGCCGCTGGGCTGGTGTCTGCAGGTGCGCGCGTTCGGCGGCGAGCGGTGGTGGGTCATGCTGCTGCTGGTCGCCACGGCGGTCATCGGGGTGACGGCGGCGTATTGGTTGCTGCAGGACCGCGATACCGGATCCGGTTTGGTCGCCGAGCGTCCCGGCCCGCCACGAGCCGATGCGGCACTGTCGGGTCCGGCCGGGTTGGCGTGGCGGTTGCAGCGCGGCTCGCTGCTCGGTTGGGCCATCGGGTTCCTGCTGTACGGGCTGTTGATGGGCGGTGTGGTCAACAGCGTCGGCGATATGCTCAGCGAGGGCGCCGTGCACGATGTCGTCACCAGGATGGGTGGCACCGATGCGTTGAAGGATGCCTTCATCACGCTGGCGATGGGCATGCTCGCCATCGGTTCGGCCGCCTACTCCCTCTCGGCGACCATGCGGTTGCACGAGGAGGAGAGCAGCGAGCGCGCCGAGGCCACCCTCGCGGGCGCCGTCAGCCGACCGCGATACGCGGCGAGCCACCTCGGTTTCGCGCTGCTCGGCCCGGCCTTGCTGCTGGTCATCGCGGCGGTGGCGATCGGGGTGATGTACGGCTTCGCCGACGGCGATATGGCAGGCAAGCTCGCCAAGACGCTCGGCGCGGCGCTGGTCCAGTTGCCCGCGGTGTGGGTGCTCACCGGGGTCGCGACCGCCATCTACGGCTTGGCGCCGAAGTACACGCAGGTGGCGTGGGGCGTGCTCAGTCTGGTGCTGGTCATCTACTTCCTCGGTGCACTCAATGGGTTACCGCAGTGGGTGGTCGATCTGGTGCCGTTCACGCATGTGCCGAAGGTGCCGGGCAGTGCCTTGCAAGTGGCGCCGCTGCTGTGGTTGCTCGCAGTGGCCGCCGCCTTGCTCGGGATGGGCATCGTCGCGTTCCGGCGACGAGATCTGCGCTGACGGTTACCGCACCGCAATAAACCACGGCCCGCATCCGTCCACCGGATGCGGGCCGTCCTGCGATATGCGGCAATCGCGACAATCCTCGCCGAGGCAAAACTTCAAGCACCGACAAGACCGAGCGAAAAGCGTTGGATTCTAGCAGTCCGCCACCTCGAAAAGGAGGCGACATTCCGAGGCCAACCGGCTGATATAACCGTCGAACTCCTTTTGCGGGACACCAATCCCGATTATGTCCACGACGGCGACTACCCTCCGGGGGCCGCCTGCGACCGCCATCGACCTGACGTCGGTACGAATGGATCGATCTTCCTGTACCCGTGGTCTCACTCGCCCCGAGAATTCGTCCCATCAGTCGCGCATCGGCACGGTTTACTGGTTGTTTATCCGACGAATACCTTCAAGTGATCCCCCTCGGCCGCAGCGGGTTTGAAATGTTACTAGTGCATTCCGACCAAACAGGTATGCTGGCAGTTCGCTGACAGAGTTGTCGATTCGATGCCCGAACTGGCGGTACGGCATCGATGCGCTGGACGGTTGCGTTCTCGGGCTGTAGTCCAGGTTCACTCCGCCGCTGATAGGCAAGGATGTCCATGCTCAGTCAGATCCCTCGCCGCAATTGCCGTCGTTTTTCTCCGCACCCATCGGGCCATGTCTGCTCCGCTATTGCCTGAGCGAAGTCGCGAGTACACCAAGAAAGGCGGCGACTGCGGCCTGCCCCGAATCGACGGCGTCCTATATATCAGCAGTGATTCAATGCCGACGTCACTATTATCGGGTGGGTTGAGTCTGTCGCGAGCCGGAAGCGATCGGAAGAGGTCTACCAGCCATGAACGACGAACACCGGGACTTTCGCAAGGCAACAGCAGACGAACTGATTCCGCTGTCGTTCGCACAATACGGGATGTGGTTGGCCGACAGCGCGCACAGCGGGGCCGCCACCAATATCGCGCAATACGTAGACATCTCCGGTCCGCTGGATACGGACGCGTTCAATAGGGCTGTCCATGCGGCGCGTTTGGAGACCGGGTCGATGATCGTCCGGATCGTCGAACGCGACGGCAGGCCATATCAGTTCGTCGATCCGGGTATCACCTTCAACGAGTTGGTGCTGGATCTGAGCCGCGAGCCCGATCCGCCTGCCGCCGCGTTGGCGTGGATGCGCCGCGACTACACCCGACCGGTCGACATCAGTCAGCACCAATTGGCCGACACCCGACTGATTCGCATCGGCGCCGACCGGTACCTGTGGTACGCACGCGCCCACCACCTGGTGATCGACGGTGTCGGCGCGTTCAATGTCGTCAGCCGCGTCGCCGAGCACTACAACGCCATCCTCGCCGAGCGTCCCCCGTCGAAGCTGGTGGCCGCGACGCTGAGCGAGATCGCCGACGAGGAGCAGAACTACCGCGACAGCAAGCGATTCGCCGACGACCGCGCGTACTGGCTGGACAAGGTGGCGGGACTGCCGACCCCGGTGGGACTGTCCGGGCGGGCCGCGCGACCGGGCGATATCGATCGCGACGCCGCCCACGAACTGCCCGCGGCGCTGTACGAGCTGCTCGACCGCCGGGCCGCCGAGTTGGACGCTTCCACCGCGCAGCTGGTGGTGGCCGCGTTCGCGGCCTTCAGCGCCCGGATGACCGGCGCAACGGATGTCGTGCTGTCGGTTCCGGTGAGCGCGCGGGTGACGATGCGGCTGCGCAAGGCCGCGGCGATGCTGGCGAATATGGTGCCGATTCGGTTCGGCATCGACGATGCCACCACGGTCGCGCAACTGGTCAGGACGTCCAGTGCCGAACTGGTGTCCGCGCTGCGGCATCAGCGGTTCCGGTTCGAGGATCTGCGTCGGGAGTCGGCCGCGATCGATCCCGCCGCCAATTCCTTCGGCCCGGTGGTCAATATCGTCTTCTTCGACACCGATATCCGACTCGGCGCGGCCGTCGGCCGCTATCACGCGCTGACCTCCGGCGTGCTGGACGATCTCCAGGTCAATGTGTACCGGCATGGCCCCGACGCGCCGATCCTGCTCGAACTGCACGGCAACGAGAACCTCTACAGCCAGCTCGAAATCGACGCGCACGCCGAGGGATTCGTCGATTTTCTCGGTCGTTTCGCTGCCGTCGACCCGAATACGACGGTGCTCGACCTGCCACTGCTCACCCCCGAGGCGGAGCGCCTGCTCCCCGAGGCCGGGGTCGCGAGCAACACTGCCGACGGCACCTTGGTCGACGCGCTGTCGCGCCAGTGCGCGGCGACGCCGGACGCGGTCGCCGTCTCCGGCCCGGACGCGACGCTCACCTATCGCGAACTCGACGAACAGGCCACCGCGTTGGCCCGACGCCTGATCGCCGGGGGCGCGGGTCCCGGCGGGCTGGTCGCGATCGCGCTGCCGCGCGGCAGCGCGTTGATCGTCGCGATGGTGGCGGCGCTGAAATCGGGTGCCGGATATGTGCCGCTCGAGGTCACCTATCCGACGGAACGGCTGGAATACATTCTCGGCCAAGCCGATCCGATAGTCGTGCTCGCCGATGCGCAGACGGCCACCCGATTGCCCACCGATCCGGATCGGATCATCGATCCCGAAGTCGTGACCCATACCTCGGCTCCGATCACCGATAGCGACCGCCGCGCACCGCTGCGGCCCGATGACACGGCCTACGTGATCTTCACCTCCGGATCGACCGGCAAACCCAAGGGCGTTGTCATCAGCCATCGCGCGGTGCTGACGTATCTGTCGAACGCGAACGCCGCCTTCGGTATTCGACCCGACGATGTGTGGACCTTCCTGCATTCGGCGGCATTCGACTACTCGATCTGGGAAGTCTTCGGCCCCTTGGTCTCCGGTGGCCGGATCGTGGTGGTGGATGCGATGACCGCCAGGGCGCCACAGGAATTGGCGGAGTTGGTCGCCATGGAGCGCGTCACCGTCTTCAGCCAGACGCCGTCGGCGTTCACTCAGTTCGCCGCCGCCCAGCGTCGGTATCTGCGCGCGGGCGCACCGGCGGGCGCGCCCGCGCTGCGGACGGTGGTGCTCTCCGGTGAAGGGCTGGATCCGGCGGCGCTGGCCCCCTGGTACGCGGACAATCCGACGCTGCCGGTGCTGGTCAACAGTTACGGGATCACCGAGACCACCGTGTTCGTCACGCATATGCCGCTCGTGGCGGCGGATGCCGTGCCCGGCGCGCCGAGCGCCATCGGAGCGCCGCTGCCCGGATTGCGGGTGCGCGTGCTCGACCAGCGGTTGCGCCGCACCCCGGTCGGCGCGTGGGGCGAGATCTACGTCGCGGGCGACCAATTGGCGCGCGGCTACCTGCATCGCCCGGATCTGACGGCGGCGCGGTTCGTCGCCGATCCGTTCGGTCCGCCGGGAAGCCGCCTCTACCGCAGCGGTGACGTGGGCCGCCTCGGGCACGACGGCGGGCTCGAATACCGGGGTCGGGCCGATCAGCAGGTCCAATTGCGGGGTTTCCGTATCGAATTGGACGAGGTGCGCACCGCGCTGCTGGCCCATCCCGCCGTCGCGGCGGCGGCCGTCGTGGTGCACCAGCCCGAGACCGAGGCCGCTCGGCTCGACGGTTACCTGGTGGCGGTCGAGGGTCTGACCTGCGACCCGGCGGCCGTCGCGGCGCGGGCGAGTGCGCTGCTGCCCGACTACATGCTCCCGAGCACGCTCACGGTGCTGCCGGTGCTACCACTGACCGTCAACGGCAAGCTCGATACGCGGGCGCTGCCGGAGCCGGAGCCGGTGGTGGCGGAATACGTCGCGCCGCGCACCGAGACCGAGGAACTGGTCGCGCGGATCTTCGCGGAGTTGCTCGGCCTGGAACGCCTCGGCGCGCAGGACGGCTTCTTCGAGGCCGGCGGCAATTCGCTCATCGCCGCCGCGGCGGTGGCGCGGATCGCGGACGCCGCCGAATGCGAGCTCTCGGTCCGCGACCTGTTCGCCAATCCGACCGTGGCCGCGCTGGCCGAGTGCGTCGGTCGCGCACGGCGCCGGGTTCGACCCGCGCTGGTCCCGGTGGCTCGGCTCGGCGCAGTCGATCTCGCGCCCGCCCAGCAGCGCATGTGGTTGCTGAATCGGGCCGATCCGGACTCCGCCGCCTACAACATCCCGCTGATCGTGCAATTGCGCGGCCGCCTCGATCCGAAGGCGCTGCGGGAGGCACTGGGCGATCTGCTGGTCCGGCACGAAACGCTGCGCACCCGATATCCGGATCGCGATGGGCGCGGAGTACAGGAGATCCTGTCGGCCGAGACCGTCCTCGCCCAGATCCCTTGTGTGGCAGAGCCTGTCGAGTCCGAACCGGAGCGGATCGCCGAGCTCGCCGGGCGCGGGTTCGACCTGCGCGAGCAGGCGCCGATCCGGGTGGCACTGCTGGCGACCCCGATACCGGATCGCCACATTCTGGTCTTCGTACTGCACCACATCTGCTGCGACGGATCGTCATTGGCGCCGTTGGCGGCCGATTTCGCCGCCGCCTACGCCGCGCGAAGCAACGGAACGACGCCGCAGCTGCCCGAATTGCGGGTGCAGTACGCCGATTACGCGGCCTGGCATCGCACACTGCTCGGCGCCGACAGCGATCCGGATTCGCTCGCGGCCGAGCAGATGCGCTACTGGACAGCACAATTGGCGGACGCGCCGGAAGTGGTCGAACTGCCCGGCGACCGACCGCGCCCCGCGCAGGCGACGATGCGCGGCGCGGTCGCCGCCACCACGATCCCGGCGGCCACCTTCGCCGGTATCGAACAACTCGCCAGGGCCGCCGATGTCACACCGTTCATGGTCGCGCACGCGGCGGTGGCGCTGCTGCTGGGCCGACTGTCCGGCGGCACCGATATCGTCATCGGTTCGCCGCTGGCCGGGCGGGGCGACCCCGCGCTGACGCCGCTGGTGGGCATGTTCGTCAATACGGTGGCGCTGCGGACCCCGGTGCGCCCCGAGGACACCTTCATGACCCTGCTGGAGCAGGTCAAGCAGGTCGATCTGGCCGCATTCATCCACGGCGATCTGCCGTTCGACCGGATCGTGGAGCGCCTGCGCCCGCAGCGTTCCACCGCGCACGCACCGCTGTGCCAGGTCTATCTGTCCTTCGACGATATCGGCCGACCCCGACTGGAGTTGCCCGACCTCGCGGTCCAGGTGCTCGATCCCGGTCCGGAACCGGCCAAGGTGGATCTGATCTTCACCGTGGCGGGCAATTCCGGCGGCGATGCCGGGCTCCGGATCAACTACGCGACAGACCTTTTCGACCATGCCACGGTCGTCGAACTGGCCGCGCGCCTGATCCGGGTCCTGGACGCGGTGGTGGCCGATCCCGGCGCCCGCGTCGGTGAAGTGTCGCTCCTGTCGAATATCGAGCAGGCCGCCCTGTTCCCGTATCGGGGGCCTGCCGAGGTCGCGCCGGTACCGCTCGCCGCACTGCTCGCACAGGGGGTGGCGGCGCGCGATGCGGTGATCAGCGGGTCGCGGCGGATCGACTACGGCACCCTGGACGCCGATTCGAACCGCCTGGCGCGCCGGGTGCTGAGCTCGGGTGTCGCACCGGGCGATGTGGTGGCCATGGTGCTGGGGCGCTCGGTGGAGTTCGTGCGCTGCGTCTGGGCCGTCGCCAAGACCGGCGCGGCGCTGGTGCTGGTCGATCCGCGCAATCCGACGCAGCGCGTGCTGGCCATGCTGACCGACTGCGGGCCGAAGGTCGTGCTGACCGCGCGCGGATTCGAAGACCAAGTGCCGGACGGGAATTGGACGCGCATGACGGTCGACGACCCGCAGGTGCGAGAGAGTCTCGCCCGCGGTTCGGACGCGCCGGTGACCGATGCCGAACGGGGCCGCCCCGTGTATTCGAGCGACATCGCCTACGTCATCTACACCTCGGGCACCACCGGAGTTCCCAAGGGGGTGGCCGTCACCCATCGGGGATTGGCGAATTTCGCCGCCGAGCAGCGCGAGCGCTATCACGTCGAACCCAGCGACCGGGTATTGCTCGGCGCCGGACCGGGTTTCGACGCGGTCCTGCTCGAGGTGCTGATGGCGCACCCGAACGGCGCCGCCCTGGTGATCGCGCCGCCGGAGGTCTACGCGGGCGCGGAATTGGCCGAGCTGATCCGGTCGCATCGGGTGACCCACGCCTTCCTCACCCCGACGGTCATGGCCTCGATGTCGCCGGACGGCTTGGCCTGCCTGCGAGTGCTGGTGGCGGGTGGTGAGGCGTTGACCGCCGATCTGGCGCGCGTCTGGGCGCCCGGCCGCGATCTGCACAATGGCTACGGCCCCACCGAGACCACCATCATGGTGGCGATCAGCGCGCCGATACCTGCCGTCGGTCCGATCACCATCGGCGGCCCGATCCGGGGCATCGGCGCGCTGGTGCTCGACGCGGGGCTGCGCCCGGTGCCGATCGGCGTCGCGGGCGAATTATATGTCTGCGGAGTGCAATTGGCGCGCGGCTATATCGGCCGCCCGGCCGCCACCTCGGCCGGTTTCGTCGCCAACCCCGCCGAGCCGGGCGCCAGGATGTACCGCACCGGCGACCTGGTCCGGTGGACGGCCGAGCACACCCTGCAGTATCTGGGCCGGGCCGACCAGCAGATCAAGATTCGCGGCCAACGCACCGAACTGGCGGAGATCGAGGCCGTACTGGCCGAGCATCCGGAGGTGGCGCACGCGGTCGTGGCCGTGCACGGTGCCAACGGCGATGGTCGGCTGGTCGGATATCTGGTGGGCGCCGCCGGGGTGGACGCCGAGGCGGTGCGGGTGAGTGCACGTCATCGGCTGCCCGCCCACATGGTCCCGGATGTCTGCATGGTGCTGCAGCGGCTGCCGCTCACCGCCAGCGGCAAACTCGACCGGTCCCAACTTCCCGAGCCCGTATTCGCCCGGCCCGCAACGGATATCGGTCCGCGCACGCCCGCCGAGGTTCGCGTCGCGGATATCTTCGGCGAGGTGCTGGGCACCGCCGAGATCAGCGCGCTGGACAACTTCTTCGATCTGGGCGGCAATTCGCTGTCCGCCACGAAGGTCGCGGCGCGGATCGCGGGCGAGTTCGGAGTGGAGATCCCGGTGCGGACCATCTTCGAGGCGCCGACCGTCGACGAGTTGGCCCGCCTGCTGGCCGACGTGGCGGTGGGAGCGGGCGGTCGGGAACCGCTGCGCGCGCTGCCGCGGCCGCCGCGCATCCCGCTCTCCCCCGCCCAGACCCGGATGTGGTTCCTCAACCAGTTCGACACCTCGGCGGCGGTGTACAACGTGCCGGTCGTCGTCCGGATCAGCGGGCCGCTGGATGTCGGCGCGCTGCGCGCGGCATTGACAGATGTGGCGGACCGCCACGAATCGCTGCGCACCTACTATCCCGACGACGATTCCGGGCCGTATCAGCAGGTGCTGCCGGTCGAGGCCGGGGTGTCCGTGCCGGAGCCGGTCGCGGTCGATCCGGTCGAGCTCGAAGCCGCGATCAAGTCCGAGGCCGAGCGCGGGTTCGACGTCCGCGCCGCGGTGCCGTATCGAATCACGCTATTGCGCAGTGGCTCCGAGGAATACACGGTGGTGCTGGTGGTGCACCACATCGCCATCGACGGGTCCTCGCTGGCCCCGCTGGCCAAGGATCTCGCGGTGGCCTACGACGCCCGGCGGCGCGGCGAGTCACCCGGCTGGTCGCCGCTGCCGGTGCAGTACGCCGACTATGCCCTGTGGCAGCACGAATTCCTCGGCGCCGAGGACGATCCCAGCAGTGTGACCGCCGACCAGATCCGGTTCTGGCTGGCCGCGCTGGCCGACCTGCCCGAACTGCTGGACCTGCCCACCGACCGGCCGCGTCCGGCGCGGCAATCGCTGCGCGGCGCGATGCTGTCGGCGGCGCTGCCCGCCGAATTGCACCGTGACCTGGTCCGGGTGGCCCGCGACCGTGCCGCGACGGTGTTCATGGTGACCCAAGCCGCTTTCGCGGTGCTGCTGGCCCGGCTCTCGGGAGCCACCGATATCGCGGTCGGCACCCCGATCGCCGGGCGCGGCGAACCGGCGCTGGACCCGATGATCGGCATGTTCGTCAACACCTTGGTGCTGCGGATGCGCATCGATCCCGCCGCCCCGTTCACCGAGATCCTCGATCGTGCCCGAGCGGCGGATCTGGCGGCATTCGACAATGCCGATATCCCCTTCGAACGCCTGGTCGAGGTGGTCAATCCCCCGCGCAGCACCGCGCACGCGCCGCTGACGCAGGTCGGATTCTCCTTCCAGAACATCGAGGTGCCGACCCTGGATCTCGCGGGCCTGCGGGTGCGCGCGGAGTTGATCGAGCCGGGGGTGGCCAAGTACGACCTGCACCTCAATCTGGTGGACAGTCTCGATCCGGACGGGCTGCCCGGCCCGATGGGTATCGAATTCGGCTATGCCACCGACCTTTTCGATGAATCAACGATCCGATCGATGGTGGATCGACTGTTGACGGTGCTGCGCGCGGTGGTTGCCGAACCGGAGCGTCCGGTCGGCGATCTCGACCTGTTGCATCCGCGCGAAACCGCGGCACTCGCGGACTGGAGTCGGGGTCCGGTCGCCGCGGCGACCCCCGCGACGATTCCGGATCTGTTCGCCGCGCAGGTGGTCGCGGGCGCGGACCGACCGGCGGTGATCGACGCCGCCGACGAGGTGACACGCAGCTACGGCGAGTTCGCGGCCGAGGTGAACGTGTTGGCGCGCATCCTGATTCGGCGCGGTGTCGGCCCCGGCAGCGTGGTGGGTGTCGCGATGCGGCGTTCCACCGATCTGCTGGGCGCGCTTTTCGCCATCCACGCGGCCGGTGCCGCCTACCTGCCGCTGGATCCGGACCATCCGGTCGACCGGTCGCGCGCCGTGCTTGACGCGGCCCGACCGCAGGCGGTGCTGACCCGCGCCGCGGATGCGGTCGAACTGCCTGCGGACACGACCATTTGGGAACTGTCCGAACTTGCCGAGTCGGGTATCGCGACCGGCCCGGTGACCGATGCCGAACGGCTTCGGACGCTGCTCCCCGGCGACCTCGCCTACGTCATCTTCACCTCGGGCTCGACCGGCGTGCCCAAGGGCGTCGCGGTGCCGCACGAGGCCGTTGTGAACCAATTGCGTTGGCTGCGTGAACATTATCGGATCGACGAGGCCGACACCCTGCTGCTGCGGACGCCGTTCACCTTCGACCTCTCGGTGTGGGAGTTGTTCGCCGCGTTGACCGCAGGCGCCCGGCTGGTGATCGCGGGCAGCGCCGACCACACCGATCCGGTCGCGGTCGCCGGACTCGCCGCCCGCCACGGCGTGACCGTGCTGGACTTCGTCCCCTCGCTGCTGTCGGTATTCCTCGATATCGCGGCCGAATACGACCTGCGCGCGCTGCGGCAGGTGCTGTGCATCGGTGAGGCGCTGGATCGGGAGACGGTGCGGCGCTTCAGATCCCTGAGTTCGGCCCCGATCGACAACCTGTACGGTCCGACCGAGGCGGCGGTCAGCGCGACCCGGTACGAGATCACCGAGTCGCCCGCCGATCCGGTGCTGCCGATCGGACGACCCGAAACCAATGTGGTCTTGCGCGTGCTGGATTCGCGGCTGCGACCGGTGCCGGTCGGGGTGACCGGTGAACTGTACATCGGCGGAATCCAGCTGGCGCGCGGGTATCACGCCCGTCCGGCGGCGACCGCCGCGACCTTCGTCGCCGATCCGTTCGGCTCGCACGACAGCTCGCACGACAGACTGTATCGGACCGGTGATCTGGTCCGCTGGGACGCCGAGGGTGCGCTGCGCTATGTCGGCCGCACCGACTTCCAGGTCAAGATCCGCGGCCTGCGCGTCGAATTGGGCGATATCGAGGCGGCGCTGCTGACCTACGACGGGGTGCGCGCGGCCGTCGCCAGGGTGCACGCGGCGGCCGGTGGGCCGATCCTCGTCGCGTACGCGGTATCCGAGCGCGAAGTGGATTCGGGCGCGGTGCGCGCGCATCTGTCGCGACTGCTGCCCACGTATATGGTTCCCGCGCAGGTGATCCGGATTCCGGAGCTGCCGCTGACCGCCAACGGCAAGATCGATCATCGGTCCTTGCCCGAGCCGGATCCGGAGACCTTCGGCACGCGCTACCGCGCGCCCGCCGGGCTGATCGAACAGACCATCGCCTCGGTCGTCGGCGAGTTGGTGCACCGCCCGGTTATGGGCGCGGACGACGACTTCTTCGAATCGGGTGGCAATTCGCTGCTGGCGACGCGGGCGCTGGCCAGAATCGGGGAGATCCTGGGTGTCACCGTCCCGGTGCGCGCGATCTTCGAGGCCCCCACGGTCGCCGAACTCGCCCGCTGGATCAGGCACGAACAGGTCGGAGCCCCCGCCCCCGCCCCGGCGCCGCAGCCGCGACCGGAGCGAATTCCGTTGTCCCCGGCCCAGACTCGAATGTGGCTGCTGAATCGAATGGATCCTTCGGCGGGCACATACGTGGTGCCGCTGACGATTCGGCTCACCGGGACCGTGTCCGTGGACGCGCTCGCCGGGGCGCTGGCCGATGTGCTGGAACGCCACGAGAGTCTGCGCACCGTCTATCCGGCCGTCGACGGAACGCCTTTCCAGGTGGTGCGGCCCGTCGCGGAAGTGGTCGCGGCCTGCGACCTGCGCGAGCACACCGTCGCCCCGGACGAGCTCACCGGGCGGCTGGTCGAGTTCTTCACCACCGGATTCGATGTGGCCCAGCAGGTCCCGCTGCGGGTCGCGGTGTGGCGGCTCACGGCGCAGGAACATGTCTTCGCGCTGGCAGTGCACCACATCAACTGCGACGGCTTCTCGGTGGCGCCGCTCACCGCCGATCTGATCGCGGCCTACCGAGCCCGGCGCGAAGGGCAGGCTCCGCAATGGTCGCCGCTGCCGGTGCAGTTCGCCGACTACACGCTGTGGCAACGAGATCTGCTGGGTGCACCGGACGATCGGGAATCTTTGTCCGCCAAGGAGATCGACTACTGGCGGAACACGCTGGCCGGTATTCCGGATGTACTCGCGCTGCCCGCCGACCGACCGCGACCGCTCGAACAGACCCACCGGGGCGCGGTCCTGCACATGAGCGTGCCCCCCAATATCGCGGCCGGAGTGGACCGGCTCGCGCGCGGCAGCGGCGCGACCCCCTTCATGGTGCTGCACACCGCGCTGGCGGTGCTGCTGGCCCGCCTCTCGGGCGCCGACGACATCACCATCGGCGTGCCGCACGCCGGGCGCGGTCATCGGGAGCTGGACCGGCTGGTCGGCATGTTCGTCAACACGTTGGTCCTGCGCACCCGCGTGCGGGCGGATCAACGCTTCACCGAGTTGTTGAAGCTCAACCGCCACACCGATATCGCGGCATTCGACCATGCGTCGCTGCCGTTCGAGCAATTGGTCGAGGTGCTGAATCCGGCGCGGTCCAAGGCATATTCACCGCTGTTCCAGGTGCTGTTCGCCTACCAGAATATGACCAGGCCCGACCTGGACCTGCCCGGACTCGGCATCGAACCGGTGGATATCGGGGTGGAGGCGGCGATCTGCGATCTGCTGCTCACCGTCGCCGAGGAGCGCGGCCCGCAGCACGAACCGGCCCGACTGACGCTGCGATTGACCTATGCCACCGACCTTTTCGATGCCACGACCGCGAATCGTTTCGCCGCGCAACTGATCCGGGTGCTCGCGGCGGTGGTCACCGATCCGGACGCGGTGGTTGGCGAGGTGAACCTCGATACCGCCGACGAGCGTCCCGCGCTGCCTGCCGGTCATTTCGACCCGCTGGCGCCCGCCGGTCGCACCCTCGTCGACGCGTTCGACGAACAGGTCGCGCGCACACCGGACGCGGTCGCGCTGGTAGCGCCCGACGGTCGCACCCTGACCTACCGCGAGTTCGACGCCGAGGTGAATCGGCTGGCCCGCCTGCTCATCGCACGCGGCGCGGGTCCCGAGACCACGGTGGCCGTCTCGGTGCGGCGGTCCGCCGAACTGGTCGTCGCGGTGTACGCGGTGGTGAAATCCGGCGCCGCTTTTGTACCGCTGGATCCGGACCATCCCGCCGCGCGCGTCGCGCATGTGCTGGAGGTGGCGCGACCGGTGCTCGTCGTCACCGCTGCGGGCGATGACGACGCCCTACCGGAGGACGTGCCGGTGGTCCGGGTCGGCGAGCCGTCGAGCGACCTGCCCGACGGCCCGATCACCGATGCCGAGCGGACCGCGCCGCTGCGCCGGGACAACCCGGCCTATGTACTGTTCACCTCCGGCTCCACCGGCGCCCCGAAGGGCGTGGCGCTCACCCACGCGGCGACCGTGCACCAGTTGGCGTGGGCGCAGCGGGAATACCCGCACGACGCGACGGATGTGGTGCTGCACAAGACGCCGATCACCTTCGATATCGCGGTGTGGGAACTGTTCTGGCCATTGCAGGTCGGGGCACGCATCGTGCTCGCCGCCCCCGGCGGACATCGCGATCCCGGCTACCTGGCCCGGCTGATCGCCGAATACTCGATCACCACGGCGCATTTCGTGCCGTCGCTGCTCGATGTCCTCTTGGAGCATCCGGCCCTCGGTGCGCTGCCGTCGGTGCGTCATCTGTTCGCGGCGGGCGAGGCGCTGAGCACGGGCACGGCGCGGCGGGCCGCCGAGGTGTTCCGCGCTGCCGAGGTCGTCAACTGGTACGGCCCGGCCGAAGCGGAGGTTGTCACCGCGCACCGGTGCGCGGTGACCGACACCGGTGTCGCGGTGCCCATCGGCGCACCGGTCGCGGGAATGTCGGTGTGGGTGCTGAATTCACGCCTGCGACCGGCGCCGGTCGGCGTCGCCGGGGACCTGTATGTCGCCGGCGTGCAGTTGGCGCGCGGCTATCGGCGTCGTCCCGATCTGACCTGCGGTGTCTTCGTCGCCGATCCGTTCGGCACGCCAGGACAGCGGCTCTACCGCACCGGGGATGTGGCGCGCCTGCGGCGCGACGGGACCTTGGAATATTTGGGCCGCAGCGACTTCCAGGTCAAGTATCACGGTCAGCGGGTCGAGCCCGGCGATATCGAGGCCGCGCTGCGGGGATTCGATTCGGTCGCACAGGCGGTCGCGGTGGTGACATCGGACCGGATCGTCGCCTATGTCACCCCGGTCGCCGGCGCCCGGATCGACGGCCGCGACCTGCGCGCCGGGCTGAGCCGGATGCTCCCGCAGTATCTGGTGCCCGCGGGCGTGCAGGTGCTGGACGCGCTGCCGCTCAACGCGAACGGGAAACTGGACCGCGCCGCGCTGCCCAGCCCGGAGTTCGACGATCGGGCGGAGTTCGTCGCGCCCCGATCGGAAACCGAAGCGGTGCTGGCGAATATCGTCGCGGGGGTGACCGGCGCGGACCGGGTCGGTGTCGCGACGGATCTGTTCGAGATCGGCGTGACGTCGCTGACCGCGGCGCAGATCGCGGCCCGCGCCGAATCGGCGCTGCGCGTGCAGGTTTCGCTCGGCGACCTGTTCGAGGCGCGCACGGTCGCGGCCCTGGCGGAATTGGTCGCGCGGCGCAATAGCTATATCGCGCCGCCGCTGGTGCGGCGCGCCCGCCAGGCCGAGATCCCGCTGGCCGCGGCGCAGCGGCGCATGTGGATCCTGAATCAGCTCGATCCGGAATCGGGTTCGTACAACATCTGTTTCGCCGCCCGGTTGACCGGTCCGCTGGACCCGACCGCGCTGCGGGCGGCGTTCCAGGACGTGGTGACCCGCCACGAACCGCTGCGCACCAGCTATCCCGCCGTCGACGGTCAGCCGCGCCAACTGGTGCACCCCGCCGCGGATCTGGGGCTCGAGGTCGAGGATGTCACCGAATCGGCCGCGGCCGAACGGATCAGCGCTGCGGCCGCGGCCGGATTCGATATGGCGCGCGACCTCCCGATCCGAGCGCGGCTGTACCGCACCGGCGCCGAGGAGCACGTGCTGGTCATGGTGGTGCACCACATCGCCGCCGACGGCGCGTCGATGACACCACTGGCCCGCGATGTCTTCACCGCCTACCGCGCCCGCCGCGCGGGAGCGCCGCCGCAGTGGGCGCCGCTCGAGGTCGAGTACGCCGATTACGCCGCGTGGCAGCACGAATTGCTCGGCGCGGAGGACGATCCCGATTCCGTGGCGGCCGGTCAGATCGCCTACTGGCGGCGCACACTCGACGACGCGCCGGATCTGCTGGACCTGCCGACCGACAAGCCGCGCCCTGCCGTCGCCGAAACGACCGGCGCCTCGGTCGAATTCGCGATCGACGCCCGGTTGCACGCCGCCGCGGCCGAACTCGCGCGGCGCACGGGCGTCACCATGTTCATGGTGCTGCACGCGGCGCTGGCCGTGCTGCTCGGCCGCACGGCCCATACCGACGACATCTCGATCGGCACCCCTGTCGCGGGGCGCGGACGGCCCGAACTCGACGACCTGGTCGGCATGTTCGTCAACACGGTCGTGCTGCGGACCCGCATCGAGGAGGATGCGTCGTTCCTGGACATGCTCGACGAGGTGCGGGCCACGGATCTGGCGGCGCTCGACCACGCCGATATGCCCTTCGAGCGGCTGGTGGATCTGCTGGATCGGCCGCATACGACCGCGTATTCGCCGCTGTACCAGGTGATGTTCGGATTCCGCGATGCCCGCGCGCCGCGATTGGATCTCGATGACGTGGTCGTCGAGGTGCTCGATCCCGGTGTGGCGCAGGCCAAAACCGATCTGGCGGTATTCCTGGCCGAGCAGGCCGAGGGCGGGCTGACCGGCGAGATCGTCTACGCCACCGATCTTTTCCTGGCACCGACGGCCAGGCGGTTGGCGGCGCGGCTGGTCCGGGTGCTCGAGGCGGTCACGGAGCATCCGCAACGGCCGGTGGCGCAGATCGAACTGCTCGACGCGGTGGAGACCGCGCGGCTGCTCCCGACCGGGCAGGACGCGGATCTGGCGCCCGCCACGCTGCCCGAACTGCTGACGGCGGCGGCCGCCGATCCGGAGGCGAATGCGCTGATCTGCGGCGAGGAGACGCTCACCTACGGTGAATTGGACCGCAGGTCCAACCAATTGGCCCGGTCGCTGATCGCGGCGGGCGCGGCGCCGGAGACCTTTGTCGCACTGGCGATCCCGAGGTCCATCGACTACCACGTGGCGCTGGCGGCGATCACCAAGTCCGGCGCGGCCTTCGTGCCGATCGATCTGCGCAGCCCGAGCGAGCGCATCGCACATCTGCTGCGCGACAGCGGCGCCCGACTCGGTGTCACCACCGCGGCGGCGCGCGCGGATCTCCCGGCCGAGATCACCTGGCTGGCCATCGACGACGACCGGGGCGCCACCGCCTCCTCAGCCACCGTGACCGATGCCGACCGAGCCCGCCCGCTGCGACTCGCCGACGCCGCCTACCTCATCTACACCTCCGGGTCGACCGGAACGCCCAAGGGCGTCGTGGTCACCCACGCGGGTCTGGCCAGCCTCGCCGCCGAGGGCACCTACCAGTACCAGGTGGATCGCGAATCGCGGGTATTGCAGGTGGCCGCACCCGCTTTCGACGCGGTGATCATGGAGATGCTGATGGCCTGCGACGCCGGAGCCACCCTGGTGGTGTCGCCCGCCGACGTCTACGCCGGGCCGGAACTGGCCGAAGTCATTCGGTCCCAACATGTCTCGCACGCCTTCATTACCCCCGGCGTGCTGGCCACCCTGCCGACGGACGGTATGGACGAACTGCGCACGCTGACCACCGGCGGCGAAGCGGTGCCCGCCGACCTGCGCGCGGCATGGGCGCCCGGTCGCCGATTCCACAATGTGTACGGACCGACCGAGACGACCGTAGCCGTGACCGCGAGCCCCGCCCTGGCGGGCGACGATCCGATCACCATCGGTCGGCCGATGCGCGCGGTTCCCGCCGTCGTCCTCGACGATCGACTGCGGCCGGTGCCGATCGGCGTCACCGGCGAGTTGTATGTGATGGGCGTGCATTTGGCGCGCGGCTACTTGAATCACACCGCCGCGACGGCGGCGGCCTTCGTCGCGGCGCCCTTCGGCGCGCCCGGCGCGCGGATGTACCGCACGGGCGATCTGGTCCGCTGGAATGCCTTGGGCTCCTTGGAAATTCTTGGCCGCGCCGACCTTCAGATCAAGATTCGCGGCCAGCGCGTGGAACTCGGCGAGATCGATGCGGCGCTGCGGGAATGTGCCGGAGTCGCTTCCGCCGTCACCGTCACCAAACGCGGCGAGGCGGGCCGGACGATCCTGGTCGGATACGTGGCGGCCGAACCCGACATCACACTGGATTCGGCTGGTCTGCTCGACCGGATCGCGAAGGTGCTGCCGGAGCATATGGTCCCCGCCGTGCTCATGGTGCTCGACCAGTTGCCGCTGACGGCGAGCGGCAAGGTGAACCGCCGCGCGCTGCCCGAACCCGAAGTGCCGCAGGCGGATTCGTCCGAGCCCGCCGCGAACGAGTTGGAGGCGACGATCGCGGCGAGCTTCGCCGATGTGCTCGGCGTGCCCTCGGTCGGGACGCTCGAATCGTTCTTCGCCCGCGGTGGCGACTCCATCATGTCGATCCAATTGGCCTCGCGGCTGCGGGCCGCCGGAGTGGTGGTGACGGCGCGGGATATCTTCGAGCGCAAGACCGTTCGCGCGCTGGCCGAGGTCGCGCGGCATACCGATCGGGCCGCCCTGCCGGAGCTGCCCGGCGGCGGTGTCGGTCCGATCCCGCCCACCCCCATCGTGTCCTGGTATCGCGAGCGGATGGCGGGCGCGGCTCGGTTCGCGCAGTCGATGCTGGTCGAATTGCCTGCCGACGCTCAACTGGCGGATGTGCGAGCGACCGTCCGCACCATACTCGACCGGCACGACATGCTGCGCGCCCGCCTCGACACGAACCTCGAAGTCCCACAGGCAGGCACGCCGGATGCCGCGTCGGTCGTCGCGGTGCGCACCTTCGGCTCCGACGCGGTACCCGGCACAGCGGCCTTCGCGCGCGTGGTCGAGACCGCGCTGGACGAGGCGGCCGGACGACTCGATCCCGCCGCCGTGCTGGTCCAGATCGTCTGTCTGCTACCCGAACCGGGAGTAGCGGCGACCGGCCGAGCACTGATCGTCATCCACCACGTCGCGGTCGACGGCGTGTCCTGGCGCGTGCTGATTCCGGACTTCATCAGCGCCTGGCAGCAGGTTCGTGCGGGCATCCATCCGGAACTTCCCGCCGTCGGCACATCGATGCGACGCTGGGCACACGCGCTGGAAGCAGCGGCCCCGCAACGGATCTCCGAACTCGAGCGGTGGTCGGCGGTCGAGCCGGAGCCGCCGCTGGGACGGGTGGCCTTCGATCCGACGATCGATGCGCAGGCCACGGTGGGGCAGGTACTGCTGACGGTGCCCGCGCCGGTGACGACGGCGCTGCTGGGTCCGGTGATCGATGCCGCGCACGGCACCGTCGACGATGCCCTGCTCGGCGGTCTGGCACTGGCACTGGCCCGATGGCGGCGACGGCGCGGCAGCGCGCACAGCGCAACCCGAATCCTGCTGGAGAGCCACGGGCGCGAGGAACAGCTCGCCCCCGGCGCGGACCTCTCCCGCACGGTCGGCTGGTTCACCAGCGCCTACCCGGTGGCATTGGACCCGGCCGGGGACGACGCCAGGACCGCCGTACTCGCCGTCAAGGATCAACTGCGCGCCGTGCCGGACAAGGGCATCGGCTACGGCCTGCTGCGCTATCTGAACCCGAGGACCGGTCCCCGACTGGCCGAACTGCCCGAACCGCAGGTCAGCTTCAACAACCTCGGCCGCGCGGGCGTGGATCTCGCCGCACTGGCCGGGGTCCCGTGGGCGCCTGCCCCCGAAGAGTTCGACCACCGGGCGGCACTGGATCCCTTGTTGCCCGCGGCGGCCCCGGTGACCATCGACGCGAGCATCGTCGACGCCCCGGACGGGCCGACGGTGCGTGCGCGCATCGGATACGCCACCCGACTGTTCGACAGCGACGATATCCACGAGCTGATCGCCGAATGGCAGGCGGCGCTGGCGGAGATCGCCGCGGCTGCCGAGCGCGACGCCGACTGGGGCCTGTCACCGTCGGACACCCCGCTGGTGCGACTCACCCAATCCGACCTGGATACCTTCACCCGCCGATACGGTCCGCCCGCGGCGGTGTGGCCACCGGCTCCGCTGCAATCGGGTCTGCTGTTCCACGCCGATCTGGCGGCGGACGCACTGGATGTGTACACCGCGCAGGCCACCATGACCCTCACCGGCCCACTCGACGCCGAGCGGCTGCGGCATTCGGCCGCCGCGCTGCTCGACCGGCACCCGAACCTGCGGGCCGCGTTCACCCACACCGCGGCGGGTGTGGTGGCCCAGGTGATTCCCGCACAGGCGCCGCTGCTGTGGCGCGCCGTGGAACTGCCCGACGCCACGGCATTGACCCAACTGCTCGATGCCGAGCGGACGCAGGCGTTCGATCCGGCCACTCCCCCGCTGCTGCGGTTCGTGCTGGCGCGAACCGCACCCGAGGAACACCGATTGGTGCTGACCGCCCACCACCTGCTGCTGGACGGATGGTCGCTGCCGCTGCTGCTGCGCGACCTGGTGCTGCTGTACGCGGCGCGCGGACGGGCCGAACTGCTGCCCGCGCAACCTTCTTACGGAAGCTATCTGGAATGGCTTGCCGCACAGGACGACAGCACCACACCGTGGCAGGCGCAGTTGGCGGGCGACCTCGAACCCACGCTGATCGCCGCCGATGCCGCGGCCGACGCGGTAGTCGAGGTGCCGACCGACCGCACGGTGGAAATGGATGCCGAGATCACCGACGCGCTCACGGAACTGGCTCGGACACACGGGGTCACGATGTCGACCATCGTGCAGTTCGCCTGGGCGCTGGTGCTGGGCAACCAACTCGGCCGTGACCGGGTGGTGTTCGGCGAGACCGTCTCCGGACGACCGGCGGGCCTGCCGGGCATCGAGACCATGGTGGGCCTGTTCATCAATACGCTGCCGGTGGTGGTTCCGCTGGAACCGGACGCCACCGTCGCCGCGTCGCTGGTGCGGATGCGGGCCGAGCAGACCCGACTGCTCGATCACCATCACATCCCGCTCTCGCGGATCCTGGCCGACGCCGGACGCGGGCAACTCTTCGACACGCTGGTGGCCTACGAGTCGTATCCGGTCGACTCCAGCGGTCTGGGCACGGCCGAGATCGACGGTGTCCGGGTGACCGAGGTGACGGGCGTGGATGCCGCGCACTATCCGATCACCATCCAGGCGCATCGCACCGATCGACTGTGGGTGCGGCTGCGCTATCAACCCGCCCGCGTCGACGCCGCGGCCGCGGCGGGTCTGGCCGAGCGGATGGAACTGGTGCTGCGGCAATTCGCGGCCGATCCGGACCGGCGGGTCGGGGCGATCGAACTGATGTCCGCCGAACAGCGCGCGGCCCTGGTTCCGGCGCGCGGCGCGGCGGCCGAGTCCGCCGTACCCCTGGCCGAATTGCTGCGTCGCGGCGCCGCCCTCGATCCGGATGCCGTCGCCGTGGTGTGCGGCGCCAGGCGGGTCGCCTTCGCGGAATTGGACACGATGGCCCATCGCTTGGCGCACCGGCTGGTGGTGGCCGGCGTGCGATCCGGTGACACCGTCGGGCTGGTGCTGCCCCGATCGGTCGAATTGATCGTCGCGATGCGGGCGGTCGCCGAGATCGGGGCGGGGATGGCCCTGCTCGATCCGCGCAATCCGGCCGACCGGCTCGCGGTCATGCTCGCCGATTGCGCGGCCCGCGTGGCGCTCACCGTCTCCGAGGTGGAAGAAGGTGTGCCCGAAGGAGATTGGGAGCGGCTCGTCCTGGACGACATCGAGTTCGCGCGCACGGTCGCCGCGCAGCCCGCGACGCCGATGCGGCCGGACCGGCCGATCCGGGCCGCCGACCTCGCGTACGTCATCTACACCTCCGGATCGACCGGGACTCCCAAGGGTGTCGCCCTCACCCAGGCCGGACTGGCGAATTTCGCCGCCGAGCAGCGGGATCGCTACCGGGTGACGCCGCGTTCGCGCGTATTGCAGGTCGCGGCACCGGGATTCGACGCCATCATGCTCGAACTGCTGCTGGCCCATCCGCACGGCGCGGCGCTGGTGGTGGCGCCGCCCGATACCTACGCGGGTCCCGAACTGGCCGAGCTCATCCGGCGCGAAGAGGTGACCCATGCCTTCCTCACCCCGTCGGTGCTGGCGACCATGCGACCCACCGGCTTGGACGGGTTCCGGGTCCTGATCGCGGGCGGTGAGGCGGTCACGGCCGAACTCGCGGCCCGGTGGGCGCCGGGACGGGAGCTGTACAACGGCTACGGTCCCACCGAGACGACGATCATGGTCGCGATCAGCGATCCGCTGCCCGCGCAGGGTCCGGTCACCCTCGGCGGTCCGATTCGCGGCATCGACGCCGTGGTGCTCGATGCCGCGCTTCGGCCGGTGCCGGTCGGGGTGATCGGCGAACTGTATGTCAGCGGCGTCGGCCTGGCGCGCGGCTATCTCGGACGGCGCGCCGCGACCGCGGCGAGTTTCGTTGCCGCCCCGCACCATCCGGGCGCCCGGATGTATCGGACCGGCGACCGGGTGCGGTGGACAGCCGAGGGGACGCTCGAATATCTGGGCCGCGCCGATCATCAGGTCAAAGTGCGCGGGCAACGACTGGAACTCGCCGAGATCGACGCGGTGCTGACCGCCCAGCCCGCGGTGGCCCATGCCGTCACGACACTGCGCGAGGACGAGCACGGCACACCCAGACTGGTCGGATATCTGGTCGGCGCACCGGATCTGGATATCGAGCAGGTGCGCGCCGCCGCGCGCACGCGGTTGCCCGCGCACATGGTGCCCGATACCTGTGTGGTGCTGGATCGGTTGCCGCTGACCGTCACCGGCAAACTCGACCGCGCCGCGCTGCCCGCACCGCGATTCGCTGCTCCCGCGGACTATCTCGCCCCGAGCACTGCCGCGCAGCGGCTGGTCGCCGAACTCTGCGCCGACACCCTCGGCATCGAACGCGCGGGAATGCGCGACGATTTCTTCGAACTCGGCGGTGACTCGCTCAGCGCGACCCGGTTGGCCGCGCGACTCGGCTCCGCCCTCGGCGTGCGGGCCTCGGTGCGCGATATCTTCACCGCCCCCGTGCTCGGAGATCTGGCGGCGCGGCTGTCCACGCGGGACACCGCCGAACGTCCGGCACTGCGGCCCCGCGCCGGATCCGAGCCCGTACCGCTCTCACCGGCGCAGCAGCGCATGTGGTTCCTCAACCAGCTCGACCTCTCGGTCGGCGCGTACAACGTTCCGCTGGTCATGCGGCTCAACGGCGCCATCGATATCGAAGCCCTGCGCCGCGCCTGCACGGCCGTCATCGACCGGCATGCCTCGCTGCGCACGAAATTCCCCGCGATCGAAGGCATTCCGTATCAGGTGGTGCTGCCCGCCGACACCGTGGTGCCTGCCCTGTCGCCCGTTCCGGTGCACGAATCACTGGTGCCCAAGGCCGTGGAGGCAGTGGTGTCGCGCCGATTCCAGGTCACCGAGGCGCCGCCGGTGCGCGCGGAACTGTTCGAACTCGGGCCGGACGACCACGTGCTGGTCATCGCGGTGCACCACATCTGCGCGGACGGGCAGTCGATGATCCCGCTGGCCCGCGATGTCGCGGCCGCCTACCTCGCGCACCTGCGGCAGGCCGCACCGCAGTGGCCGCCGCTGCCGGTGCAGTATCCCGATTACGCGCTGTGGCAGCGGGAACTGCTCGGCGACGAGGCCGATACCGGATCGCTGCTGGCCCGGCAACTACGCTTCTGGACTGAGCAACTGGCCGGACTGCCGGGGCTGCTGGAACTGCCCACCGATCACCCGCGGCCGCAGGTCGCTTCGATGCGGGGTCGGTCGTTCGATTTCGAGATCCCGGCCGCCCTGCAGGAACGCCTTATCGCACTGGGACATTCGGCCGGAGCCACACCGTTCATGGTCGCGCATGCCGCGCTGTCGGTGCTGTTGGCGCGGCTGGCGCGCACCGAGGACGTCGCCATCGGCACACCGGTCTCCGGACGCGGTGAGCGCGAACTCGACGACCTGATCGGCATGTTCACCAATACCGTCGTCCTGCGCGCACCGGTGCGACCCGCGCAGTCGTTCACCGAATTGCTGGCCGCCGTCCGGGATATCGACCTCGCGGCGCTGGCCAACGCGGATGTGCCGTTCGAGCGGATCGTCGAGGCGGTCGATCCGATTCGCTCGACCGGGCATCTGCCGCTCTATCAGGTCACCATCGACTACCAGAACCTGGACCGGGCGACGCTCGTGCTGCCGGGGCTGACGGTCACGCCGATCGAGGACGTCTTCGTACCCGCCCACGCCGATCTGAACGTCAAACTCGTCGAGCGGTTCGACGCGGACGGTTCGGCACTCGGCTACCTCGGTCGATTGATCTACGCCACCGACATTTTCACCGAGGACACCATGCGGCGCTTCGCCGACTGGTACGTGCGGATCCTGCGGACCGTGACGGCCGAACCCGATATCGCGGTGGGCGATATCGACTTCCAGGAACCCGAGCAGGTGGCCGAGGTGCTCGCCGCCGCGGGCAGACCGGGGCTCGCCGTCCCCGAGGCGACCCTCGCCGAGTTGTTCGCGGCCAGTGCCGCCGCCGACCCGACGGCGATCGCGGTGTCCGACGCGACGACGCGGCTCACCTACGCGCAGTTGTCCGAGCGGGCGACACAGCTCGCCCGAGAACTCGCCGACCGCGGGGCAGGCCCGGAATCGCTGGTGGCCGTGGCGCTTCCACGCACCACCGACCTGGTCACCGGACTGCTCGCGGTGCTCATGAGCGGCGCGGGCTACCTGCCGCTGGATGTGGCCTACCCGGCCGATCGGCTGCACTACATCGTGGCCGACGCGGCGCCCCGCGTGGTGCTCACCACCTCCGAACTCGCGGGCGCGCTACCGGAATTCGACTTGCCGACCGTACTGCTCGACGACGAGTTCGCACCCGAACCCGCGGGCACGCCGAGTCCGGCCCGACCCGACAACCTGGCCTACGTCATCTACACCTCGGGCTCCACCGGACGCCCGAAAGGCGTTGCCGTCACCCATCGCAATGTGGTCACCCTGCTCACCCACACCGCGCAGAAGTTCGATATCGGCCCCGAGGACGTGTGGACGATGTTCCACTCCTACGCCTTCGACTTCGCGGTGTGGGAGATCTGGGGCGCACTGCTGTCCGGCGGCCGCGTCGTGGTGGTCGACTACCCGACCAGCCGCGATCCGGCGGCATTCGTGGAACTCGTGCACCGCGAGAAAGTCACGGTTCTGAGCCAAACACCCTCGGCCTTCTACGGATTCGCCGACGCCGAGCTGCGACGGCCCGACCGCTCGACACTGCGCTATGTGGTCTTCGGCGGTGAATCGCTGGACGCCACGCGGCTGGCGAACTGGTTCGGCACGCACAGCTCCCGAGAACCACTGCTGGTCAACATGTACGGCATCACCGAGACCACGGTGCACGTGAGCTACTGCGAGCTCGCGGAATACGACACCGGTGGCATCGGCACGGCGCTACCGGGATTGGGCGTGCGCGTCCTCGACGACCGCCTGCGGCCCGTGCCCGTCGGCGTGGCCGGGGAAATGTATGTCAGCGGTGCGCAGTTGACGCGCGGCTACCTGCGCGACCCGGCACGCACCACCAATCGGTTCATCGCCGACCCGTTCGGCGCGCCCGGCGACCGGCTCTACCGCACCGGCGATGTCGGGCGGTGGCGCGCCCGCGCCGACGGACTGGAACTGGACTACCTGGGCCGGGCCGACGCTCAGATCCAATTGCGCGGTTTCCGAATCGAACTCGGTGAGATCGAGGCCGCACTGCTGCGACATCCCGATGTCGCGCAGGCGGCCGCGGCGGTCCACCGCCACGAACGCGATATCGACCAGCTGATCGGCTATGTCGTCCCCGCCGACGGACAGACCCTCGACCTGGACGAAGTCGCCGCGGCGGCCGCGCGGGTGCTCACCGGATACATGGTCCCCGCAGCGATCGTGGCGCTGCCGTCGCTTCCGGTCACCGTGAACGGCAAACTGGATCGAAAAGCGTTGCCCGCGCCCGACTTCGAGCGCGGCGGCCGGGAGCCCGCCGCCGCGCGCAACCACACCGAGGCGACAATCGCCGAGGTCTACGCCGAGGTGCTGCGGGTGCACCGGGTCGGCGCGACGGACGGCTTCTTCGACCTGGGCGGCAACTCGCTGCTGGCGACCATGGTGGTGACCGAACTGCGCGCCAGGGGTGTCCGGATCGAACTGCCCTGGATGTTCGACGACGCCACCCCGCGCGCACTGGCCGCCAGAGCCGACGACAGCGACGGCGGCTCCGGGATGCAGGTGCTGCTGCCGCTGCGGCCCGCAGGCGAGCGCCCCGCGCTGTTCGCCATCCACCCGGCGGGCGGATTGGCCTGGTTCTACGGCGGACTGCTCGGACACCTCGACGGTGACCGACCGGTCTACGGCCTGCAAGACCCGCATGTCGTCGCCGGCGAGCCGATCGCGACCACACTCGGCGAATTGGCCGACCGCTATGTGCGCGAGATTCGCGCCGTCCAACCCGAAGGCCCCTACCACCTCGTGGGCTGGTCGCTCGGCGGCGAGATCGCGCATGCCGTCGCGACCAGATTGCAGCGCGACGGCGCCGAGGTCGGTCTGCTCGCCATGCTCGACAGCGCGGCGGGCGAGCACCTCGCGGCGCCCGAATCCGATGCGGCGCCCGGCGATCGGCTGGCGGATCTGCTGGGCGGCTGGCGCGAACTGTTCGACCTCGACGCGGCGGTGACCGCCGACACCGCCGAAGCGGCATGGGCGGTGATCCGTGAGCAGGTCATCGGCACCGGACTGTTCACCGACGACCAAGTGCTGCGGGTGATGAACAGCTTCGAGACCGCGACGGAACTCGCGCACTCCTACCTACCGGAGGTTTTCGACGGCGATCTGGTCTTCATCACCGCGGGCAAGGACCACGCCGACCCCGACACCCTGACCGCGACCTGGCGGGACTATCTCACCGGCGCCATCCACAACACCGTGGTCGATGCCCGGCATCTGGAGTTGACCCATCCCTTCGCCCTGGCCGAGATCGGCCCGACACTCGAAAGGTTCATGCGATGACATCCTGCCAGCATCTGCGGCTCGCCGACGGCCGGAGTGTGGCCTGCACCAGTCCCGCCGAAACCCGCATGCTCTGGTCGGAGATGTCGGCCGCCGGGTTCTATCGCCTGGCCGCCGCCCAATTGCGGCCCGGCGACCTGGTCGTCGACGTCGGAGCCAATGTCGGGCTGTCCGCGATGATGTTCGCCGACACCTGTCCGGGTGTGCGGGTGATCGCGGCCGAACCCGCGCCCGCGATCTTCGAATGTCTGCGTCAGAACCTGGCGGCCTTCGTCCCGCGCGGCACCGCCGCTCAGGTCGCGCTCGGCGCGGAATCCGGCGTGCTGCCGTTCACGGTGTACCCGCGCGCCTCCGCCAATTCCAGCCTGTACGCCGACCCGGACGCCGACACCGCCGCCACCCGGATCTTCCTGCGCAACAGCGGCTTACCCGACGACGCCATCGACGCGCTCACCGCCGGACTGCATGTGGGCGAGCAGATCGAGGTCGAGGTCACCACGGTGTCCAAACTGCTGGCGGGCCATGACGCGCGCTCGGCCATCGGGGTGCTGAAGATCGATGTGGAGCGCGCCGAATTCGATGTGCTGCGCGGTATTTCCGACTCCGACTGGGCGCGGGTGCGGACCGTGGTCGCCGAGGTGCACGATCACGACGGGCGCCTGGCGGAGTTCTGTTCGGAACTGTCCGTGCACGGACTGAGCCCGCGATCACGGCAGGATCCCGCACTGCGGGGCACCGAACTGCACGAGGTGTTCGCCGTCCGCGGGTGATTGCCCGCCGCTCGGCGGGGATTGTCGATCTGTTCGCGTACATCGGCGCGCACTGACACACCTACTGCGACAAACCCAGTTTTCCGGCCAACCGGGCAATGTAGGCGCGCACATCATCTGGAGACCGGTCCGGCAGACCGAAAACTGCTTCGGTGACGCCGGAGTCGGCCCATTGGGCGAGTTGGGCGGCGTCGTGGCGGCCTGCGAGGGCGATGATGTCGGGCAATCCTTGACGGCCCCGGGTGCGCCAGATGTGGTGCAGGAGTCCGATTTTCGGGGAGATATCGGATTCGGCGGGGGTGGTGATCCAGCCGTCGGCGTTGCGGGCGAGCCAGGTGAAGGATTTCTCGGTGCCCGCGCAGCCGAGTAGGACCGGGATGTTCTTCTGGGGTTTGGGCCAGGACCAACTGGGGGCGAAGGATACGAATTCGCCTTCGTAGCTTGCTTCTTCGTTGGTCCAGAGGGTGCGCACGGCCTCGAGGTGTTCGCGCAGGACGGTGCGTTTGCGGCCGGCGGGGACGCCGTGGTGGGCGAGTTCGTCGGTGTTCCAACCGAATCCGACGCCGAGGCGGACGCGGCCGCCGGAGAGGTGGTCGAGGGTGGCGATGGTTTTGGCGAGGGCGATGGGATGATGTTCGGCGGGGAGCGCCACGGCGGTGGACAGGGTGATGCGGGTGGTGACGGCGGCGGCGGTGGCCAGGGCGACCCAGGGGTCGAGGGTGCGCAGGTAGCGGTCGTCGGGGAGAGTTTCGTCGCCGGTGCGCGGGTGCGCGGCGGTGCGGGCGACGGGGATGTGGGTGTGCTCGGGGACGTAGAAGGTGGCGAATCCGGCGTCTTCGGCGGCGCGCGCGGCGTCGGCGGGGGTGATGCCCCGGTCGCTGGTGAACAGGACGATCCCGTAGCGCATCACACACTCCCGTCGGCAGAATTAGAACAAGTTCTACCACGTGACGCGGGCGACAACCAGGTCCGATTCCCACGCCATCGGGCGAGCGGTGGCCCGGTTCACAGGCTCGACACCCCTATCTACCTGCGGAAATCAAAGGGCGGAGCCGCCTTTACACCTTTTGATGGATGCTGAGCTCCTCGGTGTATCCGTATCGTCGGTAGGAGTAGTTAGGGTAGCCATAGTAGCGGCGAACCCTGTGGCGCTCAGGTGAGGTGGTAGCACATATGTCGGAGACGATCGCGGAACCGATTCCCTTCTCCGCCCGTTTGCGCACTGCGACCGCACAGCAGCATTCCGATGCCGAGAACTCCAGTTTCGTCGGTGATCTGCTGAGCGGGCGACTCGGCTTCGATGCCTATGTAGGTCTCACCGGACAGCTCTGGTTCGTCTACCGGGCGCTCGAGGAGCGCGCTGCGCATCTGGCCGAGGATGCCGTCGCCGCCCCCTTCATCCGGCCCGAGCTGGCGCGCACGGCGGAACTCGAGCGCGATCTGACCCACCTCGCCGGACCCGACTGGCGCACCGGACTCGAGCCGCTGCCCGCGACGGCGGCCTACGCGGCGCGCATCGCCGAATGCGCGCGCGAGTGGCCCGCGGGCTATCTCGCGCACCACTACACCCGCTACCTGGGCGACCTGTCCGGCGGTCAGATCATTCGCGATTCCGCCGAGAAGCAATGGGCGCTGCCCAAACGCGGTGACGGCGTGCGCTTCTACGTCTTCGATCAGATCGGCAATCCGGCCGCGTTCAAGCGCGAATATCGCACGCACCTGGACAATCTCGCACTCGAGGAGTCCGAGGCCGAGCGGGTGCTCGAGGAGGCGCAGCGCGCCTTCACCCACAATGCGGCCCTGTTCGGTGAGCTCTCGGCCGAATATCCAGTCCGCGCCGCGTAATTCAGTAGCCGCGGCGTGCGAACGCCCCGATGGTCTTGGCGATGAGCAGCAGATCCAGCACCATGGACCAGTTCTCGACGTAGGTGAGTTCCAGGCGCGCGATGTCCTCGGTCGATAGATCCGAACGTCCGCTCAGTTGCCACAGTCCGGTGAGACCGGGTTTCACCAGCGGCGTCCGCCGATCCTCTGATGCGCCGAAGATCGGCGGGCGCGGACCGACCACGCTCATCTCGCCGCGCAGCACATTCAGGAATTGCGGCAGTTCGTCGAGTCCTCGACCGCGCAGGATCCGACCGATCGGGGTGAGGCCGCCCGCATCGACGACACGGAATCTGAGCATGCGGAATGGTTTGCCACCCACTCCGATTCGCTCCTCACCCGCGAAGACCGGCCCGGGGCCGGACAGCTTGACCAGTATCGCGACGCCCACCAGGGTCGGCACCATCGCGAGCAGCGCGGCGGCGGCGAAACAAAGATCGAAGGCGGTCTTGGCGGCCGACTTCGCGCGGTCGTAGCGCGGTTCGGCCAGATGCAGCATGGGCATGCCCGCCACCACCCGGTTGGTCAGGCGAGTGCCCGCCACATCGATCAGACCGGGCGCGACGATCAATTCGACGCCGAGCGGATCCAGATCCCAGGCCATGCGCCGCAATTCGTCGGGGCCGAGATGGTCGGTGACGGTGACCGCGACGGTGTCGGCTCGGCTGGCGCGCACCGCCTGCAATACCGAGCGGTCGTCACCGATCACCGCGATGGGGCGGCCGCCCGCGGCGAAGTCGGGTCGCGCGGCACCGGGTCCGTTCGGAATGCACACGCCGACAACGTGATATCCGGCGGCCGGATCGTGGGAGAAGGCCGCGGCCATGGCGTCGGCGGCGGCGAGCGGACCCACGACCAGCACCGAACTGCGGTATTGGCCCCGTGCCCGGCGCGCGCGGGCGTGCCGTCGCCAGAGGTGTCGGCTCAGCATCAGCCCGAACAGGCCGAGTGGGAAGGCGATGGCCAGGTATCCGCGGGCGAATTCGATCCGCAGCAGCAGCGCGAGGATCGCGATGAGACCGAATAGTCGCAGGGTGGTCGCGACGAGGCGGCGATATTCCTCGGTGCCCGCCCCGATGACCTGGGGTGCGCGTGTCCCGGCTGCCGCCAGGAAGGCGGTCCAGGTCAGCGCGAGCAGCACCGAGACCACGGTGTATCCGACCTCGTAGGGGGTGCGCCAATTCAGCGGCGCGCCGCCGGGACCGCCGAAGCGGATCACCTCGGCCAGGCCGACCGACGCCGCGATGACCGCGAAATCCGTTGCGGCGACCCGTCGTACGTACTCGGACTGCCACTGTTCGCGGGCCGAGCGCGGCAGGTCGCGGCGGGAGCGCGCATTGCGCGGCAAGCCGTGATCGGCGAAGTCGAAACCCATGGCGCGCCTCCCCCTATGGATGGAAATTGCCCTGCTGCCGATCGTCGTCGATCGGGACAGCGGCCCAGCGTTCGGCCGCCTCGGGCGCTCGGAGTTTCGGCGGTCAGAACGAGATTGTTACAGACCACAATGTGATCCACATCCGGAATTGCCACGTGCACAATGTATTCCGGCGGGTAGCCGGCAGGGGGCCGGTCGGTATGTGCCGAGCCGTCGGCGCAGCGTGCCGCGCGCCCGGCCGACTCGGGCCGCGAGAACACCGTTTGCCCGCGCGAAGCCGCGCACCCCGACCACCCGGAAACGAACCGAAAGGTTCTCACCCCCAATCGATTTCATCCGATGCGCAAGCGTCCGTGGTTGTAACGTCTCACTGGATCGAGCCGAACCAGCCAACGGGGGCGGGTCATCCAGGACGATCGGCTACTCGGGCAGAAGGTGGGGCTTTCGTGCGTTGTCGTCTCTGTGGTTGCGACCGTTTGGTCAGCGTGCTCGATCTCGGCGCGACACCCCCGTGCGAGAAGTTCCTCGGCCCGGACGAACTCGATTCGCCAGAGCCCACCTATCCCCTACACCTGCGCCTGTGCGAGGAATGCCTGCTCCTGCAGATTCCGGCGCTCATCACACCGGAGGAAACGTTCACCGAGTACGCGTACTTCTCCTCCTATTCCGACAGCTGGGTGCGCCACGCGAAAACCTTTGTGGCGCAGGCAATCGAACGTTTGAGCCTCGACTCGGACTCCTTCGTCGTCGAGGTGGCCAGCAATGACGGCTACCTGCTCCGGCACGCGGTGGCGGCGGGAATTCCCTGCCTCGGCATCGAACCCTCGGTCAATGTCGGCGCGGCGGCCCGCGCGGCGGGCGTCCCCACCGAGACGGCATTCCTCACCGAGGAGTCCGCGCGGCGAATCCGCGCCGAGCACGGACCCGCGAATCTCGTGGTGGCCAACAACGTCTATGCCCACGTGCCGGATCTGCTCGACTTCACGGCCGGGCTGCGCGCCCTGCTCGCCGAGGACGGTTGGGTGTCCATCGAGGTGCATCACGCACTGAACCTGCTGCGACTCGGCCAGTTCGACACCATCTATCACGAGCATTTCCAGTACTACACCCTGGCCTCGGCCGAACAGGCCCTGGCCACCGCCGATCTGCGCGTGGTCGATGTGGAATCGCTGACGACACACGGTGGTTCGATTCGCCTCTGGGCGCGCCCCAGCGCGGTCGCCGAACCCGGCGAGCGCGTGGACCGACTGCGCGAGATAGAGGACGAGGCCGGATTGCACAGCGCCTCCGGCTATCTCGATCTGCGGCCGCGCGCCGAACAGGTGCGCCGCGAACTGTTGCGCTTCCTGCTCGACTGCCGCGACGCTGGCCGCCGCGTCGTCGGCTACGGCGCGCCGGGCAAGGGCAATACCCTGCTCAACTACTGCGGCATCCGCCCCGACCTGCTCGAGTACACCGTGGACCGCAATCCCTACAAGCACGGGAAGTTCACACCGGGCACCAGGATCGCGATCCATCCGGTAGAACGCATCGACGAGGATCGGCCCGATGTGGTGCTGGTGCTCCCGTGGAATCTGGAAGCCGAGATCACCGCCCAGTTGGGGCATATCCGCGAATGGGGCGGCGAACTCGTCTATCCCCTGCCCACCCTGCACCACGCCGAATGGGCGGACCTGGATCGCGCCGAATCGGTGGCGCGAGCATCGATCGATATCACCACGGGGAGGCGGACGCGATGAAAGTTGTCCTGTTCTGCGGCGGCTACGGCATGCGCATGCGCGACGGATCCGACGACATGATTCCCAAACCCATGCAACTGGTGGGTCCGCGCCCGCTGCTGTGGCATGTCATGCGCTATTACGCGCATTTCGGGCATCGGGATTTCATCCTGTGCCTGGGCTACGGGGCCGAGCACATCAAGAACTTCTTCCTCACCTACGAGGAGTCGGTCTCCAATGACTTCGTCATCCGGGAGGGCCGAGTCGAGTTGCTGCGCACCGATATCAGCGACTGGTCGATCACCTTCGTCGACACCGGTGTGGAATCCCCCATCGGCGAGCGCCTGCGCCGGGTGCGCGAATACCTCGACGGCGAGCAGTTCTTCCTCGCCAACTACGCCGACGTGCTCACCGATGCCCCGCTGGAGGAGATGATCACCCGTTTCATCGCCTCGGGCATGGCGGCCTCGATGATGGTGGTGCCACCCCAGTCCTCGTTCCACTGCGTGGATCTCGGCCCCACCGGGGAGGTCAAGGAGATCATGCCGGTCTCGCGCATGCCGCTGTGGGAGAACGGCGGCTACTTCGTGCTCACGCAGGAGATCTTCGATCTGCTGCCGCCCGGCGGGGATCTGGTCGCCGACGCGTGCGGCGCGCTGGCCGGACAGGGCAGATTGTTCGGCTATCGGCACCAAGGGTTCTGGAAGCCCGCCGACACCTTCAAGGAGCGGGCCGAACTCGACCGCGACTACCGGACCGGCCGCAGGCCGTGGATGGTTTGGGAGCACGCGTGATTCGGCTTGCCACGGGGCCGGTGGCCGAGGTCGCGCTGATCGGCGCGCACTGCGACGATATCGCCATCGGCATGGGCGCGACGCTGCTCACGCTGGCGCGCAGGCAGCCGCGGCTGCGGGTGCGCGCGCTGGTGCTGTGCGGGGCGGGCACCGAACGGGAGAACGAGGAGTGGGCCGCGCTGGAGGCATTCTGTCCCGGCGCGCATCTGGAACTCACGGTGCTCGACCTGCCCGACGGCCGCACTCCGGCGCAGTGGGACCGGGTCAAGCGCGCGCTCAATACCTTTCGCCGCCAGACGAATCCGGATCTGGTCTACGCGCCGCAACCCCGCGACGCGCACCAGGACCACCGGCTGCTCGCCGAGTTGACGCCCACCGAATTCCGTGACCACCTGATCCTCGGCTACGAGATCCTCAAGTGGGAGACCGATACTCCGACTCCCACTCTGTACCAGCCGATCACCGAGGAAGTCGCCGAGGAGAAGGCGCGGCTGCTGCTCAAACACTATCCGTCCCAGGTGGATCGGGACTGGTTCGACGCGCAGACCTTCCTCGGACTGACCCGGGTGCGCGGCGTGCAGTGCCGCGCGCCGCACGCCGAGGCGTTCGTGGTCGCCAAAGTCAGTGTCGAATTCGGGGGATGAGGAGGTTATCGAACATGCGAGTTCTGGTCACCGGGCACCAAGGGTATCTGGGCACCGTGATGGTTCCGGTGTTGCGCGGCAACGGACACGAGGTCGTCGGGCTCGACAGCGGGTTCTTCGCCGACTGCGTACTGGGCGAATTGCCCGGCGATCCGGAGGGTTTGGCGGTGGACCTGCGCGATGTGACCGAGCAGCAATTGCGGGGGTTCGACGCGGTGGTGCACCTGGCGGCGCTGTCGAATGATCCGCTCGGCGCGCTCGCGCCCGAGATCACCTACGACATCAATCATCACGCGTCGGTGCGGTTGGCGCGGTTGGCGAAACAAGCGGGCGTGCGCCGGTTCCTGTATGCCTCGACCTGTTCGGTGTACGGGGCGGCGGGCGAGGATTTGGTCACCGAGGACGCGCCGCTGCGCCCCGTCACCCCGTACGCCGAGAGCAAGGTGCGGGTGGAGGACGATGTGGCGGCGCTCGCCGATTCGGGCTTCTCCCCTGTATTCCTGCGCAATGCCACGGCTTTCGGCTTCTCGCCGCGACTGCGCGCCGATATCGTGCTCAATAACCTGGTGGGCTACGCCGTGCTCACCGGGGAGGTGAAGGTGCTCTCCGACGGCACACCGTGGCGGCCGCTGGTGCATGCGCGCGATATCGCGTGGGCCTTCGCCACCTGTCTGTCGGCGCCCGTCGAAGCCATTCACAGCCGGGCCTTCAATATCGGCACCGAGCACAACAACCTCACCGTCGCGCAGATCGCGCAGGCGGTGGTCGAGGCGGTGCCCGGCTCGCGGCTGGCCATCACCGGCGAGACCGGCGCCGATCCGCGCTCGTATCGGGTCGATTTCAGTGCGGTCCGGCGCGATCTGGGCTACCGGGCGCGCTGGTCGGTGCAGGCGGGCGCGGAGGAGTTGGCCACCGAGTACGCCCAGCGGGGACTCACCAGCGCGGACTTCTTCCGTCGGTTCACCCGGCTGGCCCATCTGAAGCGGTTGCAGGAGTCCGGAATTCTCGACGCGACCATGCGGCGCGCGGTGCCGACCCATGCGTAGGCGTCGATGACGAACGGGTGCCGCCTGTGCGGATCGACCTGGTTGCGCACCGTGCTCGATCTCGGGAAAGTGCCTGCGGCCGACTGGTTTCCGGCTGCGGACACACCGATCGCGCCCGATGAGGCGGCACACGAGCTGCGTATGGTCCGGTGCGGTGCGTGTGGGCTGGCCCAACTCGCCGACGACGACACCGTGACGCAGGAGCCGCGCGGTGTGGAACCGCAAGCCCTGCGCGAGCAAGCCGCCGCGGCGGTGCGGCAGGTCTCCGGCTTGCTGACCGGTGGCACGGTGCGCGAATTCGGGAGTCCGCACGGCGGCACCTGGCTACCGCTGCTCACCGGGCGCGGCTACGTCGAGACGCGGGGCGCAGCGGATCTGGTGCTGGATTCCTTCGGGATCATGCACCGCCCGGACCAGGGCGCCGCGATACTCGAGCGTGCCGCGGCCACCGCGCCCGACGGAGTGCTGCTGCTGCAATTCCACTCACTGGCCGCCATCGTCGCGTTGAATCAGTGGAATGCGCTGCGGCACGGGCATTTCGCCTACTATTCGCTGGCGGCGCTGCGGGAGCTGCTCGCCGACGCGGGGATGTCGGCGGCGACGGCGTGGACCTTCCCGCTCTACGGTGGCACGACGCTGGTGGCGGCCCGACACGGCACGCATCCGCCGGACGCGGCGATCTCGGCGATACTGGCCGTCGAGGAGCCGATGACGAGTGCCCCTGCGGTAGCGCGGCTTCAGTTCGGTGCGGATCGGCATATCCGCGCGCTGCGCGAGCGGCTGACGCTGGCGGCCGAGCGTGGGCAGCGGGTGTACGCCTACGGTGCGGCATCCAGGGCGGTGGCCGTCTTCAGCCGCGCCGGATTGCATCGTGGGCTGATCGCGGCCGTCGCCGACGCCTCCCCCGCCAAACAGGGTCGACGCATGCCGGGCACCGATATCCCCATCGTCGCGCCCGCCGAACTCCTCGCCGCGGCACCCGATCTGGTGCTTCTCACCCTCCCCGATCTGCTGGCAGAGGTCAGGGAGCGCTATCCGGAACTGGACGGGCGGTGGTTGCTCGACGAGCCCGCCGTGCTCGACGGATCCGATGGCACGCCACCGGATCCGGTCCGCGTCGAGGAGTAGGCGGCTGCCCCGCGCGGGCAGCCGACTCGGCTCGTCACGACCATTGTGTTTCACCGGGTACGCGTTTCGACGCATCGCAGTTGAGGGCGATCGTCGAAAGTCCTCGCGCGCCCGGCACGCTGAGAACAGGGGCTCCATCTGTATGAGAAATAGCAAACGCGTCCGTCGCAGGTATGCGCGCGCCGTCGCGGCGGTCGCCATCGTGGTAGCCGGACTCGCCGTCGGCGCGGGCGCCGCGACGGCCGGGATCGACAGCACCAATGCCGTGGTCGATCACGGCGACCGCACCGTGGAGGCCATCCAGCGCGACACCCGCATCGATTTCGTCCCGCCGCTCGACGGAAATCCACTGACCAGGGAGTGGTTTCACGACGGCGAGGCGGGATTCCGTATCGGCGGACCCGATGCCGAATCGTGGAGCGGGCACGTCACCATCGGCTACCAGGTCGGCTATCCGGCCACGTTGAACGGCAGGATCAAATTCAACTGGAACACACCGGGTTTGGGTGTCGACCTCGGCGGCAGCGATGGGGTCAAGGCACGCATCGACAGTCTGATCCCGCAGTTCGGGGTCGAACTCGACGCCGGGTTCGGACCGGGTATCCAGTCCGTCGAATGCGCGGGCGGCGACGTCTCGGGCAGCGACGGGTTCATTCGGATGTCCGGGTTCCACGGTAGCGTCACCGGAGTGCTCGGGCAGACCACGATTCGGCCGTGGGTCCGGGTGGTGGGTTCCAGCGGGGATACCGTCGTGACCTACGGGCGGACCTGGACCATCTAGTTCGTCGGGTCCGTGCGGGATCGTTCGCACGGACCTCTCATTTCGCGTGCTCGATCACCTTCGCGGCACCACGATCTCGGCACTCGACCGCGGATCCCCGAAGGACCAGATCACCGAGCTCCCGTCGACCGGGGCGTGACATCCGGGTCGATCGCCCGCCACCAGATCGAACACTCGATCCAACGCCGTACGACCGGCCTCGATCTGCGCCAACGCTCTCTCGTGCAAGGGATCTCGCAGCAGTGGCGCATCCGACCAGGACGTGCGCACGGCCGTCGCGAGGTCCGAGTCGAGTGTTGGGGAGTCCAAGCGCAGGACGCACATGTCGGCATCGAACATCGTGGCCAGTCCACGGAATCGCGCTGCCGCGCACGGTGATTCGGCCAGCGCGACCGCCGGGATGCCCTGCGCCAGAGCGCAGACGGCGAGGTTGTAGGAGGCGGTGATCACGACCCGACATCCCGCGATCCGGCGCGCCACTTCCGTCGCCGTCGCGGTGGGAGACACCGCTGGTCGAGCACGATCCGAACCGGCCATCAGGTACAGGGTGGCTCGGCGATCGTTCTCGGAACCGATCAGGGGCAGTATGCCCGCGTTCAGATGACTCGCGAGTTTGCGGACAGCGGTGCCCAGAGCGGCCATGGCCGCCTTGCCGATCGAGTCGTTCAAGCGGACGCACAGACCGATATCATCGCCGATTCGCGCGTCGCGCAGGCGATAGGCGTACTCGATGGCATCCTCGCCCGTCACCATGATGCGGGCCGGAGGTACACCGAGGTCGGTCAGCAGTCGCGGACCGCGTTCGGATTCGCGGACCGCGATCAGATCCACCGCGGGCAGCACCTTTCGCGCACGGGCGGCCAGTTCGGCGTCCTCGATCGGGCCGATGCCCTGACCCACCATGGCGGTGGGAATGCCCTGTGCGGCAGCGTATTCCAGCAGATCGAGGGTGCGGTGCGCCTGATCGCGCTCGGCATCGCACAGGTAGCCGCCACCTGCGGCCAACACCAGATCGACCCCGCGCGCCGCGGCGAATACCTGCGGCGGGGCCGAAGCGCGCGGGACTTTCCACGGCCGCATCCTGTCGCGGGAATCCGCGATGGCCGCCTGCCAGCGCAGCGCCATCGGGTCGACCAGTTTCGCCGCGGCAGTGCGCCTTACCCTGGAGCGCAGATCCCGGCTCGGCCAGCTCCAATCCGGGCCGCTGATCGGCTCCACCCGCGGCGACAACCCGCGCAGCACCGCAGGCCGATGCGTCAGCACCCCGATTCGCGCCAGCGGCCACCGCTCCCGCAGCCGCTCCACCGTGATCGTCAACGCGGCGATGTCGCCGCGATCCCGCAACCGATATGTCCCGTTCTCCACCAGTATTCGCGGCCCACCAGCGCGGCGCGCACCAACAATTCCCACAATCAGACCTCCCGCCTGCCCCCGCGGGTGACTCGTGTCCGGCACGAATTCCTTTTCGCGAATCTACCCCACCGCACCGCACCGCTCCAGCGCGCACCAACCACGTACCAACCTTCTAGTTCGTTGCGCCCGAACACAATTCGGAGTCGATTTCATCCGACCTTCCGCATGCGCGGCACCTAGACTGGTGTGCGCGCAAGCGCGTTCGGCGCGGTCGAAACCCTCAGGAGCCCTCATGCACGCAACCCAGCCGCGCCGGGATTTCACCCGCAGCAATGAACTTCAGGCACGGCTACACGAACTGGTGCCCGGTGGGGCACACACCTACGCGCGGGGGTCGGATCAGTATCCGGAGTTCATGGCGCCGATCCTGGTGCGCGGCGCGGGCTGCCGGGTGTGGGACGCGGACGGCAACAGCTATATCGAATACGGGATGGGGCTGCGGTCGGTCACGCTCGGGCACGGGTATCGGCCCGTGGTGGCGGCGGTGACGCGCGCCATCGCGGACGGGGTCGGCTTCAGCAGGCCCACCGAACTGGAAGTGCGTGCCGCCGAGGACTTTCTGGCCCTGGTGCCCGGCGCGGACATGGTGAAATTCGCCAAGAACGGGTCTGACGCCACCACCGCCGCCGTCCGCCTCGCCCGCGCCGCCACCGGGCGCACCCTCGTCGCGGTCTGCGATCAACCCTTCTTCTCGGTGGACGACTGGTTCATCGGCACCACCGCCATGGACAGCGGCATACCACCCGAGATCGCCGCGGGCACCGTGCGTTTCGACTACAACGATCTGCCCTCGCTGGCCGAGGCGCTGGCGGGCGGGCAGGTCGCGGCGGTGGTCATGGAGGCGGCGACGGCGCTGCACGAACCGGAACCCGGCTTCCTGCAAGGTGTTCGACAGCTGTGCGACCGACACGGGACGCTACTGGTATTCGACGAGATGATCACCGGGTTCCGCTGGTCGGCGGGCGGCGCGCAGCAGGTCTACGGTGTGCGGCCCGATCTGTCCTGCTGGGGCAAGGCCATGGGCAACGGGTTTCCCCTCTCCGCACTGGCGGGCAGGCGCGAACTCATGGAACTCGGCGGTCTGCGCACCGACCGCGACCGCGTCTTCCTGCTGTCCACCACCCACGGCCCGGAATCCGGATCCCTGGCCGCCTTCCGCGCCGTCGCCCACGAGTACACCATCGGCGATCCCATCGCCCGCATGGAGCACGCGGGCCGCCGCCTCGCCGACGGTTTCAACGCCATTGCCGCCGACCTCGGCATCGCCGACCACCTCCAGGTCGTCGGCCGCCCCTCCTGCCTCATCTTCCTCACCCGCGACCCCGACGGCCTGCCCTCCCAACCCTTCCGCACCCTGTTCCTGCAGGAACTCCTGCACGGCGGCGTCCTCGGCCAATCCTTCGTCACCTCCGCCGCCCACACCGCTGCGGACATAGACCAAACCCTCACCGCCGCAACATCGGCCGCCCACCTCTACCGCCGCGCCCTCACCCAAGGCTCCGTCGATGGCCTGCTCACCGGTCGCCCCGTAGCCCCCGCCCTCCGCCGCCACGCCTCCCCCCGCCGACTGCCCTGAGGCCGGTTCAGTCCCAGGCGCTGTCGAAGGTGTCCGAGGCGGCCGAGCGATGATAGGTCTGCTCATCGATCTCGCGCTGCCGCGCTTGCTCCTGCTGCCGCCGCTGTGCCTCCCGCTCGGCCGCGTTCGCGGCGAAAAAGGTGGAGATCGCATCGAATCGCGGGTCCTCGTAGACCTCCCGCATCGACTCCTGGAACTTCGGCTCCTTGTCCGCGACGGCGGCCCGGTACGCCGCGAGAATGTCGGCCTCGCCGGGAACCGAGTCCGAGACCAGCCGATTCTCGGCGTGGCGTCATCCCGGCCGGTGCGCCGACACCCGCGCCGAATTGGTCCAGTCGCCAGGACGTTTGAACGCCTCCGACCACCGAGATCGGCGGGTACGGTCCGGATCCAGCACAACTCCCGAAATCGCTGCACCGGAGACGTATTCGGCTTGCCGAGCCGGGCACTGTTTGCCGAACACACCACCCGAACCGCAGCCTGACCTCGACAGCCTACGGACCCGGGATGCTTAAATCCCCCCCAACTCCCCATACGGTACGAGATAGTCGGGATCGACCATGCTCCGCCAACCCCGCTCGGTCGGCTCCAGCGCCCGCCCGCTCGCGGCAGGATCCTCGGGCCACGGCTCCCGCAGGTGAATCTGGATGTCATCCTGCAAAATCCGCACCAACTCCATCGCGAACCCCGCAGCGGTATCGCTCCCCGGTTCCGTCGGATCGAGGGCGGCGGTCGTCCCAACCTCCGACACCGCAATACTGACCCACCCCTTCGGCGCGGGCCGCCGCGACACTGCACCGAACTCCTGCCAGTCCCCGGTGTACTCGGTACTGACCTCCACCGAGAACCCGAGCGACCGCTCGATATCGGCCGCCACGAGCCGCGCCCCCTCAACCGCATCGTCTATCTCCACGCCCTCATCCTGCCTTTTCGATCATGGAACCGAGCACTGATTGAGAGGCGTGATATACACGGTGCCGTCGGGGCAGAATGCAGAGCATCGACGTGGAGCAAAGCGCTTACAAATTTGGACGAGATAATCGCACCCGGGTTCCATATTGTGACGCGACTCACAGTATGGACTGAGAGTCGTTGCCCCGCAACAGTTCACTTCGGGCAGTCGACGCACTCGGCTTCAAGCACTCACTCCCGCCCCGATTCCCTGGCGTGTCGGCGGCGAGTCCTGGTTACGGGGCTGAACCGGGGTTGAACGCGGCGGGAATGGGAAGTCCGGGACGGGACAGGGGTGGGGTGGGTGTGGGAAGGTCGGGGCATGGATGCGCGTCGGGGTTTCGCGGTGGGGTTGACTGTCGTGGCAAGTGCGGTTTTGGTGGGCGGTTGCGGTGGGGGTGGGGGGAAGACACCTACGACCGGGGGGGCGGGGGGGGGGATCGTGTCTACGGAGGATTTGCCCAAGGCGGGGGCGAATGAGGTGCACTTGTTCGCGTTCAATGATTTGCACGGGAATTTGCAGCCGCCGGGTGGCGCCACGGGGAAGATCAATGGGGTCGATGCGGGTGGAGCGGCGTTCCTGGCGACGCATTTGGCACGGTTGAAGGCGGCCTATCCGGCCAGTGCGGTGGTTTCGGCGGGGGACAATATCAGTGCGAGTCCGATGATCTCCGGATTGTTTCACGACGAGCCGACGATCGACTTTCTGAATTCGGTTGGCATGGCCGCCTCGTCGGTGGGCAACCACGAATTCGACCATGGCGTACGGGAGTTGACGCGGATCCAGCAGGGTGGCTGCGCGCCCGACGGGTGCGAACCGGGTGCGCCGTTCACGGGGGCGAAGTTCCCCTATCTCGCCGCGAATGTCACCGACGCGCAGGGCAATCAGCCGCCCGCACTGAAGCCGTGGACCATGCTCGAACTGGGCGGGCACAAGGTGGGTGTGGTCGGCACTGTCACTCCCGATACCGCGAATATCGTTTTCCCGGAGGGTATTCGGGGCTTCACCTTCGGCGAGGAGGTGGCCGCGATCAACAAGTACGTGCCGGATATCAAGAAGGCGGGCGCGGAGACGATTGTCGCGCTGATGCACGACGGCAGCGCCCAGCAGGTGAAGGGCAATGTCGCGGACTACAACGGGTGCGAGAATATCGGCCCCGATGTCACCCGGTTCGCCAATGGTATCGATCCGGCGGTGTCGGTGCTGGTCACGGGCCACACCCATCAGCCGTACAACTGCACGATCAACGGCAAGGTGGTCACCCAGGCGGCTTGTTACGGCCGTCTGATCACCGATATCACACTGAAGTTCGACAATGGTGTACGGGCGAGCGCCATCAACCGGGTGGTGACTCGCGACGCGCCCGCCGACAAGCCGACCGCGGCCCTGGTCGACTTCTATGCCGAGCAGGCCAAGCCGCGGGCCGGGCGGGTGGTGGGCTCCACCTCCGACACGATCCCCCAGCGGCCGGGTCCGTCCGGTGAGTCGCCGCTGGGCAGCGTGATCGCCGACGCGATGCTGTCCGACACCAAGGCGGGTCCGGCTTCGGCTGTCGCGGCGCTGATGAATCCGGGCGGTATGCGCACCGACCTCAAGGCGGGTCAGATCACCTACGGCGATCTCTATACGGTGCAGCCGTTCGGAAATCAGGTCGTCACGGTCACGCTGACCGGTCAGCAGATCCTGCGCCTGCTGGAACAGCAGTGGGACAATCCCAGCAAAACGACGGTGCTGTCCCCCGCCGGGATCACCTACAGCTACTCCGCTGCGGCCCCCAACGGCGCGAAGGTCATCGCGGGCAGTGTCCGTATCGCGGGCCAACCGTTGAATCCCGTTGCCGCATACCGGATCAGCGCCAACAACTATTTGGTGAGCGGCGGCGACGGCTTCTCGGTGTTCGCCGAGTCGAAGGATCCGACGGTCGGCGCGATCGATCTCGACGTGTTCGAGCGATTCCTGCGCGATCACCCGATCCAGCCGCCCGCTCCCCGGATCGAGAAGAAGTGATCGGCAAGTAGCTGAAATTCCCTGTTACACACACTAATCGCGTTCTTGACGCGGTGACCAGAAGCACACCGGCAACTCGCGCGAGCGGGTTGCCGGTGCGCGTTCACGCACATTACTGTTGAGTACGTCCAAGGGGCTCCGGTGCGGTCCAGCACCGCACCAGATGTCCGCATCCGCTGTCGCATGACGGGTATCGCTGTGCCACAACGCGATTCGACATACAGCAGGAGAGTGCGATGGTCACCCACATCGTGACGGGCGGAACCGGCTTTCTGGGTCGCCGGGTCGTGCAGGAATTACTGGACACCGATCCGGACGCGACGGTGCACATCCTGGTGCGGGCCGGATCGATCGCCAAGTTCGCCGCCATCGATTGGCGCGGCGGCGAGCGCGTGCACGCGCTGATCGGCGATCTCACCGCAGAAGGACTCGGCCTCACCGAGCAACCGCCGCGAGCCGAGCACATCATCCACCTCGGCGCGGTCTATGACATGACCGCCGATGAGAACACCGCGCACGCCGCGAATGTCGCGGGCACCCGCGCCGTGCTCGCACTGGCCGCCGAACTGGGCGCGGTGCTGCATCACGTCTCCTCGGTCGCCGTGGCGGGCGATCATCGCGGGAAGTTCTTCGAGGAGGATTTCGACCTCGGCCAGCAACTCACCTCGCCGTATCACCGCACCAAGTTCGCCGCCGAGAAGCTGGTGCGCGAGTCGCGCGGGGTGCGCTGGCGGGTGTATCGGCCCGCGATCGTGGTCGGTGACAGCCGCACCGGTGAGATGGACAAGGTCGACGGCCCCTACTACTTCTTTCCCGCCATCGCCCGACTGGCCGGGCTCCCTGCCGAATTGCCGCTGCCGCTACCGGATTTGGGCGCGACGAATATCGTGCCGGTCGACTATGTGGCCGAGGCGATGGTCCAGCTGGTGCGCAAGCCGGGACTCAATGGCCGCACCTTCCACCTGGTGCATCCAGAACCGCAGCCGTTCACGCAGATCTACAACGCGCTGGCCCGCGTGGCGGGCGCACCGACCGGCATCGGCCCGCTGCCGGGGACGGGAGCCGCCCTCAGCGGGTTGAGCAAACTGCCCGGAATTCCCGCCGCGCGCGATTTCCTCCTGGGGCAGATGGGGATTCCGCCCGAGGTCGCCCCGCATGTGTCCTTCGCCTCGGAGTTCATCTCCGAATCCACCCGCGCCCAGTTGCGCGGACTGAGGCCGCCGCGCTTCGATACCTATGCCGAGAAGCTGTGGGAGTACTGGCGCGAGCACCTGAGGGCCCGCCGCGAAGCCGCCCATACCTTGGCGGGGCGCATCGTGCTGATCACCGGGGCGTCCTCCGGAATCGGTCTGGCCACGGCCCATGCCGTCGCCCGCCGGGGCGCGACGGTGCTCATGGTGGCCCGCGGTCGCGACGACCTGAGCGCCGCCGCGGCCGACGTGTGCGCGAACAGCGGTGTGGCGCGGGCGTATCCGTGCGATATCACCGATCCCGACGCCGTGCGGGCGCTGGTGGGCACGGTGCTCGACGAGCACGATCACGTCGACTACGTGGTCAATAACGCGGGCCGCTCGATCCGACGGTCGGTGGCCAATTCCACCGACCGCATGCACGATTTCGAGCGCACCATGGCGGTCAACTATTTCGGTGCGGTCCGACTGATCCTGGCGCTGTTGCCCTCGATGCGGGCGCGGCGTTTCGGCCACTTCGTCAATATCTCCTCGATCGCGGTGCAGGCCAAGGTGCCGCGCTTCGCGGCCTATGTGGCCAGCAAGTCCGCGCTGGACAATTTCAGCGAGATCGCGGCCGTCGAGAATCGGGACGCGGGCATCACCTTCACCTCGGTGCGGATGCCGCTGGTCCGCACTCCCATGATCGCGCCCACCGATCTGTATCGGGCACTGCCGGTTCCCGATCCGGATCAGGCGGCCGCCATAGTGGTGCGCGCGCTCACCGAGCGACCGGATCGTATCGATACTCCGGTGGGCACCTTCGCCCAGGCGGTGGAACTGCTGCTGCCCTCGGTGAAGCGGACGATCATGCACCAGGGGTTCCGCATGTTCGGGGAATCCAGTGCGGCGCAGGGCACTTCGCCCGAGGACGCCGCACCGGAGTCCGCGGAGCGGATCACCCGGAGCCCGCTGAATATGCTCGCACCGGTGGTGATCCCACTCATGGCCCTGCCGACACCCGCCGCTCGGGTGGCCCGGATGGTGCCCGGGCTGCGGTGGTAGTCGGGTCCAGGGCCTGTGTCGAAGTCTCATTCGGAGGCATCCGTGGCTCAGCTCGTCGCCTGGCAAGGCGGAGGAGTTCCCGATACCGGTGTTGTATCGGGGACGACGACAACGCGGCCAGGCGGCGAGCTGAGCCGCGGAGGCGCCGGATGAGACTTCGACATAGGCCCTAGCGGCGCACCGCAGGGCCGAGTTCGGGAAAGCGGTGGTGCAGGCGTTCTATACAGGTGCGGACGTGGTGCAGTTCGGCACGTAGCCGGTGGGAATGCTCAATGCGCGAACCTCGTTCGGCGTTGTGGATATCCCTGGACAGCGTCCGCGCGTGGGTGACGAGCAGATCGAGGAAGATCCTGGCCTGAGCCTGATCGGAATCGATGGACACCTGCTGTTCCTAGCATGTCGCGCGCAGCGTTTTCGGCGCGTTCGGAGATCCGTTATCGGATAGTCGATTTGCGCTGCACATGCCAATGGATAGCTGGAAACTCATTGTGCCGCATCGAGTTTTCGGCATACGCCTGGCAACGGTGGGTGAGCACGGCGAGCTCACCCACCACCCCGGATTTCCCGGTCCGGCCTCAGATCCGGCTCGCCGCGAAACCGGCGGCCGCCCAGATGAATTCCCCGTAGTCGGTGTGCGAGGTCGGATACAGGCCACCGCCGCATACGGGATCACCACCCGCGCAGTAGTCCGCGGTGCGTTGCCGATAGAGCTGCGGCAGATCCTGCGCGATCGCGCGCATCGGGTCGCCGAACAGCAGCACCGCCGCGATCCTCGGCGCCAATGCCGCGGGCAGCGCAGCGATCGCGGGCAACTGGGCGATGACTCCGGTGCCGAGTACACCGTGCGTCACCACGGCGCCCTGCGAGTAGCCGGCCAGCACGAACCGCTGGCGCGGGCACATCGCCGCCTGTCCGACCAGGTGCGCGACCATATCCCTTGTCCCGTCCTGCACCGAGGACGAGTCGAGCAGATCGGCGGGATATCGCACCGGGTATGCGGTCGTATCGGTCGGAAGTTCCTGCCGCAGCGCCGCATACAGCGGGTCGCCGACCTCCGCGCCCAACCATCCCGGTTCGGTGGTTCCGCGCGCCACGACCAGTTCGACCGCAGCGCAGCTATCCGCGGCCGCGCGGCCGCAGATCCCCGTCGCCGCCCCGACCGCGGCGACGAATATCAGTACCGTGAATGCCCTTGCCGCTCGCCATTTCCCGATGCTTCGATCGCGCATTGTGACCACCCGCTCACACCGTTGTGAGAATTCCGTGACTATTGTCAATGACAAACAGTCGCGCCGATATTCGCGAGGGTAGGAATGGTGCGGGCGAACGTCGAGCAACTGCGCGCAAGTGATACTCGTTCAGTGCCGAATCGTGTCCCGACACTAGGGAATGAGCACCGCCGCGCCCGTGAATCGTCCGTGCGCCAGGTCGGCCAGTGCGCGATCGGCGGCGGCGAGATCGTAGGGATGCGTGGTCACTTCGAGTCGGTAGCGGGACGCGAGCGCCAGGAATTCGCGCGCGTCGGCGCGGGTATTGGCGGTGACGGAACGGATTTCACGCTCCTGGAACAGATGTCGGGCGTAGTCGAGTTCCGGGATGGCGCTGAGGTGGATGCCCGCGATGGCGAGCACGCCGCCACGATCCAGGGCCGCCAACGCGGGCGGCACCAGGGTGCCGACCGGCGCGAAGAGGATCGCCGAATCCAACGGCGCCGGAGGCGGATCCGCCGCGCCCTGCACCGAGGCGGCGCCGAGGGCGGTGGCCAGTTCGCGGGCAGCGGGATCGCGGGTCATGACGTGCACCTCGGCTCCCTCGGCGAGCGCGAGTTGCGCGGCGAGGTGGGCGCTGCCGCCGAATCCGTAGATACCGAGTCGCCCACCGGGGGGTAGGGCGGCCCGGCGCAGGGCGCGGTAGCCGATGATGCCCGCGCACAGCAGCGGCGCGGCATCGGCGGCGGAGTATCCGGTAGGCAGCGGCAGCGCGTAATCGGCGGGGACGGTGCTGAATTCGGCATAGCCGCCGTCGGCGTCCCACCCGGTGTATCGGGAACGGGGACAGAGGTTCTCGCTACCGCGCAGACAGAACCGGCAGACACCGCAGGTCTCGCGCAACCACGCGATGCCGACCCTGTCCCCCGCCGCGAACCCGCTCGCCTTCGCCCCGAGCGCCACCACCTCGCCGACCACCTCGTGTCCCGGCACCACCCCGGCCCGGTGCACCGGCAGATCCCCTTCCGCCACATGCAGATCCGTCCGGCACACCCCGCAGGCCAGCACCCGAACCAGCAACTCCCCCGGCCCCGGTTCCGGAATCGGGCACGGCGCCCATTCCAGCGGACCCGAGTCGATCGGTCCCGGCAGCCGCACCCGCCACGCGTTCATCTCACCCATCCGACCCCTTTGTCGCACCGACCCGCGTCGCGGTCAATCTACGCCGCGAGGCGGACGCACCGTGGGAGGCGGAACCCGATATCAGTCCGGCAGCACCGTTCCCGCCGCCGGGACCGTGCCGTCGATCAGGTAGTCGACAATCGCCCGGCTGGTCTGCCCCGGTATCAGGAACGAGGTGTGCCCGTCTCCTTCTCGGGTCAGCAGTACGGCGTTCGGCATCTGGGTCGCCATCAACTGCGCCCACCCGTAGGCGGTGGACGGGTCGTTGGTCGCGCCGATGATCAGCGGGGTGATGGTCGGTCGAACGGTAGCGGTGTGGGGTGGATTGCTGAAAGCCGCGGGCCAACCTTCACATTGGGCGAGGTAGCCGAAGGTCTCGTTGCCGCCCAGGGTGTTCGGTGCGAGTGCGGCGGTCAGCAACTGCTGCGCTTTGAATCCGGGATATCCGGCGAAGTCGGCGCGGAATTCCGTACACGCCGCAGCCAATCCTGCCGCGCGGGTCTCGGTCATGGTTCGCGGTGACAGCTCGCTCGCATCGCCCTTTCTGGCCCGGTCCAGCGCGGTGGCGAGGTCGGCCCAACCGGGGGCCAACTTCCCGATCGGCGCTTTGAACAGCAGACTTCCTTGAATATTGTGCAGCAGTTCTGCAGGGCGCACCTCGGGCGCGCACGCCTTGGACGCCGCGCATTCCGGCGCGGGCAGCGGGGCTCGCCGGGCACTGGCGGCCAAGTCGCGTACGACGGCGGCCGCGTCATCGCCGCCGAGCGCGCAATCGGCGGTGGCGCGGCACCATTCGGCGAAGCGGCGGATACTGTTCTCGAAGGCCGCCGTCTCGTAGACGTGCATGGCGCTCGGCGGCAGCGAATGCACCAGCGCCCCATCGAGAACCAGCGCCCGGCTGTTGGCGGGGAAGAGTCGGGCGTATTCGAAGCCGATCTCGGTGCCGTAGGACAGTCCGATATAGTTCAGCGGACCCGCGTCGAGCCGCTGCCGCACCACCTCGAGGTCGCGGGCAACGGCGACGGAATCGAGATGATCCAGCAGCGGCCCCGTCAGTTTTTGACAACTCGCGCCGAAGGCTTTGTTGGCCGCGACGAGCGCGTCATAGCCCGCTTGGTCCGCGACGAACGCGTCCGGTCGGCGATTGGCCAGTTCCGGATCGCAGCGCACGGCGGGTTTGCTGGTGCCGACACCGCGCGGATCGAACCCGATGAGGTCGAACCGTGCCCGCACTTCGGCGGGAAACACTCCGGAGAACATACTCTCGGCCGCGACCATCGTCGAGCCCGCGCCACCCGGCCCGCCGGGCTCGAAGACGACCGCGCCGATCCGCCGGGCCGAATCGCTCGCGGGCAACCGATTGATGCCGACCGTGATCTTGTCGCCGTCGGGTTTGTCCCAGTCCAGCGGGACCTCGATATCCGCGCACTGCACCGCGGCGCCCCACTGCTTCTCGGCGCAGGCGTGCCACGCGATCGGTGGCGACGCACCGTCTTTCTTCGCCTCGGTCCCACACCCGACCCCGAAGGCGGCCACCGCCGCAGCCACCAGCACCACCCGCAACACTCGCATCAGTCGAGGGTAGAGATCATCGTGGTCCGACCACATCGGGGACTACCCTGATCTGTCGCCCTACCTGCGACGTAGCTACGCGGCGTCCGGATCGGGTTCGGAGCCCCACCCTCCGAACATCTTTCGCTGCACCGGCGGAGGGTAACGTTCGTCGTCGGCCAAGGTTCGACGGGCACCGAGGTGCGGATAATAGTTGTTCGCGGCCAACAAGCACTCGAGGTGATGTTCGCGACGGACGACGAGAGCCCGCCGCGAACGATTCGGCCCGAACCTAGGACTGCGGACGACCCACATTCTCAGCGAACTGGCCTTGAATGTTGCCGGGCGGCGCGTATCGCACCACCACAATGCGCGTGGGCATCGACATGATCTTGCCCGCGGGACAATCGGCGATCCCGGCCCCCACCCTGGTGGTCGACTTCCACACCACCTGGGTGAAATGCCCTGTCTCGCGGGAGAAATCCGGGTGGTCGAAGTCGTACTTCACCACCTCCCCCATCCAGGCCGACACCGCCTGCTTGATACCCGTATTCGGATCCGAACCAACGAACAGGTTCTCCCCTTGACTCTTTCCGTTCAGACCGCGGTGATCGAATTCGCACAGTTGCGCGAAAGCCGCTGCGTCGGCGGCTAATTCGGCATCCCAAGCCAGCGGCTCCGCGCCGTAGCGCGCCCGCGCTCGATTGTGTTCTGCCACCACCTCATCGGCGAGCACGTCGGCCCGCGCCGCAGCGGTGTTCGTCAGCAGACCCGCGACGACCGCCGCGGCCGCGAGGATCGCGATTCGGGATAGTTGCATCGGACTTCCTTCCCAGTAGAGAACTGCCGGAAGAGATCCGGCCCGCGCGGACGCGGGCCGGACGGGCTGGCCCGTACAGTTTCCGCCTACCGCGACCCGAGAGCGGCAAGGGCGCGCTCGACATCCACGCCGTCGTTGTAGAGATGGAATGCGAAGCGCAAACCCCCGTTGCGTGCCGATGCCACGATATCGGCCTCCCGCAGGCGATCTGCCAGCGCACCGGCGCCGGGCACCGACACGATCGCCGAATTCGCCCACACCGGTTCGTATCCCAGCGCGGTCAGTCCGGCGCGCAGGCTGTCCGCCAGGGCGATATTGTGCGCGCCGATCTTCTCGATGCCGAGTTCCTCGATGAGCGAAAGACCCCCGAGGGCGGCGTAGACGCCGAGGGAGTCGGGGGTGGAGTCGAAGCGGCGCGTCGTATCCGCAAGGGCGACAGGGTGATACATCTCCGCCCAGCGATCGGCGGCCGCGTACCAGCCCGGTCCGAGCGGACGCAGGGTCGCGGCGGCCTGCGGACCCGCGGCGAAGAAGTTCGCCGAACGCGCGCCGATCAACCACTTGAAGGTGGCGCATACCCAGTAGTCGGCGTCGGCGAAGCTCAGCGGGAACCAACCGGCGGCCTGTGAGGCGTCCACCAGCAGCCGCGCGCCATTGGCCGTGGCGGCCGCGCGCAGGCGGGGCAGGTCGATCACCCGCCCGTCGGCGGACTGGACCACGCTCACCGCGACCAGCGCCGTCTGCGGTCGCACCGCATAGATCAGTTCCTCGAGGGACACGAAGCGCGACACGATATCGGACCTGTGCACGAAAGGCGCGGATACCGAGGAGAATTCGCCCTCCACGAGCAAGACCTCCGCACCGGGCGGCAGTGCGGCGGCTACCGGTGCGATGAGGGCCGCGACGCTGGAGCCGATGGCGATGTGCTCGCCGGAGGCGCCGTCGAGCAGGCGGGCGCAGGCGGCACGGAAGCGGTCGACGATCGTCGCGTCCTCCATGGGCGTGGTGCGGCCCGCCGCCCAGCGCTCGGTGATATCGCGCACCGCCGCCAACGATCGCGCGGCGGGCAGCCCGTGGGAGGCGGTATTGAGCCAGGTGGTCTCGAGCGCGAATTCTTGGGGGGCAAGCGAGGTCATGTGGTTCACCCTGCGCGCCCCGACCGCAACCCGTCCACAGCCAGTCCGCGAAAACTGGCACCACCGCCATGACAGTAACTTGTTCTAGTTTTTCGGCCCCGACCGTTCTGGTTCCCGCGCGAAGCTTCTAAGCTGGATCAATTGGATGAGGAGGCGCGGATGACGGTCGAGGCGGTCCAGGACGCGGAATGGGCGGGGGCGGGCCGCATCCCGCGCCCACCCCAACCGCCGGTCTCCATGGTCGAACGAATGACGCTGATACTGGACGCCTTCGACGCCGCCACCCCCACCCTCACCCTGCTCGGTCTGTCCGAACGCACCGGTCTGCCACGCTCCACCGTGCACCGCATCCTCGACCAGATGATCCGGCTGCGCTGGCTCGCGCACGCCCCCGGCGGCTACCGACTGGGCCTGCGCGCGCTGGAACTCGGCGGACTCGCCGCGGGCCACAACCAGATTCGCGACGCGGTCAGTCCGCTGCTGCACGATCTGAGTCAGCGCACCGGCATGGTCGGACACCTGGGCGTCCTGGATGGCCGCGAGGTGCTCTACCTCGACAAGGCGGGCGGTCGAGCGGCAGCCGCCGTGCCGACGCGGCTCGGCGCCAGGATGCCCGCGCACTGCACCGCCCTCGGCAAGGCGCTGCTGGCCGCGCTGGAGCCGAGCATTGTGGAAACCTCTTTCCGCGAACGCCTTCCGCAGCTGACCGCCCGCACCATCGGCGAAACCGCCGAACTCCAGCGCGAACTGGCCCGCATCCGGGGCAGGCAGGGCATAGCCGTCGACACGGAGGAGGCGGTGCCCGGCATCTCCTGCGTCGCGGTGCCCATCCGGGGCCGCGGCGCGGCGGTGGCGGCACTGTCGATCAGCGCCAGGGTCGGTGCGGACCGACCCGCGCTCGACACCGCCCGACTGGCCCGCATCCTGGTCGAGGCCGCCTACGAGGCGGGCCAAGCGCTGGCCGTGCGGCGACAGTGCGAGAATTTGCGCGAGTGATCCGGGTGCGAGGCGAAGGAACCGATGTGCTGACCGTGGCGGGACTCTTGGTCGAGGGCGGCTTGAATGTCGACGATCTGCGGCTGCTGCCGGGTTCGCCGAATGTGTCCAACCGCGCCGCGACGGGGGCCGAGGTCTTCAGCCGCGGCGCGGGTTTCGAGACCGATTACGCACTGGCCGTACTCGAGAACTGGACGGTGGTCACCAACTCCTCGCTGCGCGGCATGGTGGACGAGCAGGTCAGTCGCGATCTGTCGAGAGGGCGCAGGGTTTTCGCGTTCGTCTCCTACGGGGCCAACGCCACCCACGGCTTCGCCTGGTTCGTCAATGGCGCGCTGGTGCGGGCCATCTTCTACGAGGATTTCACCCTGCTCGGCACCGAGGGCGATCCGCTGACCGAGGAGACGCTGCTGGATCAGCCCGGCGACGGTCGATTCGTCTTCGGGATGATGTCGCTGCTCACCGGCGTGCACCTCGGCGATCTGGTCGACGCGCCGTATCGGGTGCTGGTGACCAATCACGCCGGCTAGCAGATCCGTTCGCACCGGAGCATTTCCGGTGGGGTATGCCGGTCGCCCTCGATGTGCCCGACGTTAGCGGCGGAATTGCCGAAGCGGAAGTGTTTCACTGCGAAGAATTTTCGTTCGCCGGGTATCGCGCGGAAGGTGCTGGTTTCCTGATCCGGTCAGGATGGAAAGTCCGCGCAAGGTGGTGAGTCGAAGTCGGGGAGCCATGCACCGGTTACCGATACAGCAGCGGCACTCGCGGACCGGATGGGTATGGTCGGCGGCCGCCCTCGTCGTCGTGGTCGCGGCGGCGACCTGGTTCACCCATACCGGCGCGCCGCGCTGCGCGGCCGCCCCGCCCGACGAAGGGCCGATTCCCACGCCCGCCACCGCGTTTCCGGCGGGCCAACACGCGGCCGCGGCACCCACGCGACAGCCTCAGCAGCAGGTGGCGGGCGAGGCGCGCTACTACCACTTCGACTCCGAGGTCGCCTGCTCGTATCCGAATCTCGAGCCGGACGGCCGCTATGTCGGCCTGTCCGGCGCCGAGTACGGGCGCGCCGACGCCTGCGGCGGATATCTCGATATCCACGGTCCGCGCGGCGAGGTGCGCGCGCTCATCGTGGACCGTTGCCCTGGATGCGCTGCGGGAGAACTGGATCTGAGCGCCGCCGCCTTCGAACGCATCGCCGCGCCCGCCGATGGCGTCGTCGCGGTCACCTACACCATGGTGCGCGACCCGCAACCGCCCGCCGAGCTCACCTATGCGGTGCAGCCGGATTCCTCGCCGCAGTGGTTGGCCATCCTGCTGTTCGGAGCGGGAAATCCGGTGCGGCAGGTCGCGATTCGCCCACCGGGCGGCGACTGGCGGGATTTGCGGCACGGCCGCGACAATTACTGGACAGGTTCGGGCGCGGGAACAGGCCCCTTCGCGGTGCGGGTCACCGATGTACACGGCCAGTCGGCCGAATTCGGCGGCGTCACTTTGGATTCCGAACAGCGTTCCGCGGGGGTGCGCCTGTACGACAGCGCGCCGCCGGATTCCGAGCAAGCCGCGCTCACCTCCCCCACCGCCTCCGCCGTCGCGCACACGGCGATTCCGGTGTGCGGATACTGAATCAGCCCAGCGAGCGCGCCAATGCCCGCCCTGCCGCGCGCCCGGAGAAAATGCAACCGCCGAGGAAGGTGCCTTCCAGCGCGTTGTAGCCGTGCACACCGCCGCCGCCGAAGCCCGCGACCTCGCCCGCGGCGTAGAGACCGGGCATCGGGGTGCCGTCCCCGCGCATGACCTGCGAATCCAGATCGGTCTGCAAACCGCCGAGGGTCTTGCGGGTCAGAATGTTCAGCCGCACCGCGATGAGCGGGCCGTGCGCGGGATCGAGGATGCGGTGCGGCTTGGCCACCCGCACCGTTCGGTCGGCAAAATACTTGCGGGCGTTGGTGATCGCCATCACCTGGGCGTCCTTGGCGAAACCATTGGCGATCTGGCTGTCCCTGGCCGCGATCTGTCGTTCGAGATCGTCGTGGTCGAGTTTGGGTCCGCGCGCGATCTCGTTCATCCCCGCGACCAATTCGCGCAGCGTGTCGGCGACCACGAAATCCGCGCCGTGACGTTTGAACGCCTCCACCGGTGCGGGCGCACCCTTCGCGAAGCGGCTGCGCACCGCCAGCTTCAGATCCCTGTCGGTGATATCGGGATTCTGCTCCGAACCCGAGAGCGCGAACTCCTTCTCGATGATCGACTGGGTGAGCACGAACCAGGAATAGTCGTAGCCGGTCGAGAGGATCTCGCGCATGGTGGCATTGGTGTCGAAACCCGGAAAACAGGGCGCGGACAAGCGCTTTCCCTTGGCATCGAACCACATCGAGGATGGGCCGGGAATGATCCGGATCGCATGGTCGGGCCAGATCGGATCCCAGTTGATGATGCCCTCGGTGTAGTTCCACAGGCGGTCGCGATTGACGACCGCACCGCCCGCCGCCTCGCTGATGGCCAGCATGCGCCCGTCCACATGCGCGGGCACGCCGGAGATGAGGGTCTGCGGGCAGGGACCTAGTCGGTCGGTGGGCCAATCGCGCCGAACCAGCTCGTGGTTGTGGCCGATGCCGCCGGAACTGACGATCACCGCGGCGGCCCGGAATTCGAACTCCCGCACCGTCTCTCGCGAGGAAGCCGCCCCGCGCGGGAGGTCGGTCTCGGCCAGCACCGCACCGCGCGCGCCGACCACCGCGCCGTCCTCGACGATCAACTCATCGACGCGGTGCCGGAATTCGAAGCGCACCAAATCCTTTCGCTCCGCCTCCAGGACCGGGTCGGCGAAGACCCGCACCACCTGCGGGCCGGTGCCCCAGGTGAGATGGAAGCGCGGCACCGAATTGCCGTGTCCGTCGGCGAACGAGCCGCCGCGCTCGGCCCAGCCGACCACCGGGGTGACCCGCAGACCCAAAGCGTGCAGATAATCCCGCTTCTCGTAGGTGGCGAAGCGGACATAGGCCTCGGCCCAGCGGCGCGACCAGCGATCCTCGTCCTCGCGATCGAAGCCCGCCGAACCGAACCAGTCCCGCACCGCCAGTTCGTAGGAATCCTTGATCCCCAGATGGCGCTGCTCGGGACTGTCGACGAAGAACAGCCCGCCCAGCGACCAGAATGCTTGGCCACCCAGGTTATTGCGATTCTCCTGGTCCAGGATGCGCACCGTGCGGCCCGCCCTGGACAGTTCGTAGGCGGCGACCAGGCCCGCCAGGCCCGCGCCGACGATCAGGACATCCGAGGTTTCCGATGCAGCGGTCATGGCCATCCTTCGATCTCGGTGCTGTAGGCCAGCACGATGTGGTGGAAGAGGTCTACGCGCCGCTGTTTGACGGCACGACTGCGCGGTTCGAGCAGCACCTGTGTGGCGGTGCCGTCGTGCACCGCGACCAGCGCCTGCCCCAGTGCGTCCGGATCGGGGACGGTGCGACCATTGCGGTCGAGCACCGCGACGAAGGGCGGCATCAGCGCCGCCACGATCGCGGCCTCGCGGGCGGCGACCACCTTGCGCAGCGGCGCGGTGCGCAGCGCGTGCGCGGTGAACTCGGCGGTGATCCGGAACCACGCCTCGTCCACGGGCACCACTTTGACGAGCCGTTCGATGGCGGCACGCAGGGTGCCGTGCCACTCCCCCATCTCCTCGACGGCCGTGCGCACATCCGCCAGCAACCGCGCCGACCTGCTCTCCCACATGGCCAGGAACAGTTCGTCCAGCGAGCCGAAATTCGAGTAGAACGCCCCGCGCGTGAAGCCGGCCCGCTCGCACACCTGCTCGACGGTGGCGCGGCCGAACCCCTCTTCGGCGAACACCTCGTAGGCCGCGCCCAGCAGCCGATCGCGCGTTTGCGCTCGGCGGCGCGTCACCCGTCTGACCGGGTTGTTGGACGCAGTCGGCGACATCAGTGCCCTCCTCCGAAAACCGGCGATTGGATACATTGATGTATCGGATACAGAAATGTATCAGACGGGGTTCGCGAGGGAACGCTCCGCGAGGTCACAACATGTGACGTGACGATTTCCGGGGGTGTAGTCCGCTCGGCAAGCGCTCGCGCGGCAGCCCGGCGCTAGGGTCTGTGACCCCGAGGCAGGGCCAGGGTGCCGAGATGTGCTCCGCTCAGCGAATCACCCGCGCGGCGCCCCGATGCAGGGCGACCGGATCGGTATCGGGCGCGATACCGCGCAGGATGCCTTTGGCGGCCGAATTCGCCTGTTCCAGTTGCGGTTTCCGGTCGAAGAGGGTTCTGGTGACGACACAGGCGAGGTCCGGATCCATATCCTCGCGCACCAGCAGCACATTCGGCACCACCACCGCGCGGGTGTCCGAGGCCGTGGCATACACGCTCGCCGGAATCGCACCGCCCTCATAGGAGGTGCTCATGGCGCGCAGTCCGGGCAGCACATCGGTGACGTCGATGAGCCGGACCTTGTCGTGGGCCGAGGCGAGCAGTTCGGTGACGCCGGGGGTCGGCAGGCCACCGATGAAGAACATGGCATCCAGAGTGCCCTCGCGCATGCCATCGACCGTGCGGCCGAGATCCCAGTGCTGGGCTTGGATATCGGCATCCGGATTGAGGCCCGCGGCGCGCAGCATGCGCTGCGCGATCATCTCCGTCCCGGATTGCGCCCCACCGGTGGACACCCGGCGCCCCCGCATATCGGCCAGCGAGTCGATCTTGGCGTCGGCCCGAACGATGACGTGCGCGTAGCTCAGGTACAGGCGCGAAAGTGCGCGCACCGGTTGGCTGTTGCCCTCGAAGACACCCTTGCCGAGCGCGGCGTCGGCGGCCGTGTCGGACTGCGAGAACGCCAACTGCGCCGTCCCCGAGACCAACTGCTGAATGTTCTGCGGCGAACCGACGGTCTCGGCGGCGGTTGCCCGCACCTTGCCCTCGGTGCCCTGTGCCAACTGCTCGGCCAGCGCGCCGCCCAGCGCGTGGTACACACCGGTCGCGTTGCCGGTGGCGATCGCCAACCGCACCGGCTCGCGCACCGCGCAGCCGCCCGTGTCCGACTCGTTCGCACCGCACCCGGTGACCAGTCCGGCCAGCACCGTCGCCGCGGCCAAACCCCGTGCCACTCTCGTCATCCCGCACTCCACACCGATGCTCTCGCGCGGCACCGGAACCGCCCGTCACCCCATGTTCGGTTGACGCATCCACACCTTAGCGGTGGAGTTGCCGACCCGTACGCCAACTCCCACAGCCGCAGCGCCGCGCGCTCCGTTGCGGGCATCGCACCGCTCGCACTAAACCCCTTGCGCGCGTGATATTTCCGACAGTTCGTTCGATGCGGCGACTGATACGGTCTGGCGAAGCGCCCGCACCGGTGGGCGGTGCGGGTCCGAGCGAAGGGGTCTGCGGTGGACACAGCGGAGAGTTACCGGCGGTTCGCGACCATCGAGGCGCATGGCTACTCCCCCTGCTACGAGACATGGTGTCGCGGCATCGCCGACGACGCGGCCCTGCTCGCCCGCATCGAGGCGCTGCCGCCACCCAAGCGGCAGCCGAATCTCGTACTCGGCGCGGCCCGTTACGTCGGCGCGACCGTCTCGCCGTTCCCGGAGTTCCGCGACTGGTTCACCACCAACTGGGCCACCATCCGCGAGGTCGTCATGACCCATCGCACCCAAACGAACGAGGCCGGACGCTCGGCCGTGCTGCTCCCCGCCATGGAACCCGTCGCGCACGAACAGGTCGCGCTCATCGAGATCGGCGCCGCGGCCGGGCTGTGCCTGTTTCCGGACCGCTACAGCTACCGCTACGGCGATATCGAGCTCGATCCCGACGACGGGCGCAGCTCGGTGCTGCTGCCGTGCGCGACCACCGGTCCGGTGCCGATTCCGAAACGGTTGCCGCAGGTCATCTTTCGCGCGGGGATCGACCTGCGTCCGCTCGATGTCCGCAATCCGGAGGATATGCGCTGGCTGGAATGCCTGGTGTGGCCCGAACAGCATCATCGGCTCAGCCGGCTGCGCGATTCCGTCGCCATCGCGCGTCGGGAGCCGCCCCACCTCCTCGCCGGTGATCTGCTCGAAACGGTGGCCGATCTGGTGCACAGTGCGCCGCAGGATGTTCCGATCATCGTGTTCGGCGCGGCCGTGCTGTCCTATCTCGCGCCGGAGGCGCGCGCCCGATTCATCGAGAGTGTGCGCAAGCTGCCCTGCACGTGGATCTCCTACGAAGCGCCCGGCGTGGTGCCATTCGATCCGGCGCTGCTGCCCCCTACCGGGGAGGCCCATAGCCGCCAGTTCATTCTGGCCCGCGACGGGGAACCTCTCGCCTACGCGGGGCCGCACGGCCAGTCCATCGACTGGCCTGCGAACTGACCCGAAAACTCGCGAGCGTCACTGCGAATCTCCCGCCGCGCGTAGCAGTTTCGCGCCGAGATCGCGCAATACCCCGGTCAGTTCCGGTGGTTCGCGCACCTCGAACTCCAGATCGAGGTGCGCGAAACGCAGACTGGTCCATTCCAGTGATTCGGCGGCGGTGCGCAGCAGGCAGGTGCGGTCGTCGATCGGTTCCACCTCGGCCGCCCGCACCGGGAATGCCTCGATCAATTCCGCCGCCGAGGCATGCACCAGCAGGACGACCCCGTACGCCGGGCGCGCGGCCGACAGTTGCCTGCCGACGAAAGCGGCCGGAGCCGCATCGGGCAATTCCCTTGGGGAGCAACGCACTCCGGTCGGCTGCGGTTGGGCGACCCGATCCACCCGGAAGGTGCGCCAGTCGGCTCGATCGATATCCCACGCGACGAAGTACCAGCGTCGGCCCGCGGTGACCAGACTGTGGGGTTCGACGTGGCGACCCGATTCGCGAGCGTCCTTGGCGGTGTAGCGCAGGCGCAGCCGCTCGTGGTCGCGGCAGGCCGCCGCCAGCACCGTCAAAACCTCCGGATCGACCAGCGGTCCGGCAGGCGGGCCGCCCAGCGCGGTGGTGGCGCTGTCGAGCGCGTCCACCCGGCGACGCAACCGGTCCGGCAGCACCTGCTGCAATTTCACCAGGGCGCGGGCTGCCGATTCCGCGCCGCCCGCGACGGCGCCGTAGGCGGCGGACCGCAGTCCGAGGGTGATGGCCACCGCCTCCTCGTCGTCGAGCAGCAGCGGCGGCAGCGCCGTCCCGGTGCCGAGTCGGTAGCCGCCCGCCGCCCCGCGCTCGGCCGCGACCGGATAGTCGAGCGCGCGCAGCCGATCAATATCGCGACGCACGGTGCGCACGGTCACCCCGAGGCGCTCGGCCAACTCCGGCCCCGACCATTCGCGTCGGGTCTGCAGCAGCGACAGCAGGCGCAGCAGCCTGGCAGCGGTATCGGTCACGCTCCCAGTATCACCCGATAATCAGGACCGAATCCGACCTGATCGGCCCATACCGTGACGGCTGTGCCGCACCAGAACCAGACGCACCCGGACACCATCGACATAGTCGGCGCGCGCGCCCACAACCTGCGGAATGTGTCATTGCGGCTGCCCAAGGGCCGCATCATCGTCTTCACCGGCGTCTCCGGCTCGGGCAAGTCGTCGGTGGTCTTCGGCACCGTCGCGGTGGAATCCCAGCGTCAGCTCAATGAGACCTTCACCTGGTTCATCCGCAACCGACTGCCCAAATACGAGCGGCCCGACGCCGACCTCATCGACAACCTGAGCCCCGCCGTGGTCGTCGATCAGCGCCCGATCGGCGGCAACTCCCGCTCCACCGTCGGCACCATGACCGATATCCAGTCGATCGTCCGGGTGCTGTTCTCACGCCACGGCACACCGAGCGCGGGCGCGGCCACCGCCTATTCGTTCAACGACCCGCAGGGGATGTGCCCCGAATGCGGCGGCCTCGGCCAGGTGGTGCGCGTCGACCTGGACCGGCTCCTCGATCCGGACAAGTCGCTGAATGACGGCGCGATCGCGTTCGCGCCGTTCGCCGTCGGCACATGGCAGTGGCAGCTCTACGCCCAGTCGGGTCTGTTCGACCCGAACAGGCCGCTGCGCGAATTCAGCCAGGAACAGTGGCGGCTATTTCTGCGCGGCAATGGTTTTCGCGTGCCGCGGGCGAACAAGACCGGCGCGCAGGGCAGCAACGCCTACGAAGGGCTGCTCGACCGCATCGACCGGCTCTACATCAAACGCGACCTCGGCTCGCTGTCGGAGAAGAATCGGGCCGCCGCGCAGGCGATCGTCAGCGAACAGTGCTGCCCGCTCTGTCACGGCGCACGCCTGAACCAGGCCGCGCTCGCCAGTCGCATCGGCGCGTACGGCATCGCCGACTACGGCCGCTTGGAGATCAGCGAACTCATCGAGGTGCTCGACGCCATCACCGACCCGGTGGCCGAACCCCTCGCGGCGGCCGCGGCCACCCGGCTGCGCCGCATCGAGGAGGTGGGGCTCGGCTATCTCTCGCTGGATCGGGAGACCGCGACACTGTCCGGCGGAGAGGCGCAGCGACTGAAGGTGGTGCGCCACTTGGGTTCCAGTCTCACCGGGATGACCTACATCTTCGATGAGCCGAGCGTCGGCATGCACCCGCGCGATGTCGGCAGGCTCAATCGACTGCTGATCCGGTTGCGCGACAAGGGCAATACCGTACTGGTGGTCGAACATTCGCCCGATGTCATCGCCATCGCCGATCACGTGGTGGATATGGGGCCGGGCGCGGGCGCGCAGGGCGGGCAGGTCATGTTCGAGGGCACCGTCGAAAACCTGCGCACCTCGGGCACTTCGACCGGTGAGCAGCTGCGCCTGGTTCGTCCGGTGCGGGAACGCACCCGCGCTCCGAAGGGTTGGCTGACTGTCACGGGGGCCGACCGGCACAACCTCAAGAATGTGAGCGCCCGCTTCCCCAGCGGTGTGCTCACCGCCGTGACGGGCGTGGCGGGCTCCGGCAAATCCAGCTTGGTGTCGGGCGCGTTCGCCGCCGCGCATCCCGAGGCTGTCGCGGTGGACCAGTCCGCCATTGCCGCCTCACGGCGCTCCAGCCCGGCCACCTACCTCGGTCTCATGGACCCGCTGCGCCAGCTGTTCGCCGCGAAACACAGTGTCAAACCGGGGCTGTTCAGCTTCAACTCCGATGGCGCCTGTGCCGAATGCGGCGGCGCGGGACTGATTTTCACCGATATGGCGTATATGGATCCGGTCACCACCGTGTGCCGCGCCTGCGACGGCCGCCGCTATCGCCCCGAGGTGCTGGCCTACACGGTGCGCGGCGCATCGATCGCCGACGTCCTGGCGATGACCGTCGAGGAGTCCATCGAGTTCTGGAACGGCCACGGCGACAACCGGATAGCGACCCGGCTGCACGCGCTCGCCGAAGTGGGCCTGGGCTACCTGCCCCTCGGCCGCGCCCTGAGCTCCCTGTCCGGCGGCGAACGGCAACGCATCAAACTCGCCGACCGGCTGCGCCACACGGGCACGATCTACCTGCTCGACGAACCGACCACCGGCCTGCACATGGCCGATGTCGATACGCTGCTGGCCCTGCTCGATCGCCTGGTGGATCGGGGCAACACCGTCATCGTCATCGAACACGATCTGGAGGTGGTCAAGCACGCCGACTGGGTCATCGACCTCGGCCCCGACGGCGGAAAACACGGCGGCGAGATAGTTTTCGCGGGCACTCCGCGCGACCTGCTCGACAGCGAGCATTCGATCACCGCGGAATATCTGCGCCGCAACCTCACCCAACCGACCGACCTGAGACCACCGCGCGCGGCATCATGAATTCCATGACAGCGCGCGAGTCGGTGCGGGCCGGGTTCACCGGGATCTACGATCCGAGTGTCGGGGAGGCGGCGCCGTGGTACATCAACGACCACACGCTGATTCGGGATGGTGCGGGCCTGTGGCACCTGTTCGGCATCACCCACCCCGAACCGGCCGATCCTTTTGGCGAAGTGGAATTCGCGCACGCCACCGCGCCGGATCTGCTCGGTCGGTGGCGCAAGCTCGATCCGGCGCTGCGGGCCGATCCGGACTACGGTGAGACGCACCTGTGGGCGCCGCATGTAATCGCCGACAACGGCACGTATTTCATGTTCTACGCGGGCGGCGGGCCGGACCGGACCGCCGCGGCCATCAATCTCGCCACCTCCGAGGATCTCTACCAATGGCAGCGGCATCCGGAGGGTCCACTATTCCCGGACGGCTACGACGCACGCGATCCGATGGTGGCGCGGGTCGGCGAGCAGTGGGTGATGTACTACTGCGCGACCAGTGCTCCGGAGGGCGGGAACCATGTGGTGGCGTATCGGGTCAGCACGGACCTGATCCACTGGGGTGAGCGCGAGATCGCCTACACCGACCCGACTTCGGGGACCGAGGCGGGAAATACCGAATCCCCGTTCGTGGTGCGGGAGGGCGACCGGTGGTATCTGTTCATCGGGCCGCGTCCGGACTATGTGGGCACCGATGTCTTCCGCAGCGACGACCCATTCCACTTCGATATCGACAACAGGGTCGGCCATATCGACGCGCACGCCGCCGAACTCGTGCGCGACGCGGATCGCTGGTGGATCACCTCGGCGGGCTGGGGGCGGGGCGGTGTTTCCATCGCACCGGTCGACTTTCCAGATACCCCTGCGGGACAGTAATATTCCGCGCTGGGATATCCCACGCTAGCCGAGGTACATCCAGGATACCGTGGTGATCTCCGCGTTCACCAGCGGCAGGTAGAGGTTGCCGTCCTGCCAGCCGAGCGCCTGCATCGTCACCCGCAGGCCGCTGGAGAAGCAGATCGGATCGGGCACATGCCACCGGTACATGCCGAATCGCTGTGTCGCGCCGTAGATCTCGTCGGGCGGCAGCACCTGATGCAGGCCGGTGTACGGGCCGGAATAGGTGCGATAGACATGGTCGATATCGAAATTCCAAGCACCGCCGAAATAGTCCTCGGTGCCGGTGCCGCAGATGGTCGGGAATTCGATATCCCCGTCGAAGTAGAACTTGAATTCGCCCTCGCCCCACCAACCGGGGGCATTCGGGCACATGGCGAGGTAGGTGCCCACATAGCGGCCAGGACCGGTGATCTCGTCGACGAGGTTGTGCACCGCCGGATCACCGAGGGGCGCGCTGCGCCGACGACTCGTGTGCAGACGGCCCGCCTCGGCGGGGACCGGCTCCTCGGTGTAGGTGATCTGGAAGTACACCGGCACCTGGCGGCCGCTCGCATTCTCCAGCGTGATGCGGGCGTTCGTATCGAAAGGCATGGGCCAGTAGCTGTTCAGGCCACCGGCGGGCGCGACGACCACCATCCGCGAACTCAGCAGCGCGAGTTCGTCCCAACCGTTGCAGAAGAATTCGCCGAGCGGCAGTTCGACGGCCGCCGGGCCGCCGTCCCAGAATATGCGCAGCGTCAACTGGCCCAGCACTTGGCGATCGGTGGTCAACCAGAAGTGCCGGATCACGCCGGGACCGGAAATATCCGCGAGCGTGGCCGTCTCACCCGCGCCGAGCAGGATGGACGGCGAGACCTTCCAACCGCGGCCGAGCAGCCGCGCCGCCTCCGCGCCGGTGCCCGTGACGGCCATCCCGCCCGAGCCGGGCGCACCCGTCGGATTCTCCGGACTCACCGACCGGGTGCGGGTGCCATCCAGCCGCCACAATTCGTCCATCGTCGCCTCACAATCCTGGCCATCCGTATCCGATCGGTCCCGCCACACCCGCGCGCGGCCGCGCCGGGGCGGGCGGCGCGGGTGCGTTCTGCTGCGGCTGCTCCTGGTCCGCCTGGCGGGCCACTTCGCGCCGCACCTCGTCCATATCCAGCCAGATCACCTGCTGCACCAGGTCTTCCAGCTGGTCGGGTGCGAGGTAGCCCGCACCGCTGTAGACCATGAGACCGTCGCGGAAGACCATGAGCGTCGGGTACTGACTCACCCCCGCCATACCGACGAGCGCTCGCTCGGCCTCGGAATCGACCGTGGCGTACACGATCTCGGGATGTCGCCGGGCCGACTCCTGGAAGACCGGTTCGAAATGCCGACACGGTTCGCACCAACCCGCCCACCAATCGACGAAGACGACCGGATGCCCGTGCACCACCCGGTCGAAAGTGTGCTGGGTGAGAGTCTGGATCGGCATGGCTTCCTCCCTGGATGGGCCGCACGCATCCTCGCACGCCCCGCCACCGGAGGGAACCCGACGGCGCGGTCACGGCGCATCCCGATGCTGCCGCGCCGCCAGGAAATGCGCGATATCGACCGTGTCCCGGTACAGCTCGCGATACCGCCGATAGAACTCGTCGTAGTCCGCGCCGCGGCCCGGATCGGGTTCGACGGTGGCGATCACCGGATTCCAGCCGGAGGTGTCCACCCCGTCGGCCGCGGCCGCCAGCATGGCGTCGCCGAGGGCCGCGCCCATCGTCTCGGCGGGTATCTCCTGCGGCAGCCCGGTGACATCGGAGACGATGCGCGTCCACAGTCCCCCCTTGGTGCCGCCGCCGACCGCGACCAGCCGTCGCGCCCGACCGCCGGCCTCCGTCATGGCCTCGAGATTGTGGCGCACGCCGTAGGCGATCCCCTCGAGCACCGCCCGGTACAGGTGGGCGCGCCCGTGCGCGAGGGTCAGTCCGGCGAGGATCCCGCGTGCGTCCGGGTCGAACAGCGGTGTGCGCTCCCCCGCGAAATACGGCAGCACCAGCAGTCCGGTGCTGCCGGGCGGCACCCGGTCCGCCTCGACCACCAGATCGCCGTAATCGCCGCCGACCAGTCCGCGCAACCAGTCTGTCACCGCTCCCGAAGTGGCCATGCCCGCCGCGAGGGTGTAGGTGTCGGGTCGCAGGCCGCAGGTGCCCCACAGGCCGGGGTGCGGGCGCGGATCGGTGAGCACCTGCACCAGGAACATGGTGGTGCCGTACATGACCATGGCCTCGCCCGGCGCGCGCACGCCGACGCTCTCCGCCTCGGCCCAGGCATCGATGGCGCCCGCGGCGACCGGCAATCCGACGGGCAGACCCGTTGCCGCAGCGGCCTTTTCGGTGACGTGGCCGACTATCTCGGTGGGCCAGGCGAGTTCGGGGAGCGGCAGGCCCGGCGCGACGGCCTGCGCCCATTCCGACCAGTCCTGCGCCCGCAGGTCGTACATCGGCGTGCATTGGCTGGCCGAATGATGGTCGAGCACATAGCGTCCGGTGAGCCGATGGACCAGGAACGAACTCGCCATCAACAGCATGCGCATCTCGGCCGCGACCTCAGGCTCGTGCCGGGCCAGCCAGCGCAGCTTCGGGCCGACGGCCTGACTCGACAGGGGCGATCCGCAGCGTGCCAGGATCGCGCCCGCACCCAGCTCCGCTGTCAATTCCGCTATTTCGGTGGTGGCCCTGGTATCCACGCCGTACAGGATGGCCGGGCGCAGCGGCGTGCCCGAGGCGTCGGCGGGCAGCAGGCACGGGCCGATCCCGCTCACCGCGAGGCCCGCCAGTGGTTCGGTGCCGAGTTCGGCGAAGACAGCGGAGAGTTCGGCGGCGATGGCCCGAAACTCGGCCCACCACACCGCCTCCGCATCGTGCTCGACCCAGCCGGGGCGCGGCGTCGAAACACTGTGCGCCCGTTCGGCTCGCGCGACGATCAGCCCGTCCCTGGTGACCAGCACACCCTTCGAGCTCGCTGTCCCGATATCGATGCCGAGATACATCAGCGGCCGAATTCGTCGACCCGCACGCCGAGCAGCCCGCAGGCGGCCCGCACGGCCGCGCGGTGGTCGCCGGGGACGGCGTGGATGTGGTTCGCGCCGAAGCGGGTCAGGAAATCCTCGGCCCGCGCGTCCAAGCGGGCGAAGGCGTGCGGCCACTCCCGCGTCGACTGCCGCATCAGCGCCTCGTTGGTCGGCTCGTCGTAGGTCTCGAAAGCGCCGCGCAGCAACTGCATTCGATACTCGCCCGCCAGGCGGGTGAGCCGGGCGAATGTCATCTCGCCCGGTGCCGCCAAATGCTGCACCGACGCGCCGCCCGCGGGGAAGAAGAACACCTCCGGATACAGATGCACCCGCGCCAGATTCTCCGCCGGGTCGGCACTGCGCGCGGCGAACCAGGTGGCATGCTGACCGGAGTTGCACAGATCCCAGATATCGCGATCGGCGTGGTAGTGGCGCACATCGGCGAAAAGCACCGGCGTGCCCGCGATCCCCTTCAGCAACTGCATGGTGAGCGCGCCGTCCATATCCGCCTCGGTCGCGCACACATGGGTCTGCTTCGGGCCGTTCCAGTCGTAGGGGTCGTTGAGGATGGCCTCGGTGATATCCATGGTGGCGAAATGACCGGTGAGCTCCGGCTGCCCCTTGATGCCGGAGAAATCCAGCCGCCACTCCGAAATCAGTTCGCGCACCGCGAGATACGAACGGATCTGCCGCTCCAGCAGCTCCGGGGTGAGCTTGACGCCGTCGTAGTGCACGCCCGCCGCGTACCGCTCCAGCCATTCGCGGCCCGCGCGGGCCTCACCCGGATCGGCGAGTTCGGCGCGGCGCACGATCTCCCACTGATCGATCTCCTCGACATCGATGCCGAAGAGCCGCTGCCACTGATCGGTATTGGCCACCGCCGTATTCATCCCCATCGGGCGGCCGCCGAAACGCCCGAAAGTGCTGCCGCGCAACGCGCCGACCGCCGCCGCGGCGCGCGCGTGCGCGCCGATGGCCGCGATCAACTCCGGGTCGGCCGGATCGCCCCACTCGCGCACATGCGCGCGGCCGATCTGATCCAGTGCGCCGCCCGCCGCCAACATGCCGACCATGCCCGGCTGCACCGGGTCGATATTCGACAGCAGCAGCAGCGGACCCGGCGTCGCACCCGCCGCCAGCATGGTGAAATGCGGGAACGCCCACACGGCGTAGTGCAGCACGGTGAGATCGACACCCGCCGCCGCGACCTCGCGCGCCACCGCCGTGGCCAGTGCGTTGTCGCTGACCGGGGCGCGGCCGCGCACGACACGGTGCCCGGCCGCCGCCAGAGCGGCCGCGAGTCTGTCCTCGGCGGCGCGGAGGAAATCCGCGATACCCGCGTGCACATAGTCGCGTCCGTCGGAAATGCTGATCACGCCGATACGGGCCATGCCGGTCCTCCAGGGATGGTCGGACTTCTCGACTCGGTCCTCCAGTATGCCGGACAAGCGGCCGTGAAATGGCTAGTGTCCGAATACATCCCATGGCGGGTTCGTTCGGTGGCCGGAAGATCCCGGCCCGCCGCCGCCCGCCGCCTCCGCTACTTCGGGAGCATGTGTTGAGACTGACCAGAGCAATGGCGCTTGCCGCGACCGGGATACTGGCCGCGGGCCTAGGCCTGGCGGGCTGTTCATCGGCCGAGAAGGCCGATTCGGAGATCGTCACCGTCAACGGCGGCGAACCGCAGAATCCGCTGGTACCCACCAATACCAATGAGAATATGGGCGGCCGGGTGGTCGACCGGCTCTTCGCCGGACTCAAGTACTACGACGGCAATGGCGTCGCGCACGATGAGATGGCCCAGTCCATCGAGACGACCGACCGCAAGAACTACAGGATCACCGTCAAACCCGACTGGAAATTCACCGACGGCACCCCGGTCACCGCCAAATCCTTCGTCAACGCGTGGAACTTCGGCGCCTTGGGCGCCAATGCCCAACTCCAGAGCTACGTCTTCTCGCTCATTGCGGGCTTCGACGAGGTGAACGCGAAAAATCCGACCGCGCAGACCCTTTCGGGCCTGAAGGTGCTCGACGACCGCACCTTCACCGTCGAGCTCAAACAGCCGTCCATCGATTTCGAGACCTCGCTGGGCTTCTCGCCGTTCTATCCGCTGCCCGATGCCGCCTTCACCGATATCAAAGCATTCGGCCAGAATCCGATCGGCAACGGCCCGTACAAGTTCACCAAGTGGGAACACAACGTCAAGATCGACATGGTGCCCAACCCGGACTACAAGGGCGGGCGCGCGCCGAAGAACAAGGGCCTGCGCTTCGTCATGTACCAGTCCTACGACACCGCCTACGCCGACCTGCAATCCAATAATCTGGACGCGCTGGATCTGGTGCCCGACAGCGCCCTGACCACCTACAAGAAGGACCTGGGCGACCGAGCCATCACCAAACCCATCGCCTACAAGCAGGCCATCGGCATTCAGACCAGCGCACCGCACTTCGGCGGCCAGGAGGGTCTGCTGCGGCGCAGGGCGCTGTCGCTGGCCATCGACCGGGATCTGATCTGCGACAAGATCTTCCATGGTTTGCGCGAACCCGCCCGCGACTTCACCGCCCGCACGCTGCCCGGCTTCGACGGCAATCTTCCCGGTGTCGACGTGCTGAAATACAATCCGACCGAGGCCAAGAACCTGTGGGCGCAGGCCAATAGCATCGCACCGTGGTCGGGCCGCTACGAGATCGCCTACAACTCCGACGGCAATCATCAGCCGTGGGTCGATGCCGTCGCCAACAGCATCAAGAACACCCTGGGCATCGATGCCGTCGGCACGCCGTACCCGATCTTCAAAACCATTCGCGACAAGATCAACACCCGCACCATCGGCACCGCCTTCCGCTACGGCTGGCAAGGCGACTACCCGACCATGCTGCAATTCCTCACCGCGCAGTACTACAGCTTCTCCGACACCAACGACGTCGACTACAAGAGCCCGGAATTCGACGGCCTGCTCAATGCCGCGCTCGCCGCACCGAATCTCCAGGAGTCCTACAGGATCGTGGCGCAGGCTCAGACGCTGATGCTCAAGGATATGCCGGATATCCCGCTGTGGGATTACATCGCCCCGGCGGGCCGCTCGGACAAGACCAAGGCGGCGCCGCTGTCGTGGAGCGGGCTGTTCGACTTCGAGAATATCGAGAAGTAGGAGTTCGAGTTCCCCTCGGCCACACGGTGACTGGACCCGCATTCTTTCGAGAATGCGGGTCCTGTCCTGGCTGCTCGGTCATCCGATGATTTCGGCCATCGAACGCCGCGCACACTCGTCCGCACCAAGATGGTTATGCGGATAGAGGGTTCACTCGCCCGAGAGGAGTTCGTCCGCACGGGCCAGGGCGGCATCCAGGGTCGTGCCCCATTCGCCCAGCGCGGCGAATTCGTTCAGGAAATCGGTCAATTCGCCGCGCAGCGCGGTCAGTTCGGCGACGGCGGGATCGAGGGGGAACCAGGCGGGGGTCCGGCGCCACCAGTTCGTGCCGTCGAGCCAGGACCACAGGATGTCGCGGACCAGGATCGGGTCCGGGGTGTAGAGCTGGAAGTCCGCTTCGTCGGCGCGGTATTCCAGCTCGTAGCCGCCGTCGGGGAGCAGGCGGGCGCGGATGCGTTGGTGGGCGCCGCGTTCCAGGGTCAGGTGGGCACAGTGTTCGACGAGGTCGGTGAGGGCGGCCCTGGTGGTGGGCGGCGGGACGGGGCCTGCGCCGAGGTCGGCCCGTGTCGGTTCGGGCGGATCCGCTGACATCCGAACAGTATCGCCGACCCGCGGGCGGATCCTTTGGCAAGGTAGGGCGATGGTGACCGTGGCCGGTGTGGACAGTTCCACCCAATCGTGCAAGATCGTCGTCTGCGATGCCGAGACCGGTGCGGTGCTGGCCCGCGCGCAGGCCCCGCATCCCGACGGCACGGAGGTGCCCGCCGAATCCTGGTGGCGGGCACTGGAATCGGCGGGCGCCGGTCGGCTCGACCGGGTGGACGCGCTTGCCGTCGCCGGACAGCAGCACGGATTGGTCGCACTCGACGCGCGGCACCGTCCGGTGCGAGACGCACTGCTGTGGAACGACACTCGCTCCGCCGGAGCGGCCGAGGATCTGGTGCGCGAACTCGGTGGGACGGGGGCGTGGGCCGAGGCGGTTGGCAGCGTACCGCTGGCCGCCTTCACCGTGACGAAACTGCGCTGGCTGGCCGATCACGAACCCGAGGCGGCCGATCGGACCGCGCGGATACTGCTGCCGCACGACTACCTCACCTGGCGGCTGCGCGGCGCGGACGCCGAGCCGACCACCGATCGCGGCGACGCCTCAGGGACGGGCTATTGGTCGCCCGCCACCGATTCCTATCGAGAAGACCTACTCGCGCTTGCCTTTCGGGGCCGCACACCCGAACTGCCGCGCGTCGCCCGACCCGCCGAACTCGTCGGCCGGACCGCGGCGGGCACACCGGTGGCCGCGGGCACCGGCGACAATGCCGCCGCCGCTTTGGGTTTGGGTCTGGGCGATGGCGATATCGCGATCTCGCTCGGCACCAGCGGCACCGTCTTCGCGCGCAGCGCGACGCCGAGTGCGGACCCGAGCGGGGCCGTCGCCGGATTCGCCGACGCCACCGGGGCCTTCCTACCGCTGGTCTGCACGCTCAATGCCGCCCGCGTCCTCACCTCGCTCGCCGATTTGCTCGGCGTGGACCGCGCGACCATGGAAACGCTTGCTGCACAGGAGAATCCGGGTTCTTCCGGGGTGGTGCTGCTCCCCTACCTCGGCGGTGAGCGCACCCCCAACCTGCCGCACGCTTCGGGCAGCCTGCACGGACTGCGCCCGGACAACATGCGCCCATCGGTCCTGGCTCGCGCGGGCTACGAGGGCATGCTCTGCAATATGGCCGACGCGCTCGACGCCCTGCGCATGGTCCCGCGCCGGGTGCTGCTCATCGGCGGCGCGGCGCGCTCTCCGCTCGTCGCCCGACTCGCCGCCCAGATCTTCGGCGTCGCCGTGACGGTGCCGGAACCCGACGAATATGTCGCCATCGGTGCGGCGCGTCAGGCGGCGTGGGCGCTGTCGGGCGCGCCCGAACCGCCCGACTGGTCAGCCCGCACCTCGGCCGAGGTACCCGCGCCGGAGGATTCTGCCGCAGGCCAGGAAGTCCGCGCTCAATACGCGCGAGCCCGGCAATCCCTGTACTGAGCGCACGGTTCGGTAATCGGAATCTCGTGAGAACAATCCGACCGAAAATGCCGATACTGCTGGTAGAAGCAGCAAATGCGTGGCAAGGGGGACCGAGGCGACGATGGCACCGAAACGACTATTCATCTATGTGGGCGGGGCCTTCGAGAAGCCGGGCATGATCACCCCGCTGTTCGATCGGCTGCGCGCGGAACCCGGCTACGGCGCGGACGAAGCCCTCTACTGGGAGTATCCGGACCCGGTGCACGCGTTCACCGGCGGCACCATGGCCGAGCACAGTCGCGACCTCGCCGACCGCATCGACGCCTACCACACCGGCCCGCGCCGTACTCCCGAGATCGTGCTCGTCGGACACAGCCTGGGCGGAATACAGGTGCGCTACGCCTACATCCAGGCGCTGCGGGGCATCGACGGCCCGAAACTCGACTGGGCGCGGGCGGTGACGCGGATCGTGCTGTTCGCCACGCTGAACCGCGGTATCGAACCTTCGCGCCTGCCCTGGTGGCAGCACCTGCTACTCGTGTTGGCCACGCCCTATGTCCGCACGCGCGCCTTCGGCGATCTGCTGTCGGGTTCGCCGTTCATCACCAATATGCGCATCCGCTGGATGCACGAATTCGCCGTGCTCGGCAAGCACGCCCCGAAGGTGGTGCAACTGCGGGCCGACGTGGACGACCTGGTGGAGGACGAGGACAGCCGCGATCTGGAGTCCATGCCCACCGGGGTGCAGAAGGTCATTCCGCGCGCCACCCACGCCGACGTCATCTCGGTGGACACCGCGCGAGAGGACTATCCGGGTCAGCGTTTCGACATTCTGCGCTGGGCACTGACCGAACCGGTGCGCCCCACCGATCCGGCCCCGGTGCCGCCCACCGAGGCGGCGAAGACCTCGGTCGTGTTCGCGCTGCACGGAATTCGTTCCGGCAGCGGGGACTGGCCCACCGAAATCGCCACGATCCTGTCCGAGAACGATCACAACGCGCTGGTGGTGACACCCTCCTATGGGCGCCTGTCGGCCTACGATTTCGCCCTGCCCTTCACCCGTAGACGCAATCTGCGCTGGTTCGCGGACCGATACAGCTACTTCCTGGCCAGACATCCGGACAAACCGTTTCACTTCGTCGGCCACAGCAATGGCACCTACCTGTTCGGTCGAACGCTGGATCAGATTCCCGCGCTGCGGTTCGACCATGTCTTCCTCGCGGGCAGCGTGCTGCCGCGCGAATTCGACTGGTCGCGCGTCGCCGACCAAGGGCAGGTGGGCACCCTGGTGAATGTGTGCGCCAGCGCCGACAAACCCGTCGCCTGGCTGTGCAGCGCGCTGCGCGGCTTCGGCATACGCGATATCGGTGTCGGCGGTTTCACCGGCTTCGACTCCGTCCCGCCCTCGGCCGTGCAGGTTCGCTCCATCAAGGGCGGCCACGGCGCGGCCCTGACGCCCGACCGCCTCGCCGGTGTCGCCGAGTTCGTCCGCAGCGGCGACTCCCCGAACGAAGGCCCATTGGTCACCCCCACCGAGGCATTCGGCGTCATGTCCCGCTTCGCCCCCACCGCGGGCTGGCTCGCCACCGGCGCCCTGCTCGCCCTCGGCTGGCTCGGTTTGCTCACCCTCGGCGCCCTGTGCACCACCCTCGTCCTCGCCGGGGTCCTGATCGTGACCTATGGCGCGCTGAAGGTGATGTGATTGCGGAAAACCGAGCGACTCGGGCATCGGGGTTCGCTACAGTGCGGCGGGTGACTTGGATTGCCCCCGAGGTTGAACGGATCTGGCCGCCGAGTGTGGGCGGCGAGCGGGAAATGTTGCAGGGCTGGCTGGATATGCACCGGCGCACGCTGCTGTTCAAATGTTCCGGACTGGAGGCCGAGCAGTTGCGGCAGCGCTGCGTCGCGCCGTCGACACTGTCGCTGCTCGGACTGGTCCGGCATATGACCGAGGTGGAGCGCGGCTGGTTCCGTCGCACGTCCGCCGGTGAGAACGTCGACCTCATCTACTGTTCGCAGGACAATCCGGACGGCGATACGGAGGATGTGGCCGAGGCCGATCCGGCCGCCACCTTCGCCGCCTACGAAAACGAGATCAAGCTGTGCGACGCCGCCGTCGCCGAAATGTCATTGGATGCCAACACCCTTCCGCATCCGCGCCGCGACCAGGTCTTCAGTCTGCGCTGGGTCTATCTGCACCTGATCGAGGAGTACGCCAGGCACAACGGGCACGCCGACTTCCTGCGCGAACGTATCGACGGGTCCACCGGGGTGTGACCCGTCCGCGCCCCCGCACCGGGGGCGCGGACGGAGCCTAGTTGGCTGCGCGCAATACCGCCGCCAGCGACGCCGCCAGCACGGAATCGCTTCGACCGCAGGCCCATCCGGTCACACCGTCGACGCGGTATTCCAGATAGGTGATGGCCGTGCTGTCGTTGCCGGAGCCGATGGACTGCTGGGTCAGGCTCAGGATCTCCACGGCCCGGCCCACTTTCGCCAGCGCCTCGGTCAATGCCTCGACCGGACCGGTTCCCCGATGCGCGGATTCGACCGTCGCGCCATCGGCGATCAGGGTGATCTCGGTGCACGCCTGCGCACCCGATCCGGCGGTGCGCCAATCCTTCAGCACCACACTCGATTCCGCGTCGTCGAGGTACGCGGCCTCGAACAGGTCGCGCAACTGCGACGCGGTGACCTCCAAACCGGTGTCGTCGGTGTGGCGCTGCACGTGCTTGGCGAAATCGATCTGGAGCCTGCGCGGCAGATCCAGGCCGTACTCGGCCTGCAGCAGATAGGCGATACCGCCCTTGCCCGACTGCGAATTCACCCGAATGACCGCATCGTAGCTGCGGCCGATATCGGCGGGATCGATGGGCAGATACGGTACCCGCCACTCGATTTCGCGTTCCGAACGACCGGTCGCGGCGGCGCGGGCGCGATGTTCGGCCATCCCCTTCTTGATCGCGTCCTGGTGCGTGCCGGAGAAGGCGGTGTGCACGAGATCGCCCACGTACGGGTGCCTTTCGTGGATCGGCATCCTGGTGCAGTATTCGACGGTGCGGCGGATCTCATCGATATCGGAGAAGTCGATCATCGGATCCACGCCCTGCGCGTGCAGATTCAGTGCCAGCGTCGCGATATCCACATTGCCGGTGCGCTCCCCGTTGCCGAAGACACAGCCCTCCACCCGCTCGGCACCCGCCAGGACGGCCAGTTCGGCGCAGGCGATGCCGGTGCCGCGATCATTGTGCGGATGCACCGACAGGATCACGCTCTCGCGCCGGGACAGATTGCGGTGCATGTATTCGATCTGGTCGGCGTAGACATTCGGGGTGGCGACCTCGACGGTGGCGGGCAGGTTCAGGATGACCGGCCGCTCGGGATCCGCCGACCACAGCTCCGTCATCGCGTCGCAGATCTCGAGCACATAGTCCGGTTCGGTCAGGTTGAAGACCTCAGGGGAGAACTGGAAGCGCACATTCGGCATATCCCCGGCCTCGTCGAGGATGGCGCGACCGCCGTCGAGGATCAGCTCGCGCAACTCGGCACGGTCCTTGCCCAGCACCACATCTCGCCAGGCGGGGGCGGTGGCGGTGTACATGTGGATGACCACGTCGTTGTCGATGCCGCGCACCGAGGCCACGGTGCGCTCGATCAGGTCGCGGCGGGCGGGGGTGAACACCACGATCGTGACATCCGAAGGGGCGATATCGGTTTCGGCGATCAGCCGGACGAAGTCGTAGTCGGTCTGCGATGCCGACGGGTAGCCGACCTCGATCTCCTTGTAGCCCATGGCCACCATGAGTTCGAAGAAGCGACGCTTGCGGGCCGGGTCCATGGGTTCGGCCAGCGCCTGGTTGCCGTCGCGCAGGTCGACCGGAACCCACAGCGGCGCGGCGGTGATGCGGGCGGTGGGCCAGTGCCGCTCGGTGCGCGGGACCGCGACCCGGTCGTAGACATCGCGGTAGCGATGCGACGGCAACTGCGAATGACGCTGCCGATTCCAGGCGGGCGCGGCCTCGGGGACCGCGCCGACGGGGGTGTCGATGGTGGGGAAAGTACGCATATCTGCTTCCTCGGCTGACGCTGCGAAAGGGATTGACCGGCCACGACGAAGCCCCACGGCGGGCGGACGGTCGTGTCAGGCCCCGCCGTGGCGGCTAAGGAGGAGTGCGTGCGTCATGATGGCTAGACTATACACAACTCCTCAGACAAGCAGAGGGGTGGAGAGGAGCGGAGAGGTTCCATGGTCGAGCAGGTTCGCCGTCACCCCCTGGCCGCGCAGACGGCCGAACTGCTGATGACGCGCATCCGCGCCGGTGAATGGCCGCTCGGACACCGCCTCCCCGGCGAGACGACCCTGGCCGTCCAGCTCGGCGTCGGCCGATCCACCCTGCGCGAGGCGGTGCGCGAACTGGCGGGCAAGGGCGTGCTCGACAGTCGCCAAGGCGCGGGCGTCTTCGTCACCGCGCTCGAGGCCACCGAGAACTGGGATACGGTGCTGCGCCACACCGCGATCGTCTCGGTCATCGAGGCGCGCATCGCCATCGAGGCCGAGGCCGCCGCACTGGCCGCGGACCGCCGCACCCGCGCCGACCTGCGCGTCCTACGCGCGAGGCTGGCCGCCCGCGCCGGGCACACCGAATCCGCCGCCCTGGTCGACGCCGATATGGCCTTCCACCGCGCCGTCGTCGTGGCCGGGCACAACGACGTGCTCACCCAACTGTTCGACAGCTTCCTGCCGCGACTGCGGTCGGCCATGATCGATATGCTCGATATCGCGCCCCTCCGATCCGAATCCGCCGACCACGCCGCCCATCAGCGGCTGCTGGACGCCATCGTCGCCAAAAACGCCTCGGCCGCAGCGGAATTCAGTCGCACCCATCTGACCTCACTGAAAGCCGCGTTCTGTTGAACGCCGAGAAAGGCCGCACATGTCCATCGTCCTCGAATTGTCCGAGGTGACCTTCCGCCGCGAAGGCAAGCAGATCATCGACGGCATCTCCCTCACCGTGCGATCCGGCGAACACTGGGCGCTGCTCGGCCCGAATGGCGCGGGCAAGAGCACCCTGCTCGGGTTCTGCGGCGCCGTCACCTTTCCCACCTCCGGCGCCGTGCACGTGCTCGGCGAACAGCTCGGCCGGGTCGAACTGGCCCGCCTGCGCCACTCCATCGGGCATGTCAATCCGCGCCACAGCCTCCAGCATCCGCTGACGGTGCGGCAGGTGGTGCTCACCGGGATCACCGCCACCATCGATACCCCGATGCGCTGGCGGCCCTCCCCCGACGAATCGCGCCGCGCCGACGCCATGATCGAGACGCTTGGCCTCAAGGGCAAGGGCGAGGAACTGTGGCCCACACTGTCGCAGGGCGAGCGCGGACGCACCCTCATCGCCCGCGCGCTCATCGCCGAACCCCGGCTGCTGCTGTTCGACGAGCCCTCCACCGGATTGGATCTGGCGGCCCGCGAACAACTGCTGGAGACCATCGACACGCTGGACCAGACCCATCCCGAGGTCGCCTCGATCCTGGTCACCCATCATCTGGAGGAATTGCCCAGCACCACGACGCATGCGCTGCTGATCGCCGAGGGGCGCACGGTGGCGGCGGGTCCGGCGCGCGCGGTGGTGACCACCGAGAATGTCAGCGCGGCGTTCGATCATCCCATCGACGTCCGCCACGATCAGGGGCGATGGACGGCGCGAGCGTCCCATCGGTAGGAATGCGTTCCGCCGCAGCGTGATTCAGGTAAGGTCTGCGAGCAGCGCGGGAGTCAGCTCGTCCAGCGTGGCGAGGGTGGCGCGGGCCAACGCGGCAGCGTCCGGGGCCGGTGGGTACTCGGGACGGGGCACGGCCACTACCCGAAGGCCCGCGGTATGGGCGGCGCGCAGACCGTTGCTGGAATCCTCCACTGCGGCACAGGTTTCCGGAGAATGCCCCAGGGCATTCGCTGCGGCCAAGTAGACATCGGGGGACGGTTTGCCGCGCGGCACCTCCTCGGTGGAGAAGGTCGCCGCGAACCGCGGCAGCAGGCCCGTGCTCGTCAGGACGGCGTCGATGAGGGTGCGCGGCGAGGAACTGGCGACGGCCAGCGGCAAACTCGCGCCCAGACGGATCACCGCGGCGGCGGCACCGGCAAGCAGTGGGACCTCGACGGCGTAGTGGGCCGCCATTCGGGCGATGACCTCGCGGGCCACCTGCTCGGGCGCGGCGTCGACACCCAGCTCCGCACTCAGGTAGGTCGACCATTCGGCGGTGCTCATACCCATCAGCCTGGTCTGGGTGTCGGGCAGCCAGCGGCCGCCGCGTTCGGCCACGTAGGCGCGGCGCACCCGCTCCCACACCGGTTCGGAGTCGATGAGGACGCCGTCCATATCGAAGACCACCGCCGCGATCACCATGGGGACCTTTCGCCGTCGGAGCAGTCCCGCCAAGATGCCGGTCGCGGGGCGTGCGTGTCAATTCACCGCCGCGTCGACCTCCCACAGCGGTGATCGACCACGCTGCCGTCAGCGACCCGCCAGTGAATTATATGGTGTATAGATGAGCATTGACCACGTCGGCCCGGATCCACTGCCGACCGAGGACCAGCACGAGGGCGGATTCCGGCCCATGGCCGAGCTGGTCCGCGCCGCGGCGGAGGCCGATATCGACCGCGGCGGCCCCCACTACGGCGAATTCATCGAGCAGGTGCGCGGCCTGATGGACCGGGTTCGCATGGCCTGCCCCTCGGACGAGCTGGCGCTGGAGTCGATCGGAATCCTCAAGCAGCTCAACGACAAACTCGACGACGCCGTCGTGGACGAGTGGTCGAATCCGCAGTGGACCCGCGACGATCTGCCCGCCCGCGGCAATATCACCCTGCCGCCCTATGTGGTGCGCCGCGCGGACCGCGACGGCGTGGACGCCGTGATCACCTACCGCACTTACCATTTGGGCGGCAACGCGGCAGCGCACGGCGGTCAGATCGCGGTCGGCTTCGACGATCTGATCGGGATGGCCGTGGCCCTGCACACGGGAGAGGCCAGCCGCACCGCCTCGCTGACCATCGACTACCGCTCGATCACGCCGCTCAATACCGAACTGCGGCAGCGCACCTGGGTCGAGAAGCGGGAGGGCCGCAAGGTCTACGTGCGCGGCACGCTGCACCATGGCGAGCGACTCTGCGCGGAGGCGCACGGCCTGTTCCTGGTGCTCAAACCCGGGCAGCCCTAGCAATATTCGCGGGCCGGTACCGGAAACATCCGGCACCGGCCCGTTCTCACTTTCCCGGAAAGTACACGTCCCGATACTCGGCGAAACGCCGATCGACCTGTTCGGCCGTGAGCCCGAACTCCTCGAGGGTGTACCGGTGCGCGGGTCGGGCCGCGCCGGAGGTGCTCTCGGAGTGCAACTCCCCCATGGCCGTTCGCGCCGCGTCGGTCAACTCCAGCCCGAAGTGCGCGTAGATCGAGGACACGGTGCCGATCGGATCCGCGACGAACGCGCCGTAATCCACATCGCAGAACTGGGCGGCATCGTAATTGCGCCGATCCTCCTGGAAGCGCGCCGCACCGCGCGACCACAGATCCAACTGGGTCCGCCCGACGATCTCGCCGCGGAATCGCTCCGACCAGCCCGCCGCCGCCTGCTCGTTCAGACTGCACACCGAGGCGATGATGGTGCGCGGATCCCGATGCATCTGGATGACCAGCGCGTCGGGATAGACGGCGAAGATGGCGTCGAGTGCGAACAGGTGGCTCGGATTCTTCAGCACCCAGCGGCGATTCGCATCGGGCAGCCCGATCAGTTGCAGATTGCGCCGATGCCTGCGGTAAGCCGGGGTCCAGTCGCGCTCGCCGAGCCACTGCGAGTATCCGGGCACGTGGCCGAGGCATTCATAGGACACCGACATGGCCGACTGCCGCAGCAACTGCCAGCACTCCTCCACCTGGTCGGCCGAAATATGGTGCACGCCCATGAATTCCGGATGTTCGACATGGTGTTTGTCGAAGGCCGCCGAGATGCGCTGGTAGACCGGATCGTCGGCCCAGCTCTCGCGCGGCGGACGCGGCTGCGGCATCTCCGTCAACCACATCTGTAGACCCTGATGCGCCGGATCGGCATTGAGCAGCCGATGCACGGCCGTGGTACCCGAACGCGGCAGACCCGTCACGAAAATGGGCCGCTCGACGGCGACTTCGACGTGTTCCGGAAACTGTTTCCAGGCCGCCTCGCTCAGCAGGCGCGCGATCAACGCCCCCCGCAGGAAGGCACGATTGACCTTGTTGCCGAATGGGGTCAGTTCGGCTTCGTTGGCGTAGGAGTCCAGCAGCACCCCCAAACCTTCGCGGTAGTCGTCGGCACCGAAGTCGTCGAGGCCGACCACCTTCGTCGCCGAGGCATGCAGATCGTCGAGGGTTCCGACGTCATCTCTCCCGATCACGATTGTCTCCTTGTAGCCACGCCTAATGGTGGAATTCGCCGCCGTTGACATCCAGACACGCCCCGGTGATGGCCCGCGCCAGCGACGAGGCGAAAAAGACCACGGCATCGGCGATCTCGTCCGGTTCCGGTAGTTTGCGCAGGTCGATCGTGGCGGCGGTCTCGGCGTAGACCTCCTCGGCGGTGATACCGCGCTGCTGGGCCAGGTAGTTGAAATACCACTTCAGGTTGTCGGCCCAGATGTAGCCCGGTGCGATGGTGTTGACGCGAATGCCCTGCGGCCCCAACTCGGTGGCCAGGCTCTGGGCCAGCGCGAGCAGACTCGCCTTGGCCATCTTGTAGGGGCCGAAGGTGCGCCGGGAGTGCCGCAGCACTGCCGAATTGATCATCACCACCGAACCCTTCGACTCGGCCAGCGCGGGCACGAACAGGCGCGTCAACCGCAGGGCCGCCAGGACATTGGTCTCGAATCCGGCCCGGACCTGATCCAGGTCGACCTCGGCCAGATCCGCGATCGGCGGAATGGCGAAGGCATTGTTGACCACGGTGTCGACCCGACCGAAGGCGCGCAGCGCCGAGTCCACCAGATTCGCCGCCGCGTCCGCGTCGTCGATATCGGTGGGCACCACCTCGGCGCGCCGCCCCAATTCGACGATCTCCTTGGCGACTTCGGTCAGCCGCGATTCGGTGCGCGAGGCCAGCACCACATCCGCGCCCGCGCGGGCGGCCTGCACCGCGATGGCCCTGCCCAGCCCGGGACCAACCCCCGAGACCACGACCACCCTGTCCCGCAACAACATCAGCCCAGCATCCTTTCCGCCACGGCCGCCTGCCGCGCCGCGATCCGCGCCCGCCATTGCTCGGGCGTCGTTTGTGCCTGTTCGTAGTAGGGAAGTCGGCGCGCCAGTTCCTCGAGCGGCACCACCTGCACCGTCGGCCCGTCCTCGGGCTTCATCTCGCGCGCCAGCCGCTGCCAACGGAACTGAAGATAGCCGCGCTCGTGCCCGGTGCGCTCGATCCAGTTGGTCAGTCCCGGATTCCGCTCGCTCACCACCAGGCGAATCATCCCGTCCGGATCCACTCGCGCCTGATCGGCGGTGAGGCTGGTCTGGTGGTTGATGTAGTCCAGCGAGACGTACCACATGCTGCCGAGCTGGAAGCCCTGATACGGCGCATCGGATTTGGGCACGGTGATGATCATGGCCTGGTCGTCGTCGAGTTCGTAGTGTCCGGCCGAGGAGAACTGGGTGCTGAGTCCGCCAGGGGTGGCGCGCGGTTCGGTCATCGTATTGACCGGCAGGTTCAGGTAGAACCATTTGGGAAAGGCCAGAAAGGTATTCAGCCGCGAGAGCAGCATCTTGCCCGCGACGCCGTAGCGTTTGGCGAGCAGGTCCTTGGTGAGCGGCGGCGGCGCCTCGCCCGCCTTGTCGACCCGCTGGATGCGAATCGTGCCAGGACGTTCGGTATCCCAGTCGCTGAAGACCTCGCGGACCACCAGCATGGCCGAATCCGGTGCGAGCTGCACATAGCCGGGGCGCGAAGCCGCTGGGCCGAAACGGATTTCGTAGCCGCCGTCGGGTCGCACCTCGAGTTCGCGATCGTCGAAGGCGGTCAGGCTGTCGGGAACGTCGACAGGCGAATAGTCGCCGTTGAGCACCTGGAAGCTGAGATCGCGTGTGGTGCCACGCGTTCCGGTGACCAGATATTCCGCGTCGGGGCGCAGGTAGGAGTGGAAGTAGAGGGTGTCCGGGTTGTCCAGGCCCATTTTGGTGTAGGGACCGGTGGAGCGGACGAAGAAGGGGAAGTCCCGCTCGTAGGCCCACGCCATCTGCTGGGCCGCGCGAATACTGCCCGCGAGGTAGTCGTAGCCCTCGATCAGGTCCTGCTCGGTGCGCAGGTGCGGGGCCTCGGTGATGATCTGCTCGGCGGCGGCGATGGCGTCCGCGAACGGCTGTGTCAGCAAGTGGCGCTCCGGTCCTGTTCCAAATATGTACCGCTCTGGTACATTTCGATAGCAGCAAGATTAGAACCTGTTACAGAAATTGTCGAGTGATCCAGGAGTTGTCGCGTGATTCCCAAGGTTGCCCGCCGATCCGCGCCGACGGTTCGCGTGATCCAGGTGCTGGACTTCCTGGTCGAGCGCCGCGGCAAGCGCTACGGCCTGTCCGAACTGGCCCGCGAATTGAACCTGGCGAAACCCACCTGCCTGGGCATACTCACCGAACTCAGCGCCGCGGGCTACCTGGTGCGCGATCCGAACACCCACACCTACGGCCTCGGACCGGCGCTCATCGAGGCCGGACGGGTAGCGCAGGAGGGCTTCGCCATCGCCGCCATGGCCCGCGCCGAACTCGCCGAACTCAGCGCCCGCTACCGCGGCACCTGCACGGTCTCGGCGGTGACCGGCGGCCGGATCACCGTCCTGGAGAGCGCGGGACCCGGCCTGGCCAAACTCGGCGTAAAAGTCGGGGCCACCTACGATTTCGCGCCGCCCGTCGGCCTGATGTACGTGCTGTGGGATACCGACGCCGCCTTCGACGCCTGGCTGGCCACCCCGCCGACGGTGCCGCTGCGCCAGGACGAGACCCGCCTGCGCCAGGTGGTGACCGAATGCCGGGAGCGCGGCTACCTGGTGGAGAGCATGACGGCGGCGGGGCGGCGGCTCTATTCGCTGCTGGCCGGGGTCGCGGCCCACGATCTCCCCGACGACCTGCGCCGACTCGTCGGCGAGTTGGTCACCAGCCTCGGCGAGCGGGTCTATCTCGGGGTCGATCTGCGCCCGCGCAAGGAGCATCCGGTGAGTCTGCTCGCCGCGCCCACCTACGGCGGGGACGGCAGACAGAACATGGTGCTCACCATGTATGTCGGCAGATCCATCACGGGCGCCGAAATCGCAAGGCGGGGCGCGGCTCTCGTGGCGGCGGCGGATGCGGTCACGGCGCGCTCGGGCGGCCGCGCGCCGAATCGATCCATTGACCATTGACCGGAACGTGTTCTAATTTTGTGGCGTGAGCCAGTACGCGAAGTCGGCGGCGAACACCTACGAGCTCCCGCATCTGGAGGCGCTCGAGGCCGAGTCGGCACATATATTCCGTGAAGTCGCGGCAACTTTCGAACATCCGGTGCTGCTGTTCTCCGGCGGCAAGGATTCGGTGGTCATGCTGCATCTGGCGGCCAAGGCCTTCTGGCCCGCGCCGCTGCCGTTCCCGGTGCTGCACATAGACACCGGACACAACTTCGACGAGGTCATCGCCTACCGCGACGAGACCGTGCGGCGGCTGGGGCTGCGACTGGTCGTCGAGCGGGTCCAGGACGATATCGACGCGGGCCGGGTGGTCGAGCAGACCGGTCCGCGCGCCTCCCGCAACCGATTGCAGACCACCACCCTGCTGCGCGGCATCAAGGAGGGCGGCTTCGACGCCGTCTTCGGCGGCGCCCGCCGCGACGAGGAGAAGGCGCGCGCCAAGGAGCGCGTCTTCAGCTTCCGCGACGAATACGGGCAGTGGGAACCGCGCAACCAGCGCCCCGAACTGTGGAACCTCTACAACGGCCGCCACCGGCCCGGCGAACACATCCGGGTGTTCCCGCTGTCCAATTGGACCGAACTCGATATCTGGAGCTATATCGCGGCCGAGGACATCGCCCTGCCGCCGCTCTACTACGCCCACCGCAGACCGATCGTGCAACGAGACGGAATGTTGTTGGCGCACACCAGATTCCTGCAACTGCTCGACGGCGAGCAGCCGTACGAGGCCACGGTGCGCTTCCGCACCGTCGGCGATGCCACCTGCACCGGATGCGTGCAGTCCGACGCGGCCACCCCCGCCGACGTGGTCGCCGAGGTCGCCGCGGCCAGGATCACCGAGCGCGGAGCCACCAGGGCCGACGACCGAATCTCCGAGGCGGGCATGGAGGATCGAAAGCGAGAGGGCTATTTCTGAGATGGACACCAAAGCACCCAATCGGGACCATGCCACCATGCTGCGGCTGGCCACGGCGGGCAGTGTCGACGACGGCAAGTCCACGCTCATCGGCCGACTGCTGTTCGACTCCAAGACCATCTTCACCGATCAGCTCGCGGCGGTGGAGCGCACCAGCCGCGACCGCGGCGAGGACTATCCGAATCTGGCGCTGCTGACCGACGGTCTGCGCGCCGAGCGCGAGCAGGGCATCACCATCGATGTGGCGCACCGCTACTTCGCCACGCCCAGACGGAAATTCATCATCGCCGACACGCCGGGGCACATCCAGTACACCCGGAATATGGTCACCGGCGCCTCCACCGCCGATGTCGCGCTGATTCTGGTGGACGCGCGCAAGGGTGTGCTCGAGCAGACGCGGCGGCACGCCTTCCTGTCCAGTCTGCTCGGCATCGCGCACCTGGTGCTGTGCGTGAACAAGATGGATATGGTCGACTGGTCGCAGGCCCGCTTCGAGGAGATCCGCGAGGAATTCGCCGGATTCGCCATGAAACTCGATATCGCCGATCTCGCCTTCGTACCGGTCTCGGCGCTGCTCGGCGACAATATCGTGCACCGGGGCGCGAGTATGCCCTGGTACGAGGGCACTCCGCTGCTGCACCACCTGGAGCAGGTGCATATCGCCTCCGACCGCAACCTGATCGACGCGCGCCTGCCGGTGCAGTACGTGATCCGCAGTCACGCACAGGATTTCCGCGGCTACGCGGGCACGGTGGCGGGCGGGGTGTTCAAGCCCGGCGACGAGATCGTGGTCCTGCCATCGGGTTTCACCTCCACCGTGGCGGCGGTGCACGCACCCGGCGGGCGCACCGTCGCGGAAGCCTTCGCACCGCAGGCGGTCACCGTCGAACTGGCCGACGAGATCGATATCGCGCGCGGGGATATGATCTGCCGCCCCAACAACCGACCGCAGGTGGGTCGCGACCTGGACGCCATGGTGTGCTGGTTCGCCGAGGACGCCGCCCTCACCCCCGGCGCCACCTACACCCTGCGCCACACCACCCGCAGCGTCACCGTCGAGGTGCGCAGCTTGGACTACCGCCTCGATGTGAACACCCTGCATCGCGACGAGCAGGCGGATTCATTGGCGCTCAACGAGATCGGGCGCGTGCAGTTGCGCACCCGCCAGCCGCTGCTGTTCGATCCGTACCGGCGCAATCGCAGCACCGGCAGCTTCATCCTGGTCGACGACGCCACCAACAACACGGTGGCCGCGGGCATGATCACCGGGCCGACGCTGCCCTCCGCGCGCGTGGTCTGGCACGCCACCGCCGTGGGCCGCGAGGAGCGGGCCTCCCGAGGGGTGACGGTGTGGTTGACCGGACTGTCGGGATCCGGGAAGTCCTCTGTCGCAGTGGAACTCGAACGCCGCCTGGTCGCGGCGGGTCGCCCCGCCTTCCTGCTCGACGGGGACAATCTGCGCCACGGCCTCAACTCCGACCTCGGTTTCAGCGCCGCCGATCGGGTGGAGAACGTGCGCCGCGTCGGCGAGGTGGCGCGCCTGTTCGCCGAGGCGGGCGTGGTCGCGGTGGTCTCCCTCATCAGCCCCTACCGCGCCGATCGCGACCGCGTCCGAGCCGCGCACGAGGCGGCGGGCCTGCCCTTCTTCGAGATCTTCGTGGACACTCCGCTCGAGATCTGCGAATCCCGCGACCCGAAAGGTATGTACGCCAAGGCTCGTGCGGGCGAGATCCGCGGCTTCACCGGTATCGACGATCCCTACGAGCCGCCGACGACCGCCGAGGTGACCCTGCGTCCCGCCGACGGCGACCCGGCCGCCATGGCCGCCGCCATCCTGGCGCTTCTCGGCGAACACGCCTGAATTCGTGGCCCGGCCGGGCGGTTTCGTCGACCACCCGGCCGAACCAATCCGACTGGTCGAATATGTGCGCGCCACTGAATAATTGGCAAATGGACATCGAAACTCCAAGGCGCACAGTACCGTTGGTCGGGATTTGCGGATGTGAATCGAAGCTCGATTGTTCCCGATATCAGTCACGATTCGGAGGGTTGTCATGAGCGATGCGCAGGACCGGTTCGCCGACCTGAACGAAGTCAAGATGTGTTACCGCGACGAGGGTGATCCGCAGGGCAAACCACTGCTAATGATCATGGGCCTGAGTTCGCAACTGATCCACTGGCCACAGGAAATCGTCGACCGCCTCGTCGAGGCGGGCTTCCGGGTGATCCGTCCCGACAACCGCGACAGCGGTCTGACCGAATGGAAGAAAACGCCGAGCCAGTACTATCTGGCCGCGATCGCACGCGACTGCGGCGAATTGCTGGATCATCTCGGCATCCAACAGGCGCACGTCGTCGGGGCGTCGATGGGCGGGATGGTCGCGCAGCGGTTCGCGATTGACGACAAGGACGACCGCGTGCTGTCGCTGTGCTCGATCATGAGCACCCCGCACTTCCTGATCGGCATGGCCGACGGCGAGGTCCTCGAGCAGGTGGCCAAGCCGCTGCCGCCCGAGCGCGAGGCCGCCATCGCGCAGCTCGCCGCCCTGTACGCGCTGCTCGGATCCAAGACCTACGCGGACAGCGAACGTGAGCGCCGCCTCGCGCTGGCGACCAGCGGCTACGACCGCGCCCGGCATCCGGAGGGTGGATCACGGCAAATGACCGCGATCGCCATCGCCCCCGACCGCACCGACGCCCTGGCGAAGCTGCGGCTGCCCGCGCTGGTGATCCACGGCGCGGAGGATTCGATGATCAAGATCGCGGGTGGCGAGGCCACGCACAAGGCCATCCCGGATTCGACCTATCTTCCGCTCGACGCCATGGGTCACGACTTCCCCGAGCCGCTGTTCGATCAGATCGTCACCGCTATCGCGGAGAACGCGGCCAAAGCCGACTGACTCAGTACATTCCATCCCTGCGGCCGTATCCGGTTCCTCTCGGATACGGCCGTGCAGGCGCACGAAATCGAGACACACTGGGGCGCGTGTACCATCGCAGCCGGGTCGCGATCACGCCGGATTCGCGTGATCGCCGCACCGCGCTACTGACCTTCGGTGAAAGGAATCCGCCGCATGCGTTCCAGTCTGCTCTCGCGCCGCGATCTCGATTTTCTGCTCTACGAATGGCTCGAGGTCGACAAGCTCACCACGCGGGCGCGCTTCGCCGAACATTCCCGCGAGACCTTCGACGATGTGCTCGATTTGAGCGAGCAGTTGGCGACGAAGTATTTCGCACCGCACAACAAGCGCAATGACGCGCAGGAGCCGAGCTTCGACGGGGAGCGGGTGCACATCATCGCCGAGGTGGCGCAGGCACACGAGGCGCTGGCCAAGGCCGGGTTGATCGGCGCCACGCTGGATTTCGAACACGGTGGCGCGCAATTGCCCACCACCCTCGCACAGGCGAGCGCGGCGTGGTTCTCGGCGGCCAATATCGGCACCGCGGGATACGGCTTCCTCACCACCGGGAATGCGAATCTTCTCGTCGCGCACGCCGATCCGGCGCACGTCCGCAAGTATGTCGGACCGATGCTCGCGGGCAGGTACTTCGGCACCATGTGCCTGTCGGAGCCGCAGGCGGGTTCCTCGCTCGGCGATATCACCACCAGGGCGCAGCCGCAGCAGGACGGCACCTACCGCCTCTTCGGCACCAAGATGTGGATCTCCGGTGGGGATCACGAAATGGGCGAGAACATCGTGCATCTCGTCCTGGCCAAGATTCCGGGCGGCCCGGCGGGGACCAAGGGGATCTCGCTGTTCATCGTGCCGCGCTACCTGGTGGACGAGGACGGTGCGCGCGGCGAACGCAATGATGTCGCGCTCGCGGGGATCAATCACAAGATGGGCTACCGGGGCACCGTCAACACGCTGCTGAATTTCGGCGAGGGCAAATTCACGCCGGGCGGTGCGGCGGGTGCGGTGGGATACCTTGTGGGACAAGAACATCACGGCCTGTCCTACATGTTCCATATGATGAACGAGGCGCGCATCGGCGTCGGACTCGGCGCGGCCGCCCTCGGCTACACCGGCTACCTCAAGGCACTCGACTACGCGCGCACCCGCCCCCAGGGCCACGTCAAGAGCAGGCCGGGCGGCGGGCAGGTACCCATTGTCGAACATACCGACGTCAAGCGAATGCTGTTGGCACAAAAGGTTTATGCCGAAGGCGCTCTGGCATTGGTCCTGTATTGCGCGCGGCTCGTCGACGAGCAGCGCACCACCGAGGACGCCGAACAGCAGGCCCGACTCGGCCTACTGCTCGACCTGCTCACCCCGATCGCGAAGAGCTGGCCATCCCAGTGGTGCCTGCAGGCCAACAGTCTCGCCATCCAGGTGCACGGCGGCTACGGCTACACCCGCGAATACGATGTCGAACAGCACTACCGGGACAATCGACTCAACCCGATCCACGAGGGCACCCACGGCATCCAGGGCCTGGATCTGCTGGGCCGCAAGGTCGTCCAGCGCGAGGGCGCGAGCCTGCGCGAACTCGATGCCAGGGTGCGCGCCACCGTCGCCGCCGCGCGCGCGGCCGGGGTGGAGGCGGCGACCCTTGCCGCCCAATTGGATTCGTCCTGGCATCGACTCATCGAAGTGACGGGCGCGCTGTGGGCGGGCGGCGATCCGGAGACCGCGCTCGCCAACAGTTCGGTCTATCTCGAGACCTTCGGCCATATCGTGCTGGCCTGGATCTGGCTCGAGCAGTTCCTGGCCACCGGCACCGGCACCGACGATTTCCACGACGGCAAGCGGCACGCGGCCCGCTACTTCTTCCGGCACGAACTGCCCAAGACCGGTCCCGGTCTGGAATTGCTGGCGAGCCTGGATACGACCGCCCGCGATATGCGCACCGACTGGTTCTGACCGCGCGGGACGCCGCTTTTCGATACACAGAATGGTAGATGTATCATTCGGCGATGCCTGCCGCCCGTCGCACCCCGACCCGCTCCCCCGGCCGCCCCGCCGCGGCCACCAGGGAGCAGGTCCTCGAACTGGCCAGGGCGAGTTTCCTGGCGGGCGAGCGGGTCGACGTGCAGGCCATCGCCGCACGGCTCGGACTCAGCCGCGCCTCGATCTACCGCTGGTACCGATCCCGCGACGGACTGCTCGGCGCGGTCATGGCGAGCGAATACGAGATCATGATCGCGCGGGCCGAGGCCCGACGGCGCACCCGAGGCGTGCGGCGCATAGTCGAAGTGCTCAATGAGGTCGACCGCTGGATGGTGCGCAGCACCGCATTCCGCCACTACTTCGACAACGAACCCCTCTCCGGCCTGCGCGTGCTCACCACCGGCGACGGCCCGGTCCAACCCAGGGTGGTCGCGGCCGTGGCCGCGCTCATCGCCCGCACCGAAGCCGAGGACGACTACCGACCGCCGCTGGACCGCGACCTGCTCGCCTACGCGTTGGTTCGCCTGGGCGAGGCCTTCCTCTACAACGACTCGGTGGCGGGCATCCGCGGCGATATCGAAAGACTGGGCGCGGTGCGGACCGCACTGCTGGGCGGTGAGCCCGAACCGCGGTGACCGTATGCTCTCGGTCAGCGACGAAGGAGGCGGGCCGCGTGGCCGATCGGGAAGTATTGACCTGGGAATTGTTCGGGACGGCGAGCCGCGAACTGGCCGTCATGATCGCCGAGGACGGTTTCGAACCCGATCTCATCCTGTCCATCGCGCGCGGCGGACTCTTCGTGGCCGGAGCACTCGGCTACGCCTTGGACGTGAAGAACCTGCACGTGATGAATGTCGAGTTCTACACCGGTGTCGATCAGCGCCTCGACCTGCCGGTCATGCTGCCGCCGGTGCCGCAGGCGGTCGACCTGAAGGGCGCCACCGTCCTGGTCGCCGACGATGTCGCCGACACCGGTGCGACGCTGAAGCTGGTGCGCGACTTCTGCTCCCACCATGTCGCCGAGGTGCGCTGCGCGGTCATCTACCAGAAGCCGCGCTCGGAGGTCGACTGCGAATACGTCTGGCGCCACACCGATCGGTGGATCAATTTCCCGTGGTCCACCGAACCGCCGGTGGTCGGGAGGGGCGGCGCGCGCGAGGCCTGACGGGGCTCACACCGGCAGCCGACGCAACCCGGCTCCGATCGCGGTGACCAATTCCCCATAGGCGATCTCGAGTTCGGCCAGCCGCGCCCACGCCGCGTGCATGCGCGGGGTGCCCGGATCGATGGCCAGCAGCGCGAAGGCGTGGTCGGCGGCGGCGGCGACCCGGTCGATCACGGTGCCGAGCGTCTCCGGATGCAGCCGCGCCCCTGCAGACTGGGCCAGATGCCTGGCGATCCACCCGTCGATCTCGCCCACGAGTTCGCCTCGGAAATCATCGATCTTACCGGCACGATCCGGGTCGACGCGGCGCAGCCGGTGCAACTCGGCCAGACCGAATGCCTGCACGCACAGCGGACCGTGCAGATAGTGCCCGCGCAGGGCGGTCAGCAGCTCATCGTTCGTCGGGAGGGCCGAGCGGACGTGATCCGGCGCGATCATCGACCGGTATTCCTCCCGTCGCCTCGGCAGTGGTGTCTACCCCGACTGAGTACCACGCGGAAGCGACCTTGATACCTGTAATCTCGGCCACCGGCGAAAACGACGCATCGGCCCAGGACACGATTCATTTCGGGTCGGGGCCTGCCGGGCGCGGCGCACCCGTCCCCTGGACACCCGGATCGAATCCGGTCACTGCGCGGCGGGACGGCCCGTCCGCTCGGCGACCACGGCGTCCAGGCGCGCGCCGAGCGCGCCGACCTGGTCGCGCAATTCGATGAGCGTCTCGAGCGGGTAGCCGACCTCGGCGAGCACCGATTCGATCATGTGCCTGGCCCGATCGCGCAGCGCGGCACCCGTTTCGGTGGCGCGCAACTCGACGGCGCGGCGATCGTGGGCGCTGCGCACGCTCTCCACCAGGCCGTGCGCCTGTAGGCGCTGGATGAGCGGGGAGACGGTGCCGTAGTCGAGTCGCAGATGCTCCCCGAGTTCCTTCATGGTCATGCCGGGGTGCTCCCAGAGCGCGAGCAGCGCGAGGTACTGCGGGTAGGTCACCTCCATCGCCTCGAGGAAGGGCCGGTACGCCGCGGTCATGGCCCGCGACGTGGAGTACAGGGCGAAACAGAGCTGCGAGGTCAGCGACAGCAGATCGCGGTCTGATGCGGGGGCGGTTGCGACGGCCGCTCCGACACGCACCTCAGCAGATGGATGCGCAACTTCGGGCATAGAAAGCACTGTACGCATACGCCTACCTCCGCATTCGCTCCGGCCATGCGCAGGTCTGGGGACGGCTACGCCGACGGCGCCCGTTTTGCGGCTCGAACATGGCGTGCGTCCTACGCGGGCAACGGCCTGTGAATCGAGTGGATTGCATGGTTTGCTAAACTCCGCAAGTAACCGAGCCCGCACCGGAAAGGAGCGGCTGATGCCGGGTTTGAGCAGGCCGCTCTATCAAATGAAGGCCGACTTCTTCAAAACCCTCGGCCATCCGGTGCGCATCCGGGTCCTGGAATTGCTGAGTCAGCGCGAGCACGCCGTCTCGGAGATGCTCAATGAGATCGGCGTCGAGCCCGCGAGCCTGTCCCAGCAGTTGTCCATCCTGCGCCGCGCCGGTCTGGTGACGGCCCGGCGCGAGGGCCTCTCGGTCACCTACGCACTCACCTCGCCCCAGGTCGCCGAGTTGTTGACCACGGCGCGGGCCATCCTCGGTCGCTTGGCGGCCGGACAGGTCGAGGTGTTGCGCCACCCCGCCTGAGATCACCCGACCGCGTTCGATTCCGTCCACACCCCTGATTGCAGTTTTTCTAAACTCGATACCTAGTAGTTTTGCGAAGGAGAAAAACGTCGTGACCGAACACTCCGGCATCGGGACCATCCAGCCCCCGACCGACCACGCGGACATCCTGACGTGGGTGGCCGAGGTCGCCGAACTCACCGCACCCGAGCGCGTCGTGTTCTGCGACGGCAGCGGCGCGGAGTGGGACCGACTGACCGCGCTGCTGGTCGAGAAGGGCACCTTCGTCGCGCTGAGCGCCAAACCGAATTCGTTCTGGTGCGCCTCGGATCCGGAGGACGTCGCGCGGGTGGAGGATCGCACCTTCATCTGCTCGCACGATCGCGCCGACGCGGGTCCGACGAACAACTGGGTCGACCCGCTGGATATGCGCACGGTCATGACCGAGCACTACCGGGGCGCGATGTCGGGGCGCACCATGTACGTGATCGCCTTCTGCATGGGACCGCTCGACGCCGCCGACCCGAAATTCGGTGTGCAGATCACGGATTCGGAATATGTCGCGGCCTCCATGCGGGTGATGACCAGGTCCGGCGCGCCGGTCTGGGCCAAGCTCACCGGCGGCACCGAGTTCGTCAAATGCCTGCATTCGGTCGGCGCGCCGCTCGCGCCGGGACAGGCCGATGTGCCATGGCCGTGCGACAAGACCAAGTACATCGCGCACTTCCCGCAGACCCGCACCATCTGGAGCTACGGCTCCGGCTACGGCGGCAACGCGCTGCTCGGCAAGAAATGCTTCGCCCTGCGCATCGCCTCGGTGCTCGGCCGCGACGAAGGGTGGCTGGCCGAACACATGCTGATCCTGAAATTGACCTCGCCGCAAGGCCGCACCCACTACGTGGCCGCGGCCTTCCCGTCCTCGTGCGGCAAGACCAACCTGGCCATGCTCGAATCCGCGCTGCCCGGCTGGTGGGCCGAGACGATCGGCGACGATATCGCCTGGCTGCGCTTCGGCGCGGACGGCCGCCTCTACGCGGTGAACCCGGAAACCGGATTCTTCGGCGTGGCACCGGGCACCGGCGCGAAGACCAATCCCAATGCCATCGCCACCATCGCGCGCGGCAATTCGATCTTCACCAACACCGCGCGCACCGACGACGGTGATGTGTGGTGGGAGGGTCTGACCGACGCGCCGCCCGCCCATCTGATCGACTGGCGCGGGCAGGATTGGACGCCGGACTCGGATTCCCCGGCGGCCCACCCGAATTCGCGCTACTGCACGCCGATCGAGCAGTGCCCCTCGGTGGCCCCGGAGTGGAACGATCCCACCGGTGTCCCGCTCTCGGCCATCTTCTTCGGCGGGCGGCGCGCCAATACCGTTCCGCTCGTGGCGGAATCCTTCGATTGGGCGCACGGCGTCTTCACCGCCTCGGTGCTGTCCTCGGAGACCACGGCGGCGGCCGCGGGCCGCGTCGGAGTGGTGCGCCGGGACCCGATGGCCATGCTGCCCTTCCTCGGCTACCACATCGGCGACTACTTCGCGCACTGGCTGCGCCTGGGCGCGGCGGCCGATCCGGCGAAACTGCCGAAAATCTTCCAGGTCAACTGGTTCCGGCGCGGCGCGGACGGGAAATTCCTGTGGCCCGGATTCGGTGACAATGTGCGCGTGCTGAAGTGGGCACTCGAACGCATCGACGGCACCGCCGCGGCCGAGTGGACCCCCATCGGTCATATCCCGACCGCCGACGCGCTGGATCTGGACGGCCTCGCCGCGGGCTACCGCGACCTGCTGCCTGCCGCGCTCGCGGTCGATATCGAGGAGTGGGTGGCCGAGACCCGCTCCATCGACGAGTGGTACGCCACCATCGGCGGCAACCGGCTGCCCGAACACCTGCGCGAACAGCTCGCGGCGCTGAAGCTGCGCCTGGTCCAGGCCAGATGAGCGTCGGCGAACTGCTGCCGCGCCGGTCGGATTGGCGACCGGCGCTGCGCGCCCCCGGCCCGGACCTGCTCTCGGGTTTGATCGTCGCGCTGGTGGCGCTGCCGCTGGCGCTCGGCTTCGGTATCGGATCCGGACTCGGCGCGGCGGCCGGGTTGGCCACCGCGATCGTGGCCGGTGTCGTAGCAGCGGTGTTCGGCGGTTCGCGCTTGCAGGTCTGCGGGCCGACCGGCGCGATGACGGTGGTGCTGGCGCCGATCTTCCACCAGCACGGGGCGAGCGGGGTGCTGACCGTCGGCCTCATGGCCGGACTGGCCCTGGTGATGCTCGCGGTGATCGGCGCCGGGCGTGCGGTGCGCTATCTGCCCGCCCCGGTGCTCGAGGGGTTCACCGCGGGGATCGCGGTGGTCATCGCGCTGCAGCAGTTCCCGGCGGCCCTCGGTATCGCGCACGCCGAGGGCGACAAGGTGTGGCAGTCGGCATTCGACGCCCTGCGCCGGTTCATCTCGCAACCGCACTATCCGGCGCTGCTCACCGCGCTCGCGGTGGCCGCGGTGGTGCTGATCGGCGGGCGTTATCTGCCCCGGCTGCCGTTCGCGCTGCTCGCGGTGGCGGCCGCGACGGTGACGGTTCGACTGTCCGGATCGGATCTGAGGACCATCGGCGCAATACCTGTCGGCTTGCCCGCGCCCAGCCTCGGATTCGTACACCTCGACCAGATGGGGGCACTGATCGGTCCGGCGCTGGCGGTGGCCGCGCTGGCCGCGCTCGAATCGCTGCTCTCGGCGACGGCCGCCGACGCCATGGCCGTGGGCACCCGTCACGATCCGAATCGCGAACTGTTCGGCCAGGGGTTGGCCAATATCGCCGCCCCGCTGTTCGGCGGGGTGCCCGCCACCGGCGCCATCGCACGCACGGCGGTCAATGTGCGCTCGGGCGCACGCACCCGACTGGCCGCGCTCACCCACGCGGTCGTGCTGGCGGCGGTCATCTACCTGGCCGCTCCCCTGGTCGCCGATATCCCGCTGGCGGCGCTGGCCGGGGTGCTGTTGGCCACCACGGTCCGCATGGTGGAGACGGCCTCGGTGGCCGCCATCGCCCGCGCCTCCAAGGGCGACGCGGCGATCATGGCGGTCACCTTCCTGGTCACCGTGGCACTGGATCTGGTGAGCGCCGTCGCGGTCGGCGTCGGCATCGCCGTGCTGCTCGCGGTGCGCGCGGTCGCCAAAGAGGCTCGGCTGCAACAGATTCCGATCGAAGCCCCGACCGACGACACCGAGCACCCGACCGAGGAGCGGCAACTGCTCAACGAGCGGATCATCGCCTACCGCATCGACGGGCCGGTGTTCTTCGCCGCCGCGCACCGGTTCCTGCTGGAGTTGGCCGAGGTGTCCGACGCGCACGTGGTCGTGCTGCGGATGTCGCACATCACCGCGTTGGATACCACCGGCGCGCTGGTGCTCAAGGATGCCATCGGCAAACTCGAGCATCGCGGCATCACCGTGTTGATGTCGGGCCTGCGGGCGGACCATCGGCGGCGGCTGGCCGCGGTCGGCGCACTGCCCGCGGGCGGGGCCGATCAGCTTTTCGAGCACACTCCCGACGCCGTAGCCCACGCACGCGGAGTTTCCCTACCCATGGAAGAGTCTTTACCGTGACCGAACGAACCACACCGACATTCGCACAGCGGATTCGCTATATCTGCGGCGGTACCCTGCCGCCGCAACTGTCGGACTGGGTGATCAACGATCTCACCGGTCCCGGCGCGGCGGGTCGCTATCTCATGCGGATCCTCATCCCGATCATTCCGCCCCTGTGCCTGTTCCTGCTGATTCCGGGGCCGCTGTGGATGGGGTTGTCCATGATGGCGCTGCTGTATCTGCCGCTGATCTACTTCACGGTGGCGCTCATGTACGTCTACCGGCGGCACCGCCTCGCCAAACACGGTTTGGACCCGCATCTCGCCGATGCGCGCGAACGTCAGCGCGGGTCTGCCGAGCGCCTGGACTACGAGCGCAGGCACGGCCGGGCCTGACGGCCCGATTGCCCACGATTCGCCTGAGCCGCGAGTAGCCTCACCAAGGGAATTCGGGGCCGTTCGCAGGGCAGCGGCCCCTCGATCAATTCGGAAATCGCGTCTTTCACGGGAAATCGTCGAAAGGGTTGCGCTATGTCCGGTACACCCGAGGTGTCGGCCGACGGCCATGAACCCCCTTCCTTCCAGCCGGGTCAATCGCCCGCCCCTTCCTTCCACCCGTACCACCATCCCGCCGCAGGCTGGGGCGCGGCCAAAAGCGTGACGCGATTCCTGGTTCGCGAGCGCGAGGGTATCGACGGCCCGCGCGCCATTCTGAAGATGAATCACGAGAACGGCGGCTTCGACTGTCCCGGCTGCGCGTGGCCCGACGATCGCAAGGGCCTGCACCTCGATATCTGCGAGAACGGCATCAAGCACGTCGCCTGGGAGATGACCCACAAGCGGGTCGGACCGGATTTCTTCGCCGCGCACACCGTCTCCGAATTATCGGGGTGGAGCGAATTCGAACTGGAGAATCAGGGCAGGCTCACCGCGCCGATGAGCTACGACCCGGACACCGACACCTATGTGCCGATCGCGTGGGACGCGGCATTCCATCTCGTCGGCATGGCACTGCGCGAATTGGCGAATCCGAATCAGGCCGCCTTCTATACCTCCGGTCGCCTCGGCAACGAGGCGACCTTCCTGTATCAATTGCTGGCGCGCGAACTGGGCACCAACAATCTGCCCGACTGCTCGAATATGTGTCACGAGGCGAGCGGGCGCGCCCTGCAGGCCGCCCTCGGCACCGGCAAGGGCACCGTCGACCTCGCCGACTGGGAGACCGCCGACGCGCTGATCCTGCTCGGCGTCAATGCCGCCTCCAACGCGCCGCGCATGCTCACCGCGCTCACCGAGGCGCATCGGCGCGGCGCGGCGATCGTGCACATCAACCCGCTGATCGAGGCCGCGGCCCGGCGCGCCATCATCCCGCACGATTTCCTCCAGATGGCCACTTTTCATGCGACGCCGACCAGTTCGCTCAATCTGCAACCCCGCATCGGCGGCGATATGGCGGTCATCCGCGGGATGGCCAAGGCGGTGTTGGAACGGGCGCGCACCGAGCAGCACGCCATCGACCGGGAGTTCATCCAGCGCCACACGTCCGGATTCGAGGAGTATCAGACCCTTTGCGAGGACACGCCGTGGGCCGAGATCGAGCGGGGCTGCGGGCTGAGCGAAGGCGAGATCCGCAGGGCCGCAAGGATCTACTCCGAATCCGATCGCACCGTCATCAGTTGGTGTCTGGGCGTGACCCAGCACGAGCACGGCGTGGACACCGTGCGCGAGATCGTGAATCTGCTACTGCTGCGCGGGAATCTGGGCCGGGAGGGCGCGGGTCCCTCGCCGGTGCGCGGGCACAGCAATGTGCAGGGCAACCGCACCTGCGGGATCGATCACCACCCGAAACCGGAGTTCCTGGATCGGCTCGCCAGGGTATGCGGCATAGATCCGCCGCGCGCACCCGGTTTGGATACCGTCGGCGCGATCGAGGCCATGCACGCGGGCAAGGTGCGGGTATTCGTGGGCATGGGCGGCAATTTCGCCATCGCCGCGCCGGACACGGCCTACACCTTCGCGGCGCTGCGCAACTGCGATCTCACCGTCCACGTGAGCACCAAACTCAATCGCAGCCACCTGGTGCACGGCCGTCGCGCGCTGATCCTGCCGTGCCTGGGTCGCACCGAACGCGACGAGCAGCGCGCCGGCCTCCAGGAGAGCTCCGTGGAGGATTCGATGAGCATGGTGCATCTGTCGCGGGGGATGAAGCGGCCCGCCTCACCGCATTTGCGCTCCGAACCCGCGATCATCGCGGGCATAGCCCGCGCCGCACTGCCCAACAGCGCCACACCGTGGGAGAAGTACGTCGAGGACTACGACCTCATTCGCGACACCATGTCCGAAGTCCTCGACGGCTTCGAGGATTTCAATCGCCGCGTGCGCCTGCCGCTCGGCTTCCGAATCCGCCAGCCCGCAAGGGAATTGACCTTCCATACCCCCTCCGGACTCGCCGAGTTCTCCGCCGCGCCGCTGCCCGATCCCACCGTGAGACCGGGCACGCTGACGCTGGCGACGGTGCGATCCCACGATCAGTGGAACACCACCATCTACAGCGACAGCGACCGCTATCGCGGCGTCGGCAACCTGCGCACCCTGGTCTTCCTGAACGCCGACGACATGCGCGAACGCGGCCTGGCCCAATTCGACCGCGTCGACATCACCAGCTTCGCCCGCGACGGGAGCACCCGCAGGCTCAACGGCTACACCGCCATCGCCTACGACATTCCGCGCGGTTGCGCGGTGGGCTATATGCCGGAGATGAATGTGCTGTGCGCCATCGGCGATTTCAGCACCCAGAGCGATCAGCCGATCATGAAGAATCTCACCGTCACGGTCGAGCGCGGCGCGGACTGAGTTCTCCGGAGGCGGCTATCGGGGGCCGAGTTCCCTGCTGTTGCCACGGAATTCGGCGATCACCGTCTCGCCGCGCCGGACGGTGACATCGTAGACGCCGCTGCGGCCGTAGCGGATTCGCTCGACCGCCTCGGCCACCAGCTCGTCACCGACGGTAGTCGGCGCGATATAGGTGATGGTGGCCCCCGAGGAGACGGTGGTGCGCCCATATCCGTTGACCGCCACCGCGAACGCGGTATCGGCCAGCAGGAAGACGTAGCCGCCGTGGGTGATGTCGTGCCCGTTGGTCATCTCCGCGGTCACCGTCATGGTCACGGTTGCCGAGCCGGGAGCGTTGCGCAGCAGCCGGATTCCGCAGCGGGTCGACGCACGGTCCTCCGCCAGCATGGCGCGCGCAAATTCGGCGGGGTCCTGGTCGGTTTCGACGCTCGTCCCGCTGGTCAACGGGGCCGCCGATCGATCAGCCTGCGCGCCTTGCCCAGTGAACGCTCGAGCGCCTCCGGATCGAGCACCTCCACCGGGACGCTCACCCCCACTTCGGCTTTGATCAGCCGACACAGCAGCTCCGCCGCCGCATCGCGGTCGGCGCCCGCGGCGTCGGCGCGCGCCTCCACCCGCACCGTCAGCCGATCGAGCCGACCGGGCCGGTCCAATACGCATTCGAACTGCGGCGCCAGCGCGGGCACCCGCAGGATCAACTCCTCGATCTGCGTGGGGAACAGGTTCACCCCGCGCAGGATGATCATGTCGTCGGTACGCCCGGTGATCTTTTGAATACGCCGCATGGACCGCGCGGTGCCCGGCAGCAGGCGGGTCAGATCGCGGGTGCGGTAGCGGATGATCGGGAAGGCCTCCTTGGTCAGGGAGGTGAACACCAATTCGCCTTCCTCGCCGTCGGGCAGCGGCACACCGGTCTGCGGGTCGATGATCTCGGGATAGAAGTGATCCTCCCAGATGTGCAGGCCGTCCTTGGTTTCCGCGCACTCCATGGCCACGCCGGGACCCATCACCTCCGAGAGCCCATAGATATCGAGCGCGTCGATGCCGAGTTTGCCCTCGAGTTCGCCGCGCATGGACTCCGTCCACGGTTCGGCCCCGAACACGCCGACTCGCAGCGAGGTTTTCGCGGGATCGATACCGTGCTGCTGCATGGCGTCGACCAGGGTCAGCATGTAGGACGGGGTGACCATTATGGCGTCGGGCCGGAAGTCCTGGATCAACCGGACTTGACGCTCGGTCATCCCGCCCGACATGGGAATCACCGTGCAGCCCAGCCGTTCCGCGCCGTAGTGCGCGCCGAGGCCACCGGTGAACAGGCCGTACCCGTAGGCGATGTGCACGATATCGCCGCGCCGCACCCCGGCGGCGCGCAGACTGCGCGCGATGAGGTCGGCCCAGTTGTTCAGGTCATTGCTGGTGTAGCCGACGACGGTGGGCTGTCCGGTCGTGCCCGAGGAGGCGTGGATGCGCGAAACCTGTTCGCGCGGTACGGCGAACATGCCGAAGGGATAGTTGGCCCGCAGGTCGGACTTGGCGGTGAACGGGAATTTCGCCAGGTCGGACAGTTCGCGCAGATCCGACGGGTGCACACCCGCGTCGTCGAATGCCTTGCGGTAGTGCGCGACATTCTCGTAGGCATGGCCGAGCGACCAGCGCAGCCGTTCCAGTTGCAGGGCGGAAATGCGGTCGCGGCCCGCGAATTCGATCTCTTCGGCCGGGACGGGAGTGGGAGCGGCGGTGCTCATCGGCAGTCTTTCGTTGGTGTTGTCCGGGATCGATGCGACGCATCACGGTGACTGAGGTGCAGAGCACCAAGGTGACTGGTGCGCGGCACCGAGGGGCCGAATCGACAGGGCGGGTATCAGGCGTCGAAATCGACGACGAGGGTTTCGGAGGTCGGATAGGTCTGGCAGGTGAGTACGAAGCCCGCGGCCACCTCGGCGTCCTCCAGGGCGTAGTTGCGGCGCATCTCTGCCGTGCCGTCGGTGATCTTGGCCCGACAGGTGCCGCACACACCGCCCTTGCAGGCGAAGGGCAGATCGGAGCGGACCCGCTCGGCGGCGTCGAGAATGGTGCGGTCGCAGGGCAGGTCGGCGGTGCTGGAGCGGCCGTCGAGGGTGATGGTCACCTTGCTGCTCGGGCCGGTCACACCGGGTTCGCGATGGAGTTCCGGCGGCGGTGGGGTGTCGCCGACGAAGAACAGTTCGCGATGGATGCGGTCGGTGGGCATGCCGTGGGCGCTCAGGACGGTGGTGGCGTCCTGCACCATGCCCAGCGGCCCGCACAGCCACGCGTGGTCGACGGTGTCGAGTGCGATGAGCGCGCCGATGATCGCGCCGATGCGCTCGGCGTCGAGTCGGCCGCTGAACAGTTCCACATCGCGCGGCTCCCGCGAGAGCACGTGGATCAGCGAGAAACGCGCGCCGTACTGGTCTTTCAGATCGGCCAATTCATCGGCGAACATGACCGTGCCGCTGCGCCGGTTGCCGTAGAGCAAGGTGACGCTGCTCGCGGGATTGGCCAGCAGCGAGGCGGCGATGGACAGCAGCGGCGTGATGCCCGAACCCGCACCGATCAGCAGATGGTCGCCGCCCAGCGCGGGATCGGCGGTGAATCCGCCCGAGGGTGCCTGCACCTGCACCGTGTCGCCCGGCGCGAGCTCGTGGACCAGCCAGCGCGAGAACAGGCCCTCGGTCACCTCCCGGACCCCGACCCCGGGTGCATCGCCCTGCGGGGCGCAGATGGAATAGGACCTGCGCTCCTCCACGCCGTCCACCGTCCGCCGCAGCGTCAGGAATTGTCCGGGGCGGAAACGGAATTCGTCGGTCAGATGGTCCGGCACGGCGAAGGTCACCGCGACGGCGTCCTCGCACAGATGCCGCACCGCCGCCACCTGTAGCGGATGGAAGGCGCGGACTCTGGTCTCGGCAGTGCTCACCTCAGATTTCCTTCACGTGATCGAATGGCTCCAGGCACGCGCGGCAGCGGTAGAGCGCTTTGCACGCGGTGGCGCTGAATTCCGAAATCAGTTCTGTCTCAGGGGAATCGCAGCGCGGGCAGCGGATGGCGCGCGCGGGCGGAAGCAGGGTCAGCGCAATGGGTCCCGCGGTCGGGCGCGGCGCCGGGCCGGGTTCGGAGTAGCCGTTCTCGCGCAGTTTGCGCCTGCCCTCCGGGGTGATCCAGTCGCTGCTCCACGCGGGGGCGAGGACGGTGTCCACCCTTACCTCGGTGAAACCGTGCACACGCAAGGCGGATTCGATATCCAACCGGATGGCGCCCATGGCCGGGCAGCCGGAGTAGGTGGGCGTGATCCGCACGACCACACCCGCATCGCTCACCTGAACATCGCGCAGCACACCGAGATCGGCGATGGTGAGCATGGGCATCTCCGGATCGAGCACCGACTCCACCACCGCGCGGGCCGCCGCGGGGTCGGTCGCGGTCACCACACGCCCTCCGGATGTTCGCGGGCCACACTCTGCATCTCGGCGAGCATCCGACCCAACCCCTCGGTGTGCACGCCTTGACGACCGGCGCGACCGGCAATCCCTGCGGCCGAAACACCCTCGGGCGCCTCCACTTCCGCCGCACCGAGAATGGTGGCCAGTATCTCTTCGACCTCCGCGGCGATCTCGGCGGGGTCCACCGCGACACCGACGGCGGCCAATGCGCGTTCGTCCTCAGTCCCGACGAACAGTTCGGGCAGGAACGGCCAGACCTGGCGCAGGGCCGCCCCGAGTCGACGCTGCGACTCGGGCGTGCCGCCGCCGAGGACCACCGTCCAGCGGGCGGCATAATCCCGGTGGTAGGTCAGCTCTTTGACGCCCTTGTGCGCCACCGCCGCGAGCACCGGATCGCGCGAATCGCGCAGCCGGGCGAAAACCGCCAGCCGCCAGGTGGTCAGCACGAGGGTGCGCACCACCGTCTGCGCGAAATCGCCGTTGTCGAGTTCGCACAGGCGCACATTGCGGAATTGCGATTCGGCGCGGAAGAAGGCCAGCGCGTCCTCGTCCGGAATCGGCGAGGATTCGGGCAGCCGCGGCACGGCGCTCGGATCGGCGGCCGCGGCGCGCGCCAACAGCAGACGCGCCTGGCCGAGCAGGTCGAGCCCGATATTGGCGAAGGCCACCTCCTCCTCCAACTCCGGTGCGTGCGTGACGAATTCGATGAGCCGCTGCGCGCCGATCAGCGCGTCGTCACCGAGCATCAGGCAGTAGCGGGCCAAGGCGGGTAGGTCGACGTCGCGCGGGACGGTGGTGTCGACGCCCGCCAGCGGGTCGTCGAAATCGGTGCCGAAGGCCCAGCGGCCGTCACCGTCGCCCCCGACCAGACCGTCGAACGGATTGTCGTGATCGATCATGGTCGGGCCTCACATATGGGGGACGTTGTCGGGAATCCGATAGAACGTCGGATGCCGGTAGATCTTGTCGCCGCTGGGCGCGAAGTACGGGTCGCGCTCGGCCGGACTGGACGCGGCGATGGCCGAGGAGCGCACCACCCAGATACTCACACCCTCATTGCGCCGGGTGTACACATCGCGCGCGTGCCGCAGCGCCATCTCGTCGTCCGGCGCGTGCAGCGAACCGACATGCACGTGGTTGAGCCCGCGTTTGCCGCGTACGAACACCTCGTACAGCGGCCACTCGGAGCGAGTTCCGGTCATGGTCGCATCTCCTTGTTCTTGTCGGCGAAAGCCGCGGCGGCTTCGCGCACCCACGCGCCGCCCTCGTGCGCGGCCCGCCGCACCTCGATCCGCTGCGCGTTGCACGCGCCATTGCCCGCGATCACCTGGGACAGTTCGGCCCAATCCGGTTCGCCGAAGTCATGGGACCCGCGCTCGTCGTTCCAGGACAGCTCCGGATCCGGCAAGGTGACCCCGAGCGCCTCGGCCTGCGGCACGCTCATATCCACGAACCTTTGGCGCAGTTCGTCATTGGTGTGTCGCTTGATGCGCCACCGCATGGAGCGCTCGGTATTGGGCGAATCGCCGTCGGGCGGACCGAACATCATCAGCGCGGGCCACCACCACCGATCCACGGCCTCCTGGACCATGTGCCGCTGGGCATCGGTGCCGCGCATCATGGTCATCAGCAGTTCGTAGCCCTGCCGCTGATGGAAGGACTCCTCCTTGCAGACTCGGATCATGGCGCGGCCGTAGGGGCCGAACGAACTGCGGCACAGCGGCACCTGGTTGCAGATGGCCGCACCGTCCACCAGCCAGCCGATCACGCCGACATCGGCGAAGTTCAGCGTCGGGTAGTTGAAGATGGAGGAGTACTTCTGGCGACCGGAGATGAGCCATTCGGTGAGTTCGCCCCGGTCGGCGCCGAGGGTCTCCGCCGCCGAGTACAGATAGAGTCCGTGCCCGGCCTCGTCCTGGATCTTCGCCAGCAGGATGGCCTTTCGGCGCAGCGATGGCGCGCGGGTCAGCCAGTTGGCCTCGGGCTGCATGCCGATGATCTCGGAGTGTGCGTGCTGGGCGATCTGACGAATCAGGTTGGCGCGGTAAGCGTCCGGCATCCAGTCACGCGGCTCTATGCGCTGGTCGGCCGCGAGGACGGCGTCGAAGTACGCCTGCTCGTCGGTGGGTGCGGTCATGGAATCGTCCTTCAGTGGCCTGTGAACACGGGGGTGGATTTGGTGAGGAAGGCCGTGACGGCGGCGCGGTGATCGGCGCCGGCTCCCAGGAATTCCTGGGCGACGCGCTCACGCTCCAGCGTCTCGGCCAGCGGCGCCTGCGCCGCGAGCAGCCGCTTGACCTCGCGGTAGGCCGCCGTCGGGCCGGAGGCCAGCTGCTGCGCGAGATCGCGTGCGGCCGATTCCAGTTCGGCGTCGTCGACCACGCGGTGCACCAGTCCGAGCTCACCGGCCTGCGCGGCGGTGAGGCGGTCGCCGAGCAGCATGAGCCCGGTGGCGCGGGACAGGCCGAGCGAGCGGACCAGCGAGTAGCTCAGCCCGGAGTCGCTGGCCAGAGCGATCCCGGTGAAGGCGGTGGCGAATTTCGCTCCCGCACCGGCGATCCGGATATCACCCGCCAGCGCCAAGCCGAGACCCGCCCCCACGCACCCGCCCTGGATGGCGACGACCACCGGCACCTCGAGGGCCGAGACGGCCGCGATAAGTGGATTGTAGTGCGCCCCAACGGTGCTCATGGCGGTGCTCGGATCGGCGTCCAGCGCCGCGCTGTGCTCGGCGAGGTCCTGGCCGACGCAGAAGTTCTTGCCCTCGGCGCGCAGCAGCACCGCGCGCACGGTCGGGTCGGAGGCCAATTCCCCGACCGCGGCGAGCAATTCCTCCTTCAGCGCCCGGTCCAGCGCATTGGAGGCGGCGGGCCGCGACAACGCCAGTTCGGCGAGGCCGTCGGCGCGGGCAAGGGATACGGTGGCGCTCATCGGGTTCCTTTCGTCGCGTCCGCCCACTCGTGGAAGCCGCGACCGCTCTTGCGGCCCAGTTCCCCTCGGGCGACCTTGTCCCGCAGCAATTGCGGCGGCTCGAAGCGCGGGCCGAGCGTCGCGGCCAGGTGCTCGGCGATGGCCAGCCGCACATCCAGGCCGACCAAATCGGTGGAACGCAGCGGTCCCATCGCGTGCCGATAGCCCAATTCCATGGCCCGGTCGATGGATTCGGCGTCGGCGACGCCCTCCTCCAGCATCCGGATGGCCTCCAGACCGAGGCAGACACCCAGTCGGCTGGTGGCGAATCCCGGTGCGTCCTCGACCAAGACCTCTCCCTTGCCGAGGGCGGCCACCCAGTCGCGCACCCGCAGCACCACTTCGGGTGCGGTCTCGGGTGCGCGCACGATCTCGACCAGTGCCGAGGCCGGAACCGGGTTGAAGAAGTGGGTGCCGAGGAACCGGCTCGAATCCTTCAGCACCGCACCGAGTTCGGCGATGGACAGCGAGCTGGTGTTCGAGGCCAGCACGGTCCGCGGGCCGACGACCCGTTCGGCGGCGGCGAGCACCTCGGCCTTGAGCCGGGCGTCCTCGGGCACCGCCTCCACCACCAGGTCCAGCTCGGCAGTCAGCTCGGCGATATCGCCCACCACCGCGACGCGCCCCATGATGGCGTCGATCTCGGCCGGATCCACCGTATTTCGCGCAGCGGAGGCGCGCAGACCGCGCCGGACCCGCTCGCGGGCCGCATCGGGATCGGCGGGTTCGGCGGGTTCGGCGATGCGCACGACGCTGCCGAGGGTGGCGAAGACCTGCGCGATACCCGCGCCCATCCGGCCGCCGCCGATCACCCCGACCGCAGCCGGAATCACCTTGTCCGTCATCGTTTTCCCTTCTCCAGGAAGGCGGTCATCCGCTCGTACTTCTCGGCGCTGTCGAACAGCACCGCCTGGGCGATGTCATCGGCGCGCCCGCCGTCGGCGACGAGTTTGCTCAGTCGCAAGGCCAGCGGGGACTGACGGAGCATTCGGTCGATGACGGCGTTCGCGGCGGCGATGTGCGCACCCTCGGGCACCACCTCCAGCACCAGACCGCAGCCGAGCGCCCGCGCGGCATCGAGTCGAATCCCGGCGAGCAGCACCTGTTTGGCGATCGAGGCGCCGACCAGCTCGGCCAGCCGGTAGCTCGCGCCCGCTGCGGCCATGATGCCGAGTCCCGGTTCCGGATTGGCGAATACGGCGGTGGTCGTGGCGATTCGGAGGTCGCAGGCGTATGCCAGTTCCGCGCCGCCGCCGAACGCGCACCCGCTCACCGCCGCCACGGTGGGTTGCGGCAGCGCGGCCACCCGATCGAACAGTCGCCGGTTGATGCCCGCCAGTGCCTCCGGGACCCCGCGTGCGCGCAATTCGGCGATATCCGCACCGCCCGCGAAGTGTTCGCCGCGTCCGGTGAGCAGCAGCGGCTTGGGATCGCGCTCCAATCGCGCGCAGACCTCGTGCAATTCGCCGATCATCGCGGCGTCGATGGCATTGCGGCGGGCGGGCCGATCCAGCACGACCACCGTGCGGTCCGCCAGTTCGCTCACCTCGATGGTGGTGAAGCCGGTCACGGCGCCTCCACCAGCATCGCGACCCCCTGGCCCACACCGACGCACAGCGTGGCGAGTCCGCGCCGCGCGCCCTCGCGCCGCATCCGACCCAGCAGGGTCAGCACGATCCGCGCACCCGAGCAGCCGAGCGGATGTCCGAGCGCGATGGCGCCGCCATCGGCATTGACCAGATCCGGGTCGAGCTTCAATTGCCGCATGACACCGAGCGATTGGGCGGCGAACGCTTCGTTCAGTTCGATCGCGCCGACGTCGTCCATCGACCAGCCCGCCCTGGCCAACACCTTCCGGGTCGCCGGCACCGGACCGAGGCCCATGATGTTCGGTGGCACACCGGCATTCGCCGCGGCGACGATGCGACCGCGCACCGTGAGTCCGTGCGTGCGAACCGCCTCGCCGCTCGCGAGCACCAACGCGGCGGCGCCATCCGAGAGCGGCGAGGAGGATCCGGCCGTGACAATGCCGTTCGCCCGGAAGACCGGACGCAACGCGGCCAACTTCTCGGCGGTCGTCGCGCGCCGCACCGTCTCGTCGGCGACGAATTCGCCGCCGCGCACCGGGACCGGCACGATATCCGCGCGAAAGTGCCCGGCATCCATGGCCGCGGCCGCGCGCTGCTGGCTGCGCAGCGCGAACTCGTCGCTCTCGGCGCGGGTGACGCCCTCGGCGACCGCGACTTCCTCGGCGGTCTCCCCCATCGTCAAGGTGACTTTGCGCACCTCGGGCGGCGCGTCGCGCACGCAAGCATCGGCGGCGGTGAACTTCGGATTGGTGAACCGCCACCCCAGGGCGGTATCTGCCACTTCACCCGGTTTCGCCCACGGCGCACCGGGTTTGGCCATGACCCACGGCGCGCGCGTCATCGATTCCACACCGCCCGCCACGATCAGATCGGCCTCGCCGCCGCGAATCATGGCCGCGCCCGTGGCCAGCGCGGTGAGCCCGCTCGCGCACAACCGATTGACGGTGAACCCCGGCACGCTGTCCGGAAGTCCGGCCAACAGCGTCGCCATGCGCGCGACATTGCGATTGTCCTCGCCCGCCTGATTGGCCGCGCCGAGAATCACCTCGTCCACCGCGTCGGCGGGAATTCCGCTCCGGCGCACCGCCTCCCGGATGACCAGGGCCGCCATATCGTCGGGCCGCACCTCGGCCAGCGCACCACCGTAGCGGGCGAGGGGCGTCCGCGCCCCGTCGACCAGATAGACCTCACGCACTCGCACACTCCTGTCGTCTCCCTCCATAATTACCGAATGTTCGGTCGGTAATCAAGTGCGGGAGAGGAGACTGCCGCAAGTTCGCCGGAAACTGACAAGATGGTCCGATGAGTTCTCCCCGCACCACCGCGCGATCGGGCCCCGGCAGGCCGGGCTACGACCTCGACTCCCTGCTCTCGGTCGCCGTCAAGGTGTTCAACGAGAAGGGCTACGAGGGTACGAGCATGGAGGCGCTGGCCCAGCGGCTCGGGATCACCAAATCCTCCATCTACCACCACGTTTCCGGGAAGGAGGAGTTGCTGGACCTGGCGCTGGGACGGGCGCTGAACGGATTGTTCGGGGTCACAACCGAACTCGAGGTGACCTCCGGCCGATACATCGACCGGCTCGAACACCTGGTCCGACGCAGCGTGCGGGTGCTCGCCACCGAACTGCCCTACGTAACGCTGCTGCTGCGGGTGCGCGGAAACAGCGCGGTGGAGCGGCGCGCCCTGGCCCGCAGGCGCGAATTCGACGAGATCGTCACCCGACTGGTGACGGCGGCGGTCGAGGAGGGCGATCTGCGCCCGGATATCGACCCCGCCCTGATCAGCAGGCTGATGTTCGGCATGGTCAACTCCATTACCGAGTGGTATCGGCCGCGCGGGGACACCTCGGTCGACCAACTCGCCGACGCCGTCGCGCATATGACCTTCGACGGTTTGCGCACGCGAGTTCGCTGACCCCGGTTCACCGAACTCCTACCCCTATGCCGCTTGACACTCGCTAGAGTGGGAGCGATGGTAATTACCGACCGAATGGACGGTAGATGGGAGATATCGTGAGCAGGCTGTTGCAGAGCTATGTGCGCGGAGGGTGGCATACGCCGCCGGACAGCGGCACGCCGATACTCGGCGCAGTGGACGGCGGCGAGGTCGCCCGAATCTCCTCGACGGGCATCGACTTCGCCGCCGCGCTCGACTACGCGCGCACCGTCGGCGGACCCGCGCTGGCGCGGCTCACCTTCCACGAGCGCGCCGCCCTCCTCAAAACACTCGGCCTCGCGCTGCTGGCACAGAAAGAGGAGTTCTACGCCGAATCCCGCCGCACCGGCGCCACCGACCGCGACTCCGGCATCGATATCGACGGCGGTGCGGGCACCCTGCTCAGCTACGCCAGCCGCGCCAAGCGCGAATTGCCCAATGACACCGTGTATCTCGACGGCGCCGTCGAACCGCTCGGCAAGCGCGGCACCTTCGTCGGCCAGCACCTCTACACCTCGCGGCGCGGGGTGGCGGTGCAGATCAACGCGTTCAACTTCCCGGTCTGGGGTTTCCTGGAGAAGTTGGCCCCCGCCTTCCTCGCGGGCGTGCCGACCATCGTCAAACCCGCCAGCCCCACCGCGTATCTCACCGAACTGGTCTTCCGGCGCATTATCGAATCCGGCGTGCTGCCCGAAGGATCGGTGCAGCTCATCTGCGGCGGCGTCGGCGATCTGCTCGATCACCTCGGCGGACAGGATTCACTGCTGTTCACCGGGTCCGCGCACACCGCCGCACTGCTGCGCGCCCATCCCGCGATCGTGCGCAACAGCGTGCGCATGACCGCCGAGGCCGATTCGCTCAATGCCTCCATCCTCGGCGCCGACCTCACCGCCGAAGCACCGGAGTTCGATCTCTATGTGCGCCAACTGGTTACCGAGATGACCGCGAAGGCGGGCCAGAAGTGCACCGCCATCCGGCGGGCGCTGGTGCCCGAAGCGCTGGTCGAGCCGGTGATCGAGGCGGTGCGGGCGCGGCTGGACAAGGTGCTCGTCGGCACGCCGGGCGCCGAGGGCGTCACCATGGGCGCACTGGCGAGCACGGGTCAGCGCGACGAGGTGCTCAAAGCGGTGCGAGCGCTCGAGACGAGCAGCAGCATTGTCGTCGGCTCGGCGCAGGCCCCCGAGGGACCCGGCGCATTCCTCTCGCCGATCCTGCTGCGCTGCAACAGTTCCGACGCGGCCGAACCGCACGAGATCGAGGCATTCGGTCCCGTCGCCACCGTCATCGGCTACCGCGACACCGCCCACGCGATCGAACTGACCGCCCGCGGACAGGGCAGCCTGGTGGCCTCGCTGGTCACCGCCGACCCGACCGTGGCGCGCGAAATCGTTCTCGGACTTGCCCCCTACCACGGCCGGGTCTTGGTGCTGAACAGCGAGGACGCCAAGGAGTCGACCGGACACGGCTCACCGCTGCCGGTGCTGGTGCACGGCGGTCCGGGCCGCGCGGGCGGCGGCGAGGAACTCGGCGGCATTCGCGGCGTGCTGCACCACATGCAGCGCACCGCCGTTCAGGCCTCGCCGAATATGTTGACCGCCATCGGCGGACGCTGGGTCACCGGCTCGGCACAGGCCGAGGACGGCGTGCACCCGTTCCGAAAGAGCCTGGTGCAGTTGCGCATCGGCGATACCATCCGGTCCGGCCCGCGCCAGGTCACCGGCGCCGATATCGATCACTTCGCCGAGTTCACCGGCGACACCTTCTACGCCCACACCGATCCCGTTGCCGCGGCGGCCAATCCGCTCTTCGGGGGCATCGTGGCGCACGGCTACCTCGTGGTCTCGCTGGCGGCGGGCCTGTTCGTCGATCCGGCGCCGGGTCCGGTGCTCGCCAATTTCGGCGTGGACAACCTGCGCTTCCGCACCCCGGTCAAGGTGGACGACAGCCTCAGCGTCACCCTGACCGCCAAGGCGATCACCCCGCGCGCGAGCGCCGACTACGGCGAGGTCCGCTGGGACACCGTCGTCACCAACCAGGATGGCGACCCGGTCGCGACCTACGACGTGCTGACGCTGGTGGCCAAGTCCTGAGCGATCGGGGGTGCGGTGCCCACCGCACCCCCGACGCGCCGGGCGTACTCCGCCTTCGCTCCGGCCGTGCGCGAGATTTTGGGCCGCGGCGCCTGCTAAACGTTGGAAAGCCGGTCGCGCAGTTCACGTTTGAGGATCTTCCCGGCGCCCGACAGCGGCAGCGATTCGGCGAGATCCATACTGCGCGGCACCTTGTATCCCGCGATGAGATCCTTGCAGTGCGCGCGCAACTCCTCGATCTCCACTCGCACACCGGATTTGGGGACGACGACCGCGTGCACGCGCTCGCCCCACCGATCGTCCGGCAGGCCGATCACCGCGCACGCGGCCACCGCCGGATGTTTGGCCAGCGCGTTCTCCACCTCGATGGAGTAGACGTTCTCCCCGCCGGTGATGATCATGTCCTTGATCCGGTCCACCACGAACACGTAGCCGCGCTCATCCATGAATCCGCCGTCGCCGGTGTGCATCCAGCCGCCGCGCAGGGCGCGCCGCGAGTCCTCCGGTTTGTTCCAGTAGCCGAGCATCACGTGGTCGCCGCGCGCGACGATTTCGCCCACGGTGCCGCGCGGCACCTCGATATCCGCGTCGTCCACCACGCGGACCTCGGCGTGCGGCACCGCGCGCCCGGCGGCCCGGCGCAGCGCGGGCTCGTCGTGATCGGACGGGGACAGCAGGGTCGTGATCGGCGACAGCTCCGTCATCCCGTACGCCTGCGCGAATTCGGCGGCCGGGAACAGCGCGCGGGCGCGTTCGAGCACCGTCTCCGAGATCGGTGACGCGCCATAGAGGAAATGCCGCATGCTGCCGGTGTCGTGCTCGATGCCTGCGGCAGTGCCCCCGGAAGCGAAATCCACCAGCATCTGAATCATGGTCGGCACCAGCAGCGTATCGGTGACGCGATGCGCCGCCATGGCCTCGAGTGCGGCCGCCGCGGTGAAGGACGGGATCATGACGTGGGTCGAGCCCGCCAGATTTCCGATGGTCCACATGGCGATATCGGCCATATGGAACATCGGGGCCGCGTGCAGGACCCGACCGCCGGGCGTCGCGGTGAATCCCGTCGAGAGCGCGCCGAGGCCCGAGGTGACGAGATTGGTGTGACTGATCATCACACCCTTGGGTTCGCCGGTGGTGCCGCCGGTATAGAACAGGCCGAGCAGTGCGTCACCGCCGGTGCGGGTATCCGGGACCGGCGGTGTGCCGTCGATCAGGTCCTCATAGCTCAATGCGCCGTCGGGTAGCGGTCCATCGCCCGTGTGGATCACCGTCGACAGGTGCGGGACCCGATCCCGCAGTGCGGGCGCCTTGTCGATGAACGCGTCGTCCACCAGCAGCACCTCGGTCGCCGAATCGATGAGCGAGTACGCGATCTCGGCCGCGGACCACCGGGTATTGACGGGATTGACCACGCCACCGATCCACGGCACGGCGAACAGGTATTCGTGGTACCGGTCCGAATTGAGGCCGAGGTAGGCCACCCGATCCCCCGCACCCACCCCCAATTCGCGCAGCGCTCCCCCGAACCGCGCGATCCGATCCACCGACTCCCCTACCGTGCGGACCCGCGCACCGCAGATCGTCGCGATCCGATCCGGATTCTGCTGCCGCGCACGATGCAGCGACTGGGTGAGATACATCGGTGTTTCCTCCAACCGGCCGAACTCCGCGCCTGCTTGCGGCGCGTCCGCGACACCTGTGTCGCGTCAACGGAATTCCAACACGCCACCGCCCGACCGCCGGTCGAATTCGCGAATCCCGCTCGCACCGCAGCCATCTGTAAGTACATTTGCAAGTGCATCGCCAGCACTTTCGGCAGGCGGGCCGGACGTGTCAGAATTTGGAGGTGCCAGCTGCGCAGAATGCGGGTCCAGGGCGGCTCTTGCCCGCCGGGCGCGTGCAAAACACCGACAGGACAACTGTTTTGCACCTGTTGCTGGGTGCTCGCCTGCGCCGGATGCGCCAGGATCTCGACATCAAGCAGCAGGCGGCGGGCGCGGCCATCTACGCCTCGGCCTCCAAAATCAGCCGCCTGGAGACCGGACTCACCAGCATCACCGAGACCGATGCCCGAAATCTGCTGCGGCTCTATCACGTGCCCGAATCCGAGCAGGCGCAGTACCTGACGTGGGTGCGCCAGGTCAATGCGATCCGGGGTTTCACCGAGGAGGATTCGCCCGAGAGCGGACTGGACGCGCTGCTCGATTTCGGCTCAGTGGCGACGCTGCGTCGCTATGAGCATCGCTGCGTCCCCGATATCCTGCAAACCGAGCAGTACGCCTGCGCCGCTTCGGAACTCACCAAACATCTCGGGAGGCCGGGCGAGGTCGAGCAGGCCCACACCCTGCGCCTGGAACGCCGCGCGGCCGTCCTCGGCGCGGCCCCGCCCACGGTGTGGTTGATGATCGAGGATTCCGCCCTGCGCCGCCGCATCGGCGGAACCGCGGTGTGGCGCGCGCAGATCGCCGAACTCATCGACCTGACCCGACTGCGCCACATCATCATCCAGATCATCCCCGACGACGCCCACGTGCCCGCCTTCTGCGCGAACTCGTTCACCATCCTGCGCTTCCGCGATCCGGATATGCCCGATGTGGTCTGCCTGCACCAACTCACCGGCACCCACTACCTGTCCACCACCACCCTGCTCCCCCAATTCCAATACCTCGCCAACCACATCTCCACCCTCGCCCCCACCCCGACCCACTCCCGCACCCTGCTCGAATCCCTACTGCGCGAAGATCCCTGACCCGCTCCGAGCGGTCGCCTGATCAGACCAACCATCGCTCGAGCTGTTCGGCAATGACCTTCACCTCATCGAGTTCACCTGTCGCGACAGCAATTACGAAGTCATAGGCATCGTCGGTGGACGCGTCGACGTCCGCGCCGTTTGGGTTCAGCATGCCCACGCACGACAAGGTCGTGGCCGGGAATCACATTCGGCCCAGTGCTGTGATCGGGTGTTCCAGATAGTCCGCGAACAGGCGTAGGAAGCCACCTGCTGTTCCGCCGTCGCAGACGCGGTGGTCGAAGGTCAACGAGACCTGGGTGACCTTGCGCAGCACCAGTTCTCCGTCGAGGGCCCAAGGGCGATCGATGATCCGTCCGATGCCGAGGAGTGCGGCCTCGGGATGGTTGATGATCGGGGTCGAACCGTCGACGCCGAAAACGCCGTAGTTGTTGAGGGTTATGGTGCCGCCGGTGAGCCTGGCGGGTGGGAGTTTGCCCGCGCGGGCCAGTTCGGTGGTCTCGCGCAACCGTGCCGCGAGTTCGACGGTTGTCAGGGAGTCGGCGTGATCGATCACCGGAACGACGAGTCCGCGCGGGGTCTGGGCGGCGAAGCCCAGGTGCACGTGGTCGTATCGGACGATTTCCGCGCGCGCGGTGTCCACCGTGGCGTTCAGGTCCGGATATCGGCGCAGCGCCGCCACCATCAGGCGTGCGATCAGCGGGAGCAGGCCGATCCGTTCCCCCTCGGGCAGCGTCGCATTGATCGTCGCGCGCGTGCGCAGCAGTTCCGTCGCGTCGAGATCCACCCAGGTGGTGGCGTCCGGAATCTCGCGCCTGCTCGTGGCGAGCTTGTCGGCGATCGCCTTTCGCACGCCGGTCAACGGGATGCGCACCACGCCATTCGCCGAACCGGCTCCCGCGACAGTGCGGGCGACCGAATCCCGTTCCATCCCAACCACACCCGCGCGAACGCCGTCCACATCGGCACGGGTGATGACACCACCGGCGCCGGTGCCGACCACCGAATCCAACTCGACTCCGCTCTCGCGAGCCAACTTCCGCACGAAAGGCGAAATCACCCGCGACGCGGACCGGTCGGGAACACCGGCCGCTCCCCCGTCGACCACCTGAACCCGGCGTCGCCGCTTGCGCACCTCGGTGCTCGTGCCGAATCCGATCAGCACATTCCCGGACCCGGCCCGCTCCTCTTCGCGATGCCGCTCGAATCCGGCTTCGCGAACCGCACTCTCGGCATCCGCCGCACCCGATGAATTCCCGCCATCGGAACTCCCGATGGTGATCAAGGCCGAACCCACGGCCAATGTCTCGTCCGCGGCCGCGTGCAGCGCGACTACGGTGCCCGCGAACGGAATCGGCACCTCCACCGCCGCCTTGGCCGTCTCGACCTCGACGACCATCTGATCGACCTCCACCGTATCCCCTACGGCGACAAGCCATTCCAAGACCACCGCTTCGGTGAGCCCTTCACCCAGATCGGGCAGGGTGAATACCTGATCGACACTCATGCCGTCACCGCCCAGCGGGTATCGGGCGCGTCATTCCACTGGAGCCGGTCCAGATAGTCCAGTACCCGGTCTACGCTCGGCAAATAGAGCCTTTCGAGTCTCGGCGCGGGATAGGGGATATCGAATCCGCCGACGCGAAGCACCGGGGCGAGCAGATGATGGAAGCACCGTTCCTGAACTCGCGCCGCGATCTCGGCACCCACCCCCGCGAACCCTTGGGATTCCTGGATCACCAGGCAGCGCCCGGTCTTGCGGACCGACGCGGTCACCGTCTCGTCATCGAACGGCACGATGGACCGCAGGTCGATCACCTCGATATCGCGCCCGTCGGCGGCGGCCGCCGATGCCGTCTCCAGGGCGATGGCGACCGACGGCCCATAGGCGACGAGGGTCGCGTCCCGACCGGGACGCAGTACGGCGGCCCGTCCGAGCGGCGCGCCGGGCGCGAGGTCGGTCTCGGCGCGAACGTGGTACAGGCGTTTGGGTTCGAGGAAGATCACCGGATCCGGATCCTCGATGGCCGCGCGCAGCAGACTGTAGGCGTCACCGACGGTGGCGGGCGTGACCACCTTGAGTCCCGGCGTGTGCGCGTAGTACCCCTCGCTGGAGTCACAGTGGTGCTCCACGCCACCGATGCCGCCCGCGTAGGGAATCCGGATCACCATGGGCACGGTCAGCGCGCCCCGCGTGCGATTGCGGATCTTGGCCACATGGGACACGATCTGCTCGAAGGCCGGGTAGGCGAACGCGTCGAACTGCATCTCGATGACCGGCCGATAGCCGCCCATCGCCATCCCGATGGCGAAGCCGACGATGCCGGATTCGGCCAGCGGCGTGTCGAAGCAGCGGCTCTCGCCGAAATGCGCGGTGAGCCCGTCCGTTACCCGGAACACCCCGCCCAGTGCGCCGACATCCTCGCCGAAGACGAGCACATTCTCATCGGCGGCCATCGCGTCGCGCAGGGCGTGATTGAGGGCCTGCGCCATGGTCAGCACGGTCATCGGATCTCCTCGGATTCGGCGGCCAGTTCGGCGGCGACCTGTGCGGCCTGTTCGCGCAATTGCGGTGTGGCGGTGGCGTAGACGTGCCGGAACAGGTCGTCGGGGTCGGTGGGGCGGTCGGCGTTCATCCGCTCGCGCAGTGTCGCGGCCGCGGTCTCCGATTCCGCGCGGATCCGCTCGACGGCACTGTCGTCGAGCAGATCCGCGGCGCGCAAATAGGTTTCGAGTCGCGCGAGGGGATCGCGGGCGAGCCAGGTCTGCACCTCGCTCGAATCCCGGTAGCGGGAGGCGTCATCGGCGTTGGTGTGCGCATCGATGCGATAGGTGTGCGCCTCCACGATGACGGGACCCCGCCCCGCCCTGGCGTATTCGACGGCGGCGTCCAGCACGGCGAGCATGGCGACCGGATCGTTGCCGTCCACCTGTTCGGACCCGATCCCGTAGCCGACACCCTTGTGCGCCAGCGAGGGCGCCACACTCTGCCGCGCCAGCGGCACGCTGATGGCGAACCCGTTGTTCTGCACCAGGAACACCACCGGTGCGCGGAAGACCGCCGCGAAGTTGAGCGCCTCGTGGAAATCGCCCTCGCTGGTCGCACCGTCGCCGCACAGCGCGAGCACCACCGTGTCGCGGCCGCGACGCCGTTCGGCGTGGGCAAGTCCGGCGGCGTGCGGGAGTTGGGTGGCCAGCGGGGTGCATTGGGGAGCGGTCCGATAGGCGGCGGCATCGTAGCCGCAGTGCCAATCCCCGGCGAGCAGCCCGAGCAGATCGACCGGGTCGAGTCCGCGCGCCGCGATGGCGACGGTGTCCCGATAGGTCGGGAACAGCCAGTCGGTGGGCGCCAGGCACATCGCGGCCGCGATCTGGCAGGCCTCCTGGCCGCGTGAGGACGGGTAGGTGGCCAGTCGGCCCTGTTTGGTCAGCGCGGTGGCCTGCTGGTCGAAGCGCCTGCCCAGCACCATCTTTCGATACATCTCGACGAGCCGGTCCGGAGTGGGCCGCGGATAGCGGGCGGTGGCCGCGACCGGTTCACCTGCGGGATCGAGGTACTGAACGGCCTGGTCGGCGGGGAGATATTCCCGATACGTCGGTGTATCGGTTCGGTCTACTAGGGGCACTTGCACCTCCAAAGGCAATCTGCCGGATATGCTGGCCGTCGAGAGGCAATGCGACGATGAATACGCGAATTCGCATGACAATCGGTGGCTCTCGGCCGCAGATCCGGGCAAAACGTCTCGGAGCACCGCGAATTCGATCGGCAGGTATGGACAGATGGCACCCGGCACCCCTCCCCTCACGCACGAACTCGACGATATCGACCGCCGCCTGATCCGCGAACTCGTTGCCAACGGCCGGATCTCGATGCGCGCGCTGGCCGAATCCGCGCACATCTCGCGCGCGCACGCCTACGTGCGGGTCGAGCGGTTGCAGGAGGCGGGCATCATCGACGGGTACACCACCCGGATCTCCCACGAGCGGGCCGGTTTGGGGGCGTCGGCGTTCATCGCGCTGTCGATCAAGCAGGATTCGTGGCGCGGGCTGGCCAAACAGCTGCGCACGCTGCCATTCGTGGAGCATTTCGCACTGGTCGGCGGCGATTTCGATGTGCTGGTGCTGGTGCGCGCGCCGGACAATCACACACTGCGCAATATTGTGCTCGACCAGCTCAACAGTCTGGAAGGTGTGCGAGCGACCCGCACCTGGCTCATCTTCGACGAGGCGAACGGTCCCGGAGCCTGGCTCGGCCTGCGCTGACCTTGCTCGTGCCGGGTTCGACCTTCCACGGGACCGGAAGCGGCAACGACATTTGTCTCCATAAGCCGACGATCAGATATCGTGCGGCCGAGCGACGGGGCCGCAGGCGGCAGCGGAGTCTAACTCCGCAGATCACCGGGAGGCCGCAAAATCAGATAGGGAGCGGCGATGTCCGGAGAGCTTCAGCAGTTGGTGGACAACGCGGGCCGACGACTCGGCCGCTCCGTCGCCATCGATGACGCCAAGGTGCGCCTGCTCGCCTACAACGCGCACGCCGCCGAGGTGGACGCGGTGCGGGTGGGTTCGATTCTGCGCCGCGAGGTCCCACCCGAACTGGTCGCCTACATCTACGCGAGCGGCGCGGGCACGGCCGAGGGCATGTTCGTCCTGCAACCCAATGACGACCTCGGCGTCGAAGTGGCCCGCTACGGGATGCCGATCCGATACGGCGAGACGCTGCTCGGTTTCGTGTGGTTGCTCGCCTCCGACGGCGCGGTGGGTCCGGCGCAGGAGCGCCTGATGCGCAGCGCCGCCGACGCCGCCGCCGACCTGCTGCATCGCGGCCAACTGCGCGACCGGTTGACCCGCGCGCGGGAATCGGAACTGGTCCGCGATCTGCTCGGCCGCGCGCCCGAACTGCGCGACCGCGCCGCCACCCAACTCGCGGAGGAAGCCCTGCTCGCGCCCGGTCCGGCGCTCGTGCTGACGGTTCTGCTGACCGGGGTGACCATTCGGGAGCGCGATCGGTTGGCGCTGGCGGTCGGCACGGATCGACTCGCGCGCCGATTACCCCGTCGCCACGCCATCCCCCTCGACCGCCCCGACCACAGCCTGATCCTGGTCTCGCTGCACGATGCGGCGACCCGCGCCGATCTGGACACCCTGGCCGAGGCGCTGCGCGAGCGGGTCCTGCGCGACAGCGGCAGGGCGCACTGCTGGATCGGCCTCGGGACGGCCCGCGACGATCCGGCCGACCTGCACGAGTCCTACACCGAATCGCGCCGGGCGGCCGAGGTCGCGCGCGCCGTGCGCACCCTCGGATCCGTGGTGCGACACCAGGACCTGGGTGTCTACGCACTGCTGTCCGAGCTGAGCCCGGAGCGGCTGCAGCGCGGTCTGCCCGCGGGCCTGCAAGCACTTCTGGTGTGCGAGAACAGCAATCGCGACGCCCTCATCGAAACCCTGGAGTGCTTCCTCGACTACGCGGGTGATATCAAACGCACCACCGACCGATTGCGTCTGCATCGCGGCAGCCTCTACTACCGACTGCGCCGCATCGAGGAGATCACGGGCACCGATCTGGCCAGCGGCGAGGATCGCTTGGCCCTGCACCTTGGCCTGAAGACCCTGCGCCTGCTCGACGTGCGCTGACTACGCCACCTGCAAGGTGACTTCGATGTTCCCGCGCGTGGCATTGGAGTACGGGCACACCTCGTGCGCCGTGGCGACCAACTTCTCCGCCTCGGCGCGCTCGATACCGGGCAGCGCCACCGTCAGGGTGACGGCAAGTCCGAATCCCGCGCCGACCTGCCCGATCGACACCGCACCCGTCACCGTCGATCCCTCGATCCGCACCCGCTCGCGCCGGGCCACCACCTGCAGCGCGCTGTGGAAGCAAGCCGCATAGCCCGCGGCGAAGAGCTGTTCGGGATTGGTGCCTGCACCGCCCGCGCCGCCGAGTCCGGTGGGCACGCTCAGGTCGAGAGTCAACACACCGTCGGAGGATTCGACGTGTCCGGCGCGACCCGCGCCGCTCGCGGTGGCCGTGGCGGTGTACAGAGCTTGCATGGTCACTCCTCGATGAATTCGACGGACCGAGCGCCCGCCCTCCCATCAAAGTAGTACGCAATTATATTGCACACAATATAATTACAGGTGATGCGAGACACATGTCAGGGCGTCGAGCCACTCGGCCCGACGCCCCAAGTATTCAGCCGATAACGGCGCTCAGCTGCCGATGACGGCGTTCATGATCGTTCCCGCACTCGTCGCGACCGCACCGCCCGCCATGGCGCCCGCGATCATCTTGGGCGACTGCAATCCGCCGCCATTCCACTTCTCCCAGGCGAATCGGCCACCGCCGTAGGTAATTGCGGTAATCCCGGACAGCTCTACCATCCAGGTGAAGTAGCGGCCCATCTGCATCAGCTTGTCCGCCAATGGCGGGGCCTCCGGCGTCGGATTGCCGACCTGCGCAAGAACCGTTTCGTGCAGCGCGGACAGAATCATGCTCACTGTCGGTGCTCCTTTTCGGATGCTGAGGTGATGCCCGAGATTCGAATAGACAGCCGTCCGGCCGCATTCGGGCCGGTAGAACACATCATCACGACACAACCCGCTGAACCCCTAGATTCAAGCGCACCAAGATCGAGCGAGCAGCCCGACACACCGGATTGGCGCCCAATGCAATCTAGTTGTGACCCGCACCACTAAGGTGCCGAAACGCCGAACGCCGCCGCTCGACGGCGTGTCGGCCGCATCCGGGGAGGCGACCGACATCCCAGCTCAGTCGACCCGCACGATGAGTTTGCCGAAGTTTCGACCCGACAGCAGGCCGATGAATGCCTCCGGCGCGTTCGCCAATCCGGTCACGACATCCTCGCGGTAGCGCACCGTGCCGTCGGCGACCCATCCGGCCATTTCCCGCAGGAACCGCGGCCGCAGTTCCTCGACGAACTCCGACTGGATGAACCCACGAATGGTGAGGCTGCGGAACAGGATTCGCCCCACGAATGCGGGCAATCGATCCGCGCCCTCGGATCCCTCCTCGTTGTAGTGCGCGATGAGACCGCAAACCGGAACGCGCGCGAAATTATTCAGCAGCGGATAGACCGCCTGCGCGACCGCTCCGCCGACATTCTCGAAATAGATATCGATCCCGTCGGGCACCGCGGCCGCCAATTGCGCCGCGAAATCCGGCGCCCGGTGGTCGATCGCGGCGTCGAAGCCGAGTTCGCGCAGATACGCCACCTTCTGCGGGCCGCCCGCGATACCGACCACCTCGAGCCCCTCGCGTTTTGCCAATTGGCCGACCACCGAGCCGACCGGTCCGGTCGCCGCGGCGACCACCAGGGTCTCCCCCGCCTTCGGCCGACCGATCTTCAGCAGACCGGAATACGCGGTGAAGCCGGGCATCCCGAGCACGCCGAGCGCCGTGGAGACCGGGGCGATATCCGGATCCAATGTGCGCAACCCGGCCGCCGCCGTCACCTGATGGGTCTGCCAACCCGACTGGGCGAGAACCACATCGCCTTTCGCGTATCCGGCGGCGCGCGACTCCAACACCTCCGACACCGTCTGGCCCACCATCACCTCGCCGATCGCCACCGGCTGGGCATAGGATTTCGCCGCGCTCATCCGACCGCGCATGTACGGATCGAGCGAGAGATAGCGGGTGCGCAGCAGCACCTGGCCCTCGGCAGTTTCGGGCAACCGGTAGGTCTCGGTGCGGAAATTCGCCGGGGTCGGCGCGCCAACGGGGCGCGCGGCCAACACGATTCGCGTCGACTCGGTCATACTCGACACCCCGCATCGGTAGCCAATGAGTAGCTGATCGCAGCGATCATCGATGGACTCCTTCGTCGTGTCCCGTCGCACGCGACAGGCGCGGTTTCGCCCTCGGCACAACAGAACACGCCTCGATCGCGAAATATGCCCGCCACGCCGAGAACATCGGTTGATCCCATCAACGGGAATGGCGGGAATAGCCGCGCGGGGAATATGTTGCTTGCGGGTGGTTTGACAGACTAACGAAAGGACCGGGGATGGCGACCGGCACAGAAGAGGTATCCGTCGGACTTCGCTCCGCACGCGGCAAGGTGCTGGCCTCGCTCATGCTGGCCAGCGGACTGGTGGCCCTGGACTCCACGATTATCGCCACGGCGGTGCTTGGCATCACCAACAACCTGGGCGGCTTCGCCCAATTCCCCTGGCTGTTCTCCATCTACCTGCTCGCACAGGCCGTCAGCACCCCCATCTACGGCAAGATCGCCGACACCATCGGACGCAAACCCGTCATCCTCATCGGCATCGGGACCTTCGCCCTCGGCTCGCTGCTGTGCGGGATGGCGACCAGCATGGTCGCCCTCATCATCTTCCGGGCGGTGCAGGGCCTGGGCGCCGGCGCGATCGGCCCGATGTCCATGACCATCGCGGGTGATGTCTACACCCTCACCGAGCGGGCCAAGGTGCAGGGCTACCTCGCCTCGGTCTGGGCACTGTCTTCAGTGCTCGGCCCCCTACTCGGCGGCATCTTCACCGACTACCTGAGCTGGCGCTGGATCTTCTTCGTCAACCTGCCGCTCGCGGCGGTAGCCGCCTGGATGCTGGTACGCCACTTCAACGAGAACACCCCGCGCCAACGCCACCGGGCGGACTACCTCGGCGCGGGCCTGCTGACCCTGGGCGCGGGCGCGCTCATCCTCGGACTGCTCGAAGGCGGCCAGGCGTGGGCATGGAACTCCCCCACCAGCATCGTCATCTTCGCGGGCGGCGCGGCGGTGCTGGCACTGTTCGCGTTCGTGCAGACGCGGGCCGCCAATCCCGTTCTGCCGCTGTGGATCTTCACCCGGCGGGTGGTGATCGCCAGCAGTACCGCATCGATGCTGATCGGCGCGATAATGGTCGGACTCACCTCGTATGTGCCCACTTTCGCGCAGGGCGTGCTCGGCAGCAGCGCGCTGCTCGGCGGACTCACCGTCGGCGCGCTGACACTCGGCTGGCCGCTGTCGGCCTCCCAAGCCGGAAAGGTGTACCTGCGCATCGGATTTCGCGCGACCGCGGCCATCGGCAGCGGTCTGGCCGCACTGGGCGGCGCGTCGACCTTGCTGATCAATCAGCAGTCGAGCCTGCTGCAGATCGCCGCCTCGTGTTTCGTCATCGGCAGCGGGCTGGGCCTGGTCGCCACGCCCACGCTGATCGCCGCGCAGATGAGCGCGGAGTGGACCGAGCGCGGCGTGGTCACCTCGGCGAATCTGTTCGCCCGCTCACTGGGCAGCGCGGTCGGCATCGCCATCTTCGGCGCGATCGTCAACGCGGCCGTGCACCATGCCGATCACCCTGCGGCCGAGCAGCTTTCACCCGCTGTGCACAAGGTCTTCCTGGCGGTGGCCGGTATGGCGATCGTGATGCTGTGCGCCTCGGCCATGATGCCGCGACGCGACGCGACCACCGCATGAGAATGCGCCGGGGCTTGTCGAAACGCCCCGGCGCACAAGGACTTTCTCAGTGCGCGACCTTGCGGGCGCCGAGCCTGTTCCACACCGCGTAGCCGCCGCAGACCAGCGCCGCCCACACCACACCGACGATGACGGCGGTGCGGCCGCTCTCGGTGAAGAAGAGCAGCACCACCACGAAGGCCAGGAAGCCCAGCGCCAGCACCGTGGTGTAAGGCGCGCCCGGCAGCCGGTAGTCACTGGCCGGCAGCTCACCGCGCGCCACCTTGGCCCGATAGAACAGATGACAGACCAGGATCATGCCCCAGACGAAGATGATGCCGATGGTGGACACCGAGGTGATGTAGGCGAACGCCTTGTCCGGGGAGATGATATTGACGATCACGCCGATCACCATGGCCGCCGCCGAGACGCAGATACCGACCCACGGCACCGACCGCCTGCTCAACGCACCCAGACTCGAAGGCGCCTCCTGCCGCAGCGAAAGGCTGCGCAACATGCGACCGGTCGAATAGATACCGGAATTGCACGAGGACAGCGCCGCGGTCAGCAGCACGAAATTGATGATGCCCGCGGCCGCCGGAATCCCGATCTGCTGGAACACCTCGACGAACGGGCTGCGACCCGCGTGGAAGGTCCGCCAACCCGCCACCGACATGATGACCAGCAACGCGCCCACATAGAACAGGCCGATACGGAACGGCAAGGTATTGATCGCCTTGCGCAGCGTGGTCTTCGGATCCCGCGCCTCGCCCGCCGTCACACCCACCAGTTCCACACCGACGTAGGCGAACACCACGATCTGCAACACCAGCAGCGCCTGACCGAAGCCGTGCGGGAAGACGCCGCCGTCATTCCACAGATTGCTGACCGTGGGATTGGCTGCGTGGCCGAAGCCGAACACCAGCACACCGATACCGATGGCGATCATCGCCAGGATCGCGGTGACCTTGATGGCGGAGAACCAGAACTCACCCTCACCGAACAGGCGCACCGAGATCAGATTGGCCGCGAACATGATGGCCAACACCACCAGCGCCGTCAGCCACGGCGGGACATCGAACCAGTACTGCACGTACTTGCCCGCCACGGTGATCTCGGCCATGCAGGTACTCACCCAGACCGCCCAATACGACCAACCCGTCACGAAACCCGCGAAGCGGCCGAGGAATTCGTGCGCGTACTCGGCGAAACTGCCCGAGACCGGCCGATAGGTCAACAACTCGCCCAAGGCGCGCATGATGACGAAGATGGCCAGACCGGCCACCAGATAGGCCAGGATCAGTGCGGGTCCTGCCTGCGCGATCGCGCCGCCCGCACCGTAGAACAGACCGGTGCCGATGGCGCCGCCGATAGCGATCATCTGAATGGTGCGGGAGCTGAGCCCGCGCGAATACCCCTCGGAGTCGGTGGTGCCGACCCCTGCCTCCGGTGCCACGCGATCAGCGTCCGGCGCCTGGCGGTCCGAGGTTGTCATACTGCGTCCTTCCCTCGTTCGGTGCCGGCCGGGCGCTGCGCGCCGACCGTCCGAACCATGTGCGGCAGGATCATCGCATGGCCGGTGTGACGGTCGTATTACGCACCCGAGTAGGTCCCGCTCCGGCCCGGCCGCTGCGCACACGGCCACGACCTGGTGTGTCGCCATGGTGACGCCGTGTGTGCCAGGACACACCCTAGTCGAATCCGAAAGTCGGGCAACGGTAAACAACAGACCACTCGGTTGCGGCCGTATGGCGGAAATAGCCGACCGGTGCGCGATGTTGCACAACGAGTCATCCGCGTCCCGAGGAGATCCATGATCGACATCCCGCTTTCCGTGCTCGAACTCGCCCCGGTGCAGCAGGGACGCAGCGCGGGCGAGGGCCTCGCCGCCGCGACCGAAACCGCGCGCCGCACGGAAGCACTTGGATACCAACGCTTCTGGGTCGCCGAACATCACAATATGCCCGGTATCGCCAGCTCCGCGCCGAGCGTGCTGCTCGCCCACCTCGCCGCCGCCACCAACCGCATCAGGGTCGGCTCCGGCGGTGTCATGCTGCCCAACCACGCGCCACTGGTGGTCGCCGAACAATTCGGCACCCTCAATGCTCTGCATCCCGACCGCATCGACCTCGGCATCGGACGGGCGCCCGGCACCGATCAGGCCACCGCGCTCGCACTGCGCCGCACCCGCGAGGGGTTGTCCGGCGATTCATTCCCCCGGGAACTGGCCGCGCTACTGGCCTACTTCCGCGACAGCGGGCCGGGCGGCATCATCGCGACACCCGGTCGCGGCGAGAGTCCGGAGATCTGGCTGCTCGGCTCCAGCGGATTCAGCGCCCAGGTGGCGGCGTTGCTCGGACTGCGCTTCGCCTTCGCCCACCACATCGCGCCCAACAACACCGAACAGGCGCTGGCCCTCTACCGGGACAAATTCCAGCCCTCCGAGTATCTGGATCAGCCCTACGCCATGGTCGCCGCCGCCGCGATCTGCGCCGACACCGACGAGCGCGCCGAAGCCCTGTCCCGACCGCGGGAACTGGCCTTCGCCTACCTCACCTCCGGGCGACCGCGCGCCCTGCCGACCCCCGAGGAGGCGGCCGACTTTCCGCGCAATGATCGGGAGCGGGAATTCGTGGCGCAGCGTCGCCAAGGACAGTTGCTGGGTTCGCCCGAGACCGTGCGCGCCCAACTCACCGATCTGGTGCGGCGCACCGAACCCGATGAGCTCATGTTCAACACCCTGGTCTACGACGTGGACGAGCGGGTTCGGTCCTTCGAATTGATCAAGGAGAAGGTCGTCGCCTGAATCGGGTGGGGCCTGAATCGGGTGAGCTGGTCAATTGTATCGTTGCGCGCCTGCGCGGCTCCGATCGCGCTAGGGAGTGAAGACGGCATCGAGGTTCTCGGCAGTCAGCACACGAAGCGCCCATCGGTCCAGATCAGCGACGTCCGCGTGATGGACGAGATAGCTGACGGCCGCCGGTAGAGTACCGAATTTGAAGGTCAACAGATTGATCAGCAGTATGGCTCGCCCACTGACTTCTCCTTCGGCCTTGAGTCTTTGTGCAGTGGACATCGCGATCTCCCTGGCGTCTTGTCCCAGTGGTTCGAACATGTTGGCCAACTCCTTAGGATCGAGACCCGCTGCATAGTAAATGTAGTCGGCCATCGCCTCGATGTCGGCAGGAGTAATCGTCCCGTACGGTGCCTCGACAAGATCGCCGATCACCTGTTTCAAATGGATCCTGACCTTGGGGTTGTTCTTCGTACCGATCAGCATGGTCAGCAACGCGAAGGCCTGCGGGGTGAGATGACGCGCCCGCAACGCGTCGACGTCCATCGCCGAGACATCGTCGAGAATAAAACGCAACTGCGGCAGGTATTCGCCGATCTCCGCGCGGGTGTCCGGGTCCGCGTCGATCAGGTCGTGCAGATCGACAGGACCGTTCCACCTGATCCCCTGTTGGTCGGCGTGCACGACCACGGGGATCACCGGCGGCAACGTCTGCGACTTCGGGTGGCGTTTGAGGTAGCGACCCCAGATCCGGACGATGTACTCCAACATCCGGAACGGCATGAGTGGATCGGTCTTCGTCTGGTGCTCGATCAGGATGTAGATGTAGGCGTCGCGTCCGTCCAGGGTCGTTCGATACACCAGATCGGAATGGCGGGCCTTCAGTTCGCTGTTGACATAGGTATCCGGTTCGGGGGACAGATCCTCCCAGTCCACACGGGCCACAAGCTTTTTCGGTAGCACCGCGCGCAGTTCGGACGCGGCATGCGGCGGCGCCTCCATCACATACCGGAAGAATTTGTCGTGGTGTGTCAACCCCCGTTCCATGCGACACAACCTACACCCGTTACCCCTCCGTGACAAAACTCAATTCCATTGATGCACAGGAGATTTGGTTGTGAAATCGACACGCCTCTGTTTCGGATTCGGGGTGCCGAGGTGCATGGAGGATGCGAACGAAACTGCGCGACCTTTCATGCCTCGCGCGCATAGATGGTGTTGATAAGGCATTTCCCGCCGAAATGTCGGTGGCATACCGTCATTTGGTGGCTCGGATGCGGAGGTATTGAGATGGCGGTGACGGTGGTGGCCGATGGGGTGGATCGGGCAGCGGTATGGCGGGCCGTCACCAGGGGCGGGGCGGCTATGGTCGCGGCGATGGGGGTGGGGCGCTTCGCGTTTACGCCGATCCTGCCGATGATGCATGACCAGGCGGGGATGTCGACGCAGACGGGTGCGCTGCTGGCGACCGGGAATTACCTCGGATATTTCGTCGGCGCGCTGGCGGTCGCGGTCGCGCCTCGACTGTTGACCGCGCGGATGGTGTGGCGGGTGGCGCTGGTGGCGCTTATCGCGACCTTGGCGGCGATGCCGTTGTCGCACAGCGGGATAGCGTGGTTCGTGTTGCGCACCATTACCGGGGTGGCGAGTGCGCTCATCATGGTTATGGCGATTCACGCCGCAGGGGTGGCGGCCGGTGGGCGAAAGGTGTTGACCGGTTGGGCATTCGGTGGGGTCGGGGTGGGGATCGCGGCTTCGGGGGTGCTGGTTCTGGCGCTGTCGCATGGGTCGTGGGAGTCGACGTGGGTGGGATGCGCGGTGCTCGGGGTGGTGTGCGTCGTATATGCCTGGCCGCTGGTGGGCGGTGCGGTGGATCCGATGCCCGCTCGGGCGACCACGCAGACAACCTCGGACGATCTCGCGCGACATGCGCCACTCGAACCGAGCGAAGGACACACCGCGCCGGAGTCGAATTCCCCTGCGCCCGTGGATGACTCCCGTACGCGGAGTCGAAAGTTCGCCGCGCTCATGACGAGCTACAGCCTCCAGGGCGTCGGGTACATCATCGCGGGCACCTTCCTCGTCGCCGCCGTCCAACGCACCGCTCCGGCCGAAATCGGCAATGCCGCTTGGATTCTCGTCGGCCTGGCGGCCTTCCCGTCGACGGTGCTGTGGACCCATCTCGCACATCGCCACTCCCCCGCATGGTTACTGATCGCGGCATTGCTGGCGCAGGCGGTCGGCATGGCATTGCCCGCACTGATGGGCGGTATGGTAGCGGCGCTGATTTCGGCGGTGCTGTTCGGGGCGACGTTCATGGGCATTGTCGCTTTGGCGGCGGGTATCGGCGGGAACCTGCGCGGTCCGCGCGCGCTCGCGGTACTGACCACGGGATACGCGGTGGGCCAAGTGGTCGGACCGCTACTGGCCGCGCCACTGCTGCACAGCGGCTACCGGTCGGCGCTGCTGCTCGGGTCGGGTCTGGTGGTGTTGGCGGCGATCGCCGCGCTCGGCGCGCGAGATCGCCGATAGGTCGCCGATAGGTCGGCGATAGGTCGGCGATATATACAATTCCAAAGTCGGGGCGTAGCTTGTAAGGTATACCTAACTAACCCTGATATCGGAGGACGATCCATGGCCCGGACTCGCACCACACTGACCGTGCTGCGCACCGAACGGCTCACCCCGCACCTGATCCGCGTCTGGTTCGGCGGACCGGGCTTCGCCGACTACCAGACCAACGAGTTCACCGACCAGTACGTGAAATTCCTGTTCCCGCGCGAGGGTGGCGAGGTCATGCGCACCTACACCATTCGCAAGGTCGATGCGGAGAAGGGCGAACTGGCCGCCGATTTCGTCACCCACGGCGATGAGGGCATCGCGGGTCCGTGGGCCGCCGCGGCGCAACCCGGCGAAACCCTCTCGCTGCTCGGCCCCGGCGGCGCGTACGCCCCGCGCGCCGACGCCGACTGGCACCTGCTGGCCGGCGACGAATCCGCCATCCCGGCCATCGCTTCCGCGCTGGAGGCCATGGCGCCCACCGCCGTCGGCCGCGTGTTCCTCGAGGTCTCCGGCCCGGAAGACAAACTGCCCCTGGACAAGCCGGAGGGTGTCGAACTCACCTGGCTGGAGCGCGGCGACCGGGCACCGGGCGAACTGCTCGCCGCGACGGTCCGAAATGCCCCGTGGGACAGCGGCAATGTGCAGGTCTTCATGCACGGCGAGGCCCACGCCATCATGCATGATCTGCGCCGCTACATCCGCCGCGAACGGACTGTGTCCGCCGAGTGGGCACAGTCCATCTCCGGCTACTGGCGGCGCGGCCACACCGAGGAGGGTTTCCGGGTGTGGAAGCAGGAGCTCGCCGAGGCGGAGTCGGTGCCGAATCCGGCCTGAATCAGGCGGTGCCGAATCCGGCCTGAATCGGCCCGCCGCACACCGGATTCGGTGTGCGGCGGCCGGTACTAATCGGTACGCGGTCGACTCAACGTGAACCGGTCCACCGGCGTCAACTCCCCGGCGGGACCGGTCAGCGCGTAGTAGGTGGCGCGCATTGTCGTCCGCCCGCCCTTCTGTCCCGGCTCGACATCGAAAGCGACGAACCCGTATGGGTTCTCGTGGTCCCGGAAGGCGGACCACACCGCGTCCTCCTCGAGATAGTTCTGCGCCTTGCGCCGGATATTCGGGTCGTAGTCGCCGACGCTCATGAGCACCCGCGCGCGGGGCGTGTCGAACAGCGCTTTGTTCGACGGCGTGGAAGTGCCGCCACCGCCGATGACCAGGTGGACCGTGCCTTTCGAGGTATCGATCTCGGCTCCCCCACCGAAAACCGGTGCGGGCGTGACGGTATCGGTGCCGAGCACACCCCGCACGGCATGCGAGCGCTCGTAGTGGTGCTCGTGCCCGCAGACCACCAGATCCACGCCGTACTTGTCGAACAGCGGCAGCCACTCCTGTCGGATGCCGAGATCGGCCCCGTTGCCGACGCGCGCGGTGGAAACGGCGGTCTGATGCATGCACACCACCACCCAGTCGATATTCCGATCGGCGCGCGCCTTGGCCAATTCCGTCTCGAGCCAACGCTTCTGCGCGCCGCCGGAGTACCCGCGGACGTAGGAGTTGCCGCCGTCCTGTAGGCAGATGTCGTCATTGGCCAGGCTGATCACCCGCATCGCGCCGACGGTGAACGAGTACCACAGCCCGCGCGTCTGCGGATCCGAACCCGAGTCGGGCAGGTCGAAATACGCCTGGTACGCGCCGAATCCGATGGGGCCGTTGCCCAGTTCGTTCTCATGGTTGCCCGGTGCGGGCATCCACGGCCGGTAGCGGGCGGAGCGGGAGTTGTTGTCGAACCAGTCCGACCAGGTGCGGACCCGGTCGGTGGCCAGGTCGGCGTAGCAGAGGTCGCCGTTCATGAGGTTGAACAGGGGGGCCATCTGTTCGATGCCCGCAGTGATATCGCCTGCGGCGGGGGTGCCGCGATTGTCGTTGGTGTACGCCCCGTTGATCTGTTTGGTGAGGGTCGGGGTGGCTTGATCACCGAAGCTGGTCCAGCGGAAGGCGGCTCGGCCGCGCGGCGCGGTGCGCAGCGTGCCGAGTTCGGGGGTGGCGCCGTCGTGGACGGCGGCGTAGACGTAGTCGGTGTCGGGGGTCAGGCCGGTCAGTCGCGCGTGGTTGACCCGAACCTCCTTCTGCGACTTGCCATCCCGATAGGTGACGGTGCGGGCCGGGAAGGTCTGGCCGAATCCGCCGGTGGGCGAGCCGAGCAGCACCCTCGGATTGGCGATCGGGGTGGTGCTGTGCCAGGAGACCACCGCCTCGGTGGCGGCGTCGCCGCCGAATTGCAGGTGCAGTCCGCCGACGCGGGGCGCGCCCGAGGTGTCGGGTCGCCGCCACAGGTCCGGCGCGCTCGGTTTGCCGAATAGCACCGCGCCGCCGCCGAGTCCGACCGCGCCGCCCGCCACGGCGGCCGCGCCCGCCGCGCCGAAGAGGGTGCGGCGGCTGATTTTTCGCGGGGTCTCGGTCGGGCGTTCGTTCTCATCTACCACCCGCATGTCCTATCGCGGGGTCGCGAATTCCAACCGAACGCCGCGTGAACTCCGGCGCGGCCCGCAGCGTTTGTCTGCTTTTCAGCGGACGTTCATCAAGGTCAGCGCATGATTACCCGAGCGTTCGCGCCGCGCCCGGTGCAGGGTCGGTGTCGCGGACGTGCGTTTGTTTCATCGACCAGGAGGTCACATGTCCACCATCCGGGGCAGCCGCGCTGCCCACCGGGTCCGGCGCGCGGCGGCGGCCGGGGCGCTGCTCGCGCTCACCGCGACAGCGTGTTCGAGCAGTTCCGACAGGGCGTCGGAGACGGCGACACCGATCAAGCACCTGGTGGTGCTTTTTCAGGAGAATGTGTCCTTCGATCACTACTTCGGCACCTACCCGAATGCCGCCAACACCGATGGCGCCAAGTTCACCGCGAAGGCGGGTACGCCGCGGGTCGACGGGCTGACTCCCGATCTGTTGACGCACAATCCGAACAGGTTCCAGCCGATCCGGCTCGGCGGTCCCACGCAGCAGGTCACCTGCGATCAGGATCACGAGTACAAGGATGAGCAGGCCGCGTTCAACGGCGGCAAGATGGATAAATTCGTGGAGCACACCGAGGTCGCCGAGGGCACCCAGTGTCAGGCCCCGCTGTATGGCCCGCAGGGTCTGGTGATGGGCTACTACGACGGCAATTCGGTGACGGCGCTGTGGAATTACGCCCAGCAGTACGCGATGAGCGACAACTCTTACGGCACCACCTTCGGCCCGTCCACGCCGGGCGCGCTGAATTTGGTCTCCGGTCAGACGCACGGGGTCGGCGCGAAGCAGCCGCCCGCGGGCAAACCCTTCCCCGAGGACACGGTCCTGGAGAACGCGGGCAATGGCCAGGACACCGTCATCGGCGATCCGCAGCCGCTCGGTGACGACTGCTCCACCCGCGACCAGGTGCGGATGACCGGAACCAATATCGGTGATCTGCTCAATAAGAAGGGCATCACCTGGGGTTTCTTCGAGGGCGGTTTCAAGCCGACGGCGACCGAGGACGGCAAGGCCGTGTGCGGTGCCAAGCACAATGTCGGCATCGCGCTCGGCGGCACCGGTAAGGACGGCGCGAAGCCGTTCGGCGTCAAGGACGACTACATTCCGCATCACGAGCCGTTCCAGTACTACGAGTCCACGGCCAATCCGCATCATCTGCCGCCGAGTGCGGTGGACAAGATCGGGCAGACCGATCAGGCCAATCACCAGTACGACATGTCCGATTTCTGGGCGGCGGCCGGTGGCGGCCATCTGCCTGCCGTCAGCTATCTGAAGGCGCCGGGCTATCAGGACGGTCACGCCGCCTACTCCGATCCGCTGGACGAGCAGCAGTTCCTGGTGGAGACGGTGAATCATTTGCAGAAGCTGCCGCAGTGGCAGGATACGGCGGTCGTGATCGCCTATGACGATTCCGACGGCTGGTACGACCACAAGCCCGCGCAGGTCGTGATGAACTCCGCCTCCGAGCAGGACGCGTTCAGTTCGGCGGGCGTCTGCGGCGAGGTCAAGGCCAAGCCCGCCAAGTATCAGGGTCGCTGCGGATACGGCCCGCGCCTGCCGCTGCTGGTCGTATCCCCTTACGCCAAGTCGAATTTCGTCGATCACACGCTGACCGACCAGACCTCGATCCTGCGCTTCGTCGAGGACAACTGGAAGACCGGCCGCATCGGTGACGATTCCTACGACGAGCGCGCGGGCCTGCTCGACGGCATGTTCGATTTCGGTGCGAAGACGCAGCCGACGTTGCCCCTGGACCCCAAGTCGGGCGCGACCCAATAGTTTTCACCGCCCCGGCATCGAGATCGCCTCGATGCCGGGGTTTTTCATGCGTCGGGATGGACGTGGGCGATGGCGGCGAAGGTGGCCGCCGAGTAGATGTCGGGATCGTCGAGGAAGACATCGTGCCCGGCGTCGAGTTCGAAGACCCTGGCATCGAGCAGTGCCGCGAGTTCGCGCTGATCGGCGGGCGGGACGGCGCCGTCGCGGGTGGTGATGACCACCGAGATCGGCAGTCCGGCGAGGATATCCGCGTGCGGTCGGAAGTCGAAGGCGTATTCGGCGAGGATGACGTCCACGATCACTCGCGGATGGCACAGCATGAGTTCGCTGCGCAGCCACGGCCACCAGGCGGCATTGCGCGCTCCGCGCGTGCGGACGTGGCGGAAGTAGGTGACCGGCGCGGAGCGGCCGATGCCGGGACTGCGGTCGGCCAGCGGGCGTAGCCCGCGAAACAGCCACCGCCCCAACCGATCCGCCGGACTCGCGAAGGCCATGGCGGTGGCCTGCAGGACCAGTCCGGCCACGCGATCGCGATGGCGGCGGGCGAATTCCAGACCTACCGGGCCGCCCAGCGAATAGCCGCACACCACCACCCGATCGATGCCGAGCGCGTCCAGTAGGGCGGCCGCGTCGTCGGCGCAGCGGGCGATATCGAAGCGGCGGCCCGGTTCCAGCGCCGGACCGCGACCGTGCCCGCGCATATCCATGGCGAGGACCCCGTACTCGCGCGCCAGCGGTTGCATGATGTGACAGAAGTTCACATCGGCGGTGATGGCCCAGCCGTGCAGCAGCAGGATCGGGACCGGGCCGTCGGCCACTCTGGCCACCACCCGCTCACCGTCGGCCAGGTCGACGCGCCGCCACGGCGGCAGTTCGGCGGGCGCGGCCTCACCGCCCGGCGTCCATTCGTGCCCCCGTCTCCGCACACCCACCCGACGCGCACCATCCACAATCCGACCGTAGCCGATGCCGGCGAACACCCGCGGTCCGGTGCAGGCGCCGTGACCGACCCGACCCTGCGTGTTCACCCTCGTGGCGAGTATTCCTGCTCCGGTCGCCCCGTCGTCCCGTAGCGCAAGCGCATCAGAATGCGCCCCGACCCGACCAGCGCGGCCAGGTAGCGCTGTGCCGTGGCCCGCGAGATTCCGATCGCGCCCGCGACCTCCCCCGCCGACAGCGGCACCGCCGATTCCAGGATCGTGTGCAGCACGAGCTCTTTGGTGGGTGACGCGGCGGCAGCGCCCGCCCCGGCCGACGCGGCGGGCCGCAACGCCTGCAATGCCGACTCCACCCGCGCATTGTCCACCTGCGCCACCGACAGCGCCCGGCGATAGCGGGCGTATCCGGCGAGGCGGGCCGCCAGCATGGTGTGCGGAAAGGGCTTCACCAGGAAGGCCAGCGCGCCCGCCGCGACCGCGGCCCGCACCGAGGAACTCTCCGTCGACGCGGTCAACACCATGGTGTCGCAGGACAGTTCGCGCACCAGGTCGAGTCCGGAGCCGTCGGGCAGATACACATCGACGAGCGCGAGGTCCACGGCGAATTCGGTGGCCGCCGTGCGCGCCGCGGCCACCGTGTTCGCGGTGCCCGCCACCGTGAAACCCGCGATGGCGGCCACGATCGCGGCGTGCAGTTCGGCGACGCGGAAATCGTCGTCGACCACCAGGACGGTCAGATCTGTCACGCTCATCCCACCTCGCTGTCTTCCAGTACGCCCGGCATCCGGGCGATGAACTCCGCTCCGGCCAGCGGCGGATCGCCCCGCCGCCCGCAGCCCAGCCGCACCTCGCCGCCGTGGGCGCGGGCGATCTGCCGGATCAGCGCGAGGCCGACCCCGCGCCCGCCCGGCACGCCCTTGTCCGCCTTAGTGGAGACGCCCTCGGTGAACAGCGCGTCCGCCAGGTCGCTCGCGACACCGGCGCCACTGTCGGCGACCGCGATGTGCAGCGTCGAATCCTCCTGCAGCAGTTCGACTTCCACCACCTTCACGGAATCGCTCACCCGCGCCGCCTCGATGGCGTTGTCGAGCAGATTGCCGACGACGGTGGTGACATCGACCGGGTCGACCAGGCGACCCGTCACCCAGGTGTTCGCACCGAGCATCAACTCGACACCGCTCTCCCTGGCGTGGGCGGCCTTCGCGGCGAGGAAGGCTTGCAAGTAGGTGTCGTGGATGGCGTCGATACCCGGTGTGGCCGGTCCGAGCGGACCCGCGCCGACCAGTTCGTCCACCACCTTCGCCGCCTCCGTCACACTGCCCCGGTGCAGCAGCCCGCTGAGCAGGTGCAGCTTGTTGGAGAATTCGTGGCGCTGGGCGCGCAGCACGGTGCTCATGGACTGCACCGCGTCGAGTTGCCTGGTCAGCGCCTCGACGTCGGTGCGATCGCGCACGGTGAGCACCGCACCGAGGTCGCGGCCGTCGCGGCTGACCGGTCGCGCGGCCACCACGACGATGTGCGAGCCGACCGCGGCGAGCCTCGGCTGCCCGTCGAGGGTCCCCAGCACCTCCGAGACCCGAGGCGTGAGTCCGATCCCCGCGACCGGCTGACCCACCTCGGCCTCGATGCCGAGCAGCCTGCGCGCCTCGTCATTGACGAAGGTGGTGCGCCCGCGCGCGTCGACGGCCAGCACGCCGCGTCCGATACCGTGCAGCACCGCGGCCTGTCCGCGCACCAGTTCGGCCAGCTCATTCGGTTCGAGTCCGAGGGTCAGGCCGCGCCAGCGCCGGGCCAGCAAGGCAGATCCGAGGACACCGAGTGCCAGTGCGGCGCCGACGAGCAGTGCCGCCGTGCGCAGATCGGCGAGCAATTGATCGCGAATGTCCTCGGTGGAGATGCCGACACTCACCGCGCCGACCACCCGATTGGCATTGGGTTCGAGCACCGGAACCTTGGCGCGCACCGAATTGCCCAGGGTGCCGCGCTCGGTCAGGATCGGTTCGCGGCCCGCCAGCGCGCCGGAGGGATCGGTGCTGACGTGTTCGCCGAGTCTGCCCCGGTCCGGGTGGGCCAGCCGGATGCCCGCGTCATCGGTGATCACCACGAACAGCGCGCCGGTGCGCTGGGTGGTGTCCACGGCCAATCGCTCGAGCGGGCCGTCGGAGAGACGTTCGCGCAGTGCGGGTTCGGGGAGCAGGTTCTGCGGCGCGTAGCCCGCGACCTGTGCGCGGACCATCGGGTCGGCGGCCACGGTGCGGGCGATGGCGAGCGCGCGCTGACCGTATGCCTCGCCGAGGCGGCGGTCGCTGATATAGCCGAAAACCGCGAACGCGACGCCGAGGGTCAGTGTCACGATCACGATCTGCAATATCAGCACCTGGGTGCGCAACCGGAAGGCCGGTGATCCCGCTCTGGCCATTGCCGCAGCTTAATGCACCTATTCCTGGTCGAGCACAATGCGCAGAACCCGCGAATCGGCCGGTTTGTCACGGTTGTGCGCAATACCGGCGGACTGTGACCGCGCCCACGTAACTTCCGGTGCACCAATCTGTAGGAGTTACATCAGCATGACCGATCCACTCATCGAGCTGCGCGACGCGACGAAGCGATTTCCCGGCTCGGGCGGCGGTATTCACACCGCCGTGGCACATCTCGATCTTCAAGTCGCCGCAGGCGAATTCGTCGCCGTGGTCGGGCCGACCGGCTGCGGCAAGTCGACCACCCTGTCGCTGGTCTCCGGGCTCGAACCCGCCTCCTCGGGCCGAACCCTGGTGCACGGCAAGGATGTTCGCGGCATTCCCGACGGCGTCGGCTACATGTTCCAGCAGGACGCGGTGCTGCCGTGGAAATCCGTGCTGGACAATGTGGCACTCGGCCCGCGCCTGCGCGGCGCGACCAAAGCGGCGGCCAGGGAGCAGGCGGCGGCTTGGGTCACGAAGGTCGGCCTGGCCGGATTCGAGGGCTACTACCCGCATCAACTTTCCGGCGGTATGCGCAAGCGGGTCGCGCTGGCGCAGACACTGGTCAACGAGCCCGAGATCATTCTGATGGACGAGCCGTTCAGCGCGCTGGACGTGCAGACCCGCCAACTCATGCAGGACGAACTGCTGCGGGTCTGGTCGGGCACCGGGGCGGCGGTCATCTTCGTCACCCACGATCTGGAGGAGGCCATCGTGCTCGCCGATCGGGTCGTGGTGATGACGGCGAGCCCGGCCACCGTGTGCGGTGATTTCCCGGTCGGGTTGGCCCGGCCGCGCGCCGTCGAGGAGGTGCGCCTGACCGCCGAATTCCGGGAAATCTACCGGGAGATATGGGAAACGCTGCGCGATCAGGTCGAGGCGGCGCGAGCGCAGGGAGCCTCCCGTGTCGCATGAGGTGATCGAGAACGAGGTCCGCGATGCGGGCGAGACCGACGCGCAGATTTTGGCCAGAGTGCGGACCACCGTGCGACGCGACCGGATTCGCACCTGGGGTCTGCGCCTGGCGCTGGTCGCGCTGTGGCTGGGCTCCTGGGAGCTGACGGCGACGCTGTGGATCGACCCGTTCTTCTACTCCAAGCCGTCGCTCATCTGGCACCGCCTGGTCGAATGGTTCGGCGAGGGCACCCAATTCGGCTCCATCTGGTTGCAGATCCTCACCACGGTGCAGGAGGCCGTCCTCGGCTTCGCCATCGGCACGGTGGCGGGTGTCGTGCTGGGCACGCTGCTCGGGCGCAGCCGGTATTGGGCCGAGGTGCTGGCGCCGTTCATCAAGGCGCTCAACGCGGTTCCGCGCATCGTGCTCGCCTCGCTGTTCATCATCTGGTTCGGGCTCGGATTGCAGTCCAAGGTGGCCACGGTGGTGGTGCTGGTGTTCTTCGCGGTGTTCTTCAACGCGTTCACCGGCGCGCGCGAAGTGGACGGCAATGTCATCAACAACGCGCGCATCCTCGGCGCGAGCAAGCGGCAGGTGCTCACCGCCATCGTGCTGCCCAGCGCGACCACCTGGATCCTGTCCAGCCTGCACACCGCATTCGGCTTCGCCCTCATCGGCGCGGTCGTCGGCGAATACGCCGGGGCCTCGAAGGGTTTAGGTCTGCTCATCAGCAATGCGCAGGGCACCTTCGACTCGGCGGGCATCTACGCGGGCATGATCATCATCACCGTGATCGCCCTCATCGCCGAATGGGCCATCGGTTTCGCCGAGGCGAAGTTGCTGAAATGGCGTCCGTCGCAGGCGCAGTCGAGTCACGGGATCTGAATCATGGGTTATGGCAAACATTTCGCGGCTGCCTTGCTGGCCGCGACCACCCTGTTCGCGGCGGGCTGCCGGGATTCGCGCACCATCCCGATGGCCGACGGACGACCGCAGATCACCATCATGGTCGGCGGTCTGGAGAAGGTGATCTACCTTCCGGCCATGCTGACCAAGCAGCTCGGCTTCTTCGAGAAGAACGATATCGATGTGAAGCTGCTCGGCGAGCAATCCGGCGCGAATGCCGAAACCGCGCTGCTCACCGGCGATGTGCAAGGGGTGATCGGCTTCTACGACCACACCATCGATCTGCAGGCCAAGGATCAGTGCCTCAAATCGGTGGTCCAGTTCGCCGATGTGCCCGGTGAGGTGGAGTTGGTGTCCAAGGCCGACACGGCCGCCATCACCTCGGTGCGAGATCTGAAGGGGCGCAATCTCGGCGTCACCTCGCTCGGGTCCTCCACCGACTTCCTGACCCAGGCGCTCACCGGTCAGGAAGGTTTGACCACCGCCGACTACACCCGCGTGAAAGTCGGTGCGGGACAGACCTTCATCGCGGGGATGAACCACAATGGCATCGACGCGGGCATGACCACCGATCCGACCGTGGCGCAGATGGTGACCTCCGGCGAGGCGAAGGTGCTGGTGGATATGCGCACCGAGGCGGGCACCCGCGCCGCACTCGGCGGGCTCTACCCGTCCACCTCGCTGTACATGCGCTGCGACACCATCGACGCGCATCCCGATATCGTCCGCAAACTGGTGGCGGCCTTCGTGCAGACGCTGCGGTGGATCACCGCGCACACGCCGGAGGAGATAGCCGCCAAGATGCCCCCGCAGTACGCCAATGCCGGAAAGGATCTCTACATCCAGTCCATCCGCGACTCCATAGGCATGTTCAACGGCACCGGCCTGATGAAACCCGAAGGGGCGCAGAATGTCCGGAACATCCTGGGCAGGTACTCCCGCAATGTGGCCCCGGTGCGGGACCGAATCAAGGTGGAAGAGACCTATACGACCGCATTCGTGGAAGAAGCGTTGCGCGGCGCGCGGCGGTGATCGTCGCCACAGCGCGAAACGTTTGCCATTCGAACAGTTGTAACGACACAATCGTTGTATGACTACAACGGTGGCGGACCCGTCCGCGCGGCGGAAATGGCTCGTCCTGGCTACCTGCTGCCTGAGTTTGTTCATCGTGTCGATGGACGCCTCCATCGTCAATGTCGCCATCCCGGCCATCCGCACGGACCTGAACGCCTCGATGACCCGGCTGCAGTGGATCATCGACATCTACACCCTCACCCTGGCCACCTTCTACCTGCTCTCGGGCGCGACCGCGGACCGGTTCGGCCGCAAGCGGATGTTCCGCATCGGGCTGATCGTGTTCGGCATCGGTTCGCTGCTGTGCAGCCTGGCCCCCAACATCGAGGTGCTCATCGCCGCGCGCCTGGTGCAGGGCCTGGGCGGGTCGATGCTGAATCCCGTCGCCATGTCGATCATCACCACCGTCTTCCCCGGCAGAATGGAACGCGCACGCGCCGTGGGCATCTGGGGCGCGGTGGTCGGCATCGCCATGGCGCTGGGACCGATCGTCGGCGGCGTGCTCATCGACGCGTGGGGCTGGCAGTCGGTGTTCTGGATCAACCTGCCGATCTGCGCGGTCGCCGTCGTGCTCACCACGATCCTGGTGCCCGAATCGAAGTCGAGTCGGGTGCGCCGATTCGATCCGGTGGGTCAACTGCTGGCCATGATCTTCCTGTTCACCCTGATGTTCGGGCTGATCGAAGCCCAGCCTGCCATCTTCCTGGCCGCCGTCCTCGCGGTGGGCGCGTTCATCTGGTACGAGCGCAGGCACGCGGAGCCGTTCATCGATCTGCGCTTCTTCCACAGCGCACCCTTCTCCTCGGCCACCGTCATCGCCGTCTTCGCCTTCGCGGGCCTTGGCGCGTTCCTGTTCACCAATTCGATCTATCTGCAGTCGGTGCGCGGATATTCGGCCGTGCACACCGGCATCCTCTACCTGGCCATGGCGATGGCCACGCTGGTGTCCTCACCGCTGTCCGGACGACTGGTCGGCCGCTACGGCACCCGCCCCTCACTGCTGATCGCGGGCATCGCCATGACCGCCGCCGCGCTCGCGCTCACCCAACTCGATCCGCACACCCCGGTGTGGGTGCTGCTGAGCATCTTCGCGGTCTTCGGTCTCGGCTTCGGCGCGGTGAACGCGCCCATCACCACCTCGGCCGTGAGCGGGATGCCGCTGGATCGGGCGGGCGCGGCCGCCGCCGTCGCCTCGACCAGCCGCCAGGTCGGCGTCAGTGTCGGCGTCGCACTGTGCGGACTGCTGAGCACGACCGGAGTGTGGTGGGTCATCGCGGTATTCACCGCGGGGGTGGCGCTGCTGGGTCTGCTCTCGAATACTGCGTGGGCGCGACGTTCACAGGAACGCGTCGCCCCGATGCTCGAACAGAAGGTGCTCGCCGATGTCCGCTGAACCCACCGCCGACACGGTCTGGTCGCTGCTCACCCACACGGTGATGGAGCACCGGGATCCGTGGCGGCGCGCCGTCGCCGAGCGAACCGGTCTGCCGTTCAGCCGGATTCGCGTCCTCAAACGGCTGCGCGCGGGAGCCATGACCCTGTCCCAACTGGCCGCCGCCGCCGTCGTCGACAAACCCGCGGCCACCGTGGCCGTCAACGACCTGGTCGAGCGCGGCTTGGTCGTGCGCGATACCAACCCCGACAATCGCCGCTGCAAACTCGTCACCCTCACCGAGGCGGGCCGCACCGTGCTGGTTCAGGCAGCGGAGATACCCGATCCGGCTCCGCCGGCCCTGACCGAGCTGTCCCCCGCCGAACTGCGCACCCTGCACGACCTGCTGACCCGACTCCAGCAGTGAGTGTTCCGCGCCGGGCGAATTCACCCGGCGCGGAACGACACTCCCCAATGGACGCTGCCGGCGAAGCCGACCTCGGACCGGCGCACGGCCGGAGCTACACCTACGCCGCGCTATCGCGCCAGGAGTTGGCCGCGGCGATGTAGTCGATGGCGCGGAACAGATCGGGATAGATGCGATGCGCCTTGCCCATCGAGGCGACGGTGGGTTGCACCAGATCCGGGATGAGCAGGCAGCGCAGCCCCGCGGCATGGGCTGCGGCCAGGCCATTGGGCGAATCCTCCAGGGCCAGCGTGGTTTCCGCGAGTCCGCCGAGTGCGGACACGGCCGTGAGGTAGGGCTCGGGATGGGGTTTGCCGTTGCTCACGTCCTGGCGGGTGATCACGGCGTCGAAGCGGTTCGCGATACCGACCAGCGCCAGATGATGATCAGCGCGCTCGCGCGAGGACGAGGTGGCGATGGCTTTCGGAATCCCGCGACGCGCCAACTCGTCGAGCAGTTCCAGTGCGCCCGGTTTGGTGGCGAGTCGACCCGCGTCGACCAGATCGCGCAGATGCCGCTCGTGCAGCGCGAAGAACCGCCGCACCGGGAAATCCGGGCCGTGCGCCTCGACGGCCAGTTCGCGGCAGCGGTCGGCGGGCACGCCGATCATGCTGCGGCACAGCGCACCCGACATCGGGTAGCCCAGTGCGCTACCCACGCTCACCAGCGACTCCATCGCCAGTGTCTCCGAATCGATGAGCAGTCCGTCCATATCGAAGACCACCGCGCGCACGGGTTTCACCGCCGTCATGCCACACTCCTCTCCAATTCCGGTGTCAGCCTGCGCCGCACCGTCGCCGAAATTCCGTCGCGGGCGAATTCGCCCAGTGCGGCGGCCACTTCGCCGCGCACCCGCCGCGGGTCGGGCAATGTCCCGAATATATCCCTGCGCCGCAGGAACTTCGCCGCCCTGCGGTGCGGATCCGGTTCGGCCGCCGCCGCCGCGAGCGTCTCGGCGTGCGGATCGAGCACCTCGAGCACCGCACCGGGTCGGTCCGCGACGGCGAAGGTCTGGATCCAGGCCGCGATGAGCAGGGTCGCGGCGGGGGTCGGGCGGCCCGCGGCGATGTTCTCGCACATCGCGCCGACCACGCGCGGCACCATCTTGTCCGAACCGTTGCGGCCGACCCTGGTCATATCGTGGCGGATCGCCGGATTGCGGAATCGGCGCAGCAGTCCGTCCACCGTCCGGCGCAGTTCGGGGGCGGGCAGCCGCAGCGTCGGCCCCTGTTCGCGCACCATGAATTGCCTTGTCAGCGCGGCGAGATCGGGATCGGCCGCGGCCTCGGCGATGGTGCGGTGACCCGCGAGCGCACCGAGGTAGGCCAACAGCATGTGGGAGCCGTTGAGCAGCCGCAGTTTCGCCTGTTCGTAGTCGGTGACATCGCTGACGAAGCGGGCGCCCGCCGCCTCCCAGGCCGGGCGCGGACCGTCGAAATCCTCGATGGTCCAGGTCATGAAGGGTTCGGCAGCGATGGGCGCGAGATCTTCGATACCGCCGAGCGCGTTGCGGGCCACCGCCAGTTCGGCGGGGGTGCCCGGCTGCACGATGCGGTCGACGACGCTGTTGGGGAAGCGCACATTGCGGGCGATCCAGTCGGCCAGTGCCTCCTCGCGCAATCCGGCCAGTTCGATGACCGCGCCGCGCAGTTTGGTTCCGTTACCGCAGAGGTTGTCGCAACTGATGATCGCGGGCGGGGTGCCGCCGCGCCTGCGCACCAGGTCGAGTCCGGCGGTGAGCATACCGATCGGGGTGCTGGGTGTCGCGGGGCTGCGCAGGTCGTGGTGGATGGCGTCGGCGCCGAGGTCGAGCCGACCGGTCACCGGCGAGAGGCCGTATCCGCTCGCGGTGACCGTCAGGGTGATGATCCGGGTGTTCGGATCGGCGATGCGAGCCGCGATGCCGCGCCGGTCGGTCGGGGCGTGGACGGCTTCGGTGAGCGCGCCGACCACCTCCACCCGCGCCCCGTCCGCGTCGTGCAGCAGGGTCGTGTAGAGGTTGTCCTGGGCGCGCAGCGCCGTCACCACCTCGGGTCGCGACATGGCGACGGCGGCGATGCCCCAGTTCCGCTCGCCCGTCGCGGTCATGGCGTGCTGGGTCAGCAGCGCCTGATGGGCGCGATGGAACGCGCCGCAGCCCAGGTGCAGAATTCCGGTGGTCAGTTCCCGCGGCAGGAATCCGGGTCGGAGCACCGATTGCGGGAGCAGCCGCAGATTTTCCGCCGAGAGCCGGGGAATAACCCGAGCCTCCGGTATTTCGGCCGACGGCCCGGCCTGGGATGTGCCATTGTTCGCGTGCGCGGTATGCAGTGGGATACGCATGAGCTGGCTCCGTTCGTTCCGTGAGATAACGAACTCACCTTGCCGAGTTCGCCGCGATCACAGGCGTCGAATCAACGTTGAATCGGATGCGTTTCAGAACCGTAGGTCAGGTCGGTGAATATTTCGATGAACACGTTCACCGCTCGGGTCGAAATCGGAGCGTGATCGGATCGCGTAGGAATTCGTCAACGAAACGTAAATCCGCATGTCAGTCGCGCAAAATGCTCGAACAAATAGAACATCGATCGTGCCGGGAAATTGCCGAAGTGACGTTTGCCACGCTAATTATCCGGAGATTGATCCGTTATGCGAAGATTTCAGGAGATATTAATATTTGCCAGAAGATTGCCACTGCGTCTCCGATTCGGGTATTCATGGACGAACGTCCAGATAGCTGAGGGATCGCCTGCGGCGCGTCAAGAGCCGATTTACGAGCGAAACCGCAGCGCCGAGCGCCGCCGAACCGTCCAGCACCGCCGACACCCCCCACCGCCGACCCGCGCACCCCGACCCGCCCTCCGGTTGCGCCCGGCGATCCACCACGGCATCCTGAACGCACCGACCCAATGTGCCGAACCGACCGTCCTTACCGAAGCCACCGGTTTGCTCGAACACCTCGAATCGTTCGGGCCGCCACCGAACCCGCCATTCCACCCACCCCGGCCCCGCAATCCGCCTGCGTCCCGTAGATTTTCGGGAATGAGCAGACTCCAGGTCGCCATCGTCGGATACGGACTCGCCGGATCGGTATTCCACGCGCCGCTCATCGCGGCCGACCCGAGAATGCGGGTATCGACGGTGGTCACCGCCTCGGCGGAGCGCGCGCGGCAGGCGCGCGCGGCGTATCCCGGTGTGCGGGTACTGGCCGACGTCGAGGAATTGTTCACGCGCCCAACCGAAATCGACCTGGTGGTGATCGCCACCCCGAATGCCGCGCACGCGCCGCTCGCCGCGCGGGCGCTGGCGGCCGGATTGCCGGTGGTGGTCGACAAACCGTTCACCGTCACCGTCGCCGAGGCCGAGGATCTCATCGAGCGAGCCGAACGCGCGGACCTGGCCCTGTCGGTATTCCAGAATCGCCGCTGGGACGGCGACTTCCGGACCGTGCGGGCACTGGTCGATGGTGGGCGGCTCGGCACTGTCGCACGCTTCGAATCCCGATTCGAGCGCTGGCGGCCGGTGCCCAAGGGCAGTTGGCGCGAACTCGGCGGCAGCGCCGAGGGCGCGGGCATCCTCTTCGATCTGGGGCCGCACCTCATCGATCAGGCGCTGACACTGTTCGGTCCGGTCCGCTCGGTCTACTGCGAATTGGACGCCCGCCGCGCCGGAATCAGTTCCGACGACGATGCTTTCGTCGCCTTGACCCACACATGCGGGGTGCGTTCACACCTATGGATGAGCGCGGTGACGCCGCGACTCGGCCCCCGCTTCCGGGTACTCGGCTCCACGGCAGGCTACGTCTGTCACGGCTTGGACCCGCAGGAGGACGAGCTGCGCGCAGGCCGCCGCCCCGATGACGGAAAGCCGTGGGGCGCAATAGCATCCGAGCGCTGGGGCACACTGGGCACCGAGCCCGATCCCACGCCGGTGCCTTCGCTGCCCGGCGACTACCCGGCCTTCTACGCCGCGATGGCCGACGCGCTGCTCGACGGCGCGCCCGTCCCGGTCGATCCGCGCGACGCGCTCGCGGGCCTCTCCGTCTTGTCGGCGGCATTGCGTTCGGCCGAGTCGGGCGCTGTTGTCTGTCCCTGAAGGCCCGGCCCTGAACAGCGGACCTGACGCGGCGGCAGCCCGGCGGCTATGGTGCGGCAGTGGACACCGCGGAATTCGTCGAGCACGGCACCTCCATCCTCGATCGGCTCACCACCACGCAGACTCCGCCGCCGTGGCAGCTCATCGCGGCGACGGCGGCGGGCGCGCTGATCCTGGTCGGCTATACGCCGCTGTGGCGGTTCGCGCGCAATGTGGTGACGATCGCGCACGAGGGCGGGCACGCGCTGGTCGCGCTGCTGACCGGGCGCAGGCTCAATAGCATTACGCTGCACTCGGATACCTCGGGTCTGACCGTATCCAGCGGTAAGCCCTACGGACTCGGCATGATCCTCACCGCCTTCGCGGGCTATCCGGCCCCGGCGCTGGTGGGGCTCGCCTTCGCGGCGCTGCTCGGCGCGCACCGCATCACGCTCATGCTGTGGGTCATCATCGCGCTGCTGCTCGCGCTGCTGATCAAGGTGCGCAATATCTACGGCCTGTTCACCGTATTCCTGGTCGGCGCCGCGGTTTTCGCGGTGTCGTGGTTCGGCACCGATGTCCTTCAGGCCGGATTCGCCTATCTCGGCGCGTGGTTCCTGCTGTTCGCGGGCCTGCGGCCGGTGATCGAATTGCAGCGCAGCCGATCCCGCCGCCACGGCGGGACCCGCGATTCCGACGCCGATCAACTCGCCCGGCTGACCCGCCTGCCCGGACTGCTGTGGGTGCTGGTGTTCGCCGCGGTGGCGCTGGGCGCACTGGTGGTGGGGACCGGGCTGCTCATCGCGGATGCGGGCGGGGTCTGCATTCCGCAGCTGTCGGAGAAGGTTTGTCCGGCCGCGTGATCCGGGCGGATCTCGGCTAGACCAGCGCCCCCAGCGCTTCGTCGACGAGTTCGGCGGGCGCCCTGGTGGCGTCCAAAGTGGTGCCCTTCTCCTCGACGGTGAGTGGTTCCAGCGCGGCCAACTGTGAGTCGAGCAGGCTAGCGGGCATGAAATGCCCGGCGCGGCCGGTCATTCGTGCCATGAGCTCGGCGCGGTCGGCGGCGAGATGCAGGAAGAAGGCCTCCGGGGCAGCGGCGCGGAGGCGATCGCGGTAGCTGCGTTTGAGGGCCGAACAGCTCACCACGCCACCCCGTTCCCGGTGCGCCGTCAGCCAAGTCGCGATCAGGTCCAGCCACGGCGTCCGGTCGGCGTCGGTGAGCGGGATACCCGCCGACATTTTGGCCACATTGGCGGGCGGATGGAATTCGTCGCCCTCGGCGTAGTCCACACCCAAGCGCGCGGCGAGCAGCGCGCCCACCGTCGACTTGCCGGATCCGGAGACGCCCATCGCGATCACGAGGCCCTGTGTCGGACGGTCGGTCACTGACAGCTCCTTCGTGGGCGGGTGCGCGATTTGTCCGGTGAAGTCTACGGAATGCAATCTCGCATCCTGTGCGCGACCAACGTGTAGTATCCCGATTCGGATGGTTTTTTGACCCATTTCGGGTGCGCGCAAGTGTGCGCAAGCCAATAATCATCACCGGGACACCCGGTGGGCGTCAATGCATCTCGCACTTTCGAGCACTTCTGTGGATCGATCTCCGACCCGGCTCCTAATGTCGAATTCCGCGCGAATACCAGGAGGCGGCGTCATCGCTCGCCCGCGCGCAGCCCAACGATAACGCAGGGGGTACATGGTGTCGGTGTCGGAAAACCATTCCGCCGCGGCGGCGGCCGCCGAATTCGGCCGGGACGGGAGCCGATGAGTACACGTCCTATCGCGCTCGGCTATCTGCGGCGCGATGTCTCCGGAGTCTCCCAGGTCTGGGACGAAACCCAGATCCGCAGCCTGGCAAAGCGATTCGGCTACGAACTGGCCAAAACGGTGACGTTCGGCCCGGATACCGCCGAACGAATGGCCAAACTGGTGGCGGCGGTGCGGCGCGCGGCGGCCGAGGCCGTATTCGTGCCCAACGTCGAACATTTCGACGGCGGCCGCGTCCCGGCCGAACTGGTGCGCCTCTGCGATGTCACCACCATCTCGCCCGAGTACACGCACGCCCGCTGGGCGATCCCGCTGGGTGGTCCGGCCCCGGAGCCGGGCTGACTCCGGAGCCCGTACCCGCTCAGAGTTGCGATTGCACCTGCGCGGCAATCAATTCCAGGTGATCCAGATCGCTCAGATCGAGCATCTGCAGATAGATTCGACTCGATCCGGTCTCGGCGTAGCGACCGATCTTGTCGACCACCTCGGCGGGCGAACCCGCCAGCCCGTTCTCCTTCAGCTCGGCAGGCTCGCGGCCGATGGCGGCGGCACGGCGCGCCACTTCGGCGTCGTTCGCGCCGACACAGACCACCAGGGCATTCGAGTAGACCATATCGTCGGCCGGACGCCCCACTCGCTCGACAGCGGCCCGCACCCGATCGAAGCGCTTGGCGGTCTCCTCGACCGAGAAAAACGGCACATTGAATTCGGTGGCGTACTGCGCGGCCAGCCGCGGCGTACGCACCGCGCCGCTCCCGCCGATCAGCACCGGCATCCGCTCCTGCGCGGGCTTGGGCAGCGCCGGGGAATCGCTGAGCTGGAAGTGCTCGCCGTCGTAGGAGAAGGTGTCACCCGGTTTGGTGGACCACAGGCCGGTGATGATGGCCAACTGCTCCTCGAAGCGGTCGAACTTGTGCTCCGGGAACGGGATGCCGTAGGCGCGGTGCTCCTCGGCGAACCAGCCCGTGCCGAAGCCGAACTCCACGCGGCCGCCCGACATCTGATCCACCTGCGCCACCTGGATGGCCAGCGGCCCCGGCAGGCGGAAGGTGGCGGCGGTCACCAGCGTGCCCAGCCGGATGCGACTGGTCTCGCGCGCCAATCCGGCCAGGGTGATCCACGCGTCGGTCGGGCCGGGCAGACCGTCGGCGGCACCCATCGCGAGGTAGTGGTCCGACCGGAAGAAGGCCGCGAATTCCAGATCCTCGGCGGCCTTGGCCACCCGTAGCAGGGTGTCATAGCTCGCGCCCTGCTGCGGTTCGGTGAAAATGCGCAACTCCATGGGCCATATCCTGGCACGGCGCGCTCGGTGTCCGCGCGCCGGCTGATTCAGATCGGATCCGGCCCGGAGATATCGAGCCGCTGCCCCTGCAACCAGACGGCGGCGGTGAGCGGCACACCCGGCCGGTAGGCGAGGTGGGTGGCCGACGGCGCGTCGAGGACATGGAGGTCGGCGCGGGTTCCTGCGGCGATGGATCCGATATCGGTGCGGCGCAGCGCCTTCGCGCCGCCCGCGGTGGCGGCGTACACGGCTTCGGCCACCGACAGCCCCATCTGCAGGACGGCGGTGGCGACGCAGTAGGCCATGGAGGTGGTGTAGGAGGTGCCGGGATTGGCATTGCTGGCTATGGCCACCGTGACGCCCGCGTCGAGGAGTCGGCGGGCCGGGGCGAGCGGCTGCCTGGTGGACAAATCGCAGGCGGGTAGGACGGTGGCCACGGTGTCGGAGGCGGCCAGCGCCTCGATATCGGCGTCGGTGAGGTAGGCGCAGTGGTCGACGCTGGCCGCGCCGTGGCGCACGGCGAGCTGGACGCCCGGACCGTGCCCGAGTTGATTGCCGTGCACCCGCAGCCCCAATCCGCGGGCGGCGGCGGCGCGCAGCACCCGGTCGGATTGGTCGGCGTCGAAAGCACCGGTCTCGCAGAACACATCGGCCCAGCGCACGAAAGGCGCTACCGCGTCGAGCATTTCACCGCAGACCAGATCCAGGTAGGCGTCGGCCGAATACCCTTCCGGAATCAGGTGCGCGCCGAGATAGGTGACCTCGTCGGCTATCTCGGCGGCCAGCCGCGCCGACCGCCGCTCGTCCGCGACATTCAGTCCGTAACCGGTCTTGGTCTCCAGGCAGGTGGTGCCCTGTCGGCGCGCCTCGGCGATGTGCCGGGCGAGATTGGTCGACAGCGTCGCGTCGGTGGCGGCGCGGGTGGCGGCGACGGTGGTGGCGATACCGCCCGCGCGGTAGGGCGCGCCGGCCATCCGCGCCTCGAATTCGGCGGTGCGATCACCGGCGAAGACGAGGTGGGTGTGGCTGTCCACCCAGCCGGGCAATACGGCCCGCCCGTCCACGCTCACCCGCGCGTCGGCGGCGGGGGCGGCGGACGCGGATCCGACCCAGGCGATGCGTTCGCCCTCGACCACCACGGCCGCTTCGCGCAGCGGGCCGCCCTCGGTATTGGTGGTGAGCTCGCCGATATCGGTGATCAGGATTGCCACAGCGCCCGAATCTCCTCTCGCAGTGTGGTTTCCACGTTTTCAATGCGGGTATGCCGTCGCTGCGACACGGTGCGGCGGCCTGCCACCAGCACCTCGGTGATATCGCTCGCCGTCGCCGCGTACAGTGCGGCAGCCGGATCGACGCCCGCCGTGCGGACCGATTCCAGATCGATGGTCACCAGGTCGGCCGCGCCGCCCGCCGCGATCCGACCCGCCTCCGGCCAGCCGACCGATTCATGCGCCGTCGCGGCGGCGAACAGTTCGTCCAGTCGGAAACGGCCGCGCTCCTGCCCGGCGAGCCGGTCGTCCAACTCCAGCGCCCGCCACTCCTCCGGACCGTCGACGATCGCATTGCTGTCGCTGCCCAGGCACAGTCGCACGCCCGCATCGGCCAGATCCCGTGCGGGACCGATACCGTCGCCGAGATCGCGCTCGGTGGTCGGGCACAAGCACACGCTGCTCGCGGCTGCGGCGAGCAGCCCGATGTCGGTCGGCGTCAAGTGGGTGGCATGCACGGCAACGGTAGTCGGTCCGAGGAAGCCCGCTTCGGACAGCAGTTCGGTGGGCGTACAGCCGTGCGCGGCGAGGCAATCCCGGTTCTCGGCCGGTTGTTCGGAAAGGTGGATGTGCAGCGGACGACCCGCGGCCTGCGCGGCGACGGTCCGCAGCGCCGCGGCGGGCACCGCCCGCACCGAATGCGCCGCGACGCCTTTGCGCACGAATTCGCCCTTCGGGTCGAATGCCGCCTCGCGCTCGGCCCACGCCGTCACCTCGCCGTCACCGAATCGGAGTTGATTCGAGGTCGGTTCCTGCGCGAATCCGCCGGTGAGGTAGCAGGTGTCGAGCAGCGTGAGTCGAATTCCGGCATCGTCGGCCGCCGCCGCGAGCGCGGCGCCCATCGCATTCGGATCGGCGTAGCGGACGCCGCCCGGAGCATGGTGCAGGTAATGGAATTCGCCGACGCTCGTATAGCCAGCCAGCACCATCTCCGCGTAGACGCCGCGCGCCAGCCGGTAGTAGCTGTCGGGATCCAATCGCGCCGCGATGGCGTACATCTGGTCGCGCCAGGTCCAGAAGTCACCCCGTCCGCCGTGGGTGCGCCCGCGCAGCGCGCGGTGGAAAGCGTGCGAATGCCCATTGGCGAAACCGGGGATGGTCAAGCCGCGCAGGATATTTCCGGTGCGCGCGGTATCGGCGGTCACCCGGGCGATGGTCGATCCGGTCACCTCGATGGTCACCGCTTCGGCCAACCCCGTTGGCAGCCAGGCATATTCGGCCCAATACCTCATCGTGCCAGTTCCTCCAGCACCAGGGCGAGTCCGTGCGCGCCTGCGGCGATATCGGCGGCCTCGGCGAATTCCTCGGGCGCGTGGCTGATTCCGGTGGGATTGCGCACATACAGCATGCCGGAGGGCACATGGGCCGCCAGCACGCCCGCATCGTGTCCCGCGCCGGTCGGCAACGCTGGCACGCCGCCGAGCACGCGGTCCATGCCGCGCCGCAAGGACTCGTCGAAGACCACGTCGTCGGTGTAGGACTCCTCGGTCACGGTGAGCGTGCACCCTTCCTGTGCGGCAGCCTCTTTCGCCACCGCCTCGATCTGCGCGACCAGCGCCGGTGTCCGTCCCGCGCCCGCCACCCGCGCGTCCAGCCACAGATCCACCGTCGAGGCGATGACATTCGTCCCGCCCGGTGTGGGCGCCAGTCGTCCGACGGTGGCCCGCGCGTCGGGCGTCGCGGCGGCCACTGTTCGCGCCGCGGCCACCACTGCCGCGGCGGGCAGCATCGGATCGTGCCGGTCGCCGATCAGCGTCGCGCCCGCGTGATTGCCCTGCCCGGCGAAGCTGAACCGGTAGCGACCGTGCGCGATGATGCTGCTGCCCGTGGCGAGGGGGCTGTCCAGATCGATCAGCCCGCGCCCCTGTTCGACATGCAGTTCCACGAAACAGCCGATCCGCGCCAGCGCCTCGGGATCGGCGCCGAAGCGCTCCGGCTCGTAGCCCGCCTTGGTGGCCGCCTCGGCCAGGGTGATTCCCGCGCCGTCGCGCAGTCCGCGCGCCCGGTCGGCGTCGAGCGCACCGGTGAGCAGCCGCGAACCCAGACACGGCACCCCGAATCGGCCGCCCTCCTCCTCGGCGAAGACCAGGATGGCGAGGGGTTTGGCGGGCCGGAATCCCTTGTCGCGCAGAATATCCACGGCGGCGAGCGCACTGGTGACGCCCAGCGGTCCGTCGAAGGCGCCGCCGCCCGGCACCGAATCCAGATGACTCCCGGTGACCACCGCTCCCGGACCCGGCGAACCCCACCACGCCCAGATATTCGCATTGCGATCGGTTCGCACCGTGAGGTCGCGGCGCATGGCCTGTTCGGTGAACCAGTCGCGCAACTCGAGTTCGCCCGCGTCGAACAGGTGCCGGGAATACCCGCCGCGCGCGACATCCCGCCCGACACCCGCGATATCGGCGAGCAGCTCAATGGCTTTCATGGTCGTCACGCGTTGTCCCGCATCGGAATTCGCACCCCGCGCTCGGTCGCGACCTCGGCGGCGCGCTCATAGCCCGCGTCGACGTGCCGAATGACGCCCATACCGGGATCATTGGTGAGCACCCGTTCGATCTTCTGCCCCGCCAACGCGGTGCCGTCCGCGACACTCACCTGACCGGCGTGAATGGAGCGGCCCATCCCCACACCGCCGCCGTGGTGAATCGAGACCCAGCTCGCTCCCGACGCGGTATTGAGCAGCGCGTTGAGCAGCGGCCAGTCGGCGATGGCGTCGGAGCCGTCGGCCATGGCCTCGGTCTCCCGGTAGGGCGAGGCGACGCTGCCCGAATCCAGGTGATCGCGCCCGATGACGACGGGCGCGCTCAGTTCACCACTGGCCACCATCTCGTTGAAGCGCAGCCCGGCCAGATGCCGCTCGCCGTAGCCGAGCCAGCAGATCCGGGCCGGAAGCCCTTGGTAGGCAACGCGTTCGCTCGCCATCGTGATCCATCGGCGCAGCGATTCGTTTTCCGGGAACAGCTCGAGGATGGCGCGGTCGGTCGCCGCGATATCGGCCGGGTCGCCCGAAAGTGCCGCCCAGCGGAACGGCCCCTTGCCTTCGCAGAACAACGGTCGAATGTAGGCGGGTACGAAGCCCGGAAAGTCGAAGGCCCGGTCGCAGCCGCCGAGTTTGGCCTCACTGCGCAGCGAGTTGCCGTAGTCGAACACCTCCGAACCCGAATCGAGAAAGCCGAGCATGGCATTGACGTGGTCGGCCATGGACTCGCGGGCGCGTTCGGTGAATTCGTCCGGCTTCTTGCGCGCGTAGTCCGACCAGTCGTCGACCTCGATACCGCGCGGCAGGTAGGACAGCGGATCGTGGGCCGAGGTCTGATCGGTGACGATATCGACCGCCAACCCACTGGCCAGCAATTGCGGCAGCACCTCGGCCGCATTGCCGATCAGCCCCACCGACAGCGCTTTTCGCGCCTTGCGCGCCGCCGATACCCGGCGCACCGCATCGTCGAGATCGGTGGCGATCTCATCGAGGTAGCGATCGTGCAGGCGCCTGCGCGCGCGGGCCGCGTCCACCTCGATCACCAGTGCCACACCGCCGTTCATGGTGACCGCGAGCGGTTGGGCGCCGCCCATGCCGCCCAATCCCGCTGTCACCGTGAGGGTGCCCGCGAGCGTGCCGCCGAAGCGCTTGTCCGCGATGGCGGCGAAGGTCTCGTAGGTGCCCTGCAGGATGCCCTGGGTGCCGATATAGATCCAGGAGCCCGCCGTCATCTGCCCGTACATGGTCAGGCCCAGCGATTCGAGTCGCCGGAACTCGGGCCAATTCGCCCAGTCCCCAACCAGATTGGAGTTGGCGATCAGCACGCGGGGCGCCCACTCGTGGGTGCGGAAGACACCGACGGGGCGACCCGACTGCACCAGCAGCGTCTCGTCGAGTTCCAATGCGGTCAGTTCGCGGGTGATGGCGTCGAAGCTGGCCCAGTCCCTGGCGGCCTTGCCGGTGCCGCCGTAGACCACCAGATCCTGTGGCCGCTCGGCGACCTCGGGATCTAGATTATTGTGCAGCATACGCAGCGCGGCCTCGGTCTGCCAGTTCTTGGCGGTCAGCGCCGTTCCGCGCGCCGCGCGCACCGTGCGAGTCATGAATCGTGCCTTTCGTTGTCGAGGTAGGGGGCCACCGCACGCCGCAGCGCGCCGGAGCGGAGCAGTGCTTCGGCGGCGGCGATCTCGGGGGCGAGGTGGCGGTCCGGGCCGGGGCCCGGGACCTCGGTGCGCAGCAATGCCAGCGCGGCGGCCGTCGCCGGACCGGGCAGCAGCGGCGCGCGCAGGTCCAAAGCCCGCGCGGCGGTGAGATATTCGATGGCCAGCACCGTCCTCAGTCCGTCCACCGCCCGGCGCAGCTTGCGCGCGGCCGACCAGCCCATGGAGACGTGATCCTCCTGCATGGCGCTGCTCGGAATGGAATCCACCGAGGCGGGCGCGGCCAACCGCTTGAGTTCGCTCACCACTGCGGCCTGGGTGTACTGGGCGATCATATGGCCGGAGTCGACGCCGGGATCATCTGCGAGGAAGGGCGGAAGTCCGTGCGAGCGCGCGACATCCAGCATCCGGTCGGTGCGCCGCTCGGCCATGCTCGCCACGTCCGCGAGCGGGATCGCCAGGAAATCCAGGACATACGCCAGCGGGGCGCCGTGGAAATTGCCATTGGATTCCAGGCGGCCGTCGGCGAGCACCACCGGGTTGTCCACGGCGGCGGCCAATTCGCGATCGGCCACCGATTCGGCGTAGGCGACGGTGTCGCGGGCCGCGCCGTGCACCTGGGGCGCGCAGCGCAGCGAGTAGGCGTCCTGCACCCGATTGCAATCCGGACCCCGGTGGCTGGCCACGATCGGAGAATCGGCCAGCGCCAGTCGCATACGCCGCGCCGATACGGCCTGCCCCGGATGCGGACGCAGCGCCTGCAGGTCGGCGGCGAAGACGCGGTCGGTGCCGAGCAGCGCCTCCACACTCATCGCGGCCGTCAGATCCGCGATATCGAGCAGGGCGCGCAGATCGTCGAGCGCGAGCACCAGCATGCCGAGCATGCCGTCGGTGCCGTTGGTCAGCGCCAGACCCTCCTTCTCGTGCAGGGTCACCGGCTCGATGCCGTTGGCGCGCAACGCTGTCGCCGCGTCGACCGGTTCGCCGTCCGCCCCGGTGACAACGCCCTCCCCCATCAGTGCCAATGCCACGGCGGCCAGCGGGGCCAGATCGCCCGAGCAGCCGAGCGAACCGTATTCGTGCACGACGGGTGTGAGGTCGGCGTTGAGCAACGCCGCCAATGCCGCCGCCGTCTGCGGACGCACCCCGGTGTGCCCGGTGGCCAGGGTGCGCAGCCGCAGCAGCATCTGCGCGCGCACCACCTCCCGCTCCACCGCCGGACCCGCGCCCGCCGCGTGCGAGCGGATCAGCGAGCGCTGCAGCGCGACCCGCCGCTCCGGAGGAATCCGGCGGGTGGCCAGCGCGCCGAATCCGGTGGATACGCCATAGGTCGCGGTGGGGCTCTCGGCCAGCGCGTCCACATGCGCGCGCGCTGCCGCGATGCGGGCTTCGGCGGCGGCCCCGACCTGGACCCTGGCCCCCGCGCGGGCGACGGCGACGACGCTGTCCCTGGTCAACGGGTCGTCCACGGATACGGTGGCGATCTGCGCAGTTTCCGGCATGGGGCTATTCCACCGTCGCGGGGGCCGCGACGGTATGAGGCCGCGCCGGAATTAGTCTGGGATCTCAGACAGTGACCTGGAGGCGACATGGGAACCAGCACCGATATCCCGGCGCTGCGGCGCGGACTGGCCGTGCTGCGGCTGATGGCGGGCAAGGCCGGACCGGTCTCGGCCTCGGCCATCGCCCGCGAACTGGCGCTACCGCGCTCGACCACCTATCACCTGCTGGCCGAACTGGAGCAGGCCCGATTCGTCACCCGGCTGCCCACCGAACGGCGCTACGGGCTCGGTATCGCCGCTTTCGAACTCGGCTCGGCATATCTGCGCCACGAACCCCTGGAGCGATTGGCGGGCACGCTGCTGCGCGAATTGGTGGAGCAGGTCGGCCACAACGCCCACCTCGGCGTGCTGCACGGCAACGAGCTGGTCTACCTCGTCAAAGAGCGCCCCGCCCGCCCCGAGACCCTGGTGACCGACGTGGGTGTGCGCCTGCCCGCGCACCTCACCGCGTCCGGTCGCGCCATCCTGGCCCACCTGCCCGCCGCCCACGTGCGCGCCCTCTACCCGACCGCCGCCGCGTTCGTCGGCCGCACCGAGCGCGGCCCGCGCACCCTCGCGGCCCTGCGCCAAATCCTCGCCGCCGAACGCCGCCGGGGCTTTGCGAGCGAGGACGGCCACATCACCCCCGGTTTCGCCTCCGTCGCCTATCCGGTCTTCGACCACGGCAGACATCCGATCGCCGCCATCAGCGTCACTGTCCGCCACCACTGCGCCGACGCCCCGTGCGGGTGCGACCGGGCACCCCTCGCCGGCCGCGTCCGCGCCACCGCCGATGCCCTCACGCACCGAATCGGCGGCCGCACCGCCTGATTCGTGCTACTGCGCGAGCACCGCCATGGCGGCATTGTGGCCCGCGATGCCGCTGACGCCGCCGCCGCGGACGGCGCCCGCGCCGCACAGCAGGATGTTGGGGTGGGCGGTGGCCACACCCCAGCGATCGGACTCGTCGGTGCGGAAGGGGAAGGCGAGGTCGCGGTGGAAGATGTGGCCGCCGGGGAGGGCGAGTTCGGATTCGAGGTCGAGCGGGGATTTGGCCTCGAGGCAGGGTTTTCCGTCCGCATCGGTGGCGAGGCAATCGGCGATCGGTTCGGCGAGAACCGAATCCAGTTGCGCGAGAGTGGCTTCCACCAGCGCCCGCGTTGCCTGGTCGTCGGTGAAAAGGCGTGCGGGGGTGTGCAATCCGAAAAGTGTGAGGGTGTGCAGGCCCGAGGCCGAGCCGGAGAGGATCGAGGGATCGGTGAGCGTGTGGCAGTAGATCTCCGAAGGTGGGGCGCCGGGCGGACGCCCCGCCGCCGCATCCCGGTACGCCCGCTCGAGTTGGGTGTAGGACTCGGCGATGTGGAAGGTGCCCGCGAAGGCGTCGCTCGGAAGGATGGAGGTATCGCGCAGACGCGGCAGCCTGCGCAGCACCATATTGATCTTCAGTTGGGCGCCTTCGGGTTTCGGTCCCGGATCGGCGCCGAGCAGGCGATCCAGCTCGTACGGTGCGGCACCGACCAGGACATACCCCGCTCCGAGGACACCGCCGCGATACCGCACCTCGGCCGCGCGGCCATCGGTATCGATACCCTCGACCGGGCAGTCGGTGACCAGTTCTGCACCCGCCGCGCGCGCCGCCGCCGCGAGGGCATCGGTGAGCGCGCCCATACCCCCGACCGGCACATCCCAGTCGCCGGTGCCGCCGCCGATGATGTGGTACAGGAAGCAGCGGTTCTGGCGCAGCGTCGGATCGTGCGCATGGGTGAAGGTGCCGATGAGCGCGTCGGTGAGCACCACACCGCGCACCATGTCGTCGGCGAAACTCGACTCGACGACCTCGCCGAGCGGGTTGTCGAACAGCGCCGCCCAAGCCGTCGGATCATCGATGCGCCCGGCCAGTTCCGCGCGGGTCGGCAGCGGTTCGGTCAGCGTCGGAAATACCCGGCGCGCCACATGATTGGTCATCGAGTAGAACTCGCGCCACGCGTCGAAATCCCGCTCCGATCCGGTCACCGCGCGGAAACTCGCCCGCGTTCGCTCCTCGGATCCGGTATCCACCAGCAGGCCGCCCGCGCCGACCGGCGTGTACGAGGAGATCCGCCTGCGCCGCACGGCGAACCGCAGCCCCAGATCCTCGACAATCCGGCGAGGCAGCAGGCTGACCAGATACGAGTAGCGCGACAACCGCGCCTCGACCCCGGCGAATGGCTGCTCCGAGACCGCCGCTCCCCCGAGGTGCGCGCGCCGCTCGAGCACGGCCACCGACCGTCCGGCCCGCGCCAGATAGGCCGCGGCCACCAGCCCGTTATGACCGCCGCCGACAACCACCACGTCATAAGACCGATGCTCGGGAATCATCCCTCCTCGATAGCACGATTCCGGTCGGGTGGAAATCCACGGGATTCCGCACGACCGAACTCGCGGCGGCCACACCGGCGTGGCGGCGGGTCCTCGACTGGTTCGGCCGCTACCTGACCTGACATTTCGGACGGATTTCGGGATGGACCGAACCCGCGAGCCCGCCGCCTCGTATCCCTTTTGGACCGGCCACCACCCGGATCAGCCGGGAAGCCGGTCGGGAACGCGAGGTTCGCATGGCCATCGAACAGTTCAACCGACGCACGGTGGTGCTCGGTGCGAGCGCGGCGGCCGTCGTCGCCGCGTGCGCCGTCAAAGCAGCAGGCAAACCCGCCCGGTCCGCCGCCGACGGCGGCCAACAACTCGCCCGCACCGGCGACGTGCCCGTGGGTTCGGGCATCATCGTCGGCGGCACGGTGCTCACCCAGCCCGGTCCGGGCGACTTCCGGGGCTTCTCGACCACCTGCACCCATCAGGGCTGTGCGGTGAACGCCGTCGCGGGCGGCACCATCAACTGCCCCTGCCACGGCAGCCGCTACAACCTCGACGGGTCGGTGGCCAACGGTCCGGCACCGGCCCCGCTGGCTCCCGTGGCAGTGCACGTCCAGGACGACTGGATCGTCACGGGCTGACCGGATGGCCTGCCGCCAACTCCCGCACCGTGGCCCGAGCGCCGCGGGTGCGCAGGGATTGCAGTGCCTTGCGATAGGCGGCGACGAAGCGCGGCTGCTCGCCGAGCGTGCCGAACAGGGTGCGTTCGCTCAGGAACGCGCCCGGCTCCCACTCCTCGCGCGCGGCCAACTCTCGCAGCCGATCGCGCAGCGGGTCCACGATCTCGATGGGTTCGCCCTGCTCGTCGACGCCCGTGCAGTAGCGCGCCCATCCGGCCACCACCGTTGCCGCGCAGGCGATCTCGCCTTCGCCTGCGAGCCTGTCGCTGATAACGGGCAGCACCCATTTGGGTATGCGGTCCGAGGCGTCGGCACCGAGCCTGGCGATGGTGTCGCCGATCGCGGCATTGCCGAACCGCACCAGCAACTCGCGCCGATAGGCGACCAGGTCGATACCCGGCACCGGCGGCAGCGTCGGCAGCGCCTCGGTGGCCATGTAGCGGGACAGGAATCCCGCGAAATCCGGATCGGCGGCCGCCTCGTGGACGAGTCGATAGCCCGCCAGGTGACCGAGGTAGGCCAGCGCCTGGTGACTGCCGTTGAGCAGGCGCAGCTTCATCAGCTCGTAGGGCGCGACATCGCCGACCAACTGCACCCCGACGCGGTCGAGATCCGGCCTGCCCAACGGGAATTCGTCCTCCAGCACCCACTGGGTGAATGGTTCGGTCAGCACCGGCCAGCTATCGTCGACCCCGAAGCGGCGGGCCAGTTCGGCCCGCATGGGCTCGGTGGTGACCGGCGTGATCCGGTCCACCATCGAATTCGGGAACGCGCCCTCCGCCGAGAGCCACCGCGCCAGTTCGGGATCGCGCAATCGGGCGAAGGCGGTGAAGCTCGCGCGCGCGATGCGGCCGTTGCCCGCGATATTATCGCAGGACACGATGGTGAACGGGCGCAGCCCGCGCGCCCGGCGCCGCGCCAGCGCCTCGGCGACGAGCCCGAAGACGGTGCCCGGCATGGCATCCGGGGCGAGGTCGGCGCGGATCGCCGGATGGTCGACATCGAATTCGCCCTCGGGGGTGCAGTTGTAGCCGCCCTCGGTGATGGTGAGGGTGAGGATCCTGGTGCCCGGCGCGGCCAGTCGCTCGATCACCGTCTCGGGATCCTCTGGCGCCCAATGGTATTCGACGATCGAGCCGACCACTCGCGGCGTCCATGCGCCATCGGGCGCGGCGACGCACAGGGTGTACATGCCGTCCTGGGTCGCGAGCGCGTCGCGCATGCGTCGGTCGGCGGGCAGCACGCCGACGCCGCAGATGCCCCAATCCGGGGCCGCCTGCGCCTCGTGCAGCAGGTCCAGATAGCGGGCCTGATGTGCGCGATGAAAGCCGCCGACACCGAAATGCACTATGCCGGTGGATATCTCGGACCTCCGGTAGCTCGGTACGGAGATCGTGCCCGCTAGGTCGGGCAGGGTTCGCGCGGTGATCGGGATCATGACACCACTCCAGAGTGAGTTGCGGGGGTGTGTTGCGTACATCACATCACTCCGAATGGTATCGCACTGAGCATCGGCTCAGTAGATGAGCATTTGCTCTCCTAGCGAGAATGCCGGTGGCGCAGTCCGATTCAGGTGCGAGCGCCCGCGGCGGGAGATCCGACCGCGGGCGTCGTTCACCTCACTTGGCCTCCTGTGCTGTTCGGATGCCGCAGGCTGCGGCGAAATCCAGAGGTGAAAGGCCATCGGCGGAGTTCATATCGCAGTTGCCGAACGGCGAGCAGCCCTCCGGCAATCCCCCGCCGTACCCCTGGCCGTCGGTGTATTGATGCGCGATCTGACCCGGTAGTCCCGGATCCGCGCCGTATCCCGCACCGATCACCCGCAGCCCGTCCGGCCGGTCCGGCCACAGCTCGAAGAAATCGGAGCGATTGGCATAGCCGATCACCCGGCGCGGATGTCCGAGCCAGTCGGCCAGATTCCAGTAGGCGCGATTGATCCCATCGGATTGATCGCCCCGCGGATTACCGCCGGACTCCACATCGATCATGGAGATCATGCGCGGATGCGGACCGCCGAGCGCGGTCACCATGTCCCGGTGGACATTCACGCAGTCCGACCAGTTGGGCCGCCAGTAGAAATAGGCGATGAAGCAACCCAACCGCCCGGAATCGGCCGCCCGGCAGGCCCATTCGTAGTTGGCGGCGAAATTATCGTCGCGAAAGGTGCCGTCATTGGAGCGAAAGCTGAAGATCCCGTACGGATAGGAATCATCGACCCGCGCCTGAAAATATGACACATCCGCGAAGAGACTGTCGACCATGCCGTTCTCCCTCGACTTCGGATTCCGAATATTTCCCGATGCGCCGCGTCCCCCGGATCCCCGCTGCCCGCGAGCGGCGTGAGATGCCCGTGAAATCCGGGTGAAGGGTATGCGCCGCAGACTTCTTCGGGTGGAGGAAACCGTTCCGACGCAGCCCGACGCACCGGGACCCATGGTGAATGTGGGCTACCGCCGAGCGAAAGCAGGCGGTCGGTTGAATGGACCAGGGGTTCCATTCGTCGAACCGAGGCACGATAACAGTTCGCGTGCTCGGTTTTTGGTTGCGGTATCTGCATTGCGGGAGGACAGAGTGGACGAGGCAACATTGGAACGACCGGCACCGGCGCTCGGGGGACGCGGGGTGCTGGAAGGGGCGTTCGCACTATTGGAGGCGCTGGCGCACGGTGCGGAGACGGGTCTGACGCAGTTGGCGACCGCCGCCGGACTGCCGAAGGCGACGGCCTATCGGCTGTTGAATCAATTGGTCACCGAGGGTGCGGTGCAACGCCGCTCGGGCCGATATCGGCTCGGACCCCGCGTGTACCGGTTGGGCCAGACCTGGGAGCCCGCGCGCCTGCTCCGGTCGGCCTCGGCGCAGCCATTGCGGCAACTGGTGGCCGGATTCGAGCGCGGCGGGTTCAGCCTGGCGGTGGCGGATCGGGGGCAGGTCATGCTGGTCGGCGGGATCGGGCGCGAGATCGATGAGATATTCCCGCTGCGAGCGGGCACGCTGCTGCCCTCGGGGACGGCGGCCGAGCAGGTGCTGTTCGCCTCACAAGGGGAACGACCGGTGCCGCACGGGTTCTCCTACCGGGAGTGGGAGCGGCTCAGCGCGGCTGCTCGCACCAGGGGCCTCGGCTACGACCTCGATGCCAAAACGCATGGCCTGGTCTGCGTGGCGGCCCCGGTGCGCGGTCCGGAGGGTGCGGTGGTGGCCGCGCTGGCCTGCACCCTCACCGAACCGCAGCGCGTTCCGGTGCTCGCCGAGGCGGTGCAGCGGGCGGCGGGGCTGGTCACCACCAATCTGGCCCGGTTGATCCGCGCCACCCGCGCGCTGTAGCCGGCGTCGCACGGCAGCGGATTCCTTTGAATCCGCTGCCGTGCAACAATTCACGCCTCTACCGCGACCGGCGCGGGCTTGCGCAGAAAGCGGGCCAGCAGGAACGCCGCGATCACCGCGGGAATATTCATCGACAGGCCGTACAGCGCGGGGGCGACGGCCATTTTCTCGTTGTGCAGCACCGAGACCGCCACCGTGATGGCCAGCGCGCCATTGTGGATGCCGATCTCCATGGCCGAGGCAATGGCCTGATCGGCGGCCACCCCGAACAATCGGGGCACGACGAAGCCGAGCGCGAAACTGAGCGTCGACAGCACCAGGCACACCGCGATGAGCGTGCCGAAATTCTCGGTGAACGTCTTGGGCTGCTGGGCGAATGCCCCGACGACGACCAGCGCCAGCACCGCGATCGACGCGATCTTCACCCCGCCGCGCATCCGCTCGGCCCGGTCCGCGAAGCGGTGCCGCACGAACATGCCGATCGCCACCGGCACCAAGACGATCGCGAACACCTGGATGAATTTATCCGGGCGCACACCGAGTTTCGCACCATCGTCGAGGAAGCGATCGAAGGCGAACGCGGCGATGACGGGCATGGTGAACACCGCGATCACCGAATTGATCGCGGTGAGTGTGATATTCAACGCCACATCGCCGCCCGCGATATGGCTGAACAGATTCGCCGACGGGCCGCCCGGCGCGGCCACCAGCAGCATCATTCCGGCCGCCAACGCACCGGTGAGTCCGAACAGTTGGATCAGCCCGTAGCAGATCACCGGCAACACCAGGATCTGACAGGCCAGCGCGACCGCGGCCGCCTTGGGATAGCGCGCCACCCTGGCGAAATCGGCGACCGTGAGGGTCACACCGAGCCCGAACATCACCAGGGCCAGCGCCAGCGGTAGGAATACCGCGAACATCGTCGAACCCACTGTGTCTCCTCATCCACGAATAGGTCGGTCGGACAATGAATCTCGACGCTATCGGCCCGCTCGGCATTTCCCATGTCTGGCACTGGAATTCCCCACGCTATGGCGCGAAGAAATAGCTTTCACCTATGGCATGGGCGCGAGGATCAGCCGAAAACGGCGCACGCGTAACCCACATGCCGCCCCTCGGCGACGCGAACCTCGGTCCGTGCCGGATCGTCGGCGGGCTGGTCCGCGCTGAGGGTGTGCATACCGATGCCCGCGGGCACCCAATCCAGCAGCGCGATCCCACCCGAGGGGCGTACGGTGCCCAGCACGCTGCCATTGTCGTAGAAGGTCACCGGCGCGACCGGGTCGCTGACCCTGGCCCGGATCGTGTACGTGCAGCCGGTGCCGTAGTTGGTGCCGAACCCGTAGTTGATACCGGGCAGCACGCCGATCCCGACCACATCCGCTCCGGCGGCGGGCGCGGCGAACAGAACCAGACCCGCGGCGAGGACGCAGGCGGCCGCGATGCGATTACCCATCTCTACCCCGTCCGGTTCGACGACGACCCCGCGTCGGGGCCGTATCGATCCTCACCCGAACCGGCCGCACGCAGCGGGCGAATCGCCGGAACCCGGTGCCGCGACCGTCACACTTTGAGCGCCGCATCCACCGCGACGGTCACATCTCAGCGCCGCATCCGCCGCGACAGTGCCAACTGGACCTCCAGCAGCATCCGATCGCCCGGATCGCCGAGGTCGATGCCCAGAATGTGCTCCACTCGCCGCACCCGGTAGCGCAGGGTATTGGGGTGCACGCACAGCAGGGTCGCGGCAGTGCGCACATCCCCGTGCTCGCGCAGGTAGGTCTCGACGCTCTCGCACAGGTTCGCCGAATGCTTGCGGTCGTAGTCGAACAGCCCCTGCAGCCGGGGATCGTGCAATTGCGGATGCGCGGCCACCAGATCCAGGATCTCCCCCAGCAGCACCGAGGTGCGGGATTCGGCCAGTGTGCTCACCCCGGCCTCGGGATTGCTGTCGAGCACCCGGTCCACCTCGGCGCGGGCGGGGGCCACATTCACCAGATCCGCCACCGGACAGGCGATGGCGGCGCGCAACCGCACCGCACGCTTGGCCTCGAGCTGTTCGACCACTTGCCGCGCCCACGCGGTGACCGCGCGCGCCGACTGGTACTGCGGGAACAGCACATACGCCCTGTCGCCCAGCATGGTGGTGACCGCGTCGGGCCGGAATGAACTGGCGCGCAGGCGAAGCAATGTCCCGAACGCGGATTGATCGCCGACGCCGGTCAGCTCGAATCCGATGACGGCGGCGGGACCGGTGGTGGGAATGTTCAAAGTGCTTGCCGCGCTGAGGATATCGACACTGCCGGGACGCGCGCCGAACAGGCGCTGAACCAGCACCGCCTCGGCCGACGGCGCGGCCAGGCTGCGCGCGATGATCCTCGCGGCGATGGCGGAAGCTCCGCGCAGGATCACCGCGGCGTCCGATTTGAGCGGCCTGTCCCCCTGCTGCAACCAGATGGAGCCGAGCATCCGGCCCGCCGTGCCCGCCTCCTCCGCGGGCCGGTGAATGCCGACGACCAGCCTGCGCTTGATGCGCAACTCCTCGTGGGCGGGCACATCGATGACCTCGTCGGTGCGCCGCAACCGGTCGAACACACCCCATTCGCGCAGCACCCGAAGGTATTCGCGCGGCCCCTCGCGCCCCAGGATCGACTGGACCCGCATGTGATCGGCGGTCTGATCCGATGCGGAGTAGGCCAGTACGTGCGACTGCGGATCCTCGATGGACACCAGACCGCCCGCGCTCTGCGCGAGCATCTGCGCGAGCCCGAACAGATCGGTATCCATCGCCACTAGGTCGTCCCCGGTCGCCACCTTCATCAAGCCTCCTGCACAACACCGCGGGGATCGCCCGCACCTGCCTAATCCACACGCGTTTAGGCCAGTACGCCAACGCACACATCCCATCTTTGTCCGACTGGCTCATCCTCCGGGGTGTTTTGCCGGTGTTGACTTCGGCTGATTCACCACGCACGACCCCGCAGGAGGACCCATGGACGCCATCGTGGCCACGCCGGCGCCGCACAACGAGCCCGTCGGCACCTTTGCGCCCGGAACCCCCGAACGCGCCCGCTTACAGGCGAAACTGACCGAAATCGGGTCGGAGACCGCCGAATTGCGCCATGTGATCGGCGGCGCGCACCGGCGCGGGACCGGACAGAGTTTCGCCGTTGTCCAACCGCACAGACACGCCGCCGTCCTGGGCACCTTCGTGGCCGCCGAGGCCGCCGACGTGCGCGCGGCCATCGACGCCGCGACGGCGGCCGCGCCCGAGTGGCGGTCGCTGTCGTTCGAGGATCGGGCCGCGGTCTTCCTGCGGGCCGCCGATCTGCTCTCGGGGCCGTGGCGCGAAACCATCGCCGCCGCCACCATGCTCGGTCAGTCGAAGACCGCCTATCAGGCCGAGATCGACGCACCGTGCGAACTGGTCGACTTCTGGCGCTTCAATGTGCATTTCGCCCGGCAGATCCTGGCCGATCAACCGGTGTCGGGTCCCGGCACCTGGAATATGGTCGAGTATCGACCGCTGGAGGGGTTCGTCTACGCGATCACCCCGTTCAATTTCACCGCCATCGCCGCGAACCTGCCGACCGCGCCCGCGCTGATGGGCAATACGGTGCTGTGGAAGCCCTCGCCCACCCAGGCCGTCGCGGCCTACTGGACCATGAAGCTGCTCGAAGCGGCGGGTCTGCCGCCGGGTGTGATCAACCTGGTGCACGGGTTCGGACCCGAGGTCTCGCAGGTGGCGCTGGCCGATCGGCGGCTGGCGGGCATCCACTTCACCGGGTCCACCGGCACCTTCCAGCAGTTGTGGCGCACCGTTGGGGCGAATATCGCCGCCTACGACACCTATCCGCGGCTCGTCGGCGAAACGGGCGGCAAGGATTTCGTGGTCGCGCACAGCTCCGCCGACCCGGAAGTGCTGACCACCGCGCTGATTCGCGGGGCCTTCGACTATCAGGGTCAGAAATGTTCGGCGGCCTCGCGGGCCTTCGTCCCGAAATCGGTGTGGGCGCGCATGTCCGGCGATTTCCTGGACAAGGTGGCGACGCTGCGCTACGGCGATATCACCGATCTCACCAATTACGGTGGCGCCGTGATCGATAAGCGCGCCTTCGACCGCAATGCGGCGGCGCTGCGCCGGGCCGAGGCCACACCGGGCCTGAGCGTCGCGGTCGGCGGCGGCGCCGAGGACAGCGTCGGCTATTTCATCGAGCCGACCGTGCTGCTCGGCGAGGATCCGACCGACGAGGCGTTCCGCACCGAATATTTCGGTCCGATCCTGGCGGTGCACGTCTATGACGACGGCGCGGCGGGCGCCTTCGAGCGGACACTGGAATTAGTGGATCGCGGGTCGGCCTACGGGCTCACCGGATCGATCATCGCGACCGATCGCGCGGCCGTCGCGCGAGCCTGCGAGGCGCTGCGGTTCGCCGCGGGCAACTTCTACATCAACGACAAACCGACGGGTGCGGTCGTCGGCCAGCAGCCCTTCGGCGGGTCGCGCGCCTCCGGTACGAACGACAAGGCAGGCTCGGCCCAGAACCTGCTGCGCTGGACCTCGGCCCGCACGATCAAGGAGACCTTCGTCCCGCCGACCGACCACCGCTACCCGCATATGGAGGCGTGAACCATGGCCAATCCGCTCCGCCCCGCACTGCTGGCCGCGGCGAGATCGCCCCGCATCGCCCGCACCCTCACCGGGCTGCGCACCACCAAGAAGGTCGTCGACCGGTTCGTCGCAGGCGATTGCGAGGATCAATTGGTGGCTGCGGCGGACACGCTGCTCGCCTCCGGCCGCCACCTCACCATCGACTATCTCGGCGAGGACATCACCGATATCGCCCAGGCCAAAGACACTGCGGCGCATTACCGCACGGTGCTGAGCGCACTCGGCGAATCGGGCGCGACCTCGGAATCGGTGCGCCCGCTGGAGGTCTCGCTCAAACTCTCGGCACTGGGTCAATCGCTGCCGCGCGACGGCGACGCCATCGCCCTCGAGCACGCCCACCAGGTGTGCGAGGCCGCGGCGGCGGTGGGCGCGTGGGTCACCATCGACGCCGAGGACCACACCACCACCGATTCCACGCTCGGCATCGTGCGCGAGCTGCGCGGCGAATTCCCTTGGCTCGGTACGGTTCTACAAGCCTATCTGCGACGCACCGAGGCCGACTGCCGCGATCTCGCCGGTCCCGGTTCGCGAATCCGGTTGTGCAAGGGCGCATACCAGGAACCCGCCACCGTGGCCTATCGGGAGCGGGAGGCGGTGGACCAGTCGTATCTGCGCTGTCTGCGGGTCCTCATGGAAGGGCGCGGCTATCCGATGGTGGCCTCGCACGATCCGGCGATCATCGAATCCGCGCTGCGCATGGTCGCGACCACCGAGCGCAAGAATGACGAATTCGAATTCCAGATGCTCTACGGCATCAGGGATGCCGAGCAGCGACGGCTCGCCGCGGCCGGATATCACCTGCGCGTCTACGTCGCCTACGGCAGCCAGTGGTACGGGTACTTCATGCGCAGGCTCGCCGAGCGGCCCGCCAACCTGACCTTCTTCCTGCGCGCCATGGCCGAGCGAAACCGCGCCTGATCCAACACCTTTCGACCCCGTCGACCCCACGAATGCCGGGATCCAACCCCCGTGACGCCCCGGATCCCGGCATTCGCCCGGTCGACGGGGTCGCCGCGCGCCTCATTCCGATTCGGGTCGCGCCTTCGGCTTCGGCGACAACCGGACCACGCCCGCCTCCAAGTCGAGGTCGACGCGCGGACGCTCCACCTGACCATTGGCCTGCTCGCCGCCCTCGTCGGTCAGCTTCTGGCCCGGAAACAGTTCGCCGATGACACCCATACCTCGACAATAGGCTTCCGCCGAAGGCCCTTCGCAAAAAACCCAAGGGACTGCCGCATCCCCTCATCCAGGATGAACAGTCCCTCGGGCGTCTGCGCGACCCTATGCGGTCGCGGGCGCGGCGCCCTCGAGCCGGGAATGGCGCCGGGAGTAGCCGAAGTACACGATCAACCCGACGACCAACCAGACCGCGAAGCGCACCCAGGTCTGCCAGGGCAGCGACCAGATCAGATAGAGCGAGAACCCGATGCCGATCACCGGAACCACCGGCATGAGCGGCAACCGGAATTCGCGCGGCTCCTCGGGGCGGGTGTAGCGCAGCACGATCACCGCGACGCTGACCACGATGAAGGCCATCAGGATGCCGATATTGGTCAATTCGGCGACGGTATTGATATTCAGCAGCCCGGCCAGCGCCGCCGAGCCGATGCCGACGATCCAGGTGACCCTGGTGGGCACCTTCCGCTTGGGATGGGTCTTGGCGAACCATTCGGGCAGCAGACCGTCGCGGCTCATGGCGTACCAGACGCGGGTCACGCCGAGCATGAAGGTCAACACCACGGTGATGATGCCGACGATCGCGCCGACGGCGATGATGTTGGCGACGCCGTCCATCCCGACCGCCTTGAAGGCGTGCGAGAAGCCGCCGGTCGGATCGATATCGGTGTATTTCTGCATCCCCGTCAGCACCAGCGTGGCCAACACGTACAGCACCATGGCGATCGACAGCGAGTAGATGATCGCCTTGGGCAGTTGCTTCTTCGCCTCGATGGACTCCTCGGCGGCGGTGCTCATGGCGTCATAGCCGAAGACCGCGAAGAAGACGGTGGCCGCGCCGGTCCACACCGCGCCGGTGCCGAACGGGAAGTACGGGTGATAGTTGGCGCTGTTGATATGGAAGACGCCGAGTCCGACGATCAGCAGCACCAGCGCGACCTTGATGCCGACGGCGACGATCTCGAACCGGCCGACACTGCGGATGCCGCGCGAGAGCAACCAGGCCGTGCCCAGACAGAACAGCACCGCGAATACATCGATCACGTGGCCGTCACCGGTGCCCATCGCGCCGAGCATCCAGGCGGGCAGGTGGACGCCGATCTGGTCGAGCAGGAAGCCGAAATAGCCGGAGACGCCGATCGCGACGACCGCCGCCACCGCCACGTACTCCAGCAGCAGATCCCAGCCGATGAACCAGCCCGCGAGCTCCCCCAGCGACACATAGCCGTAGGTGTAGGCCGAACCCGCCTTGGGCACCATGCCCGCGAATTCGGCGTAGCACAGTGCCGCGCACGCGGAGGCGACGCCCGCGATCAGGAACGAGATGAGCACGGCGGGGCCGGTGGTCTTGTGCGCCACCGATCCGGCCAGGGCGAAGATGCCCGCGCCGATGATGCCGCCGACCCCGATCGCGGTCAACTGCCACAGGCCGAGATGTTTGGACAGCCGCTCGTCGGGCGGGGTGTCCTCGTCCTCGACCAGTCCGATGGGTTTGCGGCGCAGCATTTGGCCGCGCAACTCCGCAAGGGACATGGGGCTTCCTTTCCGTCGCCGCGTCGCGCCTCGATGCGTAACGCGGGTCACACTGTGTAGCCGCAAAAAGCTAATACGACCACAGTGACGCACGGATCGGCGGATTGGCTAAATAACGTTCAGGAATGCTTGTCCGGACGGACAAACCCGGCGGTCTCCCGCCGGGTTCGCGTCACCGTGACAGATATTTCCGGACGACATCGGCTGATTCGCTGATCGCCCCGATATAGCCGTCGGGGCGGACTACAACATATGTGCCCGGCGCGACGTCGTATCCCTCGCACGGCGCCAATTCCACGGTGGGCACCCCGAAATTCGCCGATTCCGCCAGGAAGGCGAGCACCGTGTGGTGCGTGCCGCGCAACACATCGAATAGTCGCCCGGACTCCAGGACCCCGTCCGGCGCCCGATCACCGGCCCGCAACGCGCCGGGTTCGACACGATCATCGAGGGTCAAGGGGCCGAATCGGTAGCTGATATCCAGCTGATCGATCGCGGGCGCCGAACCGCCCCGGAAATCCTGCAGGTGCAGCTTGGTCGTCAGGCCGAGCACGTCCGCCGCGACCGTCATGCGTTCGGCCGCATAGGATTCCAGCAGTTCCTGATCCGCGCCCGCCTGCACGGCGGCGAGTTTCCAGCCGAGATTGTAGGCGTCCTGCACACCGGTGTTGAGGCCCTGACCACCCGCCGAGGAATGCACGTGCGCCGCATCGCCCGCCAAAAGTACACGGCCCGAGCGGAATTGATCGACCATGCGAACATTGACCCGGTACAGCGAGATCCAGCGCAGATCGTGCAGCACGATATCGTCGCGACCCGATCGCTCGGCGCACAGCCGCCGCACCGCGTCCAGGGTCAACTCGGGAACCCGGTCGGTAGGGACCGTCGCGACGAACTGATAGTAGTCGCTCTGCGGCAGGTTCCACAGCGAAAACCGTTCGCTCACATCACCATTCCCGGTGAACATATGGCAGAAGCGACCGTCGAGGCCATCGGCGCGCACATCGCCGATGAGGGTGCGCTCGGTCTCGAAGGTGTCACCGGCGAAACCGATGCCGAGCGCCTTGCGCACGGTGCTGCGGCCACCGTCGGTGCCGACCAGATAGTCCGCCCGGATCGCGCCCGCCGCGGTCTGCGCCGTGACTCCGGTGGAATCCGCTGTGACACCGATGATCTCGGTGTTGTACTCGATGCGGCCGCCGAGCTCGATCAGGCGGGCGCGCAGGATCTCCTCGGTGCGCCACTGCGGGATCAGCCAGGTATCCGGATACGGGATGGTCCGGGTGGCCGCGCGCGGCGGCGTGCCGAGCATCTGCGAGACGCTGCGCTCCCACACCACCGCATGCTTGTTGTAGAGGCGGAATTTCGGGAATGGCTCGCCGCCCGCGAGCACCCGATCGATAATGCCCATATCGTCGAATACTTCGAGGGTGCGGGGCTGCAAACCCTTCGCACGGGATCCGACGAACAATCCCGACGCCTTTTCCACCAGCCGGAACGGTGTGCCGCGCCGGGCCAGTTCGCAGGCGAGCGTCAGTCCGGTCGGGCCGGCCCCGACAATCAATACGGTCACGCTGATTCTCCTCGTTTGTTCAGCAGGACGAGCAGGACGTCATCCACCAGTCGGGTGATGAACGGGGCGTCGAATCCGCCGCCGGTCTGCAATTGCCGCAGGATCATCGCCTCGGCCACATCGTGGATCAGGTCGAAATCGGTCTCGGCGGGCAGTTCGCCGCGCTCGACCGCGCGCCGCAGCGCGTCGTGGAAGGGGGACAGCTCCTCGTTGTCCAAATGCGCGCGCAGCGCCTCGGCCAACTCCGCGTCGTGTCGCATGGCGGCGGCGAGGCCGCCGATCATGGCCAGATACCCCTCGGAACTGCGCGCGCACAACGCCTCCAGCACCGCGACCAGATCGCCGCGCAGGCTGCCGGTGGCCGGGATATCGGCATTGTGGACCGCGTCGTGGGCATCCAGTGCCGCCCGCACCAGTTCGGGTTTATTGCCCCAGTGCCGGTAGATGGTCGCTTTGCTGGCCTTGGCCCGTTCGGCGACGGCGTCCATGGTGAGCGCCACGTAGCCGCGTTCGGCGAGTACGTCCAGCGCGGCGGCGAGTATCGCGGCGATGCGCTCCGGTCCCCTTACCATTCCTGAAGTGTACGAAACTGTTTCGTACACTTCAAGTCGCCGCCACGGCCCTTGACACCGACCGGCACCGGCGAAGAATGTTCGATACCATGCCGGTCGTGCGGAAAAATGAGACGCCTCCTCGGACGCCTACCGCAGGATCATCATCGAAAGCCCGCGCGGCCTCCCCCATCGACGAGATCGACCGCATCCTGCTCGACAATCTCGCCCGCGACGGTCGCATGACCAATAACGCACTGGCCGAGGCGGCGGGCATCGCACCGTCCACCTGCCTCGGTCGGGTGCGAGCGCTGGTGGAGCGCGGCATCATTCGCGGCTTCCACGCCGATATCGACCCGGCCGCGGTCGGCCGCAGCCTGCAGGCCATGGTGGCGGTGCGGGTGCGGACCGACGCGCGCGGGCAGCTCGCCGCCTTCGGCGACAAGATGGCCGATATCCACCAGGTGCTCAACGTCTACTTCATCGCGGGCGCGGACGACTACCTCATCCACGTCGCCACCGCCGACTCCGACGAACTGCGCCGCTTCGTCCTCGACCACCTCAGCGCCGATCCGGTGGTGGCCTCCACCGAGACCATCCTCATCTTCGAGCACACCCGCACCCGAGCGGGGACGGCGACCGGAGCCCCCTGAGGCGCACCTGCGCGCCTTCGCTCCGGCCACGCGCAGGTCAGCGCCGCGCCCATGGTCTCAGGACGCCGACTACTCAGCCCACCAACTGCTGAGCGGCGTATCCGTGTGCGGCGGCGACGGATTCGTTGAGCAACTGCCCCTCGTGGGTGCTCAGACCCGCGGCCAGACCCGCGTCGGCGGCGGTCGCGGCCCGCCAACCCTTCTCGGCCAACGAGATCACATACGGCAGCGTGGCATTGGTCAGCGCGACGGTGGAGGTGTAGGGCACCGCGCCGGGCATATTCGCCACGCAGTAGAACACCGAGTCGTGCACCTTGTAGGTGGGGTCCGCGTGCGTGGTCGGATGCGAGTCCTCGAAGCAACCACCCTGGTCGATGGCGATATCGACGAGCACCGATCCCGGCTTCATCTGCGCGACAAGGTCATTGGAGACGAGTTTGGGGGCCTTCGCGCCGGGGACCAGCACCGCGCCGATCACCAGGTCGGCCGCGCGCACGGCGCTCTCCACCTCGTGGGCGTTGGAGGTGATGGTCCGGACCCGGCCGCCGTAGAGCGCGTCGATCTCGCGCAGCCGGGCGATATTCAGGTCGAGCACCGTCACCGACGCGCCCATGCCCGCGGCGATGCCGATGGCGTTGCTGCCCGCGACGCCCGCACCGATCACCACGACCTCGGCGGGCCGCACACCCGGCACGCCACCCATGAGCACGCCGCGACCGCCGCCGCTGCGCATCAGGTGGTACGCACCGGCCTGCGGGGCCAGTCGACCGGCGACCTCGCTCATCGGTGCCAGCAGCGGCAGCGAACCGTCCTTCCCGGTGACGGTCTCGTAGGCGATGGAGGTGATGCCCGAGCCGAGCAGCGCGTCGGTGCACTCCTTGGAGGCGGCCAGGTGCAGGTAGGTGAACAGCACCTGATCGCGGCGCAACCGCGAATATTCCTCGGCGATGGGCTCTTTCACCTTCAGCACCAGTTCGGCGGCCGCCCACACCCCGTCGGCGGTCGGCAGGATCTGCGCGCCCGCGACGGCGTACGCGTCGTCATCGAAGGCCGAGCCGACGCCCGCCCCCGCCTCGACATACACGGTGTGCCCGCGCGAAACCAGCTCGCGCACCCCCGCGGGTGTGCACGCCACCCGGTACTCGTGGTTCTTGACCTCGCGGGGAATTCCGATCTTCACCTTGTCTCCTGACTCGATCACGGGAAGGTCCAACCCATGAGATGGATCACCTTTCGGTGAGTGAGTATGAAGAATCGTTGGAAATCAGTCCAGAACTGTGAAGATGATTCTTGAATTGATCATACAAGTGCCTGAATATTCGGACCGCACCCGGCCTCCGGGGTTCGACTCCGAATCATCTTCGCCCGATTCAACCCACGACATCCCGGTCGGCGATCATGCCGTCGACACCGTCGAGCAGGCAGCACAGGCCGAATTCGAAGATGCTTTCCGGCTGCGAGGCGTCGAGCGCGTCCGCGCCGAAGCGGGCGATCATCGGCAGCGTTCCGGCGGCCAGCGCCTGCCGGATCTGCCCGTCGCGCGCACCGAGCCACTGCTCGCGGGAATGCCGCGCGAACTGTTCGCGCGCGAGCGGATACGCCGAACTCTGCGTGTGGGTGCCCACCATGATCGCGATCCGGACCATGGTGGGGAAGTCGAGTCCGAGATCGTCGACGGCGCGGATGCGCCAGTCGGTGTAGCCCATCATGCTGGGCGCGATCGGCGGCCTGGTGGTGAGCGCGAAAAGCTGTGGCACCCAAGGATGGTCGAGGTAGATCTGCCATTCCCGGCGCGCCGACAGCTCCAGCTTGGCGCGCCAGCCGGGCGGGCCGGGTTCCGGCAGGGGATGGTCGCCGAAGACGGCATCGATCATCAAACGCCCGAGTTCCTCTTTTCCCGGAACATAGCGATACAGCGACATCGCCCCGACGCCGAGTTCGGCCGCGACATGCCGCATGGACAGGCCGAAAGCGCCGTCGCGGTCGACCAATTCGATCGCCGCGCGCACCACGCGATCCAAAGACAGTCCGGGGACGACCGCCTCCACCGGCGCGGCGAACTGTTCCTGATTCGCCGAGACGCGCTCGCGATAGGCCCGAGCCCGGCAGGCACGGGAGCAGTAGGTGGGCGGGCGGCCGCGCACGGCGGGCGCGAGTGCGCGCCCGCAGACTTGGCAATTGGGCATTCGAGGCTCTTTTCGTCACAAGATCGGGTTGGTGTCGAAATTCTACTACTTCGTGTCGAAATCAAGATATCTCCTCTAGTTGCGCGAATATCCCGGTTTGTGGGTACGGTGTATTTATGACTCGTACGGTGTACCCGAAGGAAAGAGCTGAAGCGACCCCCGCCCGCTTCAGCGTGGAACTGCGTCAAGTGGTGAAGGTGTATGGCGAAGGCGCCGCGGCGGCCAGGGTGCTCGACGAAGTGAGCCTGGGCTTCCCGCACCACACCTTCACGGCGGTCATGGGACCCTCCGGCTCGGGCAAGAGCACACTGCTGCAGTGCGCGGCCGGATTGGACCGGCCGACCTCGGGTTCGGTCACGGTCGAAGGCACCGAACTGACCACACTCGACGAGACCGAACTGACCCGGCTGCGCCGCGATCGACTCGGCTTCGTCTTCCAGTCCTACAACTTGGTTCCGACCCTGACCGTGGCGCAGAATGTCACGCTGCCAATGGAATTCGCCTCTCGGCCGGTCCCCGCCGACGCGCTGCGCGAGATCCTCGCCCGGCTGGGCCTCGAGCGACACGCACACTCCAGACCCGCGGAACTGTCCGGCGGCCAGCAGCAGCGCGTCGCCATCGCCCGCACCCTGCTCAGCGCCCCTTCGGTGATCTTCGCCGACGAGCCGACCGGAGCGCTGGACAGCCGCGCCGCCGCCGAAGTCCTCGGCTTGCTGCGCCAAGCCGTGGACGGCGCGGGGCGCACCATCGTGATGGTGACCCACGATCCGATCGCGGCCGCGACCGCCGATGCCGTCGTCTTCTTCGCCGACGGCCGCGTCGTGGACATGATGCATCGACCCCGCCCGGACGCGGTGGCGGCCTGGATGGCGCACCTGGGCGCGGCGGCACGCGGGGGTGTCCGATGATGTGGCGGTTCGCGCTGCGCACCGTGCGGGCGCGCACTTCGGCCTACCTGGCGGCGGCGGCGGTGATCGCGGCCGGAACCGCGCTGCTCGTCGCCTTCGCCGCACTCGTGACCTCCGGGAACGCGGTCGCGGATGGTCGCGGCGAATCGTTGACCATGCTGGCGCTGATCATGGGTGGTTGGACCGTGGTCGTGGTGATCTTCGGCATCGCCGCCACGGTCTCCCTGGTGATCGCGCAACGCACCAGGGAATTGGCGCTCATCAGGTCGATCGGCGCCGTTCCCCGACAGGTGCGGGCGCTGGTGCTGGTGGAAACCGTTGCCGTCGCGGTGCCCGCACTGCTCGCGGGCGTGCTGCCGGGAACCGGACTCGGCGGGTTGCTGCTCGACCGCATGGCCGCGCTCGGGGTGGTCACGGTGTCGGCCCGGCTCGTCGTGCACGGTTCGACGATCGTGGCGGGTGCGGGCGTTTCCTTGCTGGCGGCCGTGATCGCGGCGCTGCTGGCGGGTCGACGCGCCGCGACGATCGCGCCGGTGCAGGCCCTCGCGGGCGAGGCGGGCCCGGCGGGCGTCGCCCTCTCCCGAACGAAAGCCCGTCTGGGAGCACTATTCCTGGTCATCGGATTCGGCAGCGGTGTCGGCACCCTGTTCATGGCCGACGGACCGCTGCTCGCCGCCGGAGCCGGACCGGCGTGTATCGGCGTCGCGATCGGCCTGGCACTGCTGAGCCCCGCTACCGTCGCGATACCCGATGCGCTCACCGCCCGATTGCCGAGCAGCACTTCACGATTGGCCCTGCGCAACCTCGCCGCCCGCGCCGCGGAAGCCACTCCGGTCGTCGGGGCGCTCACCCTGCTGATCGGTATCGCGACCGGCACGCTGTACATGCAGGCCACCGAGGACAGCATCACCAACCGCGCCCCCGATGACGTCGCCCCGCAATTCGCCGCGGCGAACTACATGATCGTCGGCTTGATCATCGCCTTCAGCGCGATCACCGTCGCCAACTCGCTGGTCGCGGCCACCTGGAAACGTCGCCGCGAGTTCGGCCTGCTCCGGCTGACCGCCGTGACCCGACGCCAGGTGCTCGGGATGGTCGTGATCGAAAGCGCGGCGGCGACATTCGTCTCGGTCGTCCTCGGCACGGTCGCCGCGGCGGCCACCATCGTCCCCTACAGCCTCGTCAAGACCGGCTCTCCGATACCGGGCGGACCGGGGTGGATGTTCCCCGCGATCGTCGCGAGCGGGTTCGCGGTAGCCCTCGCCGCCACGACCGCGACGAGCCTGCGGGCCACCCGCGAACCTCCGCTCACCGCTCTAGGCGTTGGCGGGTAGCTCGGTGCCCGCGCCGCGCCTGCGGACGGTGACGAGGTCGTGGCGGGCGGCGGGGAGGGTGGGCTCGTCGGCTCCCTCGATGACGAATCCGGCGTCGGCGATCAATTGTCGGTCGTCGACGCCGGGTTGGCCCTCGCTGGTGAGGTAGTCGCCGAGGAATATGGAGTTGGCCAGGTGCAGAGCGAGGGGTTGCATTGCGCGCAAATGGATTTCGCGGCCGCCCGCCAGCCGCACCTCGACATCCGGGAAGTGGAAGCGGAATACGGCCAGGATGCGCAGGCAGCGTTCAGGGGTGAGTTCCCAGCGACCTTCGAGGGGCGTGCCGTCGAAGGGGATGAGGAAGTTGACCGGCACCGAGTCGGGATCGAGTTCGCGCAGGGCACGGGCGATATCGACGATATCGTCATCGGATTCGCCCATGCCGAAGATGGCGCCGGAGCAGGGTGAGAGTCCCGCGCGACCCGCGCGGCGCACCGTGTCGGTGCGGTCGGCGAAGGTGTGGGTGGAACAGATGTCGGCGTAGCGGGATTCGCTGGTATTGAGGTTGTGGTTGTAGGCGTGCGCGCCCGCCGCGGCGAGGCGTTCGGCCTGCCCATCGCCGAGCAGGCCGAGGCAGACGCAGACCTCCACCTTCGGATGGTCGTCCTTGATGGCGGCGATGGTCTGTTCGAGGCGCGTGATATCGCGCTCGCCCGGTCCGCGCCCGCTGGCGACCAGGCAGACCCGCTTGGCGCCTGCCTCGACGGCCTGCCCGGCGACCTCGGCCGCCTCGGCGGGCGTGATCCACGAATATTTCAGCACGTCGGAGGCGGAGCCGAGCCGCTGCGAGCAGTAGCCGCAGTCCTCCGGGCACAGGCCGCTTTTCAGGTTGACGATGGTGTTGAGTTTGACGCGATTGCCGAAGTGCGCCCGCCGCAGTCGCGCGGCGGCCGCCACCACCTCGAGCAAATCGTGCGTATCGGACAGCAGTTCCAGCGCTTCGGAGCGGGTCGGCAGTTCGCGACGGAACGCCTTGTCCACCAACACGTTCAACAGATCATTTCCCATGCCGGGCAACCTAGCAAAGAACTTGAACGGCGTTCAAGTATTGACTTGAACGCCGTTCAAGTTCTACTCTGCGAGCGGATCGGGTTGGCAGGTGACGTCGGCGGCGGGCAGCACACCGGAGCGCAGATAGGCGTTCACGATTTGGCGCGCGCATTCGCTCTGCGGGATCACCCCGTGCGCCACCCGATCCGGCATGGTCACCAACCGGGACCCGGTCAAGACGCGATGCAGGCCCACGCCCTGCTGATAGGCGGTGTGCGTATCCCCCATCGCCTGCAGGATCAGCGCGGGCGCCGCATTGCGCACCACCGTGGGCGGTTCGAGCGGCGGCTGCCAGAAGGTGCAGCCGTTCGGCGCGTTGACCAAGGGACCGAAGATCGGCTGCGCCGCGCGGCTGGCCTCGATATTGCGCCAATACCAGGTCGGATCGCGCGGGGCGGGCGCGTCGCCGCACAGGATCATCGTCTGCGCCGCCTCGTCCTCCTGCGGACGCAGCGCCTGCTTCAGATAGTCCTCCAGGCTGCCCTGCGCCCGCACCGGAATACCCGCCGCCGCATCGGCGATCTGGCGCAGATTCACCGCCAGGTCCTGGTATTCCCGCGCCGCGGCCACGCCCTCGAACAGGATCATCGGCAGCAGGTGGGCGTCGAGGTCGTACTCGCCGAGGCGAATCGGCTGCCGTGCGGCCTGCTCGATCAACCCGGTGACGGTCGCGCGGACAGCCGGAGCCGTTGTGCCGAAATGATATTCGGCATCCTTGGCCGCGGCCCAAGCCGCCCACACATCGAAGGCGGCCTCACTGGGCGCGCCCATGTCCTGCACCATCGGGACGTGGTAGCGGTCCGGATCGACCGCGCTGTCGTAAACCAATCGGTCGACGCGCTCCGGGAACATCTGGGTGTAGACCGCGCCCAAATACGTTCCGTAGGAACCGCCTATGTAGTTGATCCGCTCCTCGCCGAGCACCGCGCGGATCACATCCAGATCGCGGGCGGTATTGCGCGTGGTGATGTACGGCTGGGTCGCACCATTGGTCGCCACGCAGCGCGCGGACAATTCCGCTTCCAGCGCCAGGGTTTTATCGAAGCCGACCTGATCCAGCCCGGCCGAGCGCATATCGGTGGACACCGGCCAGCCGCAGTGCAGCGGGGTGGAGCGCCCGACGCCGCGCGGATCGAATCCGATCAGGTCGTAGTTGTCCGGCACACCGCCGCCAAGGTATTCGGCCACCCGCAGGGCGAAGGCGAGCCCCGACGCGCCGGGACCGCCCGGATTGGCCAGCAGCACACCGCGCCGCTGCGCGGGATCCTTCGCCCGCGACCGCGAGATGGTCACCGTGATCGCACGATCGCGCGGCGCGGAGTAATTCAGCGGCACGGTGACCTCCGCGCACTGCGCGCCCGCCGCGTCCAACTTCTCCTCGCCACACTTGGTCCACTGCACCTGCTGCCGGTAGAACCGGTCCATCTCATCGGGCTCGGCCGACGAAATCCCGCACCCCGCCACCGATCCCGCGACAACCATGGCGGCAGCGACCACAGCGCCGCGCCGAAACATCTTTCTCAACACCGGATACCCCATCGCTCGGAACGATCCCAGCATAGGAATCGCGGCCGCTCGGCACATCGGGTGGAACCCTGATCTCGAGCGCGACCTTCGGCCTACGGGCCGCTGCCTGCCGTCATAGATCTGCGCGTGACCGCAGCGAAGGCGCAGGCTCGCCGACGTGGTGCCCGCACTACCCTCGGTCGGCCGGGCAGGTGATGTCCTCGGCCGGAAGCACCCCGGTGCCCAGATAGACCTCGGCGGCGTGACTCGCGCACGAACTCTGCTTCATGACGCCGTGCGCCACCCGATCCGGCATGGTCACCAGCCGTGATCCGGTCAAGGCCCGATGCAGGCCGACACCCTGCTGATACGCGGTGCGGGTGTCCTGCACCGCTTGCAGAATCAGTGCGGGCACCGCATTGCCGACCACGGTGGGCGGTTCGATGGGCGGCTGCCAGAAGGCGCACGCGTTCGGACCGTTGGCGAATGCTCCGAAGATCGGCTGGCTCGCCCGACTGGCCTCGATATTGCGCCAATACCAGGCCGGGTCGCGCGGGGCCTCGGCATCGCCGCACAGAATGATCGCCTCGGCGGCCTCATCCTCTTTGGGACGCAGGGCCTGTTCCAGATACTCCGCGAGGTTTCCTTCGGGCCGCACCGGCTGATATTCGGCCTGCGCGAGTTGCCGAACGCTCGCGGCCAGCTCCGGATACGCCTTCGCCTCGCGAATCCCCTCGAACAGGATCATCGGCAGCAGATGGGCGTCCACCTCGTACTCGCCGATCCGGATCGGTCGGCGCGCGGCCCGCTCGATCAACCCGGTGACGGTCGCGCGCACAGCCGGACCCGTTGTGCCCAAATGGTATTCGCCGTCGCGCGCGGCCACCCAGTCCGCCCACACATCGAAGGCGGCCTCATTGGGCGCGCCCTCGTCCTGGATCATGGCGACGTGGTAGCGCGCCGGATCCACCGCGCTGTCCAGGACGAACCGGTCGACGCGCTCCGGAAACATCTGGGTGAAAACGGCTCCCAGATATGTGCCGTAGGAGGCGCCGATGTAGCTGATCCGCTCCGCCCCCAGCACGGCGCGAATCACGTCCATATCGCGGGCGGTATTTCGGGTGGTGATGAACGACTGTGTCGCGCCGTTCCGCGCCAGACAGCGCGCCGCCAGTTCCGCCTCCAGCGCGAGGGTCGCGCCGAATCCGACCGAGTCGACACCGGCCGAACGCAGATCGGAGGACACCGGCCAACCGCAGTGCAGCGGCGTGGAGCGCCCGACGCCGCGCGGATCGAATCCGATCAGATCGTAACCGTCCCGAATATCGAGATGATCGCCCAACTGCGCCGTGAATCCGAGTCCGGAGCTGCCCGGTCCACCCGGATTGCCCAGCAGCACACCGCGTCTGCGCGCCGGATCGCCCGCCGACACTCGGGAGATCGCCACCGTGATCGCGCGGCCTTGCGGCTCGGCATAATTCAGCGGAACAGCGATATCGGCACATCGCGCTTTCGCCGCATCCAATTTCGCTTCCCCGCACGGCCCCCAGCGCAGTTCCTGCCGGTAGAACCGATCCAGCCCGGCCTCGGCGACGGAAATACCCGATCCGGCCGTCGATCCGACGATCAGCACCGCCAGCGCCAGCACACCTCGCCGAAGTCTTCCTCGCGACATCGGACACCTCCTCACTCGCAGGCAACCAGCCTAGAAATCCCGCCTGCCTGCCGCATCGGGTCCAATCCCGATCTTGCGGACGACCTTCGACCCATCCCGATACCAACTTTCGTCCAATCACGCCGTCGGACTCACATTTCGCGACAAGTGACCAAGTCTCGGGAACTTTCGCACCGCCCAACCGACCCGTAACTCATATGCGGTTCGATTCCGGTGCGCGACGCGAGGGTTGACGTTTCACGATGATGGACAAGAGGTGGCAGGTCGCGGCAGCGGTCCTGATCTCGGTGTTGGTGTTGGGCACCTTCGTGGCGGCGGGCGCGTGGCCGTACGCGTCGGCGGGCACCGCCTATCCGGGTCCCTTCGACGCGGCACTGTATTCCGGATTGCGGGCGGTGGCCGATATCGCGGGCGCGCTCACCCTGGGGGCCTTGGTCTACGCCTTGTGCGCGTCCGCGTCCACCAAACGGCTCGATGTGAACGGCTATGCCGGAATGCGATTGGTCGAGCGGGCGAGCCTGGTGTGGGTGATGGCCGCGGTCGCGCTGATTCCGGTGGCGGCGGCGCAGGCGGGCGGAATGACCACGGCCACGCTGCTGCGCACCGGCGCGCTCGTCCCGCTGCTCGAGGCGAGCGAGAAGCCCAAGGCGTGGGTGGTGGCCGCCGTTTTCGCGGCGGTGATCGGGGTCGTCTCGCGAATCACCCTGTCCTGGAATGGTTCCGCGATACTCACCTGGATCGCCGTCCTGGGCGTGCTGCCCGCCTCGATGGTCGGGAACGCGGGTGAGGGGCCGGACCACGACTACGGCACCGGGGCGATGGTCGTGTTCCGGATCGCGATCTCGGTGCTTCCCGGCCTGCTCTGGTGCACCGCCGAACACCTGTGGCGCGGCGCGGAATCCGAGATCGTCCTGCGGCGCTGCGTCCTGCTGGTGCGGCTGTGTCTCGGCGCCGCGACGGTGAGCGGGTTGGTGCTGGTCGCGGTGCTGCTGCCCCCTGCCGCGCTACCGAACACCGGCTACGGGCGGCTGGCCCTGTCGGGAGTCGCTGCCGCCGCGGCGATTGCGCTGCTGGTGCGCGGGAATTCCTCGATGAGCCGAATCGCTTGGGCGGCCGCGGTTTCGATCATCGGGCAGGCGATCGTGGTGGCCATGGCGCTGCGTCCGGCCCCCGCCTTCGCCGATCGCAAATTCACCGCCCAGCAGGTCTTCCTCGGCTTCGATCTACCGCACGCACCTACGGTCATGCGGCTGATCACGCTGTGGCGCTTCGATATCGTGCTCGGCACGGCTGCCCTCGCGGGTAGCGCACTCTATGTCGCCGGGGTGCTGCGGCTGCGCGGACGCGGGGACGAGTGGTCCCGGTGGCGCACCACGTCCTGGATCATCGGATGGCTCGCACTGCTGCTCGCCACCTCCTCCGGACTCGGCTCCTACGGCTACGGCATGTTCAGCATGCACATGATCCAGCACATGGTGCTGAATATGTTCGTACCGGTGCTGCTGGTGCTCGGCGCACCCGTGACACTGCTGCTGCGCGCCGTGGCCCCCGCGCCGCGCGGCGGGCCGCCCGGCGTGCGCGAATGGGTGCTGTCCCTGTTGCATTCGCGCGCCACGGCGATCGCCTCCCATCCCGGTATCGCCTTGGCGCTGTTCGCCCTCTCCCCCTACGCGCTGTATTTCACGCCGCTGTTCGACGCGCTGATCCGCTACCACTGGGGTCACCTGGCGATGAATGTGCATTTCCTGCTGGTCGGCTATCTCTTCTACTGGGGCATCATCGGCATCGATCCGGGTCCGCGCCGCCTGCCGCATCTGGGTCGACTCGGCATGCTGTTCGCGGTCATGCCCTTTCACGCTTTCTTCGGTATCGCGGTCATGTCCATGACCACCGTCATCGGCGACCGCTTCTACCCGCAACTCGAACTGAACTGGCCCATCGATCTGCTCTCCGATCAGCACACCGGCGGCGGAATCGCCTGGGTCTCGGGCGAAGTCCCGATTCTGCTGGTGGTCGGCGCACTGCTCACCCAGTGGGTGGCCCAGGACCGCCGCACCGCCACCCGCACCGACCGCCGCGACGAGGAATACGGCGACTCGGACCTGGCCGCCTACAACGCCATGCTCGAACAGCTCGCCCGCACCCGCCGTTGAGCCGGCCCAATCGAATACCAGCTGTGTCAGCCCAATCGAACACGACGCAGGCGCAGGCTGTTGGACACGACGAAGAACGAGGAGAAGGCCATGGTCGCGCCCGCGATGAGCGGGTTGAGCGAGCCGAGGGCGGCAATCGGGATGGCGACGATGTTGTAGCCGAAGGCCCACACCAGATTTCCCTTGATGGTGCGCAGGGTGGCGTGGGCGAGTTCGATGGCGTCGGACACCGCGCCGAGATCGGGCCGGACCAGGATGATGTCGGCGGCGGCGATGGCCACGTCGGTGCCCGCGCCCACCGCCATGCCGAGATCGGCGGTGGCCAGTGCCGCGCCGTCATTGATGCCGTCGCCGACCATGGCCACCCGCCTGCCCTGCTCCTGCATGCGGGCGATCAATTCGACCTTGCCCTCCGGGAGCAGTTCCGCGACAACCTCTTCGATGCCGATCTCGTCGGCGACCGCCTGCGCGGCATAGGCGTTGTCGCCGGTGAGCATCATGGTGCGCAGCCCGAGTCGCCGCAGCCGCGCGACCGCCGCCGCGGCACCGGGCTTCACGGTGTCGGCGACGGCGAGTACCGCCACCACCGTGTCGTCCACGGCGACGAGCACCGCCGTGCGTCCGAACCGTTCCTGTTGGCGCACCGCGCGATTCATCGCCTGCGGCGCCCGCCCGTCGAACAGTGTCGGCCTGCCGATCGTCACCGTTCGGCCCTCGACCACACCCCGCGCGCCCAAACCCGGTAGTGCCGCGAAGGATTCGACCTCGGGCAGTGCGGCGCCGCGCTCCCGAGCGGCGGCCACCACGGCGGCGGCGATCGCGTGCTCCGAGGCGGATTCCACGGCGCCCGCCAGGCGCACCACCTCGTCCTCGGTCCAGCCGTCCGCGGCGGTCACCGCCACCAGGCTCATCGCGCCCTCGGTCACCGTCCCGGTCTTGTCCAGGACGACGGTGTCGACATCGCGGGTGGCCTCGAGTGCCTGATGTCCCTTGATGAAGATGCCGAGTTGCGCCCCGCGCCCCGAGGCCACCATCAGCGCGGTGGGGATGGCCAGCCCGAGCGCGCACGGGCAGGCGACCACCAGCACCGCCAACGCGGCGGCCCCGGCCCGCGCGGCATCCGCGCCCACCAGCAGCCAACCGGCGAAAGTCAGTGCCGCGACGGCGAAGACGATCGGTACGAAGACCGCCGACACCCGGTCGGCGACCCGCTGCATGCGCGCCTTGCCGGTCTGGGCCTGTTCGACGAGCCGAATCATCCCCGACAGCTTGGTATCCGCGCCGACCGCCGCCGCCGCGACGACGAGCCGCCCGGTCAGCGCGGTGGTGCCGCCGACGACCTCCATACCGGGACCGATATCCACCGGCAGCGATTCACCCGTCATGGCACTGGCATCGATACTCGATGATCCGGTGAGCACCAGACCGTCGGTGGCGATCGTCTCCCCCGGCCGCACCACGAACCGCTGCCCTTCCACGAGTTCGCCGATGGGCACCCGCATCTCGCGATCGTCGCGGGTCAGCACGCTCACCTCCCGCGCGCCGAGCGCCGCCAGCGCCCGCAGCGCACCGCCCGCAGCGCGCTTGGCCTTCGCCTCGAAATACCGCCCGGCCAGCACGAAAGTGGTGACGCCCGCGGCGACTTCGAGATAGATGGAATCGCTCGACCAAATCGCCTGCCACACACCGACCGCCGCGGCGCCGACCCGATCCGGGTGCAGGAACATGGTGTCCAGCGACCAGAGCGTGGCCGCGAGCACACCCACCGATACCAGCGTATCCATGCTCGCCGCACCGTTTTTCGCACCGGAGAGCGCCTTGCGGTGGAAGGGCAGGGCCGCCCAGGCGACCACCGGCAACGCCAGCGCGGTGAGCAGGTACTGCCAGCCGGTGAACCTGGTGGACGGCACCGTGGCGAACATCACCGAGAGATCGGCCAGCGGGAAGAACAGCACCAGCGCGACCACCAAGCGGCGGAACAGGTCCCGGACGGCGACCGCCTCGGGGGCCGAATCCAGCCGGGGCGTGTGCGGCGAAACCGGTTCCGCGCCATAGCCCGCCGCCACCACCTCGGCGCAAAGGTCATCGGCACTCACCGTTTCCGGAGCGTCGACGGTGGCGACGCCGGTGGCGTAGTTCACCGAGGCGGTGACTCCGTCGACGCGATTGAGCCTGCGCTCGACGCGATTGGCGCAGGCGGCGCAGGTCATTCCGGTGACGGCGAGTGAGATCCGGGTGGGCTCGGGGCGCAGGGCTAGGTCGGTCATCGTCCGTTTCTCGTGGCTCAGGCGGCGGGGTCTCGGGTGGCGCGCAGGTGCGCGGTGCGGCGGCCCAACCGCGCGCCGGGCGGGAGCACCAGCTCCGTCGGCGCGGGCAGGGCTTCCCTGGCGGGCGGCGAGGTCCCGGACCGCCGCATCCGATGCACGACCGCGACCAGCACCAGCGCGGCCACCAGCACCAGATGCGAGAGCACTCTGGACACCGGAACCACACCGGAATACAGGTCGCCCGCGACGAACGCGGTGAGCGCGACCACCAGCACCCCGAGCACCGGCAGCACCCCGGAGGTGGCGCGCGGGCGCAGGGCGCAATAGAGCACCCCGATACCGATGGCCAGGCTCCACGCCGTGCTCTCGTTGATCAGATGCCGGGTCGCCTGCGCGCCGTGGTGGTGACTCATCCCGAAATCGAGACCGCCGAACTGGGCGAGCGCCAACCCGACCTGGGCGATACCGAGCAGTGCCAACAGGATTCGGGCCGCGCCGAGGCGCACCGGAGGACGGGTCCATCGATGCAGCCGCGACCAGCGCGGACGCTCGAGATCCGCGGCGGCGAAGATGGCGGCGGTGAGATCCGGCGCGGGGACCGAGGTCCCGCGCAGCTGACCCGACAACTCGACGGCGGCGGCATACCAGGAGCAGCATTCGGCGCACCCCTCGAGGTGCGCGTCCACCAGCGGCGCGGGAACGGTTTCGCGTTCGCCGTCGATGCGGGCCGACAGCGCCGTCCGGCACACTTTGCACTCCACACCAAGATTGTCGGACAAACCGGGAGCGAAGTTCCCGCCGCCGCCCCCGGATTCGCCACATCCGGGGATTGGCTATTGTCGGATCCATGCCGACGCCCGCCGAGGACGACCAGACCACTCGGCTCGCGCTCGCGGCGGCCCACGGGGACCGGCGCGCGCTGGAAGCCTTCATTCGCGCCACGCAGGGCGATGTGTGGCGGCTGCTGGCCCATCTCACCGAGGTCGGCCGCGCCGACGACCTGACCCAGGAGACCTACCTGCGCGCCCTCGGCAGCATCCGCCGCTTCGAGGGCCGCTCCAGTGCCCGCACCTGGCTGCTGTCCATCGCCCGCCGAGTGGTGGTGGATCAGGTGCGCATGGCCGTGGCACGCCCTCGCATCGCCGACGGCGTCGACTGGGTGGCCGCCGCCGATCGTCAAACCGGGAATCGCCAGGGCGGCCCCTCCGATATCGTCGAATTGAACCTGCTGCTCGACGATTTGGCGCCCGAGCGGCGCGAGGCACTGGTCCTCACCCAGGTGCTGGGGTTGTCCTACGCCGAGGCGGCCGCGGTCTGCGGTTGCCCGGTGGGCACGGTGCGCTCGCGGGTCGCGCGGGCGCGCGAGGATCTCATCACCGCGACGCGACTCGGCGGGCAGCGCAGAGCCAGCGGCGCATAGGCCCTAAGCCAAAGGTTCTGCCGCGTAGTGCAATCGGATGATGCCGTCCGAGTGGCGCCGCGCGGTGGCGACGACACCGAAGACGGTGCACAGCAGCCGCGGCGTCATCACCTCGAGCACTTCCCCTGCGGCGACGACCTTTCCGTGATCCAAGACCACCGGGCGGTCGCAGCAGCGGACGGCGAGGTCGAGTTCGTGCAGGACATGTCCACCACCACACCCGGATCGAAACCGCCCGCCCGCGCCGCCCGCACCGTCGCATCGATATCGTCGGCGCGCACCGCCCAGCTCACCAATCGCGCCTTGGTCCACTGCGCTCACACCCCCACGGTACCCACCCCAATTCCCCGACCCCCGTTGGGAATTCAGCAGAAGAAAATCAGCTCACGGCGTGGCCGCGAACGGCGGCGACCTCGCGAATCGCCTCGGCGACGGCGCGCCAGTCCTTGCGCATGATGGTGCTGTGGTTGCTCGCGACCTTAGCGCTCACCTTGACATTCGGATTGTGGGCCAGCACGGGCGCCAGCGAGGCCCGCGTCTTTTCCATCTCGCCGTCCTCACTACCGAGGCTATTGCCCGTGGCCAGGACGAAACGCACCGGGCAGGTCAACTGCTCCAGCAGCGGCACGGCGGCCGCGGCGTACCTGTTGGCGTCGATGCCGACCTCGGCGTGCTGGGCGGCCGACATCCGTCCGGCCAAACCGAACAGCGACGCCAACGGCAGCACGAACCGCATGCGGTGGAACAGTTTCCGGATCCGCGCCTCGCCCTCCGGGCCGGTCAGACCCGACGGGGCGGCATCGACGGTCACCAGCCCGTCGGTGCGGTCCGGGTTGCGTTCGGCCCAGTACCACGACAGGAGTGCGCCGTAGGACCAGCCCGCCAGAATCGCGCGCTCCACCCCGCGTGCGGCTAGTACGGCCGTGATATCCCGCACCGCCCCTTCGAAGGAGTAGTCCGCCGACCGCTTCGATTTGCCGCGCGCCCGCTCGTCATAGGTGATGTGCCGGTAGCCGTCGCCGAGATCGGCGATCACCCGCCGCCACGTGGTTTGGCTCGCGTAGCCGCCATTGAGGTAGACGATGACACGTCCCGAACCGCCGGTGTCGGTGACGGCCAGTGCGGTGTCGTCGACCGACACCATGCCGGTCCAAGGTTTGATACTCATGGTTCTCTCTTCTCTCGGTGGAAACCCGCCCCGCGAGACGGGGTCATTCGCAATAGACCTGGACCTTGTCGTCGAGCTGATCGACGTCGACAACGAGGTCGTCGAGCTGATCGATGAGCTCCTCGAGATGCTGGGGTTTGAGCTCGGTGAGGTCGACCGAGATCCCGGCGCGTTTGAACTCCGCGTTCAGCCGCGCCACCGCCCACATGGGCACGAGGCTGGTGAGCCGGACCCCGGCGCGCAGCAATTGGAGCGGGATCCGAATATTCACCCGGCCCGGCTCCGCGCCACCGGCGTTCTCGGTGACCACCACGCGCAGATACTTCGGTTTCGCGCCGCGCTCGACGCGCTGCGGCGCCTGCGGCGGCACTCGCTCGAGGGCATCGATCAGCCGCTCGGCCTCGTCGGCGGTGATCTTCCCCTCCGCCAACATCTCCAGGATTCGGCGACGCTGCTCGTTCACTGACCTCTCCTTTCATCTGACGCTTATCAACAGAGCCGTTGGCCCCTGCTCGATTTCGATCCTTGTGCCGGGCAGCGCCCACAGCACTCGGCCGATGCCGCGCAGCGCTCCCACCGGAGGCACTCCGGCGGCAAGGCAGGCGATCATCGCGACCGGCAGGGCGAGCACCAGAAATGGCCACAGCACCAGCAGTACCGGCGGCACCGGAATCCACAGTCGCAACCTGCGACCGTCGCGACGGTGCAGGCGCATCGTCACCAGATACGGAATCATCGCGGACGCTCCAACTCGGCCAGGGCCTCCTGGACACTGATCTCCCCGCGCTGCAGGCGATCGACGACATCGGAGCCGGTGGGCTCCGGATCGGTGTCGACGAAATCGAACAGTTCGGAGATCCGGTTCAACCGGGATTTGATCGTCGGGTAGCTGACCCCGAACATCCGCTCCATCTCCTTGATCGACCCGTGCGAGCGCACGAACGCCGCGACGAACACCTGGTCCTCGACGCTGAGTCGAGCCAGCGGCGGCGGCTCGAACTGCCCCTCGATCGCGATACCACTGCCCGCGAGGCGAACCCGCTCGACTACGAACGACTGTCCGTGCGTCAAGTCCGTCAGCTCCTGCCACTCCACGCTCGGCTCCCTTCGGTCGATGACATCTTTATTTCTACCTTGAATTTCTTAATATCTCAACGGGTCAGGATTAATTTTCTGAATGCCCTGGCTGCGTGAGCCGCAGACACGAACGCCCGCGCACGGCATGCCGTGCGCGGGCGTCGGTGCATCCTGCCGCTTCGACAGGGGCGATCTGTTCGAACTAGAACGGCCAAGCCGGATTGCGACCGAACCAAGCGGCGAGCCGGTCATAGACCGGCGCATCGGCGGCGACCGGGACTTCGGGGCCGAATCCCATACCCGCACCTCGATATTCGGGCAGCAGGGCAGTTCGAGCCCAGGCGAGGGAATGCTCGGCCAATGCCGGGTCGAGCGGGGTGGGCTGGTTGGTGGCGCGGGCCAAGTCCCAAGAGTGCGCGGTCAGTTCGGCGATCTGCTGGTCCAGGCTCGAGCGCAGGGGGCCGTCGAGGTCGGCGGCACGCCAGACCGGAAGCAGCGGCGCACTGGCGGCGGCGTAATCGGCGGACCAGTCGGGACCGAGCGGATCGGCGGGTTCCTGCCAGTCCGGCCTTTCGCCGCGGGCCGAGACCAGGAAGTTCCGCAGATCCAGACCGATGACGTGTTGGGCGAGGGCGCGCACATCCCAGTCGGCACACGGCGTCGGCAGGTCCGCTTGCTCCGGGCGGATATCGGCGATGACGGTGCCCAACTGATCCACGGCGCGTCCGAGAAGTTCGATGGTGTCCACGGACCTGGATTCTGCCCCGATTCGGCGAGCCCGACCTCGGGTCGACACTCCGGGCGTGGCGAGTCCGGATGATGGCCGATCGGCGCGGCCACGTGCCAAGGTGGTGAGGCGGACCCGGCGACGAATAGGCCCGGCGCGGTGGCGGAAGATGATGAGGAACAAGACCGGGTCGGCGCGGCCGATCGGAATCCGGTGCGAGCGAGGGGATATCGGTGGAATCAGGTACCGAGGCAGGCGGTTCGCTGCCGGAGATCATTGCCGCGCAGGGACCGCTGCCCGCGGACCTGGTGCGACAACTGGCCGTCGACCTCGCGCGCAAGCTGGCCCGGCTGCACGCCGCCCGCCGATCGCACGGCGCGATCACCCCCACCGCCATCCGCATCACCCCTTCCTCCGCCGAATTGCGCACGGCCGCCGCGTCCACCGCCGACGCCGCGGGCTACCTCTCCCCCGAGGCCGCCGCAGGCGGCCTGGTCGGTCCGCCCGCCGATGTCTACGGACTCGCCGCATCGCTCGTCTATGCCGCGACGGGCAACGGGCCATTCGGCAATGGCGCACCGATCGAGTTGCTGCATCGGGTTCTCGAAGCCGAACCGGATCTGCGCGCCGTCCCGGAACCGCTGCGCGAACTGCTGCGCGAGTGTCTGGCGAAGGATCCCGACGCCCGCCCGCTGGCCGCTCAGCTGGTCGTTCGTCTCGATCCCCCGATTCCGCAGACCGTCCGGATGGCGACGGTCGCGACCGCGGAGCCCGCCACACCGGTCACTCCCGAATCATCGCCCACCGAATCCCTTCGGCCCGTGGAGATTCCACCCTCCCAAGCCCCCACCGAACCGTATCGACTCCAACCCACCCCGACGCGAACCCCTGGCGGCCAACCGGTTTCGCAGCCCTACGGCCCCGCCCTCGGCAGCGCGACGCCGCAACAGTGGGATCAGCGCACGGCCGGGCTGCGGCCGGGACCGCGGGGATTACCGCCGCACCCCGGCAAACCGCCCGTATTGTCCCGCAAAGCGCGCAAGATGCTGCCGTTCCTGGTGGCCGGATGCGCCCTGGTGATGGCGCTGATCATCCTCGGCGTCCTGGTGGCGTTCTCGTCGAGCGGATCGCGAGACAGCAAGGACCGCAACGCATCCGGCCCGTCCATCGGCATCAGCACCCAGAGCGGGCCGCCCAGGGTGTATACCGCCGATGTCGGCAGTATCGCGGTGGGGCGGGATGCGCGCTGGGTGTTCGCGGCCAATCGCAAGGACAAGGCCGTCTCGGTCATCGATGCGGAGTCCACCAAGTTGGCCGCGACCGTGCCGACACCGGGCACACCGTACGCGCTGGCGGTCGCACCGGACGGCGCCTACGTCTACGTCGTGACCGATGGCGCGTTGGCCGCCATCGCCACGACGAGCAATAGCGTTGTCCGGCAGACGGTTCGGGAGGGTCACGCGTCGGGACAGACCATCGCGGTCGCGCCGGACGGGCGCAAACTGTACGTGGCCAATGGCACGAAACCGACTGTCACGGTGTACGACACCCAGACCCTGGCCCCGCTGAACACCGTCTCCTTCGGCGCGAGCGACCTGCAAGGCGTCAAACTGCTCGTCGTCTCCCCCGATGGCCGACGCGTCTATGTCGGTGACCCGCACGGGGTTTCGGTGGTCGACACCGCGACCGACACGGTGATCGCGCATATCGCCCGCGAGCAGCAGCCCACGCGCCTGGCGGTGAGTCCCGACAATCGCTTCCTGTATCTGCCGCGCCCCGGCGAGGGTCTGGACCTGGTGGACACCGCGACCAACGCGGTCGTCAGTACGGTGAACTTCCGGGTGTCCGGCGCGGCGCTCGCGGTCGCGCCGAGCGGCAAGTACGTCTTCGCCGTCGGCATGAAGGATCCCACCAGCAGTGTGGTCGAGGTGATCGATACGACCAGCCGCACCGTCGTCGACGCCATCCCGGCCCCGAACGGTTTCGAACCGGTGCTCGCCATCTCCGCCGACGGCCGCAAGCTCTACCTGGCCGCCACCATCGGCGGCAATGAGCTCACCGTCCTGGATATCGCCCGCTACGCCTGACCCATCGGACTTTTGCTCGCATAACCCATTTCTTGCTCATTTGAGCAAGGCGCGGTAAGTTTTGCTCATGCAAGCAAAAGACAGGTCGCGCAAGCAGGAGGAGCGCACCTTCACCGAGAACGCCCGCCGCGCCCAGATCGTGGACGCGGCCATCGAGGTGGTCGCCGAGCACGGATATCCGAACACCTCCTTCGCGAAGATCGCCAAGCAGGCGGGCCTGAGCAGCACCGGCATGATCTCCTACCACTTCAATGGCAAGAACGACCTGATTCGCGCGGTCACCGCCGAAATCGTCCGCGTCGCCTCGGAATTCGTCACCGCCGAACTGGATGCCGAGGCCGGGCGCGCAGCGCGACTGCGCGCCTACTTCGCCGCCAATCTCGCACTGCTGGACAAATATCCGCATCACCAGCGCGCGCTGTCCAGCATTGTCGCCAATGCGGGCGCCGAGGATCCGCAACTGTTCGGCCTGCTCGACAAACTGGCCGAATTCGCCGCCACCCAGGAGCAGTGGCTGCGGGACGGCCAGCGGACCGGCGAGTTCCGCGACTTCGACGTGCCCACGATGGTGTTGGCCATCCGGGGAGCGCGCGACGCCGCCATCGCCCGCGCCATCGCCGATCCGAATTTCGACACCGCGGCCTGCGCCCGCGAACTGGCCGACACCTTCGACATCGCCACCCGCCAAACCACCGCGACGGAGCCGAAATCATGATCCCCCAGGCCGTTTCCGCGCCGAGCACACCCGCCGAGCGCCGCGCCGCCCTGCGCCGCCACTTCGCCCGACAGCTCCTGCTCGAAGTGGCGCTGCCCCTGGGCGGCTACTACGCGCTGCGCGCGGCTGGCGCGCATCCGCTGCTCGCCCTGCTGGCCCCCGCCCTGATCACGGTGCCATTCCTGATCCATGGCGCGGTGCGGCAGCGCAGGCTCGACATGGTGGCGCTGTGCACGCTCACCCTCATCACCCTCGGCGCGGTGATGTCGCTGATCACCGGCGATGCCCGCACGCTGCTGGTGCGCGACAGCTGGCTGTTCGGCGCGCTCGGCGCGTGGATCCTGCTCACGCTATGGACCCGGCGGCCCTTCATGCGGATCACCGCGCAGGCGATCGTCACCGCGAAGATCGGCGAGGCGGGCTATCGACAGTGGGATGCGCGCTGGGACACCGACTCTCGCTTCCGCCACCACCTGCGCCTGCTGACCGCCGTCTGGGGAGTCACCTTCCTCGTCGACGCGGTGGTGCGCATCGCGCTGGCCTACACCCTGCCGGTCGATTCGGTGCCGCTGGTCAGCACCGTGCAGTGGCTGGTCGTCCTCGGCGGGCTGATCTTCTTCCAGAACGCCTATGTCACGAAGCACGGGTTGAAGGTCTGAAGACGTCCGGATCGTGGTGGATGGGAATGTCCACACCGCTGAGCGAGCGCCCGGAGCCGCCGCGCCGCACCGCCACGATCTCGGCGGCGACGGCGACGGCCGTCTCCTCGGCGGTGCGGCCACCGAGATCGAGTCCGATCGGCGAACGCAGCCGCGCCAGTTCACTTTCCGACAGTCCGGCCGCACGCAACCGGAGCAGTCGATCCGCGTGGGTGCGTCGCGAACCCATCGCACCAACGTAGGCCACCGGAAGTCGCAGCGCCGCTTCCAACAGCGGCACATCGAATTTCGGGTCGTGGGTGAGCACGCACAGCACGGTCCGCGCGTCCACCGCCGTCGCCGCGAGATAGCGATGCGGCCAATCCACCACCACCTCATCGGCCTCGGGAAACCGCGCCGCCGTGGCGAATACCGCGCGAGCATCGCAGACGGTCACCCGATAGCCGAGGAACTTCCCGATTCGCACCACCGCGGCGGCGAAATCCACGGCGCCGAAAACGAGCAAACGTGGTGGCGCGACGCGCGACTCCACGAAAACCGTGCGCAACTGCGGATCGCACCCCACCACCCGCACTCCGGTCGCGCCCAGTTCGAGCGCCACCCGCGCTTCGGCGATCACCTCGGCGCCGAATTCGGCGCCGACACACCACGACTCCCCCAACGCCATGGCCGCACCGGTCGCGAGATCGCGCACCAGGGTCACCGCCTCCTGCGCCCGCAGCGCCGCGTCGAAAACCACACGCGCGGCCGCCCGCACCGGTTGCACGAACACCTCGAGCGAACCGCCGCAGGTCAATCCGACCGCGAAACCGTCCTCCCCGCTGTACCCGAACCGCTCCCGCAGCGGCGCCCCGCTGCGCAACACCTCCCGACACAGCTCGTACACCGCGCCTTCCACACATCCACCGGAAAGGCTCCCGATGACGGCGCCCGCCGAATCCACCGCCATCGCCGCCCCCACCGGACGCGGCGCGCTGCCGCGCACGCCGATCACCGAGGCCAGCGCATACTCCCGCCCCGCCGCATGCCATTGCCGCAGCCCGTTCGCGATATCCCACATGCCATCCCCTAGGTCGCCCGAATGATGTCGTCGGGTCGGACCGGTACCCGGGTGATACGCCCGGTTCCGCCCGCTCGACGACACGCGTCGCGAATGGCCGCGACAATGGCGGGTGTCGAGGACAGGGTCGGTGGTTCGCCCGCGCCGCGCAGACCGTAAGGCGCTCGCGGGTCCGGGTTTTCGAGGATCTCGAGCCGCTGCGGCGGCGTATCGAGAATCGTCGGGATCAGATAGTCGGTGAAGGACGGGTTGCGCACCTTCCCGTCGCGCACCTGGATCTCCTCCATGACCGCCAGACCGAGCCCCTGGATCGCGCCGCCGTGAATCTGCCCCTCCAGGGCGACCCGGTGCATGACCCGCCCCACATCCTGCACCGCGTCCAGGGCAACGACTTTCACCAAGCCCAACTCGGTGTCCACATCCACCACGGCCCGATGCACGCACAGCGCCAGTTGGGTGTGGCTGTCGCCCTGACCGGTGACCGGATCCATGGGCGTGGTCGGCCGATGCCGGAATTCCCTTGTCTCCTCCAGGAAATCCTCGCCGAGCAGGTCCGCCACGGCGACCAGCACCGCACCGGAGTGTGCGACGATCTTGCCGCCGACCACCGAATCCGCCGAAAGGCCCTGCGCGGCCGCCCTTTCCAACAGCCGATCGCGCACCGCCACGCAGGCTGCTCGCACCGCGCCACCGGTCATGTAGGTCTGTCGCGAGGCCGAGGAGGAGCCCGCGTCGCCCACCGCGTTGTCGGCCGGATGCATATCGACCCGCTCGATGCCGAGTTCGGTGCGCGCGATCTGCGCCTGCACCGTCACCAGGCCCTGACCCACCTCGGCCGCCGCCGTATGCACCAGCGCGACCGGTTCGCCGCCGATGACCTCGAGTCGCACCCTGGCGGTCGAATAGTCGTCGGAACCCTCGGAGAAGCAGATGTTCTTGAGGCCGACCCCGTAGCCGATACCGCGCCGCACGCCTTCGCCATGCGTGGTCTGCGAGACGCCGCCGGGCAGATTGCGAATATCACCGGAGTCCAAAGGATCCGGTAGCGCGAGTGCCGCCGCGCGATCCAGCATCGACGCCAGTGGCGCGGGCGCGTGCAGCACCTGGCCGGTGGCCAGTCGCGACCCCTGCGCCACGGCGTTGATCTGCCGCACCCGGACCGGGTCGAGCGAAAGCGCCCGCGCCACCAGATCCATCATCGACTCGTGCGCGAAACACGCCTGCACCGCGCCGAATCCGCGCATCGCCCCGCACGGCGGGTTGTTGGTGTAAACGCCGTAGACGTCGATCTCCAGATTGGGAATCTCGTACGGACCCACCGCGAGCGAGGCGGCGTTGCCCACGACATTGGGGGTCGAGGAGGTGTAGGCACCACCGTCGAGCACGGTGCGCACCTTGGCGTAGACGATCTTTCCGGCTCTGGTCGCCCCGTATTCGTAGTGCAGCAGCGCCGGATGACGGTGCACGTGACCGAAGAACGATTCCGCGCGGCCGTACACCATTTTGATCGGCTTGCCGGTGCGCAGCGCCAACATGCCCGCATGGATCTGCATGGACAGATCCTCGCGACCGCCGAAGGCCCCGCCGACGCCCGCGAGGGTCATCCGGATCCGTTCCGGCGCGAGTCCGAGGCTCGGCGCGATCTGGGCCAGATCATTGTGAATCCACTGGGTGGCGACATAGAAGTCGAGTCCGCCGTCTTCGGCGGGAACCACCAGGCCCGACTCGGGACCGAGGAAGGCCTGATCCTGAATGCCCACCGAATAATCCTCGGACACAACGACATCGGCGAGCGCGCGAGCGGCCGCGACATCCCCGACCCGAACCGGCTGATGCCGCACGATCCCGCCGCGCTCCTGCACCCGGTGCCGGTCCGGATCCCGCAGTACCACTAGCGGATCGGTAATCGGTTCCAGCACCTCCCATTCGACGGCGATGGCGGCCGCGGCACGGCGCGCGATCTCCGGATGATCGGCCGCGACCACCGCGATCGGCTCGCCATGGTGGCGCACCTCGCCCATGGCCAGCACGGGTTGATCGGGCACCCGGTCCAGTCCGTACAGCTTGCGGCCCGGCACATCCTCGTGGGTGAGCGCCGCGCGCACGCCGGATATGGCCAGCGCGGGTCCGAGGTCGATCCGAACGATCCGGGCGCGCGGATGCGGGCTGCGCAGCGTCGCGCCCCACAGCATTCCGTCCAGCCAGAGGTCGGAGGCATAGGCGAATTCGCCCTTCACCTTCAGCGCGCCGTCCGGACGCGCCGGGCTCGCGCCGATGCCGTCGCGTCCGGGGGCCGCGACCGCGCCGGGGAATCGGGTGGTCCTGGTCTCGGTCATCGCCCCTCCTGCTCGAATCGCCGCAGCCGCCGGTGCGCCAACGCGCCCGCTCGACCGACCACATCCTGTGCCGCCGTCCGCAATTCGCCGTCGGCCACCACGGTCCGCCCGCCGACCAGCAGTCGAACCAGCGGCGGTCGCGGTCCGAAGACCAGCGCGCACACCGGATCCGCCACCGCCGCGCGGAAGCCGTCCACCCGCCACACCGCGATATCGGCCAGCTTGCCGGGTTCCAGGGTGCCGATCTCGCGCTCGCGCCCCAGGTTTCGGGCACCGCCCACCGTCGCCAACTCGAGCGCCTGTCGCGCGGTGAGCGCCCGAGGTCCGCGCACCGCCCGCTGGAACAGCAGGGCTTGGCGCATTTCCCCGGCGAGCGAGGTCAATTCGCTGGAGGCCGCGCCGTCCACTCCCAGCCCGATCGTGGCGCCCGCCGCCAAAAGATCTGTCACCCGGGCGATTCCGGCGCCCAGGCGGGCATTGGAACTGGGGCAGTGTGCGATTCCGGTGCCGGTCTCGGCGATGCGGCGAATATCGGTGTCGCGCAGGTGCACCGCGTGCGCGAGCCACACATCGGGACCGAGCCAACCCAGTTTGTCCGCGTATTCCACCGGGGTACAGCCCATTTGCGCGCGGCAGTGCTCCTCTTCGTCCAGTGTCTCGGCCAGATGGGTGTGCAGTCGGACACCGCTGCGGCGGGCCAACGCGGCCGATTCGATCATCAGGTCGGCGGTCACCGAGAACGGCGAGCACGGTGCGACGGCCACCCGCAGCATGGATTCGAAGGACGGATCGTGGTACTCCGCAATGGTTTCCAAGGTGCGGGTCAGGACCTCCTCCCGGTCCTCCACCACTTCGTCGGGCGGCAGTCCGCCCGCGCTGCGGCCCCGGTCCATCGAACCGCGACACGGATGGAAGCGCAGTCCGATCTCGCGCGCCGCGCGCACCTCGGCCGCGAACAGGTCGCCACGCCCCTTCGGGAACAGGTAGAGGTGGTCGCTACTGGTGGTGCAGCCGCTGAGGGCGAGCCAACCCAATCCCGCCGCGGCGGTGTCGTGGACGATCTCGGCGTCCATCCGCGCCCACAGGCGGTAGAGGCCGGTCAACCATTCGAACAGGGAGGCGTCTTGATACAGGCCCTGGGTCGCCCACTGGTACAGGTGGTGGTGGGTGTTGACCAAACCGGGCGTCACCAGGCAGCCGGTGGCGTCGAGGCGGCGCGCGGCCGGGAGGTCGGGGCCGGGTCCCGCACCCAGCGCCGCGATCCGACCGTTCTCGATGACGAGATGACCGGAGGCGATCTCCGGACCGGCGACCGGGGTGAGATAGGCGTGCTCGATGATCAGCGCGGTCACTGTTCGGCCCGCCGGCGCACCGCGAGTCGCACCGCGTCCACGATCTTCTCGTAACCCGTACAGCGACAAAGATTTCCGGCCAGCGCCTCGCGAATCTCGGCATCGGAGGGATCGGGCACCCGCGCGAGCAGATCGTGCGTCTGGACAATGAGACCCGGTGTGCAGAAACCGCATTGGACCGCACCCGCGTCGAGGAAGGCGCGCTGCACCGGATCGAGTTCACCGCCCGGCGTCAAACCCTCCACCGTGCGCACCGAACGCCCCTGTGCCTGACCCGCCGCGACCAGGCAGGCGCAGACCGCGACGCCGTCCAGATACACCGTGCACGAGCCGCATTCACCCTGTTCGCACGCGTTCTTCGCCCCCGGAAGACCCATTCGCTCGCGCAGCATGTACAGCAGGCTCTCGCCCTCCCAGATATCGTCCACCGTCTCGCGAACCCCGTTGACCTCGCAGTTGACCCGCATCACGCCGCCTTCCCGTGCGCCACATGGTCTTTCCAAGACCAGTCGAGGGTGCGGCGCGCCAGCACCGACAGGGCGTGCCGTCGATAGTCCGCCGTCCCTCGCACATCATCGATCGGCTGCGCCGCCTGCGCGACCATCGCCCCGAATTCGCGCCCGATCCCTGCCGAGAGCGGTGCGGGATCGTTCCAAGGCAACCGTGCGGCGAGGAATTCCTCGGCGGCGACTGCCCGCAGCGGGGTCGGTCCCGCCGAACCGATCCCGGTGCCAACGGATCTCGTGCCGGGATGCAGGGCGATGGCAAAGGAGCACACCGCGATGACCATGGCGTTGCGGGTCCCGACCTTCGCGAAATACTGTGGCCCGTCTGCCTTTTCCATCCAGATCGCGGCGATGAGCTCATCGGGCTCGAGCGCATTGCGCTTGGGTCCGAGGAAGAACTCGTCGATGGGGATCATCCTGGCGCCGCGCGCCGCCGAGGCCACCTCGATCACCGCATGGGTCGCGAGCAGCGCGGGATGGCTGTCACCCGCCGGGGAGGCCGCGCCGAGATTGCCGCCGACGGTGCCGCGATTGCGGATCTGCGGTGATCCGACCGTGCGCGCCGCCTGAGCCAGCGCGGGTGCGTCGCCGCGCAGGTCGCGAATGATCGCCGCGTACGAAACGCCCGCGCCGACCCGTAGCGCGCCGTCCACCTCGCGCACGGCGCCCAGTTCGCGGCAGGGCGTGAGGTCGAGCAGCGCGGGTGGGCGGCCGCGATCGAAATTGAGTTCCACCATCACGTCCGTACCGCCGTGAATCGGCAGGGCGTCGGGGTGGTCGGCCGCGAGACGCAGTGCGTGCGACCAGCTTTCGGGTCTCAGGAAATCCATGCTCGCTCCAGAAGCTCCGCGGCTCGGGCCGCCCGAACGCACCGGATAGCGCGGGAAGTGCGGGCAAGCGGCCCGGTGCGTCGCGGTCGAACCGGGTGCCGATCCAAGTACACCCGCTGTGGACATCCACGAACCAGGACCGATATCTCCGAATTCGGACCGGACTACCGGCGGCGTTTTCGTACTTTTGTCCAACAGCGGCGCTAACGTTCGCAAACGTGCGCCTACGATCCCTGCTGACCATGCCCGAACTGGGCTTGGAGCTGGTCACGGGCGAGGACGAGCTGGACCGGTTCGTGCGCTGGGTGGTCGTCACCGACATGCTCGACCCCAGCCGCTACCTCTCCGGTGGCGAACTCGTGGTTACCGGCCTGTACTGGCATCGGGAGCCCGCCGACAGCGAGATCTTCGTGGCCGCGGTGGCGCGCGCGGGCGCGGCGGCGCTGGCCACCGGCGACGCCCGCTACGGTGGTGCGCCACCGGATATCGTCGCCGCATGCCGCCGCTATCGGCTGCCGCTGTTCCGTGTTCCGGAGAACATCGCCTTCGCGCAGGTCACCGAGCGGATCACCCGGCGGCTGTCGACCGGGAGGGCGGCGGATCTGACGGCGGTGCTCGACCGGCACCGGCAACTGGTCGCCGGTGACGGCCTTGGCCCCGTGCTCGACCTGATCGAACGCGATCTCGGGATGCGCTGCTGGGTCCTCTCGACGACCGGGCGGCTGGTCGCCGGACGGGCCGAACCACCGCCCGGCGTCACCGCCGCCTTTCTGGCGGCCGACCGGCTACCGCGGTTGATCGCCGGCGACGAACCGCTGTCGCTGTTCGCCGTCGACGAGCACGCCACCTCGCGGGCCGCCGATTGGCTGCTCGTCTTCGAGGGCGATCACCGCTACTGGCCCGAGGAGCGGCGCGCGCTCGCGGCGGAATTGGCGGCGGTGGCCGCGCTGGAACGCGCCCGCCACGACGACCGCCAACACACCTCGGGACGGCTCGCGCAGGAGTTGATTCAGCTCATCGTCTCCGATGCCGCGCCCGCCGAAGTGCGGTCCCGGCTGGAATTGACCGGCGCGAGTACGGGCGAACGCTATCTCGCGGTGGCCGCCGACGCCACGCCGCTGCGCCCTGGCGAGGTGCGAATGCTGGTGCGCGAGATACTGTTCGGCCGTGACCCCGCCGTCGGCGTCGTCGAATCCGAGGTGATCGCGCTGGTCGCCACGCACCGGGCCGATGCGGTGGTGCACGAAATACGCACCGCCGTCGCGGCTTTGACTGCCGGGCTGCGCGGCGGCAGGCTCTCGGTCGGCGTCAGCGGGGTGGTGGATCCGGACGGGGTGCGCGGCGCGGTCGAGGAGGCCCGCTACGCCCGACGGATGGCCGCGGCCCGCCCCGAACCCGCCTGCGTCGTCGAACACGGCGAATTGGGTACGCACATGCTGCTTTTGGCAAGCGTCCCCGATGAGGTGCGGCATATGTTCCGGCTGCGCCTGCTCGACCCGCTCACCACCTACGACCAGGACAACCGCGCCGACCTCGTGCACACCCTGGAATCCTTCCTCCAGGTCTCGGGCTCGTGGACCAAATGCGCCGAACTGCTGCACGTCCACGTGAACACCCTGCGCTACCGCGTCCAACGCATCGAGGAACTGACCGGCCGCGACCTGTCCCGACTGGCCGACCGCGTCGACTTCTTCCTGGCGCTGGCGCTGCGCTGAACTAAGGCCCCGAAAGCGCCTCAGGCCGAGACGGGTTCGTGTTCGGTGTCGACCCTGGGCGTGATGCTCAGCAGGTCGCCGGGCTCCTCGACGGTGAGTCGATGCCAGGCGCCCGCGGGCACCAGGTAGTAGGCGCCGGGCCGCAAGGTGGTCGGCGGGTGATCCCCGTGGCGCAGGTGGACGGTGAGCACGCCGGACAGGACCAGCAGCAGTTCGTCGCCGACCGGATGCCGCTCCCAGTGGTCGGCGTGCAGACTGGTATTGCTCTGGGCGTGAAAGGCCGAGATGGTCCACAGTCCGGCGTCGCGGTTCCCGCTGCGTGGCGTGGCGTCGATGACACCGCCGTCGCGCAGGTGGATCAGGGATTCGAACATATCGATCGGTGCGCTCACCGGTTGCTCCTCCACTTTTCGAACATGTACGAAAAGTATGCCGACGCGACCGGGAAATGTCGAGGGACCGAAGATGGTGTGATGCCATCGACAGCACGGCGCACCGGCCGACCCCCGCGCACCTCCCGCGCGGAAATCCTGGCGGCCGCCCAACGGCTGATCGACCGAGACGGCTGGCAACAGCTCACCATCCGCCGCCTCGCCGCCGAGACCGGCACCGCCGCGACCACGCTCTACCACCACGTCCGCGACCGCGAGGATCTGCTCATCCAACTGCTCGATCACTACGCCGAGGCGATCGAACGCCCCGCACTCCCCGACAACCCCCGTCAACGGATCCGCACCGCCGCCACCACGATGCGCGACGCCCTCGCCGCCGCACCGTGGATCGTCGAAATCCTCACCGCCGACGACCTTTTGGGCGCGGGTGCCCTGTGGATGGTCGAGGCCATGGTGTCCGGCGCGCTCGACGCGGGCTGCACCGAAGACGAAGCGGTGCGCCTGTATCGGAGCATCTGGTACTACACCGTCGGGGAGATCCTGGTCCGCACCCGCGCCGGACAACGCCGCGAACGCACCGACCCGATCTTCCGCGACGCCGTATTGCATTCCCGGACAACCGAATCCGAATGGCCACGATTGGCCGCACTGGCCGACCGCTGGCCCGAACTGGCCGCCCGCGACACCTACGCGGATGGCCTGCGCGCACTGGTCGACGGACTGCTCCCACCGCGACCGGCGGATTGAACGGCTCAGCCGACTGATGGCGGACGCCACCCCGGCACGCACCGAAAGCGCTACTGCGGCCAGACACTGTCGCGGATGACGGCAACGAAATCCCCGCGGTGGAAATTCGGGTCGAAATGGGCCAGAACGTCGGCGTTCACGGTACCGAATGTGGTGTCGGGGCGGTGGGAAATGCCGTCGTAGAAAGCTCGCAGGATGCGGTTCTTGAAATCGGGCCGCGGGTGGGCTGCCACGACTTCGGCGCGTTGGCGGTCGGTGATCTCGAGCAGGTCCAGGCCGAGGACATCCGTCTCCACGCCCAGGGTGACCACGGCGACCTCCGGAGCCAAGTGCAGCGGGATCTCCGGGGTGGTGTGCAGGGCGATGGCCAGCCAGACGGCGCGGGCCTCGTCCTCGGTGCGGCCGTGTTCGAGCAGGAAGGCGCGGGCGGCTTCGGCTCCGTCGAGTTCGAAGCGCTGATTCCTCGTCATATAGGTCGGGGTGAGGCCGAGGTCGTGGAAGAGGCCGCCGACATAGGCGAGTTCGAGATCGACTTCGAGTCCGCGCGCGGCCGCTTTCAGCGCACCCCATAGGAATACCCGGCGCGAATGATGGAAGAGGGTGTCATCGGCCGCCTTTCGGACGAGTGTGGTGGCGGCTCGGGTCAGTTCGGTATCGGGAATGGTGATTCCCGCGATGATTTCGGACATCGGTTCCTCCGGGATTCGCGCGTCATGCTGACCACTTCCACTTTTCGGGAGGGTGCGAAAGTTTCCCACCGAGGATTTTGTCCGGTTGCCCACAGATCCGGACACCGGCGCGTCAACGCCCCGTCGTACCGAACCGGTCCCGATAGTGGCTCGGCGAAACACCGAGGCGCGCGACGAATGTCCGCCGCATGGTCTCCGAACTGCCGAATCCGGCGGCCCGCGCGGCCGAGGCCACACCGTGACCGGCGTCCAACAGCGATTTGGCGTGATCGAGCCGCACCCGCTCCACGAACTTCGCGGGCGTGGTGTCCAACTCGTCGGCGAACAGTCGAGCCAACTGGCGCGGGCTGACCCCGACCCGCGCCGCCAGGGTGCGCGCACTGTGATCCAACGCGGGCCGCGCCGCGATCAGATCGACCACCGTCCGTACGGTCGGTGTCCGCACCGGCCGCACCTCGAGCGGCGCCGAGAACTGCGACTGCCCACCCGGCCGCTGCATGAACATCACCAGACTCCTGGCCACCTCGCGCGCCAGCTCCGGCCCGTGGTCCTGTTCGACGAGCGCGAGCGCCAAATCCATCCCCGCCGAGACGCCTGCCGTCGTGAAAACACCGGTGTCCTCGACGAATATCGCATCGGGCAGCACCTCGACCTCCGGATATCGCCGGGCCAGCAGCGCCGCGTGCCGCCAGTGCGTGGTAGCGCGCCGCCCCGCCAGTATCCCGGCTGCCGCGAGCACGAACGAGCCCGTACAAACCGAGACCATCCGCCGCGGCTCGACCATACGCACCGAGGCCGTCAGGGCATCCGGAAGCGGTTCGGCCACAAGCACATCCCCGCCCGACACCAAGACGGTATCCGCGTCGAAAACCTCGGCCACAGCCCCCTCGACAGGCAACCGGATCCCTGTCGAAGTGCGCACCGACTCCCCCGACGGCGAGAAATACCCGATCGAGTACGCCGCACCCGACAGATTCGCCTCGGCGAAAACCTCCGCGGGTCCGGCCACATCGAGCATCTTCATGCCATCGAACACAATGAACACGATCGACCGCCGCGCCACAACCCTCCCTCGATTCGATGCGCCGAGTATGTCAGAGACTGTGGGCTATCCCGACAATCGAGAGCGATGCTCTTGCCATGGGCGTCGAACTGTGAGACTCTTGCTCTCCAGAAAGATCAATGCTCTCTGTTCTGTTTCGGATCTCGGCTGGAGTTATCGTGCATGAATCACGCGTTCGTATCGGCGCTTTGGGGCTTGCCCTGGCCGGCATCCTCTTCCTCGTCTACGAGACAGTTGCCCCGCGCACCGCGCAGAACACGCTCGAGGGGGCGGCATCCTGGACCTCGCCGGGGTGGTCGATCGGTCATGTCGCCGCCATCATCGGCCTCATCCTGATTCCGCTCGGGTGGGCCGGGCTTCGAAACACCCTGGCAGACAAGCGGACCGAACGCCTGGCCGATCTCGCGGCGACGCTCGGCCAGATCGGCTCGGCGCTGGCCATCTCGTACTACGGTGCGGAGGTGTACGGACTGCGGGCAATCGGCGCGCGTGCCGTGGCCGACGGCGACGCCTCGCTGACCGCGATCGGGGAAGACTTCCGAATGAATCCCATTGCGGCCGCGGTCTTCGCCATCGGACTGGCCCTCATCGCCGCGGCGGCGGTGCTCGCGGCTGTCGCGCTGTGGCGATCGGGCACGGTGCGGCGGTGGAGCGGCGTTCCGATGGCCACCGCCATGGTGCTGTACCTGCCGCATTTCTCACTTCCGCACGCGGCGCGTATCGGCTGGGGCGCGCTGGTGACGGTCGGTGCAGTGTGGATCGCGACCGAACTATGGCGTTCCGCTTCGCGCATGCCGGATTAGTTCCCGCTTCACCTGTCGCGGTTCTTTGTCGAGGCGGAGTCCACGCCAGGACGGGTGGCGCAGGCGGCCGTCACCGGTCCATTCGCTGAAGGACACCTCGCCGACAAGACGGGGTTCGACCCACCTGACATCGGGAACGTCGGCGTCCGTGGTTGGCGTCTTGCGTTGCAGCGGTTCGAGCCTCGCCGCCAGATCGTCGAGCGCGGATTGGGTGAAACCGGTGCCGACGTTGCCGATGCAGGTCAACTCGCCGGCGTCGGTGTAGACAGCCATCAGCAGTGAGCCGATGTGACCGGCGCGGCGCCCGGCGCCGGGTTTCCAGCCGACGATCACGATCTCTTGATCGCGAATGTTCTTGACCTTGAGCCAGTGTGGGCTGCGGCGACCGGGCAGGTAGGGACTGTCGAGGCGTTTGCAGAGGATGCCCTCGAGCCCGAGTCGTCGTGATTGGTCGACAACGGCGGCGCCGGGACCGCTGAGGCGGGGTGGCACCTGCCAGCGCGGGCCGCGCAGGTCGAGTTGTTCGAGTAGTTCTCGGCGCTGCAGGTAGGGGAGTTCGATCAGCGAGCGATCGCCGATGTGAAGCAGGTCGAAGATCAGGTAGGTGGCCGGGATCGCCGCGGCCAGGGCGCGGATGGTGGCCGGGTTGCGCTGATGCATCCGCGGTTGCAGCGCTTCGAACGAGGACCGCCCGTCCGCGGTGAGCGCCACGATCTCGCCGTCGACGACGAAGGGCGGGTCGGCGGGCGCGAGCGCGGCGAGTTCGGGCCAGGCCGCGGTGATGTTCTTGTCGTTGCGAGACAGAATGCGCAGTTCATCGGTGATGTAGCCGATGGCGCGGATGCCGTCGAATTTCACCTCGAAGTTCCACGCGGTGTCGTCGCGGGGCACGATGCCCGCCGTGGCCAGCATCGGCGCGTACCGTGGCAGCTCCGCCATCGCCGATCCTCTCGCGAACTCCTGGATCGCTCGACAATGGTTCGAATAATACCGACCGGATGGGCTCTTACTCGGTCGCGGCGAGGTAACCGACTGCGGCCTGCTCCTGGGCGAAGACGAAGTCGAACCCGCGCCACTCGCCGAATTCGACGGCGCGAGCCGGTTCGGCTGAACTCCGGTCCCGCCCACCTCTCGTTGCGGATCGAACCGAATCTCAGCTCGCCAGACTGTAGAAGTGAATCGGCGAATTGGGCACGAACCCGATCCTCCGGTACACCGGACCACCGGCGAGCGTGGCATGCAGGGTGGCGCGGGTCAGCCCGGTCGCGCGCCCGCCCTCGTGGAGCGCTTTGCGGGTCACGGCCTCGCCGTAGCCGCGGCGTTCCCAGTCCGGGTGGGTGGCGACCAGCACTACGAACAGGCGGCCCGCCGCCTCGATCGTCGCGGCGCACGCCACCGGAATCCCTTCCCGCACACCGAGATAGGCGTAGACCCCACTCTTCCACAGTGCGGAGCCGACGAGTCCCGCGCGACCGTGCGCCACTGGGAATCCGTAGGCGGAGGAGTTGAGATCCGCGTAGGCGAGCAACTGTTCGTCGGTCCGCACCCGCGTGAACGTCAACTCGGGGTGCTGCGGTTCGGGAATCGGGAGCAGATCACCCGCCATACCGGTGGCGGGGAATGCGTGTACGAGGCCCGCGCCCGCAGCCGCCTGAGGCAGCCCCGCACGGGCCTGCTCGTCGAGGAGATCCTCGAACACCCACAGGAAGCCGGGTCGCTGCTTCGAGCGCATGATGTCCACGGCCTGGCTCAAACGCTGTCGCAGCAGTTGCGGACCCGCTTCGATCTCGGTCAGCGCGACGCAGTTCCAGAACAGGAAGCGAGAATCGGCCCAGCGGACCGCGATTCCGGGGAGATCGCGCACATCGGCCCCCGCATCCCGATCGAGAACCAGGTCGCGCCACCCCGACGCCAGTTGTTCCATCGATTCGATCGAGTCCGCGAGATCCGTCACCGAGTTCCTCCGGGTTGTCGTCAACAGAGCGGTCCACGCGCACGGCATCGTATCGAAATCCCTGCCGCACCGGCGGCATTCACCGCACCCGTTTCCCTTTGGACGACGACGAAACCCGTTCGGCGACGCGCAGTCCGGCGAGCGTCACTGCGAGCAGGTCGGCGCCGGAACCGCGTTGCCGGGCGCGACGCTGCGCGGCTGCGGCGCCGATCACCAGATCCAGGACGTCGGCGACATCGAGATCCGACCGCACGGCGCCCGCCTCCTGCGCCCGCCGCAGCAGTTCGGTGAACAGTCGCACGAACTCTTCGCGAACCGCTGCGGGCACCGCGATCCCGGCGCTCGGACGACGGCGCGCTGCGCACCGCCGCCGCGCCGCATATCAATCAGCAATTCATCGCGCTGGCCGATATCGCCGCATTCGCCGCACTGGCCCTGGCGCGACCCGACGACTACCGCGGCAAAACCCTCGAACTCGTCGGCGACGTACTGACCCCACCGCAGGTAGCGGCCGAGATCAGCGCCGCCGCCGGCCATCGGGTCCCCTACATTCAGCGTCCGATCGAGGAGCTGCGGCGCATCAACGAACGATTCGCTCAGGGTTACGAGTGGCTCAACAAGGGTGACGGCTCGATCCCCTACGTCGATGTGCACGAACTGCGGGGTCTGCACCCGGATCTGATGACCATACGCACCTGGCTCAACCGCACGGGCGCGCGAATGCTGCGACCACTGTTGGGCTGAGCGCCGCAGACATATTCAGAGCGCGCCCACCGCATCGCGTACACAGTCACGGAAGTTCTTGTAGCCCACACCTCCACGGGCGGGGCTCGATTGAGCGCACTTGTAGAAAATGTTGCTGAGTTTATCGGCGGTGGGCGCTTTCCTGATCATGCACGCACGAAAATTTCGATAGCCCGTCCCCCGCCTGTTCGGACGATTGTTCTTGATGCAAGCGACTTCCGGGCGGCCCGGACCGACCCGATTTCGTACACAGCGAAAAAGGCTCGGATAGTTCTTCCCCACCTTGTCGAGGCAGACATACACGGGTTGGTCCTTCGGCCCCTTCGGCGCGGAAGCCGCCGCCGTCACGGGACCGAGAGCGAGCATCGCACATGCCGATACCAGGCAAACGAAGTATTTCATCGGGCTCCGATCTTCCATCGATGTTCGAACATGAGGCCGTTCGGCCGGACCACCACATTGCGATCCCCGCCCAGATTGCCGACCCGAGGGCACCGGCTCCCGCCTGAATCCGATCTTCGGCTTTCGCAGACTACTTATCGGCCGATACCCCATCGAGAGCGACACGCCGATGATCGGCCGGAACGCTATTGCCGCCGTTTCCGAATTCTGAGCGATCCCACCTCCGAGACCGACAAATCAGAGGTTCCAAGCCCCGCCGACGCGGCGGGCGCCGAATTCCCTTCGGCGCGCACGGACAACCACCGACCAAGCCACTAGAATTGACCGAATCCTCTGTCATCCATGCGAATTGCATTCGCAAATGCCGAACCTCCTGCCGTCACGAGGAATTCGCGATGTTCACGGATCGACTGAAATCCGCACCGCTACTCCCCCTCTATGCCGCAGGATTCGTCACCGCATTCGAATCCACCGCGGTGGGCGTAGTCCTCGCGGCCCCGCGCATCGGTGCGGGCGTTGGACCGGTCCCGCCCCTCGGCTTCACGCGCTTGGCGGCCACCGCTCCCCCAGATCGCCTCGGCCAAACCATGGGTGCCCACGGAGGTGGGCCGCGAACTCGGCGATGCGGGCGGCCCGCTCCTCGTCGGCGCGATAGCCGCCGGCACGCACCACGCCCGGCCTTGCCGGCCCTCGCTGTGCTGACACTCTGCTCGCAGGTTTCAGCGCCACCGCCCCACGTCCCCGAACCGACCTCAGATCCGACGCATGACCGAGACGACCCGCCCGAGAACGACGGCCGCATCACCATCGATCACCCCATAGGCCGGGTTGCGCGGTTCGAGGTAGGTGTGGCCGTTGCGGCGGCGGTAGACCTTGACGGTGGCCTCGTCATCGATCATGGCCGCGACGATATCGCCGGAGTGCGCCTCGTGCTGTTGGCGGACGACGACCATATCGCCGTCGCAGATGGCAGCATCGATCATGGAATCGCCGCGCACCCGCAGCGCGAACACATTGCCGCGCCCGACCAGTTGCCGGGAGAGGGTGAGCACCTCGTCGGCATGCTGCTCGGCCAGGATCGGAGTGCCCGCGGCGATATCGCCGACCACCGGCACCGGGACCGAATCACTGTCCGCGACGCGGGTTTCGGTCGACCGCAGGAACATCCGCACATCGATCGGCCGGGACACCGAACCGCTGCGCCGCAGAAATCCCTTCTCCTCCAAGCTGTTCAGATGTTTGGACACTGAGGAGGTGGAGCGCAGACCGACCGCATCGCCGATTTCCCTTGTGCTGGGCGGATATCCATACCGGACGACCCAGTCGCGAATGGTCGCGAGAATCCGCTGCTGACGCTGCGAGAGCACCGAGGTGTCAAGTTGATCGAAAGGGTCGTGGTCATATCCGGTCACCGACGGATGATATCGGCGGGGCCATCGGGCCGACACACGCCGCGCCAGGGACGCCTCGAAATGCGAGACTCGCCCTGTTGCCGGCAGGATCGGTCGACATTCGAGGTACCGACCCGAGGAGGAATTTTCCATGCGATTGGTCAGGAAAGGTGTTGTCGGACTACTGTTCGCGACCGCCGCGGTGCTGGCCGCCGGGGCCGCGCACGCCGATACCATGGTCGTCGTGACATCCCAGATGGTCTCCTGCGTGCAGCAGGCCGGAATAGAGTCACCGCAACTGAGTCTCACCAATGTCGGACGGACCGTCACCGTCTCGGAGTTGCTGTATGAACAGCTCACCGCCAAGGGCTGCCTCGCCTGACGGGCCGACATTCGCGGCCGACCGGCGCGAATGTCGCGGCTACCGGACCGATCGGCGCCGTGCCGGCAGGATCTGCACCGTAATTTGAAGTACCCAACTGCGATTCGAAGGAGGACTATCTCATGCGACTCGTCAAGACAGGTGCTTTCGCGGTGCTGCTCGCCGGTGCGTCGGTGATCGGTGCGGGCCTGGCCCATGCCAATGTGGATATCGAATTGAATGGCGGGACGGTCGCCTGCGCCATGCAGGCCAATATCTCCGCACCCCAACTGACCTTCGAGAGGGTCGGAACCAGGGTCACCCTTTCCGACTCGCTGGTCAACGAGCTGCTGGGCGCGGGCTGCGACCTCTGATGACCGGGCGGTTGCCCCGGCTGCCTGCCGAGGCAACCGCCCTACTTCCGCATCCCGTCCAGCGCCACCGCCAGCAGCCGATCCGCCGCGGCGGGCATCGTCTCGCACGCCACCCCGATCCCGTGCCCGAACCGCAACAGGTCCCGAGGTTCCAGATCCGCGCGCACCTCCCCGGACTCCTGCGTCGCCCGCAGAATGGCTCCCGCCGCATCGGTCATGATCGTCCGACACAGCATGAAGGTGTCCGAGTCGTGGTCGATCATCGACTTCAATGTCACCGCGAGACTTCGCCGTTCGATCACCCAGCGCACGTGTTCGTGCATCCACTGATCCAGCGCCGCTCCCGGCGGGAGTTGTTCGAGTAGTTCGTAGGCGCGCGCGGAGATCCCTTCGATGGCGGATCGATAGACGGCCTCGATGAGCACGTCCCGGCTGGGGAAGTGACGGTAGAGGGTGCCGGGGCCGACGCCCGCCCGGCGGGCGATCTCGTCCAGCGACCCCAGTTCCGGCCCGCGTTCGGCGAAGACGTCGCGGGCGGCCTCGAGGATCAGTCCGTAGTTGCGGCGCGCGTCGGCGCGCATCGGCCGGTCCGGCGCTGGTGTGCCCACATTTCCTCCAGTGGAAACGGATGAACTCTCCGGTTAGGGTTGCACAAACGGAGATGCTCTCCATATGCTAACCCGGTACAAGCGGAGACTGTCTCCGCTTATCGGTTCCTGGAGCATCCTTGTCTACCAACACCATTCCCGCGGACGTTCGCGCGCCCGCCACCGACCGAATTCGGCCGGGTATCGTGCTGGCCACGCTGCTGACCTGCCAGTTGATGATCGTCCTCGACATCACCGTCATGAATGTCGCACTCCCCCGCATCCACACCGACCTGCACTTCAGCACCACCGGGCTGTCCTGGGTGATGAATGCCTACTCGCTGGTCTTCGGGGGGCTGCTGCTGCTCGGCGGACGCGCGGGCGACCTGTTCGGGCGGCGCACCCTGTTCATCGTGGGGATCACCCTATTCACCCTGGCCTCACTGGTGGGCGGACTCGCCCCAACCGCACCGTGGTTGATCGGCGCGCGCATCGCACAGGGCATCGGCGGCGCGATGGCGGGTCCGAGCACCCTCGCGCTGCTCACCACGATCTTCACCGAGCCCAAGCAGCGAATCCGCGTGCTGGCGCTGTTCTCCGGCATGTCCAGCGCGGGCTTCGCGATCGGGCTCATCATCGGCGGACTGCTGACCGAGTGGTTCGGTTGGCGCTCGGCGCTTTTCATCAATGTGCCGTTCGGCGCGGCCGCAGCCGTACTCGCCCTGCGCTACCTGCCCGGTTCGGTCCGCCAACCCGCACGACTCGATCTGCCGGGCGCGTTCACCGCGACGGCGGGTATCGCCACGCTCGTCTACGGCTTCATCCACGCCGCCGCCGACGGTTGGGGCAATACCACCACCGTCCTCACACTGGCCATCGGCGCCGCACTGCTGGCCACCTTCCTGACCATCGAATTCCGTACGGCGCAACCACTGCTGCCGTTGCGCCTGTTCGCCGATCGCACCAGGGCCGCCGCCTACGCCAATATGTTCCTCGGCCCGATGGCGGGTATGTCGATGTTCTTCTTCCTCACCCAGTACCTCCAGGAAGTGCGCGCAATGAGCGCGCTGGCAACGGGTTTCGCCTTCCTGCCGACGGCTGCGCTGATGTTCGTCATGGTTCGGCTCATCCCGAGGCTGCTGCCCCGCCTCGGCCCGAAGCCGCTGACGATCACCGGGACCGTCTTGATGGGAACGGGTCTGGCCCTGCTCGCTTTGCTGCGCACCGACACCGGCTACTTCCCCATGCTGTTCGTGGCCACGGTGCTGCTGGGTTGCGGTCTCGGACTGGCCTTCTCGCCGCTGAACGTGATCATCATGTCGACCGTGCCCGCACAGGACGCGGGTGCGGCGGGCGGTGCGCTGCAAACGCTGCAGCAAACCGGATCGGCGCTCGGGCTGGCCGTGCTGGTCACCATCTTCGGCACGGCGGCACGGGCGACCACGGGCTCGCCGGAACAGGTGCTCGTCGGCGGGATCACCGCCGCTTTCACGGCCGCGGTCTGCATCGTCGTGCTGACTTTCCTGGTGGCGCTGACCTTCCCCGGCAAGACCGCCCGCACCGGTTAGCATGCGCGAGTGGCAAAGCTGAAGGTGTCCGTTGATGTGCCGATCCCGCCCGACGATGCCTGGGCGCATACCGCCAACCTCGCCGCACTCGGCGACTGGCTGACCATGCACGAGGCGTGGCGCGGCGCGGTGCCCGATGAGTTGGTCGCCGGAACCCAACTCGTCGGCATCGCCTCGGTCAAGGGCTTGCGCAATCGGGTCACCTGGACCGTGCAGGCGGCCGAACCCCCGCGCAGGCTGGTGCTGCGCGGCGCGGGCAAGGGCGGCACCAAACTCGGACTCGAACTTCTCGTCGCACCCAAGGGTTCCGGCTCGGAGGTCACCGTCGACCTCGAACTCGGCGGCGCACCGCTTTTCGGTCCCATCGGCGCGGGGGTGGCCCGCGCCGTCAAGGGCGACATCCACCGCTCGCTGGAGAAATTCGTCGCCCGCTACGCCTGAAATTTCCGCGAAACCCGCAAACGTCACATGACAGGACGGTCAGTATGCGCATCGCGCAATATTTCGGACTATTGCGGATTCGGTACACCGAGCGGAGTTTCACAGAATAGACCCCCGATAAATGGGGGCATATTCGATGACGCGGTATCGATATCGGGAGCGAATCGTTCGGCATTATCGGCGCTGCGATAGCCGATCGCTCTGGCCTCGCGCAGTGAGGCGGCGGCGCGGGTATTCGCGGACACACCCCAGATCAACCGGTAGCCGGGGTCCTTCACGGTGAGGCAGGTGTCGAGCAGATGGGCGCAGTCATCGGGTGAGAGCCACAGCGACAGATCGCGCAGGTTCGAAGGGCGTTCGGCGCAGTGGCCGATGCGCACGCACAGCACGTCCATGCCGAATCGGTGGTGGTAGAGCGCACCCAGCGCCTCGGTCGCCGCCTTGCTCACCCCGTAGTAGGTATCGGGGCGGGGAAGCGCCTCGGCGGCAATCGGTTCCGGGCCGACCGGCGCGAACCCGACGGCGTGATTGCTGGAGGCGAGTACGACACGGGAGACACCCGCGCGCCGCGCCGCCTCCAGGACCGTCCTGGCGCCATCGATATTCACCGCGAGCACCCGCTCCCAGGTGTCCTCGCGACTGATACCGCCCAGGTGCACGATGGCGTCCACCTCGACGCAGGCGGCGGCCATCGTCGCCGGATCGGTGAACGAACCGATCACCGTTTCCTCCCCCGCGGCGGGATCGGGCACCGGCCGCAGGTCCAGCAGTCGCAGCACCCGATCGGGGCGGGCCAGGCGCGGGCGGACGAGGGCGCCGATACTGCCCGCCGCACCGGTGATGAGCAGCCGCATGATCGGACCTCCCGAATGATCCGGCGCCGGAACACGATCCGGCGTCCATCGCGAGCGCGATGGACGCCGGATATCCGAACAACCCTAGTGGGTTGCCGCGAACCCACGCGGAGGTACGCCTAAACCATCATGGACGCCTCGGCGTCCTGTATAGGTGTCTTGGGTTTCGAGCGCGGCAGGAAGAACGCCGGGATCAGCGTCAGGGCGATCAGAACCACCGCGACGACGTAGGTATTTCCGAAGGCCGTCGACGCCTGCTGCAGCCCCGCGTGCAGCATATCCTCGCTGAGCTTGACGCCCGCCTGCTGCATCTTCGCCGGGTCGTGCTCGTATGCCATGGCGATACCGGCGAATTCGTGATTCTTCAACGCGTTGGTGAGCAGCACGGAGAAGGTGGCCGTACCGATCGAGCCGCCGGTCTGGTTGATGATGTTCATCAGCGTGGATCCGCGCGCCACCTGGTGATGGGTGAGCGTCTGGATCGCGGCGGTCATGATCGGCATCATGGTGCAGCCCATACCGAGACCCATGATGAACAGCGCCACCAGGATCAGCGGGTAGGAGGTGTCGGCGTGCAACTGGGTGAAGAAGGCGACGCCGATGGTGATGACCGCGATACCGGTCATGACGATCTTGCCGGGGCCGATCTTGTCCACCAGGCGCCCCGCGATCGGCATGGTGAGCATCGCACCCAGACCCTGCGGCACCAGCAGCAGACCCGCCGACATGGCCGATTCACCGCGCACCTGCTGCAAATACAGCGGAAGCAGCAGGCCGGAGCCGAAGAAGGCGGCGGCGAACATGATCATGGTGCCTGCCGCGATGCTCACCGAGCGGTTGCGGAACAGGTGCAGGTCGATCAGCGGATGTTCGGTCCGCAGCGCGTGCACCACGAACAGTGCCAGCAGCACCACGCCGATGATCGCCGGGATCAGCACCTTCGGCGCGAGCACCTTGCCCTCACCCGGAATCGAGGAGATACCGTAGAGCAGGGCCGCCAGACCCGGTGAGGCCAGCAGCATGCCGAGCAGATCGAAGGATTCGCGCGGCTCGGGATTGTCCGACGGGAAGATGGTGAAGGCCAGGATGAGCCCGATGATGCCGAGCGGCACATTGATCAGGAAGATCCACTTCCAGTCGTAGCCGATGAGCCAGCCGCCCAGGATGGGGCCACTGATCGGCCCGAGCAGCATGGGCACGCCGAGCACCGCCATAACCCGCCCGATGCGCTGCGGACCCGCGGCGCGCGTCATGATCGTCATACCGAGCGGCATGAGCAGGCCGCCGCCGAAGCCCTGCAGCACGCGGAATGCGATGAGCGATTCGATATTCCACGCCGTACTGCACAGCGCGGATCCGAGCACGAACAGGGTGATCGCCAGCATGTAGGGGCGTTTGGTGCCGAATCTGTCGGCGACCCAGCCGCTGAGCGGGATGACCGTGGCCAAGGCCAGGGTGTAGCCGGTCATCGTCCACGCGGCGACGGCGGTGGTTGTCTGGAAGGTGTCCTGGAAGGTGGGCAGCGCGATGACGACCACGCTGATGTCCAGAATCGACATGATCGAGCCGAGCACGACCACGCCCGCGATCCTGAGCACCGCGGGGTCTAGTTTGTCGCTCGCCGGGTCCTGTGCCGACGCCGCGCTATCCGGAGGATGTGTCACCGGTTCAGCCTTACATCACTCCGGCGAATTCACCAGTGCATTTTTTAATATCCGGCGGTCGAAAATTCGTCGAGGGCGATGAGAGCGGCCTCCGCGGCATTTTTACCGGCAGGTAACAATGGCAGTCGCACGGTCGGCGCGGGAATTCGGCCGCCAACCGCGAGAACGGATTTGATGACGGTCGGGTTCGGTTCGGCGAACAGTGCGGCCGAAAGTGCGGACAGGCGATGACCGAGCGCGCGCGCCTCGTCGACCCGCCCTTCCCGCCAAGCGCGAATCAGTTCGGCGAACGACGCCGTGGCGACCGCCGACGAGGCCAGAATGCCGCCCGCGCCACCGAGGGCCAGCAGCGGGGTCAGATACAGATCGTCACCGGCGAGGACCGCGAAATCCGCTGGCCGCCTGCGCATCAGCTCGATCGTGGTGTCGTCGATCGCGCCGACCGCGTGCTTGACGCCGACGATATTGGGGTGTGCCGCCAATTCCAGGAGGGTGTCGGCACTCAGGGTGCGGCCCGTGCGATAGGGAATGTTGTAGACGATCAGCGGCACCGGGCTCTGGTCCGCCATGGCGTGGAAGTGGGCGATCACGCCCGCCTCCGAGGGGCGGGTGTAGTACGGAACCACGGTGAGCGCGGCCGCGATTCGCCCGTCCAGGGCGGTGACGGCCTCGATCGAAGCCGCCGTGGCATTGGAACCCGCACCGACGATGAGCGGCGCGTCGAACTCGGCGCAGACCCGCGCGCAGATCTCGAGAACCCGAGCCCGCTCCGGTGAGGTGAGGGTGGCCGGTTCGCCGGTGGTGCCGAGGGCGACCAATCCGGTCGCACCGTCGCACAGGTGGGATCGCGCCAAGGTTTCCAGCGCGTCGGGCGCGAAGGCGCCGTCCTCGGTGAACGGGGTGACCAGCGGGACGAAGAGACCTGCGAGCGTCATGGTTTCAGCCTCGCCCGCCCGAATCATCAGGTCCAGTTCACAAATCTGTGGTCGAGCATAAGGTGGACTGATGCTTGACATTCGCAGACTGCGGTTGCTGCGCGAATTGGCCCAGCGGGAGACCATTGCCGCCGTCGCCGCCGCCCTCAACTACACGCCGTCTGCCGTCTCCCAGCAGTTGACGGCGCTGGAGCGGGAGGCGGGCGTCCCACTGCTCGAACGCACCGGCCGACGGGTGCGGCTGACCCCGGCCGCCCGCACCCTCGTCGGCCATGCCGAGACCATTCTGGCCGTCCTCGAACAGGCCACCGCCGAACTCGCCGACGCCCGCACCCAACTCACCGGCGCGCTGCGGATCGGCGCGTTCCCCACCGCCGTGCGCACCATCGTCTCCCCCGCCCTCGTCGCGCTCAGCTCTGCCCATCCGCGCCTGGAACTGTTCGTCTCCGAACTGGATCCGGCACTGGCCCCCGGCGCGCTGCGCGCGGGAACCCTCGATATCGCCCTGGTCCAGGACTACGACTACGTCCCGGTCGAACCCGATCCGGCCCTGGATACCGAACCCCTGCTCACCGAAACCATCTATCTCGCCGCACTTTCCACCGAATCGCTCCCCGCACACCGCGATTCGCCGTGGATCGCGAGCACGCCCGAGACCCTGTGCCACACCATGACCGTAAGAGCCTGCCAGGCAGCGGGATTCACGCCGCGAATCCGCCACCACGCCGACGATTTCGGCACGGTGCTCGCCTTGGTGGCGGCGGGCCAAGGCGTCGCACTCGTCCCCGAACTCGGCATCGCTCACCCGCCGCCCTCCCTCACGCTGACACCGCTGCCGACCAGCCGCCGCACCCACCTCGCCTACCGCCGAGGCACCGCCGACCATCCGGCTATCCGTGCCGCCCGATCGGCACTGCATCGGACGGTGGAAGGTACGTATGTCGCGTGAGAAGTTACGTGACGATACGCAGCGGGTGCTCCATGATGCCGCGCAACTGTTGCAGGAAGCGGGCGCCGGTCGCACCGTCGACGGCACGATGATCGGCCGACAGGGTGACGCGCAGGATCTTGCGGGCCACCACTTCGCCGTCGGCCAGACGCAGTTCGTCGGTGGCCGCACCCACGGCGAGGATGGCGGCCTCCGGCGGGTTGATGACGGCGGCGAACTGTTCGATCCCGAACATGCCGAGGTTGGAGATGGTGAAGGTGCCGCCGGTCATCTCGTCGGCCTTCAGTCGGCCCGCGCGGGCGCGCTCGGCCTTCTCGACCGTCTCGACGGCGATCTCGGAGACGCCCTTGCGATCGGCGTCCCGGATCACCGGCACCACGAGTCCGGCGGGCACCGCCACCGCGACACCCAGATGAACACCGTTGTGCCGCAGTAATTTATCGCCCGCGAAGGAGACGTTCACCGCCGGTTCGGCACGCAGCGCGGCGGCCACCGCCTTGACGATCAGGTCGTTGACGCTGACCTTGTGTTTGCCCGCCGCCTCGAGGGTCTTGTTGATCTCGGCGCGGAAGCCCAGCAGGTCGGTGACATCGATCGCGCTGGTCAGGTAGAAGTGCGGGGCCTGCTGTTTGCTCTCGGTCAATCGCTTGGCCGCCACGCGTTGCAGCGTGCTGAGCGGTTCCTCGATGTAGTCGCCCGCTGCCACCGGACGGGTGGCGGTTTCGGCTACCTGCGCCGGAATCGCCGCGGCTTGCGCCGCAGCCGCGCCCGCGCCGTGGGCGGATTCCACATCGCTGCGAATGATTCGTCCACCGGGGCCGCTGCCGGGCACCTGAAGCAGATCGACACCCAACTCGGCGGCGATCTTTCGTGCCAGCGGTGAGGACTTCGGCCGCCCGTCGCGTGCGAGAACCTGTTGTGCCACAACGGGTTCGGAATCGACCACCGTTTCGGGCACGGCAGAACCATCGGGGGCGGCCCCGGCGCCCGCCACGGGAGCGGTGTCCCCGATCCGACTCCCGTCCCCGACGAGCGCGATCGGCGTCCCGATCGGCACCCGACTTCCCGGCTCGGCGAGGATGCGCTCCAGCACCCCGTCGTCGTAGGCCTCCAATTCCATGAGGGCCTTGTCGGTTTCGATCTCGGCGAGGATCTCCCCGCGCACGACCTTGTCGCCGACCTGTTTGAGCCAGGTGACGACGACGCCGTCCTCCATGGTGTCGGAGAGCCTGGGCATGGTGATCTCGGGCATATCTGTCCTCGTTTCAGCGCCGCTTGCCCACGGCGGCAAGGGTTTCCAGGGCGGCGGCGTGCAGGGAGTCGGCCGACGGCAGGGCGATCTGCTCGAGCGGTTTGGCGTAGGGCAGCGGCACCTCGGCGGCGGCCACCCGGCGCACGGGCGCGTCGAGGTAGTCGAACGCGCCGTCGGAGATCGTCGCGGCGACCTCCGCGCCGATACCGTAGGTGAGCCAGTCGTCCTCGGCGACCACGGCGCAGCCGGTTCTGCGGACCGAGGCGACGAGGGTGTCGCGGTCCAGTGGACGCAGGCTGCGCAGGTCGATCACCTCGGCGGAGATGCCGGAGGCGGCCAGCCTTTCGGCGACCTGGGTGGCCACCGTCGCCATGCGCGAGTAGCCGATGAGGGTGATATCGGTTCCCGGCCTGGTGATGGCCGCCTTGCCGATCTCGGCGGGCGGAAGGTCGTCCGGCACTTCGCCTTTGGTGTTGTAGAGGGCGAGGTTCTCCAGGAACAGCACCGGGTCGTTATCGGTGATGGCGGCGCGCAGCAGCGCGCGCGCGTCGGCGGGCGTGCTGGGCGCGACGACCTTGAGACCGGGCACGAACGCGTAGTAGAGCTCGATATTCTGCGAATGCGTCGCACCGAGTTGCTGTCCGCCGCCGCCCGGTGTCCTGATGACCATCGGCACGCTGGTCTGTCCGCCGAACATGCCGTAGATCTTGGCGGCGTGGTTGACGATCTGGTCCAGGGCGAGCAGGGAGAAGTTGATCGTCATGATCTCCACGACGGGTCGCAGCCCGAGCATGGCGGCGCCGATGGCCGCGCCGACGAAACCTTCTTCGGCGATCGGGGTGTCGCGGACCCGCTTGGGGCCGAATTCGGCGAGCATTCCGGCGGTGATCTTGTAGGAGCCCTCGAAGATCCCGATCTCCTCGCCCATGAGGAAGACGTCTTGGTCGCGACGCATTTCCTCGCGCAGAGTTTCGCGCAGCGCCTCGCGGTAGGTGATGACAGGCACGGTTGTCCTTTCGCGTCCGGCGCGGTCAGAAGAGCGGATCGGCGGGGAGCCTGGGGGAAACCCCGGCCACGGGCGTGGCGTAGGTGTAGTCGAACAGGCTCGACGGCTCCGGATGCGGACTGGCGTCGGCGAAGGCCACGGCCGCGTCGACCCCGGCCTCCACCTCGCGCGCCAACTCCTCGGCGCTCGTCTCGTCCAGCACGCCCGATTCGATCAGCTCCGCGCGCAGCCGAACCACCGGATCGGATTCGCGGGCGGCGCTGACATCCGCGCCGCTGCGGTATTTGGCCGGGTCGACCACCGAGTGGCCCTTGAGCCGATGGCTGATGGCCTCGAGCAGCGCCGGTTTCCCGTCGCGCCGAGCGGTTTCCACCAGGTCGGTGGCGATATCGCGGACGGCGAGCACATCGGTGCCATCCACCTGCTCCCCGCGCATCCGATAGGAGGCGGCGCGCTTGTAGAGGTCGGGTTCGGCCGAGGACGCCTCGACGGTGGTGCCCATCCCGAGCTGGTTGTTGATGACGATGAAGACCACGGGCAGGTTCCAGAGCGCCGCGATATTCAGCGACTCGTGGAACGCGCCGATATTCGTCGTCCCATCGCCCATCTGACACACGACTACGTCATCGCCGCCGCGGTAGTCGATGGCCAGTGCCGCGCCGACCGCCAGGGGCAGTTGGCCGCCGACGATGCCGTAGCCGCCGAGTAGGCGGGTCGCGGTGTCGAACATGTGCATGGAACCGCCCCAGCCCTTGGAGGTTCCGGTGCTGCGGCCATACAGCTCGGCCATGACCCGACCCGGTTCGATGCCCTTGGCCAGGGCGTAACCGTGCTCGCGGTAGTTGGTGAACAGGTAGTCGGTCGGGCGCATGGCCGCGCCGACGCCGACCACCGTGGCCTCCTCACCCAGGTTGAGGTGGCAGTAGCCGCCGATCTTGGCCTGGGCGTAGCCCTGTGCGGTGCGCTCCTCGAAGCGGCGCACGAACAGCATGTCCCGGTAGTAGCCGCGCAGGGTCTGCGGATCCTCGGCGGCGAAAAGGTGTGGCGCGCGGTCGATTGTCTCGGTCATCGAATCCTCCTCAACGCTTTCGCGGGGCGATGTGCACGGGCAGGCCGAGCGCGGTCAGCGCGGCCTCCATCCCGATCTCGCCGAGGGTGGGGTGGGCGTGGATGGTGTCGGCCAACTCGTCGAGGGTGGCCTCCAGCGCGATGGCCAGCGCGCCCTCGGTGATGAGGTCGCTGGCCGACGGGCCGATGATGTGCACCCCGAGCACCTCGCGGTGCCGGGCGCCCGCGACGATCTTCAGGAATCCCTCGGTGTCACCGAAGGATTGGGCGCGGCCCAGCGCGGCGAACGGGAATCGGGCGGTGATCACCTCGTGCCCGGCGGCGCGGGCGGCGGCCTCGGTCAGACCGACACTGGCGATCTCCGGATGGGTGAAGGTGGCCGCGGGGATGGCGGCGTAGTCGATCCGAACATCGTGTCCGGCAATGACATCCGCCGCCGTCAGGCCCTGGTGCGAGGCGACGTGCGCCAGCAGCGCGCGGCCCGTCACATCGCCGATGGCGTGCACGTGCGGCACACCGGTCCGCAGTTGGTCGTCGACGGGGATGAAACCCCGCGCGTCCGTGACGATTCCGACCGCAGCCAAACCCAGGTCGGCGGTGTTGGGTTTACGGCCGACACCGACCAGCACCACATCGGCCTCGATCTCGCGCGCCTGCGGTCCGGCCACGGTGACCCGCAGACCTTCGGCGATGGCCGTGACCGTCGCGCCGGTGAGCACGGTGATACCGCGCTTGGTGAACGAACGGCCCAGTGCGGCACCGATATCGGCATCCTCGGCGGGCACCAGCCGGTCCTGCATCTCGACAATGGTGACTTCGCTGCCGAAGGTGGCGAACAGGCTCGCCCATTCGGCGCCGACCGCGCTGCCGCCGACGATGACAATGCGCCCCGGCACCTCGGTCAGTCCGAACGCGCCGTCGGAGGTGATGACGCCGGGCAGGTCCGCGCCGGGAATCGGCAGGCGGGCGGGCACCGAGCCCGTCGCGATGATCACGTCCTTCGCCGAAGCCTTGTCCAGCAGTTCACCGGGTGCGGCGGCGTAGCGGGGACCGTATTCGCCGATGGGCGACGGACCGTTCTCGAAAATGTCGACGCTCAACGGTCCGGTGAAGCGGGCGTGCCCGGACAGCACGGTGACCCCATTGGCGGCGAGCAGACCCGCGACGCCATCGGTCAACTGCTTGACGATGCCGTCCTTGCGCTGCCGCACGGCCGGGTAGTCGAAGCGAACGTTCTCCGCGTGCACGCCGAATTCGGCGGCGGCGCGCACGGTTTGGTAGACCTCGGCGGAACGCAGCATCGCCTTGGTCGGAATGCAACCCCAGTTCAGGCACACACCACCGGGGCGCTCTTTCTCCACCAGACCCACCGACAGACCACGCTGGGCGGCGCGGATGGCGGCCACATATCCGCCCGGTCCACCACCGACCACCAGCAGATCGAATTCCGGCACTCGTGGTGCTCCTCAATCTCGAAATGATTCGCCCGCGCCGTGGTTGTGGCGCGGACCATGTCGGATGAGTGTCGCGCGCCGAGAATGCACACACAATGCCCGCAAAGCCCAGGATTCACCGCCCCAAAATGGGCGCTGCGCCCAATCTGTACTCGAAAGTAGGCGGCTCGACTCAGCGCGAGCCGGTCAGGCCGAGCGCCGTGAGAGCGAGCGTCATTTCGAGGTAAACGCGCTGGCCATCGAGCGATCGACCGAGCAGGGTCTCCATGCGCTGCAAGCGATTCAACACGGTGTTGCGGTGACAGTGCAGGCGCAGCGCGGCATTGGCGGCCGAGCAGTTGTAGGTCAGCCAGGCGGCGAGGGTTTCCAGCAAGACATCGCGATCCTTGGCGGGCAGCGCCAAGACCGGACCGAGAGCGTATTCGGTCAGCAGTCGGGTCAGATCCGGGGAGCGGACCAGCAGCGCCTCCGGATAGCGCTCGTCGAGCGCGGCGAGTTCGACGGCGTCCTCGGGCACCGTCTCCAGCGCGACGAGCGCCAACTCGTGCGCCGAATCCACCTGGGCGAGAACAGGAACCGCGGGCGAGCAGGCCGCGCGTCCGCGAATCAGCTCGCGCAGCCGCAGCAGGACGGCCGATTGATCGCGATGTTCCAGCGCGATCACGCCGATCGTATTGTCCACCCTGCTGTGCCAGAGCGAGCGAATCCCCAACGCCGCCAACACCGTTTCCGCACCGGGCAGCACCGGCGCGCCATCGAGCGGGGCCGCCGTGGCCACCACCAGATACGCGCCGTGTGCGGGCAGATTCAATTCGCGCGCGGCCTGCGCGGCGAAGGCCGGATCGTGCGCGCGACCCGCCAGCAGATCCTCGATCAGGGCATGCCTGCGCCGCTCGTCCCGACGCACCTGCTCCAGCTGGGTATTTCGATACGAGGTGGACAGTGCCGAGGACAAACCGTCGATCACCGTCCACATCGCCGTTCCGGTCTCCCGAATTTCCTGCGGGCCGATTCCGACCGTTTCGGCATTGTCCAGCAACGCTTCCCAGACAATGCCGCCGCCGAGCCGGAAAGTGCGCAGCATCGCCTCCATCGGCACGCCCTGTTCGGCGCGCAACCGTCCGATGGCGGCGGCGACATCATCGCGATCCGGATCGACCGCGGCGCCGGTCAACACATCGAGAATTCGGGTCAGGTAGCGCCGACAGCCATCCCGCAGATCCGCGCGCGCCACCGCCGAATAGTCGGTCCATTCCGGATTGTCGGTGAAGATCGCCGTCAGCAACCGCCGGGTCAGCACCGGGACCTGCCCCCGACACACCTCGGCCAACCTCCGGGTTCCCGGCGTGAACAGCGGTGTGCGCGGTGCGGCCATCCACCCGACGCTACCCAATGGGCGCGCTATCGGCGCAGCGCCCTTGAACCGCGCACGGCCGGAGGTGCGCCTCAGGCCGCCGCGCGCGGCGGATTGGTCAGTTTCAGGGCGGAATTCAGCCGGAACGCTCCGCCCAGCCCATGGAACACCGCCATCACCAGAGCTCCGATCAGGCCGCTGAAGAATGCCGCCGCCATGTGGGTCGGAATATCCGCCCAATACCCGAAGGCGACCGCCAGCCCGATCCCGAGGGTTCCGGCCACCGAGTTGCGCAGCGCGGAATTCCCCCACACGTTCGGGAACTGTTCTCCCACTATACCTTTGACGAAATGCGGAATCGCATTCGCACCCATGAGTCCGGCCAGTGCCGAGAGCAGGATCGTATGCCACACGACGGATCACCTTCTATTCAGTCAACAGTGTTGACTGAGATTAGTCGCGCCGGATCGCTTCAGTCAACATCGTAGACTGACCGCATGAGTCCCGAATCCGGCAACCGCGCCGAACAACGCCGCCGCACCGAGTCGCGCATCCTGCGCGCGGCCCGCCGCCAATTCGCCGCGGCCGGCTTCGAGGCCACCACCATCCGCGCCATCGCCGCCGAGGCCGAGACCGATCCCGGCCTCGTCATGCGCTACTTCGGTGCCAAGGCAGACCTTTTCGCCAAGGTCGCGGGCGTCGAACCCGACGCCGAGATCAGCGGAACCCCCTCCGAAGCCGCCGAACAACTCCTGGCCGCCCTCACCCACAAACTCGAAGAACAACCGCTCGACGCACTCGCCGCCCTGCGCGCCATGTTCACCCACCCGGCGGCCGCGACCGAAATCCAGGCCGCCATGTCCGCCCGCCAAACCCAGGCCGCCGCCCACCTCTCCCCCGACGACGCCGACCTGCGCGCCGCGCTGATCAGCGCCTTGACCCTCGGCACGGTCCTGTCCCGCCATCTCCTGCGACTCCCCGCCCTCGACACCGCCACTCCCGACCGAATCGCCGCCCTCCTGCGCCCGGCGTTCCACCATCTCGCATACGGCACCCCCCGGAATGCGGAGGGCCGGTGGGATGTTCGGGATTCATATGACGAATGACATGTTCGGCAAGTTTGGCGTGTGGCTGATGTACCCGGCGATCACCGGGCCGCTGGTGCGCGAGTTGGAGGAGTTGGGGTACGGAACCATCTGGGTCGGCGGGTCGCCCGCCGGGGACTGGCAGGGGTATGAGGAGTTGCTCGCGGCGAGCGAGTCGATCGTGGTCGCGCCGAGCATCGTGAATGTCTGGGCCTCGCCCGCGAAGGCGGCGGCCGAAACGTATCACCGTCTGGCGGAACGGTTTCCCGGTCGGTACCGGTTGGGCATCGGGGCGGGGCATCGGGAGCACACCGATGTGTATCGCAAGCCGTACGACGCGCTGGTCGAATATCTGGACGAGTTGGACGCCGCCGGAGTCCCCAAGGAAGGGCGACTGCTCGCAGCACTCGGGCCTCGGGTCGCGGCACTGGCGGCCGAGCGCACGGGCGGCCTCCTCCCGTACTTCGTGCCCACCGCGCACACCGCCGCCACCCGCGCCGCCATCGGATCCGATCCGCTCCTCGCGCCCGAACACAAGTTCGTCCTCGGCGCCGATCCGCAGGCCGCCCGCGCCATCGCCAGGGACACCGTCACCCTCTATCTGGGCCTGACCAACTACGTCCAGAATCTGCGGCGCTTCCCCTACACCGAGCAGGATCTCACCGCGCCCGGCACCGACCGGATCACCGATGACGTCGTCGCCCACGGCACCCCCGAGCAGGTCGCCGACAAGCTGATCGAACACCTGCGGGCCGGCGCCGATCACGTCGCCGTTCAGCCTCTCGGCAGCGACCCGATCTCCGCCCTGCGCACCCTCGCGCCGGTACTTGCCGAGCGAGCGGCCGCGCTCGGCTGATCAGTGTCCGTGCGCAGGCCGCGCGCCCAATTCCTGCCCAAGCCTGATTGCCTGACTACTCAACAAAAGTCGGGATCTCGAACAATCTCCAAACCGTGCGTCAGAATGCGGAACCGGATCGCATCGGACGCCGCGCCACCAGGCAGATCGATGTGGACGGAGAGATTAGGAGGCAGGGGCAGGAGCTGGGCGAGGAACGGGAACGACTCGCACAGTTCCCAGATCGGCCTGGCGTTCTCGGCGGCGTGGTCGTGTTCTCGGTCGCAGGTCAGCGTCCAGCCGCTGAACCGGGAAAGGCCGTCCTCCTCGGCACGAGCGAACACCAGCGCCGAGGTCGTCTCGTTCACACACCAGCCGACCCGGACCTGCTGATGGTCGGCCGGGAACTGGAGCCAATCGTCGGGCGCCCCCATTGAGCGCAGGAAGCGGCGCTGCCGCGATTGTTCACGCAGGGTGTTGTCCACCTGTTCGGACCACTCGTTGCCAGGGAGGCGTTCCTGGAGGCCGATGAATCCATCGGGTCGGTCGATCAACCGCAATGTTCGCGCACCGCACTGGATGGTTTGCCCTGCGGTGAACCGGAACCCCTCCTCGCAGATCCGGTATTGGATATCGTCGAGCACCCAGCTGACATCACCGGCGGCCGGATCATTCACTCGCGCAACGACATCCGGCAACCCTGCCGACTCACCCACCGAGGTCCGGCAGTGCCCCGGAGCGAATTCCCACAGCGCACGGCGGATCCAAGGAAATTGGTGCCCGAGTTCGGGAAACCACGTCGGCTGACCGGAATTCAGTAGCTCCTCCTGATACCACGCATGAACCGCGATGACTCCATCCGGCGATTCCGGTGGCTGGAAGGACACTCGTCCGCGGTCGGGCAACCGAAGAAACTGCGCCGCGGACGGGCAGGCCGCCACCACCTCGGACAATGGCGGATAGGTCAGATCTCGATGTTCGTGCGCCGTACCGCAGAAGACTCGCCAACCCGAATGACCCTTCCAGGAGCTGTCGACCTTGCGATCGAGGATGATCGACTCCGACTCCAGCGCGCAGGGTTGGATGATGGCCAGATCGGATTCGTGCAGCCAGTCTTGGGATATCGGGAGACCGAGCCTGTCACAGGCGTTCAACTGCGCCACGTGTTCGGCAAGCGTTTGGTCGACCTGTTCGGTCCACTCCCCCGACTCGGTTCTTTCCTCGAATCCGAGCGTGTCATCGTCGCGGGCGACAATTCGCAGGCCCCGCATGCCGAGCGGAACCGGGTGCCCCGGCTCGAACCAGCGTCCGCCCTGTACAGCTTTCTCCAGGAGCGGCAGGAACGCGAGCACTAGGCCGGTTTTCTGCATGGAGGCATCCGACAACGTCGCCGTGAATTCGGCATGCCCCTTCTCGACACACCTCGTGGTACGAATTCGCATTGCTGGACCGACTCCTCCCTTGTCGCGCAAGATCCTGTCACAGTGTCGAGACCGACCGATTCACACGACTGGGAACGCCGCGAGCCGATCCCGTTGTGTCACATGAATACAAACCGGCTTCCCACCCATGGCGGGACTACCCTCCGGCGACACCGCGGATTCGGGCATACTCGATCGACAGTCCAGTAGCGGATAGCTGTCGACGACGACCACGGAAGGCGATCCCCTCAGTGCCGCAGCATGATTGGCGAGCCCGACAAGCTCGAGATCGGATGCTGCCCGGCGGGTCGACTCCACACCGGGCGGCAGGTCCGGGACTACTCCCCCAATGTCACCGGCACTCGCCGATGACCATTCGAAATAAAGCTCGGCACCGCCCCGAGCTCCGAAACATCCACCGCCAGACCCATATTCGGGAATCGCTCGAACAGCGCGGGCAGGGCCAGCTCGGCCTCCAGTCGAGCCAGCGGCGCGCCGAGGCAGTGGTGCGCCCCGTAGCCGAAGGCCACATGCTCCTTGTTGGGGCGCGTGGGGTCGAAGACATCGGCGGTGTCGCCGTGGATCTTCGGGTCGCGGTTGGCGGCGGCGTAGGAGGCCAGGATCGGATCGCCCTTGGCGATGCGGATCCCCTCGCCCAGCTCCAGATCGTCGGTGGCGAAGCGCAGCGGCAGATGGGCCACCGGAGCCTCGTAGCGCAGCGACTCCTCGACGATATCCGACCAACTCACCTGTCCAGCAAGGACTTTCGCGCGCTCGACCGGTCGGGTCAGCAGCGCGGAAATCGCCTGATCGAGCAGGTTGACGGTGGTCTCATGGCCCGCGCTGATCACCAGCAGCAACGTATCGATGAGTTCCTGCTCGGTGAGCTGCGCCCCCTCGTCCGCAGGCGCGACGAGCAGGCTGGTCATATCGTCGCCGGGATGTTCGCGACGGAAGGCGACCAACTCGGTGAGAATGCGGTACATCTCCAGATAGTTGGCCTGCGACTCCTCCGGGGTGAGCGAGGTGTCGAAGATGCCGTCCACACAGGTGCGCAGGCCCGGATTCAGTTCCTCCGGCACACCCATCAACTCACTGATCACCCGAATCGGCAGCGGATAGGCGAAACCCTCACGCAGATCGACGATTCCGTCGCGGCGGGCCGTCGCAGCCAACTCGTCGAGCAGTTCGGCGGTGATGGCGGCGATACGCGACCGCAGCGCCTCCGTGCGCCGGGCAGTGAACGCGGGGGCCACCAGCTTGCGCAGCCGTCGATGGTCCGCACCGTAGGCGGTGAACATATTGCTGACCGCCACCCACAGGAACAGCGGCCAATCCGGCGGTATCTCCCCGGCCATGAAGGCGGGCCAATGCTGTTTGGCATCCTTGGACACCCGCGAATCCACCAGCAATCCCTTGAGCAGCGCCTGATCGGTGATCGACCACGCCCGCACGCCGCCGGGCAACTCCACCAGCGCGGCCGCGCCGCGCTCCCGAATCCGCACGGATTCGCCCTGAATATCGGTTCCGGTCGGATCGAGAACCAGGGGATGATCCATCGGAATCTCCTTAATACACATGCAACGGCGGTGACTTCGGAAAGGTGACCGGGAGGGACACCAGAGCTCGATGGAAGGGTCCTGGCCGCCACACCAGATGTTCGGGCCGAACGGACAACCGCATCTCTGGCAGCGCGTCGAGAAGTTGATCGATCGCGTCCTGCACCACCAGGTAGGCCACCGACCGCGCCGGACAGGCGTGCGGACCGACACTCCACGCCAGATGCGAACGATTGTCGGTGTAGTCGCCGGTGTCGATAGCCGGATCGTTGTTGCATCCGGTCATGCTGATCACCACCGGCTGATGCGCGGGCAGCCACACCTCGTCGATGAGTATCGGCTGCTTGGGATAGCTGATGCAGTAGTTGGCCATCGGCGGGTCGGTGAACAGCACCTCGTCCAGCGCATCGCGGGTGGATAGACTGCCGCCCAACACATTTCCCGCGAAACGATCGTCGGTGAGCATCAGCAGCAGCGTATTGACGATCAGATTCTGCTGCGGTTCGATACCCGCGCCGTAGAGGGTGACGAGCTGATGGATCATCTCCTCGTCGGACAGGCCCGCCGAATGCGCGATGAGCCGGGAGGTGACATCGTTCTCCGGCTGCGCGCGCTTGAGCCGGGTCAGCTCGAACAGCGCGTCGGCGATCATCTGATTGGCCTGGTCGGTTTCGACGCCCTCGAAAAGGTCCGCCATGGCGGTGGATACCTGCTGACCGAGATCGGGCGGGCACCCGAGAATGGCATTGAGCACCGCGAAGATCAGCGGATAGGCGTACTGGCCGATGAGATCGGCACTGCCATCGCCCACGAAATCATTGATGAGCGGGATCGCGAGCTGCTCCACCGTGGAATGCAGTGCGTGCAAATCAATTTCGCCGATGGCCGCGGTATTGGCCTGACGCAGGCGCAGATGTTCGAGTCCGGCGCTGCGCAGCGCGTTGGGCCGCCACCCCAGCATCGGCAGCAGCGGACAGTCGGCAGGCATCTCGCGCTGCCACAGGCGCGGATCGGCCGGAAAATGCTCGGGATCATTGAGAATTCGCAATGCGGTGTGATAACCGATCACCAGGGTGGCGGGTAGGCCGGGCGCGAGATCGATCGGCACCAGCGAACCGAATCTTTTGCGCATATGCCGGTAGGCGGTATGCGGATCGGCGGCGAATTCTTCGGAATACAGGGCAACCCGCGGTCCGTCGGTATTGATCGGCGACCCGTGCGCCGGGCCGCCATTGAGGGACTGGGGTGGAATCACTGACTGCCTTCCATGCGATGGAATAGGTATTCGACGAGGGTGATCAGCGAACGCAGACAGGTCCCCCGATCGCGCGCATCCAAAATCGTCAACGGTGTATCGGGTGTGAGATCCAGCGCGTCGCGCACCTCGGAGAGCGGATAGGCGGGCATGCCCTCGAATTGGTTGACGGCCACCGAATACGGCACCCCGCGCTCCTCGAGCACCGCGAGCACCTCGTCGGCCTTATCGATGCGTCGGGTGTCGACGAGCACCAGCGCGCCGAGCGCACCGCGCGCCAACTCCTCCCACAGCGGCACGAATCGCTGCTGTCCCGGCGTGCCGAACAGATACAGGGCCAGCTTGGGACTCAGCGTGATACGACCGAAATCCATCGCCACCGTGGTGGTCGACTTACCGGACAGCCCGGCCATATCGTCCACGCCGACGCTGGCCTCGGTGATGGTCTCCTCGGTGCGCAGCGGCTTGATCTCCGACACGCTGCCGACGAAAGTCGTCTTGCCGACTCCGAAATTGCCCGCCACCAATAACTTGACCGACCTGATCACCGTCTCGGGGACGTAGTCGACCTCAGACGGCGAGAGCACGGAGCCCATTGAGTACCTCCTCCAAGAGGGCCAGGTCCGGCAGCGCCTCGGCCGGGGTCGGTGAACTGAGGTGTCCGCTGTCGAGAAGATCGGAGGCGATGATCTTGATCACCGACGGCGGTTGATCGAGGTAGGCGGCGATCTCGGCGATGGACAGCGATCCGCGCCGGACCACATCCATCACCCGGCGCGCATCGGCGCTGGCGCCCTGCGCCGGATCACCACTGGCGACCACGAGGGTGACCAGATCGAGGTCACGCGTGGCCCGCGAGCGTCCCCCGGTGCGCACATACGCGCGCACCAGGTCTGGATCGCGACGTGGCCTGCTCATGGCACGTCAGCTCTCCTGCGCGGTTCCGCCCCCAACTCGCGGCCCACCCGGCCCGCGAGCTCGTTCATTCGGTGCGCGATGAGACCCACATCGATATCGCTGTAGGTCGAAACACCGAGCAGCGCACCCTCGCCCGCCGCGGTGATCATGATCATGCCGCTGTCGTACTCGGTCATGTTCTGACGCACCGCGCTCGCGGGGCCGCCGCAGAACTCGCTGAGCGCCTTCCCCAAGGAACGCAGCCCGGAGGCGGCGGCCGCGAAACGCTCGGCATCATCCTTGGCCACGCCGGACGAATGCGCGATCCGCAGGCCGTCCTCGGATAACAGGACCGCGAAACGAACCCCTGGCACTTGAAGATCCTCGAGTAGCCAGGCCAACTTGTTACCGCTGTCGGTTGCCGGTGTGCCCATCAGGAACTCATCCCTTCGCTCTCATCGGATACGGCGGCACGGCCGCTCTTGGATCCGGTCTGCCAGGCGGCCGCGATTTCCGGACGCGCCAGACCGGGGTCGGTGCGCGGGCCGTCGGCCCGCAGCGCGGGCGACACCTCCCGGCGACGCCGCTTGGGCAGACCGCCATTGGTGATGTCGTGCACCGCGAACGGCGGCTCCTGGGTGTACTCCTCACCGTTGGGGCTGCTGGTCACCATGACCGGCTCCGACACTCGGGCCGGTTCGATGAACTGGTGCTGCGGTAGGGGTTCGGACGTCGCCTGCGGCGTAACAAGAAGCGCCTCCGGGATGTAGACCATGGCGCGCATGCCGCCGTACGCGTTCGGGCCGTCGATGTAGACCGTGAAACCGTAGCGGCGGGCCAGCGCGGCGATACCGGGAAAACCGACCTTCGGCGAGGGGCCGAGCTGATGGATATCGACCGGGCGCTCGTTGGCGAGCACCTGCCTGGCCTCCTCCATCTGCTCGGAGTTCATTCGCACGCCCGCGTCGTCCACGATCACCGTGACCCCGTGATGACCCTCCTGGAAGGAGATGTCGACATAGGAGGTGGGTGGGGAGTAGCGCAGCGCGTTGTCGAGCAGGGTGGCCAGGGTGTGCACCAGCGGTTCGACCGCGCGGCTGATGACAATGCGATCGAGCTGATTCGGGCGCACCCGCAGATAGTCGCGGACGCGGCCGATCGCGCCGCCGACCACGTCGGTGAGCGACTGGGCGGGCCAGCGGCGTCCGGGCAGACCACCGGAGACGATCACATAGGACTGGGCCTGGCGGATCATCTGCTGGACGGTGTGGTCGATGCGGGTCAGGGTGGCGTACACCTCGTCGTCGCGGTGCTCGCGCAGCGCGGCGCTGACCACCTGGCCGACATCGGCACCGAGGCTGACCACGGAGGTGCCGAAGGAGCGCACCGCCGCGCTGGTCGCTTCGCGGGCGGTGTTGTTGATCTTGCCGCGCACCGCGTCCTCGGCGGTGACCACGGCCTGCTGGGTGTGCTCCTCGGCCTCGTGGACCGCGCGCTCGCGCGCCTCGGCCTGCACCACGCGCAGGTCGTCGGCACTGCGTTCGGCGATCCAGCGCAGATACTGGGCGAAGCGCGAATCCTCCAGTCCCGCGGGCAGGTCCACGGCGGGAGCGGTCTCGAAGCGGCGCACCGCGTCGGTGACCGAGGGTAGTGTGGTGACGGCGAAGTGCTCGAGGGCGTCCTCACGGGCGCGCTGTTCGCTCGTCAACTCGTCGATCCGGACCTTCTTGCTCCGTCCGGACCACGCCGCGTACCACACCGCGGCGAGTACGAGGACGGCAGCGATGATCCACGGAAGTACCACGGCCATATCCAAATTCATCAATTCTCTCGTCGTCGACCGGCTCGAGGATCGCCCGGAAATCTGACCACGTCACGAGGGGGATGGCGGGCAGGGTGCTCCCAGTACAGTCTCGTCTCACCTTCCTCACACCGACCCTCACCGATCAGCCCGGATGCGGTCCGCGTCGGACACCCGGCGACCCGCGATCCCGCACCGCGCGGCGCACCGCCTCACAGTGCCTGCGGGACAGGCGATTCCGCCCACAGTTGGACCCGCCAGCAACCCGGAGCCCGACGATTGGATCACCCTAGCAGGGTTATCGATCACACTCGACGGATCACCCGACATGCCTTACCAATGACAACGTTTCGCATGATCACGACCCGCAACGGCCGAGTTGTCTTGTGCACAACCCCATCTCGCCGCACCCGCGCACCTTGCGGTTACCGATCGGTTGTTTCTCCGGAAATGACCCGGCAAGTATTGGGCTATGACATCGATTGTGATACCGGTCACTCTCCCCAGGTCGGGGAGACGTCCACGCGAAACGCCAGGTCCGCGTCGAGCGGATACGAACGCTCGGGCGGCAGTAGCGGTTTGGCGCGATCGACGTTCCCCGCGCGCAGATGCTGCGCCATCCGGTGCGCCACCGGGGTCATATCCCTTATCTCAACCGTCCAGTCCGCCACATACCGCTCGATAATGTGACGGGAAAGCCCCACCTGGATGCTGCGATGGGCCAACTTGCCGCCGCGCAGCGCGTATTCGGGATCCCACTGGACATGCACCGGCGCCCGCTTGAACCGCGCCCGCCACTCGTTCGCGTCCTTGTATATCCGTCGCACCGGACTTGTCAGCACCGCCTCCCCCAACGCCGCCGCCGCGATCTCCGGCCCGAACGCCTGATAAACCACGATCGTCTCCCGATCGAAGTCGGCCCGAATCTCCCGCTGTTCCATGCACCGAAACGCTAGATCTCCCCCGCCGGGTCCGCCACCAAATTTCTTGCACACAAACCCATTTGACAATTCCGCGATGGGTGATCGATGTTCTTCCGACCGGAAAGGTCAGGTGAATAATTCCTACGCTTCAAAGCTTTTGAGCGAAAGCGCAGTGTTCCAGTTCGAGAATGGGGCCGGGGCGATTCGATTCGGTGAGGTATTTGATTCGAAAATCGGCGGCGGACTGCTGTTCCAGCAGGTTCCAGCCGTATTCGGCCAGGAGGGGGGCGACAGCTTCCGGGGCTATCCCATACAGCCAGATGCCCTTGTCGACCATGCTGTGGCGCAGGATTGGGGTGCCGTAGTCGGCGGTGCCGTCTATGAAGTCGGCGCTGACGAAGGTGAAGCCGAGGCGGCTGCCGGGGGCGGCGTGCGAGAGGGAGGACAGGGTGGTGCGGACGGCGGATTCGGTGAGGTACTGGGTGACGCCCTCCCACACGAAGACGGTCGGGAATTCGGCGCGATAGCCGTGGGCGTCGAGAACGGTTGCCAGGTCATCCTTTTCGAAGTCGATGGGGACCAGGGTGACATTCGCCGGGATGGTGGCGCGGGCGCGCTTGGCAGCGATATTGCGCGCCTGATCCACTTCGAAGACCGGAGTGTCGCACGCCAGGCGGCGACCGCGGGTATCGAAGCCTGCCCCGAGGATCACCACCGACCGACAGCCCGCGGCAAGGGATTCGACCAGGGCGTCGTCGAAATACCGTTTGCGGCACAGCATCCAGAGCCACAACCCTGATGCCTGCCGCTCGACCGCGGACACCAGCGCCCGCCGCAGTGGCGGCCACTTGGCGGCCGCCACCAACCACCGCGCGGCCAGGGGCAGCATGCCGAGGGCCAAGTCATCGGTGATCAAGCGCCGTTCGGGTGGTTCGTACTGTTCGATCGCGGTGACCAGCATCGGACCGACCGCGGTCTTGGCCGCTTTCTCCGCCATCTGCGCCTCCCTGGGTGCCGTTATTCGCCAGGGTAGGTCGGCGTCGGGGCCGAACGAGGCAGGATACGCCGACCGCGTGTCGCCCCCTCTCGAAGGCAACCCCTGCGCTCACAACGAATTCACCAGTGCCGCATACTCTTACGCATGTATGGCCATTGTTCGGCCGATTCGGGGCCGGGGCGGGGTGGATTCTCGGAGCCGAGAGCCAATAGTTTCAGCAGCGTAACCGAGGTCATCGGGCAGGTGGGGTGCGTCCGAAAAGGTCTATCGGGTATTCCGCTGGGCCGCACCCGAACCGAACCGCCGGTGGCAACACCCCATAATGGGGTCCTTGCCGGGCTCGAGTCGCGGGTCCTGGCGTCGGGGAGCGTTCGAGTCGACCCGACGGGACGCGAAAGAGGGAATGGATGCCCGAAGAGCAGTTGCGCGCGAACCCACCGGAGCACACCGGTTTCGCCGAACGGCACCGGATCACCAGGGCGGCCGTCATGACCTCGCAGCGCGGCAGGCTCATCGGAGCGATGGTGGAATGTGTTGACCGCAAAGGGTATTCGGCGACGACGCTCAGCGATATCGTCGGCAGCGCCCGCGTCTCGCGCAGCACCTTCTACGAGCATTTCACCAATAAGGAGCAGTGTTTCGTCGAGGCGGTGCACACCGGGATCGAGATCGTGGCCTCGCGCATCGCCGACGAACTGGTGCGTTTACCGGCCGATGCCACCGCCTCGTCCAAGATCTCCTGCATGATCACCACCTACTGTCACACGGTGGCCAGCGAATCCGATTTCGCGCGGGTGGTCTTGGTCGAATCGTTCAAGGTCGATCAGGCCGCGGTGGCCTATCGCGATCTGGCGGCGGACCGCTTCACTCAGCTCTATCGCGCCTTCTACGCGCAGGCCCGCACGGCCGATCCGACGCTGCCGGAACTCGCGGAGACGCATATCGCCCTCATTCCCGACGCGATCGGGGAACGCAGCCGCCGCATTGTCGTCTCGGAGGGTCCGGATCGGGTTCCGGAGCAGTCGGGCACCTTCATAGATTTCGCGCACACGGTCCTCGGTCTGGTGCGTACGTAGTGGTCGTCCCGGACCATCGAGTCCGGGACGCCGACTTACTCTCCGACCGCGGCGTAGTAGCGCGTCCGGAAGCGAATCAGCATCCACAGCAGCAGTGCCTCGGCGATCGCCGTGAAAACGGTGAGGAACTGGCTGAAGTAGCTCGCCAGCACATTCACCACGGTGAGCGAGACGAGACTGGACCAGATACCCAGGCGTACACCGAGTTCCGTGCGACCTCGGGTCCAGAGCACCGCGGCCGCACCGTATCCCAGCGCCACGACCACCTGCGCCACGGCCGCGATACCAAGGCCGACAAGGGATTTCCAGCCGTGATTCTGGCTCGGATCGAGCAGGTGATCGAGTTCCCGCCATGGTGTGTGCCAACCCGCCATCACCACCACCGCGAGCACCAACCGCAGCAGTGTCCAGATCGCGTGCGCGAACATGACGGCGATGAGCAGCGCGCGCAGCAGCGGCAGCGGTAGCAGCGCCGCCTCGACACGGGTCGCGGCGCGCACCACGCGGGTCATCAGCGCGGGACGGGTGTCCTCGTGGGCGGCCTTCAGATAGTCGGTGAGCGCGGTGCACAATTCCACCATCTCGGGTCCGAATGTCCTGCGGTCCAACCGATTCAGTTGGTCGAGTAGTTGATCGCGGCGTTGCGGGCCGATGCGCGCGCCGACCTGATCGCCGACCTGTTCGGTGATCTCGGCCAAAACCAGTGCGGGCGGCCGTTTCCTGGTGCGCGCGGCATAGCGTGCCACCAGCACGATCAGCAGGAAGGCCAGGTAGATGATCGGCGCGGCGAGCGGGAAGAAGTAGTTGTTGTCGGCGGTGATGAATTTGCCCACCTCGTCGATGAACAGCCCGAGCCCGACTCCGGACAGCACCGCCGCGGTGGTGAGCGCCGTGCGCCCGATGAGCAGCAGCATCATCAGGCAGGCGATGACCAGCAGCAGTCCACCGAACAGCGCGTGCGCGATGTGGTAGGTGTTGCCACCGATCTTCGGATAGCCGGAGGCCATCAGGTACAGCCGGGTGATCACCACGGTGAGCCCGAATCCGACGGCCATCACCGTCACCAGCCGGCCGGCTTCGGACCGCCACCGCATTCTGCTCACCCGCGTGCCGAACATCAGGACACCATGGCACACGGGGTGGTTCGTCGACCAGCGAACCGCGCTACAGCGGTGTCTTCGCCGCCATCCGTCCCGGCCGCACCCGCCGCCAGCACACCGCGAGCAGGCCGATCAGAGCCAAGAGCGGCAGTGAGCACACCGCCCAACTGAGCGCTATCGGCGGACCGGGCTGATCCAGCACGGTCAGGTTCTCCAACCTGCCCTCGCCGTGACCGGCCGGACCATCGATCTTGAAACCAATGGTGTAGGTGCCGGGGGCGTCGAGTGAGCGCACATCCAGACCCCAGTCATCGCGCTGGCGGGGATGGCGGACCAGTGGCTCATTGCGATCCTTGCGTTTGATACCAGGTCCGGTCATCATCAACGCGCCCGATTTCCCGGCGATCCCACCGTCAGGACTGAAGGTGAAGTCCAATGACTGCATGGCGCGCAGCGGCCAGACCGAGAAACCGAGGGTCACGTCGTAGGGTCCGGCTTTGATGTGTTCGGTGTGCACGATGGTCACCGGGGTGACCGCCGAGGCGGTAGTGCCCGGCAGCAGCAGCATCAGCAGTGTGATGCCCAAACAGGCTGCGAGGGAACGGACTACCCGCATCTCATGCCTCCGTTCGTTCGCGGTAGCGCAGCATCAGCGCCAGTCGGTGACCGAGGAATCCGGCGAGCGCGCCGATCGGGATCCCCCAGAGCGCGGCCATGATCACAAAATTCACCGGCGGCAGCGGATAATTCGCGAACATCGATCGTTGCGCGGCCATGGTGGATCCGATGATCACACCGCCGAGCGCGCCCAGCGCCACAGGCACCAGCCTGCCGGACCAGCCGCGGCGCCCGGCCAGTAGGCGAATCGCGTCGACAGCCAGCGCGAAGACGATCAGAAACATCGGCAGTGCGGCGGGAATGGGTGGCAGTCGCCCCTCGATCCCGTCGCGCAGCGGCAATCCGACCCAATCCGCGTAAACCCTTGCCGCCCAGGGTGAGAAGAACCACAGGACGACCTGCATGACACCGGCCGACATCGCGACCGCGGTGGCGCCGAACGGTCGGCGCAGCACCCCCGCCGCCAGCACCACCAGCAGCACCACGAAGAAGATGGTGCCGAGCAGGTGCGGGTCGATCGGCAGATGGAGCACCTGAAATGCCAACGCCGTGATCGGAGTGAAGGTCATGAGAATCGGCACCGCGACCGCGATCCCCGCACGGCCCCACCGTTCCTCGCGCGCGGCGGCGAAAACAATGACACTTCCCGCCATGGTGATGGACATGGACAGAAACAGCGCGATATGCGGCGGTGAGTTCAGCACCGCGTCGAATCCGTAGATGGAATGCCACATCAGATCGAGCAACCCGTACAGCAGGAACGAGGCGGCGCCGGTGCCGGCGACCAGATAGCCCAGTGGCGCGGTGAAGTATCCGCCGAATACCCTTACGGGCGCGCCGCCCCCCAGTTGGCCCGCAGAACGCCCGGCGCGCTGGGCAGCAGTGGCCCGCAGCACCATCGCCAAGCCGGCGAATCCGGCGATGGCACTGCCGGAGTAGAGGAATAGGTGCGGCAGAGTGAAGAAGGTGTCGGGGCCGACATCGTCGTGCCACTGCACATCCCAGCTCAACCCGATCAGGGTCACCAGGGTGCCCAGCAGCACCGCCACCGCACCCGCTTGTTCGGCGTCAAGACGCACCGCCGATCGGGATCGGCTCAGCTCACCCGCGTGGGTCGCCGAGATATCCATGAAAGATCCTTTCTCACTTGATTTTTCAGGTACCGACCTGGACGGGGACGGACAGCCGGTCGGTGCCGCCCCGGTCGACCAGGGTGACGGTGATCTGCCACTGACCCGTCATGGTCAGCGCAACACCTTCGGCCCGAAAGTGACCCGCCTCGGTGGGCGTGGCGACCACCGCGCCGATCGCATGGCCCATCATGGCCATGACAGGTTCCACCCGCACCTGATCGGGCGCGGCGGGCTGCCCTTGCGCATCCTTGACGTCGAGCTCCACCGTGGTGGTGCCGACGCGCAGATTCGAGGCGGTGAGCACCACCGAATGCCGCGCGCTGGTGGCGGACACCACCATTGGCCCCTCGGGCGCGGGCCACAGCGACCACACCAGAACCACTGCCGCGGCGAGCACAGCCAGTCCGACCACCAAGCCGACCCCGCGCCTGCGCGGATGTTCGATGGTCACGGCGTTACCTCGACTGTGAACGGCACGGTCAACACCTGGTAGCCGCGCTCGGCCTGAATCCAGATCCGGTAGCGGCCCGGCATGGGGAACAGGTAGGTAAAGGGTACGGCAGGACCGAGATTCGCCACCGATTCATCGGGTGAGCTGTCGCCATTGGCGGGCGCGGTGTTGTAGAGCAGGGAGCCCGCGCGCCCGGTCATCGAGTGGACGTGGGCCAGCAGCGGGGCGCGCTGGGTGGCACTGCCCGCGGGTTCGGCCGGATTCAGCGGACCGGCGACGATCATGTGCCCGGTCATCCCCAGCCAAGGTTGCAGATCGGCCGCAGTGCCGAAAGTCGCGGTCAGCGAGGTGGGCGCCCCCAATGACGCTGCTGCCACGGTGGAGACCGTGACGTCTACCGGGTTGCCGTTGATCAGGTGCGTACCCGGTCCGGCAGGAACGGTGACGGGAACCGGTGTGCCCTCGCCGATATCGAATCCATCGGCGACCCGGACCTGCTGCACGCCGCCGCCGCGCCGGGAGAATTCGGCGGCCACCGCGTAGTGTCCCGGCTCCGGCGCGGGCAGGCCGACCTCGTAGCTACCGGGAGCGGTGCGGATCGGATGCAGGTGCCACAGTGTGCCGGAGGGGGCGATCAGCAGCAGATGCACCAGTGCGCTGTCGTGCACGACCAGGTCGTCCACCGGATAACCCGTTGCGGCGTCGGTGAGTTCGAAGGTCAATCGGGGTCCGTCGGGCGAAGACTGCGCCGCCGCCGTCAGATTCGCGGGCGGCCGGGAGAAATTCGTGATGGGTGGCTGGATTCGAGTGTAGGGATCGGTCACATTGCCGACCGTCGGATCCAACTGCGCGCCCGGTTGCGGCGGCAGCGGGAACAGCACCGAGAGGATCGCGGCGGTGACGGCGACCGAGATTCCGGCGACCAGTCCCCCGGCCGGAATCAATGCCCAACCGCCGCGCCGAGTCCGGGTCGCGACGATCACCGTGAGCACCAGACAGATTCCGGCCGCGGCGAATCCGCCGTAGACGACGCGTTCCGGCGGCGAGGTCACCTGGGGACTCGCCAGGAAGGGGATGCGCGCGACATGCTGTCCATCGTCGATGGCCAGTTCCCACGGACCCGCTCGATCGATCTCGAGCGTGGTGCTGTACATCCCTGGCGTGCCGGGCAATTCGACGCTCGCGCGCGGCACATCGCCCGGTGTGCCGCCGGTGCACAGCCCGGTGAGCGCCAGCCGCCCCGGTCGGTCCCCGACGTGGCTGACCACATCGATCCGCAGCGGACCTGGCACCGAGGTCAGTCGCCGCAGGATCACCGTCAACTCCCGCCCGCCGAGGCTCTGGGCGACCTGAACATCACCGCCCGAGGACGGACTATCCGCCCGCGCAGGCACTCCCGGTCCGATCAAGATCAGACCGACACCACACAGGACCCCACAGAGACTCGCGATTCTTCCGCGAATGGTATGCATCATCGACCACCACGCTAGAGACGAAAGGCCGGTCATACATCACCGCAGAAGGTGAGTGCCCGTCCCTCCCGAGGGTGATGTTCGAACAACACCTGTGTCAGGATTCGGCGGATATGGATACAGCGGCAGTGGGCTCGAGAAAGCCGAACAACGTGAAGAGCCTGGCCAGGCAGTCCCAATTGGTCGCGCTGGGCTGCCTGGTGGCCGATGTGGGCTGGATTCTGCGGGTCTTCGATGAGATGGCGGGCCAGTGGGTGTACTGGGTGGTGATCGGCCTGATCGTCGTCGCGGATCTCGCGCTCATCGCGCCCGCTCAATACTCGAGTCAGGTCGCAGTGCTGAACGTGGCGGTTATGCTGATCGCCGAGGTGCTGTTGGCAGGCACGATCGCCACGCACGGGCACAACGACACCGGCACGATGATCGCAGCCTATCGGGTCGGCGCGTGGTCGCGCGGGTGGCCGGGGGCACTGGCCATTGCCACACTTTTCGGCGGGGAGATCGCCACGCGAATGCTGGGCAGTCACTACGATCTCGCGGTGCTGCTGCTCATCGGACTGCGCGGTGCGGCGCTGCCCTGGCTGGTCGGCCGGTACACCACCGCGCGCCGCGCCCACCTCGCCGAACTCGATCGCAAGGCCGACAACGCCCGCCGCGACGCCCAAGCGGCCATCGCGCAGGCGGTGGCCGATGAGCGCCGCGCCATCGCGCTGGACCTGCACGATATGGTCTCCCACCACGTCAGCGCGATCGGCGTGCACGCGGGCGCGGCGCGGCTGGGCATGGGCACGCCGACGGGTGCGCCGATCCTGGAGCGGGCGCTGAACGAGGTGGAGGGGTCGAGCCGGGCGGCGATGGCCGATCTGCGCCGCATGCTGGATCTGCTGCACGGGACCGACGAGGACGGCGCACGGCAACCGGGTCTGGCCAATCTCGACGAATTGATCGACGGTGTGCGTGCGGCCGGACTGCAGGTGCTGGTGGAACCGACCGGTGACGGTCCGGTTCCCGGTTCGCTCGATATCGCCCTGTACCGCATCACCCAGGAGATGCTCACCAACGCACTGCGCCACGGCGCGGGTCCGGTCCGGCTGCGCATCGATCGCGGGCACGACACCCTGACCCTGTCGAGCGAGAATCGACTGCAGACCCGGTCGGCTCCCGCCGAGTCATCGGGTCGCGGTTTGGCCGGGATACACCGTCGCGCCGTCCTTTTCGATGGAAAGGTGGACTACGGCATCGAGGACGGCGTTTGGCACACCACCGTCACCTTCCCGCTGGCGGTGTCATGACCCTGCGCATTCTCCTGGTGGACGATCACGCCACGTTCCGCTCCGGATTGCGGCTCGCGGTGCAAACCCAGCCCGATATGACCTGCGTCGGCGAGGCGGGCGACGGCCGCACCGCCATCGCCGAAGCTCTTCGGCTGCGGCCGGATATCGTGCTCCTCGATATCCGCATGCCCAAACTCGACGGGCTCGCCGCCGCGGAGGCCATACTCGCCGTGCCCGGTACGGGGGTGCGTGTCGTCGTGCTGACCACCTACGACATAGACGACTACGTCTATCGCGCGCTGCGGGCCGGGGCCAGCGGCTTCCTGCTCAAGAGCATGCCGACCGCGGAACTCGTCGCGGCGCTGCGCGTCGCGGCGCGCGGTGACGCACTGATCGATCCCACCGTCACCCGGCGGCTGATCGAGCGTTTCACCGCATCTCTGGCGCCGCGACCGGAGCCGGTCGGTTTGGACCGGCTCACCGCGCGCGAACGCGAGGTGCTCGGGCGGTTGGCCGAGGGCAAAGCCAATGCCGAGATCGCGGCGGCGCTCGGCGTCAGCGAGGAGACGGTGAAAACCCATGTCTCCCGGATACTTTCCAAGCTCGGGCTGCGGGATCGAGTGCAGGCGGTGGTCTACGCCCACGTCAACGGTTTGGCCTGAGCCGTGGTGGATCCGCATCGCGCAAAGCGCGGGTGATCAGCCGAATCGGTTCGGCGCACGAGGCGTAGCGGGCTTCGGGTCGCTTCGCCAGCGATTTGGCCAGGATCGAATCGACCGCGTGCGGTATCCACGGCCGACGCCACGACACGTCGGGCGGTGCGCTGCGCAGGTGCGCGGTCAGCACCGCGCGGCGACTCGGCAGCGGGAAAGGCGGGTGGCCCGTGAGGAATTCGATGGCCGAGCAAGCCAGCGAGTATTGATCTGCCGCAGGCGTCGGCGCGGCGCCGGCGAGCACCTCGGGCGCGGCATACGGCAGTGACCCAACCCCGACCGGCGCCCGCGACCGGGGGCCGGTCCATCCCCTGGCAATGCCGAAATCGGTGAGCACACCCGAATCCCCCTCCCCCACAAGCATATTCGTCGGCTTGACATCGAGGTGCACCAATTCGAGGCCGTGCAGGTAGTCCAGTGCGTCGGCGACGCCCGCCAATACCCGAAGCACCCGCGCGATCTCGATACCGCCACTCGGGCGCGCCACCAACTCCCCCGCGCAGCCACCGGGAAAATAGGGATAGGCCAGCCACAGCATCGCCTCCCATTCCCCATGCCCGTAGATCGGCGCGATGTTCGGGTGCCGCAATCCGCCCGCGATCACGATCTCGTTCCGGAAACGGCGCCGCACCTCGTCGTCGCCCGCCACCGCGACCTTCAGTGCCACCAACTCCTCCCGCACCGCGTCCTCGGCCAGATACACCTCGGCGGATCCACCGACGCCCAGGAGCGCACGCACCGAATAGTCGCCGAATCGGTCCCCGATCCGCAGGACATCCGACATATCTCCATTATGGGCATCCGACTCGCCGCGCCAGTTGGGCCACGGTGAACATGCGGGTCAAGCCCGCGGCGAGTTCGATGCCCAGGGGAATCCAGTCCACCGAGGCGCAGACGGCCCATGCGGAGGCCAGGTCGACCCCGATCAGCGGCCCGGCCGCGCGATCGGCGAAAAGTTCCAGTCCCGCACCGTGGTTCAGCGGCCCCACGGCGATCCTGAGTTCACCGCGTCCGCCGAGCGGGCGCCGCGAGGTGGTCAGCACCGTCAGGCCCGGTGCGGCGCGCAGCAGAGCGGCTACCAGGTCGCCGATACCGTCGGCGAGGTGGTCGGCATTGTCGAACAGCAGCAGTCCGCCGCGGAGGGCGTTCGCGGCCGCGCAGAGGTCGGGGTCGTGGTCCACGCCCACCGCGCGGGCGATCGCCCGCCCGACGCTGTCCGGGTCGGACAGCACCGACAGGTCGGTGTAGACGACAAGGCGTCCCGTCGCGGCGGCGCGACGCGCGGCCTCGATGGCGAGCCGGGACTTGCCGCTGCCCGGACCACCGACCAGCGTTGTCGCGCCGGACTTCTCGAGTCGAGCCAGCAGCGCGGGCAGTGCGCGACCACGCCCGACGAAACTATTGGTTGGCGCGGGAAGCGATGTGGCGGAAGCGGTTTCGGCGGAGGGCAGCACCGAGCGGTTGCGCGGTCGGCGCAGCGCCGGATCATGGTGCAGGATGCGCTGTTCCAACTCCACCGTCTCCGGGGCCGGATCCACACCGAGTGCGCGAACCAGGCCGCGGCGCAGCCGGTGCAACCGGTCGAGCGCATCGCCCTGGGCTCCGGTGCGGTAGAGCGCGAGCGCGTGCACCCTGGCCAGCGGCTCGTGCAGTGGATCGGCCCCCACCAGGCCCGCCAGTTCGGTGACGACCTCGGTATCGGCCCCGAGCCGCAATCCGGCCTCCAACCCGGCGACCACCAGACCGAGCCGCCATTGCTCCAGCCGCGCCGCCTCGACGGCGGCGAACGGCGCGGTCACCACATCTGCCAGCGCGGGCCCCCGCCACAGCGCCGCCGCCGCCCGCGCGGACCGGCGCACCTGCGCGCAGCGACCCGCGCGGGCGGCGGCGTGCAACCGCTGGGCGATATCCTCGGCCACCCGCAGATCGGACACCTCGACATCGGCACGATAACCGCCGGGCGTCCGCGTCACCGCGCACGCGCACTCACCCAATGCGGCACGCAGCCGAGAGACCAGCACCCGCAGTCGGGGCGCGGGACGGGTCAGGTACCCGTCGCCCCAGAGATCGGCCACCAATCGCGCGTCCGGAACCGGATTGGTGCGGGCCAGCGCCAAACGAACCAGCAGCGCCCGCTCGAGCGGGCGCGCCACTTCGAGGACCCGGTCGCCGTCGAATACTTCGATCGGGCCGAGAATACGCAGCCGGACGCGGCATTCGGACCCGTCCCGGTTGATCGTCATACCTGTATTTCGGGCCGCGCGGGCGCGGTGCGGAAGATTCGGGTCGGCTGGGCGGACCGGTCAGGACGCGATGGTCGGCCAGGGATAGAACGCCAGGTGCAACAGCAGGATCACCAGTAGCGCCAGCAGAACCGCCGCGACCGGATGGGCGCGCCGCTCGAGATAGCCGATGGTGCGGAACAGCGTCGGGAACGGCACCTCGCGGCGGAACAGCGCCAGCACACTCGGCACGACGATCCACATGAGCGCGATCAATCCGTAGAGGACGTACGCGCCGAGATAGGAGTCGGGATGGATCCTGCCCTCGGCCACGGCCACCGCGATCCCCACCGCGTAGGAGGCGACCGACGCAAGCAGGTAGCCCTCGAAGTTCACGTAGCGCACCGACGAGATATCCGTTGTCACACGGCCGTTCGCGGTGAGTTGGCGGCCGTTGACCACCTTCGGCTCGGTTGGATCACCGCGCAGTTGCGCCACCGCGTAGTAGGCGAGCACGACGATCACGAACACCACCAGCAGTCGAACCCAGTTGTGCTGCACGGCAAGATGGCCGATGGTCGCGGAGATGGTCGGCCACGGCCCGAGCCGGAACACCGACGCCAACTCCGGAACGGCGATGGCCACCCCGGCCAACCCCCACATCGCATATCCCCAAAATTCGGCCGAGCGAGCGATTATCGGCGCGCCTGCCCTGCCCACCGCTTCTGTCATGTAGTTGGTGTACCACCGAACGCCCCCGCTCACTCACCCGCGCGCGAACCGATATCCTCCGGCGGCCCGTTCGTGACGGACCCGGCGAGCGCGCTGCGCTATCGCCGGTACGAATCCTACCGATCGTCCGAACATCCCCCCGATTCGGACTTACCGAAATCAAGCAAGCCTTGCCATTCCCCTTCGATGCTTATTCCAGACGGAAGAGATCTCGATCGCATTCACGGCGAGCGCATTCGGAATTTCCTGCGCGCCACCTTGGACGAACACATCCGCACCGAGTTGGTCGTCGATGTGCACGGCGGACTCCCCTCGGACCCGGTGGCCACCCGCGCCGGTGTACTCGATGTGGCCCGCATTCGCGCGCTGAACCGCGGCGGCATCCCGAATCCCGCGCTGGTCGAGCGCTTTTCCCGCCCCTTCGCGGGCAGCCTCACCCTGTTCGGGCATCGCGGCGTCGCCGCGCGAACCACTTGGCCGCAACTGCGGCGGAACTCGCCGCCTACGCCGCGATCGGCCCCATCTTCCAATCCGGCATCATCCGCGCCGCGGGCCGCGACCAGGACCGCGCCTCCGCCGTCTACGTGACCTGCTACCAGATCGGCATCGCCTCCGGATCGGCCTGCGGCGCAGCCCTTCTCGGTCTCTCGCTCACCTGGCTCCCCCTGACCACGCTCGCGGGCACGCTCATCGCCTTCCTCGGCATCACCAGATCGCGGCACGTCTACTAGGACTGCCTCCGCCTTTGCTCCGGCCGTGCGCAGGTCTATTGCGCCCGCTACGCGGCAGGCCAGCGACTGGCTACATTGTCACGGAAGTCCGGGCAGGTGTGCAGTTCGGCATCGAGGGGGCAGCTGATCAGAGTGTCGAGATAGGCGCGGGCGGAGGTCAATGCCGCGATCTGTTCCTCCATCTCGACCATCCTGGCCTTCACCACCGTGCGCCAATCCGGTTCTGCCCCTGCCTCATCCAGGACGGCGGCGATCTCGCCGACGCGCAATCCGACGGCACGACAGGTGGCGATGAGCGCGATGCGGAAGACCTCTTCCTCGCCGTAGTAGCGCCAACCCGCCCGCCGACGCGGCGTCAACAGACCCCGCCGCTCCCAATAGTGCAGGGTCGAGGGTCGCAGCCCGAAGCGGCGGGTGACCGCGCCAATGGGGACGTCCATCAATCGACGATAACATCGAATAAGGTACGCCTTAGTCAGTGGCGGATCGCACTCAGGAAGACCGAGCTGTCGAACATCGGCGCGTATTCGGGCGGGATCTCCGGCATGGGTCGGTGGTAGCGCTCGGCCAACTGCGGCGTGGTGGTCATCTCGACCGACCAGCCGTGCGCGGTGAACCACGCGTCCGGATCGGCGCGCTCGTCCACGTAGACGAGTTGTCGCAGATCGATTCCGGTGAAGGCCGGGCACAGCGCCTGGAATTTGCCGATATCGGCCATGGCCGACGGGTCGGTGAGCATCTCGGTGGCCAGGCTGCTGCCGGGCGCCGAGAGTCGGTCGATCCGTTCGAACAGCGCGTCCTGCGCCGGACCGGGCAGATACGGCAGCAGCCCCTCGGCACTCCACACCGTCGGGGCCGCCGCGTCGAATCCGGCGGCGACGAGGGCGGCGGGCCAGTCCGCGCGCAGGTCGATCGGCACCTCCACGCGCCGCGCCGCAGGCTGCGATTCGGTCAACACCCGCGCTTTGAATTCCAGCACCCGCGGCTGATCGAGTTCGAAGACGACCATCCCCGCGGGCCAGTCCAGCCGGTAGGCCCGCGCATCCAGTCCGGCCGCGAGAATCACCGCCTGACGCACTCCGGCCGCGGCCGCCGCCGAGAAGTGATCGTCATAGAACTTGGTCCGAAAACCCATGAGCGCCACCGGTACGCCCGTGTCGTCCAACTGGTCCCGCACGAATTTCCGCATACCTTCGTGTCCGGCCGCCTCCACGAAACGCGCCGCGTATTCATCGTGCACCAGCGCGTCCGGACGGGTGGTAGCCAAGGCCCGCGCTGCCGCCACACCCAACGCCGTGACGCCGACGCTGCTGACGATGTCCCAGGTATCTCCCTCAGTGCGCACGACATTCTCCTCTGCTCAAACCCCCTGAGAGACAGGTGTTCCAGTCGAGCTCGACACCCCATTCGATCTTAGCCCCGCCGTCGGGCGCGGGTCGGATCAATCGTCGGGACAATCCAGCAGTCGCTGAAGTATCGTCCGCAACGCGCCTCCACTCGCGGCGCCGTGCACGGCTGAAGGGTAAACCCCGTCTCGGCGGGAGGAAATCAGCGAAACGTACCGCCCGACCTCACCGCGCGGATGCCCGCAGCAGATCGAGCGCGAACCCTACATACTGTCTGGCTATATCTTCCGGCCCGGAAGGACCACCGGGACGCCACCAAGTGGGCAGCGCGGTGCAGAGGGTGACGGCTGAGCGGGCGGCCTCATGGGGTAGATCGGCGCGGAAGTGTCCGGCGAGAACAGCCTGTTCGACCTCGTGGTCGACCATACGCTGCTGGGCATTGCGGCGGGCCGCGATCTGGCGGTGGTTGCTCGGGGTGAGGCTGCGCATTTCGGCGGCGCCGACGAATCCCAGTTCGCGGCGGTGGGTGTGGAAGAGGGCGAGGTTCTCGATGAGTAGACAGAAGCGTTCGACCGGGTCACGGCCCGCGGCCCTGGCCGCCTTCGAGCGGGTGAGCAGTTCGGACATGGTGTGTTCGAGGATGTTCAGCAGCATCTGCTGTTTGCTCGCGTAGTGGTGGTAGATCCCGGAAACCGACAGGTCGGCGCGGGTAGCGATGCCGCGGACGGTGGCGCCGTGGTAGCCGACCTCGAGGAATTCGGCGAGGGCCGCGCGCAGGACCGGATCGAACTCGAGTCGACCATAGACGCGCCAATCGGATTGGATAGGTGAATCTCTCTGGTGCGCAACAAACGTGTCCGCGGCGAGGATCTCCGTCACGCTCATACCGAGTCGATCCGCGATGCGGTGCAGCCGGGTGACGCTCAGTTTGGTGTGCCCGTTCTCGATCTGGCTGAGGGTAGCCGGGCTCACCTCGATCATCGCCGCGAGCGCGCGCAAGCTGATTCGGCGCGACTGCCGCGCCGCGCGGATCCGCGCGCCGACCGCCTCCTCGTGGGGAAGGGCCATCCGGAACTCCCATCATGCGTGTTTGATATATCTAAACATGCCAACCATAGGACAAACGCGAAAGTTGACGACTGCCAGCGTGACCCGCATCATGGCTGAACATCTACCGAACGATCGCTCGGCCGGGTAGGTGCCAGACGAGGAGGCGAGGATGACCGACTACGACCGCAGACCATGGCTCGCGCGCTACACCCCCGGCCACCCCGCCGAGATCGAACCCGAGTATCCGAACACTGTCGCCATGTTCAAGGCCGCGGTCGCGCGCAATCCCGAGGGTGATGCCCTGCGCTACTTCGATGGCCGAATCACCTTCGCCGAACTCGACGCGATGACAGACGCTTTCGCCTCCGGACTGCTCGCGGCGGGCTTCGCCGCGGGCGATAGGGTCGCGCTCTATCTCCAGAACGTGCCCCAGTTCGTGATCGCGCAACTTGGTGCTTGGAAGGCGGGCGGCTGCACGGTCTCCATCAACCCGATGTACAAGGAGCGCGAACTCGCCGAACTCCTGACCGACAGCGGCGCAACGGTTCTCGTCTGCCTGCAATCGCTGCACCGGGACGTGGCGGCGCGGGTCGCGCCGAACACCTCGGTGCGCATCATGCTGACCACCTCCGAATTGGACCTCCAAACTCGGAACGACCAAACGGTTTTCGCGGGGATTGCCCGAATCGACTGCCCCGGCGCCACCGATCTGCTCGAGTTCCTGCAACAGCACCGCGACACGACCCCACCGCCGAGCGAACTCGGCCCGGACGATATCGCCTTCCTCACCTACACCTCGGGCACCACCGGCCCACCCAAAGGCGCGATGACCACCCATCGCAATGTGGTGTTCAACGCCCGCACCTACCGCGACTGGATCGACCTCGACGGCACGGATGTCACGCTGGGGATCGCGCCGCTGTTCCACGTCACGGGTTTGATCGGGCACATAGCCGTGTCACTGCTGACCGGTATGCCGCTGGTACTCATGTATCGGCTCGATCCGGAACTGACGCTGCGAACAGCGCGCGAACAGTCCGCGACCTTCACCGTCGGGTCCGTCACCGTGTTCATCGCTTTGCTGAATTCCCCTGCCGCGCGACGAGAGGACCTGGCCACCCTGACCAAGATCTACTCCGGTGGCGCACCCATTCCGCCGAGCACCGTTCAGGATTTCGCCGCCGCCTTCGGCCACTACATCCACAATATCTACGGGCTCACCGAAACCACCTCGCCGTCGCACGCCGTCCCGTTGGGTGCCGAGGCCCCCGTCGACCCGACCCCGGGCGCGCTCTCGGTCGGGGTTCCCGTCTACAACACCGTGGTGCGGATCGTCGGCCCGGACGGCACGGATCTGCCGCCCGGCGAGGTGGGCGAACTGGTGATCTCGGGTCCGCAGGTAGCGGCAGGTTACTGGAATAGGCCAGGGGAGCAAGCGATTTGCGATGGCACCCTGCGCACCGGTGATGTCGGCTACATGGATGCCGATGGCTGGTTCTACATCGTCGACCGGAGCAAAGACCAGATCAACGCGGGCGGTTTCAAGGTGTGGCCGCGCGAGGTCGAAGACGTCCTGTACGAGCATCCGGCCGTTCGAGAGGCGGCGGTGGTCGGGGTGCCCGACCCGTATCGGGGCGAGACCGTGCACGCGTTCGTCTCGCTCAAACCCGGTGCGGCGGTGACACCCGAGGAACTCATCGCCTTCGCGAAGCAGCGCATGGCCGCCTACAAATATCCGCGTCGGGTGGAGATCCTGGCGGAGATTCCGAAGACGGCCACCGGCAAAATCCTGCGGCGCGAACTGCGATGACCGCTCAGCGCAGCAGTTCGATCGCCTTCGCGAGTGCGGTCATATCGGTTTCCGTGACGGCGTAGTGCGAGAGGGCATATGTGTCGCGGTAGTGCCGGAGCGTATCGGCGATATCGCTCGCGGAACCGGAGAGGAAGCCGGGCAGGTGACGCAACTGCGCGTCGGTCAATCCCTGGTTGAACATTCGCGGCAGGGTGAGGTCCGGCTCACCGGATCCGTGCAGATCCACGGCCTGAATCATCAGGCCGAGTTCGATATCGGCGAAACGGGATCCGGCGGCGGCGCGCACATATTCGACGCGCTCGGCGAGCGCGGCCCTGCCCGTCTCGTCGGAATCGATGTCGGCGGGAATGTCCACCCCGGCCAGCGAAACCGTATCCGCGTGCTCGGCGGCCAAACGCACCACCCGGTTCCCGTGGCCCGCCACCAACAGCGGGATGTGACGATTGACCGCGGGCACATGGTCTTTGGCGAAGAGCGCCCGGATTTCGCGGATCGTCTCCCCCAGGTATTCGATGCGCTTGCCCCCACTGGGAAACGGCAGCCCGGCGAGTTCGAATTCGGGTTTCGCGAAGTTCGGCCCCGCACCGAGACCGACTTCGAATCGCCCGTCCGTGAGCTGGTCCACGGTGGCGATATCGCGGGCGAGCAGGGCGGGCCGATAGAAACCCGCATTGAGCACCATGGTGCCGACCCGAATGCGCTCGGTCGCCTCCGCCATGGTGATGAGGGTGGGGAACGGGGAGGTCATTCCCAGATGATCGGGTACCTGGACGACGTCGAATCCGAGGTCTTCCGCGCGCCGCGCCTTGTCCTGCCACTCTTTGCGCGAACCGGCGATGTGAACGCCGACCGCGAACCGAAAAGCACGGGATGCCATCTCATTTCGATCTTCCACAGCTCGAAGCCTACGCCCGTTCGCAAGGAGTTATCGGCGCGTGGTTTCGCACGGCCGACCGAATCCTCGACGTGTATTGCGAGATGCGACCCAGCGCAATATCCGCTCGAACACGGTGCAGACCAACCTCCCTGTTCCACCTGGACAACCCCTGTTTTCACTCTAGATAACACGTGCAGCACCAGCCTCGCCCGGCTCGACACGCCCACCGCCGCGACACCCGCAGATAGGGACCTCCGACTCTGGAGAACGCGATTCGCGCGCGGTGTGCTGGAATCATGAACTATTCGGCCGCGCTCGACTTCGGTGCCATCTTCGGACCCCTCACCGCATGTCCGCACTGCGGTTCGGACAATGTCGCCATTGTCGGCGGCTGCGAGGAGACCACGCTGCGCTGCGAGGACTGCGGCGAGCGCTGGCGCATGGGCGACCCGCAGGTCGATCCGATAGCGGAATCCGTCCGGTGACCACACCGTGGACGAGCGCCCCCGAATCGGGCGGCGCGGAGATCACGCTGGTCGAAGGGTCCACCTTCTGTCTGAGCGGACCGGGTGGCGAGGTCGCCGCCGACCGCCCGCAGGGCCTGTTCGTCCGCGATACCAGGGTGCTCTCGCACTGGCGACTCACCATCGACGGCGCGGCCCCGCAACCCCTCACCGTCGAGTCGGGCGAACCCTACAGCGCCACCATGCTCGGCCGCCGCGCCCCGCAGCCGGGGCAGGCCGACAGTCCGGTGCTGGTGGTGCTGGCCCGCCACGTCGGCGACGGTATGCGCGAGGATCTCACCGTGCGCAATCTGTCCGCACACGGGATCGACTGCCGCATCGCGCTGGAATTGGGCTCCGACTTCGCCGACCTCTTCGAGGTCAAGGAGGGACGCCGCTCCGAGCAACCCCCGCCGAGTATCGAAACCGAGGACGGCGCACTGCGATTCGTCCACCAAGGTACGGGCCTGGGCATGTCGGTGCACGCGACGGGGGCGAGCGCGGCGGGGCAGGCCCTGCACTGGGACGCCCATATCCCGGCCCACGAGGAATGGACCACCTGCCTGGAATACCGCCCAGCACTCGGCGACGCCCCGCTCGCGCCGCGCTATCCGTGCGGCACCTCGGTGCAGACCAGCGCCCCGGCCGTGCGGCTGCGCGAATGGCAGGCCAGCGCGCCGCGGGTGGAAACCGGCAGCGAACTGCTGGCCAGGGTGCTGCGCCGCACCCTCGCCGACCTCGGCACCTTGCGCATCTTCGATCCGCGTCACCGGGATCGGGCCGTGGTGGCCGCGGGCGCGCCCTGGTTCATGACGCTGTTCGGCCGCGATTCGCTGCTCACCTCGTGGATGGTGCTCCCGCTCGATCGCCAACTCGCGCTCGGCACCTTGCAGACCCTCGCCGATCTGCAGGGCAGCGCCGAGAACGAGGCCACCGAGGAGCAGCCGGGCCGCATCCCGCACGAGGTGCGCTTCGGCCGGGCCGCGACGAAACTGCTCGGCGGCGATACCGTCTACTACGGAACCGCCGACGCCACACCGCTTTTCGTCATGCTGCTCGGCGAGTTGGCGCGCTGGGGCATCGACCCCGCCGTGCGCGCGGAACTGCTCCCGCACGCCGACCGCGCCCTGGCCTGGATCACCGAATACGGCGACGCGGACGGCGACGGTTTCGTCGAATACAGTCGCTTCGCCGAACACGGACTGGCCAACCAGGGCTGGAAGGATTCCTGGGACGGCATCAACCGCGCCGATGGCGCCATGCCCGAACCGCCCATCGCGCTGGCCGAGGTCCAGGGCTACGTCTATGCCGCGTATCTGGCGCGCGCGGAACTGGCCGACGCCGCGGGTGAGAACGGTGTCGCCGGGAAGCTGCGTCTGCGCGCGTCCGCATTGAAGACCGCGTTCAACGACGCCTTCTGGCTGCCCGAACGCGGCTGGTACGCCGTGGGTCTGGATCGCGACAAACGCCCCATCGACGCGCTCACCTCCAATATCGGTCACTGCCTGTGGACCGGCATCATCGACGAGGACCGCGCCGAACGCGTCGCGGATCTGCTGCTGTCCCCGACGATGTTCAGCGGCTGGGGAATTCGCACCCTCGCGGCCGATATGGGCGCCTACAACCCGGTCAGCTATCACAACGGGTCGGTGTGGCCGCACGACAACGCCATCTGCGCGGCGGGCCTGACCCGCTACGGCTTCCGCGACCACGCCGCCACCGTCATCGACGGGATGCTCGATGCCGCCGCCCGCTTCGGCTACCGACTGCCCGAGCTGTTCTGCGGCTTCGACCGCGACGAATTCCGTGCTCCCGTACCATATCCCACTTCCTGCTCACCCCAAGCGTGGGCGGCGGCCGCCCCGCTGCTTTTCGTACGCTCTCTGCTGCGATTGGAACCAGGGGACGGGGGCGTCCCCTCTTTCGAACCCGCCGTCCCCGCACGCTATCTCCCGTTGCAGGTCTGCGGGGTGCGCATCCGATCCGATGTGCTGACCGTCAGTGTCGACAAGGACGGATGGCAAATGCGCGGCGCTACCGGCACATAGCCGCCCATCGAGGGGCAACCCGTTCGGCACGCGGGCTCGCTCGCCGTGCCCGCGTGTTCGACGTCCCACCGGAACGCACAGTCGGCTACCACTTTCGAGCCCGAGGCACCAGGGCCGAAAGGCAGGCAATCGCGAGCCTGTGACACCGGTGGATGAGGTGACGCTCGCCTCTCCTGCCGCAGCCCCATTCCGAGGTCTCCTGGGATGAGCAACAAACCGCCGACCGAACATTCGCGATCCCCGCGGAGCCGCGCCGAGTCCGGTGGGTGCGGCGGATGGCGAGTCACGGTGTTGCAGTTGGTGAATTCGGCAGGCGGAAGCAACCACCCGGTTACCCGCACAACCGGCCCGTCGAAGGAGAGACCATGCGTATCGGCTTGATCGCGCCCCCCTGGGTCCCCGTCCCCCCGCCCGCCTACGGTGGCACCGAGGCGGTGGTAGACAATCTGGCCCGCGGCTTGGCCGCGCTCGGGCACGACGTGCGACTGTTCACCATCGGCGAATCGACCTGTCCGGTCCCCCGCCTGCACCTCTACGACGAGGCATTCACCCCGATCGGCATCACCGTCGCCGAGGCCGCCCACGTGCTGGCCGCCTACGAGCGGCTGACCGATGTCGACATCATTCACGACCACACCGCGCTCGGCCCGCTCATCGGCCCGAGTATCGACGGACCGCCCGTCGTCAGCACCTGCCACGGCCCCTTCGACTCCATGAACGCGCGCAATATCGGCAGTTTCGCCGGTCGTGTCGCGGTGGTGGCGATCTCGCACGATCAGCGGCGCACCGCCGCGACGATCCCGATCACCCAGGTGATCCATCACGGCATCGACCTCGATGCCTACCGCTACGGTCCCGGCGGGGGCGGCTATCTGATCTTCATCGGCCGCATGTGCGCGGCGAAGGGTGTGCACCGCGCCGTCGAGATCGCCCGGCGCGCGGGCCGAAAACTGGTGATAGTCAGCAAGATTCGTGAGCAGGAGGAATTCGACTACTACAACGAGCGGGTGCGGCCGCTGCTGGGACCCGACGATCCCGAACCCCGCGAACTCGGCCGCGAGGATCGGATCCGGCTGCTGCGCTCGGCCGACGCGCTGCTCAATCCGATCGACTGGCCCGAACCCTTCGGCCTGGTCATGGCCGAGGCATTGGCCTGCGGCACACCGGTTCTGGCCTTCCCCAGCGGCGCCGCACCGGAAATCGTCGAGCACGGCCGCACCGGATTCCTGTGCCGCGACACCGATGCCATGGTGGCCGCGATCGACCGGATCGATTCGATAGATCGGCGCACCTGCCGCGCCGCCGCCGAAGCGCAGTTCGATATGCACCGCATGGCGCGCGAGCACGCGGTGCTGTACCACCGGATCCTGAACGCCCGCCCCGGTGGTCCGCGCACCGCACGTCAGCCGGTCGCGGTGGCCTAGTCACCGTGTCGGAGTCCCATTCGGAGGCGCCGGATGGGACTCCGACACAGGCCCACCTAGTCGCGCAGGTCGTCGGCGACGACGTGGAAGACGTCGCGATAGATCTGGCGGATGGTCTCGTCGAGGTCGGCGACCGCGGAGTCGACGCGGTCGCCTGCGGGACCCTCGCGCAGCAGGCTGCGTGCGCCGTGCAGGGTCAGCCCGACGGAGTACAGCTTGTTGACGATGTCGCCGGCGAACTCCGAGACGGTGACCTTCGCCCCGACCTCGTGCTCGCGGAAAACCCTTGTGCCGGGCGGAAACTGAACTCCGGACAAACCGGGCGTCCATGAGGGTGCGAGCAGGGCCAGCATCAGCGCGCGACCGATCGGGTCGGCATCGTCGCTCGGACCGAGGCCGCGCGCGATGGCGTCGCCCGCCGCGTCACCGAACAGCTGCATGATCCGGCGTTCCCGCCCCGAGAGGTGGCGGGTGCGCCGGGTGCGGGTGGTGATCATGCCGATCAACTCGCCGTGGAAGGCGAACAGCGGTGTCGACCCGACCGAGCCGAACGGTGTCTCGTCCTCAGGTGTCTTCCCGGCTTCGACGGCGAACTGTTCGGCGCCGTGGTGGGCCACCATCCGCAGGATCCCGGTCTCGGGATCCACCAGGCGCACCTCGCCGAAATCGGCGCCGGTCAGCTCGATCGCGCCTTCGAGCGCCCGCTCCAGTAGCTGCTCGAGGCCGCAGGGGCGGGCCAGCGCCTGGGTCGCGGCGTGCAGTCGCCGGATAGCCGCGGGATGGGTCATTCCGAAGCGGACCGCCGAGGCGAGGTGGTGCGCCCGCCGCACCTGAACCACCGAATCCCGCACGGGTGGCCGGGTCCGGTATTTGGCCGCGATCTCGCGCACGACCGCACGGAGGACGGTAAGCATGAACACCTCCAAAGAGCATTCACGTCTACGCTGCGCACCGCACGAACAGCGCCATCATATTCCGCGCCCGCGCTCCCCAACCCGCGATCGAGCCGCCCGACACGAGCCCGACACCACACCGCACCTGCGGAAACGTTCGTAGGCTTGCCTCATGAGCTATGACAGAGCGCCCCGGTGATCACGGTATTCCTCGTCGACGACCACGCCATCGTCCGCCGCGGGGTCGCGGATCTGATCCGAGCCGAACCCGATCTCGTGCTCATCGGCGAGGCGGCCGACGTCTCCCACGCGCTGGCCCGCATCCCCGCCCTGGCCCCCGATATCGCGGTGCTCGATGTGCGGCTGCCCGACGGTAATGGCATCGAACTGTGTCGCGAACTGCTCGATCGACTCCCCGGCCTGCGCTGCCTCATACTCACCTCCTTCACCGACGAGCAGGCCATGCTCGACGCGATTCTGGCGGGCGCGAGCGGCTACGTCGTCAAGGACATCGGCACCGTCGAACTCGTCGACGCCATTCGCGAGGTCGGCGCGGGCCACTCGCTGCTGGACAATCGGGCCGCCGCCACCCTGATGAGCCGACTGCGCGAGGAGGCCGCCACCAAAACCAGCCCGCTCGCCGAACTCACCGAGCAGGAGCGCACGCTGCTCGGTCTGCTCGGCGAGGGTCTGACCAACCGGCAGATCGGCGCCCGCATGTTCCTGACCGAGAAGACCGTCAAGAACTACGTCTCACGGGTACTGAGCAAACTCGGCGTCGAGCGTCGCACCCAGGCCGCGCTCATCGCCGCGAAACTGACACCGCCGCCGAAATGGCCGCTACCATCGACCGGCGCGTGACTCATGAAACGGACTCTCGAGTGCGCAGGATATTGATCGCTTTGAAACCGATAACTACTTCGCTGTCGCTCGTTCGAAGCTCGGCAGTGGTGTGGACCAGCCCACGATCCGGCTTGGACCGCGACAGGCGGGCCTCGGTGATCGTGGCCGGCAACTCGAGTCGAGCACCGGGCCGCAAAGGCGTGAACCAGCGCAGTTCGTCGACTCCGGGCGACGCCAGACTCGCCACCCTGGAGAGGTAGTGGTCGGCGAATAGTCGCATGAGGATGCCCGCCGAATGCCAGCCGGAGCCGATGATTCCGCCGAAGGGGCCGCGCGCGGCGTAGTCGGGATCGATATGGATGGGCTGCGGGTCGAATTGGGTGGCGAAATCGATGATCTCGGCCTCCGACACCGTCCGATATCCATACCGGTAGCTCTCCCCCGGCAGATAGTCCTCGAAATAGCGATCCGTGATCGGCGCGGGAAAGTCCTTCGCGCTCAACAGCTTCGTCTCATCCGTTGTCGTCATATCGTCAGCATGGCATCGAAAAGGTTCGGGCTGCGCCGAACAATCAGGGCGGTACCGTGTCGAGTATGCAGCGCGCGGACGGCGGATCGCTGTCGGTGACCATCTGCGGAGGTCTGGTCGCCGCGCGGGTGATCGACCCGATCAGCGGCGACCAGCCCGCACACGTGCGCACCTTCGAGCATCCGCTGCTGCGCGCCTTATCCATCACCGCGTTGCCACCGGGCTCCGCACCCACCGTGCGCAGCTGCCGGGATTGGACCGAGAACAAACCGCATATCGCGGGCCGGTTGGGCAGCACGCTGCTGACCGCGATGCTCGCACAGCACTGGTTGCGCCGCCGACCCAACGATCGAGCGCTCACCATCACCGCGCGTGGATACGAGAATCTGAGCAGCACAGTGTCTTTCGAGAAAGACTAACGGTCAGCTCCGACTCGCGTCCGCGAGCAGCCACTTCTTCTGCACCTTGCCCATGGCATTGCGCGGCAATTCGTCGACAACGCGAATCTCCCTGGGGCGCTTGTGGATCGACAGCGTGGCCGCAATGAAGTCGATGATCGCCTGCTCCTCGCGCACCTCGCCCACCACGTAGGCGACGATGCGCTGGCCGAGATCGTCGTCCGGCACGCCGATCACGGCGGCCTCGCGAATCGTCGGGTGGGTGAGCAGCGCGTGCTCGACCTCGCCCGCGCCGATGCGATAGCCGCCGGACTTGATCATGTCGACCGATTCGCGGCCGACGATACGGTGCATACCCTCGGCATCGACCACGGCGATATCGCCGGTGCCGAACCAGCCGTCGTGGGTCATGACCTCGGCGGTTTCGGCATCATCGCGCAGATAGCCGTCGAACAGGGTGTCGCCCGCGATTTCCAAGCGCCCCAGCGTTTCTCCGTCGTGCGGGACCGGATCGCCCGATTCCGAACGGATTCGGGCACGCACGCAGGCCAGCGGGAGTCCGACCCAGCCCGGCCGACGCGCACCGTCGAATCGGGTGCTCAGTGTGATGACGGTTTCGGTCATGCCGTAACGCTCGATCGGGCGATGGCCCGTCAAGGTCGCCAGGTTGTCGAAGACGGGCACGGGCAGCGGCGCGCTACCGGAAACCAGCAGGCGGGCACCGCTGAGCGCCCGCGCGGATCCAGGGTCGGCGCAGACGCGCGACCAAACCGTCGGGACACCGAAATACAGCGACCCGGCCGCGGCCGCGTAGCGCTCCGGCTTTGGGCGCACGGTGTGGACCAGCGGTGAGCCGACCCGCAGCGCGCCCAGCACCCCGAGCACCAGGCCGTGCACATGGAACAGCGGAAGGCCATGCACCAGAACGTCATCGGGGGTCCAGTCCCACGCCGCGCGCAAACCGTCGAGGCTCGCGGCGATCGCCCTGCGGGACAGGACGACTCCCTTCGGGACGCCCGTGGTTCCCGAGGTGTAGACGATCAACGCGGGCGAGCTCGGCGCGGGTTCCGGACCGGTCCACAGCGAGAATGCCTGCGGGTCAATGGGAATCGCGGGAACCCGCACTTCGGGATGCGATGGCCCGAGCCACAGTTCGGCGCCCGAGTCGGCGAGGATGTGGCGGCGCTCGTCCACCCCCGCGTCCGGCGGGACAGGGACGGCGGGCACGCCGACCAGCAGGCAGGCGAGGACCGCGATCACCGTGTCGAGCTCGGCGCGGGCATCGATCGCGACGCACCGTGATCCCGCGATCCGGTGGGCCAGCGCGCCCGCCGCGCCGAGTAGCGCGTCCCGGTGCAGGCTGCGATCGCCGATCGTGACCACCGGACGGACATCGTCGGCCGCGGTGTGCAGGGCCGTGAGTAGAGGAACTGGCATCGCGACCACTCTCTGCTGTATGGTCCATATCGTGGACCGACGTGCTACATTATGGACCAGTGACACTATTGCCGGATACGCGGTCCGTCAAGGAGTTCCGACATGAACAGCGTGCTGACCACCCTGCGGATCTTCGAGGAAGTCGCCGGCAACCAACCTGCGGGACTCAGCGACCTGGCGCGACGATTGAACATCCCCAAAAGCACCGTCCAGCGCAGCCTCAAGACCCTTCAACAAGCGGGCTGGGTGCGCTCCACCGCCGACGGCCACTGGGAAATCACCGGGCTCGCATTCCGTTTGGGCAGCACCGTGGCCGCCCGCCACAATCTCCGCGATATCGCGCTGCCCGAACTGTCCGCCCTACAGGCCGCGACCGGCGAGACCGTCCACCTCGCCGTCCCCGACGGCGCGGAACTCGTGCTCATCGAACGCCTCGACAGTTCGCACCAACTGCGCGCCTTCCTCCCCCTCGGCACCCGACTCCCCCTGCACGCGGCCGCCACCGGCAAGGCGTACCTCGCCACCCTCCCCGACGCCCGCATCGCGGACCACCTCGCCCGCACCCCCGCCCAAACCACCGCGCACACCATCACCGACACCGAAAAGCTCTGGGACGAAATCCATCTCATCCGCGAACGCGGCTACGCCACCACCGTCGACGGTCTGCACGAAGGGATCAGCGCCGTAGCCGTCGCCCTGCGCGGCTCCCCCGGCCCCGCCCGCGCCTGCTTCAGCATCTCCGGCCCCTCCTCCCGCCTCACCCCCGGCCACTTCGACAGCTACGCCGCCCGCGCACTCGCCACCCGCGACACCATCGAGCGCCTACTTCCGGCCTAGGGGTGTCGCAGGACAGTTCGCGATAGTAGAGGCTTGCCGAATCAGCCAAGGACCACTAGGCAGCCGCGACGGCGCGCAGGGCATCGAGCGTATCGAATTCCCGTTCGAAAGCCATTCGGGCCAACGCGGTTCGATTCGGGCAGGCGATTTTGACCAGTGTCGATTCGATATGGCTGCGGACGGTGCGGACCGCGATACCCAGTGCCGAGGCGATTCGCTCGTTCGGCCAGCCTCTGGCGACCAGTCCGATGACGTCGAGTTCGCGGCCAGTAAGGTGGCCGAGTTCTCCCGCCCGGCCCATGCGGACGAGGACACCGTCCACGCGGCGCACCGCACGCACGTGCCACCAGGTTCCGTCGACGGCGCGGTGCTGGAATCCGATGCGACCCACCGCGTCGGCGCAGGTCGCGGTGATGCGCAGTTCCGTGGGAGTCAGTGGTGCGCCCTCGCCTGCCCGCACCTCGATCGCATCCCGCGCGATACGGACGACCACCTCGGCCGCCATGTCATCGGGTTCTGCGCCCGGATCGGTGAGTCCGGCGAGATCATGGGAAAGCAGCGTCAATGCGAGACGCGACTCGTCGTCCAGGGGTGTGGGGTGCGTCGAACTCATGGCAAGGAAACCCGGCTTGGACGCGCACGCGAGCGGTAGCGTGAGTCCCTCACGAAAACCATTGGGCTGTAGTGCGTCCCGATAGGTTCGGGTTTCGCGGACATCGAAGGGCACGTCGATGAATCGCAGGGCGATGCCGTCGCGCACCGCGATCCGATGCACCGGGCAGGATCGACTGTAGGTCGTGGTCAGGTAGGCGAGGGTCGCGTCCGGGTAGTCGAGGTTGACCAGCGCGGTCCGCGCCTCGCCGCCGAACCCGCGCGCGACCAGTGCGGCGCAGTCGTATCCGAGTCTGTCGCGCAGGGCACGCACCGGATCCGCGATGGGTATCTCGCCGCGGCCCGCCGCACGGATCTCCCCGGCGAGCCGGGTCCACCACTGTATTTCCGCGACCATTGCGAACCTCCAATGTCAGACAGCATTGCGGCGGTCCGATGCCACGTCAAGCTTCCGCCGCATATCCGGGCGGCGACCGGAACGGCTTTTCGGCCGATGTGCGCTACCTCACGGCTGGGTAGCGTCGCGCCGAACACTCGCAGTAAGGAAGTCACGATGAAGATCGACGAATACGCCGCACTCGACGCGACCGCGCTGGCCGCGGTCATCGCCGCCGGGGAGGTCACCGCCGACGAGGTGGCCGCAGTCGCCACCGCGGCGATCACCGAGGTGAACAAGGAACTGAACGCGGTCGTCGCCGGACCGTTCGACCGTCCCCTCGACTATGCCCCCGATGGCCGATTCGCGGGCGTGCCCTTCGCGATCAAGGATCTGGTCTGTCAGATCGCAGGCGTGCCGACCCGCCTGGGAACACGCCTCACCGGCACCGGGCTCGTCCCGCCCGCGGATTCGCATCTGATGGAACGCTTCCGCGCGGCCGGTCTGGCGACACTGGCCGTGACGACGACACCGGAGCTGGGTTTCAACGGCAACTCCGAGGCCCTGGCCTACGGTTCCACGCGCAACCCATGGCATACGGCCCACAGCGCGGGCGGTTCGAGCGGCGGCTCGGCGGCGCTCGTCGCGGCCGGTGCGCTGCCGGTCGCGCATGCCAATGACGGTGGCGGGTCCATCCGTATTCCGGCCGCCTGCAACGGGCTCGTCGGGCTCAAGCCGAGTCGCGGGCGGGTGCCCTCGGGACCGGGCCATTCCGAGGGCCTGTTCGGATGCGGTGTCGAACTCGCGGTGAGCCGGACGGTGCGCGACACGGCGGCGCTGCTGGACGAGGTGGCCGTGAGCTTTCCGGGCGATCCCTTCGTCATCGCCCAGCCCGCGCGCCCCTGGAGCCAGGAGGTGGGCGCCGATCCGGGCAGGTTGCGCATCGCCTTGCACACCGAATCCTGGGCGGGAAGCTACGTGGATCCCGAGGTCGCCCAAACGGTCGAGGCCGTCGCGCAGGTGCTGGAAGCCGCAGGGCATCACGTCGAGCGAGCGACGCCGCGAATCGAATGGCAGACGGTGCTGAACTCGACCATCACCCTGTGGACCACCTTCTTGGCCGAGGCGGTCGCGGGACTCGAGGCCATGACCGGAACGAAAGCGAGCGCCGAGAATCTCGAACGCGCCACGCTGGCATGCGTCGAACACGGGCGCTCACTCGACGCCTTGGCCCTGTGCGCGGCCCTCGACGCGGGCAACACCATCACCCGCGAAGTCGGACGATTCTTCACCGAATACGACCTGCTGTTGACACCCGTGCACAACACGCCCGCCCCACCGCTGGGCCACCTCGACCAGAACGCGGACCTGACCGCTGTCGAATGGGCCACGCACCTGTTCGACAACTGCTCGTTCACGCCGCTGTACAACCAGACCGGCATGCCCGCGATCAGCCTCCCGCTCGGCCAGTCCACGCGGGGGCTGCCCATCGGCGTTCAACTCGGCGGGCCTGCCTGTTCGGAGGCGTTGCTGCTGCGGGTCGCCGCCCAGCTCGAGCAGGCGATGCCGTGGGCGGATCGGCGGCCGAGGGTGCACGCGGCGAACTTCGGGTAGCGATGTGTACCGCCGAATGGTCGGCGGTACATCCCGACAAGCCCAACCCGTCGGATGCGCGAATCACGCCTCATGGCAGCGTATCGCGTGACTCGCCGATCGATGGCGCGGTCGTGAACCGGTATCGACCGGTGCGACTTCGGATCGACGAGCCGAGCAGCAACGAACTTCAGAGGACATCGTGACCCGCACAGACACCACCATCGCCGCCGAACTCATCCGGATCCTCCCCGCGGGCCGGGTAATCACGGACCCGGATGTGGCGCTGGGCTTGTCACACGATCAGGCCGCGTGGGGTCCGGTCGGCACACCCGCCGCCGTCGTGCGGGCACGCGACAGCGCCGAGGTCCAGCAAGTGGTGCTGGCCTGCTTGAAGCACGGCGCGCCGCTGGTCCCGCGCGGCGCGGGAACAGGGCTGTCCGGCGGGGCCAATGCCATCGACGGCGGCGTGGTCCTCGTCTTGGAGGCGATGGACTCGATTCTGGAAGTCGATCCGCTCGAACGCATCGCCGTCGTACAGCCGGGCGTCGTCAACGACGATCTGCGCTCGCATGTTGCGACGCAAGGTCTCTGGTACCCACCCGACCCCGCCAGCTCGCCGTGGTCGACGATCGGCGGGAATATGGCGACGAACGCGGGCGGCGTCTGCTGCGTGAAGTACGGCGTCACTCGCGATTACGTCATCGCGGCCGAGGTGGTGACGGGCACCGGAGAGATCGTGCGATTGGGTCGCCGCACCGCCAAAGGGGTCGCCGGATACGACCTGCTCGGTCTCATGGTCGGCTCCGAAGGCACCCTCGGGGTCATCACGGAGATCACCGTCAAACTGCGCCCACTGCCGCCTGCCGGGGTCGTGGTGGTCGGATCCTTCGCGAAAACGGTCCAGGCCGGTGCCGCGGTCCGCGCCGCCCGCGCCGCCGGATTGCAGCCCGCCGCACTGGAACTGGTCGACCGACACTGCCTCGCGGCGGTCGACGCGTGGAAGAACATGGGCCTGTCCACCGAGGGCGAGGTCCTACTGCTGGCCCGCTTCGATGACGCCGAGGCCGTCACCGACGCGGAACGGATGCTCGAATGCTTCCGAGCTGCGGGCGCTACCCTCGCCGACCGGTCGGAAACGGCCGAGGAAGCCGAAATGCTGTTCGCGGCACGCCGACTCGCCTATCCGGCCCTCGAACGACTCGGACCGGTCATGACGGAAGATGTCTGCGTCCCGATCGCGGCGGTAACGGAAATGCTGGCCCGCATTGACCGAATCGCCCAGCGACACAATGTCACCATCGCCAATATCGCCCACATCGGCGACGGAAACCTGCACCCACTACTGATTCTCGCCCCCGGCGACGAAGCCAAGAATGCGCGAGCACACGCGGCATTCGAGGAGATCATGTCCGAAGCCATCGACCTCGGCGGCACCATCACCGGCGAGCACGGCGTCGGGTTGCTCAAACAGCCCGGCCTCCACCGCGAACTCAGCCCGGCTGTCCTGGAGATGCATCGCGCCGTCAAACGGGCACTGGATCCTGCGGGAATTTTCAATCCGGGGAAGATCTTCGACGCCGCGCGTTCTTGAGTTCCCGGCATCGTTTGCTGCCGACTGCTACCGGAATGGCACAGGCCGCAGGCCCGACCATGGTCGCGGACCGAGTCTTCCTCGGAGACAAGCTATTCGGTGGGCAGCCTGTGCGCCGTCGGCTTCGATCGTCACCGCGGTTTGTGTAGCCATGGTCGTCATCCCGTGATGGCAAGCCGCGCTGGAATACAATGGTCAGCCTGATCTCCAGAGGATCAAGCTTGGACTCGGCGACGACGTGCCGACCTACGGCAGCCACTGGCGGGCGCTGGTGGCGTACATCAAACTCCAACTCTCGGAGCCGGGCCTGAAGATTCCTTGGAATGATGACCCGCCGCCATCGCGCGAGCGTCCTGAGTCGAAGGCTCGGCAGAACAATCACCCGGACCGCTCCGGTAGGTTCTGGCGCGCCCGGGCTCACTGTCCCATGGTCATGCTGCTACCAGCCGAATACCGAGAAGGGCTCGGCATCGGCCACGTGCCCCATCGCCGCACGACAGTACTCAATCATGTGGTCCGGCAGGTCGCCGATCGGAAAGAACTCCAGTGCAGCGCATTTGTCCGGTTCACGGTTGGTCGGTTCACCATCCCATCGGTCCACCGTGAAGAAGAACGCCACCCGACCACCGGACGACGAGTTGTGCATGATGTGGCTGAAACGGACATCCGCAGCCGCGATACGCACGCCGATCTCCTCATCAGCCTCCCGAATCAGTGCGTCCACAACCGACTCATCGGCTTCGAGATGACCGGAAGGCAAATGCCACGCACCATCCTCGTACCCGGTGTTCTGGCGTTGCCCGAACAGCGCCGCATCGCCACGACGCAGGATCAGGTGCACGTCACCGGTGACCTTGTGTCGCTGCGGCTTTGCCGCCCGACTTGGCTCGATTGTCGTTTCCAAGATATCTCCCTCCGGGACGAAACGTATGTGTTGACCTGGACAGTTGGAGCAACCGTCGGTCGAGCGATTCGAGCGTAATCCGTTCAACGCGAGCAGGTTATGCGCCGAGTACATAGGAGGGATCGCGTCGAACCGTCTGTTCAGACGTCACTCTGCCTGCTCGCTGCCGAATCAGCCTCGACCGCGCTGCGCAGGCTGGGTATCTCTGTCGATCCGAGTCGATCGAATCACACCGCACCAGTTCTAGTCGTATCGACCAATTTACTGCTACGCTGCGTCCGCACCGGGAGTTCACCACAGGAAGGGGAGGGCGCATGCTGATCGAGTTGGCGATCGGAGACGCGTACGGAGCCGGATTCGAGTACGCGGACCGGGGATTCGTCGTCGCACACAATGATCTGACCGGCTACCTTCAGCATCCGGGGCACGACACGATTCGTCCCGGCGACTACACCGACGACACCCAAATGACCTTGGCGATAGCGGAATCGATCGTTTCGGGCGAACCGTGGACGCCCGAGCACCTCGCCGACCGTTTCGTCGCGGTCTTCCACCGCGATCCGCGCGACGGGTACGCGGGCCGATTCCGCGACTTCCTCGACACGGTCCACACCGGAGCCGAATTCCTCGAACGCATCATCCCCGCCAGCGACAAGAGCGGTGCGGCGATGCGCGCCGCCCCGGTCGGTCTACTGCCCGATATCGCCGAGGTATTGGCCCGCACCGAGATTCAAGCCCGCATCACCCACGACACCGCCGACGGCATCGAATCCGCCCAGGCCGCGGCCCTCGCCGTGCACTACTGCAGGCGCCACCTCGGCCCGACCGCCGAAATCCGTTCCTGGATGGGCCGACAATTGGGATCGCGCTGGGCCACCCCATGGCGCGGGAAGGTCGGGTCCAAAGGGTGGATGAGCGTCCGCGCCGCCCTCACCGCCCTGTCGACCGGCCAATCCCTCACCGAAATCCTGCGGACCAGCATCGCTTTCACCGGCGACGTGGACACCGTCGCCACCATCGCCCTCGCCGCGGCCTCGCATTCCTCGGATGTTCGCCAAAACCTTCCCGCCGCACTGCTTTCCGGCCTGGAGAACGGCCCCTTCGGCCGCGACTACCTCTACGACCTCGACCAGCGCCTCCACGCGGCGGTCGGCTGACGGCACGACTCGACGGGGAGTGCGCTGCCGACACCGATGTGGCGTTGTCCAGGCCACAGGGTCGAGAAGCGTTAGGGGACAGTGATTGTGAGCGGTTTGTCGAAGTCGATGGTCACGCCCGCATCGGCAGCCGCGCCCGCGACTATCGCGTGGACGACCGGTTCCATGCGGCGCACGAACTCCTCGGCCGAGTCCGCGTGGTCGGCGGTGCGATGCCACCAGTTCGCCGCGCCCTTCACCGCTCCGACAACCATCGATGCGTAGAAGTCGGCATCGAATTCCGGGGTGGCGCTCGGTGATCCGACGAGAAGGGTGATCAGGTCGGCGACTTCGACGCGGACGGCCCGCCAGTTCTCGAGTGTCCTGGCGGCGGGATTCTCCGTGCCCTGGAACAGGAATCGCGCGATATGCGGATGTTCCACGATCAGCGCGGCGTATCCGGTGAGTGCGGAGTTCAGGATCGCCGCCGGGCTCCCCTCGGGATGCGTGCGCACCTGCGCCAGTCCTGCCGCGATATCCTGCTTGGCCCGGTTCGAGATCGCGAGCGTCAATTCCGCTTTGTCGGCGAAGAATCGGTAGAGGGTGGGTTTGGAGACCTCCGCCGCCGCGGCGATGGCGCGCATACTGGCCTGCGGTCCCTCGGTCTCGATGACCTGGATGGCGGCATCGATCAGCTTGCGGCGCATCCGCACCCGATTGTCGGCCCACCGCTCGGTCCGGGCGTCGCCCACGGTTCACCTTTCCGACGGTCTTCGCCGATCGGCGCGAATACCGCCTTGTATCAGCGATTTTAGCAGGGTGGGCCGCTGCGTCGGCGGTCATGGCGCACTACTTCGCGCAGAGTGCGTGGTCGATCAATTCGTTGGCCAGGTGCAGTTGCGCGAATCCCTTGCTGTGGGTGATGTCGTCGCCGACGGCGAGTGTCCCGGACATGGCGACGACGGCGCTGCGGCTGCCGTCCTCGGTGGTGGCGGCATTGGTGAGGTATCCGGTCTGGCCGCCGTTGTGCATCCAATAGGTCCCGCCGCAGGAGAGCGGGACCGAGATCAGACCGAGTCCGTAGCCCGCGCCGGGCCAGGCCAGTGCGGTCGGGCCGGAGACGGGAACCACGGTGCGCATCATCTTCAGTTCATCGGGCCGTAATAGTTTGCCGCCCAAGAGATTTCGGTAGAAAATCCCGATATCCTCGGTAGTGGACAGATATCCGCCCGAGGCATCGGCGTCGACCAATTCGGTGACCTCCACCATCGGCCCGTCCACCTCGAATTGCTGATAGCCCTTCGCGTGCGGCGCGGGCAGCGCGGGATCATCGCCGGGCCAGCGGGTGTCGCGCAGGCCGAGGGGTTCGAGGATTCGAGCGCGAACCTCGTCGTGCCAGGGATGGTGGACTACCTGCTCGATGATCAGACCCAGTAGGACGTAGCCGACGTTGGCGTAGGCCCAGCCGGAGCCCGGTGCGAAGTCCGGAGCGTGCGCCATGGCCGCCGCAACGGTCTCCTCGGGAGTGCGGGTCTGCAATCGCAACCGGTAATAGTCCTCGGCGGTGGCGATTTCGAACGGGCTATCGTGAATTCCGCCGGTGTGCTGAAGAAGCTGCCGGATGGTGAGGCGAGTGCCGTCATTGCCATTGCCGCGCACCATATCCGGCAGCCACCGCTGCACCGTGTCGTCGAGGGTGAGTCTGCCCTCGCCGACCAGCATCAGGACCACGGTCGCGACCAGCGTCTTTGTCAGGCTGCCGGTGCGGAAGTAGCCGTCCGGCGAAACCGGTTCGGGCGCGGCTATATCCGCGCGTCCCGCCACTGCCGTCCGGTTGGTCCCGGCCACGGTGTCCACCACTCTGGCCTGTACGCCCGCGGTGCCCACCGCGACGATCGCGTCGACATCGCGTTGCAGTGGGTCGGGTTCGGGTTGGCTGCCACATCCACCGACCGCCAAGGCCGCGACCAGTGTCGCGGCCAGTAACGGGTATCGCATCGCTTCTCCTCTCGGATCCGCGACAATCCTTCAGTCCCGCACCCGCGCCGACATCCCGCTGTGGTAGCGGTCCGGCACATACTGCGGTACGGGAAGAACATGTCGCACCGTACCCGGGTGTCGGTGCGATCATCGGTCACGTGAAACCTATTGAATGACGATCTCGACCTTGTCCGGGTAGAAGGCGACATGCCCCGCGATGGGGGCGACGGCCGCATAGGGTTCGCGGTAGGACCAGATCGCGTCGGTCAGCTCACCTTCGGGAGTGGTGAGGCTGCAATAGGACGCGTCACCTTTGAAAGGGCAGTAGGTGGTGGTGTCCGAGGGGACCAACAGGCTCTGGTCCACATCCTCGAGCGGAATGTATTGTGCGGCCGGATATTCGGCCTCGCGCAGGGACAGCGCCCTGGTGGTGTCGGCGACCACGGTATCGCCGCTGCGAACGACGACGCGGCCGCCGGTGGGCTCGATCGTGATCGGGTGGTCCGGTCCGGGAATCCTGGGTGTACGCGTCATGGCTGCGTCTCTTTCGCATAGCGGCGGTCGTATTGTTCGGCGTTCTATCCGAGGCTACTGCGGATGACCCACTGCCCCGTATACAGGGAGGTGGACCGGGAAGAAGTCAAGCGGCTATCGGCCCAGCCGCTGTGCGCGCCTCCGGTCGGGATCAGATTTCTCGCAGCGATGGAGCGGTGCTGAATTCGGGTTCGCGCATATTGACGAGTCGACCGAACTCGGCGGGGGATTCGAATAGTTCCGTCCAGGTTCCGGTGGCGCGGGCGGTGCCGTTGGCCAACAAGAGAATGGAGGAGGCGGAGCGAATGGTCGACATGCGGTGCGCGATCACCAAAAGGGCGCATTCGCCGCGCAGGTTGTCGAGCGTGGTGGTCAGCGCCGCTTCGTTGGCCGGGTCCAGGTGGGCGGTCGGCTCGTCCAGGAGCAGCAGGCGGGGGCGGGCGAGGACGGCTCGGGCGATGGCGACGCGCTGGCGTTCGCCGCTGGACAATCGCGCGCCGTGTTCGCCGACTTGACTGTCCAAACCGTCGGGCAGCTTCTCGACCTTCTCCCGCAGATTGACCAGATCGATGGCGTGCCAGAGGGCGCGGTCGTCGGCGTCGTGGGCGATGTAGCGGAGGTTGTCGCGCAGTGTGCCGTGCAGTATCTGGCAATCCTGTTCGACCCAGCCGATGCGGGCGCGCCAAGCGGCGAGGTCGAGTTCGGTGGCCGCATATCCGTCGAGATGAATGCTGCCCTGCCACGGTTGGTAGAACCGGTTGATCAGCCCGAGGGCGGTGGATTTGCCCGCACCCGACGGCCCGATCAGGGCGACCAGCGAGTTGTGCGGCACGGTGAGGGAAAGGTCTTGCAGCACAGGCGCGTCCGGTGTGTAGCCGAAGCGCAGATTCCGGATCTCCAACACAGGGGCGGATCGCGGCGGCTCATCGATGACGGTGGCGGGCGCGGATTCCTCGACGGGCAGCGTGAACACCTCGGTGGCGCGCTGAGCCGCGCCCCGAACCTTGTAGACCGTCGCGATGCCCTCCACGAACTGGGCTACGGGCAGCACGAGCTGGTTGGCGTAAAGCAGCAGCGCCACCAGTGAACTCAAGGCGAGCGCGTCCTGCCCGACCCGCACCGCGCCGACCAGCAGCACGACGACGAAGGCCCCGTTGACGGCCACATTGATCAGCGAGCTCACGGCCGCCATCAGGAACGCGCTGCGCACCCCGGCGGTGTAGGCGTCGTGCGCGAGCTCGGTCAGGCGCTGTGTTTCGCGCTGTTCGGCGCGACTGGCCCGCACCGTGCGAATCGCCCCCATCACGCGTTCCAGGTCGGCCGACATCGCACCCACGGTGTCCTGGAGTTTGGTGGAGACCCGACCGATCGCGGCGGTCAGGCCGCTGATCGCGGCGGTGGCCGCGATCAGCACCCCGACGACGACGCACATCAGCACCGGGTCGATCAGGAACATCACCACCAGGGTGGCCGCGATCATGACCACGCTCGCCGCGAGCTCCACCGCCGCCCTGGTGGCGGCCTCCCGCACCTGGATCACATCCGTCGATGCCCTGGACATCAAGTCGCCCAACCGGAATCGATCGAAGGTGGGCATCGTCAACCGCAGCAGTCGGCTGAACAGCCGGGTCCGCAGCCGCAGCAGGAATCGTTCGCCGGTGCGTTCCAACACATACGAAGCGGCCGCGTTGACGACCACTTCGAGCGCCATCAGCACTACCAGCCCGATCACCAGCAGCACCACGGATCGACTCGCCGTCAGCCCGTCGATCACGGCCTTCATGGCGAGCGGCTGTGCTATCCCCAGCCCGGCCGCCACCAGCATCAGCAGCAGGCCGAGGGCGAGGGCGCCCCGATGCCCGGCGAGCATCTGCCACAGTTGGCGCGGCATCCGGTCCTCCTTCGCACGAGAACTCATGGCCCGACCAGGAATCCGGCTTCCCTCAGTTGGTCCGTCATGACGGTGATGTCGCGGCGCGGCCCGGCCGGATCGATAGCGTATTCCGCCGCGAAGTCGGTGGCGATATCCTCGACCGAACGTCCCGACAGCAGGTGCCGCAGTGAATCGAGACCGACCGGGTTGAGCTGCCAGTAGTGACCGGTCCGCAAGTGCAGCAATACCGCGCCGTCCGATGTGCCGACACTGAGCACCTGCCGATGCAGTCGGAAATCTCCTGTGCCCGTACCCATCTCGGAGTAGTGGTCGGGATCGGCCGCGACCTGCGCCGGCGCGACGGTCAGCATCGGCGTGTAGTGCCCGGCAGGCATCGGCTCATCGATCATCCGCCCTTCGGCCTCCACCCAGGCGTGCGCGCCGAACGGCGCGGTGCACACACCGAGTCGCCAGGTGGGCCAGACTCCGCGCACGCGACACAGCAGTGCTGTCGCGATCGAGCGCTGTAGACAACCGTTGACGGCACACCGCAGGCTGACCGCCATGATCGCCTGCCGCGCACGGGAAGTCTGGTCGGCAGGGGCGGGACGCGCGCCGCGCCGGGCGAATTCGAGCACCCACCGCAGATTCTTGGGCGGCAGTATGGTCAGCGGTGCCGCCACCGCGACCGCGATGAGTGGCAAAACCCTTTGCCGCCAAGGCAATCGGATCCGCTCGGGTGGCGCGCACGGCGTACTCACAGCTTCACCCGGACGGTCGCGACCTGTCGCAGCCACAGTTCGCAGCCCATAGTCATCTCCAGATTCGGCGCCGGATCGTCGTCCGCGCCGCCGACCGGGGTGTACAGGTACCTCCGCAGCGCATCGACGTCGATCAGGCCGCGCGTGGCCAACGCGGAATCCGCGAACAGTTCCAGCAGGTCCGGAACATGCTGATTCAGGGCGTTTTCGACCTCGCTGTCGTACTCGCCCTTGGTGCGGCGATCAAGGATCAGATCCGGAACCTGCCCCCGCATGGCCGCCGCCAGCAGCGGTTTGTAGTGCCAAGGGTTGAACCGTTCTTCGCAGCGGACCGCGAGCGCGGCCTCGATCACCCGATCGTCCAGATACGGAAGATCAAGGCGGAGACCGCCATTGGCATAGGTGCGACACAACTGCCGGAACAGCGGACCGGCGAAACGCAGGTAGGTGAGCGCCTCGTGCTGACCGCGATCATCCGCCAGGGGCACCGCCTCGTCGGCGATATCGCGCAGGACCCGCCGCGCGGTGTGCACCGCATCGGCGGTGGCCCACGGTGTGATTCGCAGCGGATAGGCCCAACCCAGCTGCGGCGCATTGGGTGGTGGCGGCGGATCGGTGAGATGGTCGGCGGTGTGCCGCCACCACGAACTCAGGCTTGCACCGGTGGCGAGTGCCACCATGGTGGACCCCAGCGGCCAGCGGCCCAGCGCCCGGCGTACGCGGAGGTCTCGCAATGCCCGCAACGGATTTCGGCGCAGCAGCGTGTGCAGGTAACCCGCTCCGCCGGAGAACAGTTCGTCGCCGCCGTGCCCGGCCAGATGCAAAGTGGCCCCGCGCCGGACCAACTCTTGGATCTGGTGATCCATGGTGTTGACCCCACGGGTCAGCGCATGCGGCGCCTCGGTATCCGGCAGGATATACGGCGGCTCGAAAACCTTTGGCCCGTCCTCGCTTTGGAGATGGATATAGTCGGCCCGATCCAGAAGTTTCGCCGCCTCGCCCGCGTAGAAGGGGTCGTCGTTGATCGCGCTGCTCCCCGTCCGGCGGAAGATCAGCAAGTTGGGCGTGTGCTCGGCGGCGAGAAAGCACAGCGAGGTGGAATCCATACCGCCCGACAGATCCGCCGACAACCGCCCACGCGTCGGCCTGCGCCATGCCACGGCCTCCCGCAATGCGGCCCGCACCTGTCCCGACCCCTCGGCGATCGACAGATCCGGTTCCGGCGGTGTCCACCAGCGCACCGGGCGCGCGCGGTCCTCGCCGTCGAGCAGCAGGTAGGAGTCCGGAGCGATCCGCCGCACACCGCGCCACCAGGTGCGTTCGCTGAGCGGTGGAATCAGTTGCTGGCAGGCGATATTCACCGCGAGCATATCCTCGTCCGGCTCGGCATCGATCATGACCGCCAATGTGTCGGCCCGGTCGCTCGCGATGGTGATGCCGTCGAGTCGGGCCGTGCAGACCTGCCGGGTGCCGGTGAGCGTTCCCTGAAATCGGACCCGCCCATGCACCGAGGCGATGAGGTGCGCGCTGCCCGGCAGTGTGCGGGCGAGTGCGTCGAGATCGGACGGAGTGCGAATACCCGCGGCCGCCGCCGTCAATTGCTCGGGACCGATCGGGCACTCCCCGAATACCGCGACCCGCACGCCACCCGCATCGGCCACGACCAGATTCTCGGCTGCCCAGTGACCGATCAACCACGGTCGTCCGGACGAGTGATCGATGATCTTCGGATCGTGGTGGGGAACCCGCCGTCCGGCGAGAACACCGCCCGGTGAGTCGGGAAGGACGACAAGACTATTGGTCAGCGCGTACATGGGCGACCTCGCTGGCAGAAGGGGATGAGGTAATACGGTGGGAATCGAAGGGACTCGATCCCCCACCGTATTCATCGTGCTTCTCGGAACCGGAATCGGCTCCCATACATGGGATTACCTCGCTCGACGCCGACTAGCCCTTCTTGAAACCGAAGGTTGTCGCGTCCTTCTTGGTGTGGATGGTGCCGAAGGTGTCGGTGGCAACGCGACCGACTTTGGCAGCGACCGGAGGAACATAACGCTTCGCACCGGTCCGAGAGGTGTTCTGCATCGGTATTCTCCATTCTCTCGTTGTCACTTTCCTTTTCCCCCGTGTCGTCGCGATTCTCCGCGCGACCCGGAAGCTCTCGCCTGCGATTGACACAGCAGTGGCGACAGTTTCGGATGAAGCTGACAGTCGAATCCAGGATGATCACACCGGCCGCACCAACATATCGGTCGCCACGGTCGCAGCGTCTCAGTGACACGCCCACGTTTCGCCTGGTGCGTGTCCCGTGAAGAAGGAGAGGTCCGCTCGGCGTCGAAGATCCTCCCCGGTTGGGGAATTCGCGCCGGATCCAGCGATGGTTCCGCGGCGTGACGCGTCTGCAGGACCTGAGGTGTCGCCGCAGCAGATCGACATCGATCAGGCAGGAGGGGATCAAGGCAATACGGTGGGGATCGAAAGGACTCGATCCCCACCGTATTCATCGTGCTTCTCGGAGCCGGAATCGGCTCCCACGCATGGGGTTACCTCGCTCGCCCCCTATCAGCCCTTCTTGAAGCCCCAGGTTGTCGCGTCCTTCTGGGTGTGGATCGTGCCGAAGGTGTCGGTGGCAACGCGACCGACTTTGGCAGCGACCGGAGGAACATAACGCTTCGCACCGGTCCGAGAGGTGTTCTGCATCGGTATTCTCCATTCTCTCGTTGTCACTTTCCTTTTCCTCCACGTCATCGCGATGTTCCGCGCGACCCGGAAGCTCTCGCCTGTGATCGATACAGCAGTGGCAGCAGATCGAGATGAGGATGGCGTCCGAATCCAGGATGATCACATCGGCCGCACCAACATATCGGCCGCCAATGCGGCCGCGTATCCGTGACACACCTTTCTTTCATCGCCGCTTCGAAGTAGGCGTGCGCTGTCGACGTCGAGATATCGAATGCTTGGGCGAGTGCGTCCCAATCGAGTTCACCGTGAGTTTGTCGAGCGCGCAACTCTTCAGGCCCGGCCACACCGCCTTCGACAGGCGCACGGTGTCCAGGACCGTGAGCGGCTACCAGTCGGGTAGATGAGGGGTCAGTCCCTTCTGCTCGACGTTCGCGTTGTGCGCCACCAGGGTTCGCCCGAACATGAGACGGCCGATCGACGGGGAGACCTGCCTCCGTTCCGGACAGCGCAAAGCAGCGTCGGCGACAACGGGTTTCGTCGAACTCGTTGAGCGGAGGCCCGGTTTGCACCGGCCGATCGGCTCAGCGAGCCGATGGATGGCCCGTCACACCCGGAGGTAGGGACAGATGCACAGCGGCGTGGTAATAGCCCTCGGTCTCCTTCCCGGCGGGGTCAGCACCGGCTTCGGTGACGGCGGCGATGGCGTACCGCTGCTCATCGAGGTCGGTGAATCGGCGCTGGAGGACCGTGCGCGCCGGATCGACCTCGGTGACCAGACCGTACTCGGCCAGGGCGTCGGCGATGGGCCGGTAGGAACCGGTCCGCAGCACGAACGCGGCGACCCACACCGGTTCGACTGCCGCGCCGAGCAATTGCTGAAAGGTGCGCGCGGTCAGGAAACTCGCGCCACCGGTCACGGTGATCAACCCGGCGGGACCTGCCGCCCGTAGCAGGGCAGGTGACGCGGCGCCGGTTTCCAGGTTCTCGACGAAGCCCGCGTCGAGCAGACCCACGGCCAGCGCGTAGTCGATCGCGGGAGCGGCGATGTCCACCCCGACCACCGGTACGGCATCGTCACGGCGACGTGCGGCGTAGAACTCCTTGTCGGACTCGATCAATTCGACCGTGTCCAGCTCGGCTATCTGCGGAAGGGTGTAGCGGGCGTAGAGGTCGGCGAGGGTCAGATCGTGGTTGAGCAGCGCCGCATTGATGCCGTACGAGCAGCACAGGTCCACCACCGTCACCGGTCCCGACTGTGCGCGCGCGGCGACCAGACGGCGGAATACCGCCTGGGCATGATGCGGGGTCCGGTAGTCGAACCGACCGAGACTGCCGAAGTATCCGCGCGGGTCGGGTTGATCGTAGATGTCGTCGAAAGGTGTTCTGCCTCCGAGGATTTGCGACATACCCGATCTTGGCACGCCGGGTCCACCGAGGAGCGCGGTTGGACTCGATCGGGCCACAATCGAATCCTTCAGTCCGGCTGGAAGAATGCGAGCATTCGGCGGCTCGCGTCCGGCGCTGTCAGGAGTTCCTGCACGCGGGCCGACATTCGGGCGGCAGCGCCTGTGCGTTCGAACATTTCGCGTTCGTAGGTTGCGACGGCGGTGGGGATGTCGCCCTGGTGTGCGGCCAGTGCGAGACCGAGGGAGGCGCCATCGAGCAGGGCCATATTGGCGCCCTCGCCCACCGGCGGCATCAGGTGCGCGGCATCGCCGACCAGGGTGCGGTCCGGCTGTGACGGCCAGATCAGGCCGACCGGGAGAGCACTGATCGACCGGGGCGCCACCAAGTCGTCGCAGGCCGCGATCAATGCGGTGAACCGTGCGTCCCAGCCGGGGAGCAGTTCGATCAGTCGCGCTCGGACGGCGGCTGGGTCGTCGAATGGGATTGCGCTGGTGGCGAACCAGTTTTCGGGGGTGTTGTAGAAGCAGACGCCGATGCGGACGCGGCCGTCGCCGTTGCGTTGCGCTGCCAACGACAATCCGTTGCCGATCACCCAGAAGTTGCCGCGCCCGACCATCGCCGCGAGTTCGGGATGCGTGCGGTCGATATCGGGAATGCCGACCTCGACGACATTCTGACCGAGATGGGCCGGGCGGGCGTCGGTGAGCAGCGCCCGGACCCTGGACTGTGCGCCGTCCGCGCCGACCAGTAGGTCATAGGTCGCGCTGCTGCCGTCGGCGAAGCGCAGCAGGCCGTTGTCGGCGGAATTGAACGCGTGCCCCCAGCGCACCGCGTCCGCGGGCAGGGAATCCAGCAGCATGTCACGCAGATCGGCGCGGTCGACCTCGGGACGGTCGAGGGGGGCGTCCTCGGGGGTGTCCTGCCGCAGCAGCAAGGTGCCGTCCGGTTCCAGCAGGCGCATATCCTGCCCTTCGCTGCGGGCGATCGCATGGAACCGGTCGATCAGCCCTGCTTCGCGCAGTGCTCGCTGCCCGGAATGGATGTCGAGCATGCCGCCTTGACCGCGGGCGGCTCGCGAGGATTCGCGTTCATAGACGACGGCCTCGATACCGTGTAGGTGCAACACCCTGGCGAGGGCGAGTCCGCCCATTCCGGCTCCGACGATGGCGATGATCATGACTACCCTTCGATACACTGGCTCGTGTCGATACACTGTATCGGACCATGCGATGTATCGTCAGCGACATGTTGGTGTGGGAGCGGCCGGAGCCGCAGGATCGACCGGTGCCTGCCCCATTGAGCCGAGAGCGGATCGTCGGTGCGGCAATCCGACTGGCCGACGAGGATGGGCTCGCGGCGGTTTCACTGCGCAAAGTCGCTGCCGCGCTGAACGTAGGGCCGATGCGACTCTACGGCTATATCGCCACCAAGGAGGAGTTGCTCGACCTGATGGTCGATGCGGTCCATGCCGAGATCCGACCGATCGGAGACGGTTGGCGAGAAGTGCTGCGGTCCCTCGCCGAAACCACTCGACAGGCAGCTCATCAGCACGAATGGTTCGCCGACCTGCTCGGTGGCCGACCCCAGCTCGGACCGCACGCCCTGGCCGGGGGCGAGGCCGTGGTCGCCGCGATGGGCGGTGTCGACGTGGATACCGTCATGCCGGTGGTCGCCGCGGTCAACGCGTATGTGATCGGCGCGGTGCGTGGCGAGATCACCGAGCGCCGCGCCGAACGAACCACCGGAATGGATACGCGGCAGTGGCAGGCCGCCTTCGGGCCATATTTGGAGCGGACCTTCGCGACCGGCCGATACCCCGCACTGGCCACGGTCATCCGCGACGGCGCCCACCTGGACGCCGACCAGACCTTTGACGTCGGCCTCGAACTCCTCCTCGACGGCATCCAATCCCGCATCTCGAGCTGATGCCGCACCGGCTACAGCGGGCGGCCTCGAACCGGCTTGCGCCACACGGAAATGTGCTTGGTGGAGTCGGCGGCGAACGGCGTCCCGGCCCAGTCCGCGTAGCGATGCTCGGGCTCGAGACCGGCGATGCGTGCCATCAGGTCGAGCTCGGCGGGCCAGGCGTAGCGGTGGCGGGAGGTATCGCGGCGGTAGTGGTCGCCGTCACGGGTGAAGTGATGTGAGACGAGGAGCTGCTCGACCACGTCGATGGTGTCGAAGCCAAGATGTCGCGCGGACACGTCGAAAGGGACCGCGACCTGACCGGGTGGCAGCAACCGCAGCGGAGGCACCTCGAGTTCGATGACGAAGCGGCCACCGGGCCTCAAATGCCGTGCGGCATTGCGGAAACACCGCACCTGCGCGTCCTGGGTGAGCAGGTTGGAAATGGTGTTGTAGACGAGATACACCAGGGCGAACTCGCCGGGGACGACGGTGGTGGCCATATCCCCGATGGTTACCGGGAGGGTGTCCTGGTCGATCTTGCGGCGCAGCACCGCGACCATATGCTCGGAGAGTTCGATGCCCGCGACCGGCACGCCGCGTCCGCGCAGCGGGATGCCGACCCGCCCGGTTCCGATGGCGAACTCCAGTGCCCGACCGTCCCCGGCGAGCTCGGCGAGGAAATCCAGGGTCGGTGCGAGAACAGCCGCCGAGGACATGACCGTCTCCTCGGCGTCGTAGCGCTCGGCGCTCGCCCGTCCCCACAGCTCGCTATCGGTCACAGCCGACCACTCTGCCCGCCGCCGCGAACGCTGTCGACCCATTTACCGCTGCGGGCAGGCGGTGCACACTCGGCCCGAGATCGGTTGCACCGCAACATCTCAGCCGTCCGGAGCCATGCATCGGATTGCGTCCTCGGGTGGAGCAGGCCCGCAGAAGATGGAAGTCTTGTCGGATGACCGAGCACGCAGCCAACGAAACGATCGTGCCCGCGACCACACGGGATTTGCATGAGGTGGTCGAGAACTACATCCGACTGAGAGCCATTACCTCGCCGGGCAATCAAGGCTCGATCGGCTTTCACCGAAGTCTCGGCTTCGAAGCAAATCTCGTCGCCGACTACAACGGGCCGGGAATGGCCCGAATCGTCTTCAGCAGGGATCTGTAATACGCCCGAGGGATTCCACGCTTCGACCGTTCGCACTCGTAACATCCCGGTATCCGCATCCGATGATCGGATGACATTTCGAGAGGATATCGAATGAAAACAACGACAATCGCCGCCACCCGGGTAGCGGCCGCGGCCGCATCGGTTCTGGGTTTCGCCGCAGTAATCGGCACCGGTACCGCCCAAGCCTCCGCCCAAGATTGCACCGTCACGCGAGACCTGTTCGGCGCGACGGCGGCATGCCGCGACACCGAGGCACCGGCAGGCAGGGAGTACACCCTGGTCGTCGAATGCGTCGGCCTGCACGGTATCCCGAACGCCTTCCCGCTCATGACCATCGGCCCCTACCAGGGTTCATGGGGTGGCTCCTTCGGCCCGTCCGGCCAGGGCACGGCTTCATGCTTGGGTCCCACCAGTGTCGGAACAGTCACCAATGCCTACGTAGCGGTATACCGCGACTGATCAAATGCGGCGCCTTTTCGAGACCAGCCGCCGCCATTGGGCCAATTTCAAATGGCAAACCCCGAGGGATGGGTGAGAAATGTTTCGTCGGCCAGGAATTGGCGATCGTGCTCGAGAACATTCGCGAGGTGCGAGAGCGATCCGCGCTGATAACGAGGCATGATCCACAACGGGATTCGCAGTCCTACAGCGTGTCTCGCCGATCCGAGGCAGGTATCCCCGGATGGACCGTTGTGGCTCGGTCCCTCCGGTGCGTTGCGGGGCAGATTTCCAGTGCCATCAAAACGTCGTCGACGTAGCGGTCTTCGATCAGGAACTGGCCGACGAGAGTGCCCTCGATCCGAAAGCCGTGTGCGAGATACAGCTTCTGAGCACGCACGTTGGTGCCCAATACTCGCAGGGTGATTCGTCGGGCGAGGCGTTCGACGGCCGCGGCGCGGGCGGCGTCGAGCAGCAGGTGGCCGATGCCGCGTCTTTGGTGGTGTGGGGCGACGGCGAGGCCGTTGATCTCCTGGACATGTCCGCTGGAGGCCCGCATCGGAGCCGGCCGGAGTTTCACATATCCGAGGATGTGGTTGTCCTCGTGCGCGAGCAGCACGTTGCGCGGTGCGGTCCCCTCGTCGAAGAAGGGCGTGTCCGACGGCCAGAGCGGGATGGGATGCACTTGCCTCGACCAGGTGGCGTGGTCGATGGCGGCCAGTGCCCGTTCGTCGTTTTCGGTGGCGGTGCGGATGGCGATTCCGTCCATGCGTCACGATCCTGTCGCGAGCCGGTCCGGCCGGCAAGCGATTTCGCGAATCCACCGATCGGCTCGCACCGCAGTGCAAGGTCCGCGCAAGCCGGGTGACAGATCCGGCGCGCACAGTGGGTCCATGCGAACAACCGACAGCGTCGCCTCGGCCGACGGCACCCGCATCGTCTTCCACACGCTCGGCGACGGGCCTCCGCTGGTGATCGTGCACGGCGCGCTGGTCACGACGGAGGCGTATCGCCCGATGGCCGAACTGCTCGCCACCAGCTATCGAGTAGTGCTCATCGGTCGACGCGACTACGCTCCGAGCGGAAACGGCCCGCGGCCAAGCACTTTCATCGATGCGCCGTTTCCGACAGCGCCCTGCGCGCCATGGGAGCAGCCATGGCCGACCGCGCGCCGGGACTGATCGCCGACCTCGAATGCCTCACCGCCATGGATCCGGACCCGAACCGCTGGTCCGCCACGACCGCACCGGGGCTACTGCTGGCAGGCTCGTCGAGCGACCGGTACGGGCTGGAAAGCATGGCGAAACTCGAGGCGGCCCTGCCGAATTCACAGTTCACGGTGCTGGAAGGGCTGACCCACAATCCCGATGATTTCACTCCGATCGCGACCGCCATGAGCGAATTCTTCCGCTAGGTTCCGAGGCCCGCGGTCGAGTCCGAGCGAGCACTCCTTCCTTCCCAAGTCGATCAAGTCCCAAAAGAGATCCCAGATAACCACTTTGAAGTCGTGCTCACTGAAACCCGGTGCGAGCACCAAACGTTTGAACAACTGAGGCATGCCGCTCACCCTAATCTCCCGGCAACCACTGGAAACGCCCCGAATACCGAGGGGCGCACCCGCCCGCATCGACGAAACCGCCACGCGGTCTTCCGGATTCGTCGCGCCGTACTCGGACATCCGCCCGCCGACGGCGAGGCTATTTGGAATGCGCTGCGCCGCTGGATAATCCAGGACGTCTCGTACGAAGGGAATAGAGTGCGAACCCGGCCGCGACCATGAGAATCGGCCAGGTGATCAAGCCGAGCGGGCCTACGATCAGCGGGTCGGGGATGTGGTCGCGGGCGGCGAAGAATCGCGGCAGACGCAGGGCGAACTCATTGAGACCTGCATGCGCCGCGACCGCGGGCCACACCGAGCGCGTGTGGATCCGGATCGCCGCGATCACCGCGCCGATACCGACCGCGGCGCCGACGGCCATCGGAATCGCGACATACAGCGGATGGCCCGGATAGCTGCCCCCGAGCGCTGTCATCGGCAGATGCCACAGCCCCCACAGCACACCGCCCACGCCGATGCCGAGCACCGGTCCGTAGCGAAAGGTCAACCGCGGCAGCATATATCCCTGCCAGCCGATCTCCTCGCCGAGATACAGCGGCAGCGAGATCAACGCCGAGACCAGCATGGTCAGCAGCGGCGCCCAACTCTGCGGCCAGCCGGGCCGGAAGACCCCGATCGCGGCCGCGGGCAGTAACCCTACCGCCGCGATCGCCGGAAAGATCACCCCGGCGCCCACACATTGGGCAAGGACCCGCGGCCCCGGCAGACCCAGCGAGAGCACCTGCGGCACGGCGCGCCACGGGTGCCGCCACCTGGTGAGCACGACAGCGACCGTCGCCGGGACCACCATCATCGTGAACAGGCAGACCGTCGCCAGCGTGGTCGCCTCCTGCCCCGGCGCCACCCGCCGGAATCCGGTCACCCACAGCGGCGCCGCCACCAGCCAGGCGCCGAGGTAGGCGGCGACGAGGAAGATCACCAACTCCCGGCCGGATCGTCGGCGCGAGTCGCCTGCTCGCGGTGAGAGCACCGCATTCCCATTCGTCATGTTCGGCAACGGTAGGCACCGCGCAGCGCCCGCGCGGTGCAGCGGCCTGCCCCTGCGAGGGTGGAGCCCGCTACACCGCGGCAATCGGCGCGGCGTGCGAGACTGCGGGGATGTCGTTCGCGATGTGGTGGGTTCGATGGCGTGGCGCGCTGGTCGACGGCGTGCGCACCCTCGCGCTCGGCCTGTACGCGATCCTCGCGCTCCCGCTACTCGTCTACACCGCCGTCACCTGCCTGGTCGGCATCGGATTCGTGCTCGTCCCGCCGCAACTGTGGGTGCTCGGGCGGGTCGCCGATGCCGAGCGTCGCCGGATCGCGCGCCGCCGGGGGACGATCGCGGAAACGGTGGATCGGCCCTTCCGGTGGTTGCCCGCGCTCGTCACCGACCCGACGGTGTGGCGCGAACTGCGCTGGGTCGCGTTCCTCGCGGTCGGCGGGACCGTGCTCGGCGCTCTGGGCACCGGCGTCGCGGTTCTGCCGTTGCTCGCCTTCGCGGCGATCTGGCTGTGGTGGCTGTTCCCTGCCGACGACCCGATCCGCATCGTGGCCAATATCCCGATCGCGGGCTGGCCGTCCGCACTGACCATCGGCGTCGCCCAGTGCGCGATCACCGCCGCGGTGGCCGTCGCGGCCGGACCCGCACTCGGCCGCGCCGGACTGTGGCTGTCCAACGCGGGTCTGCGAGTGAGCGCGAAAAAGCGACTGACGCAGCAGGTAGCCGCACTGCGGCGGACCCGTTCGGGGGCGGTCGACGCGCACACCGCCGATTTGCGGCGCATCGAACGCGATCTGCATGACGGAACCCAGGCGCACCTGGTCGCCCTCGCGCTGCGGCTGGGACTGGCCTCGCGGGCGCTCGACCGCGATCCGTCGGCGGTCGGCCCGCTGCTCGAGGAGGCCAGGGCAGGCGCGGAGGCCGCGATGAGCGACCTGCGGACCGTCCTGCGCACTACCTATCCGCCCATCCTCGCCGATCAGGGGCTCGACGGCGCGGTGGCCGCGGTGGCGGCGCGGTGCACCGTGCCGACCGCGGTGCGGGTGGAACTCGACCGCGAACTCCCGGCCGCGGTCGAGGCGGCGGTGTATTTCGTGGTCACCGAGGCGCTGACCAATATCGCGCGGCACGCGGGCGCGACCTCGGCCGCGGTCGAGGTGCGGACCACCGCCGACGGTGTGGCGGTGGAGATCCGCGACAACGGTCGCGGCGGCGTGGATCCCGCCCGCGGGACCGGCGTGGCGGGCATGCTCCGCCGCCTGGAAGCCCTGGACGGCGTGCTCACCGTGGACAGTCCGCCGGGCGGGCCGACGGTGCTGCGGGCGGTGTGCCCGTGCGGATAGTCATCGCCGAGGACAATGTCGTCCTGGCCCAGGGGCTTGTGCTGCTGCTGCGCCAGGAGGGGCACGAGGTCGCGGCCGTCACCAGCGACGTCGAGACATTCATTGCCGCCGTGATCGCGCACCGACCCGATGTCACCATCGTCGACGTCCGGCTGCCGCCGACCTTCCGCCACGAGGGCATTCACGCCGCGCTGCGAGCGCGCGCGGAGATTCCGGGACAGCCGGTCCTGGTGTTCTCGCAGTACGTCGAGCACAGTTACGCGCGGGAACTGCTGCGCGCGGGCGGCGGCGTCGGCTACCTGCTGAAGGACCGGGTCGCGCGGGTGGACGACTTCCTGCACGCGCTCGACCACATCGCCCGCGGCGGCACCGTCATGGATCCGGAGGTGCTCGACCAGCTCATCACCCGCCACGACCCGGTCGCCACACTCACCGCCAGGGAACGCGAAGTACTCGAACTGATGGCCCAGGGCTATGCCAATGGTGAGATCTCCCGGCTCCTCGGCGTCACCGACCGCGCCATCCACAAGCACATCGGCAATATCTTCGCCAAACTCGACCTGCCCGCCGAGGATTCGGGCCACCGCCGCGTCCTCGCCGTCCTGGCATTTCTGAGCCGCTGATCCCACCGCGAAACGCGTGTCAGCGGCCGCCGGATGATGCCGTGGCGAGATGCCCGGTGAGCAGGGATTCCGATTTCCGAATGACCGGGGCCACGGCCCTGTCCTGGTTGGTCAGCACCGCGACCGTCCACCCGTGGTCGCGGTAGATATCGAGCTGACCCTCATAGCCCGGATTTCCGCCGTTGTGCCCGACGAAGTGAATATTGTCGATGGCTTGGTCCTCGAATCCGTATCCGTACATGTCGTACGGCGGGCCGCCGGGGCGACTGACTTTTTGCCTGCCTGTGAGCATGGTGGAAATCATTTGGCGGTCCAGCAATTGATCCGTCATCATCGCCCGACCGAACCGGATCATATCGTCGGCGGTGGAATAAGCTCCCCCGGAAGGGTTCCCGATTTGGAGGGCGTCGGCCGTATCCTGAGTCGACTCGCCGACGCGAGCGTAGCCCAACGCCATATTGGGAATATCGGTCGCCTTGTAGACCGCGACCTTGGTCTGCTCCAAACCCGCAGGCTCGAAGACGCGCTGCTGCACATAGTCCTCGTACGGCTGGTTCGCCACCGCCCGGACGACTCCGCCGAGCACTATGAAACCCGAATTGCTGTAGGAGAACGACGTACCGGGCGGAAACGACAGCGGTGTTTCGGCGACCGCGGCCAGCAGACCGTCCAGGGTGGTCGGCGGCGTCGGACCCCCCGGAGTCCTGGCCAGTACATCGCCCATTCCGGAGGTATGGGTGAGCAGTTCCGCGATGGTGACCGTATCCGCGATAGCGGACGGAAAGCCCGTCAGATACTTCCCGACTTTGTCATCGAACGACAGGCGTCCCTGCTGGACCAGCTGACAGATCGCCACGGCGGTGAACATCTTGCCCATGGAGCAGATGCAGAACAGGGTTTCGGGTGTATTCGGAATTCCCTTCGACCGATCGGCCGACCCGTAACCCTTGCGCAATACAGGGCGATCATTGTCGTAGACCAGCACCACCCCGGAGAAATTCCCCGCCCCGGCCAACCCGTCCACATATTGGTCGAACCCATCCCAATCCGGTCCGGACGGATCGGCCCGCGCCGTGAATACCGTTCCAGCAAGCCCACTTTGGGCCGCTGCGACAATTCCGGGAGTCAGCAGCATACCTGCCAGCAACGACCTGCGACGGATGGTCATATCACCCTCTCCAGCTTGTTGATCTTCGATGCTCGACACCGTACGTTCGAGTTCGCCACCCGCCCGACTGTTCAACCGTTCGGCTGAACACAGGAGCAACCGATGACCGTCCACCTGCGCCTACCCGATGACGACGCCGATCTCGTCGTCTTCGGCTACTCGGCAGCGCACGAGGCACTGCGCAGCCTGCGGGTGCTGCACCACGCCAAGCGCTACCCGCTGCACGTGTCATGGGTGCTGCGCACCAGAGAGCGCATGGATACCGAATTACGTTCCGCCATGGCCGAATTCGCGTTCTGGCTGGACCGCCGCTCGCTGGTGATCGAGGAGATCTGGCCACTCGACGGCGCAGCCGCGTGGCCGGAGGAACTGAACGCGTTGCGCCGCGCACCGGTCGCGACGTTCGCGGCGGCCCTGATCCACGCGATGCTGCTCGAACAACAGCGCGGCGCGCGGATTCCCTCGACCGAGTTCTCGGCATCCACCGAGCTACAAAGTCGCGCCATGTCCACTGTCGGACTAGAACATCCCGACTCGCTCCCCACCGTGCGTCGGCTCATCGAGGATCCAGAAGAATGCCGCACCCGCTTCGCGGCGTTTCTGGAACGCTATTGGGACTGCTGCCTGGCACCGGACTGGCCCCTCCTGCAGCGGCAGTTGACCGACGATATCGCCGAACGCGGTCTGCAACTTTCCCGACTCGGCCCAACAGCGATGCTCGCGCACCTCTCCCCCTATGTGCACGCGGCATCGCGATCGGTGACCGTCCATCCCCCGCAGCCCGCGCAACGCCTCCCCCCACTCACGGTCGAACTGACCCCCGAGGACCGAATCCTGCTCATACCTTCACATTTCGCCTGGCCCGAACTGAGCATCGCGGTGCATCACGACATATCCGAAGCCGGCACCCGACAGAGCGTGTACGTCACCATCGGACTGACCGCGATGCATCAGCAGGGAACCCCACCGACGCCGCCCGCGCAGGTGCTCGAACTGCTGCGCGCCGCAGGCGACCGAACCCGACTCCAAATCCTCACCCTGCTCTCGACCCGCCCCCGCTCCACCCGCGAACTCGCAGGCCTCATCGGCCTCACCGAAGCAGCCGTCTCCAAACACCTCGGCCAACTACAGGCCGCAGGCTGGGTCCACTCCGAAAGACGCAGCTACTACATCTACTACCAACTCGACCCGCACGCGGCCGAGCGCCTGTCCGACGGGCTGCGCGAGACATTGGGCTCCCCACGTCGGCGTCGCACCGAATAGAACCGCCGCCCGCCCGCGAACGGGTCAAGGGCCGACCGGGGTGCAGGACAAGGACATTCGCGTCAGCGCGGGAACGTGTACTTCAGAATCGATCGATACTCGGCGGGCATCTCCTTTCCCGGTATCGTGAACATCTCGCGGATCAGCTTGTGCGGCTTCCCTTCTCGATCGGCCTGCCAGCAATCGAGGGTGTAGTTGCGGTACGCACTGCAAGCGATGCGGGTGCTGACGCCGAACGGCGAATCCAGCCGGTCACCCTTCTCCTTCGGGTCGAGGTAGCTCGGATCCGAGGACAGCACCCACTTCGTCGCATAGTCCATCGTGTGGACTTCGTTCGCCTGCGCCCATCCATCCGGCACGCATGACGTGGTCACCGTCGTCGCGAAGTGGTCCGCGGCCGTGAGCTCCCGCGGCCAGGTCCGGGCCGTGACCTCGATCGTGTGCTTGCCGTTTACCGAGGGGGACCACCTGACCGTCACTTTTCCGGACTCATCCGCGACCGCGTAGCGTGACAGGAATCCATTGTGGTTTTCCCGATCGTCGGTGTTGTCCGCGAGCGTTACCTCTGTCCCCGGGGTGGTTGTCGCCGTCACCGTATACGAGCAGTCCCATACGGGGTTGCTTCTGTCGTTGGAAGCCGGGATCGGGCTGACGTCGACGGCCGTGACCGCCGCCGACGCATCGGCCGCGGCAAATATTGTCGCGGCGGTCGACGTGGCGAGCGCCATCAGAGCAGCAGTAGCGGTCCTCCGCAATATCACGTCCAATTTCCCTTTCCCACAATGGATTTCCGCGCAACCGAGAAGCGTCGGATCACCCTAGGGGAACAATCGACGATCGGTTGACGACTGTTCCAAGGCATGGGAAACCGGTTCCAGCTTCTCGCGACGACCCATTCTTCCCGGACGCCGAATCGCGGGTCGGCCGTTGACGCCGTCCGAATCGGTGGCCACCCTGTCCGCTCGGAGTCATAGCCACCCCGCACCGCGGCTGAATACTGCACAGCGACAGCGATATCGGCGACGGCCTCCGCCGCCCCCTCGGCCGCGCCTGGGTATTCCGCGGAGTCGCAACAGGATTCGGCGAATCACCGGCATCCGTGGCGATCCGATCCGGTCGACCATCGCGACTCGACCGACGGAGTGTGATCAAGTCCGCGGTCCGGGTACCAAACCGCCTGTCGGTCGAGGCGACCGCGACCCGCTATAGAATTCCACGGGTACCCATCGCAGGAAGAAATCGGAGTCGACAGATGGAAGCGCTGAACATCGCTGAGTCCGAACGCATTTCAGCTCTGCTGGCGGCCGAGGCGAAGGCTGTCGCGCTGTTCGACGAGGTCCTCGCCCGCGGCATCATCGCACCGGGGGCCGGTGAGATCGAGGTCAGCGATACGATCCGCGACCTGGCCGCGGAGATGTTCGGCACCGGCAAGTTCTGGCACAAGCGCATCGTGCGCGCCGGGATCAACACCCTCGCGCCCTACGACGAGAACCCGCCGAACCGGATCATCGGCGAGGACGACATCTGCTTCCTGGATTTCGGACCGGTCTTCGCCGAATGGGAAGCCGACTTCGGACGCACCTACGTCCTGGGCGACGATCCCGCCAAACTCGCGCTGCGCGACGCTTTGGAACCACTGTGGCAGCGGGGCCGCGACCACTTCGAGGCCAACCCCGACATCACCGGCGCTCAGTTGTACACCTGGGTCGTCGAGCAGGCGAACAACCTCGGATGGGAATTCACCGCCCCCATCGCCGGACACCTGGTCGGCGAATTCCCCCACAAAACCATCTCCGGCAAAGCCGTCACCAACTACATCGCACCGGGTTCGACCGCACCGATGCGCCGCCCCGATCCCACCGGCAAAGACTGCCACTGGATCCTCGAGATCCATCTGATCGACCGCGAGCGCAACTTCGGCGGCTTCTTCGAACAACTCCTGGACCTCCGGTCCCCCGACCAGTCCTGAACCGGCCGAAGCCGGCACTGCGCGACGTGATCCGGTCCGGAGTCGAAGGCTACTGATCCGAGCGGGGTTGCCGCCACGCAATTCGGGCGGCCCCCTATCGGGGACGGTGCTACGGCATCGCCGCCAGTGCGTCGGCGGGAGTGAACTCGTGACCGTTCTCTGTGCATACGGCGTGACCGAATAAGAACGTCAACTGCCGGGCAATGGTCGCCTGCCGACCCGCCACGGCAAGCCGGCGCAGACGAGCCCCGAGACCGGTCAACTGATCGGGATTCGCCGGTATCAACTGCCGCTTGGTGACCTTGTCGAGCGGATAGCCACTGGTGCAGGTGAAAGAGCCGGACGCGCCGATATGCATCGTCATCGCCGCCCAGCACACCGGGCATTCGATCTCGAGTTCCGCCTCGACCAACTCGAGCAAACGATGCGACCAGCCCGCGGCATCCTCGAACGTCAACATCGCATGCACCCGATCGAGGAACACGACGGGTTCGCTGTCGATCGCAGGACCACCCGCCGCCAACTCGGATCCAACTTCGGTCAGCAGGGCACAGATGTCCTCGGCATACCGATCGCGAATCTCGGCGGTGTACGGATCAGCCGCCGCGAGCAACGCTCCCGCGAGCGAGACCGCCCGATACCGGTCACCTGGAACACCACCGGCAGCAATGGCAGCGAGCTCAGGTAGCGCCGCGCACGCAACCGCGCTGTCGTGCCGGTGATACAACTCGTTCCACAACTCCTCCCACACCGCGGAATCGGTGCCTGCAATGGACAGTCTCCCCAACAGCACCAGGGTCTCCGGATCAAAACGATTCACCACCAACTCATCGAACCAGGCGCTCTCGAACGCACAGTCCAGACGGGGCGTGTGCCGACCAGCCCCAAGGGGATCAGGGCCGGACCAGGTCATTGCGCACTTCCTGAACTTCATCGACAGCCGCGACCCCGTCCGGCCCTGAGACCTGACGAAGTTCGAGATGAATTTTGTTCAGCGCAGCGACCAGGGCGCCGCTGCCCGCTTCTCGGCCCAGCGCTGTGGATTGCATTCGAGCACGTTTCGATCCCACTTGCCGAGTTCGGCTGCGGCCTCATACGTTTCGCGTAGGAACTCGGTCACCAAGGCGTTCGGATCGTCCGCCGCGCGCACCGTTTCATAGGGCAGGATGAACTCACCCAGATCCGCGGCGTAAGTCGCGCCGGGCACCTGCAGCCGATGGTCGCGATAGCCGTCGGGTTCGGGATAGGAGTAGGCGTAGAACGCGCCCTCATCACCGCCGCCGGGCCAGAATCCGCAGCTGCTGAGCTCGTGGGAGTAGCCCTCCACCATCACCCAATCGGCACAGTGCGGCGCACCGCCGTCGTGTTCGGGCGCGGTTCGTCCCGAAAAGCGGGTATAAGCCAGATCCATTGCACCCCAAAAGAAATGCACCGGACTGGACTTGCCGGTGAACGCGGAACGAAACTCGTTGAGCAGGCGGTTGGCATGCACGAGCTGCCGCCAGAACGCCTGCACCGCCTGTGCATCGTAGGAGCAGTGCCGGGTGTCCTCGAGGAACGGAATCGACGGGTTGACTTCATTGGGGCGGCCCTGAATCCGGGTCTCGAGCCCCAACTCGTCCAGGGCTCGCATGGTTTCGGTGTAGAACTGCGCCACCGATTTCGGCACGAGCGCCACCGTGCGAGTAGCGCCGTTGTCGGCGCGGATCACCAATCGGTGTGCGAAGAAATCGAATTCGATGTCGAAGAGCCGATCGGCATAGGGGATCGAAGAGGTCGTCAAGCCGCGCGGACTCAGATAGAGGGTCACCTGCCACCAGTGATTCAACAAGGGGGCATGCGCGAGCCGGATCTTGCCCACCACCTGCGTCCACATGTGCAGGGTGTCGCGCGTATCCGACCACTCCGCCAGCCGCAGCTTCGGCCACGCCGCGCTGGAACTCGACTCCGACATATCAGCAATTCCCTTCGCCGCTGGTTCCGATTCAGGTCCGAATTCCGAGGAGTTTCCGCCACCAGTGTATGAAGGTTCGTCGCGTCCGGTCACGAAACGACATCCACTCGATCTCGGGGGTGACGGCGACAGGCTGTTTCGGAGTTGACCGTGCGAGCGGAAGTCGACATATGCTTCGCCCCGCCAATGGCACGCTCCTGCCGTAGGTGGGAGCCCGTTACGGTGCACGCATGGGGCTTGCGATCGCGATCGGCGATGACGACTACCAAGAAGAGCTGGACGAGCTCGCCATGCTGTTGAAAGAAGAAGGGATCGTATGGCAGCAACCCGAGTCGTGCGTATTGCCACCCGGCCGCGCGACCATGACATCGGTGCCATATTCCGCGCTCTACTGCCTGCATCGGGTTTACGCGCGCTGCAAGGCCGAACTGCCCGTCACACCGGTGTCCGACATGGCGGAGGTGGAGGCGGACCACGAGGTGATCGCTGATGAGCGGAGTATGTGCGAATCTCACCTGCTCTGCCACTCGGACGTCGACGGCTACTACATACCGGTCGATTTCGACGCCCCGGAAGTCGTCGGAGACGACTACGAGCGGGTGGGCTCCAGCCAAGGCCTGCTCGCCGAACTACAGTACTGTGCCGCGGCGATAGGGATTCGACTGGAACCGGATCTCTCGTTGTCGGACAACGAAGCCCAGCGCATCGACGAACTGATCCGGGCCGACAGCGGAGAATTCACCTACGAGTGGATGGCGTGGCTGGCATTGCACGAAGCATGCAGGCAGAGCATCGACAGCGGCCACGCCATAGTGTTCATCGGATAATCGGCTGCCTCCAGTCGAGGGTGCTCCTCAGGGTGTGTGGCGGTGCGCGGAAACGGGATCGCGCACCTCCGCGGTGAATTCGGGAACACCATAGGTCGTGAGACGTGCCCGCACGAGACCGATGGTGTACTCATCGACTCTGTCGCGGAGAACGGACCATCGACCGGCCGCCAGCACGGCCAGGAATCGGCCGAGGATGAAGGGCGCCGTCACGAGAACGCGTGCGGCGTCGGCGATTCCGAAGCCGACGCTCATGCCGGCGGCCTGTTTGCGGTTCCCGCCGCAGAATCCCAGAAAGAACGCGCGGCTCCAACTGCGTTCCACGGCGTCGGCGGCCCGGTCGAACCACGACCGCCCCGGACGCAGATAGGCCGACATCGTCGAGCGGACGAGCGCCCCGCAGGTGGCGTCGTCGAATCCGTCCCGCAGCAGTGCCGCGCGCGCGTGCAGCAACTCGATGACGCCCGTGGCGGTGGTGGGCAGCAACTCCTCGGGCAGTCCGAGCAGGAAGCAGCGATACCGGCTGAATTCGAGCATCGCCCGCTCACGCGCACCGAATTCGGTGCGTCCCCGACGCGCGGCGCTCATGGCGAGCAGATATATGTCGACAAGTCCGGCAGGCACCTGATCGATCTGCGGCACCGGAACGCCGTAAACGCGGTGATCCCACTGCTCGGGATGGGTCAGGGCGTGATAGCGCACCAGCGAATGCATCAGTCGCACCATGGCGGCGGCCTCGAAACCCGCCCCGTGGCGGGTCAGCGCGCCCGGCAGGGTGGTGACGGTGAAGAAACCCGCCGTCTCGTTGACCCGGCGCGCGGCGCGGCGGCCGGACAGCGCACCGGTCAGTGCCATGGGAAGTGCCGCATAGGTATTGAGGAAGGTCGCCAGGAACGCGCCGCGCGCCAGGAACGGGGCGAGCAGGGCCGTGGCGAGGCGGGAGTAGCGTGCGCCCTCCTCGACCAGTCGCAGATCGATCCATGGCGGCGTAGCCTCCATCGCGGCGAGGAAGGTGCGCAGTTCCGGCGGGGCGTCGACGACCGAGTCGATACCGGAGCGGCATGCCCGCCGCAGCATATCGATCAATTCCGCTACGGTGTACCGCTGCGCCAGTGCCGCATAGGGATCGGCGATCACATCGCCGAGAAGTGTCGCGGTTCGGATCAATTCGACGAGGCGATCGTCGGCCAGAATCGGTGCGCGTTCGGCGACCCAGCGCGGCAGGGTCGATTCCACCGTCGGGTCGGTGGTGAATCGGTGAGGTTCGGCGTCGAAGTCGATCGCACCATAGAGCGCGGCCAACTGGGAGCGCTGGTCATGGGCGCGTCGGGCCAGGCGCGGGTAGTGCGGTGTCCCGGGGCAGTACGTTGTCATCGTGGTGAGCCTCGTGCTTCCAGCAGACCTCAGGTCTTGGGTTGAGCCCGGCTGCCGGTTCGGCGGTGTCCGCCGCGTGCGGTGGCAGCGAAGCCGGATCGATATGGCGGGCTTCGGTGACCGCGTACAGGGATCGGGTCGAAGTGGCGACGAATCGGGAGATCGACTCCACCGCCGCGGATTCCGTGGGACTGGCGCGTCATCGGTGCGTTTCCCGCAGGGCGCCGACGCCTCGGGCGGCGAGGTCCAGCGCACCCGACGATCGGCCCATGACAGTCCCCTACCTGCCGGGTCGACTCCGGCTCCACTTCCAGTAGTCCCTACCGCGAGCAGGGTAGAGCATCGAAATCGGCATCCGCTCGGACGCAATCCCAGGGGTGGGCAGCCGTCGATAGATCAGATATCGCCGCCACGAGTGCCTTCGGCCGCTTGGTTGGGTTGTGACAGACAGACCCCGGTCCGGGCCGTCCTATCCGGTCGCGACCGGACTTCACAGCACGCCGGTGGACTTCAACTCCGCTATCCGAGACCAGATTTCGTCATCCGGCGGCAGGTAGATATCGAGATCGTCCCGCTGCGACAGTTTCTCGATCACAGCGCGGAGACGGGTAGCGAGTTCCGGGTGGGCGGCCCACTCGCCTTCGGGGACTGTCAGTGCGGCGGTGAGCAGGTCGCCGGGGTAGAAGTCGCCTTCGGCCAGCGGGTTCCGTTCGAGCACGTCCAGGGTTCGCGGCAGCAGCGCGAGCGTTCCTTCGCGCTGGTTCAGCATGATGCGCAGGTCTTCGGCGGTGAACATGCCGATGGGTTTGCGGCGCAGCGCGTGCACGGTCTTCACGACTCGCGTCGCGTCGGCCGGTGGCTCCGGCCAAATGACACCGTCGACCTGTTCCAGGGTTCGGTTCATCTGCGCGTTCACACTTTTCGATTCCGGTCGGCAATACGGGTTCACCTGGGCACGAACTGTTCACTGTAGTCGAGCAGGCGGCTGGCTTCGGAAAGCTCCTGTTCGATGAGCGGCCGTTCCGCCTCGGACAGGCCGGGCCAGCTCAACTTGCGGTTCAACTGCCCGATTCGCTTGACGAGCCCGTTTTGCGCGTCCTTGACCTCATTGACGTGATCCCACGGGGTCCCGTCCGGTTTTCTGGCCATGACTTCGCCGTTCAGTTCCCGCCGGGCCGCGTCCAGATCCCTGTCGGTGAGGTGTTCCTTGATGCGATCCGTGGGATTCGGCTGTCCGGCTTGTCGGACTCGCCGAGGTCGCTAGCGTCGTCGATCGCTGCCTTCATGGCGATGATGGCGGCGAGCCTGGCGATGGCTTTGTCGAGATCGATGGCGGGCAGTGCGTGGAAGGCATCGATGACACCGACCGCGCCGAGCGCCAGACCGGTCATGCCGAGAACCTTGACCATCTGGCTCGCGCGGTAGGACGCCTGGATCGCGCTGATGGTGGCGAGTACGTCCGCATCGATCGCGGCGGCCGCGACGACCGCGGAGCTGCCGAGACTGAACAGTGCCGGCAGCCCACCAGCGATAGCGGCGGCCACGGCGAGATGGGCGTTGGCGAGCACGGCCAGGGTGATCTGCCGATATCAGGCCTCGTAGTGACGGACCCGGTATTGATCGAGCCCGACCTCGGTCTCGGTGGTCTGGAAACAGTCCTCTGCGGCCCATCGGGCCGAGTTGCTGCTCGTCGAATACGACGACCGGGCGCGACGGCGCTCCAAACGCCGCATCCGCGCCGCCGGGTTCCCGCGCGATAAATCGTTGCGGACCTTCGACTTCGACGCCAAGCCCAACATCGACCCCGCCGTGATCAACAGGCCGGATTACCTACCGAAGGTCGCGCGACGAGGCACTAGCAGTATCGGATGGGTCCCGAACTGGTCGACCTCTCTCCGTAGTAGAAGATGACACACATGTGGCCGCTGCCGTTCCACGGCCCGTAGTACCAGTCCGGACCATCCAGCCTGGTGTCCCGCCCGGACGTGAAGGTTGCCCCCCAGACGTCCTGCCAGGCCAGGCCGCCCCCGGCGTCGAATCCATCGTGGTACACCGTCAACCAGCAGGAGTGGTCGGGATTACCGGGCTGCTGGTAGGCGTGTACCTGGACCATGTACTGGCTCCAGGTCGTCCAGAAGAAGCAGCCTTGGCCATCGGGTCCGATCTGGTCGGACCAGTTGTAGCCGGCCGCGCCGGCCGGCGATGCCGTGAGGAGCAGCGATATCGCCGCGCCTGCCGCAAGAACGGCAACCGACCGCGAACCATGTTTCGCTGCACGCAATTCCGAGAAACTCATCACGAGTAATACCCCGTTCCCAGCACTTATCGAATAGTTATCGATAAGCCGTCGACTCAGCGACGGGACGTCGCGATGAGTCCGTATAGGAACGGTAAGCAGCACAGCCCACAGCTGTCAATGGAATACCGAAATCCAGAATCTGAAACAGTTTTCGTTGGCAGTCGGTCGGTTTGCTTAGTTGCTCAACAAGATTCGCATTTCGACCACCTACAACGCCATCTACCGCCGCAGGCAGAACTACCTCGGCGGTCCCGCCGGTCGCGGGCAGGCACGACACCGGAATCCCGAAGTGGATCATCGCCACACAGGTCCAGCGGTTGCTCGATGCCTTTGACCGCGACGATCCGGTGCAGATCCGCGATTACGCGATGCTGACGCTGGTCGCGCGGCTTGGACTGCGGTCGATCGAGGTCGCCCGGCTCGAGGTCGGCGACATCGACTGGCGTGGCGGTCGGATCATCCTGCGCGGCAAAGCATCCCGCGAGGACGCCACGCCGATGCCGTTCGACGTCGGGCAGCGGTCAGCACCTATCCGACGACCGCTCGCGCGGCTACCACGTTGCGGCCGTGTTCGTGACCTGCAGCAACTGAACCCCAGCACCGGCGCAGACACGCCATCCGCCGCGGCGTAGGTCAGCCGGGAATGGCGCAACTCGTGCACGGACGGGTCTTGCGGTCGGTGAGTCGTCGACGTTCATCAGCCATCTCGGTGCCCGACCGGCCGTGTCTCCTCGGCCCAGCTCGCGAGTAGCCGCAGCGCGGTGTGCGAGGGTGATCCTTGTTCGACCGTGTGCGCGATGAGTGCTTGGTCCGGATCGTCGGGTAGGCGCAGGGTTTCGAAGCCGAGGTCCACTTCGCCCACTACCGGATGCCGGTAGATATACCGCCCGTGGGTTTTGTCCTGGAGGCGGTGCTCACCCCAAGTCGTCCGGAATGCAGCGCTGTGCGCCGAGAGTTCGTCGAGCAACGCTGTCGTGGCCGGGTCGTCCGGGTGGCGTCCAGCGTCGAGGCGGAGGTACGCGGCCACGTCACGGGCCTTCTGCGGCCAGTCGGCGTAGAGATTGCGCATGCCTTCGTCGAGGAAGACCAGGCGGGCCAGGTTCCGCTGCGCGGGTGGCAGAGCGCCGAAGTCGGTGATCAGTGCGGCGGCGAGTCGATTCCAGGCCAGGACATCGGTGTTGCGGCCGACGATGTACGCGGGCACGTCGCCGACCGAATCCAACAGTCGCTGCAAACCCGCCCTGACCTGCTGCGGCTCCTCCGAACGGCCGCTGTCGGGCCAGGGCCGCGCGAGCCGGTAGAAGTGTTGCCGTTCGACATCGTCGAGGCGCAGCGCGCGGGCGACCGCGTCCAGCACGGCTTCGGAGAAGTGCAGGGTGCGGCCCTGTTCCAGCCGAACATAATGATCGACGCTGACGCCGGCGAGCTGGGCGAGTTCCTCGCGGCGTAATCCGGGAACGCGGCGCCGACCGCCGTAGCTCGGCAGGCCGAGTTCCTCGGGACGCAAGCGGGCCCGCCGAGACCGCAGGAATTCGCCGAGCTCTGCCCGCCTGTCCAATGCCATACGGCCACTATGCCTGACTCTTCGCAGGCGAGGCAGGTCACGCGGCGCCCGGGCTCGAGCCGGCACTGGGTACCTCATGGCACGGCGATCAGGGTGGGAGACACCGCAAAACACCACCATCGAGGAAATGAGCACTGCGCGATGACGAACCTGACCACCACACCGCTCGGCACCACCGGCATGGACATCACCCGACTCGGCTTCGGTTCGTGGGCCGTGTCCGGCGCGGGATGGACATTCAGTTGGGGGGCAACCGACGATGCCGAGTCGATCACCGCGATCCGCCACGCGCTCGACGCAGGCGTCAACTGGATCGACACCGCCGCGGTGTACGGGCTGGGCCATTCCGAAGAATTGGTCGGCAAGGCCATCGCCGACCTGCCCGAAGCCGACCGCCCATATATTTTCACCAAGGTCGGCCTGGTCTGGGACCCGGCGAACCGGTCGGCCGCACCACGGCGGATCATGAAACCGGCCAGCGTACGCCGCGAGATCGAGGACTCCCTGCGGCGGCTGGGGGTCGACCACATCGACCTGTACCAGGTGCACTATCCCGATACCGGCGAATCCTTGGAGTACGCCGGTGGCGGGTTCGGTGCGGTGTCGCCCAACGCCACCCCGTTGCAGGAGTACTGGCAGGTCATGGCGGAGTTGAAGGCCGAGGGCAAGATCCGTGCCATCGGATTGTCCAACCACACCCCTGACCTCCTCGAGGCCGCCGAGCAAATCGCTCACGTCGACGTCATCCAGCCGCCGTTCTCGGCGATCAACCGGTCGGCCGCAGCGGAGATCGCCTGGGCCAACACACACGGAACCGGCGTGATCGTCTACTCACCACTGCAATCGGGCCTGCTCACCGGTGCGTTTTCCGCTGAGCGTGTGGCCGGCCTGCCTGCCGAGGATTGGCGGACCGCCCACCACGACTTCACCACCGGCCTGACCGCCAACCTCCGGTTGGCAGAGGCGTTGCGGCCTATTGCAGCACGGCACGACGCCACCGTCGCCGAGGTGGCCATCGCATGGGTGCTGGCCTGGCCCGGCATCACCGGCGCCATCGTCGGCGCGCGCAGGACCGCCCAGGTGGACGGCTGGATCGGCGCGGACTCGGTGGTACTCACACCGGACGACCTGGCCGAAATCGCCACCGCGATCACTGCTTCCGGAGCGGGCGCCGGTCCCGCCCGGTCCTGACAACCCGCACCACACAGGAGACGACGATGTCACTGACTGTTATTGCCGAGTGCCTGGCCGCATCTGGACAGGAGGACCGGCTTCGCACCGCGTTGGAGGCGATGATCGAGCCTTCGCTGGAAGAACCCGGCTGCCTGTCTTACCGCCCCTACACCGACCTGAACCAAGTGGGCCGGATGGTGATCGTAGCGGAGTGGACCGATGCGCAGGCACTGGCCGAGCACTTCACCACCGCACACTTCCAGCACGTCGAGCAGGTCCTCGACTTCGTCCTGGCCGAGCCGATGATCATCCGCAAACTGGTCGCCGCCTGAACTGCTGTCTCGCCACACAGGCCCGGTGTGGCGAGACAGCAGGCCGCACTCGGGCAACGTGATTCGTTCACGCTGTACGGCACCGACTATCCGACGGCCGATGGAACCTGTATCCGCGACTACATCCACGTCAGCGACCTCGCCTGCGCGTATCGGCTCGCGCTCGACGCCATCGAGCCGGGCCGCCACGAGATCATTCAACCTCGGCAACGGGCACACCAACCGCCAGGTGCTCGACGCGGTGCGGGAAGTGACCGGCCGAGACTTCCCGGTGCGGATCGGCCTGCTCTGCGAAAGTCTTTATCTCGCAATATGATTGATCGCAGAATCAGCGCCGCACCCGCAACCGGAGAATCAGCCTATGTCCATCCACCGGCGCGGCGGCCAGGTAGCGTTCGTACCGGCTGTGCACCCTCGCGCCTGTCCAGCAACGCACGACAATAGCCGATGTCAGTGCGGTGGTTCGACCGTGTTAAGTTGCCTTCGGGGCATGGACATTCGGATGTCGCGCGGTGGCCGTGCGGCGGTGGGGATGGGGATGCGGGCGTTTGATCTGGGATTCGGGCACAGCCCGGATACGTTGCGTACCCACCCCGATGTGGGTGATCGGCTCGAGCTTGCCGATGCGGTGCGGGCGGGGTGGGTTGGATTCAGCGGGCCGGGAATCGATCCGGCGACTTGGCCGCGGGGGCCGTTCACCGGTTTGCCGATGGTGCATGTGCTGACTCTTCGGCTACCGGAGGAGTATCGCCGTCGAGGGCCGCGGCTTCCCGCGATCGCTTTCTTCCAGGGTGATGGACCTGACGTGGACCACGGCGATCCCGTGGTCGCGGATCCCGAATCCAGTGCGCCTTTCGTGCGGGGTTCGGCGGCGGCGCGGCGGCATCCGCAATTGCGTTTGATGGAAGACGTGATCGGCGGGGGGTTCGCGTTGATTTGGTTGACCGAAGAGGAGTTCGGCGCCGGACCGATCCCCCCGCCGGGTGACCGTCGCGACGGTGGGAATGGCGACGGCGATCAGGGGCCGAACGCCCGCTGTGCCACGTATCCGGTCACCCCGGTCTGGCTCGGCACTCGCGATGATCCGAACGCCGGTCTTGTCCCGTCGGAGTCGGGGGATACCGGATACCGGGATCGGTTCGACCCTGCCGGCGGGCACTGGTATGGCTGGGCCGAGGCTCTGTGGGGGCGATGCCACTTGGGCGGTACAACGTTCTGCTACCAGGCTGTGCCCGCAGGGCTGACGCCGTTCTATCTGGAACTGACGGAGTTCGGTGGTTTGAACTTCGGCACCGGCAACGCCCAGATCGACCTGGATTCCGATGTTTTCGACTGGGCCTGCTGATCGGCCTGCCGTGAAGGGCGTCGGCGAATAGCGGCGGGGCGCACGGTGGTCGACTGTCCGAAATCTGGCTCGAATCGCTTGGCGGCACACACCTTTGCTCGCTGCGATGGGGCCGCGGCGCGCGGGTACCCTCAGGACCGCGGACTTGAGACCTGATCACGAAAAGTCGGCCAGATCCCCATATTGGCGCTCACCAGCAATGGCGAGCTGATCAGTCTCGGCATGCCGGCCCAGCCATGTGAAGGCGGCAGTCCGGACCAGGGCGCGGTAGAGCAGAGCGTGGCCGGTTCGCCCGACCTCGGATAACACGCTGCCGCCCGCACATCCGCATCGCCCCAGCCGTTGCGCGGATCCGTTTCGATCCGTGCCCACAGCCGATCACGTGCCTATACCTGCGCGGTGATTCGGTCGATCGCCGAAGCGCAGAGTGTCAGCAGCTTCTCGTCCTCCTCGAGGAAGCCGGACATGTGAAGGCCCGCACGCGCGATCAGGCGTCGCGGCTCGGCCAACTCCTTACGCAGCAGGGGCAGAAACGATTCGGCCGCCGCGCCGAGCATGCCCACACACTCAGCGATCCTGCCGCGCCCGAGTGTGTGTTCTTGCCACTCAGCCGTGAAAATCGGTAGCACCGGTACGGCTTCCCCGGTGATACGGACCAGCGCCTCTGCGGCCTTGACCCTGTCCCATATCTCGTCCGAGGCCAGCAGGGGTAGCAGGGATTCGACCAGCGGCGCACCGTGCTCGCCCATCTGCCCGGCCACCATCGCCGCTTGATCCGAATCCTCGGTACCGAGCCGGGACCGCACCACCGCCACGACCAGGTCGCTGTCGCCGGTGATCGACCACGCTGTCTCTGCCGCGCGCAGCGACACACACGGGTTTGGACTCCGCATCAGCTCATCGACCATCGGCAGCGCAGCGGCCGCTGCCGGCCCGAAGTATTTCAGTGGGTACAAGGCCTTGTATACATGCGAGTCGCTCTCGGCTCGGATCGCGGCATCGAGTATCCGCGTGACATCCGGCAGCGCCTCGTACACGCCGAGGCAACGAACGGCCGTGAGGAGGTTGTCGTGCGCCGAACCATAGCCGCTACCGAGTTCCCGTGTGGTCTGGGCGAACTGCTCCAGGAGAGCGGGGACGAACTCGTGGCGGTGCGCGGTATATGCGCCCAGCCTATAAACGAGCCGTCCTGTACCGTCACCGCTGTACAGTGCCGCGACCATTCCGGGAACGGCCCGCGCGTCGCCGAGCCGGGCCAAGGCGCACAACATGTTCCGATAGTGGGCCTGAATCTCCTCGTCGGGGTGGCACCATGACTCCGGTCCGGCCGAGATCACCTGCTCGGCGAGGGCGTCTGCTGCCGGCGCAGCCAGACTGTAGGTGTCCGACAATACTTCCGCCGCCGCGTGGCGGACCTCGCGTTCCGGTGCACGGAGCCGACCATCGATCATCTCGATCAGATGCTCGAACGATCCGCGCCGAGTTTGAATAAGCCGATCAGCCAGGTGTAGCGCGTCGACGCGCCGCCCCGGATCCGGGTCACGCAGACGGTGTTCGAGGAGCGCGATGCGATTGTCCGTGTGTCCGGTGAGCGCTTTGTCCAACACGAGCAGAAGATCCCCGGTCCACACATCGGCACGGGCCGCCTGTTCCGGAACGAGCTCACGCAGTATCCCGAATAGGGTCGGCGTGAACGGTCGGTCGTCCGGCGGGGCGGCGGCGTAGCCGGGAAATTCGCTGATCTCTCGCAGCAGGGCAACGGTTTTCGCGCCGAGGTCATCGACCCATCGCTGCGGCGCCAACCGCGTGGCATGGACCAGCGCCGCCAGGCGCGTGCCGGGATCGTCGGCATCGACGGCGATCCGCCCCAGCCAGTCGGCGACGGACGAGGTGTCGGTACGCAAAGCCACGTCGGCAGTAGCACGGATCAGCGCGATGCGGCATTCGATCTCGGACTCGGATTCCAGCTGTCCCCGCAACGATGCCAGCGCATGTTCGGTGTCGGCCGAAAACAGCGCCAGCGCTGCGGCGGCCGCCGACCGTACCTCGGCATCCCGATCCGCCAGCAACGGCACGAAGTCCTCGGCGCGGTCCTGGATAACCAAGTGCGCCCGCGCATATGGCACGCGCGTCTCGGACATGTCGGACTCGTCCACGTCTCGCGCCGCGGCGGACTCGCCGATGGAGACGAGCAGCTCTGCCACCGGCCCACGGTCCGCAATGGAAGTGTCCGTGATCAATTCGAACAGAAACGGCAAACATGCGACCGTCGAATCATAGACATCACCTTGGTGGTGCACCGCCCCCAGAAACCGATCCAGAGCAATCTCCCGCTCGCACGGATCTTCCGACGCGAAACCCAGCAGAATCTCCGGCACATCCCCGGCCGGACCGTAGGCGTGTTCCAGTGAAGACCAATCGATATCGAGCAATCCAGCGAACATGACCCGCACTATGCACCACCGCACCGACATCCCGATGCCGGCCGCAGGGGTGACGCGCTCATGCCGCGCTGTTGCGGAATCGCCCGTGTCCCAAGTCACTTGCGGCAACGGTGCGACCGGCATCGGGCGACTCCGAACGCCCGCATGCACCAACGACTCTCGGCCGCTCGGCCTCGAGCGTCGACGGTTCGGTACTGCTCACAGCGCGACCCCCAACTCTCCCATCAACCCACGGTAGTAGTTCCGCAAGAGACTTTCCACCTCAACAGAATTGAAGGATGCGGCACCATCGACAGGACCGGCTGGGCCGAGTGTGAAGAACTACGCGATTCTTTCGGCCCACAGCTCCCCTGGCTTATGTTGCTCGATGGCCAATGAACATGATCCCGGCCTGAGCGCGATGGTGTGGGGCGACGACCGCGGCGGTGTCGGCGGCGCGCCGCGCCGGGTGAGTACGGCGGGAGCCTCAGAGCACCCGAAACTGCTACGCCTCAGCGAAAACAGACACCATCCCGGTGGTCACCGAACAACCCACCGCTCAGCCAGGAAGGCGAGTTACGGCACATCCGTTGTTTCCACGCCGTTTCTACCGGGACCCCGCCAACATGAACAACGCCACCAATCACGATTCACGCTGGTTGTTCCCCGGCCGGCGGACCGGACAACCGATGCATCCGCCGACGATGGGCTGCCTGCTGAAAGCGCTTGGTGTCCTCAATGTTCCGGGCCGGACATCGGCCATGCGGCAGCACGTCCTGCAGATGCCTCCCCCCTGTCGTCGCCGACCCGCTCGGCTACTACTGCGTCGCGCAGTGCCACATCCCGGCCATCTCGGGAGCGAGCAAGTAGTAGGGGGCTCGGCGATCGGCGAGTTGCGCAGCTGATCCTGCTGTGGCGATGCAACGATTCTGCGTCCGAGGCTCGTGCGGAAGAACCAGTGCTCCGGTGGGGCGGCGCGATTGGCGCGATACCAGCGCAGCAGTTCGCCGTCGCGGGCGGCCCGCTCCGCACCTTCGAGGAAGTGAGGTGTCACCGCGCAATCCAAGCCGTGCTCGACGGTCGCGGGATGGTCGGGCAGCACGGCGTCGCCGGTGAAGACCGCAGTGTACATACGCTGACTCAGTAGCGAAACGTCGTAGGCCGCGTTCTCCATCGCGAACCCCCTTCCGACAGCAGCTGCCGACCACGTCGAAACGCACTGGCCGAGCGCTGTCCGATCCCGCATCCGGTTCCGCAGCGGCGGGAACCGGGACTCTCCCACGAACAGGAGCTACGCCGAGCGAAAAACGCCTCGGCGAGCAATGGCACACATCCAGGTTCACAGTTGGCGCCGTGGTCCACGATTGGTCCCCAAAACGCAAATGGTCAGAGGCGGAAACCGCCTCTGACCTGGTCGGGCTGACAGGATTTGAACCTGCGACCACTTGACCCCCAGTCAAGTGCGCTACCAAACTGCGCCACAGCCCGTTGTGTACCCCGCTTGGGGTGCTTGAAGAGATTACCTCAGGTTCTGCTCGTACAACGAATCGGCTGGTGAGGGCGGGGTTTTGCTGGTTCGGCGTTCGGTTCGCGGCGGGTTGACTCGGTGGCATTTGTCTACTTCCGGCGAGGAAGGGAGCTGCGGATCGGATCGAGGTTCGACGGCTTGGGGTGTGGAGTAGCCGCTACTACGGGAGGCGCTGTGGCGAACTGGAGATGCACCCGAGGCATTCGGGGCTCGACCGGAGGAGGCGCCGCGCGGAAGAGGACTGTCAGGTTCGGTTACGAATGATGGTGTGGCGCATCTGATGTCGTTGTGGGTCGGGAGCGTAGTGATGGATTGACGACGAGGTGGTCGCCAGGGCGGGCGAGCAGGGTGTCGAGCAGTTCGACCGAAGGCGATGGGGCAATGTAGGGACCGAAAGCGCTTGCGCTCGGTGCGGATTCGTCCAAACCGGCCGCGACGGCGTACCGGGCGAGGATGATTCGCGCGTCGCATTCCAGATGATTTGCGTGGTAGCAGCGGCTGCGACACCTTGGAAACAATGCGGAAACTCACGAACTCAAAATTAAGCAAACTACGAGTGAATCGAGAACCAATAGGAGTTGATTGCACGAGATATTCACCCGACGAATACTCATCAGCCATCCGAATACGCTAGCAACAGCCCCTTTCGATCCCAAGATTCCGCGCACTCTACACTGTTCTCAACATTGGCGGCACGCAGAATTTTCGGATCGATTCCCGCTCCCCTCTTGCACACCCGGCAATCGATCCGATAACGTATGTTTCACACCCGAAAGGGAACAAAACTTCAGAAGCGGCGAAACTCCGAGAGTTGCGAGCGGACTTAAAATCTGCGGACGAACCTGTCGGATTGGACTCTAAATCCAAATCGCGGCGCGGACTCAAAATCCGATTGCCCACGATGTCTCGCCGCTTGCGAACTCAATAGCGGCGAATACTCCGATGCTGCGACCGACCTTAAAAGTCGCGATCGTATCGATCCGGGGGCGGATTCAAAATCCGTCGCGTCGAGCATGGACTCAAAATCCATCGCCCGAACGTTCGCCGCACAGAACTCGAGATGGTGGCGAGAGCTCCGATCCGGTGAGAACGATCTCAAAAGTCGCGATCGAACCAGGTCGGAGCGCGGACTCAAAATCCGCCGCACTGCGGCCCGGACTCAAAATCCGGCAACCCGGTGACTCGCGAAGTGCGACCCCCGCGAGACGCAGCGATCTCAAAAGTCGCGATCGCATCCATGGGAGCGGACTGAAAATCCGTAGCACCACCGCGTGGGCTCAAAAGCAGCCGGTACACCGAAGAACGCCGAGACCCCCTCAGCAATCACCGAGGGGGTCTCGGCGTATCTGCTCACTGAGCATTGAGGGAATTCAGTTCCTCGGCGAACAGCAGTCCGGAATCGAACCCCATCCCCGCGAAATGCCCGGCGAGTTCCAATGAGAGAACCCCGTGGATCCGAGTCCAGAACGATAGGGCACGGTGCAGAGTCCCGGCCGGGATCGAGGAGTCCGCGGCCCAATGGCGATGGGATTCGAGGTGGGCATCGAAAGGTGTCGACGGCCGGTCCGTTGCCGAAGCGTTGAATGCGCCGATCAGCATGGTCATGATTTCCGTGGAGATCTCGGTGGTGTCCGCAGGCGCGTGATAGCCGGGGACGGGGGTCCCATAGATGAGGAAGTAACGCTGCGGGTCGACCAAGGCCCATTCGCGTAGGGCTCCGGCGAGCACGGTCAGTTCCGTGCCTGCGGCCTGAAGGGTGTCGGCGAGGCTGCGGTATGCGTCGCGAATGAGGGCGGTGAAGAGTTCGTCGCGGTTGGCGAAGTAACGGTAGAGGGCCGGACCGCTCATCCCCAACTGTTTGGCGATCGCGTTGAGCGACAACGCGGATGCGCCTGCCGCCGCGATCTGCTCCCTGGCGCACTGCTTGATCTCCGCCTGGATCTGAGCCCGGTAGCGCTCGCGTGGGCTCTGCATCTCCGCCATGAACCACTCCCTCTCGAGCACGACTGTTAGAGGGTATCACTTTGGCTCTTGCCTCTCGCACCTTAGAGTTATAACCTCTAACCAATGCGATAGCCGATAACAGGGAGTCGAAGTGAGCAGAACCAGCCGATTCAATACCGCTCAGGCACAAGCGAATCCGACCAGATTCCGACGCGCCGCCGCAGCCATCGGCCTCGCACTGACGGCGGGTGTACTGGCCGCCCCGGCACCCGCGGTCGCCGACGGCCCCACACCGCCGACCTGCGAGGGAATGGGTATCGATCCCGCTGCCCCGATCCACTACCGCGCCGAGGCGGTCATCAAAGCACCGCTGGAGAAGGTGTGGAACCTCCAGACCGATGTGGAGCGCTGGCCGTCATGGCAGCAGCCGGTCACCAGCAGCAAGCGCCTTGATTCCGGTCCGCTGCAACCGGATTCGCAGTTCCGCTGGACCACTCCGCTTCCCGCCACGGCTATGACCGCGGCGACCACCTTGACCATCACGTCCACCGTGCACCAGATGCGCCACGAGCAGTGCATCCGCTGGAGCGGCCCCGCCATAGGCGCAGGGTTGCGCATCGACAACGGCATCCATGTATGGACCTTCACCCCGGTGGATGGCGGCGTCCTGGTGCGCACCGAAGAGAATTGGAATGGAGCCATGGTCGAGGCGGATGTGGCGACCTCCACCCGCTTCCTGGGCGCGGGCCTCGACGCGTGGCTCGCCGACCTGCGGGCAGCCGCCGAGAGTTAGCGGCCGGGCGGGCGACACATGGTCCAGGATTCGGGACCGACTCCCGCCTGCCACGGGCCATTCACGACTTCCGCCACGTAGACCGCACCGAACCCGACGGCATCGGCCACCGTCGTCAACGCACGCGCCCTGACCTCGGGGTCCGGGAAGAAGCCGCACATTCCAGGATCATCGATATGACTGTCCGCCAACGGTTTCGCCGCCGACACGACCTCGCCGACCTGCGCCACTCACGGTACGGATTCGATCCCCACCGCACGACCGTACCAACCACTCCCCCGTCGGCGTCCGGAGATCAGCGCCACGGCTTGCGCAGCAGGAAGAGGTGATAGTTGAGGTGATCACGGCAGAAGTCGCGGAACAGCGGTATCGATCGGTCCATCTCGGCGACCATGTCCGCACCGTAGCGGGCGAGGATTCGGGCGCGATTGTCGGCGAACTGCATAACCATGATCTCGGAGGTGACCAGGCAGTTCTGCGTCAGATCCACGACCCGCAGTAGGTCGAAGCCGACATCCACCGGCAGCGTCAACGCTCGCGCGAGAGGCAAAGGTGGTGGGGTGCACCATAGTTGGGTGAAGGCGGCCACCTGTTCCGTCGGGGGATCCTCGCGAATGGTGAACTGGCTCAGCATGAATCGGCCGCCGGGCCGCAGCACGCGCAGGACTTCGGCGAAAGCGCGTTCCTGATCGGCCAGATGGGCGAAGACATCGATGGCCATTGCCGCGTCGAAGGATTCGTCCGCGAATTCGAGAGCGTTGACATCGCCGTAGTCGAAGCCGACACGGTCGGATAGGCCCGCCGCCTCGGCCCGCGCGGTGGCCGCGAGGGTCTGCGATCGACTCACGGTGATGCCGGTGACGACACCGCCGCTGCGCTCGGCCACCAGCACTGCGGGACCGCCTGTGCCGCAACCGATATCGAGCAGATACTGTTCGGGCTCGAGTCCGAGGGTCTCGATATGGAACTCCGTCATCCGCCGCTGCGCGAGATTGGCGAGGTCGCCGAGACCGGTGACGGGGTGCTTCTCGCTCGGATCGACCCACATTCCGGCGTGGATGCCGAAATCGCCAATGGTCCATCCGTAGAGTTCGCCGAATCGGTCGTAGTTCGCCCCTACTTGTTCCGGCGTGGGAACCGGGTGCGCGGAGTCGATCATGGGAACCACCACCGTCCGTGTCGTGGTCGCAAGAATGACTTGTGGAAATGATATCTCGCGGTTCGGCGCACGATCGCGCCCGTGGCAGACTCGCCACGATGAGCGACACGGTGCGGCGACGAGGGCGACCTGCGAAGTTATCCCTCGAGGCGATTGTGGCGGCGGCGGAGGAGATCGTGGGTTCGGAGGGGGTCGGCGCGCTGACGATGCGTCGGGTCGCCGACCGGGTCGGGTCCTCGCCGATGGCGATCTACCGCCATGTGCGCGACAAGGACGAACTGCTGTTGACGCTGCTCGATCGGGTCGCGGCCAGGGTCGAGCGGCCCGAGTTGCCCGCAGATCCGCGCGAGCGGCTGACGGCGCTGTGGCGGCTCATCTACGACACGCTGACCGAGCATCCGTGGGTCGTCGCGGTGTTGGCCGGGGGCGATCTCGCCGGGGCGTCGATTCTCTGGGCGGTCGAGGAGATTCTGCGGGCGCTGCTGGACTGCGGGCTGAGCAGGCAGCAGGCGGCGGCCGCCTATCGGGCGGTGTGGCAGTACACGGTAGGGGTGCTGACCATTCGGATCGCTATGGCCGGATCGGCCATGGATCGTCCGAGCGGGCAGCTACGGATCCTCGCGTCTGTCGACTTGCCGCTCATCGCCGCGTTCGCGGCGGACTGGCCGCATCCCTGGGACAACTACGACTACGGCCTCGGGCGGCTCCTCGATGGGCTGATCACAAACCCTTGACGTCGACCCCACCCATTTTGAGTACTTGTACTCAAAATAGCGTGGAGGTATTCGATGAGCGAAGTGGATGTGGTCGTAATCGGTTCCGGCGCGGCCGGATTGGCCGCGGCGCTGGCCGCCGCGCACGGCGGGGCAAGTGTGCTTGTGCTCGAAGCGTCCTCGCGCTGGGGCGGATCGACCGCGGTCTCCGGCGGGCAGGTGTGGGTTCCGGCCAACCCGTGGATGGCCGCAGCGGGATTCGACGACTCTCCCGAGGAGGCGCTCACCTACTGCGAGACCGCGGCGCCCGGACGCGACAGCGAACTGGTGCGGCGATTCCTGCAGGCGGCTCCGCTGATGGCGCGCTTCCTGGAAGATCGGACACCGCTTCGGTTTTCGGCCGTGCCCGCCTATCCGGAGACCTTCGTCGAACTGCCGGGCGGGAAACCGGCCCGACATATCGAGACCGGCCCGGTCGCAGTCGGCGACCTGGGCGATGCCGGTGAACTACTGTGGCCCGCACCACTGTTCGAGCCGGTGCTGACGAATCAGGAGATTTTCGAGCACCGGTTGTTCGCAGGCGGCCCGCCGCCGCTGGATCTCATCGCACGCCGCAAAGCCCTGGGTGTGGTGACGCTCGGCGCGGGGCTCGTGGTCGGGCTGCTGCACGGTTGTCACGCCGCCGGGGTCGACCTGATCCGCGACCGCCGGGTCACCGAATTGTCGTGTGAGGAGAGCGGACGAGTCGTCGGTGTGCGAACCGCCGAGGATCGTACCGTTATCGCGCGGCGAGGTGTGGTGTTGGCGAGCGGCGGATTCGAGCACGACACGCGGTTGCGATCGCGCCTACTGTCCGGTCCGCTCACCCATCCGGTGACGCCGCCGATCCAGCACGGGGATGGGATCCGCTTGGCAGGCGCCGTCGGCGCGGCGTTGGAGTACACGGCCGAATACTGGTCGTGGCCCGCGTGCCAGGTGCCGGGCCGGGTGTGGCCCGATGCCGAGGCAACCCCGCAGCCGCAACTGGTCCTGCCGGAAAGGTCACTGCCGCATACACTTTGGGTAAATTCGGCGGGCCGCCGATTCGTCAACGAGTCGAGCCACAACTGCGCACTCGTCTTCGCCGACCTCGACCCGAACACGCACCGCCCCCGCAATCTGCCCGCTTGGACGATCGGCGACGCCCAGTTCCGCGCCAAGTATCCGGTCGCGGGCATCCCGGCAGGCGCACCCGCCCCCGATTGGCTGATCCGCGCCGACACCGTCGCCGAACTCGCCGAACGAATCGATGTCGATCCAATAGCGTTGCAGCACACCGTCACACGCTTCAACACCATGGCCGCCGCGGGTCGCGACGACGACTTCCACCGCGGACAGACCCGCTACGAACACGCCTTCGGCGATGCCACCGCCCCGAACCCCAACCTCGGCCCCGTCACCGAACCCCCCTTCTTCGCACTCCCCGTCCACCCCGGCGCGGTAGGCACGAAGGGCGGCGCCCGCATCGACCGCGACGCCCGCGTCCTCGACTGGCACGACCGCCCCATCCCCGGTCTCTACGCCGCAGGCAACTCCGCCGCCGCAGTCTTCGGCCCCGGCACCTTCGCGGGCGGCCTCACCATCGCCTCCGCCCTGACCTGGGGCTGGATCGCAGGCAACCACCTGACCTCCGCCTGAAGCCCCGGAAGGCGTCATCCGACCGGCGAAACACGCACACAGGTAGCGGCAGAACACGCACTACCGCAGCACATTCATCCGAATGACCTCCATCTCGCCGATCGGCTGGGCGAGGATCTGATCGCCGGCCATGTTCTCTACATCGGTGCCGACACCTTGCCTTTCCGGCCCGAAGTTCAGCGCTGTGCCGGTGGCTGCGCTGTGGAACGCGGCTCGGTAGGCGGGTCGGTCAGGTGGCCGTAGAAGGTTTCGATGTGGTGGCGGGTGTGGGTGGCGGCGGCGGGGCCGTCGCCCGCTCGGAGGGCGGCGACTATGGCGTGGTGTTCGCGACGGAGGGCGGCGGCAATTTCGGGCCAGTTGTCGAGTTGGGCGACGGTGCGCATGACGTAGGCGCGGATGGATTCGCGCAGGGAGATCATCATGGCCTCGATGAGGACGTTGCCGGATAGGGCGGCCAGGGCGACGTGGAGATCGGCGTCGAGGTTGTGGAATTCGTCGGGGGTCAGGGTCGGGTCGTCCATGGCGGTGAGGAGGGCGTCGACTCGACCGAGGTCGCGGGATTCGGCGCGGGCGGCCTGGTCGACGGCCCAACATTCGAGCAGGGTGCGGGTTTGGACGATATCCCGGACGGGAACGGTGCCGGTGGCGACGTGCAGGCGCAGGGCCGCGCCGATGGAGGCGGCCGGGTCGGCGGCGACGACCGCGCCCGCGTCCGGTCCGGATCCGACGGCGGTGCGAACGATGCCCATGGCCTCGAGCACGCGCATGGCCTCGCGCACCGAGGAGCGGCCGACGCCGAGTTCCTCGGCCAGGCTGCGTTCGGGGGGCAGTTTCGCGCCGACGGCGATGCGGCCCGCCGCGAGATCCTGTTCGATACGGCGCAGGACCACCTCATGTGTTCGCACGGATTCACCATAGCCGGATGTGGTCGGACCACAGTGGGGTACTGTGGTCCGACCACAGATCCCTGGAGGTGTCGATGAGAATCGCCCTGTTCGCCACCTGTTTGGCGGATGCACTGCTCCCCGCGTCGGCGGTGGCCACGGTCCAGTTGCTGGAGCGGCTCGGCCACCAGGTCGTGTTCCCAACCGAACAGACCTGCTGCGGCCAGATGCACATCAACACCGGCTATTTCGCCGAGGCGCTGCCACTGGTCCGCCACCACGTCGAAGCGTTCGAGGACCGGTCCTGGGACGTCGCGGTCGCCCCGTCGGGCTCCTGCGTGGGCTCGGTCCGCCACCAGCACGCCATGATCGCCCGCCGCCACGGCGACGACGACCTGGCCGCCCGCGCCGACGAGATCGCCGCCCGCACCTACGAACTCTCGGAGCTGCTGGTCGATGTGCTCGGACTCACCGATGTCGGCGCGTACTACCCGCACCGGGTCACCTACCATCCGACCTGCCATTCGCTGCGCATGCTGCGGGTGGGTGACAAACCGCTGCGCCTGCTGCGCGCCGTGCACGGCATGACGCTGATCGAATTGCCCGCCGCGGAGTCGTGCTGTGGCTTCGGCGGCACCTTCGCCATGAAGAATGCCGAGACCTCCACGGCCATGCTCGCCGACAAGATGAGCAATGTGCTGCGCACCCGCGCCGAGGTCTGCAGCGCGGGCGACTCGTCGTGTCTGATGCATATCGGCGGCGGTCTGACCCGATTGCAGACCGGGGTCCGCACCGTGCACCTCGCCGAGATCCTGGCCAGTACCGAGCCGACGGGAAGCCGACGATGACCACCTTCCTCGGAGTACCGGGCACCGGAAACCTGCGTGGCGAAGAACCTTTCCCCAAGGCCGCGCGAACCGCGCTGGCCGACACCCAATTGCGCGCCAATCTCGGCGCGGCCACCACCACCATCCGGGACAAGCGTCGCGCCGCCGTCGCGGAGGTGCCCGACTGGGAGCAGTTGCGATTCGCGGGCAGCGCGCTGAAAACCGAGGTCCTGCGCCGACTTCCGGAACTGTTGGAACAGTTCGAACGCAACGTGGTCGCGCGCGGCGGCGCCGTGCACTGGGCGCGCGACGCCGACGAGGCGAATCGTATTGTCACCGAGCTGATTCGAGCCACCGGCTCGGATGAGGTGGTGAAGGTCAAATCCATGGCGACGCAGGAGATCGGGCTCAACGAGCACCTCGCCGGTGCAGGTATCGCGGCCATCGAGACCGATCTGGCCGAACTGATCGTCCAACTCGGCGACGACAAGCCCAGCCATATCCTGGTTCCCGCCATTCACCGCAATCGGGCCGAGATCCGCGAGATCTTCCTGAATTCGATGCCGGGTATAGATCCGGATATCTCGGATGTGCCGCGCGAGCTGGCGATGGCGGCGCGCGCACATCTGCGCCGGAAATTCCTGCGCGCCAAGGTCGCCGTGAGCGGGGCGAATTTCGGTGTGGCCGAGACGGGAACGTTGGCGGTGGTGGAGTCGGAGGGCAATGGGCGCATGTGCCTGACGCTGCCCGAGACGCTGATCACCGTCATGGGCATCGAGAAGCTGGTGCCGTCGTTCACCGATCTCGAGGTGTTCATGCAGCTACTGCCGCGCTCGTCCACCGCGGAACGGATGAATCCGTACACCTCGATGTGGACCGGTGTGCACCCCGGCGACGGACCGCAGCAGGTGCACGTGGTGCTGTTGGACAACGGCCGCACCAACGCGCTCGCCGACGAGGTCGGGCGGTCGGCGCTGCACTGCATTCGTTGCAGCGCCTGCCTGAATGTGTGCCCGGTCTACGAACGGGTCGGTGGACACGCCTACGGCTCGGTGTATCCCGGACCGATCGGCGCGATCCTCAGCCCGCAGCTCACCGGCAACGCGGGCCGCGACGATCCGAATGCCACACTGCCCTATGCCTCCACGCTGTGCGGTGCCTGCTTCGATGCCTGCCCGGTGCGGATCGATATTCCGAGCATCCTGGTGCATCTGCGCGCGCAGCAGGTCGACGCGACGCGGCAGGGGCCGCCGAGTCCGCAGGATCTGGCCATGCGCGCGGCGGGCTGGGTGATGGGTTCGGCGAAGCGGTTCGCGGCGGCGGAATCGGCGGCCAAGGGGGCGCGGCTGCTGGGCGGTCGCAAGGGTCGGATCACCGCGCTGCCCTATCCGGGTTCGAAATGGACAGCGGGCCGGGACTTTCCGGCTCCGCCGCGAGAGACATTCCGCCAGTGGTGGTCCCGCACCCACACCGAAGGGGAAGTATGAACGCCCGCGCCGAGATGCTGGCTCGCATCCGATCCGCGATCGGGGAAGTGCCTGCGGCACAGCCTATTCCGCGCGACTACGAGCGCGCGCCCGCATCGGGTCCCGGCGATGTGGAGCGGTTCGCGCACACCGTCGACGACTATCGGGCTCAGGTGCATCGGGTCACCTCTGATCGGGTCGCGGCACTGATCACCGAATTGATCGCCCCGGATGGTCGGGTGCTGTTGGCGCCGGGTCTGTCACCTGATTGGCGTCCCGATCGGGAATGTGTCGTCGACGGGGAGCCCAGCGCGCTGTCGGTCGCGGATCTCGACGCGGTGGACGTCGTGGTGACCGGCTGTGTTCTCGGTATCGCGGCCACCGGCACCGTGGTCCTCGACGGCGGGACCGGACAGGGCAGGCGGGCGCTGACCTTGGTGCCCGACCACCACATCTGCGTCATCCGGGCCGATCAGATCGTGGACACCGTGCCGCAGGCGTTCGCCGCCCTCGATCCGCACCGGCCGCTGACTTTCATCAGTGGTCCGAGCGCGACCAGCGATATCGAATTGGATCGCGTCGAGGGTGTGCACGGACCGCGCACGCTCGATGTGGTGATCGTCTCCCGATAGCGGAGAAGGCCCGGTTCGGCGAACCGAACCGGGCCGAAATCACTTTCAGGACACCGCGACTCGACGCGCGGCCTGCATCGATTCCGCGTTGTCGCGCCTGATCAGCAGACTGCCGAGCAACAGCGCACCGGTGGCGCACCCGACCAGGATCCACAGCAGCAGACTCGGGCTGTCATCCATGATCTGCGGTGTGATCGCCGCGAAACCCGCGAAGACGAAGCGCGCCACCGCATTGGTGAATCCCTGCGCCGTCGCGCGGGCGTTGACCGGGAAGCTCTCCTGGGTCCACACCTTGTAGATCGCCTCGCCCGCGAACGGATAGCCGAGGTTGAAGCCGAACAGCACCAGCACCATGATCCAGAAGGTCTCGCCGCCGGTGAGCGCGCCGAGGAGCATGGCGATGATCTGTCCCACCGCGCCGAGGAAGAACAGCGGCCTGCGCCACGGTCCGTCGGCGATTCCGGCGAACACCACACCCGCGAGCACGCCGACGACCGTGGCGATGAAAAGCCATGCGGTGGCGGAACTCTGAGTCGCCCCGCTCACCGTGGTGAGGAAGTACGCCTTGAACTGGCCCCAGGTATTGGCCATCAGCCCCCATGCCACATAGAAGCAGGCGGTGAGAATGAGCGCGGTGCGGAATTCCCTGCGGCCGAACAGTTCCCGCAGCGGCAATGCCGGACCGCCCGCCTGCGCGGCATCGTCGGCCCGCGCGTGCGCCTGGTCCTCCAACTGCTGCATCAGTGTGCTGAAAGTGCGCACCGCCCAGGTCATCGCGCCGAGCACGGCCAGGTGGACGAACAGCAGCCGCGCACCGGAGATACCCATCTTCGACACCACGAAGCCGAGCGCGGTCACCACCGCGATACCTATCCCCCACATCACCTGGGTGAAGGCGACGAGACGTCCGCGCACCTCGGCAGGGGCGAGTTCGGCGACCACCGCGACGGAGGTCGGCAGATCGGCGCCCGCGGCCAATCCGGCGATGACGACGCCGACGACGATCATGCTCGGATTCACGGCGGCCGCGATCAGCGCGACACCCACCACATAGACGAGCAGGTCGAGGGTGAACATGCGCCTGCGTCCGAACATATCGGCCAGCCGCCCACCGAACAGCGAGCCCACGGCGATGCTGAATGTCAGTGCCGCGCTGATCATTCCGATGGTGCCCGCGGTCAGTCCGAATTCCCGCCGCCACAGTGACAGGCTCAGCCCGACCGAGACGATGACGCCCGCGTCGAGATAGGAGGCCATGCCCGCGACGGTGGCGAGGTACCACAGCTTCTTGCCCACCGGTCTTTTGGCGGGCGATGCCGCGCGGTTGGTCGATGTACTCAATTCGATGCTCCTGACTGGTTTTCGAGCAGGGAGGGGCGGGAGTCTGGAGCCGGTGGTTGTCGAGCCGGTGCGGGCAGAACCAAGGCACTGCGGGACTTCCGCAGGGAACGACCCGTGCGGGTCGACGCGCCGGGGATACCGAACAGCGCGGTGTTCGGTATCCGGGCACGAATCAGGGTGCGGGTACGAAGGTCTGGCGCTGCGCGCCGAGTCCCTCGATTCCCATTTCCACGACGTCGCCGCCGCGCAGATAGGGGAAGCGGCCCGAAAGCGCCACGCCCTCGGGGGTTCCGGTATTGATCAGGTCGCCCGGCTCGAGCACCATGTACTGCGACAGGTGGCGGACCAACTGGGCGACGGTGAAGATCTGGTCGGCGGTATTGGAGTCCTGCCTGCCCGCGCCGTTCACCCGCGACCACAGTCGCAGCCGCTGGGGATCCACCGCCTCGGCGGGCACCAACCACGGGCCGACGGGGTTGAAGCCCTCGGCGGTCTTGCCTTTCGACCACTGTCCGCCGGAATGCTGTGTCTGCCAGTCGCGTTCGGAGACATCGTGGCTGACGACATAGCCCGCCACATGGTCGAGCGCTTCCGCGTCGGAGGTCAGGTATTTGGCCCGCCTGCCGATGACGACACCCAATTCCACCTCCCAGTCGACCGTTGTCGCGCCGTGCGGGATCGTGACGTCATCGGTCGGCCCGACGACGGTGTTGGGATGTTTGAAGAAGATGATGGGCTGCTCGGGAGCCGCACTGCCGGATTCGGCGGCGTGCGCGGCGTAGTTCTGACCGATACAGATGACGGCGGTGGGGCGGGCGATGGGTGCGCCGATGCGCAATTCCGCCGCGCCGGACCACTTTTCGAGCCTGCCCTCGGCCAGTGCCCGCCTGGTCACGGCGACGGGGTCCGCCGCCAAGAACGCACCGTCGATATCTGCGGTGAGCGATCGTAGGTCGAAGACCGTCCCGGATTCGTCGATGACACCGGGCCGTTCGCTGCCGTGAGCGCCCAAGCGAACGAATTTGATCATTGTGTGCCTTTCTTCTGGCGCGGCTCCTCGGGGATGCGCGCCGCAGTCTGGACCGCGGACAGTTCGCCGCGAACCTGCCGCAGATGCATCCGCATCGCCGCCTCCGCGGTATCGGGATCACCCGCCGCGACCGTCTCCAAAATCTGGTGGTGCCAATGGATGGCCCGCTCGACCGCGCCGGGTATGGCGGCCGACGCGGCGCGGGTGCGGTGGCCCATGTTGCTGATGGAGTTGTGCATGGACACCAGCACCGTGTTGCCCGTGGCGGTGGCCAGGGTTTCGTGAAAGCGCACGTCGAGTTCGGCGTGCTGCTCGGGATCGGCGCCCGCGGAGATCATTTCGCTGTGCAGCCGCTGCAGCGTATCGATCAGCTCCGGTGGCCGCCGGGTGGCGGCCAGTCGGGTGATCAAGGGCTCCAGCAGTTCTCGGGCCTCCTGCAACTCCTCGTAGAACGCCGCCCCCGAGTTGGCGGCGAGGAAGTCCGGATCGAGCACGCTCCACTGGGTGCGTGGCGCGACCGTCGTAGTACTGCCCTGGCGGGATACGAGGAAACCCTTCGCCGCCAGTCCGCGCAGCGCCTCGCGCATCACGCTGCGGCCGACCCCGTATTGCGCGGCGAGCGCCGCCTCAGCGGGCAGCACCGAACCTTCCGGTAGTTCACCGCTGCCGATCTTTCCGAGGATGTCGTCGACGATTCCGTCGCTCAGCTTCTGCCTCACCGATTCCCGGCCTTTTGCTCGGGCGCGGCCCTGCCGCCGCGCTGGCCACCATGGTCGAGTCAACATATCTGAGAAGTTGACCGAATGGAATAGATCACAGTGAAGCATCCTGGAACCTGTTCGGCAAGTATCCACTGGTCAATAGCCACAAGACATGTCACAAATCCACTGTTGCGCAAGACACAGTCGCGGCCATACTCTCGAATGACCGACCACTTATCAGAGGAGTTGCTGTGCGTGTTCTGATCACGGATCTGGATCTCGGGGATCCGGGCTACGAGGTGGCGCGGTTGGAACGCGAACTCGGCGCGCAGGTGCGGGTCGCGCGGTGCGCCTCGGAGGCCGAGGTGCTGCGCGAGATCGAGGAATTCGACCCGCACGCACTGCTGGTGCAGTGGGCGCCGATCACCGCCGCCGTACTGGCCGCCGCGAGCTCGTGCAGGCTGATCAGCCGGGTCGGAATCGGCATCGACATGATCGACACGGCCGCCGCGCGGGAGCGCGAGATCGAGGTGCGCAATGTGCCGGACTACTGCGTCGAAGAGGTCGCGGGCCACGCGGTGGCACTGGGCCTGGCGCTGTGGCGGCGGCTGCCGCAGTTCGACGCCGAGGTCCGCGCGGGCGCCTGGGACGCCGCCACCGGCGCCCCGACGATGAAGCGGCTGAGCACCGCCACCGTCGGCCTGTTCGGTTTCGGCCGGATCGGCACCCTGGTCGGCCGCGCCTACGCCGCGATGGGCGCGCGGGTCCTCGTCTGCGACCCCTACGCCACCGATATCGGCTACCAGCGCGCCTCCTTCGACAACTTGTTGCGCGAATCCGACCTGATCAGCGTGCACGCTCCCCTCACCGACGACACCCGTCACGCCATCGACGGCGCGGCGCTGGCCCGCACCCGCCGCCAACCGATCCTGGTCAATACCAGCCGTGGACCGATCATCGACGCGCACGCGCTCAACGGCGCATTGCGCGACGGCACGGTATCCGGGGCCGGACTGGATGTCTTCGACAGCGAACCGCTGCCCGCCGACAGCCCGCTGCGCACAGCACCGAATACGATCCTGACCCCGCACGCCTCGTGGTGTTCGCGCGAGGCCATGCCCGCCCTGCGCGCGGGCGCGGTGCAGAACATCATCGATGCGTTCGCGGCGGCGGAGCGGTCATGAACTACCGAATCACACTGCTGTCCATGGGAATCGGCGAGGTCCCCGGACCCGAGGTGCGCTGGATGCGCGATTTCGACCGGTGGCGCACCTTGCAGTTCCAGGTCGCCCTGATCCGCAGCGGCGACCGGACCGCCCTGGTCAATACCGGACCGCCGGAGGATCTCACCGAACTCAATCGCGGTTGGGCGGGCTTCCTCGGCGAACGGGCCGCGCTGCGCCGCGCCGACGGCGAGTTCCTGCTCGACCAATTGCGGCGTGTCGGCGTGGATCCGACCGAGGTCACCGATGTCATCCTGACGCCCTTACAGCTCTACACCGTCGGCAATGTCATGGCATTCCCCGCGGCCACCATCCATCTCGCGCGCCGCGGCTGGGTGCACTTCCACACCAGCCACGACCACCCGCACGACGATCGCCGCACCTCCATCCCGCAGCCGCTGCTGAACTACCTCACCGGTCCGGCCTGGCCGCGCCTGCATCTGCTCGAAGACGAGGACACCGTCGCGCCCGGACTGCGGACCTGGTGGTGCGGCGGCCACCACCGCGCCTCGCTGGTGGTCGAGGTCGACACCGAGGCCGGTGTCGCCGCCCTGTCCGACAGCTACTTCCATCTCGACAATGTCGTGGACAACCATCCCATCGGCATCACCGAGAACATCTACGAGAGCCTGCAGACCTACGCGCGGGTCAGGCGGGACGCGAAGATCATTGTCCCGCTTTATGACCCGCAGAACTTCGTGCGCTTTCCGAACGGAGAACCGGCATGAGCCGCGATGAGGGGCGGCTCGTACTGGTGACCGGCGCGGCGCGCGGCATCGGTCGCGCCGTCGCCGAGGCGTTCGGTCGGCATGGCGCGCGCGTGGTGGTCAATCATCCACCCGGCGAACAGGATTCGGCCGAGCTGACGGCGGATCTGGTTTCGGCGGCGGGTGGGACACCGATCGTGGTCGAGGCCGATATCGGCGACGCCGAGGCGGTGGCGGCGCTGGATGCGGCGGTGGCGGCACACGGTGTGGTCGACGTACTGGTGAACAATGCCGGGATCTGCCCGTTCGCCGATTTCTTCGAGATCACCCCCGAACTGTGGGACCGGACGCACGAGGTGAATCTGCGCGGCGCGTTCCTGCTCACGCAGGCGGTGACGAAGCGGATGGTCCGGGCCGGGCGGACCGGTGGTCGCGTGATCGCGGTGTCGTCCATCTCCGCCTTCACCGGCGGTGCGCATCAGGCACACTACTGCCCCACCAAGGCCGGACTGTCGGCCTTCATGAAGTCGATCGCCATCGCACTCGCGCCACACCAAATCACCTGCAACACGGTACAACCCGGCATCATCGCCACCGATATCAACCGCGCGGACCTCGCCACGCCCGGTCGACGTGGCGCCATCGAAGCACGGGTGCCACTCGGCATCGGCCGACCCGAGGATGTCGCGGCGGCCGTCGTCCTGCTCGCCGATCCCGGCGCGCGCTACATCACCGGCGCCGACCTCGTCGTCGACGGCGGACTGACCATCAATCCAGGAACCTAGGAGCTGCCTTGAAAGCGCTTGTCTACGAAGGCCCCACCCGACTAGCCCTGCGGGACACCGAAACTCCCGCTCCCGGCCCCGGTGCGGTCGCCGTACGTCCCATAGCGGTCGGCATCTGCGGCTCGGATGTGCACGGCTACACCGGCAGCACCGGGCGACGGCGGGCCGGGCAGGTGATGGGGCACGAGATCGTCGGAACCGTCACCGAAGTCGGTGCGGGCGTCGATCTTTCGGTCGGCGATGCGGTGGTCGTCAATCCCGTCCTCGGGTGCGGGCGGTGCGCGGTATGCGCGGACCGGCGCTCGGACCTCTGCGAGGAGGTCAAGGTCATGGGCGTCGACACCGCGCTGCCCGGCGGATTCGCCGAATGTCTGATCGTGCCCGCGCGCAACGCGATTCGAGTACGGCAGGCGCATCCGGCCTGCGCGTTGACCGAACCGCTCGCGGTGGGTCTGCATGCCGCGCGGCGCGCGGGCGTCGGGCCGGGAGCGCGGGTCGCCGTCATCGGCAGCGGCATGGTCGGCGTCGCCACCGCTTGGGGCGCGCTGCACGAGGGCGCGGCCTGCGTGCATGTGGTCGACATTGATCAAGAAAAGCTGGAGGGGGCCAACAGAATCGGCGCGACCGGTTTGCGCACGGCTCCCGGCCGTCCGCTCATCGATGTGCTCATTGAGGCCGGGGTGGCGAAGGTCGATATCGTCCTGGACGCGGTCGGCAGCGACGACACCGTGCGCTCCGCACTCGGCGCGACCCGACGCGGCGGAGTGGTCGGGTTGGTCGGCATGGCGACGCCCTCGCTGCGACTGCCCGACTTCACGCTGATCACCAATCAGCAGCAGTTGGTGGGCACCTGGTGCTACGCGGAGCAGGATTTCGCCACCGCCGCCCACGCCGTCGCCGCCGATCCCGACCGATTCTCCTGGCTGATCGACCGCCGAGTGGAGTTGGCCGGGGCCCCGCGCGCCTTCGAGGAACTGTCGTCCGGCTACTCCCCCAAGTTCAAGGTGCTCGTCACCCCCTGAGATCACGATCGCGAGGAATCATGAAATCGCATGTCTCCGCACCGTCGTTCGAACACCATCGCCAAGCACTCGGCATCGGCGAGGCGCGGCCCCGAATCTCCTGGACCACAAGGGCGCCCGCCGAATGGCGACAGGACGGCTACGAGATCGAAGTGGTCCGCGCGAACGGCGAGGTGTTCCGCAGCGGGCGGATAGCGGGGGCCGATTCGGCGCTCGTCGCGTGGCCGACGCGCGCCTTGGACTCGCGGGAATCGGCGCAGGTGCGGGTCGGGATCTGGTCGCAGGGCACCGAATCGGTCTGGGGTCCGAGCGCGACCGTCGAGGCCGGGCTGCTCGATCCGGCTGACTGGGTGGCCGTACCGGTGGGCGGCGCGTGGCCCGATGGCCCCGACAAGGATCGCCGTCGTCCGCCACTGGTTCGCACCGAATTCCCGGTGCAGGGCAAGGTGGTTCGCGCCCGGTTGTATATCACCGCGCACGGCGTCTTCCGGGCCGAGATCAATGGCAGGCGGGTCGGTATCGACGCCATGGCGCCCGGTTGGACCGTCTATCCGAAACGCTTGCGCTACTACACCTATGATGTCAAGGATCACTTGCAGCCGGGCGCCAACGCGCTCGGCGCGCTGCTCGGCGACGGCTGGTACCGCAGCCGCATCGGCCTCGGCGTCTACGGCGACTGGGACCGCTTCGGCACCGATCTGTCCCTGTTGGCCCAGTTGGAGATCGACTATGCCGATGGCCGCAGGCAGATCGTGGCGACCGGTCCGGACTGGACCGCCACGCCCGGACCGATCCTGTTCAGCGGCAACTACGACGGCGAGACCTACGACGCCCGTCAGGAAATCGACGGTTGGTCCGAGGCGGGCACGAACGCGGGCCGGTGGGAGCCCGTCGCGGTGGCCGCGCGCGATCCGAGAACCCTTGTCGCCCCTGAGGGTCCGCCGGTGCGGTGCACCGAGGAGGTGCGGCCGGTCGCCGTGCTGCGCACGCCGTCCGGCAGGTCGGTGTTGGATTTCGGGCAGAACCTGGTGGGCCGCTTGCGCATTCGAGTCGCCGGGCCGGTCGGCAGCAGGATCGTGCTGCGACACGCGGAGGTCATGCAGGACGGTGAGATCTACACCGTCTCGCTGCGCACGGCCAAGGCCACCGACACCTATGTGCTGCGCGGGCGCGGCACCGAGACCTGGGAACCCGCCTTCACTTTCCACGGCTTCCGCTACGCCGAAATCGACGGCTGGCCGGGCGATCTCGCGCACGCCGTCGCCGCGGGCGATATCGTCGCCAGGGTCTACCACACCGATATGGTGCGGACCGGCTGGTTCGACTGCTCCGATCAACTGCTCAATCGTCTGCACGAGAACGCCGTGTGGAGTATGCGCGGCAACTTCCTCGACATCCCCACCGACTGCCCGCAGCGCCATGAACGCCTCGGATGGACCGGCGATATCCAGCTTTTCGCGCCGACCGCCGCCTACCTCTACGACTGCTCGGGCATGCTCTCGTCCTGGTTGCGCGATGTCGCCGCCGACCAACTGCCCGACGGCACCGTCACCTGGTACACGCCCTACGTGCCCACACCGGGTTTCTGGACCTACCCGCCCGAGCCGAGCGCGGTATGGGGCGATGTCGCCGCACTCACCCCGTGGGTGCTCTACGAACGCTTCGGCGATCCGGAAATTCTACGGCGACAATACGATTCGGCGCGGGCCTGGGTCGACCTGGTCGATCGGCTCGCAGGCGAGAGCCGCATCTGGGAATCGGGCCACCAGTTGGGCGACTGGTTGGATCCGAGCGCGCCCGCGCACGATCCGGCCGACGGTCGCACCGACCGATACCTGGTCGCCACCGCGTATTTCGCGTGGTCATCGGCGCACCTCGCCCGCTACGGCGAGGTTTTGGACCGACCCGATGACGCCACCCACTATCGCAAACTCGCGCAGGAGGTTCGCGACGCGTTCGTGCGCCGCTTCTACGACCGCGACACCCACCGCCTGACCAGCGACTCCCAAACCGCCTACAGCCTCGCCCTCGCCTTCGATCTACTGCCGGAGGACGAACGCGCCGCCGCGGCGGACCGGCTCGCCGAACTGGCCGCCGCGGAAGGTTTCCGAATCGGGACCGGACTCGCGGGCACCGCGAGCATTCTCGACGCGCTGAGCAAATCGGGGCGCTTCGATATCGCGTATCGCCTACTGCGCCAAACGGAATGCCCCTCCTGGCTGTATCCGGTCGTGCGCGGGGCCACCACCATCTGGGAGCGGTGGGATTCGTTGCGCCCCGACACCGGGCGGGTGCTCGAGGACAAGATGGTGTCGTTCAACCACTACGCCCTCGGCGCGGTCGCCGACTGGATGCACCGCAATATCGCCGGACTCGCCCCCGCCGCGCCCGGCTACCGCACGGTGCTCTTCCAGCCCCGCCCCGGCGGGGGCATCACCTCGGCGCGGGCCAGACACACCACGCCATTCGGGGATGCCGCCATCGAGTGGCGTATCCATGAGGATGTGCTCGATGTCGGGGTGTCCGTTCCCCAGGGGTCCGATGCGATCATCGATATTCCAGGGACGCCGCGACACAAGGTCGGTTCCGGTGCACACCGGTATCGGTCGCCGTGGACCGGGGAACTCGCGGCCACCGCTTGGTCCAGCGCCGGAGGTATCGGACTCAGCGAGTGATCGGTAGCGGTCCCGGACCGCTACGACCATCCCACTCTGCGCCGCAGCCAGTCGCGGCTCACCCGGTAGGCATTGGCGTGATGCTCGCGCAGCCGAGGTGAGCGCGACGGCACCGGCATTCGACTGCTGTGCGCCCAATACCCCACCAGCGCACAGAGATACGCGTCCACAGCCCGAGGATCGATGGCGCGGGTAACGGGATGTTCGGCCAGGATCGGATCCGGATCCACCCCGCACGCGGCGATCGATGGTCCCAGCGAGACCAGGTCCACCCATGCCGCACCGCGACACGGCCACGCCCAATCGACCACCACCACCGTGCCATCCGCGCGCCGCAGCATATTGTCGGGCCGAAGATCGGTATGCAGCAGCGTATTTCCCATCGTGCGCGTCGACCACTCACCTTCCAGCTCGGCCAGCCGCGTCAGATTCCGCACCGCCCACACGTCGAGATCCGCAGGCGCATCCGATTCGGCGAAAGCAAGCCAGCGACCGAACACCGCCCCGTAGCTCTCGGCGATCGTCGGAATCCCTTCAAGGGGACAGGGATTCAGAACCTGCGCCAACTGTGCGACCGCCGCGAGCGCAGCCGCCAGCTCACCGGGTCGGTCGAACCGGGGATGGCGCCCCGCCACATCCTCGAATACGGTCACCAACCACCCCGCGTGTTCCAGATCGAACAAGACCCGCGGCGCGGGCACGTCTTTCGGCAATCGGGCCGCGGTCCGCGACTCCACGCGATACATCCCTGCCAGTTCATCCGCCACGTCGATCGCCTTCGCGAAAACCCGACGCCCATTCGCGAATTCCAGCCGCGCCGCCATCCCGTGACTGAACCCGCCGACCGGCGTCCAAGCCCTCATCAGGCGGGCACCCAAGCGCTGCTCGACAGTTGCCCGAACACCTTCCGGCAGCTGATCCCACTCGATCCGTTCCGCAGTCCGCACCGCACCATGCTCGCCCTCGAACCAGCCGGCAGGCCAGCGGTTTCCGCCGTGGCGGCAAGCTTATTCCAGTTGACTTGGACCGCACTGCAGACCCTAATCTGGTGCCATGAGGTCGACACTCATTACCGGGGCCAACAAGGGGCTCGGATTCGAAACCGCACGCCAACTCATTTCCGCAGGTCACTGCGTCTACATCGGCAGCAGGGACGTCGAGCGCGGGCAGCGGGCCGCCGAACTGCTGGGCGGGAGGTTCGTTCAGTTGGATGTGGGCGACGACGCGGCGGTGCAGGCCGCCGCGAAGGTGATCGAAGCCGACGGCGGCGTGGATGTGCTGGTCAACAATGCCGGGATCGCACCGGAGTGGCAGGACACGGGCATCGTCGGCGCTGCCGACTTGACCGCGGACCTGATGCGGGAGACCTTCGAGACGAATGTCTTCGGTATGGTGCGGGTCCTGCACGCTTTTCTCCCGCTGCTCGAGCGGTCCGCCGCGCCGGTGGTGGTGAATGTCAGCAGCTCTCTGGCCTCGCTCAGCCGAGTGTCCACCCCTGGGTCGGATGGTCACGCCTATCCCGGTGTCGCTTATCCGGCGTCGAAGGCGGCGGTCAATATGATCACCGTGCAGTACGCGAAGGCATTCCCGAACATGCGCGTCAACGCTGTGGAGCCCGGATTCACCAACACCGACCTGAATCGAAACTCCGGCACTCGAACCGTCGAGCAGAGTGCCGAAATCATCGCCCGCATGGCGCAGTTGGGTCCCGATGGGCCGACCGGAGGCTATTTCGACGCCGAGGGCGTGCTCCCCTGGTAGCTATATGCCCGCCGCAGCGGCGATTTCGCGGGCCTTGTGCACCAGGGCATCGATGCGTTCGGGGGTGGGAGTGCCTGCGGCGGCCCGGTTTTCGGGTTCGTCCAGGGCACGGCGCATGACGCCCTCGGCGATGATCGCGAGCTTCCACAGTCCCAGGGTGTGCCAATAGTGCAGCGCCGCCGGGTCGCGGCCGGTCTCGTCCAGGTACAGACCGGCCATCTCGGCGCGGGACGGGAATCCCGCCAAGGTGGAGGGGGCGAAATCGCCGCCGGTGGTCTCACCGGGTTCGGGCCAGTAGGTGAGCAAGCTGCCCATATCGGCCAGCGGGTCGCCGAGGGTGGACAACTCCCAGTCGAGGACGGCGATCACCGCACCCGAGTCCGGGGCGGTGATGAGGTTGCGGAGGTGGAAATCGCCGTGCACCAGGCTGATCTCGCGCTGCTCCGGGACGGCGGCGGCCAGGCGGCGGGTCAGGTCGTCCAGTTCGGGAAGTTCACGGGTCTTCGACATCTCCCACTGGCCGGACCAACGTTTGAGCTGGCGCTGCGCGTACGGCTTGTGACCGGCGAGGTCGGCCAGACCCACCTCGGCAAGGTCGACGGCATGGATCCGGGACAGGGTGCGCGGCAACGACATCGCGATGCGGCGCCGCTGCGGCTGAGTCAACGCCCGCGCGACCTGCATCGTGTCGACCACGGTGCCGTCGACGAATTCCATCAGCACCAGCGGGACTTCGGCGAATTCCGCTGTGACGCCGAGGATGCGCGGGACCGGCACCTCGGTGTGCTCCAGAGCCGCGATAATCCGCGCCTCACGTGCCACATCGTGCGCGGAGGCCAACAGGTGACCCAAGGGCGGGCGACGCAGTACCCACACCCGGCCCTCGGCATCGGTGACGCGGTAGGTCAGATTCGACTGGCCGAGGCCGATTCGCTGAAACCCGAGTGGGGCAGCGTATTCCACTGCCAGTTGGTCGAACCAGCGGCGGATGGCGGCGGCATCGACACCGGCGACGGTCTCGGTCATCGCTGCCCCGCCCCGGCGCGACCCGCACTCGCGTGCACCTCGTCGATCTGTCCGTTCGGCGCGAGTATGGCGGAATCGCTCGACGCTGCTATCGAATTCAACCGAGCCTCCATTCAGTCGATGATGTCTCAACTAGTCCCTATCACAGTCGGGACCGCTGTCGGCGGCAGTTGTCGACATGATCTTCCGGGGCAACCTCCCACGCCGTACCCCGGCAACCCCGTGCTCCGAACTGCCTGGATGATGGTGGGATGGAAGGGAGGGCGAACGGATGCGAACACTGGTGCTGCTGATCGGGGTACTCGGGATCGGGTTGATCGCGGGTGATCGGGGCGGAGTTGTGCTGGTGCAGAATGAGGTCGGCAGGCAGATCGCCGCCGGCTATTCGCTGCCGGATCGACCGCACGTCGAGATCAGGGGCGTTCCGTTCCTGACGCAGGCTATCGACGGCACCTATCGCGACATCGATATCCGCGTCGGGGACTGGAGTGGGCAGCAGATTTCGGTTCACGACCTGGACGTCGCCCTGACCGGGGTGTCCGCACCGTTGACCGATATGGTCCAAGGCCGAACGTCGAATATTGTCGCGCAAACAGCCACAGCGACGGCACTGGTGCCGTTCGACACCATCCAACATTTCGCGCCGCCGGAGGTGGAGTCGATTTCCAATGGCCCGGACGGGCTGCGCGTCTCGGGAACATTCCCGGTGGAAGGAGTTCCGGTAGCCGGAACGGTCGTCGTCACTGTCGCACCGACCGACAACGGTATCGAAGTCACTCCGGTCTCGGTTCGAACCGCCGGGGACGGTCCCACGATTCCCCTGGCACTGCTGCGCCGAAACCTCACCTTCACCGTTCCCCTGCAACGACTTCCACTCGGCGCTCAATTGACGGCCATCCAATCGGCGGCAACCGGGCTGCGGGTGACCGCCGTCGCCCACACCGTGCGCTTGTCCGACATGTCGTGAGTACCGTATCTCGGCTCGGCCACCGCGCACGGCGGGTGCGGTTTCCGGCCCAGCCCTACAACCGGCGATGATCAGCACCCGCCGCATTCGCCTTCGAGGTCGCGCCGCAGCCGATAGCGGTGCCTCAACCCACCACCAACAGATGCGCCATCGACGCCAGATGGACCCCACCGACGATCACCGACCCCGCCACCTGCCCCGGTATCCGCCGCCACAAACCAATCACCGCATCGCCGACCTGGCACGCACCCGCCACTGCCAGCAGCGCGATCCACACGCCATGCGGAACAGACAAGAACGCCGCCACAACCACCGCGATCCCGACCGGAACCGCCCGCGTCGCATACATCGCGGCGAAATACCGGGTCGAAACCACCACCTCGGATCGCGCCAATGCTGCGGGCGCGAGCACTCCCGCAATCGCGAAACCCACACTGACCAGCGCGACAACCGCATTCACCCAGACGAGCCAGATCGACATTGAGCACCCCCACTATTCACTCTTAGAATCGTTCAGATTCTAAATGATCTGAGGACGATAGTATCTGCGCCATGGATCGTGTCAACGGTGAAGATCTCCTCGGATCACTGAGCTTCAAACTCGGCGTGATCGGCACCCGGATCACCCAAATGTTCGGAGCCCGAATCGAACCCCTCGGCCTGACGCACCGCCAAGTCGGTGTACTCGCCGTGGTCGATGCGGGCCACGCCCGATCCCAGCGCGAGGTAGCCGACACACTCGGCGTCGCACCAAGCCTCGTCGTCGCCCTGGTCGATCGCCTTGTCGCCATGGGCGCCATCAATCGCGTTCAGGGCTCCACCGACCGCCGCGTACATACCTTGGAGCTGACAGATCAGGGCCGCGAACTCCTCGCCCACAGCATCGCCATCGTCAATGAACTCGACCGTGACCTGCGCGGTCCCCTCGATCGGCAGGACACCACCGCCGTACATTCCGCGCTGACACATTTCCTGACCAAGGTCCAGCGCCAGTGAACTGAACGGAAAATCGTTCAGCAGAAAGCTATTGTCTACCAGGATATTCGACACATATATCGGTGGCGATCCGGACGCCACCCTCGCACTCATCTGCGCGGCACGCGCTGTCCCCCAGCCGGCCCTCGTGCTGACCACCGACGAAATCGACGGCCAGCGAGCACGATTCGCGCGTCTGCTCAATCTGCTCGCCGCCGCGACTACACGCCGACGCCGACCTGCACCTGACACTCACCGATCACATCGACGATCCGACCTGGATCTGCACCCCGGCGACGACCGCGGGTGCGAGGAAACGGGATCACCGGAAGCCGGTAGCGCAAGACAGGCACCGTGTTTCGCGCCCCATGCCTGAGAACAGTGTGAAATCACCTCATGGCCGACACCATGTTCACCCGGCTCCTCCAGGTGACCGACCGCCTCGGCGCGCCGAGCCCCTTGGTGCGCGCCAATGCCCTGCGCATGCTCGAACCGTGGCTGTCCGGCCCGAATCCCGATGACCGAGTTCTGGTTCTCGGCATCTACGCCGATATCCTGCGCCACCGCCCCACCCCGCCGGGCAACGATCTCGAGTCCGAGACGGTCCTCGACATCCTGCACCGCAGGCTCGGCAAGACGGCCGAACACCCGATTCCCCCAATGAATCTCACCGGTGTCGCCCTACCGGGCACTGATCTGCGCGCCCTGTGCCTTCCGGGCGCACGCCTGTCCAACGCCGACCTGCGGCGCGCGGATCTGCGGGGCGCGTTCCTGGCCGACGCCGATTTGCGCGGCGCGAACCTCACCGAGGCGAATCTGGCGGGCGCGCATCTGACCAATGCGGATCTCACCGGAACCCGCTGCGACGGTGCGAATCTGCGCGAGGCGGATCTGGCGGGAGCGACCATGATCGCCACCTCGCTCGAGGCAACCGACCTCACCGACGCGCACGGCGCACCCCGCTCCCTGCGCGACACCGTCCTCACGGCGGCGAAAGGTCTGTCCCCCGACCGTATCCGAGACTTCTACCGCGCCACCAGCGAAGACGGGTTTTAGGCCCCGCCCGATTCCGTAGCTGCGCAACCACTTTCGATGTCTCTAAGGCGAACTAGGGGTTGACGGCGACACCTCGGCGGCTTTACCGTTCGCCCATTCTTTCTTGAATTACGGGTAACTTGGGGGTTCCGTGGCCGCCCTACTCACGAACGAGAGCGCGCCGGATGCCGGTTCGAGCGCCGGGAAAGGGCCGGTCGGCCGCTCCCCCGGCCGACTCGCGTGGCTGCGTTTCAAACGGGACCGGGTCGGTGTGCTCGCCGGGATCGTGGTGCTGTTCTTCTTTGTGGTCGGCCTCGGAGCGCCATTGATCTCGCTCGGCTACGGCAAGGACCCTTACACGCCGTACGCGACGCCGGGCAATGGTCTGCTCACCGATACCGGCTTCCCCATCAAACCCAATGGCGGTATGGACGGCGATTTTTGGTTCGGCATCGAACCCCATACCGGCCGTGATGTTCTCATGGTGCTGGTCTACGGTATCCGCACCTCATTGCTGATCTCGGTGGCCGTCGCATTGCTGACGACGGTGGTCGGCGTGGTGCTCGGCGTCACCGCGGGATATCTGGGCGGCCGGATCGACTATGTGATCAGCCGGATCACCGACACCTTGCTCTCGGTGCCATCGACGCTGTTCATTCTCGCGTTCATGCCGGTCGCCTGGGCCAGTTATCAGGCGGTGGGGCAGGAGGTTCCGGTGTGGGTGCGCGTGGTCAGCATGATCGGCATGCTCGCCCTGTTCGGCTGGACCCGCAATGCGCGGCTGCTGCGCGGGCAGGTGTTCTCGCTGCGGGAGCGGGAGTTCGTCGAGGCGGCGCTGGTGACTGGGGCGGGTCCGGGTCGCATCATCTTCCGCGAGCTGCTGCCGAATCTTTGGGCGCCCATTCTGGTGTTGGCGACACTGGATCTGCCCGCGTACGTGACGGCGGAGGCGGCGCTGTCGTTCCTCGGTGTCGGCATCGCCCAGCCGACGCCGGACTGGGGCGTCATGGTGCAGAACGGGTCGGGCCTGATCTCCACGGACATCACGTATCTGGTGTTTCCCGGTATCGCGATGATCCTGTTCGTCCTGGCCTTCAACTTGCTCGGGGATTCGGTGCGCGACGCGCTCGACCCGAAGGGAAGCCGCTAACCATCTGGTCGCCGGTGATCCGGTAGGAGGAGGCAGGAAGTGGTATGAGGACAAGGAAATTCGCGCGCGCCGCCGCATTGGCGGCGGTCGCCGCGTTGGCCATGGCGGGCTGTTCGGCGGGCGGCACCAATGCGGGCGGCGGTGATCAGCCCAAGGCCACCCAGGACAAGCTGACCCTGGACGCGGAGGGCAAGCAGTCCCGCGGTCCGGCCGCGCCGGTGCCGGGCGCGCAATCGGGCGGCACACTGAATCTGACCTGGCGCGCCGACTTCCCGCACTACGATCCGGCCAAGATCTACACCGCGCCCGACGACGAGGCGTTCCGCGTCATGAACCGTCGCCTCACCCTGCTCAAGCAGAACGACGACGGCACCATGGTGCTGGTAGGTGATCTGGCCACCAATACCGGTGAACCCTCCGACGGCGGCAAGACCTGGAAGTACACCCTCAAGGACGGCGTCAAATACGCCGATGGGACGCCGATCAAATCCGAGGACATCAAATACGGTGTCGAGCGTTCCTTCGACACCAAATTCGCCACCGGACCGCAGTGGGTGCAGATCTGGTTGTCCGGCAAGGACGATTTCCACTCCTTCTATCCCGGCCCGTTCTCGGGTCAGGAACTGGGGTCCGACAAGATCGAGACTCCCGACGCCAAGACGATCATCTTCCATCTGGCCGCGCCGCAGTCGGATCTGCCGTTCGCCGTGTCCATGACGCAGACCGTGCCGATTCGCCGGGACCGCGACGCCAAACCGGACGTGCTCGACGCCGAAGGTTTGGGCGATATGGCCACCGGGCCGTACAAGATCGGCTCGCACGAGGTGGACAAGACGCTGACCCTGGTGAAAAACCCGCAGTGGGACCCGAATTCGGATTCGGTGCGCCACCAGTATCCGGATCAGATCCACTTCCAGTTCGGCGTCAAGGCCAAGCAGGAGACCGATCAGCTCAAGGCCGACACTGATCCGAATGCCGCCGCCTACTACAGCGGTGTCGACGCCGACCAGGTTCAGGCGATCATGCAGGACCCGAATCTGAAGAAGCGCGTCGTCGACGAGGAGACCGGCGGGCTCCAGGCATTCGCCATCAACACCGCCAGGGTCACCGATGTGAATGTGCGTCGCGCCATCGCGACCGCCTTCCCGACGAAGGATGTCGTCACCACGCAGGGCGGACCGTTCTTCGGCACCATCGCCACCACCCTCAGTCCGCGCACCTCGGTGGGGTATGAGAAGGAGCCGAATCCGTTCGGAGTCGGCGAGAATGGCGACCCGGACAAGGCAAAGCAGATCCTGACCCTGGCGGGCAAACTCGGCTACACCGTCAATATCGCCTGGGATTCCACCCCCACGGCCGATCGGTGGGGTGCGCCGATTAAGCGGGCGCTGGAGGCTGCCGGTTTCAAGGTGAATCTGAATCCGGTGCAGGACAAGGGTTTCTACGATGCCATCAAGAATCTGGACAACCCGTACGACCTGATCTGGAATCAGTGGAGCGCGGACTGGCCGACCAATCGGACCGTCTACAGCGCACTGTATTACGGCGGCGCCGTCATGGACGGCGGCAACAACTTCGCCCAACTCAAGGTCGGCAAGGTGGACGAGGAGATCAACCGGGTGCAAGCGGTGCAGGACATCGTTGAACAGGGCAAGCTGTACATGCCGCTGGACCAGATGATCCAGAAGGATTACGCGCCCGCGGTGCCGCTGGTCTACTCCCGCAAGCAGATCATGTTCGGCTCCAAAGTCGGCGGCGCGCGGATGGATATCCTCGCCTCCAGCCTCGACCTGTACAACGCCTATCTCACGAAGTAGCAGATCCGGGCCGGGCCGCCCGCCCGGCCCGGACGCGACCGATTCGGAGACTCCCGAATGCTGGCTTTCCTTGTCCGCCGCCTACTCGGCGGGATCGTGATCCTGCTGGTGATCTGCGCGGGCACCTTCGCTCTTTTCTATATCGCCCCCGGTAGCAATGTCGCGAGGTTGGCCTGCGGGAAGACCTGCACGCCCGAACTTGTCGCCGCGGTGGCCCATCAGATGGGCGTCGACCAACCTGTCTGGCAGCAGTTCCTCGACTATCTCACCGGAATCTTCGCAGGCCGCACCATCGGCGACACCGACTGTGCCGCGCCGTGTCTCGGCTATTCCTTCCACAACCACCGCCCGGTGCTCGACACCATCATCGACCGGATACCCGTCACTTTCTCGCTTACCATCGGCGCGGCGGTGATCTTCCTGATCGTCGGCGTCGGTCTGGGCTTGCTGGCCGCGCTGCGCCGGGGCAAGCTCGCCGACAAGATCGCCAAGGGCTTCGCGGTGCTCGGCGGCGCGCAGCAGATCTTCGTCCTCGGCCCGTTCCTGCTGTTCCTGTTCGTCTACTCGACGCGAATCATGAACGTGCCCAGCTACACTCCGTTGCTCACCGATCCGGTGCGCTGGGCGACGGGCCTGGTGCTGCCGTGGGTCTGCCTGGCCATCATCAGCGCCGCCTACTACGCGCGATTGACCAGATCGTCGATGGTGGAGGTGCTCAACGAGGACTACATCCGCACCGTGCGCGCCAAGGGGATGGGTCCGGCGAATGTGTATCTCAAACACGCCTTTCGGGGCACCATGAGTCCGATCGCCACCCTGCTCGGCCTCGATATCGCCGTACTGCTCGGCGGGGCCATCATCACCGAGACCGTCTTCAATCTGCCCGGCATCGGCCAGTTGGCCGCGAATTCCATTCAGGATTCCGATCTTCCGGTGATGATGGCGGTGGTGCTGCTGGCGGCGACCGCGATCGTGGTGGCCAATATCGTGGTCGACCTGATCTACGCGTTCATCGATCCGAGAGTGAGACTGCGATGACCATCCTTTCGCTGCGGGATCTGCTGGTGCACTTCCGCACCGAGGACGGTGTGGTCAAGGCCGTGGACGGTCTGTCATTCGATCTGCGGCGGCGCACCACGCTCGGGATCGTAGGCGAATCCGGGTCGGGCAAGAGTGTGGCCACCATGGCGATCCTCGGCCTGCACGACCGCACCACGACCACCGTCGGCGGCCGGATCCTTTTCGAGGGAACGGATTTGGCGCAGGCGTCGGAGCGGACCATGCACCAGTATCGGGGCAAGCGGATCTCGATGATCTTCCAGGATCCGCTCACCGCGCTCTCGCCGTACTACACCATCGGCGATCAGATCGTCGAGACCTACCGCAGACATACCGGCGCGAGTCGAAAACGCGCCCGCGCCAGGGCAATCGAGATGCTGGGCAAGGTCGGCATCCCGCAGCCGCAACGCCGAGCCGACGACTATCCGCACCAATTCTCCGGCGGTATGCGGCAGCGGGCCATGATCGCCATCGCCCTGTGCTGCGATCCGGATCTGCTCATCGCCGACGAACCCACCACGGCACTGGATGTGACGGTGCAGGCGCAGATCCTGGACCTGCTGCGCGACCTGCAACAAGAGTTCAACACGGCGATCATCCTGATCACCCACGATATGGGTGTGGTCGCGCAGATGGCCGATGAGGTTCTGGTCATGTACGCGGGGCGGGGCATAGAGCGGGGCGGGGCGCACGAAGTGCTGAGACAACCGCGTCACCCCTACAGTTGGGGCCTGCTGTCGTCCATCCCGCACCTCGGCGGCGATGTCGAGCACCCGCTGACTCCCGTGCGCGGCACACCGCCGAGCCTGATCGACGTACCGCCGGGATGCCCCTTCCATCCCCGCTGCGACTATGTGACGCGCGTCGACGGCGCGCGCTGCGAAACCGAACGGCCGCAACTCGTTTCGGAGCGGAGCGCGGCCTGCCACCTGGCCGACACCGCAGCCGACCGCATCTTCGGCGACGAGATCCGGCCCAAGCTCAGCACCGGGAAGGCGTCATGACCGCACAGACACCGCTGCTCACGGCGACCGGCCTGCAGATGCATTTCCCCATCCGCACCGGGTTCGTCTTCAAACGCCACACGGCCGCGGTGCGCGCGGTGGACGGAATCGACCTGAGTATCGGGGCGGGTCAGGCATTCGGCCTGGTGGGCGAGTCCGGCTGCGGCAAATCCACCACCGGGCGCATGCTGGCTCGGCTACTCGAACCCACCGCGGGCAGCATCGTCTACGACGGGCGCGATATCACCCACCGCACCCGTCGCGAGCTCACGCCCATCCGCTCGCAGATCCAGATGATCTTCCAGGACCCGTACTCCTCGCTGAACCCGCGCCAGACCGTTGGCGCGATCATCTCCGCGCCGATGGAGATCAATGGCATCAAACCGCCCGGCGGTCGCCACAATCGGGTGCGCGAACTACTCGAGACGGTCGGGTTGAATCCCGAACACTTCAACCGGTTTCCGCACGAATTCTCCGGCGGGCAGCGGCAGCGCATCGGCGTGGCTCGCGCGCTGGCGCTGCAACCCCGGCTGATCATCGCCGACGAACCGGTGTCCGCGCTGGATGTCTCCATTCAGGCGCAGGTGGTCAACCTGTTGCAGCGTTTGCAGCGCGAGCTCGGCATCGCCTTCGTCTTCATCGCCCACGACCTGGCGGTGGTGCGACATTTCAGCGAGCGGGTCGCGGTCATGTATTTGGGCAAGATCGTGGAGGTCGCCGATCGCGCCGACCTCTACGGCCGACCGCACCACCCCTACACCCAAGCGCTGCTGTCCTCGGTGCCCGAGGCCGATCCCGACAGCGCCCGACATCGGGAACGGATCCGCCTCACCGGCGATGTTCCCTCGCCCATCGATCCGCCTTCCGGATGCCGGTTTCGCACGCGCTGCTGGAAGGCGCAGGCGATCTGCGCCGAACAGGAGCCGCCGCTGGTGCAGTTGGGCGCGGCCACCGACGGTCATCGGGCGGCGTGTCATTTTCCGGAGCCGCGACAGGTGCTCGCGCGGGAGTTCGCGGCGGCGCCGTAGTCAGTTCGGTGGCGGCACCACCGGGGTGAGGAGTATTCGGCCCGTGGTGGCGACGGTTTGTTCGAGCGCGCGCTCGGTCATGGCGCGCACCTCGCCGTTGTCGCGCTGCGCCCACAGGATTTCGACGGTGGCCGAAACGGTGTCGCGCGACTTGGCGACGCTGAAGCCGGCCAGGATGTGTTCGAGCGCCTCGGCGTCCCTGGTGGCCAGTTTCCGCAGTCGCGGTTGCGCTTCGGCCCTGAGTTCGGCCTCGATCTCGGCGAGCGAGTCGATGACTTTCCGGACGACGTGCCGATCCGCCCCCGTCTTGGTCACCGCGAGCGGCAGGTCGTGATTGAGGTGCGCGTTCATACCCGCCAGCGCGAATTGCAGCGGCCAGACGGTGCGGTTGGCGCGCGCGTCGAAGACCGGATGCCAGGCCGGATTCGGCCACACGCCGTGATCATCGGCGGCCAATGCCGCGAAATACGCCTGGGCGCAGAGTGTTTCGAGATTGTCGACCTGTTGCGGATCGGCGAAACATCCGGCGGCGATCCGCGCGGCGATGAGTTCGTTGCCGCGCATCCGCATCGCGTTGCACCAGGCGATACCGTCGCGGGGATCGAGCGCCGCGCCGATCTCGCGCAGGCGCCGGAGGACCTCGGCGACCGGATCGGGAATGTGCAGCGTGGCCATGATCTCCTCCTCGGACTCCTACACACGGGTTGAGGGTGATCCGCCGCCAATCCTACTGGGCGTTTTGTCGGATATCTGCGGCTTCGCGCGACGACGCCGAGATGGTTCACGAGTGGGCGCACCCCGACCAACTTCTGCCCGCAATGGCGGCAACAACGCGGCCTACTGCGACGCGACACTGCCTGCAGGCTGCATTTGTTGTGGTTCAACGGCTTTCGTGGCGGATCGAATGCTGCGTAGAAGTACGGCGGCGGCGACCACCACGACGGGGGCGGGAGTCGGCTCGGCCATGAAAGCTATTGCGAGACTCCAGATGAGGACGGTCCAGGCCAGGAAGGCGGGTGGGACGATGTTGTTTCGGTTCATCCAGACCACGAGCACGCCGATGAGCGCCAGCGGCAGGCCGAAACCGCCCGGATTCGCCCAGAAGGACATGGCGGGCACCGTGTCCTCCCACCAGTGGTTCCACAGTCGCAATGACAGCCAGTCGCCGAAGTAGCCGGAGCTGAGCGACAGTCCGACAGCGAGGTGGCCCGCACTGATCCCGGCGATGATTCCGCCGGTCCATTTGATTGTTCGATTGCCGTGCGGCTGCTTCATCGCGGCCCTCCAAAGTCCTATACGGTGACGTACAAGTCGGAGCGTAGCCCTGCTTATACGGGACCGTATAGATCCTTGGCCTGTGATGCGAGCCATGTTGTCCCCTCTGAGGACCCAAGTCTGATCCCGCAGGCGCGGTGTCAAGAATCGGGCGGTGGCCACGACCCTCCGGTGACTGTCCAATTCACCGGAAGGCTCCCCATGTCAGACACCACCCCGGCACGGGCCGGGCGGCGCGAGTGGGTCGCGCTCGCGGTGCTCGCCCTGCCGACATTGCTCGTCTCCATTGATGTCTACGTCCTGCTGCTCGCGCTACCCCAACTGAGCGCCGACCTCGGGGCGAGCAGCGTCGAACTGCTGTGGATCACCGATGTCTACGGATTCCTGCTGGCCGGATTCCTCATCACCATGGGCACCCTCGGCGACCGGATCGGGCGGCGCAGGCTGCTGCTGATCGGGGCCGCGGCCTTCAGCGTCATCTCTGTCGTCGCGGCGTATTCGACAAGTCCGCCCATGCTGATCGCGGCCCGCGCCGCGCTCGGTGTGGCCGGGGCGACCCTCGCGCCCTCGACCTTCTCGCTCATCCGCACCCTTTTCCGAGATCCGAAGCAGTTGGGTACGGCGATCGGGCTGTGGGGCCTGTGTTTCTCGGCGGGTGCGGTCATCGGGCCGCTGGTCGGCGGCACAATGCTCGCGCATTTCTGGTGGGGTTCGGTCTTTGTGCTCGGCGCGCCCGCGATGCTGCTGCTGGTCGTGCTCGGTCCGTTCCTGCTGCCGGAATACCGCGACCCGGCGGCCGGGCGGCTGGACCTGTCCAGTGTCGTCCTCTCGCTGGCGGCCGTGATCCCGGTGAGCTACGGGCTCAAGGAACTGGCCAAGAATGGTTGGCACGCAGTGCCTTCGGCCGCTGTGGTGCTCGGTGTCGCGCTGGGCGTGGTCTTCGTGCGCAGGCAGCGCGCGCTGCCGCGTCCATTGCTGGATCTGCGACTGTTCGCCAACCGCTCCTTCGCGACCGCGCTCGGCGCGACATCGACCTGCGCGCTGCTCAATGGCGCGATCATGCTGTTCATCACCCAGCACCTGGAATTGGTCGATGGTCTTTCGCCGGTAGCGGCCGGGCTGTGGATGATGCCCGCCATCGGGCTCAACGCACTCTCGTTCGTCGTCGCGCCGATACTGGCCCGCCGCTTCCGACCCGCGTATGTCATCGGCGGCGGATTGATCATCTCGATCTGCGGATTGTTGCTGCTCACCCGAACCGACTCCGTCTCGGGACCGCTCGTATTGGCGACCGGATTCGCCCTCAACTTCCTGGGCGCGGGTCCGATGGCGACCCTGAGCATCCACCTGGTCCTGACCTCCGCACCGCCCGAGCGAGCAGGTGCGGCGTCCGCGCTCAACGAGACCAGCGGACAGTTCGGCTTCGCCTTCGGACTGGCCGCGCTCGGCAGTATCGGCGCGGCCGTCTACGGCGCGCGCTTCACGCCGCCCAGCGGGATACCCGCGCACGCCGCCGCGGCAGCGCGAGAAGGCTTGACCGACGCGGTGGTCGCCGCGCGTGAGCTTCCGCCGGATCTCGCCGGGGCTCTGCTCGCCCCGGCCAAGGCCGCATTCGTGGATGGATTGCACCTTGTCGGCGCGCTGAGCGCGGCACTGCTCGCGCTCGTCGCGGTGACGATCACCCGCCTGCTGCGGCATGTGCCGCCGACCGGCGCACCCGAGGATGTCAAAATCCGCCGGACGACAACGACCAGTCAATGAGGCGTCATCGGGACGCCATCCGAGGAGATGTCATGAAGTTTATGTTGATCATGCACAGCAACCCGCAGGTCTGGGACGCACTGACCGATGCGGAGCGCGAAGAGGTGATGGCCGGACACGGCCCGTTCATGGAGGCCGTGCGCGCCTCCGGGGAGCTCGTCGGCACCGCCGCGCTGGCCGGACCCGAAGGCAGCGCCGTCGTCCGGGTGCGCGATGGGGTGCCCGCCGTCAGCGACGGACCCTACCTCGAGGCGAAGGAATTCCTCGGCGGCTACTACATGGTCGAATGCGCCGACCGGGCGCGGGCGCTGGAACTGGCCGCCATGATTCCGGACGCCAAGGTTCCAGGGCTGGGCATCGAGGTGCGCGAGGTGGTCTTCAGCGCATGAGGTTCCTGCTGACCGTGTACGCCGACGGTGCGCCGGATGCGGCGGAGTTCCTCGCGGCGGTGCGGGATTCGGGTGAACTCATCGACGGTCACCAACTGGCCGACCCGTCGACAGGCGTGCTGGTCCGGGCGGCGGGCCTGGTCGCAGAGGGGTCCTATCTGGACTCTCCGGTGGACCTGGCCGCCTATTATCTGCTCGATTGCGAGGATCGCGACCGGGCCGCGCGATTGGCGGCGCTGCTGCCTGCGGCCGGATGCGACGCGGTGGAGGTGCGGCCGGTGATGGCCGCCGCCGGATTGGAGATGTGACGTGGGCGCCGAGTATCCGGGACCGCTGCTGCGGGATTCGGCCCCCAGGGTGCTCGGCGCGCTCGTGCGCCGGTTCGGCGATTTCGACGCGTGCGAGGACGCCCTCCAGGAGGCCATGCTCGCGGCCAGTATCCAGTGGCCCGCCGAACCGCCCGACAATCCGTACGGCTGGCTGGTCACCGTGGCCTCGCGGCGGGTGGTGGATCACATCCGCGGCGAGCGCGCCCGCCGTGACCGCGAGAGCTCCAGTGCGAGCAGGGAACTGCCCGACGCGCTGGTCGCACCCGGTCCGGAGGACGAGGTCGGCGACCAGGACGACACCCTGTCGCTGCTGTTCATGTGCTGTCATCCGGCGCTGACACCCGTTTCCCAGGTGGCCTTGACGCTGCGCGCGGTCGCGGGTTTGACCACCGGCGAGATCGCGGGGGCGTTCCTGGTGCCCGAATCGACCATGGGCGCGCGCATCAGTCGCGCCAAGGCGCGTATCCGGGCCACCGGTTCGACACTGACTATGCCCGAGGGACCCGAGTTCGCCGAGCGCCTCGACGCCGTCCTCCAGGTGCTGTATCTGACCTTCAACGAGGGCTACACGGCCAGTTCCGGCCCCGAACTGCAACGCCGGGACCTCGCCGCCGAGGCCATCCGGCTCACCAGGGTCATCCACCGCGTGCTGCCCGAGGACGGCGAGGTCGCCGGACTGCTGGCGCTGATGCTGTTGACCGACGCTCGCCGCGCCGCGCGCACCGATGCCGACGGCGGCCTCATTCCGTTGGCCGAACAGGACCGAACACGGTGGGATAGTTCGCTGATCGCGGAGGGCGCCCAACTGATCACCGAGACCATGCGTCACGCGCCGCTTGGTCCCTACCAACTCCAGGCGGCCATCGCCTCCCTGCATGTCCAGCCCGAAACCGATTGGCCGCAAATCGAATTCCTCTATCGGGTGCTGTGCCGCATCGCGCCGAACCCCATGGCGACCCTCAATCACGCCATCGCCGTGGCCATGTCGCGCGGACCCGAGGCGGGTTTGGCCATGCTCGCCGACCTCGCCGCCGACGACCGCATGGCCCGCCATCACCGCCTCGCGGCCACTCGCGCCCACCTGCTGGAACTGGCGGGCGATACCGCCGCCGCACGGGCGGACTACCTGTTGGCCGCCCGTCGCACCACCAGCCTTCCCGAACAGCGCTACCTGCGCGCCCGAGCGGAGCGGCTCTCTTCCTGAGTCGCAACGGTTGCTCAGTTGAATTCCCACACAAGAACATTCCGAAATCAGATTCGCCCGCACCGCCATTTTTGGACGCGCAATTCGTGGAATAGGGTCCTAGTGCCCATATTTCGATGACTTTCGGAAAGACACGAGCCGCGGCGTGCCGCCACCCAGTCGCCACCAGCGTCAATTATGGCCCTGTACAGCAGGTTTCACATTGAATCCGCTTCAGGGAACGTCGATCGAACATCCCGAAAGATAATCCGCACCGGAATGCGTAATAAAGCACACGTCGGTCGAGTGATGAATTCTGGAATCCGAATGGATAGCGTTGCGGGCATGCAGCTTTCACGGTTCACCGATTTGGGTTTGCGGGCGATGATGCGCCTGGCGGTGAGCGAAGCGGCCGAGGCTCGGGTGACCACGCGGTTGATCGCGCGGCAGGTGGACGCCTCCGAACACCATATCGCCAAGGCGGTGACGCGACTGGTCGAACTCGGGCTGGTGCGATCGCATCGGGGACGGACCGGCGGTCTGTTCATCACCCCCGCAGGCCGGGCGATCTCGGTGGGTCGGCTGGTGCGGGAGTTGGAGCGCGATCGAGAGGTCGTGGCGTGCACCGGGATTCGCCCGTGCCCGCTGGTGGCCGCCTGCCGACTGCGACTCGCGCTCGCCGATGCGCAGGAGGCGTTCTACCGCGAATTGGACCGCTACACACTCGAAGATCTGGTCTCGGGACCCGCGATCGGACTGCTGCATGTGCTCGCGCCACCGCGCGCCGTCGCCAATTGAGAGGGATAACCGTGCACACCGATCTCGCGACCGAAATAGAACTCGAGGCTGTTCTAGATCATGGCCACGCCGAAACCATCAAGGCCACACTGCCTTTGGTGGCGTCCAAGGTGGACGAGATCACGGCGGTGTTCTACCGCACCATGTTCGGCCGACATCCGGAGCTGATTCGCGATCTGTTCAATCGCGGCAATCAGGCGCAGGGCTCCCAGCAGCGGGCGCTGGCCGCCTCGATCGCCACCTTCGCCGCCTACCTGGTGGATCCGCAGCGACCCCACCCGCACGCCGTGCTGTCCACCATCGCGCACAAGCACGCCTCGCTCGGCGTGATCGCGGAGCAGTACCGGGTGGTGCACGACAATCTGTTCGCCGCGATCGTCGAGGTGCTCGGCGCCGACATAGTGGACGGAGCGGTCGCCGCGGCATGGGAGCGCGTGTACTGGTTGATGGCCGACGCCCTGATCGAACGCGAACGCGACCTCTACGCCGGGGCAGGAGTCGCGCCGGGCGATGTTTACCGCAGGGCGCGGGTCCTCGCTCGTGACGACCAACCGGGTGATATCGCCGTCTTCACCGTCGTATCGGCCGATCCGGACGCACCGCTGCCGAATTTCGCCGCGGGACAATATGTCTCGGTCGGTGTCGAACTGCCGGACGGTGCGCGGCAGTTGCGCCAGTACAGCCTGGTCAACGCGCCGGGCGGGGGTCGGTACAGCTTCGCGGTCAAACGCGTCGAGGCCGCGCTCGGATGTCCGGCGGGCGAGGTCTCCACCTGGCTGCACGACTATCTGCGAGTCGGCGCGGTCATCGATGTCACCGTGCCGTTCGGCGACGGCACGATCGACGCGGCGGCGGACGTGCCGCTGGTGCTCGTCTCGGCCGGTATCGGCGCGACGCCGATGATCGGCATGCTCGAGCAGTTGGTGCGTGCCAATCCGGAGCGGCGCACCCTCGTCGTGCACGGCGACCGCTCCCCGCGGACCCATCCCCTGCGCGCTCGCCTGGACGAGCTGATGGGCAAGCTGCCGTCGGGGCGTGTCGAACTCTGGTATCAGGATTCGGTGCCCGGCGCCCGGCAAGGTCTGGTCGATCTCACCGAGGTCGAGGTCCCCGCCGACGCCGACATCCGGGTGTGCGGTCCGGTCGGATTCCTGCACGAGGTGCGGATCCAATTGCACGCCTTGGGGTTCGCCGACGAGCGGATTCGGGTCGAGCAGTTCACACCGACAGATTGGCGGTTGGCGGACTAACGTCTCAAATGCTTGTCACTGACGGCTGTATGCCGGCTGGTACGGTGACGACGTGGGCACAAGAGACGACCTGTTGGCGGCGGCCAAACACAGCCTGGCCGAGCGGGGCTACGCGCGGACCACGGTGCGCGATATCGTCGCGGCCTCGCAGACGAATCTGGCCGCCATCAACTACCACTTCCGCACGCGCGACGCACTGCTCAGTCAGGCCATGCTCGAATCGACCGCCGAGGCGATGGATCGCGTACTGGAATCGGCGTCCACGACCGCCGAGTCGAGCCCGGCCGACCGATTCGACCGGCTCTGGTCGGAGCTGATCGACTCCTTCGGCACGGATCGCGAACTCTGGGCCGCCAATATCGAAGTCCTCGCCCAGGCGCTGCACACCGAGGATATCCGCGACGAACTGGCCGCCGAGCAGGACGAGGCCCGAACACAATTGGCGGCCAGGCTCTTTCCCGATCAGGAGGGTGCGGCGGCCGCAGGGGCGACGGTCATGACCCTGGTCACCGGCCTGCTCGTGCAATGGATGATCGATCCCGACAACGCGCCCACCGGGGCCACCCTGGCCGAAGGGATCGCGACCATCGCCGCGGTGCTGCACGAGAAATAGTTCCTATTCATCGGGTATCCAATTGCCGTGGAAGCCGAGCGGAACCCGTCCCGGTAGGTGGATGCGGGCCACCGGTTCGCCATCGAAATCCTGTGCCGCGAGGATCACCAGGTCGGCCGCGCCCCGTATCGGGTTGTGTACGAAGGTCATGATGTAGCCGTCGTCTTCTGTTTTCGGCGCGGCACAGGGGACGAAAACCGGTTCGCTCACCGCCGCGTCCGCGCCGAATTCGTGTGTCTCGGTGCGGCCTCGTTCCAGATCGTGTTTGAGCAGAGCATTGCGGTAGGCGGCTTCCGGCCGCTGGGCGAGCACCGAGGCGCCCCGATAGAGTTCGGTCCCCGCCGTATATCCGTAGCGGTGCGGACGCACTTCCCGCAAGCCGTTCATTCGCGGAAAGTCCTGTGGGCGGTCATCGATTCCGGTGCGGTGCACGATTCCGGCCGCTGTATCCACCCGCCAGCGCTCCAGGGTGCGGGGGACGCCGAAGACATCGGTGATATCGGCGTGCGCGGGCGCGACGATGAGATCGATGACGATCTCGGCGCCCATCTCGTACGCGTTCAACACGTGGGAAACCTCGCACGGGGCGGTTTCGATCCAGGTCGGCACCGCGCCCGTGCGCGGGAGGACACCGACTCTGGTCGGCCGATCGTGGTCCCACTCGACCGGCACCTGTCCCTTCCCGAGTCGTTCCACGCTGAATACGAACGGGGTGTCGAAGAGGACCACATGGTTGTCCGTCAGCGCGAAATCGTGCATATTCGGATTTCCCGGCACCGGGATATCGACCGCGCGTCGCACCACACCGCCGCGATCGGTGACAATGTGCTGGACATATTCGACGCCGAATTGGATCGCGACGGAGTGCAGTTCGCCCGTCGACCGATCCACCTTCGAATGGGCGTTGGCACAGAATCCGGCGGGAGTTCGGCCCAGATCCGATTCGCCGACGGTGTCCAGTTCGTAGGTCATCGCGTAGGGTGGCGGGCCGCCCTCGACCAGTGCGATCGTGTGGCCACTGTGTTCGACCACCTGGACATTGGGTGCGAATCCCCACGGCGAACCCCCCACCACCTTCGGTTCCTCCCCCAATTGCGCACTGACCGATGGACTGCGCACCCACCGATTGCGGTACCACTCGGCCCGGCCGTCGCGCAGCCGTACGCCGTGCACCATCCCCGCCCCCATCGTCCACTGGTAGGCGGCGGGTTCGTGAACCCGCACCGGGTTGGGTCCGATTCGTAGGTACCGTCCGGCGAGTTCCCTCGGCACCGTTCCGGTGCTGGGCAGGTCGAATGCGGTGACCTCCTCGGTCACCGGCGCGAACGGACCGTCCAGATATCTATTGATTGACATTGAAATCTCCTGTGGCACAAGCACTTAACGCGCCGCGTCGAAAATGGGAGTGCTGACACCAGGCTACGTTGTCTTGATCAAATGAGCAATACAAGCGTTTGAAACATGTGTAATATATGCGACGTGGGCCGGCAGGACGGCTGGCCGCGCAGCAGAGCATCGTCATCGAGGAGAGACAGCATGACGCGAACCAAGCCCGGTATCAACGGCATCGGGCTGTTCACCGGCATCGCCCAGCACGAGAACTTCGGCCGTATGCCGAGCCTGGCCGACTCGGTCCGCATGGCTCCCGCCCCGAAGCCGTACGAATTCCCGAGCGCCCCGATGCGATTGCCCGACACCTACACCTACGATGACAGCCGCCGCCCCGTCGCGAATCTGCTGGTAGAAACCGAGACCGCCGCACTACTCGTCCTCGTCGACGGCGTCATCGTCAGCGAGCAGTACTGGCTCAGCGGCGGTGTCGACGTGCCGTGGCTGAGCATGTCGGTAGCCAAGAGCGCGGTCTCGATGCTGGTCGGAATGGCCGTGGCGGACGGCGCGATTCGCGATATCGGCGACCCGATCAGTGACTACGTCCAGGTGCGCCCCGGATCGGCGTATGACGGCGTCTCCATCAAGGCGGTCCTGCAAATGTCCTCCGGCGCGCGCTGGAACGAGGACTACAGCGATCCCGACTCCGATGTCCGCCGACTCGGCGCGGCCATGTCGGGCGAATCGACGCTCGACGACATGGTTGCCAACATGGTCCGCGAGCACGCGCCGAATACGCTGTGCCGCTACAACTCCGGCGATACACAGGCCCTCGGTTCGCTCGTCGTGGCGGCCACCGGACGCACACTGGCCGACTATATGAGCGAGAAGCTCTGCGCACCCCTCGGCATGTCCGCGCCCGGATACTGGTTGACCGATACGGATGGGCGCGAAATGGCCTACGGCGGGCTCAATCTCACGGCACGCGACTACGCGAAGCTGGGCGAGTTGGCCCGGCGCTGCGGGGATTGGCACGGCACCCAACTCATTCCGGCCTCCTGGATGCGCGAGTCCGTCACTCCCGACGCACCGCATCTGCAACCCGGCCACCCGGTCGTCGGCAATCACGCCCTTCCGACGGGGTACGGATACCAGTGGTGGATTCCGGACGCGGACCGGGGCGACTTCTGCGCCATCGGCGTCTACAACCAGTTCATCTATGTCGATCCCGTCGCCGCCGTCACCGTGGTGAAACTCTCTGCCAACCGCGCCTACGGCACCTCCCCCACCGAAGCGGCCAGTCGAGAAGAGGAGACCGTGGCCTTCCTCCGCTCGATCGGCCACCATTTCCGCACGCGATAGTCGCCGCCCCTCGGCCCTGACTCAGGGCCGAGCACTACTCGTCGCGGAACTCGGTGATCAGGGACCGCGCCGTGGTGATACCGGATTCGATCGCGCCGTCGACCACTACGCCATTCCAGCCGGTGGCCCAGTCCGCGCCCGCGAAGCGCAGGCGCGAATCGGATTCCCGGAAAAGGCTCCAGCCATTGAAGAATTGGCCGCTCTTCAAGGTGGCCCAGGTTTGACCGGACCATTTGTCGGCGACCCAGTCGTGCCCGTCGCAGGCCAGGACACGCAGATCGTCGCGCCAGACCTCGACCGCCTGCTGGGCCGACGCCGGATCCCGCAGATCGATCGCGGTGTGATCGGAACCGAAGCCGACGAGGATGGTGGCGTCGTCCTCGGTGAAGTATTCGGTGCGCAGCAAGGAGATCGGGTACCGACCGGGGGCGCAGGCCAGCATCGAATGCCTGCCCGCGACCTTGATCCAGATCTTGAATCCGACGCAGTTGCCACCCTCCCGGATCAACCGCCGCTGTTCGGCGCCAAGAACGGGGGCGAACGAGATGTTCTTCAACGCCCCGAGCGGCACGGTGACGATGACCGCGTCGGCGGCGCGGACCGTGCCGTCGGCCAACGTCACGCTCGCGCTCGTCCCGTCGTGATCGACCGCGACGACCGGTGTGTTCAAGGCGATCTCGGCGCGCAGATCCGCGGCGATCGCCGTGTAGATGCCGTGCATGCCGCCATCCAATTTGAAACGCAACGTCTGATCGTCCAGCAGCGCGGGACGGTGATCGCTCAGCGCCGCCCAGTGCACGGCCATGAGCGGCGACGCGGTGGCCGTCGGCCCCTGGTAGGCAGCAGACCAGTAGGCGTCGGCCAGATCGATCTCCTCACGGGTGAACGTTCCGTCGCGGAGTGCGTCGAGCACACCGGCCTCGTCGGCGGCGAGAAAACGTCGCCGCACTTCGGGATCGGTATCCGGGTCGCGCAGGATCGCGAATGGGTCGTGCGGATAGGGGAAGAAGCGCGCCGAATCCGCGAAAACCCTTCCGTGCGTGCGATACAGGATGGCGTCGAGATCGGCTTCGCTGCCGCTGCGCACCGCGCCGTCACCGATCCAGTACGCGGACTCCACCTGCGGGCTGGGGTGAATCCCCTGCCCGTAGCGGCGTATTTCGGTCCAGATGAACGGCTGCATCCAGTGCACCCAGGTCGCGCCGAGTTCCAGTCGCCGCCCGAGTCGTTCGGCGGTCCATGCTCGACCGCCGATCCGATCGCGCGCCTCGAAGATCTCGACCTCGACGCCCGCCCCCTCGAGTTCGCGGGCGGCGGTCAAGCCCGCGAAGCCCGCGCCGACCACGATGACGCGCGGGGGTTTCCTGGATGCCATTGACAAACCGCCTTCCGATAGCCGATCACGGAATCGCCGCCGGATTCCGGGCTTCTGGATTCCGAGCAATGGCGTCCTCCGCGCAGTTGTGGTGCACCTCACCGTAAACGGGGATCCAGCGGGCGAATTGTCGGTGAGTGCACTGATTTTGGCTATTCGCGCGGAATGGCCAGCGAAGCAAGCAGACTCAGCAGCGAGATGACGCAGGTGTAGGCGGTGATGGACCAGGAAGTTCCGGTGGCGGCGTAGATCGAGGCGGCGACGAGCGGGGTGATACCGCCGCCGAGCAACGAGGCGATCTGATAGGCGATCGATGCTCCGGAGTAGCGCACATCGACGGGGAAGAATCCGGCGGCGAGGGTGCCGACGGGCGCGTAGGTCATCGAGATGATCACGCCCATGACGACCATGTAGCCGATGATGAGCGGCCGATTCCCGGTATCGACGACGGGGAAGAACACCAGCGACCAAGCGATTCGGGTGGCGGTGCCGTAGACGAAAATGTCCCGCAATCCGAATCGGTCGCCCGCGAGCGCCCACAGCGGGGAGGTGATCAGCCAGGCGAGTGTCCCCGCGATCACCGCCGCGAGCATGAACGGTTTGCTCAGTCCTTGGACCTTCGCCCCGTAGGACAGCATGTACACCATGAAGACGTAGGAGACGGCACTGTTTCCGACCAGGATGATCGCGGCGAGCAGCACCCGGCGCCAGTGCCGGACCAGCACCGCACGCAGCGGCGCGCGCGAGGGACCGTCGTGGCGCACCCGCTCGACGAATTCCGGACTCTCCTGCACGTGCACCCGCAGGTAGAGGCCGATGCCGATCAGAACAACGCTGAGCAGGAACGGGATTCGCCAACCCCAGGCCAGGTAGTCGGCCCGATCCAGCAGCGTCGAGCACGCCAGGAACGCGCCGTTGGCCAGGAGCAACCCGGCGGGCGTGCCGAGCTGCGGGAACGATCCCCACAGCCCGCGCCGTTTGTCGGGCGCGTGTTCGAGGGTGAGCACGACCGCGCCGCCCCATTCACCGCCGAGCCCGATGCCCTGGACGACGCGCAGCAGTACCAGCAGCAGCGGCGCCGCCACACCGATCCGGTCGTAGTTGGGCAGCAGACCGATACCCACCGTGGCCAAACCCATGACCAGCAGCGAGACGATCAAGGTGGTGCGACGACCGATGCGGTCGCCGAAGTGGCCGAAGATCAGGCCGCCCAGGATGCGCGCGCCGAATCCCACGGCGAGCGTGCCGAAGGCGGCGATGGTGCCGACGACCGGATCGAGTGCGGGAAAGAACTGTTTGTCGAAGACCAGCGCCGCCGCCGTCCCGTACAGGAAGAAGTCGTACCACTCGATGGTGGAGCCGATGGCCGAAGCCCATGCCACAGTTCGGATCTGGCTCGGTGCGGCAGGCGGGGCGTGCTGGGTGGATAGGGTCGACAAGGGAACCTCCGGAATCGGGCGACGCGCACCGTCGCGCATCGTCGACCCGAGCAGTATGTGACGGCAACCACATGCTCAACCAATGCCAATTCGGCCTTCGGCCATACCCATTCGGGCATGGCGCGATTCAGGCGACGTCCGGATCCAATCCGGCGGCATGCGCCCTGAGCTGCTCGAACAGCGCCGCCGCCGCAGGGGTCGGGGACCGTTCGGCGGGCACGCTCACACCGACCGCGCGCCGAATCGAGGGCAGCGGGAACTCCACCAGGCGCAGGCGTTCATCGCGCTCGGCGATGAGCATCGGCAATGCCGCCAGGAAATCGCCGGTGAGCAGCAGTTCCCGCAGCGTCGGCAGGGAGGTGCACTCCACCCGATCCGCCGGGATGGCCAGATTCTCCCGAATGAACAGCGCCTCGAGTTCGGCCCGCAATTCGGTCTGCTCGACCGGGAAAACCCACGGGAACTCGGCGAGGCGGCGCAGGTCGGGCGCCTCGAGTTCGTGGACGGGATGGCCGACCCGCGCGACCAGCCGGATCGGTTCGCGATACAGGACGTGCCCCACGATGCCGACCGGCGCGGTCGCGGAGAGCCGACCCACGATCAGGTCGCATTCGCCCGCGAGCAGTGCCGCGTGCAGCAGATCCGGCGTGGACTCCCGCACGATCACCGTCAAGCCGGGATGCTCCCGCTTGGCCGCCGAGATCGCATGCGGCAGCAGGATATTGGATCCGGCCAGGTGGGTGCCGACGGTGACCGCGCCGATATCGGCCCTGGCGAGTTGCTCGAGCCGACGTTGCGCGAGCCGCAGTTGACCGAGCACCGCCCTGGCGTGTTCGAGGAACACCGCGCCGGATTCGGTGGGGGTGACCCCGCGCGGTCCGCGCTCGAACAGGTCGACGCCGAGGATCTCCTCGAGTTCGCGCAGGCCGCGACTGACCACCGGCTGGGTGATGAACAGCGTTTCGGCGGCGGCCACGATGCTGCCGCAATCGGCGATGGCGGTGACCAGGTTGAGGTGTCGCAACTTCAGGCGACCGTCGAGCAGACGAGCGGAACTCACAGACCGCACCCTATACCCGTACAGGCATACGTCTACCGAAATTCGGCATTGGACGGGTATTTCGGCTGGTCATAGTCTCCGAGATATGACCGATTCAGCACCGCTGCTGCCCGATGACACAGCACCGCCGGTGCCAAACGGCACCGCACCGCCGGTGCCCAATGGCACAACACCGCTGGTGCGGAACTTCGTCGACGGTGACTACCGCGACGGTGAGGAGTTGTTCGACAAGTTCGGCCCGGTCGAGGGTCACCGGACCGCCATTGTCGCCGGGGCAGGCCGCGCGGTGGTCGACGCCGCAGTGTCCGCCGCCCGCCGCGCCCTCGACGGGCCGTGGGGCCGCACCGGCGCTGCCGAACGTGCCGCTGTGCTGCGGCGCGTCGCCGAACGGATCGAGGCGCGCTTCGACGAATTCGTCGCGGCCGAGGTCCGCGACACCGGCAAGCCGATCGCGTTGGCCCGCGATCTCGATATCGCGCGGGCCACCGCCAACTTCCGCGCCTTCGCCGATCTGGTCAGCTCGGCAGGGTTGGACTCCTATCTCACCGAATTCCCGGACGGCCGACGGGCATTGAACTACGCGGTGGCCAAACCGCTCGGCGTGGTCGCGGTGATCGTGCCGTGGAATCTGCCGCTGCTGCTGCTCACCTGGAAGCTCGCGCCCGCTCTGGCCTGCGGCAATACCGTGGTGGTCAAACCCTCCGAGGAGACGCCGTCGACGGCGACGCTGCTCGGCGAGGTGCTCGCCGAAGCGGGTGTCCCCGACGGCGTCTACAACGTGGTGCACGGTTTCGGCCCCGATTCGGCGGGCGAATTCCTCACCACCCATCCCGGCATCGACGGGGTGACCTTCACCGGCGAATCCGGCACCGGCGCGGCGATCATGCGCGCCGTCGCGCCTCGGGTGCGGCCGGTGTCGTTCGAACTCGGCGGCAAGAACGCCGCATTGGTCTTCGCCGATGCCGACCTCGAGGCGACGGTGGAGGGCCTGGCCCGCTCGACTTTCACCAATACCGGCCAGATCTGCCTGTGCACCGAGCGAATCTATGTGCAGCGGCCCATCTTCGAGGAGGTCGCGGCCGGACTGGCCGAGCGCGCACGGCGATTGCGCTTCGGCAGGCCGGAGGACCCGGCCACCACCACCGGACCGCTCATTTCGCAGGCGCATCGGGCCAAGGTGCGATCGTATTTCGACGCCGCCGTCGAGGATGGCGCGCAAGTGCTTGTCGGGGGCGGCATTCCGGATATGCCCGCCGATCTTGCGGGCGGCGCGTGGATCGAGCCGACCCTCTGGCGCGTCCCGGACAATTCCGCTCGGGTGGCGCGCGAGGAGATCTTCGGACCGGTCGCGGCCCTCATCCCGTTCGATGACGAGGAACAGGCCGTGCGCTTGGCCAATGACACCGACTACGGGCTCGCGGCCGCCGTCTGGACCCGAGACCTGCAACGCGCCCACCGGGTGGCCCAGCGCATGCGGGTCGGCATGTCGTGGGTGAATACCTGGTATCTGCGCGATCTGCGCTCCCCCTTCGGCGGTGTCGGCCGCTCCGGCATCGGCCGCGAGGGCGGGGCGCACTCGCTGCACTTCTACACCGAACCCACGAATGTGTGTGTGGCACTGTGACGAATCCGAATATCGAGGCGCTGGCCGCTCGACTCGACGCGGCCACCCGGACCGCGAACTCCATTGCGCAGCTCACCCTTTCCCACACGCTGACCCTCGAAGACGCCTACGCCGTGCAGCGGGCCGGAATCGCAGCGCGGGTGGCGCGCGGCGACGGGGTGGTCGGCGTGAAGTTGGGGCTCACCAGCCGGGCCAAGGCGATTCAGATGGGCGTCACCGAGGTGATCGCGGGTGTGCTCACCGAGAGCATGCGTATCGCGGACGGTGGCACGGTCGCCGTCGGCCCGATGATCCATCCGCGCGTCGAACCGGAGGTGGCGTTCCGACTCGATGCCGCGGGGGCGGCGATCGAGGTGGCTCCGGCATTGGAGATCATCGACAGCCGCTATCGCGATTTCAAGTTCCGGCTCGCCGATGTGGTCGCGGACAATACCTCGGCGGCGCGCTTCGCCGTCGGCGCTTGGCGGCCGCTCGCGGACGTCCCCGACCTCGCCGACCTCGAAACCATCATGGCGATCGACGGCGTAGTGGCCGAAACCGGTTCCACCGCCGACATACTCGGTCATCCACTGCGGGCGATCGAGACCGTCCAGCGACTTTCCCGCACGCACGGACTCCCCCTGATCCCCGGCGCGATCGTGCTCGCGGGCGCGGCGACGGCCGCCGTCCCGCTGCCGATCGTGCCGCTGTCCAACGTCACGGTATCGGTGACCGGGCTGGGTCGGGTCGCGATCACCATCGGAGCGACAGATGACTGAGTCTCATCGCCACGGGTCCTATCTGCTCGGCGACAAGGCGGTTCCGCGCGGCCGCTTCCCGCACGCGAAGGCAGCGGGCGGATTCCTGTTCGTCTCCGGGACCAGCAGTCGCCGCCCCGACAATGGCTTCGCCGGTGTCGAGGTGGACGAATTCGGCGTCACCGATCTCGATATCCGCGTCCAGACCAGGGCGGTGCTCGACAACATCCGCGATATCCTCGCCGCGGCGGGCGCGGACCTGACCGACCTGGTCCAGGTCACCGCCTATCTGGTGGATATGAATGATTTCGGCGGCTACAACGAGGTCTACGGCGAATACTTCGACTCGCGCGGCCCGGCCCGCACCACCGTCGCGGTGCATCAACTGCCGCATCCGCACCTGCGCATAGAAATCCAGGCGGTCGCCTATCTGCCCGACCGCACCGAACAGGAGGCCGATCGATGACCATCCCACCCGTCATCAATTTCCCGGCGTGGATCGCCGAACACGAACATCTGCTGCGCCCGCCGGTGAATAACCATCAGGTGTGGGAACCCATGGGCGACTTCATCGTTCAGGTGGTCGGCGGCCCGAACCGCAGGACGGACTATCACCTCGACCCGTACGAGGAGTGGTTCTACCAGGTCAAGGGCGATATGCATGTCGAGTTGATGACCGAGGACGGCCCGCACCGCGTCGATATCCGCGAGGGCGAGATGTGGATGCTGCCCCGCAATGTGCACCACTCCCCGCAGCGGCCCGAAGCCGGCTCCCTCGGCATCGTGATCGAACGCATCCGCGAGGAGGGGACGCTGGAGAAGTTCGTGTGGTTCTGCCTCAACTGTCATCGACAGGTGCACGAGGTGGAACTCCAAGTGCGCGATATCGTCTCGGATCTGCCACCGGTCTTCGAGCAGTTCTACGACTCCGAATCCGCGCGCACCTGCGGCCACTGCGGCACGCTGCATCCCGGACGCGGGTGAGCCGTGTCGCCCGTGATCGATGTGCACACCCACTTCGTCCCGAACGGCTGGCCCGAACTCGGCCCCGAAAGGCCATGGCTGCGCGCGGAATCCGAGCGCGAGGCGATGATCATGGTCGGCTCCGCGGAATTCCGCAGGATCGGAGCCGAATGCTGGGACGCCGAGGCAAGACTCGCCGCCATGGACGCGGAGGGTGTCGCGGCACAGGTCGTCTCGCCGACACCCGTCTTCTTCAGCTACGACGCGCCCCCCGCGGAGGCCATCGGCATTGCCCGTATCTTCAATGATCTGGCGCTCGAGGTCTGTGCGCCCGACACGGGACGGTTGATCCCGTTCTGCCAGGTGCCGCTGCAGGATCCGGACGCGGCCTGTCGCGAACTGGATCGGGCCGTCGCCGCCGGACATCGCGGCGTGGAGATCGGAAACCATATCGGCGACAGCGATCTCGACGCCGAAGGCGTGGTGACCTTCCTGCAGCACGCCGCCGACCACGAGGTGCCGGTCTTCGTGCACCCGTGGGATATGCCCGGCTCACCCCGGTTGGACCGTTGGATGGCGCGCTGGCTGACGGGGATGCCCGCCGAGACGCATCTGTCGATCATCGCCATGATCCTCGGTGGCGTCTTCGACAAGGTGCCCGATTCGCTGCGGATCTGCTTCGCCCACGGGGGTGGTTCGTTCGCCTTCTGGCTCGGCCGGTTGGAGAATGCGTGGCACCGGCGCGCCGATCTGATCGCGACTTCGCAGCGACCGCCCTCGGAGTACGTGTCGCGCTTCAGTGTGGATTCGGTGGTCTTCGATCCGGTCGCGCTGCGCACCCTGGTGGATACCCTGGGCGCGAGTCGGGTCATGCTCGGCAGCGACTACCCGTATCCGCTCGGCGAACGACCGGTCGGGCAGGTGGTGCACCGCTCGGAGTTCCTGTCCGAATCCGAGCGGGCGGCGATCCTCGGCGGCAATGCCCACCGGTTCCTCGGCCTCTAGGATCTGGTTTTCCAGGGGAGCTTCGGCTCCCCTCTTTTCCAGCCATAAAGGGGACATGTAATATCCCCTTTATCGAGCTCGTCCCGACCGTAACCCAATCAGGCCCTCAACCGGGCTATTTCGATATCCCTATTTGGAGGAAGTTGTGCTGAAGATACTCGTCGCGGGCGGCGGCTTCGCGGGTGTGTGGAGCGCCGCGAGCGCGGTCAGACTCGCTCGCGGCCACGGGGTTTCGGAATCCGAACTCTCGGTCACCCTGGTGTCGGACCAATCCGACCTGGTGCTTCGCCCCCGGCTCTACGAGGCCGATCCCGGAAGTATGCGCGTCCCGCTGGCGCGGATCCTGGACCCGATCGGCGTCGAGATCGTCAACGCCACGGTGCGCGGGATCGATCCGAGCCGCCGCCGGATCCGCACCGAAGAAGGCGGATCTTTCGACTACGACCGACTGGTGCTGGCCACCGGAAGCAGACTGTTCCGGCCCACGCTGCCCGGTATCGAATTCGCCCACGATGTCGACACGGTGGACGGCGCGCTCGCACTCGACGCGCACCTGCACCGGTTGCCCGAACAGCCCGCGTCGCCGGGTCGATTCACCGCCGTTGTCGTGGGGGCCGGATTCACCGGGTTGGAAGTCGCCACGGAACTGGTCGATCGCCTACGGGCCATTGCCGCGCCACACGGCCTCGCCGACGAAGTTCGGGTTGTGCTGCTGGATCGCGCCGATGTCGTCGCGCAGGGCTTCGCACCGGACGCGCGCGCCGAGATCGTCGCCGCGCTCGATCAACTCGGTGTGCGACGCCGTCTCGGCGTGTCGCTGCGGGCGGTTTCCGGCGCGGGAGTGGAACTGGCCGACGGAACACACCTCGCCGCCGAGACCGTCGTCTGGGCGGGCGGTGTGCGAGTCGACCACCTCGCCGCCGATATCACCGCCGACCGCGACGCCTTCGGCAGGCTCGCGGTGGACGAATTCCTGCGCACCGCAGCGGTTCCCGAGATCTTCGCGGCGGGAGATACCGCCGCGGCTCCCGCCGAGGAGGGCAACACGGTCACGCAGAGCTGCCAACACGCCATGCCCATGGGCAAATTCGCGGGTCACAATGCCGCCGCCGACCTCCTTGGCCTCCCCCTCGCCCCGTTCCGCCCCAACCCTTTCCGAATCACATTGGACCTGGGTTCGGCGGGGGCGGTGCGCACCGTCGGATGGGACCGAGCCCTGCACGAATCCGGGCCTGCGGCAAAGGAGGTCAAGCGCGCGGTCAATTCCGTGTGGATCTACCCGCCCGTGGACGACGCGGCGGAACTGTTGCGACAGGCGGACTTTCGTGTTTCGGCACGCAGGCCCGTCACCGCGGAAGCCTAGACACCCGAGGACAGCCGGACCGCGGCATGTTCCCAAGGCCGCGGTCCGGACACATCGTCCCAATCGGGGGCATCCTCATCGAACCAACCTGTTGCCGCGAGCCAGGATTCGAGCCACGCTGTCAGGTTCGGGGAGTGCAGATACCAGCAATCGGCCCATGACCCGCCGCCGTACGCGTTCGGCTCGAAGAGCAGAACCCGACCGTCCGGGTCGAGACAGTCGACGGCCGCGTACATGCCACAACCCCAAGTCAGGATTGACACAACGCCTTTCGGCCACACCGGGTACTCCACGCCAACCGATGCCTCGCGCTGCTCGAGGTATTCGCCGACGACACTGGACCCCGGACCGAGCAGCGGCAGCAGACAGTAGCCGGGTCCGAAGCCGCCATCGGCCACCTCGCGATAGAGGCGCGTGAGCACCGGATGCAGCGCGAAGCCCAACTGTGCCTCGGCCTGCGCGACCTGCGCGGCACCGACACATGCGGGAAGATCCGCCCCGTCCGACGCGGCCCGAATAGCGATGCGCCGCATGAGGTCATCAATGTCCACCATGACCGACATGCTGTCAGAGCCGAGTGACACCCAGGGGTGGGTAGCGGGGTTCATAGAGGCCGAGTTCGCCGCCGCCCGGCAGGCGAATGGCGGTACTGACACCCCAGCTCTGCATGGTCGGGTCACGGGTGAAATCCACACCGCGCGCGGCCAACTCGGCCATGGTGGCGGCCAGGTCGTCGCAGATCAGATGGAGTTCGTGGGCGCTGCCGGACTCGATGGGGTGCACGCCGAGATCGGCGGGCGGCATCTGGAAGATGAGCCAGCCCGCGCCCACATCGGTGGCCGGGAAGCCGAGCACATCGCGGAAGAACCGGCGGTCCGCATCGGGATCGGTGCTGTAGAGGATGGTGTGCAGGCCGGTGATCATGGGAAGCCTCCTGTGTCGCCGAGTACTGCGCGACCGCCCGCCCCGGACGGCTGGGCGTGCTTCGCTGTCGGGTGGTGAACCTACTCGACCGCGTATCACGTGACCAGCCGATCCGGCGGCGCGTCGAATTTCAGGACGGGGCGACCGCTACCGGCGCCGGGAGGAATCCGGTGGCGGCGAATTGCGCGATGTACCGGTCGAGGGCGGCACGGTCGATCGCGGGACATTCGATATCGGTGCCTGCGAGGGCCTTCCGCACATTGGTGTCCGACCAGTCGAAATGACCGGCCAGGGCCGCGGCGGTGCGGCTCAGCAGCGCCGCGCGGATCGAGGAATCGTCACCGGCGGCGGCGCGGCCCGCCGATTCCTGTTCCAGGCGGGTCCGGGCCGTGTCGAGATCGACCGTCTCGATCGGATAGCCGTGCTCGCGCAGGGCGGCGAATACCGCGGCGACCGAGGTCGGCGCGGGAGTCACCAGATGATACGCGGCGCAGGTCGGGTCGTCCGTGGCGATGGCGACGATCGCCCGCGCCACATAGCCGACCGGCACCAGCGCCATCGACGCGTCGCCGACATCGGGGGCCATGCCCAGCGTGGCGGCGGCGCGGATCATATTCCAGAACGAATCGTCCTCGCTGTTCACGCCGCGTTCGAGATCGCCGCAGAGGGTGCCGGGCCGGTAGATCGTGGCGGGCAGCCCGCGCGCGGCGGCCTGTCGGACCAACTCCTCGGCGGCCCACTTCGAGGCAATGTAGCCATTGTCCTGGACCTGATCGGCACGCAGGTGCGTGTCCTCGTCGATCTCGCCGGTGATCGGCGTATTGGGGACGCTCGCACCGATGGTGGAGATGAAGTGGAATGCCTTGGCCCGGTGGGTCGTGGCCAAGCGCAACAACTCCCGTGTGCCCTCGACATTGGCCGCCCGCAGCCTGGGGTACGGGTCGACATGGTTGACCCGCGCGCCGCAGTGGTAGATCGCGTCGACGGATTCCACCAGTTCGGCATAGCCGTGCTCGCTCAGCCCCAGACGGGGTTCGACCAGATCACCGAGGACGATCGCGACGCGATCCGCCGCCGCCTCGGACAGTCGGAATCGATGCAACGCCCGTTGGATTCGGGCCAGGCCTTCCGTCTCGTCGCAAGCCCGCACCAGGCACCGAATGCGAGCATCGGTCCGGGTCAGCAGTTCGTCGAGCAGGTGCGCGCCGAGGAATCCCGTGCCGCCGGTCAGGAGTACATCGCCGAACGCGCCGCCGCGCACCGGCGCGCACACCGTCGGGTCGATATCCGGATCGAGCACGGCATCCGGACCGGGGGTCGCGGGCTCGACCCGCGTCGCGGCACCGCAGAGGTATCCCGCGATACCGCCGACAGTCGGACTGCCGAGTAGCGCCGACAGCGGCACCTCCCGCCGCAAGCGCACCGAAAGACGCTGGCACAGGGTGAAAGCCAGCAGCGACGACCCGCCGAGCTCATAGAAGTCGTCGGTGGCCCCGACCACCGCCACGTCGAGCACCTCGCCGAACACCTCGGCGACGACCCGCTCCAATTCGGTCGACGGCGCGATCGTGGCCCGCGCCGCGAAGATCGGTTCCGGCAGCGCGGACCGATCGAGTTTCCCGCTGGTATTGACCGGAAGCGCCGCGAGCACCACCACGGCGGCGGGCACCATATAGCCCGGCAGTATCCGGGAGACGCCCTGCCGCACCGCATCCGGATCCAGGACAACACCGGGCACGGCCACCGCGTACGCCACCAACCGGTCCCCCACCGCCGAGGGTTTGACCGCGACGGCCGCCTGCGCCACCGCCGGATCGGCCAGCAGCGCGGTCTCGATCTCGCCGAGTTCGATCCGGTGCCCGCGCACCTTCACCTGAAAGTCGGTGCGCCCCAGATAGTCCAACGCGCCCTCGGTGGTCCACCGCACCAGGTCCCCGGTCCGATACATCCGCCCGCCGCCGCAGGGGTCGGCCACGAACCGATCCGCAGTCCTGCCGGGCGCACCGTGATACCCGCGCGCCAACTGAACACCGCCCAGATACAACTCCCCCACCGCGCCGAGCGGCACCGGCCGCAAGCGGGCATCGAGCACATGGCAGACCGAATTCCCCTGCGGCATACCGATCGGCACCCTGGCCGCGGTCGCGGCCGGCACCATATATCCGGTGATGCTCACCGCCGCCTCGGTAGGACCGTACAGGTTGTGCACCCGCGCGCCGCCGACCCCGGCGAAAGCCGCCACCGTCTCGGGTGGCAATGCCTCACCGATGACGAATATCGCGCGCAGCGAGGCCAATTCGGTCGAGAACGCCGCCGAAGCAAACACCGTCAGCATCGACGGCACGAAATCGGTGAGCGTCACGCCGTGGCGACCGATCGCCCGACCCAGCGCGCGCGGATCGCGATGATCATCCGGTCCGGCCAGGATCAACCTGCCTCCGGCGCGCAGCGGCAGGAAGTAGCCCCACAGCGCGACATCGAAGGTCGCGGGCGTCTTCTGCAAGTAGACGTCCTCGGCCGTCACGCCGTAGTGCCGGGCCATCCAGTCGAGCTGGTTGACGATCGCATCGTGCTCGACCACAACACCTTTGGGCCGCCCGGTGGACCCGGAGGTGTAGATGACGTACGCCGGATGTCCCCCGCGCAGCGGCGCGGTGCGTTCGGCATCCCCGATCGGCGACGCATCGAACGGCGCGAGATCCAAGGTGTCGATGGCGTGCGCCCCCGGCACCAGCGCCGCATCCGCCCGCACGGTCAGCACGCACAGTGCACGGGCCGAATCGAGCACATACCCGTTGCGTTCGGCAGGATGGGTCGGATCCAACGGCACCCAGGCCCCGCCCGCCGCGCTGATCGCGTACAGCGCGAGCACCTGCGCGACCGAGCGTCGCATGGCCACGGCCACCACCGTCTCGGGTCCGACGCCCTGGCGAATCAACCAGCGCGCCAGCCGATTGCCCCGATCGCAGAGCTGCGCGTAGGTCAGAACGGCCGCACCGCAGCGCACCGCGACGGCATCCGGGGTCCGCGCGGCCCACGTGCCGATAGCGTCGGTGAGCCTGCCGTTGGATGCCGTGAATTCGGGTCCGGCCGACCAGGTTTCGAGCTGCCGCCGCTGCGGCGCGTCCAGCAGGTCGAGATCGCCGACCGCGATGGCGGGATCGGCCGCCACCTGCTCGAGCACCCGCAGGTAGCCCGCGATGAAGCGGCGCACGGTGTCCGCGTCGAAAAGGTCGGTGCTGTAACCGAATCGGACCAGGATCTCGGCCGGTTCGTCCGCGCCGGGTAGTTCGGACACCCCGATGTGCAGGTCCGTCTTCACCGTATCGGCATCGACGTCGACCATCGCCAGGTGCGATCCGGTCAACTCCAGTCGCGCCCTGGCGAAATTCTGGAAGGCGAATCCGACCTGGTACAGCGGATGACGGCCGGGTGAGCGCACCGGGTTGACCGCGTCGACGACATGTTCGAACGGCACATCCGAATTCGCGAAGTTGGCCAGATCCCGTTCGCGGGTGCGGTCGAGCAGCGCCGCGAAGCTCTCGCGCGGATCGATCGCGGTGCGCGAGACGGTGGTGTTGACGAACATGCCGACCACATCCACCAGCGCGGGTTCGTCACGGTTGGTCATCGGCACGCCGATTGCGATATCCGTAGCTCCCGACAACCGGGCCAACAGCACCGCGAGCGCCGTGCGCATCACCATGAACAGTGTGGCCCGCCGCGCGCCCGCCAGCGCGAGCAGACCCGCGTGCAGCTCCGAGGACACCGTGCCCTCCACGCCCGCGCCGCGCAACGAGGCGGTGGCCGGTCGGGGACGGTCGGCAGGCAGATCGAGTTCGTCGGGGAGCCCGGCCAATTCGGTGGTCCAGTAGTCGAGTTGCCGCGACAGCAGCGAATCCGGATCCTCGCGCGCGCCGAGCAGGTCGCGTTGCCACAGCGCGTAATCCGCGTACTGCACCTGCGTCGGGATCCACTCCGGCGCCGTGCCCGCGCACCGCGCCGCGTACGCGATGCCGACATCGCGGGCCAGCGGGGCCAGCGAGGAGCCATCGGCGCAGATGTGGTGCATCGCGCAGACGAGAATGTAGTTCGGACCGGTGCGCAGCAGCCGGACCCGCAGCGGAATCTGTTCGGCGACATCGAATCCGCGCCGCAGCACCGCGTGCACCCGCTCGACAACGGCCGCTGCGGCGACCTCCTCGACAGCGAATTCGTCGGCGAGCCTGTCGGGATCGATGATGAGCTGGAACGGTCCGTCGGCGTCGGCCGGATAGCGGGTGCGCAGCGCCTCGTGTCGGGTGACCGTATCGAGCAGGGCGGCGCGCAGGGCAGGTACGTCCAGATCCGAAAGTCGCAGCGCGAACCCGATATTGTCGACCGAGGAAACGGTGTCGAACCGGTTGCGCAGCCAGAACCGCAACTGCGCGGGCGAAAGCGGTATGCGTTCGGGGCGGTCCTGTGCCTGCAACGGCAGGCGCAGCGCGTCGAACCGTCCGGCCTTCAGTGCGGCCGCGAGCCCGGCCACCGTCGGATGGTCGAAGATCAGCCGCACCGGGATTCGCGCACCCCACGATCGTCCCAGCAGCACCGCCGCCCGCGTGGCCAGCAGCGAATTCCCGCCCGAGGCAAAGAAGTCCGCATCCGCGCCGGGCCGCTGCCCGAGCACTTCGGCGAACGCGGCCGCCACCATGGCCTGTCCGGGATCGGTCGGCGGCAGGTACTCGCACGGCGTCTCCCGGTGCGCCCGCAGCGCCTGCCGGTCGACCTTGCCGGTGGGTGTCAGCGGAATCCGCTCCAGCACAACGATCGACGAGGGCCGCAGGTAGGCGGGCAGCGCGGCGGCCAGGGCAGCCGTCAAATCGCATACCTGCGGGTGCTGATCGGGCTCGGGCTGTACGAAGGAGAGCAACGTTGGCGCGCCCGACGCGGATTCGCGGTCCACCGTCACCGCCAGCCGGACACCCGGCTGCGCGGTGAGGACCGCGTTTATCTCGCCCAACTCGATACGCACGCCCCGAATCTGCACCTGATCATCGGTGCGCCCACGATATTCGAGCTCGCCATCGGCATCGAGGCGCACCAGGTCTCCGGAGCGATAGACCCGACTGCCCGGCGGCCCATACGGATCGGGCAGGAAGCGCAGCGCGGTGAGTCCTGGTCTGCCGTGATAGCCCCTGGCGATCGCGGGTCCGCAGATGTACAGCTCACCCGCGACGCCCGCGCCCACCGGACGCAGGCGCGCGTCCAGCACTCGGCAGCGGGTCTCCGGTACGGGCGCGCCAATGGTGACCCGCTCACCGTCCAGCGGTCCGCTCAGTGTGGCGGCGATGGTGGATTCGGTCGGTCCGTAGGCGTTTCCGAAGTACCGCCCACCGGTCGCCCAGCGCGGAACCAAACCGGGCGGGCAGGCTTCGCCGCCGACCAGCAGCACCCGCAGCGCCGCCAATCCGGCGGGTTCGACCGTGGCCAGCACCGACGGTGTGAGAAAGGCGTGGGTGACTCCCTGTCCGACAAGCAGTTCCGCCAGTTCCGCGCCGCCGAAGACCTCCCGGGGCGCGATCACCAAGGTGGCCGACGCGCCGACCGCCAGCAGCAACTCCAGGATGGCAGCGTCGAAACTCGGCGAGGCGCAATGCAGTACATGGGACTCGGCGGTGACGCCGTAGCGGGAGCGCAGCTCGCCGCAGAGCGCGCCGAGCCCGGCGTGGGTGACCGCGACACCCTTCGGCATCCCGGTCGACCCCGAGGTGTAGATCAGGTAGGCGATATTCGAGACCCGCAGCGACACGGGCCGATCCCGATACCAGATCGGATCGGCCGAGGCGAGGTCCATGGCCGCCACCGTCTCCGGTTCGTCGACTACCAGCCACGTCGCCGTATCCGGGAGCGCCGCGCGGGAGCCCCGATCGGTCACGCCCAGCGCGATATTCGCGTCGGCGAGGTGGAAGGCAAGGCGCGCGGCCGGGAATCCCGGATCGAGCGGGACGAAGGCGGCGCCGGATTTGGCCACCGCCCATACCGCGACGATCGAGGACAGCGAGCGCGGCAACGCGACCGCCACCATCGTCTCCGGACCCGCGCCGCGCGCCAGCAGAACGCGCGCCAATTGCGATGAGCGCGCATCCAGTTCGCGATAGCTGAGCGCACGCTCACCCTCGCGTACCGCGATGCCGTCGGGATTGTGTTCGGCCGCCCAGGCCAGCAGGGTCGCGAGGGTGGCCGCGCGCCGACCCGAGGCCGACCGACGCCGCGCGACGGATACCGAATACGCCTCGCCGATAACACTTTTCACCAATGGAGCCCCACTACCTGAGTATCTGCCCGAATGCGCAGATACTAGCGGCACCCACCGATTTCGCCACTCCGGAAGTGAAACCCGTTACCTGCTGTTACTCTTCGAAGAAACCGACCAGAGGGACTTCCCGGCAACCCCTGGCGGACATATTCCGACGCGGCTGCGACGCAAGCCATCTCAGTGCTTCGTCATGCCCAGCATCGCCCGCAGCACCGCATCGTCCGCGGCGACGGTGGGGCCGGGCGCGTACTCGGTGATTCCGAGCCCTGCGATTCGGAATTCGGTCGCGAGCGCGTCCAGTGCCGCACGAATATCGTCGGGACTCGCACCATCGGGTTCCGGAAACGAAAGTCCGCCCAGGTGCGCCGGATCGAGAACATCCAGATCGAGATGAATGTATACCGCGCGGGCCCCGGTGGCCGCGACGGCGGCGACAAGCCGCTCCGAATCGGCCAATTCGGCCACCGAGAGGCGGCGAATCCCGTTGGCGGCGATGAACTCCGCCTCGGCCGGATCCACCGACCTGACCCCGGCGAGCACCACCCGGTCGGAGTTGAGCCGATGATCCGGTCGCAGTTCGGCGGGGCCGTCGCCGAGCAGACTGCGCAGCACCATGCCGTGAAACGCACCGGACGGCGAGGATTCGGGGGTGTTGAGGTCGGCGTGCGCGTCCAACCAGACGACGGCGAGGCCATCGCCGTGCCGCGCCAGCGCTCGCGCGATCGGGGCCTGCTCGATCCCGCAGTCACCTCCCAGGGTCAGTAGGGGCTGCGCACCCCAGTCCGCCAAGCTGCGGGTGATCGCGGCGCGCGCCGCGATGAGAGCATCCAGATTGCGCACCCCGGCGCGCAGTGCGCTCGGGGCCGAATCGACCTCGGCGGCAGTCGCCTGCGCGGCGGAGAACAGCGTCGCGAGTCGATGCGCGCCTGCGGGCAGCAACCCGGCGCTGTCGGCCGCCGATCCTTGCCACTGGGGTGCGATGAGCAGGCGGGGAAATTCGATCATGCGAAACAGTATCGACCCTCGGCTCGCACGCAATTCCGCCGCTATCGCGCCGGTCGCGGCTTCGTCCCGTGGTCCAGCGGCACGTTGGGCGACGGGACACCCTTCCAACATGTTCACAACTGCGCACCTATTGACCTATATTGGGTGCGTCGGCGAGGACTGGAGGTTGTGGTGGTCGGGGTGCTGCGGAATCGGACGTACCGGCGGTTGTTCGGAGCGCAGGTGGTCGCTTTGGTGGGGACCGGGCTGCTGACCGTCGCATTGGGGTTGCTGGCTTTCGGGCTGGCGGGGCGCGACGCGGGAGCCGTGCTGGGGACCGCGCTGGCGATCAAGATGGTGGCGTATGTCGCGGTGGCGCCGGTGGTTTCGGCGCTGGCGGAGCGGGCGCCACGACGGGTGGTGCTGGTGGGGGCGGATGCGATTCGCGCGGGGGTGGCGGTGGTATTGCCGTTCGTGGGGCAGGTGTGGCAGGTCTATGTGCTGATCTTCGCCTTGCAGGCCGCCTCGGCGACGTTCACGCCCGCCTTCCAGGCGGTGATTCCGGCCATCGTCGCAGACGAGACGGAGTACACGGCGGCGTTATCGCTGTCGCGACTGGCCTATGACATGGAGTCGCTGGTGAGTCCGGTATTGGCGGCGGGGTTGTTGGCGGTGATGAGCTATCACCTGCTGTTCGTCGGCACCGCGATGGGATTCCTCGCTTCAGCCGGTTTGGTGATCACCACCGCGTTGCCCGCCGTTCGGGTGCAGCGGTCCGTGCCACTGCCGCAACGGATTACGCGCGGCGCGCGGTTCATGTTCGAGCGGCCGGTGCTGCGCGGCCTGCTGGCCATGAATCTCGGGGTCGCGGCGGCGACCGCGCTGGTCCTGGTGAATACCGTTGTCTACGTGCGTGACATGCTCGGCGGCTCGCCGACCGATGTCGCGCTCGCCCTCGGCTGCTTCGGCGGCGGCTCGATGATCGCGGCATTGGCCATCCCTCGGCTGGTGACGTTCATCGCCGACCGCACCCTGATGCTCACCGGTGCGGCGCTACTCCCCCTCGGACTGCTCGCGGCGGCCGGTCCGGCCGGATCGAATTGGGGCGCGCTCACCGCCACCTGGATATTGCTGGGCGCGGGCACGTCGATGATCAACACCCTCTCGGCTCGACTGCTCAACGCCCAGTCGGATCCGCAGATCAGGCCCGCGGTGTTCGCGGCGCAGTTCTCCCTGTCCCATGCCTGCTTCCTGCTCACCTATCCGATCGCGGGCTGGGTCGGCGCGGCATCGGGACAACTCGCCGCGGCGATCACCCTCGCGGTGCTCGCTACACTTGCCGCAGCGACGGCCGCCAAGGCGTGGCCCGCGACCACACCGTCCCAGCGGGGGGCGGTTCCGGCACAAAGGCGGTGACCATGGTGAAGGCCGAGGCGAACGACCCGCCGAGCCTGGTCCATCGCATCGCCCCCGACCAGGCCAGACTCGAAGCCGCCACCGCCGCCTTCCGCATGCTCGCCGACCCCACCCGCCTGCATATCCTGTGGCTGCTGGCCGAGAGCGAATCCGATGTCACCGCACTCACCGAAGCCTGCGGCGCATCCCGCACGGCCGTCAGCCAGCACCTGGCCAAACTCCGCTTCACCGGTCTTGTCGACACCCGCCGCGATGGCCGTCGCATCATCTACCGCATTCGAGACGGCCACCTGACCCGCCTCGTCCGCGAAGGTTTCAACCACGCCGACCACATTGTCACCGGCGAACCACCACACCGCTGATACGACCCGATAGTTCACCTCTGGGCACGGCTCCTCGCGAATTCTGTTTTCGCCCACCGGATCCGGCAGGCACCGATACTTTTGCGCGACTCGTCCGACGAGTACGACCTCCCGGCGACGTTCTGAAGAGTTCACCGCACTACCCTGACGCGGGCACTCATTGACCGTCCGGGAGTAGTGGTATGCGGAAAGATCGATCGCCCTCACGGGTTGAGAGGGTCGCCGAGGCGATCCTCGAGGAGATCGCCGCCGGACGCCGGCCGGTGGGATCCCGGATTCCGCCGGAACCGCAATTGCAGGAGATGCTCGGCGTGGCGCGCAATACCATGCGCGAGGCGGTGCGGGCGCTCGCCCACGCCGGGGTGCTCGAGATTCGACACGGTGATGGGGTGTACGTCACCGCCCGCACCGATATGGAGGGTATGGTGCTGCGGCGGCTGGCCGGCACCGATCCGCACGATGTGCTGGTGGCGCGGCGCGCACTGGAGGTGGCGGCGGCGCGGGCCGCCGCGACCCGGCGCGATGCCGCGGATCTGGAGCGAATCGAGTCGGCCTGGAAGTTGCGCGGCGAGGCGATGACGGATGCGGAAGCCGGGATCGATGCCGGTGTCGCCTTCCACGCCGCCGTGGTGGCCGCATCGCACAATGCCGCGCTCATCGAGCTCTATCGGGGATTGGATGGTGTGGTCGCCGCCGGTATGCGCGAGCAGTTGCGGGCCGACCGGTTGCCCGCGTGGGATCACGCCGCCCACTACGCGCTGCTCACCGCCATTCGCGCCGGGGATCCGGAGCGCGCGGCGCGGGCGGCGGCGGCCACCCTCGACGCGGTGATCGACGCGCTGGACCAGTAGCCGCTATCCCATGCGCCGTCGTTCGGTGTGACATCGAACCGGTTGCGCCATCGATCCGCGCGCTAGCTCAGAACTGCCGGCGGGTCGCACCGCCGGGCTCGACGGTGGCGACAGCGCTCGCCGCGTGAGGGTCGAGACGTCGACGTGCCACGGGGACGGACCGGCCGAAGGCGGACCGAATTCGGCGGTGAGGGCCTGCCCCGTGTCGTCCACGCGGGCGGGCCGGCCGGTGGCACCGTATCGAGCCGCGACTGCCGCCACCTGCTCCGGATCCGTCACCAGGGTCACCGTCCTCTGGGCGAGGTTCTTGACATCCCTATCGGTGCCGACGGCACGGCAGCCCGGAATTCATCACCGATCAGTGCTCGACTACACCGCTCAGTTCGTTCGGGGTTTGCGGCAGTTCGGCGGTGGCGGTGATCGCGCCGCTGTTCAGATCGACGCGATGCACCTTCTTGGCGGCGGTATCGGTGACGTAGAGGTCACCGCCGCGGGCGAACAGGGCCGGTCGCGGCTCCTGCCAACGCAGCGGCTCCTCCCACGGGGCGATGACCGGGATCGTGCGCACCACCTTCCCGGCTATCGGGTCGATGACGTGGATGCGGCCGTCGGTGCCGAGCACCAGGCCTTCCCCCTGCGGTCCCCTGGCCAACGAGCGGAAGGTGTAGCTGGTGCCGAGCGGGACCGTGCGAATGCGGCCCTCGCGGGTGTCGATGAGCGAAACCTGTTGCGGGCGTTCCAGTTCGGCGTCGCGATCCTGCTTCAGGTCGCCGAGGGCGATCGGTGAGGCATCGCTGCCCGCCTGGGTGCCGATGCGGCTGTACGGGGTCGGACCGGCAACCTTGGTCAGGGCTCCCGCCCGGTAGATCAGTGCGCCGTTCTCGCAGCCGATGACAACCGTCTCCCCTTGCACGACCGATTCACCATGGACACCAGGGCAATCCTCACTACGCGCGATTTCCCGCCGCGCACTGTCGAGCACCTGGACACCGGTACGTTTCTCGTCGGTACCGAGGGTGACGACAAGATCACCATTGGCCAGCCGCACCGCCACGCCGTGATGCGGCGACGCCGTCCGATAGGTCTGCTTCGTCCCGCCCAAGTCATGCGGATCGACAATGGTGACCTCGCCCGTGCCGTCGGCGAAAAGTACGGTGCGTCCGGCATGGCGGACCACATGGCCCGGTTTCTCGGCCGGATAGGCGATATCGGTCATGGCCGCGCGCACCGCGTCGAGGGCGCGGAAGCCGTCCTTGGTGGAGACAATGATGTGGCGGTCGTCGCCCGCCGCGCTGACCCGGTTGAATCCGGCCAGCTTGATTCGGTCGGTCACCGCGAGGTTTCGCCCGTCCAGCAGGTAGATTCCGCCGTCGTAGGTGATCGCGATCGGATCGGCGATCGCGGTGTGCTCGGTGCGACCGCAGGCGCTGAGCGCCAGCGCGGCAAGGGTCAGGCCGAGGGCTCGAACCCGGCGGGACGGTAATCGCATGTGCTGCTCCATTCTCGATGAGGTCAGGTCAGGCCGCACACGATGGCGGCGGTATTCGCGCGCATCATGGCGAGGTAGGTCGGGGCGTCACCGCCCGAATCGGTGAGCGATTCCGAGTGCAGCGCGACGACTCTCACATGCACTCCGGCCTGTTCGGCCAAGACGCGGGCGAGTCGGTCGGGCTGGGAGGAATCGGCGAAGATGGCGGGAACGCCTGCCGTGCGGACGGTTTCGGCGAGGTCCGCGAGATCGGCGGCGCTGGGCGAGGCCAGGGTCGCGCCGCCGGGAATGATCGCGCCGAGGACATCGAAGCCGAAACGCCTTGCCAGATAGCCGAAGACATGGTGATTGGTGACGAGTTTGCGGCGCGGCTCGACAATGGTCCGCAACTGCTCGCCCATCCACCCGTCGAGCCGATCCAGCTCGGCCAGGTACCGATCGGCATTGGCGCGCACCGCATTCGCGTCGATATCTGCGATGCCTGCCACCCGGTCGGCGATGACGGCGGCGGCGCGGCGCATGCGCGCGGGATCGGTCCAGAAGTGCGGATCGGGGCGGTCGGTGCCTGTGTAGCGAATCGGATCCACCTGCTCGCCGACGGCGAGCGTCGGCACCCCGTGTTCTTCGGCGGCGCGGACGTGGCGCGTGATGCCCTCCTCGAGACCGAGACCGTTGTGCACCAGCAGGGCGGCGCGTTCGATACGGGCGGCCGTGCGGGCCGAGACGGCGAATTGATGCGGGTCGGCATTGGGCGGCATGAGCACCGTGACCTGTGCGAGGCTGCCAACAAGGCTGTGCACGACATCGCCGAGAATATTGGTGGTGACGACGATTTCGGGGCGCTCGTCGCGATGGTCGACGCAGGCGGCCGCCGGGATCAGCAGCAGGAACGCGCACAGGCGCAGCAGCAGTCTCATCGGCCGGTCTCCACCAGGTAGCGCGCAGCGATATCGAGATCGAAGGTGCGGGCGCGGCGCAGGTTGTCGCGGTAGTCGATCTCGTGGACCGCGCGACCTGCCGGATCGTTGATATAGGCTCGGCCGCTGTCGATTTCGATCACCGGCGCGGGTCCGTCCGCGATCGGCTGCGCCAGTACGGGTGTTCGGGTCCGCTCCGTGCCGGTCGCGATATCGTGGGCGTGCAGCACACCATCGGCGGTCAGCGCGAGCAGGGCGGCACCCTCGCCTGCGGTGTTGGCGGCGACGATCGGGCCGATTTCGAGCAGATGCCAGGTCCGTGCGCGGATATCGAGCACCCAAGCGCCACGGTTTCCGGCACGGGCGACAACTGTGGTGGCACCGGGGCGGTGCCGGAATTCGGTGGCGCGGTCGGCGTCGGAAACCTGCTCGGGATAGTTGATTTTCGCGGCATCGAAGTGGCCTTCCGACGAGGTCACCAGCAATGCTCCGTCCGCGCAACCGAAGACGAGCCCGCGCCGGGTCACCGCGAAACCGCGGGCGGCAGGACAGGTCTCGGAAAAGGAAGTCACCGGTTTGCCGTCGCGGTCGCGAATCTGCGCGCGACCCGCATTGTCCACGGCGGCAAGATGTTCGGCGTATGGCGCGGCGAGCCCGTCGATCACGGCGCGCTGCGCGATCCGACCGGAATCCAGTGCGGCCCGATCGAGTATCGCGGTGCCGGACCGGGTGCGGATCGCGGTCACGGCGGGATCGCTGTGCGCCGCGAGCGGTCCAGCCCCATCGAATGTCCCGACGTCCTTTGCGGCGGTGCGGTAATAGTGCATGTGATCGCCGTGATCGACGGTCCACGCACCCCCGTCGACGATCCGCACACCGCTTCCGGTATCGAGGTATCCGTACCGATCGTCGCCGCGCACGTCCATGGCCCGCGAACTGCCCTGATAGATCGTCTCGCCACGAATCAGATCCAGCACGCGCACCGCGGTCCCATCGGCGACGACCAGCCGTGTCCTGGGCGCGTCGACCTCCTCGGCGCCCGCGACATATCCGTGCGGATGCTCGACGGGATCGCCTGTGTCCGAACCACATCCGGCCAACGGCAACAGCAATGCCAGTACCGCGACCAGCGCCTGAACACCTGCGGGCGAGCCGCGCTCACGCAGCCACGACAGCGCCGCCGAGAGGAGGAAGATCCCGACCGCGACCGCCACGATCGTGGCTCCCGCCGCCGTCCCCGCATACCAGGACACGATCAGTCCGCCAACCGTCGACAGCCCGCCGAACAGCGCCGCGAGCAGCATGATCACCGGAATCCGGTCGGCCCAGTAGAGCGCCGCGGCAGGCGGAGCGATGAGCAGACCGAAGACCAGCAGCGTCCCTGCGACATGGAAGGAGGCGACGATCGCCAGCGTCAGCAGGCCGAGCAGCGCTAGCCGCGCCCACCGGGGACGCAGGCCGAGAGTGTGCGCGAGGCGCGGATCGAAGGTCAGCGCCACAAACGCCCGATGGCCCACCACCGCGACCACTACGCCAATCATCAAGGCCGCCAAGAGAATCACCAGGTCTCGATCCCGGATCGCGAGTACATCGCCGAACAGATATCCGGTGAGGTCCACCGCGAACGAGCGCGACCGCGAGACCACGATCACCCCGGCCGCCAGCATGCCGACGAAGACCAGTCCGATGCCGGTATCGGCCGCGAATCGCGAATTGCGCTGCAGCGCGGTCACACCCACGGCCATGAGTGCGGCGCTGCAAGCCGCGCCCAGCAGGAGGTCACCCCCGAGCAGTGCGGCGACCGCCACGCCGGGAAGCATGCCGTGCGACATGGCGTCGCCGAGAAAAGCCATGCCGCGCACCACAACCCAGGTGCCCGCGATTGCGCAGATACCGCAGACAAGTAGCCCGCCCCACAGCGCCCGCTGCACGAAGGCCACCTCGAACGGGGCGAATAGGACATCCATGGCCCGACACCCTATGATGAAAATGGTTTTCAGTACAACTTTTCGAGGTGAAGGTATGCGCGAACCCGCGATCCGAATCGACGCGGTCTCGGTCCGCTACGGTCGACACACCGTCCTGCGCGATATCAGCGCGACCATCCCGGCCGGGCGGGTCACCGCGCTGGTCGGACCCAATGGTTCCGGCAAATCCACGCTGCTCGCGACCATCGCGGGCGTTGTCGAACCCGCTGCGGGCACGATCACGCGAACGGACCCACCCGCCTTCGTCGTCCAGCACAGCGCCGTCCCCGACACCCTGCCCATCACCGTTCGCGAAACAGTGACCATGGGCCGCTGGGCGAAGCGCGGCCCATGGCGGCCGCACACCCGCACCGACCGAGCCATCGTCCGCGACTGCCTCGACCGCATGGGCATCACCGATCTCGCCCACCGCCGACTCACCACTCTTTCCGGCGGCCAACGTCAGCGCGCCATGCTCGCCCAAGCCCTGGCCCAGCAGTCGAAGCTGCTCCTACTCGACGAACCGACAACCGGCCTGGATATCGAAGCAAGGCAACAGATCTCCCACCTGCTGCGCGAGATCGCCGACACCGGAATCACCGTCGTGCAGGCCACCCACGATCCCGATGAGGCCGAACGCTGCGACCATCGCCTCCGTCTCGACGAGGGTCAACTGATCGCCTAGGTCGTGTCTCCCAATAGTTTCAGCCATTCAACGGCCAGGGCCATGACGATTCCGGCGCGGTAGGTCGAGGCGAGTTTGTCGTAACGGGTAGCGACACCGCGCCAGTGTTTCGCCTTGTTGAAAGCGCGTTCCACGACGTTGCGGCCCTTATAGGCGACCGGATCGAACCGCGGTGGTCGCCCACCGGCGCGGCCCCGTCGTTTCCGGTTGGCGATCT
>NZ_QZFU01000020.1 GCF_003598715.1 Nocardia panacis
GGTTCGTCTTGGTAAACAAACCATCTACCGGAGACCTCACCCATTCCCAGCCAACGACACACCATGCCCAACAACAAGTTTCACACCGCCGCAACCAGCACCGACCTACTTCTTAAACACGACCTAGAACGCAACGCGCGCCAAGTATCCGCAGGGACCCACATCTTCCGGGATGGTCGCGCATTCGGGGTGGCCGATGGCCGCGAAGGCGAGGGTCGCGAGCAGCGGAACCGCAACCGCCACGCTGAGTACGAACGCCAGACTCATGATCGCCAGGCTTCCGATGGGGCGGGAGAGGACTGCCATGCGGTCAAACCCTATTGCCCCGACATCGAATGGCTATGACCCGGGGGAAGATCCGCATCGAGGATTGATGGGGCCTATGGGTTTTCCTCAAGGGTCCGCACCAGGGCGCCTGCGAGCAGCCGAACGGCTCGGTCGTCGTCGTCGACCAGTTGGCGCAGGGTGTTCAGGGCGAGGGTTCCCGGCATTTCGGCGAGGGCCTGGGTGAGGCGTAGTCGGGCGGCCTGGTCGGGGGTGGTGAGGGCGTCGGTGAGCGCCTTCATGATTCGGGTGGCCCAGTGCGGGTCGTGGGCGAGTGCGCCGAGGTGTTCGGCGGCTTCGACGTCGTTGGGGCCGGTGACGACGGTGGCGACGAGTTCGGGGATGGCGCCGGTGTCGCCGCGTGCGCCGAGGGCCAGGGCGGCTCGGCGGCGGATGTCCCGGTCGTTGTCGTGAAGCGCTTCGGTGAGCAGGGCGGCGGGTTCCTCGCCGGGCAGTTCGGCGAGAGCATGCAGAGCGCGGCGACGGATGTCGATATCGGTGGCGCGCAGGCCCGCGGCGAGGCGGGTGGCGCCGTCGCCTTCGGCGCGGGTCAGTGCCCAGCGCAGGGCGCCCGCGACGTTCGGGTCGGTTTCGGTGAGGATGGCTTCGGCGAGCAGGTCGGCGGGCATGGTGTCGTCGGTGAGGGCGGCCTGTTGGCGGTGGGCGGCGTTCGGGGAGCCGAGGGCGCGCAGGAGTTCGATGAGGCGCAGGACGTCTTGCCAGTCGTAGGGTTCGGCGGCGTCGACGGTGCGGAGTCGGTCGAGGAGTTCGCGTTCGCGGTGGAGGCGTTCCTCGGTTTCTCGGATGAGGTCGCCGACGAGCACGCTCGGGGTGAAGGCCGGGTCGTCGAGGGCGCGTGCGACTTGTTCGAGGGTCAGTCCCAGCGTGCGCAGGCCCTCGACGTGGAAGATGCGTCGGATGTCGGCGGGGGCGTATTCCCGGTAGCCGCCGAAAGTGCGGCCGGTGGGTCGCACCAGTCCGAGGGCGTCGTAGTGCCTGAGCATGCGGGCGCTCACTCCGGAGCGGCGGGCGACCTCACCGATCAGCACGGGGGATCTCCTTAGCGGTCGGGGCCGAGCGCGGCGACTCGTCGTGCCTCGTCGATGGCGAGGTGGAATCCGGAGTCCGGGTCGCGCAGTAGGCGTTCGGTGGCGGCGGCGTGGGCGCGCACGGTCGGGTCGGGATGTGTCCGAGCGGTGCGCAGGGCCGGTTCGGCGGTGTCGCCGAGTGCGGTGAGCGCGCGGCTCAGGCTCAGTTGTACCTCGCGGTCGCCGCGGCCGAGCTGGGTGGTGAGTTCGGCGGCCAGTTGTGGCCGCGCGTCGTCGGGGACGAGGACGACAGCAGCGCGCCATGCGGCCCGCGCGACTTCGTCGTCGGTGTCGCGCAGCAGTGCGGGTGTGATGTCGGGCCATGCGGTCCGGTCGGCGATCTTGGACAGGGTGTGCAGTGCTTGGCTGCGGGCTTGTGCCTGGTCGGAGCGCAGTTCGGCGCGCAGTTTCGGGACGGTGATCTCGGCGGGGTGCCGGGTCAGTGCCCAGGTGAGCATGTCGCGGACGTAGAAGTCGGGTTCGAGTGCGCACCGTCGGATCAGTGGGTCGATGTAGTCGGGTTCGGGATGGGTGCCGATGGCCAGGGCCGCACCGAGTCTGGTGGACGAGTTCGCGGCGGAAAGGGCGTCGAGCGGTTTGTGTGTCGTATTGATGGGGACCACCTCCGCCACCCAGTCAAGACCTTGACATCGTGACAAGGTCAAGTCGCGGTGGGGAGGTGGTGCGGGTCAGAGCAGGCGGTCGCGGTTGTCGTCGGCCTCGGCGCGGACGTCTTCGATGAAGTTGGTCTCGGGGGCGTCCTCGGCGCTGTGTTCGACGTAGAGAAGCAGGCAGCCGCGGATACCGTCGAGGAGGTCTTCGAGCAGGTCCAGGGCGGGGCGGGTGGGGTCGAGGCGGCTGATGCGGAATTCGGCGAGCAGGGCGGCGCGGGTCGCGCCGTCGACATTGTGTTTGCGGGCCTGTTCCTCGATATCGGCGACGCGGGCGACGACGCCCCACGGGTTGGGGACGTGCCCTTCCGAGACTGCCATGGCTTCGGCGATGAGGTCGGTGACGACATCGGTGGGGGTTTCGCCGGCGGTGAGGCGTTCCAGGACGAGGGTGGGGATTTCGACGGGGAGGGCCTCGATATCGTCGGCTTCGGCGATGACGTCGACGGTGGCGAGTTCGGCGAGTTCGCCCGCGGCCTCGGCGGCGGCGTAGAGCCAGTGGGCGGCGGCGACGGCGGCGGAGGCGGGATCGAGTTCGGTGAACAGTTCGATGCTGCCGAGCGGGTCTTGGCGCAGCAGGTCGTCGGCGGCTTGGACCTGGGCCGGTGATACGTCGGGGCGCGAGAGTTCGACGGCTTGGCGGGCGCGGCCGGTGAGGTCGCCGAGTTCGGCGGATTCGATGGCGGCTTGTTCGCGCCGGATCTCCTCGATGATCGCCGTGCGCAGGCCGGGATCGTCGATGGCGTGCAGGGTGCGGCCGAGGCGGTGGGCGGATTCGACGACGCCGCTGTAGGAGACGACGAGTCCGTGTTCGGTGGGGAGGTTGGGGGTGCGGATGCCGGGTTCGACTTCTTTGAAGTTGCGGCGTTCTTCGGCGCGGCGGTAGGCCTCGCTGTGCGGGATGTCCGGATCGCCTGCGGCGCTTGCGGGGTGGGTGTAGGTGCGCCATTGGAAGCGGGACAGGGTGGTGAGGTGCGACGCCAGATCCGTTGCGTGCTCGGTGTTCACCGGCGGGAGCAGGGCCACGGTTTCGGCGAGGTCGCCGCGGCCGCTCGCCCAGGTGGCGATGAGTGCGTTGCGGTCGGTATCGAAGGCGTATCGGGTCACCGGGTCAGTCTTGCCGATCGGGGGGTTCGGCGCGCGGGCAATGCGACCGATTGCGTTCTCGGTGGCGGCGTTTCGCTGTGGCACGCTTGGGGGCATGAGTTTCGATGCGGGTGTGCCGCAGTTGGCGGCGGTGGCCGAGCCGGTGCGTCCTTCGGTGGCAGAGGAAGCGAAAACTGTTGTGGTGTCGGCGATTACGGCGACGTTGGCGAGTGTGGGCGCAGACGGCCCGTGGGCGTCGCCGGTGGATTTCGGGGTGGCGGCGGGTCGGCCGGTGGTGCGCACGTTCGGGCGCGATGAGCATGTGACGAATTTGATGCGGGATCCGTCGGCGAGTGTGTCGATCGTGGCGGCGGGTGCGCAGGTGACGCTGGTGGGTTTGCTGGAGGAGCCGGTGGATGTGGCGGCGGCGCGGGCCGCCGTGTTGGCGGTCGAGGGTGAGGAGATGGTGGAGGAGGATTTGTGGGAGATGGATGTGTTGGGGTTGCGGTGGGTGGGGGGTGACGGCCGGACGGGGACGGCGTCGGGGCGCGAGTTCCTGGCGGCGCGGCCGGATCCGATTGTGCCGGTGGCGGGTCGGGAGGTCGGGCGGTTGAATGCGGAGCAGTCGGGGGCGTTGTTGGCGCTGGCGCGGGTGTTGGGTGGGTGTCCGGAGGCGGTGTCGGCGATGTGTGTGCGGGCGGATCGGTACGGGCTGGATTTGGCGGTGGGGTTGGTGCGGGGTCGGACGTTCACCAGGGTCGGTTTCGCGCGGCAGTTGGACGGGATCGACGAATTGTGGCCCGCGATGGAGGAATTGGCGCGGCGGGCCGATGCCGCCGAGGACGGTGTTCACGCCTCGTAGAGTTCCAGCGGCAGGTCGTCCGGGTCGAAGAAGAAGGCCATGGCCTTGCCGGTGAACTCGTCGGTGCGCAGTTCCTCCACGCGCACGCCCTGTGCGGCGAGTTCGGCGCGGGTGGCGGCGACGTCGTGGACGGCGAAGGCCAGGTGGCGCAGGCCGGTCGCTTCCGGACGGGTCGGGCGTGCGGGTGGGTTCGGGAAGGAGAACAGTTCCAGGCGGGCGCCGCCGGGGATGGCCAGATCGAGTTTGTAGGAGTCGCGTTCGGCGCGGTAGTGCTCGGCGATGATCGGCAAGCCGAGAGTCCGGGTGTAGAAGCGTTTGGAGCGCGCGTAGTCGGAGGCGATGATCGCGACGTGGTGGATGCCGAGGAAGTTCACGCAGTGACGGTATCCGGCGCGAGCTCGGAGAGTGGCGACGTTGTATAGCCGAAGTGTCCGCTGATCGGGATTATCGGCGGGAACCGGCGGTTCACGCCGTTCGTGCTGAAGCTGCCGATCCGGCCGCCGGTGCTGGTGGCCAAGCAGACCGCGTCGGTGGCGGTGTTGAGCGGCAACCGGTTCGGGCTCGGGGTGGGGATCAGTCCGTGGCCGGAGGATCGCTCCCGTGCCGACCGAGCCGGTGCCGATCCTGATCGGCGGGCACGGTGCGCCCGCGCTGCAGCGCGCCGCGCGGCGCGGTGACGGCTGGATGCACGCGGGCGGCTCTCCGGCCGAACTGGATCGCCTGCTCGCGCGGCTCGGTCGGCTGCGGGTCGAGTACGAGACCCGCTCGGATTTCGAGGTGCACGTCATCTCGCCCGACGGGTTCACCGTCGAGGGTGTCAAACGTCTGGAGACAAGGGTGTCACCGATGTGATCGTGGGTTTCCGCGATCCCTACACCACCGGACCCGATCCTCAGACGCTCGACACCAAGATCGCTCACCTCGAACGGTTCGCCGAGAAGGTCATCGCACGCTGCTGAGGATCAGATGATCGACCAGTCCGCGCAGGACACCACCTCGAACCCGCGGGCCGGGAAGACGGTGTCCATGAAGAAGTCGTGCACGGCCGGGTCGAGATCGGCGCAGCCGTCGCGCAGGACCGTCACCCGGTAGTCGCGGTCCGCCGCGTCGAGGCAGGTCGCGACGACCATCCCGTTGGTCGCGACACCCGCGATCGCGAGGGTGTCCACGCCGTTGGCGCGCAGCACCAGGTCGAGATCGGTGCCTGCGAACGCGCTCGCGCGGCGCTTGAGCACGGTCACGTCCTGCGCCGCGACGGGCAGCGCGATCTCGGTGCCGGGCGACCCCTCGTGGAAGGCGTCGCCGACGTCGAAGAACGACCGGACCATCGGGTTGCGCGGCGGCAGGTCGGTTCCGTTGGGGCGGAACGCGAAACGAACGAACACGACCAGTGCACCCGCCGCGCGGGCACGCGGGAGCAGGTCGGTCAGCGGCGCGAGGACCTGCCTGGTGACGGGGTAGTTGTCGGTGATGCCGCGTTGGACATCCCCGATGATCAAAGCGGTGGTCATGACAGGCTCCCGACGGTGCGGGACGGCAATGGGATACTCACCGGCTCCACCTTAGGAAACCGGACGGTCCCACCGCATGTCGACGGCATCCAGCCCCGGGGCGAATCCCTCCGGGCGGATACCGGTGACCGTGAATCCGAGCCGCTCGTAGAAGGGGCGCGAATGCTGACTGGTCACCAGTTTCACCGCCGAGGCCGTGCCGTCCTCCCGGATCAACCGCATCCGCTCGCGGAACAGATAGGAGCCGATCCCCCGACGATGGTGCGTGTGCACCACCATGCCCCAGCACAGCGACGCCGTCCCGTCCGGTTTGATCGCCCATCCCCCGCAGGCCAGGGTCCGCCCGTCCTCCTCGACGACGAAGTACTCCCCCGGATCGTCGAGAAACTCGGCGAATTCCGCCAGTTCCTCCGGTGCGAAGAATTCCGGGGTGTTGCCGCGCATGATGTCCAGGCAGAGTTCACGGTCATCGGCTTGGTAGGGCCTGATATCGATGGTTCGCTCCGATCCTCGGTGGTGTGATCAACTCTCGTCGCAGGCGCGACACATGACAAGTCCGACTCTCCTATCGGGGCAGGGGAATCCGATCCCGCCCACTCGGAGCAGGCGCCTATCGTTCCAGGAAAGTGTGCAGGCCGACCGTGGCGAGGATCTGCTGTGCGCCGAATTCCTCGAAGGTGTCGACGGTTTCGAAGCCCAGGCGGGCGGCGAGGCGCAGGGAGCGTTCGTTGACGGTCTGGGTGACGAGCAGGACCGGCTGGTCGGGCAGTTCGGCGGCCGCGGCGCGGGCCGGGCGCAGGACGAGGCGGTCGGTGCTGATCTCGGTGGGCAGGCTCATCGCTCGATTCTGTCCCATCGAGCCGATCATTAACGGACGCAGGACATTACGGGGAGGTGCGTTGGACCTCGGAGGGCAGTGGGTGGTCGGCGTCGAGGGCCGCCAACCCGTCGATGCTGTGCCCGTTGTCGCCCTCGATCCGGCGGGCGAAATCCTCCTCGGTCTTCCTGGCGTGGTGGGTGTCGAGGACCGGGCGTTCACCGACCAGTTCGTAGTAGGGCACCGAATAGCCGCAGGCGTCGGCGATGCGTTCGACATCGATGACGACGACCGCGCGGATACCGGGATGCTCGAGACCGAAATGGGTGCGCAGCTCGGCGAATTCGGTGTCGTCGGGACGCACGACGCGACCGGTTCCGAACAGTCGCAGAATTCTGGAGTTGCGGGTGAACGAGCAGAACATGACGGTGATGCGGCCGTTGTCGCGCAGGTGGGCGATGGTTTCGACACCGCTGCCGAACAGGTCGAGGTAGGCGACGGTGTGATCGTCCAGGACGGCGAAGGTGTCGCGGTATCCCTTGGGAGACAGGTTCACTCGCCCGCCCTCCGACGGCGCGGTGGCGACGAAGAACATCGCCTGCGCCCCGATGAAGCGCCGCAGGGATTCGTCCAGGTGCTCGAACTCCTTGGCCATATGCCTCCCTCGGTCGATCTACCGATTCAGCGTAACCACGGCGAACGCCGGGTCTCCGGTGAAATTCGTCTCAGCCGCGCGGTGATCGGCCGCTGTGCCGTGCCGCCGTCACGCCGATGAATGGTCGGCCCCATGGGACGGGAAGGGCACGATGCGTCGCGTGTGCGCGTACACCGCGGCATGCACCCGATCGCGAACCCCCAACTTGGCCAGCACATTCGACACATGCGTCTTCACCGTCTGCTCGCCGACGCCCAGGGCGCGGGCGATCTCGGGATTGGTGCGGGCATCGGCGATCAGCAGCAGCACCTCGTGTTCGCGGGCGCTGAGGGCCGCCAGTTCGGGTGCGGTCGGGAAAGGGTCGATGCCGGTGGTGAGGCGGGCGATGAGCCTGCCGGTGCGGTGCGGGTCGAGCAGGGTGTGTCCGCGCACGGCGGCCCGGATGGCGGCGACCAGTTCCGGCGGCGGCAGCGTTTTGGTGAGGAAGGCGCTGGCGCCCAGACGCAGTGCGCGGTAGAGGTTTTCGTCGGTGTCGCGGGCGGTGAGGGTCAGCAGGCGGGTGCGGCTGCCCAAATCGGCGACCGAATCGAGGACGGCCGGGTCGGCCAGATCGGGCATATCGAGGTCCAGGATGGCGATATCGGGGCGCAGGCGGGCGATCTCGCGGGTGGCGGCCGCGCCGTCGTCGACCTCGGCGACGCATTCCAGGTCGGGTTCGGTGCCGAGCGCCGCGCGCAGCCCGGTCCGGAACACCGGGTGATCGTTGGCGAGCAGCACCGTGATGGTCGGTCGGGCCTGCGGTGCGGCATCGGCCGGGCAGACACCCTGATCGGCGGAAGCGGGTGCGGGATGGCGCGGTTCGAGTTCGGTGACTCCGCCCGCGGCGGTGGTCGGGGCGGCGGCGAGCGCCGGACCCGCCGACACCGTGGAGGCGGTGAGCGCGAGCACGAGCGTCGACGCCACCCGCAGCAGGTGACGTTTCGGGGTGGGCGGGACCATTCGTCCCACCGTAGGTCGCGGGCGCGGCGATGTACATCGGCCGGGTGCGGTATCCGGTGTTCCCCCGATCGGGGGACTCAGCGCAGGAATCCCGCGTAATTGCGGCTCACCACCTGGGATTCGATCTGCTTCACCGTATCGAGGCCGACGCTCACCACGATCAGCACCGAAGTGCCCGCGAACCCGAAACTCTCCGCCGAACCCGGCAGCAGGGTCGGTGCGACCGCCACCACGCCGAGGTAGATCGCGCCGGGCAGCGTGATCCTGGTCAGCACACGACTCAGGAACTGTGCGGTCGGTCTGCCCGGTCGGTAGCCGGGAATGAATCCGCCGAACTTGCGCATCTCCTCGGCCCGCTCGACCGGGTCCACGGTCACCGACACGTAGAAGTAGGTGCCGCCGACTATCAGCGCGAAGTAGACGATCACATGGACCGGGTTGGTCGGATTCGCCAGATATTTCTGCACCAGTTGCGCCCACCGGCTCGGGTCCGGTCCCTGCGTCAACTGGACCAGCAGCGTCGGCAGCGACAGCAGCGAGGAGGCGAAGATGACCGGAATCACCCCGGCCTGATTCACTTTCAGCGGCAGATACGTCGACGCCCCGCCGAACATGCGCCGACCCACCACCCGCTTGGCGTACTGCACCGGAATCCGCCGCTGCCCCTGCTCGACATAGACCACCACCGCGATGGTCAGCACCGCCGCCACGCACACCCCCGCGAGGACCAGCCCGCCCCGCTCCTGAATCGCCTTGCCCTGGCCGGGAATTCGCGCCACGATCCCCGTCAGGATCAGCAGCGACATCCCATTGCCGATCCCGCGCTCCCCGATCAACTCCCCGAACCACATCACCAGCGCCGCACCCGCCGTCATCACCACGACCAGCACCAGCAGCGCGAACAGAGAGGAATCGGCGAGAATGTTGTCCGCGCAGCCGCGCAGCAACTGCTTGCGCGCCGCCAACGCCGCCAACGCCGAGGACTGCAACAGCGCCACCGCCATGGTCAGGTAGCGGGTGTACTGGGTCAGCCGCGCCTGCCCGGACGTGCCCTCCTTGCGCAACTCCTCGAACCTGGGGATCACCACCGTCAACAGTTGGATCACGATGCTCGCGGTGATGTACGGGGTGATCCCCGCCGCGAACACCGACAGTTGCAGCATCGCCCCACCCGAGATCAGATCCACCATCTGATAGATCCCCGCCGCCTCACCCCCGGAAACCACCGCGAGACACCGTTTCACCGCCGGATAGTCCACCCCCGGCGACGGCAACGCCGCACCGAGCCGGAACAACGCCAGCAACCCCAGCGTGACCAGGATCTTCCGCCGAATCTCCGGGGTACGCAACGCCGGTCCGAACGCGGACAGCACACATCCTCCTGCAAGCCGATCTCGCCGGGTCCGCCGAATCGGAACCCGTTGGGAGACTTCGACGCTACGGACCGCAACCTGCCACGACGTCGGCGCGAAGGCGGAGATCGGGCTCCCGCGATGGAGGGAGCCAGTAGGGTGAAAACGACATCTCGCCCGAGGTCGATGCCGGATTCACCCCGGTCCGCCAACCTGTCGCGGTTGATCGACGCAGGCCCGCTACCGGAGCACTGAATAGGTGGATTTGCGGCGGGCGCCGGCGACCGTTGATAATTCGCCGGTGCCCGAGACCACCGTGTTCTCCGCCAAACCGACCCTGACCGGGCAGCGGGTGGTGTTGCGCCCGTTCGTGGCCGAGGATCTGCCTGTTCTCGTTGCGGCGCTCGCCGATCCGGAGGTGCGCAGGCTCACCGGGAGCGCGCACGACGAGCAGGCGGCGCTCGCCGCCGACCCGCCGGAGTATCGGGAGAAGCTGCGGGAGTGGTACGCGACGCGCGCCGAACAATCCGACCGCCTCGACCTGGCCGTCGTCGAACTCGGCGCCGGCCGCTGCGTCGGTGAGGTCGTGCTCAATCGGTGGGATCCCGGCAACCGCAGCGCCAACCTCCGCATCCTCATCGGCCCCGGCGGCCAGGGGCGCGGCCTCGGCACCGAAGCCACCCGCCTGACCGTCGGCTACGGCTTCGACGAGATCGGCCTGCACCGCATCTCCCTCGAGGTCTTCGCCTTCAACCCCCGCGCCCGCCGCGCCTACGAGAAGGTCGGCTTCCGCTCCGAAGGGGTCCTGCGTCGATCCCAGCGCTACGGCGACCAATGGTTCGATGCCACGATCATGTCGATCCTCGCCGACGAATGGGCCGTCCACCACGGGCATCCCGCGTAGCGCTGTCTCGCTACCTCCGCAATCGGGTCCGAAGGTCGTCGAGGGACGTGCCGCTCGCGCGGTCGCGTTCGGGGGCGAAGGGGATGCCGGTGCGGAGGGCGCGCAGGGTGAGGGTGGTGGCTTCACCGAGAAGGGAGACGCCGATGGACAGGGTGATGGGGCGGGCGTCGGGGTGGACGCCGAAATAGTGGGCGGCGTAGCCGATTCCGAGGCCGACCGAGGTGGAGACCACCCAGACGACGAGGGTCCACGGGCTGTAGCGCTGCCAGAGGTGCCCGTCGCGGTCGCTGAGGCGGATCGTGGTGCCGCGCACCGCGCCGAACGCGAGGCCCGCCGCGCAGCCCAGCACGAGCCACAGCACGTCGACGGCGGAGATGTCGTGGACCTTGGTGAGGCTGTAGACGCCGATGCCCAGCAGGACGACCGGGGGAATGAGGGTGTCGCGCGCATTGAGGGGTTCGCCGATGAAGCGTTTGACGATCACGCCGATCACCAGCGCCGCCACGACGACGAAGGTCAGGGTCGAACTCAAGTCACCACTCCTTAATAGCATGTGCGTGCTAATTAAATTAGCGTGAGTGTGCTAGAAAGCCGTCATCCGAACGAATGACCCGCGGCCGAGCGACGGGGCCGGAGACGGCAACGAAGCGTGACCACGCGGCCGCGAGATACAGAGTTAGGACGCCCATGCCGAAGATCGTCGACCCCATCCAGCGCCGGAAAGCGGTGGCCGACGCCGTTTTCCGGGTGGTCGCCGAGGAAGGAGTGCAGGGCGCGTCCCTGCGTCGGGTGGCCGAGGAAGCCGGACTCGCCATCGGATCGGTGCGCCACTACTTCGACGGTCACACCGAACTGCTCGGCTTCGCCCTGGCCGAACTCAACAACCGGGTCAACCTGCGCGTCGAGGCCCACCTCGCGCGGCGCGACACCGAAACCCGGCCGCGACCCGGCCATTTCGCCGAACAGGTCCTCGCCGAACTCCTCCCCCTCGATCCGCCCCGCCTGGAGGAGGCCGCCGTCTGGTTGGCCTTCACCGCCACCGCCCGCTCCCACCCCGCACTCGCCCCGATCGCCCTCGAGCTCGCCTCCGGTGTCCGGTGGATCGCCCACCGCGCACTGACCGGCATGGCCGAGGCAGGCGTCCTGAACGACACGATCGGCGACCTCGAGCACGAAAGCGACCGCCTAGCCGCCCTACTCGACGGACTCGCACTGGCCGCAGTCATCGATCCGGGCCGCCGCGACCCCGACACCATTCGCGCCGTCCTACGCCTGCACCTCGCCTCCCTCGTCCGCAACGGGTGAATTCCGCACTCGGACGCCGCGGATCGTCCGGGAGCACTGCCGAACAAGCCGCCCCAACACGGATCGGCCTTGCCGTGATTGGCAGGGCGGCCCAACGTTTGATACGCAAGGGTCCGGACACGCGGGCCTGCGGTAGTGCGGCCCGGTCGCGACGAACTCGAGGAACAGAGATGTCGGCACCCGCCCAACCCGTTCTACGCCCCACGGCCCGAATCCTGCTGGTGGACGAGGATGATCGGATTCTGCTTTTCTCCGGCACGGACGAGGCCGACGGGCGGACGTTCTGGCTTCCGGTCGGTGGCGGATGCGATCCGGGGGAGACTCCGGAGCAGGCGGCGATTCGCGAGATGCGGGAGGAGACCGGGCTCGACGACATAGCGCTCGGCCCCATGGTTTGGCGGCGGAATCTGATCGCCACGTGGGGCGGAGTCACCTATGACTGCCGCGAGCACTATTTCCTCACCCGCACAGCGGCATTCGAGGTCGACACGTCCGGATTCACCGAGGTGGAACGGGCCACGGTCACCGGGCACCACTGGTGGACGCTCGACGAGTTGCGGGCGACCACCGACCGCCTGGTCCCCCGCGACCTGGCCCGGCTCCTCCCGGATCTGCTCCGCGCCGGACCGCCGCGGACTCCGATCCTCCTGGAGCGCTGAATCCGAGCCTGCCGGGGGAAAATTCGTCCGACTCGCGCACGCGACCTTGCTGTCGGGATTGCGACCGCTGCCGGTCCTAGGCTCACGCCCTGAGGAACAGACCGGTGAGTTTGCACCGGTCGCCGACGGAACGCTCGTCGGCACGGGAAAGAAACCGGCAAACAACGGGAAGGAACTGGATCATGAAGAGGTCTGTGTTCGTCAAAGCCGGAATGTTGTGTTTCGCACTCGTGGCATCGCTGTCGACCGCCGGTCTCGCGGGAGCCGAACCGGATGAGATGGAGCCGCAGGCTCCGTCCGGCGTCCAAGAGATGACGCTGTGCCCGCAGGGTTGGTTCTGCGTCTGGAACAAGCCGCATTTCCAGGGCAATTGGCTGGGTGGCACCGTCGTGGGCACCTGCTACACGCCGTTCCCGGCCCCGGCGGGACTGAACTCGGTCTCGAATCAGACCGGGCATACGGTGCGCCTCTACAGCCAAGAAGGTTGCGGCGGAATCCATCAGGACATCGGCACGGGGATGGGCGTCGACCCCACCTCGATCAAGGTCCGCGCCGCCCGGATCCTGTAGGCGAGGATTCGCTCGGACGGGTCCGCGACCCGTCCGAGCATCCTTCGCGGCAACTTCGAGCGCGACCCGCGCAGTAACATTCGGGCGCGACCCGCAACACCGAGCGCATCCTTCGCAGTGACACGGACCACCCCGCAGCGGACGCGAAATCCCGCGCCGGGGATGATCGTGAGCCAAGGGAAAGGATCGACGCATGACGACCACGGCGGGCTACGCCTACGACACCGATACCGCGAGCACCAGGGTGGGCGAGCACGAGTACGCGTTGGAACTGTCGCGACGCTGGTACACCCCCGCCAACACCGCCAACGGCGGTTATCTGCTCGCGACGGCGCTGCAGGCGCTGCGACAGGAGATCCCGCACCCGGATCTGATCGCGGCCTCCGCGCATTTTCTGCGGCCCGGCACCGCCGGACCCGCCCGCATCACCACCGAGACCGTCCGGATCGGGCGGCGCACCGCCACCGGGCAGGCCGCACTGTTCCGCGAGGGGCGCGAAATCCTGCGCGTGCTGGCCACATTCAGCGATCTCGCCGCCGCCGAGGGGCCGACCGCGATCATCGGCGCCCCGCCCGTGCTGCCACCGCCGCAGGAATGCGTGAACCCCATCGTCGACCCGATGCCCGGCATCGCGGAGCGGGTCGAATTCCGGATGCCGCGACTGCCCGGATTCCTGCGCGGCGAACCGGGCGGCACCGCCGTCGTCGAATTCTGGATGCGCTTCGCCGACGGTCGCGACGCCGACCCGATCGCGCTGGCACTGCTGGTCGATGCCGCCATGCCCGCCGTCTTCGATCTGGGGACGGTGCCCGCCTCCTCCACCATCGAACTCACCGCGCACATCCGCCGCAGGCCCGCGCCGGGATGGCTGGCCTGCCGGGTGGGCACCCGCTTCCTCATCGACGGATTCCACGAGGAGGATTTCGAGATGTGGGACAGCACCGGCGCGCCGGTGGCCCAGTCGCGGCAACTGTCCCTTATTCCTTGACCCGGCCCGCTATTTCGCGATCCGACCGAGGACGCCGCGCAGGTAGGCGGCCTGGCCGACGTGCTGCAGGTCGTCGGAGATGACGCTGATCAATCGCACGGCCAGCGTGACCGGCGGATCCCAGCGGGTGTCGACGACGCGGGGCAGGTCGGCGTCGACCAGGTCGCGCACGTAGCGCAGAGTCTGCTCGTGCACCGCGTCGTAGTAGCCGGTGAGCAGTTCGGCGGAGGCGTGCACCTCCCCGGCCTGATCGGCGGTGTCGCCGTAGCCGATGCGGTGCTTGTCGACGGGCAGGGCGAACCGGTCGAACCAGCCGCCTGCCAGCCACACCTGCTCCAGACCGGCCACGGCGGCGACGTGGTCGTCCTGGACTCTGGTCAGGTGCCAGACGAGCCAGGCGATGGAGTTCGCGCCCGGATCGATCCGATGCGACAGGTCCGCGACGGACAGTCCGTCGACGGCGGCGTGCACTTCCTCGCGGACGCGTTCGAAGGCGTCGGTCAGTAGCTCGGCGCTGGTCATGGTTTCCTCACTCCAAGGGGTTGTTCCGACGACCCTACAACCGGGATCCGACAGATCGGGATCCCGCGCGGCACAGGCGATTACCCGGCGACCGGGACGGGTTCGGGTTCGGGCTCCCGGAAGCCGGGCAGCAGCCGATTCGCCACCGGGATGAGCACCTGGATCAGCGGACCGATCCCCAACGCGTAGAGCAGGGTGCCGGCACCGACATTGCCGCCCAGCAGCCATCCGATCGCCAGCACCGTCACCTCGATCGAGGTGCGCACCACCCGCACCGACCACCCGGTGCGTCGCACCAGCCCGGTCATCAGGCCATCGCGTGGTCCCGGACCCATGCCCGCCCCGATATAGAGGACGGTGGCCACCGCGTTCAAGGCCACTCCGCCCACCAGCAGCGCGATCCGCACGGGCAACCACTGCGGGTGCCCCAGCAACGCCAACCCGGCGTCGACCGACACCGCGATCATCACCACATTGCTGACCGTTCCGAATCCGGGCCGCTGCCGCAGCGGAATCCATGCCAGCAGCACCAGCGCTCCCGTCACGGCGGTCACCACCCCGAAACTCACGGGCACATGTGCCGCGACCCCCTGATGGAACACATCCCACGGGTCGAGCCCCAGCCCGGCCCGCACCATCAGGGCCATCGACAACCCGTACAACCACAGTCCGACGAACAGCGCCGGTAGACGACGAAGCATGCCGACCAGCATCGACCACAACTGGACACTTGATCCATATCCACTGGCGAAAAACTGGCCCCACAACTGGATCTCATCGGATCAGCCGCAGTCGCCGCCGCCCCGCTCCAGAGGTCGGTGAATGCGAACGGCCGGCCCCGCACACCGGGGCCGGCCGTTCGGAGCTCGAACGCCCTGAGCACTTCCTCGCTAGAGCGCGACACCCAACAGCGCGTCGACCGCGTTCCTGACATCACCGGGCGCGGCCGCGTCCGAACCGCCGTACTCGAGTGCCGAATGCGCCCAATTGTCCACGGCGTCCAGAGCTTTCGGCGTGTCGAGATCATCGGCGAGATGCTGACGCAGCCGGGCGATCGTGTCGGCCGCCGAGGGACCGGACGCGAGAGCGCTCGCCCGCCGCCACCGATCCAGCCGGGACTGCGCCTGCCGCAGCACCTCGTCGGTCCACATGCGGTCCTGCCGGTAGTGGCCGGCGAACAGGCCGAGCCGGATCGCCGCCGGATCCACGCCCGCCTGCCGCAGCCGCGACACCAGCACCAGGTTGCCCCGCGACTTGGACATCTTCTCGCCGTCGAGTCCGATCAGACCCGCGTGCACGTAATGGCGGGCGAAGCGACGGCCCGCGATCAAGGATTCCGCGTGTGCGGCGGAGTACTCGTGATGTGGGTAGATCAGGTCGCTGCCGCCGCCCTGGACATCGAATTCCGGACCGATCCGATTGAGCGCGATCGCCGCGCATTCGATATGCCAGCCGGGGCGTCCCGCGCCGAACGGGGCGGGCCACGACGGCTCGCCGGGGCGGGCGGCGCGCCACAGCAGGGCGTCGATCGCGTCGCGCTTACCGGGACGGTCCGGATCGCCGCCGCGCTCGGCGAACAGCGTCTCCATGGTGGCGCGGTCGTAGCCGGATTCGTAGCCGAACTGGTCGGTGGCGTCGGCACGGAAGTAGATGTCCGGGAATTCGGCATCGTCGACCACGTAGGCCGCGCCCGAGGCGAGCATCTTCTGCACCAGCTCGACCACCTCGTCCACCGATTCGATCGCACCGATGTAGTCGCGCGGCGGCACCACCCGCAGGGCGGTCATATCGGCGCGGAACAGGTCGATCTCGCGGGTCCCGAGCGCGCGCCAGTCGATGCCGTCGCGGGTGGCGCGCTCGAAGAGCGGATCGTCGACGTCGGTGACATTCTGCACGTAGTGCACCTGGTGGCCCGCGTCGTGCCAGACCCGGTTGACCAGGTCGAAGGTCAGGTAGGTGGCGGCGTGGCCGAGGTGGGTGGCGTCGTAGGGGGTGATCCCGCAGACGTACATGGTGGCGGTGGGGCCGGGGGTCACCGGGCGCACCTGACGGTCGGCGGTGTCGTACAACCGCAACGGCGGCCCTGCTCCGGGGACGGTCGGTAGGGCGATTTCGGACCAGGACTGCATGATTCGAGGGTAAAGGTGTGGTCGAGATCATCCACCCCCGCCCCTGGGCGGCGCCCGGTCCTCGACCGGCGAACCCGCAGCGCCACCAGGGAGTTCGCGGGGTTTCGCGGATGTCAACGGTTCCGGTCCCGCGGATTGATATCCCGACGACCGCACCGCAATTCGGGTGCGACTCCGACACCGGGCCGCTAACTTGGCGGGCATGACTGTTCTCGGCGCGGTGTCGATGCCCCACCTACCCCCCGAACACCTCGCGGCGGCGGCCGACGCGGCCGAGCACAGCGGAGTCGACGAGCTGTGGGTGTGGGAGGACTGTTTCTGGGGCGGCGCGATCGCCAGTGCCGCGACGATTCTCGCGCGGACCGAGCGGATCCGGGTCGGTATCGGGGTGATGCCTACCCCGCTGCGCAATGTGGCGGTCACCGCCATGGAGCTCAGTGTGCTGTTGCGCGCGCATCCGGGTCGCCTCGTCCCCGGTGTGGGTCACGGCGTGCAGGAGTGGATGGGACAGATCGGCGCCCGCGTCGAATCCCCGCTCACCCTGCTGCGCGAACAACTCGACGCGCTGCGCGGACTGCTCGGCGGTGAGAAGGTCTCCGTCGACGGCCGATACGTGCGACTCGACGGCGTGAGCCTCGTCTACCCGCCCACCGTCCCCACCCAGCTCATCGCCGCCGCCTCAGGACCCAAGACACTGCGACTTGCGGGCCGGTACGCCGACGGCGTCACTCTCACCTCGAGCACCTCCCCCGAGGGTGTGCGCGCCGCCCGCACGCTCATCGCCGAGGGCGTCGCGAAATCCGGCCGCACCCGCCCGCATCGACTCATCGCCAATATCGAGGCCGCCACCGGTCCCGACGCCGCCGAGCGCCTCGCCCGCGCCCAAGCGACCCGCCCCTCGCATCAACCCGGTGCGGGCGTCGCCGGAGACGCCCACGCCATCGCCGATGCCGTCCACCGCTACGTCGAGGCGGGCGCGGACACCGTCATCCTGCAACCCACCGAGGACGATCCCGATCTCGTCGGCTTCATCCGCTTCATCGGCGAACAGGTCCGTCCCCTCGTCTCCTGAGCGAGCCACCGCGCGGGCAGTCGACGCGAGAACGCACGCGACGCAAACTCGCGGTCCGCGCGGACCTGCTCAGAATGCGGGCCAGGGGATCGGGCGGGAGGTGCGGGGCATGGGCATCACCGGGTTGTCGAGCAGCGCGCGGCCCCGCACGAGCAGTGCTTCGATCTCCGCGTCGGTGATGTGCGGGGCGAGGGCCTCGGCGAGTGGGCCGGGCACGGATTTGACGAAGACGGCGATATCGGCGATCAGGTCCTCGCTGATGGGCCGACCGGCCCACCCCCACAGGACGGTGCGCAGTTTGTGTTCGTTGTGCAGGCAGATGCCGTGGTCGACGCCGTACACCTGCCCGTCGACGCCCTCGAGTGCGTGGCCGCCCTTGCGGTCGGCATTGTTGAGCAGGATGTCGAGCACGGCCATGCGGCGCAGGCGGGGGTCATCGGCGTGGATTAGGGAGACCTCCTCGCCCGAAGCGTCCTCGGCGCGCAGGATCTCGCAGAACCCCTCGGGGACCGCGCCGACCGGGCACAGGTCGACCAGGTCGAGACGGTCACCGCGTTCGGTGTGGTTGTCGACGGCCCGCACCCAGCGCTGCACCATGCCGGGGCCGTAGGGGCCTTCGCGCAGGATGGTTTCCGGGATGATGCCCCAGCCGAGGGCCTCGGACACCAGATAGGAGGCGACCTCGCGGCCCGCGAGGGTGCCGTCCGGGAAGTCCCACAGCGGGCGCTCGCCGCGCACCGGTTTATAGACCACACGCAGTGCGTCGTCGATATCCGCTTGGTCGATATCGCAGACGAGCGTGACGTTGCTCGCGACATTCACCCGACCGATCACCGTCAGCTCGCCGCCGTGGAATCGGTCTGTAGTCACCGGATTCACTCCTCGGTGTCGGCCGCGCCGAAGATATCGCCGCGTTTGTAGCCGTTGGTGCGCACACACATGTGACCGCGCGGGGACAGCGGTTCCCCGCAGAGCGGGCACGGCGGGCGGCCCGCGGCGATGACCCTGGCCGAGCGCAGCGCGAATTCGCGCGCCTGGATCGGGGTGAGGAAGACCCGCACCGCGTCGGGTCCCTCTTCGGTGTCGTCGAGCACCACGGACTCGTCGACCTCGGTCTCGGTGATGGCCAACAGTTCCACCACCACGGCGCCTGCGTCGGCGTCCCAGCCAAGGCCCATGGTGCCGACCCGGAATTCGGCGTCGATTGGGGTGAGCAGGGGCGCGCTGTCGACGATGTCGTCGGCGGGCGGCGGCACCGGCGCGCTGAACCGGCGCGCCACCTCGTCCAGCAGCAGGCCCATTCGGTCGGCGAGCACCTTGACCTGCTGTTTCTCCAGCAGGACGCTCACTACACGTGGTTCCTGCACGGCCTGCAAATAGAATGCGCGATCGCCCGGCTCACCGACGGTCCCGGCGACGAAACGATCGGGGGTGCGAAATACATGGATCGCTCGTGCCATCTGCACCTCCTGATGCGTAACCCTCAACATCGACTACCTGCGGCAGCGCGCCACATACCTCTGCGAGCAACGCGCCGCGTACTTACTAAAAGGAATCGGTGCGCTCCGCATTCCCATTATCCGCGTCGTCCGCCGCGCCGATCTCCCCGCCGGGGACGGGGGCGCCCGCGGGCGGGGAATCCGCCTGGACCGGTGGCGGTTTGAGCGCGGACAGGTCGGCGGTGTCGTTGACCCGCAGCACCCGCGGCAGCGTCGGGGTGTAGGTGATGACGCTGACCGAGGCCGGTTCGACGACGATGCGCTGGAATCCGTCCAGATGCATGCCGAGCGCGTCGGCCAGGACCGACTTGATCACATCCCCGTGCGAGCATGCCACCCAGAGCACGTCGCGGCCCTTTTCCGCGGCGAGGGCGCGGTCGATCTCCCGAATGGCGGCGACGGCGCGGACCTGCACCTGCGCAAGCCCCTCCCCGCCGGGGAACACCGCGCCGGAGGCGTGGCGCTGCACGACCTTCCACAGCGGTTCGTCGACCAGTTCGTGCAGGGGCCGCCCGGTCCACTCGCCGTAGTCGACCTCGATGAGTCGGTCGTCGAAGTCCGGTTCCAGCCCGAGTCGTTCGGCCAGCGGGGCCACGGTGCGCCGGCAGCGCAGCAGCGGCGAGGCGGCGATGTGTTCGACGGGGAGGTCGGCCAGTCTGTCGGCGACGGCGCGGGCCTGGGCGGCGCCGCGCTCGGTGAGATCGACGCCGGATCCGCGTCCGGCGAGGGTGTGGGCGGTGTTCGAGGTGGACACGCCGTGTCGCAACAGGATCACCGTCATGGGATCAGCCTAGTCATGTCGCCGACACCGCCCCGGTCGCGAGCAGCCCCATGACCGCGAGGCCGAGCACGATGCGGTAGCCGACGAACCAGCCGAGGCTGTGTTCGGCGACGAAGCGCAGCAGCCAGGCGATGGAGGCGTAGCCGACGGCGAAGGCGAGGATGGTGGCCACGATCAGTTGCGCGCCACTGGCATTGAGCCCCTCCCCGGCGGGCGCGAACGCGTCGGGGATGCTGAACAGGCCCGAGGCGGTGACGGCCGGGATCGCCAGCAGGAATGAGAACCGCACGGCCGCGGGCCGGGTCAGCCCGGCGAACAGTCCGGCCGACGAGGTGGCCCCCGAACGCGACACGCCCGGAATCAGCGCGAGGCATTGCGCGAATCCCATGACCAGTCCGTCGCGGGTGGTGAGCTGTTCGATCGGACGGCGTTGCCGCCCGTAGTATTCCGCCGCCGCGATGACCAGCGCGAACACGATCAGCATGGTCGAGACCAGCCACAGGTTGCGCGCCCCGGTGCGGATCGCGTCCTTGAACAGCAGGCCGAGCACCCCGATCGGGATGGTGGCGATGATCACATACCAGCCGACGCGGTAGTCCAATTCCCGCTGGGGATCGATCACGGGCAGTTTGGTGGTCACCCGATCCGCGAGCGGCACCCGCGAAAGTTCCTGGTGGACGGCGGGATTCGCGCGCCGCGCGGACAATCGCGCGCCGACGCCCGCGAACCAGGCCAGCACGATGCGCCAGATGTCCTTGGCGAAATACACCAGCACGGCGGCCTCGGTGCCCAATTGGGTGACCGCCGTGAACGATGCGCCCGCGTCGTCGCCGAAGCACACCGCCGACACGATGCGCAGATGCGCCGAGGAGGAAACGGGCAGGAATTCGGTGAGACCCTGCACCAGGCCCAGCACCAGCGCCTGCACCCAGGTCATCGACTCGCCCGTCACACACCCTCCTGTTCCCGCGCCCGAAAATCCCGGCCCGACTGGGCAATTGGATCCTCGCCCGATTCGACCGGTTCGCTGCGCGCCGCAATCACGCAGCGACAGTACAGTGTCCGGCGCGGGGGACGCACCGGCGGCCGGTGGCCCCGCGCACCCCGCGCCGCTCTTTATGCTTGCGCCGTGACGAATGCGCGGACGCGGTGATGGAACAGCGAACGGTGGGTCGCAGCGGCCTGCGGGTGTCGCGGATCGGATTGGCCACCCACACCTGGGGTGCGCATACCGACGGCGACGGCGCGGCCGTGCAATTGGCGGCCTTCGCCGAGGCGGGCGGCACGCTGGTGGACACCTCCCACGCCTACGCGGGCGGTGCGGCCCAGGCGATCCTGGGCGAACTGCTCGACGCGGTGGTGCCGCGCGAGGAACTGGTGCTGAGCGGATGCGCGGGTGTGCTCGCCCCGCTCGAGCCGCCGCTGGACGGGTTGCCGCCGCGGCCGCCGACGCCGGATGCCTCGCGGCGCACCCTGCTGCGCCAGCTCGATCGCACCCTCGCGGCATTGGGCACCGACCACCTCGACATCTGGAACGTGGGCGTGTGGGATCCGGGAACCCCGCTCGACGAGGTGGCCGCCACCCTGGACGCGGCGTTGTCCTCCGGGCGGGTCCGCTACGCGGGGGTGCGCGGATACACGGCGTGGCAGTTGGCGAGTCTGGCGGCGATCGCGCCGATCAGCGTCGCCCAGACCCCGTACTCGCTGCTGGCGCGGGGCGCGGAGACCGATGTGGTGCCCGCCGCCGCCCATCACGGCGTCGGGCTGATCGCGTCGGCGGCGCTGGCGGGCGGCATCCTCACCGGCAAGTACCGCGACGGTGTCCCGGCCGATTCGCGCGGCGCGGACGAGGCCACCGCGGCCGAGATCCGCCACCGGCTCGACGAGCGCGCCACCAGGGTGGTGGAGGCGCTCGTCACCGCCGCCGATGGGCTGGGCACCTCGCCGTTGGCGGTGGCGCTGGCCTGGATTCGCGACCGGCCCGGCATCGCGAGCATGATCGTCGGGGCGCGCGATATCGGCCAGCTCACCGGGGTGATGGCCGCCGAGACGCTGGAGTTGCCCCGTGCCATCGCCGCCGCCCTCGACGACGTGAGCGCCCGCACAGAGTGAGGAAGATTAGCCTTGCCCGCATGAGGTTCCTCCGGCGGGCCGCGCTGCCCGTGCTCGCGCTCACCCTGATTCTCGGCGGCACCGCCTGCGGTGCCGACCATGCCGCCGGGGGCGCTCAGCGCGGGCACGCCACCGCCACGCTCGACGGACTCGACCCGGTGCCGATCGGGCCGGAACCCACCCCGGCGCTGCCCGCGACCGTGCGATCCTTCGACGGCGCGGAGGTGACCGTCACCGACGCCGGTCGGATCGTCGCGGTGGATCGCTCCGGCACCCTGGCCCAGACGGTGTTCGGGCTCGGGCTCGGCCCCCGGCTGGTCGGGCGCAGCAGTTCGGCCGCGTTCCCGGCGGTGCGGCAGGTGACGAATGTGGCGGGCGGTAACGGCTCGTTGAATATGGAGGCGCTGCTGGCCCTTCGGCCGTCGGTCTTCCTCACCGACACCACCACCGTGACACCGCAAATGCGCGAGCAATTGCGCGCCACCGGTGTCACCACGGTCTATTTCGATCCGACGCGGACCATGGACGGGGTCGCGCCGCTGATCGAATCCGTCGGCGCGGCCCTGGGCGTGCCCGAGGCGGGAAAGGCGTTGGCGCGCCGCACCGCCGCCGAGATCGACACCGCGAAGGCCGCCGTCCCCAAGCAGGACAAGCCGCTCACCGTGGCCATGCTCTACCTGCGCAGCACCGCGATCACCATGCTCGCCGGACCGGGATCCGGCGCGGATTCGCTCATCGCCGCGCTCGGCGCCCGCGACGCGGGCACGGCCTCCGGTTTGCAGGAGCCGTTCACGTCCATCACCAGTGAGGCGATGATCGCGGCCGCTCCCGATGCGCTGCTGGTGATGACCGACGGACTCGAATCCATTGGCGGCGTCGACGGACTCGCCAAGATTCCGGGCCTGGCCCAGACGCCGGCGGGTCGCGACAAGCGGGTCGTCGATATAGCCGATTCGGTGCTGCTCAGCTTCGGACCCAATACCGGTCGCGTCCTGGCCGCGCTCGCGCACGCCCTCTACGGGCCGACCTCGGCATGACCGGTTCGGTGAATACGCCCGACACGCGGGACGATTCGGTTCCGCATGTGCCCGATCCCGCGATACGCGCTGGCGGGCGGGGAAATTCGGGACGCACCGCGCTGGTGTTCGCGGTGGCGATCGCGGCGCTGGTCGGATTGGCGTTGGCCTCGGCCGCGATCGGGCAGGTGCCGACCACGCCCGCCGAGGTGGCGGGCAGTGTGCTGCATCGGATCGGGCTGGATTGGGGGCCGCTGCCCGCGCATCCCGCGGGTGAGGTGACGCTGTGGCAGGTGCGGTTCCCCCGTGTGCTGCTCGCGATCCTGGTCGGCGCGGCGCTGGCGACGGCGGGGGCGCTGCTGCAGGGCGTGTTCGCGAATCCGCTCGCGGAGCCCGGTGTGATCGGGGTGTCGGCGGGAGCGGCGGTCGGCGCGGGCTCGGTCATCGTGCTCGGCGGCGCGTTCGTGGCGTCCTGGTCGGTGGCGGCGGCCGCCTTCGCGGCCGGACTGCTGACCACACTGCTGGTCTATCTGCTGGCGCGGTCCAACGGACGCACCGAGGTCGTCACCCTGGTGCTGACCGGGGTCGCGATCAACGCTTTCGCCGCCGGGCTCATCGCCTTCCTGGTGTTCGTGGCGAGCCCGGCCGCGCGGGACCAGATCGTGTTCTGGCAGTTGGGCAGTCTGAACGGCGCGACCTGGGAGGCCGTCGGGGTGGTCGCGGTGCTCTGCGCGGGTGGGCTGCTCGCCGCCGTCCTCGTCGCGCCGCGCCTGGATCTGCTCGCCCTCGGCGAATCGGCGGCCCGGCACCTCGGCGTCGACGTGGAACGCCTGCGCCGCACCGTCATCCTGGTCGTCGCGCTGCTCACCACCGCGGGTGTCGCCTTCACCGGCATCATCATGTTCATCGGGCTGATCGTCCCGCACCTGGTGCGCATGATCGTCGGTCCCGGCCACCGCGTCCTCATCCCGCTCAGCGCCATTCTCGGCGCGGTCGTCCTGCTGCTCGCCGACGTCTGCGCCCGCTCCCTGGTGGCCAATGCCGACCTTCCCCTCGGCATGCTCACCTCCCTGATCGGCGGTCCGTTCTTCTTCTGGCTGCTGCGCCGCACCCGCGCCCGATCGGGAGGGTGGGCATGACCCGATGTTCGATGCTGTTGACGGGCAGGTGGTTTCGGTGATCGGCAAGGCGTTGACCCGGTCGCACGCGATGCCGGACCGACCGGAATTGGGGACGGTGACCCTGCGGGCGCGCGGGCTGAGTGCGACACGCGGCAACAGGCCGGTGCTCGACGGTGTGGATTTCGCGGTGGCGGCCGGGGAGATCGTCGCGCTCGTCGGCCCGAACGGGGCGGGAAAGTCGACGCTGCTGGCGGCCTTGGCCGGGGAGTTGGCCCCGAGCGCCGGGACCGTGGAACTGGACGGGCGGGCGCTGGCGCACTGGTCACCGCTGGATATGGCGCGGCGGCGGGCCGTACTGCCGCAGAGTCATACCGTGGGATTCCCGTTCAGCGCGCGGGAGGTCGTCGCGATGGGGCGCGCCCCGTGGCTGCGCACCGAGCTGCGCGAACGCGACGACGAGCTGATCGCCGCCGCCATGGCCCTCACCGATGTGGAACATCTCGCGGCACGCCCGTTTCCGGCGCTGTCGGGCGGTGAACGGGCACGAGTGGCCCTGGCGCGGGTGCTCGCCCAGGACACCGGGACCCTGCTGCTGGACGAACCGACCGCGGCACTGGATCTGGGCCATCAGGAGGCGGTGCTGCGCTTGGCCGCCGAACGCGCCGCGGCGGGGGCAGCAGTGGTTGTGGTCCTCCATGACCTGGGTGTCGCCGCCGCCTACGCCGACCGAGTCGCCGTCCTCGAAGCCGGGCGGATCGCCGCCGACGGACCACCGCGCGCCATCCTCACCACCGAATTGCTGACCCGTGTCTACCGCCATCCCATCGAAGTCCTCGATCACCCGCGCACCGGAGCGCAACTGGTCCTGCCCGTCAGGAGCTGACCGGACGGATGCTCACCCGCCGCACTGCCATTGCTGCGGGTTTCCCGATTCTGCGGGCACGACGGCACCGCAGTCGCAGTCGCAGTCGCAGTCGCAGTCGCAGTCGCAGTCGCAGTCGCAGTCGCAGTCGCAGTCGCACCGACGATCGGCGACACAGGGCATCTGGCGCGCTGCGACGGCCTGCGGCTGGAACTCCCGCTGCCGCATCTTCACAAGATCGGTAACCGCGTCCAACCGGACGTCGGTCGCCCCTATCGTTCTCGCCGGCGGGCACCCGTGAACGCGGCGATATCTTCGACGAACCGGTGGTGTCGAAGCACACCCATATGGCTCGCTCGGGGATAGACGATCAACCGCGCGCCGGGGACGCCCGCCGCGGTCCTGCGGAAGGTCTCGACCGGGATGCCCGCGTCGCGACCGCCGCCGAGCACCAGTGTCGGCGCGACGATCTCGCCGAGCCGGGCGCCGATGTCGAACGAATCCTCGGCGCGCAGGAAGGCCACGGTGTCGGCCGGGCGCGCCGGCCGCAGCAGCGGATCGGCGAGCCACATCGCCGCTCGGGCGGGTCCGGCCAGGATCGCGGAGCCTGCGACGGCGGGGGCGAGGTGATGCAGACCGCGCCTGCCCGAGGCGAGCGCGGCGGCGTAGTCGCGCTGGCTCGCGCGCACGGTCTCGGGCAGTGTGTCGCCCGAGGACGCGAGGATCAGTGTCCGCACCGCCCGCGGATGGTCGGCCGCCAGTTGCAGTGCGATCGAACCACCCGACGAGACGCCGAGAACATCGACGGCCGTACCGAATTCGGCTGCGATCGCGGCGGCATGCTCGGCCGCGATCTCGGCCATCGTGGTGCCCGCCCGCATCCCCGGCGCTCGCGACACCGCGTACACGCGGAAGCGTCGGGCCAGTGGGGCCAGCAGCACCCGCTCCGAAATACGCATCAGCCCTGCGGGATTGGCGTGGGCGGGGGTGAACCACCGCAGCAGCAGCAACGGCGGACCCGACCCGAATGCCCAATACGGCAGCCGTGCTCGAGCACGCCTTCGGTCGACGTGATCACGACGCGATTGCCGCGGCAACTCCAGCGGTCGCTTCGCGACGCGCGGCCCGGTGGCCTCCGAGGACCAGCAGGGCACCCGCCAGGGTGGTGACCGGCCAGGGCGCGGGCTCGAAGATGATCGCGCCGAGCACCGACCAGGCCCCCATCGTCCACCCGATGAACGCGGGCGGCGTGATTGCCTTGCGGTCCATCCACAGCACCGTCGCGCCGAGCACGATCTGCGGAATGCCGAAGCTGCCCACCGACACCCAGAACGCGCCATTGGCGTGGCTCATCTCCGAGAGGTGCTCGCCGTACACACCGCCCCGAAACCAGGTCCCGGCATGTTGGGTGGCCGTCAACGCCAGGCTGGAGGCCATATGCCCGCCGCCGATGAGCACCAGCAGCCTGCCCGCCCACTTGATCATTTGGCCACCTCTTCGCGGCGATTGTTCGCCTGCGGACGATTGCGCCAAGCACGTTCCCATTGCTTTTTCATCGCCGGGTAGACGATCAGATAGCGGAAGGGAGCGATCCCGGCCATGTACAGCCGTCCGAACAGCCCGTTCGGCTTGACCAGGGCCGCCATCCGCAGTTCGTAGTCGCCGTTGTCGCCCTGGACCCACCCGAGGTGCAGGATCGTGTGCATTGTTTTGTTCGCGAGTTCGTCGGCGGATTCGTGGTGCAGTCGGTACACGCTGGTGAACGGGGTGTCGCCGACCGGTTGCCCGGCGTCTTCCTGCCGCAGGTCCTCGGGCAGCCGATCGCACAGCGACTCGCTGCGACCCGCCAGGCCCGCTTCGGGTTCGTCCCAGTCGAACAGTTCGCCGAGCTTCCAGCGCACCGCGAACACGAGGGCGGTGAGCCCGGTGTTGCTGGAGAGTCCGGCCTTGGCCGCCAGCGCCTCGCGCATGACGTGGAAGTCGTCGGGTCCGGCGCCCGGCGTGCGGAAGGCCCAGACATCCTCGATCCGGAAGTCGGGGGCGATCTCGTGGATGCGCCACGGTAGGGCGGTGTGCGCGGCAGCGGGGAGTCTGTTGGACATCGTGACCTCCTGAACTTCTATACGTCTATAACAGGAGGTTAGACCAGTTATACGGGCACGTACAACCCATGGAGAGGTGAACCACATCCGCCGTCAGCGCCACACCAGTTTCAGGATCGCGGGCGTGAGCAGGAGCCGAATCACGGTGGCGTCCAAGATCAACGCGGCGATCATCCCGTAGGCGATGTATTTCATGAGCACCAGATCGGAGAACCCGAACGCCCCGGTGACGACGATGAGTATCGCCGCGGCCGAGGTGATGACGCCGCCGGTGTGGGCGATGCCGTAGCGGATCGCCTCGGGCGGGTCCGCGCCGCGCGAACGCGCCTCGGCCATGCGGGACAACAGGAATACCTCGTAGTCGGTGGACAACCCGAACACGACGGTCACGATGAGCGCCAGGACCGCGAACATGAGCGGCCCCGGCGTGAAGTGGAACAGCCCGGCCCCGTGTCCGTCGACGAAGATCCAGGTCAGCACCCCGAGGGTGGCCACCAGGCTGAGCGCGCTCATGGCGACGGCCTTGAGCGCCAACACGATCGAGCGGAACGCCAGGTACAGCATGAGCAGCGCCGCCAGGATCAGGATGCCGACCAGCAGCGGCAATCCGCGCAGCAGTCCGTTGATGCTGTCGCGCTCCAGCGCCGGCACCCCGGCCACCATGATCCGCACCCCGTGCGGCGCGGGTATGGCGCGCAGGGCCGCGATGACTCGGTCGGCGTCGCCGCGACGCACCAATCCCGCCTGCAGGACATTGATTCCGTCCTTGGTCGGCGCGGCCGATTCGAAGCGTCCGGTGAGTCCGGGAATCGCACTGGCCGCCAGCCGGATATCACCGAGCTGCGGCGAATCCGCGCCCACCACCACGAGTTTGAGCGGCTCGGTGCGGAATTCGGGGAACAGCCGGTCGAAACGTTCCTGGGCGACCCGCGCCGGATTGTCCTGCGAGAGATAGCGTTCGCTGATCCCGCCGAATTCGATGCCGCGAAGCGGCAGGCTCAGCGCCAGCAGTCCCAGCACGAGCGGCACGACGACCGGCAGTGGCCGCCGCATGGCCGCGCGGGCCAGTCGGGAGAAGAATCCGGCGTCGATCCGCGCCTCGGTCTTGGTGCGGGAGAAGCGTTTCCAACCCCACAGGTCGATGCGCCGACCGACGATGCCGAGCACCGCGGGCAGCGCGGTCACCGACAGCACCGCCGCGAGCAGCACCGCGCTGATCCCGCCGTAGGGCACCGAGCGCAACACCCCGTTCGGGTAGATGAACAGCGCGCCGAGGCTGAGGGCGATGATGGCCGCCGAGAACAGCACGGTGCGCCCGGCGGTGGCGACGGTGCGGGCCACCGCGTCCTCGATCTCGCGTCCGGCCGCGATCTCCTCGCGGAACCGGGTCACCGTGAACAGTCCGTAGTCGATCGCCAGCCCCAGGCTGACCAGCGTCACCACGGCACTGGCGAACACATTGACCTCGATGTGCGCGGTGAGCAGCCGCATCACGCCCTGGGTGCCGAGCACCGTCATCCCGCCGATGAGCACCGGCAGCAACGCGCCGAGGATGCCGCCGAAGACGAAGTACAGCAGGATCGCCACGAGGGGCAGGGCGATCAGCTCGGCGCGGTGGATATCGTCCTGCATTCCGGTGTTGATGCCTGCCACCACCGGTTGCAGTCCGGCCAACTGCACGGTGGTGCCACCGGGTCCGCCGCCGGGATGTCCGGCGCCGAATTCGCCTTTCACCGCTAGGTAATTCTCGACGGCGGCGGTGCCGCTGCCGCGCAGTCCGACGCTGGCGAAGGCGTGCTGTTTGGCCGGATCGGCGGCGTTCGCGGCGAAGGGGCTGTCCCAGTAGCTGTCGATCTTGAGGATGCGGTCGCCGCGGCTGCTCAGCAGTCGGTTCAATGATCCGGTGACCGCCGCGCGCACGGCCGGATCGTCGACGGTGGCGCCCGCGGGCGCGGTGTAGAGCAGGATGATGTCGCTGTCGGTATCACGACCGAAGGTGGCGTCGGCCAGTTTCGAGGCGGCGACGGATTCGCTGCTCTCGTCGAACCATCCCTCCTGCGTGTAGCGGCCGGACAGGTCGCGCCCATACCAGCCCGAGGCCAGCACCGCCGCCGCGAACACCACCAGCACCAGGTAGCGGTGCCGGTACATCAGGCGTCCCCAACGCTGGGATCCGGACCTCGGCATGCGGGCGGGTCAGCCGCAGGCCGGGGTGTGGTAGTCGGCCGAGCGCAGGATGCCGCACAGGTCGGTGCGCGAGATCTTCCAGCGGCCGTCGAGGAAGACGAAATGCACCACGGTGGTGCGCACGGCGGCGCCGGTGCCGTCCTTGTCCAGGCGCATGGTGGCGGTGAGGGTGCCGTCGCGATTGTCGAAGACGGGGTCGGTGACGCCGTAGACGGCGTGCGGGTTGTCGTGCAGCGCCTGGTACATATCGGGGATGGCGCCGCGAAACGCCTCGCCGTCCTCGATCAGCGCGGTGCGCTCGGTATCGGGCAGCGCCGGGTCGAGCGCGCGTTTGATCTGCGAGTCGAGTTCGGCGGCGGTGGGCATGGGATGGCGGGCGGCACTGCTCGCCGCGACGACCGAACTCGACAGCGAGGCGTTGGCCGAGGAGCGGGCCGCGTCGACGGCGGCCTCGTCGGTGTCGGAACCGCAGGCGGTGAGCAGGACAACGGCGGCGAGACAGGTCGGGCCCAAGGACCGCACGGTACGCACTGTGGATTGCATCACCATCTACATACCATCAATGACCGCGCTGATCCGGCCGAGCAGTGCCCGCACAGCGGTCATGTCGCGGTCGGCGGCCACCGGGACGGCGTGGGCGATCAGGTCGCGCACCAGGGCGGCGACGCTGCGTTCGTCGTCGAGGTCGATATCGGTGACGGGGGCCTCGGCGAGGGCGACGATATCGTCGGGGCCGGGAACGTCGTCGGCCAGGTCGGCGCGATAGAGCTCGAGCACGAGGGTGCCGCGCAGCGTCCGGAAGGCGAAGGGGCGGCCATCGGCGGCGGCGCCGAAACCGTGGGCGAAGGGACCGACGGTTAGGTCATCGATGACGAAGCCCGATGGATAGTCGGCTTTCACCCGGATCTCCCTGAAGTGGACGCTGTTTCGTCTCCACCGTAACGCCGCAGATCATTCCGATATGCCGCACATCACTCCGATATGTGTCCGATAAGGCTCAGCCACCCCGGAGAAGCCCTCCCATTCGGCATCATGGTCAGATGATGGGGTTGCGTCTCGTCGGTAGAAGGAGTTCGGTGAATGCGCCCTAGCGGCAGTCCTCACGTGGCGGCGCGCGCGGAGTCGACCCCCGATACCGGGTCCGCGAGCCAGGACACCGACGCGCATCCCCGAAGAGGCCGCCGCGCCGGGATTCTCGCCGCGGTGGCCCTCACCGTCGCCGTCGCGGGCTGCTCGTCCTCCGGCAAAGACACTATGGAGACCAGAGAGCCTGCCACCGCGGCCGCCGCCCCGGTGCCCACCGCCCAGCCTGCCGGGCAGCTCATCGCGTCGGGTCCTGTCGGCGCGCTGCTCGCCGAGGCAGGCACCGGACAGTTGGCGGCCCTGGACGGATCCACCCTCACCCTCTTCGACACCGCCGCCCAACCGCCCGCCGCGCGCACGGTGCCGCTGCCCGCCCGCGGCGCGGGCCTGAGCCAGGGCAGGCCCGGCGAACTGCTCATCCCGATTCCGGAGGCCGTGCTGCGGGTGGATGTCGCCTCGGCCCGCGTCGACCGGATCCCGGTCCCCGGCGATGCCCGCTCGGTGCTGCGCCGCGACGAGGACCTGCTCGTCGGCGGCGCGGACGGCGCGGTGCGGGTGCTCGGCCCCGACAACGCGGTGCGCCACACCCTCTCCGGTCTGGCCTCCGCCGACGCCCTCGCCGCCGTCGGCCCCCGCGTCGCGGTGCTCGACCGCCGCCAGTCCGCCCTGGTCGAACTCGACCTGACGAAGAACAAACTCGGCCTGGCGCTGCGCGCGGGCGACGGCGCGACCAACCTGATCTCCGACACCAGGGGCAGGCTGCTGGCCGTCAACACCGAATACAGCGAACTGCTGGTCTACACACCGGGACCGCTCGTACTGCGACAGCGTTTCCCGGTAGGATCCTCGCCTTACGCGATTGCCTACGATCAACGGTCCGACACCGTGTGGGTGACGTGCACCCAGACCAACGAGATCGTCGGATTCGATCTCTCGACGGGAATACCGAGGGAAGTGGGGCGTTATCCGACGGTCCGGCAACCGAATTCGGTGACCGTCGACGAACGCACCGGCGATCTGTTCGTCGGATCCGCGACCGGGGACGGCCTGGCGCGGATCCGCGCGGACCAGCGGAAGAGAGGGCAGTGATGGCGGCGCGCAAACCCGCGAAGCGTTCGGCGCTACCGAAGGATTGGGAAACCAGCGGCGATGACTACGAGTACGTGCCGCTACGACTACCACCGGATATGAACAGGGTGACCGCGTCGATGCGATTATCGATCCAGGCCGAATTCGGTGGCTGGGAGCTCTCGCGCGTGCGCGCCTACACCGACGGCAGCCGCCGGGTGCTGCTGCGCCGCCGCAAGTCCCGTCTGTCCCCCGTCGAAGCGGGCCAGGCCGCCCCGCAGTCGGAAGCGGGGATGTGACCTCGATGTACGCCCTGCTGCTGCGCCTGATGTTCCTGATCCCGCCCGAGCGCGTCCACCATCTGGCTTTCGCCTTCATGAGATTGGCCACCTGGCTCCCGCCCGTCCGCTGGGTGATCGCGAAGATCCTGGTGGTCGATGATCCGATCCTGCGCACCACCGCCTTCGGGGTGGATTTTCCGGCGCCGCTCGGACTGGCCGCCGGATTCGACAAGAACGCGGGCGGCGTGGATGTCTGGGCCGCGATGGGTTTCGGTTTCGCCGAGATCGGCACGGTGACCGCGCGGGCGCAACCGGGTAATCCCGCGCCGCGCATGTTCCGGCTCTCGGCCGACCGGGCGCTGATCAACCGGATGGGTTTCAACAATCACGGCGCGGTCGAGGCCGCCGAGCGGCTGGCGAACCGTCGGCCCGGCGGGGTGCCGATCGGCGCGAATATCGGCAAGACCAAGGTGGTGGCGGCGGCCGACGCGGCGGGCGACTACGCGGTGAGCGCGGCCCTGCTCGGGCCGCGCGCCGATTTCGTCGTCGTCAATGTCAGCTCCCCCAATACGCCGGGTCTGCGCGATCTGCAGGCCGCGGCCGCGCTGCGCCCGCTGTTGCAGGCGGTGCTGGACAGCGTGGAGGTCCCGGTGCTGGTGAAGATCGCCCCCGACCTGTCGGATGAGGATATCGACGCCGTCGCCGATCTGGCGCTGGAACTCGGACTGGCCGGAATCGTGGCCACCAACACCACGATCCGCCGCGACGGCCTGCGCACCCCCGCCGACGAGGTGGCCGCGATGGGTGCGGGCGGGCTGTCGGGTCCGCCGGTCGCCGACCGCTCGCTCGAGGTGCTGCGCCGGCTCTACCGCCGCGTGGGCGGCGAACTGATCCTCATCTCCGTCGGCGGCATCGAGACCGCCGACCAGGCGTGGGAGCGCGTCCGTGCGGGCGCGACCCTGCTGCAGGGTTTCACCGGGTTCATCTACGGCGGCCCGTTCTGGACCCGCCGCATCCATCGCGGTCTGGCCCGCAAGTTGCGCGAGGGCGGGTTCGGATCACTCGCCGAGGCGGTCGGCTCGGCGCACACCGACTGACTTCGGTAGTTGCGCAAGGCAATTCGGCCCCCGCCTCGGTGGGGGCCGAATCATGTCGCCGGTCAGTGGACGTACGGATCGAGCAGTCGTCGACCGAGGCGCGGCGCGCGAGCGCCGGGCGGGTCGAGTTCGTCCTGCAGGCGCGCCGCGATGCGCTTGGCCAACCGGACGATCGCCTGATCGCGCGCCATGCCGAGGCGGTCCGCGCAATCATCCATCCTGGCCAGTTGCACCCGGTCGGTGACGCGGGACGGATCACTCAGCAGCTCGTCGAGTTCCATGCCCGCGACGGCCTGCTCGCGGGTGAGCGCCCGATCGGGCAGCCAGCTCAGTCGCCACGCCGTGATTTCCCTGGCGGATCCGCCGGACCTGGTCGCCCACTCCGGCGTGATGTCGCTGATGATCGACCATTCGGTGATTTCGAGTGTCACGCTGACCTCCTCGGGTGGCGCGCGATGACCGGACGACGCGGTTTTCGAGGTCGGATTTCTCCCTGCACCAGAGCCCTCCCCAAAAGTTGCTGGTGTGGCGGAATCGCCCATCAAGTCTGGCATTTGCCGCCGACAACGGTCAATTGCCGTTGCGATTTGGTAATTGACCGCCCTTCGGATGGCTAAACCCGGTGCGCCCGGCATAGTGTGAGCCCGGCACAACGAATCGGCGACAACCACGCGGAGGGGTGATCCGGAGATGCTGCCGCAGGATCCGGGCACGATCGCGATCCGGAATATCCTGACCCGCCTGTGCAAACGCTCGGGCCTGAGCCTGGATCGCCTGCGCACCACCGAGATCGACGTCGCCGCGCTGCTGGATTTGCCCGCTGTTCGCCGCCACGCCACCCGCGCGGGAATCGACCCCGCCGCCGCCGTACTGCCCGTCGTGGTGGAACTGGCCCGCCGCCTCGCCCCCACCAACCGGCTCATCGCCGACGCCGAACTCACCCTCGGCCTGCTGCGCGAGAACACCTGCACCGGAATAGATTTCGACCGGCTCTACGCCGCCGACCTGGGCGAGCGCCGCCGCTACCTCACCGAACAGTGGGAACCGCTGCACCGCGCCATCGCCGCCGAACACATCCCGCCGGCACCGACGGTGCGCTCGCTGCGGGCCAGCCCGGAGCGGCGCGCATTCACCGCACTCGCCGGGCTGCTCACCGGCGAGAATTTCGCCCCCGCGCAGACCGAGGCGCAGACCGCGCCCGTGCGGTCCCTGCTCGGACGGGGCGCGGTCACCGTCATCGGCGACGCCGTCATCGACCACATCTACGTCGTCGATCGGCTGCCGCGCGCCGGAGAAGCCGTGCAGGGCAACAAATTCGAGGAACATCCCGGCGGCAAGGGATTGGCCCGCGCCATCGCCGCCGCGCGCCTGGGGCTGCAGGTGCGGTTGGTCAGCGCCGTCGGACGCGACGATCTCGGCGAACGCATCCTCGACCATCTGCGCCGCGAAGGCGTGGACACCTCGCTGGTGCGGGCGGTGCCCGACGCGCCGACACCGGTCACCGCGCTCATGATCACCGGCACCGGCGCGGCGGCCCGCATCGGCTGGAGCGACGAGCGCATCCGCACCAACCGGCCCGACCGGGCCGCCCGCGACGCCATCGCCGCCTCCGACGTGGTCATCCTGACCTTCGGCCAACCCGTCGACGTCCTCGCCGAGGTGATGGATATCGTGCGCAAACTACCCTCGCCGCCGATCCTGGTGGTTCATCCGGCCCCGCGCCTGGAACAGCCCCAATACCTCATCCCCTACTTCGGGGCCGTCGACTATCTCATCGGCACACCGGCCGAACTGGCCGATGTCATCCCGGCCGAAATAGGCGCGCGCGGCAACCATTCCCGCGATCTCGACGCCGATATCGCGCCGCGACTGCGGGCGCTCGGCGTCGCGGGCGTCTGCGCGCTCGACGGATTCGCGTGCAGTGTGCGCTCGGCCGACCTCACCGCCGATATCACCCGCTCCCCCGCCGCCATGCTCGAGGACGCGCCCGGCGCGCAGGCCGCGTTCGTCGCGGCGCTCGCCTACCGTCTCGTCACCACCGGACGCACCGCCGACCGCCGCGATTTCGAATGGGCCACCGCCGCCATGGCCGCAGCCCAGTCCTTCGGCGACATCCCCACCGCCATGCCCGCCATCGAGGAGATCGACCGCATCGCCAACCTCGCGCCGCGCCGCGCCGCCGAGGGTCGGTCAGTCGGCAATCCGCGCGAAAACCGTACTGCGCCAGGGTAGCTCGTCTGTTCGGTCGGCGGCGTGCCGCGCGCAACGACCCAGCACACAATGCGCGGCGCGTCATGGCGGCTCCCGCGCTGCCGGACGGTCGCCACTGCGCTAATCTCACCTCGAATTCGATCTCGGTCGAGACCATGCCACGATGCCGCGGAGGACGCATGCGCACAACTGTGTCGAATCTGGCCGGTGACACCGAGCACCGGATCACCCGTGCGGGCGGCGAGTTGCGGGTTCGGGTACTGGAACTCGACGGTTACGGCGAATCCGGCCACGCCCTGATCTTCGGCGATCCGGCCGACGGCTGCCTGGTGCGGGTGCACTCGCGCTGCCTCTACGGCGAGGCGCTGGGCTCCGACGACTGCGACTGCGGCCCGGAGTTGACGAAATCGCTGGATCTCATGCAGGCCAACGGATCCGGTGTGCTGATCTACCTCGAACAGGAGGGTCGCGGGCTGGGTCTGCTGGCCAAGGCGCGCGGCTACCGGCACAGTCAATGCCGCGGCACCGACACCTTCGCCAGCTACGAGGCGCTGGGCTATCCCGCCGACGCCCGCAGCTATGACGCCGCCGCCCGCGTCCTGCTCGCGCTGCGGCTGCGCGCGGTCGATTTGCTCACCAATAACCCGGCCAAGGTCGCCGCGCTGACCGCCGCGGGCCTCGCCGTCACCGCGGTCCCGCTGTACACCCGTGTCCGCTCCGAGCGCGCCCGCGACTATCTCGAGGCCAAGCGCCGCAGGCGCGGGCATTGGATCCCCACCGACGCGGCGCCGTGGGCCGCCGATCCGGAACCCGCGACTTCCACTGCACCCGAACAGCTTTCGAGCCTCCTGGCGGCGCCCGAAGCCCCCCTCCCGGTCTGAGCCCGGCGGGAATCGCGGCCGAAAATCCCGACCGCGGGCCGTGCGTCCTGACTATCCTGAGTGAGCCGCGCCACTCCGCGCCGGACTCCGTGCAAGGATGAGAGAAGTTGCATTACTTCATCTCACGCGTGCGGCGGGCGTTCGCGCGAGTGCTCGACCAGCTAGCGGGAACAGGGATATGACGACAACAGATATCGGCTACGCGCACGAATCCGGCAAGACCGTCTACACGGTCACCGAGGCATTCCAGGAGACGGCGCGGCTGCGCCCCGATCAGGTCGCGCTGCGCACGGTCGGCGGCACACAGCAGATCACCTGGCGCGAATACGGCGCGCGGGTGGAGAAGTTGGCGGCCGGGCTCGCCGCATTGGGCGTCGGGCCGGGCGACACCGTCGGCATCATGCTCACCAACCGCCCCGAATTCAACCTGATCGACACCGCCGCACTGCATTTGGCCGCCGTCCCGTTCTCCGTCTACAACACCAGCTCACCCGAGCAGATCGCGCACCTGTTCACCAACGCGGCCAACCGGGTGGTCGTCACCGAGCAGCGCTTCCTCGACATCGTGCGCGATGCGGGCGTCACCGTCGAGCACACGGTGGTCGTCGACGGCCCGGCCGAGGGCGCGCACACCCTGGCCGACCTCGAGGCGAATCCGCTGCCGGACTTCGACTTCCACGCCGCCTGGACGGCCGTGCGCCCCGACGACCTGGCCACCCTCATCTACACCTCGGGCACCACCGGCCCCTCCAAGGGTGTCGAGGTCACCCACCGCAATGTGCTGGCCCAGATCATCGCGCAACTCGACGGCTCCCTGGCCGCCGGACTCGACGACCGCGCCATCTCCTATCTGCCCGCGGCCCATATCGCCGACCGCATCTCCGCGCACGCCACCAACCTCCTCGTCGGTATCCAGTTGACCACGGTCGCCGATCCGCGCGAGGTCGCCGCCGCACTGCCCGACGCCCGCCCCACCGTCTTCTTCGGCGTGCCGCGCGTATGGCAGAAGATCAAGGCCGGGATCGAGGGCAAGCTGGCGCAGGAACCCAGCCCGGTCAAACGAGCCCTGGCGAGGTGGGCCATCCAGACCGGAATCGCCGCCGCCCGAGCCGATCTCGCGGGCCGACGCGAACCGCTGCTCACGCTGCGCCACACGGTGGCCGAGGCGCTGGTGCTCTCGAAGCTGCGACACGCCATGGGAGTGGACAAGCTGCGGGTCGCGGCCTCGGGAGCGGCGCCCATCCCACCGGAACTGCTCGAGTACTTCCTCGGACTCGGACTCGGCTTCACCGAGGTGTGGGGCATGTCCGAGACCACCGGCGTGGCCACCTACACCGATCTGACCAAGCCGCGCCCCGGTTCGGTCGGAAAACCGGTCGGCGGGCTGGAACTGCGCCTGGACGCCGACGGCGAGGTGCTGCTGCGCGGCCCGATCCTCACCCGCGGCTACCGCGCCATGCCGGACAAAACAGCCGAGACCATCGACGCCGACGGCTGGTTGCGCACCGGCGATATCGGCGCGCTCGATCCCGACGGCTGGCTGCGCATCGTGGACCGCAAGAAGGAACTGATCATCAACGCGGCGGGCAAGAACATCGCCCCCACCAATGTGGAGAACGCCGTCAAAGCGGGCTGCTCACTGATCGGACAGGTCGTCGCGGTCGGCGAGGCCGAACCCTATATCGCCGCGTTGATCGTCCTCGATCCGGATGTGGTCGCCCTGCGCGCCAAGGAATTCGGCGCGACCGACGCGGATTTCGCGACGCTGGCCGCGCGCCGGGAGATCCTCGACGAGGTCCTCGCGGCGGTGCGGGCGGGCAATGCCCGACTGTCCCGCGTCGAGCAGATCAAGCGGTTCATCGTATTGGACACGGTGTGGGAGCCCGGCGGCGACGAACTGACCCCGAAGATGTCGCTCAAGCGCGTCCCGATCGCCGCCAAATACGCCGAACAGCTCACCCGGCTCTACGCATCGGACCTGCCGGAGGGCGTGGTGAACGTCGGTTGACAGCTTCCCTGCACCGCTGCGCGGTGCAGGGAAGGTCGCGCTACTGCTGGTAAGTGGCGATCAGGGCGGCCCGCGCCAGGGTGTGCGAGAACAGGTTGAACCCGAGATAGGCCGGGGTGGCCTCGGGATCCACCTCGAGGGTTTCCACATCCACCGCGTGCACCACGATGAAGTAGCGGTGATACCCGTGACCGGGCGGCGGGGCCGCCCCGACGTAACCGGGGAAACCGCCGTCGTTGCGCAACTGCACCGCGCCCGAGGGCAACTCGGCGCTCGCACCGCTGGGCAGCGACACGGTGCCCACCGGGATGTTCGCTACCGCCCAGTGCCAGAAACCGGACGCGGTCGGCGCATCCGGGTCGTACACCGTCACCGCGAAACTCTTGGTGCCACTCGGAAAACCGGACCAGGACAACTGCGGGGACACATCCTTGCCGCCCGCGCCGAACACACCGCTGACCTGATCGTTGCCGAACGGCTCGCCGTCGCTGACATCGGCGGAGGTCAAGGTGAACGACGGCACCTGCGGCAGCGCGGCATAGGGATTGTAGGAGTAGTCGGGCACTGCGATCCTTTCGTCAGCTGTGCAACAGGAAATGTTCGAGCACGCGAGTGCCGAATTCGAGGGCGGGGACCGGAACCCGCTCATCCACCCCGTGGAACAGGGCCGTGAAATCCAACTCCGGCGGTAGTTGCAGCGGCGCGAACCCGAAGCAGCGAATCCCCAACTTCGCGAATGCCTTGGCGTCGGTGCCGCCCGACATCATGTAGGGCACGGTGCGCCCCTGCGGGTCGTGCGCCAGGATCGCCTCATTCATGGCATCGACCAGGTCACCCTCGAAAGTGGTCTCGTAGGAGTCGAGATGGGTGATCCACTCCCGCTCCACATCCGGGCCGATCAGCTCGTCGACCTCGCGCAGGAACTCCGCCATCCGCCCGGGCACCACCCGGCAGTCCACCACGGCCTCCGCCGTCTGCGGAATGACATTGGCCTTGTAACCGGCCTGCAGCATGGTCGGATTCGCGGTATCGCGCAGGGTCGCGCCGATGATGCGGGAGATGGTGCCCAGCTTCGCCAACTGGCCGTCCAGATCCGGATGGTGCGGATCCAGGTCCAGACCCGACTCCTCCGACACCGCCGCCAGGAATTCGGCCACCGCGTCCGAGATCACCAAGGGGAAGGTGTGTTTGCCGAGGCGGGCCACCGCGTCGGCAAGGATGGTCACCGCATTGTCCTGATGGATCATCGACCCGTGCCCGGCGCGCGCCTTGGCGCGCAACCGCATCCAGCCCAGGCCTTTCTCCGCCGTCTCCAGCAGGTAGAGCCTGCGCTCGCCACCGTCGGGGCGCGGCACCGTCAGCGAGAAACCGCCGACCTCGCCGACCGCCTCGGTGATCCCGGCGAACAGATCCGGCCGATTCTCCACCAGCCAGTGCGAACCCCAGCGGCCGCCGTTCTCCTCGTCGGCGAGGAAGGCGAAGACGATATCGCGCGGCGGCACCGTGCCCTCCAGTTTGAACTGGCGGGCCACGGCCAGCATCATGCCGACCATATCCTTCATATCGACCGCGCCGCGCCCCCACACGTAGCCGTCGCGCACCGCGCCGGAGAACGGGTGCACACTCCAGTCCTCGGCCTGCGCGGGCACCACGTCGAGGTGGCCGTGCATCAGCAACGCGCCCCGATTCGGATCGGCCCCCGGCAGGCGGGCGAACACATTGCCGCGCCCCTCCGCGCCGGACTCCACGTATTCGGTGACGTACCCGGCCTGGTGCAACTGGTCGGCCACCCACAGGGCGCATTCGCGCTCCCCCTTGGTGGTGGCCGGGTCTCCGGTGTTGGAGGTGTCGAACTGGATCAGCTTGCTGACCAGTTCCACCACCTCGCCCACCGCGCGCGTGCTTCGATTCGGATCTTCGACGGTTGACACACCCCCTTTCCTACCATCCGGGATCGGTTCTGCCACGGCGATCCCCACGCCCGCACCGTCCGCCGATGCGCACCGCGTGCCGATTCCGGTCCGAATCACCGTGAGCCGAACTCCCCGGCGCGTGCCCGGCGCGGCGGGCGGGTCGGCGGCGCAGAATCGGGGTGTGACCGGAGACGAACCCGAAAAGCTCACGCACGGAACCCAACCCACACTTCGCACACCCGAAGGGCTGGTCCTGCGGCCCTGGTCGCCCGACGATGCCGCCGATGTCCTCGCCGCGTATCAGGATCCGACAATCCGGCGTTGGCACCACCACCCCGAACCCACCCTGACCGCGACCGCCGCGCTCCTCGAGAACTGGGCGCGCGCCTGGGACGCGGGCTCGGGCGCGCACTGGGCGGTCACCTCCGACGGTGCGCTGCTGGCGCGTGTCTCGCTCAAACACTTCTCCGCGCGGGAAAGGTCGGCCGAGATCGCTTACTGGGCGCTGCCTTTCGCGCGGGGGCGGGGAATCGTCAGCACGGCGGTGGGCACCGCGACCGAGTGGGGATTCCGCGCGATCGGTTTGCATCGGATCGAACTCGAGCATTCGATCGGGAATCCCGCCTCGTGCCGGGTGGCGGGGAAATGCGGGTTCGCGTGGGAGGGCACCAAACGGCAGTCGATTCGGCATGCCGACGGGTGGCACGATATGCATCTGCACGCCCGGCTCAGCGATGACTGAGGATCCGTCGGCGGGTGGCGGATAGATTGCCGCGGTGCGGATCATCGACATCCTCACCGCTGACCACCTGCCGCGCACCGAGCCTTCGCGACGCCGGCCTGACTTCTCGCATACTCCCGGCCGGGGATGTCACACTTCCGACCGCCGCATCGTCGTCCTGATATCCAGCCGCTGCGGCGGCCCGACGAGAGGACACCCCATGGAAACCCGCTTCAATCTCTTCGCCGACAAGGTCGGCGCGGACATCGTCAAGCGCCTCGCCGCCACCGGGCCGACGCTGCGAAAGTCCACCCTGCCCATCCGGATTCAGCATCTCGTGGAGATCCGCGCCAGCCAGATCAACGGCTGCGGCTTCTGCACCGATATGCACACCAAGGACGCGATGGCCGAGGGCGAGACCACCCTGCGTTTGAACCTCATCGCCGCTTGGCGCGACGCCACCGTCTTCACCGAGGCCGAACGCGCCGCCCTCGCCTTCACCGAGGAGGGCACCCGCATCGCCGACGCCCACACCGGCGTCGGCGCCGACACCTGGTCCGAGGTTCGCAAACACTTCGACGACGACCAGATCGGCGCCCTCATCTCCGTGGTCGCCCTCATCAACGCCTTCAACCGCCTCAACGTCATCGCCCGCACCCCTGCGGGCAGCTACGAGCCCGGCATGTTCCACTGACCCCGAATGCGCTTGCAGCGCCGCCAATTCCGGTCACGGCGCGGGGGGATGGGCAGCCCGCTGTTGGGACGCGGTCGAGCCACGTCCCAAGCTTCGCCCCCGATGCGCGCCTTTGATCAGGACAACGGTTCCATTCGGTGACCTGCCGAACTTGGCAGTGAATAGATTATCGGCATGTCGGCGCGCTCTCGGACCCGGCCTGCCGCTGCATCGTCGACGTACCCTTCAGCGCGCCCTCTCGCCTTCCGTCGGTCTCGAGGTCAGCTACCGATGGCCACCTCGGCACCTACGAGCCGGTGTGCAACACCTCTTCGAGGTGGTTCGCGGTGAGCGCGCGATCGAACCAGGTCCCGAGCTTCGCCGCGTCCGCACTTTTGATCGACACAATGGTCTGCTTCGGCAACCTGCCGAACTTCGACGCCAACAGCTTCAACAGCATGTCAACGCGCTCTTGGACACGCCCTTCGGCCCTGAGGGTGTCTGCGATGGTCATTACTATCTCCTTGGCATCGGAACCCAGTCGCGCGAACGCAGTGTCGATGATCTCATCCGAGGTCAGGTCGGTATTCAAAATGTACCCGGCCATCGCCTTCAAGTCTTCGTCGTCAAAGGAGCCCTCCGGCGCGTCCAGCATGTGGTCGATCAAGCTGTTCAACTCGACCTCGGCGTTGCGGCTCGGCCGTGCCATCGTGAGGAGCATGAGCAAGGCGAATACCGGCACCGTCAATGGACGTTCCCGCAGCGCGTCCACTTTCGTGGCACAGACGTCGTCGAGCAGGAAGCGGAACCGGGGCAGGTAGGCACCGAACTTCTCCAACGCGACCGGGTCCGCATCGATCACATCCAACAACTCGGTCGGCCCGGTCCACCGCGCGCGGCGACCCGCGTGCACCACCAGCGGGATGATCAGTGGCACCTTCTTCGGCTTCGGCGTCTTCGGTTGATCCGCCAGCCACCGATTCCAGATCTGCACCATGTACTCCAGCATCCGGAACGGCATCAGCGGATCGGGCTGCGACTGATGCTCGATCAGGATATAGATCACCGTAGAGCGGCCGGCCAGCTTTGTCCGGAAGATCAGATCACTCTCGCGCTCCCTGAGTTTCGGGGATATGAGACTCCGGCAGTCGCGCTCCAGCGCATCCCAATCCAGCTGCTCCGCCAGCTCTTTCGGCAGCACGGCACGCAACTCCGACGCCGCATTCGCAAGCGTCTCCAACACCTTCCGGAAATACAGATCGTTGATGTTCGGCCCCCGACTCATGCCGCACAACGTACACCCCGAGATCGTCGCCACGCCAATCCAATTCTCTTGGCATACAGGCTATTTGACTCTGAAAATTACACGGCTCTGTTTCGGATCCAAAACGGGCGGTACGGCGAGCCGGAATGAACTTCGAAAATGGTCGCGACGCGATCCGTTCCGACCCGATCCGGAATCGAAAGCCGCGTCCACGGCGGTGGGGCGCCTATTAGGCCGCGGCCGATTCGAGGTGATTCTTGACGGCGGCCAAGTAAGCGTCATGCGGTTCGGGCGACCCGAAATACGCCCGCAGGGCGCGGGGCAGCGCGGTCTCGGTGGCCAAAGCGGTCACCATCGACCGTTTCACCTCGATCGCACCGCTGCCGAGCGGCACGATCCGGAACGAGACGGTGACGGTGGCGGCGACCGCGCCGAATTCGGTGCGGGCGTTGATCATCCACATGGTGGGCGGGGAGGCGGCGTCGGTGCGCCAGCGCAGGCGGGCGGTGGTGTCGGCGAGGGCGACCACCTCGAGGAAGGTGGTGCCGGTGGCGGCGACGGGGCCGGGAAGGTCGACCAGGATGGAGGCCGGATGCCAGTCCGGCCAGCGGGTCGGGTCGGTGATCGCGGCGAAGACGTCCTCGGCGGGCGCGTCGATGGCGGCGTGGGACTGGGTCTGGAAGATCCTGGTCAATGTTCCCCTCCGATCTGCGGGGCGTCACGCCCCGAGGGGCGGCCGACCGGCCGCCCCTCGAGGTTCTGCAATCATTCAGCATCCATCAGTACCCCGCGAATGATGGTGTGCCGCTGAGCAGTACGCCCGAATCTCGAGTTCTATTCCATTCAGAAACTTTCTAGCAAATCCGATCGCGGGCACGCCCGTCCCATACGGGCGGGTCGGGCGAGACTTTGGTCACATGTCCAGTCAGCGGGGCAGGCGCGGCACCGACGCCAGCAGCCGCCGGGTGTATTCGTGGGCGGGCGCGCCCAGCACGGTGCGGGTCGGCCCCTGCTCGATCACCCGCCCGGACCGCAGCACCACCGTCCGCTCGCACAGCGACGCCACCACCCCGAGATCGTGCGAGACCATGACCACCGTGGTGCCCGCCACACTCAATTCCCGCAGCAGCTCGATGATCTGGATGCGAGTGGCGACGTCGAGCGCGCTCACGGGTTCGTCGGCGAGCAGCACCCTGGGCCGGGACACGATGGCCCGCGCGATGGCGATGCGCTGCCGCTGTCCGCCGGAGAATTCGTGCGGATACCGCAGGGCCGCGTCGGCGGGCAACCCCACGGCGGTCAGCGCTTCGGCGACCCGCTCGCGCGCGGCCGATCCGGTGGCCAACCGCAGCGAGGACAGCGGTTCGCCGACAATGCGGTCCACCCGTTGCCGCGGATCGAGCGAGGAGTACGGGTCCTGGAAGACCATCTGCACATTGCGGCGGAACGCCCGCATCCCGGCCCGGTCGCGCCGGTTCAGTGGCGCACCGTCGAACCACACTGCACCGCTGGTCGGACTCGAAAGACCGAGCAGCAGCGAGAGAATCGTGGACTTGCCCGCCCCCGACTCACCGACCAGTCCGACGCCACTACCTTCCTCGATGGTCAGCGAAACATCCTCGAGCGCGGCCGAATCCGCGCGACGGTAGCGGAATCCGGTGTGGCGCAACTCCAGCACGGCGGTCACGGCTGCACCTCCAGAGCGGCGTCGAGTGCGCGGGCGCTGTGCACCAACTGCGCGGTGTAGGGGTCGGTGGGTGCGGTGAGCAGCCGCTGGATCGGTCCGGATTCGACGACCCGTCCGCCGCGAAGCACCAACGCGCGCTCGGTCATTCGGGCGACCACGGCCAGATCGTGGCTCACGAACAGCAGCGCCATCCCGCGCTCGACCACCAAAGTGTCCAGCAGCGCGAGGATTTCGGCCTGCACGGTGACGTCGAGCGCGGTGGTCGGCTCATCGGCGATGAGCAGTCGCGGGCGACAGGCCAGGGCCATCGCGAGGGCGACGCGCTGGCGCTGGCCGCCGGAGATCTCGTGCGGGTAGGCGCGCGCCACCCGCCGCGGATCGGGTAGGCGCACCTCTTCGAGGGCGTCGAGTACGGCCCGGCGCAGTGCCGTCCCGCGCAGTTCCCAGTGTCGGCGCAGCGGTTCGGCGAGCTGCGCACCCAACCGCATCAGCGGGTCCAGTGCGGTGAGCGGCTCCTGGAAGACGAGTGCCGCGGTGCGACCGCGCAGCGGCACCAGGGCGCGCTCGCGCGCCCCGACAACCTGCACACCGTCGAGTCGGGCGCTGCCGCGCGCGGACAGTCCGGCGGGAAGCAGTCCGGTCGCCGCGTAGGCGGTCAGTGATTTACCCGAACCGGATTCGCCGATCAGACCGACCCGCTCCCCCGCGTCCAGTGTCAGCGACACATCGTGCACCAGGGGCGTCCCGTCGCGACCGTGCACGGACAGCCCGGCGATATCGAGGATCATCGCGACCTCCGCCGGGTCGGGTCGCCGAGGTCGCGCAGACCGTCGGCCACCAGGTTGACGCCGATCACCAGGACCACCACCGCGACACCCGGCGCGATGGCCCCGACCGGCGCGGTCGCGACCGTCCCCTGCGCCTCCTGGAGCAGTCGTCCCCATGAGGCGTTGGGCGGCGGCGCGCCGAGTCCGAGATACGACAGGCTCGCCTCGGCCAGTACCGCGACCCCGAACTGCAGGGCCAGGTTGACCACGAGCGTCGGCCAAATGTTGGGCAGCACATGCTTTCCCACCACACCCGGCCATGAGGTGCCCGAGGTGCGCGCGGCGGTGACGTACTGCTGGGCCAATACTCGTTTGGCCAGCACCCTGGTCAGTCGCGCGACAGCCGCCGACATGGCCAGTCCGATGGCGAGGATCGCGGTGCCCAGGCTCGCGCCCTGCGCGGCGACGATGAGCATGGCCAGCAGCAGGGTCGGGAAGGCGATGAGGATGTCGAGGAAGGCGGAGAGGGTGTCGTCGAGCCAGGCGCCCGCGAAGGCGGCGAGCACGCCGATCGTGACGCCGATCAGCGCGCCGATGGCGACCGCGCCGCCGCCGACGGCGAGTGCGACCCGTGCGCCGATCATCACCTGGGCGGTGAGGTCGCGGCCGAGTTTGTCGGTGCCGAGCCAGTGCGCGCCGCTCGGACCCTCCAGTCGCCCGCCGGAGGTGTCGCTCGCGGGATAGGGCAGCCAGAGCAGTGAGAGCACCGCGACCACCGCCACCGCCGCGACCAGCGCCGCCCCGATCAGCAGTGCGGGCGAGTATCGACTTTTCATCGCGCCCCCGAAATGCCGTGGCGCAGCCGGGGATCGATGAGCCGCTGCACGATATCGGCGGCGAAGCCGATGAGGAGCACTGCCAGTGTGCTGATGAGCAGGATGCCCTGGATGTTCGGGTAGTCGTGCTGCTGGATGGCGCGCAGCAGCATGGTGCCCAGTCCGGGGAGAGTGAACACGCTCTCCACCACGACCGCGCCGAGGAAGGTGGTGGCCAATTCGATGCCGAGCATCGAAACCACGGGCACCGCGCCATTGCGTATTCCGTGCCGCCACAGGGCCGCTCCGAAACTCGCGCCCAATGAACGCGCGGTGCGCAGGTAGTCGCTGCCGAGCACATCGAGTGTCGCGGCGCGTACATAGCGGGCGATCGAGGCGCTCATCACCAGTGCGACGGTGGCCACCGGCAGCGCCAGCGAGGTGAGCGCCGCGCCGGGATCGGCCCAGTCGTCGCGCGGAAATCCGCCGGAGGGAAACCATTTCAGGTCGACCGCGAAGACGCTGACCAGCAGGATGCCGATCCAGAACACCGGGACGGCGATCCCGAGTTGCGAGAAGGCCGACAGCGCGACCCCGTACCAGCGGTCGGCGCGCCAGGCGGCCACGAATCCGATGACCAGCGCCATCGCCGCCGCGACCGCGAAGGCGAGGAAGGTCAGCGGGATCGTCACCACCAGCCGCGTCCCGATCTCGGGACCGACGGGCAGCGAGGTGATGAACGACCGCCCCAGGTCGAATGTGGCCAGCTGCCCGAACCATTCGGTGAATTGGCGAGTCGGCGGTTGGTCGCTGCCGACCTGGTGCCGCGCCGCCGCGATCTGCTGCGGCGTGGCCTGCACCGACAGCAGCGCGTTGGCGGGATCGCCGGGCAGCACGCGCAGCAGCAGGAAGATCGCGACCATGGCGAGCAGCAGCGACACCACCAGGAATGCGGTGCGCCGCAACAGGTATGCGGCCATCGGTTACTTCTTGACGATGTTGTAGGTGTAGAAGGTGGAATTCAGCCCGTTGATCGTGTACCCGCCGAGATTGCCCGCGGCGACCACGATCTGCGGCGTCAGGTAGAGCCAGGCGCTCGCCGCGTCCTTGGCGATCTGCTCGTTGACGAGCTTCAGCTTCGCCACCTGATCCTCCGGACGGGCCGCCTGCTCGGCCTCCTCCACCCACTGTGTGACCTGCGGATTGCGGTAGCCCCAATAGAAGTCGGGATTGCCGTACCAGACGACGTCGCGATCATTGACGTGCTCCTGGAGGGTGGCTTCGAAGTTGTGTTCCTTGAACACCTTCGAATACCACTCGTCGGCGGAGATGGGCCGAATATTCACGGTGACACCGATTTTGGCGAGTTCGCTCTTGACGAATTCGGCGACGGCCGGATGCGGATCGTAGGTCGGGGTGTCGAGGGTGAAGGCGAAGCCGTTGGGCAGGCCCGCCGCGGCGAGTTCCCGCTTGGCGAGGTCGATATCGTGCGGGTTGACCTTGGTCAGATCCTCGTACCACGGATCGCTCGGCGGCACCATCGAACCGATGAGGGTGCCGTATTCGCCCCAGATGGAGTTGAGCAGCTTCTTGGTGTCGATGGCGGAGTAGACGGCCTTGCGCACTTCGGGCTTGTCGAACGGTGCGACGCGATCGTTGAAGGCGAGCAGTTCCTTGACCGTCGACTTGCCCTCGTTGATCGTGTAATCCTTGTTGGCTTTGAGGCGCGAGAGCGCGTCTGGGCTCTGGATATTCGTGATGATGTCGACCTTGTTGGTCAGCAGCGCGTTCGAAAGCGCGGAGGCGTCGGTGAAGTAGTCGAACACCACTTCCTTGTTCTTGGCTTGTTCACCCCAGTATCCGCTCCAGCGTTCGATGCTCAGTGAACTGCCGCGCTTCCACGCGCCCAGGGTGTAGGGGCCGGTGCCATCGGCAGCGGTGCGGTAGTCCTGCACGCCCGGCCCGTACATCCAGACGTAGCTCAGGTAGTAAGGCAAGGAGATGGAGCGGGTCCTCAGTTTGACCACGACGGTGTGCGGGTCGGGAGTTTCGATGGCCGAGATCACCGAAAGCTGGGATTTGCGTGCGGATTTGGATTCCGCGGCGGTGACCCGCTCGAGGCTGCGTTTGACATCGGCGCTGGTGAATTCGGCGCCCGAGTGGAATTTGACGCCGTCGCGCAGGGTGAAGGTGTAGGTCAGGCCGTCCTCGCTGGTCGCGTACTTGGTGGCGAGCAGGGGTTCGACCTTGCCGTCGTCGGTGAGTTTGAAAAGACCTTGGTAGACATTGCCGTTGAACGCCTCGGTGACGCCGCTGCCGCTGCCCGCGGTGTTGTCCAGGTTCACCGGTTCGTTCTGTGAGCCGACGGTGATGACGGCGTCCGCGCCACCCGCCGAGGAGGCCCCATTCGCGCAGCCCGCCAAGGCCACGGCGGCGGCCAGGCCGAGAGCGAGCAGGACGGGGCGGCGGGGCGTGCGCAAGGCGTTCTCCTGATTTCGAGCGGCGAGCACACCCGTGGCAAGCATCGGACCCGAATCTAGGCAAACCCTGTTATGGACGCGAGGCCGATACCGGCGACGAGTACGGCGCGAACCACAGTCGGGCGGTAGAGCAAAGGTCAAGCTACTTTCGCCCGGTAGGAGTGTCAACCATTAAACGCACCGAAGATCCGAATGATCATTTTCACACGGAAGGGTTCGCTACGCGGGGTCCAACTCGGCCAGCAGGCATTCGGCCTGGCGGCGCAGCAGCGCCAATTGTCGCTCGGGAGTGAATCTTTCGGGGTCGAAGACGGCCTGGATGCCGATACCGTCGATCACCACCATCAGGGCCTCGGCAACCTCGTCGAGTGCGGGTCCGGCGCGGTGGCCCGCCGTGATCAACACCAGCCGCACCCCCTCGTGCCAGGCGCGATACCGCTCGCGGTGATCGCGCGCCAATTCCTCGTCCTGAAGGGCGGAGTCGCGGAAGGCGATCCAGACCCGCCACTCCTCGGTGCGTGTTCGGTCCAGCGGCAGGAAATGACCCAGCAGCGCATAGAGATCCGTGGTCTGCGAGATGCCCGCCGCGACGCGTTCCGCGACAGTGGAACTCGCGGCCGCCAGTGCGGCCCGCAGCACCTCGCGCTTCCCGGCGAAGTAGTGCACGACCATCCCGGTGGTGCAGCCCGCCTCGGCGGCGATATCGCGCACGGTGGTGTTGGCGACGCCCGAGGCGGCGATGACCCGGCAGGCCGCGGCGCTGATGGCTCGGCGGCGCTGTTCGTGATCCACGATTCTCGGCATTGACACGAGACTTTACCTCACGGATATTACGTAACCGTGGTTATGAAAAAGTCGATCAAGCGCACCATGCTGGTCACCGACCTCGGCTTCCTCGCCTACTGGATCGCGACCGCGTTCGGCGTCATCGGCGTCGGACCCGATCCCTTTCTGCGACAGTGGAACTGGTCATTCCTCGGACTCGATCTGGCCGCCATCGGGCTCGGACTGGCCGGACTCGCACTGAAGGGGCGGGCGATCGCGCTACCGCTGCTGGTCGTGGCGCTGCCGCTCACCTCGGCGGCCGGGCTGATGGCGTTGAACTTCTACGTGATTCGCGGCGAGTTCAGCCCGCTGTGGTGGATCCCGAACCTGTGGTTGCTGAGTTTCCCGATCCTCGCGCTGATCGTCGCGTTCCGCGACACGTCCACCGATCGGGTCCGGATGACCGTGTAGTCGAAGTGTTCGCGCGCCGAGCTGATTGTCTTGCGACACAAGGGAATATCGGCGACCAAGGTAGTCATTTCGAGGTCGAACTACCCTGCCGACGGCGGGCGCGCCGGCGAAATGTAGCCGGTATGAGGACCATTGCCGGGAACCACCCCGATTCCGACACCGTCAGAGCCGCGCTGGGACTCGCCGTGCGAGCACCGTCGCTGCACAATACCCAGCCGTGGCAGTGGCGGGTCGGCGGTCCGACGGTGCACCTGTACGGCGATCCCGACCGCTACCTGCCGATGACCGATCCCGACGGCCGCGAGATGCTGCTCAGTTGCGATGCGGCCCTGCACCATCTGCGGATCGCCGCCGAATCGCTCGGCTGGCGAACGAAGGTGCGGCGCCTGCCGAACCCGGCCGAACCCGAGCATCTGGCCGGAATCGAATTCTCCGCCGCTACACCGACATCGGAGGTGATCACACTGGCAAAGGCGATCGCTCACCGTCGCACCGACCGCAGGCGGGTGACCTCGTGGGAGGTTCCGGCCGCGCACCTGCGCGCGATGATCGCCGCGGGCTGCGCCGAAGGCGCGTTCATCACCGAGATTCCGGGCGGCCCAACGCGCATCCGGCTGGTCGAGGCCTGCACCGCCGCGGCGCGCGCGCACGCCGCCGACGCAGGCTACCGCTCGGAACTCATCGCGTGGAGCGGGCGCCACGCAGCGACCGACGGCGTCCCCGCCCGCAACGCCGTCGCACCCGCCGACCCGATGACACGGGAATTCCGCGCCCACACCATGTCCGAACCACCCCTGTGCGATCTGGCCGACCACGGCGCCCTGCTGCTCGTGCACACCACCGCCGACGACCACCTCTCGCGCCTGCGCGCGGGCGAGGCGGCCAGCGCGGTCCTGCTGAGGGCCACCGCCCTCGGCCTGGCCACCTGTCCCCTCACCGAACCACTCGAACTGCCCGGCACCCGCGAATTGGTCGCCGAGGATATCCTCCCCGACAGCGGATTTCCCCAGATGATCATCCGAATCGGCTGGGCCGCCACGAGTTCGCCGCCCATCCCGCCCACACCGCGCCGCCCCCTCGCCGAGGTCGTGGCGCCCATGGGCTGACCCGCGATCGCCCCCTCGGCGAATCAGGAATCCAGGCGCGGCGCCACCAGGGTGAGGTCGCCGTCGTAGCGCCGATACAGCAGACGACCGCGTCGATCGGCGGGATCGCTGAAGAAGAGGAAGGGCAGCCCGTACCGGCAAAGGTGGGCGACGGCCTCGTCCTCGCCGAGATGCGCAGCCGGATGCGGACTCACGGTCAGCCCGGCGAGGCGGGAGGCGGGCGGCCCGAGGCTGAGCTGCCGCGCCAACCGGACACCGAGCGGTCCGGCGCGGTAGACAACGGCGTCCAAACCGGTTTCGGCGTCGGTGAACAGGTGCGCGTCGTAGTCCATGGCGTTCAGGGCCGAAATCGCCTCGTACGCGCTCCCGTTCAGCAGTGCGCAGGCTTTGTGGCGGGCGATCGGACGCGACTCGGTCGGCATGGACAGCGCGGGTCGGGCCGGATCCGGCCAGCGGCGCGGCGCGGTCTTCTCGCCCGCCAGTTGTCGTTCCAACCTGTCGGCGGCCAACCCGGCGGCGGTGCCCGGCGTGCCGACGACCTGCGCCCGCACCGGCGTCGCACCGCGGGTGGCGTTGGCCTGCACCAGAATCGGGCCGCCAAGGCAGGAGGCGGCACTGATCCGCACCCGCATCGATCCGCTGATCCCGCGCCTGGACAGCACCCCGCCGAGTCCGGCCACCGCCCGCTCCGCCCAGCCGTCGGGCACCGCGCCGCGCAACGTGAGCTTGATCGAATCCGCCTGCGACCCGGACGATCTCATCTGACGGTCCCCCCGCTTCCTCGGTAGCCGAAACAGCGCGGCACAGTCGAAACCGCGCGCCGCCCATATCACCACCGGCTCGCAACGCGGGGCAGGGTCGAATGTCCCCGTCCCGCAGGGACCGAATGCCCCCAATCCATCGGAAGTCCCGCGCATCGGGGACATGGTGCCCTGTCGGACGCGCGGCGCGCCGGGCACCGTGGAAGTCGAGGAAAGGATCTGGATGACCGGTGCATTCCCGCAGCGGCGCGCACTGACCGCCGCGCTCGATCTCGCGGTGCGCGCGCCGTCGGTGTATCACCGTCCGCCGTGGCGCTGGCGCGTCGATTCCCGCGCGGTGCGTCTGCACCTGGATCCGACGTGCATGCATCGCGATGCCGTGATCGGGTGCGGCGCGGCCATGCACCATCTGCGAATCTCCTTGGCGGCCCTGGGGTGGTCGACGATCGTGGATCGCTTCCCGACCCCGGCCGACCCCACGCACCTGGCCTCGCTCGAACCGGTGCCGCACCGTCCGACCGGCAGCGAACTCGCCCTGCACGGCGCCATATCCCGCAGGGGCGGTGACGATCGCTTCGGCTCGCGCCCCCTCCCGCCGGGCTATCTGGGGTTGGTCAGCGAGCGTGCCGCCACGCTCGGCGCCACGGTGCACCGACCCGCCGACGCGGCGCGCGATCGTCTGGTCGCCGCGATAGAGCTTGCCGCGCACCATCATTCGATCCCGACACCGTCGAACCGACCGGGGGGCCTGCCGCGCGATATCGAGCGGACCCCTGCCATCGAAAATCACCACGCCACAACGGATTCCACCGAACTCCTGATCCTCGGCACCCGAACCGACGACCCCCGCGCCCATCTCGACGCGGGCGAAGCCCTCAGCGCGGTCCTGTTGACCGCCACCAATATCGGCCTCGACACCCGAATCCTCACCGAACCCATGGCCCACGAAGCCCTGCGTACCGAAATCCGCACCCATGTCCTCGGCCGCCGCGACCACCCGCAGGCGATCATCCGAATCGGCAGGCCGACCGCCGTCGCGGCCCTGGACTGTCAAGGGACCTCCGTCACCGATCCGGGGACCACCGCCGCGCCTCGCGGGCGTTACGCTCCGTACGCTGAGCCCATGGCTCGGAACGGAATCCCCCGGTGATCACGGTATTTCTCGTCGACGACCACGCCATCGTGCGGCGCGGCGTCGCCGATCTGCTCGGCGCGGAATCCGATCTGGAGGTCATCGGGGAGGCGGGCACGGTGGCGCAGGCGCTGGCGCGCATTCCGGCGCTGCGGCCCGATGTGGTGGTGCTGGATGTGCGTCTGCCCGACGGCAATGGCATCGAACTGTGTCGCGACCTGCTCGATCACCATCCGGCCCCGCGCTGCCTGATCCTCACCTCCTTCACCGACGAGCAGGCCATGCTCGACGCCATCCTGGCGGGCGCGAGCGGGTACGTGGTCAAGGACATCGGCACTCTGGAGTTGTTGGAGGCCATTCGCGAGGTCGGGGCGGGCCGTTCCCTGCTGGACAATCGCGCGGCGGCGGCGCTGATGGCCAAGCTCCGCGAGGAGGCCGCCGCCAAGACCGGCCCGCTGGCCGGACTCACCGATCAGGAACGCACGCTGCTCGGTCTGCTCGGCGAGGGCCTGACGAACCGTCAGATCGCCAGTCGAATGTTCCTGGCCGAGAAGACGGTCAAGAACTATGTCTCGCGGCTGCTCAGCAAGCTGGGCGTGGAGCGGCGCACCCAGGCCGCGCTCATCGCCTCGAAGCTCGATGTGCCGCCGCTTCGGGAGTGATGCGAGAATCCGGGCCATGGCCTCCGATTCGTCCCCGGTGCTGGAAACCCTGTCCCAGTTGCGGCTGCGCGAGCTGCTGGCCGAGGTACAGGACCGAATCGCACAGATCTCCGGCGTCCGCGACCAGATGGATCGCCTCATCGAGGCGATGCTGGTGGTCACCGCCGGCTTGGATCTGGACAATACGTTGCGCTCGATCGTGCACACCGCCATCGAACTGGTCGAGGCCCGATTCGGCGCGCTGGGCGTGCGGGGCGAGGCGGGCGCCGAGCTGGCGGAGTTCGTCTACGAGGGCATCGACGACCGCACCAGGGTGCTCATCGGCGATCTACCGCGCGGTCACGGGGTGCTCGGCCTGCTCATCGCGGAGCCGAAACCCATTCGGCTGAGCAACCTTTCGCACCATCCGGCCTCGGTCGGCTTTCCGGCGCACCATCCGCCGATGAGCACCTTCCTCGGTGTCCCGGTCAAGGTGCGCGACGAGGTGTTCGGCAACCTGTATCTGACCGAGAAATCCGGTGGCCGCGAGTTCACCGAGGACGACGAGGTGGTGGTGCAGGCCCTGGCGGCCGCGGCCGGTATCGCCATCGCCAACGCCCGCCTCTACGAACAGTCGCGGGTGCGTCAGCAATGGTTGGAAGCCACCCACGAGGTCGCCACCGAACTGCTCGCCGGTGGTGCGACCAATCAGGTGCTCGACCTCATCGCCGATCGCGCCCGCAGGCTCACCCGGTCCGAGAGCGTCTTCCTGGCGCTGCCACGCGACGAAGAGTTTCTGATGGTCGCGGCCGCCTCCGGCCTCGGGGCGAAAGTCCTGCCCGGACAGGAGATTCCGATCGAGGACTCCGATATCGGCACCGCGTTCCGCCGGGCCGGGGTCCGCGCCGTCGACCGTCCGCGGCCGCTCCCGGACTACCGCGAGCACGCCGAATTCGGTCCGGCCCTCATCCTTCCGCTGCGCGCCGCGGGCACCGTGATCGGCGTGGTGACGGCCCTGCGTCCGGTCGGGGCCGCACCGCTGGATCCGGCGGGTCAGTCCATGCTCACCGCCTTCGCCGACCAAGCCGCACTGGCCCTGCAACTGGCCGAGACCCAGCGCCGCATGCGCGAACTCGATGTACTCACCGACCGCGACCGCATCGCCCGCGACCTGCACGACCACGTCATCCAGCGGCTGTTCGCCGTCGGACTCTCCCTGCAGGGCACCGCGCAGCGCGCCCACACCCCCGAGGTCGCCGAACGCATCGCCGACACCATCGTCGACCTGCAATCCATCGCCCAGGAGATCCGGCACTCGATCTTCGACCTGCACAGCAACACCGGCGCGGACACCCCCACCTTCCGCAGGCGGCTGCACGACATCGTCGCCGAGATGACCGCCGACGCCGGTCTGCGCACCACCATCCGCCTGGCCGGTCCGGTATCGGTGCTGGAGCCGCCGCTGTCCGACCACGTGGAGGCGGTGTTGCGCGAAGCGGTCAGCAATGCGGTGCGCCACGCTCAGGCGGGCACCGTCACCGTCCGGCTCGCGGTGCACGACGAGGTCACCATCGAGGTCGCCGACGACGGCATCGGGCTGCCCGCCCACCTGCCCCGCACCAGCGGTCTGGCGAATCTGCGGGCGCGCGCCGAGAGTGCGGGCGGTTCGTGCACCGTCGCGCCCGTGCCCACCGGTGGCACGCTGCTGCGTTGGTCCGCGCCGCTGCCATAGGCCCGCTATTCGTGGATGCGGGACAGAATGTTTCGACTACACATGCACCCGGTCCGCGCCGATCCGCTCAATGCGCCGCCGCCCCCACGCCCCCAGCGGTTCCAGCGCCGCGTTCAACGCCGCACCCGACTCGGTGAGCCGATACTCCACCCGCGGCGGAACCTCACGATAGATCTCGCGCGCCACCACCCCGTCCTCCTCCAATTCGCGCAACTGTTGGATCAGCATCTTCTCCGAGATCCCCGGCAGGCCGCGACGCAACTCACCGAACCGCCGCACACCCCGCTCCGCCAACTCCCAGAGAATCAGCGACTTCCATTTCCCCCCAACCACATCCATCGCCGCATCGATCCCGCAGAAATACGGTCCGGTCCGTCTCGCGCCCACGCCTCGACCTCCCATTCATCCGCCACGAACCTACCCACACAACACCTGATTGTGGCGCGCCGGTCAGACCGTTGTTTGATCCGCCACCATCGGTGCGCTTCCATTCGGCCGACGAAACGACTGAACGGAGCCGTCAATGGGATCGCTGGGACGACAGTTCGAATGGTTGTGGGCGGCGTACGGAATCAGCGCACTCGGCACCTGGCTCGCGTTCGACGCGTTCGGGCTCGTCGCGATCCAAGTGCTGCACGCCGGTCCCGGCGCGGTATCCGGATTGGCGGCGGCCGGACTCGCGGTCGGCGCGGCGCTCGCGGTGCCGCTCGGACCGTGGCTCGAATTCCGACGCAAACGACCGACCATGATCGCCATGGACCTGCTGCGCTTCATTCTCCTGCTCAGCGTGCCCGCCGCGTATGCCCTCGACCTGCTCACCTTCGGCCAGTTGCTGATCGTGTCCGTCCTCACCGCCGCCGCCGACATCGCCTGCACCGCCGCAACCGGTTCCTACCTCAAAATGCTTGTCCCCCAAGAGAACCTCCTCGCCGCCAACGGTCGCTTCGAATCCACCGCCTGGACCACCACCATGCTCGGCCCCCCACTCGGCGGCGCGGCCATCGCACTCTTCGGCCCGGTCGTCACCGTCACCGCCAACGCGATCAGCTTCCTGCTCTCCGCCGTCGGCCTGCACGCCATCGGCGGACAAGAACCTTCCCCGCCGCCACGCACCACCACACCGCGAACCCGCGACCTGCTGACCGGCTGGCACTGCCTGCTGTCCCACCCGACACTGCGGCCCCTGCTGCTCAACGCGAGCCTCGTCAACGGGCTCATCATGGCCACCGCACCCCTCATGGCCGTCCTCATGCTCACCCAACTCGGCTTCGCCACCTGGCAATACTGCCTCGCCTTCGCCGCACCCTGCCTCGGCGGACTCCTCGGCTCCAGACTCGCCCGACCACTCGTCGGCCGATTCGGTCCGCAGCGGGTGCTACGGGGCGCAGGAGCGTTGCGGGCGTGCTGGTTGATCGGGCTACCGTTCGTTCAGCCGGGCGCGGTGGGGCTCCTGCTCGTAATGGTCGTCGAACTCGGGCTGATCACCTGCTGCGGGGTCTTCAATCCGGTGCTGGCCACCACCCGGCTCGAGCTTCTTCCCGCCGATCGGGTGGTGCGCGCGCTGTCGGCCTGGTCGATCACCACCAAGGCGGGAACCGCTGCGCTCACCGGCCTCTGGGGGCTGATCGCGACCCTTATCGGAACCCGCCCAGCCCTCGTCCTCGCCGGGCTGCTGGTGCTGGCGAGTCCACTGCTGCTTCCGCGCCGCAGCACAATGCTTCACCGGGAATCGGTCACGAGTCGCCCCTAGCGCGGTCCCCACTACTCAACTACTCGACGTGAGTGATGAACCTCACCCACCCATCCAACGGCCCCTCGCGGCGTCCGAACCCCAACCAAGATCATCTTCCACCACCCCCCCCCCCCCCCCCGCTCACCAACAAACCCCCCGTAATCAGGCGATTTGGTCCACACAACCGTCATCCGATAATGTTGCTGACACACCGGTCCGGGTGGCGGAATGGCAGACGCGCTAGCTTGAGGTGCTAGTGCCCTTTATCGGGCGTGGGGGTTCAAGTCCCCCTCCGGACACAACGAAAGTGCAGGTCAGGGGCATAACCGTAAGATTGTGCCCTCTCTGCGTCAACATTGCGGTCAACAAACAGGGAATCTGAGGGGATTCGGCCTGACAGAAAGACCGAGCAATGCCACGCCCTCGCAAGACAACTCCCCGTATTCGTGTCCGCAGTGACGACACAACCTTCTCCCAGGTTTGCTACCGCATCGTGCGCCCCGGTCGGGACAAGCCGGTGCAGACCTCCCAGAGTTTCGACGATCCCGCCGCCGCGATCCGATGGGCCAAGCTCCTCGACCGCGTCGGCCCGATCGAGGCCGAGCGCGTACTCGCCGCGCAACTCGCCGCGGCACCCGAGGTGACCATGTTGACGCCGTGGCTGCACCGCCACGTAAAGCTGCTCGGCGAATCCGTCGAGGAAGAGACGAAACGTAAATACCGGCGGATCATCGACCACTCGATCACGCCGTTCTTCAACGGCAACCACCTCCCGGTCGACGCGGTCACTCCCGACCTGGATGTCGCGTGGGTGGAATGGCTCGCGCACGAACTCGGCAACTCACCGAAGACCATCGCCAACAAACACGGACTGTTGTGCTCGGCGATGGCCGCGGCGGCCCGGCGTCGACCGACACCACTGATCCCATGGAACCCCTGCGCGGATACCAAGCTGCCCAAACGGATTTCGCGCGAGGTCGACCATCTCGGTGAGGACGAGTTCGAACTCGTCGACGAGCTGCTCGCCCCGTTCTGGCGCTCCTGGTGGGAATTCGGGGTGATGTCGATGGCGCGACCGGGCGAGCAGGGCGCACTCACCGTCGGCGACATCAACCGTATGACAGGTGCCGTCTCGATCACGAAAGCATGGAAATGGGCCAACGGCAAACTCAAGCTCGGCGATCCGAAATCCGCCCGCGGCATCCGCACGACCTTCGTGCCGCTGGAAACCGTTGCGCGCCTGGATCTCGACCGCGACGCGAGCGCGCCCCTGTTCGTCGGGCACACCGGTCGCCCGGTGACAAGTATCAGGTTCTGGGACGAGGGTTGGGCACCGATGATGGACCGCCTCCGCGCACTCGCGGCCGACGATTCCACTCCGTTCGGCGGTCGAAAGGGGTGGGAGGGTTTGCCCTATGACGTTCTGCGGCAACGGTTCGGGCACCTCGCCAAACGCATGGCCGCCAAGAAACTCACCCCCTACACCAGCCGCCACACCGGCATCAGCTGGCGCCTGCAGGACGGTGAACCGATCTGGGTCGTCAGCCGCGACGCCGGACACTCATCGATCGCGATCACCGACGCACGATACGGGCACATCTCCGCCGCGGCGAGCGCGGCCAGTGCCGAGGCCATCGCGGGCAGGCTTCCGCGGCTGCGTGCTCACATCCTCGACCTGGAACAGGCACGGCGACGACGACTCGTGCGACTCGGGCAACTCGGCGAGATCGAGCGCGTCGCAGGCGGATTCGAAGCCGTCTGGATGGACGAGCACGGGCTCGTGCGATCGACCGTGTTCATCAAGTACGACGAGGCGGTCGACCACGTAGCCGAGCACGAGGCCGGCGACCTGCTCGCCGCCGCGTGACCTAGCTGTCGAAGAGGCAGCCGAGGCGAGAACCGAAGCGGCCGAGACGGTCTCGTGTATTCGGCGCGAGTGTGACCGCGCGGTCGCCGCGGTCACTACTGTGGCCGATACCGAAATCGCTTGCGCACGCAACGCGCACACGCTCGCCAAGCGCCACGCACGGTTAACCAGATAGAGACAAGACCCGAAAACCTAGGCCGCGCAAGGCATTGCGCGACCTAGGTCTTTCTGCGCAAACGCGGTTCAAACGCTTTAAAAGATAACAATTTCGGCAAATTGAGCATAGGGCATACCGGTCTCGATAATTGTAGTTACGATCACGTTACCGAGTGGTCCTACGATTCGGGCGGGGGACACCACACACGACGCACGGCACACGCCGCCCGGTGGTATCGAACATGTGTTCGAGCGAGCAAGTCGGGGTGCTCGCGGCCTGCGACAGGCAACGAGCGATCAAGGGCGCGGTATGGGGCAGATGACAGATCGACACGACGTAACCGCATCAACCAGCGTGGCGGCTCTAATAAGGCTCGCCAATCGCCTAGGCGTGCGGGCGAGTCGGCTACTCCCCGCCGCCAACACCCTTCTGTGCGGCGTCGACGAAATCACTGGCAGAGACGCCGAGCCCGCGAGCGATCGCGAGCACCTGCGTCACTGACATCTCCCGCTCCTGTGTCTCGAGGCGGGAGATTGTGTTGACACTCAGCCCCGCCCGCTTGGCGAGCTCGGACTGTTTGAGGCCCTTGCGGGCACGCTCGGCGCGCAGATGTCCAGCGAGCGCCCGATTCTCGGGGTCGTCGTACTTGGGGCGGCCCGCTTCGTGGTCACCATCTTTGCTCATTGGGTGATTGTCGCCCCCAATTGGGTGTCCAAGCAACTCTGGCGGCCCATATGGCCTCGATTCGACATGTCCACACCACGCCAGCAAGCAGTCACCTAATCGGAGTTGACGAACACCTAATTGGGTGTATCGTCCTCCACTATGGATAGCGACAATGCAGGGCGGATAGCGGCAACTCTCCGTGTCGCCCGCGCGCGCCGGGGGATCACCCAGGAGCAGCTAGCGACGCTGTCGACGCTCGCCCCGCAAACCATCAGCCGGTTTGAGCGCGGCCGGCGCGAACCGAGGGTCAGCCAGCTCATGCGCATCGCCGCCGCGCTCGGCACAACGCCGTCGGAGCTGTTGGCCGGGGTGGAGGCTGCCGCGTGAGCGCCGTACTCGAGTTCAAAACGTTCACCCTCGCAGAGGTTTGCGAGATCACGAACGCGCCGTCGGTCGACTGGCTCTCGCGCCGTATCACGAGCGGCGAAACCCCCGCCGTCCTCGCAGGGCAGTCCTGGGTGATGACCGAGTCCGACATGGCCGTGCTCGTCAAGCAGATGCGCGAGGCCGGGCAGGCCAAGCTCGCAAAGCTCGCCGAACGCCGTCCGGCCATTGAATCGAACTCCCCCACTGAACCCGCCTCGAACGCCGGGCTGAGCCCGCGCACCGCCCGCCGCATGGCTCGCCGAACCGCCGCCAACGCGGCCTGACTTCCCTGCGGTGGCTCGCCGAACGCCGCCACAGGGTTTGCGGGACCGACCGACGGACCGCCGGGTGCACCCCCTCACACCCGTACACGGTCGGCCCCGCACTCACCAACCGAACCGACAGACAGGAGACCCCGGAAATGGGCTGGGTCGAGGTCTACGAGCAGGCCGCCGAACGTGCGCACTCGCTCCGCGTCGACGGCGCGCCCGGCGTCAACGCCGATATCTGGCACCGGCTGTATGAGGCGATCGACGCCTCGGGCTGGGTATCCGGCCGCAGCCTCGCCCCACGACACATCCGAGAAATCGCGCACGCGGCCGTCGCCGTGCTGTGCCCACCCACGTCCGAAAGACGCCCCGACCGAATGCGACTCGGCCGGGGCTGGTGATTCCCGTTCCAGAGAACCAAGGAGATGCTACCGATGCAGTGGCTTGTCCCTGACGTCGACCGCACACACGGTCGTCGACCCAAGCACGCGCTCGACGTGACGAACGCCGTCACTGTCGCGGCCATCGCCGCCGTGCTCACCGCCGAACGCGCGGCCCGTGCCGCCCGGCGCGGCACCTCGGCGACCACGTGGCAGCGCTCGGCCGACACCATCCGCAACGCGATCGTCGTCTGCAATGGGGCGATTGTCCCGACGGCCCCACCGGCGAACATCGACCCGGCACCGACACTGCCGCTTTCGCAGCGCGAATTGTTCGGCCTGCTCGAGATCGACGGTGGGCGACCCATGCACGACCTCGATTACGCGCTGCGGATGGGTGGTGCGCGATGACTCCTGTTGAACTCGCCGCGTGGCTCGAGGAGATGGCGGAAGGCTGCCGAGCGCGGGCAGCTGCCGCCGAGGTCCGGTACAGCGGATCCCAGTACCCGCACCTGACCGGAGGGTACGAGCAGCTCCTCAACCATACAGTCGCCCACCTTCTTGAGATGGGTGATGCACGGTGACCGAGTTCTGCGTGCGCCCTGCCGTGCGGGTGGTCGAGGCATACACCGCTGCGGGGGACTCGCTGTATGGCGACCTCGTCGGCTATATCACTGTCTGCGACGCCCACAGTGGCGCGGCGAGCACGCATCTGCGCTCGCTGGGCTACACAAGTTTTGTCGGTGGCATCAACCGCGGGATGGTCGACCGCCGAGACCCTTGCGGGTGTTTCGGCCGCGTCGGCGTGGCGACCACCCTTGTGCCACTCGGTGCTCCGCCCGCCGATGTGCTCGCGCGGGCCACAAAACGACGCGCCGAAGCATCCGATGCGCTCGACGCGCTCGAGGTCTGGGCGCAAACCCACGCCGACGCTGAGCCACTCGCGCATTGGGGCTGGCTGGCCGAGAGCCTGCACAACACCATGCCCGAAGCGCTCGCCCAGCAGCTCGCGCTCGCCGTGCTGCGGTCGGTAGCCGCCGAGCAGGAGCGGCAGCGGCACGTCGAGGAAATCGCCCGCCTGAGAGCGCGAATCGACCTCGCCCACGCACACACAGCAGGAGCGCTCGATGTATGAGAAGACCAGCGCTGAATTCGATCAGGCGCATGCCCGCATCCGTGACGCCATCGACGGTCTCGTCGATGCCCTCGCGATGGGGCACGCGCTGTGCACGTGCGGCAATGAGATCACCTCGCAGCGGCACACGACGATCCTCGTCGGATATATCCAGACCCAATATCCCCCAGAGACATTGCCGCTACTGCTCGCCGAAGCCGTGATCCGTCTCGCCATCGCGAACGGGGCCAAGTGACCTGCCATGCCTGCGCCCGACACGCCGCCGAGGTCGCCCGCCTGACCGCAGCGATAGCGGTCGTCACGACGGGCGCCGCCGCTGCGGCCGAGAACTACCGGGACCGCATTCACCGTCTCGAGGCCGAGCTCGCCGCGCGGCGGGCGACCGGCAAGCGGACCCGCACGCGCCGTTCCGGCGTCCGTCCGTGGGCGGTGGCAGGGTGAGCCCGCTCGCGCACGTGGTGGAGGCCGCCGTCGTGGGCGGTGTGCTCGCCGCTGTGCTGCTGCTCGGCGTCGGCACAGTGATATCCGACTGCCTCGAGGCCGCCCGCGCCGCGGCCTCCGTAGACGAGGGCGACGACCCCGACGTGGACCTCGCCGAGAAATACGCCGACATCCTCGACGACGAGGTCGAGCTGCCCGAGCTCGACGAGCCCGATTGGGGTGCCGAGTGGGACCGTGCCCGCGACCGCGACCGCGACTACCGGTGGGGGGCGGCGTGATACAGGGGATGGATCAGCTCGGCGACCTCGCCGAACTGACCGAGGCCGATCGGCGAGCGGCGGCGCTGGCGGTGTGCGGCCACGCGACCGACGCCGCCGACGCGGCCGAGCTGCTCGCGATGCTCGGCCTCGTCGACAAGGCATCGGCCGGGCGAGTCGCGGCGCAGTGTCGGAAGTGCCTGCGCCCCATGAGCAATGTCGACTGCGTCGGCCACGCCCGTCGGGCAAGTGACGGCATGTGCGGTTCGTGCTACCAGCGCACTCGGCGAAGGCCGATCACCGGGCGGCAGAACGTCGTCGCTGTTCGTGACATCGAGACTCCCCTCGGCGTCATCGCGCAGGGTGCCGAGATGTCGGCGACGCCCTCCGGTGACGGCCTCGGCTGGCTGCTACACATGCCGGGCAGCCGCCGCGCGGTCGCCGTTCCGGTCGACGCCGTCGAGGCGGTGACCGCGTGACCACGTTCGTACCGCCGATCCGGCGCAAGGCCGCAGGGCGAAATCACTACTACGTCGACGGCACCGGTGCCCGAATGCCCGGCGTGACAACGATTCTCGGCAATGGGTTGCCGAAGAAAGCGCTCATCGACTGGGCCGCGAACGCCACCGCCGACGCCGCGGTGAACAACTGGGATGAGCTGGGCGATATGCCCGTAGCCGCCCGGCTGGCCAAGTTGAAGAAGGCCCGCTACGAGGACCGCGACGCCGCCGCCAAGCGCGGCACGGAGGTTCACGCGCTCGCCGAGCATCTCGTGCGTGGCGAGCGTATCCCCGTGCCGACCGAACTGCGCGGACACGTCGAGGCATACGTGCGGTTCCTCGATGAGTGGGATGTCGAGCCGGTGCTCGTCGAGTTCGTCGTCGCGTCCTACCGCTACGGGTACGCCGGGACCGCCGACCTCATCGCGGACCTGACCATGCCGGATGGACAGGTCGTGCGTTGGTTGCTCGATATCAAGACTACCCGGTCCGGTGTGTTCGGCGAGACCGCGCTACAGCTCGCGGCCTACCGGTACGCCGACATCTACATCGATACCACCACACCCGAGATGCACGGCCCGCTGGGCATCGAGGAGCCCATGTTGCCCGTGCAGGCGACCGGCGTCGTGCACGTCCGCGCCGACGGGTACTCGCTCGTCCCGGTCACTGCGGGCGAGCAGCAGCTCACCGACTTCCGGTACGTGCAGCAGGTCGGCCGGTTCGACGCCGAATCCCGCGATCTCATCGGCGAACCCCTCACCCCGCTCGACCCGAACGGCGAACGGGCTCGCATCGTGTACGAAAGGACCAGCAGGTGAACCAGATTCAGCCCTACGCCTTCGGCGAGGCCACCGCGACACAGCTCGCCGCGACCACCACGCAGACCCGAGGCGAGCGGTCGCGCGAATGGCTCGATTTGTTCTTTCAGACCGCCAAGGCCGCCGAGATCCTCGCGGGCACGGACTTCGTCCCGACCACCATGAAGGGCAAACCTGCCCAGGTCGCCGCCGCCATGATGAAAGGCTACGAGCTGGACATCGACCCGCTCGACGCACTCGGCAACATCTTCAGTGTTCACGGCCGCATCGGGTTCTACGCCGAGTTCATGCGACGGCGAATCTTGCAGGCAGGCCACGAATTCCGCCCGATCGAAACGAGCGACACCCGCGCCGTCGTCGAGGGCCGCCGCGCCGGAACCGAGGAATGGGTGCGCGCGAGCTTCACCGCGCAGCAGGCCAAGGCGGCGAAGATCGACCTCGGCGGGTACCCGGAAGACAAGCTGTTCGCCCGTGCTACCTCGCGACTTTGCAAGCGTGTGTTCCCGGACGTGCTGTCCGGCGCGGCAATTGCCGAGGATCTCATGGACGAGGAGCCCACCGCAGCGGTGCGCGTCCCGTCGCAGCGCGTCGACACCGACGAGGTTCCCGAGCCGGGAACCATTCAGCGCGCCCGCAAGCCGCGCCGCTCGGCCGCACCGAGACCGCCGGCACCCGAGGCCGAACCAGATCACACTCCGGTCGACGCGCCACCCCTTCCCGGCGACGAACCGACCACCGAGCCCGCACCGGCCGCTGAGCCGATGGCGACGACGGCACAGGTACAGAAGCTGAACATCCTGCTCGAGAAGGAGGGGCTCAAGGACCGCGCCGCGAAACTGGACTACCTCAGCGGGGAATTCGGCCGCAGCCTCGCTAGCTCCAAGGATCTGACCAAGGTCGAGGCGAGGCAGTTGATCGACTACCTCGAGCGGCCGGTCGAGCCCGATTCGGTCGCCGAGGCGGTCGCGCTCGGGGACGAGCCCATGCCGCGGCTCGAAGGCGGTGAGCAGCAGTGAGCACCGACCACCGCGCGGACGCCGTACGCGCCCTTCGTCGACTGCCCGCTGCCGACGTCGGCGCGGAAACCCTCACCGGCGCGAGTGAGGCCACAGCGCACGCCCTTCTCGCGATCGAGGCCCGTCTCGGCGAACTGCTCGCCGAGCAGCGCATGGCGAACACCATCGCGGCCTACGAGGCGCGAGTCATCGAGGGCGACAACGAGTACCGGCAGGCCCGCGACACCGTGCGCGCGGTGCTCGGGCTCGCCGACAATCCCGAAGGACGGTCGGAATGACCACGACAACGATCACGGTCGGCACCGCCGACCTGCGCCAGGCCCTCACCGCGGTGAAGGCACACGCCAGCAGTGACAAGGACTTTGCCGAGATCAACCGCATTCGGCTCACGATCGGCCCCGAGCACGTCACGGTGTCCGCGACCGACCGGTTCACCGCCGCGCTCGCCGATGTCTCGGTCTGGAGTCACAACGGCGAGCCCGTCGAAATCGTCGAACTGCTGCGCGATGACGTCGCCAAGTTGTTGTCGATCTTCCAGGTGCCCGGCAAGGATTCCAGCGCCGACGGCCCGCAATACCTGTTGCGCCTGGCGATCGGCGCGGAACAGGTCACCGCGACCGACTGCTCGGGGCTCGATATCGGCGTCGGCCGCGAGTACCTGTTCCCACGACTCGCCACCGAGGACGCGCTGAACGTGGTGCCCGAGTTGATCGCACGTGCCCATTTCGGGCAGCCCGTCATGCTTGGCGACCTCGCCGACATGACGGTCAGCGGCGACCATCTCGCCCGCTGGAAGGAGGCCGCGAGAGCCTATGGCGAGCGGCTGACGATCGAGCCCCGCCAAGGTCTCCCGCATGGGTCGAACACGATCCTGATCCGGTGCGGTGAGTCGTTCCTCGGCGCGATGGTCTCGCAACCGCAGATCGACGAGGACAAGGACAGGTCGCGCGAGCACGCCGAGCGTTGGACAGCGCGTCTGCCCGAAATTGTCGCTGGCGCAACCATATCCGGAGACCAGGGGTGAATTCGTTCGAGGAATACGAGCAGGCCGCCCACTCCGGGCGGCCTGCTCTCCAGCTTCTTTCGCTGGGCGCGGGTGTCCAATCGACGGCGCTCACGCTCATGGCCGTGGGCGGAGAACTCGGCCGACTCGACGGCGCGATCTTCGCCGACACCGGATGGGAGCCGCGCCGCGTGTACACACACGTCGACCGGCTCGAGGTCGAGCTGAGCAAGGCCGGTATCCCGCTGTACCGCGTTCGGAAGGGGAACCTCCGCGCCGACACACTCGATCCGGCAACACGATTCGTGTCCGTGCCGTACTTCACCCGAAACGCCGACGGGACCGAAGGGATGGGCCGCCGCCAATGCACCGCCGAATACAAACTCGGCCCGATCAACCGCAAGGTCCGCGAGCTGCTCGGCGCCGCCCCACCCAACTACCGCACGGTGCCCCGCGGTCGAACTGCCGTGCAGTGGATCGGGTTCAGCTCCGATGAGATCCATCGCGTCAACGACCGCCGCGAGAACCGCTACACCACCAAACGGTATCCGCTGATCGAGCTCGGGATGTCGCGCAAGGACTGCGAGCGCTGGCTACGCGCGCGTGGATGGGGTGATGTCGCGAAATCGGCGTGCCTGGGCTGCCCATACCACGGCAATGCCCAGTGGCGCGCCATTCGCCGCAACGCCGAGGAGTGGGCCGACGTCGTCGACTTCGATCACCGAATCCGTAAGGGCGGCATCAGATCCGGCCGACCCGAACTGGACGGCGAAGCGTTCCTACATCGCTCACGCGTACCGCTGGAAACCGCCCCGATCGGCCGGATCACGCGCACGGAGCGCGTCGACGCTCAGCTCGAGATATACGACGAGTTCGCCGAACAAGGAGACCCGAACGGTTGCTCGCCGTACGGGTGCCGGAGCGGCGTGCCCACCGTGGCGAAGCTGCGGCTCGGGGAGGAGGCACAACGTGGCGCGTGACCATGGCCGAGTGCTGTGCCGGATCTGGCAGGACAAGGATTTCCGCGCCCTGCCGCGGACCGCGCAGGCGCTCTATGTTCAGCTCGTCTCGCAACCGAATATCAACAATGCCGGCGTCGTGCCCCTGATGCTGTCGAAGTGGGCGAAGGGCTGCGACGAGCTGACCTCGGATCGGATCATCGCCGATCTGGCGGCACTGATCGATGGTCGGTTCGTGGTGGTGGACAGCGACACCGAGGAAGTGTTGGTGCGCAGCTTCATTCGCAACGATGGCGTGTTGAAGCAACCGAACGTGCTCAAGAACGCGTTGCGGTGCGCCGAGGCGGTCGAGAGTCACGCGATCCGCGAGGCACTCGCCGCCGAGCTGCGCCGCACGGGACGCAACGACGCGGCCCGAACCGCAGACATTCTCAGCCCTTCCGAGACTCGTTCGGGAGACACGGCGAACCCGTCCGAAACCCTTCAGGAAGGGTTCGAGCATCCCTCGGTAACCCTCCCACGGCATGCGCAAGAAAATCCCAGGTCAAACCCCTCGGAAACCCTTCCCGAACCCCGAACCCTTCGGAAACCCTTCGCCGACCCCAGCGGGGTAGGGGAAGGGGTAGGGGAAGGGGAGAACTCTAGTTACGTAGTTGGTCACCTTGGGGGGGTCGCGCGCGCGGACACGCGTGCGGCGCGCGCGCACGCACGCGAGGACACCCCCACCCCCGAAAACCCTCCGAGCGAAGAACCACCGAGCCCGAACTGCCCGCGCCACCCCGAGGGCACGACCGAACCGTGCGGCCACTGCGCTGATGCCCGCAAGCGCCGCGAGCGCTTCCACGCCGAACAGGCCGAGCGCGTCAACGCCGCACGCGCCGAGGAGATCCGGCGTACCGCCGAGGTGCGTCGCGCAGCGATCGACGCCTGCGCGATATGCGACGCCGACGGCTACGCCGGTGGTCGAGTCTGCGACCACGACCCCGGCACCGCCGCCCGCGCACGCCGAGGCATCGAGGCCGTCCGCGCCGCCCTGGCCGCCAAACGCGCCGAAACCGCCACGCCCACACCGGAACCCGAAGAGGCCCCGAAACGGCCGCCACGAGCCACGCAGGCCACCGGCAACAGTGCGGCCGACACAGCCAACGACCGCGAGGAGCCCGACGTTGCGTGACCGCACCGGCGAACCCGTCGAGCCCGACGACGATTCGGCACCGTGGCACGACCCCCGATGCCGAGGCACCGGCTGGCTCGGCGACGACAACGAAGGCCGCCCGATCCCGTGCCTGGTCTGCAAGGCACACCTGGCCACCCGCTCGACCGTCCACGAGACCACCCCCAGTCCGCGCGCGCAGGCCGCCATCCGAGCCCTGGAGAGCCGAGAATGACCGCACCGACCCCGAACCCCCACGCCGAGCCTGCCCTTTTCGAGGTGCCCGACGATCGCGCCGTACGGCATGTGATCGAAACCGCCGCGGAACTCGCGGCACTGCCCGTCGGCGCCGTGCTGATCGACCAGTGGCGCAGCGCATTCCGCAAAGGGTCGGGGCCGCACGGATGGGAACAGGTAGGCGACAATGCGCGCGGGCCGGCCAGAATCGTCCTCCCTGGTGTCGTGGTGTGGCAGCCCGAGGCGGGCAAATGACGCGACCACACAACAGTGCCATCCTCGAATTGCCCTGGACCGCACCACCACTCACACTCAACCAGAGGAGGGCGACAAAAGGCGCGATGTTCGCGCACGCCCGGAAGGTCGCCGAAGTCCGCGGTACGGTTCACCGCCTCGCCCAGGCCGCCGCTCTGCCGCGCGGACTCGGGCACGTCGTAGTGCAGATGCACTATCGGCCGCGTGACAACAGGCGCAGAGATACCGACAACTTGATCGCGACCTTGAAACCAGCCTGCGATGCACTCGCGGCCGGGACAACGCGCCATCCCGGCTACGGCATGGTGCCCGACGATATCCCGGCGCACATGGCCAAACCCGAGCCGATCATCCACCAAGCCGAGCGCGGCAAGGGCGGTGCGCTATGGCTCGAAATCACCTGGGAGGTTTGACCATGGCCGACATCCTGTGCGCCGAATGCGAGCGCCCCGTCAAGGACGGGCTCACCTTGTGCGTGTCCTGTGGGGACAGTTTGTGTGAGGCGCTGCTCGTAGTGCCCGAGCTGCTGCTCGATATCGCGATCACTCGAGCCCGGCTCGATCGGGTGCGGGGTGCGCGGACCGCTGGCCGCGCCGCCGAGGCCGCGCTGCCAGTACGCGCTGCCGGGCGGGGCACGCTGATGGTCGGCGACGAGGCGCTCGCCGCGATCGGCAACACGGTGACCACGTGGGCGCGCGCTCTCGCCGAGGATCTCGGCGTCAACCCGCCCATCAACGACGCGTGGCTGGTGCGCCTCACCGAGCAGCACCGTGACGCACCGCCACGGGACGGTACGACGTTGCCCCTGGTGAGCGTCGGCGCGGTCGAACAGGCCGCTGTCTGGCTCGCCCAGCATCGAGAACCATTGCGCGCCTACGAGGCCGCCCTTGAGCTGCTGCGCGATATCACCAACGCCGTCGACCGGCTGCGGTGCGCGGTCGACCGGCCGCGCGAACTGCGTTACCTCGGTCCGTGCTCGGAGTGTGGGGCAGAGTTGCGTGCCGAACGCGGCGAATCTTGGGTACGCTGCCGAGCCCGAACATGCCGAACCCAACACGAGATCGCCAGCATCGAGGCCGACGCCCGTGCCGCGGCCGAGGATCGGCTGTACACGCTGGCGGAACTGGGCGGGGTTCTCACCGCGGTCGGTGCCCGGATCGGTCGCGCCACCCTCTACCGGTGGGCTGGTGCCCGCCGTATCGAGCCACGGGGCTGGCAGCATGAGGACGAATACGGGCAGCGGATCACCGACCATCAGGTCAGCGAGGGCGACCGGCAGGTGTACCGACTCGGCGACGTGCTGCTCCTCGCCACCCGAGACGAGAAGCAGGGAGGATCAGCGGCATGACCGCCGACGAATTCGCCGAGGACGAGGCAGCGGCCAAGCGGTCTGTTCGATGGAATGAGAGCTGTAGGGATTGGGCTGATAACGGCGATCCCGATTGGGTGCACATCGCCCGCCACGATCCGGCGCGCGTGCTGCGGCACGCAGCGGCAGCGCGCCGCATCCTCAGCCGGTACGCCGAAGCGGAACGCGAAGCATTGCTCTCGGAACGAGACAGCGGCTACGCGACGGGAATGTACGGCGCTCTGGAGTATCTGGCTGCGACCTGGTCCGACCATGCCGACTATCAAAACGAGTGGAAGTGAGCGGATGAACGACGCATTCAACTTCAACGCGCCCGCCCGCACCTATGAGGTACAGCCCGACGGTCGCGCGATGCTGCGCGTGATGCTCACCTACGGTGAGCAGGCGCATTGCGTGACGCCCTGGCACACCGGCAAGGATCCGATGATCCTGTCGGCCGCCGAGATCGCCCGCGACGCTGACATTCCGGTGAACGAACTCCCAGGCCGCGAGTTCACTGCGACTGGAGACGAACACGCGTTGCGGGACTTCAGGCTGGTCGACGACCCTCGACTGTGAGCGCGGACAGGGCGAGGCCCGGCCGGTTGGCCGGGCCTCGCTGTGTTCGTTACTCCTTGTCGTCGTTCAGATCTCGCATCTCGACGACTTCGATCTCTCCGCGCAGGACGGCGGCAGTCATGGTCAGCTCCTGATCGAGCCGGAGCATCTGGACGAGCGCGGCCTCAAGCAGCCACAGTCCTTCGTCGCCGTCGGAATGGATCGCGCAGTGAATCGCCGCGAGCCACAGCGTTATCACTGTGTTCAGGGCCGCCCGGTGCGTGTCGGGCATCGGTGCCTCGTTGAGGAGGCTGCGGACCTTCACCATCAGATCGATGACCTCGTCGCCGGAGTGGTACTCGCTGACCTCCAGCTCGATCGGGATCTCGAGGGTCTGGAGCAGCTTCGCGAGCTTCCAGAACACCGTCGACGATTCGTTGCTGAACTTCAAGGTCAGAGCTTCATAGATCGACATCGGATCTCCATCACTGTTGTGTTTTCGATGTGCTGTCGGTGGGTTTCCACTCCCTCCGACACCTCATATATTACAGCACTCGACTCATGAAACGCAACAGGACCGAGATGTTCGATCACTGATTTCGGCGATACCTGCGCCGCTTGCCCATGACACCGTCGATCGTGTCGCGCCGCCAGCGCTTCACCCCGCCGGAGTCGATGTCGTCGGGGTTGCCAAGCTTGCCCGTCGAGGCGTCCGCGCGGATGGTGCCGTACGCGAGTCCGGTGTACTCCGCAATTTCCTTGGTGGTCAACAGGTCTGATGGATCGCTATCGATCTGGCCATCTGCGGGAGAATCGTGCACGGCGCGTCCGCCCCAGGACTTCACCACCTCTTCAACGGCCGCCTCGTCGTATTCGAGCCACTTGCCGCGCTTACCGATAGGGGCTGGCCAATCCGGCGCGACCTTCCATTGACGCTGCACGGTCGACTTCGCACGGCCATACTTCGCTGCGATCTCCGGGGCCGTCAGCCGTCGGTTCTGGGCTACCATCATGGTTCGGCCTCCTGTTGTGGTCGATGCGCTGGCCGACGGGGTTCCACCTCGAGGGTTCGCCCTTCCCCGTCGGCCGCAGCGCTTACGTCACATTTTGCATCACTTACCTCATGAATTACAACGCTTTGGTCTGATGCTCGGTGCCGAAACGGCGAAGGCCCGGCCCGAGTGGTCGGGCCGAGCCTTCGGTTCGTGCTACTCCCCGATTCCCTCAGTCGGGATCTTGCCGTCGAGGATTCCCTCGGCGAGGTCGATCTCGTTGGAGACTCGGCCCGCTTGAATCAGTGCGGACGCGAAAATCCATTCCGGGCTGTCCTCGATGTCGTCCTCCTCGCAGGCCAGCGCCGCCAGCGTTATCGCCGTGAGCCAATCCGTGCAGGCCGTCACGAGTGTGACTCGCAGGTGGGTGGACATCGGTGCTTGCTCGAGGAGCTTGCGCGTCGCCTCGATCGAATTGTGGTGCTCGATGCCGAAATGGTCGGGGTCGACCAGTGCCAGCCCGATCGGCACGTCGAGCCGGGCGGGAACCTTGCCGAGGCGGATGTATGCGATCAGGAGACGAACACTCAAGGTGGAGAGTATTGCTTCGCGATCCATAATCGGATCTCCTTGTCACTGTTGTGTTTTCGATGTGCTGTCGGTGGGTTTCCACTCCCTCCAACACCTCATATATTACAGCACTCACCTCATGCAATGCAACAGTGATTCCGAGTTCACTACCGCTGCTTGCGATATCGACGGCGCGCGCTCATGACCGCGTCGACCGTCGCGCGCCGCACACGCTTGACGCCGCCCTCATCGACATGTGGCCTTGCGAAGACCCGCAGATCAGGTAGGGTGAGACACAATCGTGCACTACAACAACTGTGTCCTCATCCAGTTGCAGCACGTATTCACGCCGACGCGACAGCACTCCACCGAAGCCACTGCGCACACCACGGACGGGACCACACCGCAAGGCAGGTCCCCAATGCTCCAGCACGACAACGACGCCCGAATCATCTGCGGCGAATCCCTGGGCACCATGCGGGGACTCGCCACCGCATCGTTCGACGCGCTGATCACCGACCCGCCCTACTGCAGCGGCGGCACCAACACCACCGATCGCACCAGCCGCAGCGCCGTCCAGAAGTACGTCTCCAGCGACTCGGCATCCGGCCGCGCGATGCCGGACTTCCCCGACAACCGTGACCAGCGCAGCTTCACCATCTGGTCGTCCATCTGGATGACCGAGGCTCTACGCCTGGTTCGCCCTGGCGGTCAGGCGCTCGTGTTCACCGACTGGAGGCAGCTACCCGCCGCCAGCGACGCCCTGCAGGTCGCGGGATGGCGCTGGCGCGGAATCGTGGTGTGGCGCAAGCCCGCCGCCCGACCACAGCCCGGATTCAAGAACGAATCCGAGTACATCCTGTGGGCGTCCAACGGGCAGATCGACCGCGACCACCAGCCGCCCTACCTCCCGGGCGTGTACACGCAGTCGAGCCCGAAAGGCAAAGACCGCCAGCACATCACGGCCAAACCGCCCGAGCTGATGCGCCACCTCGTCCGCACCGTCCCTGTCGGCGGCCGGATCCTTGACCCGTTCGCGGGATCAGGTACCACCGGCGTAGCCGCGCTCGCCGAAGGCCGCCGGTTCCTCGGAATCGAAGGCGTCGACGCCTACGCGAAGATCGCGACCCAACGCATCGCAGACCAACTCGGCACCGCCGAGTAACAGACCCTGCGGCGCGTCAAACCGGTCATATACCGGCAAAGCGGTCCAACGAGCCCGTATTCGATTCCCGTCCAACGGGTCTCCGCAATCCCGGCCAACGCAGTGCGCTGGGAGACGTTAGGCTGCGCGCCGCAGCCCTCTTCGTCCGTAGTCCAAACCCCCGATTAGAGGAGCAGCCATGCTGTCTACGCTGTCCGCCGCCTTGGGCGACGTCCCTTGGACCACCATCCTCGTTGCCATTGCGAAGATCGTCATCGCCGTCATCGGCATCCTGGCCTGACCGGCCACCGAGGAACGCACCGGCGGTAGCGCTATGGTCGGCGGGCAAGAAGCCACACCAGGTGACGCGAAAGCCACAGCGCGACTGCGCACCTACTGGACCAACGGAGAGGGCGCAGGCAAGATCGGCTGGGGATCGCCGGGCGACTTCGACCGCTGCGTCGTCCAGCTCGGCAAGTACGTGAGCGACCCCGATGGGCTGTGTGCCGAGTACCACCATGAGGCGCTCGGCATCTGGCCGGCCACGCATGCCGCGCTCGACCGCGCTGGCCACGGCGACATCAAGCCGAAGCGCTGAGATGCCGAAAGCTCCGCGCCGCTGTCCGAGTCCCGGCTGCCCGAACACCATCCGCCACGCCCGCTACTGCCCGGACCACACTCCGGCCTGGGACGTCCCGAGCGGATGGCGGCGGCCAGCGGGATGGGCGCAAGACCGCGAAAGCGTTCTCGCGCGCGACGATTGGACCTGCTACCTGTGTGGCAAGCCAGGAGCCGACGCCGTCGACCACGTCATGCCGCAGGCTGGCGGTGGGCCGGACCGGTTATCGAACTACGCGGCAGTCCACGACCGGAACCCTCCCCACTGCCACCGCGCCAAGACCAACCGGGACCGCCACGCACAACACCGAACGGCCAGCTGACCCCGAAACCGCTGCACCCCAACCAGGGAGCCCTCCCCCTGGGTCCAAAGGAACAGCGGGATGCTCTGCCGATTCCGGGCCGTACGGCCCGGACCCTCGGCCGCCGGGGCTGCTCGGCTGGCCGCTCGATCGCCCTGGAGGTGCCGATGGCTGAGAGCAAGCCCGCCGGTATTCGTCAGCGGCGCAATAGGACCGCGACCCGGGCGACCCTGCGTGCGGCCGTCAACCCAAATATCCCTGATTTGCCTGATCACGTCACATGGCACCCGGCGGTGTTGGAGTGGTGGGCCGATTGCTGGTCGTCGCCGATGGCGCCGGAGTGGACCGAGTCCGATCGGCACACGCTGTTTCTCGCGGCCCGGCTGATCCAGCAGGTTTGGGACGACGACACCTCTCCTGCGTCGAGGGTGACCTCGGCGACCGAGGCGAGGCATTTGCTGCGCGAATGTGGCCTGACGCCGATGGCGCGCCGTTCGCTCCAGTGGGAGATTGACCGCGGTGAGGCTGCCACCGAGCGCACCAACCAGCGCCGTGCGTCGTCGCGGCCACGGTCGGTCGTATCGGATCCGCGGATTGCGGCCGCGAAGTAGCCGATGCAGCTGATCGTTCCGCCGTTGGAGTCCGAGCCGTGGCCGACCCTTGGCGCGGCCGTGTGCGACTTCATCGAGGAACGAGCAGTGTTCGGGCCGGGATCGCTGAAAGGCCAACCGGCGCGGCTGAACTCCGACCAACGGCTGGTGATCTACAGGCTTTACGAGCTGTTCCCTCGCGGTCACGCTCGTGCCGGCCGCCGTCGGTTTCAACGCGGCGGCATGAGCGTTCGCAAGGGCTCGGCGAAGACCGAGCTGCTGGCGTGGCTGTCGTACGCCGAGCTTCACCCAGATGGGCCGGTGCGATTCAACGGCTGGGAGCGTGACGGCACGCCGCGGTTGGGTCGCCCGGTGAACGATCCGTACATCCCGTTGATGGCGGCCACGCAGGAGCAGGTAGCCGAGCTCGCGTACGGCGCGCTGATGGTGATCTGCGAGGACGGCGCGGATCCGGAGCTGTTCGACATCGGCCTCGACCGCATCCTGCGCATCGATGGCGGACGCCCGGACGGCAAGGCTGTCCCGATCGCGGGCGCACCGAACGCTCGCGACGGCGCGCGCACCACATTCCAGGGTATCGACGAGCCGCACCGACTTTACCTACCCAACCACAAGGCCGCGGTCGAGACCATGATCGCGAACCTTCCGAAGCGGCCGCTCGAGGACCCGTGGATGTTCTCGACGACAACCGCCGGCCAGCCAGGTCAGAATTCAGTGGCCGAGGACGAATACATCGAGGCGCAGGCGATCGCACGTGGCGAGATCGAGCGGCCCACGTTCTCCTTCTTCCACCGCCAGGCATCCGACGGCTACGACATGAGCCGCCCCGAAGACCGTGTCGAGGCCATCCGTGAAGCTTCCGGCCCGGATGTCGCCGAATGGTCCGACTTGGAAGGCATTGCCGCGCAGTGGGATCGGCCGAGGGCCGACAAGACCTACCTGGAGCGGGTGTGGTGCAACCGGTGGACCGCATCGGCGGCCCAGGCGTTCAACCCGAAGACCTGGGAGCGCAACGAACTACCCGGGGAACGGATCCCGCCCAAGTCGAAGGTCACCGTCGGATTCGACGGTGCCCGGATGCGCGACTCCACCGCGCTGGTGGTGTGCGACGTCGCGACCGGGTTCATGGAGCTGCGGGGTTCGTGGGGGTTCGGGTTGTGGGAACGTCACGAGGACGCCGACGAGGACTGGGAAGTCGATGAGTCCGCGGTCACCGAGACGCTGGCGGAGATCATGCGGACCTACCGCGTGGTGAAGATGTATTGCGATCCGCCGCACTGGAACAACACGGTTGGCGAGTGGAGTGTCCGCTACCCGGATCGGGTCGAGGAATGGTGGACGAACCGCCGCCGGCCGATGGTGCAGGCGATCGCGGCGTTCAGTGAGGCCATCGAGACCGGCCGGCTGTCCCACTCCGGCGATCCGGATCTTGCCCGGCACATCGCGAACGCGGGCCGCAAACCGATCAACCTGCTCGATGAGTCCACCGGTGAGCGCCTGTGGATTCTCGGGAAGCTGCATGAGACACGGAAATTCGATGCCGCAATGGCGGCGATCCTGGCGTGGCAGGCACGCATGGATGTCCTCGGCACGGTCCAGACGACGACAAGGCGGCGCGGTGCGCGAAGGATCCGGTAGGAGGTGCCCGCGGTGACGTTGCCCTCCGGTGTTGTTGGCGAGTTCGTCAACGGTGGCGCGATCGACATCACCGAGCAGGGTTCGCCGGGCTGGTGGGCGAACTATCTGTGGCAGAAGTTCACCCAGCGCGACCTCACCTACTACTTCGAGGGAAATCTGCTGCGGCAGATCCCAATCCGGACGCGCCGCGACCGCATGAACATGCTGTGGGCCTATTTCATCGGTCAGCCGCCGCTGCCGCAGGTCGCCGAGGGCTACACGGTCACCTTCCAGGACATCCTGCGCAAGGGCCGCGCCACCTACGCGCCGATGGCGATCAACCCAGTCGTTGACCGCATGGAGGTCACCGGGATCGGGTCGACTGCCACCGTGGACGTTGACGCAGCGTCATCGCCGGCCGGGCTGGCCAAGCAGATCTTCGACGGCTCGAATTTCCCGGCCGCGGTGAAGGACGCGATCACCTATGCGCTGGTGATGGGCGAGGGCTACCTGATGGCGGTCCCAGCCGCCGAGGGCTCACCGGACAAGATTCCGCTGATCACCGCGGAGGATCCGCGGCTCTGCATCGGCGAACCGGACACGATGAACCCGAACCAGCTGCGGGCGGCTCTGAAGATCGGCTATGACCCGGTCGCGGGCCGAGAGATCATGTGGCTGTTCGTTGGGGGCCAGCGCTTCTCGGCGTCGCGGATGTCGGTGCCGAACCCGAGCCCCGCCGGCCCCGGATTCGGCGGGTTCAAATGGGATGGCCCGCCGACGGATATGCCCGAGATCGCCGGATTCGGCGGTGTGCCGGTGGTGCGGCTGGTGAATGTGCGCGGCCTGGGTGAATTCGAGCCGCATCTGGACTTGCTGGACCGGATCAACGACACGATCCTCCAGCGCATCGTCATCACCTGGTACCAAAGTTTCCGGCAGCGGGCGATCAAGGGCGATCTGCAAGGCGACGAGGCCCAAGACGGTGCGCCCGAACCGGATTTCACCGATGTGTTCAAGGCCGACCCAGGCGCGCTATGGCATGTCCCCGATGGTGTGGACTTCTGGGAGTCGTCACAGGCTGACATGACCCCGATCATCACTTCGATCAGGGACGACGTGAAAGAATTCGCCGCGGTCCTGGGTATCCCGCTGTATCTGATCACCCCGGACGCGGCGAATCAGTCCGCGGAGGGCGCGGTGTCGCAGCGGGAAGCGTTGCGGTTCAAGGTCCGTGACCGGCGAGCCCGTTCCCTTCCGCTGCTCCGGCAGGTGCTGGCGATGGCTTTCGCATTCGCGGGCAGCCCGCAATCGGCATCCACGATCGATATCCAGTGGGGCACGATCGAGGGCCGTTCGCTGGCTGAGATGGCGGCCGCGGTCGCGCAGACCACGAATGTCCTGTCCAAGCGTCGTCAGATGATCGACATCATGGACATGACGCCCGAGGAAGCTGCGCTGAATATCCAGGAGCTCTTGCAGGATCTGCTGCTGTTCCAGGCCGCGCTCCCCGCACCACCCGTCGCCACCACCCCAGTCGACGCTTCGGGCAATTCATTCGCTCCGAACACCTCGGCCGCCGATCAAACGGCGAATCTACATGCGATGTCCACGGCTGGGAACTGATGGTCGCAGCGAAGGAGAATGTGCCACAGTGACTGCGCCCGCCGGTGACCAGTCGACACAGCAGCGGACCGCAGTTGTGGTTGCCGCGGCTGCCGCGGCGATCGCGGCAGCCAGCACGCAGGCTGGCGTGTTGTCTCTAGCGGCGGTTACGAATAGCACTGCTGCCGTGTTGGATCGGGTGCGGTCGGTGACACAGGCACAGATCGCGGCTCGGTGGCGGTCGGTAAACCCGTACAAGGCGGACGAGGTGGCCGCGTTCGCCGCCGACGCTGCGAAGATCCTGGCGGCAGCGCAGCAGCAAATGGGCACTGCGGCCGCTGCCGGGCAGGGCGCCGCGTTGCAGGCTATGGGAATCCCGGTGAAGATCGCGCCCCCGACGATTCCGACTGACGTCCGTGTGGCGCAGCGCAGGGCGACTGGCGCAGCGTACGCGGTCCAGGTCACCTATCAGGGCCAGTCTGAGAAGCCCGCAGCGGAATCGACCAGTGCGGCGACGACCACGGTCGCGGAGGCCGCAGCATCTGAGCCGACGAAGCCAGTGACTGTGGATGTGCCGCTGGAGGACTCGACGACCGAGGCTGTTCTTCAACGGCCGGCCTCGACCTTCCGCTATGAGGTGTCGACCGGTTCGGCGCCGGAGCAGGCGGCCAATCGTGCAGCGGCGCGGCTGGATTCGGTGGTCGACGGCAACCTGTCGTTGGCGATGCGCGACGGTCAGCGCCAGGCGCTTCAGCAGGCCGAGGAGCAGACGCGCGGCACCGATCAGCATGTGACGCACTGGCGGCGGGTGTTCCACCCCGAGCTGTCTAAGGGCGGTACCTGCGGATTGTGCATTGTCGCGTCCGACCGCACGTACACCGTCGAGGACTTGATGCCGATCCATGACCGGTGCAAATGCACGGTGGTCGCCGCGGGCGAATTCACCTCCGATCTGGGTCGTGAGCTGAACAAGTCCGACTTCCAGAAGCTCTACGGCGACGCCCAAGCCGCCGCTGAGCATGGATCGAGCGCGAAGTTCGAGAGCCTATGGTCGAAGTACGTGGCCAAGGGCCGCTACAAGACTGACAACCGGGCATCGTTCGCCAGCACTCGCCCCAAGTTCCTGAAAAAGAACCGCTACAAGGTCGAGCACCACCATGAGCTCGGCCCGCAGCTGGTGCGCGCCACCGGCAGCCACGTCGAGCAACTCCATGCCAACGAGGTGCCTTCCGGTGTGGTCGATCTCGACGCGTTCATGCATCACCACGCGTAATCACTGATTTCCCGCCGCAGAGTCGGCGGGTTGCGCCCGTCAGGGCACCCATCCAGGAATCCGTGCCCGACAGGGAGAAATCACCCATGGCCGAAAACGTCGTTCCCGCTGAACAAGCCGCGCAGACTGACAGTGAGACGCCCGCGCCCGTCGCCGCATTCCCCGCGGAGACACCGATCATCGAAATGACGGCCGAACAGCAGGCCGCGTACTGGAAGCATCACGCCCGCCGCCACGAAGACAACGCCAAGGCGTACAAGGGCGTCACCCCGGATCAGGTCCGCGACATGCAGACCGAACTGGCGAAGCTGAAGGACGACAAGCTCACCGCCGACGAGCGTGCCGTGAATCAGGCCCGCACCGAAGCCCGCGCCGCGGCGGAAGCGGAGCTGCTGCCCAAGGTGCGGGCCGCCGAGGTGAAAGCGATTGCCTCCGACGTCATCTCGGGGGATCGACTGCGCAACTTCATGGACTTCGCCGACCCGGCGAAGTTCATCGGCGACAACGGCGAAATCGACGAAGCCAAGGTCATGGGCGCGCTCACCGGCATGTTCGGTGCGCAACCAGCCAAGACCCCCGTTGTGCAGGCGCCCCGATGGCAGAACGCCGGCCAATTCGCGCCGCCCCCCGCACCGGCCAAGCCCGGTGAAGCGGGGCGCGCGGAGGCCGCACGCCGACACAGCGCCAAACCCAAGTAGGAAGGATGAGCTATGTCTGTTGACCTCTCGTTGCAGACGACGACCTATCAAGTCGCCGACCGGCGGTGGCTGCTTGCCGAACCGGACGTCAAACTCAATGTCACCCTCGACATTTCGAAGTTCTCGCAGACCGGCACCAGCGCGGTCCAGACGGTTTCGATCACCGGCGCCCCCACAGGCGGCACCTGGACTGCGACGTTCAACGGCCAGACCACGTCCGCGATCGCGTACAACGCCACTGCGGCGGCCGTGCAGTCCGCGCTGACCGCGTTGTCGAGCGTCGGCGCGAACAACGTCACTGTTACCGGCACCGGCCCGTACACCGTTACTTTCACTGGCGCGCTGGCCTCGAAGGCGGTTCCGGTCATGACCGCGTCCGGCGCGGGTCTGACCGGCGGCACCAGCCCGGCCGCGTCGGTTGCCAACACCACCCCGGGCAGCAATGCCCATTATCCGAACGGCTACATCCCGTCCGGTACCGCGATCGGAATCGTCACCGCGACCGGTTTGGCGGCCCCGTACAACGCGGGTGCCTCCGATGGCAGCCAGACCTGCTACGGCATCACCTACGGCGACTGCCGGGCGGTCCGCCAGAACGGCACCATCGCCGCGAAGGTCGGCACCGGCGCCGTGGTGAACATGGCGGTCGTGTCGCTGATCCGTCTGCCGTTCCAGGCCGGTACCGGCTCCATCGATGCCGCGGCGAAGACGTCGCTGGCGCAGATCCGCTTCGAGGCGTGAGGAAGGACTGAATCATGGCTCTGTTTCTCGATGGTCCTATCCCCCTTGAGGACACCATCACCTTCGTGCAGGCGCTGCCGCTGCCGAGCAACAACAAGCTCACCCAGATGTTCGGCACCAAGACCTACGCCACCGATGAGATCGACATGGCGACGATCTACCAGACCAACCGGGCGGCGAAGTTCCGCAACTGGGACGGCAACTTCTGGATCTCGCCGCGTGACACCGGCCTGGAGAAGCGCGTGCGGATGCTGCCCCTGGGCGGTCAGCTCGCTCAGGGCGAATACGAGCGTCGCCAGATGGAATTCGCCCGCTACGGCGGCACCATCCAGTCGGTGCTGACCGACGCCATCTACAACGACCTCGAGCGCCTCACCGCTTCTATCCTCAACCGGATCGAGCTGGCCTGGGGTGACGTCCTCGCCGATGGCGTGCTCACCATCAACGAGAACGGCGTCAGCCAGCAGCTCGATTACGCCATCCCCACCAATCAGGTCGTGACCGCGGCCACATTGTGGTCGGACACCACCAACAGCAACCCGTTGCTGGATCTGATCGCCTGGTATGACGTCTATGTCGCGCTGAACGGCAGCGGCCCGGGCCAGTTCCTGATGTCGCTGCCCACCTCGCGGCAGTTGCAGGCGAACAAGAACCTGATCAACCAGATCAAGGGTGCGCAGACCGGCGTCACCAACGTGAGCCTGGAAGACATCTCGACGCTGTTCATGAGCTACGGCCTGCCGCCGATCTCGATGGACAACGTCTACAACTCGAAGTTCGACGTTGATGGCGTCACCACCTCGGCGATGCCGACCAACAAGTTCCTGTTTCTGCCCGAGGACCTGTCCACGCTCGGGTTCACCGCATGGGGCACCCCGACCACGGTCATGGAGCTGGCGTCGAACAACGTGCAGGTCGAGACGGCGTCCGGGATCATCGGCATCCTCGTGCGCGAGGATCAGCCGCCGTTCCAGAAGCGCACCTTCGTCGACGCGGTCGCGCTGCCGGTGCTGGCGGATCCGCGCAAGATGCTCGTCGCGACGGTCGCCTGATGCGCCGCCTCGGAGGCCAGCACGCCGTGCACCTGCACCACGAAGGCGAGCTGCACAGCTTCCTTCCCGGCGACACCGTCCCGGAATGGGCGGCCGAGCGCATCACCAACCCACACGCTTGGGAGCCGCCAACCGGAGCGCCCGCGGTGTCGGTCACTGCGGAGGAAGATGAGGACGCCGACAGTGATCAGGGCGACCTCGACGGTATCCCGGCCCAGGCCGGTCCCGGCGCCAGCCGCGCCCGCTGGGCGTCCTATGCCGTCGCGAATGGTGTTGCGGTCGAGGAGGCTTGGAAACGGGACGACATCATCGCCGCCTGTGAGGCGGCCGGGGTACGGGTGGCCTGATGGGCCAATTCGCCGGCCTCGATGATGTGACCGCCCGATTCGAGGGCGTGATCCCGGCAAGCCGTCAGGCATGGGTCACCACCCGCATCGCCGATGCCGAAGCACGACTGGTCGAAATGCTGCCATCGCTGGCGACCGAGACGAGCCCGGTCCGGTTGGCGCAGGCCAAGCAAGTCATTTGCGACGCCGTGCTGCGCCTGTACCGGAATCCGGCCGGCGCCCGCAACGAAGCCGCCCAGGACTACAGCGTTGGCCGCTCCGACCCGGCCGCATCGGGCGAGCTGGTGTTCACCGACGCCGAGATCGCCTCGCTGCGGATCGCGGTGCGGCGCCGCGGTTTCGGGACGATTCCGATCACCCCGTTCCGACCGCACCAGCCCAGCCCAGCGGATCGGCTCTACTGGTGACATTCTTCGCGAACGGGCAGACCGTCACGGTCATCCCGCCCGGCACCCGAGACCGCGTCGGCGACACCGTGCCCGGTATCCCGTTCCCAGTCGACAACGTGTCGGTGGCAATCCACGGCTCGACCCAAAATTTCGACCGTCGCACCACGGTGGAAACCCCGGCGACGCTGGAATTCCCATCGGGCACTGTGATCGCGTTGAACAGCCACTTCGTTCTAGCTAACGGGTCGAAATGGGTGATGACCGGCAGGGCTCACACCCCACGGAATGGGTTCACCGGCTGGCAGCCGGGGGTCACCGTCTTGGCGAAAGAGGTCCTGTGATGGCGGAACTGACCAATATCCGCATCCCGAAACCGAACCCAGCACTCGCCAAGATCCTGCGCGGACCACAAATGAAGACCCTGGTCACCCGGAAAGGGTTGCGCGCCAGGGCCATCTACGCCGAAGTGGTCGCCAAACGCACAGGCGAACTCGCGGCGTCCGCACGGGTCGAAACGGTGCTCGGTGGGCTCCATGGCGACCGGTGGATCGCCCGCGTGCGGGCAACCGCACCGCATGCGGCGTCTCACGAATACGGCACCGGCCGCACCGATCCCGCCTACACCGCGCCCGCCGCACACGACATGATCAAGGTCCTCGAAGCCCTGGATATCGGGTCATGATCACGTTCCCGACCTGGTACAGCGGAGGATTCCCCGACACCGAGCTCGTCGTGCTCGACCTGCTCACACCGTTCGCGAAGCTCGTCACCCCGCAGATCACCGTCTGCACCTGGCTGCCCGATATCAACGCACTGTCCCTGCCACAGGTGGGCGTGTATCGGGTCGCGGGCGGAATCAGCGATGACGGTCAGTTCGACCACGCCCAGCTGCAACTCGACACGATCGCAGCCTCGCGTGCGGACGCATGGGCTGTCGCGGAATTCCTGCGCCAGATCATGCTGTCCTATGCCGATGGCGGACCGGTTCGCCGCCTCGACGGAACCACCACCAACGTGCATTCCGTCGCTGAAGTCGTTGGCCCGGAGCAGATACCGGAAATCAATCCCGATAGCCGTCTAGTGCCGATGCGGTTCCAGGTCACCCTCACCCGGCTGCGGCCGATCCCCGACTACCAGGGGATCCGCGCCGGACTGCAAGCCGCACAGGTGATCTGACCCATTTCGTGTTTCCGCCCGCCTCGGCCCGAGCGGCGCGGCAGATCTTCATGCCCGCTCGGGCCACCCCGGAAGGAGTAGAAATGACAATCTTGCAGTTCAAGGACAAGAACGACAGCTTGGTGATCGTCCCCCAGGACCTCGCCTGCCTCGTAGCCCCCTACGGTACCGCCATCCCACCCAAGCTGACTGTCGACAACACCGGATCGCTGCCGTGGATCCCCGGATTCCGGTCCCTGGGCGAGTTGCAGCGCAAGGCTGGTGCCGGGATCTCCCCGGACACCAAGACCGCGAACGTCGAGGGCTACGGCAGTCTGCCGCCGCGGCGAATCCTGAAGACCGACGAGGGCATCACCCTCGACGTCACCTTCCAGGAAACCCGCGACATGGCCTACGAACTGTTCTTCGGCATGCAGATGGCCGCGGTACAGGCCGACGCCAACGGGGAATGGCGTGCAACCCGCTCCGCACAGGCGGCGGTGCTGTACTACTCGGTCATTCTGATCGGGCAGGACGGTTCGCCCGGCTCGGAGATCTACCCGTACATGATCCTGCCCAAGACCATGGTGTCGCAGTCGCAGAAGTTCCAGTTCCAGATGGACTCCGCGATCGAACTCGGCGTCACCTTCACCGCCTTGCAGGACAACACCTCCGGCGGCTACGTCATGTTCGGGCAGGCCGGTAAGGGAAGCCAGGCGATCATCGGCGATCAGGGCTTCACCACGACCACCAACGAGGTGCAGACCCTGACACTTGGTGGCACCGCCGCCACCGGCGGCACGTTCACCCTCAGCTTCGCCGAACGAACCAGCGCGCCGATCGCCTACAACGCCACCCCCGCCGCCGTACAGAGCGCGCTCGCCGCGCTCCCCACGATCGGCACCGGCAATGTCGCGGTGTCGTCGGTGCCGTCCGCCACCACACTGTCGCTGGGCACCACCTCCACCACCGGCGGCACGCTCGCCGCCGGCACCTACTTTTGGAAGGTCACCGCCGTCGGCGCGGTCGAATCGACCGGCTCCAACGAGGTCACCGCGACCACCACCGGATCCACCAGCTCCCAGGTCCTCACCTGGACAAGCGTGTCCGGCGCGACCGGCTACAAGATCTACCGCGGCACCAGCGCGGGCGCGGAGAACGTTCTCGTCGCCACCCTCGGCACCGTGTTGACCTACACCGACACCGGCTCCGCCGGTTCGGCCAGCACTCCGCCGACCACCACCGGCACCTGGGCAGTGACGTTCCAGGCCGCCCTGGCCGGGCTGCACACCCGCCTGCTCGTCGCCAACTACAGCCAGCTGCTGCCGGTCGGCGCGACCGTCACCGTCACCGAAACCACCCCGGGCGCACCGTAACCCGGACACACGTCGGTCCGCGCCGTCAACTCCCCGGCGCAGCGCGGACCGGCGACCCAATCAGACCGGGGAGATCCACAAGACCGGGGAGACAACCATGCCACCGAGGAAGCGAGCCACCAGCGCGCAGGCCGAGCCCGAATTCGGCACGAAGTTCGAACGGCTGCGCCGCCGAGCCGCCGAGTTCAACGACGGCCGCCCCAAGATCGCCGACTACATTCTCGGAGCCGAGGAAGGTTTCGATCCGCCTGTGCGCGTCCGGTTTCCGCTGAAGATCCAGCAACGCGAGGACTACTACGCGGCCCTGCATCGCAACGACGTGATGGGAATGATGATCGCGCTCATGGGCCACGACGAATACCAGCGGGTCAAGCGCACCCTCGACGCCTTCGACGACGGCGGAGACCTGTTCGACGGCCTGGCCCTGGATCTGGTCGACCACGTCAACGGCCGCGGCGCCCAGGACATCCCGGGGGGATCGCCGGCCTCGTAACCGAGATCGAGGAGTACCACGCCGAACTCCGGTGGGATCTTCACCGGTACCTGCGATTGGACCTCAACGACTGGCTACGAGGCGAACGCGACTGGCGCGACCTGTGGGATCTGAAAGACCTGCTGCCCATGGGATCGCGCTACCGGTCAGCGAAGCTGCGGGATCCCGACATCGTCGATCACATGGCAGCCCAACCCGATCCCGACGACATCGACGTCCCGATCGAGGGCTTCGACATCTACATCCAGCACCTCGTCGGCATCGAGGACCGGCTCACCCAGCTGCTCTATATCACCGGAGCAGCCGACCCTTCCACGGCGCCGCGGTCGCCACGACCGCGATGGCCGCACCTCAAGCGCCGTGAGGAACTGCGCAAACAGCACACCTCGAATCTGACCAATGTCTACCGGCTCCGCGAAGCCGCACAAGGATGAGGGAGGTGGCTCGTGGCGTCGTACTCGGCCGGTTCGGCTGACATCGAAATCGTTCCCTCCCTGGAAGGTTTCGCGGAGAAGCTGCGCAGGAAGCTGCGCGAGATCGACACCGAGTTCACGATCGACATCGACGCCGATGTGGCGCGGGCACGAGAACGGATCGATGCGCTGGCCCGCGATCGGCGGCTGAACGTCGATGTCACGCTCGACACCGAAGCTGCTCGCGCCGAGCTCGATGAGCTTGCCCGTGCCCGGACCGCCCGCGTCCAAGCACGAGTGGAGGGCACCAGCGAGGCCACCGTCTCGATGCAGCGGTTATCGGAGTCGGTTCGTGGCATCGGCGCCCACACCGTGGCCGTGGGCGCTGTGGCCGCGAAGATCGCGGCAATCGCGGCGGCGGCCGGTGGAGCGGCGGGCGCGGCCGGTGGGCTGGCCGCAATTCTCGGCGGCATCGGTGCTGTGGGTGTTGTCGGCATTCACGGTGTGGGAGCCGCATTCTCGGCGATGAAGAGCGCGTCCGAGGGAGCGAACCAGGCGGCATTGGATCAAGCCCATGGATTGAGTCAGGTCGCCGATGCGCAGAACGCGGTGGTCGTCGCCCAGCACAACGAGATGGAAGCGCTGCGCAACGTCGAAGACGCGCAGAAATCGCTCACCGAGGCCCGCAAGGACGCCAAGGATGCCATTGACGACCTGAACCTCTCGGTCAAAGACGGAGCTCTGTCCGAGCGCAGCGCTGAGATCGCCTATCGGCGTGCCGTGGTGAATCTGCAGAAGGTCAAACAGCAAGCGGCGAAAGGTCAAGCGACGCACCTCGATATCGACGACGCGCAGCTGACCGTCGATAGGGCCGGGCAGAACCTCACCGACACGAAGGTCAAGAACGACCAAACCAAACGCAAGGCCGAAGAAGCCAATGCCAAGGGTGTCGAGGGCTCCGATCAAGTCGTGGCCGCACAGAAGACCTTGGAGCAGGCCCAGTTCGCGGCACAGCAGTCAACGATCGCGACCGCGAAAGCTGTTGCGGAACTGGCGAAGGAACAACGCACCACCAGCGGAGCCACCGACCAGTTGGCGCTCGCGATGGCCAAGCTCACACCATCGGCACAGGAATTCGTCCGCCAGATGCGGGCACTCGGCCCGCAGTGGAAGGACCTGCGGTTGGCGGTGCAGGAGAACCTGTTCGCCGGGCTCGGTGACTCGGTCACCTCACTGGCACACGACCAGCTGCCCGCCTTGAAGGACGGGCTATCGCAGATCGCGACCGGCATGAACACCGCCATCAAATCGACGCTGTCCAGCCTCGACGCCCTGTTCACCGCGCTGACCAGCAACGGCGCGATGCAGGCATTCGTCGACGGCGTCAGCCGATCCCTGCAGGGGATGGCACCGTTCATCACAGGGCTGACCAGCGCGTTCATCACCCTCGGAGCCGAGGTCGGTCCGCATCTGGCCCCGCTGTTCACCGCGCTCGGGCAGACGCTCGCGGCGATCGCTGGGCCGCTCGGGCAACTCGGCGGCACCTTCGCCGACACCCTCACCTCGATCATGCCGCCCCTCTCACAGCTGGTGTCGACGCTGGCCTCCGGTTTGCTGCCGGTGCTGCCGGTGATCGGGCGGCTGCTGAATACTGTTGGGCAGGCATTGATTCCGCTGATCGGACCGTTCTCACAGATCGCGCGGATCGTGGGCAACGCGCTGGCCGACGCGATCACCGCGATCGCCCCGTATCTGCCGCAGCTCGCGCAGGCACTCGCCGACGTCCTGGCCGCCGTATCGCCGCTGATCGCGCCGCTGGCGCAGATCATCGGAATCATCGCAGGCGCTGCCGCCCAAGGCATTTCCGCGCTCGCCACCGCACTGAGCCCGGTGATCAAACAATTCGCCGAAGGACTGCAACCGGTGATACCGGTCATCGCGGACGCCTTCTCGAAGCTCGCCCCGGTGTTCGCGCAGATCGCGCAGACGATCGGGCAGGCGCTCTCGCAAGCACTCGACAAGATCCTGCCGATCTTGCCGGACCTGGCGACATCGTTCGCGAATCTGATCGTGGCGGTCGCGCCGCTGCTGCCGAAGCTGGTCGAGCTCGCAGTCCAGATCCTGCCGATCCTCGCCGACATCCTCGTCGCCATCGCACCGTTGGTGGAAAAGCTGCTCGACAAGTTCACCGACCTCGTGAATTTCATTGTCCCCAAACTGATCCCGGCGTTCGACTCGTTGAAGGACGGCATCGTCAACGGGTGGTCGCTGATCAAAACGGCATGGGATGCGATGAAAGAGGGCCTGGGCCAGCTGCACGACAAATTCTCCGACCTCATCGGCAAGCTGAAGGAACTGTGGAACGGATTCATCGACACGATCGAAAAGCCGTTCAAGGCCGGTGCGGGCGGCGTGACCGGCAGGCTGTTCGGATCCCTGCTGGACAAGGTCACCGGCCACGCGGGCGGCGGTCCGATCAACGGACCCGGCACCGCGACCTCGGATTCGATCCTGGCGCGGCTATCCGACGGCGAGTACGTCATCAACGCCGCTTCGACGAAGAAGTATCGCGGACTGGTCGACGCGATCAACGCCGACGCACTGCCCAGGTTCGCCGAAGGCGGCGCGGTCGACGCCAGTGGCCAATCCGATGTCGTGAAGTCCATGGCCGCGGTCGTTTCCACGCATTTTCCCGGCATGACGCTGACCTCCGGGGTGCGCAACAGCAACGACTGGCACGGGCAAGGCAAGGCCGCGGACTTCTCCAACGGCTCCGATGACACCCCGGAGATGCAGTCGCTGGCGTCGTGGATCTCGACCAACTTCCCCAACAGCCTCGAACTGATCCATGCCCCGTTCTCCCACAACCTGAAGAACGGCAAGGATGTCGGTGACGGTCTGAGCGTGTACGGCGCGGACACGCTGAACCAGCACCGCTCACACGTGCACTGGGCAGTCGCGTCCGCAGTCAACGATCCGGCCACGCCATCGACGCCCTCGACGACGCCCAGCGGAGCCGGTGACCCGTCGAATTACAGCCCGACCGGCACTTATATCGGGCCGAGCACAGTCGACACCACCAAGGATCTGAACGACGCGAACAAGGACAAGCTGCCCGAGAAGTACTCGCTGCAAGGGATCTTCTCCAACGCCGGAACGATTCTCGCTGACGGGCTGCTCGGCGCCTTCGGGCTGGAGAACTCGATCCTGTCCTCCAGCAACACCTACAACAAGGCGATCCAAACCACCGCCGACTTCTACAAGAACAAGAACACCAACACCCAAACAACGTCCCCCACAACGACAACCGACACCGGTGTCGCGACCGCGCCGGGCACGGACGGCAACACCACGCAGGCAGGCCCGTCCGGCAAGCAAACCTATGACGCGAGCCAGGGTGCCGAACAGTGGCGCAGCACCGTAGTCACCGTCCTGCAGGGCACCGGCCGCGCGCTGGCTCTCGCAGATCGGACCGTCGCACAGATCAGGATCGAGTCGGGCGGAAATCCCGAGGCCCGCAACGACAGCGACGCCAACGCTGCCGCCGGCACTCCCTCGATCGGTCTGCTGCAGATCATCAAACCGACCTTCGACGCCTACCTCGATTCCCGCTTCCCCGGCACCCAAACGGACCCCGAGGCCAACATCGCCGCCGCCTTCAACTACGTCGACAAACGCTACGGCGGCGCGGACAAGATCTGGCCGACCACCGCCGGATACGCATCGGGTGGATGGGTTTTCGGACCCGGCAACTCCACCTCGGACTCGATCCGCGCGTCCCTGTCACACGGCGAGTTCGTCGTCAACGCCCAGGCCGCCGCAGCCAACGCCGCATGGTTGCAAGACATCAACGCAGGCCGCGCCCCCGTGGTGTCGGTCGGGCAGGTACCCGGCCGTGCCGCCGGTGGGGCGGTCACTCGTGACCACAGCATCAACTTCAACGGGGATGTGCACGTGATGAACAACGATGAGCTGATCCGGTCCCAGAACCGTTGGGCCGAACAGCAATCGATGAGCGCGCTGGCGGCCTACTGATGAGCGACTGCATGTCTATCTGGCTCACCGGCGCCGACGGCTCGATCTGGGACCTCGACGGCGACCAAGGCGTGGAACTGCGGCCCGGCCCGAAACGGATCATCGACGCACCCGCGAAAACGTTCTGGATCGCCGGAGCCGCGAACATGCACTACCAGGGGCGCCAGTTCGAACGCCGCGACCCCACCTTCGCGGTGAACATCTTCGCCACCGACGGCAACCCGGACACCTGGCGCGATATCGACTCCCAATTCCGGCGCGCGCTGGGCATGTACGACCAGCAGTTCACGCTGCACATCGAAACCGATGACGGCGTACGGCATCTGGACCTGCGGTTGCTGTCGGAGCCGACCGCGTACGAGAACGGAAGCTGGGAAGGCAAGAACCCGCACCTGTACGCGACATCAACGCTGCTGATCAACGCCGCCGCCGAGCAACCATTCTGGTACGCGGACGATTTCACCTTCACCTGGACCACGGCGACCGGCAGCGGATCCACCACGTTCCGCGCCCAGAACCTCGGCGATATCGAGGTCTGGCCGAAGTACTTCGTGAACGCACCCGGAACCTGGACGCTGCCCGACTACAGCTGGGGACAGGAAGGCGCATATCAGCGCCCGGCCAATATCGATACCGCGCGCACGGTGACATTGCCGGCGCTGGTGGCGGGCGAGGACTGCGCCATCGATTCCGACCCTGACCAGGAAGCACTCGTCGCCGCGAACGGTTCGCCGATCTGGGCACGGTGGAACGGCAACAGCCTGCTTTACCCGATCGCCGCCGGCACCAAGCCCACCGCGGTCCCGATCTCGGTGACCGGCGCGAACGCGAATGCCGCTGTGACGGTCCGGATCCCGCGCCGCTACTCGCGCCCGTTCGGAGTGAGCCTGTGAGCACCACCCTCGCCGACCATCCGAGACTGTGGCAGCAATGCGACGCGATCCGTGATCAGCACCGCCGGATACGCTCCGCCGCACCGAGAATCCGGCTCTGGACCAACAAACCCGACGGCAGCCCCGGCCTGATCCTGCGCGGCACCGCCCAGGACACCGTCAACGGCAAGTTCCCATTCCGCAAGAACACCGCCACCACCGGCACCCTGCGGCTACGCATGGACCACTACCTCGCGCGATGGCTCGTCTCCATCCCGAACACGGCCGCCGCGAAGAAGAATGTGGTCATCACCGTCGACAGCATGGGCGGCAAGGTCCGCTGGTCGGGTCTGTTGAAGAACTGGAAAGCGGTCCGAGACTCCCAGGGCCTGAACTACCTCGACGTCACCTTCGTCGATGACCTGCAATTCCTCCAGTTCATGCTCGGGCCACCGAACCCGTTGCTCCCGATCCCGATCTTTCAGTTTCCGCGGGTGCTGCCGCTGTTCGGGCCGTCGAAATGGTGTATCTCCCTGCTCATCTGGATCAACCTGCTGCGCCTCGAAGGCAACCTCTGGACCCCGGCCGACGATCCGTTCGCGCCCGGCAGCAACGGCGACATGTCCGGCTGGCAAGTCCATGTGAAAGCAAAGGCATTCGATCTCGACGACAGCAGCCTGTGGACGATCCTGGCAACGAGAATGAACCGCCTCGACACAGTCATCGCCGATGCACTCGACGACGCGCAGCTGGTCCTCACCTACAGGCGAATCCTCACCGTGGACGGTGAAACATCGCCACTGCCAGACGTCCCCAACATCGCCAACGGCGCGCTGATATTGGAAGTGATCGACAAGTCCGGGTACTGGTCACAGGCCGGCACCGGCACCGGCGGCGGGATCGCGGCGGGGTTCGCGCGCAGCGTGCAGTCCTTCCTGGCCGGGTTCGTCGAGGACACCCAAACACTGGTCACCGACAACCAAGCGACCCGCCCGCAGCAGTACTACACGCCCGGCTACTACGGCACCGTCCCCGAATATCCGTGGATCGTGGTCCGCGACAGCCAATGGACCACGATGCAAACCTCCCAACTCACCTGGGCACCGGCCACCGCGGTCCGCGTCATCGTCGGCGGCGACAACCCGCTCGTCGACAACCTCGCGAGGTTGACCATCGAAAGCATCGGTGCCTTGATCGGATATTTCTTGCTGGGAGGCTTCTCCGGGCTCGGATCGATTGCGGCCGATATCGTCATGCCGTTCCTGACTGGAACCATAGCTGCGTGGCTGGAATGGCAGAACCATTCGCGCGCATCCCAATTGGGTTGGGTGCATTTGTTCGAGGTGTTCGCCACCGGCGCGGAGAACAATGCATGGTCACTCTCGGCGATCGCCGCACTGCGCTCGGGGTTCTTGTCGACGAGGTCGGAGACCGCGCACCAGTTCTCGATGGGCACTGGCGGCCAGTTCATGCCCGGCCTGCACTTCGGAATCGGTGACCGCATCGGATCCACCGTCGCCGCGGTCAACGACGTCATCTTCGTCGACCAGGTCGAAGAAATGACCCTGTCGTGGGATTACACAGCCGGCAAGAACCATGACTGGACCGTCACCGTCGGCACCGCGAAAGCCGCGATGTCCCAGGTCGAACGCTCCTCGAGGCTGCTCAACAAGGCCCTGCAAACGCTGTCGAACATCGGCGTCCACCTCATCTCCTAGGAGCACACATGACCGACGCCCCTGTCGGGTTCGAGGGCATCGACATGAGCGACCCCTACCAGGCGTTGGCCTGGGCGCTCGGATCGATGCCGTCTCACCAAACTGGCGGAATACCCGTCCCCATTCCACCGAAAGTCGTTCCGGCCTGGTCGAAATTCCTCACCGACCTCGGCCTCGAATACAACCCTGCCAAACAACGCCTGTTCCCGATCACCTCGGCCAACCCGGACATGGGCTGGCTCTCACCCGTGCAGTGGGTGAACCGCGAGGAATACGACCGCCACCAAGCCGAGAAGCAAGCGAAGGCCGACGGCATCGACCTCGAGCAGATGCTCGCGACCTTCAATCCCGGCCTCGCGCAACGCATCGCCGACATGACCGATGTCGAGAAGCGCGACGCGATGGCCGCGCAGGCACACAAATTCGCCTCCACCTTCGACCAGATCCAACGCCTGCGCTCCGGCACAGACACCGATCCCGAAACACCCACGGAGACACAATGACCCTCTACGGCATCGACATCTCGAACAACAACGGCCCCGACATCGACCTCACCCGGGTCAGAGCCGAGGGCTTCGACTTCGTCTTCGCGAAGGTGTCCGAAGGCGACTACTTCATCGACTACACCTGGCCTGCCTACCGCGACGCCGCGCGCGCGGCGGGTCTCGCGCTTGCCGGGTACCACTATGTGCGCGCGGACAGCGACCCCGACGCCCAGGCCGAGATGTTTGTGCGCCAACTCGACGGCGCGGCCGTCATGCTGGACTTCGAGGCCAACTCCGGAGGCATCGACACCTTCTGGGCCGTCGTGCGCGCGATCAACGCCCGCGGCGTCGCGGTCGCCCTGTCATACATCCCGCGTTGGTACTGGCAGCAGATCGGCTGCCCGGACCTCTCCGCGGTCCCCGGCCTGATCCAGTCCTCGTACGTGAGCGGATCCGGTGGCACTGCCTCGGCAATGTACCCCGGCGACGACTCCACGTCCTGGACCCCCTTCGGCGGCAAAACTCCTGACCTTCTCCAGTTCACCGACGCCGCATGCGTCGCCGGACATCTCGTGGACGCCAACGCCTTCCGCGGCAGCCGGGCCGACCTCGACACCCTGCTTCGAGCCCCTTCCACCCCGACGAATGGATCTCTCATGGCTTTGACCGATGCCGAACAGCAGGAACTGCTGTCCAAGACCCGCGATATCTGGGACCAACTGCGCGGCCCGAACGGCGAGGGCTGGCCACAACTCGGCCATAACGACAGCGGCCAGAACTTCACCGCCGTCGACAAGCTCGTCGCGATCGACAACGGCCTCAACGAGGTTCGCGGCGACATCAAGCAGCTTCTGACCGTCAACTCCAATCCACCGAAGGCGGAATGATGACCACCCGAACCCCGACCCCACGAGTCCCTGAACCCGCGCTGGTGCGTTCCACGCTCGTTGCCGTCACCGGCATCGTCGCCCTGATCGTGGGGCACGCCATCAACGTCGAATGGATCGACTCCGCGGTCACCGTCTACACGATGCTCTCACCAATCATCGCCGGGCTGCTGATCCGGGCCGTCGTGCGTCCGGTCAAAGGGGCGAACGCTGCGACAGGAGGCCAATGAGCTTCGACGCCTGGCCCGAGATCCTCTCCGGCATCGGTGGCGCGGGAGTCGGTGGCCTGGTCAGCGGAGTCTTCGGCCGCCGCAAAGCCAAAGCCGACGAGGCCGCCGTACTATCCTCCGTCGCAGTCGGTCTCGTCCAGCCGTTGCACAACGAGTTGACCGACCTACGGGGCGAACTCGACACCGTCCGCGCCGAGCTCGACGCGCACAAGCGCGCCACCGATGCCCGCGAAGCGGTTCGACGGGCGGCGATGGCCGCGCACGCCGAATGGGACACCACGATGGCCAACCGGCTGCGCGCCGCAGGTTTCGACGTCCCCGAACCCCCGCCGCTGGCCGCGGTCTGACCGGAGGTCTGGTCATGACTTTCCCGTCCGGTGCCGGCGGATTCACCCCCGGCAACTGGGGACTCTCGGCGAACGGCTCAATCCCGTCCATGACAGGCCGCACCCAGAACACCATCACCGACAAACTGTCGAAAGACGTTGCCACATCAGGTTCTTGGTCGGGGATGGGCGGGATGCTGGTCGGGATGATCCTGTCGCTGATCGCGGGCGCGATCGGCGCGGTCCTCGGTGGCTTCGCCAGTGTCCTCGAGGCCATCTCGGGGACTGTGAACGATCACTATGTCGCGACGTTGCCGACGATCACTGATCACAGCCACTCCATCACGACGTTGCGGCAGCAGTTCGACCAAGTGCTTCTGCAAGGTGTCGCCATCGTGTTCACCAGTAACAACACCTATACGCCGACCGTGGGGATCCATTCCATCGATGTGATCATCATCGGTGCCGGCGGTGGCGGGTCGAGTGGCAGCTTCGACGCCTTCTCCACCGGAGCCCGTTCCGGCGGTGGTGGGGGCGGCGGCGGGGAAACCCACACCACTATCCCGGCGTCCCTGCTGCCGAAGAACGCAGATGGATCGTTCAAGGCCGTGCAGATCGTCACCGGTGCGGGTGGTGCGGGCGCGGTTTCCGACCGCGGTGTCGGTTCAGGTGGGGGCGACAGCAAGTTCGGTCCCGAGGTCGGAAGCTCCGGTGGCGCTTGGCTACTGGCAGGTGGCGGCAACGGCGGATCGTGGGGCACGCCTGGGCCGGTCGCGATCGGCGGAGTCGGCATGATCCCTGGCGGCAACGGCGGCGTTGGCGGCTACAGCTCCACACCACCTACGGCGCCCACTGCGTCGGTGTCCGCCTACGACCTGCATGGTGGTGGTGGAGGAGGAGGCGCGGGTGGGGCAGCCAATGGCATCGGCACCGCAGGGGCCGCCGGAGGGATTTCGCCCGGCGGCGCGACGGGCAATCCCGGCGCGGCGGGGTCGTCCCCGGCGTCGATCGTCGCCACCGGTGGTGGTGGCGGCGGCGGCGGTATCAGCGGCACCGTCGCCGGAGGCCCTGGGGCGTTCCCTGCGGGTGGTGGCGGCGGCAGCGCCTGTGGAACGGGTGGTGCGACCAGCGGCGGCGCAGGCAGCAACGGGATCATTTTCGTGATCGAACGCTCGAGCTGAGCCGTGCATATCAGCGTCTCGGTCTACACCGCCAATGACATTTGGACCCAGCCCGCAGGGTGTTTCGGCGTCGACGTGATCATTCGCGGCGCTGGCGGCGGCGGCGACGCCACCGGGGGCGGCGGCGGAGGGGCGGCCGTGGCCAGCGCCAAACGGATCCCCGCCACGGCCCTCACCAGGACCGTCGTAATCACCGTCGGTGCAGGCGGCAGCGCGGGCCGCGACGGTGGCGCGAGCAGCTTCGGCACCTACTACACCGCCCCTGGCGGCTCCGGAGCCAACAACGGCGGGGGCGGCGGACTGTCCTACATCCGCGGCGGCGCAGGAGGTTCCGGCAGCGGCACACCCGGCGCGAGCGTCACCTCCGCGCCGATCCGTCTCCTGGCGGGTGGAGGCGGCGGAGGCGGTCCGAACGCATCCGGCGGCGCATCGGGCAGCGTCCCGGCCGGAGTCTCCAATCCACCGCTGTGGCAAGCCTGCCAGTCCGGCGGCGGCGGAGCGGGAGGCAGCGCGGGCGGTTTCCCGGCTGGCGGCGGCGGGTCGGCTGCCAGTGGTGCCAATGGCTGCGTGACCGTCATCCAATACCTCTTCGACTGAGGAGCAAAATGCCCACAGCCACAGTGCATCTCGAATCTGTTCCCGGATTTGCCGGTCAGGCGCGATGTTTCGCCGTCGACCCGCCGGTCCATGGAACTAGCTACGTGACCGTCTGTGTCACACCAGGATTCGGCGACGTCGTCAAACCCGAAGCCAGTGTATTCCCCGCGACCGAGACCGGGGCGTGCGCGGAGACGTCGTTGCAGCGGCGCGGCGGATCCTTCGTCCTGCACGCCGAGGCCGACAGTGCCGAACGCCTCGAAGGCGCGTACTGGATGGCCCTGCAACTGCTCGGCGGCTACCAGATCACCCCGAGCACGGCCACAGACGCCTCCGAGGCATCGTGACCACACCACTCGGGTGGGAGCCGTCACGGCGCCCGCTGGTCCTGTCCGTCGGCGCGAACTTCACCCACAGCATTAAATCCGCGACATCGGCCTTCCCCGCAGGGATCTCGGCGTGGATCGAGATCCGCGACAGCACCTCGACGACCGTGCTGGACACCTGGAACGCCACCAACATCTCCACGACATCCGTCGACTGGATCGTGGCCGCTGCTGCTGCCGCAGCGATCCCCACCGGTGCCCGATATCGGCTCTACGTGACGATCCCGACCAGCCCGGCGACCACGTTCGAATGGTTCTACGGACAAGTCGTGCGCAAACAGTAACGCCCACAACCGAACACCCACCCCAGCAAACCTTCGATCGGCTCGGGGGTTCGTCATGTAAGGAGTCCGCCATGGCAATCGCTGTTGCCGCAACCCGCCAGTCTCTCGCCGACAACTACAAGGGGCTCGGTGCCTGGGTTTCACTGCACACCGGCGACCCGGGCACGACCGGGACATCCGAGGCGTCCGGCGGCACCCCCGCCTACGCCCGCAAACAGACCACCTGGACCTCCTCGACCGGCGGCGTCGTGAACGGCAGCCAGGTCACCATCGACGTCCCCGCCGGCACCTACACCTATGCCGGGCTCTGGTCGGCCGCCACCGGCGGCACCTTCATCGACAAGGTGCTCATCACCTCGACCGCGCTGGGCGCGCAGGGCCAGATCCTGGTGACCCCGTCGATCACGGTGTCCTGACCCGTGTCGTTCGCTGCCGACTCGCCGCGGCCCGGCTCGACCGTTACGGACATGCCCAATTCCACCTGGCTCGCGGACGCTCCCCGCGCACCGGTCGATACGGCACTGGCCCAGTGGATTCCGGCGATCCCCGACGGGGTGGTCGCGAACTTCACCGGCTCCGCCGCAGCAGCCGCGACCGTCATCGGCAAGCCCGGGGTGTCTGCGGACTTCACCGGCCGCGGTCAGCTCACCGCAATGGCGCTGGCCAAAATTGCGGTCGCCGCGCCGTTCACCGGTGCCGGCCAGTTCACGGCGATCGCATCGATCCCGGCCCGGTTCACCAGCGCGGGCACGTTCACCGCGACTGCGTGGCCGGGCGCGACCCGCACCGCTGCGCTCACCGGCTCCGGCGCACTGCGCGCGAGCATCACACCGATCGGTGTCACCACCGCCCCGTTCACGGGATCCGGTTCGGCGACAACGGCAATCGCAGTCCCGGTCTCGTCTGGGTTCACCGGCTCGGGCACGATGGCGGCGGCTGCCATCGGCGGATACCCGGTCTCGGCTGGGTTCACCGGCATGGGCGTGTTAACCGCTGCGGTCGTCCCGGTGGTGCCGGTCTCGGCTGGATTCACCGGAGCAGGAACCCTCGCCGTCGTCCAATCGACCTATTCAATCGTCGGCGGATTCACCGGAGCAGGAACCCTCGCCGCGGCAGCGGTTGTCAACAAGCCCGCCAACCAGCGCATGTATCTGACGGCCGACGCGTCACCGGCCGGCTCGACCACGCAGGTCACCGGCTGGACCGCGGACTCCGCCTATCCGGCCACCAGCATCAGCTCCTCCGCGCTGGTCATCGACCGGTCGGGCACGATCAACATCACCGCCCAGGCCGTGATCAGCCAGAACACGTTCAGCCAGGCTCTCACGGTCTACCTGTACAAGAACGGGTCGTCGGGCACGTTGATGAAGTCGGCAACAACGAGCGGCACCGGGACGCTGAGCTTGTCGACGACCGGCGTCAGCGTGGCAGCGGGCGACACACTGGGCGTGTGGGCCAACGGCGGCACCTACGCCGCCTATATCGTCTTCTCCAGCGGCACCTCGAACACCTATGTCCAGATCAACGGCGTCTAACCCGGTCGCAGCGAAAACACCTCGCCCCGACCTTATCGGCTGGGCGAGTTCCTCGTGGTTTGGACGAGGGGCGATGCTCGCGTGACAGGCCAGGCCGACCGTGGATCTACCCGAAGCTACCGGTCGACGGCAGGCTACTCTGCCCGCTCCGGTGGTAATCGACCTGATAGCTATCGCCCTGAAGTTGGAAACAATAGGCGGTGTAGCCGGCCTTCTGATAGGCGCGCGCAGTGTCCTGGCACGCCTGGTAACCGACAATGATGCCGGTGCGATCCGCTGCCGCGTTGCCCGCCGCGGCACCGATCCCGATTCCGCCCAAGGCGATCAACAATACGACTCGCGCAATGCGATTCATCCCGTAACCCTCATGTTCAATGCGTTCCGGCCATTCGGGGAGATGCCGCGAATGTGCCACGGCAACCCCGGATCCTGCTGGGGTGCCATAGGCGCTGTGATCACGAAACCCCCTGCTGTAAAGATATATTCGCGGCAGCCTACCTATGAAGTGAAGGACATGTGCGTTCTTTGCTGTACCGGCGATGAGTTGGTCGCCGGCTTGTCGCAGCTGCCGAGGCGACGGGCGGCACGGTGCCGCTGAGGCACCTTCCCGTCCGCCTCGTAATCGGGAGCGTCCAGTGTGCTCGCGAGGGTCAGAGACCCGCTCGGGCCGCGACGAGATAAGCGGCGATCGACGTTGCGCCGATTTCGACTACTGCCGAGGCGATTTCGACTACGGTTCTCTCTGCTCCCCTCCTTCGGGATCGCGCGGTCGCGCGGGCCGAACGACTTCGTGCCGTGATCGGTCAGGAGACGACGGAATGAGCCGCAAACCCCCGCGACGGGGACCCCGACCGGAAGGCGATACGGGCGGCGGCCGACCGGCTGCTGGCAGGGACGCCTCCGCGCTCGTCGACCGGAAGCCTGACCGGCAGCGAGCTGATCGTCGAATCGGGACTACGTCGGGACGTCGTCTACGGCAGCCACAAAGACCTCGTCGAGGAGTTTCAAGCGAGGGTCAAAGCCCAGCACGACGTGCCTGAGGCGGTGGCGAAGGTCAACGACGAGAACCGGGTATTGCGGGAGGAGATCATCACTGTCAGAGCGCAATTGGCCGATGGACGGCGCAAAGGGAAGACACTCGCCAAATTCATCGCCGAACTGTCGCTGGAGCTGGAGCAAATCAGGGAAGAGTTGGAGCAGGCGTCGTCGATCACTCAACTGTCCTCGCGTCGCGAGGACAGTTGAGTGCGACTTCGATCGAGAAGTCTCGCAGCGATGTCAATCGGCATCGACTGGCACGGCCGCCGGCGGCGTCGCGAAGAACTCGGCCAGTATGGCGTTGTCCTCATATGCCAGTCCCGTCGCGGCGGCGTCGGACTCTCCGAACCAGCCGAGCCGCTGGCCTTCGGTGAGCACGACGTCGTCGATTTCGAAGGCGATGCGGGCGAAGAAGGTGTGTTCCACGCCGTAGTGCAGGTCTCGGGTGCGAACATGCTGGATCTCGGTCGGGTCGAGTATGACGCCGATTTCCTCCTCGATCTCGCGGCGCACGCACTCGGCCGGCGTCTCTCCGTCCTCCAGCATCCCGCCGAGAAGGGACCACATTCCGGGGTAGGGGATCTCGGGTTTGTCGTCGCGCAGGTACATCAACACTTGACGTCGTGGGTTGACCAGGATGATCTGGGTGCCTTCGCGCATGGTGCCGGGCGCTCCTATCGCTGGTGGGCCGAGGCGACCTTGCGGACCGCGTCGGCGACGTCGCGGACGTCGTTCTCAGTCATGGCGGGATACAGCGGCAGCGACACGATCCGAGCCGAGGCGTCCCGCGCCGCCGGCAACATGTCGGGGTCCATGCCGCGGTCCAGATGATAGGGCTGAAGGTGCAGCGAGATGAAGTGAACGCCGACCCCGATGCCTTCGGCGCGCAGGGCCTCGATGAACCTGTCGCGGTCGATGACCAGCCGGTCCTGGTCCAGCGCGATCACATAGAGGTGGTGGGTGTGGCGCACGCCTACTCGGCGTGTCGGCAGCCCGATGCCGGGGACGTCGGCGAGCAGCCGGTCGTAAAGATCTGCGTGGCGGGTCCGGGTGGCGATGAACTCCTCGAGGCGTGGCAGTTGGTGGATGCCGATCGCGGCGGCCAGATCGGGCATGTTGTACTTGAATCCGGGTTCGATCAGTTCCCAGTGGACCGCCCCGCCGGGGGCGTAGCGCCGCCAGGCATCCTTGCTGATGCCGTGCAGCGACAGCACCCGCGCCCGCTCGGCCAGCTCGTCGTCGTCGATGACCAGCAGCCCGCCCTCGCCGGTGGTGAGGTTCTTGGTGGCGTAGAAGCTGAACGCCGCCATCGTGCTGGTTTGGCCGATCATCTTCTCACCCCAGTGGGCGCCGAAGGCGTGCGCGGCGTCCTCGATCACGATCAGGCCGTGATCGGCGGCCAGCGTGCCGATCGCGTCCATGTCGCAGGGCTGCCCGGCCATGTGGACCGGCATGACCGCTTTGGTCCGCGCGGTGATCGCGGCCTTGACCGCGGCGGGGTCGATGTTGAGGGTATCGGGCTCGACGTCGGCGAATACGGTGGTCGCGCCGACGTGGTGGATCACGTTGGCGGTCGCGGGCCAGGTGATCGGGGTGGTGATCACCTCGTCGCCCGGGCCGATCCCGGCCGCGGCGAGCGCCAGGTGCAGCGCGCCGGTGCCGGAGTTGGTGGCCACGGCGTGCTCGACGCCGAGGTAGTCCGCGCACATCGCCTCGAACTGCTTGGTGCGCGGCCCGGTGGTCAACCAGCCCGACCGCAGCACGGCCAGCACCTCGTTCTCCTCCTCGCGGCCGATCGTGGGTACCGCGAACGGCAGCGGTTTCCACCGCACGGGCGCGCCGCCGTCGATGGCAGGCAGCTTGCGCACTCGGTCGATCATGGTGACGGTGTGGTGGCGCGGATGCTCCCAGTCATCGGGATCCATCGCTTCCAGCGCCGCGCGGACCTCACGGATGCCGTCGGCGACCGTATGGGCTGGCCGGAACCCGGTCAACGCCGCGAACCGGGCACCGTCGACCCGATAGGAACGCGCGTCGACCCGCTCGGTGCCCGAGGTCACGACGGCGGCGGGGAACTCCACGGCGACCAGGGCCGCCAGCTCGCAGATCGCCAGGTTCTCACCCACGACGTTGAACACCGCGCCGTCCGGCAACAGTTCGTCGGGTGTCTCCACGCACAGGCGATAGGCAGTGGCGGCATCGGCGACGTGCAGGAACGGCCGCCATTGGCGGCCATCGCCGTCCACGGCGATCCTGCCGCGGGCCATGGCGTGGTGGGTCATCGTGTTGACCGCCAGGTCCAGCCGCATCCGCGGCGAAACCCCGAACAGGGTGGCCTTGCGCAACGACACTGTCCGGAACAGCGAGGTCTCCAGGTTCCGCAGCGCCGTTTCGGTGCTGACCTTCGTACCGGCATAGATCGTCAACGGCCCCAGCGGCGCGTCCTCGGTCAACGGCATGGTGTCGTTGCTGCCGTAGACGCTGCACGAGGAGGCGTGCACGAACCTGCGCACCCCGGCCGCCCGCGCGGCTTCGGCCAGGCGGATCGTCGCGCGCTGGTTCACCTCGATCGTCCACACCGGATCGAGTTGTCCCGCAGGGTCGTTGCTGATCGCGGCCAACGCGATGACGACATCGACATCAGTGAGCAGTCCGAGGTCCATCGTCCGCATGTCGGCGCGGTGGATGTCCAGGCGCGGATGGTCGGCGAGGGTGTCGCCGAACCAGTAGGTGTCCACCGCCGTGACGGTGTGACCGTCGGTGAGCAGTTGCGGCACCAGCACCGCTCCGAGGAAGCCGCCGGCTCCCGTGACCAGGATCTTGCACATCGTGTTCAGCCTTTCTCCGTGGTGTGAGGTGGAGGGAGTCACTGATCCCAGCTGGCCGGCTCCTTCTTGCTGGCGAGTTGGTAGGCCGTGACGTGGTAGAGACGGCGGTGGCGATACAGCCAGGCCAGAACCCGATGCACGTCTGTTGCTGATTCACCCGCCCGCCAAGCGATTTCATCGCCGGTGCGCGCGCCGCACCGGTACAGGGCCGTGACCGCGACACGTTGCAGGTAGCTGAACGTCTCGGGCCTGGTAGACAACTCGCTACGGGTCGCGGCCGTGATCGCCCACGCGCCGACCCGCCGCACCGATCCTCGGCGTTCCAGCCAGTCCAGCGCGGCGGCCGTCGCCGCAATCGAGTAGCCGGTGATGTGAGAGATGTCGCCCACGGTGCGAGCACCGGGCAGCCGACCGAGCATGACGAGTATTTCCAACGCGCACGCGGCCACTACATTGCCGCCGTCGCGCAGCCGGAGCACGGGATAGGTGGGGACGCTAGAACGCACGCGCGTCACCGCCCCCGCCCGCCCCGAGAACCTGCCCGGGGCGGGCGGGGGCGGACCAGCCGGGCGGCTGCTCGCGTGTCGGGATCCGGAAGTCCAGGCCCCGCTCGGCGCGTTGTTCGAGGAGCCACCACCGCATCCCGCACTCGGATTCGGTTGTGCCGCCAGATTTTTCGGTGCAGTGCCAATGCCCGCTCAGCCAGACCTCGATCTCGCCGTCGAACATGCGGCGGCTACCGGCGGCCGGTGCGGTGTGGCTGTGGCGGCGCTCGCCGAACGGGGAATCGTTCACAGGCCGATCACCGTGCGCTGCCACGCGTTGAAGGCGTCGTAGTCGACGCCTGTCGAGACGAGCATTCGGCGCGCGCCCGGCTCGCGGCGAAGGAACGCGTCGCCGCTGACGGCGATGTCCTCGGCGGCGAAGCGCACGAATTTCTGCCCGAGCGCAGCGGACAGGGTGAGTGGATCGTGCAGGTAGAAGTGTGGACGTTTCGAGAGCCAGTTGCGGACGTTCGCGAACAGCAACCGCGCCCAGGGGGCGTCGTTGCCCGCCAACTCCTTGTAGAGGTCGCTGTCGGTGGTGACGCGGATTTCGGGGACTCCGGTGTGGTCGGAGAGCACCAGGCGCGGGCGATGCAGCATCCGCAGTCCGACTCCCGCGGCGCGCACATCGACGCGCAGGTTGTGGCTGGTCTTCGTGGGGCCGCTGTGATAGGTGTCGAGCCATCCACCCTGCTGGGTGACCGCGATCTTCTCGGTGAGATGCGGTCGTTCGGTGAGGACCGAGACCACGTTGCTCAGCGGTCCCTGCCCGGCCCATTGGACGGGTCCGTAGGTCGACCTGCACGCGCTCTCGACCGCGTCGTGGAAGGCACCGGGTTGGGCTGGGGCGGTGAGGGCTTCGTCGTGGACGACGAAGCTCTCGCTCCCGAGATCGATCCCGACATGGACCGGCACGTCTGGGCGGTCGAGCGCGTCCAGCAGCGCTCGCGCGTAGCGGGCGCGGTACCCGCCGCGTACCTCGTCGGCGGTCACCACGATCAGCTGCTCGACCGAGCGCGCCGCCGCGACAAGCGCGAACGCGTCGTCGGGGTCGTAGCCGATATCGGTATCCATGATCACGGACACGGCCGGATCAACAATCACGGAATTCATGAATCCCCTTTGTTGGCAATCGATGTGGAGTCGATGTGGGCGAGAAGCCCACCGATGGGCGGTGACAGAGGCGCGTGCAGTGCGGCCGAGACCCGACGCGGGCACGGCGGATCACACGTGCGGTGAATACGGAGGACGCCTGCCACCCGCCCCGCTGACGAGCCGACGGGCATGGGCTTCTCGCAGTGGTCGTTGATCCAGCTCATTGACACACCGACGACGCGCGCCCGAGAGCGGCCAGATAGGCGTTGCAGCCGGGGCCGTGGCCGCCGTGCACGGTCAGGACGACGCGGGCGTGATCGAGACCGGTGATCCATGTGTCGCCGCACTGCTGGGAAGTCCAGGCATGACGCTCGGGGGAGGTCGGCGACGCGCTCATCGCTGGTCCTCGTCGCGGTGATGGCCGTGGTCGATGAGCCACGGCATCACACACTGCACAATCGCGGTGACCGCGGCGAACACTCCAACCACAACGAGAGCGGTGGTGTCGCCGGCTAGCGGTGAGATTCCCTGTGGTGCAACACTAACGATCACTTCCATGGAAGCCCTCAAGTCGCGTCGGTATGGTGACGGTGCGCTCGATGCCCCGGCGATATGGTGCCGGCACTCGATGAGTGAGACGCATCGAACTGGGATGCAACACAGACGTTAACGCTGGTTGAAGCCTTGAATGTTCGGAGAATGTTCGAGATTTGAGTGATACCGTGAAGCGGTGAGGCAATCGGATTCGGTGGGCGCGCGCATCGCTCGCTACCGCAAGATCAAGGGCATGACCGCCCAGCAACTCGCCACTGCCGCTGGTGTCGGGCACTCGACTCTCCGGCAGGTCGAGACCGGTCATTCCGGCCCATCGACGTTCTGGGTTGGACGGATTGCGGATGCACTGGGCATCGATGCGTCCAGGTTGTACGCCGAGGACACCGAGGACGTGCAGACGTTGGACGTGCTGCCGGTTATTCGCCGCACCCTCGCCGCAGTCGACCTGATGGACGACGACGTCGAACCCCTCGCGCCGACCGAGCTCGCGCCGCTGGTCGCAAAGGTGGGCGACTGGCGACGCGGTGCGCGGTATCGCAAGATCGGCGATGTCCTGCCCGGCCTCGTCGACCAGTTGCTCGTCTCCGCACAAGAACACGGCGAGCCTGCGTACGCACTGCTCACCGATACCTACCGCGCGGCAAACAGCCTCGCGCATAAGTTCGGATACTCGGATCTGTCCATGACCGCGACCGAGCGAATGTTGTGGGCCGCCGACAAGTCCGGCGACCCGCTGCGGGTGGCGTCGGTGTCCTACCTCAAGGCCGCGACCCTCGCCCGCATCGGTGCCGGTCGACAAGCCATGAAGCTTCTCGATCGAACGGTCGCCGACATCATTCCGCTCGCCGCCACGGACCGGACCGCCGCAGCGGTGCTGTCCAGCCTCCACATGCGCGCTGGAACGATTTCGGCCACACTCGGACAGGCCGATATCTCGCGTGACCACCTCGCCGAGGCCGGACGACTGGTCGAGACCATCGCCGACACAGTCGTACTCGACACGGTGGTCGGCCCGACCAACGTGCGACTGCATCGCATCGCCGCCGAGGTCGACCTTGGCGAGGCGGGGGCCGCGCTCGATATCGCCCGAAACACCCACCTCCCCAAAGGCTTCGCGCCCGAGCGCCGCACCTACTTCTGGGTCGACACCGCACGGGCGCATCTGCTCGCCGGAGACCCGGACGCCGCAATCGAAGCCCTGCTCGAATCCCGCGAAGCCGCGCCCGAGCACTTCCGAGCATCCGGCACCGTGAAAGCCACGGTGCGCGCCACCGCCGACCAGCAGCGCCGAGCGTCCCGAACGCTGCGCTCGCTCGCGACCGCCGCAGGCGTCGACGACTGAATTCCGTTCCAACGGTGCAGTGTCATCGGCCTCACCGTTGGTGTTCATCCCCAGCGCCTCCCTGCTCGCTCGGTTGTGTCCGCTATCCAGTTAAGCTCGCGAGTTCTGAACACTGAAGATGTGTGCGGAATGAACACTTGGTATTCTGAACAGTATGGCTGCTCCTGCGTATCGCAATGTCGCCGATGCCATCCGTGCCGACATCGCCGGGCGGCGTTTAGTCGAAGGCGACAGGCTGCCCACCGTCCGTGAACTGGCTGAACGATTCGATGTACCCGTCGGCACGGTGTCTCGGGCCATCGACTTGCTTCGCGCCGAAGGCGTCGTGGTATCGCGCCACGGTCGTGGCCTCTACGTGCGAACGTTCTCCCGTGTTCGACGCACCTCGCCGCAACGGCTACACCGGCAGCATTGGGGGCAAGGTCGGTCCATCCAAGACGCTGATACCCACGGCCGTATGCGCGTCGAGCATGTCGAAGTCACAGAAGTCCCCGCACCGGCCACCGTCGCCGAGGCGCTCGCCATCACCGAGGGCGCCGCCGTGCTGACACGGTCTCGCCGATTCGCCATCGACGATCGGGTAGTCCAAACCGCCATCTCTTATCTACCGCTGGACGTAGTCGCCGCCGCGCCGGCCGTCGCCTACACCGGCCCGGGTCCGGGCGGTATTTACGCCAGGATGGCCGAAGCCGGACTTGCACCCGTGAAGTTCACCGAGAACATCGTGTGCCGCATGCCCACCCAGCAAGAGGCAACCGAATTGGACCTTCCCACCGGAACACCGGTCATCGCCATCACCCGCCACGCTCACATCGCCACCGGCCGTTGTATCGAAATCAACCAAATGCTGCTCGACGCCAGCGCATACGATCTCGAGTATCACTTCACAGCGGACTCGTAGCCCATCCAATCGAGCTGGTGGAACGATTCGGACTCACCGACCGTCGAACGCTCGATGATCGCATTCTCGGCCGATTGCCGGTACATAGACCGTGTCGCCGCACTTTCGGCAGTAGTAGGTGTGGTGGACGCCGTCGATTGCTCGGCACATCACCGTGCCAACGAGCATCCGTCCGGGGCCGAGGCGATGTCGGTTGCGGCAGAAGACCGGTGTCGGCCGCGTCCATCCTCCGTCGCGGGTCCGGTACAACCGGTCGTCAGCGTCTCGCGCGACGCGCCCGTCGATTTCCAGGATTGGCGTCCACTCCTCATCGTCTACCGAACGCATGTTCACATGATATTGGCCTTGAGAGGCGTTGAGGGGCTTGTTGACCCGGTCAACAATCAGGGTTAATCTCGCCCCGGACACCCCCTTGCCGTCCCGAACCATCCCAAGGAATCCCAAGGTCGCGGGCCGTGAGCAGGGCGGACACAGCGGTTCAAGTCCCCCTCCGGACACAACCAGTACGCCCACGGGCGGTTTTGGCCCAGCTTCGGCCAGGACCGCCCGTTTCTTATGGTCGTAGGTCAGCTTCAAGCCGAGTTGGCGATAGACCTCCAGCTTATCGGCAGGGTCTGCCGAACGCAGGACAGTCAACAAGCCACCGACCGAATCCACGAGTTGCCGGATCTCGTCCCTGCTCATCTTGTGGGCCACAACGGTTTTCGCCTCGATGGCGGCGATCTGCGCCAGCACCAGTGCGCGTTCCCGCTGCGCCTCACGGCTCCATTCGGCGATGAGCGCGGGGTCGGCACCGGATTCGAGTGCGGCCCTGTGGCGAGCGAGTTTCCGATCGTGTTCGGACAGCGACAGGCGCGCGGCATCGAGGGTGGGCTGTTGGGTGGCGGGCTGGGCCTGCTCGAGACGCGACAGACTGTCCCGGATCCGATCGGGATGGAACACCTCGGCCAGCCAAGCGTCCAGCGGCGCGCCGATCTGATCCTCACGCAGATACACCGAAGGCGGATAATCGAGTTCATTCGCGAGTGCGTACTCCGACGAGTAACGGCACCGATAGTACGCCCGGTGGTGGTTCCAGGTGCCCCCAGCATGGTGGTGACCTGGCCGTGGAACAAACCACCCGCCGCAGCACCCAGGATCAGGCGAGTGGCAGCAGCGAGCGCGTCGGGCCTGGGATCGAAGAACCGATCCCAGTGCGGCACCAGCTTTCT
>NZ_QZFU01000021.1 GCF_003598715.1 Nocardia panacis
GATGCGAGCGGCACCTGCGGCGAATTGTGTTCACGCGATGTCCGAGCTGATCGGCCTGGTCAGGTCCCGCAGAGCGTCGTCGTATTGGTTGCGGTCGAACCGGAATGGACCGAACGCGCTGTAGTCGCGTGCTCGGCGGGGTTGTTCGGAGCAGTCCCAGATCACGAGGTCGTCGGTGACGGTGATCTCGGCCAGGAGTGGCCAGCAGCCCCACTCGCCGCAGTCGCACACGAGTACGGGTGTCTTCGATCCGGTTGCCATGGTGGATCTTCCGTGGAAGTGGTCGTCCATTCGCAGGGTCCGAGCGTGCGCCGGGATGAGGCCACCGTATGCCCCGCCTGCGGGGTGCATACCTGCGTCGAGTTCGAATCTGTCGATCAGATCGGTCAGTGGCACGCCGTCGATACGTGGGGTGACCCGGTCACGTCGGTGGATCGGAAGTATTCCGGCGAGGTGCCAGCGGCGGGCATAGGTCAAATGGACCTGTATGTAGAACTGGATCTTATTGATGGCCATGGTGAGCTCCCGTCTCGTCGGTGGATAGGTACGCCGCGGCTTCGTGTAGCTCGTCTATGAGGATTCGGGCGGGGTATAGCGGTGCACATATGGGTTGAACCCGAATTCACCGGCCGGATCGACAAATTCGGCCTCGACCTCGTCGGACCATTCGGTGCGCGCGAACAGCGTCGGGAATTGCTCGGCCGGACGGGCAACTTCGCCGGATGGCCAATCCAGTTCCGGAGGTGGATCTTTCAGCAACGTCGTGATGGTTGGTACGGAACGGATGCGTGTGATGGTTGGAGCCGTGGTCGCGAGCAACTCGGCGAATCGGACCAGCACCGGTAGTGCATCGGAGTAGTGCCGGGGCCATGGTCCCGAGCCGTGCGGGCGCTGAGACCGAGTGGGTGAACGAGAAGGGTGGTCCGGTCATCCGCATCGCCGGAGACCAGCCACTTGCCGGGGATCACCGGCAGGGGCGCGCGGCGCCCTTTCCATAAGAGAAGATCACTGCGCCAACATATACGGGTACCCGCTCCACCTGCAATATCCGCTCGAACAGGTGCAGACCAACCTGGTGATTCGATCCGACGTCTCAATCGCAACAGTTGGACGAATGCCCGCTGACCACAGCCGGGATGAGTTCTTGCAGGGGCAACCTATCGTGACCGTCGGCGGCGGACAGGCATTGGTAGCCGGTGCCGAGGGATTAGCCTTCGCCGCTGCGTACTCGGTGGAGCCGAACGAGGTGGGTTGGCCGGAACGACGGCCGGGTTGTCGGTCACCGCAGTCGGCCTCGTGCTGCTGTGCGGCTGGTCAGCGACAGGGGCGGTGCGGTGGATACTGTCGTGCAGTTCCGTTGCATACCTTGTAAGTTCGGCGTCGTGTCCGGGATGAGTTGCGGGTAGTTTCGTGAGTAGCGCGAGGTCGCGTAGTGCTCGAAAACCGCTGTCGGGCGAAGCGGTGGTGGGGAAGCTGCCGAGGTGTTCGCTGATCCAGATGTCTGCGCGTGCTCGGAGGACGGCGGCGGTGTCGCGGGCGTTGGTGAGTGATTGGCCGAAGTCTCGATGGTTGTCGGTGCAGATCGCGGCGACGAGTTCACCGGCGTCGAGTCCGTGTGCTTCGGCTAGGGAGACGGTGTCGAGAAGTGTTTGGTAGTTGGCGGATCGACTTGCTGCGTGGAAGAAAACGGTGGGCAGAGCGCGGTCGAGCAAGTAGGTGCTGTGGGCAGTGGCAAGGTGTCGGCAGGCGTGGGTGTAGGCGGCGCGGCGGCGTCGATCGGCGGCGGCCTGTTCGCTGCGGATGATGTCGGTCGCAGAGAGGTTGTCGTCCTCGCGGGCGAGGACTTTCGCGAAGACTTGGTGCGGTTCTGAGGGGTCGTCGGGTTGTTCGTCGCCGCTGAGGTCGATGAGTTTGTCTGTGGCGAGGTAGATGCGGTTGAGATGGCGGCCTCGGGTGAGTCCGACGTAGGCGAGGGCACGGCCGAGGGTTTCGTTCATCAGGATGTGGGCGTGGTCGGCGGTGGCACCTTCGGCTCGGTAAATAGTTGTGGCATAGCCGAGTTCGACGTGGTGCCGGATGTATTCGGCGGGGAGATGGATGGATCCGCGGTGGCCGATTCCGGTGGCGGTGATGGTGTTGTCGGGGTGGATGCGGTGAATGTGCCAGAGGTCGCCGTTGTCGATTTGGGTGCCGGTTCGTGTTCCGCCGGTGATGCGAAGGCGGCGGTTGTTGAGCCGGGTGATGATGACGTCTCCGGGATATCCGGTGTGGCCGTCGGAGAGCGGGATTTGTGTTCCGGTCGTCTGGATGTGACCGGTGGTGGCATGCGCTGCTTGCGCGGCGGCGTTCAGAGCCGCGACATCGTCGAGGGTCGCGGCGATCATCAGGGACGAGATTCCGCGGGCTCGGTCCTGAAGATGCTCGTGCAGGATTTCTTGGCGGAGTTCATCGTTCATACCGTGGGAGATGCGGCCGTGAGTGGCGTAGAAATCCCACGCGGCATCAACATCGCCGCTTCGCACGGCGAGCGTGGCTTGGGCTTCTTCGGGATCGGAGAAGCGGATCAAGCGGTGCAGTTGCGGCACACGGAGGTCGCGGGCAATGGTTCGGATGATGCCGCCCGCTTGGACGGCGGAGAGTTGTCCGGGGTCGGCGATGCAGCGGATGATCGCGCCTTGGGCGCTTGCGTGGCGAAGTACTGCGTCGAGATCGGCGGTCGCGGCCATCGTGGCCTCGTCGATGAGGATCATCGTTCCGGGGGTCACTCCGGTCGGCAGGCCGTGGTGGGCTTGGGTGAGCAGTGTGGCGATCGTTTTCGCGCGCAGGTCCAACTGGGTGCCGAGCACTCGAGCAGCGGAAGCGGAGGGAGCGAGCGCGACGACCGTGCGGCCGGAGGCTTGCCAGGCGTCCGAGACTGCCCGCATCGCAGTGGTTTTGCCGGACCCGGCGGGACCGACCGCGACGGAGAGCAGCATGCCGCTGCCACACAGATATCGTGCGATTGCGCGCTGATCGTCGCCCAGAACAACATTCTGGTCGCGGTGAATATCGGCGATGGATTTGTCGACTGCTCTGTCCGGTAGCGAGATCGTCGTTGGTGTGCGGGCGGCGTTGATCAGGCGGGCTTCTGCGTCGAGTACTGCCTGGGAGGTGTAGCGGATGGCGCCGGTGACAGTGAAGATGCTTTCACCATTGCGGCGGGCAAGGGCGGCGGGTGTCGGGTCGGGGTCGATCGTCAACTGTATGGACAGGCGGTCGCGAACGTGCCCGGTGACTTCTTCCACTGCATCGCGATGAGCTTGATCGCTGTCGAATTCGCACAGGCCTACACGGTCTTCGACCGCTGATCGGATGTTGGCTTCGGTCCACGTCGAGCGGCGGCCCGCAACGGTCTGGAGCACCTCGGTCGAGGCGGATGACAGGTCATAAGTCGCGCGCACGCGGGCGTTGTGCGCGGCGGCGATCCGTTCGAGGAGTTCCGGCGAGGGGGCTGGGGAGAGTAGTTTGCGCACCACCTTCGAGGCGCGGTCGTGCTGGCGTGAACTGTCGAACAGGCAGCTGGCAAGTGCGGTTTCTATCGCGCGGTCGAGCTGCGCCCGATTGGCTGCGGCCAGGCCGGCGACTCCGGCGAGTTGCACCGCGACGTCGGTGGCGATGTCTTCGGCATCGAGGGGCTTCTCGTTCCGGGTATGTTCCCGCAGAAGGCCGCGTACGAACTCGCTTCCGGCCTGGCCGTGCGGAAGATACGCGGCTGCGCGCAGCGCCCATTCGCCGATCATTTCGCGCAGTGAGCGGGGGAGTGGTTGGCATTGCGGGATTGCAGCGTGGCCTGCTGCGCGAGCTTGTATTGCGTGGCAGGGCTCGGACTGTGCCCGTGTGCGGCACGATATTGCGCGACGAGTACTTCGGTGCGGGCGATGATATCGACCCGGCGCTGGGAGAATTCGCCGATCATTTCGTCGTCGACGCCGACGACTTCGAGGACGGGTTGTTTACCTCGGCCGCGGTACCGCTCCTCGAATCGGAATCCGATGTGGCGGCGGAGCATTCCCGCCATCGTCGCGTTGTACCGGCACGACAGGGCGACTGCGCCACCGAACAGCGGTCGTGCGTCGAGAGCCGACCACGTGCCGTCGCTACCCTGAACCTTGTTGGAAATCACGGCGTGAGTGTGTAGATCCATGTCGCCGGATCGGTTGTCGAAGTGATCGAACGCGGCGATGATGAGCCCGTCGGCGTCGATCTGCTGAATTCCATTGCGTCCGCGTCGGGTAACCGCGTACTGGGATTCCGCCCAGGACAGGACTTCCCGGACCGCCGCTGTGTGACATTTCCAGATTGCTGAGCGTATCTGATCGTCACCGAGCCCCCAAAGGATCGAGATCGACTTGGGTGGCGAGAATACGCAGTCGAACCCGGCTACTGCCTTTCGGCTCTGCGCTTTCTCCTCGGACAGTGCTGCTTCGATTTCGGCGCGGTCCGGCGGGCGGCCGTACTCGGTGGTCAGGTGATCACGTGCGGCTTGGGTGCGGAGGACGGTTCGTTCATCCCAGGTCGGACGCCTGCGATGTTTGGAGGTGAATGTGAGGATTCGTTGTTCGAGGATGTCGTTGATCGGTGATGGAGTGGTGGAGAATTCGTAGAAGGATCGGCCGAGCTTCGCGCCGACAATCGCTTTGTGGGCTGTTGCGCCCGAGGCTATTTCGCGAGCAATGATCAAGTTTGCTTCGGGGTGCATCCCTTCGCCGAACAGCGCTTGCATCTGGGCTTCGGTGACGGTTCCCGAAAGACCCAGTGCGGCAGCGCCGTTGCCGATCCACACGCCTGCCGGAGTGCCGTGACGGGTGTAGTAGTCAGTGAGATCGCGTGTCCGATCGCGCTGACGGTCGGCGGTGGCTACCTGTTCCGTCAGATACAGGTAGCCATCGCCGGCGTGCAGTCGATGGAGGGTCATCACCCTTTCGAGAGAACCACTCGAGGCGAGAATTGAAAATCATTACCCGCCAGTAGCATTGTGATGCAAGAGGTGTGTCGTGGAAAAGAAATGAAACCCATATGGCAAGTGGGAGTATGGATTGCACGGATTGTTCGGTGGGTGATCGAATGGAGTGCACGAGAATTCGATAGATGTGTATCTGTGAGTGATTGATTCATCGAGTCGGGCCGTTCCGCCGCTGGAACGGCGAACGGAACCGGAGGTGGATATGGGAAGTGAGCGAACGGTTTCGGCGCGCAAGTGGGCGCGTGCGGTGACGACCGCATTGCTCGAAGAGCAACAGCGAGTCGCGCGGGCGAACGAGGCGGACCTGGTGGAGTTCGGCAAGCATCGCAATCGACTGGCACGTGCACAGGTTCGCCGCGATGCCACGATCGAAGCCGCCATCAGGAGATACGAGATCATCGAAGGCCAAGCGGTCGCTGCGCAGGGTACGGCCCTGTCGCGGCTGATCGGCAGAGGCGTCGATGACAAGAGACTGCCGGAGCTGACCGGGGTCAGCTTGCAAGAAGTGCGACGGCTACTGCATGCCGCTGCCCCGCAGCCGGGTCCTCAAAGGAAGCAGCGGCGGTCAGCTCCGATCGTGAACCGAACCGCTGGCGATGGTGGAGCGGGGAACGAGGCGACGCAGGCCCGGCAGGCCGAAGATTCGGAACGCGAGCCGGGAACCCCAGGTACCTTGTTTGGCCGCCCACGCCCAATTTCCGGCGAGCCACACGATGATCCCGAGTCCGAGCCAGGCCAGTCGGTGCGGTAGAGCGAAGGACGGGAGGAACACGATGGCCAGGAGTGAGTCGAGAACGACGAGAAATCCGATGATCCGAGCGAGTGTCGGGAACGCCCACCAGACCAGCAGCAGAAGCAGCGCCGCAGCGGCGGCGAACCAGACAAGCCCCATCGGTGACCTCCTAGGCATTCGCTCCGCACGACCTACGCATCCCATTGCAGCGCGGAACCGGTCGGGTCGTGGCGGATTGGTCGGAAAGCCGCTGTGACCAGCGGCGGAGCGGGCCGCCCAACTCTGAAGTGTGCGGCCCGCTACCGGGTCGCAGGAATCAGAACGGCGGCCGATCTCCGGAAGCTACCGCCATTGCCGGTTCGGGTGACGGCACCGCGGCATCGTCGCGCGGTGCGCCCGGCACGACCGCACGCAGCTCGACCTTGGCGACATCGGCAACGGCGTATCGCAGTGCCGGTCCGATCTCGTCCACCAAGACCTCGGTGACCCAGCGCATTTCCCCTTCGTCTGTCTCATAGGTGCGTTGCTTGAGCCGCCCGTACACGATGACGCGCATGCCGCGGCCGAGCGTTTCGGCGGCATTCTCGGCCATGGACTCCCAGATGTTGCAGCGAACGAACATCGACTCGCCGTCCTTCCACTGCTTGCTTTCGCGGTCGAAGAATCGGGAATTCTGCGCGACGGTGATTGTTGTGACCGCCTTGCCCGACCGCGTGTGCCGCAGCTCGGGATCCTGGGTCAGATTGCCGATGAGAGTGATGAATGCATCCCCGGCCATGGCGAACTCCTCACTGATCGATGGGATTCCGAATGGACCGGCAATCCCGGATGGGCCTGTGCCCGTGGGACTGTCGATCTGCGGCCGTGGCCATCGGGGTTGGGCCGGGCCCGCCAGGGTCGGCGGGGGTTCCGCGCCGGGGCGGGGATCGCCGCAGGCGACCGGAGCGCAGCGACGGCCTTGTCCCCGCCCATATTCAGCGCGGGTTCATCGCCGATTCACCCGGTCCGGCCCTGATCCCCTTGGGGCTGATCGCCAGTTCCGCGGACACGCCCGATCACTTTTCGAGTTGCATGCTTGAGAGCGCCTGGTTCCATGAGCTCATGGCGAATCGGCTTTGTCCGAGCGCTGACGAACTATTGGTGGCCTGCGCAGTCAAACGGCCATCATCCTTGGCGCTGAGGCCCTGATGGCAACGCGCGTCGTGTCTTTGTTCTGGTGGCGCCTAATAACTTAGCCAGCGGCGTATCACGTGCTCGGGCAGTGTTTCGCGAGCAGCTCAAGGATTTCGCCGCTGCCGATGACCTCGGTGGCGAGACCGGCGAGCACCCAGCGCGTCGCGAGCTCGTCCACGGTAATGCCCAACGTGTCGGCGCGGACCTGGAGCACCTGGTCGACCGCTGCGGACACGTGCAGCGCAATGGTCCGCCGCGCGGCCGTGCCTTCGCCGATGAATCTCGACCATATCCAGTCGGTGCAATTGGTGACGGCGCGGTCTATCTGGTCGGGCGAGCGGCTATAGCGCCCTTCGGTATTGATTCGCTCGGCTGCTTCGGCGATGGCGGCGCGGAATGTCGCCTTGTCCGCGTATCGCGATGCCTGTGGGTAGGCCCAGGTGCGCAGGGCCTCGAAGTACTGCTTCGCCGGATTCATCGCAGCATCGGAAGACATGCTCCCCATGGTCGCACGAGGTGCCGACAAGGTTTGTCCAATGATGTTGTGGCACTGGATATTCAACCGACCGGGCGGATTCTCGTAGGGCCGGGCTGTTTCCTCGACTGGGGTTCGGAGTCGAGTTCGGTGCTGACGTGCGGATTCAATTGCAGTTGAAGGGGACTTCGAACATCGGCGTGTCTACTACTCAAGTCCAGTACCGTGCTTTCAACTTCTTCAGCGCGGGGGTTGTCGGGATGGCCGGGGATTCGTCATTGCATCTGGTCGGGGTTCATAATCTCCGCCGTTTTGGAGGGAGAGCCGAGGAGATCGACGGGTGAACTGGGTTGCCACTGTGATGGCTGGCGCTGCGGGAGGCTTGGTCGTCGAGGCGGTCGCGTTCCTGACCAACCTCAACGAGTATCGGCAGGCGCGCAGGAAGGCGCGGGCGGCACGGAGAAAGCTGGTGCCGCACTGGGATCGGTTCTTCGATCCCAGGCCCGACGCGCTCGCTGCTGCCACTCGCCTGATCCTGGGTGCTGCGGCGGGTGGTTTGTTCCACGGCCAGGTCACCACCATGCTGG
>NZ_QZFU01000022.1 GCF_003598715.1 Nocardia panacis
CGGCGGCGATAGCGGTGGGGAAACGCCCGGTCCCATTCCGAACCCGGAAGCTAAGCCTGCCAGCGCCGATGGTACTGCACTCGACAGGGTGTGGGAGAGTAGGACACCGCCGGAACATATTTCACGTCAGGCCCTCGACATTCGTGTCGGGGGCCTGACGTCGTTTCCGGGACAATCTCGAGCTGCGGGCTGCCGAAGTGAGCGATCCAACAGTTCCCAGCGGGTTCACAGGGAAGATGCAGACTCCTCCGAGCGCTGGAATCGATCATGGGTGTCGACGGTGTGCATCCGTCGCCACCGACTCGAACGGAGGTGCTCATGATCGTCGCGACGACACCGGTCGATCATGCGCCGGTCGACCAGGCAGCGACCGGGAATGGGATCGCGCGTGCCCGTCGTCGGGTCCGGGTTCCGGTCACCCTGGCCTATCTGGGCGTGCTGGTCCTGGTCGCCGGTGTGCTCTCCGCCCTGAGCGATACCGCGCAGACCGGCGTCATCCTGCGCACCAGCACCAATCTGCACAATCTGATGCGCGGACATGTGAGCACCCTGTTCTCCAGTGCCTTCGTCATCGGTGATTTCTGGGTCGCGCTCTCGGTGTTGCCGCTGCTCGGTTGTCTGCTCGCGCTGGCCGAATTGCGTTTCGGTTCCGGGCAATTGGTGCGTATCTTCCTGGCCGGACATATCGGGGCGACGCTGCTGGTCGCGATCGGGCTGTGGGTGGCGGTCGGGGTGCAGTGGCTGCCGCGCAGTGTCGGCCGGGCCGAGGATGTCGGCATCAGCTACGGGGCGATGGCCCTGTTCGGTGCGTTGGTCGCGGTCGTGCCGCGGGCGTGGCGGTCGCTGTGGGTGGCGGTGTGGTCGATCGTCGGTGTCGAAGGCATGGTGGTCGGGCAGACTTTCACCAATGTGGGTCATCTGGTGTCGCTCGGGATCGGAGTGGCGGCGGGGTTTGCTCTGCTGCGCACTCGTCAAGTGTCCGAGCGCGGGTTGACGAAGTCCGAGTGGGCGTTGTTGGTGGGCGCGGCCGTCCTGGCCGGTGGTCTGCTGCTCGGCTGAGTGGTCCTGCGGGCGGCGGCCAGTGCCGAGCCGCAGGTGCGGGCGGCGGCGCCGCGTCGTCGGCATGGCCAGGGGCGAGTTCGCCGGGGTGGCATGTGAGGCCGAAGGTGTCGGGTCCGCCGCATCGCCTAGAGTGCTTGGGTGCGCCTAGTGATTGCTCGTTGCCAGGTTGACTATGTCGGGCGGTTGACCGCCCATCTGCCGATGGCACGCAGACTATTGATGATGAAGGCGGACGGATCGGTCCTCGTGCATTCGGACGGCGGTTCGTACAAGCCGCTGAACTGGATGAGTCCGCCGTGCCGACTCAGTGAGCGCGACGGCGACGAACGTCCCGAAGGCGCGGAAGCGTTCTGGGTGGTGACGAACAAAGCGGGCGAGGAACTGCGCATCACCGTCGAGGAGATCGAGCACGACTCCTCCCACGATCTGGGTATCGATCCCGGTCTGGTGAAAGACGGCGTCGAGGCGCATCTGCAGGAGCTGCTCGCGGAGCATGTGCAGACGCTCGGTCATGGCTATACGCTGATCCGCCGCGAATACATGACGGCCATCGGTCCGGTCGATCTGCTCTGTCGCGACGCCGGCGGCGCGACCGTGGCGGTGGAGATCAAGCGGCGCGGGGAGATCGACGGCGTCGAACAGTTGACCCGCTATCTGGAACTGCTCAATCGCGATCCACTGCTGTCGCCCGTGGCGGGTGTATTCGCCGCGCAGCAGATCAAACCGCAGGCCCGCACGCTGGCCGAGGATCGCGGCATCCGGTGCCTGACTCTCGATTACGACGCCCTGCGCGGCACGGAGAGCAACGAATTCCGCCTGTTCTGATGGGCGACGGGTGGCTGCGCACGGCGGTCGTCGGTGCCGCGTTGGCGCTGCTGGCGTCGGCGTGCGCGAATCCGGAGAACCAGGCGGGGACTTCGGAGCCGGTGGATCTGTTGCGGGGCAGGGACTGGGCGCATTTCGCGGGCGCTGAGGTGCGGGCGGATGGGGTGCGCATCACCCCGCTGGACCGAAAGATCGTGCGGGGGGACGGATCCGGTGATCAGGCGAATCCTCCGGTGAATCTGCGCGGGCCGCGGCTCAAGGTGGACGGCGATTTCGAATTGACCGCCACCATGCGCGATATCGGATCGCGCGGCGCGTATTTGCAGGTGTATTCCGGTGTTCCGGTGGTCTACGACGGGTGGCGGTATGAGCCGCCGTCGCTGCGTTTCGGTATCGCGGGCGGTAAGTTGCAGGTCGCGGTGTGGGACGGTCGTGCGGACAAGCCCGTGCAGGCGCGCGCCTTCGGGTCGGATCTGGCGGGGACGGCCGTGATTCGGATGCGCACCAATGGCAATATCGCGGTGCTGTCGATCGATGGCAAGGAGGTCGGCAGCGTGCCGGACGGCGATATCTTCGATGGCGCGACGGTGTGGTTCGGTGCGGACGCCGAGCCCGATGGTGGCTGGACGCTGGCGGGTTTGACCGCGCAGGCGGAGCCGGGTCGACGGCTGACCGTGCTGAATTCGCCCGCCCTGCAAGAGGAGTCGTCGGGTCGGTCATTGCGGGCCGCGGCCGCGGCGCTGCCGAGGCCGATCGAGATGGGGTCGGCGCTGATGAGCGGTCCGCTGCTGGCCGATGTCGACTACCGGGCCTTCGCGGCGGCGCAATACGGCGCGCTGACCCCGCAGAACGAGTTGCAGGCGCAGGTGGTGCAGCCGCGCCGGGGTGTGTTCGCCTTCGCCGAGGCCGACACCCTGGTGGATTTCGCCCGCGTCAATGCGATGAAAGTGCGTGGGCGGCCGCTGGTGTGGCACGACGGGTTGCCGCAGTGGATGCGGGAGGCGTCCGGTGCGGCGGCGGTGCGGCCGATACTGCTGGAGCACATCGACGCGGTGGTGGGGCATTTTCGCGGTCGGGTCGCCGAGTGGGATGTGGTGAGCGAGCCGATATCCGCCGATTCGGCCGATTTCGGCAGTGGCGGCACTGGGATTCGGCGCAGTGTGTGGTCGCAGGCGCTGGGGGAGCAGTACATCGACGAGGCGTTCCGGCGGGCGCGGGCGGCCGATCCGCAGGCCGCCCTCTATCTCGACGAGTACGGGGTGGAGGCGGACGGGCCGCGCTGGGATGCGTTGCTGGCCTTGGTGACTCGGCTCAAGGAGCGCGGGGCGCCGATCGACGGCGTCGGTTTCCAGAGCCACGAATCCACCGAGGGGCAGCGGGTTTCGGCCGATACCTTCCGCAAACACGTGCGGGCGCTGGCGGCGCTCGGAGTCCGCTCGCGGGTATCGCAGATGGATGTGCTGGTGGAATTCGACGAACACGACGTGCAGGCAAAGCAATTCGCGCAGCGGCTGGCGGTGTGTCGGGAGGAGCCGACCTGCGTCGCCTTCGAGACCTGGGGTTTCACCGACAAATACGGACCTGCGGCCACACCGCGCAAATATCCGCCAGCCTCGGGCGACGCACTGCCCCTCGACGCCAGAATGCGCCCGAAGGCCGCCTACACGGCACTGCTCGACGAATTGACCCGCTGACTTATTCTTGTCTCCATGCATAGGCACTGGCTCGGAGTCCCATCCGGCGCCTCCGCGGCCCAGCTCGCCGCCTGGCCGCGTTGTCGTCGCCCCCGAGACAACACCGATATCGGGAACTCCTCCGCTTTGCCAGGCGGCGAGCTGAGCCGCGGAGGCATCCGAACGGGACTCCGAGCCAGTGCCTAGACGAAAGCCGCGAGGCGGCCGGTCCGGCAGCGCGCCGCTCGGCGACGTCTTCGGCCGTACCGAGGCCGGTCCCGACGGCGAAGAGGATTTCGTGGTGCGCACGGTGCCGGGCACCCGCGCCGTGAAGACCTACCGCTGTCCCGGCTGCGATCACGAGATACCCCCCGGTGTGGCGCATGTTGTCGCGTGGTCGGCGCACGGCGGCGAGGAGGACCGCAGACATTGGCATCGCGGCTGCTGGGATGGTCGCCGCACCCGCACCGTCACCCGCCGCTGGTCCTGATTCGGAAATAAGGAAAGCCGCCCCGACCGGGGCGGCTCTCGGGCTTGCGGGTGGTGCGTCGTCGCCGTGCGGTCCGACGTCAGTGGATGTCGGCGTTCTCGCGCTCTTCGGAGTCGATCTCGTCCTCGGCGTTGACGTCCTGGATCGCCTTGGGACGGCCACCGGTGACGGACTTCTGCGCGCCGCCGATGGACTTGCGCTGATCCGGAACCCCGTCCAGCAGTTCGCTTTCCCGGTTGACGGCGGCCAGCATGGCGGGCACCGAATCGAGCTGACCGCGAATGCCGAGCAGCTGGGCCAGCACGCGGCCGCGCAGGACGCGCATCTCCTCGGCCAGTTCCTTGGCGTGGGCGATCTTGCGCTCGGAGGTCTGGGTGGCGGAGGTGATGAGGCGGTTGGCCTCGTCGGTGGCGTCCTTGATGCGCTGGGCCGCCTCGGCGCGGCTGGTGGCCTCCAACTCCTCCATGGCGCGGGTGAGCTTGGTGCGCCGCTCGGCCATGGTGACCTCGAAGTCCTGCTGGGCTGCCTTGCGCTTGGCGTCGGCCTCCTTGCCGAGGCGGTCGGCCTCGGCCTGGGCGGCCTCGATGATCTTCGCGGATTCGGTGCGCGCGTTCGCGAGGGTCTGCTCGAATTCGATCTCGAGCGCCTCGCGCTTCTCCTTGGTCTCCGCGAGCAGCGACTCGTACTTGCCGCGCATCTCGGTGGCCTGCTGTTCGGCGATGGACACCATCTCGGCGGCCTCGGCCTGGGCCAGTGCGCGGACCTCGCTGGCCTCGTCGGAGGCCAGGCGCAGCATGCGGGAAATGCGGTCGGACATGCCCTCCGCGGTGGTCGGCGGTACGGAGAGGCGGTCGACCTCCTTGCGGAGTTCGTCGATCTCATCGCGTGCGTCTTCGAGCTGGCTGGCGAGGTTACGTGCTTGTGCCGCAGCGGCATCGCGGTCGGTGGCGGTGACCCGCAGCTCCGCGTCGAAGCGGTCGAAGTAATTACGCACCTCGTCTTGCGCATAACCCTTGCGCACAACGGTGAAGGGCAGTGCAACGAAGCGATTGCGATCGGACTCAGGTGACGACATGGCACACAAACTACAGCCTAGCGGGACCTCATGGTGACTCGACCGCGAATGTGATTCCGACTAGTTCGGCCGCTCCGATCTTGATACTAGTGCGTAACATTCGCGTCCGGCTCGACCAACTCGACCAGCACACCGCCGGCATCCTTCGGATGCAGGAAATTGATGCGGGAACCCGCTGTGCCGGAGCGTGGTTCGTCGTACAGCAAACGCAGACCGCGTCCGCGCAGATGCGCGCAGACGGCATCCAGATCGGTGACCCGGTAGGCCAGTTGCTGCAGGCCGGGTCCATTGCGGTCGAGGAACTTGGCGATGGTGGATTCGGCGTTGAGGGGGGCCAGCAACTGCAGGGCGGTGGCGTCGTCGGGCGCACCGGGCAGCGAGAGCATGGCCTCGTGCACGCCCTGGCCCTCGTTGATCTCGCGGTGGGTTTCGACCATGCCCAGATTCTCGGCGTACCAGGCGATCGCGGTGTCGAGGTCCGCGACGGCGATGCCGACGTGGTCGACGGCGACGACGTAGTCGCCGGGGATGAAGGCGGCGCCGTTCGTCCCGGCGGCGGTCGCGGCGGTTTCGGGGGCGTCCATAGCGTTGCTCACTACTCGAAAGTAGCGCGCACCTGGATGTCATGGGGGTAACGGCACGGGTTACCGTGGAGTACGGCGTCTGCGAAATATTTGCGAAAGAAAGTACGAGGGCCCATCGTGACCACTTCCGTGATCGTCTCCGGTGCGCGCACCCCTGTCGGCAGGCTGCTCGGCGGACTCAAGGATTTCAGCGGGTCGGATCTGGGCGGGTTCGCGATCAAGGCGGCCCTCGAGCGCGCAGGCGTCGCCCCCGAGCAGGTCGACTACGTGATCATGGGCCAGGTGCTCACCGCGGGCGCGGGGCAGATGCCCGCGCGTCAGGCCGCCGTGGCGGCGGGCATTCCGATGGATGTGCCCGCGCTGACGGTGAACAAGGTCTGCCTGTCGGGTATCAACGCGATCGCGCTGGCCGACCAGTTGATTCGCGCGGGCGAGTACGAGATCGTCGTCGCGGGCGGCCAGGAGTCCATGAGCCGCGCCCCGCACCTGCTCGAAAAGAGCAGGGAGGGTTACAAATACGGCGATGCGACGCTGCGCGACAGCATGGCCTTCGACGGCCTGTACGACATCTTCACCGATCAGCCGATGGGTGCGCTCACCGAGCAGCGCAACGACACCGAGCCGGTCACCAGGGCCGAGCAGGACGCCTTCGCGGCGGCCTCGCATCAGCGGGCGGCGGCCGCGTGGAAGAACGGCCTGTTCGACGCCGAGGTGGTCCCGGTCGCGGTGCCGCAGCGCAAGGGTGAGCCGGTGCTGGTCGGCGCCGACGAGGGCGTGCGCGCCGACACCACGGTGGAGACGCTGGCCAAGTTGCGCCCGTCCTTCCGCAAGGACGGCACCATCACGGCGGGCAGCGCCTCGCAGATCTCCGACGGCGCGGCCGCGGTGGTCGTGATGAGCAAGGCCAAGGCCGAGGAGTTGGGGCTGAGTTGGATCGCCGAGATCGGCGCGGCCGGTGTGGTGGCCGGTCCGGATTCCACGCTGCAGGACCAGCCCGCCAACGCCATCCTGAAAGCCTGTGCCAAGCAGGGCATCTCGCCCGCCGAGCTGGATCTGGTGGAGATCAACGAGGCGTTCGCGGCCGTGGGTGTGGCCTCCACCCGCAAGCTCGGCATCGATCCGGAGAAGGTCAATGTCAATGGCGGCGCGATCGCCATCGGGCATCCGCTCGGCATGTCGGGCGCGCGGATCGTGCTGCACCTGGCGCTGGAGTTGCAGCGGCGCGGCGGCGGGATCGGCGCGGCGGCGCTGTGCGGCGGCGGCGGTCAGGGTGACGCGCTGATCATCAAGGTTTAGGCCCAATGCCGCTCAGTTAGCGATCCTGCCGGGTTGTCAACCCGGCAGGATGTGGATGCTGATCTGCGTTTTGTAGCTGTTGCGGTCGATGTCGCCTTTGGCGCGGTGTTTGGAGATGGCGCGT
>NZ_QZFU01000029.1 GCF_003598715.1 Nocardia panacis
GGTTCGTCTTGGTAAACAAACCATCTACCGGAGACCTCACCCATTCCCAGCCAACGACACACCATGCCCAACAACAAGTTTCACACCGCCGCAACCAGCACCGACCTACTTCTTAAACACGACCTAGGTCGCTGATCCTCGGCTGTTGTCCGATGATCTCGAGCGGAGGTCGAGTGTCTCCCAGCCGCCACCGAGAAACCCGGTCGCGGCCGGGTTGATGGCATTTGTCGTGAGGTCAGCGAAATGTGTGGCGCGACACCCATGGCATGGCGGATTCGAGTTGGGCGGAGATGGCGAGAAGCGTTGCGTCGCAACCCCATCGGGCCGAGAGTCCGATCCCGATCGGAATTCCCTGCGCCGTCCAGCCGAGCGGGAGGCTGATCGAGGGGTAACCCGTGGTTGGCGATGATGGTGTTGCCTGTGTATGTGGTCATCGCGGCGGGATCCTCGTCGTTGCGCAGTGCTCCGATCCACACGGGCGGTGTGGTGACGGTCGATGTCACCACGATGTCGGCGTCGGCGTAGGTCATCGCCCAGTGGCGGGCGCGGGCCCGTACGACGCCGACCTTCGCCGCGAGCGCACAGTCGGTCGGAGTCGATGCTCACGGAACGCACCCTGTCCTTTCGTTACGCGTATCAATACAGTCGGGGAATGGTTGTCGAATCGGGTGGCAATGCAAGGGCGGGCCGCCCCAGGGCGGCGAGCGCCGCGCAGATTCTCGAGGTCGCCGCACAGATCGCCGACGACGACGGACTCGAGGCGGTTTCGTTTCGCGCCATTGCCGATCGGCTCGGCACCTCACCGATGTCGGTGCACAGAACCACCGGCGGCATCGATGCGCTGCGCCGCGAATTGGTCGCGGCGCTGGTGGGCGACGCCATCAAGGCCATCGACTGGCCGACAGGCTGGCGGGAGATGTGCCGGACCTTCGCCTACGCGTTGCGCGATCTGCTGATGCGTCATCCACTCGTGCTGGAAGCGCACCGACAGTCCGCTCTCGAGGCGCCGGGCGCCGATGACATCGCGCACCGGGTGGTCCGGGCACTGCGGGATGCGGGGCTCTGCGCGGAAGAGGCCGCGTACGCGTACGCCACACTGCACGACTTCGTCACCGGCCACGTCTCGATCAGACTCGGACGCGGCGACTTCGAATCGACCACCGCACCCGCCGAGCGCCGCGGCGCCTCGGTGTTCGTTGACCATCACGACTACGACCGCCGTTTCGAGACCGGAATCTCCTTGCTGATGAGCGGAATCGGCGCGACACTCGCCCCGCGGATCCGCTCATGACGACGCGCCCCGAGGGCGGGGCGATCGTCGATGGCGCAGGCGGTCGTATCGGCCGGTGCGACTACGGCGACCCGAACGGACGGATCGTGATCGCCGCCCACGGGACGCCCGGTGCGGACATGGACGCGAAGTATCGGGAGACTCGCGCGCCGGTGACAGTGGCGCATCGCTGAGCCGAGCACTGCTTCCTGCTTGGGCTTGGTGCGTGGCCCGAGTGAAATGTAACTATTTTGCTCTGAAATGTAACTCCCTGTGGTTACATTTCGCGTGTGATCGATGTCAGTGAGCTTGTCTCCGACCTTCGCGCCTCGGGCGGCGACCGTATCGATGTCGAGGTGAAGTCCGCGGCGGGCGGGCTGCCGCAGTCCTTGACCAGCACGTTGAGTGCGCTGGCGAACCTGCCGGGCGGTGGCGCCATCATCCTCGGGCTCGATGAACGAACCGGGTTCCGGCCGGTACCCCTCGGTGATCCGCATTGCCTGAAACAGGGACTCGGAACAAAGGCGCGCGCGTTCACGCCGCCGATCCGGATGGCCGTCGAAGATGCCACGGTCGATGGTGAACCTGTCATCGTCGTTCGCGTCCACGAATGCGACCGTTCGGCGAAGCCGTGTCGGGTGTCCGCGACGGGGACCGCGTACCTGCGCAGCTATGACGGCGACTTCCCGATGTCGGAGTTGGAGGAGCAGGCGTTTCTGACGTCGAGATGCCCACCGCTGTTCGATCGGGCGCCGGTGGTGGGCGCGAACCAGACGGACCTGGATTCCGATCTGGTCCGAGAGTTCCTGCGCTCGGTGCGGGAGCGTGATCCTCGTGGACTCGGGAGATTCGCCGACGACGGAGAGTTGTTGCTGCGTGCGGGCGTCCTCGATTCGGATCATCGCCCCACCGTGGCCGGAATTCTGGCGATGGGTGTCCATCCACAGCAATGGTTTCCGCGGTTCGTGATTCAGATATCGGCGGAGCCGCAGCCGGGTGATCCCGCGGAAATCCGGGCACGCAATCAGGCGACGATCACGGGTCCCATACCCCGGATGCTCGATGAAGCGCTGTCTTGGGCGCGACGCACCTTCGCGACATCGATCGCGACTGCCGCCGACGGCACGGTTCACGACCGAATGGAGTATCCACTGGTCGCATTTCGCGAGTTGATCGGCAACGCGTTGGTCCATCGGGATCTGGATCACTGGTCGACGGGAATGGCCATAGAAGTCCGCCTACGACGGGACCGCTTGGTGATAACCAATCCCGGTGGCCTGTATGGCATTACGGTGGATCGGCTCGGCCGCGACGCGGTGACTTCGGCGCGCAACGCCCGACTGGTCGCGATCTGTCAACACGTTCGTTCGCCGGATACCGGCGCACGGGTCATCGAGGCATTGGCAACCGGTCTACCCATCGTGGCCGAGTCGCTGGAACGAGCAACTCTGCCGCCCGCCCACTATGTCGACGCCGGAATCAGATTCACCGCCGTGCTCTACCATTCTGCGCGCGAGCCGGTCCGAACACCGAAACTCAATGTGACCGAGCAGAAGATCTACGACGCATTGGCTGCCGGGTCGATTACTGTCCAGGAACTCGAATCAAGTCTCGACTTGTCGGCACCGAACATCCGGAAGGCACTGCGGGCATTGCGCGCGTCGAACCTCGTTGTGCAGGAAGGTGGTCGCGGAAAACCGACAACCTACCGTCACGTCCCATCCTGATGGTGAGCGGGTAATCCACCTGGCCACGGGTTGGTATCGCCGAATGGCGCCGAGACAATGGGCGGCTCGGGGAGCCGTGACCTGACGGTCAGCGCGGTCGACGTAGTCCTGCGACGAGGAGTTCGACCAGGTGGCGTGCGTCGTAGCGTGGGTCGTTGTCGGCGCCTATGCAGAGGTTTCCGACGCCGCGCATGAGTTGGTAGGCGTTGAGGTCGGGGCGGATCTCACCGGAGGCGGTGGCGGCGTCGAGGAGTTGGGTGCACACCGGTAGGAGACGGTCCAGGAAATAGTCGTGCAGGGTTTCGAAGCCGGGGTTGTCGGTTTGCAGTGCGGCCGCGAGACCATGCTTGGTGACCAGGAAGTCGACGAAGAGGTCGACCCATCGTCCCAGGGCGATATGCGGTGTGGGGCTGGTCGCCAGCAGGGCCGGGCCTGCCTCGGCGCAGGCGTCGACCTGGTGTCGGTAGACGGCGATGATCAGATCCGCCCGTGTGGGGAAGTGGCGGTAGATGGTGGCCGTTCCGACACCGGCCTTGGCCGCGATGTCGCGTACCGGCGCTTCCACTCCTGATTTCACGAAGATCGCGGCGGCCGCGTCGAGCAGTGTTTCCGCGTTGCGGCGAGCGTCCGCTCGCTTGGGTCGAGTCGCGTGCCCTGTGTCTCGGTCGCTGTTGTTCACCGCGTCCGCCACCTCCGTTGCCGAGATTGATAAGCGGGACAATGTTCCGTATCGTAAATGGGACATGGTTCCGCTTGCTCATGATGTCAGAGCAGGGGTCGATAACCAATCCATGTGCTGCTCTCCCGCTTTATTCGCAATGGAGGAACACGGTCATGCAGTACCGCACCTTGGGCCGCACCGGTGTACAGGTCAGTTCCCTAGCGCTCGGCGCGATGAACTTCGGCAAGATCGGGCGCACCACACAGGACGACGTCACCGCCATCGTCGATGCCGCTCTCGAGGCAGGCATCAACCTCATCGACACCGCCGACGCGTACAGCGGCGGCGAGTCCGAGCAGATGGTCGGCAAGGCCATCGCAGGCCGCCGCGAAGACATAGTGCTGGCCACGAAGGCGAGCCTGCCGATGGGCGAGAACCGTAACCATCAGGGCAGTTCGCGCCGCTGGCTGGTCACCGAACTCGACAACAGTCTGCGCCGCCTCGGTGTCGATCACGTCGATCTCTACCAGATTCACCGATGGGACCCGAACACCAGCGACGAGGAGACCCTGTCGGCATTGACCGACCTGCAGCGCGCGGGAAAGATTCGATACTTCGGCTCCTCGACGTTCCCCGCATACCGCATCGTGCAGGCCCAGTGGGCCGCCCGCGAATACCACCTGAGCCGTTACGTCACCGAGCAGCCCAGCTACTCGATCCTGCAGCGCGGGATCGAAACCCACGTTCTGCCGGTAGCCGAGCAATACGGACTCGGCGTGCTGGTGTGGAGCCCGCTGGCTTCGGGCTGGCTGTCGGGCGCGATCCGCGCGGGCCGAGACATCACCACCAGCCGCTCCACATTCATGCCGCAACGCTTCGACACCGCCATCCCCGCGAACAGGGCCAAGCTGGATGCCGTCGAGCAACTGGCTGAGCTCGCCGACGAAGCGGGCCTGACCATGATCCAGTTGGCGCTCGGATTCGTGACCGCGCATCCGGCCGTGACCAGCGCCCTCATCGGCCCCCGCACACTGAACCACCTGCACTCGCAACTAGCCGCCGCCGACACCGTGCTCTCCGCCGACGTACTCGACGCGATCGACGCGATCGTCACCCCCGGCACCGACCTGGCCCCACAAGAAAAGAACGACACCCCACCCGCACTACTCGACCGGGCACTACGTCGCCGCTGACCACCCCTTGCCGCGGAACGTCAACGCCGCTTTCTCGATGTTCAGGTATTCGGTCGCGTCATGCGGTCCATCACCGTGAGCATCTGGCGGCGGGTGGTGAGCCGGCGCGACAGCGCGACAGTGATGCGGTTGCCGCGGCCCGATACGACGCTCGGTGGCGGGTTTCTGCGGTCGAGCGCGGCGAGTGCTGCCGCGACGACCTGCGCCGGTGATGCGGTGCGGGTACCGCCCGCCGCGGCCCGAGTGCCCGCGACGTCGAAGAACTCGGTCTCGGTGGCTCCAGGGGAGACTGCCAGCACACGCAGGCCGGTGCCGCGCGATTCGGCCCACAGGGCTTCGGTGAAGCTGAGCACGAATGCCTTCGACGCTCCGTAGACCGCCATGCGCGGTGTGGGCTGGTAGGCGGCCATGCTGGCGACATTGACCAGCACGCCGGTCTCCGCCGCGCGCAACTGTGGGAGGAAGGCGTGGCTGATGTCGACGACGGCCGTGATGTCGAGGGCGATCTCCTGACGCAACCGGGTTGGGTCTTCGGCGTGGAACGGGCCGAAGGTGCCGAACCCGGCGTTGTTGATCACTCCGGTGACGTGCAGCCCGCGGGTCGCGACGGCCGCGGCGAGTTCGGGGCCGACATCGGGTTCGGACAGGTCGAACGGCAGCGGGTGCGCGGTGACGCCGTGCGTGGTTTCGAGTTCTGCGGCAAGGGATTTCAGCCGCTCTGCGCGGCGTGCCACCAGGACCAGGTCGGACCCGCGTGCGGCGAGTTGGCGCGCGAACTGGGTGCCGATGCCTGCGCTGGCTCCGGTGATCAGGGTGGTGCGTCCGTGGTAGTCGATTGCGGTCATCGAATCCTCCTGTGCCGAAAGGTCTGCTGTCAGACTATGTCAATCTGTCAGACACTGCCAGATATTGCCTAACTGCCAAATGGGCGGTGTCCGACTATCCTGAGGGCGTGAACAAGCGGATCAAGGAGCCGACCCTGTGGGAGCGCTCGCGGCAGCTGGCGGTGCGGGAGATCCTCGACACGGCGATCCGCCTGTTCGAGGAGCAGGGCTACGAGGCCACTACGATCGCGCAGATCGCCAGGGCCGCAGGTGTTTCCGAGCGCTCGCTGTTCCGGTATTTCGGTGCCAAGGAGGACCTGGTCTGCGGCGACCAGGAGGCGCTCGGCCGGTTGCTGCGGGCCGCTGTCGAATCCCAACCCGGTGATGTCTCGCCACAGAGTGCGCTGGAAGCCGGGTTCGCCGTCATTCTGACCGCCAACCACTCGGCTGCGGAGGCCCTGCGGCTGTCGCGGCTGATCTTCGCGACACCCTCGCTGTATGCCGCATACGTGACGAAAAGGCTCCGCTGGCAGGAAGATCTGGTACCGGTGATCGCGGAGCGGATGGCCGCGTCCGACCCCGCCGACCCGCGCCCCCGCGCCCTCATCGCCACCGTCTTCGCCTGTGTCGACGCGGCCACTCGCGCCTGGGTGGTCGCGGACGGCCGCGCGGACATCGCCGACCTCTACGCTCGTGCGCTGACCGCGATCACGACCTGACTCGGCGGGCGGCCACGGCATCCATTGGGGTCAGTGTCCGGAGATCTCACGCAGGCCGAAGCGTTGCTGGACAAAACTCTCGCCTCCGAACAGGCCAAGCAGGATGCCAATCCGACGACGGGAGTCCCGTGTCGCACCTGGCGAAGCGCGGCATGGAACATGTTGTGCTGCTGCCCTATTCGACGATGAGATACACCCCTCCACAAGCTTCGGCCAGGGGGGAGCCGAACTGCCTCCATCCCAATAAGTGCGCTGTGCTGGCGTGCTAGCTGACAGCAACATCCACGCCGCCAGTGGGTTGGGGGTCCGGGGGCGAAGCCCGCCGGGCGGGCGCTGGGGGTTGCACCTCCACGACAAATGATGAACCGAGCCCAACGAGCGCCCTCCGCGAACAGGACCCGCGCGGCCGGGCCGGGTTGGGGGTCCGGGGGCGAAGCCCGCCGGGCGGGCGCTGGGGGTTGCACCTCCACGACAAATGATGAACCGAGCCCAACGAACGCCCTCCGCGAACAGGACCCGCGCGGCCGAGCCGGGTTGGGGGTCCGGGGGCGAAGCCCGCCGGGCAGGGTGTGGGGGTTGCACCCCCACAAGAAATGACGAAACGAGCCCGGCGAGCGCCCCCCGCGAGCATGGGTCGCCTACGAGTGGAGTGCCCTCGGCAGGAATCGAACCTGCGACCTACCCTTTAGGAGAGGGTTGCTCTATCCCCTGAGCTACGAAGGCTGGTGGGTGCTGGGCACCTACCTTGGGACGTTGTGGAGTCTACCGGGTGTCGGGCGGTTGAGCCGCATTGGTGGGCGGCCGATTGGAATCAGAAGTCGCCGCCGCCGTCGAAACCGCCGGAGTCGAAACCGCCCGAGTCGTAGCTGCCGCCGTCGTATCCGCCGGAGTCGTAGCCGCCCGAGTCGAAACCGCCGGAGTCGTAGGAGCCCTGGTCGTAGCCGGGGTCGGTGGCGGCGGCCAGGCCGTCCTGGTAACCGTCGCCGTAGCCGCTTTCGAAACCTTGGGCGCCGTAGTGGACACCTTCCATGCCGGAGAAGAGGGAGGAGAACAGGAGGGCGGAGCCGAGGCCCCAGGCTCCGCCGATGAGGGCGGGTTTCCACCAGGGTTCGGAGTACCAGCCCGCCGGGACGGGACGGCCTGCGACGCGGCCGCCGGGGTAGTAGTTGGGGGTGCCCGCGGAGGGGTTGGGGGAGGCGGCGATCTGGCGGCCGTCGTAGTCGATGGTGCGGTCTTCGGTGACATTGCCCGCGGTGTTTTGGCCGTCCAGTGCCGGGATCTCGGGACCGGGGTCCATGCCCATGGCGGTGCGGGCGGCGCGAATGTAATAGAGCCCTTCGAGCGCGGTCTGCTTGGCGAGTTTGGCCTGGGCGGGGGTGCGGGCCTGCTCGAGTTGGGAGCCTGCGGCGATATTGCGTTCGGAGGCGTCGGCCAGCGCCTGTTTGGCGGCGTCGTTGCTGCCGGTGAGGCCGTAGATCTGGCCGCCGAGCCGCTCGTTGACCTGGCGGGCGTCGGCCAGCGCGTCGGCCAGCGCGAGTTCCGCGCGTTTCTTGGTCTGGCGTGACTGCACCACGATGAGCGCGGCCACCACCACGACCACCACGATGAGGAGTGTGATCAACACCGTTCGCACCTCTTCCCGGTCGTTCGAACGGTGTCCAGCGTACTGGGATCGGACGAAATGGGTGGTCAGCGTGTTGCGTGCTGCCGCGCCGCGGCCTGCGTCGGCACGTAGTCGCCCGCGGTGAAAGCTCTTGTCTTCCACCGGTAGAGGACCGTCGCACCCGGCCAGTTGTTGGTGATTCGACCGGCCGCGTCGCGGTACCAACTGGTGCAGAAATTCCACGGGGTGTCCTCGAGCCTGCTGCGCAGCCAGTGGTCCCAGCGCTGTTCGGCGTCGGGTCGGGCGGCCAAGGCCCGGCCGGGTCGGTCGGTCAGGTGTTCGACGACCTGTCGGATGTAGCGGGCCTGCGATTCGAGCATGTAGACGATGGATCCGGAGCCGACATTGGTGTTCGGCCCGTACATGAGGAACAGATTGGGAAATTCGGGGACCGAGAGCCCGAGGTAGGCGCGGGCTCCGGAGTCGGCCCAGATATCGGCCAGTTTCCGTCCGCCCCGGCCGTAGATGTTCATGGGTGCGAGGAATTCGGCGCCTTTGAATCCGGTGCCGTAGATGATGACGTCGACGGGGTGTTCGACACCGTCCGCGGTCCGGATGCCGTGCGGGGTGACGGCCGCGATGGGAGTGGTCTCGACGTCGACGTTGGGTTGGGTCAGCGCCGGGAAGTAGTCGTTGGAGAACAGTGCCCGTTTGCAGCCTGCCGCATAGTCGGGTGTCAGCTTGGCGCGCAGCGTCGGATCGGATACCTGTCGGGCGCGATGCCAGTCGGCGAGGGCCACGACGGGTGCCTTGATGGCGGGAATGTCGGTGAGCCCCAACGCCATTACCTCGAAGAAGGCCCATACGGCGAAGCGCTCGGCCAGTCGGCTCGGCGGGAAGTGTTTGAACAGTGTGTGGTGGACGGCCGTGTATTCGGTGTCGGGTTTGGGCAGCACCCAGGCGGCGGTGCGCTGAAACAGCGTCAGGTGGGCCACTTTCGGCTGGATGCGCGGAAGGTATTGGATCGCACTGGCTCCGGTGCCGATGCACGCGACTCGTTTGCCGGTCAGGTCGATTTCGTGGTTCCAGCGGGCGGAGTGGAAGGCCGCGCCGGTGAAGGTCTCGATACCGGGCAGATTCGGCATGGCGGGCCGCGACAGCTGGCCGACGGCCGGAATCAGCAGGTCCGCACCGAGATTCGCGCCGTCGGCGGTGGTGACCCGCCAGCGTCCGGTGTTCTCGTCGAATTCGGCGTCGGTGACCTCGGTGTCGAAGCGTATGAAGCGCGTCAGCTCGTACCGGTCCGCCACTTCGCGCAGGTACGCGTGGATATCGGCCTGTTCGGAGAATCGGCGCGGCCAATCGGATTTCGGTTCGAACGACCACGAGTACAGCGGTGAGGGCACATCGCAGGCCGCGCCGGGGTAGGTGTTGTCGCGCCACACGCCGCCGAGGTCGGCGGCGCGCTCCAGGATGATGAAGTTGTCGAACCCGTTGCGGCGCAATTCCAGCGCCAACCCGAGCCCGGCGAATCCGGCTCCGATGATCAGTAGCGACGGCGAGGTCATCGGCCAAGACTACGGCGAACATACGCAGGTCAGGAGAGGTAACCGGCCACCGGATCAATATTTTCGGCCAGGTTGGTCGGAGTCGGATTCGTCGGGAAGCCCGCCTGCGGGTCGGCGTGCGAGGTGACGCGGCGGCTCATCGCCGTCCACGACCGACGGTGCGCGGATCCGGATCGTCCGAACGATCCGGATCCGCTGAAGTTCAGTCCAGCTTGGTGACCGTCAGCTCACCTTCGGCGTACGCGGAGCGCAGCCGCTTCTTGTCGAATTTGCCGACGCTGGTCTTGGGGACCTCTTCGATGAAGGTCCAGCGTTCGGGCAGTTGCCATTTCGCGAAGCTGCTCGCGAGGTATTCGCGCAGGTCCTCGGGTTTGGCCGTCGCGCCTTCGGCCAGCACGATGGCCACCAGCGGGCGCTCGTCCCATTTCTCGTCGGGCACGCCGATGACGGCGGCCTCGGCCACCGCCGGATGCCCCATGACCGCGTTCTCGAGATCCACCGAGGAGATCCACTCGCCGCCGGACTTGATCACATCCTTGGAGCGATCGACCAGGGTGAGATAGCCATTGGGGCTGATCTTGCCGACATCGCCGGTGCGCAGCCAGCCGTCGTCGAATTTGTCCGGGTCGACCTGCGTGCCGTCGGGGGAGTAGTAGGAGCCGGTGATCCACGGGCCGCGAACTTCCAACTCGCCCAAGCCGACTCCGTCATTGGCGACGACGCTGCCGTCGTCGGCGACCAGCCTGGCCTGCACGCCTGCCGGGAAGCGGCCCTGCGTGAACCGGTAGGCCCACTCGTCATCCTCGGAAAGTCCGGCGGGCGGATGCGAGACGCTGCCGAGCGGGGAGGTTTCGGTCATACCCCAGGCGTGCACGACGCGCACACCGTGCTCCTCCTGGAAGGCGCGCATCATGGCGGGCGGTACGGCGGCACCGCCGACGACCACCATCCGCAGATGGGTGAGATCCTGGGGCTTCGCGGCGAGGGCGGCCAGCACGCCGCCCCAGATGGTGGGCACGGCGGCGGCGAAGGTGGGTTTCTGGTCGGCCATGGCCGCGAGCAGCGGGTCCGGCTGCAGGAAGCGGTCGGGCATCAGCAGATTCGCGCCCGCCATGAGCGCCGCGTAGGGCAGGCCCCAGGCATTGGCGTGGAAGAGGGGGACGATGGTCAGGATGGTGTCGCTGTTGTAGAGGCCCATGCCGTTGGGGCTGGTGACCTGCATGGCGTGCAGCCAGTTGGAGCGGTGCGAGTAGACGACGCCTTTGGGGTCGCCGGTGGTGCCGGAGGTGTAGCACATGGCGGCGGCGGACTTCTCGTCGATGACGGGGAAGTCGAAGTTGTCGGACTCGGCGGCGATCAGGTCGGCGTAGGCATGCACCTGGACGCCTTCCGGCGCGGTGAGCGCGGCGGGGTCGCCATTGACCACGATCACATGGCGCACGGTCGTCATGCGCGGCAGTTGCGGGGCGAGCAGCGGGAGCAGCGATCCGTCGACCAGGATCACCTGGTCCTCGGCGTGGTTGGCGACGTAGACGAGCTGATCCGGGAACAGGCGGATATTGAGCGCGTGCAGGACCGCGCCCATCGCGGGCACGGCGATGTAGGCGACGAGGTGCTCGTTGTTGTTCCACATGAAGGTGGCCACTCGGTCGCCGATGCCGATGTCGAGGCGGCGCAGGGCGTTGGCCAGCCTGCCCGCGTCGGCTCCGACCTCGCGGTAGGTCATGGTGCGCACGCCGTCACCGGTCCAGGTCGAGACGGTGGCATCGCCGACGAACGTGGATGCGTAGCGCAGCAATGTGGCGAGCGATAGCTGCTCGTCCTGCATGGTGCTCAACATCGCCAAACTCCTTTGTTAAACGGTGGCTTTCGCGGAGGAGGCCGCGCCGGGCACGCGGCCCGGCGCGGCGGCCGCTTGTGCTCTGTGCCGCGAGGCGATGCGGGCATCGACCAACTGGGAGTGCGGCGCGGAGGCGAGGAGCGGAATGGACGGCATCGTTCACCACGTGTCGATCGTCGGCGGGATCGGTGTCGGTGTGGTGCGCGTCGCGCATGACAAACCCGCATATGGGCCGGGTCGTAGCATGGTCCGCATCACATCGGCGATGCTACCCAACGGTGGCGGGTAGGGATATTCCTACGGCGAATCCGCCTTAACTTTGCCGGTGTCGCCCGGCCGGCGGGCGGGTGCCATCAGTTGGCTGTCCGATCGGGGCGAATCGGTCGTGTACATGCGAAAACCCGGCGCGGCCGAGGCGGCGCGCGCCGGGTGCGGGACCGACTCAGCAGTTGCGCAATTCCGGGCTCTGATTCAGCAACTGCGCGCGGGTGCCGATGAAGGTGCTGTAGGTATCCCCGCCGACGGCCGCGAGCGGGAAGGCCGCCACCCGGTGGCAGTTCTGGAAGGCCAGCTTCACCCCGAAGTGGCGCTCCAGTCCGCCGCGGATGGCGTCGGAGGCCATGGCCCGCAGCAGTTGTCCGCGGGCCACCTCGTCCGGCGGCGGCACCACATTGTCGGCGAATTCGGCCGTGCCGGATCGCAGGTCGCCTGCTACCCGGCTGACCACCTCGTAGGCGTAGGGCAGCGAGTTGCGGACGCACTCGACGAATTCGGCGTCGTCCACCTCACCGCGCTCGGCGCGTTCCAATAGTGCGGCGGGAACATCGAGGGACATATGCGCGCTCCTCTGATCAGGGTCGGTGACAGATGGTCGATTACTGAAACGAAGCCCCTCAATCTTAAACGATATTCGTTGTCAACAACCCTGAATCGGCCCCGAAAGTGCGGTGCCCAGTGCGGTTTTCGCGGCGGCGGCCAGTGCGGCGACCAGTTCGCCTGCCGGTAGCTCGCAGGTCACCGAATGTGCTTGACCTGCCCATAGATTCACCGCGTCCGGATTGCCCGCCGCGCGTGCGGCGGCCCGCAGCGGCGCTGTCGCGTAATGGATTTCGGGATAGGCGGCGGGCGCGTCGGCGCTGTGGTCGTCCATGAATCGATTCCGCAATCCGCGCGCGCGCCTGCCGGTGAAGGCGCGGGTCAACATGGTCGGGGTCGCCGCGCCGAGCGCGGCGCGGTGCACCGGGTTGGTGCCGGCCTCCGGACAGCGCAGGAAGGCGGTGCCCACCTGGGCGGCCCGCGCGCCGAGTGCGAGCGCGGCGGCGATGGCCGCTCCGGTGCTGAGTCCACCCGCCGCCACCAGCGGCAGATCCGTTGCGGCGCGCAGGAGTTGGAGCAGGGTGAGCAGGGTCGGCGGATCGACCGCATCGTCGGCGCCGCGGTCGACGAAGCTCGCGCGATGCCCGCCCGCCTCCGCGCCCTGGGCGATCAGTGCGTCCGCGCCCGCCGCCGCGGCCCGGCGCGCCTCGTCGACGGAGGTGACCGTCACCCAGAATTCGGTGCCGACCGCGTGCAGTCGCGCCACCTCCTCGGCGGTCGGACAGCCGAAGGCGCAGGTCACCACCGCGACCGGCGCGGCGACCAGCAGATCCAGTTTGGCGGCCCAGTCGTCGGTGTCGAATTTCGGTGTGCCGACTTCGAATTCGCGGCTCAATCGAGCCACGTAGGGGGTGTAGTCGGCCGGGTCGGTCGGGGTGCCGGGTGCGAAGAGATTGACGCCGAACGGGCCGTCGGTCAGCGTGCGGGTGGCCGCGATCCGGGTGGCGGTGGCCTCGGCGGAGAGATATCCGGCGGCGAGCGTGCCGAATCCGCCCGCCGCGGTCACGGCGGCGGTGAGTTCGGGTGTGGAAGGGCCGCCCGCCATCGGGGCGAGAACGATCGGGACGCGCAAATGGTCGAGGAGCATGGGTTCAGTCTCGTCCGAACGGGCCTGTGATCCCGCTCTCACCTGCGTCGTTTTCCTCGAAGGTTGCGGAATGGTCACGGCGGGGTAGAGTTCCCGTCACGACGGATGCCGAATCGTTATATCGACCGACATCGCAGCCTGTTACCCGACGCTAGGACAGAGCTTTGCCGCAGCACCGAGTAGGACCCAGTTCCGTGACCGTCGCGAGCCTTCTCGGCGAGGGCGCGGCGGGTTGCCAGGCCGCAGCGCCGCGCCCGACGCGGCACCGCGCCGAGGTCGCCACCGCGGGCCGGGTGCGCTTGGTCGCCAGTGTCGCGGTCGCCACCGGCGCGCTGGTCGGCACCGCCACTCAAATGGCCGCCGCCGCTCCGACGCTGCCGGGCGCGCAGCATGTCGACAAGGCGGGCGCCATCAAACTCCAGACCAAGGTCGACCAGGTGGTGCAAACCACCCCCGCCGCCGCGCCGGTCGCCCAGGTCGCCGAAGAGGTGTCGCAGGCGCCCGCCCCGGCCCCGGTGGCCGCGCCGTTCGGCTTGCAGAATCTGCCGCCCGAGGTGGCCGGTCCGCTCGCGCAGGCCGAAGAGGTCATCAAGGGGCTGCAGCGTCAGATGGCTCCGCAGCAGGCGGTGCGCCCGGTCGCGGGGGAGATCAGCTCCGGATTCGGTTCGCGCTGGGGCGAATTCCACTACGGCCTGGATTTCGCCGATCAGATCGGCGCCCCGATTCACTCCGTCAGCGGTGGCACGGTCATCGAGGCGGGTCCGGCTTCCGGCTTCGGTCTTTGGGTGCGTATCGCCCAAGATGACGGCACCACAGCGGTTTACGGCCATGTGAACGAGTTCTTCGTCCATCAGGGTCAGCGGGTCAATACCGGCGATGTCATTGCGACGGTGGGTAATCGGGGCAATTCCACGGGTCCGCACTTGCACCTGGAGATCTGGGATGCCGCCGGCGCCAAGATCGACCCCTATCCGTGGCTGGCCGCGAAGGGTGTTCCGATGCAATGGGGTCCGTCGCAGCACTGATCCCCCACGCAACGACCTATCGGTCGTTAGGCTCAGGCAGGTGACCGAGCTGGGCGATATATTCGAGGCTGGATCACCGCACGGGCGTGCCTATGCCGTGCTGGTGCACCATCCGCGATCGAGTTTGACCGAAATCGCGCAGTATCTGGGCGTTTCCACCGAGACGGCTGCGGCGAGTCTCGACGTGCTCGTCGAGCTGCAAGCGGCCGTGCGCATCGGCACCCCCGAGGGCGCGGCGGTATGGGATGCGCATGCACCGGAATCGCTGTCCGAAGCCGAGGCCCGGCGCAGACAGTATGAGATCAACCAAATGCACACGGCGGCAGCACGTCTCAGCGAGACGTTCCGCTCGGTGCGGCGGTCTCCGCGCAGCAGTGGCGCGGTGGTTCCGGTCTTCGAACGCCTCGAGATGCTGGCCGATTTCGAAGAGATGCAGACGGCTGCGCGCAGCACCGTCAAGCTGATCGAACGGGGACCCTATCTGAGCGATCTGGAGCGGGAGCGACAACTGTTCCTGCTCAAGCGATCTCGGCTCGGATCGGGTATCAGGTACCAAACCCTCTACCAGGACACGATTTATCAGGACGCCGAGCGATTGCGGCACGCGTTGGCGACCAATGCCAGTGGGGCGCAGGCGCGTACGTTGCCGGAGCCGCCGTTCAAACTGATCATCAGCGATGACGAGCGGGCCAGTCTGGTGCTGCACGTGGACGAACGTCGTCCCGATCCCATGGGTCTGCGCATCATGGGTTCCTCGGCGTTGGATCTGCTGGTGAAGACCTTCGATGTGCTGTGGTCGCTGGCCGCGCCGATTTCGGTGAATCCCACCGCCGAGGCGCTCGACGAGCGGGATCGGGCCATCCTCACCCTGATGGGTTTGGGGGCCACCGACGACACCATCGCGCGTCGGCTGGGTATGTCGCGGCGCACTGTGGTGCGGCGCACTGCGCGGCTGTTGGAGCGGTTGGGGGCCAGCACCCGTTTTCAGGCGGGGGTGCAGGCGACGCGGCGCGGTTGGCTGTAGTCCGCGGCGAGAACCGAAACCGAAGCGAGGACCGAACGGACTGTTGCTGGGCGGAACCACTATTCGACCTTGTCATAGCCTCTCGGCATGAAAGGTGATGCGGCGCAGCGGGCGCCCGCGTAACATACCGTCGACACTGTTCGATGCACCTGAAGCCGGGTGGCATGCGCGCGGGGGGCCTCCCCTACCGATTAGTAGGAAGGATGTGGATGCGTCGCGCCGCCCACCTACACTGTGTAATTGCTCGGACCGCGCGGCCACTTCGGCACGACAGAACGCCGATGCCCTTTTCGGAGCTTTGGAGGGGGTCTGACGTTGCGTTGGCCGTGCATCCCGGTTCGATGCGAGAGGTGAATGTTTTCGAATGGATACCGCCCGCCGGTCTGCTCGTGGTACCCGTCGTCGCCGGTCGAGCAGTCTCCTGTTCGGCCAGTTGCTCACCGCGGCCGTGGAGGCGATGGCCGAGCGACCCGCCATCCGCTTCAATCCCACCGGCGCGCCGGAGGATCAGCGCGAGCTGAGCTATCAGGAACTGGACGAGGCATCGTCCAGGGTTGCCCGTGAACTGATCGAACGCGGCGTCGGCCCCGGCGATGTGGTGGCCATCGGCATCGCGCGTTCGATCGAGTCGGTGCTGGCGGTGTGGTCGATCGCGAAGACCGGCGCGGCCTATGTGCCGGTGGATCCGAGCTATCCGGCGGACCGGATCGCGCATATGGTGACCGATTCCGGCGCGGTGCTCGGCCTGACCACCTCGGCGCATCGCGCCGCGCTCGGCAGCGCGCTGTACTGGATGGAATTGGACGATCCGGTGCAGGCGGCGCGGATCGAGGCGCACCCGGCCCATCCCATTTCCTACACCGACCGGGTGCGTCCGCTCGACGAGCGCCATCCGGCCTATGTGATCTACACCTCCGGGTCCACCGGGCGCCCGAAGGGTGTCGTGGTCCCGCATTCCGGTCTGGCGGCGCTGGTCGGTTCGGAGCGCGAGCGCTACGACGTGACGGCCGACTCGCGCTTCATGCACATCTGCTCCCCGAACTTCGATGTGTCGGTGCTGGAGTTGATGCTGTGCTTCTCCACCGGTGCGACGCTGGTGGTCGCGCCCGCGAAGGTGTTCGGCGGTTATGAGCTGGCGGAGTTGCTCGGGCGCGAGCGGGTCACCCACATGATCATCACCCCCGGCGCGCTGGAGTCGGTGGATCCGACGGGTTTGACCGAACTCGAGGTGGTCGCGGTGATCGGCGACCGCTTCGGTCCGGAACTGGTCGCCCGTTGGGGCGGCGAGCGGCGCTTCTACAACACCTACGGTCCCACCGAGGCCACGATCGCGGCCACCACGAGTGTGCCGCTGCGGCCGGGCGCCGCGATCGATATCGGTACGGCCATCACGGGTATCGGTGCGTTCGTGTTGGATTCGCGGCTGCGTCCGGTGCCCGCGGGTGTGGTGGGCGAGTTGTATCTCGCGGGTGTCGCGCTGGCGCAGGGCTATTTGAATCGTCCGAGCCTCACCTCGGGTCGATTCGTGGCCAGCCCGTTCGGCGCGGATGCGGGCAACCCGGCGGGCGGGCGGCTCTACCGCACCGGTGACCTGGTGCGCCGCAACGAATCCGACGGCACCATCGAGTATCTGGGCCGCTCCGACTTCCAGGTCAAGATCCGCGGTTTCCGCATCGAGCTGGGCGAGATCGATAACGCGCTGACCAATCACCCGGATATCGACTACGCCGCGACGCTGGGCAAGGCCATGCCTTCGGGTGCGACGGCCCTGGTCTCGTATGTGCTGCCGCGCGCGGGCGCGACGGTGGATACCGGCGAGCTGGCCGATTTCATCGGGGAATCGCTGCCCGCGTACATGATTCCGGCCGTGATCATGGTCCTGGACGAGATTCCGCTGACCCCGGTGGGCAAGCTGGATCGTCCGGCGCTGCCCGAACCCGTCTTCGCCGCCAAGCAGTTCCGCGCGCCGTCCACTCCGGTGGAGGAGATCGTCGCCGACGTGTTCGCGGCGCTGCTGCTGGTCGGTGTCGAGGACGCGCGGGTCGGCGCGGACGACGATTTCTTCGAGCTGGGCGGTAATTCGCTGTTGGCCGCGCAGGCGGCCGCGCGCATCGGTTCGGCGCTGGAGGTCCGGGTGCCGGTGCAGTTGCTCTTCGATGCCACCACGGTGGCATCGCTGGCCGAGCGGGTGGAGCAGCACGCGGGTTCGGCGGCCGGGCAGGCGCTGCGGCCGCAGGTGCGGCCCGAGCGCATCCCGCTGTCCTATGCCCAGCAGCGCATGTGGTTCCTCAACCGCTTCGATCCGGCCAGCGGTGTCAACAACATTCCGGTGGCCGTGCGGCTGTCGGGCAAGCTGGATCTGCCCGCGCTGCGGGCGGCGGTGCGCGATCTGGCCGAGCGCCACGAGGTGCTGCGCACCATCTACCCGGATCTCGATGGCGCGGGCTACCAGCAGGTGCTGCCGATCTCCGAGGGCAGGGCGGTCCCTGAGTTCGTCCTGGAGCAGGTCGAAGAGGCGCGGGTGCCGGAGTTGGTGGCCGACACCGTCCTCGCAGGTTTCGATGTCACGATCGCGCCCCCGGTGCGGGTGCGGCTGCTCGAACTCGGACCCACCGAACATGTGCTGATCTGCGTGGTGCACCACATCGCGGGCGACGGCTTCTCGATGGGTCCGCTCACCCGCGACCTGATGGCCTCCTATATGGAGCGCATTCACGGCAATGCGCCGGAGTGGCCGCCGCTGGCGGTGCAGTACGCCGATTACGCGCTGTGGCAGCGCGAGGTGCTCGGCGCCGAGGACGATGCGGATTCGGTGCTGTCCCAGCAGATCTCGTTCTGGCGTGCGCAATTGGCCGCGCTGCCGGAACAATTGGAGCTGCCCACCGATCGGCCGCGTCCCGCTGCGGCCTCCTATCGAGGTGCGACGCATGATTTCCGCATCGACACCAGGGTGCATGCCGCGCTGAACAAGCTGGCGCACCGGCATAATTCGACGCTGTTCATGGTCGTGCACGCCGCACTGGCGGTGCTGCTGGCCCGGCTGTCGGGCACCCGCGATATCGCCGTCGGCACTCCGGTGGCAGGCCGCGGCGAAGAGGCGTTGGACGATCTGGTCGGCATGTTCGTCAATACCCTGGTGCTGCGCGAGGATATCGATCCCGGCGTGAGCTTCGACGAGCTGCTGCGCCGGGTGCGCAAGACCGATATCGACGCCTTCGGTCATGCCGACGTGCCATTCGAGCGCCTGGTGGAGCTGCTGGATCCGGCGCGTTCGGCGGCCCGGCATCCGCTGTTCCAGGTGATGCTGACCTTCCAGAATCTGGCTCGCGCCGAGATCGAGCTGCCCGGACTGTCGGTGGCGGGTGTGGAGTTGGCCGTGCCGCTGGCCAAGTTCGATCTCCAGTTGGCGCTGGTCGAGGATATCGATGTGCACGGCGCGCCGCAGGGCATCGCCGCCGCCTTCACCTATGCCACCGATCTGTTCGACGAGCCGACGGTGCGCGATTTCGCCGACCGTTTCGGCCGGGTGCTGGCGGCGGTGGCCGCCGATTCCGCCGTGGTCGTCGGCGAGATCGATGTGCTCGCGCCCGGCGAGCGCGACCTGGTGCTGCACGAGTGGAACAGCGCCGGTGCGCAGATTCCGCCCGTCACCCTGGTCGACCTGCTGGCCACGCAGGCGCGTCGGCGGCCCGCCGCGGTAGCGGTGCGGGCCGGGGAGACCGAGTTGAGTTTCGCCGAACTGCACAGCAGGGCGAGCCGGGTGGCGCGGGCGCTGATCTCGCAGGGTGCTGGTCCGGAATCGTTGGTGGCGGTGTCGGTTTCGCGGACGGAGGAGTTGCCGGTCGCGTTGTTGGCGGTGTTGCTCAGTGGTGCGGCGTATTTGCCGATCGATGCGACGTATCCGGTGCGGCGTTTGGAGTTCATGCTCGCCGATGCCGCCCCCATCTGCCTGCTCACCACGGCGGCGGAGCGGGATGCGGTGCCTTCGGGCGATATTCCGGTGGTGCTGCTGGAGGAGACGGACGGATTCTCCGACGCACGGGTCACCGATCGGGAGCGGCTCGCCCCGCTGCGCCCGGACAATCTTGCCTACGTCATCTACACCTCCGGTTCGACGGGCGTGCCCAAGGGCGTCGGCGTCGCGCACCGCAATGTGGTGGAGCTGTTCGGAAATACCCAGCTGCTCTTCGAATTCGACGAGACCGATGTGTGGACGCTGTTCCACTCCTTCGCCTTCGATTTCTCGGTGTGGGAGCTGTGGTGCGCGCTGGCCAACGGCGGCACCGTGGTGGTGGTCGACTATCTGACCTCCCGTTCGCCGGAGCAGTTGCGCGAGTTGCTGATTCGCGAACAGGTCACGGTGCTCAACCAAACGCCGTCGGCGTTCTACCAATTGGCCGAGGCGGATCGCGCCGCCTCGGATCAGGGCAAGTTCGCGCTGCGCTACGTGGTCTTCGGCGGTGAGGCGCTGGATCTGCGGCAGTTGGGTCGCTGGTATGAACGGCACGCCGTGGACGCGCCGTGGCTGGTGAATATGTACGGCATCACCGAGACCACGGTGCATGTGTCGTTCCTGTCGCTGGATCAGCAGATGGTCGACAATGCCGCGAGCGTCATCGGTCGCGCGCTGCCGGGTCTGGAGTCCTATGTCCTCGACGCGCGCCTGAATCCGGCTCCGGTCGGCGTCGCGGGCGAGATTCATGTGGCGGGCGCGCAACTTTCGCGCGGTTATCTGGGCAGGCCGGGGTTGACCGCCACCCGCTTCGTGGCCAATCCGCACGGTGCGCCGGGTGCGCGGATGTACCGCAGCGGCGATATCGGGCGCTGGGCGGGCGTCGGCGGTCGCGCCAATCTGGAGTACGCGGGTCGCGGCGATCAGCAGGTGCAGTTGCGCGGTTTCCGGATCGAGCTCGGCGAGGTCGAGTCGGCCCTGCTGCGTTGCGCGGGTGTGGCGCGGGCCGTGGTCACCGTTCGCGCCGACGAGCAGGCGGGCGACCGTCTCATCGGCTATGTGGTGCCCGAGGCGGGCGCGGTGCTCGACCCGAACGCGCTGCGCGATCAGGTCGGCGAATTCCTGACCGGCTACATGGTGCCCGACGCGATCGTCGCGTTGGCGGCGCTGCCGTTGACGCCGAACGGCAAACTGGACCGAAAGGCCCTGCCCGCACCGGAATTCGCTTCCGGGGTGGCCTATCGCGCGCCGGAGACGTCGGTGCAGCGGGCGGTGGCCGAGGTCTACTCCGGGCTGCTCGGCGGCGCGCGGATCGGTCTCGACGACGATTTCTTCGCCCTCGGCGGCAATTCGCTGCTGGCCACCCGCATCGTGGCGCGCATCAATGAGGCGCTGCAGGCGAATCTGGCGGTGCGCGAGCTGTTCGAGGCCCCCACGGTGGTCGCGTTGTCGGCGCGCGTGGTGCCGGGATCGGGCGGTGCGGCGCGGGCGCCGCTGGAGCGCGCGATCCGGCCCGAGCGGGTGCCGCTGTCGCTGGCCCAGCAGCGCATGTGGGTGCTCAACCAATTCGATCCGGCCTCACCGGCCTACAACATCCCGCTGGCCATCCGGTTGACGGGCGCGCTGGATGTCTCCGCGCTGCGCACGGCCGTCGCCGATGTGGTGGAGCGGCACGAATCGCTGCGCACCCGCTACCCGTCCGACGGTCCCGGCGGGCTGCCGTACCAGGAGATCCTGTCGGTGTCGGAGGCGATGCCCGGCGGGCTCGAGGTCGCCACCGAGGCCGATCCGGTAGTCAGGGTCACCACCATGATGGGTGCCGGATTCGATGTGACCCAGCAGGTTCCGGTGCGCGCACTGCTGCTGGAGGTGTCTCCCGACGAACATCTGCTCGCCATGGTGGTGCACCACATCGGCGGCGACGGCGCCTCCGTCGCCCCGCTCGCGCGCGATCTGATGACGGCGTATCTGGCTCGCGTCGGCGGCAATTCGCCGCGCTGGTCGCCGCTTCAGGTGCAGTACGCCGATTTCGCGCTGTGGCAGCGGGCCGTGATCGGCACCGATGACGAGCCGGATTCGATAGCGGCCAAGCAGCTTTCGTACTGGCGCGAGCAATTGGCCGGACTGTCGGGCGAATTGGAGCTGCCGACGGATCGGCCGCGTCCCGCCGCTCCGTCCATGCGCGGCGCGGTGACCGAGCTGCCGATTCCGGCCGAGGTGCACGAGGCGCTGATCCGCCTGGCCCGCCAACACAACTCGACGCTGTTCATGGTGGTGCACGCGGCGCTGGCGGTGCTGTTGGCGCGGTTGTCGGGTCGCGCCGATATCGCCGTCGGCACACCGATCGCGGGTCGCGGCGAGCGCGCGCTCGACGATCTGGTCGGCATGTTCGTCAATACGCTGGTGCTGCGCACCAGGGTCGAGGGCGCGGCGAGCTTCAGCGAATTGGTGGACAGGGCGCGCGAGGCGGACCTGAATGCCTTCGCCAATGCCGATATTCCGTTCGAGCGGGTGGTGGAGGTCCTCGCGCCGGGTCGCGCCACCGCGCACAATCCGCTGTTCGCGGTGGTGCTGTCCTTCCAGAACAATGAGCAGCCCGAGTTGGAGCTGCCCGGACTCACGGTCGCCGGACTCGACGCGGGCGCGATCGCGGCCAAGTTCGACCTGCAGGTCAATGTGTTGCCGCAGGTGGCGGCCGATGGTTCGGTGGGGGAGTTGCGCACCGCTTTCACCTATGCCACCGATCTTTTCGACGAGGCGACGGTGCAGGCGTTCGGTCGCCGGTTCCTGCGGGTGCTTATGGCGGTGGCCGCCGATCCGCTGGTGCGCGTCGGCGATATCGATATCCTCGACGCCGCCGAGCGCGAGCGGGTGAGCGGCGCCTCGGCGGTGGATACGGAGGCGGCGTCGAATACCGCGGGCACCGCGCTCCCACAGGCTTTGGGTGCGGCCGTGGAGGACGACCCGGACGGTCCGGCGCTCGCCTTCGGCGAGGATGCGCTGACCTATCGCGAACTCGACGCCCGCTCTTCGCAATTGGCGCGGGTGCTGATCGGGCGCGGCTGCGGGCCGGGCGCCGGTGTCGCGGTGCAGTTGGCGCGCGGTGTAGAACAGGCCGTCGCCGTCTGGGCGGTGCTCAAGGCAGGCGCGGCCGTGGTGCCCTCGGTGGGCGGTGCGCCGGTCGGTCTGGAGCTCAAGGTGGGTCTGACGGAGTCGGGTGCGATGCCGGTCGGCGAGTTGGATTGGCTGGCGTTGGACGAGGCGGCGGTGCGCGCGGAGATCGATGCGGAATCCCCGCGTCCGGTCACCTACGCCCATCGCACCCGCGCGCTGCGCGGTGCCGATCCGGCCTTCGTCGGTGCGGTGACGCTCAGCTACGACGGGTTGGCCGCGGCGGCGGACAGGTTCCGCGCCCGCACCGGGCTGACCTTCGAATCGCGCACCTACCGGCTCGGTTCGGCGGATTCGGTCGCCTGCGTCGTCGAATTGGTGGTGGCAGGCGCGAATGGCGCGGCGGCGGTGCTGGTGACAGATCCCACACGCGAGCTGACGGCGGCGCTCGTCGACGAATGGGTCAGTCATCTGGTCATCGACGCGGCGGCTCTGGCCGAGGTGGATCTGGCGGCGCTGGCGGATTTGCAGGCGATCGTGCTCGATGGTCCCGAGGTGGCCTCCGTCGAAACGGGCGTGCCGGTCACCGTGCTCACCGATCTGCTCGGCGGAGAATAATTGGTTGCCTGCCGGGCACGGCGATGTGCCCGGCATGTGATGAGCGCCATACCCAGTTGGTTTGCCGCATCAAGTCCGCCCCTGGAAATGTGGGCGGAAGGTGTGGGTTCTACAGGCAGGATGAGTAAAACTTTCATGGTTCGCTATGGCGGGGGCCGAGGACCGGCCGGGACATATGGTGGCGCGCTGCAGGGGCAGAGTCGATGACCCGCCCGGCTCGCGTCCGGCCCGCGAGGACCAGGCGGCCGAGGCTGACCGCCCTGCCGCAGTTGATGGCCACCGCCGTGGAGGCCAATCCCGGTGGTAGCGCGGTGGTGTACGCCGACGGCGCGGGCACTCTCGGCCGCCTGAGCTATGCCGAATTGGACGAGCGTTCCACGCGCCTGGCCCGTTTGCTCATCGATCGCGGTATCGGCCCGGAAGATCTGGTCGCCGTGGGGATTCCGCGCTGCCTCGAATCCGTGGTCGCGGTCTGGGCGGTGGCCAAGACCGGTGCCGGATTCGTCCCGGTCGACCCGAATTATCCGGCCGACCGGGTCGAGCACATGGTCAAGGATTCCGGCGCGGTCCTGGGCCTGACGGTGGCGCGCGTGTACGAGGATCTGCCGGAGCAGGTGCCGTGGCTGATCATCGATGACGCGGAGTTGACCGCGCGACTCGAGCACTATCCGGCCGAGCCGGTCACCTACGCCGACCGGCTGCGGCAATTGCGGGCCGAACATCCCGCCTATGTCATCTACACCTCGGGTTCGACCGGTCTGCCCAAAGGCGTGGTCGTCACACAAGCCGGTCTCGCCGGTTTCTGCGAGGAGCAGCGCGAGCGCTACCGGCTCGGCACGGCAACGCGCGCACTGCAATTCGCCTCGCCCTCTTTCGACGCCTCGGTGCTGGAGTTGCTGCTCGCGCTCGGTGGCGGCGGCACCCTGGTCGTGGTCGCGCCAACCGTCTACGGCGGTGCGGAACTGGCCGGACTGCTGCGCCGGGAGGGGGTGACGCACGCGTTCATCACGCCCTCCGTGCTGGCCTCCCTGGATCCCACCGGGTTGGAGGAGCTGCGGGTGGTGGTGGCGGGCGGTGAGGCGTGCCCGCCGGAGGTGGTGCGGCGCTGGGCGCTTCCCGGTCGCGAGTTGTTCAACGGCTACGGTCCCACCGAGACCACCATCATGGTCAATATCAGCGATCCGCTGGCGCCCGGCGAGGTGGTGACCATCGGCGCGCCGATTCGGGCCATCACCGAATATGTGCTGGACGAGCGGCTTTCGCCGGTGCCGACCGGCGTGGTCGGTGAACTGTATGTCACGGGTGCGCAGTTGGCTCGCGGCTATCACCGGCAGCCCGCGCTCACCGGGGCGCGGTTCGTCGCGAACCCGTTCGACCCGAGTGGTTCTCGGCTGTATCGCACGGGCGATCTGGTGCGCTGGACGGCGAACAATGAGCTGGAGTACCTGGGGCGCAATGACTTCCAGGTGAAGATTCGCGGTTTCCGGATCGAGCTGGGCGAGATCGACGCGGTGCTGGCCGCCCACGACACGGTCGATTTCTCGGTCACCGTCGGGCATCGGCTCGACAGCGGTGCGACCATCCTCGCCGCCTATGTGCACGGTCCCGGCGCGGTCGATGCCGCCGAACTCACCGCCTTCGCCGAGCGCAGCCTGCCCGCGCACATGGTGCCCACCGTCATCACGGTGCTCGATCGCATTCCGCTCACCCCGGTCGGCAAGCTGGATCGTCGAGCGCTACCCGCGCCGCAGTTGCGGGCCAGGGAGTTTCGCACCCCGCAGGGTGTGCTCGAGGAATTGGTCGCCGATCTGTTCGCCGAATTGCTCGGTGTCGAAACGCCGGTCGGCGCCGATGACGACTTCTTCGAACGCGGCGGCAATTCGCTGATCGCGACCCAGGTCGCGGCCCGGCTCGGTGCCGCCATCGGCGCGCGGGTGCCCGCGCGCACCGTCTTCGAGGCGCCCTCGGTGGCCGGGCTGGCGGCGAGGGTGGAGCCGCTGCGCGGTTCGGGCGGTCGCCTCGAGCTGACGAGTATGCCTCGGCCGGAACATATTCCGCTCTCTCTGGCCCAGCAGCGCATGTGGTTCCTCAACCAGTTCGATCCGGCGTCCGCGGCCAACAACATCCCGGTCGCCCTGCGGATCACCGGAGAGCTGGATGTGGTGGCCCTGCAGGCCGCCGTGGCCGATGTGATCGAACGGCACGAGACGTTGCGCACCGTGTACCCGGCCGTCGACGGCACCGGCTACCAGGTGATCCTGCCTGCGGCGCAGGCGATTCCGGATCTGACCCCGCAGCAGGTGAGCGAATTCGAGCTGCCGCGTTGGCTGGCCGCCTTCGGTTTGGCGGGTTTCGATGTGGCGGCCGAGGTTCCGCTGCGGGTCGCGCTCGGACAGTTGGGGCCGCAGGACTATCTGCTCGCGCTGGTGGTGCATCACATCGCCGCCGACGGCACCTCGGTGGGGCCGCTGGTGCGCGATCTGGTCGTGTCCTATCTGGCGCGCACCGCCGGTATCGCGCCGGAGTGGTCGCCGCTGCCGGTGCAGTACGCGGACTACTCGCTGTGGCAGCGGGCGGTGCTCGGCGATGAGCACGATCCGGATTCCCTCGCCGCGGGCCAGATCGATTACTGGCGTTCGGCTCTGGCCGGTCTGCCGGATCGGATCGAACTGCCCGCCGACCGGCCCAGGCCCGCGGTGGCCTCCGGTCTCGGCGGTGTGCACACCTTCGAGATCGACGGGCGTACGCGCGCCCGTCTCGAAGAGATCGGGCATGCGGCGGGCGCCTCGCTGTTCATGGTGGTGCACGCGGCCTTCGCCGCGCTGCTGGCCCGGTTGGCGGGCACGGCGGACGTGGCGATCGGCACGCCGGTGGCGGGACGCGGCGAAGCCGAACTCGACGATCTGATCGGCATGTTCGTCAACACCCTGGTGTTGCGTGCCGAGGTGAATCCGGCGACTTCGTTCCGCGAGTTGGTCGACTCCGTGAAAGCCATTGACCTGGCCGCGTTCTCGCATGCGGAGCTGCCGTTCGAGCGGCTGGTCGAGGTCCTGGATCCGGTGCGCTCGCAGGCGCATCATCCGCTGTTCCAGGTGGCGCTGTTCTTCCAGAATATGGCGCGACCGGCGCTGGAACTGCCCGGACTGTCGGCCACCGCGGTGGATTTCGACGGTGCGGTCGCGAAATTCGATCTGCAATTGACGATCACGCCGCACGATGATCCTGCCGCGGGCCTGTCGGCCATGTTCAGCTACGCCGCCGACCTGTTCGACCGCGCCACCATGGCGGATTTCGCGGCCCGACTGCGCAGGCTGTTGAAGGCCCTCACCGCCGATCCGGCGCGCCCGATCGGCGATATCGATCTGCTCTCGCCGGTCGAGCGCGATCGAATCCTGTTCGAGTGGAACGACACTCGGCAGCGGGTCGCGCCCGAATTGCTGCTGGATGGTTATCGGCGTGCGGTGGCGGCGCATCCGGAGGCTGTGGCGGTGTCGTTCGAGGGTGTCGAGCTGTCTTATGGTGAGTTCGATGGTCGGGTGAATCGTCTTGCGCGGTTGTTGATTTCGCAGGGTGTGGGTGCGGAGTCGTTGGTGGGTTTGGCTGTTCGTCGGTCGTTGGATCTTGTTGTGGGTATGTATGCGATTGTGACGGCTGGTGGTGCGTATGTGCCGTTGGATCCGGATCATCCGGCCGAACGCATCGCCCACATCCTCGACACCGCGCGGCCCACCGCGCTGGTGACGACCACTCGCGATGCCGTGGCCGCACCGGAAGGCGTGGTGGCGCTGTACATCGACGCCATCGATACCAGTGGCTTCGACAGCACTCCGGTGCAGCCGTACGAACTGTCTCGGCCTGTTTCGCCGCTCAATCCGGCCTATGTCATCTTCACCTCCGGGTCCACCGGCAAGCCCAAGGGCGTCGCGGTATCGCACGGGGCGATCAACAACCAGATCACCTGGATGTTGGCGGAGTACCCGCTCGATTCCGATGATGTGTACCTGCAGAAGACGGCCACCACCTTCGATGTGTCGCTGTGGGGCTTCTTCATGCCGTTGCGCGTGGGGGCGAAACTGGTCGTGGCGACGCCGGATGGTCATCGCGATCCGGCCTATGTCGCGGAGGTGATCGCCGCGCAGGAGGTGACGGTCACCGACTTCGTGCCATCGATGTTGACGGTGTTCGCCGCCCACACCGCGGCGGGTTCGATTCCGTCGCTGCGGGATGTCTTCGTCATCGGCGAGGCGCTGCCGCCCGAGACGGTCACCGCGTTGCACGCGATCTGCGATGCCGACGCGCACAATCTCTACGGCCCGACCGAGGCCGCCGTCTCCATTACCTACTGGCCTGCCGAGGAGGCCACCGAGCGCAGCGTCCCGATCGGTATCGCGCAGTGGAATTCCCATGTCTACGTGCTGGATTCGCGACTGCGGCCGGTGCCGGTCGGCGTCGCGGGCGAGCTGTACCTCGCGGGTGATCAGTTGGCGCGCGGCTATGTGCGCCGCCCGGATCTGACGGCCGATCGCTTCGTCGCCAACCCCTTCGCACCCGGCAAGCGCATGTATCGCACCGGCGATCTGGTCGTCTGGCGGACCCTCGCCGCCGACGAGGACGGTGTCCTGGATTACCTGGGCCGCACCGATTTCCAGGTGAAGTTCCGTGGCCAGCGTATCGAGTTGGGCGAGATCGAGGCGGCCCTGCTGGCCCAGCCCGCGGTGAGCCAAGCGGTGGCGCTGGTGCTCGCCACGGCACTGGGCGATCAGCTCGTCGCCTACGCGGTGCCCCGGCCCGGCGCCGAGATCGAGGCCGAACCGCTGCGCGCGGCCATCGCGGAAACGCTGCCCGCGTACATGATTCCGGCCGCCATTGTCGCGCTGGCCGAATTCCCGCTCAATCCCAGTGGCAAGCTGGACCGCAAGGCGCTGCCCGATCCCACCTTCCAGGCCAAACAATTCCGCGCGGCCACGACCGCGATCGAGGAGATCGTGGCGGGTGTGTTCGGCGAGGTGCTCGGTCTGGCCAGGGTCGGCGCCGACGACGACTTCTTCGCTCTCGGTGGCAATTCGCTGCTCGCCACCCAGTTGGTGGCCCGGCTCGGCGCGGCCATCGGCGGTCGGGTCCCGGTGCGGGCGCTGTTCGAGACGCCGACGGTGACGGCACTCGCGGCCGCGATCGAATCGCAGGCGCACGGAGCGTACGGCATCGAATTCGGCGCCGCGCGCATCGAACTCGGCAGTATCGCTCGGCCGGAGCGATTGCCGCTGTCGCTGGCGCAGCGGCGCATGTGGTTCCTCAACCGTTTCGATCAGGACGGTGTCGGCTCGGCGGCCTACAACCTGCCCTTCGCGCTGCGGCTGTCGGGCGAACTCGACACCGACGCGCTGGCTGCCGCCCTGGACGACGTGCTTGCCAGGCACGAGGTGCTGCGCACCGTCTACCCGGAGACGCCGGACGGCCCGGTGCAGGTGATCCTGCCCGCCCAGCGCGTCGCGCTGGGCGTGGCGCCGCAGCAGCGCACCGAATCCGAGATCGCGGGCGCGGTCTACACTTTGGCGGCCACGCCCTTCGACGTGACCGATGAGGTCCCGCTGCGCGTGGCCCTCTACCGAATCGACGCGCCCACACCGGAATACGTGCTGGCCGTTGTGGTGCATCACATCGCGGCGGACGCGTCCTCGATGGGTCCGCTGGTCCGCGATGTGATGGTGGCCTACGCCGCCCGCACCGCGGGCGCGGCCCCGTCGTGGGAGCCGTTGCGGGTGCAGTACGCGGATTACGCGCTGTGGCAGCGCGCGGTGCTCGGGGACGAGGACAGCGCCGATTCCCTTGCCGCGCAGCAGATCGCCTACTGGCGCGACGAACTCGCCGACCTGCCCGACCTGCTCGAGTTGCCGACCGATCGGCCGCGCCCCGCGGTGGCGACGATGGCGGGTGCGCGGGTGGCGGTGTCGATCGATGCCGAGACCCATGCGGCGCTGCGGGATTTGGCGCGTGCGCACGGTGCGACGCTGTTCATGGCGGTGCACACCGCCTTCGCGGTCACGCTGGCGCGGATCGCCGGGACCGGCGATATCGCCATCGGCACCCCGGTGGCCGGTCGCGGTGAGCGGGAACTCGACGATCTGATCGGCATGTTCGTCAATACCGTGGTGTTCCGCACCCGGTACGACGGCGGCGCGAGTTTCGTCGAACTCCTCACCCGGCAGCGGGAGTCCGATCTTCGGGCGTTCGCGCACGCGGATATTCCGTTCGAGCGTTTGGTGGAGGTATTGAATCCGCGTCGGTCCACGGCGCATCATCCGGTGTTCCAGGTGGGTCTGTCCTTCCAGAACATGGCCCGCGCGGCCCTGGAACTGCCGGGACTCACCGTGGCCGCGGTGGAGGCCGATCTCGCGGTCTCCCAGTTCGATCTGCATCTGATCGTCGGCGACGGCTATGACGAGTCGGGCGCGCCCACGGGAATCGGTGGCTTCTTCACCTATGCCACCGACCTTTTCGACGCCGAGACGGTGCGCGGCTTCGCTGATCGGTTCGCCAGGGTGCTCGCCGCCGTCGTCGCCGATGCGACCGTCCCGGTCGGCGATATCGAGATCCTGGCCGCCGCCGAACGCGACGAGGTGGTGTTCGCCTGGAACGACACCGAACGCAAGGTGCGCACCAGCACCCTGGCCGCCGTGCTGGACGCCGCGGTCGCGTGGGCGCCGCACGGCACCGCGCTCATCGCCGAGAGCGCGGGCGTCCGCGTCGAACTGTCCTACGCCGAACTCGACGCGCGGGTGAATTCGCTGGCCCGCCGGTTGATCTCGCGCGGCGTCGGCCCGGAGGCGCGGGTCGCGCTGGCGATCCGGCGCTCGGTGGACCTGGTCGTCGCCATGTACGCCGTCACCAAGGCGGGCGGTGCGTACGTGCCGGTGGATCCGGATCAGCCCGCCGATCGCACCGGTTACATTCTGGAGACCGCCGCACCGGTGTGCGTGATCACCAACGCGGACGCGGACTTCCACACTCCCCTCGCGCCGATCGTCCGGATCGATGATCCCTCGCTGGTGCCGGATCGTCGCCCGATCGCGGACGCGGAGCGGGTCGGGCCGCTGCGCACCGACAACACCGCCTATGTCATCTTCACCTCGGGTTCGACCGGGCAGCCGAAGGGCGTCGCGGTCAGCCACGCGGCGATCCTGAACCAATTGCTGTGGAAGACGGCGGCTTTCGTCCTGGGGCCGACCGATGTGGTGCTGCTGAAGACGGCGGCCACCTTCGACCTGTCGGTGTGGGAGTTCTGGTCGGCGGTCGCGTGCGGTGGTCGACTGGTCATCGCCGCGCCGGATGGTCATCGCGATCCGGCCTACCTCAACGATCTGATGGCCCGCGAATCGGTGACCACCCTGCACGCGGTGCCGTCGATGCTCGACGCGCTCGTGACCGACGCCGCGGGCTTGGTCGGTGTCGGCGCGCTGCGGCGGGTGCTTGCCATCGGCGAGGCGCTGCCCGGCGCGCTGGCCCAGCGTTTCCGGTCCGCGAAACCCGGTGTGGCGCTGTTCAATCTGTACGGCCCGACCGAGGCCGCCGTATCGATCACCAGCCACCGGGTCGGCGCGGCCGATATCGGGGGCGTACCCATCGGCGCGCCGGAGTGGAACTGCCGCGTCTTCGTGTTGGACGCCAGGCTGCGGCCGGTGCCCGTCGGGGTGTCGGGCGAATTGTATTTGGCCGGTGCGCAATTGGCGCGCGGCTACTTCGGCCGCGCGGAGTTGACCTCGGATCGCTTCGTGGCCAACCCCTTCGAGGTCGGTGCCCGCATGTACCGCACCGGCGACCTGGTCGCCTGGACCTCGGACGGCGAACTCGAGTACCGGGGCCGCACCGACTTCCAGGTCAAGGTGCGCGGTTTCCGCATCGAACTCGGTGAGATCGAGGCCGCGCTGCTGGCCCGGCCGGAGATCGCTCAGGTGGCGGTGCTCGCCAATGGCGACCGGCTTGTCGCCTACCCGGTGCCCGCCGATGCGGAGATCGATGTCGCGGAGCTGAGATCGGCACTGCACCGGGTGCTTCCGTCGTACATGGTGCCCGAGGCCTTCGTCGTTCTGGATGCTTTGCCGCGCAATACCAATGGCAAGCTGGATCGCAAGGCACTGCCGGATCCGCAATTCCAGGCCCTCGCCTACCGGGCGCCCGAAGGCCCGATCGAGCAGATCGTCGCCGATGTCTACGGTGCGGTGCTCGGCCGCGACGAGGTCGGCGCGGATGACGATTTCTTCGCCCTCGGCGGCAATTCCCTGCTGGCCACCCAGGTCGCGGCCCGGCTCGGCGCGGCGCTGGACACCCGCGTCCCGGTGCGCCTGCTGTTCGAGGCGGCAGGCGTGGCCGGGCTCGCGGCGAAACTGGAGCGGTATGCCGGATCGGGCGGTCGCGTGGCGTTGGTGGCGGGGGAGCGACCCGAACCCGTCCCGCTGTCGCTGGCCCAGCAGCGCATGTGGTTCCTCAACCGCTTCGATCCGACCTCGGCGGTGTACAACATCCCGGTCGCGATTCGGTTGACCGGTGCGCTGGACACGGCCGCGCTGGCCGCCGCCGTCACCGATCTCGTTGCCCGCCATGAGATCCTGCGCACCAACTACCCGGAGACGGCCGACGGTCCGATCCAGCGGATCGCGCAGGCGCAGGTCGTGCCGCTGCCCGTGCTGCCGATCGCCGCCGAGGAGGTGCCCGGCGAGGTGCGCCGCCTGGTCGGGGCCGGATTCGATGTCACCGTGGAACTTCCGTTCCGGGTCGCGCTCTACGCGCTCGGCCCGCAGGACCACGTGCTCGTCTTCGTGGCCCACCACATCGCCACCGACGGTTGGTCGCTCGGCCCGCTGACCCGCGATCTGGTCGTCGCCTACGCCGCGCGCAGCGGCGGCGCTGCGCCCGAGTGGACACCGCTGGCGGTGCAGTACGCCGACTACAGCCTGTGGCAGCGCGCGGTGCTCGGCGCGGAATCCGATCCGCACAGCCTGATCTCGCAGCAGGCCGACTACTGGCGCGCCGCGCTGGCCGGTCTGCCGGAGGAATTGGCGTTGCCCGCCGATCGTCCGCGTCCGGCGGTGGCCACCTATCAGGGTGCGAATCTCGAGTTCGAGATTCCGGCCGAGGTGCACGTCGGGTTGAGTCGGCTCGCGCAGCAGCACAATTCGACGCTGTTCATGGTGGTGCACGCCGCGCTGGCCGTGCTGCTGGCCCGGCTGTCGGGCACCGGTGACATCGCGGTCGGCACCCCGGTCGCGGGCCGCGGTGAGACCGAACTCGACGATCTCATCGGCATGTTCGTCAACACCCTGGTGTTGCGCAGCGAGGTCGATCCGGCGGAGGGATTCGCCGATCTGCTCGGCCGGGTGCGCCACACCGATATCGAGGCATTCGGCCATGCCGACCTGCCCTTCGAGCGGCTGGTGGAACTGCTGGATCCGGTGCGCTCGGCGGCCCGGCATCCGCTGTTCCAGGTCATGCTGACCTTCCAGAATCTGGCCACCGCCGAACTGGAACTGCCCGGCCTGACCGTGGCGGGTATCGACCCGCAGGTCCCGCTCGCGAAGTTCGACCTGCAACTGACCCTCGCGGAAAACCCGGCGCAACAAGGTCTCTCGGCGGTATTCGGCTACGCGACCGACCTGTTCGACGCACCGACCGTGCGCGATTTCGCCGACCGCTTCGGTCGGATTCTGGCGGCCGTGGCGGCCGAGCCGACCCTGCCGGTCGGCGATATCGATTTGCTCGCCCCCGGCGAGCGGGAACTGGTGCTGCGGGCCTGGAATTCGCGCGGCACCTGGGTGCCGGGCGCGACCCTGCCGACGCTGATCACCGATCAGGTCTGGCGGCGGCCCAACGCACCCGCCATTCGATACGGCGAGACCACGCTGACCTACCGGGAACTGCTGCACCGCGCCAATCAGGTGGCGCGGGCGCTGATCGCGCAGGGTGCTGGTCCGGAATCGTTGGTGGCGGTGTCGGTTTCGCGGACGGAGGAGTTGCCGGTCGCGTTGTTGGCGGTGTTGCTCAGTGGTGCGGCGTATTTGCCGATCGATGCGACGTATCCGGTGCGGCGTTTGGAGTTCATGCTCGCCGACGCGGCCCCGGTCTGCGTGCTGACCACGGAGCCCGAGCGCGACGCGGTCCCGGTCGGCGCACTGCCGGTGGTCCTGATGTCCGAGGCGGACAATCACTCGGACGCTCCCATCACCGATGTGGATCGCCGCAAACCGTTGCGCCCGGACAACCTGGCCTACGTCATCTACACCTCCGGCTCCACGGGCGTGCCGAAGGGCGTCGGCGTGACCCATCGAAATGTGCTGGAGCTGTTCGCGAACACCCAGTCGCTGTTCGGTTTCGACGAGACCGATGTGTGGACCATGTTCCACTCCTTCGCCTTCGATTTCTCGGTGTGGGAGCTGTGGTGCGGACTCGCGCACGGCGGCACCGTGGTGGTGGTCGACTACCCGACCTCGCGCACGCCGGACGAATTCCGCGAGTTGCTGATTCGCGAGCGGGTCACCGTCCTCAACCAGACGCCGTCGGCGTTCTACCAACTGGTGGAGGCGGATCGGGCGGCCGAGTACGCCGCCCTGGCGCTGCGCTACGTCGTATTCGGCGGCGAGGCACTGGATCTGCGCAAACTCGCGCGCTGGTACGAGCGGCACGACGGTGCGGCGACCCGCCTGGTGAATATGTACGGCATCACCGAGACCACCGTGCACGTCTCGTTCCTGCCGCTCGATGCGGCCGATGCGGCCAACCCGGCCAGCGTGATCGGCCGGGCCATCGCGGGTCTCGACGCGTACGTGCTGGACTCGCGCCTGCATCCGGCCCCGGTCGCGGTGCCCGGCGAGATCCACGTGGTCGGCGCGCAGCTCTCGCGCGGCTACCTCGGCAGGCCGGGACTCACCGCGACCCGCTTCGTGGCCAATCCATTCGGCAAGCCGGGTTCGCGCATGTACCGCACGGGTGACCTGGGTCGGTGGCGCGATACCAAGCTGGAGTACGCGGGTCGCGGCGATCAGCAGGTGCAGTTGCGCGGGTTCCGGATCGAGTTGGGCGAGATCGAGTCGGCGCTGCTGCGCTGCCCCGGTGTCGGTCAGGCGGCCGTGCTGGTGCGTGGGGACGGCGCGGGCCAGCGGCTCATCGGATATGTGGTGGCCGCCGATGGCGCGCAACTGGATTCGGTGGCAGTGCGCGAGCAGGTCGGCCGGTTCCTGACCGGCTACATGGTGCCCGACGCCTTGGTCGCGCTGGACGCGCTGCCGCTGACGCCGAATGGCAAGTTGGACCGCAAGGCGCTGCCCGCACCGGAATTCGGCCCAGGTACGGAGTATCGCGCCCCGGAGACCCCCACCGAGGAGGCCGTGGCCGCCGTCTTCGCCGAACTGCTCGGCGCGGCGCGGGTCGGCCGCGACGACGACTTCTTCGCCATGGGCGGCAATTCGCTGCTGGCCACCCGCGCGGTGGCCGAGTTGCGCGCGGCCGTCGGCGCGACGGTCGCGGTGCCGTGGTTCTTCACCGATGCGACGGTGGCCGGACTGGCCGCGCGCATCGATTCCGCGCCCGATCCCGAGGCGCACACCGCGCTGGGCGTGCTCCTGCCGATCCGCCCCGGCGGCGCGGCGACCCCGCTGTTCTGCGTCCATCCGATGTACGGCCTGGCCTGGGCCTACGCCGGACTGACCGGATACCTGCCCGCCGATCAGCCCATCTACGGTCTCCAGTCGCCCGCGCTCTCGGAAGCCGGATTCGTGCCGGAATCGTTGGCGCAGTTGGCCGGCCGCTATGTCGCCGAGATCAAGGCGGTCCAGCCGAGCGGGCCGTATCGACTGCTCGGCTGGTCGCTCGGCGGTGTGCTGGCCCACGCCGTCGCGGTCGAACTCCAGGCGGCAGGCGAGCGGGTGGAGCTGCTGGCGATGCTCGACAGTTTCCCGGAGGCCGACGAGGCGGGCTTCCGGGAAGCGGTGCGGGGCGCGCTGGCCGAACTCGGCATCGGCCCGGATGTGCTCGCGCTGCAGGATGATATCGACGACCTGTCGCCGGAGGCCCTTTCCGCGCTGCACGCCATGATCCCGCGCGATCTGATCGTCCTCACCCCGGAGCGGCTGCGCCAGATCTACCGGGGCGCGGTCCGCTCGGCGGCGCTCATCGCGGGCTACCGGCCCGGTGTGTTCGATGGTTCGGTCGCGTATTTCAGCGCGGCACTGGGCGATCCGACCCAGCAGGGGCCGACCGGACAGACCGCGGCCGACTGGCGTCCGTATGTCACCGGCGCGATCATCGAGCATTCGGTGCCGGTCACCCACGATCAGATGGTGAGTCCCGATGCGTTGGCGGTGCTGGGTCCGCAACTGTCCGCCCTGATCAGCGGGGGTAGCTGAGATCCGCAGGGCCGAATTCGGCCCCGCAGTGCATAATCGCCACGACATTTGTTGGGGCGTGCCGCTCACACGCCACGCCGTAACGATGGACAGATGACCAGCCGAGGATCCGGGCGAATCGGATCCGAGGCGAAGCGTGCGACAGAGGCAGGGTGATCGGCTCCATGGTGCGGGTGGTCGAGCAGAGGTGCGAGCGGATCAGGGGTGTGGTGCACGCATGACCCGCTCGGCACGGATCCGGCCCGCACGCACCCGCAAGTCGCGCGTCACCACGCTGCCGCAGCTCATGGCCACGGCGGTGGAGGCCAATCCCACCGGGGCCGCGCTGATCCTCGCGGCGGCGACAAGCACCTGCGAGCGGCTGAGCTATGAGGAACTCGACGAACGCTCGACCCGTTTGGCGCGCCTGCTCATCGACCGGGGCATAGGCCCGGAATGCCTGGTCGCGGTGGGTATTTCGCGTTCGATCGACTCGGTGGTCGCGGTGTGGGCGGTGGCCAAGAGCGGCGCGGCCTTCGTTCCCGTGGATCCGGCCGATCCGAAGGCCGCGTACCTGGTAGCCGACTCCGGGGCGCTGCTCGGACTCACCGTGGCCGCCGAACAGGCCGCGCTGCCGGAGGCCATCGACTGGTTGAGGATCGACTCCATCGACACCGCAACGGAATTGGCGCGCTACTCGAGCGAGCCGATCGGCTACGCCGATCGGCTGCACCCGCTGCGCGCCGAACATCCCGCGTATGTGGTCTACCCCGGCGGCACGCACCGCGAAGGTGTGGTCGTCACCCAGGCCGGGCTGGCAGGTCTCTGTGCCGAACTGCACGAGCGTTTCCGGGTGGGCTTCGACTCGCGCACCCTGCATCTCGCCGCGCCGTCCTCCGACGACTCGATCATGGAACTGCTACTGGCACTTGGCGGTGCGGCAGCCATGGTCGTGGTGGCGTCCGATGTCGTCGGTGGCGCCGCACTCGGCGGACTGCTGCGTCGCGAAGGCGTGACGCACGCGTTCATGAACCCTGCCGCGCTGACCTCGGTTGATCCGGCCGGATTGGACGAGTTGCGAGTGGTGGTCGCGGGCGGCGCGATATGTCCGCCGGAGTTGTCGCGGCGCTGGGCGCGACCCGGCAGGGAGTTCTACCACGGCTACGGTCCGACCGAGGCCACCACCATCACCAATATCGGTGCGCCACCGTCGCCCGACGGACCGGCGACCATCGGCGGGCCGATTCGGGGTGTCACCGAATACGTATTGGACGAGCGGCTTTCGCGGGTGCCGACCGGTGCGGACGGTGAGCTGTACATCGCAGGCGCGCAACAGGCGCGCGGCTACCACGACCGCCCCGGTGCGACGGCCGAACGGTTCGTGGCCAATCCGTTCGAACCTGGTTCGCGTCTGTATCGCACCGGCGATCTGGTGCGCCGGGCAGCCGGGAATGAGTTGGAATTCCCGGGGCGCAACGACTTCCAGGAAAGCCCGGCAGCGGACGAAACCCGGCTCGCCACGCCCATCCACCCGCAGGCACCCGATCGGCTCGACTTCGATCTGCTCACCATCGATGAGCGGGCGCGCATCCTGGTCGACTGGAATGACACGGCGCATCCGGTACCCGCCGAATTGCTGCTGGATGGTTATCGGCGTGCGGTGGCGGCGCATCCGGAGGCTGTGGCGGTGTCGTTCGAGGGTGTCGAGCTGTCTTATGGTGAGTTCGATGGTCGGGTGAATCGTCTTGCGCGGTTGTTGATTTCGCAGGGTGTGGGTGCGGAGTCGTTGGTGGGTTTGGCTGTTCGTCGGTCGTTGGATCTTGTTGTGGGTATGTATGCGATTGTGACGGCTGGTGGTGCGTATGTGCCGTTGGATCCGGATCATCCGGCCGAACGCACCGCACGCATACTCGAGACGGCCCAACTGGACTGCGTACTCACCACTGCCGCGGATGCGGCGGCAGTCGCGGGTGCGGCCAAAGTACTCGCGCTCGACACCCTCGATACGGCCGGATACGACGGGTCGCCGGTGGCGGCCCACGAATTGCTGCGGCCGGTGCGGCCGCACCATCCCGCCTATGTCGTGTTCACCTCCGAGCCTGCGGGCGTGGTTGTTTCCCATGTGGCGATCAACAACCGGATCGCCTGGATGTCGGCGGAGTACTCGCTGGATTCTGACGATGTCTACCTGCACCGGGCCGCGACGACTCTCGATGCGGCGCTGTTGGGTCTGCTGTTGCCCCTGCGCGTTGGGGCGAAACTGGTTGTGGCGACGCCGGATGGTCGAAACGATCCGGCGTATCTGGCGGAGGTGATCGCCGCGCGGGAAGTCACGGTCACCGACTTCGCCCCGTCGATGCTCTCGGCCTTCGCCGAACATGCCGAGGCGGGTTCGCTTCCCTCGCTGCGGGATGTGTTCGTCGTCGGCGCGGCACCGGTTCCGGAGACCGTCGCCGCGCTGCTGCGGGTATGCGACGCCGAGGTGCACAGTCTGTATGGTCCGGCCGAGGCGGCGGTTTCGATTGCCTGCCTGCCGGTGGATTACGTGGCCGACCACAGTTCGCCCATTGGTGTGCCGCAGTGGAACTCGCAGGTGTACGTGCTGGATTCGCGGCTGCGGCCGGTACCCGTCGGCGTGCCCGGTGAGTTGTACCTCGCGGGCGATCAACTGGCGCGCGGGTACGCGCACCGTTCGGATCACACGGCGGATCGGTTCGTGGCCAACCCCTTCGGCTTCGGCGAGCGCATATTCCGCACCGGCGACCAGGTGGTCTGGCGTGAGGACAGCGCGGGCGCGGGTGTTCTGAACTACGTGGGCCGCACCGAGGTCGAGGCGGAGTTCTCGGTGCCTGTGGACGTTTCGGGTCGCGCCCAACTCGAGACCCCGACAGCCACCGCACCCGACGCGGTGGTGATCTCGCCCGAGGCAGTCGCGGTTGCGCCTGAGGCAGTCGTGATCTCGCCTGAAGTTGCGGTCGTCGTCCCTGAGGACGCCGCTACCCCTCCGGAGACGGTCGTCATCGTTGCTGACGCGGTTGTCACCGCGCCGCCCGCCGTCATCGAATCGCCGCCCCGAGGCGCCCACGGACCCGCACTGGGTGCGATCGAGCGGCCCGAACGTCTGCCGCTCTCGCAGGCCCAGCAGCGCATGTGGTTCCTCAACCGCTTCGATCAGGATGGAATCGGTTCGGCCGCATACAATCTGCCGTTCGCGCTGCGGCTGACCGGAGAACTCGATCTCGACGCGCTGGCCGATGCGATCGAGGAGGTGGTGGCCAGGCACGAGATCCTGCGCACCGTCTACCCGGAGACCATCGACGGTCCCATCCAGGTCGTACTGTCGGCGGCGCAGGCCGGACTCGCTGTGATTCCTCGCCCGATCGCCGCGGACCAGGTGGCGGCGGCGGTCCTCGAATCGGCGGTCGCGCCCTTCGATGTCACCGTCGAGACGCCGATGCGGGTGCGATTGTTCCAGATCACCGATGCCCCGGACGAATACGTACTGGCCGTGGTGGTGTATCGAATCGCCGCGGACACCTCGTCGTTGAATCTGCTGATGCGCGATGTGCTGGTGGCGTATACGGCGGGGGAGGCGCTGTCGAGAGAACCGCTGCGGGTGCAGTACGCGGACTACGCACTGTGGCAGCGGGCCGTGCTCGGGGACGAGGACGACGCGGTTTCGATCGCCGGGCAGCAGATGCTGTTCTGGCGCACCGAATTGGCCGGTGTGCCGAATCTGCTGGAACTGCCCACCGATCGGCCGCGCCCTGCGGTGGCGACGATGGCGGCCGCGCGGGTCGCGATGTCGATCGATGCCGAAACCCGTGCGGCGTTGATGGATTTGGCCGGTGCGCACGGTGCGACGTTGTCCACGGTGGTTCGCACCGCCTTCGCGGTGGTTCTGGCCAGGTTGTCGGGCGCCGACGATATCGCCATCGGCTCGCCGATCGCGGGTCGCGCAGAGCGGGAACTCGAGGATCTGATCGGGATCTTCGGCAATACGCTGGTTTTGCGCACCCGCTACGCGGGCGGTGCTTCCTTCACCGAACTATTGCGCAGACAGCGGGATTCGGATCTTCGGGCGTTCGCGCACGCGGATATTCCGTTCGAGCGTGTGGTGCAGGTGTTGAATCCGCGTCGGTCGACCGCGCATCATCCGGTGTTCCAGGTGGGATTGTCCTTCCAGAATCCGACCCGAACCGCACTGGAGCTCCCTGGATTGAGCGTCGCGGGCATCGACGTGGATCTCAATGTCTCCCAATTCGATCTGCATCTGATCCTCGGCGCGGACCACGACGAACCCGGCGACCCGACCGGTATCGACGGCTTCCTCACCTATGCCACCGATCTTTTCGACGCCGCCACCGCCAGTGGCTTCGTGGCGCGCCTGTCCACGGTCCTCACCGCTGTGCTCGCCGATCCGGACCAGCCTGTCGGTGCGATCGATATGCTCACCCGCGCCGAGCGCACCGACCTGCTCGCGGTGCGCAATGCGACCGCGCACCCGGTCGATCCAGCGGCCACGCTGTCGACCCTGCTGGATCGAACTGTCGCCACCCACGCCGCCGCTGTCGCGTTGCTGGATGACGCTACGCGGGTCGAGCTGACCTATCGCGAGCTGGACAACCGCGCGAATCTGCTGGCTCGCCACCTGATCGCACTCGGTGTCGGACCGGAATCGCGGGTCGTGCTCGCGCTGCGCCGCTCGGTGCACCTCGTCGTCGCCATGTACGCGGTGACCAAGGCGGGCGGCGTGTATGTGCCGATCGACCCGGATCAACCCGCCGATCGCACCGCCTACATCCTGGACACCGTCGACCCGATTCGCATCATCACCGATGCCGCCACCGGATTCCGGTCGGCCTCGATTCCCGTACTCGACCTGGACGAATTCGATTCGAGCGGCCTCGATTCCGCGCCCGTCACGCAGCAGGACCGGCGTGCGCCGCTGACCGCCGACCACATCGCCTACCTCGTGTTCACCTCCGGCTCGACCGGCCGCCCCAAGGGCGTCGCCGTCTCGCACCGCGCCATTGTCAACCAATTGCTCTGGAAGACCGCGGAGTTCGATCTCGGCCCGCGCGAGGTTTTCCTGCTGAAGACCGTCGCCACCTTCGATCTGTCGGTCTGGGAGTTCTGGTCGGCAGCCATCTGCGGTGGCCGCCTGGTGGTGGCCGCGCCCGACGGCCACCGCGATCCGACCTACCTCGCCGAACTCGTGGCCCGCGCGGGCGTGACCACGCTGCACGCCGTGCCCTCCCTGCTGGACGCGCTCCTCGTCGTCGATATCGCACCCGTCTCACCGCTGCGCCGCATCCTTGCCATCGGTGAGGCGCTGCCCGCCGCCCTGGCCACCGGTCTGCGCGCGGCCTATCCCCGTGCGGCACTGTGGAATCTGTACGGCCCGACCGAGGCGGCGGTCTCCTGCACCGCCCACCGCGTCGGCTCCGCCGATATCGTCGCGGTGCCCATCGGCGCACCCGAATGGAACAGTCGGGTCTACGTGCTCGATGCGCGGCTGATGCCGGTCCCGGTTGGTGTCTCCGGCGAATTGTATTTGTCTGGAACACAGTTGGCGCGCGGCTACTTCGGTCGGCCGGATCTGACCGCCGAGCGTTTCCTCGCCGACCCCTTCCAGTATGGGGCGCGCATGTATCGCACCGGCGATCTGGTGGCGTGGAATGCCGGGGGCGAGTTGGAGTATCGCGGTCGCTCCGACTCCCAGGTGAAGATTCGCGGTTTCCGCATCGAGTTGGGTGAGATCGAGGCGGCGCTGCTGGCGCTGCCCGAGATCGCGCAGGCGGCGGTGCTGGTGCGATCGGATCGGACCGGTGCGCGCCTGGTGGCCTACGCGGTGGCGGCCGCGCCCGCGGCTCCGGAGGCGGCGAACCTGAAATCCGCGCTGGCCGAGGTGCTTCCGTCCCATATGGTGCCGTCGGCCTTCGTGATCCTGGACGCGTTGCCGCGCAACGACAACGGCAAGCTGGATCGAAAGGCCCTGCCGGATCCGGAGTTCGAGACCCCGGCCCACCGGGCACCCACCACGCCGATCGAAGAGGTCGTGGCGGAGGTCTACGGCCGAGTGCTCGGCCGTGAGCGCATCGGCGTGGAGGACGACTTCTTCGCTCTGGGTGGCGATTCGCTGCTCGCGAGTCGGGTCGTCGCCCGACTGGGCGCGCTGTTGGACTCCCGCGTCCCGGTGCGCGCGCTTTTCCAGGCCCCGACGGTGGCCGCCTTGGCGGTCAGGGTGGCCCACGCCGCCGTCGGTCGACTGCCGTTGCGTGCGCGCAGCCGCCCCGAGGAGATTCCGCTGTCGCAGGCCCAGCGGCGCATGTGGCTGCTGAACCAATTCGGCACGGCCGCCGCCGTGCCGAACATTCCGATCGCGATCCGGCTCTCGGGTGAGTTGGACACCGCCGCGCTGCGCGCGGCGATTGCCGATGTGCTGGTCCGGCACGAGGTGCTGCGCACCGTCTATCCGTGGACACTCGAGGGACCGGTGCAGCGCGTCCTGCCGCCGTACGAGGCGGCCATAGACCTGGCGCCGATCCCGATCGGCGAGGAGCGGGTGGCGCACGAGGTCAGCCGGATGGTGACCGAGGGGTTCGACGTGACCGGCGAAATCCCGTTGCGCGCCAGGCTTTTCCAGCTCGGGGGCAGCGAGTACGTGCTCGCCGTCGTGGTGCATCGCATCGGCGCGGACGCTTGGTCGACGGGTCCGCTGACCCGCGATGTCGTGCTCGCCTACCGCGCGCGCGCCGAGAGCGCGGCCCCGGCGTGGACGCCGCTGCCGGTCCAATACGCGGATTACGCGCTGTGGCAGCGCGATCTGCTCGCCGCGGACTCCGATCCCGCGACGCCGGCCGGGCAGCAGCTCGAGTATTGGCGCGGCGAATTGGCTGGACTACCGGACGAACTCGTCCTTCCGGTGGACCGTCCGCGCACCGCCGCACCGAGTTTCGTCGGTGGCCGGGTGGAATTCACCGTCGACGCCGAGGTGCACGGCGCGCTGGAGCGACTGGCTCGCGCGCATCGCGCGACCTTGTTCACGGTGGTGCGCACCGCGCTGGCGGTGCTGCTCGCGCGACTGTCGGGCAGTGCCGATATCGCGGTCGGCACGCCCGTCGCGGGCCGCGGCGAACCCGAACTCGACAATCTGATCGGCGCCTTCGCCAATACCCTGGTGCTGCGCACCGAGGTGGCCGCCGCGCTGTCGTTCGCCGAGTTGCTCGCCGCCAATCGGGAGACCGATCTGCGCGCCTTCGCCAACGCCGATATCCCCTTCGAGCGGCTGGTGGAACTCCGTGCGCCGCAACGGTTCACGGGCAGGCATCCGCTGGTCCAGGTGGCACTGTCGTTCGACAACCCGGTCGCGCCCGTCTTCGAACTGTCCGGCCTGAGCTTCACCCCGCTCGGCGCCGCCCCCGATATCGCCGGATTCGATCTGCTGCTGACCATCGGGGAGCGCCGTGGCGAGGACGGGTCTGCGGCCGGTTTGGTCGCCGAATTCGGCTATGCCCGTGATCTTTTCGATGAGTCCACGGTGGTCGATCTCGGCCGCCGGTTCCGTCGCGTCCTGGCCGCGACGGCGGCCGATCCGAGCGTGCCGGTCGGCGATATCGACCTGGTGGACGACGCCGAGCGCGCCGACCTGCTCACCCGCACCGGCGGACCCGCCGTCGCGCCGCGCACCCTGCCCGAGCTGATGGCGGCGGCCGCCGCGCTGAATCCCGGTGCGCCCGCACTGATCGCCGAGGGCCGGGCCTTCGGCTACGGCGATCTCGACGCCGCCTCCGCGCAATTGGCCCGCGCGCTGATCGACCGCGGCGCGGGACCCGATGTCCTGGTCGCGCTGGCGCTGCGCCGTTCCATCGAATCGGTGCTCGCGCTGTGGGCCGTGGCCAAGACCGGCGCGGCCTTCCTGCCGATCGATCCGACCTACCCCGCCGACCGCATCGCGCATATGATCACCGATTCCGGTGTGGCGCTGGGGATCACCACCGCCGCCGATATCCTGTCGCTGCCGGAGCTGACCGACGGCGGCTGGGTCGCGCTCGACGACCGCGATTTCACCGTGGAGGTGGCCACCCGCTCCGACGCGCCGCTCACCGCGCGCGAACTGCGCGGGCCGCTGCGGCCCGAAAACGCCGCCTACGTCTGCTACACCTCGGGTTCGACAGGCCTGCCCAAGGGTGTGGTGGTGACGCACGCGGGCCTGGCCAACTTCGGCGCCGAACAGGTCGAGCGCTATGGACTCGACGGGCAGACCCGCGCGCTGTCCTTCGCCGCGCCCGCTTTCGACGCGGTGGTGCTGGAACTGCTGCTCGCGCTCGGTGCCGGTGGCGCGCTCGTCCTGACGCCGCCGCTGCTCGGCGGCGGTGCGGAATTGGCGGAGCTGATCCGACGCGAGCGGGTCACGCACGCCTTCCTCACCCCATCGGTGCTGGCCGCGTTGGATTCGGCCGCGCTCGTCGGGTTGCGGGTCGTCGTGTCGGGCGGCGAAGCCCTGCCCGCGGATCTGGCGGCGCGGTGGGCCGAAGTGGGGGAGCGCCGCTTCCACAATGGTTACGGCCCCACCGAGACCACCATCATGACCAATATCAGCCCGCCGCTGCGGGCGGGTGAGCCGCCCGCGCTCGGTGGGCCGATTCGCGGCACCCGGTCGCTGGTGCTGGACGCGCGACTGCGTCCGGTGCCCGAGGGCGTAGCGGGTGAGCTGTACCTGGGTGGTGTGCAACTCGCGCGCGGCTACCTGCAGCGGCGCGGGCTCACCGCCGCGCGCTTCGTCGCCGATCCCTTCGGCGCGCCGGGGGAGCGGCTCTATCGCACCGGCGACGTGGTGCGGTGGCGGCGCGGTTCGGCGGTGCTGGACTACGTGGGCCGCAACGACTTCCAGGTGCAGGTGCGCGGCTTGCGGGTCGAGCTCGGCGAGATCGACGCCGCCCTCACCACGCGGCACAGGGTCGACTTCTCGGTCACCGTCGCCCACGAATCCGACACGGGCGCACCGATGTTGGTCTCCTACGTGCGACCCTCCCCTGGACGTTTCCTCGATACCGCCCTGCTCACCGCCGAATTGGCGCGCACGCTGCCCGAGCAGATGGTGCCCGCCGCCGTGGTGGTGCTCGACGAGATCCCGCTGAGCCCCGTCGGCAAGCTGGACCGGCGGGCGCTGCCGCGCCCGGAGTTCGCCGCGCCGGCCTACCGGGCGCCGGGGACGATCGCCGCGCAGACCATCGCCGCCGCGATGGGCGAGGTGCTCGGGGTGGCGCGCGTCGGACTCGACGACGACTTCTTCGCCCTCGGCGGCGACAGTTTCCGTGCCATTCGCGTGGTGTCGCGCTGCCGCGAGGACGGTGTGGATTTCGCTCCGCACGAGATTTTCACCCGACGCACGGTCGGCGCGCTGGCCGAGATCGCCACCGTGGCGGGCGCCGCCGACGAATCCGGTGAACTGCCCCTGACCGCGACCGCGGCCCGGTTGGTGGCCGAGGGCCAATGGGTGGAGGTGCGCGCGCTCACCCTGGACGTGCCGCCGAACTGCCCCGCCGACGCGGTGTCGGCCACTGTCGACGCGGTGCTGGACCAGCATCCGCTGCTGTGGGCGCGGCTGACCGGAACCGCGCCCGCCCTGCGCATTCCGCCGCTGGCCGAGCGCGACGGCGAACATTTCGGGCGGCTGGATCCCGAGCGCGGCGAGACGGCGCTACCGCTCGACGATGTGGTGCTGGCCGCGGCCGCGGCGCTGGATCCGGTGGCGGGTCGCAATATCCACTTCGTGCTGAGCGGGACCACCCTGGTGGTGGTCGCGAACGGTCTGGTGGTGGACGACATCTCCTGGCGCACCGTCATCGATCAGCTCACCGCCGCGTGGAATCGCGGCAGGCACGCGGCGCCCGCCGTGCCGGAATCCGGTGTGGGCACCCTCGTCGCCGGGTTGCACGATCGGGCCTTCGCTGCCGAGACGCTCGCGGAGATCCCGTGGTGGGAACGGACTCTCGGCCCCACCTCGGGGCGGAGCGCGAATCCCGGTCCGCGCAACCGGGTCTCGCTGGCCATTACCGCGGAGGGCACCGAGGCGGTCGCGGCCGTGGCCGAGGCGTATCACACCACCGTCGACGATGTGCTGCTCACCGCGGTCGCGCTCGCCATGCACACCGGCGCGGACACCGCGGTGGCCCGCACCGTAGGCCCGGTCGTGCGGCTCTCGGCCGATGGTCGCGGGATCGGGCCGGATCGGGCCGACAGCATGGTCGGCGGCTTCACCACCGACTATCCGATGCGACTGCGCCTGGACGGGATCGATGCCGATGACGCGCTCATCGGCGGTCCGGCGGCGGGCGCGGCACTGGCCGCGGTGAAGGAGGCGCGCCGCGCGGTCCCCTCGGGCGGACGCGGCTACGGTCTGCTGCGCCACCTGAATCCGGATGCGGCGCAACGGCTCTCGGCACTCGAATCGGGCCGCCTCGCACTGCGCTACCGCGACCTGCGCCCGGCGCGGGTGCACACCGACGCCCCGGCCGAGGATCTGCTGCTCGACCTCACCGTGGACGCCACCGACGAGGGCCTGCTGGTCCGATTCGACTACGCGGTGGCGGCATTCGGCGCGAACGAGGTGAAAGCCTTCGCCGAGCACTGGATTCGCGCGCTCGGCGGACTCGCCGAACACGGTCTGCGGACCGATACCGGGGGATTCGGCCCGTCGGACTTCCCGCTGGTGTCGCTGCGGCAATCGGAGATAAACCGGTTGGCCCGCGCCTATCCGAACCTGTCCGACATCTGGCCGCTGACCCCGACGCAATCCGGCATCGCGTTCCACGCGATGCTGGCCGACGGGTCGCTCGACATGTACATCACCCAGTTCGTGCTCGATCTGGGCGGCACGGTCGATGCGCGCCGCCTGCGCGCGGCCGCACAGGCCGTCCTGGACCGTCACGACAACCTGCGCGTCGCCTTCGCCGCCGATGACGCGGGCAATCCCGTTCAGGTGGTGCAGGATTCGGTCGAGGCGCCGTGGCGACTGGTCGAGGTGAACGATCTGGACCCGGCCGAGGCGGATCGGGAACTCGCGGCCGTCGAGGCTGCCGATCTGGCCGAGCATTTCGAGATGGGCGCGGCCCCGCTGCTGCGCTTCACCCTGATCCGCTCCGGTGCGGCGACCGACGGCAGCGGCCACTACCACCTGCTGATCACCAGCCACCACATCCTGGTCGACAGCTGGTCCATGCCATTGCTGACCAGGGATCTGCTCACCTGCTACGCCATGGGCGCGGCCGCACGCACGCGGCCGCACGTCCCGTCCTACCGCGCCTACCTGGCCTGGCTTGCCGAGCAGGACCGCGCGGCGGCCCGCACGGCCTGGCGGACCTCGCTGGCGGGTATCGCGGGGCCGACCCCGCTGGCGCCGGTCGATCCGGGTCGCGAGATCGCCTCGGGCATAGGTGAAGTGGCCTTCGAGCTGTCGCCCGCCGACACCACCGCGCTGACCCGTCTGGCCGCGGGACTCGGCGTCACCGCCAATACCGTGGTGCAGGCCGCCTGGGGTCTGCTCGTCGGCCGCAGCATCGACCGCGACGATGTCGTCATCGGCGCGACGGTCTCCGGCCGCCCACCCGAATTGAGCGGCGTCGAGTCGATGATCGGGCTGTTCCGCACCGTGATCCCGGTGCGGGTGCGGCTGGGGGCCACCGACACACTCGGCGGCCTGCTGCGCCAACTTCAGACCGAGCAGGCCGCACTGCTCGACCACCATCACCTCGGCCTGAGCGAGATCCAGCGGACCATCGGCACGGAGGGGCTCTTCGACTCCCTGGTGGTCTTCGAATCCTTCCCGGTGGATCGCGAGGGACTCGAAAAGGCAGGCGCCGTCGACGGAATGAGCGTCATCGGAGTCGACGCGGTCAATGGCACCCACTACCCGCTCACCGTGACGGTGGTGCTCGACAATCAGTTGCGCGTCACCCTCAAATACCTGCGCGACCTGTTCGACGCCGGGGCGGCAAGGCGGCTGGCGCACCGTCTTTCGACGCTGATCGGCCGGTTCGCCGACACTCCGCAGGCCAGGATCGCCGATATCGATATCCTGCTCGACGCCGAACGCACCGCCCTGGCCACCGTCAATGCCGACACCGACATGCCGGAGCTGCGCGACGAGTCCACGCTGCTCACACTTTTCGACGCGCAGGTGGCGCGCACCCCCTACGCGCCCGCCGTGCGTTTCGGCGAGACGGTGCTCGGCTACGCCGACCTCGACGCTCGATCCCGCGTGCTGGCCGCCGAGCTGAGCCGCTGGGGCGTCGGACCGGAAGCCCTTGTCGCCGTGGCCATGCGGCGCGGGATCGATCTGGTCGTGGCGATCTACGCGGTGCTGCGCGCGGGCGGTGGCTATGTGCCGATCGATCCGGACCAACCTGTCGAATACAGCGAGCAGGTCCTCGACAGTGCCGCGCCCATATGCGTATTGACCACCACCGCCGACGGATTCACCACCGCGTCCGGCGTGCAGGTCGTCGCGGTGGACACGCTGTATCTGTCGGTCGAGGTGGTCCCGGCGCTGGAAAGCGGTGTGCGCGCGGACAATATCGCCTACGTCGTCCACACCTCCGGTTCGACCGGCCGACCCGAGGGCGTGGCCACCACGCACCGCCAGTTGGTCAACCAGTTCCGGTGGGCGCAGCAACACTACCCGCACGACGGCACCGACACCGTCCTGCACAAGACGCCCATCACCTTCGATATCGCCGCCTGGGAACTGCTGTGGCCCTTGCAGACCGGCGCGTCGATCGTCCTCGCCGCACCGGACGGCCACCGCGATCCGGCGTATCTGGCCCGTGTTATCGTCGAAAATCGGGTCAGTACGGCACATTTCGTACCGTCCATGCTCGCGGCCTTCCTGGATGGACAGCCCAGGATCTACCCGTCGCTGCGGCGGGTCTTCGCCGCGGGTGAGGCGCTGTCGGCCGCGACGGCGGCCGCCTTCGCGGCCGATCTGCTCGGCACGGAGCTGATCAACTGGTACGGACTCGCCGAGGCCACCGTGGTCACCGCCCACCCGGCGACCGGCGGTGCGGCGGCGTCGGTTCCGATCGGCACACCCGTCGCGAATACCCGCGTCCACGTATTGGATCGTCACCTGCGGCCGGTGCCCCCCGGTGCGCCGGGCGAACTGTATCTGTCCGGTGTGCAATTGGCCCGAGGCTATCTCGACGCGCCCGCGCGCACGGCGGAGCGCTTCGTCGCGCACGACGGCGGCGAGCGGCTCTACCGCACCGGCGACATGGTGCGCTGGACCCGAGGGGTGTGGGCGCTGGAATACCTGGGGCGCGGCGAGTTCCAGGTCGAAATGCGCGGCAGGCGTGTCGAACTCGGCGAGATCGAGGCGGTGCTGGCCGAGGACGACGCGGTGCGACATGTCGCGGTGGCGGCGGTGCGCGTCGCGAACGGTATTCGGCTCGTCGCGTACGTGGTCGCCGCGCAGGGCCATTCGATCGACGACCGAGCGTTGCTGGCGCACGCCCGCGCCGTGCTGCCCGCCCATATGATTCCGGCGGCCGTCGTACTGCTCGACACCTTCCCGCTCACCGCCAACGGCAAATTCGACCGCCGCGCACTCCCCGTGCCGAACCTGTCCGACCAATACCGTCCCCCGACGACCCCGCTGGAACGGACCATCGCCGAGGTGTACGCCGAGGTGCTGCGCTGCGATCAAATCGGCCTGGACGACGATTTCTTCGACCTCGGCGGCAACTCACTGCTCGCGACCCGCGCGGTCACCCGGTTGCGCGCCGCGACCGGAGCCGAGATCCGGGTCCAATGGTTGTTCACCGACCCCGACGTGGCGGCGCTGGCCGCGCGCATCGCCGAGGCGGCGGATCGAACCCACGACTACGACGCGGATTCCAATGCGGCACTGGGTGTGCTGCTGCCGATCCGCACCAGAGTCCCGCACGATACGGCGGCGGCCGAACCGCTGTTCTGCCTGCACCCGATGTACGGATTGTCGTGGTGCTACGCGGGTTTGGCGCGCTACGTGCCCGCCGCCTTCCCAATCTACGGCTTGCAGTCGCCCGCGCTGTCGGAGGAGGGCTACCTGCCCGATTCGCCCGCGCAACTGGTGGCGCGCTACGTCGCCGAGATCCGCGCGGTGCAGCCGAGCGGACCCTATCGACTGCTGGGCTGGTCGTTCGGCGGGGTGCTCGCCCACGCGGTAGCCGCCGCGTTGCAGGCCGACGGCGCGCAGGTGGCGCTGCTGGTCATGCTGGACAGCCATCCGGAGATCGATATCACCGATTTCCGCGCGGTCGTGCGGGAGGCGCTGGGCGAACTGGGTATCGGCGCGGCCGGACTGCTGCCCGCCGACGGCACGGATGTGCACGATCTCACCGACGCGGCGCTGACCGCGCTGCACGCCACCATCCCGGCGGATATGGCGGTGCTCACTCCCGAGCGGGTGCGGCGGATCTATCGCAGCGCGGTTCGCTCCGCCGAACTGGTCGCCGCGCATCGCCCGCCCGTATTCCGCGGCGAATTGCACTATTTCAGCGCCGTCGGTCCCGAGAACGCCGCCGCGAACTGGGTTCGATATGTGGATGGCGAAATAGCAGACCATCCGGTCGGTGTGACACATGATCAAATGACCTCGCCCACAGCGCTGGGCGAAATCGGTCCGCGACTGTCGAAACTGCTGGATCCCGGCGTGTCCTGGCTGGGCCGGCCGTAATCGGATCGCGGCAGTTCAGGCATGATGGACCGAAATCACGGTAACGGCGCCCCCTGTTGTTCCGACTTCATAGCCCGTATGGTCGGGCACGGTGCCGGCCCCCGAAGTGGGGGCGTGAGAATTTCCGAGACAAGACAAAGCGAAGGTGTGAACTCATGCGTCGATTGATCCGGCGTCGCGGCGTACGTGCCGGGGCGATATTCGCGGCGGCCGCGGTCGCGGCGGGCGTCATGTCCGGGATCGGCGCAGGCTCGGCCGCGGCGGCGGATCCGATCATGACGGGCAAGGCCCTGCTGGGCGATCCGACCGCGCCGGATGGTTCCAAGATCGCCAAGGCCGAATACCGCGACGACCGCAACATTCGCCTTTACGTCTACTCGGCCGCCATGGATCAGAAGGTCCAGATCGATGTGCAGCGTCCTGCCGACGCGTCTGTCCCGCGACCCACGCTGTATCTGCTCAATGGCGCGGGCGGCGGTCAGGACGCGGCCTCCTGGCAGGCCAGGACCGACGCACTGCAATTCCTCTCGGACAAGAACGTCAATGTGGTCCAGCCCGTCGGCGGCAAGTGGAGCTACTACACCGACTGGATCAAGGACGACCCGGAACTGGGTCGCAACAAGTGGAAGACCTTCTTCACCGAGGAACTGCCCCCGCTGATCGACGGGGCGCTGGGCGCCAATGGCGTCAATGCCATCGCGGGCCTGTCCACCTCGGGCACCACCGTATTGGCCCTGCCGATCGCCAAGCCCGGCCTGTACAAGGCGGCCGCCGCCTTCTCCGGCTGCGCCCAGACCTCCGACCCGGTCGGTTCCCAGTTCGTCAAGCTGACGGTGGAGACCTGGGGCGGCGGCGACACCGAGAACATGTGGGGTCCGGTGGGTTCGGCCGATTGGGTGGCCAATGACCCGTACGTGCACGCCGACGGTCTGCGCGGCCTCGATCTCTACATCTCCAGCGGCAACGGCCTCCCCGGCCCGCACGACACCTTGGACAACCAGTACGGCCCGCCGGGCGCGTTCGGACTGGCCAACCAGTTGCTCATCGGTGGCGTCATCGAGGCGGGCACCAACTACTGCACCCACAACCTGCAGAACCGCCTGAACCAGCTCGGCATCCCCGCCACCTTCGATTTCCAGCCGAACGGCACCCATTCGTGGGGTTACTGGCGCGACCAGCTGCCCAAGTCCTGGCCCACCCTGGCGCACGGCCTCGGTCTCTGAGTCCACCTTCGGGTTTCCGCCCCGACCGCGTTCCGGCGGTCGGGGCGGACCTGTTTTCGGGGTAGGTCCAACCTAAAAGTTCGGGTGGCCGTAAAATACTGTTTGTGAGTACCCGCTTGATGGTCACGGCCAGATCCGCATCGCAGCGAGCGCGCTCGGCATCGATCCTGCTCGGACCGGCCTTCGTCGCGGCCATCGCCTATGTCGACCCGGGAAATGTGGCCTCCAATGTCAGCGCGGGCGCGCAATTCGGCTACCTGCTGGTGTGGGTCATCGTGCTGGCCAATGTGATGGCCGCGCAGGTGCAGTTCCTGTCCGCCAAACTCGGCCTGGTCACCGGACGCACCCTCCCGCAGGTGGTGCGCGAGCGCGCCGCGCGCCCGGTCCGGCTCGCCTACTGGGCGCAGGCCGAACTGTGCGCCATGGCAACCGATCTGGCCGAAGTCGTCGGCGGGGCCATCGCGCTGAACCTGCTGTTCGGGCTGCCGCTGGTCCTCGGCGGGATCATCACCGGCGCGGTCTCCATGGTGCTGCTCGCGGTGCAGAGTCGCGGCGGACAGAAACCTTTCGAGCGGGTGATCATCGGACTGCTCGCGGTCATCTCGGTGGGCTTCCTGGCCAGTTTGGTGATCTCGCCGCCCTCGGTCTCCGACACGGTCGGCGGGTTGCTGCCGCGCTTCGACGGCGCCCAGAGCGTGCTGCTCGCCGTCTCCATGATCGGCGCGACCGTCATGCCGCATGCCATCTACCTGCATTCCGGACTGGCCCGCGACCGGCACGGCGTGCCGGAACCCGGTCCGGTGCGCGCCCGGCTGCTGCGCATCACCAAATGGGATGTCGGCCTCGCCATGATCATCGCGGGCGCGGTGAACCTGGCCATGCTGCTCATGGCCGCGCACACCTTCGGCGGTCGCGATGACGTGGACACCATCGAGGCCGCGCACGCCGCGGTCCGCGACACTCTCGGTCCCACCGCGGCGCTGCTCCTGGCCGTCGGCCTGCTCGCCTCCGGACTCGCCTCCACCTCGGTCGGTGCGTACGCGGGCGCGATGATCATGGAGGGGTTGCTGCGCAGGCGCATTCCACTGCTGGTCCGCCGCCTGGTCACCCTGGTGCCCGCCATCGTCATCCTCGGCGCGGGTTTCGATCCGACGCGCGCGCTGATCGTCTCGCAGGTGGTGCTGTCCTTCGGCATTCCCTTCGCGCTGATCCCGCTGGTGCGCTTCACCAGCGACCGCACCCTGATGGGCGCGGAGGTCAACCACCGCTGGACCACGGCATCGGCCCGGGTGATCGCCGCCGTCATCACCGGACTCAACGCGCTGCTGATCTACCTGACCTTCGCCGGGAGGGGCTAACGATCGAGTAGCAGCGCCGTCATCAGCCGGTGCACCCGAGCGATCTGTTCGGGTCGCGCGTCGAATCGGGTGAGCCGCCCGACATCGATGACCTGGCCGATGGCGGCATGCACCCGGAAGCGGGCCTCGGTGGGGTCACCCTCGACGAGGTTGGCCCATTCCAGGACGTTCTGGCGCTGGATGGCGCGCAGCCGATGCTGTTCGGCCTGCGGCAGATTGCTGAACTCGGCGAAGTAGACCGGCATGATCTCCGGCATGGCGAAGCTGAGCCTGGCGTAGCGGTCGGCGATGCGGCTCGCGGCGTCGGCCCGGTCGACCGCTTCGGCCAGCGATTCGGCGATGGCCAGGGCGAAGCGGTCGCCGGTGCGGTGGAAGGCGGCGGCCAGCAGATCGGACTTGCTGGCGAAGTAGCGGTACACGCTCGAGGCATTGATGCCGACGGCCGCGCCGATCTCTTCGATACTCGCCTCGTGATACCCCTGGCGACCGAAGATCCGAATGGACTCGGTGAGCAGTTGTTCGCGCTTGGAGGTGATCGGCAGTCCGCGCGGCGCGGCGTCGGCGTCCGGTTCGGCGGGCGCGGGCGGCAGCGGGGCGCGCAGTAGCGACCAGCACATACCGTGCAGCAGCGGCAGCAGCTTGGAGGCGGGCAGTGCGGTGCGATGGGCGGAGATGCCGGCGAGCACGCTCAGGATGGCGGCGGCGTACATGTCCACATCCTCGGGCGGGGCCTCGGGGTGCAGTCGCGAGATCGGTTCGGCCAGTGTGGCATTCAGGTCGTCGTAGATGGTGCGGATCCGAGCCCTGTCCCCGGCCTCCAGATAGCGCCGCTCCCAGCGGTAGAGGCCGACCTCGCGGCGGAATTCGATGGTGTGCTCACCGATGGTGCGGATCAGCATGTCGAGTCGGGCCTGCGGGGCGGCGGTCGGATCGTCGGCGGCACGGGTGACGGCGAGCAGATGTCGTGCCCCCTCCTCCGCGCACGCGACCAGCAGGGCGTACTTATTGGTGAAATGCCGATACAGCGCCGGACCGGAGATGCCGACCTCGGCGGCGATCTCGTCCACGCCGACGGGGTAGTAGCCGCGCTCGCTGAACGCGCGCGCCGCGGCCCGGATGATCTGCACCTTGCGATCCTTGGGTCGCCGCCGCGGCCCGGCCTCCGGTCGCGCGGGAGCGAGGTCGACCTCGCTGCGTTCGGCGACCATGTAGCTCTCCATTCCTCGGCGGCGCGACGGTTGACAGCGCCGGGCAAATCATCCTAAGTTAACCACAATTCGCAAAGTTAACCACGATTCACGGCACGGTGTCCGCCAAACCGCACACCAGGAGCAGTAATGACGAATTCCCATTCCGCGCAGGCCCGCGTGGGCTTCACCGCCGTCCAGGACGGCAAGGTGCTGCGCATCACCATGACCAACCCGCGCCGCAAGAACGCCCTGGACTACGACACCATGGTCGCTCTCGGCGAGACGGTGCTGACGGCGTCCGAGAATCGCGCGGTGCGGGTCATCGTGCTGACCGGTGCAGGCGGCGACTTCTGCACCGGGGCCGACCTGGCGGCGAGCCCGGCCGAGGCCGCGCGCGGCATCACCGCCGACCAGGTCATGGACGCGGCCAACCGGCTGGTGAAAGCCATCGTGTCCGCGCCGATCCCGGTCATCGCCAGGGTGCTCGGCGCGGCGGCGGGCGTCGGCGTCGGAATCGCGCTGGCCGCCGACCTGGTCTACGCCGCCGAGGACGCCTACCTGCTGCTGGCCTTCATCAATATCGGCCTGATGCCCGACGGCGGCGCGGCGGCCATGATCGCGGCGGCCGCCGGTCGCCCGCTCGCGGCCGAACTCGCGCTGCTCGGCGAGCGCCTGCCCGCCCCGGCGGCCAAAGCGGCCGGGCTGTTCACCGCCGTACTGCCCGCCGACGAACTCGACGCCAAAGTCGAGGCCGCCGCGGCCAAACTGGCCAACGGCCCCCGCCGCGCCATCGAACTCACCAAACGCGCACTCAACCAGGCCACCCTGGGCGCGCTCGATGCCGCCCTCGCCGCCGAGAAGACGGGCCAGGCCGAACTGCTCGGCTCCGCCGATTTCGCCGAGGGCGCGACCGCCATGCTCACCAAGCGCAAACCCGTCTTCGCCGACTGAACCCGACCCTGGCGGCGGTATGTGATCCCCGGCACAACCGCAGCAACCGGCTCGGCTATGTTTACCGGCTATGGCTTACCTGGTTACCGGGGCAACTGGGTTCATCGGTCGCTTCCTCATCCCCGAACTGCTGACGCACGGGAAGGACATTCACGTTCTGGTCCGCCCCGGCGCGGAATCCGCCGACCGGTTCGCCTGCTTGGCGCAGGAGTGGGCCGCAGGTGACCGGATCCGCGCCGTTGCGGGCGACCTGGGCAAGCCGGGGCTCGGCATCGACCCGCAATGGCTGGCCCGCCACCGTGGGCGCATCGAGCACCTGTTCCACCTCGCCGCCGGAGCCGACCTCACCGAGCGCGGCGGCGGCACCGGGAATGTCGTCGAGGCCGCCGAGGAACTGGAAGCGGGCCTGCTGCACCACATGTCGAGCGTGGCGGTCGCGGGCGCCACCGACGGACTGTTCAGCGAGGATATGTTCGACTGCGGCCAACGGCTGGCAACACCGTGGCAGCGCAGCAGTTTCGAGGCCGAACGCCTCGTGCGCGCCGCCGCGCTGCCCTGGCGGATCTACCGACCCTCCATTGTCATCGGCCATTCGCGCACCGGCGAGATCGACCGCGTCGAGGGGCCCTACTACTTCTTCCGCCTGCTGCGAATGGGCGCGCAACTGCCGCGCCTGCTGCCGCTGCTGGTGCCCCGGCTCGGCGAAACCAATATGGTGCCGGTCGATTTCGTGGCGCGCGCCATGAATCACCTGGCCCACCTTCCCGGTTCGGCCAATACCACCTACCACCTGGTCGACCCGCGCAGGCACGGCGCGGTCGAGGCGCTCAATCTGTTCGCCGACGAGGCGGGCGCGCCGCGCCTGGTGGAGGTCATGCCCAAGCGCACCCTGGCCATGATGCTGCGGCTGCCCGGCGCGAGTTGGGTGCTGCCGCGCATCGGCGTGCCGCTGGATGTCCTGGAGCACAGCGAGTTCGGCTGCTGGTTCGACTGCCGCCACACCACCGCCGCCCTCGCCGACACCGATATCCGGGTGCCGCCCTTGGCAGGCTACGCACCGCTGATCTGGAAGTACTGGATCGAGAACTGGGTCTGAGGTCTGTCTAGCGACCGTGGCGCAACCGGAAAAAAGTTCTGGCGGTGCGCAAATGTCGGGTATGCCGGTCGAAGGTGGACAGGTTCACCGGGGCCTGGTAGCGCTTGCGCGCGATGGCCAGGGTGCGGCTGAATTCGCGCAGTCCGGGTTCGCCGTGGTGGTGGCCCTGGCCGTACTCGCCGACGCCGCCGAACGGCAGCGCCGGAATACCGAGGTAGGCGGTCGAGGAATTGATAGTGACCACACCGACGCGCAGTTGTTCGGCCACCGCCTCCACGCCGCGCGCATCGCGGGTGAACACCGAGACCGCGTCGCCGTGGCCCACCGCGTTGATGCGCCGCACCGCCTCTCCGATATCGGACACCCTGTTCACTATCAGGACCGGGCCGATGGCCTCGCCCGTCACCGCCAGGCTCTCCTCGGGCACCTCGGCGAGCACGATCGGTTCGATATACGGGTCGCGAATCGAATCCATTCCGCCGACAACGGCTTTACCGCCGCGGGCCAGCGCGTCGCGCACCTGTTTGCGCACCACGTCGACCTGCGACTCCAGGATCATCGGGCCGTAGGACGCCTTGCGATCCGCGCCGGGCCGCAACTTGCGGGCCTGGTCGATGACCAACTCCAGGAAACTGTCGAACACCGAATCCGCCACGTACGCGCGCTGAATGCCGGTGGGGTTCTGGCCCGCGTTGGCCATCGCGCCGAAGACCGCGGCCTCGGCCGCCTCGTCCAGCCTCGCGTCCACGTGGACGACCATGGTGCCCTTGCCATTGCGTTCGACCACCACCGGCGTCATGGTCTGCGCGCACCAGGAGATGACCTCGCGGGCGCCGTCGTCCAAACCCGCGTACGCGATCTTGTCCACCCTGGCCCGACACAGCGAAGCCGAGGTGCCCGAATCGCCGGTGACCACTTGCAGCACCGGTTGATTGGGGGCCAGTCTGGTCCAGCTCTCGGCCAGCCACACGCCGACACCCGTGGTGAGCTCGCTGGGTTTGAACACCACCGCGTTGCCCGCGGCCATCGCGTACGCGATCGACCCCATCGGCGTGAAGACCGGGTTGTTCCACGGGCCGAGCACGCCGACCACACCCAGTGGCAGATGTCCGACACTGGCGCGCTGGTTGCGGGTGAGCCAGGTGGAGCCGAGCCTGCGTCGATCCAGTGCGCGCGCCGCGTTGCGGGCGGCCCAGTCCAGATTCTCCACCGCGAGCATGACCTCGATGGCCGCGTCGGCCTCCGGTTTGCCCGTCTCCTCGCAGACGAGTTCCACCAGTTCGCTCGCGCGCCGGGCGATACTGCGCTTCCACTCCAGCAGCCAGCGTTTGCGCGCGGCGAAACCCAGTTCGGCCCACCACTTTTCGGCAGCGGCGCCGGCGCGCACGATCCGGTTGACCTCGCCGGAGCCCATCACGGCGTAGTTGCCGACGATCTCGCCGGTGCGCGGATCGTAGGAGGTGAGCACGTTGGAATGGCCCTGCCTACCCGCACTCGATGAATGCGACGAATGCGCTGCCACGCTCGGCTGCGCGGGTTCGGCCATGGTCACCTCTCGCGGATGTCGAGCCACGGGCCGTTCGACATCGAGCGGCCGGTCGCGGACGAGTGAGTGCTTGTCCCCCGAATAGCAGACTATGGTCGGTAGGGCAGCCGAACAAGGCACCCTTGCCGCCCCTGCGCTGCCCACGGGGTGCCGACCAGCGGCCGATCCGCTCGGCCGCTTCGGATGTGAGTAAGGACACAATTAGCGTCGCGTCCGGTGGGTACTACGCGCGCGTCCGCGCGGCGGGAATTCGGGCGTAACATCGCGCCCGGTGCGGTGGATCACCAACCGGGAAAACGTTTTATGCGTGCGACACGATGTCGCCGCACCAGCGCCGACATGGAGAGTTGATGCCGAGTTCGAACCAAGCCGATTCGCCCGCAGGCGAATACGCCGTCGTTGTCGACGACATACACAAGTCGTTCGGTGACGTGCACGCCCTGCGCGGGATCAGCTTCACCGCGGCGCGCTCGAGCGTGCTCGGCATTCTCGGTCCCAATGGCGCGGGCAAGACCACAGCGGTGAAAATCCTGTCCACGCTGTTGCGTCCCGACAGCGGCCGCGCCGTCGTCGCGGGCCACGATGTGCAGTCCGACCCGGCCGGTGTGCGCCGCTCGATCATGATGACGGGCCAATACGCCGCGCTCGACGAGAATCTGTCCGGTCGGGAGAATCTGGAACTGTTCGGCCGCCTCATGGGTCTGGCGAAGGCCGCCGCCCGCCAACGCGCCGACACCCTGCTCGAAGAGTTCGACCTGGTGAGCGCGGGCCGCCGTGCCGTGCGCCACTATTCCGGCGGTATGCGCAGGCGCGTCGATATCGCCTGCGGTCTGGTGGTTCGCCCGCAGGTGGTGTTCCTGGACGAGCCCACAACGGGTCTGGACCCGCGCAGCCGCCAGGGCGTGTGGGATCTGGTGACGGCGCTGAAGTCCCAGGGCATCACGGTGCTGCTCACCACGCAGTACCTCGAAGAGGCCGATGTGCTCAGCGACAACATCATCGTCATCGATCGGGGCACCGTCATCGCCGAGGGCACCGCCGACGAGTTGAAGGCCAGGACCGGCGGCAGCTACTGCGAGGTGGTGCCGCTGGACCCGAAGAAGTTGAGCACCGCCGCCTACGCCCTGGGCGACTTGGTCCCGGCCGCGGTCATGAACGAACTCGACGGCCTGGACAGGCTTTCCATCCCCGCCCCCGAGGGCGCGACCACGCTCACCGAGGCGCTGCGCCGACTCGACAGCGCGGGTGTGGAACTGGCCGATATCGCGCTGCGCCGCCCCTCCCTCGACGATGTGTTCCTGTCCATCACCGGTCATTCGGGCGGTCACGCGTGAGTTCTTCGGTCCTCGACACATCCACCGGGGACGGGCTGTTCTTCGAACTACCCGAGGCCAGCCCGTCCTCATTCGCTCAGTGGCGCGCCCTCACCGGCCGCATCGTGCGAACCATGGTGACCAAGGGCGAACTGGTCGTCGCCGTCATCACCCCGCTGGTGTTCACCGCGGGTTTCTACCTGCCGCTGCGCTTCGTGATGAAGTTCCAGGGCATCAACTACGCACAGTTCGTCATGCCGATCATCGTGTTGCAGACCATGGCGTTCACCATGATGTCGAACGCGCAGATGGCGGCCTTCGAATCGGTGACCGGACTCAATACCCGCATGCAGACCATGCCGGTGGGCTCGCTGGTGCCCTTCGCCGCCCGCATCTGCGCCGGACTGGTCCGCTCGGTCACCTCGATGACGGCGGCGCTGATCTTTGGACACATCATCGGGTTCCGCTTCGTCAACGGTTGGGGGCAGACGATCCTGTTCGTCGTCTTCGCGCTGGCGGTGGGCACGGTGCTGGCCATCGGCGCGGACGGACTCGGCAGTCTCACCAAGAGCCCGGAGTCACTGAGCCAGGCGCTCACCTTGCCCACGCTCATCTTCGGCATGCTCTCCACCGGATTCGTGCCCGAGCGCAGCTTCCCGGAGTGGATCCGGCCGTTCGCGCGCAATCAACCGATCTCCCAATTCGCCGCCGCCCTGCGGGATATGGCCTCGGGTGGGGGAGTGACATGGGATGTGTTCTGGGTGCCGCTGGTGTGGGTGATCGGCCTCGCGGTCGTCTTCATCCCCACCGCGATCTGGGCGAGTGTGAGGCGGGCATGAGTTCGGCGGAGGCGACAATGGACCGGGCGGACACGGCTGAGCAGGTGTTCGAGCCGCTGCCCGAGGTGCCGGACAGAAGCGAGAGTTCGCTGCGGACCTGGGCCGAGCACAGCCTGATCCAGTGCAGGCGACTGTTGATCGGCTGGACGCGCGATCCGGCCACCACCATCCAGACCCTGGTGTATCCGGCGCTGACCCTGCTGATGTTCAAGGTGGTGCTGGGCAACTCGATCGACAAGGCCACCGGCCTGCCCAGTGTGTACGGCCAGGTCGCGATGATCACGATCATCGCCGCCATGTCCGGCGCGGTGGTCAGCGCGTTCGGTTTCAAAGTGGAGAAGGCGTTCGGCCTGCTGAGCCGCTTCGCCACCATGCCGATGAACCGCGCCGCCGGACTCACCGGCCGACTGCTCGCCGAGGCGATCCGGGTCCTGATCACCACGGTGTTCGTCCTCGTGGTCGGCAGCGCGATCGGATTCCGGTTCCATCAGGGTCCGCTCGCCGCGCTGGCGCTGATCGGGATACCGGTGCTGTTCGGCGTCGCGTTCGCGGTCTTCGTGACGGCGCTGGCCACCATCTCCGAGGGCGTGATGGTGGTGAATACGGTCAGCCTGATCAGCAATCTGCTGATGTTCTTCAACTCCGGCTTCGTTCCCGTCTTCGTCTATCCGACCTGGTTGCAGGACATCGTCCGGAACCAGCCGATGAGTTGTGCCATCGACGCGATGAAGGGTCTGTCCTACGGCGGCCCGGTGGCCGAGCCGCTGCTCGAGACGGTGGCCTGGGTCATCGGCATCATCGTGGTGTTCGGCTATCCGGCCGTGCGCGGGTACCGCCGCGCGGCGGAAGCCTGATCGAGGTTCGGCCCGTAGTCGAAGTCCAGCCAGCGGTTCCGGTGGGTCCAGCCGACCATGTCGAAGCGCCACCGGAACGGCCAGGTGTGGGCGACGGTATTGACCAGCGCCGCACCGAGTGCGGCGTAGTCGTCATGGGCGGACAGTAGGGCGCGTTGACCGCGCGGCCCCTGGCCGAAGAATGAATCGAACATGGCGACAGCCTGATCCGCGGTCAGCCTGCCCAGGCCCCAGAGGCCGCGCATGCGCATCCAGTGCACCAGTCGGGCACGGGCGGGCCACAGATCGGCGCGCGGATCGCGGCCCGCGAGCAGGGCCGCGACGGCGGTGTCCACCAGGGACAGTGAATTCGCCACGCTGTAGCCGGTGCACGGGTGCATCATGCCGCCCCGCGACCCGAAGGCAATGGCCTCGGCCACACCGGGTGTCGGGAGCGGCTGATCCATCGGGTAGTGCGCGGCCTCGCTCGGCTCCGCACCGGTGAGGTGGATACCGTGCGCGGCGAGGCGGCGCAGGGTGCGGCTGCGCAACTCGCGCTGCGGCATACCGCCGCGCAATCCCAGACTGGTCTCCTCGAAGAGAACCCGCCCGTCCCCGAGCGGCATCGCATAGAGGAATGAGGGCGGGGCGTCGGGACTCGCGCCGTTGTCCGGCCGCCAGTCCAGTAGCAGACCCGCGCCCTCGGCGATCATGGGCGCGGCCTGCTTCACACCGACGAAGATGCCGTGCGCGCTCGCGGCGCGCCGCCGCCCCGGTCCCGGTAGTCCGCGCGCGTCGAAAACCGTCGCCGCGCGGATGGTCTCGCCATTGGACAGGTACACCGCGTGCGCGTGGACGGCGGTCGCGCGCGCGGCGCGCACGGTGACCGCGTCCAGCGCGAGCGCCGCGCGCAGACCGGCTTTGGACAGCACACCGTAGGGTCGCGGTATGCGGTGCTCGATCGTGGTCCACACCGTGGGCGCGGCGATCCGGGTGGCGATCACCGCGGGCGGCAACCAGGGCGGCAGTTCATCGAGCCAGCACGAGTAGGTGGGGATCCACTCCCGCTCCGGACGCGGATCGATGGCGGCCACGGTGAGTCCGGCGGCGGCCGCGCGGTGCGCCAGCCCCCGACCGGTCGGGCCGAGTCCGACCACGCATAGGTCGACCTCCGTCGCGGTGCGCGCGTTCAAGGGCGCCCACCGCGCGGTCGGACATCACTCATAGAGGCATTCAATCGGGTGGCCCGTCGCGTCGCAAACCCGACCAAGCAAATGGGGGCTGGAATTCGCGCCGAAAATGCGCATGAGTCGTATGCCCACAATTTCGGTGGCCACACAACCTGAGTCGTGAAATCCATTGTGCGCCACCATAGGCTGCCGGGGAAGCGTTTTCGTTTGTTAGGGGATAGATGTTGGGACGGCACCGGTGGTGGCGTGCGATGGTGGCAACGGTCCTGTTCGGGGCCGCCGTATCGGCCCTCACGCCCACTGCGGCGCAGGCCGCTCCGGAATCGATAATTGTCTCGGTGCAACAGCAGCAGGGGCGCAGACTCACCATGACGGTGCATTCCGCCGCCATGGACACCGATATTCCGGTGGATATCCAACGCCCCGCCGATGATTCGGTCCCACGCCCCGTACTCTATTTGCTGCAGGGCGCGGCGGGCGGTATCGACGGCATCACCTGGAAGACCGCGACCGACGCATTCGAGTTCCTGGCCGACAAGAACATCAACGTGGTGAGCCCGATCGGCGGTCCGTTCAGCTACTACGCCGACTGGATCGCCGACGATCCGCGCTGGGGCCGCCAGAAGTGGCGCACCTTCCTCGTCGAGGAGTTGCCGCCGCTCATCAACGAATACCTCCGGACCAGCGGACTCGATTCGATCGCCGGGTTCTCCATGTCGGGCACCAGTTCGCTGGCCCTCGCCGCCACCACGGGTTCGCGGTATCGCAGTGTCGCCGCCTACAGCGGCTGTGCGCAGATCAGCGATCCGATCGGTCAGGAACTGCTCGACATCACCGTCGGCACGTGGGGCCTGGGTAAACCGGAGAATATGTACGGCCCGTCCACCGATCAGCGCTGGCGCGACAACGATCCCTATGTGCAGGCGGAGGGGTTGCGGGGTAAATCCATCTACATTTCCAGCGGTGGCGGCCTGCCCGGAAAATACGATGTGTACGACGGGCGCTTCTCCCTGCCCGGTCCCGATGGATTCGCCGCCCAGCTGACGAAGGGCGCGATCATCGAGGCCGCCACCAACTACTGCTCGCGCAATATGCGCACCCGATTGACCGCGCTCGGTATTCCGGCGACCTACGATATTCGTGCGGACGGCACCCATTCCTGGGGTTATTGGGATGAGGCGCTGCGCAATTCATGGCCGGTGCTCGCCGCGCCGTTGGGGATCTGAGATGAGTCCATTCGGGCGTGTGAGCCTGTTCACGATCGCATTCGCCGCGGTGCTCGGTGTGCTCGCGCCGTCGGCGGCGGCAACCGCGCCGCTGTCCCAGCAGGACGTGCCCGCCGGAGTCAATGATCCGCGCTGCGCGCTCTCGGCCGCGCATCCGGATCCCGTTGTGCTGGTGCATGGTTCGGCTACCGATGTCCAGGGCAGCTTCGCGGTGATGGCCCCCGTGATCGAGCAGGCGGGCTTCTGCGTCTTCGCCGCGAATATCGGCCGCGCCCCGGTGCCCGCCGATATCGCGAGCGGCCGGGCGGGTATTCCGGGACTGAACGCGATCGAAGCCGCGCTGACCGGACGCACCGTCCACGGCATGGCCGAGATTCCCGCCATGGCCGACGAATTGACATCCGTGATTCGGATGGTGCGGGAGGCGACCGGCGCACGTCGGGTCGCACTGGTGGGACATTCGACGGGCGGCACCGTCATCCGGCAGTACCTGAGAAGCAACGGCGGCGATGCCGTGTCCACGGTCGTCACCCTCGGCACGCCCTATCGGGGGTCGACCTGGAACGGACTGCGCGCCGCCTATCCGGAACTGGCGAAGATCGGTCTGGACAATGCGCAGATCGCGACGCAGGTCTTCGGCGCGCCGGGTCGGCAGCAACTGCCCGACGCGTCTTTGCTCCACGCGCTCAACGCCTTCGGCGAGACCGTGCCCGGCGTTCGATACACGGCCATCGCCTCGCGCTACGACGAGGTCATCACTCCGACCGATACCGCGCTGCTCGGCGCGACCGGGGACGGCAATCGCAATATCTGGCTCCAGGACGGCTGCCCGTCCGATTCGGCCGGTCATTCGCAGTTGCTCGTCGATCCACGATCACTCGCGCTGGTGCTTCAGGCACTGGGCGAGCAGGGCCGCATTCTCCCCTGCTGAATTACCCGCGGCCCTGACCGGTCCGGCCGATCGAGCGGAGTCGATCGGCCGGACGCGGTCGAACTATTGCTTGCGCACGAACCTATTTCGGCGTGATCCAGGTGGTGATGTCGGCATGGACGACCTCGAGTCCGGCGCGGTCGAATACCGAGACCGGCACCACGAGTTCGCGCCCCTCGGTGATCTCGGCGAATTCCGGTATCTCGGTCAGTCGCGCCACCGCGCGCAGCCCGGTGCGCGCTTTCGCCAGGTACCGCACGTTCATCGCCTTCGGAATCCAGCGGTGCGTGCTCGGCACGGTCGCCTCGCTGAGCATGCCCATGGCCACCTCGGCCAGATTGCAGGCCGCGATCGCGTGGAAGGTGCCGAGGTGGTTGTGGATACCGAACCATTTGGGCGAGGTGACCTCGCACAGACCGGGTTCCAGCCGCACCACGGTCGGCAGCACCGTGCCGAAGTAGGGCACCCGCGCCACCATGCCCAGCGAGAACAGGGTGTGGCCGAGTCGGTTGTCCGGCAGCTTCTTCCAGCCGCGATAGGTCGCGGTGTCTTTGCTCATACGCCTTATCTTACTCTCGAGTAAGTTAATCGCCGGGAACATTTCGCCAAGCGCGACGAACGCGCTGCGGATGCCGTCGTCGACTGCTAAATTGTTGCCACTTTCATTGGCGTACAAAGGATTTGGAGAACCGTATGGGAATTCGCAAGGTCGTCGTCGCGGTGGGTATCGCCCTCGGGGGCGCGCTGGCTGTAGCGACAGGAGCCGGTGCGGCCAACGCTGTGGAACTGGCAGGCCCGAGCCCGGTCGGCATCAACGCCACCATCCGCCTCGACCACTCGGACACCGTCGCGCTGCAGAACAGCGGATTGGTCAACGCGCTGACCGTGCCGATGCTCGGCGGCCTCTACAAACTCGATCCCGCCTCCGCCATTCCGGATGATCCGCGCTTCCAGCGGGTCGCGGTCACCTTCCGCGACGTTGTTGCCGAGGCTGCGGCCAGGCCCAATGGCTCGGTGGACATCCTGCTGGTCGATCCGGCCCAGTGGCGCGGCAGCGATCTCGCGGTGGAGCAGTTCCTGAACTAGCGTCGTGACCGGGGGTATGGCCCGGTGCGAGGAGCCGGATTTGAAGTGTCCGAGGTCGTCGGGCATACTGTTCGGGTTGCCTTGCACCGGGCCATGCCTGTTTCCAGGGATATGCAGCGGATTTCCAGCTGTTTCTCGGGTGATGGAGTGCGGTCGGACGAGGCGAGCAGTACCCACGTTGTACCCCGCCGGAGATCGGCGCGGGTGCGTCCGGGACAATGTTCAGGGCTTCGGGATGTAGTTCGAAAAGTATTTCCCGCACTCGAGGACTGAGCGGATGGGCGACACGCCCGACCGCGTGGACCGGAGAACCATGACAGATGAACAGCGGCGAAGACTGGGCGCGTGCGCGTCAGTCGCGGTCTCCACTGACCGTCTTCGTGTGTTCGGGCTGTGCAAATGAGGGTGGTACGGAAGCCGGCTTCCGGATCACGAAGGTAAGCGGAGAAAAGGACACTTAGCGTGGCGGGACAAAAGATCCGCATCAGGCTCAAGGCCTATGACCACGAGGCGATCGACGCGTCTGCGCGCAAGATCGTCGAGACGGTGACCCGCACCGGTGCCCGCGTCGTCGGGCCGGTGCCGTTGCCCACCGAGAAGAACGTGTACTGCGTCATCCGTTCGCCGCACAAGTACAAGGACTCGCGCGAGCACTTCGAGATGCGCACGCACAAGCGGCTGATCGACATCCTCGACCCGACGCCGAAGACCGTCGACGCGCTCATGCGCATCGATCTTCCGGCCAGCGTCGACGTCAACATTCAGTGACGGGGACTCGAGATATGACTGACAACAAGAACCGGCCCGCAGCCGGACTCCTGGGCACCAAGCTCGGTATGACCCAGGTCTTCGACGAGAAGAACCGCGTCGTTCCGGTCACCGTCATCAAGGCGGGTCCGAACGTCGTCACCCAGATCCGCACCGTGGAGCGCGACGGCTACAGCGCCGTGCAGATCGCCTTCGGCGCGATCGACCCCCGCAAGGTGAACAAGCCCACCTCGGGTCAGTTCGCCAAGGCGGGCGTCACCCCGCGCCGCCACGTCGCCGAGATCCGCGTCGCCGACGCCTCCGGCTTCGAGGTCGGCCAGGAACTGGGCGCCGAGGTGTTCGAAGAGGGCACCTACGTCGACGTGACCGGCACCAGCAAGGGCAAGGGCTTCGCGGGCACCATGAAGCGCCACGGCTTCAGCGGCCAGGGCGCCTCGCACGGTGCGCAGGCCGTACACCGCCGTCCGGGCTCCATCGGTGGCTGCGCCACCCCCGGTCGCGTGTTCAAGGGCATGCGCATGTCGGGCCGTATGGGCAACGACCGCGTCACCACGCAGAACCTCTCGGTGCACAAGATCGACGCCGAGAACGGCCTGCTCCTGATCAAGGGTGCGATCCCCGGCCGCAAGGGCGGCGTCGTGATCGTCAAGAGCGCCGTGAAGGGTGGTGCGCACGCATGACCAGCTCCGCAGTGAGCACGGAGAAGACCAATCTCGTGCTGCCGGTCAAGGAGCCGGGTGGTAAGACCAACGGCACCGTCGAACTCCCCGCGGAGATCTTCGACGTGACCGCGAACATCGCGCTGATGCACCAGGTGGTCGTCGCGCAGTTGGCCGCGGCCCGCCAGGGCACCCATTCGACCAAGACTCGTGGCCAGGTCTCCGGCGGCGGCAAGAAGCCGTACCGCCAGAAGGGCACCGGCCGCGCCCGTCAGGGCTCGACCCGCGCGCCGCAGTTCGCAGGCGGTGGCACCGTGCACGGCCCGCAGCCGCGCGACTACAGCCAGCGCACCCCGAAGAAGATGAAGATCGCCGCCCTGCGTGGCGCGCTGTCGGATCGGGCGCGCAACGAGCGCATCCACGTCATCAGCGAGCTGGTGGCCGGGCAGACCCCGTCGACCAAGACCGCCAAGACCTTCCTGGCCGAACTCTCGGACCGCAAGAAGCTCCTGGTCGTCGTCGGTCGCGAGGATCTGGCCGCGTGGAAGAGCGTGGCGAACCTGCAGAACGTGCAGCCGATCGCCCCGGATCAGCTCAACACCTACGACGTCCTCAACTCCGACGACGTGGTGTTCAGTGTCGAGGCTTTGAACGCTTTTGTTCACGGCCCCGCCGAGGCGGCCCAGGAGGAGAGCAAGTGACCACCATCGCCGACCCCCGCGACATTCTGCTTGCGCCGGTCATCTCGGAGAAGTCCTACGGGCTGATCGAGGAGGGCACCTACACCTTCCTGGTGCACCCGGACTCGAACAAGACGCAGATCAAGATCGCCGTCCAGAAGGTCTTCGGTGTCAAGGTCACCAGCGTCAACACCGCCAACCGTCAGGGCAAGCGCAAGCGGACCCGCTCCGGTTACGGCAAGCGCAAGGACACCAAGCGCGCGCTCGTGACCATCTCGGCCGACAGCAAGCCCATCGAGATCTTCGGAGGCCCGGTCGCGTAAGCGGACGGGAATCCAGAAAGTAGAGAAGAACTCATGGCAATCCGTAAATACAAGCCGACAACGCCGGGCCGCCGCGGCGCGAGTGTCTCCGATTTCGCCGAGATCACCCGCTCCACCCCGGAGAAGTCGCTGCTGCGCCCGCTGACCAAGACCGGCGGCCGCAACGCGCACGGCCGGATCACCACCCGGCATCGCGGTGGCGGCCACAAGCGTGCCTACCGTCTGATCGACTTCCGTCGACTGGACAAGGACGGCATCCCGGCCAAGGTCGCGCACATCGAATACGACCCGAACCGCACCGCGAATATCGCGCTGCTGCACTTCCGGGACGGCGAGAAGCGCTACATCCTGGCGCCCAAGGGCATCCAGCAGGGCACCCCGATCGAGTCCGGCCCCACGGCCGACATCAAGCCGGGTAACAACCTGCCGCTGCGCAACATCCCCACCGGTACCACCATCCACAATGTGGAACTGCGTCCCGGCGGCGGTGCCAAGCTGGCGCGCGCGGCAGGCATGAGCATCCAGCTGCTCGGCAAGGAAGGCCCCTACGCCACCCTGCGTATGCCCTCCGGCGAGATCCGTCGCGTCGACGTGCGCTGCCGCGCCACCGTCGGCGAGGTCGGCAACGCCGAACAGTCGAACATCAACTGGGGTAAAGCGGGCCGTATGCGCTGGAAGGGCCGCCGCCCAACCGTCCGCGGTGTCGTGATGAACCCGGTCGACCACCCGCACGGCGGTGGTGAGGGCAAGACCTCCGGTGGTCGCCACCCGGTCTCGCCCTGGGGTCAGCCGGAAGGCCGCACCCGCAAGCCCAACCGCCCGAGCGACAAGCTCATCGTCCGCCGTCGCAAGACCGGCAAGAAGCGCTGAAGGAGGAGGTAAGAAATGCCACGCAGCCTCAAAAAGGGCCCGTTCGTCGACGACCACCTCCTGGCGAAGGTGGACACCCAGAACGAGAAGGGCACCAAGCAGGTCATCAAGACCTGGTCGCGTCGTTCGACCATCATCCCCGATTTCATCGGGCACACCTTCGCGGTGCATGACGGTCGCAAGCACGTCCCGGTGTTCATCTCGGACAATATGGTCGGACACAAGCTCGGTGAGTTCGCGCCGACCAGGACGTTCAAGAGCCACGTCAAGGAAGATCGGAAGAGCAAGCGGCGATGACCACTGAGACTCAGAATCCGACCGCGCGCGCGACCGCGAAGCATGTCCGCGTCACTCCGATGAAGGCTCGCCGTGTCGTGGACCTGGTCCGTGGCAAGCGGGTCGAGGACGCGCTGAACATCCTGAAGTTCGCGCCGCAGGCCGCCAGCACCCCGGTCGCCAAGGTCGTCGCCTCGGCGGCGGCCAACGCGGAAAACAACCTGGGCCTGAACCCGGCCACCCTGGTCATCTCGACGGCTTATGTCGACGAGGGCGCGACCATGAAGCGTTTCCAGCCGCGTGCCCAGGGCCGCGCGTTCCGGATCCGCAAGCGCACCAGCCACATCACCATCGAGGTCGAGAGCGTGCCCACCGCCGCCCCGGCTCGCAGCCGCCGGAAGGGAGGGGCAAAGTAAATGGGACAGAAGATCAATCCCCATGGCTTCCGCCTCGGTATCACCACCGACTGGAAGTCGCGTTGGTACGCGGACAAGCAGTACGCGGACTACGTGAAGGAAGATGTCGCGATCCGCAAGCTGCTGGCCAACGGCATGGAGCGGGCCGGTATCTCCAAGGTCGAGATCGAGCGCACCCGTGACCGCGTCCGGGTGGACATCCACACCGCGCGTCCGGGCATTGTCATCGGCCGCCGCGGCGCAGAGGCCGACCGGATTCGTGCCGAACTGGAGAAGCTCACCAAGAAGCAGGTGCAGCTGAACATCCTCGAGGTCAAGAACCCGGAGTCGGACGCACAGCTCGTCGCGCAGGGCGTGGCCGAGCAGCTGTCCAACCGTGTGGCGTTCCGTCGCGCGATGCGCAAGGCCATCCAGTCGGCCATGCGTTCGCCGAACGTCAAGGGCATCCGCGTGCAGTGCTCGGGCCGCCTCGGCGGTGCGGAAATGTCGCGCTCGGAGTTCTACCGTGAGGGCCGGGTGCCGCTGCACACGCTGCGCGCCGACATCGACTACGGCCTCTACGAGGCCAAGACCACCTTCGGTCGCATCGGTGTGAAGGTCTGGATCTACAAGGGCGATATCGTCGGCGGCAAGCGTGAGCTGGTCGCCGCGGCCGCCGCGCCCGAGCGTCCGCGCCGGGAGCGGCCCAGCCGCCCGCGTCGGTCCGGGTCCGCGGGCACCACCGCGACCAGCACCGAGGCCGGACGCGCCGCCACCGCGGAGGCTCCGGCAGAAAGCCAGGAGGGCTGACGCATGCTGATGCCTCGCAAGGTGAAGTTCCGCAAGCAGCATCACCCCGGTCGGTCCGGTATGGCCAAGGGCGGCACCGCAGTGTCGTTCGGCGATTTCGGCATCCAGGCGCTGGAGCCCGCGTACGTGACCAACCGGCAGATCGAGTCGGCGCGTATCGCGATGACGCGCCACATCCGCCGTGGCGGCAAGATCTGGATCAATATCTACCCGGATCGCCCGCTGACCAAGAAGCCCGCCGAGACCCGCATGGGTTCCGGTAAGGGTTCGCCCGAGTGGTGGGTCGCGAACGTCAAGCCCGGTCGGGTGATGTTCGAGATGTCCTACCCGAATGAGGAGACCGCTCGCGAGGCGCTGCGCCGCGCGATGCACAAGCTCCCGATGAAGTGCAGGATCGTGACCAGGGAGGAGCAGTTCTGATGGCTACCGGTACTCCGGCCGCAGAGTTGCGTGAGCTCAACGAGGAGGAGCTCGTCGCCCGCCTGCGTGAGTCGAAGGAAGAGCTTTTCAACTTGCGCTTCCAGATGGCGACGGGTCAGCTGGACAACAACCGTCGCCTGCGCGTCGTTCGGCACGAGATCGCGCGTATCTACACGGTCATGCGTGAGCGCGAGCTCGGTCTGGCCACTGGCCCCGCCGACGACAAGGGAGATGCGGCATGACCGACGAGTTGAAGAAAGAAGAGCGCGGCAGCCGCAAGATTCGGATCGGCTACGTCGTCTCGGACAAGATGAACAAGACGATCGTGGTCGAGCTGGAGGACCGGGTCAAGCACCCGCTCTACGGCAAGATCATCCGCACCACCTCCAAGGTGAAGGCGCACGACGAGAACGAGGTAGCCGGCATCGGCGACCGCGTCCAGCTGATGGAAACCCGTCCGCTGTCGGCCACCAAGCGCTGGCGCCTGGTGGAGGTCCTGGAGAAGGCCAAGTAGTCTTCCCCCGACCAAGGTCGTAAAACACAGGCCCGCTTCCCTTTCCGGGAGGCGGGCCTGCGTGCTTTTCGACATGTTCGGTGCTCCGTGAGGTGATGCGGCCTCTCGGCAAGGTTCTCGGTGGCAGTAGCCTGTGCCCGAACCGAGCAACATCCCCGGAATTTCCTTCCGGGATTTGTCCGACTCGAGGTGGATGATCATGCGGACCGCTCCTGTCGACTATTGGCGTTGACCTAGCGGAACACGCACGGCAGTCCCTCGTTTGCCCTGCAATCCCTTGCTCGACGTATGCGAATCGCGAGGTAGCGAAATGGCCGGGATCGAATCTCAGTTCGCTCGGGCCAGGTTGGCGGCCGGGGCCTTGTTTGTTCGGAGTGGGGAAGTGCTGTTGGTGCACAAGGTCTATGGGAATGGGTGGGATATTCCCGGCGGGTATGTCGAGCCCGGTGAAGCGCCTGCGGACGCGTGTCGGCGGGAGGTGCTGGAGGAACTCGGAATCGATTGTGTGCCTCGGAGATTGCTTGTTCATGACTGGGCTCCGAACCAGGGGGAGGGGGACAAGGTCCTCTATGTGTTCGACTGTGGTGAACTCGCCTCCGACGCGGTGATCGCGCTCCAGGTGTCGGAGCTCGACCGGTGGGAGTGGGTTCCGGTCGAGAAGATCGGTGCGTACGTCATCCCGAGGCTCGCTCGTCGATTGCTGCATGCGCACGCGGCGTACTCGGGCACCGGCGGCGGGTATCTCGAGAATGGTGTGCCCGCGCCGAGGGGCACCTGACACGGTGGGCGAACACGGGCCGGTCATCCACTTCCGCACCAGGGAGGGGTGGCCGGTTCTCCTATTGGGGGACTTGAAGAGGGCGGGTTCACCCGATGATGGGATTTTTGCTGGCGTGGTGGGGGGTGGGCGTGAAATCCTCTGGGGGATGGGTGGTTATCGGGAGGTGCTTCGGAGTCCGGGGCTGCGGAATGTGCTGGTGTTGGGGGCGCTGGTGCGGATTCCGTTCGCTGCGGGGGTGCTGCTGATCGCGCTGCATGTGGTGCAGACGTTGCACGGGTCGTATGCGCAGGCCGGGGCCATGGGCACGGTGATGACGGTATGCCGTGCCGTCAGTGGGCCGTGGCGGGGGCGGTTGCTGGATCGGTTCGGGTTGCGGCGCACGCTCGCGCCGTCGCTGGTCGTCGGCACGGTGTGCTGGGGTGTCGCGCCGTTCGTGTCATATTGGCCGCTGCTCGTATTGGTCGCGGTGGCAGGGATTTTCGATCTGCCGATCTTCGCGGTGGTGCGTCAGGCGGTGATCGCGGCGGCGGGTGCGAGCAATAGGCAGTCGGCGCTGGCACTGGAATCGGTTTCGGTGGAGGTGGCGTTCATGGTCGGCCCGGTGGTGGGTATCGCCGCCACTACGGCGGGCTCCACCACCTATGTCCTGCTCGCGGTGCAGATGTGTCTGATGCTGTCCGGACTGGTCATCTTCGTGCTGAATCCGCCACTGCGCTCGGATGATTCGACGGTGGCGCGGAAGGTGCCGCGCCGGGAGTGGTTCCACACCGAGTTCATCGCGCTGTGCGTGTGCGCCTGCGCGAGTGTCACGGTGCTCGGCGCGACCGAGTTGGCTTTCGTCTCCGCCATTCGCGGCTACGGCGCGCAACAGTGGCTCGGCGTGGTGCTCGCGGTCTGGGCGTTCGGCTCGCTGGTGGGCGGGTTGATCTACGGCCTGCTGCCCCGCGCACCGTCCACCTACCCGTTACTGACAGTCCTCGGTTTTGCCACGATCCCCCTGGTCTTCGGGGGCGGACCACTGCTGATCGGTGTCGGCGGATTCATCGCGGGTCTGTTCTGCGCCCCGACGTTGACGGCCTGTCTGTCCCAGCTGAGTCGGATCGTCCCGGAGGGCGGTCGCGGCGAGGCCATCGGCTGGCACAGCGCCGCACTCACCCTGGGCAGTGGAATCGGCAGTTCGTTCGCGGGCGTGGCCATCGATGCGGGCGGTTTCCGTGCGGGTTTCGGCGCGGCGGCGCTGATCGGTATCGTCTGCGGACTCGGTTTGGGCGCGATGGTCGCGATGGTGGGCAGGCGGCGACCGGCGCGGGTGCGCGAGGTCACACCGGCAAGTTAATGTCCCGCGCCGCCGGATGCGCGAATTGTTACCATGCGAAGATGCAGTGGGGTCAGCGTGCAGCCGAGTAAACCAGTCTCGCCCAATTCGTATCGGCGACTTCCCGTTACGTATTGGCTATTCGGGTTGACCGTCGCGGCGTACATCGCCGAGGTCGTCGTCCCCGGATTCGTCGACAGGTTCGAAATGGTGGGGCAGGCCCTACAGCGCGATGGCCGCCTGTATGTCTATCAGGGCGGCCCGCATCCGGGATCCGAACTGGTCGGTGTGGCGCACGGCGAATGGTATCGGCTGCTGACCGCAGGGTTCCTGCATCAGCAGCCGCTGTCCGGCTTCGGCATCACCCACATTATTTTCAACATGATGTGGCTGTTCATGCTCGGCCGGCTGCTGGAACCGGTCCTCGGGCATCTGTGGTTCGCGCTCACCTATCTGGGCTCCATCCTGGGCGGATCGCTGCTCTCCTATGCCCTGGCTCCCGACTCGGCCGGGCTCGGCGCGTCCGGCGCCGTCTACGGTCTGGTCGCCGCCTACTTCGTGCTGAGCCGCCATTTCAACGCGGACCGGTCGGAGGCAAGGGGGCTTGTCATCTTTTTCCTGATCTGGTTGGTGATCTCGGCGGCGTTCGCCTCCTGGCAGGCGCATCTCGGCGGGTTCCTGGCCGGTGGTGTGATCGCGCTGGTCCATATCGCATTCCGGTCGGTACGACGCTCCGACGCCACGCCACCTGCCACACCACAGCCCTAACCCTTTCCTTCAGGGAAGCAATGTTTTTCGCGAAGGGTGCGAATTCGGCGCGATAGCCGATTTGCGGCTAGAGTCTGCCCGTCGTGAAAAGGAGTGCGGGTGGAGCCCAAAGCTGCGCACACCGCGAATTCGGCTCGGCGGCTCGGGATTTCCGGGACGCTGCGCGGATTCTTCGGTGCCGCCGTCGTTCTCGGAGGCATCGGCGCAGCGGGCCTGATCCTCGGGTTACCCGGCTGTGCCCGCGATGAATCCTCCGGTGGCGCGCTCCCGGTCGGTGAGTTGACGACGGGTCGCTGCGTGGACGGCTTGCCCGCCGAGCGTCCGGGCACGGTCACCGCCCGGTCCTGCACCGAACCGCACGATGCCGAAGTGGTCTACCAGTTCGATCTACCGCCGGGTCCGTGGCCGGGGGAGATCGAGATCACCCGCCAGATCAATATGCGCTGCGCCCCTTCCTTCTCCGCGGCCATGCAGCGCAATCGCGGTGGGCGACCGCTGCGCAACTACTGCGTGCATCCGCTGGATAGCGCCGACTGGGTGCACACCCAGCGCATCAGTTGCCTGGTAATGAGCCGCAACGGGGAGAAGCTCACCGCCCCTGTCCTGGGGTAATAGCCGCTCAATCGGGTGGAGCCGGGTGCAGTGCGCCCAGCCCTTGCGTTATACGTATACATCTACTTATAGTGGGCGCAGGCGGAATCGCCGCCCGACCCCGATGGGTCGAATGAGCAAGTCCACACCGCATGTGCCGGGCGGGGAACCTGATGGCAAATCGTATATACGCATGCGCATTTACTTATTTAAGGAGGGGATCGTGACCATCGATCCGAACACCACCGAAGCGGCGCCGTCCACCGAACTCGAGTTGGCGGGCGCCGGCGAATTCCACGAGATCGTGCTCCGGGTCGGCCCCGGCGGCGGCCGCAGGCAGCGATTCGACGGCCGACTGATCGGTGAGGCGCGCCAGTACTCCAAGCTCGGCCTCGACGTGGTGCGGGTATACGTGAGCCGCAAGGGCAAATTCGTCGTGCACCGGCAAGAGGCGCAGTGGCGCGAAATCACCCGGTCGGTGGACTGGCAGCGCTGGAGCACCTGGTCGGACCTGCTGGGAACCGGTGCCGGACACCAGGGTTGGGGCGACTACACCATCGAGATCTTCGACAGCGTCGAGGACCTGCACGGCCGCGTCCCCGAGCGCATCTACCGCACCGTCGTCGACGTGGCGAACGACCACGGCACGCTGGACCTCGAAATCTGAGCCGTCCGAACGCGATTCGGATCCGGAAAGGACCTCCCGACATGTTCGCCCGACTCGGACGCCTCGTCGTGCACCACCCGTGGAAGGTGGTCGCCCTGTGGGTGCTGGTCGCCATCGCCGTACTGACGACCGCCCCGCAACTCCAATCGACCACCGACCAATCCCAGTTTCTGCCCGCGCATTACGAATCCGTGCGGGCGATCGACATGCAGCAGAAGGCATTTCCGGACAGCGCGCCGCCCGCCGCGCTGATCGTGCTGGAGCGGGCCGACGGCGCGCCGATGAGCGAGGCGGACGCGGATTCGGTGGCCGCCGTCGGCGCTCGACTCGGTGATCGAAAGATCACCGATGTCACCGGGATTCAGGTGGCGCCACCCGCCGAGAACCGGCTGGTCCAGCTCATCGCGGTCCAGATGACCAAGATGACGAGCCAAACCGATACGGCTCAGACCGATGCGGTCACGGCACTGCGCTCGGCCCTGCCCGACGCGCTCGGTGACACCGGTCTGAAGGCGGGTATCACCGGTCAGGCGGCGCAATTGCTGGACCAGCAGGAATCCACCTCGAAGGGTTTGGCCATCGTCGGCATCGCGACCGTGCTGCTGATCGTGCTGCTGCTGCTCATCATCTTCCGCAGTCCGGTTCTCGCCTTGCTGCCGATCGTCGTGCTCGGCGGGGTGTCGGTAGTCGTCAACGGACTGATCGCCATGGCCGCCGAGGCATTCGACCTCCAGGTCGACAGTTCGGTGACGACGATTCTCCTGGTCGTGCTCTACGGCGTCGGCACCGACTACATCCTGTTCCTGATGTTCCGCTATCGAGAGCGGCTGCGCGCCGGTGACGACGCGAAGACGGCCATGGTCGAGGCCGTGCGGCGGGTCGGTGAGCCGATCGTCTCGGCGGCGGCCGCGGTGATCATCGCCTTCCTGGCGCTGGTGCTGTCCACGCTCGGGATGTTCCGGGCCATGGGTCCGGCGCTGGCCATCGCGGTCGCGGTGGCGCTGGCCGCCGGTCTGACGCTGGTGCCCGCGATCGTGTCGCTGCTGGGTGCGAAGGTGTTCTGGCCGTCGAAGGCGTGGCGGGTGGAGCCGAAGGGCGCCTTCTTCGGCGCGATCGGCGCGGCCCTTGGACGGCGGCCGCGCACCTTCGCGGCGGTGTCGGGCGGACTGCTGGTGGCATTCGGGATCTTTGCCTTCGGCTTCCATCCGACTTTCGACCTCACCTCCGGATCCACCTCGTCCGCAGCCGAATCCGTGGTCTGGAGCAAAGAACTGGTGAAGGGTATGCCCGCAGGCGCGACCCAGCCCTCCGATGTGCTGCTGCACTCGACCGCCGGGCCGCTGCCCGCCGACCGACTCGGCGCCTTCCGGGACGCGCTGGCCGCGGCGCCCGGTGTCGGACAGGTCGCGCCGCCTCGAGTGTCGACGGACGGGATCAGCGCCGACTTCCAGGTCACGCTGTCCGACGCGCCGGAGTCCGATGCCGCGCTGGCCACGGTGCGCGGTCCGCTGCGCGATGCCGCCCATGCCGCCGCACCACAGGGCGCCACCGCGGCTGTCGGCGGAATGACCGCCGTCTTCGTGGATTTCGAGGATGCGATGGCTCACGACTACTCGGTGGTGTTCCCCGTCGCGGCCGTGCTGATCATGCTGGTGCTCGCCCTGCTGCTGCGCAGCGTCGTCGCGCCCTGGTATCTGATGGCCTCGGTCTTCCTCGGCTTCGGGGCGACGCTCGGCGCGTCGGTGCTCGTCTTCCAGCATCTGCAAGGGCACAGCGGGTTGATTTTCACGCTGCCGGTGTTCATGTACCTGTTCGTGGTCGCGCTCGGCACCGACTACAACATCCTGATGGTCGCCCGGCTCCGCGAGGAGGCGCGGGCGGGCCGGGATCCGAAAGAGGCGGCGGCGCAGGCGGTTCGCCATACCGGGCCGACCATCGCGGCGGCGGGTGTCATCCTGGCGGGCACCTTCGCCTCCATGATGCTGGCGGGCAATGACGTGATCTCCTCCATGGGGTTCGCCATCTCGCTGGGTATCGCCATCGCGGCCTTCGTCATGGCCATGTTCTTCACCCCCGCGGTGACGGCGCTGCTCGGGCATCGAGCGTGGTGGCCGGGACATGGTGATCGGACCGCCCAGCGGGATACGCGGGCTCGATACGCCACTTTCGAGCAGCGGGATCCCACACCCGTCGGGGGTGGGCGGTACTGATGGCGCGGTAGCGATCGGGCGGCGCGGTCGGGAAATCTCCCGGCCGCGCCGCCTTCGCGTCGATCGTCTTCCGATGGTGGAATTCGGGGATTGAGATGTCGCGACGCGGGGAATATGGTTCGAGCGTGGGGATTTTCGTGGTGCTGACTCTGATAGTCGGCGTCTTCTTGTTTGTCGGATATGCGATCAAGCGGGCGGTGGGTGTGCAGGATCGGGCCACCGAACGCCGATGGAGTTCGGGGGAGGGCTATTCCGGTGACTCCGGAGCCGATGCGGTGTCAGGGCTCGTCGACCTGGCCTCCGGCGATCTCGGTGACTCCGGCGGCTCCGGTGATTCGGGAGGTTTCAGCGATTCGGGCGGCTCCAGCGACTCCGGATCCAGTTGCAGCAGTTGCGGTGGTGGGGACTGAGCCCGTTCAGTCTCCCGTCGAACCCGAGCCAATGGTGGTCCCGCTCGGTGAATAATTGCTGGTATCGGTGGCTACGCCGGATTGCCGAGTCTCTCCGATTCGGCTTTGAATCGCGTTGCGAAGTCTTCGTCATGCGCGATGTAGCGGTCACGCATGGCCGCGAACAGTTGGCGAATGCTGTCGACCGTGCGTTTATGCGCGCTCAGTATCGTGTAGAAGTCGTTTCCATCGGGCTGCCCCATCGCTTTCTCTCTGAATCTCCTCGCCATGGTAGGTGCGGAGGTGAGCATCGAATCTGGGTGGTCGCCGAACCCCCACTTTTCAATTTTGGAGATCTCGATCATGTCGTTCTGTACGTCGCGAATCACCTCTTTTACGAACAGTACGCATTCGTGGTCGATCCGAGCGAAATCTTCCGGGCTCATTCTTAGTGTCAGTGCACCGGTTTTAGCTTCGGCTATCAAATCGAAGTGCTGATCCATTCCCATCCTCCATTGCATTCGATCTCCAACCCGTGCTCATGCATTGGCCGGTATAAGGGGGGCGATCTTCTCCAACAATGACCGCGCCAACTCACACGAATCACTGGACGGGGTTTCTGAGTCCGGGGGGTTATCGAGCAGAATTTCCAGGCTCCCTTCCTTCATCTCCGCATCGGCGACGCAAGCTGGATGGTCACCGAATTGCCGCGTCGTCATTGCGTGTCGACTGCCGATCATGAACTCCTGCGGATCGCGAAAGCCCTTCGCGCGCACCCTTTCCAGGGTGATGTTCGTGGTTGTAATGCTCACCGTGTACTCGCGACGGTTTACCCACCCGCAGCCTCGCCACATGATTCCGCCACCGCCATCGGTGTCCTTCCTGCTGGTGGCGATGAATCCTTCGGAATCCATCAAGCTTTTAGGGATGTCTTTGCACGGGTCGAACCCTTTCGGGACATCGGCCGCCAGGGACTGTTGTTTCTGCCCACCCGACGATGAACCATCACTCCCACCACTACACCCCGCGACAGCGACGCTCGCCGCAGCCGCGAACACGATGGCCCGTACCGCCTTAGCCCTACCAGGCATTCGTACCCCTTCACACGCCCCTGTATCGGTACACGGCTGGAGGGAAAGCCCCCATAATGTTGCGCAGACTGTACCGCCGCCCGCGATTGCGGGGCAAGGTACTGACACCCGATGTCATGCGCCGGTAGACATGTGGTGGGAACTATCTTCTTCGGCAACGAGCGGTCGGTTGGCAAGCGTCACCGGATGCGGGTCTACCCGCTGATCGCGTAGGGGCGGCGCACTTTTCGCGCACATTCCAGGATCTGGGCGATGGCCGAGCGCTGCAGGCCCACCTCGGCGGCGATACTTGTCGGGGTCCAGCACTGATCCGCGAGGGTGAGGATTTCGGCCAACTGCTCCACCGGCGTATCCGACAGCCTGCGCGCCACAATCGTGCGCGCCACCGCCCAGATCCCGGCATCATCGCTTTCGGCTTCGATCATTGCCGCATCGGCGGCCAGTTCCTCGGGTGAGATCGATTCGACCGCAGCGCGGATCACCTCGGCGGCGTTCGGCGGTTCGCTGGGTGCGATGGGTGCGGGAGCCGGCTTGGGTGCCTGTGCCGTCGCCGGCTCGGCGGCGGCAGTTCTCCTTGTGCGCCTGCGTTTTTCGGTGCGGGCCGGAGCGTCGGCCGCCAGCAGGTCCAGTTGACCGGAATCGGAATCGGTCCCGGCTCCTATAGCAGGCTCCGAAGGCTCAGCGGCGGACGTCGAACTTCTGGCCGAACGCTTCTTTCGCGCCGTGGCGCGCGAATCCGCCACCGGCTCGGCGGCTTCGGGCGCGACCTCGGAACGCCGCCCGCCGCGATTCGGAGCACCGATCGGGTGATCGGTATTCGGCGCAGGAGTACGGGAGCCGGCGGCGCTCGCCTCGGCGGCTTCGGCTGTCGCGTCGGAACTCTGCTCATCGCGAGGTATGGCCCAGCCTGCGGTAGCCGAGCCAGGGCGATCGCTATTCGACGCGGGTGCCAGGTTGCCGATGCCGGTGGTATGGCCAGCGTCCGGGGTGTCAGGGGTGCCGGGGGTTGAATTGGGCCGGGTGACATCGGGCCGGGGAATTGTTCGGTTCTCGGTGCTGCCCGCCGCATTTTCGCCCGGTGCCGGGCTGGGTCGATTTGTCGTCTTGTCGACGGTATTCGCCTCGAGCGCACCGTCTTTCGCGTTGGATGCGGCGACCGGGCGGGCTGGGGTTTTCCTGTCGACAGCGGCTGCCGATGTGCGTTCTGGAACTGCCGCGGATCCATCGGAGCCGTTGTGTGCCATACGTTCGCTTGCTGTGACCGCGCGCATTCGCTGCGGCAAAGCCGCTGCAGCGTCCCGGTCTGCAAACCGTTCGGCGATCCGCACTACCTGGTTGGCCGCGTCGAACGCGGACTTGGAGGTGGATTCCGCATCGGTTGACCCTGGAGTCTGCGATTCGGACGGGCCGGGAAGGCCCTGGACGGTGGGATGCTCCGGGCGCGGCGCGTCGGGGATATGCGGTTCGGTGCGTTCGAGATGGGCGGCGCGATTCGCTGCTTGGTCTGCCCTCGGCATGTTGGCGGCTGTGAATGCTGAGGCCGGACGATGCGACTTACCCTGATCTGCGGTGTGTTTCGCGGGAAGCGGATCGACCGTGAGTGCCGGGTGTTGGCCGCCGAAGTGCAGGACGGTGCTGTCGTCGGTGGTGGGTGCTGCAGCGTGGCTGTGGTGTGCTCCGGACGCCATCTGTGGTGCGGCGTGGGGTGGTTCGGGGTGGGTGGTGCTTTGGGCGTGGTAGAGGAGGGTTTCGGTGTGGTCTATGCGGGCGGACGGCCAGTGGGTGAAGTTGTGGAGAGGAGTTTCGGGAAGGTATGGGGCGAGTTCGACCTGGGGGATGGGGAATTGGGGGTGGGTTTCGGCGGCGGGGAGTCCGCGCGGGTCGTCAGGGGTTTCGGTGTGGGGAATGGGGGCTCCGCGCTCAGTGGCGATGTGGTGGGGGCGGGGATCGGTGTCGGAAAGGTGATGGCCGACAGGTGATTCGGGAAGGCTCGCCCCGTCGATGAGAAGGGCGTAGCGGGCGGAGACCCAGGCGTGCAACCAGATGACCACCCCGACCATGGTGGGGGCGATGGCGTATTCGGCGGCGCGGCCGAGTTCACCCGCCGCGAGATGTGGTCCGGCGTTGAGGGCGATGGTGGTGCCGAGGAGGGCGGCCTCGAAGAGGACGACCTTGCCTCGGTCGAGTTCGCGGCCCCAGCGGGCCGCGGTGGTGGCCGCGACCATGATGGTGATGATCGGGATGGAGATCATCGCTTCGATGCCGTAGCTGAGCCAGTAGAGCGGGTCGGCCAAATTGCCGCTGGGGACCAGATTGTGCTGGACATTGACTCCGGCCCAGATCATTCCGAGCACCACGACGGCGATGAGTGCCCGCGAGGACCATTCGGCCCGGCGATAGAGTTGGGCCAGGCGGGCGTCCTGGCTGGCGGCGCGGCGGCGGGCGGCGAGGGCGCGGCGGTGCCAGTGGGCGTCGGCCTCGGCGGCGCGCCGGAGACCGATCGCGCTGCGCCTGTCGCGTCGCTCGGTGGCCAGTTCCGCGCGGACGGCGCGCCGCCGCTGACCGCGCCGCTTGGCCCGAACCCACTGCGCGAGTTCGCGTTCGGCGGTGAGTTCGGCCTCCGACAGCACCTCGACCAGCGCCGCTTCATGTTGCAGCGGCAGCTTCCCCTTGGCGAGGGCGACCCGCCGCGCGAGTACGGCGATCTCGTCGGAATCGTCGGGCGCGTGTCGGTCCACCATCGCGTGCCTTCCCTGGAGCAGGTGCCGGGATCGGATCCCACCGCGGTCGGATCCCACTTCAGTTGACTTCCACCGCAGTCGTATTCCACCGCAGTCGAGCTATCGCAGTTGAGGTGTCGCGGTCGACTCCAACCGCAGTCGGTACCAACCGCAGTCGGTACCAACCGCAGTCGACTCCAAACCGGAGCGACTCCAACCGCAGTCGACTCCCAACCGCAGCCGACTCAACCGCAGCCGACTCAACCGGAATCGACTCAACCGGAATCGACTCCAACCGAAGCGGAGCTACCACATGACTCGAACATATGTGTGATCGAAGTGAGGTTAATCCGACGCCCGCCTTTGGTCAATGCGGACAGGCCGTCCGGCGCGGATTGGCGGTAGGTGTCACTCCGCCGATCGGCGCGTCGCCAAGCGAATGCCGCGCGCGATAACGACCGCCAGCCCGGTGATCGTCCCGACGCCGAGCGAAATAACAAGCGCGGGCCACACATACATCACATGGATGAAGTTCCCGGCGCGCCCGGCGAAGACGTATCCCGCCAATTGCGGCAGCAGCGCCAGAATCGCCGCGGGTGCGAGATAGGGGACGAACCGAGCGATAGTGCGCCAGGTGTGCTCACCTTTTCGTCGTTGCGCCCAGCGTCGCGACCGAACAATGGCGAATCCCCCCGCCGCTACGCCGCCGAGGCTCAGCGCCGCAAGCACCCAGTCCGCGTACACCCCGCCCGGATATCGCACGGTGGGTTCGTGACCTTGTGCGAGTGCCACCAATCCGTTGGCCAGGACCGACACATCCCCTTCGACGGCGAGTCCGGTATCGGCGAGAATCGCTATCCCGTAACCGGATTCGGGGAGCAGGATCTGCTCGGCGGTGTAGGTGAACCAGTCGCCAGTGTGGTAGATCCGCACCGCATCGTCGGATTTCCCCTGCCACCAACCCATTCCGTAGTCTTCGCGTTCGGAGGGCTTGTGGGTCAGCTCGATCGAGGTGGGGGAGAGCACGCTCGTGCCATTTTGTGCTGTGCCGCCATTGTTTTGGGCGATGAGCCATTGCGCGATGTCGGCGGCGGTGGTGATCATGCCGTGGCTGCCGCCGACGAACCAGTCCGGCTCCGGTTCCGCGACGGGTAGTCCGAATACTCGAATGTAACCGTGCGCAACATCTTTCGCGTCGGCAGCGGTATTCACCGTATCGGTGTCGCGCATCCCGAGCGGTGTCAGTACCCGTTCACGCAGATACTGCGCATAGGGAATTCCGGAGACGACCTCGATAATGCGTGCTGCCACTTGATAATTCGGATTGTGATAGTGGAATCGGGTGCCGGGATCGTCGGCAAGGCGGGCCTCGCCGAGCCGTTCGACGGCGCCGGTGAGATCGTGTGCCTGCGGCATGCGCAGGTCGGGGTAGGCGGTGTCGGCCATACCGGAGGTCTGATTCAGCAGTTGACGTACGGTAATGCGCTCGCCGCGCGAATCGGCGGTGTGGAATTCGGGCAGGTAGCGCCGCACCGGGGCGTCCAACTCCACCCGTCCGGCCTCGACGAGTTGCAGGAGGCCGAGTGCGGTGAAGGATTTGCTCAGCGAGGCGATGGGCATCCGGGTGTGCGCGGTGAGGGCGGCTCCGCTGGAGTCGTGCCCGTATCCGGCGGTGTGCACCACTTCGCGTCCCTTGGTGATGGCGACGGTGACGCCGGGAAGTCCGGTGTGCGCGCGGTAGTCCTCGATGAATCGGTCCACCGCTGCCGGATCGAGGCCGCGCGGGTCGGTTCCGGCCGCGGCGACGCCCGGCACGGTCAGCCCGAGCAGTGACAATACGACCAGGCAGGCCCTGATTCCCACACGCACCCGACCCAGTGTTCCCGATGATCGCGCGGGGTCAGGAAAATGTGGTGTGCCACACGATGGCCGCCGCCAGTGCCCCGGCCCCGTTCACGGACCAGTGCAGCGCGATGGGCGCGAGCAGGCTCCCGCTGCGCCTGCGCAACCAGGTGAAGACCGCGCCTGCGAGCGCGGTGGCCGCCACGGCCAGCGCGATACCGGCGACCTGTCCGAGCACTCCGCCGCCGAGGAATCCGCTGAGTCCGCGATTGGAGCTGGTCAGCCCGAGCGATGACGCGATATGCCAGAGCCCGAACAGCAGCGATCCGGCCGCGAAGACGCCGCGCGCCCCGTATACCCGGTCGAGGGTGCCGTGCAGGACGCCGCGGAAGGCCAGTTCCTCCGGGATGGCGGTCTGCAAGGGGATGACGATCATCGAGGCGATGAGCGCGCCGGAGATGGTGGCATAGCGATCGGCCAGGAAGAATGGGCGGGTGAGCGGGAGTGCCGCGCCGATGGCCACGACCGCGAGGACGACTCCCACGGCCGCCAGCGCGTAGAGCGTGCCGCGCCGCCAGTGTCGGGGTGAGAGTCCGAGTTCGGCCCAGCCGAGTCCGCGCCTGCGCACCAGCGCCAGCAGCACCGCGGCCGCCACCGGCACGGTGACGATACCGGCCCACGGGGTGGTGAAGTGGGCGATCAGATTGGTGCCCGCCAGCACGACGACGACCACCGCGACATCGATATAGGCGTGCACCCGGTGGCGCGGAGCGGGCTGGGCGTTGTCGAGCACCCGGCCCAGTGTACGGACGGTGGTGGCGGGATTCGGTGGCGTGCGTGAGCCGGGAGGTCTATCCCGAGTCGGAGGAAGATTCGGTCCCGTTGACCCAACCTTCGTAGTCGGACCACGCCCGCAAGGTGCGGGTGGTTTCGAAACGACGCGGTTCGTGCGTCACCGGATCGGTGAATTCGAGTGTGGTGGCGAGTAGTTGGAGTGGCCGGGTGTAGTCGTCGACCGGTTTGTCGGTCAGCTCCGGATAGAAGTCGTCGCCGAGGATCGGGATGCCGAGGCTGTTCATATGCAGTCGGAGTTGGTGGGTGCGTCCGGTGTGCGGTCGTAGTCGGTAGCGTCCGCGTCCGTCGCGGTGTTCGAGCAGGTCGACCTCGGTTTCGGCATTGGGTTCGCCGGGCACCTCCTGTGCGGCGAGCACATGCTTCTCCTTGATGATCCGGCTGCGCAGGGTGCGTGGTAGTCCCAGCGCGGGATCGAATGGGGCGATGGCCTGGTATTCCTTGTGCACGCGGCGGCGCTGGAACATGGTCTGATAGGCCCCGCGTCGCGCGGGATCGATTACGAACAGCAGCAGCCCTGCGGTGGCCCGATCCAGTCGGTGGGCGGGGATCAGGTCGGGTAGGTCGAGGTCGCGGCGCAACCGCACCAGCGCCGTCTCCAGGATGTGCGCTCCGCGCGGGATGGTCGCCAGGAAGTGGGGTTTGTCCACCACGAGCAGGGTTTCGTCGCGGTGGACGACGACGAGGTCGAAGGGCACCGGCTTTTCCTGCGGCAGGTCGCGATGGAACCAGACCGCCCCGCCGGGCACATACGGCGCGTCGGGTGCGATGGGTCCGTCCAGATCGACGATGCCGCCGCCCGCCAGCAGTTCATCGATGCGACCCGGCGCCACGCGCGGCAGCCGCTGCACCAGGTGGTCGCGAATGGTGGACCAGGTCCCGTCCTCCGGTAGCCGGAGTCGGGCCGGATCCAATCCGTGCCGCTTCGGCAGCGGCGGCTTCTGCCTACGTCTCATCGCCATCGACCTTAGATCCTGTCGGAACGGCCCACGGATCAGGAGGGACGATGCCGACGGAGCGACCCTCCGCGTCGACCAATCGGCCGTAGATTTTCACCTGGCGCAGCACCAAGCGCCGCTCGGTCACCGTGACCGTCGGGAAGTTCGCGGCGATTCGGATCAGCACCTCCTCCAGATGTTCGAAGGAGTGCAGGTTGACAATGAGCACCAGATTCGCCGAACCCGCCACCGCCGCGCACATCAGTGGGCCGAGGGGTGTGCGGAGGCGCTCGGCCTGCGCCGTTGAGCACGCCGAGTCGCCACACCATTCCGCCGAACAAGTGGGTGCGGGTGCCGGATCTGCACGCGAATATCACCGAACGCATGCTCGCCGCGGTGGGTCTGCGCACCTATCCGCATGTCGATATGGCCGAGATCGGTGCGAAGGCAGCGGATCTGCTGCTGCGGGTCGTCGCGGGCGAACGACTGCATGTGCGCTACAAGCGGATTCCCTTTCTCATTCCGATCAACAGCGGCTGCACCACATCGAACCCGCCGGGCTGGTGTATCGGGAACTCGGCGAATTGGAACGCGGGGGAGTGTGTCTGTCTTTCGCGGCGGGCTTCCCCGCGACCGATTTTCCCGAATGCGGCCCGGTGGTCTGGGGTTTCGGCGAGGATGCGGCTGTGGTCGAAGAGGCGGTGGCCGCGCTGCACGCGAATATCGTTCGACGCGAGCCGGATTGGCGGATCGAGGTGCTCGCACCCGATACGGCGGTAGCCGCGGCCGGTGCATTGGCTTCGGGCGTGACGCTTCCGGTGGTCATCGCCGATACCCAGGACAACCCCGGTGCGGGCGGTGATGCCCGAACCACCGGGATGCTTCGCGCGCTGCTGGCGGCGGGGGAGTCGGGGGCGCTGGCCGCCATCTGGGACCCGGTGGCGGCCGATCCCGCCGACCTGCCGTGGCGGCGGCTACCGCCACATATTCGCACCAGCCCGAATGCCACCGTTGTCGAATTGGAGGAGTTGTCGTGACCGATGAACAAACCAGCACTCTGATCACCAATGCCAGGGTGCTCGACGTGCCGCGCGGCGAATACCTCGATGGTGCGCGCATTCTCGTGGTCGGCGACACGATCGCCGAGGTGGGACCCGAGGTGCGGGCGCTGTCGGAGAGCGCGATCCTCGACGTCGAGGGTCGCACCGTACTGCCCGGCCTCATCGACGGCCATGTGCATGCCACCGCCTGCACCGCTGATCTACCCGCGCAGGCGCAATGGTCACCGACCTATGTCGCCGCGCGCTCCGCGCGGATCCTGCGCGAGATGCTGGGGCGCGGCTTCACCACAGTGCGCGATATGGCCGGCGCGGAATACGGATTGGCCGATGCCGTCGACGAGGGGTACTTCCCCGGTCCGCGAGTGTTGTTCGGCGGCAAGGCTCTTTCGCAGACCGGCGGGCACGGTGATATGCGCCATCGCGGCCAACTCGTCGCCGATACCCATCCGCACTGTCCCGACGCCGGAGTAGTGGTCGACGGCGTGGACCAGATGCGCCGCGCCTGTCGCGAAATCCTGCGCACCGGAGCGCATCACCTCAAACTCATGCTGTCCGGCGGGGTCGCCTCGCCGACCGACCGCGTGGATTCCACCCAGTTGTCACTGGACGAGATCCGAGCGGCGGTCGAGGAGGCGGAGGCCGCCAACCGATACGTCGCCGGACACGCCTACACCGCCCGCGCCATCAACCGCGGGCTCGAATGCGGTGTGCGCACCATCGAACACGGCAACCTGCTCGACGAGACGAGTATCGAATTGTTCAAGCGGCACAGCGCTTTCTATGTGCCGACCCTGGTGACCTATCGCATGCTGGCCGACGAGGGTCTGGCCTACGATCTGCCCGCCGACAACCATCGCAAGGTCGCCGATGTGCTCGATCACGGACTGCGCGCGCTGGAACTGGCGCATCGCGCGGGCGTCGATATCGTCCTCGGCACCGATCTACTCGGCGGTATGCACCGGCATCAGGCCCTGGAGTTCGCCATTCGCGCCGAAGTGCAGCCTGCCATCGATATCATCCGCTCCGCCACCACGGTGGCGGCGCGAATGGTGGAGTTGGAGGGCCGGATCGGCGTGGTCGCGCCCGGCGCGTACGCGGATCTTCTTGTCGTGGACGGTGATCCGCTCGCGGACGTCACCGTGCTGGCCCATCCCGAAAGGTACCTGAAGATGGTGTTGAAGGCAGGTGTGCGCTACTTCCAGTAGGCCTGGGACTTGATGGCCGTCTTCGGTAGTGCGTGCTTGCCCCTGCAGGTCTTCACGATCGAGCGGGTGGTCTGCCCACAGCAGGCGATCCAGGCGAAAGCGTCTGTGGCGCAGGTGATCCGCTCGGCCTGCTCGCGCATGAGGCGGCCGTCGTCGACGCGCTCGAGCCAGGTGAGTTCGTGGTGCGGCTTATTGCGCACGGGCAGTTCGGCATCCGATTCGTGCTGCCATTCCAGCCAGACGCGGGCCGGGGTGTCGCCGATCGCGTCCAGCAGCGAGTTGATCGCGGGCAGCGAGGCGGTATCGCCGAAGATGAGGTATTCGCTCGGCGTGGTCTCGGGCAGTCGGAAATCCGAGCCGAGAACCGAGACGCCGAGTTCGTCGCCGACCGCGGCCTGCTTGGCCCAGCGCGAGGTGGGGCCGTTGTGCATGACGAATTCGATGGAGAACTTGTCGCCCGCCGGATCCGGATCGACCAGGGTGTAGGCGCGGTGATGCAGTTTCTCGCTCTGGAGATCGGGAATCCAGCAGCGCACCCACTGCGTGGGGTGCACCGGATGTTTGGTCAGTAGCCCGCCCGCGCTGAAGCCGAGCCGAATGTAGTGATCGGAGATCTGCTCCGTCGAAGTGACGGTGAGCAGATAGTCTTCGCCGCCCCAGGCCTTTACGAGCACTCCGCTGAATCCCTTACCCATGCGAGTAAGGTTAGCCTAAATTTACCTGCGAGCCATGTGGTCTGCGTCACCGATGGTGGCCTCCGCTGCGGGGGCCACCATCCCGGGGTTCCTATGGGCAGGGTGCGCCGACGAAACCGGCCAGCGTGCAGACGGATTCGCGGCTCAGCTTCCAGGTGCCGTCGATGCGCTTCCACGACATGTCGAAGGTCCACGGGTCGTAACCGTCGGTGGCGGTGTAGAGGGTGGCATTGAGTCGGTCGCCGTCCGCGGTGACCGGTCCGGTGATATCCCAGCGCCAGCTCGACGGGGCGATGGCGATGAGCGCGGCGGCCCGGTCGAAGGCGGGCAGACCCGCCTCGCCGGGTTCGAGCTCATTGGCCCGATCCGCGCGCGCGGCACCGGCATTGAAGGCCACGGCCATCTTCGCCCGTAGTTCGCCGGTACCCGGAGCGTTGGTGTGCGCGGGTGCGGTGATCGGCGTGGCGCTCGCCAAGGCCGCGCCGCCGGCGACTCCGGCCACGGTCGCGAGCGCGACGGCCAATGCGCCCAGGGTCTTTCGTGTTCTCGTCATGGTCTATCCCATCGTTTGCCGAAGGTGTGCTGCACTTACTGTAGACAATGTAAGGTAAGCCTATGCAAACATAGTGGGGTGGATCGGTCCACGGGAGAGTGGACGCACGAGGCTGGGAGATTCGGTGGAAACACTTGCGGTGGTCGGCGCAGGCCCCAAAGCGCTTGCGGTAGCGGCGAAGGCGCATGTGCTGCGTGAGGTCGGGCTGCCCGCGCCACGGGTGGTGGTGGTCGAGGCGCACACCGTCGGCGGCAACTGGCTGCCCAGCGGCGGCTGGACCGACGGACAGCATCGACTCGGCACCAGCCCGGAGAAGGATATCGGCTTCCCCTATCGGTCCACCTGGGCGCGTGGCCACAGTAAGGCCATCAATGAGTCGATGACCGCCTATGGTTGGACAGCCTTCCTGATCGAGCGCGGCACCTACGCCGAGTGGATCGACCGCGGCCGCCCGAGTCCACAACATCATGTGTGGGCCAAGTATCTCCAGTGGGTGGCGCACCGAATCGAACTCGAGATCGTCTTCGGCACAGTAACTTCCGTCGCCGCGGGCGATGGCTGGCGGCTCACCGCGCGCGGCGCGGACGGCGCGGAGCACGGTGTCGCGGCCGACGGGCTGATGTTCACCGGTCCGGGCCGCAGCACCAAGGCATTGGCCAAACATCCACGGGTGCTGAGCATTTCGGAATTCTGGGAGCTGGCGGGCAAGCGCGACCTGCCGGTCGCCTCGCGGGTCGCGGTGATCGGCGGCGGCGAGACGGCCGGGTCGGCGTTGGATGAGCTGGTGCGCCACGAGATGCTGTCCATCTCGGTCATCTCACCGATGGCAACTCTCTACACCCGAGGCGAAAGCTACTTCGAGAACTCGCTTTTCAGTGATCCGGTCAAGTGGGCGGCGCTCAGCGTCGAGGAGCGGCGCGATGTCATCCGGCGCACCGATCGCGGGGTGTTCTCGGTGCGAGTGCAGGAGAGTCTGCTCGGCGACAATCGGGTGCACCATATGCAGGGTCGGGTCGTGCGGGTGGCGGAGCAGGACGGCGCGGTCGCGCTGACGCTGCGCAATGAGCTGCGGCCGGATCAGGTGCACGCCTTCGATCTGGTGATCGATGCCACGGGTGGTCGACCGCTGTGGTTCCTCGAACTGTTCGACACCGATGCGGCGGATCAGCTGGAGTTGGCCGTCGGCGGCCAGCTGACCCAGCCCCGGATCGAGGCGTCGATCGGATACGACCTCGCGGTCTCGGGGATGGACGCCAAGCTCTATCTGCCCAACCTGGCGGCACTGGCGCAGGGGCCGGGATTCCCGAATCTCAGCTGCCTGGGCGAACTCTCGGATCGGGTGTTGCGGCCGGAACAGGCCCGCCCGCGGGCCGAAGCGCGGCGCGCGGGGGTCCGGGTGCGGTAACCGGTAGGGCCGGTGCGAATCACGCACCGGCCCGGTTTTATTCAAGGGGATCAAGCGCGATTCAGTTCGCACAGCGCGATTCTGCGGTCCGGTCGCACATCGAACAGACCCAGTTCGCGATAGCCGTTCTTGGCCAGCGCCCGGCGCATGGGTGCGTTGCGATGGTCCGGATCGCAGATGATGCGCCGACATTCGGGTTCGGCCGCGAAGACGGCGGTCGCCAATTGGCCGATCCAGCCGGATACGAGTCCGCGACCGAGCAGCGCGGGATCGGCGGTGGCGATATGGAATCCCATATCGTACGGGTCCGCCGCGTACAGGCGGCCGACCTCGTCCTTGCCGGGCCGATACAGCTCGACATAGGCGATATCGCGGCGGCCGAGTTCCGGTTGTCCGACGGCGGCGAAATCGAGCACGAGAATATAAGGGCGGGAATAGGTTCCGGCGAGCTGCGCGCGCCAGTCCAGGCGGCGGCGCTCGGCCGTCCACGCCTGCTCCCAGGTTTGCAGCAGGTGGGGGCGGCGCATCCACTCCGCCAGCAGATCCGGATCCGCGCCTTCGGGATCGGCCGCGCGCAGGGTGAACGGCGCGTCGAAGCGGGGCGATGTCGGTGCCGGACCGCGTCGAATCGCCGCCGGAGCGTCGATCAGTTCGCGGGCGAGGACATACGGCGTCGCGGTCTCTGACATCGGCGTGTGACTCCGTTCGTATCTTATGCCTTGGCTTACCTTAGTAAGGTAACCCTATGCTAACGTCGCTCAGGTTAGCGTGCTCGTCCCGCTCGATCCAGACGCGGAACCGGCCAACTCAGCAAGATCGTGAGCAGGAGTTCGTGCAATGCCGAAAACCCTTGGCTGGATTCGCAGATTCCATCAGCCGAATGCCGGGGCCGCGCCGACTCTGCTGATTTTCCCGCACGCGGGCAGCGGTGCATCGGCCTATCGAAACTTCTCCAAGGCGCTCAGCGCGAATTTCGAGGTGCTCGTCCTGCAGTATCCGGGCAGGCAGGATCGGGCCGCAGAGCCTGCCGCGCGCGAACTGGCCGAATTGGCGGCCGGCGCGCTGAATGCCTTTCTCGAATCGGAATACCATCGGGGCGGGCCGATTACGGTCTTCGGTCACAGCATGGGCGCGATGACCGGATTCGAATTCGTGCGTCAGGCCGAGGCTTCGGGCCTGGCGGTGCGACTGCTGGCCGCCTCAGGTGCGGTCGCGCCGCACCTGGTGGCGCGGATGCCCGCGCACCCCACCGAGGACGAGGCCCTGCTCGACCACCTCGGCGCCCTCAATGGCACCGGTGCGGAGGTGCTGGCCAACCGGGAGATCATGCGGATGACGCTGCCCGCGCTCAAGGCCGACTACGCCGCGTTCGACGCCTACCGTTGCGGCCGGGACGTGCGCGTCGCCGCGCGCATGCGCATCATGGGCGGTGCGGACGATGAGCATGTCACCGCGCACCACCTTCGGGAATGGTCCGCGCACAGCGAACAGGAAATCGCCGTCACCCTTTTCGACGGCGGACATTTCTACCTCAACGATCATGTCGCTGGGATCGCGGAACTGCTTGCCGACGACGTTCATTCGGCTCGATAGGCACCTGCGATGACACAGCACAATTCAGGGGACGAGGACCACATCGTGATCGCAGGTATGGCGGTCGAGGCGCCAGGGGGTATCGAAGAACTCGATCAATTCTTCTCGGCGCTGGACGCGGGTCGGGAATTGCTCGGACCCTTTCCTCGGGATCGGGAATGGCCGCTCGCGCAACTGTTTTCGCTGCACCGGACCGAGGGTTGGGGGCGGGTGCCCGATTCCGGTGGATTTCTCACCGACGCAACGGAATTCGATCCGCAATTCTTCGGCATCACACCGCGCGAGGCCATCGCGATGGATCCGCAGCAGCGGGTCGCGCTGCGGGTGGCCTGGCGAGCCATCGAACACGCGGGTCTCAACCCCGGCGCGCTCGAGGGCGCCGAGGTCGGCTGCTTCATGGGGGTCTCGTTCAGCGAGTACGGGCCGCGCGCGGCGGAGGTCAACGAATACAGCGGATATCGCGTGGTCGGCACCGCGTTGGGTGCGGTCGCCGGGCGCATCTCGCACGCGCTGGGGCTGATCGGTCCGTCGGTGAGCGTGGACACCGCGTGCGCCTCCGCACTGACGGCGCTGCACCAAGCGGCGGCGGCGGTCCGCGCCGAGGAGTGCGAATGGGCGCTCGCGGGCGGGGTGTGCGTAATGGGTTCGCCCGCCGCCTTTTTCGAATTCGCCAAGAACAACGCGCTGGCGGTCGACGGACATCTGCGCGCCTACTCCGCCGCCGCGACCGGAACCGTCTGGGGCGAGGGCGCGGGTGTCGTCGTGGTGGAACGCGAATCCCGCGCCCGCGCCTTGGGGCACCGGATCTACGGGCGGGTCCTCGCCACCGGAATCAATCACAATGGCAAGGGCGCGCCCATCGCCGTGCCCAGCGCGCGAGCGCAGGAAACCCTGGTGCGCAAGACGATCGCGGCGGCAGGCATTCCGGCCGAATGGGTCGATCTGATCGAGGGACACGGCACGGGGACGCCCGTCGGCGATCCGCTGGAGTTGGCGGCGCTGTCGGCCACCTACGGGACCTCCGAGACCCGATTGGGTTCGGTCAAAACCAATCTCGGCCACGCCCAGGCGGCGGCGGGCATGCTCGGACTGATCAAACTGCTGCTGTGCGGGGCGCACGGGCGGATCGCGCCGACCCTGCACGCGGACGAGCCGACGGCCGCTCTCGACTGGACCCGAACCCAACTGCGCCTCGCCACCGAAGCCACACCGTGGGCGGCTCGCGACGGGATGCGCTACGGAGCCGTCTCCTCGTTCGGCGTCGCGGGCACCAACGCGCACGCCGTCCTGGCCATGCCCGCGCAGGAGGAAGCCGATGTCTGAGCACCGCATGCCCGACGGGACCATCCCCGTCCTGGTGTCCTCCGATACCGCGCCCGGACTGCGCGCGGAGGCCACCGCGCTGCTCTCCTACCTCGACCGATATCCGGACACCGCGCCGGATCGGGTGGCGGACATGCTCTTTCGCACCAGGGTCGCCCGCAGACGGCGGGCACTGGCGATGGTGCGCACCGGCGCCGAACTGCGCGCGGCGCTGAAAGCCATCGCCGAGGACGATATCCATCCGGCGGTGGTGGTCGGGACGGCCGCGCCGCGCCGGACCGGATTCGTCTTCCCCGGACAGGGCAGTCAGCGGCCGGGCATGGGTCGGCTGTATTACGAACTGTCCGTGGACTATCAGGTCGAGGTGGACGCCTGCACCGCCATCCACGTCGACCGCTTCGGACATGCCAAACCGCTGCACTACCTACTGGGCGATGAAGGCGAATACGAGGACGCGGTCTGGGAAGTGCAGCCTGCCTTGATGTTCCACATGGCCGGACTCGCCGCCATGTGGCAGGCGTTCGGCGTGCGCCCGCGCGCCACCGTCGGCCACAGTCAGGGCGAACTCGCCGCCGCGGCGGTTTCCGCGGTGATGACCCGCCGCGATGCTGTGCTGGCGGTGACCCATCGGGCGCGGTTGGTCGAGCGGATCGCGCCGCGCGGCTACTCGATGGCCGTGCTCGGCACCGATCGCGACGAATGCGAACAACTGCTCGCCCGACATTCGGGATGGGCCGAACTCTCGGTCATCAATGCCCCGCATATCCTGGCCGTCTCCGGTGACCGCGCGACGATCATCGATCTGGTCGCCCAAGCCACCGCACGCGGCACCTTCGCCAAGGAGATCCGCGTCGCCTACCCGGCGCACACCTCCATCGTGGCCGAACTGCGCGAGGACTTCGAGCGGATGCTCGGCGACGAGATGAGTTCGCAGACTTTCACCGCCGGCGAGATCCCCTGCTACGGCGCGACTCTCGGCGCGGCCATCACCACCGATTTGAGCCACCGCGCGTATTGGTACTGGAATCTGCGCAACCGGGTCCGCTTCGACCGGGCGATAGTCGCGGCCACCGCCGACGTGGATACCTTCATCGAGGTCGCCGAACATCCCACCCTGCAACTCGCGGTGCAGGAGAACCTCACCATGGTTCCCGAAGATCCTGCGGGTCCGCGCGATTTCCAAGTCCTCGGCACCTCCCGCCGGACCGCCACCGACCTCACCGAATTCACCCGCAGCCTGGCCGCTGTCGCGACCACCGACCAGCACTATCCATGGGATGCGCTGTGCACCGGCGATACTCGTTCGACACCGCCGCTGCCGAATTTCCCGCATACCCGGATGAATCCGAAGCGGCTCTGGGCGGGACCCACGAGTTCACCGATCGCCCCGGAACCGGCTCGCCTTGCTCCAGCCCGGTTGGTCGAGACTTGGCCGCGTCTGGCTCGTCGGACCATGACCGCTCCGCGCACCGTCGCGGTGGTCGACCGCGACGGGCGCTGTGCGGAGATGAGTGCGGCCCTGATCGATCGCGCCTCGCGTTTCGGTGCATCGGTTTCCCTGTGGGACAACGGATCTGTCGCCACCGGAGCCGGCTTTCCGGCGGATACCGTGGTGGTGCTGCTGCCTGCGAGCAGTGCCGGGGACGATATCGACGTCGTGGGCGAATTCGCCGACTTCGCTTCGAATATGTCCTGGCTCGCGGCGCTACAGCCCGGCATCACCGAGTGCTGGCTTGTCACCTTGGGGGCGGAAGCAGTGCTGGACAACGAAGTTCCCGCATCCTCGGCGGCTGCGGCGGCCGCCGCCTTCCGATGTGTCGCCTTGGAACACCTGGGCATCAGGTTCCGTCATCTTGATCTGTCCAATACTGGAGCAGCGAGATCCGCTGCCGACCGTGTATTGGAAGCCGTGCACCTGCCCGATGAGCCGGAGCTCGCGGTGCGGGACGGCAAGCTGCATGTGAAGCGGTTGGCAGTCGTGGGTGCGTCGGCTGCGGACACCCCGAGCGTCGACGCGACCGAGGTGCTGCTGCTCGGCGGGACCGGTCAGGTAGGGCTGGAGTTCTGCACGGAGTTGGCGCACGGTGGCGCACGGCGGATCACGCTGGTGAATCGTCGCGGTGAGACACCGGAACTCGCCGCTCGATTGCGCACTCTTCGCGCGCTGGGCACGGCCGAGATCGAGGTGATCGCTTGCGATATCGCCGATGCGGGCGCGGTCGCCGACCTGTCGGCGCGCTACGCGGGCCGGCCGGTCACGCTGCTGGTGCACGCGGCTGTCGACTACACCTATTCGGCGGCAACGGATTCGGATGCGGCGGCGATCGCGGCCTCGGTCGGCGCGAAGGTGCTCGGACTGGGGCGGGTGCTCGATGCCGTGCCGATGACCGACACGGCGCGGGTGCTGCTGTGTTCGTCGTTCGCCGCGACCCTCGGTGGTTGGGGGCAGGGCCTGTATGCCGGGGCGAATCGCATGCTGGACGCGGTGGCGGCTCGGTTGCGCGCGGCTGGTCGCGACTGTGCTTCGGTGCAATGGGGTCTTTGGGAACTGCCTGCCCAAGCGGATGCGGCCGTGATCGCCCGTATCGAGGGCTCCGGGCTGCTACCGATGGATCCCGGAACCGCCGTCGCCACCGGTCTCGCCAGTGGCTCGACGAACAGCCTTGTGCTGTCCGCGGATTGGGCGCGACTGCATTCGGTCGCCGAAACAGTCGGTTTGGGAGCGGTTTTCGCGCAGACGCTCGAGAACCTCGGCGCGGACACCGCATCCGGTTCGGTCGGCGGTGGCGCACCGATTGGTCGCCGCATGGGCGTCGCGCCGGTTGAGCGTGCTGAGCCCGACGCAATGGCCGCATCGACATCCGGCAGTTCCCGGAAACCAGGCGATTCCACCTCCGCGCGGGCCGAACTGAGTCTGCCCGAACGAATTCGCCGGGAATTGCACCGAGTCATTTTGGCCGATGGCGCGGAGTCCATCGATGGGTCGGTGCCACTGGTATCGCTCGGGATGGATTCGTTGCAGGCGCTGGATCTGAGTAAGCGACTCGAGGCCGAATTGGATCGGGAACTGCCGGTGGCGGCGATTCTGGGCGGGGCGTCGCTCGATGACGTGGTCGTGCTGATGTCGGGAACGAAGTGAGGGAGTCGAAGTCGATGTCGCAGACCACGCGGCCGGAGATCGAGGACGTGCTCGCGCTGAGCCCGTTGCAGGAGGGACTGTTCTCGCTGGCCCGGCTGGCGGGCGCGGACGATCTGTACAACATGCAGTTCGTCCTCGAGGTCGCGGGTCCGGTGGACACCGCCCTGCTGCGCCGCAGCGTGGAGACCATCCTGGCGCGCCATGCCAATCTGCGTGCCGCGTTCTGGGATCGGGACCTGCCCAAGCCGGTGCAGATCGTGCCCGCGGCGGTTGAGCTGCCCTGGTTCGAAACAACTGCCGACAGCGCGGAATTCGAGGCGATCGTGGCTTCGGAGGCGCGCTTCGGCTTTGATCTGTCGCGCGGTCCCGCGCTGCGGGTGGTGTTGGTGCGGCTCTGCGAGAGCGACACGGCAGCGCGGCGCATGATCGTCACCGCCCACCACATCCTGATGGACGGCTGGTCGCTGGGTGTCTTCTTCCGCGAACTGTTCGCCGTCTACGAGGCGGGCGGCTCGGCGGCAGCCCTGCCCGACCCGCGCCCGTATCGCGACTACATCGGGTGGTTGGCGAGCCGCGACAACACTGCGGCCCTGGGTGATTGGGTGGACTACCTGGGCGAGGCGGAGCCGCTGATTCTCGCCGACCGTGCCGAAGGCGCGATCAACACCGCGGTCCCCGATATCCACACCCACACTGTCGGCGTCGCGGAGACCGAGCGGCTCCAGAGGTGGGCGCGGGCCAACGGGCTGACCATGAATACCGTGGTGCAGTTCGCCTGGGCGGTCGTGTTGAGCAGGCTGACCGATCGCCGCGATATCGTCTTCGGCACCACGGTCTCCGGCCGCCCGGATGAACTGGCGGGCGTCGAGACGATGATCGGTCTGTTCATCAATACGGTGCCGGTGCGAATTCCGCTGGCGGAGTTCGACGGTGAACCGATCGCGCAGGCATGCGCTCGATTGCAGCGCACCTCGGCGAGAATGCGCGATATCGGCTACCTGAGCCTGTCCGCGATCCAGCGCGCGGCCGGTCGCGGCAATCTCTTCGACACGCTGTTCGTCTACGAGAACGCGCCCGTGGCCGATGTGCTGCAGGAGATCACGACCGCCGACGGCACCAGCTTCCGTCCCACCGCCTCGGAGAGCCTGACCCACTACCCGCTCGCGGTGGTCTCCTATCTCCTCAATGGTGAGCTGGCCGTGGTGGTCGAAGCCGTGACGGCAGCGCTCGGCGAGCTGTCGGCGGCCGATCTGGGCGATCGGCTGGTGGCGGTATTGCGACAGCTACCGGAATCTGGTGCGGTGGACCAGGAATCGCTGGATGTGCTGTTGCCCGACGAACGTCCACGGCTGCCCGCGTCGGTCGCGTCGGATGTCGCGGGTGTGACGGTCGCGGAACTCTTCGCCCGTCAAGCCGCGGCGACCCCCGACGCATGCGCCCTCACCACCGAGGACGAAACCTTCAGCTACCGGGAACTTTCCGACGCGGCGCTGCGGGTCGCGGCCGGGCTGCGCGCCTGCGGCATCGGTGCGGAAGACACCGTGGCGTTGGCGCTTCCGCGTTCGGCCCGATCGGTCGTCGCGATCCTGGGCGTGCTGTCGGCGGGCGCGGCCTATGTACCCATCGACCTGTCCTTGCCCGACGCGCGCATCGCTTCGATTCTGCGCCAGTCGAATCCGCGAATCATACTGACGGACGGCGATTTCGAAGCAGCCGGAGCGGTCCCGGTGGCCTCCGTCTCGGAGATCGGAAAGGCCGCAACGCTTTCCGCGCCGATCCACGTGGCACCGGACTCCTGCGCCTATCTGATCTTCACTTCCGGTTCCACCGGCGAGCCCAAGGGGGTAATGGGCACGCATACCGCCTTGGCCTCCTATTTCGCCGATCACCGCGACAGGGTCTATCGGCTTGCCGTCACGAAACTTGGTCGCCCGCTGCGCATCGCGCACGCCTGGTCGCTGAGTTTCGACGCGTCGTGGCAGCCAATGATCGGCCTGTTCGATGGCCACGCCATCCACCTGTTCGACGCCGAGACCATGCGCGACGCCCGCGGACTCGTGGCCGGAATCGCCGGGCGCGGTATCGATATGATCGACACGACCCCGTCCATGTTCGCCCAGCTCTCGGCGGCGGGACTCGGCGAGCAGGACTGCCCGCTCGCGGTGCTCGCCCTCGGCGGCGAGGCGATCGGCATCCCGCTGTGGCGGCAGTTGTGCGCGCTGCCGAATACTGCGGTATTCAACTGCTACGGCCCCACCGAGACCACGGTGGAAGCGGTCGTCGCCGCCGTCACCGATCCGACGGCCGCACCCACCATCGGCACCCCGAACACGGGAACCGCCGGATACGTCCTGGACTCGCGCCTGCGGCCGGTGCCGGACGGCGTGGTGGGCGAGCTGTATCTTGCCGGTGCGCAATTGGCGCGCGGATACGTGGGCAAGCCCGGCGTCAGCGCCGACCGGTTCGTCGCCGATCCGCGTCGACCCGGCATGCGCATGTACCGCACCGGAGACCTGGTGCGCCGCTTGGCTTCCGGCGGCTACGGCTACCTCGGTCGCGCCGATGACCAAGTGAAGATTCGCGGCTACCGCATCGAGATCGGAGAGATCGAGACCGCGCTGCGGGCGCTGCCCGGTGTCCGCGAGACCGCGGTGCTGGTGGTGCGTCGCCCGAGCGGACCGGTGCTGGTCGCGTTCGTGGTCGGCACGGTGGCAACGGATCTGCGCGCCCGCCTGGCGGATCGGCTGCCGGGCTATATGATTCCGCACCGCATCAACGCGATCGACGCGCTTCCGGTGACCGGTAACGGCAAACTCGATACCCGACGTCTCCAAGACCTGGCCGTCGCCGCCTTGGCGAGCGGCACCGCCGCGACACCGACCACACCCACCGAGCGCGGGCTGTGCGCGGCGGTGGCCGAGTTGACCGGTGCGTCCGAACCCGGCGTCGACGCCGACCTGATCGCTTTGGGTCTGGACAGTATCGCGGCCATCGCTCTGGTGAACGCGCTGCGGCAGCGGAATCTTGCGGCGACACCGCGCATGGTGTTGGCCGCCACCACGATTCGGGAGCTGGCGGCCGCGATCGATGCGGGCGCGGGCGCGGACCGAGTCGCGACCTCCGACGGCTACGGCTCGGTCGGCGCGGTTCCCGTCCTGTCGTGGATGTACGAGTACGGCGGCTATCGACGGCTCGCGCTGAGCACCCTGCTCGAACTGCCCGACGGCATCGACCGCCCGCGTTTGGCGGCCGTCTTGCAGTCGCTGCTGGACGGTCACGACCTGCTGCGGGCTCGATTCGTCGCCACCGCAACGGGTTACGACGTGATAACCAGGGCGCCGGGCGTGATTCGGGCGAGTGACATCCTGACCGAGGCCGCCGCCGGGCCCGACCTCGGCGCGACCCTGCGCAACGCCGCCGATCGCGTCGCGGCCGAAATCGACGCCTTCTCGGGCGATCTGGTTCGCGCCGTATGGGTAGCTCGCGCCGACGCGCCGGATCTACTGCTCCTGCACATTCACCATCTGGCCGTCGACCCGGTGTCCTGGCATATCGTGTGCGCGGACTTGGCCACCGCCTGGTCCCAACTGACCGAGGTGAATTCGGCATCGCTCGCGCCGGCCAGGGCGAATTCGACCTTGCCGGGGCTGGCGGAGGCAAGCTCGGATCTACCGGAGCGGGCGGAGGCGAGTTCGGCACTGCCGGAGCGGGCGGAGGCGAGTTCGGCACTGCCGGAGCGAGCGGAGGCGAGTACGGCACTGCTGGATCTGGCGGAGGCAAGTTCGCATCTGCCAGAGCCAGCAGGGGTGAGTTCTACCGCGCCCGAGCTGATTCCGTCCGCCGAGTACACCGGATATCGAACCTGGGCGGCCCGGATGCGCGAACGCGCGCACCTGCCCGAGGTGGTTTCGCAGCGGGAGCACTGGATACGACAGTCCGCCGCCCCGGATCCGGTGTTGGGCGCGCGTCGACCCGATCCGACCAAGGACACCTGGGCCTCCTATCAGGTGCACCCGGTGGAGTTGGATTCCGAACTGACCGCCGCACTGCTCACCGAATCGGAGACGCGGACAACGCTGCTCACCGCATTGACCCTGGCACTGGCGAGTTGGCGCCGCGAGCGCGGCGAGGATCCCAGCGCCGGTGCGTATCTCGCCATCGAGGGCCACGGCCGCGAGGACGAAGCGCTCGGGCCGGATATCGACACCACCAGGACCCTCGGTTGGTTCACCAGCATCTACCCGGCCCGGTTCGGATCCGACAGCACAGTGGATGTCGCGGCGGCACGGGAGAATCCGGAACTTGCCGCCCGGCTTCGAGAGGCCATTGCGGCCGAGCTGGCGAGTATCCCCAATAACGGCCTCGACTATGGCGTGTTGCGCTACCTGGACGACATCCGAGAACTCGCCGACGCACCGCAACCCCAGGTGCTGTTCGACTACCTCGGCCGTCTCGATCTGGCGGGCGCGCACCGCCCCTGGTCGCCGTTGACCGATTTCGATCTCTTCCGGCATCTGCCGACCGCGCCGGAACCGGATTTTCCACTGCGCTACGCGATGGATGTGATAGCCGGTGTGCGTGGCGGCGCGGACGGACCGCAGTTGGTGACCCTGCTGCGCTGGAGCGACGCCATGCTGACCGCCGCCGAGGTGGACCGGATCGCCGAACTGTGGCGCGGCGCGCTCACGGCGCTCGCCGCCCTCGCACCGACCCGCGCCTGACCGCCGAACAACCAGCCTCCCAGACGATTTCGCGAAGGACCGCCATGTCGAACGAAACCATCGACCGCCGCAGGGAACTGTTGCGCAGCCGCCTGCGCGCCCAGCAGCTCACCGCCGCCGAGGCGGGGCGGCCCACCCGCGTGCCGGGAGCGCCCGTCCCGCTCTCGCCCGCGCAGCACCGCATGTGGTTCGTGCAGCGGCTCGACCCGGCGGATACGACGCTGAATATCTGCGTGGCGTATCGCCTCGAAGGCGGTCTGGACTCCGAGGCCCTGCGGGCGGCCACCGCCGCCGTCGTGGCCCGCCACGAAATCCTGCGCACCACCTACCACGTCGGCGAAGACGGCGCGCCGTACCAGGTTTCCCGTGCCGAGGCCGAATTGCCCTGGCAGGAACACGATCTCACCGAACTGCCCGCCGAGAGCCGCGAGCGCAGACTCGAGGTGCTGGCGCGCCGCGAATTCGCTCGCCCCTTCGACCTGTCCGCCGATGTGCCGCTGCGTGCCACACTGGTCAGGACCGATGCGCGGACCTACGCATTGATCCTGGTGGTGCACCACATCGCCTGGGATGACGAGTCCTGGCCGGTGTTCTTCACCGAACTCAATGCCGCCTATCGCGATCAATCCCTGCCCGAGATCGCCGCGCAGTACGCCGATCTCGCGACCGGCGACGACGAGGATCTGACCTACTGGCGCGACGCACTGACTCCGCTGCCCGAACGCCTGGAACTGCCGAGCCTGCGCGGCACCGGATCCCCGTCGCGTACCGCCGAACGCCGCGTACGCGAACTGCCCCCCGAACTGCTGGACCGGGTCGCCGAACTCGGTCGCATTCACGGCGCGACCCCATTCATGGTGCTGCTGGCCGGTTTCCAGGCCCTGGTGCACCGCTACACCGCCGCGACGGATTTCCTCGTCTCGGTGCCGGTGACCAACAGGCCCGGTCGCGCCGAAGCTCTGCTCGGCTACTTCGGCAATACGGTGCTGCTGCGCGCCGAGACCGACGGCGCGGCCGGATTCGACGCTCTGGTGGCGGTGACCAGGGAACGCTGCGTCGGCGCATTCGCCCATCAGGGCGCGGGTATCGACCGGGTGGTCCGCGAGGTCGGACCCGATCGGGCGGCGGGTCGCGACGGAATGGCCCAGTTGGTCCAGCTCAGTTTCAGCGTGCGCGGCGACGCGAATGGTTTCGACCTGCCGGGCGTCACGGCCACCGAACTGCCCTTCGGCAGCGCGGTCGCGCAGGAGGAATTGGGCCTGATGGTGGTGCTCGACGGCGCGGACGCGCGGGTGGAGGCCACCTACCTGGTGGACGAGCTCGACGGCGCGATCGTCGCGCAGTTCCTCGATCACTACGCGCAGTTCCTGGAAAGCGCTCTGGCCCAACCTGATCGGCCGCTGCGGGAAATCGATGTGCTCGGCGCGGGTGATCGCGCGGCCCTGCTGGACCTATCATGCGGACCGCTGGTCGAGGAGTCGCCGACCACGCTGACGGCCCTGCTGCAAGCGCGGGCGGCGGCCACCCCCGATGCCATCGCCGTTGTCGCCGAAGATCTCGAGCTCACCTTCGACGGGCTCAATCGACGGGCGAACCGCCTGGCGCACCACCTCATCGGAGCAGGCATCGGCCCGGAGGACATCGTCGCGCTGTGCCTGGCGAGTTCGGTGGAGTTCCTGATCGCCGCCATCGCGGTCCTGAAAGCCGGTGCGGCATACCTGCCGATCGATCCCGCCTACCCGGACGAACGCATCGCCTACCTGCTCTCGGATGCCGCACCCGCGCTGGTCCTGGATGCCGAATCCGACCTGACCGGTGCGAATCCCACTCTGCCGGACCGCAATCCGACCGATGCCGACCGCCGCCGCGCCCTGCGTCCGTCGAATACGGCCTACGTCATCTACACCTCCGGCTCCACCGGCAAGCCCAAGGGCGTCCCGGTGCCGCACGAGGCGATCGCCGAACACCTCACCGGTTTCCACGCCGAATGGGATCTGACGCCCGAGGATCGGGTATTGCAGACGACATCGGTGAGTTTCGACGCCTCCTTCGCCGACACCTTCCTGCCGCTGCTCGCGGGCGCGCGCGTGGTCATCCCGAAACCCAATGCCTACCGCGATATTCCGTATGTCGCGCAGATGGTGACCCGGCACGGTATCTCGGTGCTGCACATGGTGCCCTCCATGCTGGCCGCATTCCTGGTGCTGCCGCAGGTCTCCGATTGGCGTTCGCTGCGGCATGTCCCGGTGGGCGGCGAGGCACTGCCCGGCGAGGTGGCCGACCGCTTCGCGACGCAGTTCGACGCCGACCTGCGCAATCACTACGGCCCGACCGAGGCGGTGGTGTGCTCCACCCATATGCCGGTGGCGGGTCCGCAGGGCACCGGGATCGTCCCGATCGGCGTCCCCAACCGCAATGTTCACCTGTACCTGCTGGATTCGGCGCTCCAGTTTGTGCCGACCGGTGTGGTCGGCGAGATCTACCTCGGCGGCAGGCAGTTGGCGCGCGGCTATCTCGATCGGCCGGGTCTGAGCGCGACGCGCTTCATCGCCGACCCGTTCCAGCCGGGCGAACGGCTCTACCGCACCGGTGATCTCGCGCGTCGCAATGCGATGGGGGAGATCGAATTCGTCGGCCGCGCCGACGAGCAGGTCAAGGTGCGCGGCTACCGCATCGAACTCGGCGAGGTCGAAGCCGCGGTGAACGACCAACCGGGCGTGGCGCATTCGGTGGTGATCGTGGCCGAGCATCCGAGCCTCGGCCCCATGCTGGCCGCCTACGTCGTGCCTGCGGCAGGTGTGGAATTCGACCTCGACGAGGTGCGCGCCAGGGTCGGCACGGTGCTGCCGGATCACATGGTCCCCTCGGCCTTCGCGGTCATCGACGCGATTCCGCTGACCGCGCACGGCAAACTCGACAAGCGCGCTCTGCCCGCGCCCGAACTGGCGGCGGCCCGCGGCTACCGCGCACCCCGCACGCCCACCGAGCTTCGGATCGCGGGCCTGTACGGCCAACTGTTCGATCGGGAGCGGATCGGGGCCGACGACTCGTTCTTCGAACTCGGCGGTCACTCGCTGCTCGCGGCCCGACTCATCACCATGATCCGCGCCGAACTCGGTATCGAGATCGATATGCGGGTGCCCTTCGACAAGCCGACCGTGGCCGGACTGGCCGAACATCTGGTGGACGCCTTCCGTGCCGAATTCGGGATCGATATAGACGAATTGGCGATCGAGGACGAGGAGCCCGCACAGTTGTCCGGTGCGCGTTCGGAATTGGTGCGCCGGGAACGGCCCGAACATATCCCGCTGTCGTATTCGCAGCGCGCCTACTGGCTGCAAAGGCGGCTGGAGGGTGCGATCGACGGCGAGAATGTGACCTATCCGGTCCGCTTCGACGGCCCGCTCGACCTCGCCGCGCTGCGCATCGCCATCGACGATGTGGTCGCCCGGCACGAATCGTTGCGCACCACCTTCCCCGAATACGAGGACACCCCATACCAATTGGTGCATCCGGCCGCTCCGGTCGACGTGCCGGTGGTGACCATCGCCGAGGACCGGTTGGACGCGGAACTGTCCGCCGACGCGGGCTACACCTTCGACCTGCGAAACGAACCGCTGCTGCGGCTGCGCCTGCTCGTCCTCGATCCGACCACTCACGTGCTGTCCATCCTGATGCACCACATCGTGGCGGACCGCAGATCGTGCCAGATCTTCATGGACGATCTGACCACCGCCTATCGGTCCAGGGTGCGCGGCCAGGAGCCGGTGTGGTCCGAACTGCCGTTCCAGTTCGCCGATTTTGCGCTGTGGCAGCGGGAGAGCTTCGACCGGGGTCCGGGTCGCGAGGTGAGTCCGCACGGTCGAGCCCAACTCGACTTCTGGTGCGATGCGCTGGCCGGACTGCCCGACGAGATCGCGGTCGCCCATGACCGCCCGCGCCCGGCCGTCCTCGGTCGCGGCGGCGTCAGCGCGGCTCGCACCTTGTCGGCCGACACCTGGAATCGGTTGCGCGCCACGGCCGAGGCGGCGGGCGCGACGGAATTCATGCTGTGCCAGGCGGTCAGCGCGGTGGTGCTGCGGGCGCTCGGCGGCGGCGAGGATCTGGCCATCGGCGCGGCCGTCGGCAATCGAATCGAACCGGGCACCGACGAATTGATCGGCCTGTTCGCCAATGTCGTGGTGCTGCGCAATGATCTGACCGGCAATCCGACCCCGCGCGGCGTGCTGGATCGGGTGCGCGACGCCGCGCTGGACGCGATGAGCAAACAGGGCGTGCCCTTCGAGCGACTGGTGGAGACGCTGAATCCACCGCGCTCACTGGCCCGCAACCCGCTGTTCCAGGTGATGATGCACTTCCGGCACCGGCCGGGACCCGCACCCTTCGACGCGAACGGCGCGACCACCCTCAGCGGTATCGCCAAGTACTACGACGTCTCCTTCATGGACTTCCACCTCGACTACAGCGTCGAGGCGGACGGCGCGCTCACCGCCCGCGTCGTGGTCAATCCGGATCTGTACGAGGCGGCCACCGGCGAGATATTCGCCGATGTGCTCGCACGGGTGCTGGAAGCCTTTGCCGACCAACCGGATACGGTGCTCGACGGACTCGAGGTGCTGCCCGCGGGGTGGGATCCGACCCGCTCGGTTGTGCGCTACGCCCCGGTGGCGACCGTCGAAACCGCAGGCGGCCCGCCGCGCACCGACACCGAGCGCACCCTCGCCGCACTCCTGGAGGATTTGCTCGAGATCACCGATATCACTCGCGACGACGGATTCTTCGCGCTGGGCGGCGATAGCGTCATCGCCATTCAATGGTCGACCCGCGCGGCGGAGTCGGGTCTGCCGCTCACCCCGCAGATGGTGTTCGAATACTTCACCCTCGCGGAATTGGCCGCCGCCGTGGACGAGGCGGCCGCCGTCCCGCCCGTCGCGGTCGAGGAGCACACCTACGCGCCGATGGCGGCCTCCGGACTCGGCGCCGACGCCCTCGCATCGCTGCGGGAATCCTGGTCCGCGCAGGGCTGATTCGGAGCAAGGCCGCAGCCCGGAACCCGACGGTTCCGGGCCGCGCCGTGTATCTTGTGCCACACCGCATCGCTGCGTGACCGTGGTGAAATTGCCTGCCTCAGCGAACGGCTATGAAGTAGCGGAACGCAGGTCAACGCTGATACCGGTGAACCCGTATCTAACGCGGCGTCCCCACGATGATGCTGCCGACGCTGCATTCCTCCAGTTCGTCGACCCCGGTCGCGTCGGTGAATGCGGCGGTATCGCCGAAACCTTGGGCGCACACACCCAAACCCATGGCGGTGGCGGCAAGGTAGACGGTCTGCATGAGCGCTCCGACGTGTTTGAGAATGGCCGCGTACGCGATCTGCTCGTAGGTCCACATCATCCGGCCCGCGCGGGCCGCTATGACGATCAGCAGTTGGGGTTGCGCACCGCCATCCAGTGTGGCCGCTGTGGATTTGATCAACCGTTGCACCGCAGGGGAATTCGTATCGGCGACCGGCCGCAGCGCGTGGTCGAACGAATCGTAGTGGTACATGGCGGGCGCGAGCCCGGCGACATGGCGCACCACCGGATACATTTCCAGCTCGTACAGGCTCCCGCCGGAAGGGTAAGGGCGCGAGGACAATTCCTCGTTCTCCCCGCCGGAACGCACGCCCTTGGTGCGGGCGGTGCGGTAGAGCAGTTCGGACAGTTGGGTCAGATCGATCGGGGCCACATCGTCGAAGGCCCTGGTGGAGACGCGATCCTCGAGGACCGAGGTGAGGGTGGGGTCCTCGGCGCGCAGCGCGTCCATATCGGGAACCGGCAGCATGATCGGCGTGCCCGGATAGTCGGCGCGGCGGGCGGGCGGCTGCGGGAATTCGGGTTTGGCCCATTTGGTCGGTCCGAAATGCTCCCAGGTGACGGTGCGTTCGCCGAGTGTGCTGCGTCGGTGGAACCACAGATCCGGCGCGCTCCAACTGCGGGTGGTGAACTCGCGCGCCTCGACTTCCGGATCGGCGACGGTGAATCCGCCCCATGCCAGGTCGACGGCCAGCCGCCGCATCACCCGGTCGGGCAGTCCGGATTCGCCACCGCCGAGCGCCGTGAGCACCCGCGCGTCGGTGATCGCCAGATCGCACCAGGACAGCGGATGCTCCAGCCGGAATCCGTCCGAATCACGATGCAGTATCGCGAATTTCGATAGGACGATCGGACCGGCGGACGCGGGGCGCGCGGTCGGTCGCCCGAATGGCGCGATCGTGTACAGGTCGTGTCCGTCGGCCTGTACGGTTACCGAGAGCCAGCCCTGTGCGGCCAACCGATCGATCAGTTCGAAGCCCGCGGCGGACAACTCCCGCCCCGCGACCGGCCCCCGATTCAGCGCCTTCAAAGCGGTGAGCTGATCCGGGCGTAGCCGGCTGAGCTGCTGTTTGTGCGGCGGATTGAGCAGTACCGCGCCGGTGGGCACGGTCAAGCAGGTGGCACCGGCGCGCAGGGCGTACCGCAGGTGAATATCCGGGAGCACCGGTGGGCCTTTCGATCGGATCCGGGGATATCGCGGGCTATTTCGCGGCGTTGGCGAGCGCCGGAGTCAGCTTGTCGAGCAGGTACGGCACCGACAGCGCTGTCGGCTGATTGATGCCGGTGATCTCCTGAACGGTCAGGAAAACCACCGAATTCTTTTTCACCGCAGGAAGATTCGCGTAGCCGGGCAGGTTGCGGTATTTCTCGTCCCAGCCGGGGGAGTAGCCCGCGATCAGCAGATCGGCATCGAGCTCATCGACCCGCTCGGGTGAAAGTGCCAGCCGCCCTTGACTGCTGGGCTGGTCGGTGAGGTGCTTGGGGATCGTCATCCCGAGTTGTTCGAAGACCCGGCCGGATCCGTCCTTGGGATCGGTGAGCACCATGAGTTGGGTCGCGCTGCCGAGCCAGGTGCTGAGGAAGGTCTTGCCCTTGATGCCGGGATCGGCCGCCGCGATCCCGGCGATCTTGTCCTCGACGCCGGTGATGACCTTGCGCGCGGCGTCCTCGCGGTGCAGTACTCGACCCAGCGTATTCACCTGCTCCTGCCACGGCGCGACAGTTTCCTTGGTGAGCGCGGGCAGCGTCGGGGCCAGCTTGCTGAACTCGGTGTAGTTCTTCTCGTCGGCGATGAATCCGTCCACCAGGATGAGATCGGGTTCCAGGGCGGCCACCTGTTCGGCGAGGTTCCCGGTGGTGTTGAGCGGTTTGGCCGATTCGAGCGCCTTGGGCGGCTGCCAGGCGGGTGCGCCATTGGCGACCACCGCGACATTATCGATGTAGGCCACGGGTGTCACGCCCAGCGCGAGCGCCGTGTCGAGCCACTGATTGCCGAGGGCGACAACCTTCTTCGGGGTGCCTTTGACGGTGGTGGTTCCGCGCGCGTGGGTAACGGTGACGGATTCGCCGCCGGAATCGGTGTCGGTATCCGACGAGCCGCAGGCCGCCACGCCGAGGGCGAGCGCGCCGACGAGCGCGGCGCGGGCGAACCGTATCGGGCCGCGGCGCGGTCGAGCGAATGTCATCGGGGCACCCTTCGTTCGTTGGCTGAAAGTCAGCCTAGGCTAACCTACATTTCCATCGCGGCCCCAAGAGCCCGATCACCCGGTGTCGTAGCATCGGCCGGGCGAAAGGGGCCGACAACGATGACCGCCGAGGTGCCCGCCTGGCTGATGGTCACCGCGATAGTCCTCGGGACGAGCATCGCGGCGGCCCGCTGGGTCCTGGTCGCGGCGAGCTTCGGCGACCTGCTGATCAATCGCGCCATGAGTTGGATCGCACTGGCCGTCGTGATCGAGGAGGCAGGGGCCGGAACCTCGTTCGCCGCGCTGACATACCGGATATTCCTGGCTCTCGGCGTGCAGACCCTGGCGAATATGTACGGCATCGCGGTTTTGTTCGCCCGTGGCGATCCGTTGGCCGCGCGGGTGCGCCAGCGTCGCTACGACCTGGCCGCAGCGGTGGGTTCGCTGATCGTGCTCTGCCCCGGCCTTCCGGCGAATTCGGCACTCGCCGTGCCGGATTGGCGCGCGCTGCTGGTCTGGGCGATCTTCAATCTGCCGACCGCGGCGGCCGGGATCTGGATCGTGGCGGCGTGTGCGCGCGAACTGCGCGCCACCGACTCCTCCCGCAGAGAGAAGTTGGCTTCGGCCGTACTGCTGCTCACGGCCACCACCTGGACCTATGCGGCGGTGGCCGATGGTGTGCAGGTGCTGCGCGGCCATCCTTCGAGCAGTCCGGGCGCGTATTGGACCATTCCGTCCTGTCTGATCTATCTGTCGCTCGTCGGATTGACCGCGGTCCCGCTGGTCAGGATCGCCGTGCTGCGCTCCGGGTTTGATCACACCGGCCGGGCGGTGCGCAGGTTGCGCCCACTGTGGCGCGACCTCACCGCCTCGGTGCCCGCGATCGTGCTGCCCGCCGAGGGGATTCGCGATCCGGAATTGCGGCTGTATCGGATGATCGTCGAGATTCGCGACGCGCTGCATCTATTGGAGCGATACGCGCCCGCCGAGCCAACGGACTACGCGGTGCGGATCGCGCGCGGCATCCGGGCCAAATCGCTGGGGCACTCGCCTGTCGCCGCGCGCACCGACCACGTGGATCGGGATCTGTCCGAGGAACTGGCCTACCTGCTCGCCCTCGCCCGCCGCTGGCCGCGCGCCGTGCACGCCGTGGATTTTCGCCCCGACCGCCTTGATAGTTACATCCGCTAACTATATAGTTTGCGGGGGTAAAAATCTGCAAGGGGCTGAAGTGACCACTCCACCGACCGATCTGGACCTCGGCGAGGTGCAGACCATCCGCCGCCGACAGCGCTACGACCGCGACCATCCGCATTACAAGTGGATCGTCCTGACCAACACCACCCTCGGCATCCTGCTGACCACGATCAACTCATCGATCCTGCTCATCTCGCTGCCCGCCATCTTCCGCGGCGTCGGCCTCAATCCGCTCGAGGCGAGCAACGTCGGCTACCTGCTGTGGATGCTCATGGGCTATCTGCTCGCCACCGCCGTGCTGGTCGTGATGTTCGGTCGCCTCGGCGATATCTACGGTCGGGTCCGCATCTACAACCTGGGCTTCCTGGTCTTCGCGGTCTGCGCGGTCGCGCTGTCCTTCGATCCGGTCACCGGCGGGGCAGGCGCCATGTGGATCATCGTCTGGCGGGTGCTGCAAGGTATCGGCGGCGCGATGCTCACCGCGAATTCGGCCGCCATTCTCACCGATGCCTTCCCGGCCAAACAGCGCGGCACCGCCCTCGGCATCAATATGGTCGCCGCCGTCGCCGGATCCTTTCTCGGCCTGTTGATCGGCGGCGTACTGTCCGAATGGGATTGGCGCGCGGTGTTCTGGGTCAGCGTGCCGATCGCCGTCCTCGGCACCATCTGGTCCTACCGCTCCCTGCACGAGGTGGGTCTGCGCTCGGCGGGCCGCATCGACTGGGCGGGCACCATCACCTTCGCGCTCGGTCTGACCGCACTGCTCACCGGCATCACCTACGGCATCCAGCCCTACGGCGGCCACGCCACCGGATGGTCGAGTCCCTGGGTGCTGGGCGCGGTGATCGGCGGTCTCCTACTGCTCGCACTGTTCTGCGTGGTCGAGGCCAAGGTGGCCGAACCCATGTTCCACCTCGGACTGTTCCGCAATCGCGCCTTCGGCCTGGGCAACTTCGCCAATCTGCTGGTCTCGATCGGGCGCGGCGGCGTGCAATTCATGCTGATCATCTGGTTGCAGGGGATCTGGCTGCCGCTGCACGGTTTCAGCTACGAGTCGACGCCGCTGTGGGCGGGTATCTACATGCTCCCGCTCACCGTGGGATTCCTTGCGGCAGGCCCGATCTCGGGTTGGCTGTCGGACCGCTACGGCTCCCGACCGTTCACCACCGGCGGCGCGCTGCTCACCGGCGTCACCTTCATCGCGCTGCTGGTGATTCCGGTCGACTTCAACTACTGGCTGTTCGCTCTGATCATCCTGCTCAACGGGATCGGCAGCGGACTGTTCTTCTCGCCCAACACCGCCGCCATCATGTCCAGCGTGCCCGCCGCGCAGCGCGGCGCGGCCTCCGGTATGCGCGGCACCCTCTTCAACGGCGGCAACGCGCTGTCGATGGGCATCTTCTTCTCCCTCATGGTCGTCGGCCTGGCCGCGACCCTGCCCTCGGCCCTCTCCTCCGGACTGCAGGCACAAGGTGTTTCGGCTGCCGCCGCGGGCAAACTCGCCGATATGCCGCCGGTCGGCAGCCTGTTCGCCGCCTTCCTCGGCTTCAACCCGATTCAGGAATTGCTCGGCCCGACCGGCGAATTGACCAAACCCGGCGTGAACGCCCACGCCCTCACCGGACAGGAGTTCTTCCCCAACCTGCTCACCGGTCCCTTCCACTCCGGTCTGCTGGTGGTCTTCCTCGCCGCCGCCGTCATGATGTTCCTCGCCGCCGCGGCCTCCTACTTCGCGGGCGGGAAGTACGTCCACGACGAACAGGCCGAACTCGCCGAGGCCGACCAACTGACCCGCGACAAGGTCGCGGTCAGGTAGGTGGCGAATTCGGTGCGCGATCTCGCCGATCGCGCACCGAATCTCACAGCACCACGCGCTGATCGGGCGCGAGGAACATCTTGTCCGAATCCTTCACCTCGAACGCGCGGTAGAACTCGGGCAGGTTTCGCACGATTTGATTGCAGCGGAACTCATTGGGGGAGTGAACATCCGAGGTCAGCAGGCTGACCGTGACCTCCTTGGTCTGCTTGCCCCGCCAACTGCGCGCCCAAGCCTGGAACATCGCCCGATAGTCGGGTTCCTCGATACCGCGCCGCTTCTCGGCCATCCGGAAGGCGGCCAGCGCGATGATCAGCCCGCGCAGATCGGCTAGATTCTCACCCACCGTCAACTCGCCGTCCACATGCTGACTCGGAGCCAAACCCTCGGGCACCAGCGTGTTGTACTGGGCGATGAGCTGCTGGGTCTTGGCATCGAAGGCGGCCCGGTCCTCGGTGGTCCACCAGTTGTTGCGATTGCCGTCGGGATCGTATTTGGAGCCCTGGTCGTCGAAGGCGTGGCCGATCTCGTGGCCGATGGTCGCACCGACACCGCCGAAATTCACGGCGGGCGTGCCGTCCTCGTCGAAGAACGGCGGTTGCAGGTACGCCGCGGGGAAGACCACCTGATTGCCGCTGGCGGTGTAGTAGGCGTTGACCGTCTGCGGCGTCATACCCCACTCCGATTTGTCCACCGGGGTGCCGAGCCTGCCGAAGGCCCGCCGCGTCTCGAAATCATTGATGGCGCGCACGGATTCGATGAGTTTGCCGCGCGTGATCCGCAGCTTCGAGTAATCGACCCACTGATCCGGGTAGCCGATCTTCGCATCGATCTTGTCCAGTTTGGCGATGGCCGCATCCCTGGTGGGCGGGGACATCCACGGCGAGTTCCGGAACGCCTCGCGGTAGGCGGCCACGAGATCGGCGACCATCTCCTTGACCCCCGCTTTGGCGGCGGGCGGAAAGTACCGCGTCACATAGACTTTGCCGAGCTGCTCGCCGAGCTTGTCGTCCACCAGCGCCACACCCGACTTCCACGGCTCGGGCCGCTCCTGCAACCCGCTGATCGCCTTGCCGAAGAATTCGAAATTGGCGTCGTAGAGGTCCTTCTTCAGGTACTTGGCGAAATCGCGGACCAGGCTCAGCCGCAGATAGTCGCGCCAGACGGCGATATCCACCTCCGCCCACAGCTTTCCGGCATGTGCCAGGAACGTCGGCTGCGAAACGATAATCCGCTCGAACAGCGCGCGCGGGCGATCGGTATTGCCGGAAAGCCATGGATCCCAGTCGAATCCGGCACCGAGCGCCTGAACCTCGGCCCAGGAGTGCGGATTATAGGTGCGGTCGGTGTCGCGGTTGCGTACCCGGCTCCAATGCCCGTCGGCGATCTTGGCCTCGAGGTCGAAGACACGCTGGGCCATACCCGCCGGATCCGCAAAGCCCGCTCCGGCGGCGATCTTCTCCAGGAAGATTCGGTAGGCCGCGAGTTCCTTGGCGTGCTCGGGTTTGTGGAAGTACTCCTCGCCCAAACCGATACCCGACTGACCCACATGGGGCACATACCGGGTCGAATCGCGCTGATCGATGGAGATGCCGAGACCGACGAGCCCGCCGATCGGCAGCTCACCCATCACCTTGGCCAGCTCCGGTTTGCCTGCCGCGCCGTCGATCTTGGCGAAAAGATCCTGCAGCGGCGACATTCCGAGCTGTTCGATCGCCGCGCGGTCCAGGCGCGCGTCGTACAGATCGCGGATCTGCTGCTCCTCGCTGCCCGGTTTCGGATCGCGAATGCCATCGATGATCTCGCGCAGTTGCGCCTGAGTGCGTTCGTAGGCTTCGGCGTCCGAGCCGTAGGAGGTCTTGTCCGGTGGCAGTTGATACTCGCGCAGCCATTTGCCGTTGACGCTGCGGTACAGGTCGTCCTGCGGGCGGATCGCCGGGTCGACACCGCCCAGATCCGGGCCGCGCAGCGGCTTGGCCGCCTCATCCTTGCCGCAGGCGACCAGGGCGGCCGCCGCCGGGGCGAGCCCGAGCGCGATCAGAAATGCGCGGCGATCCAAACGCACAGGACCCGTCGACGTCACCAAAACCTCTCCCCGCCGCGGCGCGTCCGCGGTCCAACTCGTGGCCAATCCGGTCCGAGGCTACCGGGGTTCGCCGCAGCGGGGAGGGGTCACAGCGATACCCGCTGGTCGGGAGGGAGGAACAGCTTGTCGCCCTCGTGCGTGCCGTAGGCGGTGTAGTACTCCGGCAGGTTGCGCACCACCTGGTTGCATCGGAACTCCGGCGGCGAATGCGGATCACTGGCCAGCTGATTCTCGACGATCTCGATGGTCTGCTTGGTGCGCCAGTTGCGCGCCCAGGATTCGAATACCGGCCGGTAGTCCGGATTGTCGTTGCCGGAGCGCTTTTCGGCGAGGCGGTAGGCGGACAGCGCGATCATCAGCCCGCGCAGATCGGCCAGATTCTCCCCGACGGTGAGTTCACCGCTGACATGCCGGTCCGGTGGCAGCCCTGCGGGCACCAGTTCGCTGTACTGCTCGATAAGCCGCTTCGTCTTGGCCTGGAAGGCGGCTTTGTCCTCGGGGGTCCACCAGTCGTGCAGGTTGCCGTCCCCGTCGTACTGGGAGCCCTGATCGTCGAATCCGTGCCCGATCTCGTGGCCGATCACCGCACCGCCCGCACCGTAATTGACTGCGGGCCGGGCATTCTCGTCGAAGAACGGGGGCTGCAGGAAGGCGGCGGGGAAGACGATCTCATTGCCGCTCGGGTTGTAGTAGGCATTGACGGTCTGCGGCGACATGCCCCACTCCGTCTTGTCCACCGGCTTGCCCAATCGGTCGAACATGCGCTTGGCGCCGAATTCGTTGATGGCGCGCAGGGATTCGATCAGCTTGCCGCGGGTGACCTGCTGCCCGGAGTAGTCCTCCCACTTGTCCGGATAACCGATCTTGGCATCGATCTTGTCGAGTTTGACCAGCGCGGCCTCCTTCGTGGCCGTCGACATCCAGCTGGAATTGCGGAAATTGTCGCGGTAGGCGGCCATGAGGTCGGCGACCATCTGCTTGGCGCGATCCTTGGCCGACTGCGGAAAGTGCCTGGCCACATAGAGTTTCCCCAGCTGGTCGCCCAGTTGGCCATTGACCGTGCCCACGCCGGACTTCCACAACTCCGGGCGCTGCCGCAATCCGTTCATCACCTTGCCGAAGAATTCGAAGTTGGCGTCGGAGATGTCCTTCTTCAAGTAGGGCGCGTAGCCGCGGACCATGCCGAGCTTCAGATAGTCGCGCCACAGGGCGATATCGACCTCGTTCCACAGTTGCGCGACGGCCGTCAGGAACGAAGGTTGGGCCACCTGGACGGTCGTGAATACCTCGCGCGGGCGCGAGGTATTGCCCGCCAACCAGCCATCCCAGTCGAAACCCGGTGCGAGCGTGGATAGCTCGGTCCAAGCGCGCAGGTTGTAGGTGGCGCTGGGATCGCGCATCCGAACCTTTTCCCAGAAATTGCTCGCGATGCGGGTCTCCAGATCGACCACGCGGGCACCCATCGCCTCGGGATCAGGAAAGCCCGCGCCCGCCGCGATCTTGCCCATGAAGACGCGGTAACCCGCCAGCTTGTCCGCGAATTCGGGCTTGCGATAGTACTGCTCGCCCAAACCGATACCGGCCTGACCGAGCACCGGCAGGTGGGCATTGGAATTCTTGGCGTCGACCGTCACGCTGAGCCCGATCAGCCCGACGCCCGGCAACTCGCCCATCACCTTGGCCAGCGCCACCCGATCGGCCGCGCCATCGATCTTCGCGAACAGATCCTGCAGCGGGGACAGACCCAACTTCTCGATCTGATCCAGATCCACCCGCGCGTCGTACAGGTCGCGGATCTGCTGCTCGTCGGATCCGCCCTTCGGATCGTGAATCCCCTCGATGATCTCGCGCAACTGGCCTTCGATACGTTCGGCCACCTCGTCGAAGGTGCCGAAGGACACCTTGTCCGGCGGCAGTTGATATTCGCGCAACCACTTGCCATTGACATGGCGATACAGATCGTCCTGCGGCCGGATCGCGGGATCAACCCCCGACAGATCCACCCCCGTCAACGCCTTCGGCGGCGCCGCGTTGGAACAGGACGGCAGGACCAGGGTCGCGGGCACCAAACCCAGCGCCATCAAGAACCTGCGGCGATCGAGAGCGAACGGACGCTCTGGCGCGGTCAATTCGGATCTCCTCCGTCGGGTGCGCATGCTCGGACGTTGCTCGCCCCGACGCTACTGAACCCGACTGAGGATCACCTGAATCCGTCCTCGCGTGGCGCGCTACCGGCCGTCGGTGCTTTTGGGGATCCGGTAGCGGCCTCGAAAGCGCTGCCCTGAATTTGGCTCGACCTGCGCGTTCTCGTACACTAGAGCGGTTGCCTGCGGGCGTCATGCCCGCAATCCGACCGCGAACCCCCTGCGGTTCGGTCGGCGAGTAATCGTTGAACCGAGCGAAACCGCTGGTAGGCGCGCGTTCGGTGGGCAACCGACCATGCCCGTCGGGTCGGCAATCCGGCGTGCGTTACGTCCAGGTCTAGGAGGATGCTGAAGTGATTCAGCAGGAGTCGCGACTGCGCGTCGCCGACAACACGGGTGCCAAGGAAATCCTTTGCATTCGCGTTCTCGGTGGTTCGTCGCGTCGCTATGCCGGTATCGGCGACATCATCGTCGCTACCGTGAAGGACGCCATCCCCGGCGCCAATGTCAAGAAGGGCGACGTCGTCAAGGCGGTCGTCGTGCGCACCGTCAAGGAGCGCCGCCGTCCGGACGGCTCGTACATCAAGTTCGACGAGAACGCGGCCGTGCTGATCAAGGCGGACAACGATCCGCGCGGCACCCGCATCTTCGGCCCGGTCGGCCGCGAACTGCGCGACAAGAGGTTCATGAAGATCGTTTCGCTGGCCCCGGAGGTGCTCTGACATGAAGGTGCACAAGGGCGATACGGTGCTGGTCGTCTCGGGTAAGGACAAGGGTGCCAAGGGCAAGGTCATTCAGGCCTACCCGAAGGAGAACCGGGTCCTCGTCGAGGGCGTCAACCGAATCAAGAAGCACGTCGCGAACTCCACGAATCAGCGTGGCGCCTCCTCGGGCGGCATCGTGACCCAGGAAGCCCCGATCCACGTGTCCAACGTGATGGTCGTCGATTCCGATGGCAAGCCGACCCGTATCGGCTACCGGACCGACGAGAACGGCAAGCGGGTCCGGATCTCCCGTAAGAACGGGAAGGACATCTGATCATGACCACCACCGAGAACAAGATCCAGCCCCGTCTGAAGCTGCGCTACCGCGCGGAGATCAAGGACGCGCTGAACGAAGAATTCAACTACGCCAATGTGATGCAGATCCCCGGCGTGGTGAAGGTCGTCGTGAACATGGGTGTCGGCGACGCCGCCCGCGACGCCAAGCTCATCAATGGCGCGGTCAACGACCTGGCGCTGATCACCGGCCAGAAGCCGGAGATCCGCAAGGCGACCAAGTCGATCGCGCAGTTCAAACTGCGCGAGGGCATGCCGATCGGCGCGAAGGTCACCCTGCGCGGCGACCGCATGTGGGAGTTCCTGGACCGCCTGGTGTCCATCGCGCTGCCGCGTATCCGCGACTTCCGCGGTCTGTCGCCCAAGCAGTTCGACGGCAACGGCAACTACACCTTCGGCCTCAGCGAGCAGTCGATGTTCCACGAGATCGACGTGGATTCCATCGACCGCCCGCGTGGTATGGACATCACCGTGGTGACCACCGCGACCAACAATGAAGAAGGCCGCGCCCTGCTCAAGCACCTCGGCTTCCCGTTCAAGGAGAACTGAGCACATGGCTAAGAAAGCTCTGATCAACAAGGCCAACGCCAAGCCGAAGTTCGCGGTTCGCGCCTACACCCGCTGCCAGCGCTGCGGCCGCCCGCACGCCGTCTACCGCAAGTTCGGCCTGTGCCGAGTCTGCCTGCGCGAAATGGCGCATCGCGGCGAACTCCCCGGAGTGCACAAGAGCTCCTGGTGAGTGCATAGCCCGGTTTCGATCAGGTCCCGTCTCCGTTCTCGGAGACGGGACCTTTTCGATTCGACGACTCCTATGGTGGCCCAGATTTTGTGAGGGTTGGCGGGTTGCGTACACTGATCCGGTTGCTTGGGGACAGCTGTGTCTGTTGGGCGGTGTGCGAGCCCGCGTCCGAGCACTGAGGGCTCTGTTGAGAACTCATTCCGGTCGGCAAGTGTCGGCCGGGCCATCCGAATTGCTGTAGGCCCACGATTCGCGCGCCTGGATGGGTGCGGGTGCTGTATGGGAACCGCAGCGAGAAAGGTGTCTAGGTCGAACCATGACCATGACTGATCCGATCGCAGACTTCCTGACACGTCTGCGCAACGCCAACTCGGCGTACCACGATCAGGTGAAGGCTCCGCATTCGAAGCTCAAGGCGAATATCGCCGAGATCCTCAAGCGCGAGGGCTACATCGCCGACTACCGGACCGAGGACGCGCAGGTGGGCAAGAGCCTGGTCGTCGACCTCAAGTACGGCCCCAGCCGTGAGCGCAGCCTGGCAGGCGTGCGCCGCGTGTCCAAGCCGGGTCTGCGTGTGTACGCGAAGTCCACCAACCTGCCCAAGGTGCTGGGCGGCCTCGGCGTGGCCATCATTTCCACGTCGCAGGGTCTGCTCACCGACCGTCAGGCAGCCAAGCAGGGCGTGGGCGGCGAAGTCCTCGCCTACGTCTGGTAAGGGAGGTCAGGACTATGTCGCGTATTGGCAAGAAGCCCATCGCAATTCCGGCCGGTGTGGATGTCACCATCGACGGCCAGCAGGTCTCGGTGAAGGGTCCCAAGGGCACCCTGACCCACGTGGTCGCCGAGCCGATCACCGTCGCCAAGGCCGAGGACGGCCAGCTCGAGGTCGGCCGCCCGGACGACGAGCGCAAGAGCCGCTCGCTGCACGGCCTGACCCGCACCCTGGTCGCCAACATGATCGTCGGCGTGACCCAGGGCTACGAGAAGAAGCTCGAGATCGCCGGTGTCGGCTACCGTGTCGCGCTGAAGGGCGCCAACCTGGAGTTCGCGCTCGGCTACAGCCACTCGATCGTCTCCGAGCCGCCGAGCGGTATCACCTTCGCGGTGGAATCGCCCACCAAGTTCTCGGTGTCCGGCATCGATAAGCAGCTGGTCGGCGAGGTCGCCGCCAATATCCGCAAGTACCGCAAGCCGGAGCCGTACAAGGGCAAGGGCATCCGGTACGCAGGCGAGGTCGTTCGCCGCAAGGTCGGAAAGACGGGTAAGTGATCATGGCGCAAACCGAAAACCAGAAGGCGAAGCGCATCCCGCTGGGCACCGACGCGTCGACCCGGCGTCGTCTGTCCAAGACCCGTCGCCACTTCCGTCTGCGCAAGAAGGTCGTCGGCACCACCGAGCGTCCGCGCCTGGTGGTCAACCGGTCCTCGCGCCACCTGCACGCGCAGTTGGTCGACGATTCGATCGGCAAGACCATCGCCGCCGCCTCGAGCATCGAGGCCGATGTGCGCGCGCTCGACGGCGACAAGACCGCCAAGGGCAAGAAGGTCGGCGAGCTGCTCGCGGCCCGCGCCAAGGCGGCCGGTGTGGACGCCGTCGTCTTCGACCGCGGTGGTCACGACTACCACGGTCGCATCGCCGCGTTGGCCGATGCCGCTCGCGAAGGTGGGTTGAAGTTCTGATGGCGAACCTGAACACACTGCTGATTCATCTGAATGGAAGGAACGTCTGATGCCGGGACGTCAGAGGCGTGACGGCGGCAACGGACCCGCCGGACAGAATGGCAACGCCCCCGAGGGCGGCCGCGAGAACCGTCGTGGCGGCGGCGACCGCCGCGGTGGCGACCGTCGCGACAACGCGGCCGAGAAGAACCAGCTCGAGCGCGTCGTCGCGATCAACCGCGTGTCCAAGGTCGTGAAGGGTGGTCGTCGCTTCAGCTTCACCGCCCTGGTCATCGTCGGCGATGGCAATGGCCTGGTCGGCGTCGGCTACGGCAAGGCCAAGGAAGTTCCCGCGGCCATCCAGAAGGGTGTCGAGGAGGCGCGCAAGAGCTTCTTCCGCGTCCCGATGATCGGCTCGACCATCACCCACCCGGTGCAGGGCGAGGCCGCCGCGGGTGTGGTCATGCTGCGTCCCGCGTCCCCCGGTACCGGTGTGATCGCGGGCGGTGCCGCGCGCGCCGTGCTGGAGTGCGCCGGTATTCACGACATCCTGGCCAAGTCGCTCGGTAGCGACAATGCGATCAACGTCGTGCACGCGACCGTCACCGCGCTCAAGCTGCTGCAGCGTCCGGAGGAAGTGGCGGCCCGTCGCGGTCTGCCGCTCGAGGATGTTGCGCCTGCGGGCATGCTGCGGGCGCGTGCCGGACAGGGAGCCTGATATGGCACAGCTGAAGATCACCCAGATCAAGAGCACGATCGGTGCCAAGGCGAATCAGCGGGAATCGCTGCGCACCCTCGGCCTGCGCAAGATCCGGCAGAGCGTCGTCCGTGCGGACAATGCGCAGAACCGCGGTTTGGTCAACGTCGTGCGTCACCTCGTGGAAGTTGAGGAGGTCAACGCATGACCATCAAACTGCATCATCTGCGTCCGGCTCCCGGTTCGAAGACGGAGAAGATCCGTGTCGGCCGCGGTGAGGGCTCCAAGGGTAAGACCGCGGGTCGCGGCACCAAGGGCACCAAGGCCCGTAAGAATGTCTCGCCCGCCTTCGAGGGTGGGCAGATGCCGATTCACATGCGGCTGCCCAAGCTCAAGGGCTTCACGAACCCGTTCCGCACGGAATACCAGGTCGTGAATGTCGGGCGGATCGCCGAGCTGTTCCCCGAGGGCGGCGTCGTCGGCAAGGACGAGTTGGTGGCGGCGGGCGCGGTTCGCAAGAGCCAGCTCGTGAAGGTCCTCGGCGATGGTGAGATCGGTGTCGCGGTCCAGGTGAGCGTCGACAAGGTGACCGGCTCCGCCAAGGAGAAGATCACCGCCGCCGGTGGCACAGTCACCGAGCTGGGCTGACCGGGTACTCTCGCAGCGGTGGCACCGGAGGAGTGGAGAGCTCCTCCGGTGCCACTGTTAGAGTTCAATTGTTGTCTGCCTGTCATGGTTTTCAGCATTCCTCTTTCGGACCGCGCTGAACATTCCATGTCATGACCATGTCGTTCGCCAGGAGGATCTGTGCTTTCCGCCTTCGTATCGGCCTTCCGGACACCGGATTTGCGGCGGAAGATTCTCTTCACGCTGGGGCTGCTCGCGCTGTATCGCGTGGGTGCCACGCTGCCGTCGCCCGGCGTCGATTACAAGGCCGTCCAGGAGTGCATCGCCCAGGCCACCGGCGGTGACAAGGCGGGTATCTATCAGCTGATCAACCTTTTCTCCGGTGGTGCGCTGCTGCAACTGTCGGTCTTCGCGATCGGCATCATGCCCTACATCACCGCGAGCATCATCATTCAGTTGCTCACGGTCGTCATCCCGCGGTTCGAGGAACTGCGCAAGGAAGGCCAATCCGGCCAGAACAAGATGACGCAGTACACCAGGTACCTGTCGATCGCGCTGGCGGTCCTGCAGGCCACCGGTCTCGTCGCGCTGGCCGCGCGGCGGCAACTTCTCCAGTGCCAGAAGGACATTCTGGCCGATAACGGCATTTTCGGAATGATCATCATCGTGCTGGTGATGACGGCGGGTGCGGCGCTGGTCATGTGGTTCGGCGAGCAGATCACCGAGCGCGGTGTCGGTAACGGCATGTCGCTGTTGATCTTCGCCGGTATCGCGGCCCGAATCCCCTCCGAGGGCAAGAACATTCTGGACAACCGCGGTGGTCTGGTGTTCGGCGGTGTGTGTGTGGCGGCGCTCGCCATCATCGCGGGCGTGATCTTCGTCGAACAGGGCCAGCGGCGGATTCCGGTGCAGTACGCCAAGCGCGTGGTGGGTCGGAAGATGTATGGCGGCTCCTCGACCTATCTACCGTTGAAGGTGAATCAGGCGGGTGTCATCCCGGTCATCTTCGCGTCCTCATTGCTGTATCTGCCGAATCTGATCGCCCAGCTGACCTCCTCGCGGACCAATACGAATCCGAGCTGGTGGCAGGAGTTGGTGCAGAAGTACCTGGTGAATCCGGGCAATCCGGTCTATATCGCGATCTACTTCGGTTTGATCGTGTTCTTCACCTACTTCTATGTCGCGATCACCTTCAACCCGGAGGAGCGCGCGGACGAGATGAAGAAGTTCGGCGGGTTCATTCCGGGGTATCGCCCCGGAAAACCCACTGCCGACTATCTGCAGTTCGTACTCAGTCGCATCACCCTCCCCGGCTCCATCTACCTCGGTCTCGTTGCCGTGTTGCCGAATCTGTTCCTGGATATCGGCGCTTCGGGTAACAACCAGAATCTCCCCTTCGGCGGCACCTCGGTGCTGATCTTGGTGAGCGTCGGGTTGGATACCGTGAAGCAGATCGAGAGCCAGCTGATGAATCGAAATTACGAAGGGTTCCTCAAGTGAGAGTTGTATTGCTCGGTCCGCCCGGTGCAGGCAAGGGCACCCAGGCCGTCCTGCTGTCGGAAAAGCTGGGCGTCCCACACATCTCCACCGGGGACCTGTTCCGCGCCAATATCGGCCAGCAGACCCCGCTGGGCCGAGAGGCGCAGAAGTACCTGGACAACGGTGATCTGGTGCCGAGCGATGTCACCAACCGCATGGTCGAGGCGCGGGTCAACGAGCCCGACGCCGCGAACGGCTTCGTGCTGGACGGCTATCCGCGCACGGTCGATCAGGCCGAGGCGCTGGAGAAGATTCTCGGCGATATGAGCAGCAAGCTCGATGCCGTGCTGTGCTTCGTGGTAGCCGAGGATGTGGTGGTGGAGCGCATGCTCGCCCGCGGCCGCGCCGACGACAACGAGGGCGTGATTCGCAATCGTCTGCGGGTGTACCGCGAGGAGACCGAGCCCCTGCTCGACCATTACGACGGTTTGGTCGTCTCGGTGGACGGCGTCGGCGAGGTGGACCAGGTCAATGCCCGCGCGCTAGCCGCGCTGGGCCACTGAGGCATGGTTTTCGGCCGCAAAAACAAGAAGGTGGTGCCGTTCCGCACCGCGGGTGAACTCGACGCCATGGCGGCGGCGGGCGCGGTGGTCGGCCGTGCCCTGGTCGCGGTGCGCGCGGCCGCGGCGCCCGGCGTGTCGACGCTGGAGCTGGATCGGGTTGCCGAGCAGGTGATTCGGGATGCGGGCGCGGTGCCGTCGTTCAAGGGCTACCACGGTTTTCCGGGGTCGATCTGCTCCTCGGTGAATGATCGGGTGGTGCACGGGATTCCGTCCGCCGATGAGGTGCTCGCCGAGGGTGATCTGGTCTCCATCGATTGCGGCGCGATACTCGAGGGCTGGCACGGGGATTCGGCGTGGACCTTCGGTGTCGGCGCGCTGAGCGAGGCCGATGCGCTGCTCAGCGAGGCCACCCGGTTGTCCATGGAGGCGGGTATCAAGGCCATGCTGCCGGGTAATCGGCTCACCGATGTCTCGCACGCCATCGAGTTGGGCACCCGCGCGGTCGAGCGCGAGCACGGCTTGTCCTACGGCATTGTCGACGGCTACGGCGGTCACGCCATCGGCCGTGAGATGCATATGGATCCGTTCCTCGCCAATGAGGGTGCGCCGGGCAAGGGGCCGAGGCTCGTGGTGGGGTCGGTCTTGGCGATCGAGCCGATGCTCACCCTGGGCACGACCGAGACGCAGGTGCTCGACGACGACTGGACGGTGGTCACACTGGACGGTTCGCGTGCCGCGCACTGGGAGCACACGGTCGCGGTGACCGAAGAGGGTCCGCGCATTCTGACTTTGCGATCGGAATAGTCGCGAGAGTGCTTTCGGGCGGTGGATTCCTGGAATCCGCCGCCCGTTTCGCGTTCGTGCCGACGGTTCGGTGCGTTGCTAGGCCGAAACTGCTTGCGGCGGTGCGGTACACGCGCGCACGGTCTCGATGATGTCGAGTCCGGACGGACGGTAGGTGTCGGCGGGCGGTACAACCCATTGCCGGTATCCGGTCTGGGCATCGGCGGGGGAGGGGAGGGCTATCTCGCCGCCGATCGGGACAATGGACACATTGAGCCGGAACATGTCGGCGAATATGTGCACATCGTCGCGGATATCCGGCCGCACCAGGAAGGTCCAGCGGCCGGATCTGGCGTGGGAGATGATGGGACCCACGGTCATTCGGCGGCGCAGGAGTTCCTCCCTGACGCGCTGGCCGAGTGGCGCGGGCATGGTGACGGCGCCTACCGCGCCTGCTTTGACCACGATCCGCCCGATTTCCGGATGGATGCCCGCAGGCAGATCGCAGGTGCGACGGTAGTACGCGCACCGGGTGGTCGGTGTGTCGGCGATTGCCAGTTGGTCCATGGTGGATGCCTCGACTCACATCGAAAGTTGGTGCTGCGCCGAGCCGATGTGGACTTCAACTGTGCCAGTGCGCAGCACTGTCACGGCATTGTCCAGGCGCAGGTTCAGTAGATCACCCCGGAGGGACTGAAAGGAAGATTCAGCGAGAAATCCCCATGTGAAAATAACTAACACGGAGGCGCGGTCGATCGCTGCCAATTAGCTTACGCCACTGCAGAATTGGGGTATGCCACCGGGTGGGCACGCCGACCGGTCGGTTCTAGTCGGCGGTCTTCCCGAGGAACAGCACGTGATGGCCGCGATCGAGACCGTTGGCGCCGACCTGACGCAACCCGGTGTCGGGCAATCCGCTCAGTTTGGTGAACATCTGCGAATTACCAAAGGCCGCACGGAGTTTGGCCTCAGTGGCGTGGCCGACGCCGTAGTCGGCGAGTCGGGCGAAATCCAGCGGGCGCATCGGGGCGTCCAGCGGCGGCTGCCCGCTCGGGCGACCCAAACCCGCGAACTCGGTCGCGACACCCTTTTCGTACCAGCACAATTCGTAGGCGATATCGGCGGTCTGGGTGATCGACAGCACCGGCCAGTCCTGTGACAGACGCAGGGCCAGTGGATGCCTACCGAGCGGGGCCAACTCCCAGTTCATACTCATGACCACGACCCAGCCGCCCGCGGGCGGATCGATGAGCACCACGTCATCGCTGAGGGTGTCGGCGGCATTGAGTTCGGGTTCCGGGATCCGCCAACGGTTTTCGTCCAAGCCGAGAAAGGTGCTGCGATCGACCGGGTAGACATCGTCGGCGGAATAGGCGGCGATGAGGGCGGCGCGCACCATCTCGGCGGCATTGCGGCCGGGCACCCGCACCGCCAGTGCGCCGTAGGTGGTGCCCAGTTCCACCGGCAGGGCGGGCGGATCGGGTTCGGTGCCCGCCTCCAGCGGGCGCAGCCCGACCAGGGTCAGCCGCCAGTTGATCTCCTCGACGGTGGACAGGTCGCCCGAGGTCTTGTAGAGGATCTGCTGCTGGGTGAGTTGGCCCGCCTGTTCGAGCGTGCGGCAGTTGAGTTCGGTGAGTGCCCGGTGCGCCTTGGGTGTCAGGTCGAGATCGCGAATTCCGCAGGCGCGCAGCCGGATCGACATATTGGTCGAGGTCATGGCGGCAAAGCGCTCGCGATACATGGAGATGGCGAGCCTGCGCGAGCGGCCGACCATGAGGGTGCGCAGCAGGGTGCTCAGGCTGGAGAGGTATTTTCCGGCCAGTTCCGGGTTCTCGGCGGCGAGCCGACTGCGGATGCGCGCGGCGTCGAGGGTGGCGGCCACGGAGACATCCTGATCCAGCCGGGCCAACCAGACCCCGCATTTGGACAGTCCGTCGGCGCACATGCCCGCGGCCTGCGGGTATTCCTGTGCCACCTGGCGATAGGTATCGCAGGCCCAGCGGATGACGCTCAGCAGTTGTTCGCGACGACCCGCGTGCCTGGCCACCTGCTCGAAGATGCGCAGCGCCTCGGTGACCTCGGCGGCGAAGCGCGCCTCTACCTGCCCGTCGGCCAGCCGGCGCAGCCGGATCATCACCCCCTCCTCGGCGGGGGCCACCGCCTCTTTGGAACGGTCGCGCGAACCCTTGTCGGCATGGGTGGCGAGCAGGGCCTTGGCCAGGTCGATCAGAGAGGCCGCCAGCCGCAGTTCGGATTCGGCCGACCGATCGGACGAGGCGTAGCGTTCCGCGGCGATCCGGCGTTCGATGGCGTTCAGGTCCATCGCGATTCTCGATTCCCGCATGATCCTCCGCATCCGTCTGGCCACCGAGTCTGTCACGGTTGCGGTTGTGGCGCACCCGGATCCGTATCCGGGGGTGGGTGGCGGTGTGGTATGGGGTCGCGGAGGTGGGTGGTCGAATTGCCTTGCTGGTCAAGGGGTGCCGCACACAATTGTCGAACAGGGCAGGACACCGTCAATGCCGGATGGCGCGGATGACGGTGGTCAGCATCGGCGCCTCGAATTCGCCTGCACCGGTATCGGGGTGGCCGCGCAGGTAGGTCAGGACGCGGCGCAGCATTTCGGTGCGCTCCTGTTCGGGCAGGATCAGCAGCGCCGAATGGGTGCCCAGTTGGGCGGTGAGCGAGTCCGCCGTGCGCCGTTGGGAGTGGGCGAAGTCCCTGCGTTCGGAACTCGGAAAGAACGGGTGCGCGGGCAGATCCTCGACCGCGGGATTCGGATCTTCCCCTTCGTCGGCGAGCCGTTCCATATCTCGCACCCAGTCGACGGTACGGTCGGAATCGTTCCACAGCGCGGCGAGCACACCGGCTGGGCGCAATATCCTGGCGATCTCGGGGAAGGCGCGCGCCTTGTCGAACCAGTGGAATGCCTGGCCGACCGCGACCGCGTCGACCACCGCATCGGGCAGCGGAATCGATTCCGCCGTACCGGAATACACCGGAATATCGGGATATTTCGCCGTTAGTTCGGCGCGCATATCGGCATCGGGCTCGACCGCGATGACGCGGTACCCCATCGCGCGCAGCCCGCCGGTGAGCTTGCCGGTGCCCGCGCCGAGATCGAGAAGGGTGCCGCCCGGTGGGGCGGACTCCAGCGCCCACCGGATGCCCGCTACTGGGTAGTCGGGTCGATGCCGCTCGTAATCGGCCGCATGCGCGCCGAACGATCCGGCTCGTCGCGTCCACATTTCATGCTGCTCTGTCGAATTCGCCATAATTCACGGTACGGCTCAAGATTGTCCGGCGCGGTGGACATTTGGGGCGTGTGCGCTGCTGGACCTTGACAGGGCCTATGCCTCCAGCAGGATGGTGACCGGACCGTCGTTGACCAGTTCGATCCGCATATGCGCGCCGAAACTGCCGGTGGCCACCGTCGCGCCGAGGTCGCGCAGCGCCGCGGCGAAGGCGTCTACCAGCGGTTCGGCGACCGGACCCGATGCGGCCGCCGACCAGCTCGGCCTACGGCCCTTCGCCGTATCGGCGTAGAGGGTGAACTGGCTGACCACCAGGATCGGGGCGTCGAGATCGGCGGCGGAGCGCTCACCGTCGAGAATGCGCAGCCGCCAGACTTTCTCCGCCAAGGTCAGCGTCGTGGCGGGAGTGTCGGCGTGGGTGATGCCGACCAGCGCGAGCAGGCCGTGCGGCGCGCCCGACGCGGCCGGATCAATACGGCCGACCACCGAGTCGTCCACGGTGACGGCGGCCGAACTCACTCGCTGAAGCAGGATGCGCACAGCATTGGATTCTGCCGCACCTCCCCGCACCCGGCGCGACGCGCCGAAGGACGCCGCGCCGGGGGCGAACCCGTTTCGGAAATACCACCATCCGCCCGCGACCTTGTCGCGAATACCCTCATGCCAAGCCACCCTCGGTCGGCAGTTCTCGGGAGGTGATCCGCGCTATGGTGCGGGAATTGATCGTCGCCGTCGCATCGGCGGCCATCGCGCTCATCGTCTTCGTGGTCGGAGATCGGTTGCGGCCCAAGTCCTGGCACGGCGTGGACGAGGATCCGGCGGGCGCGCTACTACTCGACATGATCAAGACCTTCTTCACGGCCGTGATCGCCTTCATCTTCGTGGTCTGCTGGCAGCAGTACGACGATGCCCGCAAGAACACCGTGGTCGAGGCGAACGCGCTGGTCGAAACCTATTGGGCCGCACACTCGATGCCCGGACCCGATGGGCAGCGGATCCAGGATCTGGTGCGCGACTACACGACTGGCGTCCTCGAGGTGGAGTGGCCGGTGATGGATCACGATCGGCAGCTCAGCGGGCAGGTGCAGCGCACATTGGATTCGCTGCGCCAAGCCGTGGGGCAGATCGATTCACCCGACCCCAATATCGGCAACCTGCGTTCCTCGGCAATGTCGAGCCTGGAGCAGGTGTCCAAAGCGCGTTCGGAACGGGGTGTGACGGCGAGCCACGGGATTCCAGGGTTTCTCTACACCCTGCTGTATATCGCCACCGTGCTGCTGTTGTTCACCCCTGTGCTATCCGCGGTGCGGGTCACCGGGCGCAGCACCTTGATGATCGGGCTGCTGGGGATGGTCGTCGGGTCGGCGCTGTTGCTGATCCACGAACTCGACTACCCCTTCTCGGGCGGCGATATCGTGTCGCGCGACGCCTTCGAATTCGCTAGATCGCGATTCCAATAGCCGGTCGGTCGGCTCGGAGGGGTGGTGGAAGATGAGGCAGGCAAAGGTTTTGGCGCTGATACCCGCGGTAGTTCTCGCGTTCGGTGCGCCGGTGGCCTCGGGTGCGCCACCCATCGGAACGGGCAGCTTCGGTTTCGATACCGGAAGTGGTTCTGTTGGGACGGAATTCGAGCCCTATGGCGAGGAGTTGACGATACCTACGGCTCGTGCCGTACCCGCGCAGTCCGCTCCGGTGGCGACCGTCCCGGTCGCGCCTGCGGAGGTGTCGACGGAACCTGCTGCCGCGGAGGCAGATTCGCCGCAGCACGAGAATGGTTCCGGCGCTGCGGTATTGCCCGCCTGTTTGGGGAGTGCGGCGCTCGGCGGGTTGGCGGTGCTGCTGCTCACCGGGAGCGGGCCGGGGAGCGGTGTCGGTAGCGGTCTGGTCGGTACCGGCTCGGCGGTCGGAAGCGGGCTGCTCGGAACGGGTTCCGCCACCGGAAGCGCGTTGGCGGGCAGCGCGGCGGCGGGCAGCGGATTGCTCTGTCTGCTGCTCGCGGTGCCGCCTCCGCCTCCGCCCGAGCCATTGCCGCCGCTGTTGATTCCGCAGCCCCCCGCTGCGGAGCCGCCGAGACCCGCGGTGATTCAGGTGATTGCACCGCCAGAACCGGAGCCCTCGATTCCGCCTGCTCCGGAGCGGGTCGTCGCGCCGCCTCCGCCTCCGCCGCCTCGCGCGCAGGCAGTCGAGAAAGCCGCCGAATCTTCGTGGCATCTGATGGAATTGGTGACGGTGCTTTTGGTGGTGACCGTCATCGCCGTCGGACGTGGCGCCACGGCAGGCCGGAATCGGGGTGGTCGCGCGCGGTAGCGAACCAGCGTCCTGGTCAGCGCTTCCAAAACACGTGTCCTCGTCATCGGCGCGATCATCGATGGTCCTGCAGTACCCCTTCGCGCCGGCACACAGAGCGGCCCTCCAGGTGGCTGCTGGTCTATTGACATTGTCCGGTGACGCGGATGTCAACGCCGGGAATGTCTGGGGAGTTCGGCGCCGGTGCGGTGTACAGGTGGGCCAGTGCGGGGCGTTTCCTCCTCGGCACTCGAGCGCCGCGATGGCTACCCGGCCGGGGCAGATCGAACGTCTCGCCAGAGGTCTTCGAGGGCGGGTAAACCAATGTTCTCGGGCATTCGAGCGTCAAGGTTGCGTCAGTGACGGTCGATTCGCGGTGGTATCCGGTATGGGGTGCGGACCTGCGTCGGGGGAGTTTCCGGGGCGGATTCGGGTGTCGTTGGGTTGGTATCAGGAGCGCGTAAATTTCCTATTCGTCCCATATTTCGCATGGCATGGTCGAGACCTGCTGTTGTGAAAGGGGTCGAGGTGGCGAGCAAGGTTGAGATCCACCATGAGCAATTGCGCGGCACCGCCGTGCAACTGGATTCGCTGCGCGGACGGATGACGACGATTCTCAGCGAGCTCGAGGCAGCACTCGGTGCGCGCGGCGCGGCTTGGGGCTACGACAGTTACGGCAGCAACTTCGCCGATGGCGACACCGGTTATACCGCCGCGCACGCCAACCTCAAAGAGGGTATGGACAACGTGGCGAAGACGTTCGCCGCCTACTCCAAAGGGCACCGTGATTCCGCAGATCTGTTGTGGGAGCGCGAGATTCGATCGGCCCACCGCCTACGCGGGTAGTGCGGTGTGACGATCTACCTGCCCGGCGGGCTGCACTGGCTCGGTTATGTCGCAGGCTCGGCTTGGCCCCTCGGCGACGAGGACAAGATGTGGGCCATCGCGGGTGATTGGCGCCATGCCGCCGACGAACTGAACAAACTCCTACCCGACCTGCACAGGGTCCGGAAGGATACTGCGGCCGCCTATCCGGCGGGTGCGGGTGGGGCCGCGATGATCTCGGCGCTCGATCAACTCGCCGACGACCGGAACGAACACTCCATCGCCCGCCTGTCCGAAATCCTCGGCAAGGTCGCGGAGGCCTCCGATGCCACCGGCACCGAAATCGAATACACCAAGGTTCTCATCATCACTTCGCTGGCACTGCTGGCAGGTGAGATCGCCGCCGCCTGGCTCTTCCCACCCACCGCCCCCCTCGTCGAGGCCGCGGCCATCGCCGTCACCCGCGTCGCCATCCGCATCCTCGGCCGCCGGGCCGCGACCGCTATCACCGAGTACGCCACCAAATTCGGCCTGGCCCACCTATTTCGCTTCGCCGTCGGACACGTGCTCGTCGGGACGGTTGTCGGCACCGGACAGGATGTCGCGATCCAGTACGGACAGGAGCTGGCAGGCCATCGGAAATCAATGGACTGGGAGCGTGTCGGCACCACCGCCTACACCTCCGCCTTCGGCGGTCTGGTCGGTAGTCCGCTCGGCGGCGGGTTGGCGAAAATCGCGGCCAAGGCACCGCTGAAAGGGCCTTTGGGAACCGCGTTCAAAGGAGCCGCCGTCGGTGTCGGATCCGGAATGGCGGGCGGGGTCGCCTCGTGGGGAATCGGCGGCTTCTTCAACGGGTTCAGCTGGGATCCAAGGGTTTTGACCAGCACCGCCGCCTACGGCGCCGGAGTCGGATCGGCGAAGGGGTATCGGTCGGTCAAGCCTCGGGTGCGGGGTTGGGGAGCGAGTGGGTCATCAGGGAGTGGGCGGTATTCCGCCCCTGGTGGTGGACCCGCCGGCACCGGGCCTGATGGTCGCGGTGGGACACCGGCAGGCGCTGCGCGGGCGGGCGATCCGTCGGGCGGCGTGACATCGAATAGCGGCGCATCGAAGAGTGGCGCGTCTGCCCCCGGCGCCGGAGGAGACCCCGCCCGCTCGACGAGCGCTGGTTCTGCGGCGAATACTGCTGCGGGAGTCCGGAATCCAGGCGGTTTGCCGGACCCTCATGGGTCCGCGTCCGGCTCGGCCGTCCGACCGACTTCGCACGGGACCCCCGCTCAACCCCACGGTTCGGGCGATCCGTCCACCGCGTCTTCGAATCACCCGTCATCGGGGGTGGCAGGAACCTCGACCAATTCTGTAGCCGGTCGGTCGGAAGTAGCGGTGCATGCGGCAGGCGACCCGGCGGTTGCGGGAGTTCACGGGGCGGGTTCGGGTGTGGGTGTCGCAAACACTGGCACTGGTGGGGGACAGCAGGTATCCAGGGCGGGTGCGCACAGTGCCGGTGATCCTGCGGCGCATCCTTCGCGGAACGCGTCTGGTGCCGGTGATCCGAGTGGGCGTTCCTCGGGTGCTGGGTCGGCAACAGGTGGGTCCTCGGGTGCGGTGGGAGAATCGACCGGCGCTGCAGGCCGAGCCGGGTCGCCGGGGGCAGGGGCGTCCGGGGTTCACGGTGTGGGCGCCGGTGATCCTGCGGCGCATCCCTCGGGAAATGCGGCGAGTGCCGGTGATCCGGGTGCGCGACCTTCGGCGCAGAGGACGGTCGGTGCGACGTCGGAAGGCGGATCATCGAACGCTGCTGCCGGTAGCGGCGAGCAGGTAGTGCGTGCCGGCCAGTCGGGAACTGATGCGGGCGATCCGCGATATGGCGGTGGAGTCGCCAATGAAGCCGGTGGCGGTGACAATTCGCGTTCATCGGGTGTTGCTGGGGAATCCGGAGGCCCTGCGACTGACCGCTCCGTTCGCGTGGGAAATGTCGAGGGCGGTCATGGTGCGCCCGACGGGACTGCGGTGGAGCGGGGAACGAATCCGGGGCATCCCGCGGCCAGTGGTGATTCCGGTGATGGATCCGCTGCCCGTCCGTCGGCTCTCGGGGACGAGTCGCAGACCGGGGCGACGCCGAGTCCCCGCAGTGGCTCCGAGGCGATTGCTGGGGAAAGTGGCGCTGCGGCGGTTGTCGGGAAAGGTGGCGCTGCGGCGGTGGTAGGGGAAGGTGGCGTTTCAGCGGTGGCAGGGGAAGGTGGCGCTATGGCGTCGGGCAACTCCGGCACTGCGACCTCTTCGCACGGAACCAGAGGTGAGGCGGCGGGATCGGGTGCCGAGCCGAAGGCTGGTGCCTCCGGTGACGTCACTCGGAGCGAGGCGGGGAACAGGGGTGGAGGCAGCGACGGACGTGCGAATACTGGTGAGCAGCAGTCGAGTGCGGGGGAGGGGCGCAAACCGCAGGGCGTGCGGCTTGGATCGGGAGGGGACGGCAGCGCTATCCGACCGGGATCGGAGTCTGGAGCAGGGGTTTCACAACGGGGCGGGGCCGGAGAGGAGAAGCAGGGTGCGGTACAGGCGGGCAAGACGTCAGCCGAAGCGCCAAAGGCGTCCGCCCGCGAGACCAATGGAGCTGAAAGTCGGTCTGCCGCATCATCACCCGACGCGCCAACGCACGGCCCCACCGAAACCCATACATCTCCCGAACATGTCGATGCGCTACGGGAACACGCACGCACTCTCGGTATCGATCCGGAGGGTCTGACCCCGGCCCAACTCGAACAACAAATCCGAAAGGCATTCGACCGCAGGCTATCCGACCTAAAAACGGCGTCGGACCTGATTGACAGCGCTGCTCTGAGCCCCACCGAGAGCCACCATCAACAGCAGCAGATTCGCCAACAAATCGACGAACTGCACACCGCCCGAACCAAATTCGAGCATGACCTTGCCGAGGGCGGCACACCGAAATCGCCCGAGCCGCCTCGTGCCTCCGCAGACCCGGTCGAGCCGAGACCCGAGTCGGGGACCAGCCCTGCTTCGGAATCTCGCCCCCATATCGGCGCGCAGTCGCAATCCGAGACCCCCAACGGGCATGCCTCTCGACCGGAGTCCGCGTCGGAGACGGGCAGTCGATCTCCGTCCGAGTCCACGCCTGCTACCGCGACGCGCCAGCAGGCCGTACCACCTCGAGAATTCGGATCTGCTACCGACGGTGCGGCTCGTTCAATCGGATCGGGGGTACCCGCCGGTGAGTCGGCGGGTGCGGGTGCGAATGGTGCTGTGCACGAGGGTACGTCGGGGCCGCGGCCTGCCGGTGAGCACGCGACGGACGGTGCCGGTGGGACGCGTGGCGAGTCTGGCGGCGTGGGGGAGAACGGAGCTGGGGAACCAGGCGCGAGGCAGGGAGGTTCGCCTGCGGTCCATGAGCCATCGCCGCCGGTGCAACGCGAGGTCAAGAGGCTGGCAGCGTTGCGGGCGGTGCTGACGGAGCGGTTGCCGGGGTTGCGGGCGGCGTTGCGGGTATTGGTTGGGCGAATGCCGGTGACGGAGGCCGGGCTCGTGCCGGGGGACCCGCTGGCCCGGACACTCGACGAGTTGCGTGGGAAGACCATGCGGGTCGATGAGATGGCCGAAAAGCATGCTCGCATTGATGAGTTGGAGCGGGCAGCGAATGAGTACAACGGGACGCGCACACGGGTTTTCGACCTGACCGATCGCATGATGAGTGCGGCGGGCGGCGACTATCTGAGGTCGATCGGCGCAGGGTTCATCTCCGATCGGGTCGGTGTGGTCGACGGTGCGCGGCCGTCCGTTGTCGTAGTCGGGCGACAGTCCGGTGAAGGAGCACACGCGGACGCATTGCGGGTGGCCGCCGCACAGAACACAGAAGTAGCCGCAGCGCTGGCACATCCGGAGGTGACGGTCCGCTTCGTGCGGCTCACCATCGACTCGGCAGGCACCGTCCATATCTCCGATCTGCCCACCCCCGGTGCACGCGATCTCCCCGTGCCGACTGCCGGCTCCGCGAAAGTTGGTTCCATGCTGGGGAATTCATCGGCGAGTCCGGATGCACAGCCGGGAGCCGGGCGGACTGGCCGCAGTCAGTCGGGTATCCCACAGGGCTCCACGCCCGGTGTACCCGACTCCGCCGCGCAGACTGGAGATTCCGCGAAAGCTGGTTCCGTACTGGCGAATTCATCGACACATCCGGATACTCCGTCAGGAACCGGACGGACTGGCCGCGGTCAGTCGGGCAACCCGCAGGGTTCCACAGCGAGTGGGCCGGGTGCGGGTGATCGTGGTGTCGGTCGAACCGGCGATGCCGGCGGAAGTGCGAACTCCGGCAGTCCCCATGCCAATAGTGCGGGCGGGGCGAGTGGTAGCGCCGGTGGAACTGTTGATCCCGGCGCATCGAGTGCGAATGCCGGTGGTCTCGGCCATGCGAACTCCACGGGTGCGGCGAATACTGGCGGAGGTTTCGGGCAGAACAGTGCCCATGGTGGGTCGAATCCCAATGGAGGTGCGACCGGCCAGTCGGGCAATCACGATGGAACTGGCGATCCGAGCCGGTCGAGCGATCCCGGCCGGTCGAATGGGATTGGCAATCAGGGTGAGTCGGGCAGTGGTGGCTCCGGCCGGGTTGGTAGCTCAAATGGCGGTGGGGCGGGCCGGACCGGAAACCAAGGTGGGTCGACTGCTTCCGAGAAGCCGGAAGTGCCCGAGTTGACGTCCCAAGTCCCCTACACCCCCAGATATCTGCCGCCCGCCGATATCCCGCTGTTCACTGCGCCGAACCCGCCGGATGCCTCCGGGTGGGGTCGACTTTTTGCACCGGCGGGACAGGATCCAGTTCCCGGAGCGGAACCCGGTTCAGGTACACAGCCTGGCGGTCAACCAGGATCACGCCCGGATATGAGGCCGGAAATACGACCTCACCCGTCGGATTCCGCACCCCCACAGCATGTTCCGAGGCCGGGACGCGGATCCGAATCGCATCCTGGACTGGGAGAGCCCAGTGGGGCCGCGTCGGGATCCGGGCCGAGTCCACGTCCAGACCGATCTTCGGGATCAGGCCCGCATCCCGCCCCGTCGTCGACTTCAGGAGCGAGTCCGCGTCCAACACCCTCTGGACCGAGTCCGAGCCCTGACCCGTCGTCCTCCGGGCCGAGTCCGCACCCTGATCCCTCCTCGTCCAATGGTCCGACTTCGAATCCAACATCCACCGGGTCGAGTCCGCGTCCGGATCCGACTTCGTCTTCGGGGTCGAGTCCGCGTCCGGATCCGACTTCGTCTTCGGGGTCGAGTCCGCGTCCCGACCCGACTTCGTCCTCGGGACCCTGGCCACATCCCGATCCGACACCATCGAGTCCGGGCTCCACTTCGACACCAGGTTCTTCGGGAACCTCGAATCCGACAGCCACCAGCCCATCGCCCGGACCGACTAGAGCACCGACTTCAAGTCCATCGCCGGGAGCTGAATCGACTGTTCGGCCAGCACCCAGTGGAAGCCCGTCGAGTGCGGGAAGTCTTGTACCGGCGTCATTTTCGGGCGGGACCGTAGTCGCGGACAGTGCAGTGGACCTACCTGAGCGCGGGAACGGCGCTCAGGGGACAACGGTCGGGACGCCGACCTCTTCATTGCCCGGTCAAACCCACACCCCGAACTACGGCAGAAGCCCGACCTCGATCTCAGCGCGCCACGGCCGAGTCGAGGGCATTCTGGTGCGGTCCATGTCCGGCCTGAGTGAGCATGCGGAGTTCGATACCGAAGCGGGCACGCTGCGGACGGTGATTGATCCCACACCGGACGCGCCGGCCCGGCTGGGCGGCGTCTTCGATGATCTGGATGGTCATCTGGTTGTCTTCTACCGCGCCCACAGCGGTCTATTCCTCAGCGTCGATTCGCATACTGTCGATCTCGAGGATGGCGCACGCACAGAGTGGTACAGCTGCGACCGGGCGAGCTCGTATTTCGCCGTGACACAGCACAATTCGATACGATTCGCCGCCACCTATCGAAATCGACTGCCCGACAGAGATATCGGCCGCTTCATTGACGAGGTGCTGGCGAACCCTGCTCGCCGCGCACGTCTATTCCTGCCGCGCAATTGATTCCGAGGAGAAGCCATGCCCAATGAGCGCGCGAGAGAAGACATGCTCGAGATCATGGATGATTTCGAGCAGCAAATGGAGCTGATCTCGCGCCTCGGCGCGGAGCGGGCACGAATCATCGGCCGCGCCTCGGTGCGTGGCAAACGGGTGACCGTAGCAGTGAATGCCGAAGGGGCACTGATCGATACGCGATTCAGCGCGGATATCGACGATCTCGACTATGCGGAGATCGCGAGCGCGGTCACGGAGGCGGCCCGGCTGGCCGCGGCCGATGCGGCGGCGCAGGCGCGAGAGTTGATGACTCCCTTGCTCGTTCAGCGCGCGCGACTGCCGAAGCTGTCGGATCTCATCGAGGGAATGCCGGATCTGAGTGGTCGAGTTCCGACTGCGCCGCAGCGCGAGGAACCCGCTGCCGGGGGCGAAGAATCCTACCGGCAATCGGGTGGCGTCACCGATTCGAGTTGGTGATAGCCGCTGCGCGTAACGGCTTCGGTGCCCCCTGTTCATATTTGAGCCACTGGAGCGTCGCTATCAGGTGTCACTGTCGAAATTCACCCGTAGCTGTGACGGGTGGGAGCGACCGGGCGGCACAGGAGGAGCAAACGCGATGGCTACCAAGATCGGGATCTACCCTTCGCTGCTGCGCCAGGCCGGTGGAAAGACCTCCGATATCCATGACCGGATCATCAATGTCCTCACCGCGTTGGAGGCATCGATCGCGGGTCGTGGCGAACCCTGGGGCGATGACAAGATCGGCCACCAGTTCACTCAGGGGGACAACGGCTATCTCGCCTCCCAGGAGGGCAGCACCAAGAGCGGCCGCAGTATGGCGGCCAGCTTCGACAGCTTCTCGACCAGTCAGTATCGGGCGGCCGACACATTGGAGCGGACCGACCGAAACAACCCCTTCGGTAAGCCCTGACCCCGAGGCCATCGATGAGGAACGACAGTACTCGGGCGCAAACCGTCGCGCTGCTGGAGGAGGTGCAGCAGCAAATGGTGGAGATTGCCCGCATCCAGCGCGAGCGGGCGCTGCTCACCGCGACGGCGACCGCGCGCAGGCGGGTCACCATCACGGTGAATGCCGACGGCACGGTGATAGATACCCAATTCCACTCGGATATCGAGGACTTGACCTACCCGGAGATCGCGCGGGCGATGACCGAGGCCGCGCAGCAGGCAAGTGCCGATGTGGCGCGCAAGGCGGCGGAGCTCATGACGCCCTTGCAGGAACGGCGTGCGCGGCTGCCCAAACTTTCCGAATTGATCGAGGACATGCCGGATGTGCGGGTACCGGTCGCGCCGCCCGCGCCACTCACCCCGGCGCGTGAATCATCGGACTTTGTCGCGGAATTCACCGATGTCGAAGTCGCTGCCCGACTCCAGGGCAATGGGATCACCGACAAGAGTTGGTAAATGGCTGAGCTACCCGGCTATCTGAAATGGTTGGAGTGGGTGGCCGGTTCGGAATGGCCTGCAGGCAACCCGGAGGGTATGTGGGGGCTGGCCGAGGACTGGCGCACCGCCGCGACGGATCTGCATGCCATTCTCGAGGAGGTCGAGGACGCGAAATCGGCTTCGCTTGCGGCGTATCCGTTCGGCGATGGCATCGATGCGATGGTGGCGGAGTTCAGTAGTCTCCAGCGCGGGCCGCAGTCGTTGGAGAAGCTGGCCGAGATCTTCGATGAGATCGCCGAGGCGACCGAGGGCGTTGGGACCGAGATCGATTCCGCCCAGTTGATGATGATCACCTCCCTCGGCCTGCTCGCGGTGGAGATCGCTGCGGCGTGGATTTTTCCGCCGACCGCCCCCGCCGCCGAGGTCGCTGCCATCGGCGTGACCAGGGTCGGTATCCGAATGATCGCCGCCAGGGTTATGCAGCGGGTGCTGGCACTGAGCGGAAAGATGTGGGGCAAAAAGGTTTTCACCTATCTGGCGCGGCACGTCATGATCGACACGATCAAGGGCACCGCCCAGGAGGTGGGCATCGAGGCGTCTCAGTGGGTGCGCGGCCACCGCGACGGACTGGATATGTCCCGCATCACCGTGACGGCGGCCAGTTCGGCGGCAGGCGCCGCTGCGGCGGCACCGGTCGGCGAATGGTTGAGCGGGCGCATGCGTTCCGAAATGCGCCCCGTGCTGCGCTTCGGCGCGACCGCCATCAGTGGTGCCGCCGCTGGAACTGTCGGTGCGGCCGCCGGATTCGGCGCGAATGTACTGACCCAATTCGGCATCGACTTGGCGACCCAGGGCTGGGACAAGGCGTGGGAGAACTTCAAACACACCGAGTTCGACCCGCGCATGCTCACCGCAGGCATCGCCAATGGTGCGATGGCCGGCCCGAACCGTGCTGCGGCGGATGCCTTCTACCGCAACCGCCATCCCGAGTGGTACCCGGCACCGCAGAAGAGTGACAAGTTCGCGAATGCGCCGCGTATCGGGACCGCCCGCGACGGGACCGGTGCGGAAGGGCAGCTCCGGCCCACGGGTACCGGTGCTGAAACCGCAGGGGCAGAGCGTCTTTCAGGTGGATCTGGTGAAGGTGTGGCGCAAACCAGACAAATCGAGGGCGAATCACCAGTCGATGGGGATGCATCTCGGGGAGACCTGGTTTCGGCGCAGGGCAACCGGTCAGCCGGCGTCCGCGCCGCCGACTCATCGGTCCGAGACACCGAAAGCACCGCTGGCGGAGGCGGATCCGCGACGGTGCACGACGCTCCCAATGGAGCATCCGTAGGTCCGGTGGGCCACGGTGATGGCTCCACCGCCAGGATCGCGCCCGCCACCGAGGTCGGGACTCCTCGCGCAGGCGTCGCCGATAGCGTGAACGATGGTGGGTTTCAGCATAATTCGTCGGGACACCAGGTCAACATGCCTGGCGTACATGCCGCGGCAGCATCTGGTGACCACACCGCGATCGCCCCCGGCGAGCATGCCGCAGCCGCATCCAACGGACAGACAGCTGCCGTATCGGACGGTCATGCCGCTTCGGGTGAACATGCGCTCCCGGCATCAGGCGAGCGCGTTGCAACATCCAACGGGCACCCGGCCGTCGAGCCCGGCGAGCGTGTCACATCGGCGTCGGGTGAGTACATGGGCGTCGGATCGGGCGAGCGTGCCACACCGGCGTCCGGTGACCATATGGCGGTGGGTTCAGGTGAGCGGGTTGTAGGCACGTCAGGTTTGCCTGCAGTCATCGCGCCGGGCGAGCGTGCCGCAGGTGCATCTGCTGGGCACACGATCGACGGGGCGGGTGAGCAGGTTATCGGTGCGTCGGGTGGGGATTCGGTCTCAGCGTCGGGTGTGCGTGCCGCCCCGTTCGGTGGGCACTCGACAGTCGGGTCGGGTGAACGTGGCGTAGGTGCGTCGGGTCAGTATGCGATCCCCGGCTCGGGCGAACATGCTGGTGCCGTCCCCGGCGAGCATGTCCCTGTTCCATCCGGGCAGGGGCCAATGACCGCACACGACGCCGGGGTACCGACCCGGCCTGCCCATCTTGCCGCCGAAGCCGCGCCTGTCGTGGGAACCATCGTCCACCCCGAGCGTCAGGCGGTGGCGAACCCCGGCCCTCAGACCGAAGCCCCACTGATCGGCACTCCGGCTTCGAATCTCGATCACTCGTCGACCGCAGTTAGAACGAGCTCGGCGAGCAATGTCGCAGAGTCCACGGGCGCAACCACTACCGGTGACAACCGCCCCCGCACTGTGGATCAGAGCCGCGCCAACCGCGCTGAGCTCAATCCGCGTACGACAGAAGCGGATTCGGGCCGTCCATTCAAACCTGGCACCACCAACAGGCCCGCCGGTGATTCGACCGCGCGCACGGCGAGCCCTGCCGGACGGGACACAACTCCTGCGGGGACGAATCCGGCCGACAGGCGTGCCGCCCGATCTGCATCCGCAGGCACCGCGCCGGTGGAACACGCCGTAGCCGCGCAAAAGACAGGACGGGCCGCAGACGCTCCCGCCGGGGTCCATTCGTCCCCGGCCGTCGCCGAACGCGAGACCGCAGTTCAGGCCCAAGGTCGAGACGCGGCCACCGGATCCGTACCGCCTGCGGCGGTCGATGCTCCCAGGGGCGGCGAAAGGCGCGGCGGCGGTGCCGAATCGGATCACTCCGAGTCGGCCCCGGATCGCGGCGGCGTAGTTCTGGATGAGCGCAGTGTCGCCCCTGCTCCCGTCGAATCCGACAAGCCAATCGCAGGCGACCCCAATCGCCGAGCCGCCAGTGCCGCAGGCGAGTCCGACACCGCAACGGCGCGCCCCGCAGGCGAGTCCGACACCGGAACGGCGCGCCCCGCCGGTGACGGTCCATCCCATGCATCGAACAGGGCCGTCCACGGGGACTATTCAGAACCGCCGCGATCCCACAGTGAAACCCCGCGCGATCGAGTGCCGGAGGGCAAGCCCGCCCTCGAGCCGAACGATGGGACTCGCCCAAGACCCGATCGTGCACGACCGCAGGACAACCCGCGCTTTGCGACACAGGACGAGCGCGGCGCAGAACCTTCCCCAGAACTCAAACTGGTGAACAGCGAGCCCCCAAGGGAAGTCGAACCGGCCCATCCACAACCGAGCCGACGGGACGAGGTGCACGACACCGCCGAGTCGGAGCAAACCCGAGCCGGTGAATCACGAACCCACACAGTGGAAGTCGATGGCGAGCCCATTCCGGTGCGCCTGGTGGCCGACGAAAAGGGCGGCTGGCGGGTGCACGAACCGGAACCCGAAGCCGCGCCGAAGGCGAAGCCGTCGAATGCGAAACAAGCTGCACCAGACCAGAAGTCGCTACTACAGCGCCTCTGGACGCGGCTGAACGGCGGATTCGAAGGCCACAGTCCGAAGTATCCGTCCGGATCCGGTGTGGACAGTGCGGGGCAGTCCTTCCTCGGCTGGGAGGCCGGGTTGACCGCACTGGTCAAGCACACCGATCACGGTGATGTGCTGGGGACCAAGTTCAGCCCGATGCGGATTCTCAAAGAGGTCGTGACCATTTGGCAGGTGCGGGAGTTGATGCCCGTGCTGAATCGGTGGACCAAGCGGGTGGCGTATCGGGCGGGGGACTATTCGGTGCCGCGCAATCGGGATGGCACCGAATATCGGTACTGGATCGATGAGGCGAATCCGGAACTGTATGAGAAGGAGCACGGGAAGCCGCTGAGCGAACTGCCGCGCGAGCCGAATGAGCCACGGGCAGGCATCAGGCCGCCGGTCGAAGAAGAGGCGCACCAGGCGCATGGGGGCGAGGGCGCTTTCGCCGATCTCGCGAATGAGACGGTCGATGCGCGCAATGCCAGGTCGAGAGCACTGGCGGAGTTGACCGCGCTGGCGGATCGGTTCGGAATCGACGTGCCGAAGAAGTCGACGGCGGACGATATTCGCGCCCTGCTGAAAATGCTGCGATACCAGCAGGCTCGCCGGGTTGGCGCGCTGTCGGGGCTGGTGGAGGCGGCGGCGCGCTACTACCAGGAGAATCGTCGAATTCCCTACGCGGATATGGTCGATTTCTTCGACAAGGACCCGATGGGCAGGCTGCTGCGGGAGATCTGGCACGCCAAGGAGGGGACAGGTATCACCTTCATGGACGCGCTCGGCCCGAACAATGGCGGTGAGTCGGCGCGGTTCTGGCCGGAGACGCATCACGACGAGGGCATACCGGTCTATTTCGAGGAGGGGTTGCGCCGCGATCAGGTCAGGGATGAGCGCGCGGTGTGGGCGCAGCTGCGCGGCGCGGATCTGGATCGGCTCAATGAGAATCCGGCGCAGACGCTGCGGGAGCAGTTCGACGAGGTCAAATCCAAGGCGAAGGAACTCGCCGAATTCGAAGCGGAGGCAAACAAATTCCTGCACACCGATGCCGAGGTCGGTGGTTTGGAGGAGGTCGCCGCCGATCTGGGACTGCGCTCCGCGGCTGCCGAAGACGGCGGATTCCTGGTGCAGGGAGTAGAGGGAATCGCCCTCATACCGGCAGAATCGGGCGGCAAGCCGAAGGTGGTCGTCTTCGATGCCGGGCTGGCGCACGAGCGGGTGCTCGCCGATGCCCTGGCGGCCCATCCGGAGTTGGCGGAGGCCGTGAATTCCGGACAGGTCGAGGTCAACTTCCGGGTGGCGAAGGTCGAGTCGGACGGATCGGTCCGCATGGCGGACTCCGGATCGGTTGCGGTGCACCATATTACGGAGGACATCGGTGGTCGCCGACTGGAAGTCACGCTCGTGCGCGATGGCGAGGGGCCTTGGCGGCCCATTGTCGAAGACACACCGGAGCCGACCCGTCCGAAGTCTTTGTCGCCCAGTGAGATCGCCGAGCAGCATCGGGAGCTGGCCGAGCGGCTGGGCCTCACCGAAGACGAGATCGCCGACCCGGAGAAGCTGCGACAGCGGCTGGAACAACTCCGACTGGAGAATGCGGCGCGGGCCGCCAGAATCGAGGCGGTCATCGACTACGCCCGCACCGCATGGGATATCGACGACTTCCACAACCACGACGATGCCCGCTGGACCCTCGCGAACCGCCTCGGACTGGAACTCGACGAGCTGACACCGCAGCGCGTCGGCGCGAGTTTGGCCGATCCCGATCTGCCCAGAGCACGGCGACTGCAGGCGATCGAGGATCTGGTTCGCTACGCGAAACTCCTGCGCGGCACCGATTCCGCCGTGGTGTTCGCGGCCCGCGACCAGTTGGCCGAGCGACTCGGCGTAGGTGAGCGTCCCGGACGGTTCCCGAAGGACCTGTTGCCCAAGAAGTTCACCCCCGACTTGAAGCATCGGATCCCCGACACGAATGGTTTCGACCCGGCCAAACTCGCAAAGGCCGTGGGCAAACTCGCACGCCGCCCGCACGAGGCGGTCAACCTCGCCGATGCGCTCGGCGAATTCTACAGAACCATCAATGAATTGGATCCGTTCGATCGAGTTCGCCTCGGTGCCGACGCCGCCGATCCGCGGGTGGTCGATGGCGAATTCCCGGTCCACGAGAAGGCCGTCGACCATCTCCTTTCCCTGGTCGGCGACGTCCAGGAATTGACCGCCGCCATGGAGAACGGCAGCCTGTTCACCTGGAATCTGCCCGACCCCGCCGCCCCGGTCGAACCCAACCGCGACTGGGCGCGCACCGTCGGCGTGGATCTCACCGGCGCCGATGCCAAACGGTTCGCCAAGGTCTACGAGATCTACCGCGACGGCAAGATCGATCAAAAGGAGCGCCTGACACCCGCCCAACTCGCCGCCGTGCAAACCAAACTCCGGGCCGAAGTCACCGCTACCGCTGACGATCTCAAGACTTTCCAAGAGTTGAACAGCGCCCTCGGTGCCAATGCCGAATCGCCCGCACACGACCGGATCCCGGCCGAAATACCTGGCCGACCCGAATCCAACAGGGGCGCAGGTGTTTCTGAGCTGCCTGCGGGAGAGCAGCGTCCCGGCTCGAAGTCGACTCCGCCCGACGGGCCTCGATCGGACACCATGCCGGACACGCAGGGCCGAGCAGTTGCCGACCGATCTGAACCGCCTTCGCCCTCGAACGCGCGCCGAGGCGGGCCGTTCGAGCTGGTGCCGGGTTCGGCTGCGCCGGCGCAGCCCGACAGGTCTTCCAACGGCACCGCGACTCGATCCAGCAGACCGGAGTTCGTCCCCGGACCCGGCAGCGATTCCGCCGAGGGCGCGAACGATCAGCGAGATAGTGCTGCCCCACAACGCCCAGTTGCGCAACAGGGCGTGACCGATTCCCCCGCCGGCTCGGTACCCGTTGAACAGCAGCCGATTCCGGCCGCGACTCGCCCGCCGAATGCGCCCGCCGATCAGCCCGCGCCGGTGCCGGCGCAGCCCGGACCTGTGCCGCCGCAGCCCGCGCCGGTGCCGCCGCAGCCCGGACCTGTGCTGCCGCAACCCGCACCTGTGCCGCTGCAGCCCACATCGGTGCCGGCGCAGCCCGGACCTGTGCCGCAGCAACCCGCACTGGTGCCGCGGCAGGCCGCACCGGTTCCGTCACCAAGCGCTGACTTGGTTCCGGTCAACGGCGCAGCAGACCGAACATCGGTCGCCGACCACGTTCCAGCACCGATCGATCCGAGGCAGCAGCTCCCACCGGGCGATCCGGCGTCCGAACCGGATGCATTCGAGCCGGGTCCGTCGGTGCGTTCCCATACGCCGCATGTGCCACAGATCCCGGCACCCCCGTCGCTGGAAGTCCTGAATGTCGATCCGATCAACCCATCGCCGCTGTTCCAACGATTCAACTCCTGGACCGGCTCGAATTCGACGGCGCCACAGGGCCCTTCGGGTCCAACGATCATCTCCCACCAGGACGTCCAGGCGGATTCGACCATGCCTTCGGATACGAAGCAAACACAGCAGGGGCCGAAGCTACTGCCCGCCTTCGATTCGTCACCGAGCCCCCGCGAACCGGAAACGCCTTCCGCGAACAGAAACTTGCCGACGATGACCACCGCCGCCGCGAATTGGACAGAGACAAAGCCGGAACCCCATCTCGAACCTCCGACCAAGCCCCAACCCACCCCGGACACCAATGCCCCGACCGCACCGCGCATCGCGGGACGATTCCCCCGCGCGTCCGGCCAACCAGCCGAAAAGCGCACCAATGGCACAATCTATGTCAAATCCCACACCGGATTCGGCGAGGTCGCGGAATTCGACCCGCTAGCAGGCACGCTCCGCGCAACTCAGTCGGTTCCGGCGATATCCGAAGGCGTCTACGGTGATCTGGGGGAGACAAAGGTCGTGTTCTTCCGGCACAACACCCGCCTGACCCTAAAGGCGGGCACCCGCGATATCGACCTGGAGGCGCCGCACACCACCGTCACTTGGCGGCAGAGTCCTGACCACACCACATCTTTCACCATCGCGGTCCGAGAGACGACCCTCTGCGCACTGAACTATCGCTCACTCCCTGCGGATTTCGATCTCGGCCTGCTGATCCGCGATATCCTGACCGATCCGGCCCGCCGCGCGGGCATCTTCATCCGATGAGGCCGGGCACCATAGGGTAGGTCGGGTGGCCGAGAAGCGTTTCCTGCTGTGGGATATTGACCAAACCCTCATCGACACCGGCGGAGCGGGCCGCACGGCTTTCGCCGCCGCCTTCGCCGCGGCGACAGGTGTCCCGATGCGCGAGATGGCCGACCCCGCAGGTCAATTGGATCCGCACATCTTCGCAGATACTCTCGAGCTCCACGGATTGACCTACGACGCCGCCGGATACGCGCACTTCGCCGGCCTGCTGGCAGCCGGCTACCGCGAGCACGCCGAGAGGATGCGCACCCACGGCAAGGTGCTCGAAGGCGTCCCGGCCGCGCTGAAGAGCGTCCTGCACCGCGACGGCGTCATATCCACCGTCCTCACCGGCAATTCCCGCGCCGGGGCCGAGGCCAAACTCGAGATCTTCGAACTGGCCGGGTATCTCGACCTGGCGGTGGGCGCGTACGGCGAAGACGAGGCCACCCGAGCGGAATTGGTTCCCCGCGCCTGGCAGCGCGCCGAGCGGCGCCACCGAATCCGGTTCGATCCGGCGCGGACGCTCGTCATCGGCGATACACCGCGCGATATCGCCGCTGCCCACGCCAATGGCGTCGAAGTGGTCGCGGTCGCCAGCGGTCGCTTCTCGCAGGACGAACTCCGCACCGCCGGAGCCGATTTCGTGCTCCCGGATCTCACCGGTTTCGACCTGTCCCACTTCGGGTGAATCAGCAGGGGTTACCGCGATAGCCGGGATCCAAGGCCCGCTCGACGATGTAGCCGACGGTCGGCGACTGCGGCAGCGACGCATGATCGTATCGGTCGCTCGGGCACAGATCCTGAACCATGACATTGTCGACCGTCGCACCGGGACCGGCCGCGAGGAAGGTGGCCTCGGGCGGCGCGGAGGCATCATCGAACCGGCTGGCGATCACGGTGTAGGCGATACCCGGCTCGGTATCGCCGTCCGCATTGAGCTCGCGCAGGAACTCGCTGCCGACGAGTTGCTGATAGGCGGCGATCCCGGTGAATCCCATCACGATCCGCTCCGGACTCAATGGAGTCTCCACCCGCCGCGGATCGATCAACCCCCGCTGGGTGGTGCCGTGGTTGGTGCCGACCAGCGAGATCAGCTTGCCGACCTTGTGCCGTCCACCCTCGAACCGCACATACTGCCGCGCGACCACCGCCCCTTGCGAATGCCCCAGCAGCGCGACCCGCGCCGCACCCGTCGCCGTGCGCACCCGATCCACGAACTCGCCGACCTCGCGCGCGGAGGCCGCGATATCGCCCGACGCGTAGTGACGCGGCTGCGATCCGAGGACGCTGGAGCTATCCCGCCCGTAGTTGAGCGTGAAAACACAGTAGCCATCGGCCGCGAGGCGCGGTGCGAGCACATTCCACGCGTTCTGGTTGTCCCAGGTTCCGTGCAGGAGTATCACGGGAAGCGGATGCGCAGGCGTCGGTACGCAATTCCAGTCGTTCGCACCGGGCGGCGCCACGACACCATCGTGCCGCTCGAAGGGGGCGGCCCCGGCGCTCGGTGCGTAGAGGCAGGTCAGCATCGTGGCGGCCAGCAGCACGGCGCGGCGCATGGACACTCCTTTCGCTTGGGGGAATCCCTAGATCATCGGTGACACGATCGCGCATCGCGAATCGAACAGCAATCCTGCGGCAAATTGTTCGCCATACTTTTTCCACTCCGCTGTGCCAGGATGAGGCGAAAATGCCGGCACGTTGATGAGGAGATGGCGGCGTGACCACACCAGGCGAGGGAACTCCGGCCGGGGATCCCGCTCCGGAGCCGATGCCCGAAGACGCGGCCGCCCAGCCGGCACCCGAGGCGGCGCCGGAAGCGAGTGCCGACAATGCGCAGGACGCTTTCGTCCGCCAGTTCGTCGAGGCATTCGAGGCGTCCGGCGGCGATCCGGACGTGGGTTTCAGTCTCGATCCCGCACCGAAATCGGTCGACGTCACCGAGCGTGCGACACAGATCGGCCACGAGATCGCGAGGGAGCTGGCCGCTTTGGGGCCGGAGGGCTGGCGACGGCTCGAGGTGTTCTTCGCGATGACCACCGCAGCCGAAATGGCGGTCGCGGTCTACTACGACGACGAGGATCGTTCGGTGCGTGCCACGCCCACCGAGGAGATTCTGGCGCTGGCCCGCGAACATCGTGATTTGTCGGCCCAATTGGGTGATGGCGCGTGGTGGCGGCTGCTGCTGACGCTCACGAGTGCGGGTGCGCTCGAGATCGACTACGACTACGGCGATGTCCCGTTTCCGGACGAGCAGATGTTCCCGCCCGAGGTTTATCGGGCCGATCTCGAAGCCTATCCGCGCCGGACGCTGCCGATCTGGCTGGCGGCCTATGTCGGGCACGACAATCGGCAATCGCGGCCGGCCGAGTTGGCGGCCCAGCAGGCACGGGCCGATCGGGAGGCGGGCAATCGCGGCGTGCTGTCGCAGGAGGAGTTTCCGGCCTTCCCGCTCATGCAGGCCCGATGGGCGGTGATCGCGGCGGCCTTCGTGGCAGTCCGATCCGATTGGGGGCCAAGGGTTTTGCCCGCACTCGGTTGGTTCGAGGGCACCAGGCGCAGCGGGGCGACGCTGTATTCATTGCCGGGTGGGCGCGGCGTGCTTTCCGGCGGTGTGTGGAACGCGCCCGAACTCGACGCCACTTACAACAATGCCGCACCGATGCCCGACTACTACGGTGGTGCGCCGGAGTGGGTGGCCAATCCGGTGCTGAATCCCCGTGCTGCCACAGGGTTGCTGTCATTCTGCTACTGGTGGGAGGGCGGGCGCTGGTATCGCGGTGAATCGCCGACCTCGGATCTGCTGGCCGAGGCGGTGCCCGGTGTGTGGACCTCGCAGACCGTAATCGATGTGATTCTGGGCGTTTTCGGCGAGGAGCCGACCGAGCGGCGGCGCAAGGCGGTGCAGACGCTGGTCGCGGCGGCGGAAGTCGGTGTGGTGACTCGCGATACGCTCGCCGATGTATTCGGCGACACCGGCGCTTTCGATATCGACAGTGCGCTGTTCCAGCTCTCGCTGGCGGGCGTTGCCATGATCCTGCCGGATCCGCTGCCCGAGAGCGAGGCGATTTCCCGTGTCCGGCAATACATCCTGGATCAGGATATGGACACGACCGGATACCCGCTGGAGGATCTGCACGCCGAACGGTTTAGTGTGGGATGGATGGTTTTCGTGCCGACTCAGCCGGGTGAGATCTCGATCGGCCGCGCGATCTTCTATATCGGCGACGATGGTGTACTGGAACAATCCTCGTCGTCCGTGTCGCCCTCGGTGTATATCGCGGAATTCGAGCAGCGCTTCCAACGCCGATACGGGACGGCGGACTAGGGCCTGTGCCGCGCCGGGCGGCAATAGGACCCGGTGTTCCGAGTTATCGTGCGCTGGTCGGCCGTGCCCGAAATCTCCAGTAGACTGCGAGCATTCTAGAGATTCCCGTCGCTGGGAACTTCCCTGATTGGTAGGGCAAACGCCTGGCGAATCTTCCGGGTGCTTGAGAACGGCTGCTCAGTATTCTTTACAGTCCCTTGAGCAATTGGCCCCTCGGCGGGGGTACGGCGTTGGCCGTCACGTGTCAGTATCGGTTGCGATAGGTGAGCAAGCGATGGGAACTGCCATGGAGTACATCGAAAGCATCTCCGGCGCAGAGGAAATCGGAATCACCCTGGTGCGGGCGCCGGAGGAAGGCATAGCGGCGGCGCTGATCGGGATCGGCAGACCGGGCCTGCGGGTGGAAGCGGTCTTCGCCATGACCGTCTCGGCCGAGGCGGCTCGGATCAGCGTCGTGGAAGGCAAACGCGCCCGTCGGGTGACCGCGTCGGAGCCACTGCTCGCGCTGGTGCGCGAGTCCAGGGCGCGATCGGCCCGATCGGTGGCGGGTCCGTGGTGGCGGATGAGTATGCGGATCGACGAATTCGCGCTGGTGGAAACCGAATACGACTACGGCGAGGAACCCTTTCCCGGCGATCAACTCTTCCGGCCCGAGGCATACCGTGACGATATCGCGGCCTATCCTCGTCCGCGCCTTCCGGTTTGGCTCGCGGCCTATATCGGCCACGCCGATCGGCAGTCGCGCGGTCGGCGTTCCGCAGCGCTGGCCGCCCGCGCGGATCGACTGCACGGCGTGCGACAACGCCTGCTGGGGGAGGGGTTTCCGGAACTTCCCCGATTGTGGGCGCGGTGGGCCGCGCTGGCGGCGGCGCATGTCGCGGTGGGATCGGAGGATGGGCCGCGCATCGTGCCCGATACCGGCTGGTACGAGGCGGCCCGCAATGCCAGCAGTGGATCGTCGCTGTATGTGCTGCCGGGCGGGCGCGCGGTGCTCTCCGGCGGGGTGTGGAATGCGCCACCGCTCAACGCCGCCTACAACGGTGGTATCGAACTGCCGAATCTTTATGCGGGAGCCCCGGATTGGGTGACGAACGCGGCACTGAATCCACGTGCGGCCGTTGGACTGCTCTCGTTCTGCTACTGGTGGGATGGCGAGCGCTGGTATCGAGGTGAATCGCCGTCGGTGCGCCAGTGCGGTGCGGCGCTGCCGCCCATCTGGTCCGCGGGCAGTGTGCTGGAGACCATTGTGCGACTGCTGTCCGCGCAGCCGTCATTGGCGCAGCGGGCCGGTGTGGCGCGGCTCATGTCCGCAGTGGAACGGGGTGCGGTCGGCGCGGCGAGTTTGGTGGCGGCGTTCGGCTCGGACGCGGATATCGACGGTGCGTATCGGCAGTTCGCCAGTGCCGGGTTGGTCCCCGCAGAGGTTGCCGGTAGCGCGGAAGTTCCCGTGGATGGGAATGGTTCGAGGCGGAACGGGCCGCTTGGATGATCGAATGTCGTGGTAGTGGAAGGTTGGTAGGGACATGCCCAAGGGTGTAGCGGTAACGCCGCAGCGTTTGCGGAATATTGCCCATGATCTGGACCTCACGAAGGGCAATCTGCAATCGCTGCGCGAACGGATGGCCAAGACGGCTGCGGAGGCGGTGCAATACTGCGGCACCGATGAGAACGGCGAGGGATTCAAGGGCGACCAAGGCTTCACCGCCTCCTGGGAAGGCATCAACGAAGGGCAGAAGTCCCAAGAGGATCGGTGCGCGGACTACTCGGGTGGAATGTGTGCGAGTGCCAACATTGTGGACAACAGTGAAGTGGCATCGAGCAGTGAGATCCGCGCTGCCGCCCTTGCCGCTGAATAGGGCCACGGGGCAAGGGTTTAGGAGATAGCAGTGGTACAGGAGCCGAGTCGTTCGGAACTGATCGATGTCATCGAATCGTTCCAGGAGACTATGACCTCGATCGCGCGCGCCCAGCAGCAGCAGGCCCAGTTGACCGCTACCGCGCACGCGGCACAGCGCAGGGTGACGGTCGTGGTCAATGCCAAAGGCATCGTCATCGAGACCCGATTCACCGAGGACATCACCGAACTCACCCCGCAGGAACTCGCCACCGCGGTGACCGCCGCCGCTCAGGACGCGGCCAAGCAGGTCGATGGCAAGACCAAGGAAATCATCGATGGCCTGCAGGCCGAACAGGCGCGGCTGCCGAAGATGTCGGATTTCCTCGAAGGGTTACCCGATTTCGAGAAGATGGTGCCGCAACCGCCCGAGGTCTCTCTCGCGCCACCGTCGCGCCGCCGCGACGGGATAGCCGACGAGGTCGACGAAAAGGCGCCCAAGCCAATGAAATTCGACAATGTCGTGCCGGTCGATCACGAGCAGTCGAACCGCAATGGCGTAGCCCGCTCGGGCTGGTAGTCCCGGCGCGCTGCGAGAACTCCAATGACCAACTGGCTCACCGTCGCTCAGGATTTCCCCGGTATGGGGTTGATCTTGACATGGCTGAATTTCGGGGCGACGTACCCCGATGGTGAAGAAGAGGTCATGTGGCGTGTCGCCAAGGAGTTCGAAGCATATGGCAATGAGCTGCGTGATAGTCACCAGGATGAGTTCCGCAAACACATAGCCGCGACGATCGATGCCTATGACGTGGGCAGCGGCGGCGAGGCCATGGTGGCGGATCTCAAATCGGCACTGGACGAGAAGAATCCGGCGTCGTTGCCCGCCCTGGTCAAAGCCATCCATGATCTGGGCGAATACGTGGACGGTTACGGCACCACCCTCGAATACGGCAAACTGATGTCGACCGCATTCGCGGTAATGACCGGGCGAGCCATATATTCGCTTCTTTCGAATATATGGAGCAGCCTGATCATTCCCGGCCTGATCATGATTGGTCGGGCGATTCTGGCGCTCCTCGCCAAGAAGTTAACCCTGCAAATTATGGCGAAAGCGGCTGTCGTCGGCGCCAAGAACGCGATCGTGCCGTATACCACCAAGATCACCATGAAGACGCTCCTCGGCGAGGGCGTCAAGCACACCGGTCGCACCTTCGCCAAGGTCGTCATTCAGGGGGCGGCCAAGGCGGGTCTGCACGGCGCCTTGCTGGATATCGGAATCCAAGCAGCGCAGGGCCTCGCGGGACATCGCGACAACTACGACTTCTTGCAGACCGCACGCACCTTCTCCGACTGGGCGGCAGGTGGCGTGATCGGCACACCCGTCTCCCTCGGCCTCACCCGCGCCATCCGCGCCTTCGACCGGGAGGCAGGCGAGCTGTTCTTCCCGCGAGTGCCACCGGGCGCGGAGCGATTCGCGATCGCGGTCGTCGGCGGAGCCGCCAGCGTGCCGGGCATGATGGCCTCGGGGACGGTGTGGACGTGGGTCACCGAGGACAAGTTCAAGGTCGACTTCAATATGCAGATGTTGGCCGCCGGCGTCGGGATGGGGGCACTCGGATCATTTGGTCATCACGGTCCCAAGGGGCCTGCCCTGCGGCAGCATGCGCTCGGCACCGGTGGCGCCGAGCCGCCACCGGCTTCGCGCGCGACCGGGACCGGGACCATGGCTCCGGAGCGCGGTGGCGCGACCGAATACACCGGCCCGCGCAAGTGGGTGGAGGCGGACAGCAATGCGGGTGGCGGCGGAACTCAGCAGGCAGCGGCGAATGCCGGTGCGCAAGGTTCGCATGCGGCAGGAAATGCCGGCTCGTCAGGCACGCATAGCGCCTCAGGCAACGGAACCGGATCGACTTCGACCTCTCCCGCCCACAGCGACGGCAGTGGTGCAAAACCCCAAGTCCCCGTATCGCGCGAGACTGGATCATCGGAAACGCAAGGCACACAGCAGAATTCGACTGCTCAGACACCTCAGCAGAATGTCGCGCCCGTCCCGGAGCTCAGCGCCACGTCCGCTCCGCAGCACACCGCGACCGGAACCACGTCGCCGACGGCCACCGAGGCGGGCAAACCCGTCGGCGCAAATGGCTCGCCGCAGGAATCTAGTAGCAAGACAACGGGTTCCGGTGCGCAAGCCGATCCCGGTGGGAAACAAGGATCGGGCGCTTCGACAAGTGGTGATGGCAAGTCGGCGTCAGGTTCGGCGAACGCTCAAGGGCGTGCCAGTGATCCTGCCAGTCAATCCGGCAGGGGCAGTTCACAATCCAGTGGAAGTGCGCCGAGGGCAGGTGCCGAGGGGGCCGGTTCGTCGGGTGCCGCGTCCAGGCCGATAGTAGAGGCAGGCGCGAAGGAAGGCCCCGTTCCACGCGCCGCGGAGGTGGGCGGGGAAGCCGGTAATCAGCAGGCCCAAGCTCGCGCGGCAGATCCCGATCCGCAGCATGGTGAACGGCCTGGGACGCCAGCGAATGCCGAAGCAGCAAAGGATAATTCGGCTCGGCCCGAGGGTAAGCGACCCGACGAACCGGACGGGAACAACTCCGGCGACGGCGACAACCCGCGCGGGCCTTCCGAGGAAGGGCAGCGGAAATCGGCAGAGGAGAGGTCGTCGCGGTCGCAGGACAAGCCGGAACAGCCGGGGGCGGATGTCGCGCCGTCCGTTCCGGATACTCGTAGCGCTGAAGGTCGTGCTGCGGGTGAGGGACGCGGCGCCGCTGGCACCGGTGAGGGACGTGGTGCTGCTGAGGGCCGTGAAGGTCGTGGTGGCACCGGTGAAGGACCGCGCGAGGCGAAGACCGGATCCGCGAGTCCGAAGCCGATGGCTGACGGCTCGGAGAATCATCCTCGCACGGAAGAGAATTCGGGCTCGCGCGGTGCCGGCGATGCCAAGGAGAGCGGTAGGGCAAGCAGCGGCAAGGAGGCAGGCGGTAGGGAAAGTGCCACCGGTGCCGGTGCATCCGAGGACAAATCCAAGGCGAACCCGCTCGATGGGAAGCCCAAGGAGACCGCGCCAGGTGAGCCCGGACGTGCACGGGCGAACGACGGCAAACAGGCAGGCGCGGGCGGACCGAAGGCGGAGGATGGCCGTGCGGGCGCCGCCCCGGAGGAAGGCGAATCTGGTTCGGCCGCAAGCAATTCCAATCGCGCCAACGCCGACTCGGATGGGTCGGGTGCGGCGCAGGCGGGCGCGGGCGAGTCGACAGTGCCTCCGGCCGGCGAGCGGGGCGAGGCTGCCGATGGCTCGGGCACGCCGCCGACGAGGCCGGAAGAACAACCCCCGAATCGCGGGACGCTGATGTCGGGTCGTCCGCCCAGCGCGGCCGAGCGGCAGGTGTTGGCGGATGCGACCAGGGCATTCGACGAGATTCGGAAAGTACAGGGCACGAGTGTCGTCGGGAGGATCCGGCGCAATCTGACCAGCCGTCTGCGCGGTGTCTTCGATCTGCTCGTCAGTCGGATGCACGGCGTGCAGTTCGAGCGTTTCACCGGCAGCCCCGATCCGAACCCCTCCGATCCGCGCAGTAGCCCTACGCCTGCGGGCCGCGAAGTCTTGGATGCCGCCTATGCGCAGGCCCCCGATATGGTGGCACCGCGGACCAGGGCGGAACGCAAGAACAGCAAGCCCGTGACCATTCTGCTGCACCAGCAGAGCGAGGGGCGCCGCCGATATGACGGATCCCCTGGCGAACCGGTGAGTCGCCTGAATGTGATCCACTACTTGGGATTGGAAGTCGAGCACAAAGGGGGCATCACACGGACCCACCGGGTCTACGAGATCGATGGTGTGCGGGCGCGGCTGCTCGGCGAGGGCCATCCACGAGACGCCACCGGTGAGCCCTGGTTCGAGATCGACGGGCCGCCCTTTTACCTGGCATTGAGCGAACTCACGGGATCCCAGCACAGTTCGGTGATTCGTGTCGATGCTGTGATGTGGCGCGAGGGCCGCGCGTTGCGAACCGGTCGCGATCTCGGTACACCGCAGCTTCCCATTCCCGCCGAGGACCGACCGCGCCTCGGTCCGGATTCCGGTGCGCCGGGGTCGGGTCGTGGTGGTTCTGGTGCCGACGGTGGTGCGCCTGGTTCGGATACCTCGTCGGGTCGTAGTGGTTCGGGTGCCGATCATCGTGCGCCCGGTCCGGATACGTCGCCGGGGTCGGACCGTAGTGGTTCTGGCGCTGATCGTGGTGCGTCTGGTTCGGATACCTCGGGGTCGGATCGCGGTGGCTCCGGTGCCGATCATCCTGTGCCAGGCCCGGATACCCCGCCGACATCGGATCGCGGTGCGCCGCCGCCGGTGCACAGCCCGGCACCGGAAGAGGCGAACAGCGGTGCGTCGGGACGGGATTCGGGTCCGCATCCGGATGCCGGTCCGCCTGTCAACCACACCACCACAGGTGAGCCGATCTACGAGATCAATGGCAACCGGGTGACGAGCGCGGGGTTGGATGCCAACGGGCGCCCGCAGTTCTACACCGTCGATGGAACGGTGCATACCCTCGATCAACTCCGTGCGGGCGAGCACGGTGCGCACTCCGCGCGTGCGGAGCGTCAGGTGGCTCAGTTGGAGCGCGCGCAAGAGCGAGTTCAGCGAATTCGGGCGTTGGAGCAGGAAGTCGATGAGCTGTACCGCAAGCAGGTCGCGGCGCAGCAGGAGCTGAAAACGACTCGGGACAAGTCCAAAGCCGCGCTGCGGACGATGTTCCGCTACAAAAAAGCCCGCGCGCTGGCCGATCTCGCGAACGAGATCGAGGGCTCCAAAATCCCGATGCTGCAAACACGTACGCGCCGGATCGCGGCTGCCATCGCGGATCTGCGGTTGGAAGGGCTCGAGGAACATGCGCAGCGCAGTGCCGAGTCCGATACCGCGCTACGGTCCAACGCCGCGAACAGTTTCGGCGTGGACGCGCAGCGAGTCCGCGATGATGTGCACAGTGCTTCGACGATCCCCTTCTACGAGCACGCGCTCGCCGAACTCGCGCAAGAGGCGAACAAACCCGGTCCGGAAGTACGTGCGCTGCAACAGCGAGTACAGGACCTGAGACAGCGACTGACACAGCTGACCCTCTCCGCGTCGAATCGGGCGCACAGGATGTCCGGCATTCCCCTCGATGAGGCCATGAATCGTGCCCTCGGTCCCACCGGTGCCAGGAATGCGGCCTTGCTGCGCGAGCAGATCGCGGCCGCGCGGGAGCTGCTGCCGCAGGCCGAGACCCTGGACCGCGATCGTCGAACCTCCGACCGCGCGGCGCTGGAGCAGCGACTCGCCGAAGCCGTCGCCGCTCGCAACCGGCTCAACGATCTGTATGCCGCAGCCGGTGTGCCGCCGGATATGGGCGCGGTCATCGCCCGAACACTGACCATGCGGATGGATCAGCACGAAGCGCTCACGGCCGATATCGCCGAACGTCAGGCGCGGCTGCGGAAGATGAAGGCGCTCGGCGCCCGCCCGCTTACCGATCGGGTCGGTGTCGTGCCCGGTGAAATGAGTCCGAAGGGCAAATACCGAAGCGAACAGATCATTGTCGTGGGGCAGGAGGGCACCAAGCCGTCCGAATATGAGCGCGTATTCCGGCAGCTGTTCGGCGAGGACGCCGATCGGATGTTGCGCGAAGCGAGGAAGCGCAGGCCTGAACGCCCGATCTTCTACATGGAGGTCGACCCGGTCGAACCCGGTGCATCGACACCCGAGGCACCGAAACCGGACGCATCGAAACCGGACGCATCGAAACCGGACGCGCCCAAACCCGCCGAGCGCACACCCGCTCCGCAATTCCAGGGTTCCGTTCGGGTGTCTCGTGGTCCGTCCGGTGAGTTGATCATGACTCCGGTGCCCACCGAGGAAGGACCGGTCCAGGGTGCCGACCCGGTTCGGGTGTCTCATGGTCCGTCGGGTGAGCTGGTCACAACTCCGGCGACCACCACGGGCGGGCCGGAAGCCACCGCGCCGCGACCACAGACCCCGGCAGGCGCCGAATATCAAGCGGCCTTCATCCCGCAGCGGATGACGCCGCTGTTCACCCGCGTGGGCGAACTCATTCGCGACTGGCCCGAAAGACCGCAGCTCTCGGCGGAACTCGAATTCCGCTTCTTGTTCGGTGAGATCGAGCGCAGCACCGGTGCGCCGCCGATCGCGGTCTCGGCGCGAATCGATGAGTCGACACCCGGCTATCCGACACTGCGTGTGGCAATGACGACCGCCGACGGGACACTTCGCGTTACCCACATCGAGATGCGGGAAGCGGACTGTATCGGGAAGGGGTTCACTTCCCTCAGGGAAGTCCATGGCGAGGACATCCTGCCCGTGGTCGAGAATCAACCGAATCGACCTGCTGGACAACCCATGTCCTTTGTCACCGAGGCGATCGGCGGGGCGGGTCAGCGCTACGTGGCCACCGAAGCCGGGTCCCAGCGGCGGCACACGGTCGACGGTTTGGTCGCGGCGGGGGAACAGGCCGGCGGCCGAGTGGTGAGCATGCTCGTGGTCGAGGTCCATGCCGAGGGCGGGCACGCCTACGTCATGACCTATCACGGGCCGGTGGTGCGCGATGGTGAAGTGATCGAAGGCGCGCACCTCATCACCGTCGACGGCAGGCGTGTCGAGTACCACCAGACCGATGATTTCAACGGAACCTTCTTTCTGGAGAACACGACGACCCGCGTTTCCTTCAGGGATCTTGTGGGTGGACATCCCGAGCCGAAGGACGCCAGGGTCTTCGGTTTCGTCGGCGATGAGAAGAATGTGCCGATGCCGGGAGCCGACCAGCACGCGCCGCCGCTGGATGCGGATCTTCCGGTCCGCGGCCGGGCTTCGGGTGGGGTAGAGCTCCGCGATCCCATGCGCGATATCGGTGAGCAGCTCGAGCGCGTCGCGTCCACACCGCACCCGACGCCACCGGTGCGTCCCTCGGCGGCGGAAGCCCGTTATCTGACAGAACTATTCGAACGTCTCGGGCTCGCGGGCAATGGCGAGGTGCTGCCGCGCCTGCATGATCCACTCGGCTCGATCGCCGATATCGCCCACAACGCGGTGGCCAATGGTGAACCGGGGCGGCCACTGAGCTATCCGCAGGATTTCGCGCTGCCGTCCGATGTCTATTCCGCCGCCCGACAACCGGGTGCCCGCCTATCCATGATCGCGCCCCGTCTGGCGGAGTCTGTCTCCGCGCTGCCGGGGCCACGAGTCGAAACAATGCCGACGAGACGGAATCGGCTGATGCGGGCACTTGGTATCTCGTCGGCGGATATCGCGCCGGATCGGTTCGCGCAAACCCTTGTCGTAGAGCGGTATCGCACCTTCTTGCGGGCCGCGGCGGTGGAGAAACTGCATCGGTTGATCGTCGAGGAGCGGACCCACCCGGACGCGCCGCAACGCGCTGCGCGGGCGGTCCGGGATCAGGCCGTCTGGCTTCGCGCACTCGGCATCAGCGAAGCCGATGTGCATCCCGACAACTATGTCGGCACCCGCGCACGGCTGCATGCGGAGGTGCTCGCCCGCGCGGAGGCATTGGATCTACTGGTCGATGCGGTGGAAACCAGCAACCGGGCACCATCCGAGCGTGCGGGAACGGTGACCGTCGAGCTCACCTTCGATCCCGATGTGCCGGGGATGAAGCTGGATCTGGTGCCGGGCAAGAACGGCAGTTGGGAACCCCGACCCGCGTCGCGTCGGCTGGGGCTGGAAGTCGCCGAGCGCACGCCGGTTGATGAATCACAGTGGAGCGCAGCCAAAAAGGCGTTCATGGAGCGCTGGCACAAGATCTTCCCGCCGCGCGTGCGGGAAGGCGCCGCAGTCCCCGTCGATCAGTGGACCGTTGTCAGTGCCGACCTGCACGCCGCGGCCGAAGCCGGACGTCCGGTCGACCCCGGACATCGGCCTGCCGCCAAATATGAAGCACATCCGGTGGAGTTGGAGTCGGCCCACGAAGTCTCGGTGGCCGATTCGGTAGTCGACACCGCCGACCGGAAGCGGCGCAGCGTGGAAGAGGAGTTGACCCGCGCCGCGGGGCCGATTCAGGCAAAGCTGCCGGATTTCACCGAGCCAACGCTGGAACGTGCTGCCGAGGAAGCGCGCCACCGAGCGCTGCGGCGCTTGGGCGTGCTCGACGAGCTCGCGGAGGCGGGTGGCCGATTCCTCGAGGGAATCGCGGAGTTCACCCCGGCCCACGAGGAGCGATGGCGCGAACTGATGCACGAATATGCCGATCATCTGGCGGTATTCGACTTGGATTATGTGCCCATCGGTGGTTTCGCGCGGACGCTCGAAGGTCTGCGCGCCGAGACGTTCGACGGACTCGAAAAAGTCGATCGGTTTATTGATAAGATTGCCGAATATCGCACCACTACAAAGGAATTCAACAATGCGGTGGCCGAGCGTGCCCGAATCGCGGGCGATGAATACCTGGAGTCGCTCGGTGCGGGCACCCTGCTCGAGACATCCACGCTCGCGGCGACATTCGGCGATCCGCCGAGCCGCCTGGTCATTGTGGGCCATCCCGGCGACGGCGACCGAATCCTGCGCGAGGTCATGGCCGATCCGCGCAATCACGCGCTGACGGCGGTTCAGTATCACGAGCTGCGATTCGATGACGCGGGCAATATCACCGGCGCCGACGTCACGACCCACGAGGTGCGGCACTACTCGGGGCGGGTTCAGGACCGCGTGCTCGAGGTGACCGTGGTGCGGGACGAGAACGGCGCCCGGTTGCTACCCGATGCCGCGCTCTCCAAGGCGGGAGGCCAGGATTCATATCCGCATCCGGCTACCCGATTGCGGGAGTTGATGAATCACCTGGAGGTGACCGAAGCCCAGCTCGAAGGCTCGCGCCGCGAGGCGACCCTGTCGCGGTTGCGTGTCGAAAATGCCTTGCGCGCCTTGCGGATCGAGGCGGCGGCGGATCGACTCCGCGGCCGATATCTGACCGAATATCACCGGGCGCTACAGGACCTCGCCCACGAACTCGGCATCACCGAACAGGTGTCGCCCGAGATCCTGGAAGATCTGCACAATGCGATCGAGCGGCACAAGCAGCGATATCCGGAATCGGCCCCGCTGATCGAGGCGATCACCGCGCAGTTCCGGCGGGTGCCCGAAGTGCTCAATTGGCGCCCGGCGGAAGGCCGCCAGGCCCGCATCCACGATCCCGAAGCCGTCGATCAAATCGCGCGAATCATCAAGGATATTCCGCGATTCCGCAGCGATCTCGCCGAATACCGCAAGCAGATGGGCGAATACGGTGTGCCGGAATCCGATCTCATGGGCAGCCGGGTGGACGAGTCGCACCGATTGGGTGACTATGAACAGGCCCGACCGGACGAACTCATCGATCTGCTCGAGCGGGACCGGGCCGAAGTCGCCGCCGAGGCCGAGCGGATCGCCGCCCTGGAGCAACTGCTGAGCCGCGACCACGGCGTACCGGAGGCGCTGCGCGACTTCAGCGATCTGCACGGGCACCAGGTGACCGAGCAGGTCCCGAAATCCGAGCCGCGCCGACTCAGAGGATGGCTTTGGCAGGAGATCAAATCGTTCCTCGGTATCGAGGAGACCGCACCCGTGGTCGCGAAGGATGGGCTTTCCGCGAACGGCCACCTGGTGCAGGGTCTGATCGAACTGGAGACCGGTGGCCACAGCGCGACGGCATTGGTCACCGTCGAATGGCGCAATCCGAATATCTACAAGGTCGACGGCGATATCTTCGTCCTGCACAAGAACGGGAAGACACAGGGCGGTCAGGACAAGTTCCTGGTGCGCTACCGTGATCCGGAGACCGGTGCTACCAAACTGTCCTCCGTGGTGCTCGACGGGTGGAACAACGGCGAACCGCAATTCCGTTTCGAGGACGCCTCCGCCGGCGACCCGACCCGGCCACCCAAGCGATACACACTGTCGGATCTGTTCGGCGGCACCGTCGAGGATACGGTCGCGACCTGGGCCGAATTCCGGCGCGACGGTGCACGGGTGCATTTGGATGAGCACACCGATCCGACCGCGCCGCAACCGGATTCCGAGATGCGTATCGGGCGCAGTGAGCGCGCCGCCGTGCCGGAATGGCCGTCGGAGCTCGCCCGTCGGCTCGACGAGATTCGCTACTCATCCGATAGTGATCCGCCACCGGGCATCGAAAAATATGTGGACGCTCTTGTGCATCGACTCTCCTTGGGTGATGCATTGCGCAACAAGGGAAATCCGCTCGATTTGCTTGCGGCTCTGGCACGGGACGCGTACGAACGCGACCTCATAACCGGCCCCGAGGATCTTGGCAGGCCTCTCGAGCCAAGGGAATCCGGCACCGGATCGCGTGTCCAGACCGCGCGCGAGGCACGCGACGAACTTGCCCGCCGACTCGGCATGCCGGAAGTCCCGGCGGATCGAATGGAAGAGAGCGTCGCCTATGAGTTGCGACGAATACTGCTGCGGGCGGCGGCGATCGAAGAGCTCAACCGTCTGCACACGCGGCCGAACGAGGTGGTCGAGGGTGTCGAAGATGTCCCCGCGCACATCGAAATGTGGGCCGAGGCGCTCGGTGTCGACCTGGAGCAACTGAAGGCGAACCCGGCCAGGGTGATCGAAGGGTTGCGGTACCAGGGGCTGGAGCGCGCTCGCGCGGTAGCCCATTGGGCCGAGTTGACCGAGGCCGCCGCGAGCGGCCGGAATCGGCTCGAGGTCACCATTGTCGATGGACGGCGCAATCTCGCGTATATGGTGCCTGTCGAGGTGAGTGTCGCGCCGGATGGATCCATACGGCACACGCTGGTCAAGCGCCTCGCTGTGCCGCACGACCCCGCCAGACCTGCCGGGCCGGGTGTGGAGGAGCGGGTCGGCTACTTCGCGGGTGAAGCGGCGGTTCCCGAAACCGCAGGCGGCGCCGGGGAACATGGGCCATTCGACATATCCGGTTCTACAGCCTACGAACCCTCTCCTGCGGCGCGCGGTGAACATACCCGGCTCATCGCGGAACTCGAGGAGGCAAATGCCCGGTGCGCCGTCGTCGACGGGTTGCTCGACACCGCGTTCAACAACGAGGGTCTGCGCTACGAGCCCGGCCTCCGGGATATTTCCGGGTTGCTCCGAGTTGCTCGCCACCGCATTCTGCTGCGGTTCGGCAAGCTCCGATCCCTTGTCGAAGCCGCGCAACATTTTTACTCCGAGCACGGCCAGATCACCATGCGGACTCTCGTCTCCGGTGACGTTCCCCGCCTGCCCGAGGAAGCCCGGAATCGGCGCCGTCACGGGGTGCAACATTTCCTGTACACGCTGCTCGAGATGGATCACCGAGTTGGCTACAAAGGCCGGGTTCAGGTCACGCCGGATGATATCGCCCACTACGCCGACAAATACGGCAACAACGTCGCCGGTGGATACGGTGCCCTGCGACGAGCCGCGCAGCTGCACGGCGATGCCGAGCAGCATCGCGCGAACGTGCTCAGCGCGATTGCGCGCCGGGCGAGCAGGGACTTCGCCGAGACGCTCGGCGCCGATGCAGGTATCACGCCAGGGGGTGGGGAGCAAGCCGTCATTCACCTGCGTGGCGCTGAAGGCCAGGTTGCCAGAGTAGGCGATCGGCTGCTCGTGTTCGATGACAACGGGCAGCACGATGTGGTGCTGGCTGATGCGCTGGCCGATCCGCGCAATGCCGATATCGCCGCCGCTGTCGGTCGCGGCGATCTCAGGCTCGAGCGATTCTCCGCGAAATCCGATCTCGACGGCCGGGTGCAGATCGATCATCTCGAATCCGCCGACGTGCGCCATATCAAAACGACTACGCCCGATGGCCGTCCGCTGGATATCACTGCTATCCGCAATGAGATCGGCGACTGGCGTGTGATTCCGACTTCGGAGTGGTCGGAACGCGGGGATATGAATGCGCCCGCCATGCCGTCGCGTGCGCGCGTCGAGCAGGCGGCCGACCGATTGGGCCTGCGTGACCTGCTCACGAAGCCTCACAAACTGGCCGAGGCGCTGGCCAGGAAAAACGCGGAAAACGGCCTGCTCGCCCTGAAAGCCGAGGCGATCAACGATCGGCTCAGGATGTATCTGGACATCGCGGAACGCCATCGTGATCGCGCGGCCCTGTTGGAGAAGCTGGGTATCGCGAAAGACCTTCCGCTGCAGGAGATGGCGCAGGCACTGGTCGAGAAGCGCGGTGAGATAGATGAATTGAAGGCCGCGGGCAACTTCATGCCTGTGGATCGCATAGAGAAATTGGTGGCCGAGTTGTCCTCGCCTACCGCGCCTATCAGGGAGGTCGAGGCTCGGGTACCGCAGATCTGGTCCGACTCGGTGGCACATCTCGAGCAGGTGATCCGCGATGTCGGCCGGTTCGAAGCCGATGTGCACGGCTATGGCAGGTCTGATGTGCCCCGGTCACAGGCCGACAACCTGTGGCAGCGCCTGACCGGCACCGACCGCGCCGGCGTGACCCAATTGGAGAATCGGCGTATCCATGAGGGCACAGCCGATCTGCGCGAGCTGGGCTTTCTTTCGGAGGAGCATCTGGACCGGGCCATTACCGAACTCCGCGCGGAACTCGCGCGGGTGGCCGAGGATATCGACGTGCTCCGCCGGACGGCGACGATGAACAAGTGCGTATTCGAAGCAATCGCCCGCACAAACGAATTCCAGAACACCGGCCTCGACCTACCCGAATTCGACATCCTCGATCCGGCGGGAGTCCCGCTCTCCCGCATTCTGGAAATTACGAAGGGTGTCCACCCGGACGAGTTCACGCCCGCGCACGGCACTTCCGCGCACGCGAAGATCATCGAAGCGATCATGGAGAAAGATGGTGCGGAGCCGAGCGGAGTAGGCGCTACCGCATGGATTTTCGATCTGCGCCGGTCCACCGGCCACCATATGTCCACGCTCACCCCATTGGGCGGCAAGCGGGCCAATGTGGACGGCAAGCTGGTGACCTGGCTCAGCGGTGATCGGTTCCGCACCGACACCGGCGAGGTCAAAACCTACGCCGAACTCACCAACAGCACACCCGAGGATATCGCCGGAACCTGGGCCATGGGCTGGAAGGGCACTGAGCACTTCCAAATCGAGGGCGGGGAAGAGTTCGGCGCGCTCCTGGACCCGAATACCAGGTTCGGTGCGAGCGGGGATCCGCTGAATCGCATGATGCAGGATTTCGCGAAGCGGCAGACCGGCACCGACCCGCCGCATGTGGTGCGGTATGCGGAACAGATCGCTCGCGCGCTCGGTATCGACACTCTGCGTGAGCCGGTCCGCGGTCGGGTATTGCTGGTGCTCGCGGATATCGCGTCCGATGCCAGGAACCGTTCGGCTCGCCCGATCGATCTCGATACTTTCTATCCGAGAAGGACATACGACGCGGGCTCCGCGCCGAATGTTCAAACCGTGGAGCGGTTGCGTGACGAACTCGCGGGCCAGTTGGCTCATTCCGATGTCGAGGCCGACGGGCCTGCGGCGAAGATGGCCGAAGGCATGCGTCGGACGTTGCTGCGCGCGGGATTCATCGAACTGCTCGATGAGGTAGTCACCGCGCGGGAAAAGGATCTCGCCGCAGCCGAGCAAGCTACCGGCCCGCAGGCCGAAGAGTTGAGGCGCCGCGCCGAACAATGCGCGAAGGTGCGGGACGAGTTGCTCGAGCTGCTGGGGGAGGATCCGGCAAAGCTCGGCTCGCGTCCGTCTGAACTCGTAGAGCGATTGCGGGTCGATGTCGTGGAGCGGGCGCTGGCGATTCGCCAGTGGGCCGATGCGATGCTGCGCGCGCAGGACCACCCGGCTACCGGCGAGGTGCGCGAGTTCGAGGTCGAGTTCATCGACCCGGCGAGCAAGATGGCCGTCGCACTGCCGGTGCAGGCGGAGGTCGACCGGTATGGCAACTGGCACATCGTGGGTTCGGCGCGCAGCCCCGAGCCGCAAGCTGCCGAGACGACCTCACGTGCGCGGCGGGCGCTGGATCGCCTGCGGCCGGGACGGCTGTTCCGATCGATCACCGGCCGTGGCGAAGGCCAACCGCCCGCTTTCGAAGGTACCCATGCCGAGCAGGCGCCCTCGCGAGCGCTGGCACAGATCAGTCGCGTTGTGCCACCGGAACAGCTCGGTGCGAACCGCGAGGGCTCCGGGGAACCGCTGCCCGATATCGACTGGAACGCGGGCAATCGCCGCGCGGTGCCCGTAGCGTTCGAAGGCTATTTCCGCTGGTCGGCCGAGTCGCAGGCCGAACTCGCGGAGATCGCTGTCGCCCGCGAGATCGCCGTGGCGGAGGAGGAATCGGCCTGGCGTCACTTGCAACTCGTCGCGGAGCTCACCGATGTGCCTGCGTCCGAACGAGAGGAGGTGCTCGACCGACTGATTCGGCGCGCACAGTATGAGGCGGTGTATGAACTCGGCACGGTACGCATACTCGGTGACACGGTGCGGCGCTTCCTCGCCGATCGCGCGGCACCCGTCTACGACGGACCGCCCGACCCCTTGAGTGGGAGTCGCAAATCGGCGCTGCGTGCGGAGTTCGAGTCCGCCGCACGTTATTTCGACCTGGATCCCGATGCCCTGACCGAACCGATGCTGCGGCAGGTGCTCGAGGCGCGGACGGCCGAGGCACATCGTCTGGCCGAGAAGGCCGATCGCCTCGCACAGGAGGTGGCGGACTATCGCGCGGTCATGGCCCGAGTCGACGCCCTGGATGCTCGGGTCTCGCGGCTGGCTGTAGCGGAGTTCTTCAACGCGGAGTTCCGCAAAGCCGCAGGCGCGGAGCCCATTGGCATTCTCGATGCCGAAGGACGCGTCGCCAGGGTGGGAGATCGCCTCATCGTTTCCGATGGCAGCCCTGGCAGTGTCGAGTACCTGCGGCGTCTGCTGGCGAGCGAGGAGTATGCCGACCTCGCGGCGGATATCATGCACGGTCGGGTCTCGGTCGATTTCTGTCTGGTGAACCACGACACGGTGACGGGTGGACACTTCTGGCATTTTCCCGATGTCGAATTCCGATACTTCACCGGTGAAGTCGACGGACACAAGTTGTCCCTGGCTCTGCTCGGCTCTCGGGGCGAGTGGTCCGTTGTGGTTCCCGAGGATAAGTCGGCGCTCGGCCCGACGCTGCCGGAAGCGCTCGACCGACTGCACTTGCCTTCGAATACTTCGGCCTCACCGAGCGTCCTGGCCTATTTGGCCCGCCGCCATGCCGAGATCGGACTGCGCGGCATCAGGATCGAGCTGATGGCCGATCAGATTCGCGCGTCGCTCGATGGTGCGCGCCGGATCGCGCTCGATGAAGTGCTCGCCGAACTGAAACCGCACCTCCCTCGGGAATTGCCACCGGCCGAGGAGACACGAGACCGCATCGCCTATGCGCAGCATGCGACCGACAAGTTGCGAGAGACCAGCCCGAAAGACGCGGACAGGATCGATAGGCTGCTCAAAGAACTGCGCTCATCGCTGATGGACAGCGGCGGAGACCCGGCAGTGCACGACTCCTACGCTAGCGAGCACATCCTCAGGGCGGCAGGAGATTTCGACCGCTTCATCGCCGATGTCCACGCAAACGAGCCCCGAGATGTCGAACCGGGACATTGGGGGCCAGACACCGACTGGTTCCCACTGTTCCGCGGCTTCGAGGGCCGAACGCCAGGGGTGCTCGGCCGATCGTATATGGAGGCAATCGATAACCTCAAGGGAGCGCTGGACGGCCTGCGCCGTTCGGTCGCGCGGGATGCCGCCTACATCGCCGCGATCCACGAAGCCATAGCCGATGGCAGAATTCCCGCCCATCGGGCCGAGATCGGCGACGGTTCGGCGGCGAAACCCTCCGAAGGTGCTTCGGAGACCAGGCAGCCGGGTGCGGCCCTTCCCGGCGCGCCCGAATCCCCGCACAATGCGCTTCCCGCCAGGCCGCGGGAGGGGGCAGGGCAGCCCGACGGATCGCATTCGCATCCGTCGGAGTCCTCTCAGGCCTCCCACGTGGGTTTCCGTACCGGTGCCGAACCGAAGGTGGATCTGTCCCGCTATGACGACCCGCTCGAGGGCGTGGCCGACCACCTGAACAAGCTGGCGGCGGAGCCGTATAACGCACCGCCGGTAGAGGTTTCGGAGGCAGATCTCCGCTACCTGACCGACCTGCTGACCGGTCTCGGTTTCGATGCCCGCTTCGTCGACGAGGTGCTGCCTCGGATCAATGACCCGATGCGGGCCGTGACGGATCTGTTCGGTCGAATCGGTGTGGATGAGGTTGTCGGTCGTATGGAGCCGCCGGCGCCGGAGGGTCGAACTCCACAGTTGGTGACCCTCGAGCAGCGTCGCGAAGAACTGCTCCGTCGCCTCAGGCTGGGTCAGGAAGATATCAGCGATCTCGCCGCGATGACTGTCGAGCAGCGTCGCCGCACGCTGTATCGGGCGGTCGCGGTGGAGCAGCTATACCGGGCGGTCCTTGCAGGGGAGGATCACACTTATCTGGCGCATGCGCTGCGAATTCCCGAAGCCGCGCTGCTCGCCGATCCCCATGCCACCATCCGCGCCGCGCGGGCCGAGGTGGTCGAGCGCGCGCAGGCCATCAAAGAATTGGCCGAGGTGGTGCAGGCCATCGATCAGGTCGAACGCTTCGATGCGGAGAGGACGGGTAGGAGCTGGCTTGACAAACTCCGCGGTGTCTACCTGGCAGGTCGGCGCTTCTGGTTGGAGTCGACCCTGCATACGCCGTGGCGGTTGGTGCCCGCCGACAGCGCCGAGCGCCCGCGCCCGGTCGCGGGCGGACTCGACGAGTGGACGCGGGCCAGTGCCGAACGGCGGGCCGATCCCGACGTGCGCGCCGACCACGATCCCGCCGATCGCGCCGGACTCGTGGGCGCGCCACGGGAATCCGAGGTGCGCGATGGTGCGCCGCCGCCGGAGGGCGCCCGGACGTCGTATCTGCCAGGTGAGGCGATCGCCGAAGACCTGACAAGGAATGGGCAGCTGCTGCGCGAGGCGTCCACCCGCCGCGATCGAGCCGAACGCCATTTGCGTGCCGTCGCCGAGGACTCGCGCATCGATCTGCCGAACCTGAGTGATCCGGTGCTGGAGCGCGCGCTCGAGGAAGGGCGCAACCGAGAACGCCTACGGTTCGGCGCGATCAAGACGGTCGAGGAAATGGTTCGGCGGCCCGGTCTCGATCGGAAGCCCGCTCTCGGGAAACTCCTTCGAGGCAAATCACCGATGGCCAGGCAGTTCGCCGACTACCTTGAACTGGCCGGTATCGAACGTGAGGGTCTGACAGAGAAGAACCTGCCGGACCGGGTCTCGGACGCGTACGACCGCCACTTCGGAGAGCGAGAGGCATATGCAAGATTCGCCGAGGCGGTCGCCGAATATCGCTCCGTCAATGGCGAATACAATTCGCTCGTCGATCGGATGGCGGCTCAGGCAGGCTTCGACTACCTGAGCGCGCGGGATATCACTCCGCTGTATCCGGACACGGGTCCCCTGGTGGGTGTCGGCGGAGAGCCGCCGCGGTTGGTGGTTGTCGACCACAGGAACGCCCACGAGCAGATTCTGCACGACATGCTGGGCAATGAGGCCGACATGCTGACCGGTGAGGCGGAACTGGCACGGGCCATCGCCGAGGGACGGGTCGCGGTCGAATTCCACGAGGTATGGGCCGATAGTGCGGGCCGGGTGCATATCGGCGAGGTGAGAACGGTTGAGGTCGGCCGCATTTCGGAGGTGATCGACGGCCAAGAGCTGAAAGCTCTGCTGATCCGCGAGGGTGAGGGGCCGTGGCGGCTGCTCGAGGATCGGGTCGAACCGCTCGAGCCGCTTGCGCCGCATCGGCCGGAAGATCCGGTGATGCCGGACGAGTTGATGAGCAGACTCAACGCATTACGGGAGCATTTCGGCCTCAGCGGAGCGGATGTCGGCGACTTGCGACGGGCCGGAACCCTGTCGCGGCTGCGCGCGGAAATCGGTGTGCATGCCCTGAAGGTCGAGGCACTGGCCGATCTGCTGCGCACTCGGCACGATGAGACCTACCACAGGGAGCTGGCTGATCTTCTGGCCGGCGCGGGTATTGATACCGGGCAACTCGTGGAGAACGCACCACACCATCTGAGGCAACGGCACGACGCGATCGAGGACTACAAGCGGAAGAATCCCGAGCGCGCGGCCAGAGTCGATGCGATGGTCGCGCAGTTGCGGCGTAAACCGGAACTCGCGCATCTGAAAGTCGTCGGCCATGAGGGGCAGGTGCCCGCCCACGATCCCGCAGCGACGGCGCATATCGCCTATGTGATCAAGGATTTCGAACAGTTCCTCAGCGACGTGGACGGGGTGTTCTATCGACGCGGTCTGGCGCTGAATGCCGAAGCGGTTCCCGAGAATTCGCGATTCGCTGAGCTGGGCACGCCGATGGGGGCGGATCGCCTCGCCGAAGTCCTCGAACATGAACGAGCACAGACGAAAGCAACCGCCGACCGCATCGCCGAACTCGAACGGCTGCTGCTGCTGCACGACCGATTGACCGAGATCAACAACTGTGTGCCGGTGTCGATCGACGGGATGAACCTGGGGCAGCCGAGGCTGAATTTCGAGGTGCCGCCGGTGAGCCTCAGAGGGCTTCCCGGATTGACCTGGGGGGAGACCCGCGCCATCTTCGAACGGGGGTGGAACGAATCCCAGCCTTTGCGGATCGAGGGATTCTCGCCCAAGAAGATCGAGGGACTGAAGACAGAGCAGCCCGTCGGGACGGCCGGTCAGATCGTTCACGGAATGATGAAACTGTGGGAGGAGGGCACCCGGCGGCGCGAAGCAGAAGGCGAACAACCGGGGGGCGAACAGCCGAGGGTCAGCGCCTGGTTGCTGATTCCGCGCGAGATCGACCACTTCGGTGCCGCCGCGCACGCCGCCGATATCCATATCGCAGGCAAAACCGCAGCCGGTGACTTCGTATTCGAATTCGGCAAGGTCGAAAAGGCCGAAAAGGTCAACAGGGCCATCTTTGTTAAATTCGACGACAAAACCGGTGAGCCGATATTCCGATCCGTCGACGGAAAACCATTCGCCACCGGGGAGATCGAAGCGACACTCGCGACGCTGACCGGAAGCACCCCGAAGGAAATCGCGGAAACCTGGGCAATCGGCGTCCTCGACGGCGAAAAGACCACCCTCGGCGGCAGTATCGACGCACCACAGCCGGAGGACCTCCTGCTCATCGGCCAGAATCGGTCTGCGGGAGATCCGATTCGGGAGAATCCACTGAACCGTTTGGTGCAGGAATACGGCAAACGGCAGACCGGCACCGATCCGCCGCATCTGGAACCGTATGTGGATCAGGTGGCCCGCGCGCTCGGTATCGATGCCTCGCACGAGTCGGTTCGCGGTCGGATGTTGTCGGCACTGGCGGAAATCACCCACGATGCGCAGCGGCGCTCGAAGCAGCCGCTCGACCTCGATGGGTCGTATTGGGCAGGCGAGTACGTACCGCCGAGTGTGGGGGCGCCGCGTCTCAAGAAGGCGGTTCAGCTCGGCTACGAACTCGCTCTGCAGCTCGATTCCACCAGAATCGGCGACGAGGGCACGGTGCTGTGGAAGGTCGGCGAAGAAAGGCGTCGGACACTGTTGCGCGCCGGTGCCGTGGAAAGGCTCGATGCCCAAATCAAGGCGGCGGAGCGGGATTTCGCCGAGGCTGCCGAATCCACCGGCTGGAAAGCCAAGAGACTCATCAGGTCTGCCGAGGAGCATGCGAAGGCCAGGGACGAGTTGCTCACACTGCTGGGCGAAGATCCCGATAGGCCCGGCCTGCGCTACGACGAAATCGTCGAGCGGATGCGTGTGGAAGTGCTGGAGCGAGCACAGACGATTCGCCATTGGGCCGATCTGACGCTGCGGGAAGGAGCATTCCGCGCCTGGGTACACGACTTCGAGATCGAATTCATCGATCCGGAGAGCAATACGGCGGTCTCGCTGCCCGTGCAGGTGGGGGTCGGCGCCGACGGCCACTGGCAGGTCGTTTCCGGGGAGCGCCTCGATCGTGTGCAGACCTACACGCCCGTCCGGGCCTCGCTCTGGCGACGAATTCTGGATCGGCTCGGATTGGATCGGTTGTTCCGGTCGAACGCGGAGCGCGAAACCGGTCTCCGAACACACGCCATGGGTTGGCTTGACGACACAGCTGCCGGGCAGGCGGATTCGCATTCTCGATCACCGTTCCAGATCACTCGCGTCGTGCCGCCGGAGCAACAGAGCAAGGAGTGGGTCGAACCCGGCGATCTAACGCCGGAGATGGTCTGGTACGGGCTCCGCGCTGAGAAGAGCGCCGTCGTCACCGACCTTCCGTGGTCGCCGCAGGCGCGGGCCGAGCTCGCGCAGATCGCTGCGGCGCGCGCGACGGCCGAGGCCGACGTGATGTCGGCCTGGCACGAATTGGTCCGCATCGCACCGGATTCGGATCAGGGGGCGACCGGGCGCGCGGAAGCCATCGAGAACATGGTTCGACAAGCGCAACGTGTGGCGTTGCGCGATCTCGGAGCTGTCGACGCATTCGGTCGCGTCATGGACCGCTACCTCACCGACCTCGAGGCAGCCAAGGGCGAGGACGACCCGACCGTCTCCGAAGCTCGCCGACTGCTGCATGGGGAATTCGAGGCGTTCGCCGACTATTTCGGCTTGTCGCGGGAGCAGCGGACCGAGGAGGCATTGCGACAGTTCTACGGGGAGCGGAAGGCCGAGGCGCGCCGGTCGGTCGAGAATGCCGAACTGGTCGCAAACCTGGCCGAGCGATACCGCGCGGCGCAGGCCGGGGTCGCCGAGGCGGATCAGCAGGTCCTACGCCTAGCCGCAGCCGAGTTGTTCAAGACCGAGGGGGATGCGCAGACCCGCCCGATCGATGCCGAAGGACGCGTGGCCAGGGTGGGTGATCGCCTTCTTGTCGTGCATGGTGAACCGAGAGGTACCGAATATCTGGCGGACTTGCTGGCGCGCGAGGAGCACGCCGACCTCGCGGCCGACGTCATGCACGGTCGGGTCGCGGTCGAAATCCACGCCTTGACCGGTGATGCGGAATCGGGATTCAAAGACCACCATTTGAGGTGGTGGGAAGTTCGCCACTTCACCGGCGAGAGCGACGGGCGTCGGATATCGGTGACCGTAGAGGGGAGCCAAGGCCAGTGGATCGTCGTGGTTCCGAAGAACGTTCCGCGTTTCGGCGACGTGGAAGACGCGCTCGGACGTCTGAACCTGAGGCGGCTGGTTGACAACCCGGAAGAGTTGGACGCGTATCTGCGCCACGCCAATGCCGTGAATGGCCTGTACGGCTTCAAGATCGAGCTCTTGGCTGATCAGATCCACGCATCACTGGATGCGGCCCGCAGAATCGCATTCGATACGGTGCTGGGCGAATTGCGGATTCCGCCTGCGGAGCCGAGAGCCGAGATCACCCCTGATCGACTCGAGCACGCGCAGCGAGCGACCGACCGACTGCGGGAAACTCGCCCCGCGGATGCGGACAGGATAGACCGACTGCTCAACGATCTGAGGTCCGCGCTGAAGGACAAGGGCGGCGATCCCGCTGTGCGCGACCCCCATGTCGCCGACCACATTCTGAAAGCCGTCGGTGATTTCGATCGGTTCGTCGCCGACGTTGACAACTACGACCGCCCTTTCCAGGGGGAGGGGCGCAAGCGGGCGGACAACGACTGGCTTCATCTCCTGCTCTCGGCCACTGGCGGCAGATCGCTCGAGGAGATCGGAGCGGCGTATCTGGATGTGATCGCTGAATTGGACAGGTTGGTGGGAGTCGAGCGCAGCACTGTTCAGCAGAATGCCACTGATATCGGCATTGTCCGCGACGCCATCGCCAAGGGCCTACTCCCCGGCCTACCCGGCGAGAACACGATTCCTCTCGGCGATGTGCAAGTGCGGCATACGTTCCCCAGCCATGACGGGGAGTCGTTCGCGCTGCGTGATGGGCGCTACCTGAACCAAGCTCAGTTGGCCGCTGAGCTCGCGGCCGAGTCCAAGCCGCGTACCGTGCGCGGTGCGATGACCATCGGTGATGTCGGCGTGGAGCGGGTGTTCACCGATTCCAATGGGCGGCAGCGGTTCCAGTTGCGAGACGGGCGGATACTCGATCGCGGTGAGCTCGCGGCGGAGGTCGTGGCATCCATCGAGTTGCGGGAGGCCACCTCGGCGCACCGGCACGAACTGCCGGGCCTCGACGGCGATTCCAGCTACCGTATGCGGCGATTCCAGGAATACCCGCCCATGGAATGGAATGCGGAAGGACACCGGCAGCTCGCCGCGGAGCACGCGAAACAGCTCAGGCTGCGCAACCAGGAGATGAAGGCCTTGGCCAGGGCCGCGACAAACGCCGGTGTGCGGATTCCGACATTCGATGAGGCCACCATTTCCGTGGCGCTCGAGGCCGCCGATCACGGCAGGACGTGGCGGGTCCGCGCCGCCCACGCCTTCGAAGCGGCGGCCCGGCGCTACCTCGCCGAGATCGAGGCCGGGCCGGATGCCGGTGCGCGGCAACGGTTGCGGACGGAATTCGAGGCCACCGCACAGGCTTTCGGTGTCGAATCGGTGGAACACTCGCCCGAGGCGTTGCAGCGGCAGGTTGCCGAGCGGTTGACCGAGGCCAGGAAATTCGCAGGGGCCGTCGACACTTTGGAACGTACCGCGCAGCGATTCCGGAGTGCCGAGGCCGCGGTGATCGAGGTGTCCGATCAGATTGCGACCAGGGTCGGTGCCGACTTCATCAATGCCATCGTCGCCGAGGAACCGTTCAACCCCCCATCGGTGGTGCGGTTCGACTCCGGCAATCACGTGGTGCGAGTCGGCAACCGTCTGATCGTCATCGATAATGGTTCGAATCACGATGTGCTGCTGGCGAAGACGCTGGCGGAAGGCAATGCCGAGAAGCTGACAGCTACCAAGTACCGCCCCGTGATGGAGGGCAAGGTCGAGGCGCGGTCCGCGGGCCGGAAGGAGCTGATCGCGGCCATCACCCGTGGGGAATTGATGGTCGAGTACTACCGGGTAGCTGCCGTGGGAAACGAGGCCGTAGTCGGGAGAAGGCTCGACGCGCCCACGGCGGTGCGCCACATTCCCGGTGAGAGCGGCGGGCCGCCGCTGACCGTCGTGCGCGGACTCGATGGCCAGTGGCGTGCCGTCGAGATGCCGGAATCCGCCCCGGAGCCACCCGCTCCGAGAGCGGCGGCCGAGGCGTGGGACCGGGGGCGCGCCGCGCTCGGTCGATTGGGCTTGGAAAGCCAGGAGGAACAGCCGCACAAGCTCGCGCAAACCCTTGCCGAGAGGAATGCCGAAAACGGTCTGCGCGCCTACAAGATCGAGGCAATGGCCGATCGTCTGCGCGCCGAACACGAGGCCGTGCGCGAGCGTGATATTCAAGCACTGCTCAGTGCGTTGGGGATCGAGCGAACAGACCTGGGCAGCAATGCCGAACCGGTACTGACCGCTCTACATAACGAGATCGAGCAGATCAAACAGGGCATGGGCGCGGAAGAGGCAGCCTGGACCGACGCGCTGCTCGCAGAACTCATCGAACACCCGCAGGCCATCGACTACGGCAAGCCCGACGGCGATCCCGCCACCCGCGATCCCGGTGCGCCGGGCCATATCGCCCGCGGTTCGGGTGATGGCGAACAGTTCCGCGCGGACCTGCGCGGCTACGAGGCACGGGCAGAATCCCGTGGCGCCGAGGCCGATTGGCGACGGCTCGCCGGTCCCGACCACACGGGCGCGACACCGGAGGAACAGGCGAGGGCCAAACGCGAAGCATCCCAGCGGCTCGCACGCGAACTCGACTCCCTGCGCCGCGAGGTGCGGCAGACAGCCGACGATATCGCCGCCATTCGCGCAGGCATGCTGGAACACAACGCCCTGAGTGTGGCTATGGCGTACTTCAAGGAGCGAACTGGCGCCGGGTTCGAGGTCCCCCCGCTGCTACCACCCGATGGCAGTTTGCGCACGGCCGCATTCCAGATCCTCACACAGGGCGAGCGGCCGGATGGATTCTCCTCCGGTACCGCGTCTCCTTCGCTCAATGGGTTCGTCGCGCGCCTGATAGGTGCGGGAATCGGGAAGAATAGCCAGGGAGCCGCGGCCCTGCTCTTCCTACAGATGCACAGGATGGACAACGGCCTCGAGATCGGCACACTGCCCATCACCATCGCCTACGAGGGCGAGATGTCCGCAGGCAAACATCTGCTGGTGTTCAATGGCACGCGAGTGATCTACGAACGAACCGGCTCCTCCGGTGGTGTCTTCCGGACGCTCGACGGAGCGCTGACGTCACCCGGAATACTCTTGGGCACAACGGGTTTGCGGACCGGTGAGATCGGTGCCATGGTCCGGCTGGACGGTAAGCCGATCCGGCTCGATGGGATGACCCCGAACACTGCCCGATTCGATCTCGACAGCAGATTCATCGCGCCCTCCGACCGGCAGCCGCGACCCGGCGCCGGCGTGGACTTGGGCAAGCGCAAGCGGCCGCAGCGCCCACCCGAGACCGGGAATCCGCCGGAAGGATCACCGACGACCGGCGAACAACCCGGTGCGCGGTCGCAGGATTCAGCCGAAGGCACCCAACACCGCGCCGGAACCGATGGCCGCCCAGCAGAATCCGCCCCGGATACGGCTGCTGGAGAGCACGGTGCCGCGACCGATCGTGCCGCGGATCCCGAACCGCACTCCAATCCCGCGCACGGAACGACTGGGGCACAGTCCGAGTCACCGGGCGACGCCGAAGCCCGCCCGGCCGGCGATGGTTCGGTGCGCAGGCCCGACAGTGAGATCGGTCCCGGCAATGCGGAGACCCCGCCGCGCGATGAACCCGCCGTGCCGCCGCGCCCGTTCGAAGGTGACCAGCCTTTCGACCGCGGCGCCGACAGCGCACCCACCGGCCATGGCGAACAACGCGGGGGCGAGGCAGCCTCGGATGGCGGAACGGCTCACCGTCCGGAGGGGTTCGATGGGCAGGTCACCCGCGAGGCACACCAGGATTCGATACCGGAACCGGTCCAGGATCACACCGAAAGCAATTCGGGCACAATAGATTATGCGGCGCTCGCCAGAATGGAGGGTGCCGGCGAAGTGGCTATGAGTCGCGCGTCCATCGCTACTGCCCATGCCGTCGAGGACGCCGATCACTATTCCAAATCCGCGTTGGCCCAACTGCCTGCTGCCGCGCAGGAAGCCGGTCTGGATGTACCAGCGGCCTTCCATGACCTGGTCTCGCTCACCGATGCCGTCATATATACCAAGCACAGTGCGCTGCGCCGCATCGCGGAAATCCACGAGTTCCGCGTCATCGCCGAGCGTTACTTCGCCGAGAATGCGCGCAAGCCGTTCGGGGCACCCCTGGAAGAACCGGCACGTCAGGAACTCCGCCGTCAGTTCGATATCGGGACGATGCGACTGAAGCGCTTCGGATTGAGTGTCGGTGAGCCCACCGAGCGGAACCTGAACAGCTTCATTCAGCGGCATCTGAACGCGGCTCACAAAACCGCGGACGCGGTCCGGAAATTCGAGCGACTGGCGCATGAATATGTCACGCAGCTCGAGTTGGCGGCGCAACGATCGGCCGCCCTCGAGGAATCCACCGTGATGGATTTCCTGCTGGCGCATATTGGTGAGAACAGGCCGCTACTGGATGACGCGGGCCGAGTGACGCTGGTGGGCAAGCGGCTGATCGTCGTCAGCCACGGCAATGACCACGATGCCCTGCTGGCCAGGGCACTGGCCGATCGGAACAATGCCGATCACGCGGCGGCGGTGGCAGGCGGCGAGATAGTGGTGGACTACTTCTCATTGCGCAACACGGATAACCTCGGTGTGCGGTGGGAGTACAACGGTATCCGCGATGTGCGGCATATCGCCGAAATCATCAACAGCAGCCACCTGTCCATGACCTTGGTGCCGGACGGCGCCGGGCAGTGGAAGGTCGTGCGGCCCGCACCGGCCGAAATCGATTCCTTCGGACATGCCGAACTCCGCGCGGCACGCGCGGTTGTGAATCTGAGGCTGGGCCACCTCACCAACCTTCCGCACGAAATGGCCGATACCGTGGCCCGCCTGCACGTCGAAAACAGCGTGCGCGCCATGCGAATCGAATCGATCGCCGAAGAACTGAGCTTTCACCACAGGGTCGGGCGCTATGAGGAGTTGCAGACGCTGCGACGGGCTCTCGGCATCGACCTGAAAGAATTCGGTCGCGCACCGGACGCGGTATTGAACGGGCTGGCAGACAAGGTCGCCGCGATGCGGGCGCTCTGGGAGACCATGGGCACGACGCCGATGGAGGTCCTGATCCGTGATCTACGGGCGGATCCGGGATTGCTGACCCGTGATCCCCGCACCGCATGGGCGAGTTCGGACCATGCTCCGTCGCGTGTGGAGGAAATTGTTGGCGATCCACAATTCCGCGAGGACTTCCGTCGCCACCACGCCGAGGCGGGCTATTCGATCCACGCCGGGTCCGACCGCGCGCGACTGGCCGTCGCGGTGGAGAACGGCATATACGGCCGGGACGCGGTCGAGCGTCTCGAGCACGAACTCGAGGCGCTGCGAGACGAAGTCGCGGGCACGGCCGAGGATATTGCCGCGATTCGCGATGGCATGCTGCGGGATGCGTGCGCGTATATCGGACTGGGCAGAGTGGAGGAAGCGGGTGGTGCGATCGACCATCGGCTCCAGCTCATCGCGGGGGGCAGTCTCGAAACTCCATACGACCGGATTCAGGCCGCCATGGGCGCGCACGCCGTACCGGATGGATTCCACGGCAACGATCGCTTCACGGCAGTCGGAAAGATTGCGCTCGGCCTGAAGCTCGAGCATCTCAGCAGCGAGAACAAGCCGATCGCACTGATTTTCGAGGAGCGGACCTCGCTCACCGGCAAGGATGTCGGCGGCCACATGTCCACACTCCAGTACCTCGGTATGGAACACGGCGAGGATGTTTACCGGCTGAACGGTGAAAGAGCCGTCCTCCTCGCCAATGACGGCAGTGGGCTCCTCTTCAGAGTCGGCGACCAACTGAAGTCGTTCGGAGAACTGACCAACGGCGTCGGGCGGGAGACCAAGAACACCTGGGCGGTGACCTGGAGCGGCCGCGATGTCGTCGAGATCGAAGGCCGCACACCGAATTCCGCCCCACCGCGCCCCGACCTCCTCTTCGGCGAGACCGGTCGCGACGAGCCGCTGCACGAGGGCCACGACCCGGCAACACCACCGAACGGTCCCAATGACCGTGGGGCGCAACCCACCCCGCCGCCGGGCGAACCCGATCATCCCGGCGCACAGGGTGAACGAGCCGGTGCCGTTGGGGACGGCTCGGTGGAAAGACGAGGCGGTGCACCCGATCGTGTCGCAGGTGAAAACGGCGGTGTCGAACCGCCGCGCGCCGCCGCGAGCCCGTTCGGACGCAATGCCGATGGTGCGCCTTTCGATCCCGCGGGCAGGCCGGAACCTGCCTCGGGCGACGGCGCGATCTCTCGGCCCGCGCGCGTCGGTGCCGAGGCCGCACCCGAGTGGCCGTCGGATCTGCTGCGCGGGCGCGAGCTTCCCCTTGCTGAATCGGATAGTGCCCCACGGCCTTCCGAATACGAGCGGGAATATCTGGACGAGATCGTACGCAGGCTCGGTCTGGACCATGTGCTGCCGCCGGACGTACGGCGGCTCGATGTGCTGGCCGGACTCGCGCGCGACGCACTGGATCTCGATCGGGCACAGCCCTCCGATATCGGGACACCGTTCCAGGCGCGGAAACTCGATTCCGGTTCGTATCCGCGTATCGAATCGCCGGAGCAGGTTCGCGAGGAACTCGCGCGCGCCCTCAGGATCGAGCCGGACGGCCACCGGCGGTTGACCACCGTATTCGCCGATCAGCTGCGGCGGACTCTGCTGCGCGCCGGCGCGGTGGAGGAACTGAACCGAATTGTCACCCGCCTCGACAGCGGTGTCGGTGGCGCCGAGGCCGATCTTCTTGTGCGACAGCGGGAAAAGTGGGCAACTCTGCTCGGGGCGCCATCGGAGGATCTTGCGTCGCGTCCCGCCGAGACGATCGATCGGTTGCGTACGGAGGCGGCGGATCGCGCCGCGGCCGTCATGCACTGGGCGGAGGTGAGCCGGGCCGCCGCGGCGAATCCGGAGGGCGTCGACATGCGGCCGGGAACACGGTTCCGCGTGGAGGTCACCTTCTTCGATGAGCAGCGCGGGGTTACCGAGACCGTTCCGATGTATGGCGTGGTCCAGCGCAACGGCAGTGTACGGGTGGTCGACGGCCTGCGGCTTCCGGTGCCACGCCCCGGCGACATCGGGCCTGCGGAATCCGGTTGGCCGCCAATGCGGATCAAGCGCGTCGCTGCGGGCGAGTCCGGTGAGATATCAGCGGCATCGGTATGGGGATCCGTTGGCAGGGAGTCGGCAGGCTCACATGGTCCGCTCGAAGCGCTGCCACCGCACCTGCCGGAAGCGCAGGTGCGGGCTGTGCTCGCTGAGGCGGCGGCGAAAGAATCGGAGTCCGCCAGGTCGCTCAGAAGTTTCGAGGCGGGGTTCCAGGAGGCGGCAGTCCAAGCCGGATTGGAGTCCTCCGAGGTCGGAGCCGATCCGTTCAAAGCCGCACAAACCGCACGTCACCGTGTATTGACGCGGCTCGGAGCTATCCGCGCCTTCGCCGATACGGCGCGGCGCTTCTTCGCCGAGCACGGCGATACCGCATTCTCCGCCGCGGTCGTGCCGGGTGAGGGTGCCGAACGCCGCATGCTGCGACAGGAATTCGCCCACGCACTACGTGAACTCGGGTGGACATCGAGTAGGCCGCTGACCCGCGAGGACGTGGCGGGCCTGATGGTCGAATTCACCGCCGAGGCGAACGATACTGTCTCCAAGGTCGATTGGCTGGATGTCCTCGCCAGACACTACAGCGAGGACAGTCGCGCACACGACAGCCTTGACGGCCAGTTGGCGAACCTGACGAGCGCCGAGGTGGCGCTCTACGCAGGAGCCGAAGTCAGTGGTCTCTTCGCCGATCCGCATGTCGCCAGGGCGGGTGATCGGCTGATTGTCCTCGGCAGCGACAAAGCGGTTCGCGACGCGCGACTGGCGACCTTCCTCGCGGGCCACCCGGATATCGCCGCGGCGCTGACGAGGGGTGAGCTGTCCGCCCAGTACTACACCGCGGAGATCGCGTCGGAAGGTTCCTCCGCAGGCACGCTGATTATGTTGCGCGAGCCACCGCTACAGGTTCGTCAGATCGAGACGACCGTCGATGGCAGGCCGGTGACCTTGACCGTCGTCCGGGACGAGTACAGCCCGTGGCGCACCATCACCGCTCCCGACCGCCCCGAAGGTGTTTCCTTCGGCAAGCGCTATTCGCCGGATGACCTGTTGCTCAAGCCCGCGCGAGTGGATTTGGCGCGGGACCGGTTGAAGGTTGGGCATCTCGTTGGCGAGCCGTCCCGCCTGGCGGCAGCGGTGGCACACGCGAACGTCGAAAATGGCGTGCGCGCAATGAAGATCGAGGCTATCGCCCATCAGTTGCGGCAGTATCACGAACTGGTCCGCGCGCAGGATCGCCGGTCGCTCATGGAGGCGCTCGGGGTGCACGATGTGCAGCGGACCTCGGTGGAACGGGTGCTGTTGGAGCATGGCGCCCGGATCAACGAGTTGCGGGACACGCTGCTGCCTTCGGCGCGGATCGACGAATTGATCGCCGAGATGCGATCCAATCCCGAACGCTTCAACCGCAACTACCGCCCTGACAACGGGGCAGGCAACCACGATCCGGCGGCGGTCGCGCACATCACCAGGGTTCTCGGCGATCACGGCCGGTTCCGCACCGATCTGCGTGGCTATGAAGGCCGCACCGAGTCCGGTGTCGATCCCGACTGGTTGCGGCTCACCGGCAGCGATCGCACTGGCGTGAGCGCCGAGGAACACCGGCTGATCCAGGGCCTGTCCAGGCTCGATCTGAACGAACACGGCCTGCCGACACCCGAACATCTCGAGCAGGCACTGACCGATCTGCGGAAAGAGGTCGCGGAAAAGGCCGAGGATATCGCCACGCTGCGCCGACATCTGATGGTGAACGACTGCGTGCATGTGATGCTCGGCAAGGTGCAGGAGCATCAGGGTTCGGTGGTGTCGGTGCTCGAGCTGGATATGAGCAACCCGCGTGGCGTTCCTATCGAGGACATAAGGGACGCAATGTTTGGCCGCCCGCTGGAGCACTTCGCGGTCGATCCAACCGACATCGACTTCTCGCCGCACCAGCAGATCATGGAACAGGTGCTGAAGAGTGGACCGGGCACGACCACTTCATTCTTCGATCAGCGGCGCTCACCGGGCCTGCACGGTGTCGGTGGTCACAGCTATGCGCTGCACTATCTCGAGGTGACCGAGACCGGTGAGCGGGTATTCGAGTTCAACAACGAGATCGTGACTCATGTGCGCGGTGACATATTCCTGACTCGCGACGGGCAGGAGAAGACGCTCGTCCAGCTGGCGGGCGGAACTGCCGAGGACATGGTGGCAACCTGGGCCGTCGCCTGGCGTGGCAGCAGGGAGGTCGCTCTCGGTGGTGATCTTTCCGAGGCCAAGCAGCCGCAGCCGGGCTTGCGATTCGGCGCGACATCGCGCGAGGAGCCGCTGCACCGACCCGACCCGACCACACCTTCGCGCGCGCCGAATGCGGTCGAGCGCGGGTCTGTTTCGGAGCACGACGGTACGGATCCGCTGCACCGGCCGGTGCTTCGGTCCGCGCGTGCGCTGATCGACGCGGGGTATGCGGTTGAACCGCACCCGCCGGTGAGCGGCGACCCCCGGATGCGGGTCGAAGGCCGCATTTTCGATCACGTCGCACCGAATGCCGAACCGGTGGAACGGATTGTCGATCGCCTGAACGGGCGATCCGGCGAGCGCGTCGTCGAGCGTGCCGTGGTCGACCTTTCTGGCAGTGCGGTGACCCCGTCCGAGCTGGCGCGGCAGTTGCGGGAATCCCCGGTAGGCGACCGACTGATCGAGGTCGTCGGAATTGACCAGGAAGGCAACGTATCTCACGTTTACCTGCGTGGCTCGGAGATTGCCGAACATCTCGCAGAGAGCGGGGTGGAATCGGCCGAGCAGTCGGCGGCGGAGAATGCCGCACGGCCGGAGCGAGTGCCGACCGATACCGGAAAGGCGGACACCGAGAGCGGAATAGACACGACGGCATCGGAATCAGTCGCGCCGCAGAAACCGGCTGTAGATGGGGCGCAGCAGGGTCAGCCTGCGGCTGAGGCGAACAACTCCGGGGTGCGTCCGGATTCGGCCGCTGAGTCGAACGACCGTGCGGGACAGTCTGGTTCGGATACCGAGCAGCCGAATGGTCGCGCGGTGCGAGCGGATTCGGCCGCCGCCGAGGCGAATGACCATCGGGCACAGCCCGGTTCGGAAAGTGGGCGACGGGCTGGTTCCGGTTCCCCAGCCGGAGAGACGAATAGCCGTGGGTCGGCGGGGGAACGGCAGGCCGGGGCAGGGGACGGCTCGACACAGCGGGCCGGCGGTGACGGTTCCTCTAGCCGCGCACGACAGCAGACCGGAGATCATTGGCGCGGACGTGAAGGCCGAGACGACACCGCAGAGTCCGAGGCGCAACGTTGGAAGGAGGCGCAACGCCGCCAGGAGGAGGCGCAACGCCGTCAAGAGGAGGTGCAACGCCGTCAGGAGGAGGTGCGACGCCGTCAGGAGGAGGTGCGACGCCGTCAGGATGAGGCGCAACGCCGTCAGGACGACGAGGAGCTCACCCATCTCGTGCGGCGATTGGCGGAGCAGGCCGAGGCGGACGCGCGGGAATTGGGTTTGGCAGGTGCGTCGCCAAGCGCGGAAGGCTTCGGATCGCCGGGTGCGGCCGAGGCGCGTCGTGCCGAAATCCAGCAGTCGCATGCTGAGATTCGCGAACTGGTCGAGCGGGAGACCGAGGCGCGTAGGCGGGCGATAGAGCTGCGCGAGCAGGCCGAGGAGGAGCGGCGCAATATGCGGCTGGTGCGCGGTCGCGACCTCGATCGCCAAGCCGACCACCTGGACCAGGTGCTCGCCGAGCAGTTGCGCGGTGAAGCGGAGAGCTTGCGCGAGCGAATCGTCGAACTCGAGCTGGCCGAGGTGTCCGAAGCCGAGCAGGCCGCCAATGCCCGTGTCGACGCGTTGGTCCAAGCCTTGGAGCAGCAAGTCGGCGGCCCGGAGGAATTGGCCCGGCTGCGTGCCGAATTCGACAGCATCGGCCGAATCGAGGAACTGCGTCAGCGCATAGGTTCCGCGGAAATCCTTGCCCTCGAACAAGCTCCACGCCGACGCAAGCTGGCACAGGCGCTGAACGAGCTGCGCGAACACCAGCGGCGACTCGAGGACGCGCATGATGTGGTGGCCGAGCGCACACGAGGCATTCCGCAGGCCGAATCCGGTGCCAAGGAGATCGCGGGTGAGCTGGCGCAGGTGCGGCGCCGCATCGCCGAAACCGAAGCGGCGCTGGCGAAGGTGGACGAGCGGATCAACACCATTGCCGCCGAGCGTGCCGCCGCGCGCGCGGAACTCGATGAGGCACTTGCTATTCGCGACCGGGTGGCGCGGCGCTACGGTGTCGCCGATCCGGAGGAGATCGGCCCGCGCTTCGAGGGCGAGCGCTCATCGCAGGCGCGGCGGGTCGCGGAGTTGCGCGACGCGATTCATGAAATTGTGGCCGCAGAACGGGAAGTGCGCGCCGCGGTCGAGCGCAGAGCGATCCTGGAGGGGATGCTCGCGCTCGGCGGTGTGCCGATCTCCGATCGCGTCTGTGTGATTCCGGGCCGGCTCCGTCCCGATGGCGCCTACGAGATGGATCGGCTGGTCGTCGTCGGCGTCGACGAGAATCCGCAGAGTTACCGCCGCGCGCTGGAGGATTTGTTCGGCGACAGTGCGGATATCCTGCTGGCTCGATCGCAGTCGGACAGGGCGCCTTTCGATATCGTGTTCGCCCGCGCGCACGTCGAAGGCGATCCGCATCCGGTGCCGAACTCGGAGCCGAATACGCAGGGCCGCGCCGGAAAGAGCAGGGTGCCGGGCAAATTCGAGTATGTGCAGCCGCCGTTCCTGCTCAAGTACTCGATCACCGAATCGCTGGGCAAGGTGTGGCTGAACTTCGATCACATTCCGGAGGGAATGTATCCGGAGGTCTTCACGACGAAGTACATCGCCTTCGCCAAGAACGACTACGCGGGCCACGGGATGCCCGGCGTCTACAACGACAATGTCGGCGTTCCGTACTTCCACGGGTATCTGCTGCTTATGCGCATACTCGGCCAGACACCGCATCACCGCTGGGTGACGGGGGCGCTGCAGCACCGGGAGTGGGTCGGCAAGGCGGCGCTGGCCGCCTTCGGATGGATGGAGCCGTATCGCAAGCCGACCGGGTATCCGGTATCGCTTTCGGGCAGGTTCCTGCGGGATCACCCGCATCTGGCCACCATGGTCGGCCACCTGACCGAGTGGATTTCCCACACCGGAGACAAGCGGTGGGTCCAGTACTTGACCAGGCCGCTGGGTTTGGCCCATGTGCGCAGCTACGAATTCTTCAGGGGACCACAGCGTTTCCCGGAACCGCTGGTGCACGAGCAGACCTACGGCACCCGCGCTCCCGAGTCCGCCTCCGGCCGGATGCGGCCCACCAGGGATGGCGCGCCGTACTTCGGCCCGAGCGAACACATCGATCCGTCCTTCCGCGAGCGCATGCGCGAGCAGGAGGCGAATTACGAACGCCGCCAGGAGTGGGTGGAGTCCGAATACGACCGTCTGCGCAATGACGGCACGCTTGCCGGCCGGGTCGCCGACAATGCGCTCCGCGATCCGGACCGCTATTCGGGTGGCGATCCGAAACGCCTTGTGCGCGACGCGTCCACGAAGGGATGGGAGCGCGATCCCGACGGGCATACGATGCCCAAGCACGCCGATGGGGCTACCTGGTTGCGGGATGCGGACGGCCGGGTCCGTCCGCACGAAGAGGTCGTCGCGATCCTGGAGGCGGTGTTCGACCACTGGATGCGCAATCCCGAGGTGCGTCACATTGCCGATGTGGTGGAGGTGTGGAACCGCCTCGCCGAGGGAAATCCCAAGCGCGAGGACATTCTCGCCATCGAAATGGCGCTGGCCGAACGCACCCACCTGGCCCGCAATCCCGATCACAGCTTCGAGCAGGCCCACAATGCCGCCAAGACACAGGGTTTCGACTGGGATGCCAAGCGCCCGCATCCGGCCACCGGCGAGCGCGTCGACCTCGGCTGGGCCAAGAGCGCCTGGCACACGGTGACCGTCCGGGAGCGGGATTTCGTCGAGGTGCAGTACGGGCCGGAGCCGACCACGCAGCGTCCGGAACAGACCGGGCGCTTCAGCGAAGAGTTGCCCTACGGCGACTTCTACAGTCTCGAGCACGTGCGCCAGCATGTGCGCGACATTCTGCGCGGCTGGCCGGAGCATCGGATCGAGCAGGTACAGCGGGAACTCGTCGAGGAGCTCAAGCAGGCGCGTCGTGAATATCGCGGCCAGGCGCAGCTGACCAGGGGACGTATCGAGGTGTCCGGCTTCGTGGACGAGCAGCGGCCCGGCTACCGCACCGTGCATATCAAGATCGACCCGACCGGTGGCGAGCACACCGGCCGTGCGCATGAGCTGCGGTGGGAGGAATATCCGGACCACTGCGATGCAAAGGCGGTGAATGATCTGCGCGCGGCGCAGGGTGATGTGGTCGGACAGATCGCGCGTGATCCGAACCGGCCTGCGGGCGGTAGCGAATGGTCTGAGTTCCAGCCGATCATCGGCCGGACGGTCGATGGGTTCGCCAGGGTGGGCGATATTTTCGCCGATGTGGCCGCGCGCGGGCTCGATGAGGAGGGCAGGGGCACCTCGGCGCTGATCGTGGAGGAGCGGACCGCCCCGAAGCGGGGCGTGCTCCAACGATTGGGCTTCGGCGCCCGCAAGCTCTTCGTCGGCGGGCACACCTACACCGTCACCTACCTGCGTCCAGGTGCGGTCGAGGGCACGCACGTGATGACGGTCGCAGGCCGGGAAGCGACCTATCTGGGCACCACGCCGAGTGGCAGGCCGCGATTCCTCGAAAACGGCAGGCCGGTCACGCTGCGGGAACTCACGGGCGGATCGCGCAGCGGGCCGGAACGCATCTGGGCGGCCGCGTGGCAGGGTGAACCGGTGCATTTGGGCAGTGGCGACCGCGACGCCGCGCAGCCCGATGCCATGTTGCGCATCGGCAGCGATGGCGCATCGCGGCGCACTGTCGTCGACGAGATCGGCGGTCAAATAAGGGATTTCGACGCCAACCCGAGCAATGGGCCGCCGATCAGTAGGGCTGATTTCCGCTATGCGACCACACTGGTCGATCAGCTCGGCATCGCGCACCTCGTCTCGGATGTGCGTGATCCCTTGCACGCCTTGGCCGAAATCGGCCGAAAGGCGATGGCACAGGGCTTCTTCGAGCCGGGGCCGGACGGGCAGTTCCCCCGTGCCCGGATCACGGCCGACTCCACGCCGTCCGCCGATCGATTCGACAATGCGGATCCGGCGGCTGTCGGAAACCATGTTGTGCCAAGGGAATCGCCGCGCGGGAATACTCGCCTGACGGACCAGCGTGCGGAACTCGCCGAGCGCTTGCACCCGTCACCGGAGCACCTCACCCTCGACACCATCGCCGACGAGCGTTTCCGAACCCTGCTGCGCGCGGCCGCCGTCGAGGCATTCCATGAGGCGGAGCAGGCCAGAGCCCATGCCACCGATCCGGCAGTGGCGCAACGCCTCGCGGCCGAATGCGAGGCGTGGGCGCGGGTTCTCGGACTCCATGACGAGTCGGCTCGGCCCCTCGGTCTGACCGAGGCGGCGGCGCACGGACCCGAGCGGCTCCGTCAACTGCTGCACGACGGAGTGCTGGCGCGCCTCGACGCCATCGAAGACCTCACCGATGTGCTGCACCTGCTGCGCGCACGCGACGACAACCCCCGCACCCTCCCCGGTGCCGCCGCCGACCCTGCGGCTCGATTCACCGGCCATGTCGCACCGAGCCCGGATCTGGCACCGGAAGCCTTGCGACAGCACAACCTTCGGGATCACTCCGCGCGGAGCTTCACCAGGGCCGGCTACGAGGTCGAGGTGGATCGGGAATCCGCGCCGGGCCGACTGCGCATGCAAATAGAAGGTCGCACCTTCGATCACTACACTCCGGTCGATCCCACGGCCGATATTCCGGTCCACGACCTCGCCGAGCGCATTGTCGACGGTCTCGTTGCCTCCGGATCCGAACGCATTGTCATCAATCTGGCCGATACAGTGGTGACCCCGGCCGAACTCGGCCTGCATGTGCGCGGCGGTATCGACGGCGTTGCCGAGATCTTCACCGTCGATGAAAAGGGTTCGATAACACGGATTTTCGCTCGCGGCGACGAGCCCGCCGGGATCGATCTGCGCAATGAGTTCGCCGAACTCCTCCCCGGCGCGCCGGTCAAGATTCCGCGGCACCTGATTGTGCAGGTCGGCCGCGGTGGGCACGCCGATTGGATGGAGACGAGCTACAACCCCAAGGATCCGCGCGGCCCATGGCGGCCCACCTCCGATGGTGCGTGGTTCGACTGGGCTATGCGGGAACAGCCGTGGGTTGCGCGAGGAGAGTCGCCCTGGGTCAGAGTGGAGGAGGGCAAACAGCAGGTCGATATTGTCGGCACACCTTTCGAATTCCAGCCGCTCGAGCGCCGCCAGGACAGCGAACTCTCGGCCGAGGTCGCCTTCCGCGCGGCTATGGAGCTGCGGGCACAGGGGGTTGTGCTGGATCCGAATAATCCGGTGCACATCGACTACATCTCCGAGCAGATCCACATAGCTTGGCTGGAACGCAATGGTCTGCGCGCCAGCGAGGAGCAGTCCAAGCCCTATGTCGGCATCCTCCACGACCTGGTGGATCAGCTCAGCGAGAAGGAACGCGATGCCGACCGGCTTTTCGCACGCTTGGCCGTCGAGGCGCTGATCGACGAAGGGCTCGCCGGTCATCCCGCCACCGAATCCGTTCGAGCAGCGGCGGATTCCGCCCATGCTCCCGGCGACCGTGCCGCATCGGAATCGAACGGATCCCGTGGCCGACGATTCGTAGCTACGCCTTTCGCCGAGGATTCGCCCGCGCACCTGCACACCACGGCGCTGAACGAGATGGCCAAGTATCTGGTCGAGGCCGATGGCCAACCCCAATACATGGTGCCCGCACCCGAACTCGCCTACTTGCGGTCGCTGTTCGAGCAGGCAGGCATCGGCGACATACTTCCGATGCTGGGTGATCACCTGCTCGGCGATCCGGCGGTGGGCGACGCCAAATACCGGGATCCGCGCCACGCCATGGCAGAAATAGCCCGAATGGCCTTGGCCCGCGGCTTCTTCGAAGAGCACCGGAACGGCAGCCCGATCATGCGCCTCGACGGCGACTTCGGGCCACTGACCGGGGCCGAACGCCACCCGACCGACCGGATGGCACATGCGTCCCCGTCCGCACTCGGAAACCGCGTCGACCCGGATCCACTGCCCGGCTCACGTACCGACCGCGCTCACCTGTCCGCCCGCCTCGGCCTGCGCTCGGAAGAGGCGACACCGGAACGCCTCGTCGAAGAGCGATACCGAACCGTCCTGCGCGCGATCGTGATCGAGGCCCTGCACGAAACGATGGACGCGCACGCCGAAGCCACCGATCCGGCAGTGCGCGATCAACTCGCGGCCCAACGCGATACCTGGCTGCGCCTGCTCGGCCGCGACGAATCCGAAGCGGGCACAACCTGGTCGACACCGCTCGGCGAAGCGCTGCGCACCGAAGTGCTCGACCGCCTCGATGCGCTCGCCGGTCTGCGCGCCTTGCACGAGGTGGATTCCGACCGCCCCTCGAGGGCAGATGCCATGTCGGATGGTCGTATTCCGACTGCTGCGGATGCTTTGGATGTACCGGGTGGTAAGGCTGCTCGGGGGGAGATGAGTCCTGTTGTCCCGAGTCGGCCGCGTCAGCGTGGTCGGCTCGGTGATACGGGTATCGAATTCGCCGACGGTGGGCGGGCGGATGGGCGTGGGCACGCCAATGATCCCCGCAATGGGCACGGCACGCAGCCGACACCACCGGCGGCGTCGAGTGATCAGAGGGAGGCTCGGCGAGCGAGGGTGCGGCAGCAGGTGCTCGACTCGCTGCTCGATCCGTCGAATGCCGAGACTATCGTGCAGCCACGAGCCTGGCGGCTCAAAGCTGAACCGGCTGAGGATCCGCAGCGTTCGCATTTCGAAGCCCGTCCGGATCCGCGTGCGGGGCGGATCTATCGGGAAGAGCCGGAGCCGGGATCATCGCCGGGCGAGAGCAGAGCACGTCTGACCGAGGCGCGCTCCATCCGTGAGCGCCTGCCCGACTTTTCCTTCGGCAAGCCTGAGCATGTGTCGTCGGGACACACCGGGCTTCCGGTGCGGCTCGGCCCGGATGCCGGTGCGCGCGTGGTGTTGTCGGGTGTCGAGCCGTACACGTTGCGTGTGGTCGATATCCGGTTGGGCAGCGACCCGGTCAAGGCCGCCGCAGACCTTCGACAGTTGTACGCGCTGCTCGAATCCGAGTACCCGAATTCGCGGCACGAGTACACCGTCGTTGGGGACGAAGTGTCTCTCGGTGCCCCGACAGAGCATTGGGCGGGGACCAGGGCTGCCGAAGTAGGCGAGAAGTTCGAGAAGATCGAGAGGCGACTGCTTTGGCTGAAATGGGCCGATAGTGGCGCGATCGACGTGGCGGTGCAGCGTCTCGGCCGATTGATCGCCAGTTGCGAGGCGGATGCCAACGGGGCCTATTCGGTTCGGTGGACCGTGCTGGACAGGTTGGGCAGGCGGACCCTCCTGCTCGAAGTGATCGACAACGTCGATTTGGGTGTCGGCGGTTTCAGTGCGGGCGATTCCGGAGTCACGCCAACACCGGAGGGGAGGTCGTCGTGGTTCATCATCCGGGAGCCGGAGTCGGGCGGCCACGACGTGTCACCGGATTCGGCGGCCGAAGATCCCCATGTGACACAGGTCCTCGATCGAGGTTTTGGGATCGATCTGCGCAACCTCTCGATCAAGAAGACGTTGCTCGCCGCGTTCGGAGATCCGGCTGCGGTGGAGCCGATCCCGGATCCGGCAGGAGTGCGCGGAAAGAGATCCACATACCCGCGCTTCATGAAGTGGATGGGGACCGAAAAGGGGCGGGACGTCAAGAATCCCACCGAACAGGACTTCGCGGATTACGAGGAGTTCGCTCGGCCCGGAACGACCGGGGCAGAGGAGCACTCGGCCACGACGCGAGCCGAGCAGCGGCCAACCACGCCGGATCCGCAGGACGTGCCTGCCCGGCGCGCGGACAACACGGCCGGGACCGACCGCGATGAGGTCTCGCAGCGACAGCGGGCACGCGAGGGCGCGGCGATGGCGCAGGCGCAACTGGAGGGGCTTGCGGCCGCGGAGAGGTTGCGCGAGCACAACCCTGGTGTGCGGGTCGACGCCGTGCGCGACATGGGTGGCGGCCGCACCGAGGTGTCGGTGACCTTGTTGCCGGAGGCCGGAGTGCCGGGCCGGGCGGTCGTGGTGTTGCGCGGTGGGATCGACCCACTCGCGGTACACGTCGAACAGGTGGAATTGGGCAGCGATCCGGTGCGCGCGGCCGAGCACCTGAACAATCTGTTCACCAGAAATGGACCGTTCGAAGAGTTTGATCGCCGTGCGGGCCGCCCATACACCCGGAATATCTCCTTTGGATTCCCGAAGGGAGAGGTATGGCCGCAGGGGCGGGTCGACGATGCCGGTGCCGTCTTCAAATCGATCATTCGAGACCTGAGAAACCTGCATTGGAGCGATTCGGCAGCTATCGATAGTGCCGAAGTCTTATTGCGCGAACTGATTACCGACTCGCTCGTGTACACCCGGTCCGTAGTCCGGGTCGAGTGGACGGTATTCGGCGAACACGGGTCCAAGGCGCTGTTCATCCGGGTGATCGAGGACGAGCCGGGCGATCATGTGCGGCGCGACCTGCCTCCCGGCGCGGGCGTCACCGAATCCGGGGGTCTGCGGTCGACGTGGCTGGTGCTCAAGTCGTCCGAGGGACCGCAGGACGGTTCGGGAGGTTCCGGTGGTAGTCGGCCGCACGGACCGACCGCGCCCCCCGTTGCGCCTGCGGACCGCGGACAGGGACAGACACCCCGAGGAACGAACGCGGCGCGGCCGTCCCGGCCACAGGATCCAGCCGCTGGTCTGGGTGGACGGTACACCGGCGGCGTAGTCACCGATGTGCCCCAGCAGCAGGTTCGACGTCGTGTCGGCTTCCCTGGTGGGCGGCAGCACCCGGACCGACTCTATGGCTTCGATCCCGAACTGCCCGAGGCGCATGCGAGTAACCGGCCACTGGATGGCGTCAAGCCTGCCGCCGATTCAGCTTCCGGCACGCATCGCCCGGCGGCGCAGGACGGTGCCGATCAACCTGCGCGCACGACTGGCGCCGGCACGGAGCGCGCACCGGAAGATCCTGCTGGCCACCATGATTCGTCCGCACCGGCTCGGACAGGTGCGGAGCCCGAACCGCCGCGCACCGAGTCGAACCCGGTGCCTCGATTCGAACTGGGCGGCGATGGACCCGGTGACGCCGAAGACATGCGGCAGCGGGTTGCCGCGGCACTGGGATTTATGAATGCCGAGGATGTCGCGCCGCAGGTCTCCGAGGTCGTGTCGAATGCGATGGCGGTCAGGGGCGGTCCGGTCGTCGTGGAGAGGCACGACGCAGGCAGCGTCGTCCGGATCAAGGTCGGCCCGAACGGGCACGAACATACGACGGTGACGATTTCGAAGCCTGGAGACAAGCGCACGGTTCAGCTCGAAATGACTGCGGGCAAGGATGATTCGAGCTCCGCCGAGCATGCGGTGGCGCGGTTGCGGGAGCTCACACGGGACTGGCGCGATCCCAACGGTGAACAGGCCGGTCACGCGGAACGGATAACCGCCGACCTTGTGCGCGATATGCAGGCACAGACCGCCGGGGACGGCACGGTGTCGATCACAGTGAGCGGGTCGCCGGGCGCGCGACTGCTCGCGGTGGACGTAACCGATAACGCTCCCGACAGCGCCACCGTCAACGCGGTGCGGGCACGCGTCCTCACCGAGTTGGCGGAATACGCGCACCATGCGGACGTGGAGGCGGTCAGCGACCGCGGTGATCCCGCCGACGGCATTTCGGTCCACTTCGAGTTCGAGGAAAACACCGCGCGCATCGGTTCGGGCCGCGAACACGAGACCCCGTGTGGCTATGCGACGTTGCACGCCGACCCGGCGCTGCACGCCCGCCAGAGCGGTAAACCCATCGAATGGGGCCGAATCACAGTGCGGGACGGCGTGATTCTCGACGCCGACGGAGCACCGTTGACCACCGCACCGACCGGCGATCATTTCCTGGCCGCCGACCCGTGGGATGTCCGATACACCCGAACCGACGACCCCGGCGGGCTTTACGGCACCTTGAAAACGCCGTCCGAGCTGATCTTCGCCGCACATACCGTTATCCGCGAAGGGAAACTCGTCGCCATCATCGGCGATGTCAACGAATTCCGTGGCGAGCCGACAGCGGACCCGCGTGAGAAGGCAAACCAGTCGGCGGCATACGCCGCCCAGGCGCTGCACACCTTCAATGATCTCGGCGCGGATATCTCCAGGGTCGACAAGAATGGCGAACCCCAGGGCGCACTGTGGCGCGACGGTGGCCGACCCGATCCCGCCGAGGTCAGCAGCAGTCGAATTCGCGCCGAAGAGATGTTCACCGGCTACGACCACGAAACCTGGTTCGGTGTCGAAAAGGTCGCGTACTCCGAAGATTCTATGACCGTCACGGTGACGATGAATCGTGTCGTCGGGGAAACCACCACGGCCACCATCACTTTCGGCCGCGAAGGCGACCGCTGGACCGGGCGGTACAGCGATATCGAACTCAGCTCGGATGTCGAACGCTCCAGCGCCGACCTGAACAAGCTGAACCGCCACCTGAACGATTGGCTCGCTGGCGGTGTCGATCGCTCCGCCATCGATCAGGCGCTGGCGGGCAAGCTCCCCATCGACTCGAAGCCATCCACTTCTGCTGTACCGCAAACGCCCTCGCATGATCGGTCCGCGTCGAATGGGCGCGGTGTGCATCCTGGTGCGTTGCCGGATCGTCGTATTCCGACTGCTGCGGATGCTTTGGATGTACCGGGTGGTAAGGCTGCTCGGGGGGAGATGAGTCCTGTTGTCCCGAGTCGGCCGCGTCAGCGTGGTCGGCTCGGTGATACGGGTATCGAATTCGCCGACGGTGAGCAGGTGGATTGGCGTGGGCACGCCAATGACCCCCGCAATCGGAGGGCTGCGAATTCACAGGCCGATGCGCCGATTCACGGCGCAACCGAGGCACCGAATTCCCCTACGGACCAATCGCCCCCGAAGGCGGTGGATCCGCGCATCGGGTGGGGCAGGGCGACCGCGTCGGAATCGGTGCCGGAGCACGTGTCGCGCGGTGGGGACAGCGATGCGGCTGCACGGAGCAGTGGAAATGCGGAGGCGACGGAACCGACGCCGGATCCGGCAGGATTGCGCGCCCTCAAGAAGCATCCCAGTCTCGATCTCCTCGAGAAGTGGATGGAAGACAACGGGCGCTCCCTCCCCCCGAATAAGAAGGACTTCGAGGACTTCACGCGAGAGTGGGAAAGGTCTGAGCAAGAGCGTCGTTCGGCCCGGAAGCAAGCCGGCGAGCCGTCCGCCGCGGCGGCGGACGGCGAACGGCCGGATCTTGGTCGGTCCGGCGCGGCTGAGGCTGGTGGAGCGCGGCAGGATCCGACTTCGACTCGTGAAGACTTGACACGGACCCGTGTGGATTTGTCCGAAGCCCCGACACAGGTTGTGCTTTCGGAACGGGAGCGGGAGGTTGTCCGGCGTGCCGCGATGCGAGCCGGTGCGGGATGGGTCGCGCCGGAAAGCAGAGCAGACGCTGTTCGAGTCATCGACGAACAGTTGGCTCGCGAGCAGTCGGCGGCGGAAAAGGCGCAGCGTGATGGTGTTGCGGCGGCGGAGGAGGAGTTGCGCGAATCCGCAACGGAGAAGCCGACGCTCGTGGCCAAAGGTGGTCCGGTCTTCGATGATGTGCGAGCACAGGTGAACAGGGTTGATGGACTCGGAGACCATGTGCGGGTCGACGAAGTACGCCGTTTCGATTCGGGTCGGGTGGAGGTAACGCTCACACTGGGGCAGGAAGGTGGCCCGCAGAGCACATTGACGCTGGTATTGCCCGAGAATGGCCAGGATACAGTTCATTTCACCCACTTCGACCTCGGCGAAAAGGCGGTCCGAGCGGCTGAAGCGTTGTATTCCCGACTGGAGCCGTTGAACAAGCCCGGTGGGCCGGTGTGGTCGGAGCGCATCGAGCAACGTTGGGAATTGGGCAGCGGTACGGTCGGAATGGGCGTTGTCCAATGGGGCAGTTTCGCGCGCTTGCAGATGACGGAGTTCATGAAGGACTCCGGATGGACCGAGGCACGCACAGAGTTTGCGGCAGAAATGGCCGACGGATTGATCCGCAGCCGCTTGCGCGTATCGGAGAGCGGCGCGATGATTCGTTGCACGACCTTCGGCGAGCCCGGCGAGCGGGTGATGCTGGTCGAGGTTATCGACAGCGGCGGCGCGCCGACGAGCCTTCCGGAAGGAGCGGGCGGCTCCGAGTTGCTCGCGGACAACCGGCGATCCACCTGGTTCGTCGTACGCGAGGCAGCCCTTCCCGACCATGCGGGCGGTCGAAGCGCTCGCCATGAAAGTGGTGCGGCGCGTGAGGACCTCGGTGGTTCCCGTCCGTCAACTGATGAAGACGGGGTAAAGCCGGTCGGCGCGTCCGGTCGCGATCCGCGGGCGAGTTACCGTTTGACAGATGACACGGCGGGATCGACCCACCTGCCCACTGACGACAGCCCTCCCCACACGGTGCTCGCGCAAGGCGTCGACCGCGAACCCGCCGGTGACACCGCCAAACCCGCCGCCGCGGAAGCCACGCCCACCAACCCGCTCGGCGACGTTCTCAATGCGGGCGGGGCCACAGTTGCCGAGGTGTTCGGACGTGCCGGCACGGAGGTTCGAGTCGATCTCGTCGAGGAAATCGCTCCCGGCCACTTCAAAGTAGCGGTGACGCTGGAGGGAGGCACCACGGCAAAGGTGGAGCTGAAGGGCGAATCCGGCATCGTCACAGCGCGTGTCGTCCACCTCGAGTCGAGTGCCGATCCGGTGGTCGCCGCGCAGCGACTGCGTGAGCTGTTCCACGGTGTCGAGCCCGCGTTCTCCGATGTCGAGTTCAAGCCGGAAGCGCAGGAACTCGCGGCCCGCTCCGACCGTGGCGCCGACTACGATGCCGGCAAGTTGCTGCGCCGATTGATGGAGTTGAAATGGTTCGATCCCGAAGGGATCGGCCAAGCCTCGGCCCGCCTCGGCGGCATGGTCGCAGATTCGCTGCATTCCACCGCGGGTTCGGTTCATGTCCGGTGGGCGGTGTCCGGTGAACCGGGCCAGCGGCGGTTGCTCATCGAGGTTGTCGAGACCCCCGATCCCACGCGCGGCCGTGCGGAGAATATCGACGCAACTGAACTGCCCGATGGTCGGCAATCGAGGTGGTTCGTTGTTTCCGAAGACAATCGCGGTGGTGCCCGCGCGGCCGATCATCCGACCCCGCCCGCCGGTGACGGTGGTCGAAACCGCCGGACGGAAGGCTCGGAAACCTCTGCACCGAAGCCTGATTCGCCTTCCAACGGTGCCACACAGCCATCCGCCGCCGACACGGGAGCCTCATCGGCTGAGTCTCCGTCCGACGGATACGCAGGTGAAAACAACGCGGTGAAGCTCGACCGCTCCGCCTTGGCTGCGGCCGCCGCGAAACTGGGCGCCGGCCGATCCGGTGCGGCAGACGCGCCGGAACACCTTGCACCGGAGTCTGATTCACGGCCCGCCAATACCGCACAGTCCGCTGCGGACACCGCACCGCCCGTCGGTTCCGCAGCCGAGTCTCGGCCCGACAGACACGGGGAAACCGCTCGCACAGAGCGGATCACCCCCGCGCAGGCGCGGGCCGTTATGGCGGAATCGGCCGCACAGCCCGGAAAGGCCACCGGCTCGTCCAACACCGACGTTGCGCCGACTGCTGAACGCGCCGCCGATCCGGAGCCTGTCGACAATGGACGGCAGACCCACAACGCGGAGCGGATCAACCTCGCCGAAGTACGCGCCGCCGCAGCGCGACTGGCCGCGTCGCGCGGCGACAGCACCTTCACGAACAAAGCGGACGCGCTCGAACTGGGTGGGCGCGCCGACCGCCAAGACAGCGCGGCCGCGACCAACTACAAGCGTGGCCCCGGCAGCCCCGATCACAGGTTCCATCCCGACGATGGTGGCTACCAGCCCTCGGGATTCGACGCGGCGGCACGCAATGGCAATTCGTCGTCCGGTGCACACGTGTCGCCGGAAGCGGAAGCATCCGGCACCGGTCCGGCGAAGCCCGAAGCGCAGCATCCCGAGGTCCTGGATTCCGGCGAGTCGCGTCCGATGCCGGGCGAATCGCATGAGGAGCGCCCCACTACCGATCCTGCGGTGGATCCTGTTGGTGCGGGCCGCGATTCGATTCCTGAGGCATCGGTCGACGAATCGCGTAAGGGGACGGAAGCCTCGGACGCACCGGAACTCGACCCGCAGGCAGCGCGTCGCGCGAAGATGCGGAAGGTCCTCGACCTACTTGTCTCGGGTGGGGAAGTCGAGCCGCCGCCATTGACTCCCGAGGAGCGTGCCCTGCGCGGCGCGGGTTTGATACTGCCGCCGGATATGCGAGTCACCGAACAGCTGAACAAACCCGTCTCCGCCGAGGCATCGCTGCCGGATGCTCCCGCGCATGCTGAGGCAGGCGCATCCGGCCATGATTCGAGGCCGTCCGCGATATCGGGCGGCGAAGCCCGCGAAGGCGATTCCGGAACTCGGCGGGATGAGGAGATGCCCGAGAATGCGCGTGCTCTCGTCCTGGCGGCGAACCGGCTCGGGGACTGGGTGTACACGGCTCCGCCCGAAGAGCAGCAGCGGATTGTGGCCGAGCAGATCGTGCTGGACACGGCCCCTGTTCGGGAAACGGCGCGATTGGTGCGCGATCTCGGTCCGGGCTATGCGCTCGGCGAACCACACACCTCCGGCGACGGCCGAACCTATGTCCCGGTGACGGTCGGATCCGGCGAGGCGACAATGGTGTGGACACACCAGGACTCGCTGCTCGTGCATGTCGAGGATGCGCGCCTGGGCACCGACGCCCCGGCTGCGGCGGCACGGCTGCGAGAGCTGTTCCCGCTGATCGCGGATCGCTTGCCCGGTACGGACTTCACCGAGAGCACGGTGAGGACGGGCGGGTTGTCCTTCGGCGTTCCCTCGGCGGAGCTGGGATCGCAACGTCAGGTCGAGTTGGTGCGAGCGCACAACCGGATCGCGGGTGAGTTGCGGAAGCTGAGCTGGTCCAGCCCCGAGGCGATGCGCGAAGCAACCCACCGTCTCGCGCGACTGATCGCGGGCGCCGAGGCGGATCCGCACGGGTCGTACGAGGTCAGATGGTCGTCGTTCGGTCGCAGCGGCAAACGGGTCCTGCTGATCGAGGTGATCGACGATGCTCCGGTGCGCGAAACCGGTTTCGTCTCCGAAACGGCCGGTGTCACCGAATCGGAGGGCAGGCGTTCATCGTGGTTCGTGATCCGCGAATCGGAGGCTCAGGGCCGTGGGCGGGACGAGACGTCGCCCATCGAGGCACCGGAAGCCACTGGCACGCCACATAAGTCGGGTGGCGAAGAGGTAAACCCCACTCGAGGCAGTTCGTCAAGCGGCATTGAGCCGAATGCGGAACATGAAGGTGCGCAGCCGGTTCGGGCGACATCCGGTTCGCGTGCGGAGCATGGCCCCGAACTCGATGCCACTGCGCCGCACACATCGCCTGCTGAGGCACCCAATGCGACGGAACACGATCCGCACTCGGCCGCCGATGCGCAGCACGGTGCGGAATCTGCTCCGGCAGCAGGGGGCAGTTCCTGGGCGGTCGAACCGTTCCAGGATCTCGGCGAGGGCTACCGGGTCGGTGCGGTGCGAATGCTCGACCCGAATCGTGCCGTCGTTCCGCTGACGGTCGACTCGGCGGATGGCACACCGCGACAGGTCAGCTTGCTCATCAGTCGCGAAAACGGCCGCCGCACCGTGCATTACGCAAGCGTCGAACTCGGTGCGGAACCGATCGGGATGGCCGAGGCACTGCGAGAACTCGATGCGCACCTGTTGAATGCGGGCCTCACCGTCGCCGAGAAGTCCGGCGTTCGAGTCTCATTCACCCTCGAGCCCGCCGAGGGCACCACGCCGGACGAGCGTGAGCGCCTGGCACCCAAGCTACGCGAGGCGGCCGTCGAACAGTTGAAGGAATGGGCCTGGGTCGGCGAGGAAAAAATCGGCGATGTCGCCGTTGTCGTTTCCGAGTACGCCGCCAATGCGCTCGGGAATTCCGATGGTCCGGTGACGGTCGTATTGACGGCCTCCGGAAAATATGGCTCGCGAAAACTGTTCGGCGAGGTGATCGACAACAATCCGAACCATGCGCCGGAAGAGTACGGCCGCCCACTCGGCGAGGGAGAACCAAGCGATCCGCTCGTAATGTGGTCGGACGAAGCGATCGACACCTTCTTGGAAACCGCGAGCGAACGCGGTCGCGGACGAGGTATGGCCGCCATACTCTCCGACGCGGTCGGCGTTCAGGATATCCCCGGCGGCAAATCCACTTGGTTCGTCATCGGTGAGGAAAGAGGGAAGGGCGAAGGTGGCCGCCCCGACAACCATCCCGATGGCGGCCCGGTGGATCACGATGCGGGCGGCCCGAATTCGCTACCGGATCGATCGGTCGATGTGAACGATCGAGGATCCGTTGACACGGTGCCGCTTGCCGAGAGCGGTCGCGGGGACACCGAACCGGGTCCGGATCGGGCGCGGTCGCTGTCGGGTGGCCCGGTGACCTCCGAACAACCTGCCGAACACACACGGGAGTCGGATGTCACTGCCGCGGAATGGCATCTAAAGCCCGGCGCTACGGTGCTGGAGCATATCGACAGTTTCTACGACCGTCACCCTGAAGTGCGGGTCATCGTCATGAAGCACGATTCGGCTTTTGTCCCCGAACTCGTTGGTGAGTTCTTGCTCGGTGTGCACGAGGCCATGGTCGAGCACAGCTGGGATGTCGGTCAGATTGTAATCGGCAACGTGCGGCCGCATTCCAGATCGGTGATCGACGTCGTTGTCGCGGTGGAGGGCCACGAATCGTCTCTGCCCCCGGCGGATTGGCGCGATCCCACCCAAACCCGGCTGTCCACCAGACATTTCGCGATCGATCCCGCTCGGCTTGCCGATCCGAACGCGACACCGGCTTCCATTCGGGACGAAACGAGGCGCGCAGTCGGTCGCGCACTGGTGCAGCTCGGGCGTTGGCGTGCCGAACCGCTGGTCTATGACATTGTCGAGACCGAGTACACCAGGGCATTCGGTAAACCCGCGTCGGGTCCGGAATATCAGCGCACCGTCGCGGAACTTTTCGGCGAATCGAGCCTGCTGCCGTCAGGGGAGATCGACACTATGCAGGCCCTGCTCACTTCGTACGCGTTCGTGGCGAGTGGACAAGCGCCGGGACACCCCATCTATCAGCCGCTGCACGACGCGGTCGTTCGAGAGTATGAAAGTGCGCGTGGCCGCACCGCTGTCGAGTCGTGGGGTCCGCGCGATCGGCCGAACCTCCCGGAGACACTGGAGATCATGGCGGCGCTGGAACGCGACACGGGTTGGCGCGCCATCGGTCTCGACCTGCCCGGCGTCGATATCGAAGACATCCGGGAGTTCGATCGTGTGGTTCGCCTGCTACATCGGATCTTCCCCAAGATCGATCCCCAATTGATCGGATTCGCGCCGATGGTGATCGACGACGCGTTCGGGTTCGTCACCCACGATCTCGACTTCACGAAGCCGCGTTCCGGAATGCTCGGCCTCTCCGAACGTGGAGTGATCAATCCCCGTGGCCTCGAAGCCATACACGACTCCAATATTATGACGAGGTATATGTCGGGTGGGCCAGGGCGACCGATTCGCGGGGTGGTTCTCCACGAGGGTTTGCACGCGGTAGCCGATACTGCGGGCATACGAAGAGACCCGGCAGGAGAAGCCGCTGAAAGTGCCGAACTGCGTGGCAGGTTGGCGGCCAGATTCAGGGAACTGCGTGCGGCCGGTTCGATCGATCCGAACGTCACGTTGCCCAAGTGGATCAGGGACGGGTTTGCCGGGTATGGATTCCGTCCGGACGGAACCTGGGACTTGCAGCACATACTCACCGAATCCGGCATGGCGGTACTCGACCGAGGTCCGGCCCCGACAGAGCCGGAACGTGTGGCGTACGAATACTTGAAGAGCCGATACGATGCCGCACCCGACCCCGTAGGACGCCCGAGGCCCGAACCTGTGGCTGCCAACGGGGCCGCCGACCGGATCCGCCCCGCGACAATGCAACTGGAGAACAGGCCCCGAGAGGCGGGTGGCCACCGGCTCGATGGCGTAGGCGAACCGGGTTGGGCGATGCTGCCCGGTGACCGCAAGAACCGCATCGGGAAAGAGTTCGCCGGTGGGCCGGATGTGCCGCCGTCCGCCCGAGCGGATTGGCGTCCGGCGGAGGCGACTCCGCAAGGCGGCTCGACCGGATCCGGCACGTGGCGGGAGACTCCGGGCGCCATGGTCCCCGCATCCGGCCACGACCCGATTGAACCATCTCGGCCCGCGCAGCCTACGGCCCAACCCGATCAAACCCGCTCTGCCGCACCGCCGCTGGTTGATCGGCTGCCTGCCGCAGAGCAGCGCGGACGCGCGCGGGCGAAGGGTGAAGATGCCGGGCGCACCGAAACACGCTCGAAAGCAGCGGCCGAGTCGAGCGAAGACGCCGAATCGCCGCGGCAGCCTGCCGCCGATCGGCAGCACAGCGGCGCGGATTGGTCCGATGCGGACTTGGAAGCATTCCGCGATATCTTGAACCCGACACGCGGAAGGTATTCGCCCGAACCGACCGATTTCGCGGAGAAATCGGTGGGTGATGATCGAACAGCATCGCGTCGCAAGGGTGCGGTGGCCGAATCGGGCGCGCACGCACCGCATTCGGAAGCCGACGCCGCGGACTCCGATCGGTGGCGTCCATCGCGGTTCAAGAACCTGACCGAATTGGTCCGGATGTTTTCCGGGATGCATTCGGGTATTCGGGTAGCCGGATTCAAGGGTGCGTCGATGGTTCCGGCTCATATAGTGGAGTCGCTGCGGGTCGTGCACGAAGCGGCTCGTGATCACGGCTGGCACGTCGATCGAATCGACGACGCCGATTCTTCCGGGGACGCATCGAGGCCGAATACCGGTGTCCTGATGAAGATCAAAGGTATGGAGTCGAGGAATCCGGCGGATTGGCTGGATCCGAGCGAAACTCTTATGCAAGCCGACACCCTATATATCGACCGTGCGACGCTGACCGACTCGAATCTTTCTCCTGGAGAAGTGCGTACCGAAGTCCTGCGCGCAGTGGCCGATGCCATGGTGCGAGTCGGCCGCTGGCGAGCCGAGCCGCAGGTTTACGGAATTTTGGCGCGAGCATACGAGGCGACACATTCGGGGCGGGCCGATGGTGCCGAATACCTGCATTGGGTGAAGGAACAGTTCGGGCCGAAGAGCGTCGACAGCGCCGGGCAGATCCGGGTTCGCGAGGTGCTGACGCACGCCTACGCGGCGGTGGAGAATGGGGCGACCGAACCCGTCCACCTGGCACTACACGATGTCGTGGTCGCGGAGTATCAGCGATGGCGGGGGCGGAAGGCCGGTGATCCGCTGGTCGACGGAGGCGTGGATGCGCCATCGGTTCGTGTGGGCAGAGCACTCGGCGACGCACTGGCGCGAGACTACGGTGTCGAGCCGGTCGGATTGGATATCCCCGATGCCGATCAGCATGCGCTGCACCGTGCCGATTCCGCGTTTCGGTTGTTCGCCGACTTCTTCCCCGGTGTACGCCCGGAGAAGTTCGGTTCGTTGCCGATGGAGGCCAATGGGGCGATGGCGACAAGTGATCGTGATGTGCCGAATCGGTCCGTGCACCTCGCCCTCTCCGAACGGATTCTCATTAATCCGGCGCTCGCTGACGGCATGCGCAAGCTCGCCGTGCAGGAAGGTTTCTGGTCCGGGCCGCCGGAGCATGCCATCGAAGCGCTTCTCGGCCACGAGTTCGCGCACCTGATAGCGGACGTCGCCAAAATGTCGACCGATTCTTCCGGCAAGAATTTGGAAATGGCGGCGGCATACACGGAACTCCGAGCCAGGTTCGCCGAGCTCGCCGCGTCGGGCGAAATCGATCCCGCCACCCCATTCGAAACCTGGCTTGCCGAGGGGACCAGCGGATACAGCAGGCACAACCGGGGCGGGCTCGAGATTCACGAGGCGTACGCGGAGGCATTCGTCTCGGTGTTATTCAACGGACGGCATGCGAGCGAACCCGAAAAGGTGCTGTTCCGGCGCTTGATGCGACGCTATGAGGCAGCGGTCGAATCCGACGGCGGCGCGCATCGACGCCCGTCGGAGCCGGTGAGTGCTCGAGCCGGGCATGAACCGTCCCATCCAGTGGCGGACGAACCCACCGAAGGCCGGGTGACGGGTAAGCCGCCCGTTGAGAACCTGGAACCCGCTGCACCGGACCATGGTTCGGAGCCTCGCGCCGGGGTCAACCAGGGCTGGATTCGCCAGGTATTCGAGGGTGTCGCCGGATTCCACCCCGGCGCGGCGCGGACGACCCCGGCCGATCAGCTGGTGATTCCGGTGCAGCACGTCGAGAACGGGGAGTTCGACGTCGTGCTGACGCAGGATGGGGCTCGCACTCGCGGGCATGTCGAAAACGTGGTGCTCGGGACGAATCCGATTCCGACGGCCGAGGCCATGCTGGGGTTGTTCGAGAAAATGCACCACGAGATCCATGGAGAGGTCGGCCTGCGGGAAGGGGTATCCGTCGGTCGGAATCTCGATGCCGCGCCGGGGGAACGGCAGGCCGACACGCACCGGCTGGTCGCTACGGCCGAGAGCAAGCTGCGCGACTGGAATTGGCTGCACGAGGCGCAGATTCAAGCCGTGCGCGCCAAAGTCGAGAATATGGCCGCGAACTCGTTGGCGCATACCCGAGGCGTCGTCGACCTCCGGTTGACCGCCCTCGGTCTGCCGGGCGAGCGGGTGCTGCTCGTCGAGGTGCGCGACGATGGCGAAGCGGGATCGCCCGGACGCAGAGCGACGTGGTTCCTCCTGCGCGAGTCCGATGGTGGCGCACCGCTGCGCTGACGGGCGAATCCCTGTCATGTCAACCGGGGACGCGACGACCTCCCGAGAACCCGCACCGCGCACCCTCGCAGCGCACAATAGTCACCGACGGTCGATCCGCCGCGTCACATGATCAAGGGCGCGCTCCGCTTCTCGGGGCGCGGCGTCATAGTGACGATTCGTGTCCGCCGAACAATCTCGCCGCCGCATTCGGTGATCCGCCGTTGGTGGGCAAACCTGTTGTGGACAAATAGATTTGAGCTGGAACTTTTCGACTCCGAATTGGCCGCCGCCTGGTCCGAATTGTGCGAGAGCCACCTGCCCGCACCGTTGACCCACATCGCGCGCACCGAATTCCACGACGACCACGAGCGCAAGCTCGTCGCGGTTCGTGCGAGCCTGCGCGAAGAGTTCGCTCCAGTGTTGCGTGAAACCGCCGCCCGGACATCAGAGTCGCGGTGCGCACCAAATCAATGGCCCGCGATGCCCAAGAAATTGAGGGCTGCGTCCGCCTGCTCGCCACGCGAAAAAACCAGTGCGCCTTCCTGATCGAACAGCACATCGGCCGAATCATATGGAATGCTGAAGGATTCACAATTGCCGAATATTCGGTCACCGACCTGGCCCGCGCCATAGTCGCAGCCCGCCGCAGACGGAGCCCGGCAGGAGGCCGGATGTCGTGCCGGATCATCCCCATGAGACCGGGCTCGACTACGAATACGGCCACTCCATGGTGCACGACACCTTCGAGGGCGGAATCTCCACCAGGGCATGATGGTTCGAGCGCACGGCCACGGACGCGGTGGGAACGATCGAGATGGCGCAGGCGTACTCCCGCTTCGGCCCGCGGGGCATCCCGGCCACACCCTGCATTGGCGTGATCTGGCCGACGATGGACGCTACGCGGCCATAACCGGCCACCCCGCCGCCGCAGTCGGCGCGAGCGCCGAGCGGATGGCCTCCCTGATCAATTCGGGCCTGATCACGCTCGTGCGCGCCCTCCGCGACGACCGCTCATGACACCTGTCGTAGCACCGTAAAGAACCTCAAGGGCTGGTTAAGTTCCCAGCGCCGGCAACCCGCGGTCGCCCAAATCATGTCACGATGAGCGCGAGGTCGGAAACGTCCGGCGTATGTGCGGACCGGCGTGGTGGCTAGGAGTTGTCCAGTGGGAGATGAGCAGGCCCCGTGGGCTGGGCTACAGAGTCAGGCACGCGGTGACGGCAAGGGGCGCGGCCGTACGATCAAGTTCGACAAGAACAATGTCAACCAGGCAGGCGACGTGGTGCACGCGCTGGCGGATCTGCTGTCCATCTACAGCGCGGCGGCCCATGATCTCGGCGGCAAATCGAAAATCGGTGGCTCGAGTGCCGAGGTCGTCTCGAATATCACTGAGAACGCCCACCACTTCGGAGAATTCGACTCCGGCGTTCGACTTTCGGATCTGTTCCGCGATGCCGCAACGGATTTGGTGAACAACCTAATGCCGAAGTATGTCGAGGCCGCGACCCATATCGGTCGCGCCTTCCTCGATGCGACCAAGGAAATGGTTGGCACCGAAGAGGAGACGGCCGAAGAATTCAAGAGGTTGGTGTCCGGGAGCAAGGCGGGGGAGAAGTCGCTCAAAACGGGAGCGGATCGTCAGGAGTACACCTACAAAACCGATCGCGGCGACGCGCCGACGACCGTCAGCACCTATGTCCACACTGCGCCTCAGCAGCCGTCCTGGACGACCTCCGGGAGCGACGGGAATAGTCTGCCTTCGCCGGTCCCGAGGGACGAGGGCAGCAAGTCGCCTTTCGCGAAGTCGAAAGGCGACCCCAAATACGCAGTGCCGATGTCGCATCCGGCGCGCTATCCGGGTGCGGTGGATCCGACGAAGCTCGCAGCGAATCCAAATGTAGTCGTGCCCGAGAATGCCGAGTCCTTGACCTACCGCAGGGCGGTCGAGCTCGGACTCTCACTGCAGGGGCGGTCGGCCGCATTGAACGGGATGGCCGGGGACTGGAACCGGATAGCGGCGCGAATCGAAACCGGCACCAGGGATGTGCACTACAAGATTACGGACCTGACGGCGCCCGGCGTTTGGGAGGGCAACACAGCGACCACTGCGAAAGCCGCAGTCGATGCTTATGTCGGCGCGGCGAACCAGTTGACCGATGGGATGCGGGAAATAGGAAGACTGCTCTCGAACGGCGCGGGCTGGACTTCCGTAGTGCACTCCTACATGCCGGTGGGCGGGTCGCCGTACGCGGATCCGACCCCGGAGGTGGAATCGCAGATAATGGCGGTCGCCAGGGAGGCATACTCCGGCTGGTACATGGAGGGCGTCAGAGCGACCTCGATGGTCCCGAAACTGCCCCCGCCCACTGGAATTCAAGGAGCGGCTCCTGGCCCCCAGTTGCCGGGCGTGCCGGGGGAAGGGGTTCCCGGCGGTATTCCGGGCGGCATGCCTGGTCTCGGTGCCGGGCCGGGTGGCGGTGCTATGCCACGGGTTCCGAAGATGGGCGATATGGCGGGCATGACCGGTCTCGCAGGCGGTGGTTCCGGACATGTCCCGTCGACGGTACCGGCGAACTATCTGGACCCCGAATCAGGCAGAGCGCAGGCTGCCCGCGCCGCCGCCCAATTGGAAGAGCAGGGCCGGGCCGCCGCGGACCAGGCCAAACAACGCGAGGACTGGGCCGCCCAGCAGCAGGCCGCGAATGAACAGGCCAAGCAGCAGGCCGCCGAACAGCAGGCCCGCCAGCAATCCGAGCAGGCTGCCCAGCAGGCCAAGCAGGGCATGGACCAGGGCATGCAGGCGGCTCAGCAAGCCATGGCCGCCGCAGTGGATGCCGCCAAACAAGCGGCGGCCAAGGGCATGCAGGAGCAGGCCAAAGAGTACGCCGCGGGCCTTCCGGGCCTCGGGAAGCCGGATATCAATGGCGCCGCCGGACTCGGCCGCGGTGGCGGCGGTCCCGGTGGCGGCCTCGGCGGTGCCACCCCGATGTCGCGCGAAGCACTCAGCGCCGCAAAGCTTTTCCCCCGCGCCAGCCTGCCCGGCCAGGCGATCGCGGGTGCGAACCCATTGGCCAGGGCCGGACTCGCGGGTCCAATGTCCGGCGGCCCCGGCCCCGGACCGCATCCTGGCAACGCTGCGGGCGCCAATCAGGCAAAGGATCCCAAGAAGGCCGAGTATCTGAAGTCGGCGGAGAATCTCGAAGAGGCACTGGGTGATCCGGTGATCGTGACCATACCCGTGGCGGGGCAGCAGTGAGCCGCACCTGGAAGTTCACCGATTTCGAGTTCTACGCGCTCTGGCGCGACCTGACTCACGAATCATTGCCGTGGCCGCTGTCTTTCACCACCGACGTCATGGGCGCCGATGAATTCGAACGCCGAATGCGCGAGGTGCTCGACCGGGCGCGCCTGGCACTGGATCCGTCCTTCGCCGAAGTGCTCGATACGATCTGGCGGCCGGATCTGCGCATCGCGATCAATGGCTTCGATAGTCGTGCCCCGCGGGAACCGCGACATCTGCTGCGGGTGCTCGCCGTGCGCAGGCGCGAGCGCGGCTACCTGGTAACCCAGTCGCCCGGCAAGGAATATTCGTATGCGGCCGGATACACCGTCACCGAATGCGAGGCGATCACCCTCGCCGATGCCGCCGTTGAGCTCATGCCGAAGGCCGATGCGGGTAAGCTCGATGCCATCACACTCGCCCGGTCAGGGGGTGGCGACGACGAAATGGCGTACAGCTACGGTCGTTCCGCGGTCTTGCGCACCACCTCGACCGATACCGTGCAGGACCAAGCGGCCCGGCTCAAACGGTTCATGGATACCGCCGCCCCCAGTGTCGGCACCATAGATATCGTCCAGGGCCGTTCCATCTATGGCCCGCGCGGCATCACGAGGCATCAGCTTCAATGGCGCGATCTGCTGGACGACGGTCGCTACGTCATCGAGGATGGTGATCCACCGGTCGCCGCCGCGGCCGATGGGCAGCGCTTGATCAAGTTGATCAACGCCAGGATCGCCGCCATTGTGCGGGTGATCAAGGACGAAGGTGCCTGAATGCCATGACAACACCAGACCAGCCGACCATAGTCGAGTGGGCCGCCGCCTCGCGTTCCGGTGCGATCACCGTGCGCACCACCGAACTCGGCCTGCCGCTCGGCATTTCGATCGAACGCTCCGAACTCGGGCGTCCCCCTGCGGAATTGGCGGCCGACATCCTGCGTTTGTGTAGACACGCCGCCAGTAGGGCGGGTTTGGCGCGGCGCGCGGAGCTGAGCGAGGCGGGTATGCCGCCCTCGGCGCTCGCCCTGCTCGGCCTCCCTACGCAGGAAGAGGTGGCTCGTCAAGAGATGGCCGAGGAGGAAGAATACGAGACGGAGCCACAGAGCTGGCTGCGCTCGGTTTAGCGAGAAAGCTGGAGCGCCATGTACGAAACCATGGATGAATTGATGGCGAGCGTGCAGCGCAGGTTGTATCGGCTGCGCGATCTCGCCGACGATATGGGTGCGGTCACCGCGAGTGAAACCGCGCCGGACGGTTCCGTTTCGGTGACCGTCGACGGTAATGGCGCCCTCGTTGATCTCCGTTTCTCGCAGGCGATTTCGAAAATGTCGCCTACCGATTTCGAGAAGGCGCTGATCGATACCGCACACGCGGCGGCGGCCCGTGCGTTCGCCGCGCGCGGTGATCTGATCAATGCCTTCAACGACGAGATCCGCGAGTAGACCGCACTATCGTTGATACAACCTTAATTTTGTGCAAACCATCTTCCATGACCGGCAATTCGGTTGGTATGTTGACCGAGTTGTTCAAATGCATTACAGGATCGGGGATTTCAAATGAGCGACATCCTGGCCGTGCCCAACGCGATGCGCGGCTATGCGGGCGCCACCGCGAGCATGGCGACGTCGACCGCCGTGGCGGGCACCTTCGACCAGTTCGCCACGATGGCCACCGCCGCGACAGTCTTCGGACTGATCGGCCAGGATCTGCTGGCGTCTTTCGCTCTCGCGCAGGCCAATACCGCGACCTCCACCTGCGAGCTGGCTCATGTCTGGGCAGAGCACGCGCACTCCACGTGCTCTGGCGCCGACACCTATGAGGTCACCGAGGACCTGTCGGGTGCGCACTTCACAGCTCTCGAGCGTCGGCTGCCCTGATGACCGCCCCGCTCGACCAATCCATCCTCGATCTGCTGCGCGGCAGTTCGCTGGCCCCGCTCATCGACCGCCCGGTCAATGACATCCTCCGCGATATCGGCCTCGGCCCGATTCCGGATATCGGCGCCATGCCGCCGCTGCCCGGTCTGCCGCCGCTGCCGATCATCGATCTCAGCGCGATCATGCGCCCCTTCACCGATCTTCAGCAGAGCTTCGGCACCGGCGTACTGAACAACACCGGTCCGGGTGGCGGCGATCCGATGCAGGCGCTCGGCGGCATCACCCAGGGCTTGCAGACCGCAATGCAGTTGGGTAGCACGGCATTACAGATGGTCATGCAGCTGTGGCAGAGCACCGCCGCCATGCAGGCCGCGAACAAGGCGGGCCAGGCCGCCCAGGACGGCACCGAGATCGCCACGCAGAGCGCGCAGGAGAAGACGGTGCTCGCCGACGGCGCGGGTTCGGTGGCGGTCGGCGGCGCGCTCATGGCCGCGGTGATCGCCAAATACATCGCGACCATGACGGCGGCCTCGCCGCTGCTCGCCTCGCCCGGCGGCCAGTACTTCCTGGTCGCGCAGACGGCGGAGAGTCTGGCCGAGGCCACCGCCACGGTGGTCAAGACCCGCACCGAACTGGCCGCGCATTCGGCCAATATGACGGCGGTGGGCCAGAAGGTCCCGGTCACCGCGGCGCCGGTGGCCGCCGACACCTCGGCTCAGGGTATGCAGCAGATGATGCAGATGGTGCAGCCGCTCATGCAGATGGCCCAGACGGGTATGCAGACCGCGACTCAGCTCGCGCCGCTGCTGATTCCGAAGACCGATCCGGCCAAGGAGTTGGCAGCCAAGGAAGCCAAGGAGAAAGAAGACCGCGAGCGCGAACTCTCGGTGGACGGCGCGCCGCATTCCGGTGCGGGCGGCGGCCCCGGCGGGTTCGGTGGCGGCCCCGGCGGTTTCGCGCCGGTCGCGCAGCCGCTGGCACCCTGGTCGGGCACGCGCGCCGCGTCGGTCGGTCCCCTGCCGGGCCTCACCGGGTCGGCGTCGGCACCGGTCATGGACGCCTCGGTGGCGCGGGCCGCCGCGATCACGCCCGGTGCGGGCGCGGCCTCGCCCGGCATGATGCCGATGGGCGGGCCAATGGGTGCGGCGGGGGCCAAGGAAGCGCACGATGCGAGCACCGTGACCAGTCACCTGGTCACCGGGCAGCACGGCGACGAGGTCGTCGGGAAGCTCGATGGGATTTCGCTGCCGGTTGTCGGTGCGGCCGAATCCATTTCCGATACACCCCCCGACAAAGAACTGACTCTGTAGAGGAGGGTTGTCATGGCACAGGAATTCCACGGTGTCAGCTTCGATCCGGCGGCCGCGCGCGATGCGGCCTTCCGGCTCGACGAACTGGCCGACCGGCTCGACACACAACTGAAGGACGGCGCGCCCTCGCTCGCCGTCGCGGCCGCGGGCACCGATGAGGTGTCGCTGCACGCGGCGCGCACCATGTCCGAGGTCGCCGCCTCCTACGGTGACAGCGCGGGCGCGGGCGTGCTCGAACTGCGCAAACTGGCCGCGGCATTCCGCGCCCAGGCCGACGGCCTCGGCAAGGTCGATGCCGCCAGCGCGGACACCATCGGCTCGGCCTCGGCCTGAATTCGATTGGGGCACACGGAGCAGTGATGATCGAACCACCGCAGCCCGGTTTCACCGGTGTGGTCTGGGAGGCCCGCGAACCGGACCGGATGACCAGGGAACTGGCACTCGGTCCCGGCGTGGCCCCGATGGCCGAGGCCGGGGTCACGTGGGCCAAGCTCGCGGCCGCCTTCGGCACGGCGGTGCTCGACTACGACCGCATTGTCGCCTCGCTGCACGGCGCGTGGGAATCCGGGTCGAGCGGTGAAGTGCTGCATCGTGTGTCCAAACTGCGCGAATGGCTCACCGATGCCGCCGCGGCGGCGGCCCAGAATGCGGTGCATGCCGAAAAGCAGGCCGCCGCCTACCAACTCGCTCGGCTCACCATGCCGAGCGAACTCGATGTTGCCGCCATCAAACAGGCGCAGCAGGCGCTAGAGGCCATGACCGCCGGACTCGGCGCGCCGATCAAAGCCATTGCCGCCCAGGCTGATAGCGATGCCGATGTGGCGAAGGCCGCGGCCTCGCGCATAATGCGCACCTACGAGGCCGCCACCGAGCCATTGGCCGTGCCGTGGCAGCAGGAACAGCCACCCGTAATTGCCTCCGGCGAGCCGCTGGCGGCCGAGCAGGCGGGCGCGCAGGCGGCCGTCCGGCCCACGGCCACCGTGCCCGCCGGGATGTCGGGAGGTGTCCTGCTGACGGGACTGCGCGGCGTGGGTGGTGTCGCGGCGCAGCGCAAGCTCGGGGCGTATCGCGCGCCGGTCGCGGCCGAGGCGGTGGCCGCCGAGGAAGCCCTTGCCGCCCATCCGATTCCGGAGCTCACGCCGACTACCGCCGCGACTTCCGCCTCGGGCGCGCCCATGGCGCCGCTCGGCGCGGCCGCCGCGGCCGGGCAGCAGGAGCAGACCTACCAGTCGCGTGCCGCCGCATCGGGTGATGCGATCGGCGCCGATCTGGGCATAGTCTCGGCACCGGCTGTACTCGGGGCCGCCGAGACCGCCGCACCGACCACGGCGCCGCAACCCGCCGCCCCGGCTCCGAACCAGGCCACCACGGGAGGCGTGGCATGACCCTGCTGACCAATGACGGTGTGCTCGCCGCCGCCCAGGCGCTTGGCGTGCAGACCTTGCCGGTGGTGCTCTCGGTCGCCCCGCACCACGATGCCTTCGCCGAATGGGAAGCGGCGAACCGCGCGGCCCGATCCTGGCTCGAGCGCAGCGGCCTCGTCGACAGCTATGGCGAACTCGACGGCGAACTCGCCACCGCCATGCACACCCTGTCCCAGCCCGATTGCGAACTGAATGCGCGGATCTTCCGCGGCGGCCCGCCCACCCGAATCTGCCTGGCGCGCCGAGGCGAACAGCACGCCATCGCCATCCGCACCGGAGACGACTACGACATCCGCACGCTGTGGTGCGACGGTTCCGGCGCGAGCCTGGCCAAACCGATCACCGACGCGCTCGGCTCGGCCCAACCCGCCGACCTCATCAATTTCAGCGCGCCTTCCCACGACTTGAGCGAACGCCTCGCAGCGGCGACGACTTCCGCGGACTACGCGGATGCCGTCTATGCCCTCGGCGTCGCCGCCCACGACGCGACGAACTACGGAATCGCCTTCGCGTCCTGTCACGCTTACGCCGAAATAGTGGTCTGTGCCCACGAGTTCGGCGTGACCACCCGGCCGCCCGGCGCGGTCGCGGTGTACGACACCGGGCGCGGCCGCGTGGTCGCCGCACCGGGTGTCGCCGCGGACCAGCAGCTCTGGTCCACTGTCACACCGGGCACCGATCATCGTGTCGCGCAGGCGATCACGGCGCTGATCGAGACGTTGCCCGTGGGGAGGTGGCTGTAGCGGTAACAGCGGTCATCTCACACTCGGGTGACGCCGCTGCGGCGTCACTGTTCGCAAATTCACTCTTTTGAAAGCAGGTACATCATGTCGGTGAAAAACGATCCCGCATCCCAGAAGGCCAGCAGCGACATGCTGGGCTCCGTCGCCAAGATCAAAGAAACGATCCGGAAGGTGAGCGACATGGTCGACAGTGCGGGCGGTGGCTGGGAAGGCGCTGCCAAGCAGGCGTTCGACAAGGTGCACGCCGACTGGGACCACAGCGCGCTGAAGCTGAACCTGCGGCTGGACGAGATCGCGAATAACGTCGGGTCCGGTGGCAAGAAGCTCGATGCCACGGAGACGAACAGCGCCCAGAAGATCGCGGCAACCGGCAGCCAACTGAATATGGGCACCGGCGCGTAGGCAATCGCAAAAGACTTAGGAGAAGAGCATGGGTTACAACGCCGATAAGACGCACTACAACGCCGCGACCATCGAGGAACTGCATGGCGCACTCGATGCGGCCTTCAAGGCACTCGATCACGAATCCGCAGAGCTCAAGAGCCACGGCCAGGCGCTTGCCGCAGCCTGGGAGGACAACAAGTCCCTCCAGGCATATCAAGCTTCTCAAGCGAATTGGGACAAGGATTATGCGGAGGCCAAGCAGATCCTGTCCGATTTCGGCGTCAGTGTCAAAGACGCTTTCGACGAAATCAGCAACGCGGATCAGCAGATCAGCTCCTGGTTCGAGGGTGCCTAACGCTCGCGATCTACCATGACCCAGGCAGGGCGGGGTTGGAACTTCTTCCAGCCCCGCCCTCTTGCGTGTGTGTCCTATTTCTCCCGCCCATTGGGCAAGGTGTCATAGCTGCTCAGCGCATCGTGCTTGGAAAGCGTCGGCCCCGGCACGAATTGGCCGACAATTGCCCAGGGTGCGAGTTTCGGTGCTTTGCCGAGACCGAGTACTTCGGCGGTCTCGATATCAGGTATCCCGTAGCGAATCCCATTGTCCGCCAGATAGAACAGGCTGCCTCGGCGCGGACTGCCCGCCTCCATACCGGTGATCCGTACGAATTCGCCGGTCGACGGCGGAATGTAGGCGGCATCGGTGCGATCACCGACACCATCGGCACTCGACAACTCCACGGGCTTGGCCGAATTGGCCAGGGGCAGGCGGGCTCCCGCCAGCAGGCTCACCGAAGCCCGATCGCCGGGACTGTCCGCGACGCCGCCGCTGCGCTGTGTCTTCGACCAGGAAACGCAGCTCACCGGTGCATCCTCGGCGGAAAGAATCCGCGGTGCGGCGGCGGGGAAGTGATCCAGTGGTAGTTGATGCGACACCGGCATATTCGTCAGCACATCCGGTGGCATCGGCTTGATCTCCCGCATACCTTGCGAATTCGCGGTGCGCAGCACCTGCGCGGCGAACTCGCTGATCTTCTGCACGCTGTCGGCCAGCACCACATAGAGTTCGGATTTGGCGTCGCGCGCGGTGGCGCCCACCGCGATCACACCGCCAACGGGAATATCGCTCAGGCGCCCAGGCCCTGGCTGACCGGCCCCTGGAACATTCGGTGAAGTCAGTGGCGGCACCGCCTCGGCGGCATTGAGCAGGCCCGGCCCGACCGGGCGCGGTTTGGCCGCACCGAGATTCAACGCCCGCGCGATCACCGAGTTGTTCGGATCGATCTCGGCGCGCTTGCCGTCGTAGATCAGATACGTCGTCCCGGAACGCTGCGCGAGCAGTGCCTCATCGGACGCGGTGCGCTTGATCCGGTCGTTGAGATCCGGCTTGCTGCCGAAGACGGTGGTGAGCACACCGGGCGAACCGACCGCGCTACCGGTGCCCGAGAGTTGCACCGCCTCGCACACACCCCAGTCCGACCGCCCGCCATCGCCCGAACCGGGCAGTGCCGCGGGCGCGCCGGGGATGCCGAGCATCGGCCCACGCGCGAAATCCGAAAGCTTGCTTTCCTTCACCGAATTCGGACTCTCGGCATCGCCCGCGATGAGCCGGGCCGAGGTGAGATTGAGCGCCGGGTGCAGCACCCGATTACCTTGGGCGTCGGCGACCAGCACGTACAGTGCGCCGCTCTCCTTGCCGATGATGATTTTGGTGTCGCCCACCGCGCCGAGCGGCTTCAGGAAGGCCAGGATGGCGAATCCCGCCACCACCAGCACGCCGAGGACCGCACCGACCAGCATGGAGCGCGTCTGCGAGCGCATGGGGTCGTGCAGCATGCGCACATCGCGGCGCACCAGCGCGTGGTCGAGCCGCCGCAGCAGGAATCGATATCCGTTTACCTGTGCCCTGGTGGTCAGCTGAGCCGGCACGTGCTCTCCATTTCAAGATCTCTATCACGCAGTATCCCGAATTCGGGTCGGAACTCCCAACATTGGGAAGTTCGAGACCGGAAACTCCTGGTATGCGCGGCCGAAGCGGGCCGACAATACAAACCAACCGTATCGACCCGGCGTCGGCTGTCAATCGCGGCACCGCGCGCCGCCGCGAATACCGTTGTGGCGCGGTACTGTGAGCGCAGTTGGACCATGTGCCGAAGGCGAACGAGGCTGTGAACGAAACGGAAACCCCGGACAACACCGCATTGCGGGATCCCGAATTCTGGTTGTTTCGCCATATTCCACTGGGATTGGTGGTGCCTCTGGGTTTGCTGGCGGCCCTGGCGGGCTGGACGGCAACCATACTGCGGGCGCCCCTGTGGGCGATCATCCTCTCCGGCGCGGCCGTGCTGCTACTCGGCGCGGTGCCGGTCCGCAGGCGCTACCCGCGCAATTTGGCGGGTATGTTCGGCCGCGCGGTCGCCTTCCGCTGGCGGCGTACCAAACCCGGCAGGCGCGATACCGCCCGCGACGCCTTCGATGTGCCGCTACCCGAGGGCGGCAGCTACGGCGTGCGCTGGGACGGCAAGCAGCTCACCACCGTCGTGCGCATCGATCCGCCGCCGGATGCCATGACGCTGTTGCGGCGCGGCTCGCTCAGCACCGACCAGGTGGTTCCACTCACCGAAATCGGTAAATGCCTGAGCCAATTCGATATCCGACTCGACTCGATCGATGTGGTCAGCACCGGTGCGCGCACGGCGGAAGCCGGTGTGGTGGCCCAACTCTACGACCGCATCCTCGGCCCGCTGCCCGCCATCGCCCACCGCACTGTCTGGTTGGTGCTGCGGCTGGATCCGCTGGCCAATGTCGAGGCAGTGCAGAGCAGAGGCGGCGGCGGCACCGGCGCGCTGCGCACCGCCATCATCGCCACCCGCCGGGTGGCGAATCGGTTGGCCGCGCTGGATATCTCGGTCTCGGTGCTCACCTCGGCGGAGATCAATGGCGCGGTGCGCACGCTCACCAGGGGGATCGCGCTCGAAGACTTCACCGAGACGCCGAAATGTCTTGTCGCCGGGAACGCATACCTCACCAGCTACGAGATCGGCCCGGAACTGATCGGCCCGCGCGGCTTCTCCGAGGTGTGGGCCACGCCGAGCCTGGGCACCACGGTCACCGTGCGCCTGCGTCCGGACGGCGACAAAGCGAGCCGTCGCGATGTCGAAACCCCGATCACCATGGCCGCACTCGTGCGCTTCGATACCGCGACCGCACCGGAGGAACCGCCGGTGCCCGGCCTGCGCCCGCTGCAGGGCAGGCAGTATCGCGCCCTGCTCGACAGCCTGCCGGTGCGGGCGGGTCACGGCGACGACGGCGTGAGTGACTACCACGGCCCGCTCGCGGCACTCGAGGGCATCGCCCTGCCCACCGCGGGCTGCGGCCAGTTGATCGGCGCCGACGACCTGGGCCAGGGCATTGCCGTGCCGCTGATCGGCGCGGGCACACGGCAATTGGAGGTCATCGGCAAACTCGACCTGGCCCAGCAGGTGATCCTGCGCGCCATCGCGCTCGGCGCCCACGCCATCGTGCACACCGACCGCCCCGATGCCTGGACCTCGATGGTGGGCAATGTGGGCACGCCCCAGATGCTCACGCTGGCCCCGCGGGCCGCGGGCGCCAGCTATCACCCGCCGCATCCGAGCCCGTCGCCCGTCGCCATCGCCCCGACCGCCACCGTCGTGGTGTTCGACGGGATCCCACCGACCGCGATAACCGGCGGCGCGACCATCGTGCATGTGCGCGGCCCGCAGGATCCGCCGGGGCAGTTCGATGCCGACGTGGTGCTCACCCAGGATCCGGCCGCCCCCAACCTGATCACGGTCCGCACCTCGACCGCGGCGGCGACCGTCAATATGGTCACCACCCCGGACGAGATGTGGTACATCGGCGAATCACTGGCCGCCGCACGGTAACTTGGCCGCGGTCGGCGCTGTACTAGGGCCGACCGCCAGGAGGAGTCGCTGACGACCGGTACGGCACTTGCGGAAAGCAGTGCTCGGTCAGCCGCCGAGAGAGGCGACGATCCCGCCCAATGCCGCCTGCATATCCGCCGCCTCGATGCGCATCAGCATCGATTCGTCGATGGCGCTCAGATCCAGTGAGGCATCGTTGGCGAGCCGGAACTCCCGCTCCTCCTCGGCCGCCTCGATGACATTGCGAATGAACCGTCCGTTACCGGCCAGATCGATACCGCGCCGCTGCTGCCCGCTCTGGTCCACCCGCTCGGAGTTGTAGAGCCCATCGCAGGCTTTGATCAGCAATCGCATTGCCTCATCGGATAGTTCGGAGTCGCGCGAGGTGGCGATGATCTGTCCGATCTCGCCCAGTTCGGTGGGAGTGTAGGACGGGAACTGGAGCCGCTTGGCGAAACGCGAGGCCAGACCGTCGTTGGAGGCCAGCAGGCGGTCGATCTCGCCGTCGTAGCCCGCGATGATCACCACCAGTCGGTCGCGGTCGTTCTCCATGCGGGCCAGCAGCGTATCCACCGCCTCCCGGCCGAAGGCGTCGCCACCCATCAGGCCGGTTTGGATGAGGGTGTACGCCTCGTCGATGAACAGCACGCCGTCCATGGCGGAATCGATGAGCTTGTCGGATTTGATGGCCGTGCCGCCGAGGTTCTGCGAGACGAAGTCCACGCGTTTGGCCTCGACCACCTTGTCGGTCTTGAGCAGCCCTACACCGCAATAGATTTTGGCCACCACGCGCGCGATGGTGGTCTTGCCCGTACCGGGCGGGCCGGTGAAGGCCAGATGATTGCCGCGCGGCACACTGGCCATCCCCTTCCCGGCGCGGATCTTGGCCAGTTGCGCGGTGGCCTGCAACTTGGCCACCTGCGTTTTCACCGAGGCCAGGCCCACCTGGCGGTCGAGTTCGGCGCGCGCCTCACCGAGGACCCGCTTGGCCCGGTCCTCGTGCTCGGCCTGCTGCACCGATTCGATCGACGGCGCCGAGGCCGAATCCCACTTGTCGGTGCGGGCGTCGATATTCTCCTTGGTGGTGACCGTGATTCGGTAGGTGCGGTCGCGCATGGCCTGGGTGTTGGCCGCGAAGTCGGGCGCCTGCGAATACACGTTCTCGAACAGGGCCTGCGCCTGCTCCTCGTGGCCGGTTTCGCGCAGGCACAGCCCGCGGCAGAACATGGCGGTGGGCCGCGCCGACGGAATCGGACCCGCCTCGGCCTGCTCCATGCGCCGAATGGCCTCGCCGAACAGGCCCAGTTGCGCGCAGGCCGAACCGACCATGACGTGCGCGCCCGTGGCCAGGTAGGGGTCGTCCCATTCCGCCGAGCCCGCCAGTACGGTCATTACCTCGGGCCAGCGCTGCGTCGTGAAGTGCAGTACGCCACGGATATACGCGCTGATGCGGTCATCGGCCTCGCGGTCGGGATCCGACAGCATCCCGCGCCGGTGGGTGGCGAGTTCGTCGAGTGTCCGCTCGGCCTCGTCGTACTGCTTGTCCTGGATGAGCTGCGCCGCCTGGGCCAGCCAGATCTCGGTGTACCCGGCGAGTGGGTAGTCGATGTAGAGACCGGCGAGGAAGCGGCCCGCAAGTGCGCGTGGCGGCAATCCGAGCCTGCGCTGTTCGCGATGCAGCGAAGTCGCGCTGGTGCGGTGCAGGTTGGCGATGACCTCCTTGGTCACCTCGCCCGTGGCGGCCCGGCCCAGCCAGGCATCGCACATGGTCGGATCCCACTCGGTGGCGCGTTGGAAGGCCAGCTTCGCGTAGTCGAGGTCGCGTGCGGATTCCTGACCGTCGATGGTCAGTCCGAGCGACAGGACTCCGGCGTCGAAGGCGCGCTGTGCTTGGCGGTTGCCGGTCGTCATTGCAGTCGGTCCCAAAGATATTCGATGAAGTGGATGCTTTGAAGTTCTCTACCGACCAGCCTATAGGGATCGCGTGGCACCGGTCTGTCGGATAGATTAGGTTTCGCCTTCGGTCGGTTGCAACGTCATCTCCCACCGTCGTGAGAGAGAGCGGCCGGTCGCGCGGTGCGCGAAAATCCCTCTCACGGGTGAAATGTGGTGACCGTGCAGATAGGTTCAAGAGGTAGGTTGCTCAGTCACGTGGCTGGATTCATACAAGAGCTGGGGTCGTTCAGCAGTTGACCGAGTCGTTGAGCAGTGGCTTGGGAGCCGCTGAACCCGAATTGTGCCGAGTATCCGTCATCGGTGGTAATACCCAGCTCGATGTCGGACTCCCGGCGACCGTGCCGATCGCCGCCTTCATCGGCGATGTGGTGGCGCTGATCCAATCCCGCAATCCGGACATCACCGAGAGCGAGGACGGCGCACCGCCTTTGCGCAGTGAGCACTGGACGCTGGCCCGGCTCGGCCGCGACGCCATCCCGCTCAGCCGCACCCTCACCGAGGCCGAGGTCTACGACGGCGAACTGCTGGTGCTGCGCGCGGTCACCGCCAAGGAGACGCCCGCGCTCTTCGATGACGTCATCGATGCCGTATCCCGGCTCACCACGGTCGACTTCCGCGGCTGGTCCGCGGCGGCGGCGCGCTGGACCGGACTGATCGCCGCCGTGGCGGCGACCATTCTGGCGGTGCTGCTGCTGGTGCGCGATCGGTCCAATGGCTCCGATCTGGCCGCCCCCTTCCTGCTCACCGGCGTCGCGTTGGCCGCCGCGGTGGCCGCCGCCATCGCCGCGCGCAAGTACGCCGATCCGCTCACCGCGAGCTGGCTGCAATGCTGCGCGTTGCTGCTGTTCACAGCGGGTGCGGCGCTATTCGTTCCGCACGCGCTCGGCAGTCCCCATCTGCTGCTGGGCTTCTCGGTGCTGCTGGTGGCGGCGCTGCTCAGCTATCGCACCACCGGGACCGGTGCGGTGCTGACCGCCACCGCGGTCCTGCTCGCGCTCTTCGGTGGTGTCGCCGCGGCGGTGCGGATGATCTGGGATTCGGATCTGCCGAAGATCGCGGCCGCGGTGCTGGTCGTCGCCATCACCCTCATCTCGTTCGTGCCGCGTCTGGCCGCGGTGCTGGCGCGGCTGCCGGTGCCGCCGGTGCCGACGGCGGGCGCCGCCATCGACCCGGCCGATCACGAGCCCAGACCCACCATCGAGGGCATCGGCGCGATCGGCGCCACGGCGCTCCCGTCGGCCGCAGGGCTCGGCGAACGGGCCAGGGCGGCAAACCAATACCAGACCGGCATGCTCATCGGGTGTTCGATCGCCGCGGCGCTCGGCGCGCTCGGCGCGGCCGATCCGCTCGGCGCGGCGGGCCTGCCGGGCACGGTGCTCGCGGTGCTCGCGGCCATCGTGCTGTGCACGCGGGGGCGTTCCTTCGCCGACCTGATCCAGGCGGGCACACTCATCGCCGCGGGCTGCGTCATCGTGGTCGGCCTGCTGGCCGGACTCGGCTTGGGGAATGGCGACCTGCTGCTGCTCACCGCCGGACTACTGCTCGTCTTCGCCGTGGCGGTGGTGGGTTTCGGCGTCATCGCCCCGCACATCGAGGTCACGCCGGTCACCCGCCGCCTGTTGGAAATCGCCGAATACCTGCTGATCTGCGCGCTGATACCGCTGGTGCTGTGGGTGATGGACGTATACGCGATGGCCAGGAACATATGACCGGAACGCGGCGGGGGTTCGGATCGGCCTGCGCCGCCTGGATATTCACCGCGGCCCAGTTCGGCTGGCCGGTGTCGGCCGGTGCTATCGCGCCACCGGCGGTCGATCCGGGAGCCTTCGGCGTCGCGCAGGGGCTCGGCGGTCATCCCGCCCCGCTGGAACCGACCGAACAGCGCGTGGTGTGCGCGGACCCGTTGCTCGCACATGGTGTCCCGGCCGAGGCGCCGGTGGCGCAGCGCGTACTCGACCTGCCGCAGGCGTGGCAGTTCAGCCGCGGCGCGGGCCAGAAGGTCGCGGTGATCGACACCGGTGTCAACCGGCATCCGCGCCTGCCCGCGTTACAGGCAGGCGGCGATTACGTCTCCGATACCGACGGCACCGTCGACTGCGATGGACACGGGACGGTCGTCGCGGGAATCATTGCCGCCCAGCCCAGCCCGGCCGATGCCTTCACCGGTGTCGCACCCGATGCCGAGATCCTCACCATCCGCCAGCTCAGCCTGGCTTTCGAACCGAAGAATCGCGGCGGCGGCAATCCGCCGCCGGGCGCCATCGCCCCCTCCGGCTACGGCAATGTGATCACCCTGGCCGGTGCGGTGGTGCGGGCCGTAGATATGGGTGCGACCGTCATCAATATCTCCGAGGTCGCCTGCAGTCCGGCGGGAGCCGATACCGCCGACGGTCCGCTCGGTGCGGCCATCAAATACGCCTACGACCGCAATGTCGTCGTGGTCGCCGCCGCGGGCAACCTCCAGCAGGACGGCGCCTGCAAGGACCAGAACGACGGCGGCGGTTGGCAATCGGTGAAAACCGTGGCGAGTCCGGCCTGGTTCGCGCCCTACGTGCTGTCGGTGGCCTCCGTTGATCCGGATGGCACGCCATCGCAACTCTCGCTCAATGGCCCGTGGGTGCGCGTCGCCGCGATCGGCAGGCAGATCGTGTCGCTGGACAGCAGGCCCGGCGGCGCCGGACTCATCGACAGCGTGCAGGGCCAGGACGGTGTGCATCCCATCGAGGGAACGAGTTTCGCCGCACCATACGTCGCCGGACTCGCCGCACTCGTCAAATCCCGCTTTCCCGACCTGACCGCGGGCCAGGTCATGGATCGGATCATTCGCACCGCGCACGCGCCGGGCGATGGCCACGACGACCGGATCGGCGCGGGCCTGATCGATCCCGTCGCCGCACTCACCGCCCAATTGCCGCGCGGGGTGCTCACCGACGGGGCCGCCGACCCGCATCCGGCCGCCGCGCCGGTGGCCGCGCCCGGCCCGGATCCGCTGCCGCGCCGCGTGGCCGTCATCGGTTCGATCACCTGCCTGGCCGCGCTGGCCATCGGTGCGGCCGTGGCGATTCCGTTCCGTCGCCGCCGCCACGAACCCTTCGCCGACTCGCTCGCCGACTGATCGATAGAGGAACCATGGTCACCGAGGGCTTCGTCCGCCGTCCCCGCATCGCCCCGCCGCGCCCCCCCGGCGGTGAAGTGGCGCTGACCTCGCCGCCGGAGATCCAGCGCAATATGCCGACGCCGCTGATGATGAAGCTCATGCCGGTCGTCATGGTGGTGGCGATCATCGGCATGATCGGGTTCATGGTCGTGATGGGCAAAAGCCTGCTGGCCAATCCGATGAGCATGATGTTCCCGATGATGATGCTCATGTCCATGGGCGGCATGCTCATGGGCTTCCGGAATATGGGTCCCAAGGGCGCGGGCGAACTCAACGAGGAGCGCAAGGACTACTTCCGCTACCTGGACCAAATGCGGAAAGAGGTGCGCCGCACCGGAACCAAACAGCTCGAGGCGCTGTCCTGGAGCCATCCCGAACCCATCGACCTGCCCTCGGTCATCGGCACCAGGCGCATGTGGGAGCGCCGCCCCGCCGATCCGGATTTCGGTCATGTGCGTGTCGGTGTCGGCAGTCACCGGCTCGCCACCAAACTGGCCCGCCCCGAAACCGGACCGATCGAGGATCTGGAGCCGGTGTCGACGGTGGCGCTGCGCCGTTTCGTGCGCACCCACTCGGTGGTGCATCGGCTGCCGACGGCCGTCTCGTTGCGGGCCTTCCCCGCCATCAATATCGAAGGTCCGGCCGACGAGTCGCGCATGCTGGTGCGCTCGATGATCCTGGAACTCACCGCATTCCACGGCCCCGATCACGTCGCGGTGGCCATTGTCTGCGCCGATCCCGATGGACCGGCCTGGTCCTGGGCGAAATGGCTACCACACCTGCAACATTCGAGTGTGCGCGATGGAATGGGCACGGCCAGAATGATGTACGGCTCGCTGGCCGAACTGGAGACGGCGCTGTCCTCGGAACTGCTCGAGCGCGGGCGCTTCATGCGCAATCCGCAGCCGACGCAGGGCAGGCTGCACCTGGTGGTGGTGATCGATGACGGCTACGTCAGCGGATCGGAGCGGCTGATCAGCGAATCCGGTCTGGATTCGGTCACCGTGCTCGACCTCACCGCGCCCGAGACCGGCCTCGCCGCCCGCCGCGGCCTGCAACTGGTGGTGCGCGACGGCGATATCAGCGCTCGAAGCGCGGGCGGCGTGGAGAGATTCGCCACCGCGGATGTCGTCGACACCGCCGCGGCCGCCGCCTTCGCGCGCAGTCTGGCCCGCTATCGCATTGCCACGGCGGCCCAGATCGTCAGTCTCGGCGACGAGACACGCACCGATCCCGGTCTGATGGCGCTGTTGAAGATTACCGACGCGGCGCAGATCGATCCCGCCAAGGTTTGGCGCCCGCGCACCGCCCGCGAGCGGCTGCGGGTGCCCATCGGTGTCACACCGGACGGTTCGCCGGTGGAGATCGATATCAAGGAATCCGCCGAGTACGGTATGGGTCCGCACGGATTGTGCATCGGTGCAACAGGTTCCGGTAAGTCCGAATTTCTGCGCACCCTGGTGCTCTCCATGGTCACCACCCATTCGCCCGATGCGCTGAACCTGGTGCTGGTCGACTTCAAAGGTGGCGCGACCTTTCTCGGCATGGAACCGCTGCCGCACGTCGCCGCGGTCATCACCAACCTCGAGGAAGAACTCTCGATGGTGGACCGCATGCGTGACGCCCTGGCCGGTGAAATGAACCGCCGCCAGGAGTTGTTGCGTTCCGCGGGTAATTTCGCCAATGTCACCGACTACGAGAAGGCGCGTGCGGCGGGCACTCCGCTCGATCCGCTGCCCGCGCTGTTCATCATTGTCGACGAGTTCTCCGAATTGCTTTCGCAGAAACCGGATTTCGCAGATCTGTTCGTGATGATCGGCCGCCTGGGCCGCTCGCTGCACGTGCATTTGCTGCTCGCCTCGCAGCGCCTCGAAGAGAACAAGCTGCGCGGCCTGGACTCGCACCTGTCCTACCGGATCGGCCTGCGCACCTTCTCCGCCAACGAATCTCGCGCCGTGCTCGGCATCACCGACGCCTACCACCTGCCCGCCATCCCCGGCTCGGGCTACCTCAAGAGCGACGCCGACGATCCGCTGCGCTTCAACGCCACCTACGTCTCCGGACCCTATATCTCGCCGACCGGCCCGCGTCAGGCCGACGGCAGGGTGTTCGGCGCGGGCGCGGCCACCGTCTTCACCGCCGCACCGGTCGCCATGCCCGAACGCGTCGAAATATCGCAACCTGGTGCGCGGCCGGCACTTCCGGATCTCCCACCGCCGCCCGGCGCTGCGGGCGCCGAGGAGGGCCTGCCCGATTCGCTGCTCGATGTGGTCGTCAAGCGCCTCACCGGGCACGGTCGTCCCGCCCACGAGGTCTGGCTACCGCCGCTGGACGAATCGCCCACCGTGGATATGCTGCTGCCCGACCCGGATTGGCGCTCACCGGTCAACCGGCACGGTCAGCTGTGGATGCCGATCGGCGTGATCGACAAGCCCTACGAGCAGAAGCGCGACGTGCTCACCATCGCGCTGGCAGGCGCGCAGGGCAATGTCGCGGTGGCAGGCGGTCCGCAATCGGGTAAATCGACCACGTTGCGCACCATGGTCATGGCCGCCGCCGCCACTCACACACCAGAACAGGTGCAGTTCTACTGCCTCGACTTCGGTGGCGGCACGCTCAACGGCCTGCGCGGCGTCCCGCACGTCGGCTCGGTGGCGGGCCGTCAGGACGTGGATCGGGTGCGCCGCACCATCGCCGAGCTCAGCACCTTGCTTCGCGAGCGTGAAGAACGCTTCAACACGCTGGGCATAGAGTCCATGAACGACTTCCGCCGTCGCAAATACGCGCAGCTCGAGGCCAGGCTGATCAACGGGACCGCACCCGATCCCGACGATCCGCTGGCCGCCGACCATTTCGGCGATGTCTTCCTGGTGGTCGACGGTTGGGCCACCATCCGCGAGGAGTTCGAATCCCTCGAACCCGCCATCCATGCCATCGCCGCGCGCGGCATGTCCTACGGCATCCACCTGATGATCGCCGCCGCGCGCTGGGCCGAGATCCGGCCCGCCATCAAGGATCAGATCGGCACCAGGATCGAGCTGCGGCTGGGTGATCCGGGCGATTCCGAAATGGGCAGGCGCACAGCGGCTCTGGTGCCGGTCGGCCGCCCCGGCCGCGGCCTGACCGCTGACGAGCTGCACATGCTCATCGCCCTGCCGCGTCTGGACTCGGACTCCGATCCGGTCACCGTCGGCGACGGTGTCGCGGCGGCGCGTGCGCAGTTGGCCGAAATGTACGGCGAGCGGAGGGCGCCCGAGGTGCGCATGCTGCCCGCGCAGGTGGATCGCGACGAGGTCATCGCCGCCGCCCGCGCCAGGGGTATCGAACTCAGTCACAGCAAGGTGTGCATCGGGCTCGGCGAGAACGAATTGGAGCCCTACATCCTGGATTTCGATGCCGAACCGCACTTCATGGCCTTCGCCGACGTCGAAAGCGGCAAGACCACCCTGCTGCGCAATATCGCGATGGGCATCGTGGAGAACTCCACCGACACCGACGCCAAGATCGTCCTGATCGACTATCGCCGCACCCTGCTCGGCGTGGTGCCCGAGGAGCGGTTGGCAGGCTACTCCACCTCCTCACAGACGGCGGGTCCCCTGCTGGGCGAGATCGGCCAGTTCCTGTCCGGCCGCATCCCCGGCCCGAATATCACCCCGCAGGAATTGCGCGAGCGCAGTTGGTGGGCCGGGCCGGAGCTGTTCCTGCTCGTCGACGACTACGACATGGTCATGACCGCAGGCAACCCGTTCGGTCCGATCATCGAATATCTGCCGCAGGCACGGGATCTCGGCTTCCACCTGATCCTCACCCGGCGGGCGGGCGGTATGTCGCGCGCCCTCTACGACAATGTCGTCGGCGGATTGAAGAATATGTCGGTCGACGCCTTGCTCATGAGTGGTCCCAGGGATGAGGGCCGGGTCTTCGGCGATCTGCGCCCGTCGAAACTCCCGCCGGGACGCGGCACCCACATCTCGCGGTCGCGCGGTGAGGAAATGATCCAGATCGCCTATCTGCCACCGCTGTAGCGCGTGTCGGCCCCGTGCGTTCAGCTCGAGCGCGGATTGGCGGGAGCACCGTGGGTTTCGGGCGTCGCGGCGGCGAAATCCCAACTGTCGGTGCTTCGCTCGAACAGGGCGCAGGAGGGGCCGCTCGCCCTCGGCCCGGCGATACGCGCCAGCGCGAAACCGGCCCGCCGATAGTAGGCGTGCAGATCGGCATTGGTCGTCCACGCGTCCAGTCGCACCCAGGCTCGCTCCTGCTCGTTCGCCAGCACAGCGGCCTGCGCGAGCAGACGATGACCGAGGCGCCTGCCTGCGAAGCGCAGGTCGACGATCATGTAGTGCACGATCACCGCGTCCGCCAGCTCCCACGGCGACCACAGTCCCGGATCGGCGCGATCATTGACGGTAATGGTGCCCGCCGGTTCGCCGTCCACCTCGGCGATCCAGGTCTCGCCCGCGTCGAGCGCGCGGCCGACGGCCCGTGCGAACAACTCGATCGGCAGTCCGCGCCCGGCCGCGGTCCACTGATCCGAACCGCGTGCGGTCAACCAGGCGGTGCGTTGCAGGCGCAGGCGGCAAATAGCGCCGAGGTCGCCCGCGGCGGCCCGGCGCAGATCTATCGTCATGGCAGTGCGATATCCAATCCCGCTGGAGCGCCCAGCGTTCGGCGAATCAGGGCCGTGCCCTCGGAATCGCCGAGCTCGTAGGCGACGCGATTGCGGGTGGCGATCGAGCGATGCCGAGTGGCCCTGGTGATCCGCTCGTGTGTCGCACCGATTCGCAAGTGATCCAACAGAATCGTGCCCGGAGCGACGCCGAGCACGGCCGCCTCCTCGGCACTGGCCGGGCGGGCGGAGAGGGTGTCGCGGTGCGCGGTCTCGGCGTGGCCGCGCTCGGCCAGCCGCCGCGTGGTGCCCTCCGGAATATCGTGCGGTGAGTCGATTCCGGTGGCCTCGGCCAGATCTCGCGGATAGAAGCTCACCTCCCACGACCACGGCTCGTGATCGAGGTGCTGCACCACGGTGCGCGCGAGGACCCACGTATCCCGCGCCACCCCGAGCCAGCGCGCCACCTCCGCGCTCGCGGGCAGCATGCGGGCGCTGAACTCCTTGGTCGGCTCGCGTCCGGCGCTGCGGGCGATCTCGGAGAAGATATCGTGCGGCGAGCGCGGTCGATCCGGTCGAATCGGGTCGGTCGCAACGGATTCCAGCACCTCGCGACTGCGCACGATGGTGCCTCGGGAAGTGGCTGTGTAGACCAGATTTTCGGTGACCAGGACCTGAATCGCGTTGCGAGCGGTGGTAATCGACACCTGCATCTGCTCGGCGAGTTCGGTGTGGCTCGGAAGGCGGTCGCCCGGCTGCCATTTGCCGGCGCGGATCTCCTCGCGAAGCAGGTCTGCGATCCGGTGATACGTCGGACCTTCCGGCATCTTGCTCCTCGGTTGGTCGTGCAGGTAACGAAGTGTACTCTTTGTGCCCCGCTACGGCCCGGTATCGCTTGACAGGTGCCTTCAGAGGTTTATTGTAATGAACGTCCTGATCCGGTGTTGTGCGGCGATGACGGCGAGGCAACGTGGCAGGTTCGGATACAACGGTCGTAATGGCTCTCCCCGGCGTGTCGCGGGGTGTCGATTCGGCGACGCAGTCCGTTTCACCCGGACTGCTTCCCACCTCTGATCTATTGGTACGGGCGTGCCGCGGGCACCGAGTGGTCGGCGGTCCACTGCTATGGTTCGCCCGCGATTTGGCGATCCTGCACGAAAGACGCCAAGTCGGCAGGGGCGGTTCCATCGACACCGATCCGGCAGCTATCGTCGAAATCGAGCGCCGCAGAATGGAATTGGTCATGGCCATCGACGATTGGGTGGCCCGCAGCATCCCCCGGCACCGTTTGGGCGCGACGCTGCATACCGAGACCATCGGCGCGGTCATCGACCGCATCGCCGAATCCTCGGTCCGTGCCCACCACGCGCTGATGACCCTGGATGCCCACGACGATCGCCTACACGGCGCATGGCACCACTTGGCCGAATTGGCCGATGCCTACGACGATTTGGTGCGCGATGTATTGGCGGGCCGCCGCCGCCTCCCCGAATGGTAGGTCGCGTCGCGCTCGCTGTCTCCTCCGGCGCGTAATGGACACGGTCGGTCGGTATTGCGCCGGTCGACCGTGTTTGTTTCCATACGTTTGTATTTCGATCGGCCTGTGCGATTCCCCACATCCGATCGCGAGAAATCCCTCGCGGCAGCCCCTAATTTCATGGGCTTTGTCGAATGGCGGCGTCCGTCCGAATGGATAATGGCGCTTGGGATTGCATCCAGTTGGAAATTACGAGTCGATCTCAGGGGGAACCCTGATGCTCCGCAGGGGTGCGACCGATACCGTTGGTTCGCCTCCCTCGCGAATGAGTGGAGGAGTCGCGCTCGCGAGAACGCGGCGAGGTTGGCGGAGTTCGAGGGACACACAGAGTGGGTATCAGGAATATCACCGTCGCGGCGCTGTTCACCGTCGCGGCCACCGGCCTGGTCGGCGGTATCGCACATGCCGATCCGGTTGCCGCGCAGCCGAATCCGGCCGCCGCGCACCCGAATATAGTGCACGGCACCGAACGTGGCGTCGCCTTCGAGGTAGCCAAGTCCTCGGATGGAAAGAGCCTGTCCGCCAACCTCTTCGGCGGGCACTTCGCGCTCACCGACAATTCGGTGACCGTCACCGACAATGCGGGCGCGCTGGTCGCCACGCTGCCGCGCACCGTCGCCCTCCCCGAAGGCACGGTCGAACTGCGTCCCGAGGTGGAAGCGACGGGCACTCATCTCACCGCCACCCCCGTCGGCCGGTGGGTCGAGACCTCACCGCGCGAGCGCAGCATCGGGACCGGCCTGGCCGTCGGTCTGCTCGCAGGCGCGATGACCGGCGCGATCATCGGATTGGCCATCGGCATCGCGGGCGCGTTCGTGCTCGCGGTGATCACCGCGCCCATCGGCTTCTTGGCAGGCGCCCTGATCGGTGGCGCCATCGGCGCGGGAATCGGTGGGGCCATTCCCAATTCGGATGTCAAGGACCGCAACGACTACCGGGCCGACTGCTACGAATCCTTCGATCGCACATACTGCTGGTAATCGGCCACAGCAACCATGGGTCGAAGTCCGTTCGCGCGGACTTCGACACAGGCCCTAGCTGCCGTAGCGGCGGTGATCGGTGGCGAAATCGTCGGCGACTGTCGCGGCCAGTTCGACGTAGGCGCGCTTGGTGTGCTTGTGCAGGCGGTGCAGATCGATCTCCGCGCCCTCGGACATATGCGGGTCGAACGGAATGATGTGCACCGCGCGGCAGCGCGAGAGGAAGTACTCGCGCAACTGCTGGATCCCCACATTCGGCGATCCGGCCCGCGGAATATTGATGACCACCACCGCGCTGCGCACCAGACGATCGTGTCCGTGCAGCGAGAGCCAGTCCAAGGTGGCGGCGGCGCTGCGCGCGCCATCGATCGCGGGGGAGGAGATCAACACCAGCGAATGCGCCAGGTCGAGTACGCCCGCCATGGCCGAATGCATCAGACCGGTGCCGCAATCGGTGATGATGATGTTGTAGAAGCGCTGCAGAATCCGCGCGACCGCCCGGTACTCCTCCTCGTTGAACGCCTCCGACGCGGCCGGATCACGTTCGCTGGCAAGCACTTCCAGCCTGCTGGTGGACTGCGAGGTATGTTTGCGCACATCCGAATACCGCTGGATGGCGTGATCGAGCAGTACATCGCGCACCGTCGAGCGGGTCTGTAGCGGCACCCGCTGCGAGAGCGTGCCGAAATCCGGATTGGCGTCCACCGCGATCACCCGGTCGCCCCGAATAGAGGCGAACGTCGATCCCAACCCCATGGTGGTCGTCGTCTTCCCGACCCCACCCTTCAGCGAGAGCACGGCGATCCGATAGTCACCGCGCACCGGCTGCCGAATCCGCGCCACCAACTCCTGGAGCCGACGCTCCTCGGCCGACATACCCGGATTGATCGCGCCACGCGAAGCGTGATGCACCGCCTTGCGCCACCCGGATCCGGGCGCTTTCGCCGCCCGCCGCATCGGCACATCGTCCAGCGACGGCTGCGGCATATGCTGCCCGGACTGCGGCCCGATCTGGAATCCGCCCGTCGCAGGCCCCAACCCCTGAATCCCCTGCTGGTGCGGCATTTGCGGCCCTGGGCCGTAACCGGTTGCGGCCGAACCCTGTTGGCCACCCTGCACGTAACCGTGCTGCTGCGGAAAACCACCCGCTGCACCGGCCTCCTGCTGCGGGAAACCGGTATTGGGTTGCCCGATCGCGGTAGGCGATTGTCCGACCGCGCTCGGGGCTTGCCCGCCACCGGCATTCGGCGCGGACTGTGCCGTCGGTCCGTGCCCGCCCTGGGCTTGCGGCCCCATCCCCACCGGCGACCGGCCCGCATTTGCCTGCGGTCCGCGCGCCGGATCGTGCCCGCCGTGCGGTCCGAACTGCTCCGGCGTGCGCGTCGCAGCCTCGGCCTGTCCCTGCGGTGTCCCGGCCGTTGGCCCATAACCGACTGCGGCTGAACCCTGTTCACCGCTCTGAGGCCCCGGCTGTTGTGGACGGTGCTCGCCCTGTTCCCGACTCGGCGTCTGCTGAAGTGCTGTCGGCCCATGTGCGGCAACCGTGACCTGTTCGCCGCCATGTGGGCCGAATTGTTGCGGGCTCTGCGACGGCCCGTAGCCGCCCTGGTCCGGTCCCGGAGCTTGCTGCGGGGGAGCGGTCGGCCCAAAGCCGGCTGAACCGTGGGCAGGCCCGGACTGACCCGGCCGACCGGTGTGCGCGGCCTCGTTCGGCCCGTTGGGCGCACCGGCTGTCGGCCCGTAACCGATTGCGGCCGAACCCTGTTGGCCACCCTGCGGTCCGGGCTGCCGGGGCTGGTAACTGCCCTGCTCCGGTGGCGCGATCGGCCCGTAACCCATTGCGGTGGGCGACTGTTGGCCTGCGCCGCCCGCGACGCTGTCCGGTGAATACGGAAGGTAGGAGGTCGGGGCCTGCTCGCTCATCGGCGGGTATGGCGGCGTATTGCCGGTCGAGGCGTATGGACTCGGGGGCCGAGTTCCGATCGGAGCTTGCGGCTCTTCGATCGGGGCTTGCGCCGGAGGGCTGTACGGCGTTTGGACCGGACCGGATGTATCACTTGGCGTGGCTGCGGATTTGGCGGCGTCGCCGAGGTAGTTCGGCCCGCTATCGCCGGCGTATTCGGCAGCCTTGGCCAGCCCCTCGGCCTCGGTGGCTTCGTACTCCGAGGAAAGCCGATGGCGTCCGCGTGCCCTGCGCTCGCTCTCGGCGAGAGCCTGATCATCTTGTCGCGCGGCATCTTCCGGATTCGACGCGCTTTCCGGATTCGACCCGGCTCGATCCGCGAACTCACTGGGCGGCGGCGGCAATTCGAGATCCGGTCGGGGCGGCTTGGGCTGCTCGGTCCGCGTCAACCACGCGGGCGGAACCTCACTGCTCTGCGCGACCCCGGCTCCACCGGTCGCCGGACTGTAATGAACATTTGGGCCGGCCTGCGAGCTATTGGCAGGCCCTTGCGGTACCGCATTCGATTCGGTCGCGATGGCGACCGAACCCGCGGCTCGGGAATCGACGGGGTTGGGCATACTCTGCGAACCCTGTTGCGCCACAGGCGCATCCGGCCCGGATGGGTTGGTCGCGCCCTCCGTTCCGGCTACCGGCTGCGTCGGCCACAGCGGTGCGGCCGTCGGCCCATTCAGACCAGAATGCTCCGATTGCAACCACGACCCACCCTGGGGCTGCACACCGGCAGCGGGCGACTCGGGGGCGGGCGGCAAATCCGGCCGGTTCGCCTGAGTGGATTCGGGCGTCCCGGCCCCAAGCGGCTGAAATGCGGGGGAGGGGTCGGCGGGATTCCGGGTCGGCAGCGCCTGACGATTCGGATCCTGCGGCGCGAACCCCGCTTGCCCGCCCGCTCCGCGCGACTCGTCACCGCTCTGGATCCACCGACCCTGCTGTCCGGCGTCGGGAGCGCCCACTGAACCGTGCTGAGTCGGCGTCTGCGACGGACCGGATTGGGTCCACGCGCCTTGCTGCGCTTCCGGACCGGGCTGTATCGACTGCGTCTCGGGGCCGGGCTGATTCCACGGGCCTTGTTGCGCATTCGGACCCGGTTGAAGGTCTTGACCCGCATGAGGTTCCGATTGCGTCCACGGTCCGAGTTGAGCGGGCGAACCTGCCCGGCCCGGAACGCCTTGCTGCGCTTCGGAACCGCCTTGCGTCGGCGAACTCCGGCGCGGATCGGGCTGCGTCCCTTGCGGACCGGGCTGATTCCGGGGATCCTCCCGACTCGGCTGACCCCAAGAACCCTGCTGTATCTCTCCCCATGGTGCGGGAGAGGGTTCGCTCTGGTCGTCGCGCCCGCGTCGCCACCCCTTGCGCTTCTTCTCCGGCCGCGCGCCATCGGCGCGTTCGGGCTCGGTGGGGCGATTCTTGAAACGGCCCTTGCGCGGCTGGTCGGGGATGAGATCGTCGTGCGGCAGGTTCTCGACGGGGGCCTCGTAACCGACCTGCGTGACCTCGCTCTCGGAAAGCCACGGCGGCAGCATCGGCAGGCCGTCATCCCTGCGGCTCACGACTGCACCTCGCTGCGGCTCGGTCGAGCCGGCATCGTGGCTCGTGCGCTCACGCGTCCCCCGAATCTGCTCGACCTTATTCTGGACAGCGGCCAGTTTACGCGACCGCAGTCACGGATCGTGGGGCAGGCGGGCCGCGCCCACCCGACCTGGGGCAGATTCGGTCAATCCGCTTCCCACCGGTGCGAATGCGTCGATGCGACGACCTCGCGCGGGGGTGTTTTTGCCCGATCGGGACGAGATCGGTAAGCTGGAGCGGCGGTGCACCTACGCGCCGACTGTTCGCGTGCGGCCGATTCGAGGGACAAGAGTCCGGGCGTATCGAACAGCTACCACAATCTGACCAAGGTTGAGCGTAACCGGGATCGCGGAGGACATGGCGAAGAAGGACGGGGCCATCGAGGTCGAGGGTCGAGTTGTCGAGCCGCTGCCCAATGCGATGTTCCGGATCGAGTTGGAGAACGGGCACAAGGTGCTCGCGCACATCTCCGGCAAGATGCGGCAGCACTACATCCGTATCCTCCCCGAGGATCGCGTCGTGGTCGAGCTCTCCCCGTACGACCTGAGCCGAGGACGGATCGTCTACCGCTATAAGTGAATCCGCCTGGGTGAGCTCTGCTCACGGGAAGCGTTCGCCTGAGGCGATTCACTTAGTGTTTTTGTGGGGGTGCAACCCCCACACCCCGCCCGGAGGGCTTCGCCCCCGGACCCCCGGCCGGGAACCGTGCCTTCGGGGCTGTGGTGCTTTACGGAACCGCAGCTATCGGGCGTGATGCTTGACCGGGAGTCGTGTCTGCTGGATGCGGTGACCGGGTGGGAACCGCGTCTTGTGGTCGGGACCCGGATGGGGACAGCGTCTTTTGACGCACTAGACTTCCCCAGTCGCCAGACTGGGGAAAAACTGTGTTCACACCCGTGAACCACAAAAAGATTGGACGGACGTGAAGGTTCAGCCAAGCGTCAAGAAGATCTGCGAGAAGTGCAAGGTGATCCGCCGCCACGGCCGGGTCATGGTGATCTGCGACAACCTGCGCCACAAGCAGCGCCAGGGCTGATCAACCCGATCACCAGCCAGCACCGAACGCGGTTCGGATTGGCCAGATAAAGAAGAACTCCCAGTTCCAGCCGCGCGCTGTGGAAATTCGGACCCTCGGGTCCGGAGCGCGTGCGCCAACCACCGGTACGGAGGCCGGTGCCCCAACCAAGACGCGGGGAACGGACAGGGAGCAGACCTCCGCAACATTAAGGAACCTGCCACATGGCACGTCTCATGGGCGTCGACCTCCCGCGCGAGAAGCGCATGGAGATCGCGCTGACCTACATCTACGGCATCGGCCGTACCCGCTCCAAGGAGATCCTGGACCAGACCGGCGTCAGCCCGGATCTGCGCTCGAAGGATCTCAGTGACGACGACCTGACCAAGCTGCGCGACTACATCGAGGCCTCGGCGTTCAAGGTCGAGGGCGATTTGCGCCGCGAGGTGCAGGCCGATATCCGTCGCAAGATCGAGATCGGCTGCTACCAGGGGCTGCGCCACCGTCGTGGTCTGCCCGTGCGCGGTCAGCGCACCAAGACCAACGCTCGCACCCGCAAGGGTCCGAAGCGCACCGTCGCAGGCAAGAAGAAGTAGGGATAACCGATGCCTCCGAAGAGTCGGGCCGCGGGCCCGAAGAAGACCCAGAAGTCGCGTCGCCGGGAAAAGAAGAACGTTCCGCACGGCCACGCGCACATCAAGAGCACGTTCAACAACACGATCGTGTCCATCACCGACCCCAACGGCAACGTCATCTCCTGGGCGTCCTCGGGCCACGTCGGCTTCAAGGGTTCGCGCAAGTCGACCCCGTTCGCCGCGCAGCTGGCCGCCGAGAACGCGGCCCGCAAGGCGCAGGAGAACGGCGTCAAGAAGGTCGACGTGTTCGTCAAGGGTCCGGGTTCGGGCCGCGAGACCGCGATCCGCTCGCTGCAGGCCGCGGGCCTCGAGGTGGGCACGATCTCCGATGTCACCCCGCAGCCGCACAACGGTTGCCGTCCGCCCAAGCGCCGTCGCGTCTAGCGGGAAAGGAACGTAGAGCGAAATGGCCCGTTATACCGGACCCATCACCCGCAAGTCGCGTCGGTACCGCGTCGACCTCGTCGGCGGCGATCAGGCGTTCGAGCGTCGTCCCTACCCGCCGGGTCAGCACGGCCGGGCGCGGATCAAGGAGAGCGAGTACCTGCTCCAGCTGCAGGAGAAGCAGAAGGCGCGCTTCACCTACGGCATCCTCGAGCGGCAGTTCAGCCGGTACTACAAGGAGGCCAACCGCCTCAAGGGCAAGACCGGCGACAACCTGCTGCGCCTGCTGGAGACCCGCCTGGACAATGTGGTGTACCGCGCCGGTCTGGCGCGCACCCGCCGTCAGGCCCGTCAGCTGGTCAGCCACGGCCACTTCCTGGTGAACAACCGGAAGGTGAACGTCCCGAGCTTCCAGGTCTCCCAGTACGACATCATCGATGTCAAGGAGAAGTCGCTGAGCACCCTGCCGTTCCAGGTGGCGCGCGAGACCGTCGGCGACCGTACCGTCCCCGGCTGGCTGCAGGTCATTCCGGGTCGGCTGCGGATCCTCGTGCACCAGTTGCCCGAGCGCGCCCAGATCGTTGTGCCGCTGTCCGAGCAGCTGATCGTCGAGTACTACTCGAAGTAATCGGCCGGTGCCGCCGGTGTGTGATCGCTCGGCTGTCGAGCGATCACACACAAATTCCATACGTGGGCGTCAAATAGTGGTCGCCCGTAGAGGAGGATGAATCCCCATGCTGATCTCCCAGCGTCCGACGCTGACCGAAGAGGTCGTCGCCGAGAACCGCTCGAAGTTCACCATCGAACCGCTCGAGCCGGGCTTCGGTTACACCCTCGGCAACTCGCTGCGCCGCACCCTGCTGTCCTCGATTCCAGGGGCCGCGGTCACCAGCATCCGCATCGACGGCGTCCTGCACGAGTTCACCACCGTGCCGGGGGTCAAGGAGGATGTCACCGACATCATCCTGAACCTCAAGGGCTTGGTCGTGTCCTCGGAAGAGGACGAGCCGGTGACCATGTACGTGCGCAAGCAGGGGCCGGGCACCGTCACCGCCGGTGACATCGTGCCGCCCGCAGGTGTCGTGGTGCACAACCCGGATATGCACATCGCCACCCTGAACGACAAGGGCAAGCTGGAGATCGAGCTCGTGGTCGAGCGCGGTCGCGGCTATGTGCCCGCCGTGCAGAACAAGGCGTCCGGTGCGGAAATCGGCCGCATCCCGGTGGATTCCATCTACTCGCCGGTGCTGAAGGTGACCTACAAGGTCGAGGCCACCCGCGTCGAGCAGCGCACCGACTTCGACCGGCTCATCCTGGACGTGGAGACCAAGAACTCCATCACCGCGCGGGACGCGCTCGCCTCGGCGGGCAAGACCCTGGTCGAGCTGTTCGGCCTGGCCCGTGAGCTGAATGTCGAGGCGGAGGGCATCGAGATCGGCCCGTCGCCGGCCGAGGCGGATCACATCGCCTCGTTCGGTCTGCCGATCGAGGATCTGGACCTCACCGTCCGGTCCTACAACTGCCTCAAGCGCGAGGGTGTGCACACGGTGGGCGAGCTCGTGGCCCGCACGGAGTCGGATCTGCTCGATATCCGCAACTTCGGCCAGAAGTCCATCGACGAGGTCAAGGTCAAGCTGCACGCGCTCGGCCTCTCGCTCAAGGACAGCCCGGCGTCGTTCGACCCGTCCAGCGTGGTCGGCTACGACGCCAGCACCGGAACGTGGAGCGACAGCGGCACGTTCAGCGACACCGACGGTGGCGAGCAGGACTACGCCGAGACCGAACAGCTCTAGGCCGACGGGGCTGGCCGCCCCGGATCTGGCCTCTCATAAGGAGAACGAAAATGCCTAAGCCCAAGAAGGGTGCCCGCTTCGGCGGGTCGGCGTCGCACCAGAAGGCGATCTACGCCAATCTGGCCACGGCGCTCTTCGAGCACGGCCGGATCACCACGACCGAGGCCAAGGCCAAGGCCGTGCGCCCCTACGCCGAGAAGCTCATCACCAAGGCGAAGGGCGGCTCGCTGGCCGACCGTCGCGAGGTGCTGAAGGTCATCCGCAACAAGGACATCGTGCATGCGCTGTTCGCGGAGATCGGTCCGTCGTTCGAGGGTCGCGAGGGCGGCTACACCCGCATCATCAAGACCGTCCCCCGCAAGGGTGATAACGCGCCGATGGCCGTCATCGAACTGGTCCGGGAGAAGACCGTGACCAACGAGGCCGATCGCGCCCGCCGCGTGGCCGCGTCGAAGAAGGTCGAGGAGGCCCCGGCTGTCGTGGACGCCGAGGTCGTCGAGGAGAAGGCCGAAGAGGCCGTCGCCGCCGAGACCGAGACCAAGGCCGAGGACAAGAAGGCCGACGCCTGAGTTCCGCACAGCGCGAACGAGCCCGCCGCACCCTTCGGGGTCGGCGGGCTCGCTCATTTCGGTAATGGAGGAGTCCGGTGCACCCCCAGCCCATACAGCCCACCCGGCCCGCGACCAGGGTGCGGCTGGATATCTCCTATGACGGAACCGATTTCGTCGGCTGGGCGCGACAGCCGGGCCTGCGGACCGTGCAGGGCGTGCTGGAGGAGGCGCTGGGCAAGGTGCTGCGCGAATCGGTCGCGCTGACCGTGGCGGGCCGCACCGACGCGGGTGTGCACGCGGAAGGTCAAGTGGCGCATTTCGATACGCACGCCGAGTGCGACGGCGACCGACTGGTGCACCGCATGGCCCGCTTCCTGCCGAAGGATGTGCGGATCAAGGCGGTGCGTGCGGCGCCCGCCGAATTCGATGCCCGGTTCTCGGCTATCCGTCGCCACTATGTCTATCGGTTGACCACCGCGCCCTACGGTGCGGAACCGCTCGCGGCCCGCAGCGTGGTGGCGTGCAGGCCGGGCGTCGACTTGGACGCGATGCGCGCGGCATCGCGAAATCTCTTGGGTCTGCACAATTTCGCGGCCTTTTGCCGTCGCCGCGACGGGGCGACCACGGTGCGTGAATTGCAGCGCTTCGACTGGGAGCGGTCCGGGGATCTGCTCACCGCGTCGGTCAGCGCGGACGCCTTTTGTTGGTCGATGGTGCGGAGTCTGGTTGGCGCGGTGCTGGCGGTGGGGGAGGGGCGACGCACTCCAGCGTGGGTAGCCGGTCTATTGCTGGAGACCGAGCGGTCCAGTGCGGTAACGGTCGCGCCCGCGCACGGGCTCAGCCTTGTCGCAGTGGATTACCCCGCCGATGACGCACTTGCCGCCCGCAATGCGCAAACCCGCGAAACGCGTTCCATTCCGGTCGAATCCGACGGTTGCTGCGGCGAATAACCTGGGCCGGGAATGGTCCCGGCCCGCGGTTGCCATTGCCCGAATAGGCGCTGCCTGCGAAGCCGTCCGCAGACCTACGCATGGCCGGAGCGAAGGCGGAGGTACGCCTAAGGGAACGTAAGAAAACCCCGTTGTGACTTCCGAATCCCTGTGAGGGCACCCACACTCATCCTCGACGCGCTGCTGCGTCTGATGGAGGAGGTTCAGTGACTGCGACACAGCCCATGGGCGAGCGCCGGGTCGTTGCGAATGTTTTGCGCGGTTCTATCGGCAATCTCGTCGAATGGTACGACTGGTACGTATATGCCGCGTTCAGCGTGTATTTCGCGAAAACATTCTTCCCCAAGGACAATCCGACCGCGCAATTGATGTCGACGGCGGCGGTTTTCGCGGTCGGCTTCCTGATGCGCCCGATCGGCGGTTGGTTGCTGGGCCGTTACGCGGACCGCTTCGGTCGTCGCTCCGCGCTGACCCTGTCGGTGACGGTGATGGCCGCCGGATCGCTGTTGATCGCGGTCACACCCGGATACAAGACCATCGGCCTGCTCGCGCCCGCGGTATTGCTCATCGCGCGGCTGCTCCAGGGGCTTTCGGTCGGCGGCGAATACGCGACCAGCGCGACCTATCTGTCCGAGGTGGCCTCGGCGGGGCGGCGCGGGTTCTATTCGAGCTTCCAGTACGTCACCCTGGTGGCGGGCCAGTTGGTGGCGCTCGGCGTGCAGATCATCATGCAGCAGTTCCTCACCGAGGCGCAGATGGCCAACTGGGGCTGGCGCATTCCGTTCGTCATCGGTGCGGCAGGCGCGCTGATCGTCATGTGGCTGCGTCGCCACATGGACGAATCCGAGCAGTTCCAGGCCGAAAGCCAACAGGCGGACGCGGCCTCGGAGACACCGGCCAAGCGCGGCTCGCTGCGCCTGCTGCTGCAGTACCCGCGCGAATGTCTGCTGGTGGTCGGATTGACCCTGGGCGGCACGGTGGCCTTCTACACCTACACCACCTACATGCAGAAGTTCATGATCAATACCGCGCACATCCCCAAGGGCACCGCGGCCTGGATCAACTTCATCGCGCTGCTGGTGTTCGTGGTGCTGCAGCCGCTGGCGGGTGCGCTGTCGGATCGAATCGGCCGCCGCAAGCTGCTGCTGTTCTTCGGAATCTGCGGCACTCTGTTCACGGTGCCGATCATGTTCGCGATCCAGCACACCCAGAACGCCGTCAAGGCCTGGGGTCTGATGATGGTGGCACTCATCATCATCTCCGGCTACACCTCGATCAATGCCATCGTGAAGGCGGAACTGTTCCCGACCAGGATCCGCGCGCTCGGCGTCGGCCTGCCCTACGCGCTGACCGTCGCCATCTTCGGCGGCACCGCCGAATACATCGCGCTGTGGCTCAAGGACGCGGGCCACGAATCGGTGTTCTTCTTCTACGTCGCGGGTTGTGTACTGGTCTCGCTGCTCACCTACGCATTCATGCGCGAGACCTCCGCGGGATCGGCCATCGACGCGGAGGCGACCGAAGCCGAGGCGGGGCGTGCCCTCACCAACTCCGGAAGCTGACCGGCCGGCCGCGCGCGCCGAGGCCGACCTGTGCGAGGATCGGCGCGTGCGGCTTGCGGTGGTCGAGGACGACGACGGTGTGGGGGACGCGCTGGTCGACGCCCTCAATGCCCGCGGCTACCAGGCCGACCGCAAGCGCAGGGGCGCGGATCTGCTCACCGCGCACCGCGGCTACGACGCGGTCATCCTGGATCTCGGCCTGCCCGATGCCGACGGATTGCAGGTGCTGCGGCAGTTGCGCGAGGTCAGTTCGGTGCCGGTGTTGATCCTCACCGCGCGCAGCGACGAGCGTTCGATCGTGCGCGGATTGCGCGGCGGCGCGGACGATTACGTGGTGAAGCCGCCGCGCATCGCCGAGTTGACCGCGCGCCTCGAGACGGTGCTGCGGCGGGCGGCGGTGGCCGCGCAGCCGCAGCGTTCCGAGGTGGTCACCGGCGATGTGCGGGTGGATCTGGCGGCGCGGGTGGTCGAGGTGGGCGGGACGCAGATCGCCTTGACGCAGAAGGAATTCGAACTGGTCGAGGCGCTGGTGGAGCGGCCGGGGGCGGCGGTGAGCCGCCAGCAGTTGATGGATCGGATCTGGGGTGACGCGTTCGTGGCGGTGTCGCGGACGCTCGATGTGCATATGACGGGTCTGCGGGCCAAACTCGGCAGGCCCGGTCTGATCACCACCATTCGGGGATATGGATACCGGTGGGGTCAGTGATCGGGGACGCGGTATGCGGCGTCGGCTGCTGATAGCGCTGACGGTGTTCGCGGCGATCGCGGTGCTGGCGTTCGCGGTGCCGCTGTCGCTGACGGTGGCGACCAGCCGCACCCAGGAACTGGTGCTGGCTCGCTCCGGCGATGCCGACCGCTTCGCCTCCCTGGCCGGGGCCGGACAGGCCGTCGGCGATATTCGCGCCCTCGCCGATGAGATCGGCCGCTATCACGAGCTCTACGGGGAGAATGTGCTGGTCGTCAATGCCAAGGGCGAGGTGTCGATCAATGCGGGGGCCAATGTCGGGGATGGTGAGGTGTCCGCCGCGGTGGCGGCGGCGCGGCGCAACCAGCGCGCGCAGTCGATGCAGCGGCTCGATCCGTGGAGTCGCCCGACAGTGCTCATCGCGCGGCCGGTGGGGACGGGGATCCAGGTCAATGGCGCGGTGGTGATCCAGGCGTCCACGGCGCGCGCTCGCGCCGATATCGCCAGGGATTGGGCGGTGATCGCGCTGGGCGCGGTCGCGGCCATGGGTTTGTTCATGCTGCTCGCATTGACCTTGAGCCGCTGGGTGCTGCGTCCGCTGGCGGCGCTCTCGCGTGCGGTCGCGGATCTGACAGCGGCGCTGCCGCGTTCGCATCCGGACGAACCCGCGTCGGTCTCGATCACCCGCAGACATGGCGGTCCGCCGGAAATGCGAGAGCTGGCCGAATCCTTCGACGCCATGGCCCTGGCCATCGCCGATTCCGTCGACGCGCAGCGGCAATTGGTGGCCGATACCGCCCATGCCATGCGCAATCCGCTTGCCGCCTTGACAATTCGGCTCGATTCGCTGGAGTCCGATATTCCCGAACGCGCGGCAGCGACCTTTCGCGGCGCGAGCGCCGAGGTGGACCGGTTGACCGCGCTGCTGGACGGTCTGCTCGATCTGGCCGTCGCGGAGTCCCCGGCGGCCTTCGCGGCCATGCGTCTGGAATCGGAGAACCATTGCGACGCCCTTCAGGTGGTGGCCGACCGGATCGACGCCTGGCATTCCGCCTTCGAGAACGCCTCGATCGATCTGAGCGTCGATACTGCCGTCGATCATGCCGAGGTCGCCGTGTCGGCCGATATCCTCGCCCAGATCCTCGATGTGCCGCTGAGCAATTCGAGTCGATACGCCGGGGCGGGCGCGCGGGTGAGCGTCGGTGTCGCCGCCGAGCCGGGCTGGATCACGATCGCGGTGCGCGACAATGGCTCCGGCGTCGACGAATCCGAAATCGACAAGCTCGCCACGCGTTTCTATCGCGGCTCCGACGCACCGGCGGGCGGTTCCGGTTTGGGACTGCCCATCGCCTCGGCCCTGACCCAGTCCGGTGGCGGCACCCTCACCGTCGAACCGAATCGGCCGCGAGGCCTGGCGGTGCTGATTCGGTTACCCGAGGTGAATGATGTTGCGGCGTAGAGGATTTCTAGCGGCGGCCGGGGTGGCCGCGCTGGCGGTGGCCGGATGCGGGTCCGAAGGGGGAGCGGGGCGGGCGCGAGTGGCGTCCGGGGAGGTCGGCGGGTTCTATCACGCGTTCGCGGAGAAGTTGGCGGCCTCGGCGGCACAGGCGGGGACGGTGCGGATCGAGGTCGTGACGACCGCCGGATCGCAGGACAATTTGACGATGCTCGCGCGCGGAGAGGTGGATGCCGCACTGACGCTGGCGGATTCGGTGGCGCGTTCGGGGGAGCCGTTGGTGGCGCTGGGCCGGGTGTATGAGAACTATCTGCAGATGGCCGTGCGCAATGACAGCCGCATCCACACCGTCGGCGATCTGCGGGGCGCGCGGGTGAACCTGGGTGCGGAAGGGTCGGGCGCGGCGCTGACCGGCAATCGCATCCTGAGCGCCGCCGGACTGCGCCCGGACGAGGAGGTGACCGTGGCGCATCGGCCGCTGCGGGATTCGGTGGCCGAGGTCATCGCCGGCACCGCCGACGCGCTGCTGTGGGCGGGCGGTGTGCCGACCGCCCTGTTCGAGGTGCCCAACCGGATGCGCCTGATCGACCTCGGCGAGCTCGCGACCCCGATGCGCGAACTGTTCGGACCCGTCTACGACCGGGTCGAGATCCCGGCCGCCGCCTATCCCGGCGCGACGGGGGTGCACACCATCGGCGTCACCAACCTGCTGCTCGCCGCGCGGGATATGCCCAACCGCACCGCGGCCGCGATCGTGGACCTGCTGGTCAACCGGGCCGAATCCCTGGTGCCCACCGAGGCGGCGGGCGCGCAATTCCTCGACGGGCGCTCGCTGATCAATACCGGCGCGGTGCCGCTGCACCCCGGCGCGGTCGAGGTCTACCGCGCCTGGCACGGGTGAGCGGCACCGTCGCTGTAGCTCAGGGCAATTCGAACGGCAACTGCACCCCGGTATGCACGCGGCAGCGCTCGCAGGTGTCGGAGCCGGTGACCGCGCCGACCGCGCGGCGCACCAATTCCTTGAACGGTCCGAGGTTCTTCTTGAATTCGGCGAATACGTCGGTGGCGTGCACGCCGTCGCCTTCCTCGAGGCCCGCGTCCAGGTCGGTCACCAAAGCGATGGCGGCATAGCACATTTCGAGTTCGCGGGCGAGGACCGCCTCCGGGAAGCCGGTCATATTCACCAGCTCCCAGCCCTGTCCGGCGAACCAGCGGCTCTCGGCGCGGGTGGAGAAGCGCGGACCCTGGACGACGACCATGGTGCCCTGCGTCTTCATGGGCAGGTCGTCGCTCGCGGATTTGATGGCGGCGGTGCGCAATTCGTCGCAGTAGGGGTCGGCGAAGGAAATGTGCACGCCGCCGCGATCGAAGTAGGTCTGCGGGCGGCCGGAGGTGCGGTCGACCAGTTGATCCGGCACCGCGACGGTGCCGGGACCCCAGTCGGCGCGCAGGCTGCCGACCGCGCACGGCGCGAGGATCCGCCGCACCCCCAGCGAGCGCAGCGCCCACATATTGGCCTGGTAGGGCAGGGTGTGCGGGGAGTACTCGTGCTGTTTGCCGTGCCTGGGCAGGAAGGCGACCGCACGCCCGTCCACCTCGCCCACCGCGATCGGCGCGCTCGGCGCGCCGTAAGGGGTGTCGACCTCGACGTGGGTCGCGTCATTGTCGAAGAAGTCGTAGAAACCGCTGCCGCCGATGATGGCGAGCGCGGGCCGGGGAAGCGAACTCATGGGTCAGATTCTCTCGCGTGCTCGCTCGCGGCGCGCGGCGGGTGTCGCGGCAGACCGTGGTAGGGCCGCAGTTATAGGCACACGTAGGGGGGATTGTGTCGCGGCGCACAGGCGAGCCGGGTTTTCGTCGGGGTCGCTCCCACCTGCGCTTCGGCCTGACAATCGACCCGCTTCGATGTACCCTATGGGGGTATCAATGACCAGGCAGCGAGGAGACAGTCGGTGACGACTCCGACCCACGATCATTCCCAGCACGGCTACATCACCGCGAAGGACGACTACCTCAAGCGGCTGCGCCGCATCGAGGGCCAGGCCCGCGGCCTGCAGCGGATGGTCGAGGAGGAGAAATACTGCATCGATATCCTCACCCAGGTCTCGGCCATGACCAAGGCGCTGCAGGCGGTGGCCATGGGCCTGCTCGAGGACCACATCAGCCACTGCGTGGTCGACGCTGCGGTGGCGGGCGGCCCCGAGGCCGAAGCCAAGATCAAAGAGGCCACCGACGCCATCGCCCGTCTGGTTCGCTCTTAGACACCTACTTCCGCGCGCCGCGAGCTCACCGGCTGCGGCGCTTCGGCTCGACCCGCCCGCAGCAGCGCCAAGACGAAACAGGTGAGCGCACCGACATTCGCCACCGCGCGCACGATATTCCACCTCACCCACGGATCCTCGAAATCCCGGCGCACCCCCGCGATATCGGCGATGGCCGCCGGATCGCCCGCGGCGGCCAGCTTGTCATTGAGCGGCACATTCACCCCGCTCGTCACCAGGAACATCACCAGATAGCAGACGAATCCGGCCACCAGCCAATACCGCAGCGTGCGGTCGGCCGAGCGCCAGTGCGTCAGCACCGCGACACCCGCCGCCGCCAGCCCGCCCATGAACAGCGTCATGAACACCGGATTCAGGATGGCGACATTGATGTTCTGCATCGCCTCCACGAAGGCGCGATCGGAACTGCGCCGCAGGCCCGGCATCACCGAATAGGCGAAGGCCGCGAACAGGCCCGCCATCAGACCGGTGGTGATCGCGGCCGCGATCAGACTGAGCGAACGGGCCGCCTTCATCGCGTCGCCCACGTCGCGTCTCGCACATAGTCGGCGAAATCCCTTGGCGCACGACCGAGCCCGCGCGCGATGCCATCACTCGGCGCGGCATTGCGACCGTCGAGCACGGTGGTGAACAGGTAGAGCAGGAATTCGATCAGATCCTCGGGCAGGCCGTGCTCCCGCGCGGCGGCCGCGTACTCCTCGGGTGTGACCTGGATGTAGTCGATCGGCCGACCCGCCGCCGCGGCGATCTCCGCGACCGCCTCGGCGAAGGTGAGCGAACGCGCGCCGGTGACCTCGTAGATCTCGCCCGCGTGCCCGTCCTCGGTGAGCGCCGCCACCGCCAGATCGGCGATATCCTCGATATCGATGAACGGCTCGGGCACCTGACCGACCGGCAACACCAACTGACCCGCCGCGATCTCCTCCGCGAACGGACCCTCGGTGAAATTCTGCGCGAAGAAGCTGGAGCGGATCACCGTGCGCTGCGGGCACACCTGTGCCAACAACTCCTCCGCCTCCTGCGCCTCGATCTCACCGCGCCCGGACAGCAGCACCACCCGCCGCACACCCGCCGCCGCGGCCATCTCGCCCAAGGCCCGCACGGTCTCCGGTGCGCCAGGAACCGCGAGATCGGGCTGATAGGCGATGTAGAGTGCGTCGACATCGAACAGCACCGGAGCCCAACCCGCCGGATTATCCCAATCGAAAGGCGGTTCGGCCGAGCGCGAACCGACCCGGACCGGCAGACCCCGATCCTGCAGGCGGCGCACAATGCGCCCGCCGGTCTTGCCGGTACCGCCGAGTACCAGTATGGACTTCCCTGTCATGACATCCCTTTCCAATTTGAAGAACTGCCAGTTCACAGCTTTGATCTAGGGAGTGCCGCGAACAATGACGTCCTCGGCAACGACCGTTCAGCTCTGCTCAACGATCGGTAAATCGAGCGACAGGGAACGGCGATGGAGCGGTATGAGATCGAGGCATTCCTCACGGTGGCCGAGGAATTGCATTTCGGGCGGGCCGCCGAGCGACTCGCGGTATCCACCGGCCGCATCAGCCAAACCATCCAGCGTCTCGAACGCCGGGTCGGCGCGAAGCTTTTCGATCGCACCAGCCGACGCGTCGAACTCACGCCCATCGGCCGACAACTGCTCGAGGATCTGCGGCCGGGCCACGAACGCGTCCTATGGGCCGTCGAGCGGGCCACCGCCGCGGGGCGAGGTATCGAGGGCGTACTGTCCGTCGGCTTCGTCGGTGCGGCCGCCGGACAGTTCGTCCTGGCCACCACCGAGGCGTTCCGGCGCGAACATCCGGGCGCGGAAGTGCGTATCCGAGAGGTTCAGATCGCCGACGGGCTCGCAGGCTCGCGCGCAGACGCCTACGATATGGCCCTGTTCAGCGGCCCACTGCGCGAACCGGACCTGGTGACCGGCCCGACAGTGCTCAGCGAGCGCCGCATGCTCGCCGTGCGCGCCACCCACCCACTCGCCACGGAGCCCGCGTTGACCCTGGAAGACCTGTCCCGCGTCACGCTGCTGCGCATGCCCCACGCCGTGCCGGAATCCATCCAGGCCGACCGCACCCCCGCACACACGCCGAGCGGCATACCGATCGCACACGGCCCGGTGGCCAACACCTTCCAGGAAATGCTCGCGCTGATCGGCGCGGGCGTCGGGGCATTCATCTGCGGCGAACAGGTCACCAAGTACTACCGCCGCCCCGACGTGGTGTACCTCCCGATCACGGACGGACCACCCATCGAATGGTATTTCGTTTGGCACCGGTCCCGCCAGACCGCGCGAATCCTCGCCTTCAACGATATGGCGGTTCGGGTCGCTCGAGGGCGAACGGGCTAGCCGCCTCCATTTGCAGCAATGCGAATTCGGGTCCCTGCGCACCCGGCGTGCCGCCCGGAATCGGAGTGATTTCCACATCGACGGTGAGCCAGGTGTTCGCACCGGTCCGCAAGCGGATGCCCGCCAGGGCGGTGTGGGGTGTGCCTGCGCGAATCGCATTGCGGGCAGCCAGGATTCGTGTCCTGTCGGCGGGGTGGGGGAGGGTGCGTTCATCCGGGACCGACCAGAGGGGGCCGGGAAGGGGTTCGCTGACCCAGCGGATCAATCGGACGCGCGCGGTATCCACAATGGCCAGGTAGAGGCCCGGTTGCTCGGCCCGGAGCAGGTCCAGGGTGCTCGCCTCGAACGACTTCGGCTGCGGCGGCACACTTTCGGTGACGTCCACCGCGACACCGAACCAGGTGGTGGCGGGCGCGTCACCATTGCGCGCGGCGATCAGGACCGAGCGCGGACCCGTCGAACCGCGCACCGTCGCGGTGCCGAGCCACCGCGAATCCGGTGCGGAACGGGCCAGCGTCGCCGCGAATTCCAGTGCGCCGTCGAACCTCTCGACCGTCGCATAGGATTGCGCGCCGAGCCAACTGATCGGATCGCCCCGGAAATGCGGGCCGAGACCGTCGGGCAGGGTGTCCACCCGGCGGGTCACTGCGTCGATGCGGAACGGGGCGACGCCGGTCGCCTGCGGTGGCTCACCCGTGCCCACCCACACCCGCAGCGCGCAGACCCGCCCGTCCATGCCGAGCACCGGGATCACCAGCAGCCGCAGAGCCGACCAGGCGTGCCGGGACTGCGGCAACACCTGGTCCAGTGGGACACCCCCGGCGTGGGCGGCGGCGATGATCGGTTGCAGTCGCGCGGGCACCGCCCGGCGAAACGATGTCCAGGCCCTCGGTCGGGATCCGCTGGCCACCACCGACCAGCTCTCGGCGCGGCCGAGCGTCTCGATCAACAGCCAACGCCTGGTCAGCACCGTCGTCCCCCTCCTCGCCCGTAATCCGCCTATGTGATAGCCGGTGAATATGATGCAGGATGCGTTGCGCTACCGATCGATAAGGCGTACCTCCGCCTTCGCTCCGGCCATGCGCAGGTCTGTGGACGGCTTCGCCGGCAGTGTTCGTTGGCGTACCTCCGCCTTCGCTCCGGCCATGCGCAGGTCTGCGGACGGCTTCGCCGGCAGTGTTCGTTGGCGTACCTCCGCCTTCGCTCCGGCCATGCGCAGGTCTGTAGACGGCTTCGCCGGCAGTGTTCGTTGGCGTATCTCCGCCTTCGCTCCGGCCATGCGCAGGTCTGGCCCGCAGCGCCCACTGCGCGGTGTCGATCGGCATGGTGTCAAGCCGACTAGGCTCGCGCCGTGGATACTCCGCTGCGGTTAGAGGTCATCATCGCCAGCGTGCGTCCGGAACGATTCGCGCCGGTCGTGGCCGAGTGGTTCCTGCGTCGGGCCGGTTCCGAGGCCGAATTCGATATCGGCGTCATCGATTTGCGCGAGACGCCGCTGCCCACCGATCTCACCGAGACTTCCGAGGTCGCCGACTATCGGGCTCGACTCGCGGCCGCCGACGCCTTCGTGGCGGTCACCTCCGAGTACAACCACGGCTACCCGGCCTCGCTGAAAACCGCCATCGATACCGCCAAACACGAATGGCGGGCCAAGCCAATGGGTTTCGTCGCCTACGGCGGATTGTCCGGCGGGTTGCGCGCGGTCGAGCAACTGCGCCAGGTGGTGGCCGAGGTACATATGGTCTCCCTCCGCGAAACGGTCAGTTTCCCTCAGGCCAAACGGCAGTTCGACGCGGACGGTGAAACCCGCTACGGCGCGGCGATCGACGCCTGCGACCGAATGCTGCGCCAATTGGCTTGGTGGGCACGCACTTTGCGGGCCGCGCGAATGCGCGACCCGTATCCGGGCTAGTACTTCAGCGGTAAACGTGATCCTGCCGATCGGTGTGGCCGAGTAGGTGAGATGGCAGGTGGCGCCACGGGGTCAGTGTCGCGCCGCGGGCCATGCGGCCAGGGCCAGTTCGGCGGATTCGGTCAGCTCGGCCGCCGTTGCGCCGTCGCGGGCGCGCTGTGACATGCCCTGGATGACCGTGGCGATGTACGCGGCCAGCGCACGGGGACTGGCGGTATCGGAGAGCTCACCAGCCTGTTGCGCCGTCCGGAGGCGAGCTTCGAAGAGGGCCAGGTTCTTGTTGCGCAGGTTGCGCAGAAACGTCTCCACCTCGGCATCTTGGGAGGTGACGTTGGTGGCCGCGCTGATCGTCAGGCATCCGGCCGGATGGGTGGGGTCGGGATAGATGACCGCGGCCTCACGCAGGATGCGGGCGAACGCGGCATGGGCGGTGGGTTCCTCTTCGAGAGCGACCCCCATGAAGGCGCCGACCGGTGAGCGCCCGTAGCTGTGCACCGCTTCCTTGAACAGGGATTTCTTGTCCCCGAAGGCCGCGTACAGGCTGCCGGGCCTGATGCCCATCGCCTCGGTCAGCTCGCCGACAGAGGTGGCCTCGTAGCCGCGTTCCCAGAAGAGGCGGGTGGCTGCTGTCAGTGCCGCGGTGCGGTCGAATGCCCTCGGTCGTCCCCGCTTCGCGCGTGTCTCGGTCACTCCTCAATTCTAGAACGCTCGCTCATAAAAGTGTGCTACCTTTTGTTGAGTAATCGTTCAACAAACGAAAGAGTGGTCAACGACCATGGGCACACGCGCACTCGAGGGAAAGATCGCACTGGTCACGGGCGGCAGTCGCGGCATAGGCCGGGCCATCGCGCAGCGTCTCGGCCGGGACGGCGCCACCGTCGCGGTCGCCTACGCGCGCGACGAGGCAGCGGCGAACGAGGTCGTTGCACGCATCGGCGCGGACGGCGGCCGGGCCATCGCCCTGCACGCGGAATTGGGGCGCCACGGTGACGCGGCAGCGCTGTGGGCCGCCTTCGACGCCCACGCCGACGAATATGCCCCCGGCGGAGTCGTCGACATCATCGTCAACAACGCCGGAATCGGCCGCAGCCCTGATCTGGCGTCGCTGACCGAGGACGGTTTCGACGAGGTCTTCGCCGTGAACGTCCGTGCACCGTTCTTCGTTGTGCAGCAAGGGTTGCGGCGGCTACGCGACGGAGGACGGATCATCAATATCTCCAGCGGCGCGGCTCGCCTCGCCATGCCGGAGATCATCGCCTACGGCGCCACCAAGGGCGCACTCGACACCTTCACCCTCAACCTCGCCAAGCAACTGGGACCCCGAGGCATCACCGCGAACTCGGTGGCGCCCGGCATCATCGACACCGACAACAACGCGAGCTGGCTACGCGGCAATCCGGAGGCCGAAGCCGGCGCGGCTGCCCTGGCCGCGCTGGGTCGGGTCGGGCGGCCCGAGGACGTGGCCGACATCGTGGCCTTCCTCGCCTCCGACGACGCACGCTGGGTGACCGGCCGGGTGATCGACGCGACGGGCGGTTCCGGGCTGTGAGCCTCTCGCGATGACGGCGCGAAGGGCTTTACTGGGGACTGCCCGCCATCTGTCTGCGCCCGCGCGGCTGACCGATGTAGGTGGCCTCGCGCGGAATGGAGACCAGCGTCAGATCCACCTGCGCCGTCCCGGTCCGTAGCAGGACGTGATTGCCGATGGCCTGCGGCTGGTGAATCGACAGGTCCGGTCGGGTCGCGGGCCAGCCCATCGGGTCGCCGGTGACATAGATGGTGGTGACACCCGCGTGCGGCGGCGGCGCGGGTACACCATCCACCACCGTGGCCGTGAAATCGGCGTCGGATTCATGGGTTTCGGCCGCGAGCTTCAACCGCTCCGCATTGCCGATGGTGGTGACCAACTGCTGCCAGGCGTGCGCGCGATCGGTGCGCACCAGAACGCGCTCGCCGACCGCCAAGGCCCGAAACACCAACTGCTGGGCCAAATACAGCTCACCGGCCACATACACGGTGGAGATACCCGAGCCGACAATGCGGACCGCGACACCATTGCCCTCGTCGTCGGAGCCGATGAGCTGACCGCAGCCCGAGGACGGCAGATGCAGCGCGCCGATGACCTCGACCGGGTATTCGATGGTGGGCACGGTGCGATCCACACCGGGCACGGCCAGCGGCAGATGCGCGAGCAGACTCGCGCGATGGCGGCCGTTCATCGAGATCATGCCTTTGAGCCGATGCCGCTCCGGCAGTTCCCGCGCCGTAAGGCGCCAAGCCGCACCGATACTCACCGAACCGGCCGAACTACCCGGCCGCAGCCGCACCGCCACGGTGGTGCCGCGCGAGGGCGCGACCCACAATTGGGCCAACAGGTCCGAGCCGAGTCGTTTGGGATCGACCGCATTGCCGATATTCACCGTGTTGCCGATCGCGGCATAGCGCCACCGTTGGGAATGTGTGCGCGGATCGTAGCCGCCGGTCACTTGGAGCACCGCCTTGCGGATCTCCGGTGCGGTGAGAATGCGGGCCGCGCAGTCGGCGTCCTCCAGCGCGCGCATGATCCGCTGCGTCGCGACCGTCACCGCGCGCGACGCGCCCTCGTCACCGCCACCGCGGCGATCCGCGGCTTCGGGAGTGGCCAGCGCGTCGAAACTGATGGCCAACCACACCGTGCGATGTGCGGTGGCGGGCAGCGGACCGAGCAGCGATTCGTAGATCGCGCCCGCGGGCGTGCCGGAGCGACTGCGGTGACCGTGGCTGATGATATCGATACCGCTGAGCAGAATGTCGTGCTGGGTAAGGCATTTCGCCAGTTCGGGCAGTGGCAGCAGATGCGAGGCGTGCACCGTGGTGCGGGCGATCCTGGTCAGCCCGCCGCGCGGCGGCAACACCTCCACGACCGTCACCACGCGGCTGCCATCCCAATACAGCCCGAGCGAGCGCCCGTCCGGTCCGCGGAAATCGACGGTGTCGCCGATCGTGTACTCCGACCGGGTCACATACCGCCACCAGGTGGCAAGCCAATCGAGCACCGTGCGCTTGGCGATAGGAACCAGGGGAAACAGCATGACCGCCACGCCGACAGCCAACGCGATCCACGGACCCGACCCGCACACCAGCGCGACCACCCCCGCCGCGAGACCGATCACCTGCGCCACCAGCAGATTCGTCAGCGATATGCGCCCGAGCAGCGGACGAGGTCCCGCTCCGACAGATTCGGCCATCGTCGTCCCCCAAATGCACGGGCCCAACCGCGCAATGCCGGTCGAGCTGAACAAGAGTCCTCGGGAACTGTACTGTGTTCGGCGAACGCGAGCACTGTTCGGGGGAGGAAACCTTGCCTTCAAAACCCACCACGCGCTGGCAGGTCAGCGGCTACCGCTTCCTGGTGCGTCGGATGGAGCACGCCCTGGTCCGCCGGGATGTGCGAATGCTGCACGATCCCATGCGCTCCCAGTCCCGCGCCTACGCGGCCGGACTCATCATGGCCTGCGTGGTCCTGGCCGGATGCGGTGTCCTCGCGCTGCTGCGCCCGCAGGACAAGATCGGCTCCAACAAGATTCTCATCGGCAAGGATTCGGGCGCGGTCTACGTGGTGCTCGACGATGCGGTGCATCCGGCGCTGAACCTGGCCTCGGCCCGACTCGCGGCCGGGGATTCGGCCAAGCCGGTCATCGTCAAGGAGTCCGAACTCGGCAAGAAGCCGCGCGGCACACTCATCGGTATTCCCGGCGCGCCGGGATCGTTGCACTTCGACAAGGACGGCAAGGGCCACGTCTGGACCGTCTGCGACACATTGAAGGTCGACGGCGGCAATGCGCTGACCATGACGGTCATGGTCGGTGATCCGGAGTTGGGCGCCAAGGCCGGGCCGCTGCCCAAGGACAAGGCGCTGCTGGTCCAGGGCAAGGACTATGTCTACCTGGTGTACAACAACTCTCGCGCCAGGGTGGATCTGAACGATCCCGCGGTCACCGGCCCGCTCAATATTCGCGGCCTCACCCCGAGACCGATCAGCGAGGGCCTGCTCAACGCGATTCCGGAGGTGGCCCCGATCAAGCCGCCGACCATCGACGATCCGGGCGGTGCACCGACCTACCCGATCAACAACCTGCGTATCGGCACGGTCGTCCAGGTGGCCGACAAACCCAACCAGTACTGGGTGGTGCTGCGCGAGAGCCTGCAGGAGATCAGCCCGCTCACCGCCGAGATCATCAAGGCCTCACAGCGCAATTCCGAACACGGCACCAAAATCAGCGATTTCGATCAGCGCCACGCGCCGAACCCGGTGGTGCTCAATGTCGGCACCTACCCGCAGACCACGCCGGTGATCGTGCAACCCAAGGAACAGCAGGTCAGTTGCCTGTCCTGGAAGCCGAATACGGCCGCGAGCAAGGATTCCGGCAATCGCGCCGACCTATCCGTACTCACCGGCGTGAACCTGCCCCTCGCCGATTCCGCCAAACCCGTCACCCTGGCCCAATCCGATAACCGCGGCCTGCGCGCCGACGCCTTCTACCTGCCCCCGAGCACCGGAGCCTTCCTGCAGACCACCGGCATCGAACCCGACAGTCGGCGCAAGGACAGCATGTTCTATATCGCCGACACCGGAGTCTCCTACGGCATCAAGAACGGCGACTCCGCCAAAGCCCTGGGCATGGACGGCATCACGCCCGAACCCGCCCCTTGGCCGATAGTCGGATTGCTCGCCGTCGGCCCGGTTCTCGGTCGTGAAGAGGCGCTGGTGGCCCATGACGGCGTCGCCCCCGATGCCGCCCCCGCCAAAACCCCTGCTTCTGCGGTCAACTCCAAATAGCCTGTCCCGCATGGTATTGCGCGTATGGGCTCCTCGGTGTTCCCGGGAGCCCATACGCTATTCGCCGGAGCGGATACCGAAGCGCCTGCGGATCGGGAATGAGGCGAGGAAGCCGAGAATCAGTGCGGCAGCGATGATTCCGGTGCCTATCAGGGCGACATTGCGCGGTGTGTTGTCGGGCGGGGATATCGGGGTAGGGAGTGGAAGCTGCACACTCTTCGCTGCGGCGGGACGTTTGGGCGGGAGCGGTGTATTCACTTCCGCTGTAAGGGCGGCCAGCGGGTCCACCGTGCCGTAGCCGACGTATTGGTTCCAGCCGCCTGCCGGCGCGTGCGCGGTGGCTTGGATGCGTTTCATCACCTCTTTCGCGCTGATTCCCGGATAGCGGGCCTTGATCAGCGCCGCAACGCCCGAAACCAACGGTGCGGCGAAACTGGTGCCGCTGATCTGCCCATTCACGTTCTTGAAGAACTTGCCGTTGGCGGTACCGGCCGTGCGCGGATCCAGTGACACCATGTTCTCGCCGGGCGCGGCGACACTCAGCCAAGGGCCGGGCACCGTGAATTTCGAAGGGGCGCCGTTGTCGTCGACCGAACCGACCGACAGTACGTACTGATCCCAGCGGGCTGGACTCACATTGAGCGAAATTTTGCTCCAGGGGTCGGCGTTAGGGGTGAGCGGGTCCAGAACCGACGCATTGCCTTGGCAACTTTGGGTGTCGTTGTTTCCTGCGGCGCTCACCACGACGACATCGCGCTCGAAGGCGTACTGCACTGCAGCGCCGACACTGCTGTCGACGTAGTTGTCGGAGCCGCACCAGGCCTCGGAGAGATTGATGATCGTGGCGCCTTTGTCGACAGCCCGCCTGATCGCGGCCGCCATGGTGGTCAGGTTGCCATAGCCGTCCGCGAAATCGCCCGGTGCTTTGTTATTGGCGGCGCCCTGCTTCTGCCATGCGCCACTCGACTGCCGAATAGATATGATCCGCGCATCCGGTGCGACTCCCGCGAACCCCTGGCCGGGAGCCTGACTGGCCGCGATAAGACCTGCCACGAAGGTTCCGTGCGCATCGCAGTCGTCGGTGCCATCACCACCTGCGGCCACGAAGTCGCCCGCTGCCTCCAACCCCGGTAGTCGGGGGTGTCGGGCCACGCCGGTGTCGATGACGGCGACGACCTGTCCCGCCCCGCGCGAAAGCTGCCATGCCGCTTCCAGATTGAGCGCGCGCTGCGCCTGCGGGATCGTGGAGCCGTCGCCACCCGGGTAGACCACGGCGCACGGCGTGCTCGGTGGTTGTTCGGTCTTCTCCTGCGGGGCCGCAGGATCTCCGGCAGGCAGCAGTCCCGGATTGACCGCAGGTGGTCGCTCGGCGTGCGCGACCCCGATACCGAACACCCCGCTGAGCCCCAGCACCACCGCCGCCGCGGTGACGCGCAGTGCCCCGCTCACAGGCTGCGGACGAGGGAGTAGAGGTCCACCACCCAGAACACGAGGGGGAGAACCGCTGCGACGAAGGCGTATTCGAGTAGTTCCACGCCTCGACGCATGGGTGGGGTCGCGGTTTGGTTGGGGATGATGATGCCGAGGATGAGGGCGGCGATCAGGAACAGCAGGCCCACCCCGAAGATGGCCAGCGACTGACCGGTGACGAAGGCCGCGCCGACCATCATGATCAGCACGATGGCCGCGCCGCCCGCGATGAGGACCACGGCCTGTTCCGCGCCCGCGTAGGTGCGGCTGCGGAACATGAGCACGATCGCGCAGACCAGCGCCAGCGCGATACCGGGCCAGAACGGTTCGCCCGCTTGGGGATCGGTGGCGATGAGCGCGCCTGCCGCCGTGACCAGCGTGGTGGCGGCGACCAGACCACCGAGGTACATGCGGGCGCGTTCGGATTTGCCGCGCAGGATCTCCATGGTGGGCAGGGCGCGGTGGTCGTCGGGATCGTCCTCGCTGGGGTCGATCGGGGTGCCGGGCGAAGGCACCGGCGGCAGCGGCAGTTTGGCGAGCAGCATCGATATCCGAGGGGCCAGCGAGAGGCCGCCGAGGCCGAGCGCGGCCGCGCCGCCGCCGATGACGTGCAGCGGCTGTTCGGCGAGCATCCCGACCAGTGCGGCGGGCACCGCGTAGACCGCGAGCGCGCTCGCGCCGATGAACAGCGCCAATCCGACGCCGGTGACCCGCCATGCCAGCACCGCCGTCGCCCCGACGAGCATCGAGCCGAGCAGGAAGTGCGGCCAACCGTAATGACCTGGTACGAACAGCATTCCGGCGCTGAACGCCGCGGGCAGCGCACAGCCGCCGAGCACCAGCGCCGTCGCCGTGTCGCCGTACATTCGGCTGAGCACCAAGCCCGCGACGACCAGCAGAATGGCGATCCCCAGGGCGATGGCTCCGCCGACCCATCCGGGTAGCGAACCGCGTGCCGTGAGCAACCCGAAGCAGCCCACCACCATGGCCACCGCCGCGAGCACCGATCCGGTAATGCGCGCCACCTGCGGATTCCAGGTGCGGTAGTGATCCGCGTCGGCGATGGCGACGTTGTACATGATGTCGTCGAACAGCGGTGTCGGCGCGGTGTGCGAGGCGCTCTCCAACATGAGCAGTTCGCCGTCGCGCACGCCGTGCTCGCCGAGACTCAACGAATTGGACAGTGGGGGTTGGCCGATGCGCGCCAGCACCCATTCGGCGGGTTCGAACCGCTCGCCCTCATTGTCGAAGTCATTGCTGCGGCTGTGCTGGGCCACCATATCGACGACGCTCGGAATGACAAGGGCCACCGGCACATCGACCGGGATGGCCATATCCACCTGCGTGTGCTTGGCCAGAATGGTCACCCTCGCGAGGTCGGGCGCCCGCACGATGCCGCGCGCGGAGTCCTCGTCGATGTGGTCAAGTCGCGCGTGTGTCAAGCTTCCCCCAACTCGTCTTCTACCTCGGGTTTCCGCCAATTCGACCGGGGCGGGACCGAGCTTGCGAACCCACCGCGCGGGCAGCAGAATGCTGGCTGAACTGTACGACATGTCGGCTGTGCGCTCTACACTGAGGCCAATCTCGGCCTCCCGCATCTTCGGTGGCCGAAGCACAGCTCGCGAAGGGGGATTGGTCGTCTTATGAGCACAGTCCGGTTTCAGCGGCGCACCCGCCGGGAGATGCCGCGCACACCCGGCGGTGAGGTGACGCTGCAACCGCCACCGGAGATCCCGCGGGTCACACCGGGGAATCTGCTGCTCAAGATGATGCCTCTCGTGATGGTTGTCGGCATGATCGGCATGATGGTGCTGATGTTCACCTCGGGCGGCGGCCTCGGCTCGAATCCGACCAGCCTGATGTTCCCGGCCATGATGATGTTCTCGATGGTGGGAATGTTCGCGGGGCAGGGCGGCGGCAAAGGCCAGAAGGCGGCCGAGGCCAATGAGGACCGCAAGGACTATCTGCGCTATCTCGATCAGGTCCGCCGGGATGTCGACGAGACGGCCACCCAGCAGCGCGCTTCGGTGCAGTGGAGTCATCCGGAGCCCGCGCTGATTTGGATGCTGGCGGGCACCAGCCGCATGTGGGAGCGCCGCGCGGGAGACAAGGACTTCTGCCACGCCCGCATCGGCCTGGGCGGTCAGCGCCTCGCCACCAGGTTGGTCGCACCGGAGACGGGTCCGGTGGAGGAGTTGGAGCCGATCGCGGCGGTGTCGCTGCGCCGCTTCGTCCGCGCCCATTCCACCGTGCCGGATCTGCCCACCGCCATCGCGGTGAAGGGTTTCGCCACCATCGCGCTCGATGGCGACCGTGTCCAGGCCAGGGATATGACCAGGGCAATGCTGTTGCAGCTGTGCATGTTTCAGGCACCCGATCAGGTGCTTGTCGCGATCGTCTGCGGCCCGGATACGGCCCGCGAGTGGGAGTGGACCAAGTGGCTCCCGCACACCCAGCATCCCGATGCCCAGGACGGCATCGGCACGCAGCGCATGTTCTACGGCTCCATCCGCGAGGCCACCGCGGGTCTGCACCCGCTGATCGGCAATCGCGTCCGCTATTCGCGCAACCAACCGGCGAATACCAATATGGTGCACATCGTCATCGTGGTGGACGGCGGCCTGCTCGAGTCCGAAGAGGACCAGTTGCGCGAATCCGGCTACGAGGGCGTCACCGTGATCGACCTGTGCGGATACGCACCGCGCCTTGCCGTTTCGCGCGGTATCAAAATGATCGTCGAGAACGGCGAATGCCTGGGTCGGGGCGCCACCGGCAATCAGGAGCGCTTCGCCATGATCGACCGGATCAGTCCCGAACAGGCCCAGCAGGTGGCCCGCAGGCTCGCGCCCTACCGTGCCGCCACCCAAAAGAGCAGCGATGTGGAGACCGACGATTCCGAGGTCATCTCCACCTGGGCGCAGCTGATGAGCCTCGGCGATATCGGCGCCTTCAATCCCGCACACGCTTGGCGACCCCGCTACGGTCGGGAGCGGTTGAAGGTGGCCTTCGGCGTCGGAGCCGACGGGCTCCCGGTCGAATTGGATATCAAAGAGGCCGCCGAGTTGGGTATGGGTCCGCACGGATTGTGCATTGGCGCAACCGGTTCCGGTAAATCCGAATTCCTGCGCACCCTGGTGCTCAGCCTCTTGGCCACCCACTCGCCCGACCAACTGAATCTGGTCCTGGTCGACTTCAAGGGTGGCGCCACCTTCCTCGGTCTGGACAATGTGCCGCACGTCGCGGCCGTCATCACCAACCTCGAGGAAGAGGCCGATCTCGTCGGCCGCATGCACGATGCCTTGGCGGGTGAGATGAACCGCCGCCAAAATGTGCTGCGCTCGGCGGGCAATTTCGCCAATGTCTCCGACTACGAGAAGGCCCGCGCCAGCGGCGCGGATCTCGACCCGATGCCCGCGCTGTTCATCGTGCTGGACGAATTCTCCGAATTGCTCAGTCAGCACCCGGATTTCGCCGACCTGTTCGTCATGATCGGCCGCCTCGGCCGCTCGCTGCACGTGCATCTGCTCCTGGCCTCGCAGCGTCTGGAGGAGGGCAGGCTCAAGGGTCTCGAATCGCACCTGTCCTACCGCATCGGCTTGAAGACGTTCTCCGCCAACGAATCCCGCCAGGTGCTCGGGGTTCCCGACGCCTACAACCTGCCGAACAGTCCGGGCGGCGGCTACTTGAAATCCGATTCCGGCGAGATTGTGCGCTTCCAAGCCTCCTACGTCTCGGGTCCATACGTCGGCGGCGGATCGCAGCGCGATATCACCGTCGCCGGTCAGGCGGGCGAAATCGATATCAAGGCAAGGCCGTTCACTGCCTCGCACGTGGATTTCCGCCCGGTGGACCGGGTCGCCCTGCCCGAGGTGGTGCAGGTCGAGCCGGAGCCGCAGGCCGAAGAGGGCGAGCAGATCTCCAACGTGAGTATGTTGGTCTCCCGCATTCGCGGACACGGCCGCCCAGCCCACGAGATCTGGTTGCCGCCGCTCAATGACGCGCCGACCCTGGATCAGCTCATCCCGCGCTCCATCCTGGTCGGCGAATTCCAGCAGATCGCCACACTGCGTGCCCCCATCGGCATCGTCGACCGGCCCTACGATCAGCGCCGCGACGAACTGATAGCAGATTTGGCAGGTGCGCGCGGCAATGTGGCCGTGGTCGGCGGCCCGCAGTCCGGCAAATCCACCGCGCTGCGGACCCTCATCATGGCAATGGCCATGACGCACACCGCCGAACAGGTCCAGTTCTACTGCCTCGACTTCGGCGGCGGCACTCTTGCCAGCCTCGAAGGGCTGCCACATGTCGGCACGGTGTCGAGTCGGTTGGAGGAGAACAAGGTCCGCCGCACCGTAGCGGAGATGACCACCATCGTCCGCGCCCGCGAGGCCCGATTCCGCCAACTCGGTATCGAATCCATGGTGGAGTTCCGGCGTTTGCGTTCAATGGATCCGGCGAGCAGTCCTGCCGCCGCGGGTGCGCATGAGGACCCGTTCGGTGATGTCTTCCTGGTGATCGACGGTTTCGGTTCCATCAGGCAGGATTTCGACTCCCTCGAACAGACCATCATGAACCTCGCCGTCACCGGCCTGTCCTACGGTGTGCACGTGGTGATCGCGCTGGCCCGCTGGGCCGAGGCGCGTCCCGCGCTGAAGGATCAGATCGGCACGAGAATCGAACTGCGCCTTGGTGATCCGATGGACTCCGACCTGGGCCGCAAATTCGCCGCGCTGGTGCCGCAGGGGCGTCCGGGTCGCGGTATGACCCCGGAGACGCTGCACATGCTCACCGCGCTCCCGCGCATCGACGGCCGCACCGATCAGGACAGCCTGGGCACCGCCGTTGCCGAGGCAGTCGTTGCGATTACCAGGGCCACACCGGGCAGGCACGCGCCCGCGGCCCGCATGCTGCCCGAAGAACTGCCGCGCGAACAACTGCTCCAACTGGCGGGCAACTGGCCCGCGCAGCTCGACAGGACCAAGCGGAATATGCGATTCCCCTTGGGGATCAACGAGTCCGAGCTGGCACCGGTCTATATCGATTTCGCGGAGAACCCGCACTTCATCGTGATCGGCGATACCGAATCCGGGAAGACGACGCTGCTGCGCGGCCTTGTCGAGAGCATTACTGCCTCCAACACTCCCGATCAGGCGCGCATCGTCATCGGCGACTACCGACGAACGTTGCTCGGTTTGGTCCCCACGGAATACCTGGCGGGTCAGGGCTTCACGTCCGATGTGTTCGCCGCGAATATGAACGAACTGAACTCCTACTTGCAGCGGCGCGTTCCACCCGCCGATGTCACACCGCAGCAGTTGCGCGAGCGTTCATGGTGGACCGGTCCGGAGATCTACCTCATCGTCGACGACTACGACCTGGTGGCCACATCCAGCGGCAATCCGGTCTCGACGCTCAGCGAAAGACTCGCACACGCCCGTGATCTCGGCTTCCACCTGATCATCGCGCGACGGTCCGGAGGTGCGAGCCGGGCCATGTTCGAAGCTGTCATCGCGCGCATGAAGGATCTCAATTCGGCGGGCCTGATCATGAGCTGCAGCAGGGACGAGGGTGTCTTGATGGGCACCACCCGGCCCAGTTTCATGCCACCGGGCCGCGGCACCTTGGTCACTCGGTCGAGTGAGGGTTTGGTGCAACTGGGCTCGATGCCGCTCACCTGATGTCCGTCGTAGAGTTGGTTCTCACCGATACCAGGGTGTGGGCGCGGGGAAGCGCTACCCACTGGGATACGGCTCCGTCGATTGCCCTGGGCAGCAATGGTTTCGACCTGGTGGTCGGTGAGCCGCTCGCCCGGGGCAATCAGGTGAGTTCTGCTGTGCAGTTCGTCGACGCGGACCGGATCGCGCTGGCTCCGCGTCTACCTACCGCTGCCGAGGGATTGTCGGCTGTATTCGCCACCGTATTGCAAACCATGCGGGTCGCTGTGCCCGCCGAGCGAATACTCGTTGTCTGCCCCACCGAGTGGGGGCCGCGCCGCCGGGGTCTGGTGCAGTCCGCGCTGCGGCAGTTCGCCGCCGATATGGTGTTCCAGGATTTGGCCTTTCGCATTGTCGAATCCGATGCCGCCACCTCACACTGTCGCCGCATCGCGGTCTTCGAATTCGGGCAGTTGGCCACCACGGCGAGCATTGTTCTGCGCGACTATCGAGGCACCATCCTCGAATCCTGCGAACACGAACCGAATCTCGCTCCCACCGAACTCAGCCCCGCCACCCTCGGCCCGTTTTTCGACAGTCTGCTGGCAGGCCAGCCAGTGGATTTGGTCCAGGTCTTCGGCCCGGTCGACCCGATCCGGTTCGAAATCCTTCGCACCGTCGTACACCAAGGCTGCGGCCCCACCGTCGAAGTCCGTTCCTGCACTGGCCCGGACCTGCTCCGTCACACCGTTTACGAAGCAGAGTCACCTTTGAATCCCGTCGCCCCAACGCTCCCCGCCGCCGAGTGGATGCAGCCCTTGCGCGCCCGCGCCGCTGCCATGAAACCGCCGAATCCTTGGCGGCCTTACTACATTGCGGGTGGTGCGGTGGCCGTCGTCATCGCGGTGGCGGTGGCCGCAGTCGTTCTCCTGACAGGTTCCAAGCAGGACACCCCCACTGCTGCCATCCTGCCAACGACTCTCCTTGCGAGCCCGCCTCCCGCTTCAACGCTTCCCACCCCGACCACAACCGAAAGTACCCCCACCACAGAAACTTTCGGTCGCCTCCAATTCACCACCCCTGCAGGTTGGCGCCTCGCCCCCGGAACGGATCCGGCCAAAACCCGAGTAGACCTCGTTCCCGAAGATGGTGCCCGCCTTCGCATTACCGTGGTCCAAACCCCGATTACCCCCGGTACCGGCTACGAACAGGTCGCCGCCAAACTCGAATCCCTCAAGTCCCAACGCCCACCGGGCGTCATCACCGACCTGCAACGTGACCAAGTCTTCGGCGGTCGCTCCGGCATTGCCTACCAGGAACATCCCACCGATGGTTCCATCGTCCGCTGGCATGTCCTGGTGGAGTACAGTTTCCAGGTCAGTGTCGGCTGCCAGTATCTCAGCGACAACTGGGCCATGCTCTCGGGGACCTGCGAACGCTTTGCCTCGTCGGTACGGGTCTTGCCCTGAACTCGGCCCCTTCCAGTCACTCGCGCCCCCGGCAGACCTTGCCGGGGGCGCTGATTCGGCCGAGACAGTATTCAGAGGAACATCTGTGACAAGCTCTTCTCCTGGCTCTCGAGATCCGCATTGCCGGTATGGACAAGCTTTCCCGCAGAGGTCAGCGTCTCGTTCAGGTGTGTGACGCTGCGGTCCCACTTGGCCTGAAATTCGTTGAACGCCTGGCTTGTCTCGCCTTCCCAATTCTTACCGTTTGCGAAACTTTTGACCTGGCCGTTGAGGTCTTCAAGCATTTTCGTGATGTTCCCGGCCGCAGCGATAATGGACTCTGCGCCCGCTGCGATTTCACCAAAATTAGCACTGATCAAAGTCATGGAAAGCTCCTTGCATAGGGGTCTGAGGGCCGATCGAATCAGTTCGGCAGTGTCATGTTGTGGATCACGGCGCTCACAGCTTTTGCGGAGTGCTGGTCATGGTCTGTGGTCTTGCCGGATGCTTTGGCGATCTTGTCGGCAGTCTCCTGCAACTGGTCGTTCATCCGTGCAGCCTGGCTGAAGTAGATCTCCATGAACGAGGTGAACGCCTTTGCCGCTTCACCATTCCAGCTTGCGGAGGTGTTGTGCTCCAGAGTCCGAAGCTGCTGGATCGCCTGGCTCAGGCTATCGTGCTGAGTTCGAATGGAATTGGCGAACGCGTCGATATCATCCGTGCTCGCGGTCAGGTTTCCTGCCATTGGTGGCTCCTCTCGAATGCTGTCTGGGTCAACATGGGAAGCGCTAGTTGGCCCTTACATCTGGTTTGACGTCTACGAGGTCCGATCGGTTCCATCGTTCTCGAGAAAGTTGTGGAATCCCCGCGGGATCGGACCGGCTGGTGTGGAACTGCCGCCGCAGGGCGTGTTCTCGGACACATCGGCGTCGGCTGTGTACTTGCGCGCCAGCGGCGCGGTACTCCCCTCCTTCCCCCTGCTCACTGCTTCCTCGACTGGCGAGTGGGCCGGTTGCGGCTATACGATAACCGACCCACCACGTTCCCGCCAGCAAGGCCGGGGTGTCGCACTACCAGGTGTTGGCGAGAAGGGCGTACTGCGCCGCTGCCAGTTGGTGTGCATCGATGAGTTGTTCGCTGCCAACCAAACTCACGTACCGGTTGTAGGTGATCGCGCAGGTGAAACGTCTCTCCCGCCTGTCGATCCGGCTGAGGTTGGTGTGCTCCGCACAGTTCCCGTTGGGTATTTTTGGCACCGGGTCTGCGGAGGCGATCTCGTCGAGTGGCGGTCGCAATAATATCGGTGCCAGGTCATGAGCGGCATCGCGGTCGCGTGTGCGAATCACCAGCGAAATCGCAGACTGGCCGAACCCATCCGCACCTGCGGTCTCGAAGGCTCGCTGCAGTGCGGTCGCGTTGAACTGCCTGTTCAAATAGCCCTGCAAGCCCCATGCGGCGAACGATTCCGATTCGGGCTCGGCGCGCCGGGACTCGACCAGTGTCCGGTCGAGCACCTGATGCGGGTCGAGTTCGAGCTCGAGTATCTGCCTGCGAGTCAGGGAAGGTAGTTTGTCGAGCATCGGCAGTTGTCGATCGTAGACTTGCTCGGTGACGGAAACCAGTTGTGCGAGGTCGGGATCCGGCAATCCGACATTGAGGTAGAGCACGTAGCGTCCGATTGCCAGAGTTGACCCGAGGCTCGGAATGCCCGGCCGCCAATGTGCGTGGGCGTTCTGATATTTCGGCAACAGTACCGGCGCATTCTGTTCGGCTGCAACACGGAAATCGGTATCCTCGAGTTCGGTCGCAGCCTTCGCGGCGGAGGATTCGTCAGGGAACTGCATCGCCAGAATCGAGATGAAAGTAGGCCGTTCTTTCCTTCGGCTCGGCTCGCTGATCCAATTGTCCCCGGGGAATATGACGCCCGCGCTCTCGACTGCCGTGTTGGTGCGCCCTGTCGCAAATCCGTACAGGAATCCATTTCGTTCGAGAACTGCCCAATTCGACTCGGTCAGTGCCAATGTTGAGCTTGGAGCCAGGGTGATTACTTGTCCCGTGCCGTATATCAGATCCTGATTGATCTCCGTGCCCAATATCACAGCATCTGCGAGTCGTATCGCCGCGAGTTCGCGTGCGCTATGCCAATCATGTGGGTATTGAATGGAGATCGGGTAGGGATCCACTGGATATTTACCAACGTCCAGTGTGCGCACATCTATTTCGGCCGGCTGTGGTGTTCCGATTGTCGTGGCACAGCTCGACATACTGAATACCAGCGTGCAGGAAATTATTGACCGAAAGATCCCGATATGTAGTCTCTTTTTCATCAAAATACACCTCGGTCGCGGATCATCTGCTATTTATCAGGACTGCATACTGGGCGGATATGCGTTGATAGGCATCGCGCAGTTGGTTTGCACGGATCGCGGCTGCATATCGATCTACTGAAACCGTGCAGGTGTATTTGATGACGGTGTCGACCATCCCTCGATACTCGAGGCAGGTGGCCATCGGAAGCCCCTTCGGCGGATCAATTCTTCGGTAGACACGGCCTGGATTTGCATACTGGTTGGCGACTGTCCGGGCGCCGGCTGCGTCCTTTGCTCGATAGATATATGAGCCGTTGAATGCGACCCGATCGACTCCAGCCGCATCGAACAGTGTCGCATCGCTCAATGGTTGGTAGGAAATGCTCAAGGCGCCGTGTCGGTCATAAACTGCCGGGGGGCCGTCTACATCGGTCGGATTGATGTTGGCAGGGATGGCTCTGCCCAGCATGCCGTCGATGTCGGCTGGAAGGTCGAGTAGCTTTTCTGGCGGCGTCGGAACGAAGTCTCGAAGTCGGTCGGAGGTGATATCGAGGCTCCTTGTTGCAAGATCGGTCAAGGTGTCCAGGTCATTGACACGGATCTGCTCCCCGGCGCGGTCCCGGATGATACTCAAAATTACAAATTGTCCCGTTGCGAAAAAGGTTGTCAACCACGAAAACTGCGGAGTAAAGTAGGTGCGCGCAGTGGTATATTTCTGGAGAATGGTGGGCTCTGCGCCATGTGATCGGGCCATGTCTCGCTTGAAGAGCGCGTCGGCCGCGCTTGTCGCGGTGGCGTCGTTCGAAAATGTGAGAACGGCCGCGGTCAGTTCGAAGCTCAGATTTGTGACCCTATTCGACCTTCCGGAGTTGATGAATCCGAACAGAAATCCATTGGCATCCTCGTTGAATTCATCGCGGGAGGCGGCGACTACATTGTGAAGCCCGGATGCGCTGGGATCGGTAAAAGGATGCACAGTACCGGCATGGCTGGAATTGTATTGGAGTCGACGGTCGATCTCTGAAGGCAGCGGAACGTAGCTGCCCAATCGGGCGGCCTCGACAAGATACGCCTGATCCTTATCATGAACTTTCCCCAGAACCTGTGGTTGGGTGGGGTAGTTGCCGACCTCCAGTTGACTCAGATCAACCTTCGGGTCCTCGGGTGGAGGCGAACCACACGCGGCGAGGGTAGTGGCCGCAACCAACCCCGCTATGACCACTGCCAATCTTCGCACCAAAACCCCCTGAATACCTGCCGTTTGGATGTCTCGGCGGAGATGTGACATCGCCCCACCCGTGCCGAGTTCCGCTGCTTCGGAACGGGTCCCGCTATCAGTACCCGCTCCGATCCATCGGGCCAGTCTCGCACGGCCGCGTTCGCGCCGGAACCATCGAGGCGGCATCCGCGGTCAACGAAGGCACTCCGGTGACCGGCGAATTGTGCACGGTCCGTTCGTACGGCGACGCACAGTCCGCATCCGGCTACTTCCGCACCGACTTCTGCAGTACTGGAACGAGTTTCGCAAGCAGCGTCTGTTCTGAACTGTCGGACCAGTTCCGCATTGCCATGACCGCGCCGGGGTCATCGAGCGGTATGGCTGTGGCCTTGGAGCCGCTGATCGTGTACGGCAGGCCGAGAAGGCCACCCCCGCCCGCCTTCTCGTCGCTGCGGACCGCGAGGATGTAGCTGTCGGCAGGAGCGATGAGGCTTGTGGATAGGGAGTTCGTTCCGTCTTGGGCCGCGCGCGGTGAGGGTTCCTCGCCATGGCGCTGATAGTTGAAGTTGTAGACAAAGCCGAGATCTTCGAGGAATTTGGTCTGCGGTGTCCCACCGAGATAGATAGCGAATTTATCGCTTGTGGTGATGTCGACCATGGTGATGGTCTTGCCCGCGAATGCCGGATTGTTCCGCCGAGCGTCGGCTGGAGATGCCGGCGGGGCAGGAGCCGAGCCGGCGGAGGGGGTGACGTTACCACCGGATCCCACATTGGCGGCCCACACACTGCCACCGACGCCCAGCGCCACCACAACCGCGAGCACGCCCGCACCGATCAACCAGGGCTTTCGACTCTTTCGCGCAGGCACGATGGTGAGGTCGGGCAGCGGTGTCGGCGCGGAGATGGCGATGCGCGGATCGGTGGTGGGCCGCGCCGGTTCGAACGCCATGATGGGATATGTCGGGGAGGTGGTGGTGCGCACCGGATTATGGGCGGGAACAAGAGCATTGGCCGCAGCATCGGTGAATTCACGGCAAGTGGCGAAGCGTTCGGCCGGATTCTTGGCCATGGCCTTGGCGAAAACGTGATCGATGGCTGGGGGCAGGCCCGGATTGACGGCGGTGGCCTGAGGCGGCGGTTCGTGTAGGTGACCCATCATGACGAGGGCGGGTTGCGTCGCCGGGTACGGGTTTCGGCCGGTGAGGAGTTTGAAGAAGGCGCAGCCGAGGCTGTAGATATCGGCGCGGTGATCCAGCGGCCGGCCCGAGAGTTGTTCAGGCGCGGCGTAGGCGATGGTTGCGACGAAGCTACCGGTCTGGGTGAGTTCAGTGGTGTCGTCGCTGGACTTGGCGACACCGAAGTCCGTGAGCAGTACCCGTTCCTCCTCGCCCTCGGCTGAGGAGAGCAGGAAGTTGGCGGGCTTTACGTCGCGGTGCAGCAGTCCTCTGCGGTGGGCGTAGTCGAGGCCCTTGCCGACTTCGGCGGTGATGCGTAGGGCGCGAAGAGGATTCATGCTGTGCGGGTCACGGGCGAGCTCGGCGGCGGCGTCGGTGCCGTCGACGTACTGCATGGCTATCCATAGCTGGCCGTGCTCCTCGCCTCGGTTGTAGACCGAGACGATATTGGGGTGGTCGAGTCCGGCGGCGAGATTGGCCTCGCGCTCGAATCGGCCACGGTATTCGCGGTCGCGGCTCAGTTCGGCGCCGAGCACTTTGAGCGCGTCCATGCGCGGGAGGCTGGGATGTTTCGCCAGATAGACCGTGCCCATGCCGCCCCGGCCGAGCACCCGCTGTATTCGGTATCCGCCGACGATGGTGCCGGGGCTCATCGCCATGCTGACCGTCTCCCATCCGCTCGCGGACGCCCACTGCCCGCGCTGCTGTCCGGAGCATAGTGGCTCGGTTCGACCATGGTCACGTTCGTCCGTCGCTATCGACTGTTGGCCAACACGGCGTACTGAGCGGCGGCGCGCTGGTAGATGTCCTGAATCTGATTGCTCTCCACCACCGCGACGTAGCGGTGGTAGCGCACCGTGCAGCGGAAGCGTTTAGCGTCGGGGCGATCGAAAGCCCGTTCGCCGCAGCGGGCGTCGGGCAGGATCGGTGGCGGGTCGGCGGGGCGCAGATACGCCGGGAACAGCGGTTCGGGCTGCAGTCGAGCAGCGCCGTCGTCGTCGCGGGTACGGAACATCATCGTGCCGTAGGAATAGCTGAATCGGTCGGTGCCCGTGGCGGTCACGATTTGCTGCCAGTGCTGTCGGTCGCCGTAGAGGAAGTGCAGGAATCCGGGAATGCCATAGGTGGCTTGCCTATTGGCGTCGGGTTTGACCTGGTCGCCCAGGTTGAGAGTGCGGCGCAGGATATCGTCCGGATCATTGGGCAGCCGCTGGAGGTCCGCCCTGCTCAGCGGTGGCAGCGAATCCAGGAGTGGAATCTGTCGCGCGTAGGCGCGTTGGACCAGATCGATGATGCGGGCAGGTTCGGCTCCGGGCACGGACAGTGTGATTCCGATGAGATATCGACCTTGCGCGATGCTCGATTCGAGCATTGCGGGCTCGGGTCGCCAGTGGGCGGTGGCGCTCGGGTAGTTGGGCAGCGCGACAGGTTCGGGGCGTGCCGTGAATTCGGTGACGGTGCGGCGTGCGGCGTCGGCGTCCGGGAACTGTGCGACGTAGACGGTGACCATACCGCCGACATTGTGCTCAGGATCGTCTTCGGTGCCACGTGACCCGACGCCGAACAGCACATCGTTGCGTCCGGCGACGGCCCAATCCTCCGGCGGCATCATATCCGGCGGCTGTCCGGGTGCCATCGGGTCTATGCCTGCCCCGAATTTCAAGGACGGATCGATATCGGTGCTGAGCACGACATGATCCGCCAGCCGCATGATGGCTAGTTGCGTGCCGCCGCTCAGTGATTTTTGGGAGATCAGGAGCTTGCTCATCGGCGTGGTTTGGTACGCGCCGACATCGAGTGTGCGGACATCGATTTCGGCCGCCTGCGGTGTTCCAGACACCGCGCATCCGGTCAGTACCAAAGCGGCGAGCGCTGGAAAAAGTCGTCGAATTCCCATGTCCTACTTACCGTTCGCCAGGATCGTGCTCTGCGTGGTCGCAGCTCCGTCGACTGGTCGGGCGACGGAACGGCGACCTAGTGGTCGTAGCAACAACTTTCGCACGCTCATCAGTCGCCACTGTTGGCGAACAGCGCGTACTGGGCAGCGGCACGCTGATGAGCGTCGAGCAACTGATCCGCCGCGACGATCCCGACATAGCGCCGGTAGGCGACCAAACAGTTGAACCTGCGGCCGAAAGGATCGAAACGGTTGATGGACTTGTTCTCGATGCAGGTGGCTCCCGGCAGGTTCGGCGGTGACGCGGCGGCATCCGCGCCTCGGGTGAGCGTGATCCGATCCGCCACCACCCGCCGCGCCGTCTCGGCATTGGCGGTGCGCGCCACCATGGTTCGATCGATCATGGCGAACTTGTCGGCATCCATCGCGGTGAGCCGATTGTGGACGAACTCCCTGTCCGCGGCGAAGGCAAGTACGCCGCGCTCGCCGAAGGTCTTGCGCCCGTTGACGAAACTGGGACCTTCGATCTTGTCGGGATTGAGGGTTCTGGCGACCAAGTGGTCCGGATCCCACGGTAGTCGCAACATACCTTCATCGCTCACCGGTGGAAGCCGGTCGAGCAACGGGAGTTGGGTGTCGAAGAACTTCTGGGCCAGCGCGGTGAGCGCATCCGCGTCGGCGGTGGGCACGGAGAGATACAGGGTCACCAGGTAGGGGCCGTGGGCGAGCATCGCCCACGCGAAGGGCACGCCGGGCTGCCAGTGTGCGTGCGCGTCAGGGTATTTCGGGATGGTGATCGGTACATTCCGAGCGCCGTAGGCGTCGAGTTGAGCGCGGTAGAACTCGTCGGCCGCCTGCCGCGCACCCTCGGTCGCGGCGAACTGCGTGACCGCGATCGCCGCGGTGGTGGAGTTGGGCTCCGCCTTTGAACCCCACTGCGCGGCGGGAACCGTGGTGGCGGCATCCCCGCCGTTCACGCGAACCCCGAACAGCAGATTGTTGCGCCGGGCGATATCCTCGGCCACCGCGCTCGGCCCGAATTCCTCGGTGAGCGAGCCCGCGGTGAAATGTGAGGTGAGCCAGCCGAATTTCATGCGCGGATCGATATCGTAGGGCGAGGCGATGTAGTCGATCAGGCGCATGGCGGCGGCGTCGCGCATCACCCAGAACGCCGGAACATAGTCGTCGTCGTGGGCATTGGGCGGCTCGGTGGGGTAGGGGCCGACATCGAGCTTGCGGATATCGATCTCACCCGGCAGCGGTGTGCCCTGAGAGGTGGTTCCGCACGCGGTGACCAGACCGATCATGGCGGCCAACAGCAATTTTCGCATCGTGGACCTCATCCGGCGTGCGCCAGTAGTGCGTACTGTGCCGAGATTCGCTGCTGAGCGTCGAGCAACTGATTGGACCAGGAGAACGCGGCGTAGCGGTCGTAGGCCACCGAGCAGTAGAACCGGATCACCGCCTGCTCCCGTCCGATGTACTCGATGCACTGAGCGCCGGGCAGGTTGCGCGGGGAGGCGGCGCTCTTGAATTTCTTACTGAGCCCGCCGCGTTCGGCCCGCAGTGCGCGGGCCGCGGCCGCGTCGCGGGCGCGGAACACTTGCGCGCCGTCGCTGGTGAATCGGTCGACACCCGCATCCGTCAAGGGCTTTCGGCTCTTGGCGGGCGAATCGTCGAACAGCAGCGCGGTGCGGCCTTCGTAGACACCCGGTGGGTTGAGCCAGTCGTCCTCGCGCGGGCGCGGCAGGGTGCGGGCCAACAGGCCGTCCCGATCCACTTGCACCTCGGCAGGCTGCTCGGTGCGGATGGGCGGGTGAGCGGATATCGCGGGAACCACCGCGTCGAGACTCTTCTCGACCATGCCGATCAGTTCGGGCTGGTCCACCTTCTTCAGGAAGATCTTCGCGTAGTCGTACATCCAGGTGTAGACCACGTATTTCCCGGTGGCGAACCAACTTCCGATGGACTGCGCCTCGGGCCACCAGTGTGCGTGCGCGCCAGGGTATTTCGGAATCGACACCGGCGTGTTGCGGTTGTTCGCCTCGAAATCCACCCGCTCCAGCGCGGCGGCGGCCTCGGCGGCGCGCCGCTCGTCGGGGAAGATCATCACCGCGTTGAGTAAATCCATCCCGTGATTGAATTTCTCGGTGCTGCCGAAGCTGGTGACCCCGGCCACGAAATCCGGTGCGGCCTCGGCGAATCGGTTGATCTTCATGATCTTGCCGAGTGAGGCGATCGGATCGATCCACACCGAGGCCACGAAGGGTGCGCCGACGACGAAGCGCCGATCGATATCCACCGGAGGCGGAACCGCGTCGGCCAGCCGCTCCGCCGCCACCAGCCGCGCCTGATCGATATTCTTGGCCCCGCCGAATTGCCGCGGTGCGGTCGGGTAGTTGCCGACATCGAGCCGATCGATCGGGATCGCCGTTTCCTGCGGCTTCTCCGGGCCGCATCCCCCCACCGCCAATAGCGCGACTGCCGCCATCGCGGACAAAGCCCGCGTCGGAACTGATTTCATGATGATGCGCCCACCCCTCCCCGATCCCTCATAGGTTTCCGGCGGCATAGTACTGCACCGAGTGAACCTGTACCAGACCGCTCGGTCTGTGCGGATTCGGCGGTCACGAGGCGGGACGCGGGAGTGTTGCCATACCCTGAAGAGGTGTTGACGACCCCGCGCTGCGCCCCCGGTGGAGGCCGAGTCCGGTGAAGGATCGGCAGGTCGAGGTGGTCGGCGGCGGACATGCCGTAGCGGGTGTCGCGGGTGCGGTGCTGGTCGTCCGGCATCGCGGACCCGGTCCGCTGCATCAGGATTCGCCCGCCATGATGGCGCTGGAATCGCTCGCCGAACTGATCCGCGAAGCCGCCGGGTATGCGCCCGATGGGTACGGCGCGCAAGTGGCGCGGCAGGCCACCCGCTGGTTGATGACCCACGCCGAACAGATCAGTCCCGGCGTGCCGATCGACCTCGGCATCCTTTCTCCCGCCGAATCCGGTGGTATCGCCATCTTCCTGCACGGTTCGGTCACCGCCGTACTGTCCGAGGCCGCGACGACCGAGCACATTCGCGGCAGTGACGCGGCCTTCACCGTCGACCGGGTTGTCACACCGCCCACACGGGCCATCGCGGTATTCGTCGACGACGGCCGCCCACCCGCGCTACCACAGCGTCGCGGCATCGGTTGGTTGGTCGAGGGCATCGCCGAGGCGGGCGGCGCGATCGTGTGGTCCGCCGAGGCACGGGGCAGGACAACCGAATTCGTCGACCAGCCCGGCCCGACGGCGCGCATCGATCCATCGCCCACCGCATCGCCCCGCGATATCGCGCCCACCGCATCGCCACACGCCGAGGCATTCCCACCCACCGCGTCCACTCCCGAGGCATCTCACGTCTCTCCATTCCTCGACACCGAGCGCGCGACGGCCCTGCTGGATACGCCTCATGACCAAGCCGCGTTCGCCCCCACCGAGATCGGCACCAATCCGGCTCCGCGCCCCGATCCGGATCTCCAACGCAGGCTGGAGGCCACAGCCAAGGCCACCGCGCTCACCGTCAAAGTCCTCGGATTCAAATGCGCCCGCGCCCATCCCAGTGATCCCCGCGCCGCCTTCTGCACGGTGTGCGGTATGCCGGTCGACCAGACCCAAGCCCTGATCGAGGTGGTCCGTCCGCCGCTGGGCATGCTCGTTCTCGATGACGGGATGACCTTCATGCTCGCCGCCGATGTCGTTGTCGGTCGCGATCCGGACCATTCCGAACCCGTTCAGCGCGGACTGCTCCCGCTGCGCATCGATGACAGTTCCGGTGGCATGTCCAGGGCGCACGCCGAAATCCGTTTGACCAATTGGGATGTGACGCTGTTGGATCGCGGATCGACCAATGGCACCCGCACCCGCCCGCCCGGCTACCGCGATTGGATCCGACTCAATCCGAACCTGCCGGTGGTGCTGACGCCCGGCACCGAGATCATGATCGGGAACCGGGTGCTGCGCTACGAACTCCTCGCACCGCCGCCATTCGGTCGGTGATCAGTACCGGGCCATACAGGTCTTCTCGCCATTGAGTACGCCCGCGCGGAACGCGTCCACCCTGGCGAAGCCGCTCGGCACGGTCTTGCCTGCTTCGTCGCTGGCGGCCAGGCCGTCGGTGAGCAGACCCGATACCGCCTTGTCCAGATCGTTGACGGCCAAGGCGATATCGCCTTGCTCCTTGGGGCGACCCTGCTGCGCGAGTTTGCCGCTGACCACTCCGGACAGGCAGGCGGCCCGCAGCCCGGCCTTCGCGCCCGCCAACTCTTGGCCGTGCGCGGCCTGTACTGCCAGCGTGTATCGGGAGATGAAGATCACGAAGGCCGTGTAGTCCCCGGTGACTCTGGTGGGCAGCGGGCTGTCCTCGGTCGCATTGGACTCGCCGCGTTTGGCCAGCTCGCCGATATCGGTGGCGATGGTGTTGGTCTCCGGGCAGTACGACACCGGTGGTGTGCTGGAACCGTTGTGGCAGTTGATCTTCGCGCCGTCGAAGGTGAAGGTGGGCTTGGGGTCCAGCGGCAGGATTACGGCCAGCGCCTTGGTCAACTCGTTGAGCCACTGCCGATTCACCGGCAGCTCACCCTTGTCGGGATCGTTGCGGAAATCCTGGGGCAGATTGCCGCGGCGGCGGTTGATGTCGTCGATATCGATACCCTTGCAGCCGCGCGCGCCATCGGTGAAGCCGATCTGCACGGCCGTGACCCGCTCGAAGGCGCTGCCGTGCACGCTTTCCGGATCGCCCGGATTGGTGTCGCGGATGGCGACCGTCGCGGCCAGCACCGAATTCAGACCATCGGAGGTATTGATGGTGAAGTGCTTGGCCTTGCCCTCGGCCACATGCCGCATGAACACCCCGGCGAAGCAATCCGCCTGCTGCTCCTTGACGATCACCGGGTCGCGCGGTGCCACCAGCTTGGCCAGTGTCTGCACGTAGTGGCCGTATTCGTGGGCCAGCACCATGACGACGGCCATCTTGCCGAAGGTCTGATCCATCAGCGGCAGCAGCACCGTGCGGTCCCAGCCGATGGTGTTGTCCAGGCGGCAGTAGGCCGCGTTCACCAGGTGGTAGGTGGTCTCCTTGCAGAATTCGAGCGAATCCCCGCGCGGCGCTTTGGCATTCCAGGAGATCAGCTTCTCGATCGGCTTGAAATCGCCCTGGAAGTCCTTGCCGAACTCGGCGCGCCAGTAGCTCTGGATATCGTCGACGGCATTGAGCGCCAACGTGTCCACCGGGCCGCTGTCGCCGTTCACGGCGGAGAGGGTGGAGTCGGGCGTGTTCGGTCGCGGACCGTTCGGCCCACTGGTGGTCGGCAGTCCGGCCACCTTGAAGGGATCGTCGTAGACCGAGACCGCGTGACCGGCGACCAGATTGGTGCAGCCCGTGAGCAGTGCGGCAGCGCAGAGCAGAACCGTAATGAGTACGGTCGCTGGGCGTTTCGGCAAGGCTCCCCCTGGTCGGCCGGTATGACGTGCGCATCCGTCGCCGGATGGCGCATTTGGGGGCACCGCCGATGTCCGGATGATGGAATAGTATCCGCTGCATGTCTACACCGGGGGCGCAGACCATCACCGTGCGCCATGATGGAACCGAACGGGTCTTCGATTCCACGCAGCAGGTCACCATGGGCCGTGCGCCCGAGGTGACCCTGTTCGTCGACAGCCCCCTGGTTTCCCGCGTGCACGCCACCCTCGTCTGGCAGAGCGGCGCGTGGGTGCTCAGCGACAATGCCAGCACCAACGGCGTTTTCGTCGACGCGCGCAGGCTCACCCGCCCGGTCTCGGTCGACCGCCCGATCCAGGTCCGCCTCGGCGATGCGCTGAGCGGCCCGCTGCTGCACCTGTTGCCCGCCCAACGGCGGCTCGACCAGATGGCATCCCATCGTCAGCCACCACCTCTCCAGCCGTCGCCCCATCAGCCGCCACCCCCGCAGCGATCGTCCGTCATCCCGCGCGGGCCGGTTCCGCAGTTCTCCCGTCCCGCACCGGCTGTGTCGCAACAGGTCCCGCTCGCGCCGAATGTGCCGACCACCCTCGATCTCACCGCGCGCGCCGACACCTCGAATGTGCCGCCCGTCCGCGCCCGCCCCACGTCCACCCCGGCCGCCCGCGCCGACCGCCTGCCCCCCGGCGGTCTGACCATCGGTCGCACCACCGACAACCAGATCGTCGTCAACGATCCGCTCGCCTCGCGCAGGCATGCCCGCCTCATCGCGGGCGGCGATGGTCTGACCATCGAGGATCTCGGCTCGGCCAACGGCACCTTCGTCAACGGTGTCCGGCAGGCCCGCGCGGTGCTGCGCGAACGCGACATCATCACCATCGGCAATATCGACTTCGTGGTCCAGCAGGGCACGCTGGCGCACCGACAGCGTCCCGTCGCCGAACAGGGTCTGCACGTGCACGGCGTCGGATTCACCGTCGAGGGCAACAAGCAACTGCTCGTCGATGTGAATATGCAGGCGGGCCGCGGCACCCTCACCGCGCTGATCGGTCCGTCGGGCGCGGGAAAGTCCACGCTGTCGCGGCTTATCGCGGGCACCACCAATCCCTCCGGCGGTGTGGTCACCTTCGAGGGCCGCGATCTGCACGCCGAATACGAGGCGCTGCGCTCCCGCATCGGGATGGTCCCGCAGGACGATGTGCTGCACCGCCAGCTCACCGTGCGCCAAGCCCTCGGCTACGCCGCGAAACTGCGGCTCCCGCCGGACAATACGCGCGCGGACCGGCAGAAGGTCATCGACGGTGTGCTGAAAGAACTCTCGCTCACCGAACACGCCGACACCAGGGTGGACCGGCTGTCCGGCGGTCAGCGCAAGCGGGCCTCGGTGGCGCTGGAACTGCTCACCGGCCCCTCGCTGCTGATCCTGGACGAACCCACCTCCGGTCTGGACCCGGCGCTGGACCGCCAGGTCATGGTGATGCTGCGCGAACTGGCCGACGCGGGTCGCGTCGTCATCGTGGTCACCCACTCCATCGCGCACCTCGACATGTGCGATCAGGTCCTGCTGCTCGCCCCCGGCGGTAAAACGGCCTACTGCGGCAATCCCGCGGGCGTCGGCGGGGTTTTCGGCACCACCGACTGGGCCGAGATCTTCGGCCGCGTCGCCGACAGCCCCGATCAGGTCTTCGCCGCCTTCCGATCCAGGCAGGCGTTCGCGCCCCCACCGCCACCACCACCGCCGCGGCCCGCCACGGCGGGCACCGGCCCGAAATTCAGCGGCCGCACCCAATTCACCACCCTGGCCCGCCGACAGGTGCGCCTCATCCTGGCCGATCGGGGCTACCTCGTCTTCCTGCTGGTCATGCCCTTCGTCCTCGGTGCGCTCTCACTGGTGGTGCCGGGTTCGAACGGTCTGCGCGCCGGAGCGTTCCGCACCCTTCCCGACGGCTCGCTGGTGCCCACCGGCGGCGGCGAGGCCCAGCAGCTACTGGTGCTGCTCATCTTCGGCGCGTGCTTCATGGGTTCGGCGCTGACCGTGCGTGACCTGGTCGGCGAGCGCACCATCTACCACCGCGAACGCGCGGTCGGCCTGCTGCCGTCGGCGTATCTGATGTCGAAGATCGTGGTGTACAGCCTGTTCGCGCTGTTGCAGTCGGCGGTGATGGTCGGCATCGTGGTGGCGGGCAAGAAGCCGCCGGGGCACGGGGTGGTGCTGTCCTCGGGCAGTTTCGAGCTCTATATAGATCTGGCGGCGACGGCCATCTGCTGCGTCGTGGTCGGACTGGTGCTCTCCTCGCTGGTGCGGTCAAGCGAACAGGTGATGCCGCTGCTGGTGGTGGTGATCACCTGCCAGTTGGTGATGGCGGGCGGGCTCATCCCCGTCACCGGGCGGGTCGTCCTCGAACAGGTCTCCTGGCTGTTCCCGGGGCGCTGGGGGTATGCCAGCACCGCGTCCACGGTCGCGCTGCGCGATATCTTCACCGGCGCGCAGGAGGACACCTTCTGGAATCACTCGGTCGGGGCCTGGATTCTCGACATCGTCATGCTGGCCGTGCTGACCGCCGCGCTCGGAACCTTCACCTGGCATCGCCTGCGCTTGAAGAAGTCGGCAGTTGCCTGAGCCGGCGGACGGTGCGCGTGTCGGGCGCGCACCAGGCACACTTGAGCCTGTGACAGTGCGAGTTGGGGCGGTACATCTCGGATGGGATGTGGTGTCCGTGGCGGCGGGCGGCGGCGGAACCCCGATCCGCCCGGTGCAGGTGGAAGGTACGTACACACCGCCCGCGTATTTGCTGGCGGATTCATCCGGACGGCTGCATACGGCGGGTGTGGACCGGCAACGACCCGATCTCGGGATGGCCATCGCCGACGTGCGCGATATCCTCGGCCACCCGCAGATCGTGGTGGCGGGCGCGACCTGGCCCGCCGAGTTGGTCTTCCGCGCCCGGATGTACAACCCGCTCGCGGCCATCGGAAAGTATCTGCGCGGCAAACCCGACGTGGTGGCGCTGCCCTACCCGGACGGCTGGCCCGAGGAGAAGGTCGAGGTCTACGCCGAACTCGTCGAGCAACTCGACGTCATCGTGGAACCGCTGCCGGAGTCGGTAGCGCTGTCGGGCTACATGCGCGCCCTCGGACTGGTCACCGTGCCGGACCGGCGCCACCCGAACGGCGTCGGCGCCACCGGCGTCTACTCCGACGGCCGCAGCATGCTCGTCGTCGCGGTGGACGGCGACGACGAACAGCCCACCGAATCGGTGGACGTCCCGATCGCGCCCGATTCCATGCGCGACGCCCGCTCCGCCGACAACGTGGTCATCGAGGTCATGGCCGCGGCCCGCGCCATCGGGGCCGACACCTCCACCGTCTTGCTGGCGGGCAATGGCTGTTTCAATGACGCGCTGCGCCTGGCCTTCCAGAACCACCTGGGCCACCGGCTGAAGGTCGCCGACCATCCGATGCACGCGCTGGTGCTCGGGGCGGCGCATCTGCTCGTCACCGATCCCGAGGTGGAATCCGAGGCCGGGCAGGTCCCGTCGGAAACCGGTACGGGACAGGGCGGTTCGTCGCAGGTCTCCGGTCCGCAGTCGGGAGCCGCGTCGCCGCGGGCCACCACCCATCAGGCTCCCGCGCCGCCCACACAGCAAGCGCCTGCGCCATCGCAACCCGCCACTCATCAGGCTCCCGCGCCGTCGGAGGCCGCCACCCATCAGTCCGCGCCGTTTGTTCCCCCGCCGCAACCGGCCGGTGCGCGTCCCCCGGTGGTCACCTATGGCCCCGGCTATCCCACGACGCGCCCCGCCGAACCATCTCCGGACGAGGAGGCCACCACCGAGGTCTCCCGTGACGAGGTCCCGCGCGGTCTGCCGCCCAACCTCGCCGAGCTCGGCAGTCGCTTCACCCGGCCGCCGACCTCGCAGCCCGGCGCCGCGCCGCCTTCGGGCGCGGTCCCGCTCAGCGGTAGTCCGTTCGATCAGCAGTGGGGCGAACCCAACGACGACGAGGACAAAGGCAAGGGCAAGCGCTGGAAGCGGATGTTCGGCTCGAACGCGGTCATCGGCGCGGTGGTGCTCGGTATCGCCCTGCTGCCGCCCGAGCGCCCGGCGCAGGCCGCCGCCTGCCCGCTCGGGGCGCAGATCACCACCGACCCGCGAGGCGTCGACACCGTGCGCGAGCTCCTGCCCGCGGACTGCGCTCCCGGCGCGAACACCCTGCGCTATCGGCTGCCCGATCTGCCGGGGATTCTCGATCCGGGTCCGCCGCTCGAGATCTGACCGGGATTCGGCCCGCCGCGACCAGGCTGGTATCGTCGCTCCTTGGCGTGTGGACGGCCGGGCGGATCTCCGTCGGGTCGCACACCGAGTCCCCGGGTCTCCACCGGCCGCCGGGGTCGCGCTCGCTCACACACCTGGCCGGCACCACCGACTACAGACAGGGAAGCACTGTGCCTACGTACAGCCCGAAGGCGGGTGACGTGACCCGCAAGTGGTACGTCATCGACGCCACTGACGTAGTGCTCGGCCGCCTTGCCGTACAGGCAGCGAATCTGCTGCGTGGCAAGACCAAGCCGACCTACGCGCCGAACTTCGATGGCGGCGATTTCGTCATCATCATCAACGCGGACAAGATTGCCATCTCCGGCAACAAGCGCACCGACAAGCTCATCCACCACCACTCCGGACACCCTGGCGGCCTGAAGTCCCGCACCGTCGGTCAGGTGTTGGAGACCCGGCCGGAGCGCCTGGTGGAGAAGGCCGTCAAGGGCATGATCCCGAAGAACAAGCTGGGCAACGCGATCGCGGGCAAGCTGAAGGTCTACGCGGGTCCGTCTCATCCGCACACGGCTCAGCAGCCCATTCCGTTCGAGATCAAGCAGGTGGCCCAGTGACCGCTCCCGAAGAGTTCAACGAGGAAAACGTCGAGATCGTCGACGAGACCGTCGAGGTTGTCGACGAGGACTACGGCTACGAGGCCGAGCCTGTCGACTTCGCCCCGGCCCCGGTCCTCTTCGACCGCCCGGTGCAGACCGTCGGCCGCCGCAAGGAGGCCGTCGTCCGCGTGCGCCTGCTGCCCGGCACCGGCAACTTCGTGCTCAACGGCCGCACCATCGAGGACTACTTCCCGAACAAGGTGCACCAGCAGTTGGTCAAGTCCCCGCTGGTCACGGTCGAGCGCGTCGAATCCTACGATGTGCACGCCCGTCTCGTCGGTGGCGGCCCCTCGGGTCAGGCGGGCGCGCTGCGCCTGGCCATCGCCCGCGCCCTCATCGAGGTCACCCCGGACGACCGCCCCGCGCTCAAGCGCGCCGGCTTCCTGACTCGTGACCCGCGTGCCACCGAGCGCAAGAAGTACGGTCTGAAGAAGGCGCGCAAGGCGCCGCAGTACTCGAAGCGCTGATTTCGGCGGCGTGGGCCGCACCGCTCGGGCACCCTATATGTGCCGGAGGCGGTGCGGTCGACGCGGCACCTGTACGAGAGCAGGCTTCCAGCACCGCTGGTCGCCTGCTCTCGTGCTGTATGGAACTCTTCTCGTGCGCGAGGGTGCGCGGGCCGGGAGTGGTCGTGCGGGCAGCGCGGCCACCGAAAAGGGGCGTGGTATGCGACGTTTGTTCGGCACCGACGGCGTGCGCGGGCTTGCCAATGAATCGCTGAGTCCGGAACTGGCGCTTCGGGTTTCCGCGGCGGCCGCACAGCTCCTATGTCGCGGCGACGGCCGCCCGCTCGCGGTGGTCGGTCGCGATCCACGCGCCTCGGGGGAGATGCTGGAGGCCGCTGTCATCGCGGGTCTCACCTCCACCGGAACCGATGTGCTATCCGTCGGCGTGCTGCCCACCCCGGCCGTCGCCTACCTGACCGGCCGATACGACGCCTGTCTCGGTGTCATGATCTCCGCCTCGCACAATCCCATGCCGGACAATGGCATCAAGATCTTCGCCGCGGGCGGCCACAAACTGCCCGACGAGCTGGAGGATCGCATCGAAGCACTGGTCGATGGCGGGGAACTGCTCCGCCCGACCGGCCGCGGCATCGGCCGGGTGCTCGGCGCCTCGGGCGCGCGCGATCACGGCGCGGTCGTCCCCGAGCAGTTCAGCCTCGCAGGCACCCATGATCGGTATGTCGAACATCTGGTGGCGGCCACCGGAGCCGACCTGTCCGGACTCACCGTCGTTCTCGACTGCGCGCACGGCGCCGCCGCCGAGGTCGGTCCCGCCGCCTTCCGCGCGGCAGGCGCGACGGTCATCGCCATCAATGCCGAACCCGATGGCCTGAATATCAATGAGCGTTGTGGCTCAACGCATTTGGATCGGATACAGGCGGCAGTGCCGCAGCACGGCGCCGATCTCGGCCTCGCGCTCGACGGCGACGCGGACCGCTGCCTGGCCGTCGACGCCGCGGGCGCGGTCGTCGACGGCGATGCCATTCTCGCCATTCTGGCCATCGGCATGCAGTCGACGGGCGCGCTGATCGAGGACACCTTGGTCGCCACCGTCATGAGCAATCTCGGCCTGCACCTGGCCATGCGCGAGGCCGGGATCGCGGTGCGCACCACCGCCGTCGGCGACCGCTACGTCCTGGAGGAGTTGCGGCGCGGCGGGTTCAGTCTCGGTGGCGAACAGTCCGGGCATGTGGTGTTTCCGGACTACGGCACCACCGGTGACGGCATCCTCACCGGCCTGCGACTCATGGCCCGCATGGCCCGAACCCGGCGCGGGCTCGGCGATTTGGCGAGCGTACTGCGGTCGGTGCCGCAGGTGCTGATCAATGTGCCGGTCAGCGACAAGGCGGCGGTCGCCGCCTCGCGCGAGGTCACCGAGGCGGTGCGGGAGGCCGAATTGGCGCTCGGCGAAACCGGTCGAATCCTGTTGCGCCCCAGCGGCACCGAGGAATTGGTCCGGGTGATGGTTGAGGCGACCGATCCGGTCCGCGCCCAGCACCTGGCCGACGATCTGGCCAAGCGGGTCGCCGCGATCTGATCAAAGCTCGACCAGTCGCCCGGCGTCGACACGCCAACGCCGGGTGGCGCGCACCGAATCCAGCATCCGTCGGTCGTGTGTCACCAGAATCAATGTGCCGGTGAAGGATTCGACCGCCTGCTCCAACTGTTCGATGGCGGGCAGATCCAGATGGTTGGTGGGTTCGTCGAGGACGAGCAGGTTCACCCCGCGCGCCTGCAGCAGCGCCAGCGCCGCGCGGGTGCGCTCACCCGGCGACAGTGTCTCGCAGGGGCGCAGCACATGTGGGCCGCGCAGCCCGAACTTCGCCAGCAGCGTGCGCACCTCGGCATCCGGCCAATCCGGTAGCTGCGCGCCGAAAGTCGCTGCGAGCGCCTCCTTTCCGCGAAAGAGGCCGCGCGCCTGATCCACCTCGCCGACCAGCACACCCGAACCCAGCGCCGCGGATCCGCTGTCCGGCGCGTACTTTCCGAGCAGCAGCCCGAGCAGCGTCGACTTGCCCGAACCATTCGCGCCGGTGAGCACGATGCGATCGGCCCAATCCACCTGCGCGCTCACCGGTCCCAGCGTGAAATCACCGCGCGTGAGCACGGCATTCGACAGCGTCGCCACCACCGACCCGCTGCGCGGCGCGTCGGCGATACTCATCCGCAGTTCCCACTCCTTGCGCGGCTCGTCCACCTCCTCCAAGCGCTCGATGCGTCGCTGAGTTTGGCGCGCCTTGGCCGCCTGCTTCTCGGTGGACTCGGCGCGCATCTTGCGACCGGCCTTGTCCGAGTCCAGCTTCCGCGGATCACGGGCCTTGCGGCGGGCGGTGCGCACACCGTGCTCCATCCAGTTGCGCTGCATCTGCGCGCGCGTCTCCAGCGAGGCCTTGGTATCGGCGTACTCCTCATACGCCTCGCGGGCATGTCTGCGGGCGATCTCGCGCTCCATCAGATACGACTCGTAGCCGCCGTCGTAGTAACCGATCCGCTGCTGCGCCGAATCCAATTCCAGGATGCGATTCACGGTGCGCGCCAGGAACTCCCGATCATGACTGATCACCACCAGTGGCACCCGCACGCCGGTGACGAACCGCTCCAACCGGGCCAACCCGTCCAGGTCCAGATCATTCGTCGGCTCGTCGAGCAGCAGAATATCGAAACGCGACAGCAGGACCGAGGCCAAACCGGCCCGCGCCGCCTGCCCACCGGACAGACCCGTCATCGGCGTATCCAGGCCATTCGGCAGACTCTCGACCAATCCGAGCTCGGCCGCCACCTCCTGCGCCCGCTGATCCAGATCCGCGCCCCCCAACGCCAACCAGCGCTCCAGCGCGGGGGAGTACTCATCCGCGCCGCCCTCGGCCAAACGCTCCGCCGCCGCATCCATCACCTGCTGGGCCTGCGCGACACCCGTTCTGCGGTACAGGAATTCGAGCACCGTCTCACCCGGCGCCCGCTCCGGTTCCTGCACCAGATGACCGATCGTGGCATCCGGCGGGCTCAGCGTGATGCTGCCCGACGGTGCGCGCCCCTCGGCCAGCATGCGCAGCAGCGTCGACTTGCCCGCACCGTTCACCCCGACCAGTCCGAGCACATCGCCCGGCGCCAGTGTCAGATCGAGATCAGTGAACAGGGCGCGTTCGCCGTGCCCGGCCGATAGTCCTCGCGCATGCAATGTGGTCACTGTGTCTATTTTGCGGGTGCCTGCGGCACCGCGTGTGCGCGGCCTCCTGGTCTCGCGTCCGAGCGGCCGAGACTCGGCGCGTGCGCTTCGCCACTCGGCCGCGAACGTCGCTCGTCGGACTCGCACGCATTGGGTGGTTCATGTGGGTATGGGCACCGGGGAGGCGGGGTGAACCCTGAGCACGATCGACGGGGAAATCAGGGTGTGCATGGCACCAGGGACCGATGCCGCCGCGTCCTTGGCCCGGCAGAGTGGGAACCGTAGCCAATCATCTGAGAGGGAGACCGAAATGACCGCCCCGACCCGCCGCCTCACCCGCTCCTACGACGACAAGTGGATCGCGGGCGTCTGTGGTGGCCTCGCCGAATACCTCGGCTGGAACGCCAATATCGTTCGGTTGCTGTTTGTGCTGTCGTGCCTGCTGCCCGGCCCGCAGTTCCTCATCTACGTCGCGCTGTGGCTGCTTATCCCCAAGAAGGGATGATCCATCCCAAGAAGTAGGGATACCCGGCTGCGCTCGGGACTCGTGGATGACAGGATGGAGCCGAACCCGCGGTCGCGGGACCCGCGCTCCAGCGCCAAACCAACACGGCCACTACGAGTCCCGCTGAGGAGGAGCCATGATCCCCCCTGGTGATTCCGACCATCTGCCCGACGTCGACGCGCATTCGTCGCTCGATGGCCTCGGCCCGGTCGAACTCCACCACCCCACCCAGGACATCACCGGCGACGGCGTCCTGGATTCGGTCACCATCAACGACGACCACGGCATGCACGTGTGGACCAGCACCCACCACGACGGCATCGCCGACCACGTCACCCTCGTCGACAAATCCGGCGACTACGCCGCCTGGGAATTCCACCGCCACCCCGACGGCACCGCCGAATGGGTCCGCACCGACCAGGGGCATTTGAACAAGTAGGCGCATCCACGGAACCGGTCGCGGCTGCGGTGCGTCGAACCGAGTAGGGGGCCGCCCACCGATCCGGCAGATCCACGAGGAGGGGTACACGTATGGGTGCAAGCGTTTCGGTCGATCCGAAGAAGCTCAGCGAACTCGGGGGGAAGCTTCGGAGTTCGGCTGCCGAATTGAAGACCCATGCAGACGAGGTGGGCAAGCGCGATTTCGGATCGGGCCAGTCGGGCACGGCGTATGCCGCCGAGGGCAACAAGATCCACCAGGGTCTGATGAATGTCAGTGTCTGGCTGAAGAATTGGAGTAGCGCAGTCGACGCTACCGGGGCTAGTTTTGTTATGGCCGCCGATTCCTACACCAGTTTCGATGACGCGACAGTCGAGAAGTTCAACTCAACGGTGCCGCTCTGATGGTGTACAATTATACCGCGCCCCCTGGTGCATCTATAGATAAGATGCTCAATGAAGGTGCGACGGGTCTCGAATTCTTCGAGCACTTCTTGCCAATATACAAGGCATGTCGCGATGAATTCGGATTCGTTCAGGATTCGATACCGGAACTGACGGAAATATATGCGAAGTATGACGCCGAGCGGCACATGGACCTCGATCGTTTGACTGAAGTCCATGCGGCTATAACTCGGGCGCTCAGCGCTGCTGATCGCGAATACGGCAGTCATCGAAATTGGAAGGACCACCTGTCCGATATTTGGCGGGGAGAAACCGGTGAACATGCTGCTGGTCTCCTCAATGATCAGGTTCGGCGGGCGGATGGTGACCGCAATGCCCTGCGGTCGGTTGAAGGTGCGCTGAAGTCGGCCGAAGAAGGTTTGCGTCAGGTTGTGGCAGATAAGGCCGCCGCAGTGTCCGGGTACTGGGATCCAAAGGCCCGTCAATTAATAGATATGAAGTCGCATTCCGATATCAAGGCGCTTTCCGAGGTGGAGGGTGCCTTGAAGGGGGCGAGGCAGTTCTGGAAGAATCACAAAAATGGCGAAAGCGTCGTGCCTGCCGACGAGTGGCGGAAGGCGGCATTCGAGTTCCTTGGCAATATTTTCGCCCCGCATGTGAAACATACAATCGAGACTTTTGATGACACTTGTAAGAAGACCGATGAGAGCGTCCGCCTTATCTATCAGGTTCTGATCGGTGCTTTGGACAAAGTCAACTCGGCACCCTATCGAATGCCCGAGAATTCGCGGCCTCCGGCCAAGCCGGACCCGAAGCAGGAACGACCGATGGACCGGAACACCGGCCAGGGCACCCCACCGGGCACTCCAGTAGGCCCGGGCGACCCGAACACAACACCTTCTCCCGCCGCGCCCACGCCAGACACGCCGACCACTCCCGCATCCACCACTCCAACGGGAACGCCCACTGCTACAGGAACATCCACTCCTGTGGGAACGTCCACGCCCTCCGAACACACTCCGACGGCACACACCCCGACGATGCCGACCACTGTGCCCTCGCCCACCACACCGACGTCGCCCACCACATCGTCGGCAAAGTCTTCCGTGGATGGCCTTGCCGCGCTCAGCGGGATCACCGAGAAGCTGACCCCGCTGGCCAGCGGCATCACTCAAGCCGTCAGCCAAGGTGTGACCGCCCTAGGCGGCGTCATTAAGGACGGTGTGGAAAAGTCGATCGAGCAGGTGCAAAAGGTACTCGAGACCGCGCAGCAAAATGCCCTGGCTCCACATCCGGATCAACCCGCACTCCCCAAAGCCGCTGCCGAATTCGATATCGCCGGAAAGCACCTGAAATTCGAGATGAGTCCGGATGGTCAGGTCGGCCTAGCGGTTTCCGGTCCGGACGGGCAGACCCAGCAGTTCAAAGTCAAGCTCGACGAGCACGGAATCCCGGTGATTTCGACCGAGAACCACGACGGCGAGCCGAAACCCGCCGACCAGCCACCCCACGGCCCACCCGACAAGTCGGGCAGCCAACAACCGCAGGGTGGTTCACCCGACAAGTCGGGTGGCCAGCAATCCCAAGGTTCGCCTGACAGGTCAAATAATCAACAACCCCACGGTTCAGCCGAAAAGGCCGGCGGTCAGCCACCACACGGCCCGGTCGAGAAGCCCGGCTCGAATCACAGTCCCGCGCCTGCCGAGGCCCCGAAAGACCCGACGGTTCCCACCGTGCCACGCCCTTCCGGTAAGCAGCAGCAGGAGGGCGAGCACCGCCCGCAACCCAAGCCCGCCGGAACAGGCGGGCCTCCGGTCGATTCCGGCGCACAATTGGCCGAGGCAGGTCCGCTGTGACCGAAGCGCCGGGATACGAAGGAAGATTCGATTGATGAGCGCCGCCGACGAGATCGAAGCCATTGTCGAGCACCATCGACGCACGATGGCCCGCCTGAGCGAGGAATTCGAAGAAAGCCGCAGCCGAATGAACGCGGGGAGCGAGGAACTCTTCGCCGCCATGCGCCGCGTGGAGGCAGAGGCTGAAGAACAGGCCCGCGAGGAGGCCGAAGCTCGTGCGGCGATCGCCCGCGCCACCGCCGCCCGCAAAGCGAATGACACCATCCAACCCATCGATGACGACGACGAGGAATCCGCCTACTACCGCCGCGACAGCTGGCTGGTCTGAGCAGCTACCGCCGCAGCAGTGAAACGATCTGGAGCGGAGAGACTTTCGGCTTCGGCTTCTCCTCTTCGCCGCGCGGGGCGTTCGGATCGACCACGGAGGTATGCGGAATAACAGCCTCCGCATCGGCGAACGGCGCGTAGGTCTTGTCGCCGAGCAGTTTGTGCAGCAGGTATCCGGTGAGCACGCCCCGTGTGGTGCGGGCGGTGCGCGCCTCGTAGCGGCCTGCCCCGAGCGCGGCCAGGGCGCGGCGTCCCTCGATGATCCCGTTGTGGGAGGCCCCATCGATGGTGCGCAGCACGGATTCGCCTGCCCATCCGGCGGCGAGGGGCAGCGCGTTGGAATTGGTGGCCTCGAGGTCGGTGGCGCCGGCGAGGATGAGGGCCGGCGCAGTGATCTCGGGGCCGATGTTCTCCGCCGACGGCGCGGTGGGCGACGGGTACAGCGCGGCGACGGCCGCGACGGTGGGCCGCTGGGCGGCGGCGATGACGGCCGCGCCCGCACCCATGCCGTGACCCGCCAGGGCCAGCCGGTGCGGGTGGATGCTGATGGTGCCGTCGCCGAGGCGGACGCCGGTGCAGATATCGAGGGTGGTGAGCAGGTCGGTGGCCAGGTTCAGGTGTGAGGGGATCGGGCCGCGCTCGGTGTCGGGGGCGGCGGTCACAATGCCCCACGAGGCGAGGTGCTCGAGCAGGCCGCGATAGTTGGCGGCGCCGGTCAACCAGCCGTGTCCGAAGGCGACGGCGGGCAGGTCGGAGCCGGATTCGGGCGTGAACACGACACCCGGCTGACCGGCGATGCCGAGGTTGCCGCGCAGCACTCGATGCGGACCCCGGCTGGTCAGGGTGCTCAGTAGGGATTTCACAGACGCCGACACGACGTGAACGTTATCCGATAAGTAGGGTGGGGAGCCATGTGCGGAATCGTTGGCTACGTCGGGTATCGGGACGCTCTCGGCATTGTCGTTGACGCGTTGCGCCGCATGGAATATCGCGGCTACGACTCCGCGGGTGTGGCGATCCTGGACGGTACCGGCGGTTTGACGGTGGAGCGCAAGGCCGGTCGGCTGGCGAATCTGGAGGCCGAACTGGCCGAGTCGGGTGCCGCAGTCTTCGCGGGCAGCACGGGGATGGGACACACCCGCTGGGCCACCCACGGCGCGCCGACCGACCGCAACGCGCACCCGCATCGCGATCTGTCCGGCAAGGTCGCGGTCGTGCACAACGGCATCATCGAGAATTTCGCGCCGCTGCGGCGCGAACTCGAGGAAGCAGGCGTCGAGTTGCGCAGCGATACCGACACCGAGGTCACGGTGCACCTGGTGGCCCGCGCCTACGCGGTGGGGCCGACGGCGGGCGATTTCGCGGCCAGCGCCCTGTCCGTGCTGCGCCGTTTGGAGGGTGCGTTCACCCTGGTGTTCACGCACGCGGATCATCCGGACCAGATCGTGGCCGCGCGTCGGTCGACCCCGCTGGTGGTGGGTGTGGGGCGGGGGGAGATGTTCATCGCCTCCGATGTCACGGCATTCATCGAGCACACGCGCGACGCCATCGAACTGGGTCAGGATCAGGCCGTGGTGATCACGGCCGACGGCTACCGGGTCACCGATTTCGCGGGTTCGGAGGCGGGTGCGCGCACCCGCCCGTTCACCATCGACTGGGATCTGGCCGCCGCCGAGAAGGGCGGCCACGACTACTTCATGCTGAAGGAGATCGAGGAGCAGCCCGCGGGTGTCGCGGATACGCTGATCGGTCATTTCAGCCACGACCGCGACGGCGGCCGGATCGTGCTGGACGAGCAGCGCCTCACCGATCAGGAACTGCGCGAGATCGACAAGGTGTTCGTCGTCGCGTGCGGCAGTTCGTATCACGCGGGTCTGCTGGCCAAGTACGCGATCGAGCATTGGACGCGGCTGCCGGTCGAGGTGGAGTTGGCCAGCGAGTTCCGCTACCGGGACCCGGTGCTGGACCGTTCGACGCTGGTGGTGGCCATCTCCCAATCGGGCGAAACGGCCGACACGCTGGAGGCGGTGCGGCACGCCAAAGAACAAAAGGCGCGCGTGCTGGCCATCTGCAATACCAACGGCGCGCAGATCCCGCGCGAATCCGACGCGGTGCTCTACACCCGCACCGGCCCGGAGATCGGCGTCGCCTCGACCAAGGCATTCCTGGCCCAGGTCACGGCCAACTATCTGCTGGGTCTGGCGCTGGCGCAGGCGCGGGGCACCAAATATCCCGACGAGGTGGCGCGCGAGTTCGCCGAGTTGGAGGCCATGCCGAAGCTGGTGGCGCGGGTGCTGGAGACCGCACCGCAGGTGCGTGCCATCGCCCGCGAGCTGGCGCAGGTGCGCACCGTGCTGTTCCTGGGCCGCCACGTCGGCTATCCGGTGGCACTCGAGGGCGCGCTGAAACTCAAGGAGTTGGCCTACATTCACGCCGAGGGTTTCGCGGCGGGTGAGCTCAAGCACGGGCCGATCGCGCTCATCGAGGACGGGCTGCCGGTCATCGTGGTGATGCCCTCGCCGAAGGGGCGCACGGTGTTGCATTCCAAGCTGCTCAGCAATATCCGTGAGATCCAGGCGCGCGGCGCGCGCACCATCGTCATCGCCGAGGAGGGCGACGAGACGGTGCGGCCCTTCGCCGATCATCTGATCGAGATCCCGGCCGCGCCAACGCTTTTCCAGCCGCTGCTGTCCACGATCCCGCTGCAGGTCTTCGCCGCCGAGGTGGCGCAGACCCGCGGCTACGACATCGACAAGCCGCGCAACCTGGCCAAGTCGGTCACCGTCGAATAGTCGCGAAATTGGCCGCCGCCCTCGGCCGCGCTGCGGCCAATCCGAAACTGTCCCCGCTGGTTTCGACGATCGAGGCGATCAACACTCGCGCCGGCACCCAGTGACTCCGGATCACTACTGCACCGTGACGGTGCCGCGCATCTCCGGATGCAGCGAGCAGAGATAGCGATAAGTGCCGGGCAGGGTGAATGTGTAGCTCCACTCGCCCTTTTGGATGATGGGACTATTGATTCCCATGGCCTTGTCGCCGATGCCCTGCACCGTATGCGGCACCCGATCGCGGAACAGCCAGGTCACGGTGTCGCCGACTTTGACCGTGAGATCGGTGGGGGAGAACTTCATCGCCGACACCTCGACGGTGATCGTCCCCGGCTTCCGCTCGCCGGCAGGCGTCGATGCCGCACCGACGCTCGTCGCCACCGTTTTCGATCCGGAATCCGATGTGCCGCAACCACCCAGCGATATCGCCATCAGAGCGGCGGCCAAACCTACCGCGACCAGCCTACGAACCTCGACGATTGGCATGAAGGGAAGCGTAGGCATCGGATCGTGTCCCTCGCGCCGGGGGTGCCGCGAGGTCTCGGCGGCTGCCTGTAGCAGCGGACATGCTGCTACGAGCAGCCCGCCGCCGCCGCCGCCAGCCGCCGCCTGCTTCTTGTTGCAACTCGCAGTCGTGGTCGCATGGGATTACGCGACCCGAGGCGCATTGCTCGCCCTCGCCCGGCGGCAGCCGCCGGGCGCGGACCGCGATCGGTGCTGAACAGTGGCAGGCTCTGTCGGAGAATATGGCCGGACATTCTCGACCGACTCAGTGGAGGTGCGGATTCATGCGTGGCTACTACACGGTCGACGAGGTGCGCGCGGCCGAGGCCGAGCTATTCACTCGGGTGCCCGAGGGGATGCCGATGCGCCGCGCCGCGTACGGATTGGCGAGGGTGGTCGCGGCGGAACTGCGCGAGCGGACGGGCGGTATCGCGGGTCGGGTGGTGACGCTGCTGGTCGGCTCCGGCGACAACGGTGGCGATGCGCTGTGGGCGGGTGCCCTGCTTCGTCGGCGGGGTGTCTCGGTGCGGGCGATCCTGCTCGCCCCGGAGCGCGCACACGCGCAGGGACTGGCCGCACTGCGCGCGGCCGGTGGCCGAGTGGTAACCGACTGTGGCACACCGGATCTGGTGATCGACGGCATCGTCGGCATCTCCGGTCGCGCCCCGCTGCGCCCCGAGGCGGCCCGACTCGTCGCCGCCCTCGATGCCCCGATCATCGCCGCGGATCTGCCGAGCGGTGTCGACCCGGATACCGGGTCGATCACCGGCCCCGCGGTCCGCGCCGCCGTCACAGTCGCGTTCGGTGGATACAAACCCGTGCATGTGCTGGCCGCGCCCCACTGCGGGCGAATCGAGCTGGTGCCCATCGGTTTGCGTCTGCCCGAGCCGAGCCTCGCGGCCCTCGATCCGGCCGAGATCGGCGCGCAATGGCCGATACCGGGTCCCTTCGACGACAAATACACCCAGGGCGTCACGGGAGTCTGCGCGGGCAGCGCCGCCTACCCCGGCGCGGCCGTGCTGTGCACGGGCGCCGCGGTCGCGGCCACATCGGGCATGGTTCGCTACGCCGGAGCCGCCGACGTCCTCACCCGATTCCCGGAAGTCATCGCCGCCGAAAGCATTTCGAAGACCGGACGAGTCCAGTCCTGGATCTTCGGTCCCGGCGCGGGCACCGACGCCGACGCCCGCGCCCGCCTCGCGGAAATCCTCGCCACCGACCTGCCCGCTGTCGTGGACGCCGACGGCCTGACCCTCCTCGCCGCCGACCCCGACCTCGTCCGAGGCCGCACCGCCCCCACCGTGCTGACCCCGCACGCGGGCGAATTCGCGCGACTGACCGGTCACGAAGTCGGCCCCGACCGTGTCGCGGCAGTCCGCGATCTCGCCGAATCCTGGCGGCTCACCGTCCTGCTCAAGGGCCGCGCCACCCTCGTCGCCACCCCCGGCCAACCCGTCCTGGTGAACGAGGCGGGCGGCTCCTGGGCCGCCACAGCAGGCGCGGGTGACGTCCTGTCCGGCATCATCGGTGCACTCCTCGCCGCAGGCCGGCCTCCGGCCTGGTCTGCCGCAGTCGCTGCCCGCGCTCACGCCTTGGCCGCCAACCTCGCGTCCCACGAGAACACCACGGTAGGTGCCCCCACCTCGGCATCACCCCTGCTCGACCACCTTCGCCCCGCCATTCGTCTGCTGCGCACACTCGCGACCTGACCTAGCGCGGATATCGCTGCACTGCAGCTGGATCCGGTCTGGGTGTCCGGTGGATTCACCGGACAGGCCCGCCGGGGCACTGCTCGCCTAGGCAGGCGCGCCCGCCGTGTGCTCCCAGTGCGTCGGCACCCAGAGGCTCTCCAGACCTCGATCCACGGGCTGCGCGGAGCGAGCCGGATGAACGCCTCCCGCGCGAACACGTCCTTCACCCCGAGCGCCGGAAGCCAGCTGAGTCACGGCACGTACCGAGGGTTCCGACCGGGTTCGCGGACGCTCCCGCGAGTTGGGCGCACTTCGCCAATCGGGTGGGCTTGCCGCGGCCTGGTCGTGGCGAGTCACGACCTGCCTCGGTAATCGCGCCGGTCCCGTTCACCCCACGCCGCCGTATCCCGATCGTGTCGAGCCCTATCGCCGCCCACAACGGCCGGAAACCACCCGATAGCCGGCGGGTCCACCGACCTTGCGGGAAAGGCCCTCGCCGGAGGATCGCGGGGGATGGCAGGATCGGAAGGCGTGAATGCGCAAGTGGAGACGGTCGTCGATCTGGATGCCATTGCCCACAATGTGCGGATCCTGCGGGAGTTCGCGGGTGAGGCCGAGGTGATGGCGGTGGTGAAGGCGGACGGCTACAACCACGGGGCAACCGAGGTGGCGCGCGCGGCACTGGCAGCGGGGGCCAAGGAAATCGGTGTCACCACCATCGCCGAGGCGTTGACGCTGCGCGCGGCGGGTATCACCGCGCCCATCCTGTCCTGGCTCAACACCACCGACGCCGACTACGCGGGTGCGGTGGCCGCCGATATCGAACTCGGCCTGTCCACCTATGCCGACCTCATCGCCGTTGAGAAGGCCGCCCGTCATGTCGGCCGAACCGCCACTGTCAGCCTCAAGGTCGACACCGGACTCAACCGCAATGGCATACCTCCCGAGGAGTTGCCGCGGGTCCTGACGGCGCTGCGTCCGCTGGTCGCCGAGGGCGCGGTGCGGCTGCGCGCCATGTTCTCCCACCTGGCCTGCGCCGATGATCCGAACCATCCGGCCACCGATATGCAGCGCGACCGCTTCCTCGCCGCCATCGGCGCCGCCAGGGAGTGCGGGCTGGAGCCGGAGCGGGTGCACCTGGCCAATACGCCTGCCACGCTGCTGCGCCCCGACCTCGCCTTCGACATGGTCCGTCCCGGTATCGCCCTCTACGGGCTGAATCCGGTCCCGCACCTGATCGAGGTCGATCTGCGGCCGGCGATGACCTTCCAGGCGCGAGTCATTCAGGTCAAGCGGGTCGCGGCGGGGGAGGGCGTCTCCTACGGCCACAACTGGATCGCCGAGCGCGACACCACGGTCGCCCTCATCCCCGCAGGCTATGCCGACGGCGTGTTCCGCACGCTCAGCGGCCGATTCGGTGTCCGGCTGGGCGGTGCGCTGCGGCCGAATATCGGACGGGTCTGCATGGACCAGTTCGTGGTCGACCTGGGGGACAACGCCGAGGGTGTCGCGGCGGGCGATATCGCGGTCCTCTTCGGCGGCGGCCCCGGCGAACCGCGCGCACGGGACTGGGCCGATCAGCTCGGCACCATCGACTACGAGATCGTGTGCGCGCCCCGCGCACGGGTCCACCGCCGACATATCGGCGGCCCCGACTCGGGCGGCGAGCTCCGATGACCGGCCGCGCACGCACCGCCATCCAGGGTGGCCTGGCCACGGCGGGTGTGGTCGCGGCGCTGGCCGGCGTGCACGCGCTGCGCCGGGCGGGCGCCAGTGTGCTGTGGCCCGCCCGCCGCGACGAATACCGCGACGAGGATTTCGGTCTCATCGACGCCGACCGCGCGGGCACCGTCGTCACCGACGACGGTGTGGCCCTGGCCACCCGCAGTTGCGGCCCGCGGGACGCCTCGGTGACGGTGATCTTCGTGCACGGCTTCTGCAACACCATGGAGTCGTTCCACTTCCAGCGCCGCGACCTGGAGACCCGCTGGGGGGCCTCGGTCCGGCTGCTGCTGTTCGACCAGCGCGGTCACGGCCGTTCCGCCGCACCCAGCGCCGAGAGCTGCACCGTGGCCCGACTCGGCCGCGATCTGATCTCCGTCATCGAATCCGCCGCGCCGACGGGCCGCGTTGTGCTGGTGGGACATTCGCTCGGCGGTATGGCGGTGCTCGCCGCCGCCGCGCACGCCGCCGATCTGTTCGCGGCCAGGGTGGTCGGGGTCGGGCTGCTGTCCACCGCCGCCGCCGAGGTCACCGAGGCGGGTCTGGCCCAGTTGCTGCGCAGCCCCGCGATCGACGGTTTCCGGGTCGCGGCGCACGCAGCGCCCGCGCTGGTGCAGGCGGGTCGCAGCACGACCCGCCACGTCATCGCGCCCATTCTGCATGTCAGCTCGTATCACGGGCCGGTCAGTCCCACGCTGTCCCGTTTCACGACGCACATGATCGATGACACCCCGGTCGAGACGATCGTCGCCTTTCTGCGCGCGTTCGAGTTGCACGATGAGTCGGCGGCCCTACCGACACTGGCCGGTATTCCGACGCTTGTCCTGGGCGCCGGACACGACCTGGTCATCCCGTTTCGCAATTCGCGTGCGCTGGCGCGGGCGCTGCCCGAAAGCGAACTGTTGCGCCTGGACGGTGCCGCGCATATGGCGCATCTGCAATTCCCGGATATCGTCAACGACGCGCTCGACCGGCTGCTCATTCGCGCGGGCGTGATCGAACCAGGCTCGCGCGCACCGGAATCGGAGGTCATCGGTGGCTGAACCCCGGCAGCGGCTGCTGCCCACTGTCGCGGACACCGAGGCATTGGGCCGCGAACTCGCCACCGAACTGCGGGCGGGCGACCTGGTGGTGCTCGACGGTCCACTGGGTGCGGGCAAGACCGCGCTCACTCGCGGTATCGCCGCGGGACTCGGCGTCCAGGGGCGCGTGAGCTCGCCCACGTTCATCATCGCCCGCCAGCACCGGGCGGGGCGGCGTGCGGGCGCGGACCCGGTCCCGCTGGTGCACGTCGACGCCTATCGCCTCGGCGGAAATCTCGACGAACTCGACGCGCTGGATCTGGACACCGAGCTGAATCACGCTGTGGTCGTGGTGGAATGGGGTCGCGGCGTGGTGGAGCAATTGGCCACGCGACATCTGCGGGTGTTACTGTCTCGCGAACCGGATTCCGAGGTGCGGACCGCGATCTGGGAGTGGGTGGATTAACTACGAGGTAGCTCTGCATCGGGCACGGCTACCACCCGGTATCGTTGGGGCAATCATGCTTGTACTAGCCGTCGACACCGCGACACCCGCCGTGACAGCGGGCTTGGTGGAACTCGAACCCGCCACCGCGGGGGCATCCCATCCCGCAGCGGCGCGCACCATCGCATCGCGGGTGCGGGTCGACGCTCGCGCCCACGCCGAGGTGTTGACCCCGCAGATCCTCGAATGTCTCACCGCCGCAGGGCGTTCCAGATCCGAACTGGAGGCCGTGGTGGTCGGGGTCGGCCCCGGTCCCTTCACCGGCCTGCGGGTCGGCATGGCCACCGCCGCCGCCTTCGGTGACGCGCTCGGTCTGCCCGTGTACGGCGTGTGCAGCCTCGATGCCATCGCCGCCGACGCCGCCGCCGACCTGACCGAGGGTGCGGAACTGCTCGTCGTCACCGACGCCCGCCGCCGCGAGGTCTACTGGGCCCGCTACCGCGAGGGTGCCCGCGTCGCCGGACCAGAGGTGTGCAAACCGGGCGACCTGGATACCGGCGCCGCCACCGTCATCGCCGGATCCGCGTCGCACGTGGACTTTTTCGATCTCCCGGTGCTGCCGGTGGAGACCCCATCCCCGGCCGGGCTGGTATCCACCGCCGCCACCGCCCTGCTCGCGCGCGTCGCCCCCGAACCGCTGCTCCCGCTCTACCTGCGCCGCCCCGACGCCGTCGAGAACAGCTACCGCAGCCTCGACCGGACGGGAGCCTGATCGGTGGCGATCCGTATCGAGCCGATGCGGCTCACCGATATCGAGCGCTGCGTGGAATTGGAGCAACTGCTCTTCCCTGAAGACGACCCCTGGCCCGCCGTATCCTTCCAATCCGAACTGGCCGGATCGCACAACCGCTACCTCACCGCCCGCGACGAATCCGGTCGCATGGTCGGCTATGCCGGTGTCGCCCTCCTCGGCGATGCCGAGCATCCGGAGGCCGAGGTGCACACCATCGGCGTCGACCCGGACTGCCATCGCGCGGGTATCGGCACCATGCTGCTGGAGGCGCTGCTCGCCGAGGCGGGCCGACGTGGCGGACCCGTCTTCCTCGAGGTACGCACCGACAATGCGCCCGCCATCGCCCTGTACGCCAAGCACGGTTTCCACATCATCGGCCTGCGCAAGTCCTACTACCAGCCCAGCGGCGCCGACGCCTACACCATGCGTCGCCCCGAGTTGACCCCGTTCCCGCCCGTGGACCGGGCACCGAACCAGCCCGACGAGGTGCATTCGTGATCATCATGGGCGTCGAGAGTTCCTGCGACGAAACCGGAGTCGGCATCGTCCGCCGCCACCCGGACGGCCGCTGCGAACTGCTGGCCGACGAGGTCGCCTCCAGCGTCGACCAGCACGCGCGCTTCGGCGGTGTGGTGCCGGAGATCGCCTCGCGGGCACACTTGGAGGCCATCGTGCCCGCCATGCGCCGGGCGCTCGCCGCCGCGGGCATCGAGCGACCCGACGCACTCGCCGTCACCATCGGGCCGGGTCTGGCGGGCGCGCTGCTGGTGGGTGTCGCCGCGGCCAAGGCATATGCGGCGGCATGGGATGTGCCGTTCTACGCGCTCAATCACCTCGGCGGCCACGTCGCGGTGGACACCCTCGAGCACGGCCCGATGCCGCCGTGTGTGGCGCTGCTGGTCTCCGGCGGGCACACCCACCTGTTGCACGTCACCGATTTGGCCGAACCCATTGTCGAACTGGGCAGCACCGTCGACGACGCGGCAGGGGAGGCGTTCGACAAGACCGCCCGCCTGCTCGGTCTCGGCTTTCCCGGCGGTCCGGCCCTGGACGCGGCCGCCAAGGGCGGCGATCCGCGCGCCATCGCCTTCCCACGCGGGATGACCGGCCCCCGCGACCCGCGCTACGACTTCTCCTTCTCCGGCCTGAAGACGGCGGTCGCCCGGTATGTGGAGGCCGCGCAGCGCGACGGTCTGGCCGCCACCGAACTGCCCATCGCCGATATCGCCGCCTCCTTCCAGGAATCGGTGGCCGATGTACTCACCATGAAGGCGATCCGCGCCGCGCAGGATGTCGGCGTGGACACCCTGGTCCTCGGTGGCGGCGCGACCGCCAATTCCCGCATTCGCTCCATGGCCGAGGAACGCGCCACGGCCGCGGGTTTGACCCTGCGCGTTCCCAAACCCCGGCTGTGCACCGACAACGGCGTGATGATCGCCGCACTGGGCGCCCATGTGATCGCGGGCGGCGCCCAACCTTCCCCACTGACCGTGGCGACCGATCCCGGCCTGCCCGTCTCCGTCAGTCAAATCGCCTGAGTCGCAACACTTCTCATAGTGAAGGCTGGGTCCGTCTCGAAGTCCCGGTGTTTCGAGACGGGCATCGGCCCCGAACCGCGGCCCGATCCACCTTCGACCGGACCTATCGGTCGAGCTGAGTGCCGAACCCCGGCAGCGCATTTCCGGCGGAACCCGTGCGCGGAACCGGAAAATGCAACTGCGCCGGAGCCTGGAAGGGATTCGGGATGCTCTGCTCGGCGGGATATGCGGACGACCCGCCAACGCCCGGCACGGGGACGACAGGGGCCAATAGCGGCCCGAGCAGGCCGGGCAACTCCGGGAACGGAATCGGCGGCAGATTCGGATCCGGGCGCAGCGTCGGCTGACTCACGCCGGAGGTGGGCGCATTCGAACCCGGCCTGCTCGCGGGCCTGCCCTGATCGGGTGGGACCGAGGACGGATTGCCGGTGGGTTTGGTGGTCGGGTCGGGGGTGCCGGTGCCACCCGCGACGGACCCCGAGGACGGGGTGGCGCTCACCGGCGGCGCGGGCTGACTCGTGCCGGTGGAGGTGCCGACCTGAACGATCGGATGATCCTCGGAGGTGGGCGCGAACTCCTTGACGCCGTAACCGATCACCAACCCCACCACCACGATCGCACCCGCGAGGGTGCCGACCACCTTGGTGAAGGTGCCGATGGTGGCCTCCGAACCGGATCCGGCGGCGGGCAAAACCGCGGGTGCCATCGAATCCGCCACCAGCGCGGCGCCTTTGGCGATGACCGCCTCCGGATCGGGCACGGTGACGACCGGGACGTCGAGCCGGTGGCGCAGGGTGGTGAGCACGGCCGGGATATTCGCACCGCCGCCGATGACCGTGACGGCCTCCGGGAACTTCGGCGCCCTGGCACAGACCGTGGCCGCGAAGACCGCTGTCTCGCGCAGCAATCCGGCGATGAGCTCCTCGAAATCGGCGCGAGTGAGTTTGAGCGGCTGCCCGGCCACATGGTCGATGGTGACCGCGGGCGCGACCGACAGATGCTCCTTGGCGGCGCGACCGCGGTTGGTGAGCATGCGGCGATTGGGGCGGGTGCCGCGCCGCGCGTAGTGCAGATCCACCAGGTGGTGATAGATCAGGTCGTCGATCGCATTGCCGCTCACCATATTCGTGCGCTCGGAATGCAGCACCGTCTCGTCGGCCAGGTCGGCCACGGTGACCGAGAGACCGGACGCGCCCAGGTCGACCACCGCGATGGTGGCGTAACGATCCATCAGGCCCGTATGACGCAGGTAGGTCAGCGCGGCGACGCCCTCGGGCACCAGACGCAGCTCCCGTTGCCTACCCGTGGCCGACCGGATGACCTGCGCCTGCTCCCGGCTGCGGTAGGCCACCGCGACGCTGGTGGGCGGACGGGTGGGATCCGGTTCGACGTCGAAATGCGGTGCGGTGAGCCGTGTTCCGATCGGACGGGTGACCTCGTGCGGGGTGGTGGCCGGCAGCTGGTTGGTCATCAGCTCGATGGAGGAGGCGACCAGGTCGCCGAGATCGGAGTGCGCCGCGTCGGCCGAGACGACGCGGTAATCGAAACGCTGCGCGCCATTGGTCGCGGTGGCGACCAGCGCCGAGCACACGACCTCGTGGCCGGCGGATATGCCGAGTGATGTTCGCATGTTCACCTCCCTTCGATCGGATGGTCGGGGTCGGGTCGACCATCACGAATGAACTGCAGAGCCGCTTGGTGGTTGACGAGCGTTTTCTTCGAAACAGAACACAGAGCTGGAGCCGAAGCCGGAGCATGCCGAACCCGAGCGTCGGGCCGAACCACCCACGTGGTGGGTCGCGTGGACCGGCCTGAGATCACGTCTGGCTTGCTCTCTTGTGAAAATTTCGGTGAAGCTGTTCGGTGAAACGTGTGGTGCTGCTTGCCACGACGACAGCCGGGCGGCGTGCCGTGACGATCCCCGAGCTCCGGCGACGCCGGTTCGTAACGAACCTGGCGGCCGGACGGTAACCGACGTCAATAATGTCACGATCCGTTATGCGAACGTTACTCATTTCCTGATCTTTTGTGAAGGTCTTCGGCGACTTCACACGGCGTGTTATCCGCTCTGGCGTGTCTTGGTCCCCTTGCCTGTCTGCGCCGCGGCGGTGGGTCCGCGCGCCGTGCGGCAATGACAACGTGGCAATGGCAGCGCGTCGTACGGCAGTGACAACTCGCCCTGTGGCAGTGACAAACGTGCCCTGCGGCAGTGACAAACGCGCCCTGCGGCAGTCACAAGCGCGCCCTGCGGCGATGACAAATCGAACACTGGCAGTGCCCGGCCTTGAGCGCTGGCACTCGCGTGTATAGAGTGCTAGTCGGCACTGTGTTTAGGTGCTTGTGCCAGTTTGACCACTGGGCAGGGGTCCCGGCACCCGCGACGACGGGGCTATGCGCAGGGTCAGCATCGAGACCGAACCGATGGTCCGGAACAACAGTCCCGGACGACCGAAATCCCCTGAAAGTGGAGGGCTCAACGTGGCGAGCGTGAACATCAAGCCGCTCGAGGACAAGATCCTCGTCCAGGCCAACGAGGCCGAGACGACGACGGCCTCCGGCCTGGTCATCCCCGATACGGCGAAGGAGAAGCCGCAGGAGGGCACCGTCATCGCTGTCGGCGACGGCCGCGTCACCGACAAGGGCGACCGCATCCCGGTCGACGTCAAAGAAGGCGACGTCGTCATCTACAGCAAGTACGGCGGCACCGAGATCAAGTACCTGGGCGAGGAGTACCTCATCCTCTCGGCGCGCGACATCCTGGCCGTCGTCACCAAGTAGCCGATCAGGCACATGCGTTCCGCCCCGGTGTCCTTCCCGACCCGGGGCGGAGTGCGTTGAGCGCCGGTAACCCCTACAGGAGCAAACCACATGGCAAAGCAGATCGAGTTCGACGAGAAGGCTCGTCGGGCTCTGGAGCGCGGTGTCGACAAGCTCGCCGACGCCGTGAAGGTCACCCTCGGTCCGCGCGGCCGCCACGTCGTGCTGGCCAAGGCATTCGGCGGCCCGACGGTGACCAACGACGGCGTCACCATCGCCCGTGACATCGACCTGGAAGACCCGTTCGAGAACCTTGGCGCGCAATTGGTGAAGAGCGTCGCCACCAAGACCAACGACGTCGCGGGCGACGGCACCACCACCGCCACCGTGCTGGCCCAGGCGCTGGTGCGCGGCGGCCTGAAGAACATCGCGGCGGGCGCGAATCCGATCGTGGTCGGCTCGGGTATCGCCAAGGCCGCCGACGCGGTGTCCGAGGCGCTGCTCGCCGCCGCCACGCCGGTCTCCGGCGCGACGGCCATCGCGCAGGTCGCCACCGTGTCCTCGCGCGACGAGGAGATCGGCGAGATGGTCGGCAAGGCGCTGACCACCGTCGGCAAGGACGGCGTCGTCACCGTCGAGGAGTCCTCGACCCTGCAGACCGAACTGGTCGTCACCGAGGGCGTGCAGTTCGACAAGGGTTACCTCTCGCCCTACTTCGTCACCGATCCCGAGACCCAGCAGGCGGTGCTGGAGGATGCCTACATCCTGCTGAACCGCGAGAAGGTCGGCTCGCTGCCCGATCTGCTGCCGCTGCTGGAGAAGATCGCCGAATCCGGTCGGGCCGTGCTGATCATCGCCGAGGATGTCGAGGGCGAGGCGCTGTCCACCCTGGTGGTCAACTCGATCCGCAAGACCCTCAAGGCCGTCGCGGTGAAGGCCCCCTTCTTCGGCGACCGGCGCAAGGCCTTCCTGGACGACCTGGCCGTGGTCACCGCGGGCACCGTCATCAATCCCGACCTGGGCATCACCCTGCGCGAGGCGGGTCTCGAACTGCTGGGCACCGCGCGGCGCGTGGTTGTCACCAAGGACGAGACCACCATCATCGACGGCGCGGGCACGGCCGAGGACATCGCGGCCCGCGGTGCGCAGTTGCGCCGCGAGATCGAGGCCACCGATTCGGATTGGGATCGGGAGAAGCTCGAGGAGCGCCTGGCCAAGTTGGCGGGCGGCGTCGCGGTGATCAAGGTCGGCGCGGCGACCGAGACCGCGCTCAAGGAGCGCAAGTACCGGGTCGAGGACGCGGTGAACGCGGCCAAGGCGGCGGTGGCCGAGGGCATCGTGCCCGGCGGCGGCACCGCGCTGGTGCAGGCGGCGGCCAAGCTCGTCGAGTTGCGGGACTCCCTGTCCGGCGACGAGGCGGTCGGTGTCGAGGTGGTCCGGCGGGCGCTGCAGGCGCCGCTGTTCTGGATCGCCACCAATGCGGGCCTGGACGGCGCGGTCGTAGTCAGCAAGGTCGCCGAGGGCAAGGAGGGCTTCAACGCCGCCACCCTCACCTACGGTGATCTGCTCACCGACGGCGTGGTCGACCCGGTGAAGGTGACCCGCTCGGCGGTCGTCAATGCCGCTTCGGTGGCGCGCATGGTGCTCACCACCGAGAGCGCCATTGTCGAGCGTGTAAGCCATGAAGTGGACACCCACGGCCACGGTCACGGTCACCAGCACTGATGTAGTGCAAGGCGAGAAGCCCTCTGGTCGGAGCGGATGATCAGAGGGCTTCTGTCTTGTCGGGACAGAAGCCTCTACCCGTGCACAGCCGGGAACCACACACCTACCGGCCGAAGCCGATTTCGGCCCAAATGAAACAGACCCCGGCATGAGCCAGGGCCTGCGTGGTGGCTTGTGGCTACGGCTGGTCGAACTCGCCGTCACGCACGCCCGCTACGAACGCGCTCCACTCAGACGGGGTGAAGACCAAGGCAGGGCCTCCAGTGGCCTTAGAGTCCCGGACGCCGACCATGCCCCCGTCGAGGTGTGCTACCTCCACGCAATCTTGCCCGCCGCCGCTGTGGCTGCTTTTGAACCACTCTGCTCCGGACTGGTCAACGTTCACTCTCATACTCCCTTGCTACCTCACGCAACAGGTCTCGACTCGGCCGGACGTCCATCGCTGAATGCTCGGTCCTCGCCCATGCCTTACGGTACCGGTCCACATCGGTTGGCTTCTCGATGTACATTGCGCCGGTGAACGCCTCTGCATAGACCAGCGGAGGTTCCGCTGACCGCCCGTTCTTGCCAACCCCGAACTCCAAGATGGTGAACGGACCGGTCGAGATGCCAACGGGTAGTCCCGCCCTGAACGGCAGTATCCGAATGTGGATGTTTGGCTGACCACTCAGATCTGCGACATGCCGAAGTTGAGTCGCCATCACCAGGCGTGAGCCAACCACCGTCCGTATCGCCGACTCGTGCAGGACCGCAGTAAGTGATGCCGGTTGGATGCTGCGGGTGATCACGCCTTGTCGCCGGACGCGAAGTTCAATCCGTCGATCCAACTCGCTGTCGGATTCGTCCGGGAAGTAGAGGCTATCGAGTGTCCGGGCGTAGTCCGGAGTCTGTAGCAAGCCAGGAATGGTGCACGGCTGATACGAGGCCATCTCGCGGGCAGCGGACTCCAAGCCGACGTAGACATCGAAATTCGGAGAGATCAGCGAGCCGTATTCCTGGTACCAGTTCTTGACTGCCGCTTGTTCGGCCAGGGCCATCAGGTCCGAGGTCTGTTGGGGGTTCAATTGGAGGATTCCGCATAGGACGGCAACGTCGTGGGTTCGGATCCTCTCGGTTTCCCCTTTCTCCAGTCGCTGGAGTGAGGACTTGCCCCATTGCATGAGCCTCGCGGTTTCAACCAGTGACATCCCCAGGGACTCTCGTGCGTCGCGAAGGTACCGCCCGAGTTGCCGCCGGGGCAGTGTGCTGCCATCTTCTTCGATCTGGTCCGTCACTGTGGTTCCCATCCTGGTCCTGAGAGCTTCCCGATCTGGGAAATCCTTGCACTCTGTTTGGTCCATGTCCTGGGCTTTCGCTCTAATTTTCCGGGAATCCCAAAATTGAGTTCCCAGAATCGCTGTCTCGGGTCTGCTTGACCTGCGCCCGGTGGTTGGGGTCTGTCCCGTCCCTTCAGACCCCTGTACCTGGGGACACCGGGGCCGGGCGCACGCCAACTTCACTGCGAGTGCGATCCGAGGTCTATCGATGGCAACCGAAGCAGACACGGCAGATACGCCGGAAACGCGATACACCCACTACCACAACATTTTCAGTTTCCCCGTGACACTCAGCCCCGACACGGGCCGAATCACCGTGCAGACATCTTCCCGGCTCGGGGCGGTGGTGATGCCGGGTGATCTGGGTGAGCGGCTGCGAGAGCATCTCACACGGGTCACGGGAGGGTGCGGGCCGATCCTGCGCGACCCTGAAAACAACCGCTGGACGGTGCTGGTACGCCCTGATCTGGACAGGTCTATCGCCAAGCTGTATCGATCCCTGCGCGGGTGCGGTGTTGGGGAACTCTGCGCTGGGCTGGAAATTGATTTGCCTACCCCGGTAGACACGGGGGTCGAGCGGCGGGAATGGGTGGTGCCACCCGCCGTGGACGTGCCTCTGCCGTCCTTGCGTGTGGTGCTCGTGGCGATCACCGCATGTGTACTGAGGGTGGAAGCCCATGTCTGAGACGCCGAATCCTGCACTGGTCGCACGCATTCGAGGAGCGCAGACTCCGATGGGAACCGGCAACGGGAAGGTCTTCGAGGCCCCTTCGGAAGGGCTGATTACGTACGTGTTGATCCGCCTTCTCGGCTGGGAGCCAGAGGCGAAACCTGCACCGCTGGAACCGATCTCGGTATTGCCTGCCCTGCCTGTGGCCGACCACACCGGCCGCACCTTGGAAGAGATCCTGTACATGTTGCGTGACGGCCTCGCAGCGGCGAAGGCCGCGCCCGAGGGGGCATTGTGAGTCTCCCGAAGGTGCTGGGGTATTTGCGCCGTGACATTGCCGGTATCCGCCAGCAGGCGATAGAGCCCCTGATGCGGAGTGCGGCAGGTGATTTCGGATACAGCTACACCAAAACGATGGCGGTGTCCGACCCGTTCGCTTCGGAACGAGCCCTGATCGCTCTGGTAGCGAATTCGGGTGTGCCTGCCGTGATCGTGCCGAGCCTGAAGCATTTCGAGGGTGGTCGGCCGCCCGAGGCGCTGATGCGCCTGGCCGATGTGCTGGTGATGGAGCCACGGGCGCGGTTCACTCGGATCGAAGCGGGGTCGCTGTGAATTCCCGTCTCGCGCGGGCGGTGACCGAGTACTTCGAGGCCCTGGACACCTGGCACGTAGCTGGCCGTCCGGTCGAGGGACCGGTGTGGGAGTGCATGGAGGCGGTCGTCACTGAACTCCTGGCTGCGAAAGCGGGGGCCGGTCCGTCCAGAAATCCGGAGATGCGGTCGTGACCTGGGTGACCGTTGTCCGTCGCTGCCACCGTGCCCGGAAGGCGTGGGAGCGTGCCGCCAAAGCCTGGGATAAGGCGCGCGCGCCCCTGGTGGGGCCTCTGCGGGATGCGGTGGAGTCGGCCCGCAGGGAGTACCTGGCTGCCACCGCTGCGCGCAGGGCCGTCGAGTCGGGCGGTGTGAAAGCGGTGCGGTCGTGACCTGGGAAGAGTTGTACGTGGTGGTCATGTCTACGGCTGCGGGGCTGGTGGTGGAGTGGCGGTACTGGCGGCAGGCGGCGATCACCCTGTGGGGGCGCATGAGGACTCGGCGTAGCGCGATGACCGGTCCGAACCGTGAAACCAGTTGCGAGACAAACAATTACGAAGAAGAAGGAAGAAGAATGCGTGAACCTGCATCCGCTGAGGCGGTGGAGTCGTGACCTTGCTGGAAGGAATGGCGACGGTTGTCGCGGTGGTGGTGCCTGCGGTGATCATCGCGAGGATGCTGCGTGTGGATCGGCGCGAGGTCCGTGTGGGGCGCGACGTTGGACTGAGGTACTGGCCCGTACGGTCGGAGTGGAGGCCATGACGGGCGCGAAATCCAGTGTGAGGCTGACACTTATCCGGCACGCCGAAGCCGTGTCGAATATCGAGAGAACCATCCGGGGCGAGAAGACATGTGCGGGCTTGACCGAGCGCGGGCGTGAGCAAGCGTTGCACCTCGCGACTCGGCTACGTGCCGAGCACCATCGGGAACCGATCAGCGCCGTCTACTCGACTCGTGTGGCGCGGGTGCGTGAGACGGCGGAACCGGTCGCGCGGCGGCTGGGTCTCGAGGTCGAATTCCTGGAGCCGTGGCGGTATCACCAGTACGGGGCGGCGGAGGGGATGCCCTGGACAGCGCTGCGTCGCCTTCGGTGGGAGAATCCGCTCTTGCAGCGGAGGGACGTTCCGGTAGCGGCCGGTGCGGAGACCAGGGACCGCTACCGGGCGTCTATCCGGGTGGCGCTGGAGCGCCTTGTCGAGACGCACGCCGGTCAACATGTGGTGCTGTTCGGGTCGGTGGAGAACATCACCGCGAGCGCCGAGGTGCTTTTGGGCCTGTCTGCCGATGCCCGCACCCGAACAAAGATGGTGATAGACCACACCGGTATCACTCGGTGGTGTATCGAACCGTCGCCCTGGGCGGCGGGCACGCGGCGCGCGGTGCTGATCGCGCACAACGACACTGGGCATCTGTCGGGCGACTTGGCCCTGCATTGCAGGGAACTCGGCGGCTGACGGGTCGCGATGACCGATACTGGAACGTTCGAGTCCGGAAGCGACGAGAAGGGTAGAGCATGACAGGCGATGAACAAATAGGTTTCGATTTCGGTGTGGATGTCGCCGAGCGGACCGCTTGGGAGACGTGGGTGGACTCGAAGCGCCGCGCGGCGCAGATCCGGAAGCTTCTGGGCCGAGCGGGGCTTCCGGCGTTGCCATCCGAGCCGTGGGATTTCGAGTCCGATAACGCAATTCAGGTCAGCGAGGTCATTGCCGAGCTGTTCCCGGACATGGAGTCCGTGACCCTGCCCGCCAACGCCGATCGCATCGATCAGCTCGCGTGTTTCATCGGGGAATGGTTCGTAAGGTACCTGGACGCACAATGGGTTGACCTCGCTAAACACAAGGACACTCCGGCCGGGTACAACGACTACGACGGTTTTTCTTTCTATAACGGCATCAAACCGGCCGTGGCGTTCGGATTCGCTGGCTGGAAGACGTGCACGGCCGAACTGCTCGTGAAATACGTTGTAGAAACCGAGTTTCTGAACATCGTTGATCTGGTCGCGCCCGCGTATTGGAAGCTGCGCAAAGAAGATGGGTCGTTCGCCGATCTGCGCCGGAACCTTCCCGATCATCCGCCTTTTCTCTAGTCGCGTGGATTCGGGGGCGGTGCCGCTATGGCCGGTGACGGCTACGACGCGGATAGGCGGTCGTACGACAGTCAGGCTCGCGGAAGGATCTTCGAGAACGGAACCGGAGAATTCTTCCGCGACCGTGAGCGCGGCTACACACCACAGGTAGAGGTGCCGGTGCCGGGGCGGAACGAGGTTCGCCGGTTCGATAAAGCACAAGTCAAGGATGGGGCCTATCTCAGTATCGAGGACAAGTCCGGCGCGGTCCGAGGCCCGAACGACATGAAAGAGATGCGAAACGATCGCATCCTCCTCGAACGCGGGATAGTGGCAAATCACACGCTGCGAACCGTCGAAGGAGAATACATATCGAAAGAGGCTCGCGAATTCATCAATGAAATGCTTCGCGATTTCCCTGGGCGATATGTTCACCAAGTCATATCCCGTGAAGAAGCCCGCCAGATATGGGCGCGGGGACTACAAAGGGAGCCGGGCCAGCAACTCGAATTGGTGCGAGCCTACGAGCTGAACCGCGCGGAACGCGCACGGCAACGACTCGAACATATTCGGCAGATCGTTAAGGCGCAGCAGCGTTCCGAGCTGTTTCGGACAACTGGGCCACAGTTCCGGGAAGCCACCGAGCGCGGCCGGGTCGAAGCCCGAGAAAGGGCCGAGCACGCTCGGGAGACCAGGGAACAGGAGCAAGCCCGGCAGCGCGAGCAGGCCGCACGGATGCGTGAGCAGTTGAATAAAGATATTCGAGCCCAGGCACAGCAGTTGGGGAAGGATCGTGAGGTCGGTCGAGTACCCGATGCCGACCGGCTCTACGAGACTCACAAGGAATTGACTCGAAACCTGGATCTGGTCCGCGATCAGGAACGGGAAGAAACCCGAGCCATGCTCGGGACGCTCGGCTTGGGAAAGGAAAAGGCCCGTGATATGGAACTCGCTTTCGAGTTGTCGCGGGAAGAGCAGCGCAAGGATGTAGTTCGGGATCTGAACAGTATTGCGCTGGCTGTACGGCGCGAGGACCAACGGCGCGAAGCGGCCGAGAAAGAGCGAAAAGAGAAAGAAGCCCGAGAAGCCTATGGTAGGGCTTTGGAAGAACGCGGCATACGACCCGAGATAGCCGCACTGGTTCAACTCCAACAAGCACCGGGGATAGAGAACGAACGCGAGCGGGAATCGGGAGAACCCCCGCAAGCCAAAGGGCGGAGTCGGGACATCGGCGGTCGGGGTATCGAACGCACCAGGGACTGACTGACACCGGCAGACACGACACGAGAAAGAACCACGCGATGACCGATACGACCCACCACCGCATTACCCGCCTGGAAGCCTCCATGTTCCGCACCCAAAACGAACTACATGCACTGAAATCCGTTGTGGCACACCTCGGCCAGGACCGGACAGAGCAGCACACCGCCGCGCTGGCGGAGTTCGGCAACCTCCGCGAGCGGATCAGCGGATTGGATGCCCGGTTCGATGCGGTGGATGCCAAGATGGACCAGATCCTGAACACACTGTCCGGCAATGTGACTCACGAAGTACATGAGTAGCCACCACCGCTGAACCGCTAACCACCTTTCAGCCCCATGTGCTCCGGAGAACATGGGGCAGCACGCCCAAGTTCTCTAGAGAACTTGGGCAGACCCCCCCAAGTTCCCTGTGGACATGGAGTGCTCACGGGTGTCTCGAAAACGTTCGTTTGTTGCGACGAGACACCCCAGCGCCGACACCGGTTGCCGTCCAGCGGTTTCCGCGACCGGAACTGTCTCGAAAACCCGTCTCGAAACCTGTAGTCTCAAAACGATCGAATCGACGGGATAATGAGACAGGAACGGATTCAGTGGCCCTCATCGGATACGCCCGAGTCAGCACCACCGACCAAGACCCCCAACTACAACTCGACGCGCTCGCGACAGCGGGTACCGCACGGGTGTTCACCGATCACGGCGTCTCCGGCACGAAGACCGAACGTCCCGAACTGGATCGGTGCCTGGATCACCTCCGCGAGGGTGACGTGCTGGCGGTGTGGAAACTGGACCGGCTCGGCCGCAACACGGTTCACGTCCTTCAGCTCATCGAGCGACTGACCGAACGCGGTATCGGCTTCCGCAGCCTCACCGAAGGACTGCACACCGACGGACCGATGGGCAAGGCGATGCTCACGGTCATGGCAGCGTTCGCTCAACTCGAACGAGACACCATGGTCGAACGAACCCGCGCCGGACTCGTAGCCGCAGCAGCCAACGGCCGCAAGGGCGGCCGACCCCGCAAGGTCGATGACACCGACGCGGCCAAGGCCCGCCAGTTGAAAGAGAAAGGAATCGGCGCACCGGACATCGCGAAGATGCTCGGATGCTCCCGAGCCACCGTCTACCGGTACCTCTCCGGCGAATAGCCCCGCCCCGCCGACTCGAGGATGCGAGACCACCCCAGGGGGAGCGGCCCGCCCCGCCCCGCGCCGCCCCCTTTCAGGCCCATGGGCATATCTCCCCCCGGTCGAAAACCTTCGGCACGGTAGACCCGATTAAAGGCCCCTGGCGTCACCGCTGGGCGGCGAACGAGGCATGAATCGATTAAGTGCCCCCTGTCCCCTCCCGCACCCCCCATTGCTCGCGACGCTAACCCGTATGACTGAGGGGTGACATTTGATATGGGCTTGAGGGTGATACGCCCACCCGTGCATACACATGGTCGTGTTTTCGATTTATGCCCAACGTACGGCCTGTTCCGGTCGCCGTTCCGCGACCGTATACGCGGCAAGCGGGACAGGTGGTAGTCAACACGGGCAGGTCCGCCGCCGGCTGGCCGTTTCCTGGGATCGCAGGAAATGACTGGTCAGCTCGAAATCCTCTGCCGGTTCGGTGCCGGGAACTTTGGGGGATACCCCAAAGTTGCGTGTCACGTCTATATCTTGGTTCTCCGCTGAGCGCACCGCCCGATTCGGCGGGATTCGGAACCGCCTCCATATGCCGTAGCTCATCATCGGCGTGAGGTCTCGAGCATAAGGAATCGAGGTTTCCTAGTTCGACTGGCCTGGATATTCCGGTTGAACCGATTTCTGCGGCGTAGAAGTCACCCACGAACCAGAATATCGACTTGACCAGCCGTTTTAGCCGATCCGCTAAAAACCTAGTGGCTCACAAGACTGCGAGCTTCGCAGCTCAGGATCAATTTCGAGATGTCACGAATATGTTCAACATTGGTAGGACTTGCAGGTGAAATTCCTATAATAGCCGGTCAGAGATGGCAATCAGCATCGCACGCTTACGGGTAGAGTTCGCTCGGCAACCCCAAGTGATGAAGCAGTTCCTGTTCCTCTTGCCAATCCCGCATGTCTTCCTCTGCCGAATCATCGGCATCGACCGGTGGGATACTCTGCGGATTCTTCGCCAACCGCAGCGCGGTCCGGTACCCGTGCCGTTGCCGCTCATGCGACTCCATCTGTTGAACAACCCTGTCTATTGCACCAAGCTCGATAGCCAACTCATCCAAACGGTGGTAGTCCCCCGTGGCCGCCCACTTATTACCGGTCTTCACCGCCAACCCATGATCAGCCAAGACATTCAGATGCCGGTCGATGGTCCGGCGGTCACCGCCGACCGCTTCGGCGATTTCCTTTACTGTTGCCGGATTATCCATCTGATTCAATACGAACCATGTCCGGCCCCGGCTCTTACCGAGCCCGGACCCATTCCTGAACACCGGGTGCATCAACACACGATCATCACCAATATGGTCATCAGTACCGCACATAGTTCTTTTATCTATATGGGGGGACGAGATAAGTGCGGTAACTTTGCCCGTTTCCGGCCCGAACCGGAAAGTATCCGCGTCACCGGAATCACTCGCCTTCTCCCGTATCAACCAACCGGCATCCACCAACCGGCCCAACGCTCCACGGACCGTCTTGTCGCTGCCCAGGTTCGCCGCTTCGGCGATACGCCGCACACCGAACGCCATAGCGGTCGTGGCCGACGTGGTACCCAGCTCGCACAATGCGAGCATCACCGAACGATCCGTGTTCCCGGTCCGCCCCGACCAAGCCACCGACCCGACCCGTGCCCGCACAACAGCGATACCGGCCGCTATCTCCTCCGGACTCCACTGATCGGCCGACTTCTCCCACACCCGGACCAGGAACCCGTCCGGGTTCTCGTTGCCCTCGCCATCGAGCAACGCGAAATACTTCGCACCACCCCGATTGCCGCGGTTGGTCATCGCCGCCCGGAACGCGGTGAACCCGTACCCGCATCGGCGCAGACCCGACGCTATCGCCAACGCCATCGGAGACCGACCGCTGTACCGGCCGTCGGTGTCCCCATCGCTGATCAACGACACCAACCACGCCGGAAGGTTCCTGTACCTCGAATCGTCATGCTCTCCAGGACCAAGTACCTCCAACGCCTCCTGAACCGTCTCCGGGGCAATCAGAGCCCCGGACAAGCCTTTACGGTGCGGGGCCAACGGCGGACGAACACCTTTGTTGTGCCTGTGAGCATCCTTCGAGATACCGAACGAAAGAGCCTGCCCGAGAACCCGGTCCCGATACTCCGACCGAACATACAAATGCCGGTGACCAACCCGACCCGACTCCACGAGCAACGTCGGCAACCCCTCGGCCTCAGCCCACTCCCGAAGCCGCTCACCACCTTCCACCAACTCGGGAGTATCCAGGTCGAACACCGCGAGGGACGGCTTCACGCCCACCATGAAAGCCCGCCCCGATCCCACAGCCTCCTCAACCGACACCCAGTCACCCCCCGAGTTGTCCTCATTGATCAGCATGGCGTTCCCACCCGCCTTCACCACCGCCAACGCCAACACCAAAACCTCAGAACCCACGGTCACAACGCTTCCCGCCCTCAGTCCTCATCCCAATCACCTGGGCCGTCTGCCCAATCTGCCCTAATCTTCTCTTCCCGCAACTCCCGCCGCTCCTGTGCTGCTGACAGTAGAGCCTCGGATGCGTAGACCCACGCGCCATCCAGCGGAATCCACATGTAACCCTCAGCAGGAGTGGGCATCTCGGCAGCACCGGACATGTCAATTCCTTGGATGCCCGCTCGCTGCATGATCTCGAAAGCCGCAACAGCACCCTGCACGGTTGGACCGGGTCTCAGCCCCGTCGTCAGAGTATTCAGGTCGCCAAGGTCGATGTATAGGTTCCCGTCGCGGTTGAACCGCACCTGGACTCCCATCGATCTGAGCCAGATATTTCGACCTACGATGTCCTGACGACTCCACCAATCGCCGAACAGCTCCCCGGTGGGAAGCATTCTCCAGCCAGCGGGTTTTACTACCTGAGAGGACAACTGGGCTTGCCTTTCGGCGAGGCCCGCGATCCTTGCATCGAGCTTGGCCCGCTGTGGTGTGCCCGCTCGGAACGCGCCTACGCTGAGTTGACTGGTCAGGTCCACCAGTTCGTTGTTGATGTCGGCTAGTTCGGCTGAATGGTCCTCGCCCGCATCCCAGATGCGTTCCAGCCGTTCGGATGATCCGAGCAGGCTCAGTATGGTCTGCTCGACCGCCGCATCGGTTTGGTCAACCCGAATCGTGCGGTTGCCGCACTTGAACGCGCGGGTCATCGTTCGGCACCTATACCGGGGAAACTGGCTGTGGCTGCCACCGTTGAACTTGTACACAGCTTCGCCACAGGTGCCCGAGCAGTCGTCGGGGCACTCGATGCCCTGTTGCTTGTGCGAGCACGGATGTCCGCAATGTATGACCCGCAGTAGTAAAGACGTGGTGCGCGTGTTCGGCTCACCCCGCTTCGACCGGCCGGACAGCTCGACGGCTACACGGTCGAATATCTCGCGGGACAAGATCGGTTCGGACCGGATGACGGGGGAGCCGTCATCGTTGCGGACAGCGGTTCCGCCAGAGACCGCGTGCCCGAGCATGGTTTCACTGAGCAGTGACCGTTTCAGTTGGGTCACGCTCCACTCACGGCCCTTGACTTCGCGCCCACGCTGCTTGGCGAACTCGTCTTTCGGTGTCGCGATGCCGCGACGAGTCAGATCGTGGGCGATCCTCAGCAACGGCTCACCCTCGATTACGCGGCGTGCAACCTCGTTGATGATGTCGGATTGATCCTTGTTCCTCACCAACCGCCACTCCCCGGTCTCGTTGCTCGGCGCGTAGCCCCATGGTGGCGTTGATCCCCGGTAGCGGCCCGCCTTGATGTTGTGGCGGGCGGCCGACGCATTGCGCTCGGAGATTCCTGCTAGTTCCATCTCGGCAACGGTGCCGATAAGCGCGATCAGGACGGCGGAGAACGGCAGCGACGTGTCGAAGTGAGGTTCTGTGGCAGACACCACAAGCATGTCGTGGTCCTCGGCCCATGCCATCAATATTTGTAGGTGACGAACGGATCTGGTCAGCCGGTCCACTCGATACGTAACGATGACCTCGAAGGGGATCGGATTGCCGTCTTCGTCCATCCGCTCACCATGGAGCCAGCGCGCAAGGTGTGGGCGCTTTTTCCGGTCAAACGGGTCTACGGCACCAGATACGTCCAGATCCTCGGCTATGCCGACGACTTCATAGCCGCGCTGATCACAGAGGGCGCGACACTCTTCTAGCTGGCGTTCTGGTGATGTGGTGGTCTCGGTGACCTTGCTCAATCTGATTACTACCAGTGCTCTTGGGCGGATGACCGACATGGCTTACATCGAACACCACCGAGAGCGCCATTGTCGAGAAGCCGGCTCCGGCGGCCCCGGAGCAGGGCCATCACGGTCACGCACACTGAGTCCGGCAACGGACGGAAGGCCCCTGAACCGAAAGGTTCGGGGGCCTTTCTATTGCGGGTCTCCGCAGACGAATAGTGTGGTGGGAGGGGAGATTCCGAGCGAAGTCGGGAAGTTCGGCCGACTCCGCTTCGGCTCCGGCCGCGCGCAGGTCTACAGCGTCATCAGGAGGCGACCGGGGGTTGCTCAGCGGCAATGGTGGCGAGCAAGCGCGCCCGGAGCGCGGACGGCGGGGCGAGGGCCGTCGTCTCGGCCAGCGCGGCGAGTGCGTCCTCGGTGGAGCGCACCGCCGCGACGAATTCCGTACGTAGCGCAGGATCTTCGGTGTCGGACAATTCCGCTATCGCGTGCTGGTCTTCGTCGTCGATCGATCCGAGCGCGACGGTGTGCGCGAGATCGATCCGGTCATCGTGCATCTCACGTCACCCCCAAACTTCTTTTCAGTCGTGTCAAGCCGTCCCGTATCCGGGACTTAACGGTCGGTAACCCTACCCCAAGATATTGCGCCACCTCGGCGTAGGTTCGCCCACCGTAGTAGGCGAGCGAGATCGCCTCGCGCTGAGTCTCGGTGAGCGTGGCCAGGCCGTCGAGGACGGCCTGCTGTTCCAGCCTGCGCTCGACCTCCTCGGTCACCTCGTCGAACTCGTGGCCGAGCACCCTGATGCCGTAGGCGACCTCGCGGGTGGTGTGGGCCTGTTCGGCTCGGACGCGGTCGACCGCACGGCGATGTGCGAGTGTCATCAGCCACGTCACGGCCGATCCCTTTGTCGAATCGAAACTGGCTGCCGTGCGCCAGATCTGGAGGTAGACCTCCTGGGTCGTCTCCTCGGCGTATCCGGGATCGTGCAGCACCCGCAGCACTAGGCCGTAGACGCGGGCGCAGGTCCGGTCGTATAGCTCGGCGAAGGCCTGCTGGTCGGCTCGCCCGCACCGCTGCAAAAGCGCGGCGAGCTGGATACTTTCGGCGGCGCGCGCCGAGACCGCAGAATCCACACCGGGTGGGAAGGCTTCTCTTCGGAACGAGTCGCCCTCCGCGGCCGAAGGTCGCCCATCGCCCACCGCGGCCGAGGGCCGCCCATCGCCCACTGTGGCCGGTGGTCGCCCATCGTCCGCTGCGGCCGGTGGCCGCGCTGTCACAACGCTCCATTCTGTGTCATCGGTCACTACCGTAGCGTGACACAGCGACCTCCCGCGCGGCGGGGGGTTTGTTGGCAAACCGCCTGTGTCCCAGGTACTTTCCCGAAAATTCCGACACATCAGGCAAAAGGCCGGACAACACACCGTGACACGCCGATGCCTTCGGTGAAACGCCGAACCGGTGGTTCGGGTGACTCCGACGGAGTCGCGAGTAGGCGAATCGGTGGTAACCGCAGCGGCCTACCTCGGGGGCGAATCGAGAGCCGTGCGATGCCGGTCGTTAGCCGGCTGGTTGTCGGTCAAGGTTTGTTCGCCTGGAATTCGGTGCGCGCAGGCGTTCGGATGGGAAGGCATTGCCGTTTGCTATCAGACGGTCATCCTGCGGCGGTTGCGGCGGGCATGCATCTCGCGTTCGGTCTCGGACATGCCGCCCCAAATACCGTAGGGCTCGCTGACTTTGAGGGCATGACTGCGGCACTGCATGAGCACCGGGCAGTTGCGGCAGATCTCCTTGGCGCGCATCTCGCGTGCGGTGCGAGCCCGGCCACGCTCACCGTCGGGGTGAAAGAACACCGACGATTCCTGCCCACGGCAGGATCCGCGCATCTGCCAATCCCAGACATCGGCGTTCGGCCCCGGCAGGTGGGTGGGCATGGGCATGGTGAACTCCTTTGGTGCGAGCTCGTCGGCATTGTCGAGCAGTTTTTCTGCAACGGTTGTGGGCCACTCGCCCGCGGGACGCGCCAGGGCCGTGCCCCGCCTCGTCCGTTGCGGTCGCTGCAATTTCGCGCGGCGCGGACCGTGGCGATGAGCTACGTTAGGTCCCGGCGTGAAATTACGTCAATAGTTCAGCGCAGTAGTTTTCCAAATCCTTGGCGACCAAATTTAACCTCGGAGCTGTTTACTTTTAGCATTGGTTCCGGCGATACTGTTCGGTTGACCAAGGGCCGATCGATCGGTCATGCGCTCATCAGGTGGACATTCTCGCAGGTGGTGACCACTTTTCGTCCGGAAGTCGCAGAGTGTTGACCCGGCGGTATCGCACCGTCACCGCTCGGGTCGACGGTCCGGCGTGCGGTGCTCGGGTGGTTCCAGATGGCGGAATCGGGGCGCGCAGGTTAATTGCACGAGACGCGACCGAATTTGTCCTCCGGGTTGATCCGCATTGGCGTGACGATATTTACGCGATCGAAACATGGTGTGCGAGCTGAAAAGCTGATAGTTTGCGGCCACGCGCGGGCGGGATAGAGTTCGGCGGTGCTCGCGCCAGTTCCACCGACAGATTCGCCGCGCTCCGGCTTCGTCGCGGCCGCCTTCGGACCCGATCCGGGTCGCGCCGCTACCGAGTTGCCCGAACCCGCCGACGCTCTCGATTCCTGGTACGGCGCAGTAATTCTCGGCGGCCAGGGCAGATATGCGGCGGCCCGCGCGCTGCTGCGCGAAATTCCGCGCCGCAGTGCCGATCCGGTCCTCGGATCGCTCGCCGCGGCCACCGAGGGGTCGCTGCTGCGCCAACTCGGTTGGCACGCGCGCGCGGCGGCCCACGACGGCCGTGCCGTCGCCCTGGTGCTACCCGCCCTCGCCCCGCTCCCACCCTGCCCGGTATCGAGCCCGCCGGTGCCGCAGGCGGATTCGCCGCTGCTCGAAGGTCCGCCGCCGAGCCATGCGGCACCGGATGCGCGCGACGCGCTCTGCGATGCTTTGACCGGCCTGGCCGCCGACGCTCTCGGCACCGGCCGCCTCGCGCTCGCCGCCCGCCTGCTGTACCGCACCCGCACCGCCATGTCCGCCGACCCGCACCGCTGGCGCGCCTGGATCCGCTGGCACTGGGTCTGCGCCGAAACCGCACTGGTCGGTGGACATTCCGCGCTCGAACACGCGCGCGCCGCCGTCGCGCTGGCCGAGCGCGCCCCCTCGACGCGGCACCTGATCAAATCCCGCCTCCTGCTCGCCGCGGCGTACGCGGCTGCGGGACAGCGCGATCCGGCCGCCCAACTGGCCGAGACCGTCGCGGCGCAATGCCGTGCGCATGAACTGCTTGCGCTGCGATGGGCCGCCGCCATGCTCCGCGCCGGACTCACCGACACCGAAACCCCGTCGCCCGCCGCCAGTGTCACCGCGACGGAGAATCCGGCCGAGGAAGCGGCGATCTGCGCCGACCTGATCGCCCGCAGGGGTGGCCGCCTGCGCCCCTTCGGCGCGAACTGACCGAGTCGCACCAGCGATGATCCCGAGGCCGCGCCGATCCCGATAGCGGGAAGGACACCATGTTGCCCGGTTCCCCGAGACCTATCGCTATTGTTAGACCCGTTCCGCCGATCCGGTGGAAGCACTGGTCATCACCGGCCGTGCCACTCTGTAACGCCAGGAAATTCTCTGACGATGACGCACACGGGCGAAGAGTTGGACCTCGCCGTCGCTGCCGCTGCGCAGGGCGACAGATCCGCTTTAGCTCAGGTACTCGAGATGATCCGTCCGCTGGTGGTGCGTTACTGCCGCGCTCGGATCGGTTCCGCGGAGCGTGGGCAGCTCTCCGCGGATGACGTTGCGCAGGAGGTTTGTCTGGCCGTGATGACAGCCCTGCCCCGGTATCAAGACCAGGGCAGACCATTCATGGCCTTCGTATACGGAATCGCTTCGCACAAAGTCGCCGACGCCCATCGCAATGCCGCCCGTAACAAGGCGGAGGCGATGGCCGAAGTACCAGATGTCATATCCACCGACCAGGGGCCGGAGCAGCGCGCTCTCGATTCGGAGACCAGCAGGCAGATGAACAAACTGCTGGCAACACTTCCGGAGAAGCATCGAGAGATCCTGATCCTGCGGCTGGTCATGGGTTTGTCAGCGGAAGAAACCGCGGTCGCCGTGGGCAGTACGGCGGGCGCTATACGAGTGGCTCAGCACAGGGCACTCGCGAAACTCAAGTCTCAAGTGGCGAGGGCAGGTGAAATGTATGGCTAGGGATGGCGAGCGCGGTCGGGGCGACTGGAAGGCGCGGCGTGGATCGCGGAACAGCGGTCCCTACGCCGAGTCATCCGGTGATACCGGGCCGGTCGATATCGCCGCGGTACGCCGCGACGACGCGCTCATCGATGCCATCTCCGGCGACGGGCCGGTGTCGACCGACAGCGCGGAGGAGTATCAGCTCGCGACCCTGCTGGCCAGTTGGCGCGCGGAGCTGATAGCCGACCCGCTACCCAGTGCACCGGACCTCGATGCGATCGTCGCGGCGGTCAATCAGGAGATCGGCGCTCGACAGGTCAGAATGCACACGCACACCAGGGGAAACCTGCGGTTGTTGCGCCCGATCGCCGGGGCGGCGGCCGCGCTGGCCCTGGTCATCGGTGGTTTGACGGCCTTCTCCTACAGCGCGGGTCCCGGCGATCCGCTGTGGCGGGTCAAAGAGGTCGTGTTCAGCGAACAGGCGCAGAGCACGGTGGTGCAGCGGGCGGGCGACGATATGGCCGAGGCGCAGACCATGTTGGCGGGTGGCGCGGATCCGGATCAGATCCGGACCAAGCTGGATACCGCGCGACGCAATGCGACCCAGGTCAATGACTCCGCGAAACAGGACGAGCTGGCGCAGCGCTTCAACGCGCTGATCGACCAGTTGCGCAGGGTCTCCCCGGAGGCCGCCAGGCAGGTCCAGACGATCGCCACCACCGCGCCGCGGCCGGGCGGCGATCAGCAGCCGTCCACCGGTTCGTCGGGTTCCGGCACCGGGACCGGCACGACCAACCCCGGCACCGACGGCAATTCCGGGACAACTTCGGGTCAGCCGAGCACCACCGCGAGCGATACGGGCAATACGACGCCCGCCGAGCCGAGCACCGGCGGCAAGCCGTCCACCGGTCCGACCTCGGGCAGGCCGTCGAATCCGCCCACCACCCCGCCGCCGACCACCGGCAACGAGCCGAGCAGCGCCAACCCGCCGCCGACCGTCGTCGTGCCCACCACCGTGGCCTCGCCCACAGTGGTGGAGCCCACTACGGGCGGTCCGCCCCCGGTCAAGCCGAGCGTGAGTGTGAGTTCGGGCACCGGCGGCAGCGTGGGAAAGCATTCGGGCAACTAGATTTCCGGCCGCAGACAGAAACCGATCGTCGAATGACGGTCGGTTTTTTGTCTTCGCCGGGTACCGAGTGCGTGGGTGGGTACCGGTGAAAAGCGACGCCGAAGGCAAAGGTCGTGACGCGCACGACATTTCGTGAGGTGGCAGACCGACCGCGTGAGCGGGATCCGGCTCAGCTGTCGAATCCGTCGAATCCGTCGCCGTGGAAAGCCTCGTTCATCGAGGCATCCGCGTAGCCGCGACAGTAGTCCCAAGTGACGTACGCCTCGGGCGTCGGGTCGTAGGCGGGTTCGTGCGGGCGCACCGTGCCATCGACCAGGAGTTGAAGGAGGTTGGCGCGCAACATATCCCAGTCGTGGTAGTGATCCTGGTGGCAGTCCTCGCAGCTGACCACCAGACCGCGGATACCGCGATGGGCCAATAGCGCCTCGTACACCGCCAGATCGGCGAGATCCTCCTCGACCGCGAGGCGCTCGTGGGGATCCAGCGGCTCGCCGGGCTCGATGGCATCGAGCGCGGCGGACGGGTCGGAGGGGTCTCCGGCGAACGGATCCGGCGGCAAGCCAGGTGGTAGATGGTCACGCACATCCCCACGGTACGCAGAACAGGGTGGTCTGCGCCAGCGATGCGGGCTGCCAGTTTCGGTGGTGGCCTCACTTGTTCGCGTGATTTGCCGGACAGATACCATAGGGGACAGGCGCAGGCGAGTACCCGACATTCTTCGCCCGGCCTCCACCGTCCATTCCAGCTGCTGTCCGCCACGCCGGATCGAACCGGCGTCAGTGCCTTTCACGTTCCAGGAGGGGTCGATCCGAATGAGTAATCCCGTAACGGGCGAACGAATCGAAGTCCGCCCTCGTACGGGTGGCGACGATCCGAACAAGATCGCCATGCTCGGCCTCACATTCGACGATGTGTTGTTGTTGCCCGCCGCCTCGGATCTCATCCCCAGTTCCGTGGAGACCTCGAGCCGGCTGAGCCGCGAGATCACGCTGCGCACCCCGCTGGTGAGTTCGGCCATGGACACCGTCACCGAGGCGCGCATGGCCATTTCCATGGCGCGCGCGGGCGGTATGGGCGTACTGCACCGCAACTTGGCCGCCGCCGATCAGGCCGCGCAGGTCGAGACGGTGAAGCGCTCCGAGGCCGGTATGGTCACCGATCCGGTCACCTGTCGCCCCAGCGATACTCTCGCCGAGGTGGATGCCATGTGCGCCCGCTTCCGCATCTCCGGCCTGCCCGTGGTGGACGAGACGGGCGCGCTGGTCGGCATCATCACCAACCGCGATATGCGCTTCGAGGTCGATCAGGATCGCCGCGTCGCCGACGTGATGACCAAGGCGCCGCTCATCACCGCGCAGGAAGGCGTCACCGCCGAGGCCGCGCTCGGCCTGCTGCGCCGCCACAAGGTGGAGAAGCTGCCCATCGTCGACGGCAACGGTCGGCTGCGCGGGCTCATCACGGTCAAGGACTTCGTCAAGACCGACCAGTACCCGCATGCCACCAAGGACCGCGACGGCCGCCTGCTGGTCGGCGCCGCGGTCGGCGTCGGTGAGGACGCCTGGTCGCGCGCGATGACGCTGGCCGACGCCGGGGTCGACGTGCTGGTGGTCGACACCGCGCACGGACACCAGGCGGGCGTGCTCCAGATGGTCGCCAAGGTAAAGGCCGAGGTCGGCGACCGCATCCAGATCATCGGCGGCAATGTCGCCACCCGCGCGGGCGCGCTCGCGCTGGTCGAGGCGGGCGCGGACGCGGTCAAGGTCGGCGTCGGCCCCGGCTCCATCTGCACCACCCGCGTGGTCGCGGGCGTCGGCGCGCCGCAGATCACCGCGATCCTCGAGGCCGTGGCCGTGTGCGGCCCGCACGGTGTCCCGGTCATCGCCGATGGCGGCATCCAGTTCTCCGGTGATATCGCCAAGGCCATCGCGGCGGGCGCGTCCACCGTCATGCTCGGCTCGCTGCTGGCGGGCACCGCCGAATCGCCCGGCGAGCTGATCCTGGTCGGCGGCAAGCAGTTCAAGAGCTACCGGGGCATGGGTTCGCTCGGCGCGATGCAGGGCCGGGGCCAGGGCAAGTCCTACTCCAAGGACCGCTACTTCCAGGACGACGTACTCGCCGAGGACAAGCTGGTCCCCGAGGGCATCGAGGGGCGGGTGCCGTTCCGCGGCCCGGTCAACCAGGTGATCCACCAGTTGGTCGGCGGTCTGCGCGCGGCCATGGGCTACACCGGTTCCCAGACGATCGCCGACCTGCAGCAGAAGCAGTTCGTGCAGATCACCGCCGCCGGTCTCAAGGAGAGCCACCCGCACGACATCACCATGACCGTCGAGGCGCCGAACTACACTGGTCGCGGCTAGCCCGCTTGACGGCGATGTACTGGACTTAGCGGTCCGTGCATGATGAGACCTGTTCGCGGGTAGCCCGCCTGTCGGTGGCTCGCTCATGTCCGAGGACATGGTCGAGAGCGGGGCCGCGCCCGTCGCGAGTGCGTCGTCGGCGCGCGCCCGGAAGCCGGGCCGCCGCGAATGCCGTGCCAACACGGCGAATCGACAATATTAAGGAGAACAAGCGTGCGCGACATGGTCGAGATCGGCATGGGCCGGACCGCCCGGCGTACCTATGAGCTGGACGATATCGATATCGTGCCGTCGCGGCGGACGCGGTCGTCCAAGCAGGTATCGCTGTCCTGGCAGCTCGACGCCTACCGGTTCGAGATCCCGTTCCTGACCCATCCCACCGACGCGCTGGTCTCGCCCGAATTCGCCATCCAACTCGGCAGGCTCGGCGGACTCGGCGTCATCAACGGTGAGGGACTGTGGGCTCGGCATACCGATGTCGCCGCCAAGATCGACCAGATCGTCGAACTCGTCGACAAGGGCAGCTACGAGCGGGCCATCGCGCTGCTGCAGGAATTGCACGCCGCCCCGATGCAGCCGGATCTGCTGGCCGCCGCGGTCGCGCAGGTGCGGGCCGCGGGGGTGACGGTGGCGGTGCGGGTCAGCCCGCAGAACGCCCGTGCGCTCACCCCGGCCCTGGTGCAGGCCGGAATCGACCTGCTCGTGGTGCACGGCACCATCATCTCCGCCGAACATGTCGGCGACGGCGAACCGCTCAACCTCAAGACCTTCATCGCCGACCTCGATGTCCCGGTCGTCGCGGGCGGCGTCAGCGACCACCGCACCGCCCTGCACCTGATGCGGACCGGCGCGGCGGGCGTCATCGTCGGCTACGGTTCGACCCCCGGCGCGACCACGACCGGCGAGGTGCTCGGCATCGGCGTCCCGATGGCCACCGCCATCGCCGACGCGGCCGCCGCGCGCCGCGACTACCTCGACGAGACCGGCGGACGCTACGTGCACGTCATCGCCGACGGTCAGATCGCGAACTCCGGTCAACTGGCCAAGGCCATCGCCTGCGGTGCGGATGCGGCCATGCTCGGCTATCCGCTGGCAGTCGCCGCCGAGGCCCCCGGTCGCGGCTGGTACTGGCCCTCGGCAGCCGCTCACCCGTCGGTGCCGCGCGGTGCGCTGCTCCCGGTGGACGACGGCTGGCTCGACGACGCCGAGTCCGGTGAGTTCGTGCGACCCAGCCTGGAGCGGGTGCTCTACGGCCCCTCCGACGATCCGTTCGGCTCGCTGAATCTGGTTGGCGGCCTGCGTCGTTCGATGGCCAAGGCGGGCTACTCCGATCTCAAGGAGTTCCAGAAGGTCGGGCTCAGCGTTCGCGCTTGATCTGACACCGCGCTTCGCGCTCGGTATGACACCGTGCGTGATTCACGGTGTCTGTGCGGGAGGGGTTGTCGCGCGTAGAAATTGCTGGATGGCGTGATTCACCGGCCCCGAATGGGTCATGGTGACGGCCAGGCGCGCGCCCGCGATCTCCAGATAGGTGGAGCCGTTGATGCCGCGCGCCAACTGGGTGGCGCGTTCGCGGGCGATCCCGCTCTCGGTGGCATGGATAACCAGTGCGGGACAGGCGATATCGACCAGCCGATGCAGCACCGAGTCGCGGCCGAGCAGACAGCCCGCCGCCACCTCGATACCCTCGCGGTCGCGCACCAGCCACCGTTCGGTCCACGGCGCGCGATGACATTCCTCCTCGCCGATCAACCAGGACGCGAGCCGGCTCACCGCGTTCAGGCGCGAGTGCGTGTCGAAGAATTCGTCGAGGAATTCGTGTGTGGCCGAGGACTGTTCGGGTGTGGGGCCGTGCGCCTCGGTGCTGATCAGGATGAGCGCCGCGACCCGCTCCGGTGCCAGCAACGCCGTGCGCAGCGCCGTGAATCCGCCCTGCGCGGTGCCGCCGACCACCGCGGAGCGCACGCCGAGATGGTCGAGGATGGTCAGCGCGTCGCGGGCCGCGGTCCAGTAGGTGAAGGGCAAACCCTGATCGGTGGTGCGGCCGTGGCCGCGCGCATCCCAGGCCACGACCCGGAATTCCGGTGCCAGCGCGGCCATTTGGGATGCGAACATGGTCCGGTCCATGAAGAATTCATGTGCCAGCAGCACCACCGGCCCGTCGCCTCCGCTGTCCTCGTAGTGGATGTCGGCGTCGATCGCGCGGGCGAATGGCACGAGCAAGAGAATAACGAGCGTACGGGGGTGCGCGGAGCGAATCAGCGGCTCACTAGACTGTGGCCGTGACAGAATCCCAGAGGCCCGTCCTTGTCGTCGACTACGGCGCGCAGTATGCCCAATTGATCGCCCGCCGGGTCCGTGAGTCGAGCGTGTACTCCGAGGTGATTCCGCACACCACCACCGTGGAGGAGATCGCCGAGCGTCGACCGGCCGCCATCATTCTCTCCGGTGGCCCCTCCAGCGTGTACGCCGAGGGCGCGCCCCAGTTGGACCCGCGCCTGTTCGACCTGGACATCCCGGTCTTCGGTATCTGCTACGGCTTCCAGGCGATGGCGCGGGCGCTGGGCGGCACCGTCACCCACACCGGCACCCGCGAGTTCGGTCGCACCGAATTCAGTGCCGACGGTGGCATGTTGCACGGTGGTCTGCCCGAGATCCAGCCGGTGTGGATGAGCCACGGCGACGCGGTCACCGACGCGCCCGCCGGTTTCGAGGTCACCGGCACCAGCGCGGGCGCCCCGGTCGCGGCGTTCGAGGATCGCGCGCGCAAGCTCGCCGGTGTGCAGTACCACCCCGAGGTGCTGCATTCGCCGCACGGTCAGCAGGTGCTGAGCCGATTCCTGCACGAGATGGCGGGGATCCCGGCCACCTGGACCGCGGCCAATATCGCCGATGCGCTGATCGCGAACGTGCGCGAACAGGTCGGCGCGGGTTATGCCATCTGCGCGCTGTCCGGCGGTGTCGATTCGGCGGTGGCCGCCGCCCTGGTGCAGCGCGCCATCGGCGACAGGCTGACCTGTGTGTTCGTCGATCACGGGCTGCTGCGGTCCGGGGAGCGCGAGCAGGTGCAGCAGGATTTCGTGGCCGCGACCGGCGCCCGGCTGGTCACCGTCGACGCGGTCGAGAAATTCCTCGGTGAACTGAAGGGCGTCACCGATCCGGAGGAGAAGCGCAAGATCATCGGGCGGGAGTTCATTCGCTCGTTCGAGGACGCGGTGGGCGAGGTCGTCGCCGGGCACGGCGGCGAGGTGACAGCGGCCAAGGTGGAGTTCCTGGTGCAGGGCACGCTGTACCCGGATGTCGTCGAATCCGGTGGCGGCGCGGGCACCGCCAATATCAAGAGTCACCACAATGTGGGCGGCCTGCCGGAGGATCTGGAATTCAAGCTGGTCGAGCCGCTGCGCCTGCTGTTCAAGGATGAGGTCCGCGCGGTCGGCCGCGAACTGGGTCTGCCGGAGGAGATCGTGGGCCGTCAGCCCTTCCCCGGTCCGGGTCTGGCCATCCGGATCGTCGGCGAGGTCACCGAGGAGCGTCTGGTCACGCTGCGCCAAGCCGATGCCATCGCCCGCGAGGAACTCACCGCCGCCGGTCTGGACAAGCAGATCTGGCAGTGCCCGGTGGTGCTGCTGGCCGATGTCCGCAGCGTCGGCGTCCAGGGCGATGGCCGCACCTACGGTCACCCTATCGTCCTGCGCCCGGTCTCCAGCGAAGACGCGATGACCGCCGACTGGACCCGCCTCCCCTACGAGGTCCTCGAACGCATCTCCACCCGCATCACCAACGAGGTCCCCGAGGTCAACCGCGTAGTCCTCGACGTAACGAGCAAGCCGCCGGGCACCATCGAGTGGGAGTGATCCCCACCCACACCCCGACCGCCCGCGCCAACCAGGCGCGGGCGGTCCGCGTTTCGGTGATCAGACACCCAACAGCGGTACGTCGTAGCGCGGAATCACAGAGTCGCGGGTGACCAGTCGCAGACCTTCGTGTTTGGCTTGGGCAATGAGGATGCGGTCGAAGGGATCGCGATGGATCAGCGGTAGGCGCGCCGCTTCTATCGCGTGGTTAGCCGTGATGGACAGGACATGGAACTCACTGTCGCGCACCAACTCCGGAAGATCAGCGGGGCCGTCGAGCTTGCCGAGGGCCTGTTTGATACCGACCTCCCAAACGGTGGCCGCGCTGATGTAGATCTCGGGTTCGATTTCGAGAATGGCGGCCAGATCTTCCGGCAGTGCGGGATCGTCGGCGAGCCACCACAGTACGACATGGGTATCGAGGAGCAGGCGCATCAGCGGCTGTAGAAGTCGTCGGCGATGGCGTCGTTGGTGGTTCGGGAGTCCCAGTCGGCATGTAGCAGGAGCCGCCCGCGCAGCGAACCGCGCCTGCTGCGCGCGGGTCTCGGATGCAGCGGGACCACCTTCGCGATGGGCGTGCCCGCCCGGCTGATGATGATCTCCTCACCGTGCTCGACCCGGTCGATGATCCGGGAGAGGTGGGTCTTCGCATCGTGGATGTTGAACTGTTCGGCTGCCACCTGACCTCCTTAGCTAAGAGGTTAGTCTACTCGAATGCGGCATGAGAATGGCCCGTCCGAAGACGGGCCATTCTGATATTCGGGGCTACCGCCTGCGTCGGGGGGTCAGGACGAGGATGCCGCCTACGACTATGGCGGTGAAGACGAGGATCCAGCCGATGGGGATGCCGCCGAAGGGGAGGGCGGCGGGGCCGATCAAGGCCCAGATGCTGACCAGTAGGGCGAGGACTCCGACTATGAGGAGCATGGCGGAGGGGCCGCCGGCCTTCTTGTTGTCGGTGCTGTTATCGGCCACGTTCCACCTCTGCGGTTCCGGTGCGGACATTGATGTTCAGATCGAGGACCGGATCGTTGGGCTTATTGGGGCCGGTGATCCCCGAAGGGCAGCGGGTCGTGTCGCCGACCCGGATAGTGCAGGTGGTGCGCACGGTCATGTTGTCGGGCACCAGGATTCGCGCCTCGCCCATCCGGACCGTGACATCGACGGTGCGGTTCTCGGTCAGCGCCAGTCGGCGCAGATCAAGGGTCCCCGTGCCGATGCTCATCTTGTAGTTGGACCGCAAATCGGCCATGGAAGTGGGCGCCCAGGCGTGCTCGCCGACCGCGTCGCTATTGAGCTCGAGCGGGCCGATGATCGAGGCCAGGATGACGAATCCGGCCAGCGGCGCGGTGAGCACGAGCAGTCCGTAGCCGCGTCGCAGGAAGGCGCCGAGCACCAAGCCGAGACCGATCACCGCCAAGGCGACCGCGCCGATCCGACCGGGTGTCATCCATTCGGCCCCGCCCGCCGCGACCGCGCCTGCCGCCGCGGCGGCGAGAATGGCAAGGCCGATCACCATCGGGGTCAGGCGGGAACGCGGACGCTTGACCGCCGCGGGTGGTGCGACGACGGTGCGCGTCGGCGTCGGATCCGGCAGATCCCAGGCGAGCGGAGCCACACCGAGCGGATCCCAGGACGGCGGGGTGGTCCGGGTCGGGGCGGCGGGGCCGCCGGAGAACGATCCGCCGGTTCGGGAGGCATCCTTGCCGCCCGTATCGGAGCGCGGGGCGTCGTTGCCGGGCGGCTCGGTGTCGTTCTGCACGGCGGCCGGGTCCGAGGCAGTGGGCGCGCCCGAGTCGACGGTTGTCGTCGAAAGGTGTTGTGCCGGTGCGTCACCCGTCGATTCGGGTTCGGCAGGCGCTTTTCCCCGGTCGGTGATGTTCTCGATATCCTTCGACAGCACCACCGTCGCGTCCTCGACCAGGGGGGTTGGCTCGACCGGATGTTCCGGGACGTAGGAATCGGGCAGCTTCGTGTAGGGCGAATACACCTCGGTGGGCGGAACGCCCGTCGCGAAGGCATCGCTCGCGCTCCGGTACGCGGTGGGGAAGACGGCCCCCGGATAACCGGTCGCATTGAGCCCACTGTCCATGGGCACGTCGAAGGCGGTGGTGCCGGGCGGCGGCTGCGGTGTGCGCAGATGCAGCATCCACCAGCTCGCGAGCAGCAGCGCCGTACTGATCAGCCCGGAGCCGCCGAAACCGATGCCGACCGGCCCCACCGTGCTGACCGCGATGGCCAACGCGACGACGAGCACCACGGTTTTGGTGGTCGATTGCGAACTGTGGCCTTTGCCGAGCAGCCCTTCGACGGCCGACACCCCGCCCGCCTCGGGCATCAGCAGCCAGGCCAGCAGGTAGAGCATGATGCCCGCCCCGCCGAAAATGGTCGCGACCACAAGGGCGACCCGCACCAGCACCGGATCGACGCCGTAGCGCTGACCGAATCCGGCCGCGACGCCCGCGATCGGACCCTGCCGCGGCAACCGGACGGGCCGCGTGTGCCACATCTGCTGGAGCTGATCGCCGAAGCTTGATTTCGTCATGGCATCAATGGTGGCGTCGGGCCGCATCGGGCCGCATCGGGGACATCCCTGAATTCACGCCCTGAACCGGCGAATGCGCACGATGCGCGGGAGTCGCTTCGGCTTGCGCCGGATTTGCCGATGTCGAATTCAGGGACATTCCCGATGGTTGACCGCGCCCGCCACATGCCAGGATCGAAGGTATGTATCCGTCTGCTCCCGTTTTCGAGACCAGGGGATTCGGCGCGGTTCGCGGCGGGTCCGCGACCGTCCCGCTGTACGCGCCGCAGCCGCAGTCGCCGCGTCTGTCACGGCGCTCGGGCGGCCGGGTGGTCGGTGGTGTCGCGGGCGGTCTGGCCGATCACCTCGGGGTCGACGTCTTCAAGGTGCGCATGGCCTTCGTGCTGCTGGCCGCGCTGACCGGCGCGGGCATCGTCGCCTATGGGCTGCTGTGGATCTTCACGCCGGGCGGTGAGGATCAGGCGCGGGCCTCGGGGGCGGAGCGGCGGCAGGCGATCGGGCTGGCCCTGCTCGGGCTGGGGCTCGCGGTGGCGGTCACCTGGGTGTTCAGCGGGTCCGCGGCCAATGTGATCGTGCCGATCGTGGTGGTCGCGGTCGGCGCGGCCCTGGTTTGGCGCGAATACGACGCCGAAGGCCCCAAGTCGCTGCTGGGTCTGCCCACCAAGCCCACGGTGGTGACCTGGTCGCGGATCATCGCGGGCACCACGCTGATCGTGGCCGGACTCGGCGTCATCGTGCTGGCCAGGATCGATCTGAGTTCGCTCGGTTCGGCGCTGATCGCGGTGGCCGTCACACTGGTCGGCGGCGGACTGCTGACGGTGCCGCTGTGGCTGCGCACGGTGCGGGCACTCAATGCCGAGCGCGCGGCCCGTATCCGCAATGAGGAGCGCGAGGAGATCGCCTCGCACCTGCACGATTCGGTTTTGCAGACCTTGGCGCTGATCCAGCGGCAGGCCCACGATCAGCAGGAGGTGGTCCGGTTGGCCCGCAGCCAGGAGCGCGAACTGCGGCGCTGGCTGTTCGAGGACACCGCTCCGGCGCAGTCCAGCCTGGCGGCGGCACTGCGCACCATCGCGGGCGAGGTGGAGGATCAGCACGGGGTGAAGGTGGCCCCGGTGACCGTCGGCGATGTGTCGATGGATACCGGGGATACCGGTTCCGGTCTGCCGAAGGAGCATTTCACCGCATTGCTCGGTGCGGCGCGGGAGGCGCTGGTGAACGCGGCCAAACACGCGGGCGTGCCGGAGATCGACCTGTTCGCCGAGGCCGAACCGCATCAGGTCGGCATTTTCGTACGCGATCGAGGCACCGGATTCGATATCTCCTCGGTTCCGCAGGACCGGCAGGGTTTGGCCAAATCCATTCGCGCGCGGATCGAACGGCGCGGTGGCACGGTGGAGATCCTGTCCACCCCCGGCCGCGGGACCGAGGTGCGAATCATCATGCCGCGCAGCGACTCCGGCGATGCGGCCGAACCGATCACCGAACCCGCCGCCGATCGGGTTTCGGCGAGCGCGTCCGCCGACGATGTTTCGGCGACGGCGCCCACGGTGCCGGTGCCGATTGTTCACCCGCAGGGGTGAGCGTCGAGTTCGATTGCGGCCGAACCCTTTCGGCCCTTGCCCGGAATTGTTTCCCGGCCCGCCCGATCGATGTGGTACCGATGGAGTGCCGAAAGCCCGCGGGCATTCGGCGCGTCAGGGTGGCGGTGCCGCCGACAGCTGAGGAGAAGTAGGTGACCGTGCGGGTCTTTCTCGTCGATGATCACGCCGTATTCCGTTCCGGGGTGCGCGCGGAGCTGAGCCGGGAGGCCGATATGGAGGTGGTCGGCGAGGCGGGCGGGGTGGCCGAGGCGATCGTCGGGATCAATGCGGCCAAACCGGATGTGGTGCTGCTCGATGTGCATATGCCCGACGGCGGCGGTGTCGCGGTGCTGTCCGGTATCGAGGAGGGGCCGGTGTGTTTGGCGCTGAGCGTGTCCGACGCGGCGGAGGATGTGATCGCGGTGATCAGGGCAGGCGCCAGAGGCTATGTAACCAAGACGATCTCGGGGGCGGAGTTGGCCGAGGGGATTCGGCGGGTTGCCGGCGGTGACGCGGTATTCAGTCCGCGGCTGGCCGGTTTTGTGCTCGACTCGTTCACCGGGCGCTCGCCGGTGCCGGAGCCGCCGCTGGATCCAGAACTGGATTCGCTGACCCCGCGCGAACTCGAGGTGTTGCGCCTGCTCGCCCGCGGCTACACCTATCGCGAGATCGCCGAGACGCTGTTCATCTCGGTGAAGACGGTGGAGACGCATGCGTCGAATGTGCTGCGAAAGACCCAGCAGTCGAATCGGAACGCGCTCACCCGATGGGCGCACCGTCGCCGCATCGACTGATGTTCACGCCGTCGCTGCGATTGATGTAGGCCCTACATCACGGCGAGGATGACCGCGATGATGATGACCAAACCGATCAGCAGGCCGATGGCGATGGCCAGCACCGCGCTGTTGGACTGTTTGGCGGCGGGTCGCTGCGGCGGCGCGACCGGACCGGGCTGCTGCGGGCGGTGCGGGCGCGGCAGCGGGATGGTGTGCGGGCTGCGCATACCGGGCGCGGAATTGCGGGCGGCCCAGGCGGGAATGGTGCCGTCCTCGGTGCGTACCGGCGCGCCGAGGATGTAGGGGCCGGTGCCGGGACCGAAGGCGGCGGTGAGGATTTCGTCCCTGGCCTCGGCCATGGTCGGTCGACGCTGCGGGGCCGGTTCCATCATGTGCAGCAGTACCGGGGTGAGCGCGCCACTGCGACTCGGCGCGATGATCTGGGCCATGGCCGCGCGCTGCACCAGCACCTGCGGATCCTCTTCCATGCCGAAGGGCGGGTGCCCCTCGATCGCGGTGTAAAGGGTTGCGCCGAGGGAGAATACGTCGCCCGCCCTGGTGGGTTGCGCACCGCGCGCCACCTCGGGGGGCAGGTAGGCGGGGGTTCCGGTGATGACGTCGTCGGGTTCCTCGGAGAGATCGCCCGCGCCGCGCGAGATGCCGAAGTCGCTGAGTTTGGCCATGCCGACGGCCGGGCCGCGGTCGGCGACGAGGATATTGCCCGGTTTGATATCGCGATGCACGATGCCCGCGGCGTGCGCGGCGGCGAGCGCGTCGGCGACCTGCGCGCCGATCTGCGCCACCTCGACCGGGGGCAGGGTATTCACCAGGGCCAGTGCCTTGGCGACGCTGCGCGAGGGCAGGTGCTCGATGACCAGCCAGGGTTCGCCCGCCTCGAGGACCACGTCGTAGACGGCGATGGCGTGGTCGTGGGAGAGTTTGGCCGCGACTCGGCCCTCGTGCATGATCTGGTCGCGGATCTCGCGCGCTTGCGCCTCGTCGAGTCCGGCGGTGGAGAGCACCTGTTTGATGGCGACGTCGCGATTGAGCAGCCGATCGTGCGCGAGCCAGACCGCGCCCATACCGCCGCCGCCGAGTTTGGATTCCAGGCGGTAGCGACCGGCCACCAGATAGTCGGGGCCGACGATGGGACGGGGGCGATCGATCATGCTGTGCAGGGTAGCCGAATTCGGTGGTAGCTGACCCGATTCGGGTCGCCCGCGCGCTGGTCGGAGCGCGGGTATTTCACACTTGCGCCGTTCGGCGGTTTTCCCGTGTGAGGACATGCTCGGCGGATTTCGGGGGTGGGTTTCCGACCGCTCGGTATCGAACGTATATTCGAGACGGATCGATAGCTGGATAGGTGCTGGTTCTCCGGGTGTGAGCCGGGGAGGTGGGCCGCACCGCACGCTTCGCCGCGCAGTCCATCGTGGGAAGTAGGTGGTAGGGATGGGTGCCGACGCAGAATCGGCCGCGCCGATGGGTGTTGGCGCAGAATCGGCCGCGCCGATGGGTGTTGTTGCGGAATCGGCCGGGCCGACGCTGGATGAGCTGCGGCGCAGGATGGCGGCGATACCCGGTCGCGGCGAATCGCGGTCGGCCGCCGCGCCGTCGGAGCGGGAATCGGGCCGTGCGGTTCTGTCTACCCCCCTAGCTATTGCTGAGCTGTTGCCAGAAGGTGGATTGCGTAAGGGGGATGTGGTCGAGTACACGGGGGCGAGTTCGCTACTGGCCGGGTTGGTGGCCGCGGTGACCGCATCGGGCGGACATGCCGCGCTGGTCGGCGTGCCCGGGCTCGGGCTGCTCGCCGCCGCGGAGATGGGCGCCCGCCTGGAGCGGCTGGCGGTGGTCGCCGATCCGGGACCGGATCCGGTGGAGGTGGCCGCGGTGTTGCTCGACGGCCTCGACCTGATCGTCCTCGGCCTCGGCGGTGCGGCCGTGCCACCCGCGCGCTGCCGGGTCATCGCGGCCAGAGCCCGCGCCAAGGGGGCAACCCTGGTGGTCACGGACGGCCGCTGGACTCATCCGTCGCTGCGGCTCGAGGCGGATATCGCCGGATACGGGGGACTGGGGGCCGGATCGGGACGACTGCGCTCGGTCGCACTCGCCGTCGCGGTGCGCGATCGCGCGGGGCCACCGCGGCGCGGCCGAATCGAATTGCGCCCCACCGCGGGTCGCATCGAATGGGTGCGGTCGCGAGATTCCGCGACCGGAGCGGCCGAGGCGGCGGATGTCGCGGCCTGCTGAATCGCCGGTCGGGTCGATGGCTGTGCGGTGGGTGACGCGGTTCGGTGCGCCTTCGATATCACGTCGCGGGAGGGCGCCGGAGTACGGCGAGGTCGCGGGATCGGCGCGGGAATCGGCTCGGGTCAGGAGCCGGAAGATCGTCGGCGGCGGCTCGAATTGGCCTCCGCGAGGTGTTCCAGATTGTGCCGTTGGTCGCGTCGATCGGGATTGTCGCGGTGCGCGTCGGCGGCGGCCTCGGCGCGGGGAACGAGAGAGCGGCCTCGGTCCAGGTTCGCCTCGGCGATGTGATCGAGATGGTGGCGCTCGCCGCGGCGTGCCGGATGCCGCCGATTTTCGGTGTCTGTGTGCACGGTCGTCGATCTTATTGCGGGGGAGTGGTTTTGATGTAGATATCCCGGAGGGTTCGAGTGTCGGGCGGATGACGTGACGGCGTCGCCCGCCCGCGCGGCGCGGATATTGGCGCTGTGGTGCCCCGACTGGTCGGCGGTCGCGGCGGCCGCCGCGGTGGGTGCGCCCGCGACGCGGCCGATGGCGGTGCTGGCGGCGAACCGGGTGCTCGAATGTTCGGCGCTCGCGCGCGCCGCCGGGGTGAGTGTCGGGCTGACCCGGCGCGAGGCGCAGTCCAGGTGCCCGGATCTGCTGACGGCGCAGGCGGATATCGACCGCGACGCGCGCCTGTTCGAACCGGTGGTCGCGGCCGTCGACGCCGCGGTGCCGGGAGTGGAGGTGCTGCGTCCCGGACTGCTGGTGCTGAACACGCGCGGCGCGGCCCGCTACTTCGGTTCGGAGGAGGCCGCGGCGCAACGGCTGGTGGACGCGGTGGCGGCGGTCGGGGTCGAGGCGCAGGTCGGCATTGCCGACACCCTGTCCACCGCGGTGCTCGCGGCGCGACACGCGGCGCTGGTGCCGCCGGGCCGCGGCGCGGCGTACCTGGCGCCGCTGCCGGTGCGCGAGTTGGCGGCCGAGCCGAGTCTGGCCGCGCCGGAACGGGCCGAACTGGTGGATCTGCTGTATCGCCTCGGTCTGCGCCGCATCGGCGATTTCGCCCGCCTCGCCCCCGCCGAGGTGTCCTCGCGCTTCGGTGCGGACGCGGCGCGGGCCCACCGCTGTGCCCGCGCGCTGCCGGAGCGCGGGGTGTCCGCGCGGGCGACACCACCGGAGTTGAGCGTGGAATACCGCTGCGATCCGCCGATCGCGCGGGTCGACGCCGCCGCCTTCGCGGGCAGGCTGCTCGCCACCGACCTGCACACTCGACTCGCCGCCGCCGCCGTGGCCTGCACCCGCCTCGCGGTGACCGCGAGAACCGAAGCGGGCGAAGAACTCTCGCGCATCTGGCGGTGTGCCGAACCGCTGACCCCCGAGGGCACCGCCGACCGGGTGCGCTGGCAATTGGACGGCTGGCTCACCCGACGCGCCGGACGGCCGAGCGCCCCGATCATCCTGCTGCGCCTCGAGCCGGTGGAGGTGGTGGCGGCGGGCGCGCTGCAACTGGGTCTGTGGGGTGGCCTCGGCGAGACCGATGAGCGGGCGCGCCGCGCGCTGATCCGGGTGCAGGGTCTGCTCGGCGGCGAGGCGGTGCGGATCGGTGTGCTCAGCGGCGGTCGCGGTCCCGCCGAACGCGTCACCATGGTCGCGCTCGGTGACGAACCCGTCCCGGATGCCGATCCCGATCTGCCGTGGCCGGGGCGGCTACCCGAACCGGCACCCGCCGTGATCATGGTGAACCGACCCGCCGTGGAGTTGACCGACGCCGCGGGCGCCGCGATCGGTGTCACCGACCGCGGTCTGTTCGACGCCGTGCCCGCGCGGCTGCGCTGGGGCAGCAAGGCATGGCCGCTCACCGGGTGGGCGGGTCCGTGGCCGGTCGACGAACGTTGGTGGTCCGCCGAATCCGCCCCCATGGCCCGCGCCCAGGTGCAGTTGGCCGCCGAACCCGCCGATGCCCGCGTCCTGCTGCTCGTCTTTCGCGCCGGGACCTGGCATGTGGAAGGCATCTATGCCTGAGTGGTTCGGCGCGTATTGTGTGGCCGCACCGCGGCCGAGACCCGAGGTATTCGACCGTGGATACTGGCCCGGTGTTCCACTTGATGTTTCATGAGCCTCGGATACCGCCGAATACCGGCAATGCGATCCGGCTGGTGGCGGGCGTGGGGTGTGAGCTGCACTTGATCGAGCCGTTGGGGTTCGAGCTGTCGGAGGCCAGGGTGCGGCGGGCCGGATTGGACTATCACGAGCTGGCCTCGGTGACGGTGCACGAGAGTTTGGCGGCGGCGTGGGAGCGGTTGCGGCCGGAGCGGGTGTTCGCGTTCACCACGCAGGGCCGCAAGCGGTATACCGATATCGCCTATAGGGAGGGGGATGTGCTGCTGTTCGGGACCGAGCCCACCGGCCTGCCCGAGCAGGTGCTCGCCGACCCGCACATCACCGACCAACTGCGCATTCCGATGCTGCCCGGTCGCCGCTCGATGAACCTGTCGAACGCGGCGGCGGTCACGGTCTATGAGGCATGGCGTCAGCTCGGCTTTCCAGGGGCCACCTAGTCGTCGATCTCGAAGCGTTTGAACCGGGAGGTCGCGCCCCCGGTCAACCGCACCGCGCTCTTGGCGACGCCGAAATGCGCGGCGAGCAGTTCGATCGCGGCCTTGTTGGCCTTGCCCTCGACGGCGGGCGCTCGCACATACAGTTGCAGCGTGCCGTCGTCGAGAAGCTCGACCAGTGGTCCTTTACGACTGTTCGGCTTGATTGTCGCCCGCACCGTCGGCACCCGCCGCTCCCGTCCCGGCCGCGACGGTTTCCGCGGCCGTATCCGGTGTCGATTGTCGCGAACCGCGTCCGCGCCGCACCTGCCGCACCCCGCGCACCACCGCCGTCACCAGTGCGGCGAGTATCGCGAAGAAGCCGAGCCACGGAATCGCCCTACCGGTGAAGACCACCGCGTCGCCGAGCCACCGCACCAGCGCGTGCCAACCGCCCACTACGCCGTCCAGGAAGCCTTCGGAACCGGAATCCTTTGCTTTGCCGGTGATTTGGATGGTGAGCGCGGACAGTGCGATCTCGTCGTCGAGATGTCTCTTCTGCGCGGTGAGGCTGTCGAGTTCGCCCTGTCGGCTCGACAGCGCGTTCTCGGCGGCGATGAGGTCGGCGGTGTTGGCGGCGGCGGTGATGAGTCCGCGCAGCCGGTCGACGGTGGCCTGCAGGGCGTGAATGCGGGCGTCGAGATCCTCCCAGCGCATGGTGACGTCATCGCGGTTGGTGCTGATCTTGGTGACCTTGCCGAGGTCGCCGAGTCCGGTGATGAATCGGTCGGTCTGGTCGGCGGGCACCCGCACGGTGAGGGTGGCCTTGGCGGGATCGTCGTCGGTGCCGGGTTGTTCGGTGCGCCCGTCGACCCGACCGCCGCCCGCACGCACCCGGTCGACGAGGCGGCCCGCCGCGTCGAGCGGATCGTCGGCGCGCAGGTTGACCGTGCCGGTGACGACCTCCTTGCGCGTCGCTGCGGGAGCGTCGCTGTTGAAGCTCTGTTTGCCGCGTGGGGCGGCGCCCTGGTCGAGGATGGCGGGAGCGGGCGCCACCGCCGAATTCGCCGGTTTCCCTTCGGATTCGGCGGGTGCGCTCGGCCCGCCGCAGCCCACGAGGATTGTCATACCCACCATGCCCGCGCACAGCGCCATCAGCTTCCGCATAGAACGCAGGGTATGGGGCGCGCGGCCGGAATTCGGTGCGCCCAACCAATTTCTGGAAAGTCTCTAATACTTCCTTAAATCATTCGAATCACCGGAAGTCGCGGGAACGGGACCCTACACGCAGATCCAGTCGCCGCAGGTGCTCGGCGACCACGCTGACCGCGCCCTCGGCGTTCTGTACCCGACCCCGGATCAGCAGCGCGGACGCGCTCTGGGCCAGGTGACGGTAGCGGGTCCAAAGACCGGGCGAGCAGACGACATTCACCATCCCCGTCTCGTCCTCCAGGTTGAGGAAGGTGACCCCGCCCGCCGTGGCCGGGCGCTGCCGATGCGTGATCGCGCCGCCGATCAGCACCCTGGACCCGTCGGGCACGGCGAGCAGCCCCGCGGCCGGGATCACCCCGAGCGCGTCCAGCCGGGGGCGCAGGAATTCGGTGGGATAGCTGCCCGGTGAGATCCCGGTGGCCCACACGTCGGCGGCGGCCGATTCCAGATCGCTCATACCGGGCAGGGTGGGCGCGGTGGTGGCGGCGCCGGTGCCGGGCAATCGATCCGGCCGCTCACCCGCGGCGGCGCCCGCCGCCCACAGCGCCTCGCGGCGGGTGCCCCCGAGGCTGCCGAGCGCGCCAGCGGTGGCCAGCGATTCCGCCTGCCGCACCGTGAGCTCCACCCGTCCGGTGAGGTCGAGGAAGGAGGTGTAGGGGCCGGATTCCCTTGCGGTGACGATCTTTTCGGCCAGTTCCGCACCGATGTGGCGGACCGAGGCCAGTCCGAGGCGCACCTGCGTGCCGTGCTGCTCGAGCGTCGCCTCGGCCAGACCGGCATTGATATCGGGGCCGTGCACCCGCACCCCGTGCCTGCGCGCGTCGGCGACCAGCGACTGCGGCGAATAGAAGCCCATCGGCTGGGCGCGTAGCAGTCCCGCGCAGAAGGCCGCGGGATGATGCAGTTTGAACCAGGCCGAGTAGAACACGATCGAGGCGAAACTCTGCGAATGGCTTTCCGGGAAGCCGAAATTCGCGAAGGCGTAGAGCTTCTCGTAGATGCGGTCGGCCAGTTCGCCGGTGATGCCGTGCAATTCGCTCATACCCTGGTAGAAGCGGTTCTTCAACCGTTCCATGCGTTCGGGTGAGCGTTTGGAGCCCATGGCCCTGCGCAACTGGTCCGCCTCGGCGGCGGTGAATCCCGCGACGTCGACGGCCATCTGCATGAGCTGCTCCTGGAACAGCGGCACGCCCAGCGTGCGTTCGAGCGACTTCGCCAAGGCGGGATGGCCGGGATCCGGTTCCTCCAATCCGTTGCGCCGCCGAATGTAGGGGTGCACGGAACCGCCCTGGATGGGGCCGGGCCGGATCAACGCCACCTCGACCACCAGGTCGTAGAAATTGCGGGGACGCAGTCGCGGCAGGGTGGCCATCTGCGCCCGCGACTCGACCTGGAAGACGCCGATCGAGTCCGCGCGCGCGAGCATCTCGTAGACCGCGGCCTCCTGCAGATCGAGCCGGTGCAGTTCGACCTTCTCGCCCGTGTGCTCGCCCACCAGATCGATCATGTAGTGCAGCGCCGAGAGCATGCCGAGTCCGAGCAGGTCGAATTTCACCAGATCGATCGCGGCGCAGTCGTCCTTGTCCCACTGCAGCACGCTGCGCCCGGACATGCGTGCCCACTCCACCGGACAGACATCGGCGATGGGTCGATCGCAGATGACCATCCCGCCCGAGTGGATGCCGAGATGTCTCGGCAGGCCCTCGATCTCGGCGGCGAGCCGAAGTACCTGGAGAGGGATGCCGGTGTCGGGATCGGCGTCGACACCGCTCCAGCGGCTCACCCGCTTGCTCCAGGCATCCTGCTGACCGGGGGAGAAACCGAGCGCCCGCGCGGCGTCGCGCACCGCCGACTTGCCCCGGTAGGTGATCACATTGGCCACCTGGGCGGCGTATTCGCGGCCGTACTTGGCGTAGACGTGCTGGATGGCCTCTTCGCGGCGGTCGGATTCGATATCGACGTCGATATCGGGTGGTCCGTCCCGCTCGGGAGACAGGAAGCGTTCGAAGAGCAGCTCATTGGCCACCGGGTCGACATTGGTGATGCCGATGGCGTAGCAGACGGCCGAATTGGCCGCCGAACCCCGGCCCTGGCACAGGATGTCGCTGCCCTTGCAGAAGGCGACGATATCGTGCACGACCAGGAAGTAGCCCGGAAAGTTCATCTGGTCGATAATGGCCAGTTCATGCTCGATCTGCCGGTACGCCTTGGGATTTCCCGCTCGAGGCCCGTAGCGCTCGGCCGCGCCGCGCAGGGTCAGCTCGCGCAGCCAGGATTTCTCGTCGTGGCCCGGCGGCACCTCGAACGGCGGCAATCGCGGTGCGATGAGCTTCAGGTCGAAGGCGCATTCGCGCGCCAACGCCACCGCATTCGACACCGCCCGTGGACAATTCGCGAACAGCCGCGCCATCTCCGCGCCGGAGCGCAGATGCGCGCCGCCCGCCGGGGCCAGCCAGCCCGCGATATCGTCCAGGCTGCGCCGCGCCCGGATGGCGGCCAGCGCCATGGCGCGGCGGCGCTGCGCGGGCGCGGCGAAATGCGCTCCGGTGGTGGCGATCACGGATAGGCCGAGCCGGTCCGCCAATGCGATCAGGTGGGTGTTGCGCTCGTCGTCCTCCGCGACGCCGTGGTGGGTGAGTTCCACGCTGAGCCTGTCCGCGCCGAAGCGCTCCCTCAGCTCGCGCAGCGCCTGCTCCGCTCGTGGCAGTCGGGTTTCCCCCGCCGCAAGATCGAGCGAAAGCGCCTGCCGCACCTCACCTTTCCGGCATCCGGTGAGGATCTGCCAGTGTCCGCCCGCCGCCTCGGTGAGCGCGTCCATGTCGTAGCGCAGGATCCCCTTCTCACCCGCCGCCATATGTGCGGCGGCCATTTCTCGGGAGAGTCTGCGATAACCCTCCTGGCCGCGCGCGAGCACCAGCAGATGCGGGCCGCCGGGGTCGGGCGCACCGGTGCGCGGCGCGGAGTCCGGGGCATTCGCGTGCGCGCCGGATTTCCACTCGCCCCGCTGCTTCGTCGAACGGCGCTGCCGCGCACCGGAATCGGTGCCGAGGGACAGTTCCGCGCCGAACACCGTCGGCAGACCCCACTGCCGGGCCGCCTCGGCGAAGCGCACCACCCCGTAGCAGCCGTCGTGATCGGTGAGCGCGAGCGCTTCCAGCCCGAGCCGCACCGCCTCCTCCACCAACTCCTCCGGCTGACTGGCCCCGTCGAGGAAGCTGTAGGCCGAATGCGCGTGCAGTTCGGCATAGGGCACCGTGGGCGCGGCGGGTCGCTGGACCGGCGCGGGACGATACTCCCCGCGTTTGCGCGACCAGGCTGGGCTGTCGCCGCCGTCGCCGGGGAACTGCGCCGTCGGGGGGCGGCCCGAGAGCACCCGCTCCAATTCCGACCAACTCGGCGGACCATTGCTCCAACCCATGGCCGCGCCCTAGCAGCGCCTGCCGAGCAGGTCGGCGGGGAGTCGGTCGGTGGTGCCGGAGGTCAAGGCGGCCTCCACCCGGTCCAGTCGGGTGCGGATGAGCGCGCCGTAGGCATCGGCGGCGAGGACCTCGAGGTGGCCGCGTGCGATCGTCAACTGCATTCTGGCCAGTTCGAATTCGCCGATGCGGCGGTGACTGTCGGCCAGGTTGAGGTAGAGCGCGGGGAGGAAGCCGCGCATACCCTCGTCGAGCGGGACGCCGGGGCCGAATACCGCGCCGAGCGCCCGCTGATCCCAGCGCAGCGACTGCGCGGCCGTATCCTGCAGATCGGCCAGATGGTGGGCGATCACGCAGCGCTGCAAGGGATCTCCGCCATTGTCGAGCTCCTGCCACAGGGTCAGCAACGCCCGCCGCGCCGCTGCGGGGCGCTCACCGCCGAGCCGCACCGCGGCAAAGATGTCCGCCATCCGATCCTCCGCCATGCGGCGAGTATCGCACATATGTTCGACTCGGACGAGGGTGGAGCCCCGTTTCGGGCGTGCCCGCCCCCGGTGTGCCGGGATCCGCCCCGCAGGTAAACTTACTTTGGAGTAAGTTCGGTGTTGAACGACTCTTGCCGATAGATCTGCAAAGGAGCAGCCATGACCGAATCGGGACGCGCCCGACGCCGCGACCTCACCGGGCGGCACGTCCTCATTACCGGGGCCTCCTCCGGTATCGGCCGGGCCGCGGCGCTGGCCGTCGCGCGCAAGGGCGCGACCGTCCTGCTGCTGGCCCGCCGCGCCGACGAACTCACCGCCGTGGTCACCGAGATTCGCGACGCGGGCGGCCGCGCGCACGGATACCCGTGCGATATCACCGATTCCGACTCCGTCGACGCCACCGTCAAGACCATCCTCGCCGAGCACGGCCACGTCGACATGCTGGTCAACAATGCGGGTCGTTCCATCCGGCGCGCCATCCACCGCTCGACCGACCGGCTGCACGACTACGAACGCACCATGGCGGTCAACTACTTCGGCGCGCTGCGACTGACCCTGGCGCTGCTGCCGCAGATGCGCGAGCGCAAATTCGGTCATATCGTCAATATCTCCAGCGCGGGCGTGCAGGTCGCGACGCCACGCTTCTCCGCCTACCTCGCCAGCAAGGCGGCACTGGATAAATTCGCCGAGGTCGCGGCCGTGGAGACCATGGCGGACGGGGTCGGCTTCACCACCATCCACATGCCGCTCGTGCGCACCCCCATGATCACGCCCAGCGGCGATCAGGGACCCTCCGAATCCCCCGAGTGGGCGGCGGCCACCATCGTGCGCGCCCTCACCGAGCGGCCGAAACGGATCGACGTGCCACTGGGCACCTTCGCCGAATACGGCGGACTGCTCACCCCCAAACTGCGCGACCGCATCATGCACCGCTACTACCGCGCACTGCCCGACTCACCGGCCGCGCGCGGCGAGCAGGTCACCGAATCGGTGGCGGAACCCGCTGTCCCGCAACCGAAGGAGCGTTCTCGGTCGAATGCCGCCCGGATCGCGGGCATCGCGCTGCGGCGCGTGGCGCGGTGGGTGCCCGGTACGCAATGGTGAGTCGGAGCCACCGGCGAGAACTACTGAATCGCGAGTTCCCGCACGGCGGCGGCGACCAGAGACGTGGCGGGTTTCGGGCCTGCGCCGCAACTGGCTTGGCGTGGAGCGTGATCGACGGTGCGCGCGGTGACCAGCCAGCGGCGACCGTCCCGATGTGCGACCACGGCGGCATTCTCGAAATCCGCTGCCGGTGAATCGCTTTCGGCATTCGAAAGCACGACGAGATCATCGGCGCCCGCCGTGACGCGTTCGCGCACCGCGATTTCGGCGACCTGTTCGAGCGGCCGGTAGCAACTGCGACCGCGTAATCCGTGCAGTGACACCGCACCTCGATCCGCGGCCCGGACCGCTTCCACGGCTGCCGCGGTGTCCACCCGACCGTAGGTGAGCCCGGAGGGCAGCAGCACCAGCGCGGGTGCGAAGCGGTGGCCGCCGGTGTGCGAACACTCCCACACCCGACCCGGAAAGTCCGCGGCCAACGCGGCGGCGATGGGTCGGCCGAACAGCGCGCAGCACTGATCGCGCTTCCCGTGCGCGCATACCAACACCGGCGAATCGGCAACGGGCACACCGATATCGGGTGGCGGACCGGAAAGGGCGGTGAGATCGATATCGAGCAATTGCCGTGGATCGGTGATCTCGAGCCGCTCGCACCACGAACCCGTCGGTCGCGAGGACACCAGCAAAACCGTTCGGACACCGGTGAATTCCTGACGACCCGGCCGCCGGATGAGCGTCGGCCGCACCTGCGCCGCCGTGGTGCGCACCGCCAGTTCGGCGGTGACCTGCGGACCGAGCACCGCGTCGCCGAGCACATCGCGCCCCCACGCCCCCGGCTGCTCCACACAGAGCCAACAGGAGACTCCGGTCGCGGTACCGGGCAGCGGGATATCCACCGCCGCCGCCGAGCACAGCATTCCCTCGAAGCTCATAGCGCCGATTCTTCCGGTCAGTCGGTCAAAAAGGGCAGCACCTCGGCCGCGAACTCCTGATATCGGTCGCGATGGATGCTGTGACCACAGGTGAAGGCCGCCACCCGGCAGTCCGCGAGGGCCGCGCACACCAGGGCCAACTTCTCCGGATCGACCATGCCGCCGGGGCCGCCGCGCAGCACCAGGGTGGGCGCGACAATGTCGGGCAGCCGATCCCACCACTCCGGATTGGGCTTGCGGAACTGTTCGAGGGCGGTGCCGGTCATCGACCGGTCGAAGGCCAGCACCGCGCGCGGATGCCGCAGCAGGCTGGTGGCGGCGTGCCAAAGTTCCGGCACGGTCGGGAGGCGGCGCGTCAGCCGCAACTCCTCGGCACCGGAGCGCAATGGCAGCGGACACTCCTCGATGACCAGCCTGCGCACCAAATCGGGCCGCTCCTGCGCGACACACGAGACGGCGTACCCGCCGAGCGAGTGACCGACCAGATCCACCCCGGCCAGGCCGAGTCGGTCGCAGAGCGCGGCGATATCGGCACCGAATTCGTCGAACCGGTAGGACTCGGTATGCGCGCTGCGGCCGTGTCCGCGCAGATCCGGAATGATCACCCGGCGGCCGCGCCGAACCAGGGTTTGCGCGAACCGGTCCCAGGTGTGGCCGTCGCCGCCCATACCGTGTACGAGCAGGATCGGCGGATTCGGGAAGGCTGTGGTGTCGGCGGGGCCGAAGTCACGGTATGCGATGCGCACACCGTCCACCTCGACCACGGCCGCACTTGGATCCACGGTTTCCGAGGGTACTTGGCCGATCGGGGTCGACCGGGCGGGTTGTCGCACGAATCACGCGTGCGGTGCGCCACCGAAAATCGATGGCACGGCCTGCGTCCCCGGTAAAGACTCCACCCCATGTGGCCCGTATCAGCGGCGCGCGCTGGGCGATTCCGGGATTCGGCGAGACCGGGCCGCGCGCGGGGTGAGCGGGATGCGGGTGCGGTCGGGTCGGTCTGGAAGAATCGACGCGTGACCCAGGTCGACAAGGCCGTACCCGTCTGGCGGCAATTCCTGCGATGCCATCTGCCGATGGTCGCCGTGGCGCTGGTCATCGTGCTCGCGGTGATCTTCGTCGCCTCGGACCGGTGGCGGCGCGGCGCGTTCTTCTTCGGCGGCGCGGCCCTGCTCGCTGCGGCCTTCCGACTGTGCCTGCCGACCGAGCGGGTCGGCCTGCTCGCGGTGCGCGGCAAACCATACGACGTGGGTGTGTTCGGACTGCTCGGCACCGCCATCGTCGTGCTCGCCGCCACCATCAACACCCTCGGCATCGGCTGACCCGAAACGCAGGGCCGCCCACCGGGTTTCGGCTCAGTGGGCGGTGCGTGCCAAACGCATGGTCTCGACGAGCAATTTCGAGACGGCGGCGGACTCGGTGAGGAACCCGTCGTGGCCGTCGCGGGAATGCACGACCTCGAGCCCGTCGCAGCCGGGCAGGCCGTCGGCCAATTCCTGCTGTGTCCGAAGCGGATACAACCGATCGGAGTCGACGCCGCCGATGACACAGGGGACCGGCGTCGCGGCCAGCGCCGCGGCTACCCCGCCGCGCCCGCGACCGACATCGTGCCGGTTCATCGCCTCGGTGAGCAGTACGTAGGTGGCGGGATCGAAGCGGCTGCACAGCTTCTCGGCCTGATGCTCCAGGTAGCTCTGCACCGCGTAGCGTCCACCGCGCCGGGGATCCTCCGCGCCCTGCGCGGAATTGCCGAAACGATGATCCAGTTCGATCTCGGTGCGGTAGGTCAGGTGCGCGATCCGCCGGGCCAGACCCATTCCGGCGGTGGGGGTGCGGCCGGTGTCGTGATAGTTGCCGCCCTGCCAATCGGGATCAGCCTCGATCATGGCGATCTGCGTGGTCTGGGTGCCGAGTTGGTCGGCGGTGGCCCTGGCGCCGACGGCCAGCACCAGCGCGGCGCCGACCCGTTCCGGCGCGCCGACCATCCATTCCAGCACCCGCATCCCACCCATCGACCCGCCGACCACGGCGGCGAGTCGCTCGATGCCGAGCAGGTCGAGCAGTTGCGCCTCGGCGGCAACCTGGTCGCGGATGGAGATCTCGGGAAACCGCGCGCCCCAAGGCTTTCCGTCGGGCGCGAGGGAGGACGGCCCGGTGCTGCCGACACAGCCGCCGAGCACGTTCGTGGCGATGACGCACCATTCGTCGGTGTCCAGCGGTGCGCCCGGCCCGACCATGCCGTCCCACCAGCCCGCCAGCGGATGGATATCGTCCGGCGGGCCGACGACGTGCGAATCGCCGGTGAGCGCGTGCTCGACGAGCACCACATTGTCCAGCGCGGGCCTCGCCGCACCCCAACGCTGCACCGCGAGGTGCACATCGGGGATGACCGCGCCGCTCTCCAGCCGCACCTCCCCGATCGGGATGATGGCGAGCCGCCCGTCCGGGGGCGGCAGTGCCGTCCCGGACGGGCGCACAGCGCTCGACTCGATCTCCACGGTCACGGGGTGGCCGCCGCGAAACCGGCGCGCAGATCGGCCAAGATGTCCTCGATTCCCTCGATACCGACCGCGAGCCTGATCAGTCCGGGCGCGACGCCCGCTGCCACCTGCTCCTCGGGGGTGAGTTGGGAGTGGGTGGTGGAGGCCGGATGGATCACCAGCGAGCGGACATCGCCGATATTGGCGACATGCGAGTGCAGGGTGAGCGCGTTGACGAAGCGTTTGCCCGCGTCGATGCCGCCCTTCAGTTCGAAGGAGACGATCGCGCCGATTCCCTTGGGGGCCAGCGCGCGTCCTCGCTCGTACCAGGGCGAACTGGGCAGTCCGGCGTAGTGCACCGCCGTGACATCCGGGTGCCCCGCGAGGAATTCGGCGACGGCCTTCGCATTGGCGACATGCCGCTCCAGTCGCAGGCTCAGGGTCTCGATGCCCTGGCTGATGAGGAAGGCATTGAACGGCGAGATGGCCGCGCCCAGGTCGCGCAGGAGTTGCACCCGCGCCTTGAGCGCGTAGGCGGGTGCGCCCAAATCCGCGTAGACGACGCCGTTGTAGCTGGGGTCGGCGGTGGTGAAGCCGGGGAAGCGGGGTTCACCTTCGGCGGTGCGGACGGTCCAGTCGAAGGTGCCGCCGTCCACGATCACGCCCGCCACCGCGGCGCCGTGGCCGCCCAGGTATTTGGTGGCGGAGTGCACGACGATATCGGCGCCGTGGTGCAGCGGCTGGATCAAATAGGGGGTGGCCACCGTGTTGTCCACGATGAGCGGCAGCCCGGCGGCGTGCGCGACCGCGGCGATGGCGGGAATGTCGAGCACCGAACTGCTCGGGTTGGCCACCGTCTCGCCGAAGAATGCCTTGGTATTGGGCCGGATGGCGGCCTGCCACTGGGCCGGATCGTCGGGGTTGTCGACGAAGGAGACCTCGATGCCCAGTTTGGGCAGCGAGTAGTGGAACAGGTTATACGTGCCGCCGTAGAGGTGCGGGCTGGACACGATGTGGTCGCCCGCCTGCGCCAGATTCAGGATGGCGTAGGTCTCGGCGGCCTGGCCGGAGGCCACCAGCAGCGCCGCGACGCCACCCTCGAGCGCGGCGATCCGCTGCTCGACCACGTCCTGGGTGGGGTTCATGATCCGGGTGTAGATATTGCCCGGCTCGGCCAGACCGAACAGCGCGGCCGCGTGATCGGTATCGCGGAAGGCATAGGAGGTGGTCTGGTAGATCGGCAGCGCCCTGGCTCCGGTGCCGGCGTCGGGGGCCTGACCCGCGTGGATCTGCTTGGTCTCGAACGACCAGGCGGTGGGGTCGACTGCAGGGGTCTCGGTCATTGTCTACTCCGAAGATGTTGTGCCGGGATGTCTTTCGAATGCGCGGAATTGACAGCGACAACACATTTGGGGTGCCCTCCTGAAGGTGCGCTTGCATCCCGACTCTCGGGAGCCCGGTCATCACCCGGAGCACCCCACCGCAGCTGGAGGGTTGCCGACCAGCGAGCCGGGGCTTGGCGCTGGCACTCATGACCTGATCGACATGATAACGGCCGTGCCGGCTACCGCCGAATCCGATCCCGAAATTCGAGGTAGGGGTTCCAGTCGAATGGGTTGCGTGCGTCGGTTGGTCGCGGGCGGAGCGGACCTCGGCGTACCAGCGAGTAACTCGACGTGGTATTCCTCACTCCGGGGGGCAGTCGCGTACCGGGCGGACCGGCAGCAGTACGCTTGTCTTGTTTGCACCACGCGTCCCGCGGACAACGCGGGGCATATACGTTGTCTGTTGAACAGCTGGGGTCCGCTCACAAGCGGATTCGCGGTATGAACCCAGGCCTCGGCGCCCGCTCGCGCCACCACGGCCAGGCGATTGCCGCCTGTCGAGCACAGTCCGGCCGTGCAATTAGGGCACCATCCTAGGAGGACACGAAGATCCATGTCCAAGATCAAGGTTGAAGGCACCGTCGTAGAGCTCGACGGCGACGAGATGACTCGGATCATCTGGCAGTTCATCAAGGACAAGCTGATCCACCCCTACCTCGATGTCGACCTCGACTACTACGACCTCGGCATCGAATACCGCGACAAGACAGACGATCAGGTCACCGTCGACGCGGCCAACGCCATCAAGAAGCACGGTGTCGGCGTCAAATGCGCCACCATCACCCCCGATGAGGCCCGCGTCGAGGAATTCGGCCTCAAGAAGATGTGGCGTTCGCCCAACGGCACCATCCGCAACATCCTGGGCGGCACCATCTTCCGCGCGCCGATCATCATCTCCAATGTTCCGCGCCTGGTTCCCGGCTGGACCAAGCCGATCATCATCGGCCGCCACGCCTTCGGCGACCAGTACCGCGCCACCGACTTCAAGGTGCACCAGGCGGGCACCGTCACCCTGACCTTCACCCCCGAGGACGGCAGCGAGCCGGTCGTGCACGAGGTCGTGCGTGTCCCCGAGGACGGCGGCGTCGTGATGGGGATGTACAACTTCAAGAAGTCCATCGAGGATTTCGCGCGGGCCTCGCTCAATTACGGTCTGCAGCAGAACTATCCGGTGTACCTCTCCACGAAGAACACCATCCTGAAGGCCTACGACGGCATGTTCAAGGACACCTTCCAGGACATCTTCGACGCCGAGTTCAAGACCCAGTTCGACGCCGCGGGCCTGACATACGAGCACCGCCTCATCGACGACATGGTCGCCTCCTCCATGAAGTGGGAGGGCGGCTACGTCTGGGCCTGCAAGAACTACGACGGCGACGTCCAGTCCGACACGGTGGCCCAGGGCTTCGGTTCGCTCGGCCTGATGACCTCGGTGCTGCTCACCCCGGACGGCCGGACCTGCGAGGCCGAGGCCGCGCACGGCACTGTCACCCGGCACTACCGCCAGCATCAGCAGGGCAAGCCCACCTCGACCAACCCGATCGCGTCCATCTTCGCGTGGACCCGTGGGCTCGAGCATCGCGGCAAGCTGGACAACACTCCCGAGGTCATCGGTTTCGCGCAGACCCTCGAGGATGTCGTCATCAAGACCGTCGAAGGCGGCCAGATGACCAAGGATCTGGCGCTGCTGGTCGGCGGCGATCAGGGCTACCTGAGCACCGAGGAATTCCTCGGCGCGCTCGACGCCAATCTCGCTCGCGCGCTGCGCTGAGCATTCCGCGTGGTGCGCCACGCGGTGAAACGAACGGATACGGGCACCCGCGCCACCGCACGGTGGGACGGGTGCCCGAGCTGTTCGGGCGAATCGGCGGCCTGTTCGTGCGATCGGAAATCATGGGATGTGTCGAGTCTCACGCGGGCGTGGCGGTGGTGCGCGGATACGTTGCCGCGCAGGATCTTTGCCGAGCGTGTCGGGTTCGCCCCCCGGTCCGTATTGCGTGGTATATCGCCCTGACCAGGCATTTCGGTATCCGCCGCGGTGGTGGAACTCACGTTTACCCGGGAAGCGAAGACCCGTGCGCGCCGGTTTCATGGATACGTGACCAGCACCCTCGACATCCAGACGCCTGTCCGCTCCGCGCCGGGGCGGACAAGTTGGCATATTCCCGCCATGCTGGCGCTGGCGCTCGGTGGATTCGGGATCGGCACAACCGAATTCGTCACCATGGGTTTGCTGCCGAATATCGCCTCGGCGATGAAGGTGCCCGAACCGACTGCGGGACATGCGGTATCGGCCTACGCGCTCGGGGTGGTGGTCGGTGCCCCGCTCATTGCCGCGCTGTGTGCGAAAGTGCCGCGCAAGCGGCTGCTCATCCTCTTGATGGTGGCGTTCACCCTGGGCAACGCGGCCACCGTGCTCGCGCCGACCTTCTCGACGCTGGTGCTCGCGCGCTTCGTCTCCGGCCTGCCGCACGGCGCCTACTTCGGTGTCGCCTCGCTCGCCGCCGCCACGCTGGCGCCCGCCGGGCAGCGGGCCAAAGCGGTTGCCGCAGTTATGCTGGGGTTGAGCGCCGCCAATGTTGTCGGCGTTCCCGCGGCCACCTGGCTCGGTCAGCACCTCGGCTGGCGTGACGCGTTCGTGGTGGTCGCCGTCATCGGGATCGCGACCGTGGCCGCGCTCATCCGCTTCGTCCCCGAGCTCACCGATATCGCCGTCACCGACCCGCGCACCGAACTCGGCGCGCTGCGCCGTTCGCAGGTGCTGCTCACGCTGCTGGTCGGAGCCATCGGCTTCGGTGGCATGTTCGCCGTCTACACCTACGTCACGACCACGCTCACCGATGTCGCGGGCATGTCGGCCGGCCTGGTTCCGCTGGTGCTCATGCTGTTCGGCCTCGGCATGATCGTCGGGAATATCGTCGGCGGCGTGCTGGCCGACCGCGGCGTCGACCGCGCCATCTTCGCCGCACTGCTCGCCATGGCCGTCATCCTCGCGGGATTCATTGCCGCGGCGCACAATCCGTATACCGCCGGGGTCGGCGCCTTTTTGATCGGCGCGGCGGGTGCGGCGCTCTCGCCCGGTTTGCAGACCCGGTTGATGGATGTCGCGGCCGATGCCCAGACGCTGGCGGCGGCGCTGAATCACGCGGCGCTCAATATCGCCAATGCGGGTGGTGCGTGGCTGGGTGGTGTGGTGATCGGTGCCGGACTCGGATACATCGCACCCGCCGCGGTGGGTGCGTTGCTGGCGGTGGCGGGGGTGCTGCTGTTCGCGGTGACCGTCTTGGCCGCGCGTCGCGCCGACCGGCGGGGCATGCTGGTTCGGGCATGAACATACAGCGATGTATGTAAGTGTAGAATCGCCGAATGGCCAGGTCGGTGGACATCAAGCAGCGGCGCACCCAGGAGCAGCGCAGTTCCGAAATGCGGGTGCGGCTGCTCGACGCGACCATCGATTGTCTTGTCGAGTACGGCTATACGGGTACCACCACGCCGCGGGTCGCCGAGCGCGCGGGTGTCACCAGGGGTGCCCAGGTCCATCATTTCGGCTCGAAGACGGATCTGGTGGTGGCCGCTATCAGCCATCTCGCCCAGCGGCGCGCGGAGGTCGCCATGCGCGAGATGTCCAGGGTGCGGATCGGCGACGATCCGGTCGGCGCGGCGCTCGACCTGCTGTGGGATCTGCACCAGGGGCCGCTGTTCATCGCCGCGGTGGAACTCTGGGTGGCCGGGCGCACCGATCCGGTGCTGGCCGTGGAGTTGGCGAAGGTGGAGCCGTTCGTCAATAACGCGGTGCTGCTGGCTGTTTCCCGCTTCGTACCCGATGAGCTGCGCCGCAAGGAGGCGCGCGACTTCGTCTACTCGGCGATGGACGCGCTGCGCGGCATCCTGCTCTCGCACTTCATCGATCCGGATATCGAGCGCGCACGTCGGCGGTGGGGGCGTGCCTCGGCGCATCTGCGCGTTATCGCCGATTCGGCTCTCGGCCCCGTCTGAGCGCCGCGAATCCGGCCCGAGTCGATCCGAATCGGGAATTCTGCCGGGCCGGTTGGGTTTCGCCCGCACCCGGCAGCGGCGCTCGCGACAATGTCTTGCGCAGTTACATACATCTTTGTATGTTTGTTTGAGCGCGATCCGCTGGGATCGGCCAGCGTCGCTCGCCGTCGGGCGCGGGCGGCCCCCGGTTGTGGGCCGGGCGGGTACAACCTGAGGAGTTCGATGGCGAACAAGGTCTACGTCGTCGGCGTCGGAATGACGAAATTCGAGAAGCCGGGCAGGCGCAAGAATCCCGACGGCACCGACTGGGACTACCCGGATATGGCGCGCGAATCCGGAACCAAGGCGCTCGCTGATGCCGCGATCCCCTACGACCTGGTCGAACAGGCCTATGTCGGCTACGTCTACGGCGAGTCGACCTCCGGGCAGCGCGCGGTCTACGAGCTCGGTATGACCGGTATCCCCGTCTTCAATGTCAACAACAACTGCTCCACCGGCTCCACCGCACTGTTCCTCGCGGCCCAGGCCATCCGGGGTGGACTCGCCGAATGCACTCTGGCACTCGGCTTCGAGAAGATGCAGCCCGGTTCGCTCGGCACCGTCTTCGACGACCGGGAACAGCCGATGGGCAGGCATATCACTGCCCTGGCCGAGATCTCCGAAGTGCTCTTCCCGGTCGCGCCGTGGATGTTCGGTGCGGCGGCCCGCGAACACATGAAGGAATATGGCTCCACCGCAGAACATTTCGCCAAGATCGGGTACAAGAACCACCGGCACTCGGTGCACAATCCCTACTCGCAGTTCCGCGACGAATACACCCTGGATGACATCCTGGACTCCCGGATGATCTACGACCCACTCACCAAATTGCAGTGCTCGCCCACCTCCGACGGCTCCGGCGCGGCGGTCCTGGCCGGGGCGGACTTCGTGGACCGGCACGGGTTGGCCGATCGCGCGGTGGAGATCGTCGGCCAGGCCATGACCACCGATTTCGCCTCCACCTTCGACGGCACCGCCCGCAACCTCATCGGCTACGACATGAATGTGCGAGCGGCGCAGCAGGTTTACCGACAATCCGGGCTCGGACCCGAGGATTTCCAGGTGATCGAGCTGCACGACTGTTTCTCCGCCAATGAGCTGCTGATGTACGAGGCGCTGGAACTGTGCGCTCCGGGCGAGGGCCCTGCACTCGTCGAGGCGAATCAGACGACATACGGCGGCAAGTGGGTGGTGAACCCCTCTGGCGGACTGATCTCCAAGGGACATCCGCTCGGCGCGACGGGGCTGGCCCAGTGCGCGGAACTCACCTGGCAATTGCGCGGTGCGGCCGAAAACCGGCAGGTCGCAGGCGTTCGCGCAGGACTGCAACACAATATCGGGCTCGGCGGCGCGGTGGTCGTCACCGCCTACCAGCGCGCGGCTCGCTGATCGGAGCAACGGAATATGGGACATATCGAGGCGACCAAGGATGTCACCGCCGATCCGGCGGCGTTGTGGGCGGTGGTGTCCGACCCGCAGACCTGGGACCGGTGGTTCACCATTCACGAGCGGTTCATGGAGGAGCCGCCCGCCGTGCTGAGCGAAGGGGTCCGGCTGGTGGCCAAGATCGTCATGCTCGGCATGGCGAACAAACTCGAATGGACGGTCCTCGCGGTCGACGCACCACACCGGCTGACCCTCGGCGGCACCGGAATGGCCGGTGTGCGAACCGAATTCAGCTTCGACATCCGACCCAATGGCGCGGGCAGCACGATTGTGGTCTCCGGCGACTTCGAGGGCGCGCTCATCAAGGGCGCGCTCGGCAAGGCGGTGGAGAAAGACGGTGCCAAACAGCTCGACCGATCGTTGGATCGGCTCGACGCGCTGGCCTCGGCCTAGCCGATGAGCGCCGAATCCGCCACGCGGCGAGTCGCATTCGACGATGCGGGGCTCGACATCTGGTCCGATGAGGACCACTTCGCTGTCACCGCCGAACGGATCGCCGAATATGCGGCGGCCACCAACGACCCCATTGCCGCGCATCGCAGCGGTGCGGTCGCGCCGCCCGTCTTCGGCATCGTTCCGGTCTTCGAGGCGATGATGATGCCCGTCATCGATGTGGTGCCGCTGGAGATCTTCGGGCGGGTCGTGCACGGGGAACAGGACTTCCACTTCCATCGCCCGATCGCGCCCGGCGACCGGCTGATCTCGCGGGCCAGAGCCATCGGCTACGGCGGACGGCCCGCGGGCAGCACCGTCACCATCCACATCGAATGCCGGGCCGCCGATGGTGAACCGGTCAATGAGCAGTACCTGACCGCGTACTTCCGCAATGTGGACGCCGGAGCCTCGGCGGGTACGGCCGCGCCGGAACATCGATTCGACGCGGCGCTGCGCGAAACCGACTCCGTCGCGGTGGTGCCACAGCAGGTGGACCACGACCAAACCTTCCGCTACGCACCGGCATCCGGCGATCCGGTGCCGCTGCACCTGGATGACGAGGTCGCCAGGGATGCCGGGCTGCCCGGCATCATCGCCCACGGCCTGTGCACTATGGCCTTCGCCTCGTGGGCCGTGCTCACGGCGGTCGCGGCTTCGGACGCGAGCCGACTGCGGCGATTCGCGGTGCGCTTCAGCAAACCCGTCTTCCCCGGCGACGATCTGGACACCCGGATCTGGCGGGCGGACCGCACCACCGCGACCACCACGTACGCGTTCGAGACGACTCGCGGTGCGGACACGGTACTGACCGACGGGCTGGCCGTGATCGCGGACTGAAGGGGACCCGCCGGGGTCGCGGGCCGGGCGGGACCGGTCAACACATTGTCGCCGTGTCGATTTCGTCGCGGCGTGCGGAACAGGAGGCACCGGATGGGTGCATTGGCAGGACGGGTTGCCCTGATCACCGGGGCCGGACGCGGAATCGGACGCGAGCACGCGCTGCTGTTCGCGCGCGAGGGCGCGGCGGTGGTGGTCAATGATCGCGGTGGCAGCAATGCGGGCGCGGGCTCCGATGCCGGACCGGCGCAGGCGGTCGTGGCCGAGATCGTGGCCGCGGGCGGGCGCGCGGTGGCCAACACCGAGGATGTCTCCGACTGGGCAGGTGCGAAAAATCTTGTTGAACAGGCTGTTTCGGAGTTCGGCCGACTCGATGTCGTGGTGAACAATGCGGGTATCCTGCGCGACACCTTCATTGCGGGTATGACCGAGGAGCAGTGGGATGCCGTGCTCGGCGTGCATCTGAAAGGGCATGCCGCGGTGCTGCATCACGCGGCGGCGTACTGGAAGGCGCGCAGCAAGTCGGGAGATCGGCCCAATGCGGCGGTGATCAATACCGCGTCGGCGTCCGGCACCACCATCCCCAATGCCGGACAGGCGAATTACGGAGCAGCCAAGGCGGGTATCGCGGCGCTCACACTCGTGGCCGCCGACGAACTGGGCCGCTATGGCGTACGGGTCAATGCCATCGCACCGATCGCCAGGACCCGACTGACCCTGGCCACCCCCGGTATGGGCGCGATGCTCGCGGCCGAGGCCGAGTCGGTGGCCGACGGTGGTTTCGACGCGTTCAGCCCGGAACATATCGCACCGCTGGTCGCCTATCTCGCCACCGAGGCATGCCCGATCACCGGCAAGGTCTTCGCCGTGCAGGGTGGGGCCATCTCCGAACTGGCGGGCTGGCACGACGTGAAGACCATCGAGACCGAGGGGCCGTGGGGTATCGACGATATCGCCGCGCGTCTGCCCTGATCCCAGCCGACCGAGGAGAGATTCGCGATGTTCGAATGGTCCGAGACCGATCTGCTGATCCGCGATGCCGTGCGGAACTTCATCGACCGGGAGATCCGGCCCAACCTCGACGCCTTGGACAGCGGTGAACTGTCGCCGTATCCGGTGCTGCGCAAGCTGTTCGGTGACTTCGGCATCGATGTCATGGGCGGGGAAGCCGTCGACAAGCTGCTGGCCAAACGGCGTGCGCGGGCTGCGGGGGAGCGCGCGGTCGAGAGCGAGCAGGCCGGGGGATCCGACGGTCGAAGCCCCTTCGCCGGGCAGGAATCGGTGATGGCCGTACTCATGAGCGAGCTGTCCGGGGTGTGTATGGGACTGGTGGCCGCACTCGGCGTCAGTGTCGGGCTCGGCGCGACCACCATCCTCTCGCGTGGCACGCTCGCTCAGCAGGAGCGTTGGGTGCGCGATATCGTGACCCTGAAAAAGATCGCGTCGTGGGCGATCACCGAACCCGACAGCGGCTCGGATGCCTTCGGCGGCATGAAGACCCACGTGAAGCGTGATGGCGATGACTACCTCCTCAATGGTCAGAAAACCTTCATCACCAATGGCCCCTACGCCGATGTGCTGATCGTCTACGCCAAGTTGGAGGAAGACGCCGTCACCGATCGACGCGAGCGCCGGGTGCTCACCTTCGTGCTCGACAAGGGGATGCCGGGACTGGTGCAGGGCAAGCCGTTCAAGAAGATGGGCCTGCACTCCTCACCGACCGGCGAGCTGTTCTTCGACAATGTTCGGGTGGGCAGGGACCGGCTGCTCGGCGAGACCGAAGAGCATCGCGGCGGCGACGGAAGGGAAAGCGCCCGTTCGAGTTTCACCGCCGAACGAGTCGGCGTGGCCATTCTCGCGCTCGGCGTCATCAACGAATGTCATCGGCTCTGTGTGGATTACGCCAAGACCCGGCGGCTGTGGGGGCAGGAGATCGGGCGCTTCCAACTCATCCAGCTCAAGCTGGCCAAGATGGAGATCGCCCGGATGAATGTGCAGAACATGGTGTTCAACACCCTCGAACGCGGGCGCGCGGGCAAACCGCCCACCCTTGCCGAGGCCTCGGCCATGAAGCTCTACGCCGCCGAAGCCGCCACCGAGGTGGCGATGGAGGCGGTGCAACTATTCGGCGGCAACGGCTATATGACCGAATACCGGGTCGAACAGCTGGCCCGCGACGCCAAATCGCTGATGATCTACGCGGGCAGCAATGAAATCCAGGTCACCCACATTGCCAAAGGGCTGCTCGCACACTGAGATTCCTGGCCGGGTGCGTGCCACCGCCCGCACCCGGCCGCCGATCTCATTCGCCGCCCTCGCGCTGTTTGATCAGCAAATCCACGACGGTTGCCAGCGTCGCCGCGATCCGGCCTACCTCGCCCCCGATCGTGCCCAACTCCCGTTCGACCTTGTTGTCGAGCGACCTGATCTCCGCGCGCATCGCGGTCTCGGTCCCGTTCACCTCGTCGCGCACATCCGTTCCGAATACGCCGATCTCCCGGCGTACACCCGTGGCGAGCAGGGCCAGCTCACCGCGCACATCACTGCCGAGCACACTCAATTCGCCACCGAGCGTGGTCAGCTCACCGCGCAACTCGCCACCGAGGTTGGTCATCTCGGTGCGCAACTCGGTGCCCAGCGCGGCCATCTCGGTGCGGAGGTCCGCACCGAGCACATCCACTTCACCGCGCAGGTCGCCGGTGGCGGTGCTCACATCGTCGCGCAACTCCGCCCTGAGCAGGCTCAGCTCATTGCGGAATTCGGATTTCATATCCGTTCGCATGGCGTGCATTTCGTGCCGGGTCTCGGTGGCGGCCGCCGACAACTCGGTGAGCTGGATCGAATGCAGTCGAACCTCGGCTGTCAGTTGGGTACTGAGTGCGCCGAGCGCCGTCTCCAGCCGGTCCAAGCGCTGATCGTGCTGGCGATGCGCGGCCAGAAGCAGCCCGAATTGTCGGCCGGAGGATTTCGCCAGCCGACGTAGGCGCAGGTCGAGCCCGCGCACGGTGCAGTCGACCCGGTCGACCTTCGTGTCGAGCCCGCCGGCTCGCTCGCTCAGGTCGGCAACGCTGTCGTCGAGTTGCTCGACTTTCTCATCGAGTTCGATGACTTTCCGGTCGACAGAGATCACTCTGCGGTCGAGTTCGGTGACGGTCTTGTTGGTCTCGTCCGTCAGTTCGTAGAGACCGTCGACATCGCCCCTGAGCTGCTTGGGCACTCGTTCGTGTTGTTGTGTACTCCCCATGTGTCGCAACGTTAATGGCCCACCGCACCGGTGGCGATCCGCCGATGCGAGCTGGGGATAACTCGCCGACCTGTGGAAAGCGAACGTCTCAGACCGCGTGGAGTCGGGTGCGTCCCGCGTCGATATGTTCGGTGATGAGGGTGGCGATCCGGTCTGGCGCTTCGAGCATCGGGACGTGGCCTACGCCGTGGATCAGGATGCGGTCGGCCGAATCGGGCAGTTCGCGCAGGAAGCGTCCGGCGAAGGCCCGCCGCGGAATGACCCGGTCGAATTCGCACAGCAGCAGTCGAACCGGAACCGCGAGGTCTGCGAGCCCGGTCACACCCGGCGACCGCAGACCACCCAGGATCATGGGCAGCATGGCCCGGCAGTGCAGCGCCGCGTTGATCATGGCCGTCGCCTCCCGACGCGGCACCGCGGCGGCGCGCTTGCTCAGCAGCAGTAGCGCGAGCCGTCGCGCGAGGCGACTGTCGGTGACGAAACCCCCGAGGTGTCGGCCGATTTCGACAACGGGAACCATGGACAGGAATTTCAGTCCGACCCGAAGCTGAGTCAACGACGGCACCGTCCATCCGCCCGCGGGCGCGATCAAAGTGAGGCTTCGGGCACGACCCCGGTGCGCGAGTTCGACGGCGAGCCAGCCGCCGAGCGAATTGCCCGCGATATGGCAGGTGCGCCAACCGAGTTGGTCGAGTTGCTCCTCGATGCGGTCGGCGAGGGCTCGCACATCCAGTGACCGACCCGACACGGCGGGACCGCCCCAGTGCCCCGGCAGGGCGGGCGCGTACACCTCGCAGTGCGCGGCCAAACGCAGCGCGGACTGCTCCCAGCAGTGCGGCGAAAGCATGAATCCGTGCAAAAGCAGAAGCGGCGCACCGGATCCCGTGTGCAGGGCAGAAATCGGCCGGATGGCGCTGGGCCGGGCGGTGGGCGTGATCATCGCCTCCCCCCTTCCTGGACGGCGATGTCCGAGGCAGTTCGTCTGACCAGCATTGTACGGTCGTGGGGTGCCGTACATCATCTCGACAGTGAATGTGAACGGTGTCCGCGCGGCCACGGGCAAGTCGGGCCGGGGCATGCTGGAGTGGCTCGCGGCGACCGAGGCCGATGTCATCTGCATCCAGGAGACGCGGGCCACCGATGCGCAGACCCGCGCCGCCCTCGCGCCCGCTCTGGACGCCGGTTGGCATCTGGCGCACGCCGAACCCGGACAGAAGGGGCGTGCCGGTGTCGGCATTCTGTCGCGACGGGAGCCGCGAGCGGTCCGAATCGGTTTCGGCAGCGCCGAATTCGACGGCGCGGCCCGCTATATCGAGGCCGAGTTCGATGAAGTCACGGTAGCGAGCATCTACGTGCACACGGGCGAGGCGGATACGCCACTGCAAGAGGAGAAGTACCGCTTCCTCGACGGGCTCGGCGCGCACCTGCGGTCGCAGGCGGGGGATTTCGTGATCTGCGGCGATTGGAATGTCGCGCACACCGAGCTCGATATCAAGAACTGGAAGGGCAATGTGAAGAACGCGGGTTTCCTGCCCGGTGAACGTGCCTGGGTGGACGGGATACTGGCCGACGGCTACGTCGATGTGGTGCGCGGGGTTGCATCCCGGCATTCCCGGCCCGTACAGCTGGTGGTCCTATCGCGGTCGCGCCTACGATACCGACGCGGGTTGGCGCATCGACTACCAACTCGCGCGCGGCGCCATCGCGGGGCGTGCCAAGCAGGCGATGGTGGAGCGCGCGGCGACCTACGCCCTGCGCTGGTCGGATCACGCCCCCGTGACGGTGCAGTACCGATGAGCGTGCCGCCCAAACTGATTCGAGGCTTGGCCGTATTCGGCACGGTCGTGGTCGTCGCCCTGCTCGCCGTGCTGGCGCTGCGCGGCAGCGGCGGCAGCAATGATCCGGTGGCCGCGTCGGTCACCAAGTCGCCGGTCACCAAATCCGCGCAGGTGAACGCGCCCGCCAAGGTCGAGGGCACCGGTCCGGTCACCTCGCCCGCCGCCGGAGTCTCCGATCGCGCCTACGCCACACTGCGCGAGATCGATGCGGGCCGCTGGCCGGATTCGGCCAACGCGCCGGGGACGAAGGGCGGCGATCCGTGGCAGAACCGCGCGGGCACCCTGCCCGCCAAGGACGGTTCCGGAAAACCCATCACCTATCGGGAGTGGGACGTCAACCCCAAGCAGCGCGGCCAGACCCGCGATGCCGAGCGGATCGTCACCGGCAGCGAGGGATCCGCCTGGTACACCGCTGACCACTATCAGAGTTTCGTGAGGATGCGCTGATGGCCATATCGCTGCGCGAATTTCTGGAGCCGGTGTCGCAGACGACCGCGGCAGCGGGACCGCGCCCGGTGATCGGTGCGCTCGAGGTGGGTGCGGCCGAGTTCAGCGGCGTGCGCGGGTCGGTGCCGTCCGGATATCTGGTGCGGGAGTTGCGCGGGTCGAAGATGATCGCTGTCGCGGGTGTTTTCGACGAGTTCGCGGCCGCTTTCCAATTCCCCTACTACTTCGGTGCGAACAAGGACGCATTCGACGAATGTCTGCGCGACCTGGACGATTTCGTCGGCCCCGCTGCCGGTTACGTCGCGGTGATCCGGGATTCGGAGCTGGTGCTGGCCGAGCGTCCGCGCGAACGGGACTGGCTCGCCTCGGCGTTCGCGGACAGCGCGACGCACTGGGCGGCCAGGGGAGTGGTATTTCGCGTCGTGCTGCAAGGTGCGCCCGGTCGGCACGCGGCGGCGCTGCGGCTGTGACGGTTGCGCGGTCGGGTAGTCGCGCGGTCAGGTAGTCGAGGAGGACCGGAAGCGGGCCGAAAGATCCTCGCCGAGCAGGACGAACACATCGGTGGTGTGCTCGATGAGCTCGTCGCGCGTCAGCGGTAGCGTGCCCTGGATCCAGGCGGTGAGCGTCTGCACCAGCCCGCCGACGAGGTAGGTGGCGCGGAAATCGATGGCAGGATCCGGATGCGGATCGGTGATGCCGTAGAAGTCGATGCCTTCGGTGGCGACCATTTGGGCGAAGGCGCGCACCGTCCCGTTGGTGCGGGCGCGCAGTTCGGGGGTGGCCATCCCCGCGACGAGAGCGACCCTGGCCTTGCGGGGGTCGTCGGTGAGCAGATGCAGACCGGCGGCGATGGCGGCATGCGCTTTGCCCCTGGTGTTCGCGGGCGCGGTGCGCAGCGCCGCGAGAATGGTATCGGCCAATTCCTCGGTGATCCGGTCGAGCAGGGCGGTGAGCACCGCGTCGCGGTTGTCGAAGCTCTCGTAGTAGTAGCGCTCGTTCAATCCGGCCTGCGCGCACAATCCGGAGACGGTGATCCGGCCCGAATCCGCGCTGCCGAGGATCTCCAGTGCGGCATCGAGCAGTGCCGCGCGCCGCTGTGCTCGGCGCTCGTGCGCGGAAACGCCGCCGTAGGTCCGCTGCGCAGTCACGCATCGATTCTGGCACGGTTCGCCGACACCAATGCCGCACCGAGTTCGGGGATCGGACGCGACGGAAATTCGATTGAACCGACGTGGCAGGATCGACTCATGTCCAGTCCTGCCGCATCACCGGCCGCCGCGGCGCGCAAGCCGCGGGTCCTGTCCGGGATCCAGCCCACCGCGAGCTCCTTCCACCTCGGCAATTACCTTGGGGCGCTGCAGTACTGGGTCACCATGCAGGACGATTTCGACTCCATGTACTTCATCCCGAACATGCACGCCATCACCGTCGCGCAGGATCCCAAGGAACTGCAGCACCGCACCAGGGCCTCGATCGCCCAGTTGCTGGCCATCGGCATCGATCCGAAGCGGTCCACGCTGTTCGTGCAGAGCCAGGTGCCCGAGCACGCCGAACTGGCCTGGGTGCTCAGCTGCATCACCGGCTTCGGCGAGGCGGGCCGGATGACGCAGTTCAAGGACAAATCGGCCAAGCAGGGCGCGGAGAACACCACCGTCGGCCTGTACACCTACCCGGTGCTGATGGCCGCCGACATCCTGCTCTATCAGGCCGACCAGGTCCCCGTGGGCGAGGATCAGCGCCAGCACCTGGAGCTCACCCGAAATCTGGCCCAGCGCTTCAACACCCGATTCAAGAAGACCTTCGTGGTCCCGGAGGCGCATATCGTCAAGGGCACCGCCAAGATCTACGACCTCCAGGATCCGACGGCGAAGATGAGCAAGTCGGCATCCACCGACGCGGGTCTGATCAACCTGCTCGACGATCCGAAGGTGAGCGCCAAGAAGATTCGCTCCGCGGTCACCGATACCGAGCGCGAGATCCGCTTCGATCCCGAGCAGAAGCCCGGTGTCAGCAATCTGCTGGTCATCCACACCTCGCTGACCGGAACGCCGATCGTCACGCTCGAGCGCGATTACGCGGGCAAGGGCTACGGCGACCTGAAATCCGATGTGGCCGACGCGCTGGTGGAATTTGTCACGCCCCTGCGGTCGAAGGTGGAAGAGTATCTCTCCGATCGGGGCGAGCTCGATCGCATTCTCGCCGCAGGGTCCGAGCGGGCGCGCGAGATCGCGGGCAAAACCCTCGCACGGGTCTACGACCGGGTCGGTCTCCTGACGCGCTGAGGCGCCCAACCGGCCCGGCGGCACTCGCGAGGCTCTGCAAAGGGGCGAACAGGTGCAGTTGGTGGACAGGGTCCGGGCCGGAATCGAGCGTCGCATCCAGGCGCATCCGTGGCTGGATCATGTGGTGCGCGCGGGCGGGCGCTATCAGCGCAGGCGCGGGGACTACTACGCGGCGGGCATCACGTATTTCACCGTGCTGTCGCTGTTTCCGCTGCTGATGGTGGGATTCGCCATCGCGGGTTTCGTGCTCTCGCACAATCCGGATCTGTTGCAGCAGATGCAGCACAAGATCGTGGCCAACATTCCGGGTTCGCTCGGCGGCCAACTCAACGACCTGATCAATCAGGCCATCGCCTCGCGGACCGGGGTGGGTGTGCTCGGTCTGCTCGGCGGGCTCTACGCCGGGCTCGGCTGGATGGCGAATCTGCGGGCCGCGCTCACCGAGCAGTGGGATCAGCAGTCGCCGCAGGGCAATTGGCTGCGCACCAAGCTGTCGGATCTGGGTGCGCTGATCGGTTTGGGGCTGGCCTTCACCTTCTCGCTCGGATTGTCCGCGGTGGCGTCGAGCACCCTCGGCGCGCGGCTGCTGGTCGGGGCCGGACTGTCGCATGTGCCCGGCGGGCGCTTTCTGCTGGCATTGGCCTCGACGCTGCTCGCGCTGCTGGCGAGCTGGGCGGTGTTCGCGTGGATAATCGCGCGGTTGCCCCGCGAACCGGTCACGCTGGGCAGCGCGGCCAAGGCGGCGCTGATCGCGGCGGTGATCTTCGAGCTGTTCAAGTACGTCGCCTCGATCTACCTGCAGATCGTGCTGCGCAGCCCGGCGGGGGCGACCTTCGGATCCATCATCGGTCTGATGGTCTTCAGCTACATCACCTACCGGATCGTGCTGTTCGCCACCGCTTGGGCGGCCACGGCGCGGGAGAATACGCGGGCGGCGGAAATCGCGCCGCCCGGTGCCGCGATCATTCGCCCCCGCAGCACCGCCAACGAATTCTCGATCGGGGTGGGCGCCGCCTGTTTCGGCGCGGGAGCCCTTGCCGCCCTTGCTCTTTCGAGTCTACGACGACGCTGACGGATGTCTCACCGGCCCCGGCGAGCGACCCGCCGCGCGCCGAGCAGGAAGACCGCGACCAGGATGATCCCACCGACAATGAGCGCGGTGCGCAGACCGCTGCGACCGTCGTGTGCTGTCCCGGCGGCGGCTCTCGGCGGTGTGGCCAGGGCGACGGGCGGCTGCGCCGATTCCGTCGCGGCATTGGGCAGGTGACCGACAGCGGTGCCGCGCGGCAGGGCGAACCCGTAGTCGAGCAACCGTGCCGCCTGCTCCCACGGTCGCAGCGGCTGCACATCGGCCTTGAGCAGCGTCACCGCGAGCCTGCGGCCGTCGCGTTGCGCACCGGCCACGAAGGTCTGGCGGGCGTCGTCGGTGTATCCGGTCTTGCCGCCGAGCGCGCCGTCGTATTCGAACAGCAGGTGGTTGTCGTTGCCGATGGCGAAGCCGGGATGATCCTTGTCCTCGGTGTTCCCCGGACTCTTGGGGTAGCCGGGGAAATCGATCTGCTCGGTGTGGATCAGCTGGGCGAACAGCGGGATCGTCATCGCCTCGCGGAACAGCAGTGACAGGTCGTAGGCCGAGGTGCTCATTCCGGGACCGTCCAGACCGGAGGGGCTGGCGGCGCGGGTATCCGAGGCATGCAGCGATTTCGCCAACTCGTTCATTTTCGCGATGGTGGCCGCGTCGCCGCCGAGTTGAGTGGCGATGGCGTGCGCGGCGTCATTGCCGGACGCCATGATCAGCGCCTGCATCAACTGGCGATTGGTGTACTGGCCGCCCGGACCGATACCAACCCTGGTGCCGTCCGCGTTCGCATCCTCTTGGGTGCCGGTCACCACCTTGTTCAGGTCCAGGGTGCGCAGCGCGACCGCGGCGAGCAACACCTTGATGGTGCTGGCCGGGCGGTAGCGGCCGTGCGGATCCTTCGCGGCCAACACCTCGCCGGTGTCCAGATCGGAGACGAGCCAGGCTGTCGCGGAGATGTCCATGGGTGCGGCGGGCGCTCCGGCGGGCGTTACCACGCCGCATTCGCCCATTCGACCGCCGCCGATCGGGGTGGACGGGATCGGCAACGGGGCCGGAGCCGACTGTCCCGGCGCGGGCGCCTCGGAGGTGTCGATGGGCGGGGGCGGTGTCGAACGCTGCGGGCAGCTGTCGGTATTCGGCGTGGTGAACGGCGCGGTGGTGACGGTCGTCGGCGCGGCGAAGGCGGGGCAGGCGGCGAGGGTCACCGCGACGCTGCACAGCGCCGCGAGTAGGAGGCGGGGATCCCTGGTTCTCATTGCGCACGAGCCTAATGGGCGCTGCCGGTATAGCCGTCCGTTGACCTGCGCATGGCCGGAGCGAAGGGGCGCCCAAAGGGGCGTTGTCGGCACCGCAGTCGTTGAAACTCGGCCGCGTTCCGATGCGATCAAAGGTATTGACAGAAGGTAGCAAATAAAAGCTACCATCAACTGACAGAAGCTCTCATTTTCTGGAGGAGTCATGAACTTCGACTCGACCCGCCGCTGGCTGGCGCTCGGCGCGCTGGCAGTGGCCATGCTGACCATCGGACTCGATGTCACCGTGCTGGTCGTGGCCCTGCCCACCCTGGCCACCGATCTGAATGCGAGCACCAGTGCGCTGCAATGGTTCAGTTCCGCGTACACGCTGGCCCTGGCCGCGCTCATGCTGCCTGCGGGCGCGCTCGGCGACCGTTACGGTCGCAAGAAGGGCCTGGTGGCGGCCCTGCTCGTCTTCGGTGTCGCCTCGGTCGGCTGCGCGCTGGCCACCTCATCCGGTGAGCTCATCGCGGGTCGAGCGGTGCTCGGCATCGCGGCCGCGGCCATGATGCCGCTGTCGATGAGCGTGCTGCCCGCCATGTTCCCCGAACCCCAGCAGCGGCAGCGGGCGCTGACGATCTGGATCACCTCCACCGCCGTCGGCATTCCGCTCGGTCCGCTGGTCGGCGGCTGGCTGCTCGGGCACTTCTGGTGGGGGTCGGTCTTCCTGATCAATGTGCCGCTGGTGGTGATCGGTGTGCTCGCCGTGCTGGCGCTGGTTCCCGAATCGCGCAGCGAGCAGGCGTTCCGGCTCGATCTGCCCGGTGTCGCGCTGTCGGCGATCGGAATGCTCGGTGTCACTTATGGTTTCATCGGCTTCGGTGAAAAGGGTTGGGGCGACGGCACTTTCTGGGCCATTGTGATCGCGGGCGTGCTCGTGCTGGCCGCCTTCATCTGGTGGCAGCGCAGCGCAGCGACCCCGCTGATCGACCTCGACCTGTTCCGCGCCAATGGATTCCGTTGGGGCGCTGTGTATCTGGTCCTGGTCAATTTCGCGATGTTCGGGATGTTCTTCACGGTCCCGCAGTACTTCCAGGCGGTGCTGGGGGTCGATTCATTCGGCAGTGGGTTGCGGCTGCTGCCCATGATCGGCGGGTTGATCGTCGGTAGCCGCGTGGTGGACAAGGCCCCGCCCGCGCTCGGGGTGCGGGCCGTGCTGGTGAGCGGGTTCGCGCTGCTGGCAGTGGGACTCGGTCTAGGCGCACTCACCAGGATCGACTACGGCTACGGCTACACCGCCCTGTGGATCGTGATCATCGGCATCGGTATGGGCTTGGTGATGCCCGCCTCGATGGGGTTGGCCATGGGTGAGCTCACCGCCGAGCGGTCGGGCACCGGGTCGGCCCTGTTGCAGGCGCTGCGGCAGGCGGGAGGCACCATCGGCGTCGCGATGCTCGGCACGGTGTTGGCCACGCGCTACCGCGCCGAACTGGGTCCGCTGGATCGGGAGCCGATCTCGGACGGGATCAACGCGGGCGCCGCGGTCGCGCGCAAACTGGGCGACGCGGCCATGCTCGAACACGTGCGGACCGCCTTCCTCGGCGGTATGGGCGCGATGCTGTGGGTATGCGCGGCAACGTGTTTGGTGGCCATCCCGATCGTCGCGCTCACGCAGCGCGGGGCAGCATCGGGTGCCGCGAAGATCAGGAGCAGCAATGAGTCAGAATCGACGCATGTCGGTTGACGTCTCCGGTGACAGGTCCCCCGCGTCGGGCCTGCGCGAGCGGAAGAAGGAACGGACCCGCCGGACCATACGCCGCGAGGCGTTCCGGTTGTTCCGCGAGCAGGGCTACGCCGAAACGACCGTCGACCAGATCGCGGCGGCGGCGGAGGTCTCGCCCAGCACCTTCTTCCGCTACTTCCCGTCCAAAGAGCAGTTGGCCCTGGTCGACGACCTCGATCCGGTCATGTTCGCCGCCATCGACCGCCAACCCGCCGACCTGACCATGCTGGAGACCTTCCGCCGCGCGACCGTCGAGGCCTTCGACTCGCTGAGCGAGGAGGAGATGGCCTTCGAATCCGAGCGGGTTCGACTGGTGTTCTCGGTCCCCGAACTGCGCGGGGCCATGGCGCAGGAGATGGAGCGCAATATCGAGCTGATCACCCGGATCGTCGCCCGTCGCACCGGCCACGCGATCGACGATTTCGAGGTGCGGGTCTTCGCCGGGGCGCTGATGGGTGCGATGCTGGGGATCATGGACCGGGTCCCGTTCAGTACCGACCTGGTGGTGCGGGTGGTGGACTTCCTGGGCGCGGGCTTACCGCTCAGCAATGTGAAACCCACTGAGCAGTAAGGGAATTACTGCGACTTGGCGACCGGGCAGCCGTGAGCCAGCGGGCCGAGCAACTGATTGTTGTCGTAGAAGTGCTCGAGTTCGAGGATGCGCAGGTCCTCGGTGACCCTGGCGATGGTGACCCCGAACATCTCGATCAGCTCCCCGGTCGGCTGATGGCCCCGGTATTCGCCCTCGAACCGGCCCCAGTGCCGCCACCGGCAGGTGACCGCGGGCGGGCCTGCCAGCACCTCCTGCACCTCCCAGAAGAAGCCGCCGGGGAAGGCGGTGTGGAAGATGTGATGCGAGGATTCGAAGGTCTCGGCGGCGGCATCGTAGTAGGGGTTGTCGCCGATCAGGATGTTGTAGCTGCCGATGCGGGCGAACTCCGCCGCGTTGCGCCACTTGCCGCCGTTGACCCGGCCCCGGTAGTGCTCGGAGACGAGCGAGACCCAGGTCGCCGGATCCTTCTTGTGCGAGACCTCCATCTCGAAGACCCGGACCAGATCCTCGACGATGGCCTCCAACGAGCCCGCCGCATGCTCAGTGGTGCGTTCGCGCGGCACCACCTCATCGGTCAGGTGGTAGTTGGGTCGGTTGCCGCGCCAATGCTCGTCCGGCGTGGCGGCGACCACGGCGTCGCGGCCGCGCAACCATAACGGCGTTTCGGCTTTGGACGCGGAATCCGTTGCGTCAATTGTCATTTCGGGACATGTCCCTTCCAGAGAGATCGAACGCGACGAACCTAACAGGTCGGCGGGCCGCTTGTCGCGGTGAAGGGCGGACATGTGAAACATCGGTGTTCAAGCCTGTTTGGCAATAGAGTCGGGTCATGACGGATAACCTCGAAACCCCGCGCGTCGCCAGCGCCTCCCGCGAGATCGCCGCACCAGCGGACCGCATTTTCGAGCTCATCGCCGACCCGTCGCTGCAACCCGGCTGGGACGGCAACGACAACCTGGCCACGTCGGAGCCGGGGCACCGCGTGCGCGCGGTCAACGATGTCTTCATCATGACCCTCACCAACGGCGCGGATCGGGAGAACCGCGTCGTCGAATTCGAGGAGGGGCGCCGTATCGCCTGGCAGCCGTCCGAACCCGGCAAGCAGCCGCCCGGTCACCTGTGGCGCTGGGAACTCGAACCGCTCGACGCCAACCGCACCAGGGTGACCCACACCTACGACTGGACCCGGCTCACCGACGAAAAGCGCATGGTCCGTGCTCGCGCCACCACGTCGGACAAACTGACGGCCTCACTCGACCTGCTTGCCGGAATCGCCGAAAAGCCCTGATCCGCAGTGTATTTCGCGGGCGGTGCGCGCGTCGCCGCCCGCACTCCCGGTACTTTCTCGCCAATCGGATGGAACCAGTCGCACGCCCGCTGCGTCTATGACTGATACCGAGGTCATCCGGCATCGGACGATCGGGCAGCTACGACAACCGGGCGTGAGGAGTACGCAGTGGCCACCTTCTTGAGCGTGGACATCGACATACTGGGCAAGACCGCGCGCTCGCTGCGCGCTGCCGAGAGCACGCTCAACACCGCGATGAAGGCGATGGGCGCGCACGGGGATATCGGTACCCGGACCCTCAACGATGCCGCCGAGACCTTCCAGCGCCGCTGGAAGTACGGCATCGAGCGAATAGGGGAGTCGGCGGGCTTCACCGCCGAGGGGGTCGGCAAATGCCACGATGCCTACGTCGAGGTCGACTCGGCTTTCGGCAAGGCGCTCGAGGCGGCACGCAATGCCCTCCCGGAGGGAGCGGCCCGCCCATGAGCCCGATGCGCTATCCGAACCTCGGTTTCGATCCGGTGCCGGGCACACTTGCCGACGTCGCGACCATGCGCGATCAAATCTCGTCCGCCGCAACGGCTGTCACCGAGACCGACGCCCTGCTCACTCGCCTGCGCGGCAACACCGACTCCGTCTGGGCGGGTACGGCGGGCGACGCGTTCCGCGCCAATTTCGATGCCACCCTGGCCCAGGATCTCGGCTACGCCCAGAAATCCCTCGAACGAGCGGTCCGCGCGCTCAGTGAATGGCATGGCGATCTCGTCGGCTTCCAAGACAGTGCAAGGGGTTTGGAGGCCGAGGCCGCCGCGGCCCGTGCCGACCGCACCAAGGCAGCCGCCGCACAGCAGAACGCCCGCGCCAATCCTGATCTCGCCCTGGCCAACCAGACCTTCGCCGACCCGGCCCAACTCCAGTCCGCCCAAACCCGTCTCGATGCGGCCAATGCCGCCCTGCGCGCCGCCGACGCCTCGGTCACCGAATCGCAGGGCAAACTCGACTTCATCCTCCAGCGCGCCCGCGACCTGCAAGCCGAACACGATCGGGTGGCGGGCCGCAAAGCTGCCGAACTCGAAAGCGCTGCAAAAGAATTCGCCCCGAGCCCGCCGGACAAGAGCATCTGGGACAACCTTGTCGACGCGGTCAAAGGCGTCGGCGAGTGGATCTCGCAGCATCGCAAGCAGATTCACGACGTGCTGGCCAATGTCTCCGCCATCGCGGGGCTCATCGCGCTGCTCACGCCGCCACCGATCGACGCTATCGCAGGTGCGGTCGCACTGGTCACGGGTGTCGGGGCGCTGGCTACCGATTTCATGGATCCCGAAGTGCGCGATGCCTTCAAAGAGGTGGTCACCGGCTTTTCGGACTTGAAGAACAATGGTGACTTCAGTACCGAGGCCTCGGCGCTGGGCAAGTTGGGCAGCACCGTTGGGGTGGACGTTCTGGGCGCGATTCCGGGTGTGACCGGCGCAACCAAAGGTGTCAAGGCGCTGACGGAGGCGGCGGACTTCGGTACTGCGGTTCGTGAGTTCGCTTCCGGCGTACAGTCGCCCACCTCCTTGGCGAAGAAATTGGATCCGATCTTCAATATCAAGAATGTGGAGACCAGCCCCACCCTGGTCGCGACCATGGTGCAGGAGTTCGGCGAGGCAAACCGATGGTCGCCGGGCGCGGGCACCACTTTGAACGGGGTGGAGCTGTTTCTGCGCAGCGTGAAGGGCGGAGTGGGTTCCGGGCGGCTGGTGTCGATGATGGGGTCCTCGGATGAGTAGCACGATCCTGGATGTCTCGATTCCGCAGGGATATATGCAGATGCCGCTGACCGATATCGGCGCTCGGTTCGCGACGGTCGCGCAGTTGACGGAGGAACTGGCACCGCCGGATATGAAACGGCTTGCGCACGAAGTCCTTCCGGCCTACGCACTCATGCTCGAGGCGCTCGCCGAGATGGATGCCAGATATTGCGGCATCGGCCGACACACTTCGAGTACAGGCGAACTCGTGATCTCCTGTCTGACCGTCTGCGTCGTCGACAGCGATGAAAAACGCAACCCGCGCTTGGTTCTCAAAGAGCTCGTCACCTCGCGCGTCGAGGCAGGAGACGCCTTTGGCGCCACCGAAGTCCTCGAGGTCGACGGTCGCCCCATGCTGTTCGCCGAGCGCGTGGTCGGCTTGCCCGCGCCCGAGATTCCCGGCAGAGCACAGTTGGCCGACACCACGCCGACCTACCAGTTGGAGGCCGTTGTTCCGGCCGGAGACGGTTCGACCCTCGCCGCCATCGAAATGTCGACGGCCAGTGTCGAGCGCGGCCCCGAGTTCCGAAAGATGATCGTGGATATCGCCCGTTCGGTGGCCTTCACGGCGGCCGTCGATCTCGATCAACCATCGTCGTTGAACCTGTGATGGCCGCCGAGCGCAGAATGATTCCGACCGAAGCGATGACGAACCCGCACACGGCTCCACCGGCTGGTTCCTGGCCCGCTACCAAGTCGGCCTTGCGTCGAGCGGTGACCGTATCGTTGCTTTCAACTCTGGGTGCAATTGCCTGTGTCGCTGTGCTTTTGGGCATCTGGGTGGCGATTGTGGCGAATTGGCATCGAGGAGGAGCCGCCTTCTCGCGCATTGCGGCTGCCCCGACCGTGGCGGCCTTCGTCATCGGGTACGCGTGCCTGCTCGTAAGCGGCGATGGATGGCGGAAGCGGCGCGCGCTACGCGGTCACTCATGGATCTGCTGGCCTGCCCGGTATGTCTCCCATGGGAACAATCAATGGATCCAGTTGATCGGGCCTACCGGCGCATCGATGGCATACCTGGATGCCAAAGGGGGGCTGTTCAATGACAGCACCGCCGAAGTGTGGTTCGCGGGAGATCCGCAGTCGGGTGGATTGCTGTCACGACCGGGTGGCGGAGATCTGTGCACTGCTTCGCCCAAACGAGTATCACCGTCGGATTGGGAGCGGCATTGTGCGCGGTTGGCGCACCAAGTCCGGCGGCGGGGAGCTCCGCTGACGCCGGAGCAAGAACGGTTGGTCGCCGAATATCCGGAGCAGTCGGAGCCGAGACGGCATGGCGCGCTGAGCGATTCCGGATATCCGTCGCCGCGTAGGCTGCGCCGAACGCTCGCCTTCGCGTTCGATTGGGTCTTCCATATCGCGTGCGGGTTCGCCGCGATGGTCCTCGCCACCCCGCATTTCGTCGATGTCATCGCCCATCGCGACTGGAGCCGATTCGACCCCCAGTTCGTTTGGGTATTCCCGGGTTGGGTGGCGGCTTCGATCCTCGACCGGACGGTTGTCCAGGCCGTATTCCATACGACCGTCGGTAAGGGTGTTTTTGGTCTGGTGGTGCTTCGCCCGGAAGACGGTGGGTATCCATCCTTCTGGCGGTTGTTGAAGGTCTGGCTGTTCCATCTGTACCTACCGCTGACGATACTGGGAGATGGACCAGGTCCCGATCGCCTCGGCGACTATTTCCTGCCCGCCGTTCGCCGCGGCGATGTTCGCGCGGCACACCGACCCGAGTGATTCGATTGGAGGAATCGACCGTTGCTCACCCTGGAGCCGATGCGCGCCGAGGATGCGAACGCGATCCGTTCGTGGCGCTACGCACCGCCGTACGACATCTACGACCTGGACGACGATTCCATCGATGAACTACTCGATCCGCGCAGTCCGCACTACTGCGTTCGCGATGTCCGACGAAAACTGGTGGGATTCTTCAGCTTCGGGAGCTCATCGCTACCGTGGCACACCCCGATTCCCACCCTCTACGGCGAGGATGGGGAGATCGGGGTCGGACTCGGCATGCATCCGGCCGAGATGGGGGGCGGGTCGGGGGTCGAATTCGTTCGAGCCGGAGTCGATTTCGCTCGAAACATGTTCCAGCCCAAATATTTTCATCTCTTCGTCTATGTCTGGAACGCGCGCGCCATCCGGGTGTACGAGCGGGCCGGATTCCACCGGATCGGCAGCTACCGGCCGCAGTCCGAGGACGGAGGCCGGTTCTGGGAGATGCGGATGGACCTTTGATCAGACGAGAGGTTCGTCGGCCAGGTACGGAGGCGCGGGCTCGTACTGGATGACGCGGCGCACATGGCGGGCGTGCTCGCGCCCGTGCAGCGCGCCGATCAACCACAGCGCAGAATCGATCCCTGCCGAAACACCCTGGCTGGTCACGAGATTCCCGTCCACGACGTAGCGGGCGTCGCGCACCACGGTGAGGTCGGCGAGGGTGGCCAGATCGTCCTCGGCGGCCCAATGGGTGGTCACCCGGCGGCCGTGTGTCAAACCTGCCGCGTGCAACAGGTAGGTGCCGGTGCACACGGCGATTGTCCACGCGGCACGCGCACCCGTTTTGGCGATCCAGTCGGTGACGGTCGCGTTGTGCCGCTGGGCTTCCCGCGCGCCACGCCCACCGGGAACAAGCAGCACGTCGAGCGGCGGGTGGTCGTCGAGAGTGTGATCGGGCAGCACCCGCATGCCCTGACCGCAGCGGACGGGATCGAGACGCTCGGCGATGAGATATGCCGAATCGTCCGCGCCGCGAACCTTGGCCGACATGGTGAAGACCTCCCACGGGCCGACGAAGTCGAGTTCCTCGGCCTCGTCGAAGATGAGCAGTCCATAGGTTGTCATCAGTGCTCCTGTGCGTAGTCGATGGTGGACCGGAACCGGTCCCGATAGTCGGAGGGGGCGACGCCGAGGGTGCGGTGGAAGGTGCGTCGCATGGTTTCGGCGGTGCCGAAGCCGCAGCGGCGAGCGACGGTGTCGAGCGGGTCGTCGCTCTCGGTGAGCGCCCGCTGTGCCGCCTCCACATGCACCCGCTCCACATAGGCGGCAGGCGAGGCGCCGAGTTCGGCCGTGAAGCGGCGCTGCAGATGTCGGGGGCTCAACCCGGCGTGCCGGGCCAGGTCGGCGAGGCTGTGTCGGTCGCCGGGGCGCGCATGGATGGCCGACACGGTGGCGCTGATCGGATCGCTGGACGGCGGTGGGGTGCGCATGGCCACGCTGAACTGCGATTGATCGCCCGGCCTGCGCAGGAACAGCACCAGCTGCCTGGCCACGCCGTGCGCGATATCCCGACCGATATCGTGCTCCACCAGTGCGAGGGCGAGATCCATCCCGGCGGTCACACCCGCCGAGGTCCAAACCCGGCCATCCTTGATGAAGATGGGTTCGGGGTCGACCCGCACCTGCGGATACGCCTCGGACAGTTGCCGCGCCCGCGACCAGTGCGTTGTCACCCGGCAGCCGTCGAGAAGACCGGCCGCCGCGAGCAGGAACGCGCCGCTGCACACCGAGGCGATCCGCCGTGCGCTCGCGGCGGCGGCCCGAATCCAGGTCAGCAGCGCCGTATCGGTGATCGCCTGTTCGACGCCGATCCCGCCCGCGACGACGACCGTATCGATCGTTGTCGGATCGATGTCCGCGACGCCATCGGTTGCCAGAATCGTCAACCCGGTGGCCGACCGCACCGGTCCCGCCGTCGCGGCGATCACCCGCACGTCATAGGCGCCCGTCGGCCAATTCGCCTGCTGGAACACCTCGAACGGGCCGGTCAGATCGAGGATCTGAAACCCGTCGAACACCACGAACGCGATCCGCCGCACCCATTCAGCTTCGGCCGCGCGGCGGATCGTCGTCAATGACATGCATCCCACACATCACGCCATGGTCAGTTGTGTGTGGAACGCACCGCCCGATCCGGCGTCTCGTCGTCCATCTCGGCGAAGAACCCGCCGATCACATCCTCGATCTCCGAGATGGACCGCGCGCAGTACAGGACCGGTTGATAGCGCGTGATGTCGTATTCCGCCGTACCCATTTCGACCACGTTCAGCGGGCGCAGTCGCGCGTGGCGGAACTCCTCGATCTCACCGTAGGAGGACAGCAGACCCGCTCCGTAGCAGCGGATTTCATCGTGCTCGCGGACCACGCCGAATTCCATCGAGAACCAGAACACGTCGGCGAGGAACTTCAGCGCCCGGTCCGTCTCGAGCCGTGCGACGGCCGCGCCCACGGTCTCGTAGATATCGGCGAAGCGCCTGCTCGCGATCTGAGTGCCGTGGCCGATGATCTCGTGCACCGCGTCGGGTTCGGGTGTGTAGAGCGGTGCGGAGTGGTGCCGAATGTACTGGGTGGAGTGGAAGATCCGGTCCGCGAACGACCCGAAGAATTGGCGCAGCGGCACCAGCCCGGCGGCCGGGGCGTAGCCGAAGCCGGTGAGCGGCGCGAGCCCCGTGCAGACCTCGTCCAACTGCGGGATGTGGTCCGTGGGCAGATTCAGCATCGCGCCGGCGTCGCGCACCTCGCAGCAGGCGTACTTGTCGTGTTTGACGCGCAATTCGGCGCAGACGATTCGCCAGACCTGCTGTTCCTGATCGGTGTAGTCGATGCGCGGCAAGGGGTCGCCGGGTCGGTAGTCCAGCGCTTTCGCGGCGATCGCATTGCGGCGCGCGCGGTATTCGGGATCGCGCACACCGGGATGTTCGTCGCTGAGGTGCACCATCACATCGCCGTCGCCCGTGCGGGTGACCGGCGAGTACAACTGGGCCTCGGTGAACATACTTCGATGCAAGCACCGTGCGAGCACGCCGACAACGAACCTTCAGCAAACTAGGCGGATTGTCTAGCTATATCGCCGGTATCTAGGGCATTCATCCATATCGAGCAGGGTGATACCTGGGTGTATGGCAAACAAACCTGCCCGGTGCGGATATTCTCGCCGACAGTGCGGGGCGCTCGGCAACCTGTCTCGACGGATCGGTTGCCTCGCCGCTGTGCCACGTGCCCTCGCCGGTGATCGGTGCGCGAGATTCCGCGCCGGTCCGACAGCGCGCCCGCAGCGCGGACGCCCCGACCTGTCGGTGGCTGCCGGCATGATCGCATCACAACACCGCACCCGAGGGGGACCGATGTCGATAGCGATTGCCAATCTGCCCTCCGGTCAGCGTCCGCGCGAGCGGCTGCTGGCCCTCGGCCCATACGCGCTCAGCGACAGCGAATTGCTCGCGCTCCTACTGGGGCAGGGTCGTCGCGGTGCGAGCGCTCTCGATGTGGCCACCGAACTGCTCTGCGAACACGGCGGCTTGGCCGGACTGTCCGCGGCGCGCCTGGAGGAACTATCCCGCCGCACCGGCGTCGGCCCCGCCAAGGCCGCCGCGATTGTCGCCGCGTTCCACCTGGGTTTTCGAGCCAGAGGGTGTGTCGATGACGCGCCGCAACTATTCGATTCGGTCGACGTCGCCGAGGTCGCGTTGCCGATGTTCGCGGGCGCGCGGGTCGAGCGGCTGCTCGTGCTGGTCTGCGACGCGCAGAATCGCCTGCGGCGCAAGATATTTGTCGCCGAGGGCGCGTTGGACGAGGTCGTCGTCCCGGTGCGCGAGGTGCTCAATACCGTGCTGCGTCACGACGGTCGCGCCTTCGCCGTCGCGCACAATCACCCCTCGGGCGATCCGCGCCCCAGCGCGGAGGACCGCCGCACCACCGCCGTACTCGGCCGCGCCGCCCAAACGGTCGGTCTGCGCTTTCTCGATCACGTGGTGATCGCGGGGGAGCGCTGGGATACGGCGCCGCCGCTTATGCCTATCGATCGCTGAGTCGGACCCTGTCTCGGAGTCTCATCCGGCGCCGCCGCGGCCCAGTTCACCGCCTGGCCGCGTTGTCGTCGTCCCCGAGACAACGCCGGTATCGGGAACTCCGCCGCCTTTCCGGGCAACGAGTTGGACCACGGAGGCATCCGAATGCGACTCCGAGACAGGGCAAAGGGTGACCTATCTCGCAGTGTCGCCGCTTTACCTCGAGTGCGCTCGAGGTTCAAGAATCATCCGATGACTTCATCGGATTCGGCAGCGGGCTGGCGCGGCCTGGTCACCGGTGGCCGCCTCGGCGCGGCCGTCGTATTGGCGGGCGGCACGGCGCTCTACGCCATCAGCAGCTACGTGACGGCCAGCCTGCTGCCCACCGCCATCCGGGATATCGGCGGCGCACGCTATCTGGCCTGGGCGACAACGGTTTTCGTGGTCGCGTCGATCGCGTCGTCCACGCTGGTGAGCCGGATGCTCGCGGTGCGCGGGCCGATCGTGTCCTACCTGATCGGATACGGGCTCTTCGCCGCGGGCACCGTCGTCGCCGCCCTCAGCCCCACCATGGCGGTGATGCTGGTGGGCCGCGTCATTCAAGGGCTCGGCGGCGGGCTGGTGATGGCGCTGGCCTACGGGGTGATCCACCTCGCCTATCCGCAGGAGTTGCGTAGGCGGGCGACGGCGCTGGTGTCGGCCATGTGGGGTGTCGGCACCTTCATCGGTCCGGCACTGGGTGGGGTGTTCGCCCAATTGGGTTATTGGCGTTTGGCTTTCGTCGCCCTGGCCGTGCTGACGGCAGGCATCGCCGCGGTCGTGCCCTACGCGCTGCGCGGCAGCGCGCCCACCGGGATGGCGCAGGCCGCGCCGATCATCTCCTTGACGCTGCTGGCCGCGGCCGCGGCGCTGGTCAGTATCGCCAGTGTGCTGCACGGGAGTTGGACGCTGCTCGGCATTGTCGGTGCGCTCGGTGTCAGCGCGGTCTTCATCGGCTACGAGCGGCGCGCGTCCGCCACGGTGCTGCCGAAGGCGACCTACCATGCGGATTCGCCGCTGCGTTGGATCTATCTGACGATGATCGCCGTCGCCATCGGTATCAGCGTGGAGAATTTCGTGCCGCTGTTCGCCCAGGGCATCGGCGGTTTGGGTCCGCTGCTCGCCGGATTCATCGGCGCGGCCGCCTCATTGGCCTGGACGGTGGCGCAGGTGTGGAGCGTCAACGCCACACCGGCCGGGGCCGCTCGACTGCGGGTCATCGGACCGGCGGTGATCGCGGCCGGTCTGGTGCTGGCCGCGATCTTCCAGATCACCGACGGCGATGTGGGGCGGATCGTGGTCTGGACGCTGTGCCTGATGGTCGCGGGCACCGGAATCGGGCTGTCCTGGCCGCATTTGGCAACGGCGGTCATGGGGGCCACTACGGATCCGCTGCAGGGGCAGCAGGCTTCGGCGGCCATCGGCACCGTGCAACTCATCGCCAATGCCTTCGGCGCGGCCATCTCCGGTGTGCTGGTCAATCTCGGTGAGCCGTCGATGGTGCGTTCGGTGCGCTATCTGGAGATCGGGTTGGCCGTCATCGCGGTCCTCGGCGTCGCCGGTGCCCTCGCGGCGCGCGGGCGGGTGCGGTCGGAGCCGGTGCGCACGGCGGTCTGAGATGTTCTGACGCGTCCGAGAAGACGTGGGGTCGAGAAAGTTCGGATGCGCAACAGGTGTCGGAAGTTTGAACGCGCACTGCTTTCGGGAGCGTTGTGCCGCCGAAACCCTCGGCGGCGCAACGCGTCTCCTCATTTCGGTTCGATGAGCTGGGTCAGTCGCAGGTGATTGCCGGAGGGGTCACGCAATGAGCAGTCGATACCGTAGGGCCGCTGCGCGGGCTTCTCGACGAATTCGACACCGCGCGCCTGCATCGCCTCGAACTCGGCCTGGACATCGTTGGTGGTCAGGAACACCGTCCCGGCAAAGCCTTTCGACATCAGGTCGCGCACCTGCGCACCGGTCTCCTCGTCCATGACCGGTAGGCCCGGAATCGCCATGAGCACGATCTCGGTATCGGGCTGGCCGACCGGGCCGACGCTGAGCCAGCGGAAATCGCCCATTTCCGGGACGGTCACATCGGAGCGCAACTCCATGCCGAGCTTGTCGGTGTAGAAGGCGGCCGCGGCGTTCTGATCGTGCACCCACAGTTGCACGCTGCTGATCTTGATCACGGTGTTCTCCTCGCATCGAGTGGTTCGTCGCAGACAACGCTATTGCGCGGCAGGCCCGGAATCTTCTCGAAAACTGCTGCGTTGCGGCCGCCCGAAGAAACGGACCATGCAGGCGGGAATGCGGGCGTAGTGCGCGGCGGGTGGAAAGGCGGCCCGGTAGGCCCGCGGTGCACGGCCATAGGTGCGGGTGAAGCTCGTCGTGAACGAGCCGACGCTCTGCCATCCGACCAGGAAGCAGATCTCGGCCACCGACCGATCGGTTGTGCGCAATAGTGCCGCTGCCCGCTCCAACCGCCGCGTCATCAGATAGGCGTGCGGCGATTCCCCGAACGCCCGCCGAAACTCCCGACTGAAATGCGCCCGCGACAACCCCGCCGCCCGAGCCATATCCGCCACCTCGACCGCCTCGGAATACCGCGCATCCGCCAAATCCTTGGCCCGCAACAAATGCCGCGCAATGGGTACCGCCGCCACCCGCCCAGTATCCCAGCCACCCCCGACATCCTCAGTTGACGCTGCCCTGCGGCACCACCCAAACGTGAGGTTGGCGCGTTACGGCCGCTATGTGTTCGAAGTCGGCGTCGTAGTGGACCAGGACCGCGCCGTGGAATTCGGCGGTCGCGGCGGTAAGGATGTCGATGATTCCGGCGGCGCGGTGTTGGCTTTTGCGGGCCATGAGTTGTTGGATCTCGCGGGCGCGTTCCGCGATGGATTCGTTGATCGGCAGGTTGACGTAGAGCGCGCGGCGCCGCTGTGCGATGGTCTGCACGTCGGTGACACTGCGCCCGGAATATCCGGCTTCCAGGTCGACCGTGACCGTGGTCGCGGCGGCCCCGTCCGCGATCAGACCCGCGATCACCCTGCGTACGGCATCGTTCTTGAACCGAGCGGTGGCGGAGGTATCGATCAGGTGCAGTCGCAGCGGGGTGATCGCCGTCAACGGCGGGCCTGGTCCATGATGTCCGGATCGTCGATGTCCGGACCGACACCGAAACCGTACGGGTCGTTCAGAACCTGCTCGATCCGCCGTCGCCGCTCGGCGACGAATTCCAGCGCGGCGTTGACGGTGTCCTTCTTCGTCGTGGTGCCGAGTTCTTTGGCGGCCAGGGCTAGCGCCTCGTCGTTCAGATCGATCATCGTCTTCATACACCTCACGGTATGTCTGCGGATCTATCGCTAGCAATACTACGAGATATTCGATGCCGAGTTGTAGCCGGATACGACGAAGGCCGCCCGAATCCAGGATTCGGGCGGCCTTCGGAAGACAGCGGTCAGCGGGCGAACAGGAGGGCGCGCTTGACCTCCTGGATCGCCTTGGTGACCTCGATGCCTCGGGGGCAGGCGTCGGTGCAGTTGAAGGTGGTGCGGCAGCGCCAGACGCCCTCGACATCATTGAGGATGTCGAGACGCTCGCGCGCGCCCTCGTCGCGGCTGTCGAAGATGAAGCGGTGCGCGTTGACGATGGCGGCGGGGCCGAAATAGCTGCCGTCGCTCCAGTAGACCGGGCACGAGGTGGTGCAGCACGCGCACAGGATGCACTTGGTGGTGTCATCGAAGCGGTGCCGGTCGGCCTGGCTCTGGATGCGCTCGCGGGTCGGCTCATTGCCCGAGGTGATCAGGTACGGCTTGATCGCGCGGAACGCGTCGAAGAACGGCTCCATATTCACCACCAGATCCTTCTCCACGGGTAGGCCGCGGATCGGTTCGACGGTGACGGTGATGCTCTTGCCGTTCTTGGGCAGCATGTCCTTCATGAGCACCTTGCAGGCCAACCGGTTCACCCCGTTGATCCGCATGGCGTCGGACCCGCACACCCCGTGCGCGCAGGAGCGGCGGAAGGTGAGTGTGCCGTCCAGGTAGGACTTGATGTAGATGAGCACATTCAGGAAGCGGTCGGTCGACAGGACCGGCACCTGGAACGAATCCCAGTGCGCGCCCTTGTCGTCCTCCGGGTTGAACCGGGCCACCTTGACGGTGATCATCACCGAGCCCTCGGGGACCGGAGCCGGATTCTGCGTCGTCGGTTCAGCTACGGCTGTCATCAGTACTTGCGCTCCATCGGCTCGTAGCGGGTCTGCACGACCGGCTTGTAGTCGAGGCGGATATCCGAGAGGAGCTCCGCACCCTCCTTGTAGGCCATCGTGTGCCGCATGTAGTTGACATCGTCGCGGTCCGGGTAGTCCTCGCGGGCGTGACCGCCGCGCGATTCCTTGCGGTTGAGCGCGCCGACCACGGTGACCTCGGCCAGCTCCAGCAGGAAGCCGAGCTCGACGGCCTCGAGCAGGTCGCTGTTGTAGCGCTTGCCCTTGTCCTGCACCGTGATTCGCGCGTAGCGCTCCTTGAGTGCGTGAATGTCGGTGAGCGCCTGCTTGAGGGTGTCCTCGGTGCGGAACACCGAGGCGTTGTTGTCCATCGAGCGCTGCAGGTCGGTGCGGATATCGGCGACCCGCTCATTGCCGTGGTCGGAGAGCAGACCGGCGAGCCAGGTCTGCACCATCTCGGCGGGCGCCTCCGGCATCTCGACGAATTCGCTGCGCTGGGCGTATTCGGCGGCGGCGATACCGGCGCGCCGACCGAAGACATTGATATCGAGCAGCGAGTTGGTGCCGAGGCGGTTCGCGCCGTGCACCGACACGCAGGCGCATTCGCCCGCGGCGTACAGGCCGGGCACCACATCGGTGTTGTTGCGCAGCACCTCGCCGCGGATCCGGGTGGGAATGCCACCCATGACGTAGTGGCAGGTCGGGAAGACCGGCACCAGTTCCTTCACCGGGTCGACACCGAGGTAGGTGCGGGAGAACTCGGTGATGTCGGGCAGCTTCTCCTCGAGCACGTCCTCGCCGAGGTGGGTCACGTCGATGTAGACGTAATCCTTGTTCGGCCCGGCGCCGCGACCCTCGAGCACCTCGAGCACCATCGAGCGGGCGACGATATCGCGGGGCGCGAGGTCCTTGATGGTGGGGGCGTAGCGCTCCATGAACCGCTCGCCCTCGGCGTTGCGCAGGATGCCGCCCTCGCCGCGCACGGCCTCGGAGATGAGGATGCCGAGTCCGGCCAGGCCCGTGGGATGGAACTGGTGGAACTCCATATCCTCCAGCGGAAGTCCTTTGCGGAACACGATCGCCATACCGTCGCCGGTGAGCGTGTGCGCGTTGGAGGTGGTTTTGTACATCCGGCCCGAACCGCCGGTGGCGAAGATGATCGACTTGGCGTGGAAGACGTGGATTTCACCGGTGGCCAGCTCGTAGGCGACCACACCGGTGGCCACCGGACCGCGCTCGGTCTCGGTGAGCACCAGGTCGAGCACGTAGAACTCGTTGAAGAATTCCACATCGTGCTTGACGCAGTTCTGGTACAGGGTCTGCAGGATCATGTGGCCGGTGCGGTCCGCGGCGTAGCAGGCGCGCCGAACCGGGGCCTTGCCGTGATCGCGGGTGTGTCCGCCGAAGCGGCGCTGGTCGATCTTGCCTTCGGGGGTCCGGTTGAAGGGCAGGCCCATCTTCTCCAGGTCGAGGACGGCATCGATGGCCTCCTTGGCCATGATCTCCGCGGCGTCCTGGTCGACGAGGTAGTCGCCGCCCTTGACCGTGTCGAAGGTGTGCCACTCCCAGTTGTCCTCTTCGACATTGGCCAAGGCGGCGCACATGCCGCCCTGTGCCGCGCCGGTGTGGCTGCGGGTGGGGTACAGCTTGGTCAGGACGGCCGTCCGTGCCCGCGGACCCGCCTCGATCGCCGCGCGCATGCCCGCGCCACCGGCGCCGACGATCACGACGTCGTAGCGATGCTCCTGAACCGGTCGGGATTCACTCATCGGTACTCGCCTGTTCCTAACTGATGTTGGGGTCGAAGGTGAAGATGACGTAGGTGCCGACGACCATGATCAGAACCATGGAGACCGCGAGCAGGGTGTTCAACCAGAACCTGGTCGAATCCTTGCGGGAGTAGTCGGCGATCACGGTGCGCAGGCCGTTGCCGCCGTGCAACTGGGCCAGCCACAGCATGGCCAGGTCCCAGATCTGCCAGAACGGGCTGGCCCAGCGGCCCGCGACGAAGCCGAAGTTGATCCGCTTCACGCCGCCGTCGACCATCAGCATGATCGTCAGGTGGCCGAAGACCAGCACGATCAGCAGCAGGCCGGAGAGTCGCATGAACACCCACGCGTACTTCTCGAAGTTGCTATTGGAGCGCGCGCGGGGGGTGCGCGGCTGATCCAGGCTGGCGGGGCGGTCATAGGACTTGCCGAGGACTGGTGCGCTCATATCAGTGCTCCGTGAACAGGTAGAAGAACTGGCGGCCGACGCCTGCGGCCGAGACGATGATCCAGACCGCGAGCACGATCCACAGCATCTGGCGCTGGTAGCGCGGACCCTTGGACCAGAAGTCGACCAGGATGACGCGCACGCCGTTGAACGCGTGGAACAGCACGCAGACGACCAGGGCCATCTCCAGCAGCGCCACGAGGGGGTTCTTGTAGGTCTCGATCGTGCGGGAGTAGGTGTCCGGGTGAACGCGAACCAGCGCGGTGTCCAAGACGTGCACGAAGAGGAAGAAGAAGAGGGTGACACCGGTGATCCGGTGCAGCGCCCACGACCACATTCCGGGGTCGCCTCGATACAGACTCTTCCGCTTCGGCTGTTCTGGAGCCGGAGCTTCTATCGTGGTCATAGAGTGCGGTGCCTCCAACGTCGTTGATGGACCCGGTCGTTGGTCCCATTCCGGCTGTGTGGAGGGGCGAATGCCCAGGTGGCTACGCTCCGGCCCACCGCCGGGAACCCGAACCGATCTGTTGTGGACTCTAATCCTCCGGCTATGCCGGAACTAATTCGGCGTGCCGTGCGTTTGCCGACATCGGGCCGAGTTAGGTTTACCTTTCTTGTGTCGCGAATGCTTGCGTTGTGGCCCGCGCACGGTCATGATCGGAGTGTTCCCCCGGAGGTGGCCGATGTCGGAAATTGACTGGAATGTCTTGCGTGCCAATGCCATTCAAGTTATGCAGAATGCCTATGTCCCATATTCGCGATTTCCGGTCGGCGCGGCCGGACTCGGCGCCGATGGCCGAATTGTGCTCGGGTGCAATGTGGAGAATGTCTCATACGGTATGACGCTCTGTGCCGAATGCGTACTCGTCGGTAACTTGATTTCCGGTGGCGGTGGTCGCCTACGCGCCGTGGCCGTCACCGATTCCCGAGGCGAGATACTCATGCCGTGCGGGCGGTGTCGACAGGTGCTCTACGAACACGGCGGCGGCGACTTGCTCATCGACCATCCGAGCGGGCCGGTGCGCTTGGCCGCATTGCTGCCCGACGCCTTCGGTCCTGAAGACCTTGGGGCCGGGCAGCTCTGACGAGGCTCGCTAGCAGAGCTCGTCGAGCGCGGCGTCTATCTCCGCCTCGGCGGGTGCGACGACCTGTTCGATCCTGTGCGCCGGAACACCCAGGCGCTCCAGGATGAGCTCGAGTCCGCGCCGCTGGACGATCTCGATCCCGGTGACGCGCCGGGTGAGTTTGTACATGGTCTCCACGTGCACATCCTCGATATCGGTCACGCGCGTCTCCAGCTCACCGAGCCGACGCTCGATCTGGACAGTTGTCATTCCGAACCCCCAATCCCCGTGAACAATCAATGACCGTCGCGAGAGTAGCCGAGCCCGTCGCTGCCCGCCACATCGATTTCGGCCGTGCCACACTGGCCGGGTGACGGCACTGGACGCGGTTTCGATCATCACCGCCAAGCGCGACGGCGGGGAGCTGTCCGACGCGCAGATCGATTGGGTCATAAACGGATTCACCAGGGGCGAGGTCGCCGACGAACAGATGGCCGCGCTCGCCATGGCCATCGTGTGGCGCGGTCTGAGCCGCCGGGAGACCGCGCGGTGGACCGCCGCCATGATCGGCTCGGGTTCGCGGCTGGACTTCACCGATCTGCCGCGCCCGACGGTGGACAAACATTCGACCGGCGGGGTGGGTGACAAGATCACGCTGCCGCTCGCGCCGTTGGTCGCGGCCTGCGGCGCGGCGGTGCCGCAACTGTCCGGACGCGGATTGGGCCACACCGGCGGCACATTGGACAAGCTGGAGGCCATACCCGGTTGGCGGGCCGATATTCCGGTGCCGAGGATCCGGGAGATCCTGGCCGATCCGGGAATCGGCGGCGTGGTGTGCGCCGCGGGCGCGGATCTCGCCCCGGCCGACAAGCGGCTGTACGCGCTGCGCGATGTCACCGCAACGGTGGAGTCGATTCCCTTGATCGCGAGTTCGATCATGAGCAAGAAGATCGCCGAGGGCACCGGGTCGCTGGTGCTCGACGTGAAGGTCGGTCGGGGGGCGTTCCTGAAGACTCTCGATGGCGCGCGTGAATTGGCCAGGGCCATGGTCGAATTGGGTACCGATGCCGGGGTGCGCACGGTGGCGCTGCTCACTGCGATGGATATCCCGCTCGGCCGCACGGCGGGCAACGCGCTGGAGGTCGCCGAATCCGTCGCGGTGCTGGCGGGCGGCGGTCCGTCCGACGTGGTCGAGCTCACCCTCACTCTCGCCCGCGAGATGGTCGCACTGGTGGGTATCGATACCGACCCGGCCGACGCGCTGGCCGACGGCCGCGCCATGGACCATTGGCGCGCCATGGTTCGTGCCCAGGGCGGCGACCCGGACGCGCCGCTGCCCCGCGCGAAACACAGCGAGGTGGTCCGTTCGCCGTCGACAGGTGTGCTGACGGACCTGGATGCCATGGCGGTCGGCCTCGCGGCGTGGCGGCTGGGCGCGGGGCGGGCCAGACAGGGCGACCCGGTGCAACCCGGCGCGGGCATCGAGATGCACGCCAAGCCGGGCGATGCCGTGACCTCGGGAAAACCGCTGTTCACGCTGCACACCGATACCCCGGAGGCGTTCGCGGGCGCGCTGGCCGCACTGGGCTCGGCCGCGACCATCGGTGCGCCGGAAGACTATTCATCCAACCCGGCGGTACTGGATCGCGTCACGGTTTGAGCGTCGGCGGCCCTCGGTCGACAACGAGTTGATTGCCTGGTCCCGACTGCGCTGCCGAAGCCGCCCGCTGCGGCTAACGTGTGTGCATGACAGGACCGACGCCTTTGACTCTCGCCTCGATCCGCCAAGCTCCCAAGGCCCTGCTGCACGATCACCTCGACGGTGGTCTGCGGCCCGCGACCGTACTGGAGCTCGCCGCCGATTGCGGATACGACCAGCTACCGGCCACCGAGGAGGCCGAGCTGGCCCGCTGGTTCCGTGACGCGGCCGACAGCGGATCGCTCGAACGCTATCTGGAGACCTTCGCCCACACCGTTGCCGTCATGCAGACCCCCGAGGGACTGCGTCGCGTGGCCCGCGAATGCGCCGAGGATCTGGCCGCCGACGGTGTGGTCTACGCCGAGGTGCGCTTCGCGCCGGAGCAGCACCTCGAGCGGGGACTCACCCTCGACGAAGTGGTTGAGCACACCCTGGCCGGCTTCCGTGAGGGTATGGCCGCCGCGGCCGCGGCGGAGACGCCCATCGTGGTGACCTGCCTGCTCACCGCCATGCGGCACGCGGCTCGCTCCCGCGAGATCGCCGAATTGGCGGTGCGTTTCCGGGATTCCGGGGTCGGCGGATTCGATATCGCAGGCGCGGAGGCCGGTTTCCCGCCCAGCCGCCACCTGGATGCCTTCGAATATATGCGGGCCAATAGCGCGCACTTCACGATTCACGCGGGCGAGGCGTTCGGGCTGCCCTCTATTCACGAGGCGCTGGCTTTTTGCGGCTGCGACCGGCTCGGGCACGGCGTGCGTATCACCGACGATATCGATGTGCCGGGCGAGATCGCCGATGCCCGCCTGGGTTTGGTCGCGAATTATGTGCGCGATATGCGAATTCCGCTCGAACTGTGTCCGTCGTCGAATGTGCAGACCGGTGCGGTGCCCTCGCTGGACAAGCATCCGTTCGACCTGCTGGCCCGGTTGCGCTTCCGTGTCACGGTCAATACCGACAACCGGTTGATGAGCGATACCAGCATGAGCCGCGAAATGCTCAAACTGGTGGACACCTTCGGCTACGGCTGGAGCGATCTGGAGCGGTTCACCATCAATGCGATGAAGTCGGCGTTCATACCGTTCCCGGAGCGGTTGCGCATCATCGACGACATCATCAAACCGGGCTACGCGGTGCTGATCGGCTGAATTCCGCTGCCGCCCAACGTATTCCGGTGCGTGCCGGAATACGTTGGCGGCGTCGACCTTTCGTGCGGACCCGCAGCCGTGTCGAAACCCCCGGTGGGCAGTGCCGAGTCGCCCGACAGCGATCGGGCGCGGCCGGCTAGCGTGGAGCCATGCAGACCTTGCACATCGACCGCCGGTACAACGGCCCGCCCGACTCCGGCCAGGGCGGGTATGTCGGCGGAATGCTGGCCGAGCGGCTCGATGACCCGGTGGTGACCGTCATCCTGCGCAGCCCGCCGCCACTGGATACCGAACTGCGACTGCGCGACGGCAACCTCTACGACGATGCCACGCTACTGGCCGAATCTCGTCCCGGTAGCTTCGAACGCGCTGTACCCGAGCCGGTTTCGCCCGCGGCGGCGGCCGTCGCCCTCGAGTCCTACCGGTCCAGCCCGCTTTTCTCGAACTGCTTCGTCTGCGGCAGCGCTCGCGAGGACGGACTGCGCATCCAGCCGGGCGAGGTCGCACCGAACATCGTGGCTGCCCCATGGACAGCACCGTCTTCGGACTCGCTGCTCATCGACACCGCCCTGATCTGGGCGGCGCTGGATTGTCCCGGCGGCTGGGCACTGCCGGACATGCTGGAGCGGCCCGCGCTGCTGGGCTCCATGACCGCCGCCGTCCCCGAACTCCCCGAGGCGGGCGAACCGTGTGTCGTGGTGGCGCAGCGCATCGGCGAACAGGGCCGCAAGTGCTACGCCTCGACCGCCCTCTACGGTGCCGACAATCGGTTGCTCGGTCGCGCCGAACAGATCTGGATTCGACTCTGAGCTGTCCGATCATCCGGTGTCGCAGCGACTTCGGTGCGCACCGGACACTCGGCGGTGGTCAGCGATGTTCCAGACGCGCCTCGAAGGCGTGCTCCAACTCGCGCCACGCCTGTGCCTCCGCCGCGAACGGCGGATTCGGGGCCATCCGGCTCGGATCCGGATTCAGCAGGTAGGAGATGTACCAGCCGAGCGGGGTCGACTGCGCCAGCGCCTGCTCGACCGCCTCGTCCTCGGCGTAATCGGCGGCGTCGGTGAACAATTCGACCGCCAGATCCAACTGCTCGACATCGACGGTCTCGGGTCCCTCGGCCAGATCGTCGGCCAGACCGGGCAGCACATAGACGTTCTCGTCGGTGACCTCGATCTCCAGCGAACCGTCCACGGCCGCGGTCTGGACGTCGGCGTAGGTGCTGACCCTGGCCAGGTCGTGCTCGTGCTCATCGGCCAGGAAGCGGGCCAGCGCGCGCTCGGAGCCGAAAACGCTGATCGAGCCGTCGGTGCCGAGGAAGATCGGTTCGTCGTCGAGATAGCAGCGCAGCGTGAAATAGCTGCCGTCGGCGGTGACGATCTTGACCGGATCGATGCCGACCTCGTGCCAGAAGGACTCGTCCCCGTCCTCCTCCTCCTCGTCGTCCTCGTCCAGATCGACCGGTTCGAACTCGTCGGCGTCGTCCTCGGACGCGTCGTCGGCGTCGACCACGTTCTCCTCGGCGGCGAGCAGTTCGGCCTCGGCGACCGCGACGGCCGCCTGATCCACCTCGGGGGTGCGCACCACCGAATCAATGGCGTCGAGCACCGCGTCCCAGTCCTTGGCGATGGCCGCGCCGATCTGATCCCACAGCTCCTCCCCGTCGCGGCCGAGGAAGGTGCTCATCCCGCCCGGCAGCGCCCCGAGCACCGGATGGGAGCCGAAGAACTTGGTGACCGTGTCCAGCTCGCAGACCTCACCGATATTGCGGACCATGCCGAGGGTGTCCTCGAGCTCGGCGAGGGTGTCCGCATCCGGATTGCCCGCCGCCAGCTCCGGCACCGCGACCAGGTCGAAGGTGAAATTCTCCTCCGGCTCCAATTCCGCCGCCGACAGGCCCGCCACCACCGGCCAGGCCGGATGGTCGACGAGGTCGTTGTCGGAATTGGTCCGAATGAAGGCGGCCAGTTCCGCCACGGACTCGAATCCGTAGAGGGCGTCCTCATGTCCGAGGAACGCCTCCCACTCGTCGTCACCGTCCCGCCAACGCGGAGCCCACAGGGTGACGAGATCGCCGTCGGTCAGCCCGAGCTCGATCGGGACGATGTCTCCAGAAGCCATGAGCGGAAGCCTATCGAGCTTCGGGCTCAGGCACTATCCGGCCCGCCCCCAACTGTTCCCGGCGCGTCCTGTGGGGTCGCCACGAACGACTCGTTCAGTGTCGCAACGACCTTCGAGCGCTGGGACCCCGCATGCTCGGATGCCTGCCGGGCCGCCCACACGATCAGTTGACCGACTTCGGCGGGCGGCAGCGCGGTGACCGTCTCGGCCAGGCTCAGACCGACCAGCGCGCCATCGCTGTCGACCTCGGCGGTGACCATGCCGTCTTCGCTGGTGAACCGGCCCCGCACCTGCTTGAGGCCGTAGAGCGCGGCCTCCAGCGCCTCCAATTTCGCGGTCGCGTTGGCGACCAGCGCATCCATCTCGGCACTCATTACACCGGCCTCATCCAGCTCGTCGGTCCAGTATCCGCGTCATCGATGCGGTCCAATTCGTCCACCGCGGCCCGGCGGTTGGGCAGGCCGAGCTTGTCGAGGATCTCCTCGGGCAGGCCCGCCTCGGCCAGCACCTCGCGGCGCCGGGCCTTGGCCACAATGGTGGACCGCTTGGTGAGCCGGAGAATCTCGTTGGCGAGAGTCTGTGCGCCGTAACGGTATTCGCCGCGCTCGAATTTGATCTCCACCGGCATGCCCTGATCGGTGGCGCGCACCGAAATGGTGCCGGAACGATTCGTGCTGCCCGCCACCGTGACATTCGGGACGTTGGGAATTTGTGGATTGGTCATGCCGTCGGCCTGTAGAAGCCGTAGAAGTCCATGCCGATGTTCTCCGTTCGAATCGAGCTGATGGAGACCGGATCACCGGCCTCGACCATCTTTCCGTTGCCGATGACCATCGCGACGTGACCATCCCAGACCGCCAGGTCGCCCGGTGCCAGATCGCCAGGGGAGACCGGGCTGCCGAGCGCTTGCTGGTTGGCCAGTCGCGGGAGTTCGAGACCCGCCTCCTCGTAGGAGCATTTGGTGAGGCCGCTGCAATCCAGGCCGACACCGGGCGTGGTGCCGCCCCACGCGTACGGCGTGCCGACCGCGCCGAGCGCCGCCCGAACCGCCGTGGCCGCCTTCTCGTTCGGGGCGGTGACCTCGCTGCCGTCGGGCAGGGTGATCTTGACGCCGGTGCCGGTGTCGGCATGTGCCCCGGCGTTCTCCGTCGCCGCACCCGGATTGGTCGGCGCGGACGACGAGGTTCTGGAGCTGACGGGCGCGGTGGAGCTCTGCATCAGGCCGCTCATGGCCGATACGCCGCTGCCCACCAGGCTCGACGCCGTGGAGACCAACTGCTGCACGCCGGAGGCGGCGGTACCGATCGCCTGGGTCGGCACACTGCTCGCCAGGGTGCTCGCCAACGAGGTGGTCGGCGGCGGCGTGAGCGCCGACATGGCGGAGGTGTGGGTATCCAGCTCGCCCTGAACGCGATTGACCACCTTGACACCCTGTTGCAGATGGTCGATGGCGGAGCCGACCAGCACGGCCAACCCCTCGGGCGTCCCCAGCGCGGGACCCAGGCTGGTCGCCTGCTGGAGGAAGGATTCGACGATCGCGGTGAGATCCTTGTTGCCGGAGGCGATTTCGCCCGCGGCCTTGTCGACCAGGGTTGCCATATCGTTGCCGCGATCGGAGATGGTGGCCGCGGAGGTCTGGACCCGCAGCGCCTTCGAGGTGGCGGCATCGGCGCCCTCGCCCTGCCACGCGTTGCTCATGGCATTGATGCTGTCGCGGCCCATGGCGTGCACCTGGTCGACCGCTTCGGCCGTGGCGCGCAGTGAGTCGGCCGCGCCGCCGCTGGGCAGCACACCCGCGCCGAAACTGGCCAGCAGATCGGTGAGCGGCTTGACCAGCAGATCGATATCGATCACGGCCTTCTCACCCTGCCATTTCGGCGGCGGCCTGACCCATGGCCGCGGCATGGGCCGCATCGGTCTCGGTGAGGGTCGACGCCGCGGCGGCGGCCCCGCCGCTCATACTCCCCACCACCGCCGACAGTTGGCCGATCGCCGCGGTATGTCCCGCGTGCGTGGCGGTGTACGCGGCCAGGAAATCACCGCCGATCGCCCCGAATATCGAGGCCAGCGCCAACGGATCGGACGCCACCGCCCCGGCGGCCGCCGCGGCCAACTCCCCGGACATGGTTTCGGCATGCGCGGCGTAGGCGGCGATGCCCTGGGTGTCCGCCAACATCTTTCGCATCAGAGCTTCCCCCATCTGTTGTTTCCCAGGCAGAGTACGTCATTCATTGAGTTCGACGCGTCCGGTTCCCGATCGGTTCCCGCGTTCGCCCGAAAAAAATCGGAGAGCGGAAAGCCGGCACACCCGGCACCGACTTTATCGTTCCCTCATGCGCACCGAAACCGTGGAGCACCCACTCGCCGCCGCACTACTGACCACCCTGCGCGACGCGCGCACCGACAACCCGTCCTTCCGCACCGCACTGCGCGACCTTACCGGCATCCTCGTCTACGAGGCGCTGCGCGACGCGCCGCTGCACCGCTTCGAGGTGCGCACCCCGGTCGCGAATACCGAGGGCGCGCGGTTGGCCGCGCCGCCGCTGCTGGTGCCGGTGCTGCGCGCCGGACTCGGCATGGTGGAGGCCGCCGCCGAGCTGATCCCCGACGCGCGAGTCGGATTCGTCGGCATCGCCCGCGACGAGTCGACCCACCAACCCGTGCCCTACCTGGAATCGCTGCCCGCGGACCTGTCGGACATGCCGGTATTCGTCCTGGATCCCATGCTGGCCACCGGCGGATCCATGCGGCACACGCTGGAACTGCTCGCCGCGCGCGGGGCCACCGACATCACCGCGATCTGTGTGGTCGCGGCACCCGAAGGTGTTGCCGCGCTCGCGGATTCGGGCCTGCCCGTGCGCTTGATCACCGCGACGATCGATCAGGGGCTCAATGCCGACGCCTATATCGTGCCCGGCCTCGGCGATGCGGGCGACCGCCAATTCGGGCCGCGCTGAACGCGGTTCGGCGGGCGCCTCGGTCGAAGACCGAACAGACCACGGACCGGGTCAGAGACCGAACGAGCCGGTGGCCGAACCGGTGGAGGGCCGGTTGGCATTCTCGGTCCGCCACACGCCGCAGCCGGTGGTCGAGAACGCGGCATCGGTGGACGCGATGCGAATCCGCAGCGTGCCCGACGCGCCATTGCCGCTCTCGATGACATCGCCGTAGGCGGTCAGTCGCGCCCACGCGCACAGCCCGCTCGCCGAATACGTCACATAGTCGCCCGGCGCGATATCGGCTCCGACCCCGTAGGTGCCGTCGTGATCCAGGACGGTGGGCGCGGCCTGCGCCGCCCCCGCGCCCCCGAGCAGTGTCGCGGCGACGAGGCCGAATCCGGTGAGCGACAGTGACTTGCGCATGACGGCCTATCTGTTGGGTAACGCGTTCGCGCCCAGTCTAGAAACGCCCACCCGATGCGCAACCCCCTATCCCCCTCACGCGGGAGTATGCGCGAATCAACTCCGTCCCGGATGAATGACGCTCAGGCGGTGAGGAGGGTGGTGCAGTAGGCGCGGAGGGCGGACAGGTGGTCGGTCGCGGCGGATTTCGCGGTGGGAAGGGTGGTGGGGGTGGTCGGTTCGACGGTTTCCAGATAGCACTTGAGTTTGGGTTCGGTGCCGGAGGGACGGACGACTACGCGTGCGGTAGGGGTGCGCAGGATGAGAGCATCCGTGCGAAGGGGACCGCGAACCTGGAGCAGGTCGGTGTATTCGATCGGGGTGCCGAGGATTTCGGTCGGTGGGGCGGTGCGCAGCCGGGCGACGGCCGCTGCCGCGTCGGCGGGGGAGGGCAGGCGCACGGAGAGCTGGTCGGTGGCGTGCAGGCCGAATTCCAGTGCGTAGGAGTCGAGTTCGTCGAGCAGCGTGCGGCCTGCGGCTTTCAGACGGGCGACGAGATCCGCGGTGAGGACGGCGGCGGAGATGCCGTCCTTGTCGCGCACCGCCGCGGGATCGACGCAGTGGCCGATGGCCTCCTCGTAGGCGTAGACCAGACCGTCTCCCGCGCGGGCGAGCCATTTGAAACCGGTGAGCGTTTCGGTGTAGCGCGCGCCGCGAGCGGGCGCGAGTCTCGACAGCAGTCGTGACGAGACTATCGTGGTGGCCACCAGCGCATTCGGCGGCGCGGTGCGCAAAACGCAGTCGGCCAGCAGTACGCCGGTCTCGTCGCCGCGCAGCATGCGCCAACCATCGGGACCGGGCACGCCGACAGCACAGCGGTCGGCGTCCGGATCCAGGGCGATGGCCACATCGGCCTCGACGCGCGCCGCCAAAGCGAGCAGCAGATCGGTCGCGCCCGGTTCTTCCGGATTCGGGAAGGCGACGGTGGGGAAGTCGGGATCGGGCGCGTATTGCTCCGTGACCACGTGCACGTCCGAGAAACCGGCCGCCGCGAGGGCTTGCACAGCAAGCTCGCCGCCGACGCCGTGCAGCGGGGTGAGTGCGATCCGAATCGGTGCCCGCGCACCGGATCCGCCTATGCGGGAGGGCAATTCGGCGACCCGGGCCAGATAGCGCTGTGCGGGCGCGTCATCGGCGGGTGTGACGGACGTGCGCGCGATCGGCGCGCGCACCGCCTCGATGTGGCGTTCGATCTCGGCGTCGGCGGGCGCGATCAGCTGTGACCCGCCCGCCAGGTACACCTTGTACCCGTTGTCGCTCGCCGGATTGTGCGAGGCGGTGATCTGCACCCCCGCCACCGCGCCGAGTTCGCGCACCGCGAAGGCGACCACGGGTGTCGGCACCGGTCGCGGCAGCAGCGTCACCGGAAAACCGGCCGCGGCAAGGATTTCCGCCGTGGCAATGGCGAATTCGGCGGACCCGTGCCTGGCGTCGCGCCCCACGACGACAGCGCCGCCGCCGAGGCAGCGTTCGCGCAACCAGTCGGCGAGCCCGGCGGTGGCCCGTCCGACCGTCTCGACATTCATCCCGTCCGGACCGTCCCGCAGGGGTCCGCGCAGCCCGGCCGTGCCGAAGCGCAGCATCTAGAGTCGCTCCAGTATCGAGCGCAGCAGTTTGCCCAATCGCGGTGCGGCGGCACGCCCTTCGGCCAGCACCTCCGCGTGCGAGAGCGGTGCGCCGGTGACGCCCGCCGCCAGATTGGTGACCAGGGAGATGCCCAGGATGCGCGCTCCGAGCGCCCGCGCGGCAATGGCCTCCAACACCGTGGACATGCCGACCAGGTCGGCCCCGACGGTGCGCAGCATGCGGATCTCCGCGGGCGTCTCGTATTGCGGGCCGGTGAGTCCGGCGTAGACGCCCTCGGTGAGCGTCGGGTCGGATTCCTTTGCCAGCGCGCGCAATTCGGGATCCCAGGCGTCGACCAGATTGACGAAGGTCGCCCCGTCCAGCGGTGTGCGGGCGGTGAGGTTGAGGTGGTCGGCGATGAGAACCGGCTCGCCGACCCGCAGCCCCTGCCTGATGCCGCCCGCCGCGTTGGTGAGCACCACCGTCCGCGCGCCCGCCGCGATGGCGGCCGAGACCGGGTGCACGACCTCGGCGGGTCGGTAGCCCTCGTACAGGTGTTGGCGGCCCATGAGCAGCAAAACCGGTGTGGCGCCGACGAATACCGAATGCACGGTGCCGACGTGCCCCTGCGCGCTCGGCGTGCCGAAGCCGGGCAGTTCCGACATGGGGATGGAGGCGCTCGGTCGACCGATTTCGGCGGCGGCCTCCTGCCAGCCCGATCCGAGGACGACCGCGGCCCGATGGCTCGGCACTCCGGTGCGTTCGGCGATTGCTCGAGCAGCTTCGGCTTGGGTGGCGGCCCGTTCGGCAAGCATATTCGTCACTGTATTCGACGGCGGCGTTCCGCAGGTTGCCGCGCCGCTTGCTACCGGCGGGTAGGAACACGCTACGCTGCACGCATGCCGTATCTGGAGCGTGACGGAGATGTGTTCGTGGTCTACCTCGGCAACGAGGGCCAGACCGATAGCGAGAACCGCTTCCACCCCGACTGGATCGCGGAATTCCACGACCTGCTCGACAAGGTGGAGGCGTCGCAGGGACCTGCCGCGCTGGTCACCACGGCCACCGGCAAGTTCTACACCAATGGCCTGGATACGGACTGGCTCTTCGGCAATATGGACAAGAGCCACGGCTACTTGGACCGGGTGCATTCGCTCTACACCCGCCTGCTGCAGTTCCCGCTGCCGACGGTGGCCGCGCTCAACGGTCATGCCTTCGGCGCGGGCGCCATGCTGGCCACCTCGCACGATTTCCGGGTGATGCGCGCCGACCGCGGCTTCTGGTGCCTGCCCGAGGTGCTGTTGGGTATGCCCTTCACCCTCGGCATGAACGCGCTGCTGACCGAGCGGCTGACCAACCAGGTCTGCGTGCGGGCGATGACGACCGGTCACCGCTACCCGGCCGATGAGGCGATCGCGGCCGGTGTGGTCGACGCCAAGGCCGATGCCGACGCGCTGCTGTCCGACGCGGTGGCCCGCGCGGCCGCGCTGGCGGGCAATCGCAAACCGAATCTGCCGGTCATCAAGCGGGGGCTGCACGCGCGGGCGCTGGCCGGACTCGCGGTGCCGACCACTTCCGAGAACCTGGCGTTCGCGCTGGGATAGCCCCGGCTTCACCCCCGCGGACCGCCCGAACTCGTTCGGCCGCGTGGTGCCGGGCTGTGCTCGGTCGCCCGCGCAGTGCCAGACTGTGTGCCATGCCACCACCGCGCATCGGCACCGAGGATTCCCGGACCGCACACCCCGTCGACGCCGCGATCGAGGCGGCCGCGGCGGAGCTGATCGCGCTGTCGCATTCGATTCACGCCGAACCGGAGCTCGCCTTCGAAGAGGTGCGCAGCGTCGCGAAAATTCTTGTCCCGCTTGCCGAGCGTGGTTTCGCCATCGAGTCGGGGGTGGCCGGGCTGCCCACCGCCTTCCGTGCGAGCTTCGGCCACGGCCCGCTGACGGTCGCGCTGTGCGCCGAGTACGACGCGCTGCCCGGTATCGGACACGCCTGCGGGCACAACATCATTGCCGCCTCGGCGGTGGGTGCGGCGCTGGGCCTGGCCGAGGTGGCCGACGCGCTCGGGCTCACGGTGCTGGTGCTGGGCACCCCGGCCGAGGAAAGCGGCGGCGGCAAGGTGCTCATGCTCGAGCGCGGCGTCTTCGACGATGTGGCGCTGGCGATGATGGTGCATCCCGGTCCGGTCGACATCGTCGGCGCGCACTCCTTGGCGATGGCGGATCTGTCGATCGTGTTCCACGGCCGCGAGGCGCATGCCAGCGCCGCGCCCGAACGGGGCCGCAACGCGGGTGACGCGGTCACCATCACCCAGGTTGCCCTCGGATTGCTCCGACAGCATCTCCAGCCCGGACAGCAACTGCACGGTATAGTCGGCGACGGTGGCGTAGCCCCCAACATCGTGCCCGGACGTGCGGAACTGCTGTATTACCTGCGCGCAGTCGACTCCGCATCGCTCGACGATCTGCTGCGACGAGCGTCGGATTGTTTCGCGGCGGGCGCCCTGGCGACCGGCTGCACGCACGAAATCCGCACCGTTGCGCCGACATATACCGAGCTCACCCCGGATCCGGAACTACTGTGTGCTTATCGCGAGCATATCGTCGACCTCGGCAGGGTGCCGATCGCACCCGAACTCGAGGCGCAGCGCCCACTCGGGAGCACGGACATGGGCAACGTCACCAACGTCATTCCGGGCATCCATCCGGTGATCGGCATCGATGCCGGTGGGGCGGTGACACATCAACCGGCCTTCGCCGCCGCGAGCGTCAACGCCTCGGCCGACCGCGCCGTCATCGACGGTGCGCGCGCACTGGCGCGTACCGCCGTCACCGCCGCTCGCGATGAATTGCATAGGGAGAGGTTGTTACAACGGCTGATTCAACGACAGGAGGGTATTCGGTGAGCATTACCGGCCGTTCCGCGGAGCTCACGCGGCAGGCCGCCGAAAGCGGCGAGCGTGCGCGTCGGGAACAGCGCACGGCGGGCACCGCGCAGGAGACGATCGACGCGTGGTTGGCCGACCACACCGCGGATCTCGTGCACTGGCGCAGGCACATTCACGCCAACCCGGAGCTTTCCCGCACCGAGTTCGCCACCACGGAGTTCATCTCGGCCTGGCTGCACAAGGCCGGGTTGCAACCGAGGGTGCTGCCCGGTGGCACGGGGCTGGTTTGCGATATCGGTCCGGACGGTCCGCGCATCGGACTGCGCGCCGATATCGACGCGCTACCGCTGCAGGAGTTCACGGGTCTGAGTTTCGCCTCCACCGCGCCGGGGGTGGCGCACGCGTGCGGGCACGACGCGCACGCCGCGATCCTGCTCGGCGCCGCGATGGCGCTGGCGGAGGTGCAGCGGCTGCCGATCGGTGTGCGCGTGGTATTCCAGCCCGCCGAGGAGGTGATGCCGGGCGGTGCGATCGATGTGGTGGCCACCGGCGCGATGGAGGGTGTCGAGCGCATTTTCGCCCTGCACTGCGATCCGCGCCTGGAGGTCGGGCGGGTCGGTGTGCGGTGTGGTCCGATCACCTCGGCCGCCGACACCGTCGAATTGGTGTTGGATTCGCCGGGCGGGCACACGTCACGTCCGCATCTGACCAGTGATCTGGTGTACGCGATCGGCACCGTCATCACCGGTCTGCCCGGTCTGCTCTCGCGGCGCATCGATCCGCGCACCAGCACCGTGATGGTGTGGGGCGCGGTGTCGGCGGGCAAGGCCCCCAACGCGATTCCGCAGACCGGCATGCTCACCGGTACGGTGCGCACCGGTGATCACGCCACCTGGTCACTGCTCGAGCCGATGGTCCGCGAGATCGTGGACGGTCTGCTCGCGCCGACGGGGGTCCGTTATCAGCTCAACTACAAACGCGGTGTGCCGCCGGTGGTCAATGACGAGCAGGCGACCAGGATGTTCGAGGACGCCATCCGCAAGCTCGGTCCCGACGCGCTGGCCGACACGATGCAGTCCAGCGGCGGGGAGGATTTCTCCTGGTATCTGGAGGAGGTGCCCGGCGCGATGGCCCGACTCGGCGTGTGGTCCGGCCACGGTGAACAGCTCGACCTGCATCAGCCCACCTTCGATCTCGACGAGCGCGCGCTCGCGGTGGGTGTGCGGGTGCTCACCAATATCGTGCTCGCGGGCTGAGACCGCGAAATATCAAGTGGCCGACTCGAATTCGAGTCGGCCACGCTATTTCCGCGGCGGCGGCGTCTTCGCGACCGCGATCACACCGAACCCGGTCCGACATTGCGACTGTTGCGGGTGCGCAGCGCGTGCACGTAATCCTCTGGCGCGCCCGCCTTCTCCGCGGCGTCGGCGATGACGCCGATGTACCGGGCCGAGGGCAGTCCGCCCTCGTAGGCGTCGAGTACATACAGCCACGCCAGTGTGGGATCCGCCGACGAGCCGTCGCCCCGGCTGACCCGCAGGCGAATCTTCTTGTGGATGCCGAAGTCCGAACCCTCCCAGCGGTCGAGCCGCTGCTCGTCTTCCGCGGAGACGTCGTAGAGGACCACGAAGACCCTGGCGCCCGGATCCTCCACGACCGTCGCGAGCGGACCCTCCCAACCGATATCGTCGCCGGCGAATGTCAGCCGCCAGCCCTCCAACCAGCCCGTTCCGGACAGTGGCGAGTGCGGGCAGCGCTCGAGCATTTGCGACGAGTCCATATTGGACCCATAGGCGGCGTAGATCGGCACCAGGAAAGGTTAGCCAATAAAGCCCGGTGACGTTCGATTGCGATGGCTGCCGCGCGGCGGGTCTCGGCGAATCACCCGAACTGACCGGTGAGTAGCACGTCCGGCGAATATGTGGCAGCTCACCCGACTACGGTTGTCCCTGCACCGGAGATCCCGGTTCATCTGCTCCAGCGGAGGTATCAATGACCCGCACGGCGATCAAGCGGAGGTATCAATGACCCGCACGGCGATCAAGCGGAGGTATCAATGACCCGCATAGCGATCATTGGTGGCGGACCTGCCGGTTACGAGGCGGCGCTGGTGGCCTCCCAGCACGGCGCCACCGTGACGTTGATCGACAGCGATGGCATCGGCGGCGCGTGCGTGCTGTGGGATTGTGTCCCGTCCAAGACGTTCATCGCCTCGACCGGGGTGCGCACCGATCTGCGTCGCGCCCGCGGGCTCGGCATCGATCTCGACCCCAGCAACGCGCAGATCCAACTGGCCGAGGTGAATACGCGCGTCAAGGAGTTGGCGCTGGCCCAGTCCTCCGATATCCGTTCGAAGTTGCAGGCCGCCGGGGTGAGCATCCTGGCCGGTCGCGGTGAACTGTGCGATCCCGCCCTGGGTTTGGCCGCGCACCGGGTGCTGGCCCGGCTCGCGGACGGCACCGAGGAGACCATCGAGGCCGAGGTGGTGCTGCTCGCCACCGGCGCGAGTCCACGCGTGCTGCCCGGCGCCGAACCCGATGGCGAGCGCATCCTCAATTGGCGTCAGCTCTACGACCTGAAGGAACTGCCCGAGACGCTGGTGGTGGTCGGATCCGGTGTCACCGGCGCCGAATTCGTCTCCGCGTACACCGAGATGGGTGTGCGGGTGAAATTGGTCGCCAGCCGCGATCGGGTGCTGCCCGGTGAGGACGCCGACGCGGCGCTGGTGCTGGAGGACGCGCTGGCCGAGCGCGGTGTGGAACTGGTCAAGCACGGTCGCGCGGATGCCGTGGAGCGCACCGAGAACGGCGTTGTCGTCAAGCTGTCCGACGGTCGCACCGTGACGGGTACGCACGCGCTGATGACGGTCGGCTCCACCCCCAATACCGCGGGCCTGGGTTTGGATCGGGTCGGCATCGAGGTCGATCGCGGCGGCTATCTGCGGGTCGACCGGGTCTCGCGCACCACGGTGCCCGGTATCTACGCCGCAGGGGACTGCACCGGACTGTTGCCGCTGGCCTCGGTGGGTGCGATGCAGGGGCGTATCGCCATGTATCACGCGCTGGGCGAGGGCGTGAGTCCGATTCGTTTGAAGACGGTGGCTTCGGCGGTATTCACCCGGCCGGAGATCGCGACGGTCGGCGTGAGTCAGACCGCCATCGATGACGGCGAGGTGCCTGCGCGCACGGTGATGCTCCCGTTGAATACCAATCCGCGCGCCAAGATGTCGGGACTGCGTCGAGGTTTCGTCAAGATCTTCTGTCGGCCCGCCACCGGTGTGGTGATCGGCGGGGTGGTGGTGGCCCCGATCGCTTCGGAGTTGATTCTGCCTATCGCCATGGCGGTGCAGAACAATCTGACCGTGAACGATCTGGCGCAGACATTCTCGGTGTATCCATCGTTGACGGGTTCGGTGACCGAGGCGGCCCGTCAGCTCATGCGGCATGACGACCTCGGCTGAAGACCTTGCCTAGCAGGCCTATTGCCAAACATGTAGGGACAACCGAACCGATCGTGCGGAAATCCGTTCGGTTTTCCCGTATTTCAGGGGGTTGACCGGTGAGTATGGTTGCCAATGCTGGGGTTTCATTCGCATTGCCTATGCGGCGCTCATGTGGTTCACTTCCCGCAGAGATGCGATCGGCGGGCGGTCGTAGTTGTCGTGTTGGGGGAGTTGTCCTTTCCTGAAACGGGAGCGCGGCGGCCCACAGGTTGCCTTGCGACCGAGCGTCTTCAGAGGGACGACTGAGCGTGACCAATTTCGGTCGCGTTCGGGAAAGGGATTAGCGAAAAGTGAAACATCGTAAGCCGAGTCGGGTGGAGCGAGCGATGGCGAGCACATCGTTGCCACTGGCCACCGTGGCCGCAGTGGCCACCCTGTTCGCGGCGCCGGCGGGGGCGGCGCCGCAGGACGCGCCGACTATCCCCCCGACCATTCCGCCGACGGCGCCCGCGCAACCGGGCATCGAGACGCCTGCCACCGAGACTCCCGCACCCAACCCTGGCGCGGACGCCCCGACATCGGAGACGCCCGCACCGAAGCCGGACAACGCGCCCAAGGCCGCGCCGAACCAGCCGCCGACGCCCAGCCCGAGCCAACCGGGTGTCACCACTCCGGAGCCGAATCAGGCACTGCCGGGCCAGAAGAAGCCGCAGACGCCCACGCAGCCCGGTGTCACCACCCCGCGCATCGCGCCGCTGCCGGTGCCGGGTCAGCAGCCGGGCGATATGCCCGCGGTCATGCCGGATCAGCCCGGTGTGCAGCAGCCCAAGCCCGCTCCCGGCGGCACGCAGCAGCAGCCGGGCGCGGTGCCTCCCGGCCAGGCGAATCCGGCCAAGCCCCAGCCGCCCGCCGACGACCTGGTGCAGACGCCCCAGCCGCCGCAGCAGCCGCGCTGGCAGTCGCCGCAGTTGCAGTCCGCGCCGCCCGCCCCGGTCGTCGAGATGTCGGGTCCGCACCTCGAGGTCGGCGCGAATGTCGACGGTGGTGCGGTGCTGCCGGGCTTCGTCGCCAACACTCACCACTTCTCCAATAAGGACGGCTACGTCGGGACCGTCGGCTACCACACCCCGACGGGTGCGGGCGAGGCCGGTATCTCGGTGGAGTTCGTCGATATCAACACCATCAAGGTCACCTCGTACACCGGTGGCGAGGGTCTGGCCGACGGCAAGAACACGGCGATTCTCGACACCACCCAGTTGAATCTGGCGAAGGCGGCCGTCGAGCAGTGGATCGAGTCGCAGCCGGGTGGCGCCGCGGCGCTGGACGCGGCCCGCCATGCCGCGCCGCCGATCCTGCCGCCGGGCGATGTCGCGCCGCAGACCGTCGATGTGGGTGGCGTCACCACGCAGTGGGGTGGTTCACTCCAGTACTGACGCGTGCTGATTCGATGGGTGGGGCGGTCGTTCGCGACCGCCCCACCCGTGTGTCCAGGGGAGAAAGGATGTGGGTGTGGCCTCCCAGGATGACGCGAAGGACAACGACCCGGATCGGCTCGCGTCGGCATTCGGTCCGCCCGTCTCCGATTCCGCAGGTGCTCCGGGGCGCGAATTCGCCGGTCCCGAGAGCGAATTCGGCCCGCCGATGGGCGAGTTCGGACCCGCGGTCTCGGAGTTCGGCCCGCCGGTGTCGGAGTTCGGTCCGCCCGTCTCGGGGTTCGGTCCGCCGGTCGGCGAGTTCCGCGCGCCCCCCGCCGAGTCGGGTCCGCCGCAGTGGAGCGAGCCCGCGGCCGACCATCCGGAGCTGGTCTGGCGGCCCGCGGAGGAGACCTCTGCCCCGCAGGTGCAGTATCGCGCCCCGGACAGCCAGGTCTTTCCGACGTCGCAGGACCGCGAGCCGCCATGGACGCCCGCACCCGATTCCGGTGCGGTGCCGATCGCGCCGCCGCCACCGAAGACTCCCGAACTGCCCTGGTCCCAGGATCAGATCGTGCAGCGGCTGGCCCCGGCGTACCAGCGCAAATCCGGGACCAAGCGCAGGCCGACCGGTTGGGTCGTCGGCGGGGTGGCTGCCGCGCTGGCGGCGATCATCGGCCTGGCCTTGGTGATCGTCGCGGTCACCCGCAGTGGCGGCGGCACCGAGACCACCGCCGCGGCGCCCCCCACCGGCGCCAAAGCGACACTGAGCTGTCCGGCCGGTCGGGACGGCAAACTCACCGTGGGCAATGGCGCGGGCGACACCGCATCGGGTCCCGGCGCGATACTCGGCTTCCAGTACGGCTTCTACGTCACCCGCAGCGGTGTGCAGGCCCGGCGGTTCGTGGCGGCGGACAATCTGAATGTCTCCACGGCGGAGATCATCCAGAAGGCGATCGATGAGCAGATTCCGGTGGGGACCACGCACTGTGTGCGCATTGCCGAGACCGCGCCGCGGACCTTCGATGTGGATCTGACCGAACGTCGACCGGACGGTTCGACCAGCGTGTATCAGCAGACGGTGCTCACGGTGAACCGGGACGGCAAGGAGTTGGTGTACTCGATCAAGAATCGGGGCGAGTAGACTAGCTCCCATTATTTGGGATATCAATTTCACACTCTGATCAGCCACCTGCGAGGATGGGCTATCAGCATCCCCTTGGAGGTTCTCATGTCGTCGACGCTGCCACCGCTCGCGAACAAGCTCGGCGGATTGCGGAGTTCGGCGATTCGCGACCTGCTCAAACTCACCGCCCGCCCCGACATCATCGGCCTCGCGGGCGGCCTGCCCGATGCCGAGCTCATGCCGCGCGAGCGGTTGGCGGCGGCGGCCGATGCGGCGTTGAGTCATCGCGGTTGCCTGCAGTACACCGAGTCGGCGGGCTGGGGTCCGCTGCGCGAGGTGCTGGCCGCGCGCGAATCGACGCGGATCGGGCGGGAGGTGCCCCTCGCCGAGGTGTTCGTCACCCACGGTTCGCAGCAGGCACTGTCGCTGCTGGCCGAGGTGCTGCTGGATCCGGGCGCGCTGGTCATCGTCGAGGATCCGGCGTATGTCGGTGCGCTGCAGGTCTTCCGGGCCGCAGGCGCGCGCATCGTCGCGGTGCCGCTGGATCGCGACGGCCTGCGCCTGGATGTGCTCACCGATCTGCTGGCCAAGGGTGAGCGTCCCGCCTTCGTGCACACCGTGAGCAATTTCCACAATCCCGGCGGGGTCACCATGTCGGCGCAGCGCCGCCGCGAACTCGCGGAATTGGCCGAGCGCCACGGCTTCTGGGTGATCGAGGACGATCCCTACGGCGAACTGTGGTTCGACAGCCCGGCGCCCGAACCGGTGGCGGCCCACTCCCGCAATGTGATTCGGCTGTCCAGCTCCTCCAAGATCATCTCGCCCGCGCTGCGCGTCGGCTGGATGGTCGCACCGGACGAGGTGTGCCGGGGCGTCGAACTGCTCAAACAGGGCGCGGACCTGTGCGGTTCGGCGCTCACCCAGCAGATCGCCGCCGACCTGCTCGCCGACCGGGTGTGGCTCGCCGCCCACGTCGATACGGTGCGCGGCGCCTATGGATCCCGCGCCAAGGCACTGGTGCACGCCTTCCGCGAACACCTCGGCCACCGGGCGAACTGCACCGACGCGGCGGGCGGCATGTTCGTGTGGGCCGATTTCACCGACGGCACCGACACGCAGGCCGTGCTGCCGCGCGCCCTCGACAACGGCGTCGCCTATGTCCCCGGCGCGGCTTTCGCGGTGGATACGGACTACCGCAACTCGATGCGCATGTGCTTCACCACCTCCGACGAGGCGACGCTGACCGAGGCGATCGTCAGGCTCGCCCGCGCCGTCGGCTGATCAGACCCAGTTGTAGGTGCGCTCGACGGCCTTGTTCCAGTTCGCGAGGTACGCCGCCCGATCGGCGGCCGACATGGTCGGCCGCCAGATCTTGTCGGCGGCCCAGTTGGCGCGAATATCGTCGGTGCCCGACCAGAAGCCCACGGCGAGTCCGGCGGCATAGGCCGCGCCGAGCGCGGTGGTCTCGTTGACCACCGGTCGCACCACCGGCACATCCAGGATGTCGGACTGGAACTGCATGAGCAGGTCATTGCCGACCATGCCGCCGTCGACCTTGAGTGTGGTCAATTCCAGTCGCATCCGCTGGGATTCGGCGTCGGCGCGCATGGCGTCCATGACCTCGCAGGTCTGGAACGCGGTCGATTCCAGTACGGCCCGCGCCAGATGCGCCCGATTGACGTACCTGGTCAATCCGGCGATGACACCGCGCGCGTCCGGTCGCCAGCGCGGGGCGAACAGCCCGGAGAAGGCCGGGACGATATACGCGCCGCCATTGTCCGGAACGCTGCCTGCCAGCGGCTCGATCTCGTCGGCCGAGTGAATAATGCCCAGATTGTCGCGCAGCCACTGCACCAGCGATCCCGTCACCGCGATCGAACCTTCGAGCGCGTACACCGCAGGTTGCGCGCCGAGTTGGTAGCACACCGTGGTGAGCAGCCCGTGTTTGCTCGGTACGGGGGTGGTCCCGGTGTTGAGCAGCATGAAATTGCCGGTGCCGTAGGTGTTCTTGGCCTCGCCGGGTGACAGGCACGCCTGGCCGAAGGTGGCCGCCTGCTGATCGCCCAGGATGCCCGCGACCGGAACTCCCGCCAGCGGCCCGGCCGCGATCTCCCCGTAAACCTCGGAGGAACTGCGGATCCGGGGCAGCATCGCCTCGGGCACACCGATCTCCGCGCAGATTCGCCGATCCCATCGCAGTGCGCGCAGATCCATCAGCAGTGTGCGCGAGGCATTGGTGACATCGGTGATATGCAGTCCGGTCAACCGCCACAGCACCCAACTGTCGATGGTGCCGAAGCACAGTTCGCCCGCCTGCGCTCGCTCGCGCGCACCAGGGACGTGATCGAGAATCCAGCGCACCTTCGGCCCGGCGAAGTAGGTGGACAGCGGTAGTCCGGTGCGATCCTGATAGCGGGTCGGGCCGAATTCGCCGCCCAGTTCGACGCACAGCCGGTCGGTGCGGGTGTCCTGCCAGACGATGGCATTGTGGATCGGCACACCCGTCGCCCGATCCCACACCACCGTGGTCTCACGCTGGTTGGTCACGCCAACCGCAGCCAGGTCCCGCGGGCCGATCCCGACTCGATCCAGGACGGCTTCGAGGACGAATTCGATATTGCGCCAAATGGTCTCGGGATCGTGCTCGACCCAGCCGGGGCGCGGGAAGATCTGCTCGTGCTCGCGCTGGGCGACCCCGATGACGCGCCCGCTCCGGTCGAACACGATGCAGCGACTCGAGGTCGTGCCCTGGTCGATGGCGGCCACATAGCGACGCATTCGTGCAGGCTACTAAAGCGAACCGGGCCGCAGCGGCACCTCGCGCCGTGGATTCCCGTGTCGCCGACCCGGCGGTGTCGCTGTTACCCGACCATCCGGCGCCGTTGTTGGCGGACCCGGTCGGTGTCGTTGTTGGCCCGACCGGCCGGCATCACTGATGGCCGACCGGCCGGCATCTCTATTGGCCGACTCGGCCGGTGACCTACCAGCCGACACGGCTGTGTCGGCGAATACGGCGCGGTCGCCGGTCAGCGCCTAGCCTGTACCCGAGCAGCTCGATCGGACACCCCGGCTGGCAGGAGTCGAGCATGACCAAGAACCCGCAGGCCCAGGCCCTCGGCCCCGAACAGCGGCGCGCCGCCTGGGAGCGATTCGGCAAAGAGCATTTCGACGTGGTCGTCGTCGGCGGCGGCGTGGTCGGTGCGGGCATCGCGTTGGACGCGGCCACCCGAGGACTCAGCGTGGCCCTCGTCGAGGCCCGCGACCTGGCCTCCGGCACGTCGAGCCGCTCCTCGAAGATGTTCCACGGCGGGCTGCGGTATCTGGAACAGCTGGAATTCGGACTGGTGCGCGAGGCGCTGCACGAGCGCGAGCTGGCACTGTCCACCCTGGCCCCGCACCTGGTCAAACCGCTGCGCTTCCTCTATCCGCTCACCCACCGGGTCTGGGAGCGGCCCTACGTGGCCGCCGGTCTGGTCCTCTACGACACCATGGGTGGCGCGAAATCCGTTCCGGGACAGCATCATCTGAGCAGGCACGCCGCCTTGCGGCTGGCCCCCGGCCTGCGCCGCGATTCGCTCATCGGCGGCGTCACCTACTACGACACCGTCGTCGACGACGCCCGCCACACCATGACGGTGGCCCGCACCGCGGCCCACTACGGCGCGGTCATCCGCACCTCCACCCAGGTCGTCGGCTTCCTGCGCGAGGCCGACCGGGTGGTCGGGGTGAAGATCCGCGACAGCGAGGACGGACGCACCGGCGAGGTGCGCGCGCATGTGGTGGTCAATGCCACCGGCGTGTGGACCGACGAGGTGCAGGCCCTCTCGCACACCAGGGGCCGATTCCACGTGCGCGCCTCCAAAGGTGTGCACATCGTGGTGCCGCGTGATCGGATCGTCAGCGACGCCGCCATCATCCTGCGCACCCCCACCTCGGTGCTGTTCGTCATCCCGTGGGACGCGCACTGGATCATCGGCACCACCGACACCGACTGGAATCTCGATCTCGCCCACCCGGCCGCCACCAAGGCCGATATCGACTACCTGCTGGACCGGGTGAACCAGGTGCTGGTCACCCCGCTAACCCACGACGATATCGACGGCGTCTACGCGGGCCTGCGCCCGCTGCTCGCCGGGGAGAGCGACCAGACCTCCAAGCTCTCGCGCGAGCACGCGGTGGCCAGGGTCGCACCCGGCCTGGTCGATATCGCGGGCGGCAAGTACACCACCTACCGGGTGATGGCCTACGACGCCATGGACGAGGCGGCACAGGATATTCCGGCCCGCGTCTCGCCCTCGATCACCGCCAAGGTGCCGCTCCTCGGCGCGGACGGCTACTACGCGCTGATCAACCAGACGGTGCAGTTGGCCGAGGCGTACGGGGTGCACCCGTACCGGATCAAGCATCTGCTGAACCGCTACGGTTCGCTCATCGACGAGGTGCTGACCATGGCGGAGGGCAAACCCGAACTGCTGCACCCGATTACCGACGCGCCCTCCTACCTCCAGGTGGAGGCGGTCTACGCGGCCGCCGCCGAGGGTGCGCTGCACCTCGACGATATCCTGGCCCGCCGCACCCGCATTTCCATCGAATACTCGCACCGGGGCACCCACTGCGCCCAGCAGGTCGCCGAACTGGTCGCCCCGATCCTCGACTGGGACGAACGCGAGATCGAACGCGAGGTCCAAACCTATCTGGCCAGGGTGGACGCCGAGGTGCGGTCACAGACCCAACCCGACGATGCCTCCGCCGACGCCCTGCGCATCGCCGCCCCTGAACCGCGCCCGGAGATCCTCGAACCGGTCCCGTCCGAGGGGTGAGCCACCGGACGGACTTCGAGTCATGGCCTCGCTCGAAGTCTCATGGCTCAGCCGGGCGGAAGCGCCAGCGCCACAATGGTTCCGCCGCCCGCCGCGGGCTCCATCGTCGCGGTGCCGCCGTGCACGTCGGCGATCCAGGCCACCAGCGCGAGCCCGATCCCGCTGCCCCGCCCACCGGTGATACCGCGCTGGAACGGATTGCTCGACAGGCTCGGGGCCGGTCCCGTTCCGTGGTCGCGCACGCTCACCCGGCCCTGCGCCACGTAAACTTCGACGGGCGCTTGCGAGTTCACCGCGCCATGGGTGATGGCGTTCTCGATCAGATTGCGTACGGCCAGACTCAGCAGCGCCGGATCACCCACCACCACACAGGGTTCGGTGCGCACCGTGACGCGGGCGTGCGGGAATTCCTCCACCACCGCCTCGGTGAGCTGATCCAGCAGTAACTGCACTTGTTCCACGGTGGCGACACCCGCCTGCAATCTGGCGCGGGCGAGCAGTCCGGCGACGATGCGCTCCAACCGTTCTCCCAGACCGCGCGCGTCCGCCAGCGCGCGTTCGATCTCGTTCGGTGCGCGCGGACGCGGCTCGGTGATCAGCCGCAATGTGGCCAGCGGTGTGCGCAATTCGTGGGCCGCGTCGCCGAGGAAACGTTCCTGCTCGTCGACCATCGTCAGCGCCTGCCGAATACTGCGACCCGACAGCAGATGCGCCACCCCCGACGACAGCGCCACCAGCACCGCGCCGCCCACGACGAGGCTCCACACCAGCAGCGACCGATCCCTGTCGCGCGCACCGGGATTGGTGCCCGCGATGATCACCGTCTGCACGCTGGTGTCACTGAAGCTCAACGGTCTGGCCGCCAACCGGACCGGGCGGCCGACGGTGTCGGCGTCGTCGCGATAGATCAGGATGTCGGCCTGCACCGCGTCATCGGCCAGCGCCTTGATCCCCGCCTCCGTGGGCAGCCACGAGCGCAGGTGGGTGTAGGTCTGTTTCCAATGGCCCTGACCGGTCGCGGTCAAAACCACCACGGCCAGTTCACCATTGGCGAGGTCGTAGGACTTCAGCTGGTCGGTGTCGACCGCGTCCTCATCGGTTTTCAGATTGATACCGTGCCACAGACCCGTCACCACCCGATCCAACGTCTCGTCCACGGCGTGCGCGCGGGAACGCGCATCGATCACCGCGACGACGATGCCGAGCACGATCAGGCAGACGGTGGTGCTGACCGCGATGAGCGCGGTCAGTTGCCGGCGGGTGCGACGTAGGCGCGCGACGGCCGGACGGGAATTCGAGGTGGACAGTACGGTGCGAATGGGTCAGTTTCCGATCATCGAATCGCGGCCGATCATGAAGCCGATGCCCCGAATCGTCTCGATCACCTGCGGCGGGCCGAGTTTGCGCCGCAACTGGGCCATGACGGCGTCGACGACATTGGAGTTGGGTTCGGCCATCTCGTCCCAACAGCATTCGATGAGTTCGCTGCGCGAGACGACACCGCCCGCTCGCACGGCCAGCAGCTCCAGAACAGCGAACTCCTTGGGCGTCAGCGTGCGCAGCACCCCGCCGCGCAGCACTCGGCGGCGAGCCAGATCGATATCGAGATCGCCGAAGGTGAGTCGGGCAGGCGCGGGCTGCTCCCGGCGCCGACACAGCGCACGCACCCTGGCCGCGAGTTCGGCCAAGGCGAAAGGCTTCCCGAGATAGTCGTCGGCACCGTGGTCGAAACCGCTGACCCGGTCCGCGATCTCGTCGCGGGCCGTCAACACCAGCACCGGAACCCGCAGCCCCGCCTGCCTTTTGGCGGCGAGGAACAGGAGACCGTCACCATCGGGCAGACCGCGGTCCACGACCAGGCAGTCGTAGACATTCACCGAGATCTTCAGATCAGCCTCGCCGAGTCGGTAGGCCAGATCCACCGCGAAACCGGCCGCCCGCAAACCCATCGCCACCTCGTGGCCGAGGCGCTCATCGTCCTCGATCACCAAAACCCGCACGACGTCAGACAATAGGTGACGGTCCCTTCCTCGCGCAGCGCGAGCAGCCACCCCGCGCGGCCGCTCGCGACACGCGTTCGACTCAGTAGGTGAACAGATCCCAACCGTCACCTGCCGGACGGCACTCCCAGTGCGTACCGCCTGTCTTCGGGGAATTGCCGTCCGCCTCACACGCGTCGTAGGTCGCGTAGTTGCCGATGTAGTCGGCATGCGCGATACCGGTCCCGGCGGCGAGCGCGGCGGCGGCCAGCGCCGCCGCGATGAGAGCTGACTTCATTGGTTTCCTCTCCTTCCGGTGCGGCCCGCGCCGCACCGGAGATAGAAAACCAATGTCCGCGTGAGATTTTCGTGATGCGGCGCAGGCACTCCGAGACAGGGTCGCTAGCTGCCGGTTTCCATGGCGATGGCCCAGTGCAGGAGGCCGGCGATGTAGTTGCGCAGCACGTCGTCCGGCACGCTCAGCGGGTTGTCCAGGTGCAGGCGGGCCAATTCCTCCAAGGCGGCCACCAGGATTCGCTCCGTGGGACCGTTCGGATCGACCTCGGTGCCCGAGAACCGGGACAGATGCCTCGCCCCGGACGCGCGGGCATAGGAGCGGCCCAACTCCAGGCGGGCACGCAGATTCGGCGGGCCGCCATCGGGCGGGCTGAGCATGATCTGCCAGCTCGCAGGCGCCGCCTGCAAATAGTCGAGGATGCTGCGCGCGACCTGGTCGACTGTGTCGGTGGACCATTTCACCCCGGCCACACCGGCCAGCGCGATGCCCATCTCCCGGTCCAGCATCGCCGTCATCAGCCCCGACAGATCGGTGAACTGCTGATACACCAGGGCGCGCGCCACCTCCGCCTCGCGCGCCACCCGCTCGATCGTCACCGCCCCGAACCCATCGGCGGCCACGATATCGCGCGCGACATCCAGCAACTGCGCCCGCCGATCGCCCGCAGACATCCGCCGCTTGGGGATCGACTGCGCTGCCGACCCATTCTCCGAGGTAGAAGACCCGTGCCCGGGACCACCCGCCCCCGTCGCTCGCCCCGCTGTGCTCACAGCAACAGACCGTAGCGCAACCCCCGCACCCCCGCCCCCACTACGCCCACCCTTGGTCACAGCCCCGGTGTGTCGTATCCCGGTGCGCCGGAGCCATTCTCGAATGACTCCGGCGCACCGGGGGTGTTCAACTAGTCGGTGAAGAAGTCTTCCAGGCTGGTCGCGGTCATGATGCGGTCTACCCACCTCTCCAGCTGTTCGATATCAGCGTTGTCGAGCTTGCTGATGAAATGCTGAGGCAGATCCCCGAATTCGGATGCCGGCAACTCGGTCAGCGTTTCGAAGCGACCTTCCGAATACGACTTGGCAAATCCTTTCGCATACCCTTGAGCGAGCAGTTGCTCGGCTGTAGTCATTGGGAAGCTCCTGGGACCATGGGGCCAGATGGAAGCAGCCGATGGCTCGATCAGTGCGCAAAGACGTCCTCGACGCTGTTCGCCGTCATCGCGCGCCCGAACCACGCCTTCAACTGAGACATCCCCGCCTCGTTGACAACGGCGATGGTGCGTTGAGATACGACGCCGAACTTCGCGGTCATCACCTGGATCAGGTTTTCTGCGCATTCTTCCGCACGAGCTTTGGCGGCACCTTCGGCGCGAAGTTGTTCGGCTGTGGTCATGAAAACCTCCTTTGCCTGCGGGTCGAGTTGTTCGAATATGGGTTCCAAGTCTTTGGTCGACATCTCGCCGACCCGCAACAGGTACGTCACCAGCGCACGGAGTTCTCGCGGTGAGAGGCCGCCCAGTAGACCGCCGAGCAGTTGGGTCAACCAGGGGCCGAGGCCGGGTGCGCTCAGAACGGACCTTTGCAGCATCAACATTAACAAGACGGCGGGGCGTACATCGCGGGCTCGCAGTGTTTCCGGGTCGATGGCGGCCACGTCGTCGAGGAGGAAGCGGAAGTGCGGCAGGTAGTCGCGGAAGGCTTCGAGTGTTTCCTGATCGAGGTCGATCAGGTCGGTGAGTTCGGTCGATTTCGTCCAGCGTTCCTTGCGGTTGTTGTTGTGCACGACCAGCGGGATGATGGCGGGCAACTTGGTGGCTTTCGGATGCTCCTCGGCGTAGCGGCTCCAGATGTCGACGACGTATTGGAGCATCCGCAGCGGCATCATCTTGTCGATCGTGGACTGATGTTCGATGAGCAGGTAGATGAAGGCTTTGCGTCCGTCGAGTTTCGCGCTGTAGAGCGTATCGGTGTAGCGCGAGCGCAGATCGTCGGAGATGAAGCTGCCCGATTGCAGTCGTAGGGTGCGCCAATCCAGCTGTGTGACGATCTCTTTCGGTAGTACGGCTCGTAGCTGCGATGCGGCGTTCGCGGAGATGGTCATGACGTCGCGGAAGTACGCGTCGTGGTGATTCGGCGGTTTGACGGCGTCCTCGTGGCCGATCGCCTCCGCCAAAGCGTCCAACTTGGTCATGCTCGGGTACTCGCCCCTTCATCAGTGATTGAACGAAACACTGCATTGCCCAACGAGATTCGTGGTCTATTCAGATGTGCCCCCAGGATGAGCGGGTGGGAGTAGCCGGGACTCCCACCCGGTTCTGAAATGTCAGGGAAGAATAAGTTCGGTAAGGGTTTCCGCTGTGAGGATGCGGGCGGCGCAGGTTTTCAACTGCGTGGTGTCGGCGGTCTGTACGGCGGTGATGACGCGCTCCGGAATGGGGCCGAACTTCAATTGCATTTGCTCGATGAGGGTTTCGGCGCGCCCTTCGGCGCGGCCCGCTATCCGTCCTTCGATTCGGCCTTTCGTCTCGCCCTGGGCGATGAGCCGATCGGCGACGGCCATCAGAACCTCCTTCGCTGCTGGAACTTCCTCGAATGTGGCGATCAACTCGGCCACCGATGCCTCACCGACGCGCAGGATGTAGGTGATCATCGGGCCGAAAGCACAGTTCACGCTGGGATCGAAAGGTGCGTCGCGCAACTCGTCGATCATCTGCTGCAAGGTGGTGTCCACCGGCCCGAACTCGTGCGCCGGTTCCCCCAGAACCAAAGTTACCAATGGTGCGGGCGTCAGGTCACTTTCTTTCAGACCCGCGAGATCGATGGGGTGGCTATCGTCGAACAGGAAACGGAATAGCGGAAGGTAGCCGCGAATCCCGCTGTCCGAGGCCGGTGTGGCAGCGGGATCGGTGGGCGCGGACCAGCGATCACCCCGATGGTTGCCGAGCACCACCAGCGGGATCACTGCGGGCACGGTCCGTGCGTCGCGGTGCTCGTCGAGGTGGCGGGTCCACAGGCGCTCGACGTGCGACAAAATCTGCAAGGGCGTCAAACGTTCGGCCCGGCCGCGGTTTTGGATCAGCAGGTAGAGGTACACGTCGCGCTCGGCGAGCCTGGCCTTGTACAGCATGTCGCTGTAGCGGGTCCGAAGGTCGTCGGACACATAGCTGCCGGGCTGTAGTTCGAGACTGTGCGGGTCCAGCCTGTCGCGGAGTCGATGCGGGAGTGCGTTGCACAGTTGCGCGGTGGTATCCATCGGGAAGCCGACGCGCTGGAAGTAGGGATCGTCGGGATTCGGCCGGAATGCCGCTTCCTCCAGAATGGTTCGTGAGTTGATCAGAGCGTCCTCCGTGTAGGGAAGGCGCACGGCGGCTACCGGCGCCTGTGTTACGTGAACCGCCCGAACCTGCGGTCGTAGACGAGGCGGTAGGGGACGTCGATCGGGGGCAATTCGTGGCCGTAGACGTCCAGGTCGGTGAGATTCAGCGCCCAGTCCTTGTTTTTGAGGAAGTGCATGAGTTCGATGTCGTCGCACCACGGCGGGAAATCCGAGGGGAGCGGCGTGTGATCCCACCAGGAATCGAAGATCAGGTCCATTTGGTCCTGCGGTGGATTGCGGTCGGGATCGGGATGTCGGATGAGATTGAGGGCCACGTCGACGGCGCAGACCGGGGTGTTGCGCGAGTCGAGCATGGTGCCGACGAGCATGGCGCGGTCGACGACCCAGAAGAAGTGCGGGTCGTGCTCGGTGTGGTCGATACGATCGAGCAGGCCGTCGAGGGTGCGTTGCGCGTCTTTGCGGCGGATTGTCCGGACAATGCCGGTGTGGGTCAGTTGGGCGTCGAGGCCCTCATATGAGTCGTAGAGGTCGAGTTTCATGGTCCGCTCACGGTGGTATGCGTGGATTGTTCCGGTCGTCGGTGGATTCGGATCTGCAGGATCCGTGCGAAAGCCTATGAGCGGGTTCGAGAGTAGGCGTCGAGGATTCGGGCGCGCCAGTTTCCTTTCGAATTGCCCTGTTTCGCCAGGAAGGGATTCGAATCGGCGCGGCGAGGCGATTCATTTCGGATCACGCGATGACCCGAAATGAATAGAAATACAGCAGTTTTGGAATGCTGTTGTTCGAAACTCTCAGGGGCGGGCGTTGAACGAGGGCGGCGGCATGTGGTTCTGATGATCAGGCGTGTCCTGATGCAGCAGCAGATAGCCGAAGAAGAGGGTCGCGACAGTGGTGAGCGCGGCGGCCAGTAGCCGGGTGGCGATGGGCAGCGCATTCCGCATACCCGTGCGCGATATTGCCGCCATCTGCCCGCTTTCCCAAGTATCCGATCGGAGTGCCGCCAAGGGTGTCGTACCGATGGAGCGGAGTGTTAGCAAATGAGCGGCAACTAACAGTGTGCGGGATCGGCGGCCGTTCTCGGGTCAGGCCGAGGGCGCGGGTTGACAGCGCGGGCAGAAATAGATGCCGCGCTCGCGCTGATCGATGCGGTCGGCGTCCGCGCCGGTGGGTTCGAGCAGTCGCGCGAGGAGGGCGGTGCCGCAGCGCTGACAGGGTCGGTGGGTGCGCCGGTAGACCAGCGGCCGCCACGGTGGTTGGTGTGCGGCGGCGGTCAGCACCCGGTGTGCCTCATCGACCAGCGCGGGCAGATCGGGCACGACCCCGACCGGTGTGGCCGGATGTACGCGCCGCAGGTAGCACACCTCGCTGCGATAGATATTGCCGATCCCGGCGAGATTGCGCTGATCCAGCAGTGCCAGTCCGATGGCGCGATCCGGCGCGGCGGACAGCCGGCGCACCGCCTCGGCCGCGTCCCATCCCGGTCCGAGCAGGTCGGGTCCGAGATGGTCGATGGCGGTGTGCTCATCGGCGCCGCGCAGCACCTCGACCGTGCCCAGCGAAAAGCCGACCGCCTCCACCTCGTCGGTGGCCAGGACGAGTCGGGCGCTGACGCGCGGCTTGGTCCACCGCTGCCCGCAGTGGAAGATCCGCCACTCGCCGTCCATTCTCAGGTGGGTGTGAATGGTGACGTCGAGGGTGCGGATGAACAGGTGCTTGCCGTAACTGCCGACGCTGTCCACCCGCTGACCGACCAGATCGACGGTGGCGTAGCGCGGCACCCGGAAATCGCTGCGCGTCAGGTCTTTTCCGACGAGCGCGGCCCGCAGCCGCGCCGCCGTCCGGAACACGACATCACCTTCGGGCATCGGGTCTCACAATTGTCTGCGCAGCCGTAGCCCGCGCGGGGTGCTCGCGAATCCGGCCTCGCTCAGGAAGGCGGCGAAGGTATTGCCGTGCACCGATTCGCCATTCACCTTGTCGATCACCAGCGAATCCACCCGACGATCGTGCACCAGACCGGCCAGTGCGGCGGCCGCGGCGGTGCGGGCATCGGGATCCTCGGTGAAAGTGAGCAGCGTCTTCCCGCCGCGTTCCAAATAGAGCACCAACTCCCCGCCGACCAGCGCCACCAGCGCGCCCGCCTTGCGACCCGGCCGATGCCCGCCGTCGGCCGCGCCCTTGGGCCAGGGTAGGGCCGCGCCGTACGGGTTGGCGGGATCGCAGGCAGCCAGTGCCAGCGACTTGTCGGCCGCGTCCTGCTGTTCGGTGCCGGGGCGAGCCCGCTCGGTGTCGAAACAACGCAGTCGGTCCACCACATCGGTGGTGGAGAACTGCGCGCCGCCGAGCGTATCGATGAAGTAGCCGCGGCGACAGCGGCCCCTGTCCTCGAATTCGGTGAGCACCCGGTACATGAGCGCGAAGCCGCCGGGCACGCCCTCGCTCTGCACCGAACCGCGAGTGAGCACGCCGTAACGCTCGAGGAGTAGGTCGGCGGTGGCGTGGGCGCGAACGGTGTTGTCGGCCACTCGATCCGGTAGTAGGGACCAGCGTCCCGCCACCGTGGGCGGTCCCGTTCTCTGGGGCAGGCTCGGTCGCGGCAAGTAGGCGCGGCCACGCGGGGTGCGGCGGGGACTGCGGTGCGCGGTCGAGGTGCGCGACGTGCCGGACAGCAGGGCGCGCACCGGTGTGAAGGTATCGCCCGAAACCATCCCGGCCCACACCAGGTCCCACAGGGCCGCAGCGACTTTCGCGTCATCGAGCAGGCCGGTGGCGTCGGAGAGCTGACGGAAGAAATACGCGCCGCCACCGTGCAGGATGGGCGGCATTCGCACCGCGCCCGCCGTCATATCGGCAGGATCGTCCAGCGGCACCGGAGGGGTGGGCGTCCACGGCGTCATCGTGGCACCCATGGCCGCCGACAAACGCAGGTGGACCTCGCTCATCTCGATCTCGTCGGCGGGCGGCAGCGTGAGCGGCGCCTGTTCGGTCAGGTGCAGCGCGATCCACCCGTCCTTGGCGGTGATCGCACCGTGTCCGGACCAGCAGAGCTCACCGGTCGCCAGCAACTCGTCCAGCATGGCGGGGGAGTAGTCGCGCACCCGCGAGGGCAGAATGAGCGATTCCCACGCCGAGGCCGGAATCGGCACGCCCGCGAGCTGTTCCACCACCGCGGCCACCCCGTCGACACCCCGCAGCTCGCCCGTGCCCACATGCTGCCAGGCCGGGAGGAAGCGACCGAGGGCGGCGGTCGACACCGGCTCCACCTCGTGGCGCGCCGCCGCCAGCGAACGCCTGCGCAGTCGGCGCAGCACCTGCGCGTCACACCACTCCGATCCGCCCGCTCCCGGCGTGAATTCGCCTTCCACCACCCGCTTTTCGGTGACGAGGCGGTGCAGCGCCGCCGCGACCACCGCCGTGCCGAGTCCGAAACGCTGTGCGGCGGCCTCGGTGCTGAACGGTGCGTGGGTGCGGGCGTAGCGGCCGAGGAGGTCGCCCAGCGGGTCGGCCACCGGTTCGATGAAGGCGGCGGGCGTGCCGATCGGCAGCGGCACCCCGAGCGCGTCGCGCAGCCGCGCCGCATCCTCGACCGCCACCCACCAGCTACGCCCGGCGAACGAAACCTCCAGCGCCCGACGTGTCCGCACCAATTCGGTGCACCAGGGCTGCGGATCGCCTTCGCACCGCTCGCCCGCTTCGGCCGCCGTGAGCGGGCCGAGCAGCCGCAGCAGATCCGCCAACCCCTCGGCGTCGGTGGCCTTGCGCTCGGGAGTCAACCGTTGCAGTTCGCGCTCGGTGAGTTCCAGGATCGAGGCGTCGAGCAGTTCGCGCAGCTCCACCCGACCGAGCAGTTCGGCGAGCAGTCCGGAATCCAGCGACAGCGCGGCCGCCCGCCGTTCGGCCAGCGGACTGTCCCCGTCGTACATGAATTGGCCGATATAGCTGAACAGCAGTGCGTTGGCGAACGGGGACGGCGTCGCGGTCTCGACCTCGACCAGTCGTACCTGCCGCCGCGCCACCCGGCCCAACAGGTCGTGCAGGGACGGCAGATCGTAGACATCGCGCAGACATTCGCGCACCGTCTCCAGCAGGATCGGGAACTCCGGATACTTGCGCGCCACATCCAGCAGTTGCGCCGACCGCTGCCGCTGCTGCCACAGCGGTGCCCGCTTGCCGGGATCGCGGCGCGGCAGCAGCAGCGCCCTGGCCGCGCATTCCCGGAATCGGGAGGCGAAAAGCGCCGAACCGCCGACCTGTTCGGTGACCAGGTCATCGATCTCGTCGGTTTCGAAGACGAAGAGTTCGGCGCCCGGCGGCGTGTCGGTGGTATCCGGTAGGCGCACCACGATTCCGTCGTCGGTGGCCGTCGGCGCGGCGTCGACGCCGAACCGCTCGCGCAGCCGCGACCCGACGGCCAACGCCCACGGCGCGTGCACCGGCAACCCGTACGGGGAGTGCAGCACCAGTCGCCAATCGCCCAGTTCGTCGCGGAAGCGCTCCACCAGCAGGGTGCGGTCGGTCGGCAGTTGACCGGTCGCGGTGCGCTGATCCTCCAGCAGCGCACCGAGATTCGCCTTCGCGAACTCGTCCAGTCCGGCCGAGGCGGTGAGTTGATCCAGTTGGTCCGGATGGCCGCCCGCTTTGCGCACGAATTCGCCCAGGGCCGAACCCAATTCGGCGGGGCGGCCGAGTCCGTCGCCGTGCCAGAAGGGCAGCCGACCCGGCTGGCCGAAGGCCGGGGTGACCAGGACCCGGTCGAAGGTGATCTCCTCGATCCGCCAACTGGTCGCGCCGAGGGCGAAGACATCGCCCACCCGCGACTCGTAGACCATCTCCTCGTCGAGTTCGCCCACCCGCGAGGCCTTCTCGCCGACCATGTACACCGCGAACATGCCGCGATCCGGAATCGCGCCACCGGAGGTGACGGCCAACCGCTGTGCGCCCGGCCTGCCTGTCAGGGTGCCCGCGTCCCGGTCCCACACCACTCGCGGTCGTAGTTCGGCGAATTCGTCGGAGGGGTAGCGCCCGGCGAGCAGATCCAGCACCGACTCGTAGGCCGAGCGCGGCAACGTCGCGTAACTGCCCGCGCCCCTGACCGTTTCGAACCAGGCATCGACATCGATCGGTTCCAGCGCGCAGGCGGCCACCGTCTGCTGGGCCAGGATGTCGAGCGGATGCGCCGGGATGCGCAGCGCCTCGATCCGGCCCGCCGTCATCCGTTGGGAGGCGACCGCGCAGTGGATGACATCGGTGCGGTGCTTGGGAAAGAGCACGCCGCGCGAGATCTCGCCGACCTGATGGCCCGCCCGCCCGATGCGCTGCAACCCGCTCGCCACCGACGGCGGCGCCTCGACCTGCACCACCAGATCGACCGCGCCCATATCGATGCCGAGTTCGAGGCTGCTGGTGGCGACCACACAGCGCAGGCGACCGCTCTTGAGATCGTCCTCGATCAGTGCGCGCTGCTCCTTGCTGACCGATCCGTGGTGCGCCCGCGCGAGCAGGGTCTGTGCCCCGTGGATCACCTCCGTGGACGGACCGATTTGCGCGGGCGGAGCGTGCGCGGTGTCGACCGGGTCGCCGAGCCGCGCCGCGTATGCCTCATTGAGTCGGGCGGTGAGCCGCTCGGCGAGGCGACGGGAGTTGGCGAAGACGATGCAGGAGCGGTGCTCGAGGATGAGGTCCACGATGGCCTCGTCGACATGCGGCCAGATCGATCCCGGCTGGTCGGATTCCGCATCGGGTTCGGTCATATCCGGGATCGGGACGCGCACCGACAGGTCGAAGGTTTTGGGTGCGGGCGGTGCGACCAGGGTGATGGGCGCGCCACCGACCAGGAAGCGCCCGACCTCCTCCGGCGGCCGCACCGTGGCCGACAGTCCGATGCGCTGGACCGGGCGCTCGGTGAGCAGATCCAATCGGGCCAGCGAAAGTGCCAGGTGCGCACCGCGTTTGGAGCCCGCGATGGCGTGCACCTCGTCGACGATGACTGTCTGCACCGTGCGCAGCGTCTCCCTGGCGGCGGAGGTGAGCAGCAGGAACAGCGATTCGGGTGTGGTGATGAGAATGTCGGGCGGGGTGCGCTGCATGGCGCGCCGCTCGGCCGGGCCGGTGTCGCCGGAGCGGACGCCGACGGTGATCCGCGGCGGATCCTGGCCGAGCCGCTTGGCCGTCTGGGTGACGCCGACCAAGGGCGCGCGCAGATTGCGCTCGACGTCCACCGCGAGCGCTTTCAGCGGTGAGACGTACAGCACTGTCGTCCCGGCCGGGGACTCGGCGGCCGGCTTCTTTCGAGTGGCCAGTCTGTCGATGGCCCAGAGGAAGGCCGACAGTGTCTTGCCGGAGCCGGTCGGCGCGACGACCAAGGTGTGCTCACCTGCGGCGATCGCCCGCCACGCGCCCAGTTGCGCGGCCGTCGGCGCGGCAAAGGCGCCGTCGAACCACTCCTGTGTCGCGGGGGAGAACCGAGCCATGGCAACAGTCTGCCTCGCGGCACCGACACCGAGGGTGGACTGGTCGTAGTCTTCCTGCGTGATCAAGGTGCTCGAGCTCGATCTGGTCAGCCACGGGATGACCGAGGCGCTGCGCAGGGCGCGCTTCCCGGCCGATGAATCGCTGACCGAAGCGGGCCGGCGGGCGATCGCGGGTGTGGGCCGTTTGACGGCGGGGCAGGTGCGCAGTGGTCCGGAGCGCCGGACGATCGAGACCGCGGCGCTACTCGGTTCGGTAGGGGAGCAGGAGGCGCACCTGCGGGATCTCGACGCCGGGGCGTGGCGCGGCAGCGAGTTGACCTCGGTGCCGCGCGACGAGTTGCGTGCCTGGCTGACCGATCCCGGCTTCCGAGGTCACGGCGGCGAATCCGTACTCGAGGTCATCGCCAGGACCCGCGACTGGATGGCCGAGATCGCGGCGGCGGGTGCGTCGACGATCGCGGTCACCCATCCCGCGGTGATTCGCGCCGCACTGCTGGTGGCGTTGGACGCACCGCCGAAGTCGTTCTGGCGCATCGATATTCCGCCGGCCAGTGTCACTCGGCTGCACTATCGCGGCGCGTGGAGCCTGCATTTCCGAGCAGGGGTCCCTCGCCCGCGGTGACAAGCAGTCGCACCGCGTCGGTGACCAGTCGCGCGGGCAGTGCGGGATCGATGGCCCGCTGCATGCCGAGCCCGATTCCGAGGCTGAGCACCGCCGTGGCGGCGTCCTGCGCGGGCAGCGGCAGTGCGATGCCCGCGGTGTCGGCCAGCGTTTGGAGTTGCGCGGCCACCGCGCCGCGCACCAGGCCCAGGCTGGAGCGCAGCGCGGCCTGTAGCTCCGGATCGTCGCGCGTCACTGTGGCGAATTCGAACTCCAGCAGGGTCCAGCCGATATCGCCGACGGTGTGTTCGGCCCACTCCTGGAATCGGGCCAGTTGGTCATCGAGGCTGCCACCTGCGGCGATGAGGTCGCGCACCTCATCGAATTTGGTGGTGTGGATGAGTTCCAACACCTCGAGACCCAGTTCCTTCTTGGTGCGGAAGTTCGAGTAGACCGCGCCCTTCGAGTAGCCCGCGGCCTCCGCGACCCGCTCCAAACTCGTCTTCGCGTAACCCTCGGTGAGGAAGAGGTCGCGTGCGGTGGCGATCAGGTCGCCTCTGGTGCGGGCCTGGCTTTCGGTGCGGGTCAGACGTGCCATGCGGCGATTCTACGTACCGAGGGGTTTCAGATACCGATGGTATTCGAATCCTGTTAGGATTCAGAATCATGAGTAACAAAAAACGCGGCCTCGCCCTCGGCTGCGGCGGCATCCTCGGTGCCGCGTGGCTCATCGCCGCGCTCGCCGCCACCCGCGACGTACTCGACTGGGACCCGCGCGAGGCCGAGGTGCTGCTCGGCACCTCGGCGGGCGCGGAACTGGCGACCATGCTCGGCAGCGGCCGCTCGGTCGACGAACTGGTGGCCATGCAGGACGGCACCACCATCGACTCGACGCTGCTCGCGCATCTGCGCGCCGAACCGGGTCGTTTCCCGCCGCTGCCGCGCCCGCGCCTTGGCTCCCCACGACTTCCGTTGCGCCGCGACACCGGCGGGCAGGCACTGCTCAGCGCGGGCAGCGGGCTGCTGCCGGTCGGCGGCGGTGACGCGAATTGGTTGCAGCGCCTGGTCGACCGTCTCGAACCGGACCGCGACTGGGTGCCGCATCCGGCGACCTGGCTGGTGAGCATGGACTACGCCACCGGAACACGCGTCGCCTTCGGCGCTCCCGGCGCTCCGCCCGCCTCGCTCGGCGCGGCGCTGCGGGCGTCCTGGGCGATACCGGGCTGGTTCCCGCCGGTGTCGATCGGCGGACGCCGCTATGTGGACGGCGGTGCGGCCTCGACAGCCTCGGTGGATCTGCTCGCGGGCCGCGGTCTCGACGAGGTGGTGGTGCTCGCGCCCATGGCCTCCGCCGCGCGGATCCCGGCCACGAGTCCGGGGCACCTGCTCGAACGTCAGTTGCGCAACCGGATGAGCGCCACCCTCGCCGCCGAGATCGCCGTGCTGCGCGCCGCGGGCACCGAGGTGCTCTTCGTCGGCGCGGACGCGGCCGATCTGGCGATCATGGGGCCCAACTTCATGGACGGCCGCCGCCGCGCGGCCACCTTCGAACACAGTCTGCGCAATGCGCGCCTGGCCCTCGAAAAAGGAGTCTTCGCATGAGAATTCTCGGTCACGGCTATCCGGATGTCGAACTGCGCGGCGCACGGGTGCTGATCACCGGCGCGGGTCGCGGCATCGGCCGGGCGAGCGCGGAATTGTTCGCGGCCAGGGGATCTCGCGTCGTCATCGCCGATGTGGACACCGCCGAAGCCGCGGCCGCCGCGGCGGCGATGGGCGCGGAATCGGTTGAGCTGGACGTGCGTTCGCGCGGCCAGTGGGATGCTGTCGTCGCCGAACTCGGCGCCGTGGACATCCTGGTCAACAATGCGGGTGTCATGCCCGCCGGGGCCTTCCTCGACGAGCCGGACGTCGTGGGTCAGGCCACCATGGACATCAATGTCTGGGGCCTGGCGCACGGTATGCGCGCGGTCGCGCCGGGGATGATCGAGCGCGGTCGCGGCCACATCGTCAATGTCGCCTCGCTGGCGGGCAAGATCCCGGTTCCGGGGCTGGCCCTCTACAACGCGAGCAAATTCGCGGCCGTGGGCCTGTCGGCCGCGACCCGGCTCGAGTTCGCCCCGCACGGGGTGAGTGTCAGTTGCGTGCTGCCCTCGGCCGTCCGTACCCGCCTGTCCTCCGGGCTCGCTCTCGGCCACGGCATGCCGACGGTCGATCCCGAGGATGTCGCGGCCGCCATCGTGCGGACCTGCACGACCCGCCGGGCCGAGACCGCTGTCCCCGGCTACCTGGGTCCGGTGGACATCGCCTTGGCCGCCGCCCCCGAACGCGCGGTTCGTCTGTTCCGCAGGCTGATCGACGGCGACCGCGCCCTGCATCCGGCCGACGCCGAGGTGCGTGCGACCTATGAGGCGCAGGTTCGCGAGATCAGTTGAGCGCCATCATCGAATGATCTTTACCCTCGAGAAATCGCTGCCGTCGAAACGCACTCCGCAGGGTCCGGCGGGGTGCGTTTCGTGTGTCACAGGTCCCTCGGCCGTGCGAGCCTGTGATCACCATCTCGTGTCCGGCATCACAATCGAGCTGGCATCCTGCGAAGTCGCTGTCCATTAACTGAACTGCAAATTGGGCAGGATGCTCAATCTAAAATCCCACTATTGTTCATTTCGCGCATCGAATGCAGGATATCGACACCAAGTGCTCAACAATGCGAGGCGCCGATCCTGGTGCCGAGCGGACGGGTGGATCTGCATGACCGAGCTCGCTGATCGCGAACTGATCCCAGCCCCCTATGACCTGGCCGATCGCTACCGTGTCGGCGCGGGGACCGTCGTACTGACCGGTGTGCAGGCAATCGCTCGGCAGTTGGTCGAGCAGCATGTCCGGGATCTGCGCGCGGGACGCCGCGTCGGCACCTTCGTCTCCGGCTATCAGGGCAGTCCGCTGGGCGGCGTGGACAAGATGCTCGCGGGGATGCCGGATGTGCTGGTCGAGCACGACATTTCCTTCGTTCCCGGTCTGAACGAGGAGTTGGCCGCCACCTCGGTGTGGGGCAGTCAGGGCGAGTTGCCGGAGGGGTCCTCGACCCACGACGGTGTGGTCGGCGTCTGGTACGGCAAAGGGCCGGGCTTGGACCGCGCCACCGACGCGCTGCGGCACGCCAATATGTATGGTGCGGGCGCCACCGGCGGCATGGTGCTGCTGGTCGGCGACGATCCGGCCTCGAAATCCTCCACCGTGCCCGCCGTGAGCGAGCGCTCGCTGGCCGCGATGGGCATTCCGGTGCTGTTCCCGCGCAATGCCCGCGAGATCGTCACCATGGGTCTGCACGCGGTGGCGCTGTCGCGGGCCTCGGGCTGTGTGGTCGCGCTCAAGATCGTCGCGGATGTGGCCGACGGGGCGTGGACCGTACCGGGCGATGTCGGCGACATCGATATCGTCGTGCCCGAGATCGAGTGGGAGGGCAGGCCGTTCGTCTACCGGCAGCGTCCGATGGCGGCCCCGGCCGACAGTCTGATCGCCGAGGCCGACCTCTACGGCCCGCGCTGGGAGATGGTGCGGGCCTACAGCACCCGCAATGAACTCGATGTCATCGAGGTGGATCCGACCGAGGCCACCGTCGGTATCGCCGCCACCGGAACCACCTTCGACGCGGTGCGCCAGGCGCTGGTCGACCTCGGTGTCGACGAGGCCGCGCTGCTGCGCGCCGGTGTTCGCCTGCTGCGGATCGGGATGCCCTATCCCATTGCTCCCGAACGGATTCGGGAATTCGCGCGCGGACTGACCAAGGTCGTCGTGGTCGAGGACAAGACCGCCTTCATCGAGACGCAGATCCGTGAAATCCTCTACGGCACCACGGACGCGCCGCGGATCATCGGCAAGCGCGATGCCGATGGCCGCCCGCTGTTCCCGCAGGACGGCGAGCTGACCTCCGGTCGTGTCGCCGCCCCGCTGCGCCGCGCGCTCGACGGTATCGTCGCCACCGAACGTCCACTGCCGCAGCCGCTGTCGCTGTCGGTGCTGTCCAGCAAGCGGGCCGCCTACTTCTGCAGCGGCTGCCCGCACAACCGTTCCACCGCGGTGCCCGAAGGCTCCCTGGCGGGCGGTGGCATCGGCTGTCACACCATGGTCACCATGTCCGATCGCGAGGACAGCAAGGTGCTCGGCCTGACCCAGATGGGTGGCGAGGGCGCGCAGTGGATCGGCATGGCCCCGTTCAGCCGGGTGCCGCACCTGTTCCAGAACATCGGCGACGGCACGTACTTCCACTCCGGGCAGCTGGCCGTGCAGGCGTGCATCGCCGCCGGGGTCAACATCACCTACAAGCTGCTCTACAACGATGTGGTCGCCATGACCGGCGCGCAGGACGCCGAGGGCGCGCTCGCGGTGCCGATGCTCACTCACAAACTCACCACCGAGGGCGTCAAGCAGATCATCATCTGCGCCGACGAACCCGGTAGGTACCGCAAGCGCGACCTCGCGCCGGGCACCAGGCTGTGGCACCGCGACCGGCTCGACGAGGCTCAGCGCACGCTGCGCGAGATTCCCGGCGTCACCGTTTTGATCTACGACCAGCACTGCGCGGCCGATGCGCGCAGGCAGCGCAAGCGCGGCACGCTGCCCACCCGGCTGACCAGGGTCGTCATCAATGAGGCGGTGTGCGAGGGCTGCGGCGACTGCGGTGTGAAGAGCAACTGCCTGTCGGTGCAGCCGGTCGACACCGAATTCGGCCGCAAGACCCGTATCGACCAAACCTCGTGCAATACCGACTACAGCTGCCTCGACGGCGATTGCCCGTCCTTCGTCACGGTGGAACTGCCCGATCCGGCGAAAGCCAAGAAGCGCAAGGCCGCTCGGCGCGCCGAACCGCCTCGGCTGCCCGAACTCGCCTACACCGCGCCCGCGTCGACCCAGAATGTGTTCTTGGCGGGCATCGGTGGCACCGGGATCGTCACGGTGAATCAGGTGCTGGCCACCGCGGCGCTGCGCGCCGGACTCGAGGTGGCGAGCCTGGACCAAATCGGTCTGAGCCAGAAGGCGGGGCCGGTGGTGTCGCACCTGCGCTTCGCCTCCGGCGCACTGGAGCCCGCCAATCGGCTCGCCCCCGGTTCGGCCGATTGCGTCATCGCCTTCGATCTGCTCGCCGCCGCCGACAACAAGAACCTGGCCTACGGCGCGAAGGACACCACGGTCTCGGTGGCCTCGACCAGCAAGACGCCGACCGGCGAGATGGTCTACGACAAGTCGGTCGCCTACCCCGAGACGGCCGAACTACTGTCCCGCCTGGATCGGGTCTCGCGCGCCATTCATTCCTTCGACGCGCTCGCCGCCGCCGAGGTGCTGTTCGGCAATACCGCCGCCGCCAACTTCCTGCTGGTCGGCGCGGCCTACCAGTTGGGTGGATTGCGACTGCCCGCCTCGGCCATCGAGGAGGCCATCGAGATCAACGGCGTCGCGGTGGCCGCCAATGTCGCGGCGTTCCGGTGGGGTCGCGCGGCCGTCGCCCGCCCGGACGACTTCGCCGCCGCTGCTACCCGCAAGCAGCCGCAAACCGCCGAAATCGCGGCTCCCGCAGATCTTTTCGATGGCTTCACGGCTACCGGTGCGACCCGTCGACTGGTCGAGTTGCGCGCCAAGGAGCTGATCGGCTTCCAGGACGCGCGCATCGCCCGCGAGTACGTGCGCACCATGCAGGACCTCTGGGATGCCGAGCGCCGCGTCACCGTCCGCACCGAGTTCAGCGAGCAGGTGGCGCGCGGTCTGTACAAGTTCACCGCGTACAAGGACGAGTACGAGGTGGCCAGGCAGCTCACCGATTCCGCCTTCGTGCGGCAGGTCGCCGAGCAACTGCCCGATGGTGCGAATCTCACCTACAAGCTGCACCCGCCGATCCTGCGGGCCATGGGTCGGGACAAGAAGATCGGCTTCGGCCCGCGCAGCCATGTGGTCCTGCGACTTCTTGCCAAGGGAAAGCGGCTGCGCGGCACCAAGTTCGACCTCTTCGGCTACGCCCACCTGCGCCGGGTCGAGCGAGAACTGTTGGCGCACTACACCGAGATGGTCACCACCCTGGCCCATCGCCTCGACCCGGCCGACTACGATCGCGCCGTCACCGCCGCCGCCCTCGCCGACGTGGTCCGCGGCTACGAGGGCGTCAAGCTCGCCAATGTCGAGGAGTACCGAAACAAGCTGCGCGAGTTGAATATCGAACCTCCGCAGTTCTGAGAACGTGGCTCGGGTTACCAAGTGACGCCCCCGAGCCGCTCATGAAATGGCCCGGACCATACGGTTCGGGCCATTTCTCTGTGTGAGCCCAAGCGCCACAGTGATTTCGACGATAGGTTGGTGGTATTCGATCGGGCGTCGCGTCGGGGTGGCGCTCGGCATTGACGGAGCAGGGAGCATCCGATGACGGATTTCGACTTCGATTGGCTCGCAACGGGATTGCGGAACAGAACGGCGGATTTCGCGGCGGCGGCACAGCAGGGTGATCCGGCGGCGACGGTGCCGACCTGTCCGGACTGGCAGTTGCGCAATCTGGTCGGACACATCGGTCAGGGGCAGCGCTGGGCGGCGGAGATCGTTCGCACCGGCACGATCGGCGGGCCGCCGGATCCCCTTGACGCGGAACCGGGTTCGCCCGAGCAGTGGACGCAGTGGGTGCTCGCCGCGAGCGAGGAGTTGATCGCCGCCGTGCAGCAGCACGGCCCGCAGGATCCCGCTGTCTCCATTCTCGGGTCGCGGCCTGCCGCGTTCTGGGTGCGCCGCATGATGCACGATGTCTCGATCCACTGTTTCGACGCGGCCCGCACCGCGGCCATCCCGTATGAGATTCCGGCGGACTACGCCGCCGACGGCATCGCCGAACTGCTGGAGCTGTTCACCGATCCGCAGGTCCGGGTGGTTCGGCCGGATTTGGCAGCATTGAACGGTTCGGGCGAAACCATTGGGCTGCGGCCGCTTTCCGGCGACGGGTGGCTGATCACCCGCACCGCGGACGGGCCGGTCTACGAACGCAAGGACGGACCGGCCGACGTTACCCTCGCCGGTTCGCCCGGTGATCTGCTGCTCGCGCTGGCCCAGCGCCTCCCGCTCGACGACGACAGCCTCACCTGCACCGGCGACCGCGAGGTGCTCGAGCAGTGGTTGGCCCGTACCGGACTTTGATCGGGAAACCAGCCGCAAAATGATGATGGCTCCCGGAAAAACCGGGAGCCATCATCGGTGGTAGCGGGGACAGGATTTGAACCTGCGACCTCTGGGTTATGAGCCCAGCGAGCTACCGAGCTGCTCCACCCCGCGTTGCGTCTCAAACAGTACACGTGCGGGTGGCGCATCACCAAAACGCCTGGTGGGGGCCGAATTATTCGAACTTGATGCCCTGGGCGAGCGGGAGTTGGGTGGAGTAGTTGACGGTGTTGGTGGCGCGGCGCATGTACGCCTTCCAGGAGTCGGATCCGGATTCGCGGCCGCCACCGGTTTGCTTCTCGCCGCCGAAGGCGCCGCCGATCTCCGCGCCGGAGGTGCCGATATTCACATTCGCGATACCGCAGTCGGAGCCGTCGGCGGCCAGGAAGCGTTCGGCCTCGCGCTGGTCGCGGGTGAACACCGCCGACGAAAGTCCCTGCGGCACCGCGTTGTGCAGGGCGATGGCGGTATCGAAATCCTGGTATTCCAGCACGTAGAGGATGGGGGCGAAGGTCTCCTCGCGCACCACCTCGGTCTGTGCGGGCATGCGCACGATGGCGGGCGTCACGTAGTGGGCGTCCGTGCCGAATCCGTCGACTCGCTCACCGCCGCAGAGCAATTCGCCGCCATCGGCCAGTGCGCGGTCCAGAGCCGAGCGCATGGCGCCGTAGCCGCGCTCATTGATCAGCGGACCGACCAGCACCCCGTCGTCGAGCGGATTGCCCACGCGCAGTTGCCGGTACGCCTTTGTCAGACGTTGCAGCAGCGGTGCGGCCACCTCACTGTGCACGATCAGCCTGCGCAGTGAGGTGCACCGCTGACCCGCGGTGCCCGCCGCCGCGAAAACTATGGCGCGCGAGGCGAGTTCGAGATCGGCGCTGGGGGTGACGACGGCCCCGTTGTTGCCGCCGAGTTCGAGCAGGCAGCGCCCGAAACGCGCGGCCACCCGCGGCCCGACGATGCGCCCCATGCGCACCGATCCGGTCGCGCTGACCAGGGCGACCCGCTCGTCGTCGACCAGTCGCGCCCCGACCTCGGATCCGCCCTGAATCAACTGGTGCACTTCGGGATCGGCGCCGACCTCGACCGCGGCCCGACGCAGCAGCGCGTGGCAGGCCAGCGCCGTGAGCGGCGTGGTGTCGGAGGGTTTCCACACCACGGTGTCACCGCAGACCAGCGCGAGCGCGGTATTCCACGACCACACCGCCACCGGGAAATTGAAGGCCGAGATCACCCCCACCACGCCGAGCGGATGCCAGGTCTCCATGAGTCGGTGGCCGGGCCGCTCGGAGGGCATGGTGTATCCGTACAGCTGCCTGGACAGGCCGATCGCGAATTCGCAGACATCGATCATCTCCTGCACCTCGCCGAGAGCCTCGGCGCGAATCTTGCCCGCCTCCAGTGTCACCAACTCGGCCAGTTCCCTCCGGTGGGCGACGAGCAGTTCGGCCAGGCGGCGCACCAGCGCGGCCCGCGCGGGTGCGGGGACGACCCGCCAGGATCGGAAAGCCGTTGCGGCACGGTCGATCGCGGCATCGACCGCATCGGCCTCGGTGGCCGCGAGGGTGAGCAGCGGCTCGCCCGTGATCGGTGTGCGCGCGGTGAGCGCTCCCGGTGTCGGGAGGTCCGCGCCGAGGTCGCGCAGCAATTGCGCCGCGCGCCCGGACAGTTCGGTGGTGTGGGTGCCGAGTACATCCGTCATCTGTTGTTCCGCCATACCTTTCGACAGTGGGGTGGTGTATCGAGGTTTCCGCACCGGGGTTGATGCGCTGAGCTAGCCTTCGCTGATGGCGGATACACCGGCACGACCCGTGCTCGACGACATCGACCGGCTACTGATTCGTGAACTGATGGCAGACGGTCGAGCCACCCTGTCGAATCTGGCCGAGAAGGCGAGCCTGTCGGTCTCCGCCGTGCAGTCGCGGGTGCGCAGGCTAGAGGCGCGGGGGGTGATCCGGGGCTACGCGGCGCACGTCGATCCCGAGGCGCTGGGCCAGTTGCTGTCGGCATTCGTTGCGATCACTCCTCTCGACCCCTCGCAACCCGATGACGCGCCCGCCCTGTTGCAGCACATCCCCGGTATCGAGGCGTGCCACTCGGTGGCGGGCGACGAGAGCTACATGCTGCTGGTCCGGGTGGCCTCACCGCGACACCTGGAGCAACTGCTCCAGGAGATCAGGGCGACGGCCAACGTGCGGACACGAAGCACCATCATTCTCCAGACATTTTATGACAGATAGGTAGTTGCGCGGAGTAATTACTGCGAATCTGTAGAGATTCCGTAAAACTTTCCGTACGCTGACGTATGTGACCATCGAACTGGAGCGCACCCTGGCAGGTGGTGGCATCACCTCGGTCACCACCGCCGACCGGGTACACGAGATACTGTCCGCGCACATCCTCGCCGACGGTTTCGACCTGGTGCTCGACCTAGGGCAATCCCGTGGCTGCCTACTGGTCGACGAGCGAGACGGCACGTCCTACCTGGACATGTTCGGATTCTTCGCATCCAACGCACTGGGCATGAACCATCCGGCCCTGGCCGAGGACGCGCGGTTCCGTGCGGAACTGGCCACCGCTGCGATCAACAAACCGAGCAACTCCGATATCTACACCGTCGAGATGGCGCGCTTCGTGGCAACATTCGCGCGAGTGCTCGGCGACTCCCGGCTACCGCACCTGTTCTTCATCGACGGCGGCGCGCTGGCGGTGGAGAACGCGCTGAAGGTCGCCTTCGACTGGAAGCGCAGGCACAATGCCGCCAATGGTCGCCCCGCCGAACTGGGCACCAAGGTGCTGCACCTGACCGGGGCCTTCCACGGCCGCACCGGCTATACCCTCTCGCTCACCAATACCGACCCGATCAAAACGGCCCTGTTCCCCAAGTTCGACTGGCCCCGCATCGAGGCTCCGCACCTGGGCGACGGCGTCGATATCGAGGCCGCCGAGGCACGCGCGCTGGAGCAGGCTCGCCGCGCCTTCGCCGAGAACCCGCACGACATCGCGTGCTTCATCGCCGAACCGATCCAGGGCGAGGGCGGGGACCGGCACCTGCGACCGGAATTCTTCCGGTCCATGCAGGAGCTGTGTCACGCCAACGACGCGCTGTTCATTCTCGACGAGGTGCAGACCGGCGTCGGCATGACCGGAACCACCTGGGCCTACCAGCAATTGGGTGTCGAACCCGATGTGGTGGCCTTCGGCAAGAAGACCCAGATCTGCGGCATCATGGCCGGTGGCCGGGTGGACGAGGTGCCCGACAATGTCTTCGCCGTCAGTTCACGACTCAACTCGACCTGGGGCGGCAATCTCACCGATATGGTGCGCACCCGCCGCATCCTCGAGGTCCTCGAAGCCGAGGGGTTGATCGAAGGCTCCCGAGCGCTCGGCGCGCATCTGTTGGAGCGGTTGCGCACGCTGACCGCCGATCATCCACGGGTCAGTGAGCCACGCGGTCGCGGACTCATGTGCGCGATCACCCTGTCCACCTCCGACCTGCGCGATCGGGTGATCACCCAATTGCGCGAGCACGAGCACATACTGATCCTCGGCACCGGCGAGCGCGGCATTCGCTTCCGCCCGCCGCTCACCGTGACCATCGAGGATCTCGACGCCGCCGTCGACGCGCTGGACCGGGTCCTCACCTCCATCGATTAGTCGCGTGCCCGCGCCCCGACTCGGGGCGCGGGTCCGTGTCGCGCTCCGCCGAGCGGGCCGCCACCGGCACTACGCTTGTGGGCCATGACCTCTCGCTTTCACCGCTCCACCTCCCGGTGCGTGAACCGACGTCTGGCGCCACTCGGATGTCTCGCATCGATCCTCGTTCTCGCGGTCGGCGGCTGTGCCTCGCCCAGCGAGGCGGGTTCGGTCCTCGCACCGTCGACAACCACCGCCACCACCCAGCCGCCCGCGCACCTCACCACCCTCCTGCCGGGGATGCCGCCCCCACCTTCACCGACCGATATCTACGCTGCCGACCGAGAACTGAGTCCGGCCGTCGCCGACCACCGACCCCTGGTGTACGTCCCCAACAGCGAATCGCATTCGGTCTCGGTGATCGACCCGAACACCTTCGAGGTCATCGACACCTTCGAAGCGGGCGGGCAGGAGCCCCAGCATGTGGTGCCCTCCTATGACCTGCAAACCCTCTATGTCACCAATGATCTGCCGATCGGCGGCGGCACCCTGCTGCCCATCGATCCGCGCACCGCGAGACCCGGTCCGCCGCTGCCGGTGCGCGACCCGTACAACATGTACTTCACCCCGGACGGCAAATTCGCGCTCGTGGTCGCCGAGGCGGATAAATCGCTCGACTTCTACGACCCGCACACCTGGCAGAAGGTGGACGCGATGCCGGTGCCCGACTGCGCGGGTATCGACCACATGGACTTCACCGCCGACGGCCGGTTCGCGATTGCCAGTTGCGAATTCGCCGGACGCATGCTCGTTCTCGACGTTGCCGCACACACTCAGGTGAAGCTGATCGACCTACCCGGCGGGCCGACCGGCATGCCGCAGGATGTGAAGCTCTCCCCGGACGGGCAGACCTTCTACGTCGCCGACATGATGGCCGACGGCGTGTACACCATCGACGCCGCCCGCTTCGAGAACACCGGGTTCATCGCCACCGGCAAGGGAGCGCACGGGCTCTACATCACCCGCGACTCCAAACAGATGATCATCACCAACCGGCACGAGGGCAGCATCTCGGTGTGGGATTTCGCCACCAATCAGTTGGTGCGCAAGTGGGACATTCCCGGCGGCGGCAGTCCGGATATGGGCAATATTTCCGCGGACGGTCGCATCTTCTGGGTGTCCGGACGCTATCACGGGGTGGTGTACGCGGTGGATATCGTCAACTGGAACCTCTTGGCGCGCATACCCGTCGGGCGCGGACCGCACGGACTGACCGTGTGGCCGCAACCCGGTCGGTACTCGACCGGGCACACCGGTGTCATGCGCTGATCGATCCGTGTCGAACCCGTGGGCGCCGATCGACCGATGGGAAGTGGATCAGAGCCGTGCGGGTCGATCAACCGGAGTCAGGCCGAGCGCGCCCTCGACGAAGCGACGGACCGCCGAAAGACCGGACGCGAGGGCGGGTTCGTGCTCGGGGCGTGCCCACCCGGTGATCGCCGCGGTGCCGTCCGCGCCCGGTGTGACACCGATCTCGGCGACCAGTTCGGCCGTGGTCGGCTCGCAGACGGCCCAGGAGAAGTGGGTTTCCTCGGCCCACTGGGCGGTGCGGATGGCGATGTAGTTCGGATCGGTGATGCCGCCCGAGGTGAGGGCGGGACGGTCATCGATGCGCTCGTCGGCACGCAGGGCACGCAGATACCAGGCGCCCGCATTGATTTCGATGGGTTCCATCAGGCGTTGTCGCTCTCGGGGCGTGCGCGCCCACGGTTCCTGCGATCGCGCCGATCATGCCTGCGGTGATTGTGCTGACCACCGTAGAGCAGTGCGCTCGCGGCCGGGATCGCGAGGAACCACAGCCAGGTGTGGGTGACGAAGAACAGGATGATGGCGGCGATGATGATCAGCGGCATCACCCGCTCGGGAGTCCCCACCGGAAAACGACGCGACTTGGGCGCAACGGCTTTGGCGGCCGTCGGCTCCGGCAGGTCCTGGAAGGGCTTCTCCAGATCTCCCCTGGTCAAGGCGGCCGCGACCTGTCCGCTGCGCTCATCGAACTCCGCCATGCTGAGCCGACCCGCGGCGAAGTGGTCCGACAGGCGCCGCAGTGCGTCCTCCCGCTCCACGGTGCCGATCCGGATCTCGGGGACCTCACTCATACGATCAGGCTAACCCTCCCGCGCCGGTGCGCGCACCGGCGGCTTCGCCCGCTCATGTGTGGAGTCTATGAACGGCCGCGCCGAGTACGCGCATGCCGGTCATGCGCGAAATCTATTGACGGCTGCGCCGGCCGCGTTAGGTATGCTCCAAGGTAAGCTCGACGCTCGACATACGCCCGTGAGCTGCCCATTCGGCATGCGGCGAGATGTCAACGGCGACACGGAGGTTTGCGAATGGGGGAGGAGCGGTTCGGGAGATATCGGCTGCGGCGTTTGCTGGGCAAAGGCGGTATGGGCCAGGTCTGGCTCGCCTACGACACCGTCGCCGACCGCAGAGTCGCGCTCAAACTGTTGCCCGCCGAACTGGCCACCGATGCGCAGTATCGCAGGCGCTTCGAGCGCGAGGCCGAAGTCATTGCGGCGCTGCGGGATCCCCATGTGGTGCCGATCCACACCCACGGCGAGATCGATGGACGGCTGTTCATCGATATGGAATTCATCGAGGGCATCGATGTCGCGGTGCGCTTGCAGACCGAGGGGCCGATCGCACCCGCCGTCGCCGTCGGCGTGATCGAGCAGGTCGCCTCGGCGCTGGACGCCGCGCACCGGGTGGGGCTGGTGCACCGCGATGTCAAACCCTCCAACATCGTGCTGCGCGCCGACGGGGCCGCCTACCTCATCGATTTCGGTCTCGCCCACAGCCGGGGCCAGACCGCGCTCACCGCAACCGGATTCGCCATGGGCACCTGGGCCTACATGGCTCCGGAGCGCTACACGGGCCAAACCGACGGCCGTTCCGATGTGTACTCGCTGGCGTGCGTGCTCTACGAATGTCTCACCGCGCACCGGCCTTACGGCGACACCGATCCGCCCCAGCAGATGCACGCCCACTTGCTTTCCGCGCCACCGCGCGTCAGTTCGTTCAATCCCGCCATCCCGCAGGCGCTCGATGCGGTCATCGCACGGGGTATGGCCAAAGATCCGGTCCAGCGGTTTCAGAGCGCGGGCGAGTTCGCGCGCAATGCCCGTGTCGCCCTGGGAGTTCCGAACGGCAAGCCGCTCACCAAGCTGCTGCCGTATCCGGATTCGGCCCGGACCCGTGTGGAAACCCGTGTCGCCCAGCGCTATCCGCAGCCCGCCTACGCTCCGTCGTTTCCGTCGGCCCCGCCCGGCACCCACCCGCGCCCCGGTCCGCCGCTGACGAGACCGGCACCGGGTCATGCGGTGCCGTACCCGAATGGCCGTGCGCCCCAGCAGATCCGAGCCGTCGCGCCATCGAATGGACTTGCCCTACCCCGGCCGAATGGTCAGGTGATCCCGCAGAACGGTTCTGCCGCACCACAGTCCAATGGCTATGCCGCCCCGCCTCGAAGACAGTGGCATCTGCGTCGACCGCCGGTCCGTCAGGTCGCGCCGTGGCCGGTCCGGCCGCCGACGCCACCGCGCAAGCGTCGCAGTCCAACCCGTCGCTTTCTGCTTGTGCTGCTCATCGTGCTGCTGTCCCCATTGCTCCTGTTGGCGGGCTGCGCCGTAATCGTTCTCGTCGCCGAAGGCGGCGGCACCATCGGCGACCCCAATCCCGCGGGTCCCGCGGCGGTCACCGAGAATTCCGAGACGCCGCCCATTCGCACCCTCTCCCCGCCACCCCTGCGGATCCCCGGCGGCGAACCCAAATCCGATCCCGGTCCCATCTTGCGAATTCCGGGCCTGGAGGACGATTCGGCACCCCCGACCCCACCGAATCGCGGCCCGCGCTGAACACCGCGCGATCTCAGGCCGCGCGCACCGCGTCCGCGAGGGCGCAATGGACTGCGCGGCGGCCGATCTCGAGTGCCTCGGCGAGCAGGTCGGTGTCGCGGGCGGCGCTGTCCACGGTCGGTGAGCCGAGCGGCGGGTGGATCTGGTGCACGGCGTCGCCGAGATTCGCCAGGAAGCCGTCCTCCAGGGATTGCTGGCGTGGACGCTCCAGCCAGGCCCGGTACGCGCCGGGCGCGATAAGACGCATATAGCCGCCGCCGACGATGCGGTGCAGGCGCGGCGCGGGTGGGCGGCGCTCATCGGTGCGGCGGGTGCGCAGCACCAGTGCGTGGGTCGTGCCGTCGCGCACGGCGGTGCGGATCGGCACGGTCTCGGCGAGGCCGCCGTCGAAATACTCCGAATCCCCCAGTGCCACCGGTGGTCCCGCGAGGATGGGCAGTCCGGCGGAGGCGCGCAGCGCTCGCATCAGGGTGCGCTTGTCGACGATGTGGCGGTGCAGATCCACCGCGAGTCCCGTCCGCACGTCGGTGGCGATGGGGTGAAAGGTGGTGGTGTTGGCCAGGATCGCCGGGAAATCCATCGGTTCGATGCCGTCGTACACCTGGTGCACCAGGTAGCGCAGGTCGAAGGCGGGTCGTCCGCGCAGCAGCCGCAGCGGGTCGACGGCGCGGCGCATGATGGCCGGATCCGTCCACGAGCGCATACCGGGTGTGGCGCGTCCGCACAGCAGCCACGCGCCGTTGATCGCTCCGGCCGAGGTGCCGTAGACCGCGTCGAAGATCCCGGCGAGTCCGAGCTCCTCCAGTGCCTGCACCATGCCGCTGGAATACACTCCGCGACTGCCGCCGCCCTCGATAACGAGCGCGAGGCGCTGCCCATCGGCCCTGGTGCCCGCCGCGTGGCGGGCCTGGATCACCTCGGTGACGGACGGCGAACTGGTCACCGGATCACCATACGACAGCCGGAAGACGGCGGCCGACCGCGAAGTGACGCCCCCCACAACCCGCGATGACGCCTCGACGAACATGCGAGCGGGCGCGCACCCCGAGGATGCGCGCCCGCTCGCGGGAACGACTACTTGATCTCGGCCAGCACCGTGCCCTGGGTAATGGCCGCCCCGGCCTGCACCGAAAGTCCGGTGACCACACCGGCCTTGTGCGCGTTGACCGGATTCTCCATCTTCATGGCCTCGAGCACGACAATCAGGTCGCCCGCCTCCACGGCCTGGCCCTCCTCGACCGCGACCTTGACCACGGTGCCCTGCATCGGGGCGGTGACCGCGTCGCCGGAGGCCGCGCCCGCGCCCGCGCCGCCGCGCTTGCGGGGGGCGGGCTTCTTGCGCACCGCGCCATTGCCCGCCGCGCCGGATCCGATGCTGAAGCTACCCGGCAGTGAGACCTCGACCCGACGGCCGCCGACCTCGACGACCACCTTCTGCCGGGGCAGGTCCGCGTCCTGGTCGAGTGTGCCGCCGCCGGTGAACGGCTCGACGGTGTTGACCCATTCGGTCTCGATCCACTTGGTGTAGACGTCGAACGCGGTGCCGTCGCCGATGAAGGCCGGATCCTCGACGATGGCCCGGTGGAACGGGATGACCGTGGCCAGCCCCTCGACCTCGAACTCGGCGAGCGCGCGCCGCGCCCGCTCCAGCGCCTGGGTGCGGGTCTCGCCGGTGACGATCAGTTTGGCCAGCATCGAGTCGAACTGGCCGCCGATGACGCTGCCCTGCACCACACCGGAGTCCACGCGCACGCCGGGACCGGACGGCTCGCGGTACACGGTGACCGGGCCGGGCGCGGGCAGGAAGTTGCGGCCCGCGTCCTCGCCGTTGATGCGGAATTCGATGGCGTGGCCGCGCGGGGTCGGATCCTCGGTGAATTCGAGTTCCTCGCCGTTGGCGATGCGGAACTGCTGACGCACCAGGTCGATGCCCGCGGTCTCCTCGGTGACCGGGTGTTCGACCTGCAGGCGGGTGTTGACCTCGAGGAAGGACACCGTCTCGCCCTGGACCAGGTATTCGACGGTGCCCGCGCCGTAGTAGCCCGCCTCGCGGCAGATGGCCTTGGCGGAGGCGTGGATCTTGGCCCGGACCTCGTCGGACAGGAAGGGAGCGGGCGCTTCCTCGACCAGCTTCTGGAAGCGGCGCTGCAGCGAGCAGTCGCGGGTGCCCGCGACCACCACATTGCCGTGCATGTCGGCGATGACCTGGGCCTCGACGTGGCGGGCCTTGTCCAGGTACTGCTCGACGAAGCATTCGCCGCGCCCAAAGGCGGCGACGGCCTCGCGGGTGGCGGACTCGAACAGCTCCGGGATCTCCTCGATGGAGTGGGCGACCTTCATACCGCGCCCGCCGCCGCCGAAGGCGGCCTTGATGGCCACCGGGACGCCGTACTGCTGGGCGAAGGCGACGACCTCGGCGGCATCCTTGACCGGGTCCTTGGTGCCCGCGGCCATGGGCGCGTTGGCGCGCTCGGCGATGTGACGGGCGGTGACCTTGTCGCCGAGGTCGCGAATGGACTGCGGGGACGGGCCGATCCAGATGAGCCCGGCATCGATGACGGCCTGGGCGAATTCGGCATTCTCGGAGAGGAATCCGTAGCCGGGGTGGATGGCGTCGGCGCCGGACTTGGCGGCCGCGTCCAGGATCTTGTCGAAGACCAGGTACGACTCGGCCGAGGTCTGACCGCCAAGGGCGAATGCCTCGTCGGCCAGTTTGACGAAAGGCGCGTCGGCATCGGGTTCGGCGTAGACCGCGACGCTGCCGATGCCCGCGTCCTTGGCGGCCCGGATCACGCGCACGGCGATTTCGCCGCGATTCGCTACGAGTACCTTCGTGATCCGCGCGCTGGCATGGCTGGGCACTGAGCCTCCTGTGTGCACTATCTCGGTCGCCCCATGGTCGACGAAATCCTTCTCGGGGAGTGTAGGCAGTGTGCCAACCGATCCGGAATTCGGATGCGCCTACCTGGGGGTAGGTCGCGGATAACCGTCGCTCACCGAAACCGAGGACGTTTTCAGATGATCCACATCACCCTACTTGTTGCGCCCGCGCCGTGCGGAAGTGGTTGGCGCCTCACCGGGTTCGTCGCCCTTGGCGATCGGCATGCGCACCGAGTTGCCCCACTCGGTCCAGGAGCCGTCGTAGTTGCGGACCCGCGGGTATCCGAGCAGGTAGCGCAGGACGAACCAGGTGTGGCTGGAGCGCTGGCCGACGCGGCTGTAGACGATGATTTCCGCGTCGTCGGTTTCCGCGTCGGCGGCCAGGTCGCGGTAGCGGGAGTCGAGTTCGGCCCGCGCGCGGAAGCGACCGTCCGGGGTGTTGGCCGCGGTCCACGGCACATTGACCGCCGTGGGGATGTGCCCGCCGCGCAGGGCTGCGTCCTCCGGATTGAGCGGGTGGGCGATCAGTTCGCCCGAATACTCCTCGGGGGTGCGCACATCGACGAGCGGCAGGCCGAGGTGGGCCAGCACCTCTTCGCGGAAGGCGCGTTCGACGGTGTCCTCGCGCGTGACGACGGGGTAGTCGCTGTGGGTGAGGTACGGGATGTCGAAGGTGGTGTCGCGCTCCTCGGAGATCCAGGCGTCGCGGCCGCCGTCGAGCAGGCGCACGTCACGGTGACCGAACAGGGTGAACAGCCAGAGCGCGTGCGCGGCCTGGGCATTGCCTCGGTCGCCGTAGATGACGATGGTGTCCTCGCGCTCGATACCTTTGGCCCGCATCAATTCGGTGAAACGGGAACCGTCGATATAGTCGCGCGTGACCGGATCGTTCAGATCGCCGCGCCAATCGATCTTGATCGCCCCCGGAACATGGCCGATATCGTAGAGCAGGACATCCTCGTTGGCCTCCACGATCCGCAGTCCCGGCGCGCCTATGTTTGCCGACAGCCACTCTGTGGTTACTAGTCGGTGAGGATGTGCGTAGGGGCCGAAGGCGGGATTCGGATCAGGGGCGACGGGCACGAGGGTGGTCCTTCACGCGAGGTAGACGGTGGTTATGGCAGATCGGGTCTCACAGCGATGGTAGGCGCGGGGCGCGATGGCAACTCGTTTCAGATCACGAATCGGCTGATTGAGCGAATAAATCGCACCTGCATCCGATAAAGTCTCCGGAAAGGAGGGGTGAGCTATGTCCGATTCTTGGCCGCGGCGGCGACTGCTCGCGATCCTACGTGGCGCAAGTGAGCCCCTCGACGCGCAGGAACTGGCCAGAATCACCGGACAGCACGTCACCACCGTGCGATTCCATTTGGATGTACTCACCAAGGAATCCCTGGTGCGGCAATTCCAACAGCCGCCGCGCGGTCGCGGTCGTCCACGTATCGGATACAGCGCGGTGCAGCGATCTGTCGGCTATCAGGAATTGGCGCTGGTGCTCGCCGATCAACTCGGCCCGGACCCGCGCCGCAGGCAGGAGGCCGCCGTCGCGGCGGGCCGGACCTGGGGCGCGCGGCTCGACGCGGTCGACAAGCCGGTTGAGGGCCTCGACGCGGCCAAGGAGGTGGTGGTCACCCTCGCCTCGGAACTGGGTTTCGCTCCCGAACGCGACCCCTCCGGCGATACCGAGGCGCAGGCGCTCATCCGACTGACCGCCTGCCCGCTGCGAGAATTGGCCCGCACCCATTCCGAGGTGGTGTGCGGTGTGCATCTCGGCCAGATCCGGGAGGTGCTGGAACGCAATGGCGCGCGCGAGGAGTTGAATGTGCGCCTGCACCCATTCGTGGAACCCGAACTGTGCGTGGTCCGATTGGAAATGCAGGCCCGCCGCGATCCGACCCCGGTTGTCGCCGAAGCGAATTCCGAGAGAATTGTCGCGCCCTCAGGCGGGCGGGTGCCGCCACAACTGCGCAATGGTGAGGCCAACGTCGCCAAGCAGACGTCGCAGCAGTGGTAGCCCGATCCCGATGACGCTGGACGGATCGCCCTCGATCCGGTCGACGAACCAGCCGCCGAGCCCGTCGAGGGTGAACGCCCCCGCCACCTGCAGCGGTTCACCCGTGGCGATATAGGCGTCCAGTTCCGCGGCGTCGGGTTTGGCGAAATGCACCGTGGTGGCACTGCAATCCACCGATTCGGCCGTCACCGCGCCCGCGCTCATCCGCAGCACGCAGTGGCCGGTGATCAGATCCGCGCTGCGCCCGGCCATTTCGCCCCAGCGAGCCCGAGCCACCTCCGGCGTATGCGGTTTGCCCTGCAGGACATCGTCCACCAGCAGCATCGAATCACAGCCCACCACAACGCATTCGGCAGGCAATTCGGCGGTGGCGGCGATATGGTGCGCCTTGGCGCGCGCCAATTCGATCACCACCTGCCGAGGTGGGGTTCCGGGGGGCAGCGCCTCCGCGATGGCATCCTCGTCGACGTCGGAGACGCGCACGATCGGTTCGATACCCGCCGAACGCAGCACCTCTCGACGCGCGGGCGAGGCGGAGGCGAGAACCAGGCTGAGGTCGGGCACGTTTCAGTCGCGCAGGTGCGACAGTTGCGGAAAGGCGTAGGGCGAGAAGGGCGAGCTGCCCCGGTGCATCATGGTCGGCCGACCCCACATGTCGAGCGGACCGCGCGCGGCGGGCGCGGCGTCGCGGGCGGCGGCGCTCAGCACACAGACCAGCGCGGCGACCTCCGCGTCGGTCGGCGCGCCCTTGATGATCTCGATGAACGGCTGCTCGGCGGCCTTCGCCACGTTCGCCTCCGGATCGGCTGCGGTGGGCGCGATCTCATCGGCGACCGAATCGACCGCGAGATCCAGTTCGGCTGCGGCCAACACGGCCTGTTCTGCCACTGCTGTCACGGTGCCAGATCCTCTCTCATGCCCCGACCGGGCGGGTTTCCGGACTCGGTGTCGACAAACCCGATGAGATCACATTCGGTCCCATTCATGGTCGCTGTCAACCGGTTCGATCGCTGGGATATTCGGGTATCGCGCCGTCACAGCGGGATGTTGCCGTGCTTCTTCGGCGGCAGCGTGACCATTTTGCGTTCCAGCAGGCGCAGCGCGGAGACGATCTGACCGCGGGTGTGCGCGGGCGGGATGACCGCGTCGACATAGCCGCGCTCGGCCGCCACGTAGGGGTTGACCAAGGTGTCCTCGTACTCGCTCTGCAACTCGAGCCGCAGCGCATCGACGTCGCCGCCGTCCTTGGCCGCCTGCTGCAACTGCTTGCGATAGACGAAACCGACCGCCCCGGACGCGCCCATGACGGCGATCTGCGCGGTGGGCCAGGCGAGGTTCACATCGGCGCCCATGTGCTTGGAGCCCATCACGTCGTACGCGCCGCCGTACGCCTTGCGGGTGATGATGGTGATTTTCCCCACAGTGGCCTCGCCGTAGGCGTAGAGCAGCTTCGCGCCCCGCCGGATGATGCCGTTGTATTCCTGGCCGGTGCCGGGCAGGAAGCCGGGCACGTCGACCAGGGTGATGATCGGGATATTGAACGCGTCGCAGGTGCGCACGAAGCGTGCCGCCTTCTCCGAGGCGTCGATATCGAGGCAGCCCGCGAACTGGGTCGGCTGGTTGGCCACCACGCCGACGCTGCGGCCGTCGACCCGGCCGAAGCCGACGATGATATTCATCGCGCGTTCGGCCTGGACCTCGAGGAATTCGTCGTCGTCGAGCAGCCGGAGGATGACCTCGTGCATGTCGTAGGGCTGATTCGGCGAATCCGGGATGATCGAGTCCAGTTCCAGATCCTGCTCGGTCAGCGAATCCTCGATCGTGCCGGAGGCGGATTCGGTGGCCGGATAGCGGGGGGCTTCGGCCCGGTTGTTGCTGGGCAGGTAGGACAGCAGGTCGCGGACATAGTCCAGTGCGTCCTGCTCACCGGACGCGACATAGTGCGCCACACCGGATTTCACCATGTGGGTGTGCGCGCCGCCCAGATCCTCCATGGTGACTTCCTCGCCGGTGACCGTCTTGATGACATCCGGTCCGGTGACGAACATCTGGCTGGTCTGGTCGACCATGACCACGAAATCGGTGAGGGCGGGCGAGTACACGTGGCCGCCCGCGGCCGGACCCATGATCAGCGAGATCTGGGGAATCACCCCACTCGCCTGCACATTCCGGTGGAAGATCTCGCCGTAGAGGCCGAGGGAGACCACACCCTCCTGGATGCGGGCGCCCGCGCCCTCGTTGATGCCGATGAGCGGGCGACCGGTCTTGAGCGCCAGGTCCATGACCTTGACGATCTTCTCGCCGTAGACCTCGCCGAGGCTGCCGCCGAAGACGGTGACGTCCTGGGAGAACAGGCAGACATCGCGGCCGTCGATGGTGCCGTAGCCGGTGACCACGCCGTCGCCGAGCGGGCGATTGCTCTCCAAGCCGAAGTTGACGCTGCGATGTTTGGCCAACGCGTCCAGTTCGACGAACGAGCCCTCGTCCAGCAGGGCGAGGATGCGCTCGCGGGCGGTCATCTTGCCCTTGGCATGCACCTTGTCGACCGCGGCCTCACCCATGGGGTGCTTGGCCTCGTCCAGCCGATTGCGCAGGTCGGCCAGCTTACCGGCGGTGGTGTGGATATCCGGGGTACCCGCCTGGCCGGAGGAGGGCTGCTGCTGGACACTCGTCATGACTTCGGAGTGTAACCAGTGACGATTTCCCATCGAAACCGAGCATGTTCTACCGATGGGTAGAAAACCCCAGCTAGAGGGTATTGCCGTCTGCGGTTCGGCGGGAAACCCGCTGGTCGCCAACGCGGAAAACTGATACCGCTCCCGATGGACTCCGGGATACCCTGGGGGAGTCACGATTTCGTGTTCGAGGGGGGTGCGCCCTTGGTCGGATATTCCACACCTCATGGGCCGAACTCGGCTCCTGAAGCCGAAAGCGCTGCTGTGTCCAGGCGAAACGCTCGCGGGTCCGGCGGGTAACCTCTGCCCCTGTGCAGAGGTCACCGTTGGATGTAGAGAAGCTGCGGCGCAGCCTGACCGAATCGCTCGAGCTGTCGTATTTCTCCCACATCGAGGTGGTGGAGTCGACCGGGTCCACGAACGCGGACCTGATCGCGCGCGCCGGTGATCCGAACACCGACCACGCGGTACTCCTCGCAGAGGCGCAGGAGCAGGGGCGGGGACGGCACGCGCGTACCTGGGTCAGTCCGCCCAGGACACAGATCGCCATGTCGCTGCTGGTTCGGCTGCCGGGCATCACACCCGACTCGCTCGGCTGGTTGCCGTTGCTCACCGGGGTCGCCGTGGTGGACGCGCTGCGCGCGACCGCGGCGGTGCCCGCGAATCTCAAGTGGCCCAATGACGTGCTCATCGATGGCCGCAAAGTGGCGGGCATCCTCGCCGAGTTCGCGGCGGGCGGCCCGGTGCCGACCGTGGTGGTCGGCACCGGGGTCAATGTCGGCCTCACCGAAGCGGAACTGCCGGTGCCGCATGCCACCTCGCTGGTGTTGGCGGGTGCGCGCGAGATCGATCGCACCGAACTGGTGCTGTCGATGCTGACCGAATTCGCCCGCCGGATGACGGCGTGGCAGGCGGCAGGCTGGGACACCGCGGACCTGGCCGCCGCCTATCGGGAGCGCTGCGCCACCCTCGGCGCGCAGGTCAGGGCCGAACTGCCGGGCGGGAAAACCCTCATCGGAATCGCCACCGATATCGATGACGCGGGCCGCCTGCTGATCGGCGATCAGGCCGTCGCCGCGGGCGACGTCACCCACCTGCGCGCGAATTACTAGCCATCCCTGCGAGATTCGCCGAGCGTGATCCGGCTCGGTGTCCCGGTTTCGGGCATCGACACGCGGTAGGGTGCGGATATGGGTTATCCGGAGGATGTGCTCGCGCCGGACGAGCAGTTGCTACTGCATCGCCATCCGCACTGGAAGATGCTCTTCTGGCCGGTCGTCACACTGATCGTCGCGACGGCGGTGGCCGGATTCGGCGCGGGCATGGCCGCGCGGCACCTCGAGGGCGCCGCCCGCACCCCGGTGCTGGTCGCGATCCTGGTGGTGTGGGCGATCGTCGTCGTATGGCGTTGCGCCGCACGGATAATCAGCTGGAAGTCGACGCACTTCATCATTACCGACCGGCGGGTGCTGATCCGACAGGGCGTGCTCACCCACACCGGCATAGATATTCCGATGAGCCGCATCTCCAGTGTGCAATTCCGGCACGGCCTGTTCGACCGGATGCTCGGCACCGGAACCCTGATCATCGAATCCTCCTCGGCCGAACCGCTGGAGTACGACGACATCCCGCAGGTGCAGCGGGTGCACGCACTGCTGTACCACGAGGTCTTCGACGCCGACCGCGGTCGCTCGGACAGTGGATATCGGTGACCTCGACGGTAAACCGCGCACACTTCACTAATCTGGCCTCATGACCGCAGTACTCCTTGCCGAAGACGACGAGGCCATCGCCGCGCCGCTCTCCCGCGCGCTCGGTCGCGAGGGCTACTCGGTCACCGTCGAGCGTTTCGGCCCCGCGGTGCTCGAGCGTGCCCTCCAGGGCGACCACGACCTGCTGATCCTCGATCTCGGCCTGCCCGGAATGGACGGGCTGGAGGTGTGCCGCCAGGTGCGGGCGCGCGGGGCCGACCTGGCCGTGCTCATGCTCACCGCCCGCACCGACGAGGTGGATTTCGTGGTGGGCCTGGACGCGGGAGCCGACGACTACGTCGGCAAACCGTTCCGCCTCGCCGAACTGCTGGCCAGGGTGCGGGCGCTGTTGCGCCGCAGCGGAATCGGCGACGACACCGTCGAGGTGGGCGGGATCCGGTTGGAGCCCGCCGCGCGGCGGGTGCTGGTCAACGGCGTCGAGATCGGTTTGGCCAACAAGGAATACGAGCTGCTCAAGGTGCTCATCGACCGGGCCGGTCAGGTGGTGCCGCGCGAGACCATCCTGCGCGAGGTGTGGGGCGATGCCGAACTGCGCGGCTCGAAAACCCTTGATATGCATATGTCCTGGCTGCGGCGCAAAATCGGCGACGAAGGGCCGATGGCGGAGCGGCGCATCGTGACGGTGCGCGGAGTCGGCTTCCGATTGAACACCGACTGACGTGCGGCGCAGAATCCTGCGGTCCATGCTCACCGTGCTCACCCTCACCACGGTGGTGCTCGGCGTCCCGCTGACCTATACTGCCTGGCTGTGGGTCGAGGACATCACTCGAACCGATCTGCGCGGGCGGTTGGAGTCGATCTCGCGCGAGATCCTCGACCAGGAACACGGCGACGGCATCGTGCTCGGCGAATTGGATACCAGGTCCGTGCGCCCGCTGGTGCCCAAGGATGGTCGGTTGACCATCGTCTATCCGGCCCCGCTCGGCAGTTCGGCGCAGGAGTCGATCGGCGCGACCGAGGTCGCCGATCCGCTGGTCGAATCGCTGTCGATGGGGACATCGGTCTCGCTGCGGCTCGAGGTGCCCTCGGCGCCGATGCACGCCATGCAGCGCCAGGCGGTCGCGGTGGTCGGGCTGGCGGTGCTCGCCTCGCTCGGTGCCGCGGTCTCGGTGGCCATGGTCACCGCCCGCCGGGTGGCCGATCCGCTGCGCGATGTCGCGGCCAGGGCCGCCCGCCTGGCCATGGGCGATTTCCGGCCCGATCCGCGCAGGCACGGCATCTCCGAGCTGGATCGGGTCTCGGATGTGTTGGATTCGGCGACGGTCGAGATCGCGGGCCGGCTGCAGCGCGAGCACGCGCTCGTCGCCGATGTCTCCCATCAGTTGCGCAGTCGACTCACCGCGGTGCGGTTGCGGCTGGACGAGTTGTCCGCGCATACCGATCCGGCGGTGGTGCACGAGGCCGAGGAGGCCATGGCGCAGGTCGATCGGCTCACCGAGGCCATCGACGAGTTGGTGCGCGCCTCCCGCGACGAGGACGCCGCCGACCGCGACCCGGTGCCGGTCATGGCCGAGTTGCGCGGGGTGGTGGCGGAGTGGATGCACCCGTTCAACGAGGCCGGACGCGCGCTGACCCTGACCGGCGACGAATCGCTGACCGCGCCGATCACCGGATCCCGACTGCGCGAGGCGGTGGCGGTACTGGTGGACAACGCCCTGATGCACGGTGGCGGCACCTGCACGGTCTCGGTGCGCACGGTGGTGCCCGGCGGTGGGCGCGTCCCGGTGGTGTGCGTCGAGGTGGCCGACGAAGGTGTCGGGGTGCGCGACGAACTCGCCCCGCACATCTTCGATCGCGGCTTCTCCGCAGGGGGGTCTACCGGGGTCGGGTTGGCATTGGCGCGGGCACTGGTGGAGGCCGATGGCGGCAGACTGGAATTGCAGCGTCGCAGGCCCGCCTCGTTCGCGGTCTTCCTCGGCTCCTCGCCTCGGCCGCAGAACTCCTGGCCTGCCGAACCGCGCTAGAAAGAGCCTAGCTGTGGCCCATTTCCTTCTCGACGAGGTCGCGCAGTTCGGCGTCGATTTCGCTCATCTCGTCGGGGAATACGTAGCGGCGCATGGCCCAGAATCGGAACGCCATTTGCAACAGATTGCCGACGACATACGCGCTGAGGAAGTCGGCGACATTCTCGACGGTGAAGCTGACATTGGGCTGGCGCAGGTCGAACACGTAGCTCGACACCCACAGCGGCAGGAAGCTCAGCACCACGCCGACACCGCTCACCACGAAGAACAGCAGCGCCTCGTGATGCTTCTCGCGGCCGCCGCGATGTTTGAACGACCACTCCCGATTGAGGATGTAGGAGGCGATGACCGCGACAATGCCGGAGATGATCTTGGCGGTGACCGGCTTCTGTTGCAGCACGGTCCATTTGAGGACGTAGAACAGGCCGCTGTCGATCACGAAGGTCGTCGCGCCGACGATGGCGAATTTGATCAGCTCGTGATGGCGGTACGCGATCTCCCGCAGCGGCTTGGGGAGGACGTTGACCACGTCGTCGACGAATGACACAAGGCCCGAGTGTACCGGTACCCATGATTGCCGACCGGCATGACAAGATTCCATGACGTGACTGCGCGTTGTTTCGATTCCTCGGCCATGCCGACCGTGACCATGGTCGGCGGCGGGCAATTGGCCCGCATGACCCATCAGGCCGCGATCGCTCTCGGGCAGCGGCTGCGGGTGCTCGCCGAGAATCCCGACGATCCGGCCGCGCAGGTGACCCCGGACGTGGTGTTCGGCAGCCACACCGACCTGGCCGCGCTGCGCAAGGCCGCCATCGGCTCGCACGCGCTCACCTTCGACCACGAACATGTGCCAACCGAATACCTCGAGGCGCTGGTGGCCGAGGGCGTCAATGTGCAGCCGCCGCCCTCCGCACTGATCTACGCGCAGGACAAATTGGCCATGCGCGCCAAACTCGCCGAACTCGAGGTCCCGATTCCGGCCTTCGTGCCGGTGACCACGCCGCAGGACGCGGTGCGTTTCGGCGCCGAACACGGCTGGCCGATCGTGCTCAAGGCGGTGCGCGGCGGGTACGACGGTCGCGGTGTCTGGATGCCCGAATCCGCCGAGGCCGCGAGCGAGATCGTCGCCGAGCGGTTGGCGCAGGGTGTCCCGTTGCTGGCCGAGGCGAAGGTGCCGCTGCGGCGGGAGCTCTCGGCCATGGTCGCGCGCTCGCCGTTCGGTCAGGCCGCCGCGTGGCCGGTGGTGGAGACCGTGCAGCGTGATGGGCAGTGCGCGGTTGTCATCGCGCCCGCACCCGACCTTTCCGAGGAGACGGCCACGGCCGCCGAGGCTTTGGCACTGGATCTCGCGCGCAGCCTCGGCGTGGTGGGCGCGATGGCGGTGGAACTGTTCGAGACCACCGACGGCGCGATCCTGGTCAATGAGTTGGCCATGCGCCCGCACAACTCCGGACACTGGGGTATGGACGGCGCGCGCACCGGTCAGTTCGAGCAGCACCTGCGCGCGGTCCTCGACTACCCGCTGGGCGATACCGCGCCGCTGGCCCCGGTGACGGTCATGGCCAATATCCTCGGCGCGCCGCAGGCGCCGGACATGTCGATGGATGAGCGATTGCATCATCTGTTCGCCAGAATGCCGAAGGCCAGGGTGCATCTCTACGGCAAGGGCGAGCGGCCCGCCCGCAAGATCGGGCATGTGAATGTGCTCGGTGACGAGGTCGCCGAGGTGCGGGAGAAAGCGGAGCGCGCGGCACATTGGATGTCGCACGCCATTTGGACAGACGGGTGGAACCCACATGAATAAGCAGGAAGGCTCCGTGCCTGTGCCTGATGGGCGCTCCGCGGGCTCCGCGCCTGCGTTTGATGGGCACTCCGCAGGCTCCGCGCCTGCGTTTGATGGGCGCTCCGCGGGCTCCGCGCCTGCCGTGGGCCTGATCATGGGCAGCGACTCGGACTGGCCGACCATGGAGGCCGCCGCAGAGGCGTTGGCGGAGTTCGGGATTCGTTTCGAGGTTGGCGTGGTATCGGCTCATCGCACCCCGCAGCGCATGCTCGACTACGCCCGCGAGGCGGCCGGTCGCGGGTTGCGAGTGATCATCGCGGGCGCGGGCGGTGCGGCCCACCTGCCGGGCATGGTGGCCTCGGCCACGCCGCTGCCGGTCATCGGGGTTCCGGTGCCGCTGAAGTATCTCGACGGTATGGATTCGCTGCTGTCGATCGTGCAGATGCCCGCGGGTGTGCCGGTCGCCACCGTCTCCATCGGCGGCGCGCGCAACGCGGGTCTGCTCGCGGTCCGGATCCTGGCCGCGCATGATCCCGAATTGCGTTCGCGCATGGAGCGTTTCCAGGCGGGGCTGGAGCAGATGGTGCTGGAGAAGGATGACGCCCTGCGCCGCAAGCTGCTGGGCAGCTAGCCGGGTCGGGCCGTGACGATTGAGCCCGGTCGGGCGGAGACCATCGAGTCCGGTCGGGCCGAGCCCACAGAGCCCGGTCGGGCGGTGACCGGCGAGCCGAGCGCGGAGGCGGTCCGGTTCCGGCTGGCCGTGGTGGATCAGGCGTTGCGACTGTTCGACGAGCGCGGGTACGAGGCGACGACGGTCGAGGAGATCGCGGAGGCGGCGGGGATCTCCCGGCGCACCTTCTTCCGGCAGTTCCGGTCGAAGGAGGATGTGATCTTCGCCGATCACGAGGCGCAGCTGGCCGCCGCGGCGGTCTATCTCGGTGCGGCGCACGAGGATCCGTGGGAGGCGGTGTGCGAGGCGGCGGTGCAGGTGTTCGAGCGTTTCACCCAGTGGCGCGAGATCGCTGCCCGCCGCTATCAGGTGGTGCGGCGGGTGCCGGCGCTGCGCGAGCGCGAGATCGTCACGGTGTTCAGGTACGAGCGGTTGTTCACCGACTTTCTGCGTAAGCGGTTGCCCGACACCCCGGATCTGGCGAGGGTGCAGTTCACCGCGTCGGTCACCGCGACGCACAACTATTTGCTGCGTCGGATGGTGCGCGGTGAGTCGGCGGCGGGTGCGGCGGATCTTCGGGCCGAGTTGGCCGCGATTGCGCGCGGTGGCGCGGCGGCGCGTTCGGACGCGGAGATGGTGCTCGCGGTCTTTCCCAGGGACATGCCGCCAGGTCGAATCGCCGATCTGCTGAGTCGGCGGCTCGGTACGCTCTGAGGTGAGTCTCACACCGCTTTGACACTCAGTGCCAAGACATAACGCCAAGTCGCCTCGAATTTCGGGCGTATACTCGGCCACGATATGGCACTGAGTGCCGATGGCGCTGGTTGATAGCACCGAGTGTCCGGCGGCAGTAGTCGACGACCACGAACCAGGAGTGTGCCCCATGGCGGGAAATCCGGATTTCGATCTGTTCAAGCTCGAGGACTTCCACGATGAGCTGCGCGCGGCCATCCGCGGCCTGGCGGAGAAGGAGATCGCGCCGTACGCCAAGGATGTCGACGGCAATGCCCGCTTCCCGGAGGAGGCGCTGACCGCGCTGAACGCCGCAGGCTTCAATGCCGTACACGTGCCGGAGGCATACGGCGGTCAGGGCGCGGATTCGGTGGCCACCTGCATCGTCATCGAGGAGGTGGCGCGGGTCTGCGGCTCCTCCTCGCTGATTCCCGCCGTCAACAAGCTCGGCACCATGGGCCTGATCCTCAATGGCTCCGAGGAACTCAAGCAGAAGGTGCTCGGCGATATCGTCAACGGCGAGATGGCCTCCTACGCGCTCTCGGAGCGCGAGGCGGGCTCCGATGCCGCGAGTATGCGCACCAGGGCGCGTCGCGAGGGCGACGACTGGATCATCAACGGCTCCAAGTGCTGGATCACCAATGGCGGCCGGTCGTCCTGGTACACCGTGATGGCGGTGACCGACGCGGACAAGGGCGCGAATGGTATCTCGGCGTTCCTGGTGCACAAGGATGACGAGGGTTTCGTCGTCGGCCCGCTCGAGCACAAGCTCGGCATCAAGGGTTCGCCGACGGCCGAGTTGTACTTCGAGAACTGCCGGGTGCCGGGTGAGCGCATCGTCGGCGAGCCGGGCACCGGTTTCAAGACCGCGCTGCAGACCCTGGATCACACCCGCCCGACCATCGGCGCGCAGGCGGTCGGTCTGGCGCAGGGCGCGCTGGACGCGGCCATCGCCTACACCAAGGACCGCAAGCAGTTCGGCAAGTCCATCGCCGACTTCCAGAACACCCAGTTCATGCTCGCCGATATGGCGATGAAGATCGAGGCCGCCCGCCTCATGGTCTACACCTCGGCCGCGCGCGCCGAGCGCGGCGAGCCGAACCTCGGTTTCATCTCCGCCGCCGCGAAGTGTTTCGCCTCCGATGTGGCCATGGAGGTCACGACCAACGCGGTGCAGTTGTTCGGCGGTGCGGGTTACACCACCGACTTCCCGGTCGAGCGGATGATGCGCGACGCGAAGATCACCCAGATCTACGAGGGCACCAACCAGATCCAGCGACTGGTCATGTCGCGGGCGCTGCTGCGCTGAGTTCGGCTGGGCAGGCCCACGATTCGACGGGGTGGTGCGGGATTTACTCCCGCACCACCCCGTTCGCATTTGCTCGCGCCGATCGATCCGAAATGCAATCGAGGCCGATCGGTTGTCTTCCGATGTTATCGGTGACGAATTCGTTACTGGTCTGCGCGTGTTTCTCGATTGCTACCTCCTCGAATTGTCGGAAGCACTCGCAAATGACGTGCAGCGCGGCATATCCTTGGCTCGTCGCGCATTGGGGGTGGTTGGGGGTGTGTTGGGGGCCTTATCGGACGAACTGTCCCGCGCGTTAACGTTTTTGGCTACTCGGTCGCTCCAAATCCAGACCCCGGAAATTGGGTAGTAATTACCCGTGTTTTCGCGCGGAATTTGAGGGGATACTCGGACGTATAACGCGATGAGGTGACGCATGACCAAGATCGTTATCGGACCGCGGTCGGGGCTGAATTGGATCCCGCTGTCCAATACCGAGATCGTGTGCCCGTTCACCAGATCCACCCTCGGGGTGGTGCGCGAGTGGGCACGCACGTATTTGACCGGCACATCACCCGAGCTCGGTCGCGAGGGGCCGGTATGTCCGTATGTGGGACCGGCCATTCGACGCGACCTCATGTGGGTGGGCCGGATTCCGGGCAGCAGACCGTGGCCGGAGTTCATCAGGCTGGTGCTGGCCGACGCGCTGGAGCTCTACCCGAAACTGCCGCCGACCGAGGGCGGCGCCACGGTGCTGCGCACGCTGGTCACCGTATTTCCGGGGCTGCGCGACTACTCGCTCATCGATGAGCTGCACGCCGAACTCAAGTCCGAGTTCGTCGCGCAGGGTTTCATGCTCGGCCAGTTCTACCCCGGCTGTGCGCAACCCGGATTGTGGAACAAGGACTTTCATCCGTTGGACGCGCCCGTCCCGATGCTGGTGGTGCGCCCCATGATGGCCACCGACTTCCCCTTCCTGCTGGAGCGCACGGAGTGGATGTCGGCCTATGTCAAGAAGTTCGCGCCCGCACTGCCCGCCCATGTGCGGCATGCGGTGGTCTCGCGGCTGATGGCGGGTCCGCAGACCGAAATCGCGGCCTATCGGGTCGGGGAGGCGCCGATACCCGCAGGACGGACCGCGCGGTGAGAGCCGACCGGATGGGCCGATTCATGAGCCTGTGGGAGACAGGGAAATGACGCACGGCGTTTCGATGACGGAGTTTCCGCTCTCGCCCGCGCAACTGGGCATGTGGTACGCCCAGCAGCTCGATCCGGCCGTACCCCTCTACGAGGCGCAGTACATCGAGATGGCCGGACCGCTCGATATCGAGGTGCTGCGGACGGTCTCGGCGCGGGCCTCGCGGGAGTTCGGTTCCGGCCTGCTGCGACTGATCGAGAAGGACGGTCGGCCGTGGCAGGCGGTGGACGAGGGCGCCGAACCCGAACTCGGCTATCTGGATCTCAGCGATGCCGCCGATCCCGATGCCGAGGCGCTGCGGTGGATGCGCGCCGACGTGGCCGCGCCGATGGACCTCTACCGCGATCCACTGGGAATGTCGGTGCTGATCCGGGTGGGGCCGGATCGGGTGCTGTGGTACTCGCGCTGTCATCACATCCTGCTCGACGGCTTCGGTTCGGTCGGGCTGCTGTACCGGGTGGCCGAGCTGTACAACGCGGCGGTGGCGGGGATCGCGCCGAAGGAATCCGGGGCGATGCGGCTCTCGGAGATCCACGCCGCCGAGATGAGCTACCGCGAGTCGTCCCGATTCGCCGCCGACGCCGCCTACTGGTCCGAGCGGACGGCGGACATGCCCGGACAGTGCAGTCTGGTCGAGGCGCAGGCGCCGGCGCATGCGCTGGGTCGTCAGCATCGCGTCACGCTTTCGGAGCCGGTCGTCGGGCGATTGGCCGCGGCGGGCGCGCGTTTCGAGGTCGGCGCCCCCGCCTTGGTGATGGCGGCGCTCGCCCTCTACTACGCCAGGACCACCGGGCGCGACGAGGTGGTGCTGAGCCTGCCGGTCTCGGGTCGGACCACGGCCATGCTGCGGCGCTCGGGCGGCATGCTGGCCAATGTGGTGCCGTTGCGGATCGCGGTGCCCGCCTCGAGCACGGTCGGGGATATCGTCGCCGCTATCCGGGTCGAGGTTTCGGGCGCGCTGCGGCATCAGCGTTTCCGGCACGAGGAGATGCGCCCCGAGCAACTGCACGCGGACGTGGCCTTCGGTCGCGGACTGGTCGGGCCGGTGGTGAACATCATGCTGTTCCCGACGGAGGTCGAATTCCACGGTGTGCGGACCGAGCTGCACGTGCTCACCTCGGGGCCGATCGAGGATCTGTTCGTCAACCTGTACCAGCACGGTGCGCGCGCCCCGATCCACCTCGACTTCACCGCCAATCCGGATCTGTACGACGCGTCATCGCTTGCCCGCCACCACGATCGGTTCATGGCGCTGTTCGAGTCGCTGCTCGGTGCCGAGCCGGGGACGCCGGTGCGGGAGCTGGACTACTTCCTGCCCGATGAGCGGCACCTGAGCGCGGGCGTGCGGGGACCGGCCGCCCCCGCGCCGCGGCTGCTGTCACAGCTACTGGATCGCGGCCTGCGGGCGGCGGGACCGACGGCACCAGCCGTGCTGGATGGGGTGCGGACACTGAGTTACGGCGCGCTGGACCAACTCTCGCTGCGACTGGCTCAAGCGCTGCTCGCGCGGGGTGCCGGACCCGAGTCGAGTGTGCTTGTCGCACTGCCCCGTTCGGTGGAGTCGGCGATCGCCCTGTGGGGTATCGCGCGATCGGGTTCGGCGTACGTGCCGATCGGGAATGGGATCCCGGTAGAGCGGGTGGCCAGGATGGCCGCCGAATGCGGTGCGCGCCTGGGCATCACGACCGCGGATCAGGTGCGCGAGTTGCCGGGGTCGATCTCCTGGTTGGTCATCGATGACCTCGGGGAACCGGACCCGATGGAGCTCCCGGCGCCTAGACCGGAGCATCCGGCCTACGTGGTGTTCACCTCCGGATCGACCGGTCTGCCCAAAGGTGTCGTGGTCACCCATGCCGGATTGGCGGGTTTGGCCGCCGCCGTGCGCGATTCGTACGCGGCGGGTCCGGGCTCGCGGGTGCTGCACTGCCTGAATCCGGGTTTCGACGCCTCGTTGCTGGAATTGCTCGTCGCCTTCGGATTCGGTGCGACACTGGTCATCGCCGACGGCGATTCGGTCGCCGATACCGGGCTCGCGGACGCGATCCGCGATTTCGGTGTGACGCAACTGTGTACGACCCCGGCCGTATTGGCGACACTGCAGGTCGGGGCGCTTGATGGCGTGCGGGTCGTGTCCATCGGCGGCGAGATCTGTCCGCCGGAGCTGATCGCGAGATTCGGGCCGGGGCGGGCGCTGCTGAATTCCTATGGGCCGTCGGAGACCACGGTGGCGGCCACCTTCACCGCCGGGTTGGTGCCGGGGGAGGCGGCCGGGCTCGGCGAGCCGGTGCCGGGCGTCGTGCTGCTGGTGCTGGATCGGTCGCTGCGGCCGGTGCCGATCGGGATGCCGGGCGAACTGTATGTGGCCGGTTCGGGGGTGGCGCGCGGGTATGCGCGACAGGCCGGGCTGACCGCGGAACGGTTCGTGGCCAACCCGTACGGTCCGGGGCGCATGTATCGGACCGGCGATCTGGTCCGGTGGCGTGCGGTAGCCGACGGTCCGCAGCCGATTGTCCTGGAATACCAGGGGCGCGCCGATTTCCAGGTGAAACTGCGCGGGATGCGGGTCGAGCCCGGTGAGGTCGATGTGGTGCTGGCGGCCCATCCGGCGGTGGAGATCGCGGTGACGGTGGCGCGGCGCACGGCGGCGGGCGGTTCGGTACTGGCCTCCTATGTGGTGCCCTCTTCGAACACCGGCGCGGATCATGCGTCGCCCGCGCTGGAAATCGCCGAGTTGACCGAATTCTGTGCCCGTCGACTACCCGGTCATATGGTTCCCGCCACCGTCACCGTGTTGGACGCGCTGCCGCTGACCCGCAACGGCAAGGTCGACCGCGCCGCGCTGCCCGAGCCGGAATTCGAGGCGCCCGAACAGATCCGAGCTGCCGGAACCGAGACCGAGCGGGTGCTGTGCGCGCTGTTCGCGGAGGTGCTGCGGACCGAATCCATCGACCCCGAGTCCTCGTTCTTCGCCCTCGGCGGCGACTCCATCATGTCCATTCAACTGGTCTCGCGTGCCCGCGCGGCCGGGTTGGTCTTCTCGGCCCGAGACGTTTTCGAATATCCGACCCCGGCGGCGCTCGCCTCGGTGGCGGCCGCTTCGACCGATGGTCGCGCGGTGCTGCGGGAACTGCCCGGCGCCGGCATCGGTCCGGTCGAACCCACTCCGATCGTGGCGTGGCTGCTCGACAATCCGCAGGGCTGGCAGCATTTCGGGCAGTCGATGGTGCTCGAACTGCCCTCGGGCATCGATCGGCTCGGGTTGCGTCACACCTTGCAGGCCGTGCTGGACCGGCACGACATGTTGCGGGCCAGGTTGGTGAACGGCCGGCTGGAAACCAGGCCCGTCGGCGCCATCGACGCCGACACGGTGATCAGTTGCGCGGATTCGACTGTCGAAGAGGCGGTTTCGGCGGCGTCGGCGCGACTGGCGCCCGAGGAAGGCGTGATGTTCGCGGCCACCTGGCTCCAGTCCGGACGACTGGTGCTGGTGGTCCATCATCTCGTCTTCGACGCGGTGTCCTGGAGGATCGTGATCGCGGACCTGATCGCGGCATGGGGGCAGGTGGCGGCGGGTATCGCGCCGACACTGCCCGAGGTCGGCACCTCCATGCGAACCTGGGCGCACGCGCTTTCGGCTGCGGCCGCGCGGGATTCGTGGATGGATGAGGCCGACTACTGGGCCGGAGTGCTCGGCGGGTCCACCGCCGCGTTGGGGCGGCGGGCACTGGATCCGCGTCGCGATCTGCGCCGTGACACCGGGCGGATCGAGGTGAGGATCCCGGCGCGGGTGTTCGGTCCGCTCGCCGAGCGGATGCCGATCGCCTTCCGGGCCGGTGTCGAGGATGCGTTGCTGACCGCCCTCGCAGTGGCGCTGGCTCGGTGGCGGCCCGATCGCGCCGACGCGCTGATCATGCTGGAGCGGCACGGCCGCGAGGAATCGGTAGTCCCCGGCGCGGACCTCTCCCGAACAGTGGGGTGGTTCACCAACCAGTTCCCGATTCGGCTTGCCCTGCCGCAGCCTGATTCGGGACTGCCGCAGCCGAATTCGCATCGATCCGAGCAGCTGTCCGCCGCGATCAAAGCGGTCAAGGAACAGGTGCGCGCGGTGCCGCGCGGCGGGATGGGCTATGGGTTGCTGCGCTACCTGAATCCGGAAATTGCTGCGCGACTGGGTAATACGCCGCAGATCGGGTTCAACTACCTGGGACAGGTCCTCGGCGCGGCGCGCGGACCGTGGCTGCCGGTGTCGATCGGGCGCGAACTCGGCGGCGTGGGTGCGGCGGGGCTGCCCGCGACCGCGGTGGTCTCGGTGGACGCGGTGAGCATCGAGACCGAGGCCGGATCGCGACTGCACGCGGTGTGGCAGTTCGCCACCGGGGTCATCGAGCGCGAGGACGTGGCAGCGCTGGTGCGACACTGGGTTTCGGCGCTCGCCGACCTGGCCGATCTGGTCGGCGAACCGTCCTCGGGCGGGCTGACGCCGAGCGACCTCGGGCTGGTTTCGACGGATCAAGCCCGCATCGACGCCTGGGAGTCGCACTACCCCACCATGATCGACGCGTGGCCGCTCGCACCGTTGCAGCGCGGACTGCTGTTCCACGCACAGTTGGCGGGCGAGGGTGCGGACGGCTACTCGGTCCAGTCGGTGATCGATCTCGAGGGCGAGATCGATGAAGACCGCATGGCAGGCGCGGCCCGCGCGCTGCTGGCCCGCCATGACGCGCTGCGCACCGCGTTCGTCACCGAGGACGGCGCGGTGCAATTGGTATTGGCCTCGGTGGACCTGCCGTGGCGCTGCGTCGCGGCGACACCGCAGGAGTGCGAGGCGCTCGCCGAGGCCGAACTGGCCGCGCCGTTCGTGCCTGCCAGGCCGCCGCTCATCCGTTTCCTGGGACTGCGGTTGGGACCGCGCGCGATGCGGTTGGTCATCACCAATCACCACCTGATCCTGGATGGCTGGTCGATGCCGCTGCTGTTCGCGGAACTGCTCGCACTGTATGAGAGCCCCGGCGCGACGTTGCCCGCACCGGTCTCCTTCCGGCGCTATCTGGAATGGCTTGTCGCGCAGGATGTTCCGGCGGCGCGACACGCCTGGTCCGCCGCCATGTCAGGACTGGGGGGACCCACGCTGGTCGCCGCCACCAGGCCGCCCGCCGCGCGCGTCAACGGACCCGAGTCGCCCGCGCTCTCGCTGCAGGTGCCACTGGCCGACGAGACGGCCACGGCATTGGCTGCCGCGGCCGCTTCGCGCGGGATCACGCTGAACACGCTGGTACAGGTCGGCTGGGCGCTGCTGCTCGCCGAACTGACCGGCGGCGACGACATCGTCTTCGGTGCCACGGTGTCGGTGCGCCCACCCGAACTCGCAGGCGCGCAGCGCGCGGTGGGCATGCTGGTGAACACCATCCCGGTGCGCATCGCACTGGCCCCCGACGAGACCGTGGGCGACCTGCTGACCAGAGTCCGCCGCGAACAGGGCGCGCTGCTCGACCATCACTCGCTGGGGCTCACCGAGATTCAGGCGCTCGTCGGTGTCGGCGCGCTGTTCGACACCGCGACGGTCTTCGAGTCCTATCCGGTGGACACGGCGGCACTCTCGGCGGCCACCGATCGAGTGGGCCTGCGGGTCAAGGGCTTTCGTGGACGCGACGGCACCCACTACCCGCTGTCGCTGGCCGCCTACGCCAGGGACGGGTTGCGGTTGGTGCTCAACTACTCGCCGTGGCTGTTCGAGGACGACGAGGCGGTGGACTTGGCGGGCAGGCTGGCCTGGATCCTCGGCCGCTTGGCCGCCGATCCGCGCCGACCGGTCCGGCAGGTGCGCGGCGGCGCTCCCGGCGACTATCCGGGTGTGCTGCGCGCTCGACCCGAACCGCTCCGGTTGCTGCCCGATCTGCTGGCGGACGGGGTGCGGCACGGTCGGATCGCGGTGCGGTGCGGTTCGCGCGAAGTCGACCGCGCCGGAGTCGGCTCGGCGGCAACCGATATGGCGGGAATCGGCCCGGCTGGAACCGGCATCGCCGGAGCCGGCCCAACTGCTGCAATCGGCACGGTTGCAATCAACCCGGTTGGAACCGGTACGGCCGGAATCGGCATGGTCGAGATCGAGTACGCCGAACTCGACCACCGTTCGAATCGGTTGGCCCGGCGGCTGATCGCGGCGGGCGCGGGACCGGAATCGGCGGTGCTGCTCGCGCTGCCGCGCTCGGTGGAATGGTTCGTCGCGGTGTGGGCGATCGCCAAGTCGGGCGCGGCGTTCGTCCCGGTCGACGGTGGGGCGCCTGCCGAACGCGTAGCCGCGATGGCGGCGGGTTCCCGTGCGCGCCTGGGCATTTCGAGACAGGACCGGCGCGACAACCTACCCGGCACCATGGAATGGCTCCTGTTCGACGAGCCCGACTGGGAAACCTTCGCGGCCGAACCGATCGACAATGCCGATCGGCGCGCGCCACTGCGCGGGGCGCATCCGGCCTACATCGTCTACACCTCCGGATCGACCGGCGCGCCCAAGGGCGTGATCGTCACCCACGCCGGACTCTCGGGTCTGGTCGCGGGTATCCGCGCGCACACCGGCGTCGGTCCGGGCGATCGGGTGCTGCACTGTCTCAATCCGGCCTTCGACGCGGCGACGCTGGCCTGGCTGAGCACCTTCGCCGCAGGCGCGACCCTCGCCCTGGCCCCGCCCGATAGCGCGGCAGGCGACGAATTGTCCGCCGCCATCCTGGATTCCGCCGCGACCCAGGTGGTCGCGACGCCCGGTCTGCTCGCGACGGTGCCGAAGGAGGACCTGTCCGGCGTGCGCGTGGTGCTCACGGGCGGTGAGGCGTGCCCGCCCGAATTGCCCGCCCGCCTCGGCAGCGGCCGCGCGCTGCTGAACTCCTACGGACCGGCCGAAGCGACGGTCGCCGCCACCTGCACCGCGCCGCTGACCCCCGGCGACCCCATCGGACTCGGCGCACCGCTGCCCGGATCCGGGATGGCGGTGCTGGATCGGTGGTTGCGCCCGGTGCCGCTCGGCGCGGTGGGCGAGCTGTACCTGATGGGCAACGGCCTGGCCCGCGGCTATGTCGGGCGGTCCGGACTTTCCGCGGAGCGGTTCGTGGCCAACCCCTTCGGCGCGGCGGGCGCGCGCATGTATCGCACCGGCGACCTGGTGCGACGGATCTCGCACGCCCGCATGGATTTCGTCGGACGCAATGACACCCAGATCAAACTGCGCGGCATCCGGGTCGAACCCGGTGAGGTCGACGCGGTGCTGCGGTCGCGGCCCGGTATCGCCATGTCGGTGACGGTGGTGCGCGAAAGCGCCTCGGGTGTCAAGGCATTGGCCTGCTATGTGGTCGCGGGATCCGACGGCGCGATCACCCCGGCGCGGGTGCTCGAGTACGCGGCCGCGCGACTGCCACGCTATCTGGTGCCCGCCACGGTGACGGTGCTGGACGCGCTGCCGCTGACCGCCAATGGCAAGGTGGATGTGCGGGCGCTGCCCGAACCGGCCCGGTCCGTGGCCGAATACGTCGAGCCGGTCGGCCCGCAGTGCGCCGTGGCGGATGCCTACGCGGCAGTGCTCGGGCACGAGCGGGTCGGCGCCGAGGACGATTTCTTCGCGCTCGGCGGTGATTCGCTCACCGCGACCAGGGTGGCCGCGCGGATCGGTGCGGAACTCGGGACGCAGGTGCCGGTGCGCATCCTGTTCGAGACGCCGAATGTGCGGGAGTTGGCCGCGCGGATCGGCGGCGCGGCGCGGGCCGGGACGGTGGGTCCGCGTCGGGGTCCGCGTCCCGCGCTGATCCCGCTCTCGCCTGCGCAGCAACGGATGTGGCTGATCAATCAGTACGATCCGACTTCGGGGGCCTACAACATTCCGGTGGCGCTGCGACTGCGCGGACGGCTGGATCTGGCGGCACTGCGGGCCGCCCTCGGCGATGTGTTGGATCGGCACGAGGCGCTGCGCACCGTCTATCCGGCCCGTGACGGCATCGGACATCAGGTCGTCGTCGCCGAAGCCCTCGCGCCCCGACTTGATCCGGAGCCTATATCGATGGACGAAGTGGTCGGGGTCGTCTCCGACTGCGTGACCGAGGGTTTCGACCTCACCGCCGCGATCCCGGTGCGGGGCAGACTGTTCCGACTCGACGACGCGGACCATGTCTTGGTGCTGGTGGTGCACCACATCAGCGCGGACGGGTTCTCCATGGGTCCGCTCGCGGCCGATCTGATGGCGGCCTATCACGCGCGCGGTGCAGGCCATTCGCCAAAGTGGCCCCCGCCGGCGGTGCAGTACGTGGATTACACACTGTGGCAGCATGATCGGCTCGGCTCGGCCGAGGATCCGCAATCGCTGCTGGCCCGACAGTTGGACTTCTGGCGAACGACGCTGGCGGGTATGCCGGATCTGCTGGAGTTGCCCACCGATCGTCCGCGCCCGGCCACCGCTTCGCTGCGCGCCGAAACCGTACTCGCTCAGGTGGATTCCGACCTGAGCGCGGCGTTGACCGTTGTGGCGCGGTCACGGCGGAGCTCATTGTTCATGCTGCTGCACGCGGCGCTGGCGGTGTTGTTCGCGCGGTCGAGCGGGCGCGCGGATATCGCGCTCGGCACACCGGTGGCGGGTCGGGGCGCGAGTGAACTCGACAGCGTCGTCGGCATGTTCGTCAATACCGTGGTGCTGCGCACCGAGGTGCGTGGCGCGGAAGCGTTCACCGCGCTGCTCGACCGGGTCCGGCGCGCGGATCTGGAGGCATTCGACAACGCCGATGTGCCGTTCGAGCAGTTGGTGGACGTGCTCGAACCCACCCGTTCCGCCGCGCGGCATCCGCTGGTGCAGGTCATGCTGGTCTTCCGGAATCTGGCCCCGGTGGATCTCACACTGCCCGACCTGCGGGTCGAAGCCATCGAACTCGACCAGCAGACCAGCCGATTCGACCTCAGTGTGACGGTATCCGAGCGGGCCGATGGCGGGCTGACTGTGCGATTCGGATATGCCACCGATCTCTTCGACCGCGCATCCATCGAAAGGCTTGGGCAGCGCTGGATTCGGCTGCTGCGCGGCATCGCTGCCGCCGCCGACGCACCCGTCGGCGATATCGACCTTCTCGACGACGCGGAGCGCGTGGGCTTGTCGGGTGGGCCGGCGCTCGCGACGCCCCAAGTGCTACCGGATCTGCTCGCGGCCGCCGTTTCGGCGCGACCGGACGCGATCGCGGTCACCGACGGATCGATCTCGCTGACCTACCGCGAACTCGACCGGCGTTCGAACCGACTGGCCAGAGCGCTGATTCGGGCCGGGGCCGGGCCGGAGCGGTTGGTCGCCATCGCGCTGCGGCGGTCGGTGGATTCTGTGCTCGCGGTATGGGCGGTGGCCAAATCTGGGGCGGCCTTCGTACCGGTCGATCCCGCCTATCCGGCCGAGCGGATCGCGCAGTTGCTCACCGATTCCGCAGCCGCACTGGGGATCACCGCCGCGGCGACGGTGGACGCCCTCCCGGCCGGGGTGCGCTGGTTCGTACTGGATCAGCCGGTCGAATTCTCGGACGCGCCCGTCACCGAGCGGGAGCCGCTGCGGGCCGAGCACCCGGCCTATGTGCTATTCACCTCCGGATCGACCGGGCGCCCCAAGGGCGTCGTCGTCACCCACGCCGGTCTCGCGAATGTGGCGCTCGCACAGCGGGAACGCGGCGAGACCAGCCCCGATTCGCGGATCGCGCACCTGGCCTCGCCGAGTTTCGACGCCTCGGTGCTGGAACTGCTCATGGCGGTCGGACCCGCCGCGACCCTGGTGGTGGCCGGGCCGACCGAATTCGGCGGACCGGATCTGGCCGAACTGCTGGTGCGCGAAGGGATCACGCATATCGCGTTGACACCGTCGGCACTGGGTTCGGTGGACCCTGCGGCCGTCGCCTCGGGCGCGTTGCGCACGATCATCACCGGCGGTGAGGAATGCCCGCCGGAACTGGTGACCCGGTGGGCCGCCGCGGGCCGCAGGCACTTCAACGACTACGGCCCCACCGAGACCACCATCTGGGCTTCCGGGAGCTCTGCCCTGTGCCCCGGTGACGAGGTCACGATCGGCGCGCCGATCGCAGGGATGACCGCGCTCGTATTGGACGATCGGCTGCACCCGGTCCCAGAAGGCGTGGTCGGCGAGCTCTATCTGACCGGAATCGCCTTGGCGCGCGGCTATCACGGTCGCGCGGGGCTCACGGCCGACCGGTTCGTGGCCGCGCCCGCCGGCGCGCGAATGTATCGCACCGGCGATCTGGTGCGTCGCCACGGCCGGAATCTGCACTATCTCGGGCGTTCGGATCTCCAGGTCAAGCTGCGCGGCCTGCGCATCGAACTCGGCGAGATCGCCTCGGCCCTGCGTACCGACGACACGGTGGATCAGGCGGTGGTCGATGTGCACGTCGATCCGGCGGTCGGTGAACTGCTCGTGGCCTACGTGGTGCCGACCGATCCCGAACTCTTCGCTCCCGATCGGCTGAAAAGCGTGGTGGCCGCACGTCTTCCGTCCTACATGGTGCCCTCGGCCATCGTGCCGCTTGGCGAGCTGCCGCGCACCGCCAACGGCAAACTCGACCGACGTGCGCTACCCGCCCCGCAGATCAGGTCGGGTCGCTATCGCCCGCCGCAGACACCTACCGAGCGCGCGGTGGCCGAGGCATTCGGCGAACTGCTCGGCCTCGAGCGCGTCGGCCTCGACGACGACTTCTTCGCGCTGGGTGGCAATTCGCTCATCGCGACCCGCATCGCCGCGCGCCTGGGCGCGGCCCTCGATGTCCGGATCCCGGTGCGCACCGTCTTCGACGCGCCGACCGTGGCCTGCCTCGCGGCGGCGGTGCGCACCGTCACCGATCCACCTGGTCCGCGCCCCGGTCCGCGCCCGCGCCCGGAACACATTCCGCTCTCGGCGGCGCAGCGGCGCATGTGGTTCCTGAACCGCTACGACCCGGCCTCACCCGCGCACAATGTGCCGGGCGCGTTCGAGATCGGCGGCGACGTCGATGCCGCGGTGCTGCGCTCCGCTGTCGCCGATGTCATGGCCAGGCACGAATCGCTGCGCACCATCTACCCGGTCGACGCCGCGGGCGAGCCGTATCAGCACATCCTGCCGATGTCGGAAGACCTGGTGCCGCTACGGGTTTCGGAGATCGGGTCCGATTCGACGATCGATCGCGCGATGCGCCTGGCGGCCAAGGGATTCGATCTGACGGTCGAGTTGCCGATGCGAATCTGGCTGCTGCGGGCCGAATCCGGACCCGCTCTGCTCATCGTGGTGACCCATCACATCGCCTCCGACGGCTGGTCGCTGGCCCCGCTGACCAGGGATGTCATGATGGCCTGGGCCGCACGTTCGGTCGGAACCGCGCCGCAGTGGGATCCCATGCCGCTGCAATACGCGGATTACGCGCTGTGGCAGCACGAACTGCTCGGCGCGGACGACGATCCGGGCAGCGTCGCGCACCGGCAGTTGACGTACTGGCGCGCCGCGCTCGCCGGATTGCCGCAGGTGCCCGCACTGCCCACCGACCACCCGCGCCCGGCGGTGCTGACCCATCGCGCCGAGATGGTGGAGTTCCGTCTCGACAGCACGGTGCAGCGGCGGATTCGCGAGCTCGCGCGCGGGCAAGGGGTGAGTATCTTCATGGTCGCGCACGCGGCGCTGGCCCTGCTGCTGTCCCGGCTGAGCGGTGCGCGGGATGTGGCCATCGGTTCGGTCACGGCGGGGCGCGGGGACGGCGAACTCGACGATCTGGTCGGCATGTTCGTCAATACGCTGGTGCTGCGCACCGATGTCGATCCGGACAGCACCTTCGAAAGCTTCTTGGCCGCGGTCAAAGACACCGACCTCGATGCCTTCGGGAACGCGGATGTGCCCTTCGAGCGTCTGGTGGAGGTGCTGGCCCCCGCCCGCTCGACCGCGCACCATCCGCTGTTCCAGGTGCTGCTGGTGTTCCAGAACTTCGAGACCGAGCGGGTGCGCCTGCCCGGTGTCGAACTGCGGCAGGTCGAAATGCCCTCGGTGGGCGCGAAATTCGATCTGGAGTGGATGCTGGCGGAGGAGTTCGCCGCCGACGGCGCCCCGGTCGGCATTCGCGGCACGCTGACCTTCGCGTGCGATCTGTTCGAGCCCGCGACGGTTGCCCAGTTGACCCGGCGTTTCGTGGAGATCGTCGAGACAGTAACCGCGCACCCCGCAGTGGTCGTCGGTTCGCTCGAGGTCACCGCGCCGCCCGGCACTGTTCGCAGGCTCGCGCCACCCGCCCCGCGACATCGGGTCGATCTTCCGTATCGTCCGCCGGGCACCCAGCTCGAGCGGGCGGTCGTGGCGGCCTTCGAGGAAGTGCTCGACGCGGAGCGGGTCGGCCTGGACGACAACTTCTTCGAACTCGGCGGCACCTCCATGGTGGCCATTCGACTGGTGGCCGCGGTGCGTGCGCGCATCGACCGAAATGTGCCGGTGCAGTGGATGTTCGGTGATCCGACACCGGGCGGGCTCGCCATCCGGATCGAGGAGGGCGATGCCGGGGCGGCGGATCCGGCCTTGCGGCCCGTGCTGCCGCTGCGCGCCGCCGGGGCGGGATCCGCGCTGTTCTGCGTCCATCCGGCCATCGGATTGGCCTGGGGCTACGCGGGTTTGGTGCAGTATCTGGACGACGGCCATCCTGTTTACGGACTCCAGTCACCCGGCATCACCGCCGACCAACCGCGTACCCAACTGGTCGAGCGGGCCGCGCGCTACGCCGATGAGATCCTGCTGACCCAGCCCGCAGGTCCCTACCGGGTGCTCGGATATTCGGCGGGCGGCCCGATCGCGCACGCCGTCGCGGTGGAGTTGCAGCGGCGCGGCGAACACGTCGCGGCGCTGGTCATCATGGACGGTCGCGCCGATGTCGAACCCGAGAGCGCCACCGAGGCCCCGCCGCCCGAATACCTGCTCGCCGAATTCGGCGGCGTCGACCCGGCCCTGCTCGGCGCGGACGATATCCCGCTACCCGAGCGAGCCGCCGCCCTGCTGCGCGCCAACGGCGGCATGTTCGGGGCGCTCACCGCCGCCGACCTCGAACGGCTCTACGTCGACTACCTGGAGTTGGTCCGGCAGGCCGCCGACTACCGCCCGGCGGTCTTCGAGGGCGATCTGCTGTTCTTCAGCAGCACCGACGCCCGCGCGGGCGTCGGTCTGAACGTCGACACCTGGCGTCCGTATATCGGGGGCACGATCGACAATCATCAGATCCCCTTCGCACACAATCGGCTGACCAGTCCGGAAGCCTTGGCGATCTTGGGTCCACTGCTCGCCCAGTATTTGCGGCGACACTGAGCATTCGACGTGCGCCCTAGGGGCGTGGCCAGGTACAGTGTGTGCAGACGGTTGGAGCAGGGTGCCCCCGCATAGAGACACCCGCTCGTAGGATTACTTGGACCGCAACCGTCGGACCAAGAGGTAGAACGCCCCGGCTAACAGGACAATGCTCGCAACAGCGGTCCAGTCAGCCGGGGCACTCGGTTTCCGGTGCTTTCCAACGGTTTTGTGATGCTTACCCAAGACCTACACCTCTTTCCTAGGGACGGGGAAGGACCAGTTCCTTCGCCCCCCGGAGAGAGGTGACACCACCTTAGCGCAACTTCCGGACCAATTCCGTTGCCCCCTGGCCTATCTGAGCAGGTCAAGCGACCGAAAGGGCACGGATACCCTGTGCGCCTTGCTGATTAAGCGACCAAGTCGGCGTACTCGGGGTGCGCCGTGATGTAGTCATCCACATACCAGCAGGTGGGGATAACCGAAAAGCCTTGGGCACGTGAATCATCCAGGGCGAATCGGACAATATCGGCGGCCACGCCGCGCCCGCGGAATTCGGGAAATGTCATGGTGTGGTGGAATTCGCGCACCTTTGTTTCCGGATTGTCCGCATAATCGGCGTACCCGGCCAAGGTGTCGTCGAGATAGATTTCGAAACGGGTGGCGGCGGCATTGTGCGCGAGCCTTTTGGTCATGATCGGTGAAACCTTCTGATGGTGCGGATTTGTTCCGTCAGAGCACCGCGCCGGGATTCAGAATCCCGTGCGGGTCCAGGGCATCCTTGATCCGCTGGGTGAGCGCCATGACATCCGGGCCGAGCTGATTCGGCAGCCACGCCTTCTTCAGCCTGCCGACACCGTGTTCGCCGGTGATGGTGCCGCCCAGCGCGATGGCCAGATCCATCACCTCGCCGAAGGCGCGGTGCGCGCGCTCGGTATTGGCCGCATCGGTCGGATCGTGCAGGATCAGCGGGTGGGTATTGCCGTCGCCCGCGTGCGCGATCAGCGACACGGTGACTTGATTGCGCGCGCCGATCTCGGCGATACCGGTCACCAATTCGCCCAGGCGGGGCAGCGGGACGCCCACATCCTCGAGCAGGAGCGCGCCCTTCCTCTCCACGGCCGGGATGGCAAAGCGGCGCGCGGCGGTGAACGCCTCGCCCTCCTCGGCGTCCTCGGTGTGGAAAACCTCGGTGGCTCCGGCTTTCTCGCAGGCGGCGGCCATGATCTCGGCCTCGCGGGCCGCGAATTCGCCCGGTGCGTCGGACCGGGCCACCAGCAGCGCCGCCGCCGCGCGATCCAGGCCCATGCGCAGTTCGTCCTCGACCGCGTTGATGGTGACCCCGTCCATGAATTCGAGCATCGAGGGCCGCAACTGTCCGGTGATGGACAGGATGGCCTCGACGGCCGCATCCAGGGTCGCGAAACTCGCCACCACGGTGCTCTGCCGCGGCTGCGCGGGCAGCAGACGCAGGGTCAGTTCGGTGATCACGCCGAGGGTGCCCTCGCTGCCGACGAACAGCTTGGTCAGCGACAGACCCGCCGAATCCTTGAGCCGGGGGCCGCCGAGCCGCACCACGGTGCCATCGGCCAGCACCACCTCCATGCCGAGGATGTAGTCGGTCGTGACGCCGTACTTCACGCAGCACAGCCCGCCCGCGTTGGTGGCCGCGTTCCCGCCGATCGAGCAGATCTCGAAGGAGGACGGGTCGGGCGGATACCACAGGCCGAACTCGGCGACGGCGCGTTTGACCTCGGCATTGAGCAGTCCGGGCTGGGCGGTGGCGATGCGGGTGACCGGGTCGACCACGATGGCCCGCATCCGCTCGGTGCTGAGCACGATCCCGCCCTCGACGGCGGTCGCGCCGCCGGACAGACCGGAGCCCGCCCCGCGCGGCACCACCGGAACCCGGTGTTCGTGCGCCCAGCGCAAGGTGGTCGCGACCTCCTCGGTGCTGCCGGCGCGGACGACGGCCAGCGGGGTGCCCGCGTCGGGGTCGCGCGCCCAGTCCTGGCGGTAGGTCGCGAGCAGGTCGGGATCGGTGAGCACAGCGCCCGCAGGCAGGCGGGCGATCAGGTCATGCAGTGGCACGCCTGCCACGCTAGCGCCCTGATCGCCGCGACGGGCGCAGGCGCGGGTTTGCCGGACGCTCACCTGCCGGACACCTGGCACGGGCAGGCTGGCCGGGTGCCTGATTCGGGGAGTGTCACCGAGACAGCGGCCGACCGATTCTCCCGCTGGTGCGAAAACGTCGTCGCGCGCCTGCCTTTGGGATTGAATCGTCTTGTCGCGCCGACCTTTCTGGGTTTCGCGTTGATCAACGGCTTTACCTTCGGGGTGGATCTGGCACTGCTCACGCTGCTGCACGGCGGGCTGGGGCTGCCGGTGTGGCTCGCGGTCACTCTCGCCTATGTCTGCGCGTTCGGGTTGAGCTTCCTGCTCAATCGCACCTTCAATTTCCACTCCCACGCCCCCGTCGGTCGGCAGGCGGCGGTGTACGCGGTCGTGGTCGCGATCAACTATCTCGTCTTCATCCTCGGCGTCGGCAGCGGGCTGGCCGCGCTCGGCGTGCAGTACCACCTGTCGCGGCTGCTGGCCGGTGGGTGCGAGGCCGTCTATATGTACAGCGCCATGCGATGGGTGGTGTTCCGACGGCGGGCCGCGCGTCCACTCGGGGAACACGTGCACTGACGAGGCCGCGGCCGGACCCAGTACACTCCGCCGGTGGCCGATGGCAAACTCGAAATTCAAATGCTGCACGACCGGGTGATGGTCCGGGTTGCCAATGAGGCGGGGGAGCGGCGCAGCAGCGGTGGCATTCTGATTCCGGCGACCGCGCAGGTGGCCAAGCGGCTGGTCTGGGGCGAGGTGTGCGGCGCGGGTTCGCACGTGCGCGCGGTGCAGCTCGGGGACCGGGTGCTGTTCAGCGCCGACGATCAGTACGAGGTCGAGGTGCAGGGGCATGCCTATCTGGTCATGCGGGAGCGGGATCTGCACGCGGTCGCGAACGAGCGTCCCGAACACGGCACCGGGCTCTACCTCTAAGCCCTGCTTCGGCTTATACGGGGGTCATGACGCCGTTGGCGTGATGAACTCCTCGACGCGTGCGCCGTCGACGACGACGGCATCGTCGTCGGTGAGCGCCCAGTGCGCGCGGCCTTCGGCCCGATACTTCGCGGCGAGTCGGTCGCCGGCACCGTCGGGATCGGTGGGCGAGGCGATATGCGGGACGATCGGGCGATCCACCAAACCCAGTCCGTCCCAGCGGGGTTCGATGCCGCAGGCGGTGCGCGCCTCGGCCGGGTCGTCGGCCGATTCCAGGCCGTGCAGATCCGGGGTCATGACGCACGCGCCCGCACTGTAGCCCGCGTAGACGAGCGCGTCGGCGGCGAGCAGTCGGGTCAGCGCGCGATCGGCCCCGCTGCGGGCGAATTGGGCGCGCAGCACGAAGGTGTTGCCGCCGCGCACCCAGAGCAGCGGGTAGCCGGACAGCGTGTGCTCCAAATCCGCGGCTCGGCCGAGATAATCGCGCAGGTCGACGACCTCCGGTGTGTAGCCGAGTCGCCGCAGCGGGACCACATCGGAGGCCACCGCCGCCCGCCAGGCACTGGGCCAGGCGTCGCAGGCATTGGGGATGACCGCGACCCGGCCCGGCGGACCCGCCAGTTCGGCGAGGCGGTCGTAGTGCGCCCCGAATCGGTAGCTGGACAGGAACAGTCGCATCTAGATCGTGAAGGCCAGGTTCTCGATGACCCGCCTCCCCAAGGCGGTGTCGCCGACGCAGGTGATCTCGCCGCTGTGCTCCGCCGCCGTGGTGCGTCCGCCGCCGAGTCGCGCGAAAAGTCCCGCGTCCAACGTGATTTCGACGGTGGCGGGCGCGGTGTGGGCCGCGACGTAGGCGGCGCGCTCGTCGACCTCGATGTGCAGTTCGCGGGCGAGTGGGCCGGTGAGGTCGAAGGTGATGCGCGAATCGCGGGGCGCGCCACCGCGTTTCACCACCACCCTGGGAATGGAGCCCGCGAGTTCGGTGAAGGCCAACCGCGCGCGCGGCGCGCCCTCGTCGACGGTGCGGCCCAGGGCGTCGGCGATATCGAGTTCGTGCATCCAGCAATCGAACAGTCGTACCCGCATGAACCGGCCATAGGCGACCTGACCGATGGGCGAGGGGGTTTCGGCCGCCCATTCGGCATCGCCCATCGCGGCCAGCACGGTCCGCCGCCGACCGGTGACCTCGCGGAAGCGTTGCAGCAGTTGCGCGCCGGTCAGTGGACGCAGCCGCTGCACCCAGATCTCGTTGAGCGCCGCGGTCTCATTGCGCACGTGCGGCAGGGTGCGCACATCCACCTTCTCGACACCTTCTCCCAGCGCGGGCGGTTTCTCGCCGAGCAGCCAGGATTCCGTGCCGACCACATGGGCGAGCACATCGAAGACGGTCCAGCCCGGCAGCGGTGACGGTGTGCGCCACGCGGATTCGTCCAGGTCGGCCACCAGGGCCGCGAGCGCGTCCCACTCTTCGCCGAGCGCCACGACCAGCGGTCCGCGCTCCAGGGTCGGGTCGGTCATGCCGGATGCCTTTCTGTCGCGGCGCTACTGGCCGGGATCGAGCGCCGCGAACCCGGCGCGGTCGCGATCCGGCAGAACACGCGGTCGTTCACCGGCCCGACCTTACGGGTCGATCATGATGTACGTCACTATCCGGGTGGGTCATATCGCGCTGAGCTGTCGGCATTTCCGGCCCCGAGGGGAATCCGGCATAACTCCGGAAACCGACTCCCCGGTGTGACGGGCATCTCAGATACGCTCACGACGGGCCGGGTAAGGTTTGCAGATCCACGGCAACTTACTCACAAGTAACCAGCTACGGACCGGCACAACGGCGCAGTCGGCGGGATATGCGGATCGCTCGGCCGAACCATCGATGGCTCGAAGGCTCAGCACGAGAGGGAAGTCAGACAAGTGGAGACAACGCAGAGTGCGGGCGACATCTCGCCGCGCGGTGCGCGTGTCGGTGTCGTTCGTGAGTCGAACGCGGGCGAGCGACGTGTCGCACTGGTACCGAAGATCATCGCGGGCTTGTTGAAACAGGGTGTCGAGGTGGTGGTGGAGGCCGGGGCGGGCGCGGGCGCGCTCATTCCGGACGCCGCCTACGAGGCGGCGGGCGCGCGGATCGGCGATCCGTGGTCGGCCGAGGTGGTGGTGAAGGTGGCCCCGCCCAACGATGCCGAGGTGGCCAGACTTTCCGCGGGCCAGACGCTGATCGGTTTCCTGGCGCCACGTGATGCCGTGAATCAGATCGGCAAGCTGAAAGCGGCCGGGGTGCAAGCGTTCGCGATGGAGGCGATTCCGCGCATCTCGCGGGCACAGGTGATGGACGCGCTGTCCTCGCAGGCGAATGTGGCCGGATACAAGGCCGTGCTGGTCGCCGCCCAGGATTCGACCCGTTTCTTCCCGATGCTCACCACCGCGGCGGGCACGGTGAAACCCGCGACGGCGCTGGTGCTCGGGGTCGGCGTGGCGGGTCTGCAGGCGCTGGCCACGGCCAAACGCCTCGGTGCCCGCACCACCGGTTACGACGTGCGGCCCGAGGTCGCCGATCAGGTCCGCTCGGTCGGCGCGCGATGGCTCGACCTCGGTATCGACGCGGCGGGCGAGGGCGGTTACGCCCGTGAGCTCACCGAGGACGAGAAGGCCGCCCAGCAGCAGGCTTTGGAGGATGCCATCAAAGGCTTCGACGTGGTGATCACCACCGCGCTGGTGCCGGGTCGTCCCGCACCGCGCCTGGTCACCGCCGCCGCGGTGGCGGGTATGCGGCCGGGCAGCGTCATCGTGGACCTGGCCGGGGAGACCGGCGGAAACTGCGAGCTGACCGTGCCGGGGCAGACCGTGGTCGAACATGGTGTCACCATCGCCTCCCCGCTCAATCTGCCCGCGACCATGCCGGAGCACGCCAGCGAGCTGTACTCGAAGAATGTGGCGGCCCTGCTGGAGTTGATGCTGTCGGAGGGCCGGATCGCCCCCGACTTCGACGATCGGGTGCTGGCCGATTCCTGTGTCACTCGGGAGGGTGAGAGCTGATGTACACCGAACTGCTGGCCAATATCGCGATCCTGGTGCTGTCGGGTTTCGTGGGCTTCGCCGTGATCTCCAAGGTGCCCAATACCCTGCACACGCCATTGATGTCGGGCACCAACGCGATCCACGGCATCGTCGTGCTGGGTGCGCTGGTGACCCTGGGCAATGTCTCCGATCCCTCGATACTGACGCAGATCATCCTGTTCGTGGCCGTGGTATTCGGAACGCTCAACGTGATCGGTGGTTTCGTGGTCACCGACCGGATGCTGGGCATGTTCAAAGGCAAGAAGCCCGCTGCCGGTGCGTCTTCGGCGGACACGGGTAAGGGCGGTAAGTGATGCACACCTTCGACAACGTGAGCTACCTGGTCAACGGGCTCTACATCATCGCCTTCGCACTGTTCATCTACGGCCTGATGGGGTTGACCGGTCCCAAGACCGCGGTGCGCGGCAATCTGATCGCGGCGACCGGCATGGTGATCGCGGTGATCGCGACGCTGATCTCCGTGCGCCACACCTCCAATTGGATCCTGATCATCGCGGGCCTGGTGGTCGGTGTGGTGTTGGGTGTGCCGCCGGCGAAGTTCACCAAGATGACGGCGATGCCGCAGTTGGTGGCCGCGTTCAACGGTGTCGGCGGCGGCACCGTCGCGCTCATCGCCTGGTCGGAATTCATCAACTCCCGAGGGTTCTCGCATTTCGACGAGCAGCCGACGGTGCATATCGTGATCGGCTCGCTGTTCGCGGCGATCATCGGATCGGTGTCGTTCTGGGGCTCGCTGATCGCGTTCGGCAAATTGCAGGAAATCCTGCCCGGCCGTCCGATCGGCATCGGGAAGTGGCAGCAGCCGCTGAATCTGCTGCTGTTGCTGGGCGCCGTCGCGGCGGCGGTGGTCATCGGGGTCGGCGCGACCAAAGATGGTGTGTCGCAGCTGTGGATGATCGCGGTGCTGGTGTTGGCCGCCGCGCTGGGGCTGATGGTGGTGTTGCCGATCGGCGGCGCGGATATGCCCGTGGTGATCTCGCTGCTCAACGCGCTCACCGGCCTGTCGGCCGCGGCGGCGGGTCTGGCGTTGAACAACACCGCCATGATCGTGGCGGGCATGATCGTCGGCGCGTCCGGTTCCATCCTGACCAACCTGATGGCCAAGGCGATGAACCGCTCCATTCCGGCCATCGTGGCGGGCGGATTCGGCGGCGGCGGGGCCGTCGTGACGGGTTCGGGTGAGCAGAAGCAGGCCAAGGCCACCTCCGCGGCCGATGCCGCCATTCAAATGGCCTACGCCAACCAGGTCATCGTGGTGCCCGGCTACGGCATGGCGGTGGCGCAGGCACAGCACGCGGTCAAGGAGATGGCCTCGCTGTTGGAGGCCAAGGGCGTCGAGGTCAAATACGCGATTCATCCGGTGGCCGGGCGCATGCCGGGGCATATGAACGTGCTGCTGGCCGAGGCCGAGGTCCCCTACGACGCGCTCAAGGAAATGGACGATATCAACGGCGAATTCGCGCGCACCGATGTGGCGCTGGTGATCGGCGCGAACGATGTCACCAATCCGGCTGCCCGCGAGGACAAGAGCAGCCCGATCTACGGCATGCCCGTGCTGAACGTGGACCAGGCCCGCAGCGTCATCGTGCTCAAACGCTCAATGAACAGCGGTTTCGCCGGTATCGACAACCCACTGTTCTACGCCGAGGACACCTCGATGCTCTTCGGTGACGCCAAGAAATCCGTCGCCGCCGTCACCGAGGAACTCAAAGCGCTATAGGTCGACCGCGATATCGGGCGCGATTGGGGTTCGGATAGATTCGGCGGTGGAGGTCGCCGGTCGAGAGGTCGACCGGAAGAGCAGGACCGGGGAGGACCAGATGACCACACCGCCGAATCTTCCGAATTCGGGACAGCCGCAACAGGGTTGGGGCGCTGCGCCACCCGCAGGCGGACCCTACGCGACGCCGCCCGGCGGCGCGCCCTATCCGCCGCCGAATTACGGTGCGCCACAGGGTGATCCCATGGCCGGGCCGCAAACCTATCCGGCAGGCGGGTTTCCGCCGCCGGGTCAGCCCGGATTTCCACCCGCCGCGCCCGTATACGTGCCCTCGCCTCCGCAGCGCAAGGCGAATCTGCTGCGCGCGCTGCTCGTGGTGGCCGGGGTGCTGGCGGTGGTGATCGGATTGGGCGCCGTCGTGCACTATCTCACCCGCAGTGACCCGCAGAAGATCGAGGTCGGCCAGTGCGCCAAGCTCGGGGGCAGTTCGTACAAACCGGAATTCGCCATCAAGAGCTGCGAGGACGCGGAGGCGAACTATGTGGTGGCGCAGCGGATCGACAAGTCCAACGCCGATTGCGCCACCAAGGATTACGCGAGCTACTACGAGGTCGGCCGCAAAACCAGCAGTTACACGCTGTGCCTGCGGTTGAATGTCAAAGAGGGCGATTGCGTCAAGACCTCGCACTTCTCGGCCAGCAGCAAGGTGGCCTGCACCGCGAGCGCCGACTTCAAGATCGGCCGCATCGTCACCGGTCGGGCCGAGCCCGCCGCCTGCGGTAGCGGGGCCACCGAGCACGAGACCATCGTGTATCCGAAGCCGGACCCGATGACGCTGTGTCTCGTCGCGCCGAAGTAGTTCCGGGAACGGGTTATTCGCTGGACAGGTTCGGGTCGGCGGGAAGATCATGGTCGGAGTGTCTGCACGAAATGAGCCGTTGCGGGTGATCCATCCCGCCGACGCCGGGGCCGAACCCGATAACGGGCTGCCGTGGGCGGCGGCCGTCGATTCCTCCTACACCAGCCGCGATGCGTTGGACGCGCTGGCATTGGCGCCGTTCCTGCGCGGCGATCAGCCCTTCGCCCGCACGGTGCATCTGGAGCGGGTGCGGTCCGACGCCCCACTGCGTCCGACCACCGCGACGGTGCTGCGCGCCGCCGAGGAGGAACATTCGGGTGCGGTGCTGTGCACCGGTCCGGGGTGGAGTCTGCGGTCGGTGCGCTGGAATGGCGGGTCGGCCATGCTCGAGATCACCGCGACGACTTCCGAACTCGCGCGTTCGGTGCTGGAGGAGGCCACCAAGGATGCGGTCGAGCCCGCTCCGGCCGCCGAATCGGTCGAGATGGGTTTCTGGCATCTCGACGGGCGTGGCGCGCGCCGCAGGGGCCGGGCCGTGTCGACCCCGGAGTGGTCGGGCATTCGCGAGAACTATTCCGCTCCGGTGACCGAGGCCGTCGATAGGTTGATGGCGCTCACGGCCGCCGATATCACCGGCAGGTTGATCCTGCTGCACGGCCCGCCCGGCACCGGCAAGACGACGGCCTTGCGCGCGCTGGCCAGAGCTTGGGCTTCGTGGTGTCAGTTCGACTGCGTGCTGGATCCGGAGGTGCTGTTCTCCAGTCCGGGCTACCTGATGGAGGTCGCGGCGGGCGCGGAGGACGACGATCACGGTGAGCGGTGGCGGCTGCTGGTGCTGGAGGACTGCGACGAACTCATTCGCGGCGAGGCCAGGGAGACTGCGGGCCAAGGTCTTTCGCGGCTGCTCAATCTGACCGACGGCATCCTCGGGCAGGGGCGCGATGTGCTGGTCGCGATCACCACCAATGAGGAGTTGTCCCGACTGCATCCGGCGGTGGTCCGACCGGGCCGATGTCTGGCTCAGATCGAGGTGGGGCGGCTCTCGTCCGCCGAGGCCGCCGAGTGGTTGGCCAGATCGGGTCGCCGTGACCCGGTGGAGGCGGGCGCGACGCTGGCCGAACTGGTCGATCTGCGCGACGGCTCGGCGCGGATTCGGTCCGTGCCGAGCGAATCCGTGTCCGCCGGAATGTATCTGTGAGCCGGCGGATCAGCGCGCCGCGACCACTGCGGCATACCGGCAGCAGAGCAGGACGGCCAGCAGCGGGACGACGAGGGCCGCGTTCAGCGGGATGAGGATGGTCAACCACCCGATGACGGCGGGACCGGCGAGCAGTCCGAAGTAGCCGAGGCCGAACACGCGCGACATATCCGTCGCGGCCGTGGCCGAGCCGAGATTGCCTGCGGCGGTGAAGATCTGCGGCACCACCCCGGACAGTCCGAATCCGGCCATGGCCCAGCCCAGTAGGGTCAGCGCAACTACCGGCGAGGCGATCACGACCGCGAAACCCAATGCGGCCAGCGCCGATCCGTATCGGACCACGGCGACCCGCCCGAAGCGGCCGCTGATCCGGTCGGTGGCGAGGCGGCCCGCCGTCATGGTGAAGGAGAACGCGCCGAAGGCCAGCGCGGCGGTGGACGCGTCGGCGTTCAAGTGGTCGCGCATGTGCAAAGTGCTCCAGTCATTGGCCACGCCTTCGGCGAGCAGAACACCGAAGGCTATCGCCGCCAGCGCCAACACCTTTCGCGCGGTCGTCCGCTTGTCGCCGGTGGGCTGCTCGGATCGCGCTGCGGCGGAACCGGATTCCGGGTCGGCTGTGCCGCGGTCGCGCAGCAGGCCCGGCACCAGCGACGCGGTGATCAGCACGCCGAGCACCGCCGCGATCGACAGTGTCAGCCGGGCATCCCAACCCGCGCGCAGGGTGGCCGCGCCGATCAGCGATCCGAGCAATCCGCCGCCGGAGAACAGCGCGTGGAACGCCGCCATGATCGGGCGACCGTACGCGCGCTCGACATGCACCGCCTGGGTATTCATCGAGACATCGAGCGCGCCATTGCCGAATCCGAAGCAGGCCAGGGCGATTGCCAGTGTGAGCGGGCCGACCGCGAGACCGGGACCGAGCACCGCGAGCGAGGCCACCGCGGCCGCCACCCCGACCATCGCGCGGCTGCCGAACCGGTCCGCCAGCGGGCCTGCCGCCCGCATACCGACAATGCCCGCACCCGCCATGAGCAGGATGAACATCCCGAGTGCCGCCGGATCGACGCCGGTGCGGTCGGTGATCACGGGGATGTGGACCACCCACATGGACAACAGAAACCCATTGAGCGTGAAGACCGTGAAGACCGCGACGCGAGCGATGCGGGTCGGACGGTCGAGCGTGACAGCGGACACCGCTCGACGTTACCGGCCGCCGCCCGCGCGCGCATCGACCTTCATCCGGCTCGCCACACACCGGTCGCGGCCATCGCCGCGGCGTATTCGGTGAATTCGCGGGGTTCGCGACCCAGCACCTGCCGAATGCCGTCGCGGGTGCCGGAATTGCGGCCGTCGAGCACGGTGCCGAACAGATAGTCCAGCAGGCTGACCACATCGGTCGGCACCTGGTATTCGGTCAGCGCCGCAACGAATTCCGTGCGGGACAGCGGGATGAAGGCGATCTCGCGCCCGAGGGCCGCACCGATCTGCGACACCGCCTCGGCGAAGGTGAGTGCCCGAGGTCCGGTGAGGTCATAGGTTCGGCCGACGTGGCCGTCGTCGGTGAGCGCGGCCACCGCGACTTCGGCGATGTCGTCGGCGTCCACGAAGGGTTCGGGCACCGAGCCATTGGGCGCCGCGAGTTCGCCCGCCAGGATGTAGTCCAGGAACGCGCCCTCGCTGAAGTTCTGGAAGAACCAGGCGCAGCGCAGCACCGTCCACTCCAGACCGCTATCCTGAACCACCCGTTCGCATTCGGCGGCCTCGGGTTCACCCCGGCCCGAGAGCAGCACCACCCGGCGCGCCCCGGCCGCCACGGCGGCGGCGGTGAAGGCGCGAATGGTCTCCGGTGCGTGCGGCACCGCCAGATCCGGTTGGAACGCGAGGTAGACGGCGTGCACTCCGGCGAGGGCAGGTCCCCAGGTGGCACGGTCCTCCCAGTCGAAGGGGATGACGGCGAGGCGGGAGCCGACCCGGACCGGATGGCCTGCCCTGGCGAGCCGGGTCGCGACGCGGCGACCGGTCTTGCCGGTGCCGCCGGTGACGAGGGTGAGGTTATCGGTGCGCGTTTCCATGATTCGAGTACACCGGCCCCGGTCGCGTCGAAACATCGTTCATCGGCTCGCGCGCATGCTCCATCGTCTACCGTGGATCGGGTGGATGCGCTAGCCAGTCTGCTCGAAGGCCCACGCGCGAGAGGTGCGTTCCTGATGAGTTCGCTCCTCGATCCACCCTGGTCGCTGCGGGTGCGCGACGAGGCGCCGCTGACTGTGTGCGCCGTGATTCGCGGCGAGGCGTGGCTGATGAGCGGCAGCGCCGCCCCGCGCCGGGTGTCGGCGGGCGATGTGGCGATCTTCCGCGGCCCCGACCACTACACGGTGGCCGACGATCCGGCGACCGAACCGCAGATCTATATCGAGCCCGGCAACCTCACCCGCCTGCCCGACGGCGAGATCGTCTGCGAGACACTCAGTTTGGGTGTGCGACAGTGGGGGACCAATCCCGAGGGCGCGACGGTGCTGCTCACCGGCACCTACGAGTCGGCGGGTGCGGCGAGCAGGCGATTGTTGCGCGCGCTGCCCGCGCTGATCGTTTTGCCGCGCGGCGAATTCGACGGTCGCATCGTGGAGGTGCTCGCCGACGAGGCCGTGCGCGACGAACCGGCCCAGAGTGTCGTCCTGGACCGCCTGCTCGATTTGGTGCTGATCGCGGCTTTGCGCGCCTGGTTCGCCCACAATGACGCCCCCGCCTGGTACCACGCCTACAGCGATCCGCTGGTGGGCAAGGCGCTGCGGTTGTTACAGCACAATCCGGCGCACGGCTGGACGGTGGCGAGTCTGGCCGAGGCTGTCGGCGTCTCGCGTGCCGCACTGGCCCGGCGGTTCACCGATCTGGTCGGCGAGCCGCCCATGTCCTTCCTCACCGAGTGGCGGCTGGCATTGGCCGCCGACCTGCTCCAGGAATCCGATGCCACCGTGGAAGCCATTGCCCGCCAAGTGGGTTACGGCAGCGCCTTCGCCCTGAGCACCGCCTTCAAACGGCATTTCGGCATCAGTCCGCGCGACCACCGCCAAGCGAGCGCGGCGGCGGGGCTGTCCTCGGTCGGATAGGGCCGGGATGTCGGCGGCCGGTGCGGGCTGCGATATCGTCGGCCGGGTGACGCAGCAGCAATATCCGGTGCTCTGGCCGGTCCAGACCCGCTGGGCCGACAACGACCACTACGGTCACGTGAACAACGTGGTCTACTACTCCTATTTCGATTCGGCCGTGAACGGCTGGCTGATGGAGGCCACCGGCACCGATATCCGAACCCTGCCCGCCATCGGCGTGGTGGCGCAGACTTCGTGCCGCTTCCTCGCCTCGCTCAGTTTTCCGGACCGGATCCGGGTCGGTTTGCGCGTGACGCGGCTCGGTCGCTCCAGCATCACCTACGATCTGGCGATCTTCCGGGAGGACGGCGCGAGTCTGGAATTGGCGGCGACCGGCGATTTCGTGCACGTCTACGTCAACGCGGACACGCGCAAACCGGTCGAGATTCCCGCGGCGATTCGCGAGGCGGCCACCACTCTCGCGGGACCGGTCAAATCCGACTCAGCAGAGTGAGCGGATCCTCCAGCAGTCCGGCGGTGGTGGCCAGGAAGCGCGCGGCCAGTTCGCCATCGATGAGTCGGTGGTCGAAGCTCAAGGTCAGTGTCGTCACCCAGCGCACGGCCAGTTCATCGCGATAGACCCAGGGCTGCTTGCGGATCGCGCCGAGGCACAGGATCGCCGCCTCGCCCGGATTGACCAGCGGCAGACCGGTATCCACCCCGAAGACGCCCACATTGCTGATGGTGAAGGTGCCCCCGCGCAGATCCGTCGGTGTGGCCACGCCGGAGCGGGCCGTATCGATCAGCCAGCCGAGCTCCCGGCACAGGTCGCGCAGGGTCAGCGCCTGCGCCTCCTTGATATTCGGGACGAGCAGACCGCGCTCGGCGGCCACCGCGATCCCGAGATTCACATAGTGCTTGGTGACGATCTCCTGGTTCTGCTCGTCCCAGTACGCGTTGATTCTCGGAAATTCGGCGAGCGCGGCGAGCACCGACTTGGCCACCAGGGCCAGCGGTGTCAGCGCGAGATCGGCGAAGGACTTGGTGCTGCGCAGGTGATCGATGAGCTCCATCGATCCGGTGATGTCGACGGTGATACCCGCTCCCGCTTGGGGAATGGTGCGGGCGCTGGCCACCATGGCGGCGGCGGTGCGCTTGCGGACACCGCTGATCCCGGTGCGTTCCTCGCGGGCGGTCGGGCGGGCCGCCTCCGGGGCGGTGCGTTGAGCGGTCTGGACGCGCGGCTGTGAGACGGGGACCGCGCCGCGCACATCGTCCACGGTGACCGCGCCCTCCGGGCCGGATCCGGCGACGTACCACAGATCGATTCCCAACTCGCGAGCCAGTTTTCGAGCGGCGGGCGTAGCGGCGGCGCGTTGCGCGGCGCCATGAGCGGACGTATCCGGTTCGGTCGCGGTCGAATTCGCGCCATTGGCGGATACGCGCTCCGCCTCGGTGCTATCCGGCGCCGAGGTCGCTTCGGTCGCGGCGGCAGCCTGTGGTCGCCGCCGCCGCGAGACCTGCTCGCCTTCCGGCCCGTACCCCACCAGCACCGCGGTCCGCCCGCCCGAATCGTTCGGACCCGAATCGGCCTGCTCCGCCTGCGCTCGCGTCGAACTCGCGATCCGAATGAGCGGCGCGCCGACCAGCACCGTCGCCCCCGGTTCGGCCAGTAGCTCGACCACCCGCCCCGCGAACGGCGAGGGCAGTGCGACCACCGCCTTGGCCGTCTCCACCTCGGCGATGGTCTGATTCAGTTCGACGGTATCGCCGACGGCCACCGTCCAATGAAGCAGTTCGGCATCGGCGAGTCCCTCGCCCAGATCCGGCAGTCGGAATTCGAGGATATTCGGATCCCGCTGGGGGACGGTCTGTGCCACGTCGGTCCTCTCGCGTCGGGGTCAGGCGGCCAAGGTGCGATCGACCGCGGCGAGGATGCGGTCCGGATCGGGCAGGTGGTGCTTCTCCAGTTTGGCCGGAGGATAGGGGATGTCGAAGCCGCCGACCCGCAGCACCGGGGCCTCGAGGTGATAGAAGCAGCGCTCGGTGATGCGCGCGGCGATCTCCGCGCCGAGTCCGGCGAAGACCGGCGCCTCGTGCGCGATGATCAGTCGGCCGGTCTTGCGCACCGATGCCTCGATGGTGTCGAAATCAATGGGGGACAGGCTGCGCAGGTCGATCACCTCGAGCCCATGCCCCTCCTCGGCGGCGATCTTCGCGGCCGACAGCGCGGTGGCCACCGTGCCGCCGTAGGTGACGATGGTGGCGTCCGCCCCGCTGACACACACTCTGGCCCGCTCCAGCGGCAATTCGGGTTCGGCGTCGAGCGCGGCGAAATCGAGGTCGGCCCGGTCCCAGTAGCGGCGCTTGGGTTCGAAGAAGATCACCGGGTCATCGAGCGCGATGGCGGCGCGGATCATGACGTAGGCGTCGGCGGGGGTGCTGGGACTGACCACTCGCAGTCCCGCCGTGTGCGCGAAATACGCCTCCGGCGATTCGGAATGATGCTCCACCGACCCGATGCCGCCGCCGAAGGGTATGCGAATGGTCATCGGTGCGACGACCTTGCCCTGCGTGCGGTAGTGGATCTTGGCCACGTGCGAGACGATCTGATCGAAGGCCGGGTAGACGAATCCGTCGAACTGGATCTCGCACACCGGTCGGTAGCCGCGCAGCGCCATGCCGAAAGCCGTTCCGACGATGCCGGATTCGGCCAGCGGGGTATCGATGACGCGGTTGTTGCCGAAATCCTTCTGCAAGCCGTCGGTCACCCGGAAGACCCCGCCCAACTTGCCGATGTCCTCGCCCATCAGCAGCACCTTGGGGTCGCCCTCCAAGGCCCGGCGCAGGCCGGTATTGAGCGCGCCTGCGAAGGTGGTGATCATTTACGGGACTCCTTCCGTTCGCGCGGCGTCGAGGCCGGGATCGCCCGCCAGGTACGCCGCGTACTCCCGCCGCTCCTCGGTGATGAGCGCGTGCGGGGTGGTGTAGACGTGGTCGAACAGCGCGGACGGGTCCGGATCGGGCATGTCGATGGTCGCGGTGCGCACCTGCGCGCCGACCTCGTCCGCGCGCGCTGTGACCCGTGCCTCGAATTCGGCGTCGAGCAGACCCTCGTGCTCGAGCAGCCGGCGCAGGCGGTCGATGGGATCGCGGTGCGACCATTCCTCGAGTTCGGCGGCGGCGCGGTAGCGGGTAGGATCATCGGCGGTGGTGTGCGGACCCATCCGGTAGGTGATGGCCTCGATGAACGACGGTCCGCCTCCGCTGCGCGCCCGCTCGATCGCCTGCCTGGTGACGGCAAGCACCGCGAGCACATCATTGCCGTCGACCTGTACGCCGGGAATCCCGTAGCCGTAGGCGCGGCGCACGATCGGAGTCTGGCTCTGCACGCGCACGGGTTCGCTGATGGCCCAGTGATTGTTCTGGCACAGGAACACCACCGGCGCACCCCAACCCGCCGCGAAGCCCAGCGCCTCGGCGATATCGCCCTGGCTGCTCGCGCCGTCGCCGAAATAGGCGATGGTGGCGATCTCCGCGCCGTCGAGATGGGCCGCGTAGGCGTAGCCGGTGGCGTGCAGGCCCTGCGAGCCGACGATGATATTCGGGTTGGTCATACTGACCGCGTCGGGATCCCAGCAGGAGTGGGCCACGCCGCGCCACAGGCGGGTGAGTTCGGTGGGATCGACGCCGCGGCAATAGGCTACGGCGGCCTCGCGATAGGAACAGAACACGTAGTCGTCCGGATGCAGGGCGCGGGCCGAACCGACCTGGGTGGCTTCCTGACCGAGCAGCGGAGCCCACAGTCCGAGCTGGCCTTGACGTTGCAGCGCGGTGCCTTCGATATCGATGCGGCGCACAACGACCATGTCGGTATAGAGGGCGCGCAGTTGCTCCGGGCCGATATCGGCGACGAGCGCGGCATGTTCGCGGTCGAGGACCCGGTGACCGTCGGGCTGCACCAATTGCACGGGGTAGTTGGGCCTGTCCGGCATCGCTGACCGCCTCCTCGTCAGGTGCGCCGCGCGCAGATGTGTCGTATACCACACAGCTTCCACGAGAATGCGGTCTGCGCAAGTGATCAACACGCGAATGGGCATATTGCTCAATTTGACACCGGTGACCAATGTCATACTGCGTCGTATGAGCAGTCGAGATTCCGCCGACCCGATGCTGGACGCGACCGACGCGCGTCTGTTGCTGGAGCTGGTCGCCAACCCGCGCGCTACGGGCGTCGAACTCGCGGCGCGCCTGGGCCTTTCCCGCAATACCGTGCAGGCCAGGCTGTCGCGCTGGGAGTCGGGCGGTGTGCTCGGCAGTTTCGAGCGGCGGGTGCGGGCGCGGGCGCTGGGCTACCCGCTGTCGGCCTTCGTCGCGGTGGTCGTCGATCAGCACCGTTTGGATCCGGTGGTGGACGAGATCGCCGAGGTGCCGGAGGTGACCGAGGTGTGCGGTATGACGGGGCTGACCGACCTGACGGTGCGGGTGGTGGCGCGCGACGCCGACGACCTATATCGCATCGCGGGACAGATCCTCAAGATTCCGGGTGTGGAGCGCACCAATATGGCGCTGGTGATGCGCGAACTGGTGGGTCCGCGCACCGCGCCGCTGCTGCACCGGTTGGCGGGCGCGCCCTCGCGGGAGCGCGGTATGAGTTCGTAGGCGCCCTGTCTGCGAGGCAGGGCCTATGGTGCGGGGATGGAGATTTCGGGCAAGGTTGCGATTGTCACGGGGGCGGGCGCGGGCATCGGTGCGGCGCTGGCGCGGGCATTGGTGGCGGGTGGGGCGCGGGTGGTCCTCGCCGATCTCGCGGCCGATCGGGTCGCCGAGGTGGCCGCTTCGATCGGCGCGGGTGCGGTGGCGGCCGACGGCGATGTCGCCGACGAGCGGGTGATTCGCGGGCTGATCGAGCGGGCCGAGGCCGAATTCGGCCCGGTGGACCTGTATTTCGCCAATGCCGGTATCGGTGGCGGTGCGGGTTTGCAGAGCACCGACGCGCAGTGGGCGGCGGCGCTCGAGGTCAACACCATGGCCCATGTGCGGGCGGCCCGGCTGCTGGTGCCCGGCTGGGTCGAGCGGGGCGCGGGCTATTTCGTCGCCACCGCCTCGGCGGCCGGACTGCTCACCCAACTCGGTTCCGCCCCCTATTCGGTGTCCAAGCATGCGGCGGTGGGATTCGCTGAGTGGCTGTCGGTGACATACGGCGACAAGGGGATTCGGGTCAGTTGTCTGTGTCCGATGGGGGTGGACACCCGGTTGCTGCAGACCGGTCTGGTTCCCGCCGAGGATGTCGCCGAGGCCGAACTCGCGGTCAAGGCGGTGACGACGGCGGGCGCGGTGCTGACGCCGGAGCAGGTCGCCGCCGCGGTCATGGAAGGCGTTGTGGCGGAGGAGTTTCTGATTCTGCCGCATCCCGAGGTATTGGAAATGTATCGGCACAAAGGCGCCGATTACGATCGCTGGCTGCGCGGGATGCGCCGATTTCAGGCCGGACTCCAAGCGTGAGAAAAGCGCTGTGGTCTCATGAGGGCCACAGCGGAATTGAAAGGTGGCGCCCAATGGGTGATCCGGTGCGAGTTATTTGGGCGCGCGAGCCCATTCCCGAGGGGCCGAGCGTATTTCTCGCCGGACCGACGCCGCGCGAGGACCGCACCCCGTCCTGGCGGCCTGCCGCCATTGCCGCGCTCGAAGCGGCCTGGCGCGGTCCGGGGCCGCTGTCGGTGCTCGCCCCGGAATCGGCGGTCGGTTTCCGCGCCTCCGACTATGACGCCCAGATCGATTGGGAGATCGCCGGATTGAGCGGGGCGAGCGCGATCATGTTCTGGATCCCCCGCGATGTGACCAGACTGCCGGGATTTACGACAAATGTCGAATTCGGACTGTACGTGGGATCGGGTCGTCTCGTGCTCGGCTGCCCACCGGACTGTCCGAATCCGGAACGCAACCGGTATTTGATCCATACCGCGCGGCGTTTCGGCGCCCCGGTATGCGAAACACTTTCCGATACCGTCGATTCGGTGCTGGGAATAGTGAAATCCGGGCTGGCGGAACAGGTTTGAGTTAATCTGAATTAGGCGACATTCCGTCGCCCCCGCGGAGGTCGGGATCGAGGGCGAGGGTGATCCCGACCTCCGCGGGGGCGACGGCTCGCCTCAGGTCCGCGCGGCCAAAAGACGGCGCGCGATCAGTCCGACCACCAACGCCCAAAATGCCGCGCCCACACCCAGGAAACTCACACCGGAAGCGGCGATGAGGAAGGTGAGCACACTCGCCTCCCGATGCTCCTCGGCGCGCAGCGCGCCCGCCAATGCGGCCGCCAGCGTGCCCAGCAGGGCAAGTCCGGCAACGGTTTCCAACGTGCCCGCAGGCGCCGCCGCGATCAGCGCCACCACCGCGGCCGAGGCCAGCGCCAGCACCAGATAGCCGAAACCCGCCGTGAACGCCGCGATCCACCGCCGCTTGGGATCCGGATGCGCCGACGGCGCGGCCGCCAACGCCGCGCTGATCGCCGCCAGATTGATGGCATGCCCGCCCGCAGGCGCGCCGAGTATCGTGCCCACCCCGGTGACGGTCATGGCCGCGCGCCACGGCACCTGATAACCGAACGAACCGAGCACCGCGCTGCCCGGAATGTTCTGCGAGGCCATGGTGACGATGTACAGCGGCACCGTGATACCGATGATGGTTTGCCAATTCCAGTGCGGCACCGTCAGTTCCACCGATGGCACCATGCTCGCCAACTCCAGGCCGCGATGGTCGAGGACCATGCTGATACCGGCGCCGACCGCCGCCGCGACGAAGGCCGCGAGCACCGCCCACCGCTTGGCGTAGCGCTGCAGCACCAACCAGACCGCGATCACCGGCAGCACCACCGCCGGACTGGTGGGCACCGCGCGCACCGGCGCCAGACACAGCGGCAGCAAGACCCCCGCCAACATGGCCTGCGCGATCCCCACCGGGATGCGCGCCACCAGATCGCCGATCCGCCCCCACAGTCCGGTCAAGAGAATAAGGACACCGGTCAGCACGAAGGCCCCCACCGCGGCGGGCCACCCACCCGCCACCGCCCCGGCACCGGCCAGCAGCGCCGCGCCCGGCGTCGACCAGGCCAGCGAGATCGGCATCCGATACCGGTAGCTCAGCACCATCATCCCCACCGCCTGCGTGAGGCACACCGCGAGCAATCCGGACGCCGCCTGCGCCTGCGAGGCCCCCACCCCGGTCAGACCCTTCAGCACCACCGCGAACGCGCTGACGAAACCCACCAGCGCCGTGACGATTCCGGCAGTGAGCGCGGGCGCCAAACCCACCGCCTCGGATGTCGCCGCTTGTTCGGGCACCGGAAAAACCTTCGTCATTCGCGCGATCCTGCCGTCACGGCGTGCGGGTGTCGGTAGCCGGCCTCCGGAAACTGGACTGATTTCCGTCCGGGTCGTGCCCCGCGCGCGGCGCGGTTTGCGTAGGGTGGTGCCATCGATCCGAGCTGGGCGATTCGTCAAGGAGTCAGGTTGAGCGCGGTGCTGATCTCGCCGGAAGAACTACGGGAAGCCCTGGCGGACAAACGGGTTCGTCTACTCGATGTGCGGTGGGCACTGGGCGACCCGGATGGTCCGCAGCACTATCTCGATGGGCACGTGCCCGGCGCGGTCTTCGTCGATATGGAGACCGAGCTCGCCGCGCCGCCCGCACCGGCGCGCGGCCGACACCCGCTGCCCGAGATCGGCCAGTTGCAGCGGTGCGCGCGCAGTTGGGGGATCCGGGCGGGCGATCCCGTTGTCGTCTACGACGCCACCGGCGCGATGGCGGCGGCGCGCGCCTGGTGGTTGCTGCGCTGGTCCGGCATTGCCGACGTGCGGCTGCTCGACGGTGGGCTGCCCGCGTGGATCGCGGCGGGCGGCGCGGTGGCCACCGGGGCCGAACCCGATCCGGAACCGGGCGACGTGGTGCTGACGCCCGGTCATCTGCCGGTCATCGATGCCGATGCGGCGGCGCGCTGGTCGGGTGTGCTGCTGGACGCGCGGGCGGGCGAACGCTACCGGGGCGAGACCGAACCGATCGATCCGCGCGCGGGCCATATTCCCGGCGCGGTCAGCGCGCCCACCGCTGCCAACCTGGACTCGGCGGGCCGGTTCCGAAGCACGAACGAGCTGCGCGACCGCTTCGCCGAATTCGGCGCGGGTCCGGTCGCGGTGTATTGCGGGTCGGGGGTCACCGCGGCGCACCAGATCGCGGCGCTCGCCATCGCGGGTGTCGAGGCGGCGCTGTATCCGGGATCGTGGTCGCAGTGGTCGAATGATCCGAAGCGGCCGGTGGCCACCGGGGCCTGAATCTCACAGCCAGGCGCGGGCCAGCAGTTCGTCCTCGATGACCTGCCTGGCCCTGGGTGGGAAGCGGGTCGCGGCGAGGCTGCCGGTGTGGCAGCCGTCGTGACCGATCAGCCACGAGCCGCCGCCGTCCTCGCATTCGGCGATCTTGGCGAAGGTGGTCAGCAGGAAGGTGATCGCCTCGCGCGGATCCACGGTGTGCGCCAGCCGCTGCGATTCACCGGGGCGCGACAGGTCGAGCCATACCCCGCACTGCCCGTCCAGGCGCATCCCGACGATCTTGTCGGCATTGATGAAGGTGAATTTTCGCCGTTCCCACGGTGTGGTCGGCGTAAAGCTCTGCTCGAGTACCTGGAGCAGAATCGTCATGCTTGCTGCCCTCCGCTTCGAGGATTTTCTGGCCCGAGCCAGCGATGACCAGCCGATATCCCAGTATGGTCCGAAATCGGCGCCAATGGGGAACCGGCAACACAATCTTGTCGCGCCCTATTCGAATCCGCCACGCGGGCCGCCGAGGAAGCGGGAGAGGTGGTCGAGACGGTGTCGGGGGGACCTGATTTGATGGCGGGATGCTGCATGGTTTGTGGGCTCCGGGGCGGGGACTGGTGCTCTGGCCCGCGCAGGCGGCGGCGGAGGTGAGCGGGCCGCTGGGGGGTTTGCTGGCCGAGGCGCGGTTTCGGCATCGGGCCGGGGTGCTGGTGGCGGGGGAGGTTCGGGAGGTGCGGGCGCACGCGGTGACGCCGATGGTGGCGGCGGTGGTGCTGCGCCAGCGGCTGCCGGAGGGCGAGGTGGCCGGAGATCTGCGGTATCTGTCGCATGTGGCGCGGGGTGTGCAGCGCTGGGTGCGGGCGGGTCGGGTCGCGCCGGAACTGCGCCGCGAGGACGGGCAGTGGTGGGTGCGGTGGCGGCTGGTCGGCGGGCGTCCGCTGCGGGCCTGGCTGGCGGAGTTGGCGGCCGCCATGCCGCCCGCGTTGCGGGTGGCGGGTGCGCCGAGTGCGGTGCTGGACGATCTGGTCGCGGAATTGACCGACCCGCTGGTGCGCGAACTCCTGGAACCTGTCGCGGCCGAGCACTCGCTTATCGCGGCCCTGATCGACGACACCCCGTTCGACGCGGGCAGCTTCCAGGTGTCCGAGGCGCTGATCAGGTGGCGGGAGAGTCTCCTCGGCGAGGAGCCGGATCTGGTGCTGCGCCTGCTGGAACCCGAGGCGCAGCAAGAGCTCTGGCGGCTGGAGGTGTGTCTGCAATCGGCCGGGGAGGCACCGAGTCCGGTTGTGCTGCACGGTGATCCGGTGCTGCTGCGTGCGGCGGTGGAGAAGTTGGGCGCGGCGCAGCGCGCCTACCCGCGGCTGCGCGACCTGCCGAGCGACCCCCGCTCGCTGGATCTGCTGCTGCCCACCGAGGTGGTGGCCGATCTGGTCGCGCACGGCGCGCACGCCCTGCGCGAATCCGGCGCCCGCCTGCTGCTGCCGCGCGCCTGGAATATCGCCGAACCCACCCTGCGGCTGAATGTGTCCGGGGTGCCCGCCGCCGAGAGCACCGTCGGCATGCGTCGATTGGTGTCGTTCAGTTGGGAACTCGCCCTGGGCAATACGGTGCTGACGCAGGCGGAGATGGCCCGACTCGTCAAATCCAAATCGGATCTGGTGCAGTTGCGCGGCGAATGGGTGCAGGCCGATCACAAGATGCTGGCCGCCGCCGCCCGCTACGTGGCAGGCCGTGTCGAGCCGATGACGGCCGAACTGGATCGGATGTTCGTCGAACTGGCCGACAACCACGTCGACCGGGTGCCCATCGATGCGGTGCACGCGACCGGTTGGGTGGCCGACCTGCTCGACCGCTCCCACGAACCCGAACCGCTCGCCGCGCCCACCGGATTGCGCACCACCCTGCGCCCCTATCAGGAGCGCGGCCTGTCCTGGCTGGCCTTCATGAGCAGGCTCGGTCTCGGCGCGATCCTCGCCGACGATATGGGCCTCGGCAAGACGGTGCAGGTGCTGGCGTTGCTGCTGCACGAGCGCGAATCGGGTGCGTGCGGTCCGACGCTGCTGGTGTGCCCGATGTCGGTGGTCGGCAATTGGCAAAGGGAGACAGCCCGATTCGCCCCGGACCTGAAGGTGCTGGTACTGCACGGTCCGTCCCGGCCCGCCGGTGCGGGGCTGGATGCCGCGGTGGCCGAGGCCGACCTGGTTGTCACCACCTATGTGCTGCTGGCGAGGGATATCGAGGAGTTGCGGCGGCAGGAGTGGGCGCGGGTGGTGCTCGACGAGGCGCAGCACATCAAGAATGCCGCGACCCGCCAGGCCAGGGCGGCGCGCGGTCTGCGGGCGCGACATCGGTTGGCGCTCACCGGGACTCCGGTGGAGAACCGCCTCGAGGAACTGCGGTCGATCCTGGATTTCGCGGTGCCCGCGCTGCTGGGCAGTCCGCAGTCGTTCCGCGCCCGCTTCGCCGTGCCGATCGAGCGCGAGCGCGACCCGAATGCCATCAGTCGCCTGCGGCATCTCACCCAGCCGTTCGTGCTGCGCCGGGTGAAGACCGATCCGGCCGTCATCGCCGATCTCCCGGAGAAATTGGAGATGACGGTGCGCGCCAATCTCACGGTGGAGCAGGCCGCGCTGTATCAGGCGGTGGTGGACGACATGCTCACCAAGATCAAGGGCGCGAAGGGTATGGCCCGCAAGGGCGCGGTCTTGAGCGCGCTCACCCGGCTCAAACAGGTCTGCAATCATCCGGCGCACTTCCTGGCCGACGGCTCGGCCGTGCTGCGGCGCGGCGCACACCGCTCGGGCAAGCTGGCCCTGGTGGAGGATGTGGTGGACTCGGTGCTGGCCGAGGGTGAAAGAGCCTTGCTGTTCACCCAGTTTCGCGAGTTCGGCGAGTTGATCGCCCCGTATCTGACCGAGCGTTTCGGTGCGGCGGTGCCCTTCCTGCACGGCGGTGTGTCCAAGAAGCGCCGCGACACCATGGTGGCCGGATTCCAGGAGTCGGACGGTCCGCCGCTGATGCTGCTCTCGCTCAAGGCGGGCGGCACCGGATTGAACCTCACGGCCGCCAATCATGTGGTGCACCTGGATCGCTGGTGGAATCCGGCGGTGGAGAACCAGGCCACCGACCGCGCCTACCGGATCGGACAGCGGCGCGATGTCCAGGTGCGCAAACTGGTATGCGTCGACACCATCGAGGAGCGGATCGACGAAATGATCTCGGGCAAGCGGCAATTGGCGGATCTGGCGGTCGGCGCGGGGGAGAACTGGATCACCGAGTTCAGCGACGGCGAATTGGCGCGGTTGTTCACTCTCGGCACGGAGGCAGTGGGCGAATGATCCCGGTGGACGGCTATGAGGGCGGCTACGGGAAACGTCGTCCGGTGCGCGGCGGTGTCGAGGCGCGTAGTCGCCGAGGCGGATTCGGGCGCACCTGGTGGGGCAGGGCGCTGGTGGAGGCGATCGAGCGGATGGCGGAGCCGGGGCGGATGTCGCGTGGTCGCAGTTATGCCCGCTCCGGTCAGGTGGTGAGCTATCGGGTGGAGCCCGGCGGGGTGACGGCCGAGGTGCAGGGCAGTCAACCTCGGCCATTCACGTCGGTGCTCACCGTGCGGCGCATGCGCGAGGAGGAGTTGGAGCTGCTGGTGGAGGCGATTCGCGCCGCACCCGGCATGCTCGCCGAAATCGCTTCCGGCGCACTGCCCGTCGACCTCGGCCCGCTGCTGTTACCGCAGACCGCGGCGGATCTGGATTTCGATTGCACCTGTCCTGACGCGGGCCGGCCATGCAAACATGCCGCCGCCGTCTGCTACGTGCTCGCCGAGCGATTGGACGAACAGCCCCGCGATATCCTCACGCTACGCGGAATCGACCTCGACTCCCTTATACGAGGGATCGAAACCGAGCCCGCCCCAACGGATTACGTCGATCCATACGGTGCGGAACTGGAACTGCCCGAACCGCCGCGGCTCGAATTCCGTCCTGCCATCGACGATCTCGACCCGCTGCCATTGCGGCGGGCGCTGCGGATGACCGCGCCCGACGAAACGACCGCCGCGGCGGGCCTGCGCGAACTGCGCACCCTCTATACCGCGCTCGCGCGCTGATCCTCGGGTACCGGACGATCCCGGGCTCCGTAACAAAAGTTGCGTTATAGGATGGGTCGAATGGCGGGCAAGGATTCGTGGCTCACCTCGGGACCGGAGATTCTGGGCGCCTCGGGACCGGGCGGACTCACCATCGACAAGCTGGTCGCCGCGACCGGACTCAGCACCGGGTCGTTCTATCACCATTTCGCCGGGATGTCGGGCTATCGGACTGCGCTGCTCGACCACTTCGCGGAGGTGCACACCACCCGGTATCTGCGCGAGATCGCCGCCGCGGACCTGTCCGCGCGGCAGCGGCTGGAGTCGCTGATAGACCGGGTGCTCGACGACGATTCGCCCGCACGCATCGAACCGGCCATACGGGCCTGGGCGGTGGACGATCCGCAGGCGGCGACGGTCCAGGAACGCATCGACACCGCACGACTCGATATTCTGCGAAACCTTTTGGAGGCCAACGGTTATGCGCCGGAGGATGCGCGACAGACCGGCCTGGTTGTCTACCTGCTGGTCTTGGGTGCGGCCTCCGTCCTGCCCACCGTGGCGCCCGCGGAACTGCGCGTGCCTGCGGGGCGGATCCTGCGATGAATCCGGTCGACGATCTCGGTGCCGAGGTGCCTCTCGCGGGTCCGGTGCGCCGCGTCGTCTCCCTGGTGCCCTCGCTGACCGAGTCGGTGGCCGCCACCTGCCCGGAAGTCCTGGTGGCCGCGACCAACTGGTGCACACATCCGGCCGAGTTCGCGGTGGAAAGGGTGCGCGGCACCAAGAATCCGGATCTGCGGCGGATTCTGGCGATCGACCCCGACCTGGTGCTGTGCAATCAGGAGGAGAATCGCCGCATCGATGTCGAACGGCTGCGCGCGGCGGGAATCGCGGTGTGGGTCACCAGGATCGAGACGGTAGCCGAGGCATTCTCGTCGCTCACCAGGCTTTTCGCCACGGTCTTCGATGCAGCGCCCGAATGGCTGATCGAGTCGGAAAAGATCTGGGCACCAGCACATTCCGGCCCATTGCGTCCTGCGGTGATACCGGTCTGGCGCAAGCCGTGGATGGTGGTCGGCCGCGACACCTTCACCGGTGATCTGGCCCGCCGCCTCGGCCTGCGCGTGGTGCACGCCGATCGCGCGGAGCGCTACCCACGCGTCACCGAGGCGGAATTGCGGGCGGGTGTGGAATTGGCCGTCCTCCCCGATGAGCCGTATGTCTTCACCGAATCCGATGGGCCGGAAGCCTTTCCCGGTATTCCGGTGGCGCTGGTGTCGGGCCGCGCCCTCACCTGGTACGGCCCTTCCCTGCTCACCGCCCGCGCCGCACTCACGCGCGCCATCGAGGATGCGCTGATCCGGTCGTAGTGGCGCGGTCCGGGCCGCTCGTCGCTTCCCGCGGAGTGCGGCGATGCTCACCGGGCGTCTTCGAACTTACTCCCTGGGCGATCTAAACCGGTGTGGTGATGCGGTAGGTGTGGTGGGCGGTGTCGTGGAAGACGTGGCGCAGGTCGGTGGGGTTCGCGCCGTGGTCGGTGAGGGCGGTGGCGATGGTGCGCAGGCTGTTGGCGATCGAGGTGACGGGTTTGTCGATGGGGAAGTTGGAGCCCCAAAGCAGGCGGTTCGTGCCGAAAACGTCCATGGCGTGGTGGACCATCGGGGCGACGCGGTCGAGCAAAGTGCCGACGGGGGTGGGTATTGCGCGTGGCGGGATCGGATGACCCAGGATCGGCATGGCCAGGCCGCTCACCTTCGCCACCACATTGGGGTGGGCGGCCAGCGCCGCCAGATCGTCGCGCCAGCGTAGGAACACCTCGCGCCGGTGGGCGGGATTGTCGCCGGTGTGCCTGCCGACGCGGCCGAAGATCCCTGCGGGCGTGCCGAGATGGTCGAGCACGATGGGCACCTCGGGAAAACGCTCGGCGAGCGCGGCCACATCGGGGAGGGCCGGCGAATAGACCCAGGCGTCGAAAGACAGTCCGCGCTCGGCCAGTTCACCGAATCCGGCGAGGAATTCCTTTGTGGTGAGCGCGTTCTCGACTTTGGTGAAGGAGCGAACCCCCGAATCCGGGTGGTGCGCCACCATGGTTCGTATCCCGCAGACCAGCGGGGAGGCAGCCAGGTGCGCGTCGAGCAGCGCGGCGAACCGCGGTTCGGCGGGATCCGCGCTCGCGACGATCGCGCCCAGCTCGGGTCCTTCGCGATCGAAGGGCAGTCGCGCCACCCAGCCCGTCTCATCGGCCTCGGCCACCGGATCCTCTGCCGCCCACTGCACCTCGATATGCGCGACCGTATCCACCGGCACTCCCGCCGCGTCGGCGCGATAGTCGGCGGGCAGGTAGGGGCGCAGGAATGCCGCCGGATCGCCGACGAATTCGCGATCGCGCCGTCGACCGAGTCGCACCGCCGCCGATTCCGGCAGCGGCAGCACCCGCATCGCCCTGGCGATCGCGCTGAACTCGCGCGGCGTGGTGAAGGGATCCCACTGGTGGATATGCGCGTCGATGATCCGGATATCCGGGAAATTCATGCGTGCCTTCCCCGCTCGCAATATCGCGTTCAGTCGCCCAGATTGTCACACGAGCCCGGCGTCGTCGGAAGAGAAACTCCGCAGTCGCTCACACATTGCGACGGTATTGGCCCCCAACCGTGAAGAAGGTGTCGGTGATCTGCTGCAGCGTGCACACCCTGGCCGCGTCCATCAGGACCTCGAAAATATTGTCCTCGGTGCGGGCCACGGCCTCGAGCCTGCGCAGCGCGGCGTGCGCGGCGTCGCGATGGCGCCGCTGGAATTCGTGGACCCGGTCGAGTTGGGAACGTTTCTCGGCTTCGGTGCCGCGCGCCAGTTCCAGCCGCGGCGCCGGTTCGCCGTGCGGGGCGCGGAAGGTGTTGACCCCGATGATGGGCAGTGTCCCATCGTGTTTGCGCTGTTCGTAGCGCATCGACTCGTCCTGGATCCGCCCGCGCTGATAGCCGGTCTCCATCGCGCCGAGGACGCCGCCGCGTTCGCTGATCCGATCGAATTCCGCCAGGACCGCCGCCTCGACGAGGTCGGTGAGCTCGTCGACGAGATAGCTGCCCTGCAGCGGGTTCTCGTTCATGGCCACGCCCCATTCGCGATTGATGATCAGCTGAATGGCCAGCGCGCGGCGCACCGATTCCTCGCTCGGCGTGGTGACCGCCTCGTCGTAGGCATTGGTGTGCAGGCTGTTGCAGTTGTCGTAACTGGCGATGAGCGCCTGCAGCGTGGTGCGAATGTCGTTGAATCCCATCTCCTGCGCGTGCAGCGAGCGACCGGAGGTCTGGATGTGGTACTTCAGTTTCTGGGAGCGCTCGGCGGCGCCGTAGCGGTCGCGCATGGCGATGGCCCAGATTCGCCGGGCCACCCGCCCGATCACCGAATATTCCGGATCCATGCCATTGGAGAAGAAATATGAGAGGTTCGGCGCGAAATCATCGATGCGCATGCCGCGCGCGAGATAGGCCTCCACATAGGTGAATCCGTTGGCGAGGGTGAAGGCCAGTTGGCTGATCGGATTGGCCCCGGCCTCGGCGATGTGGTAGCCGGAGATGGAGACCGAGTAGAAATTGCGGACGCTGTTGCGCACGAACCATTCCTGAATATCGGCCATCATGCGCAGGCTGAATTCGGTGGAGAAGATGCAGGTGTTCTGGCCCTGGTCCTCCTTGAGGATGTCGGCCTGCACGGTGCCGCGCACGGTGGCCAGCGTGGCGGCGCGCACCTCGGCCGCCTCCTCGGCGGTCGGTTCGCGTCCCTGTTCGCTGGTGAAGCGTTCCAGCGCTTGGTCTATGGCGGTATTGAGGAAGTAGGCCAGGATGGTGGGGGCCGGGCCGTTGATGGTCATGGAGACCGAGGTGGTTGGCGCGGTGAGGTCGAATCCGGCGTAGAGGGCCGTCATATCGTCGAGTGAGGCGATGGAGACGCCGGAGGTGCCGACTTTGCCGTAGATATCGGGGCGTTCGGCCGGGTCGTGCCCGTAGAGGGTCACCGAATCGAAGGCGGTGGACAGCCGTTTGGCCGTCGAATGCTCGCTGAGCACCTTGAAGCGGCGGTTGGTGCGGAAGGGATCGCCCTCACCGGCGAACATGCGGGCCGGGTCCTCGCCGTCGCGTTTGAACGGGAAGACGCCCGCGGTGAAGGGGAAGCGGCCGGGGAGGTTCTCGGCGCGCAGGAAGCGGAGCAGTTCACCGTGATCGGTGTAGCGGGGCAGTGCGACGCGCGGAATCGTGTTGCCGGACAGTGTCTCTCGGCGCAGTGGGGTGCGGATCTCGCGGTCGCGCACCCGAAATACCTGCTCCTCGCCGCGATAGGAGTCGGCCAGTGCGGGCCATTCGGCGAGCAGCGCAGCATTGTCCGCGCTCAGCTCGGTGCGGGCCTTGTCGGCGAGGGCGATGACGGCCGGGTCGTCGGGGAGTTCGGCGGCCACCTGCGCCAGCCGCTGAATCCGCTGTGCCACCGGGATTTGCGTCGCCGTCTCGGCGTGGTAGGCGCGCACCGTGTCGGCGATTTCGGCCAGATAGCGCACCCTGGCAGGCGGAATGATCTGGGCGAATCTGGTCGAAGCGCGGATCTCGACGTGCGGAAGTGTGCCCTGCTGCAAGGGAAGTCCGCGCGCGGCGAGCAACTCCGTGAGGTGCTGGTACAGCGCCGTGACACCGTCGTCGTTGAAAGTCGCGGCGCTGGTGCCGAATACCGGCATGTCCTCGGGCGCGGCCCCGAAGGCCCCGCGATTGCGAATGAGCTGACGGGCCACATCGCGCAGCGCGTCGGCCGCGCCGCGCCGCTCGAACTTGTTGACCGCCACCACATCCGCGTAATCCAGCATGTCGATCTTCTCCAGCTGGGAGGCCGCGCCGAATTCTGGTGTCATCACATACAGCGCGAGATCGACATGGTCGACTACCGCCGCGTCGCCCTGCCCGATTCCGGGCGTCTCCAGGATGATCAGGTCGTAGCCTGCGGCCTTGCACGCGGTGATCATGCCGTCGATGCCGTTGGGCAGTTCCCGCGCGCCGCGGGTGGCCAGGGAGCGGAAGAAGATGTGCGCGCCGTCCAGGGCGTTCATCCTGATGCGGTCGCCGAGCAGCGCGCCGCCGCCGCGTCGGCGGGTGGGGTCCACCGCGAGCACGGCTACCCGCAGTTTGTCCTGTTGGTCCGAGCGCAGCCGACGCACCAATTCGTCGGTGAGCGAGGACTTTCCGGACCCGCCGGTGCCGGTGATGCCGAGGACCGGCACGGTGCGTGCCGCCGCGGCCGCGTCGAGACCCTGTCGGATATCCGGGGGTAGCGCGTCCTGCTGCAGGCAGGTGAGGGTGCGGGCGAGTGCGGGGCGCTCGCCCGCGAGCACCGCCTCGAGCACGGGCGGTTCGGTGGCGGGGTCCGCATCGCATTCGCGGATGAGTCGATTGATCATGCCGGGCAGGCCGAGTCGCTGCCCGTCCTCGGGGGAGAAGATGGTGACGCCCGCGGCCGCGAGCCGTGCGATCTCCGCCGCGACGATCACCCCGCCGCCTCCGCCGAAGATCCGAACATGTTCGGCCCCGGCCTTTTTCAGCGAGTCGGCCAGATACTCGAAGTATTCGACGTGGCCACCCTGGTAGGAGCTGACGGCGACGCCCTGCACATCCTCGGTGAGCACCGCGTCGAGGACCTCGGCCACCGAGCGGTTGTGTCCGAGGTGGATCACCTCCGCGCCCTGGGCCTGCAGAATGCGCCGCATGATGTTGATGGCCGCGTCGTGGCCGTCGAACAGCGCCGCCGAGGTGACGAATCGAATGGGGTGCGTCAGTGTGTGCAGCTGAGTGTGATCGGCCACGGGATGCCTCCGGCGAGTCCGACGCCCGATATTAGGACGTCAAACCAAGCCTACGGTGACTCAAATCACAACGCCAGCGACGCGGCCGGGCCGCCCGATTGTGAAAGTGGGATGAATCACATCCGGTTCCGGCTCTCGATATACTTGGACGTCCAACTATAGGATCGCCGCAGATCGCGCAGAAAGGACTGGCATGGTTCGCGAACTCACCCACTTCATCGGTGGCACCCATGTGTCGGGAACCTCCGGCAACTTCGGGGATGTCTACGACCCGAATATCGGCCAGGTGCAGGCCAAGGTGCCGCTGGCCAGCAAGGACGAGGTCCTCGCGGCCATCGCCGACGCGGCGGCGGCCCAGCCGGTATGGGCCGCGTTCAATCCGCAGAAGCGGGCGCGCGTGCTGATGCGCTTCCTCGCCCTGGTGCAGGACGAGATGGACTCGCTGGCCGCGCTGCTGTCCAGCGAGCACGGCAAGACCATCGCCGACGCCAAGGGCGATATCCAGCGCGGACTCGAGGTCGTCGAATTCGCCGCGGGCATCCCGCACCTGCTCAAGGGCGAATACACCGAGAGCGCGGGCACCGGCATCGACGTCTACTCCATGCGCCAGCCGCTGGGCGTGGTCGCGGGCATCACCCCGTTCAACTTCCCGGCCATGATCCCGCTGTGGAAGGCGGGCCCCGCACTGGCATGCGGAAATGCCTTCGTGCTCAAGCCTTCCGAGCGCGACCCTTCGGTGCCGCTGCGGCTCGCCGAGCTGTTCCTCGAGGCCGGACTTCCCCCCGGTGTCTTCAATGTGATCCAGGGCGACAAGGTCGCGGTGGACACGCTGCTGCACGATCCGCGCATCAAAGCCGTCGGTTTCGTCGGCTCCACCCCGATCGCGCAGTACATCTACGAGACCGCGACCGCGAATGGCAAGCGCGCCCAGTGTTTCGGCGGCGCGAAGAACCACGCCATCGTCATGCCGGACGCCGACCTCGACGATGTCGCCGACCAATTGATCGGCGCGGGTTACGGATCCGCCGGTGAGCGCTGCATGGCCATCTCGGTGGCCGTCCCCGTCGGCGAGGAGACCGCCGATCGCCTGGTGGCCAAGCTGACCGAGCGCGTGCACAAGCTGAATATCGGTCGCTCCGACGATCCGGGCGCGGACTTCGGCCCGCTGGTCGGTCGCGACGGGGTGGACCGGGTCAACCGCTACGTCCAGATCGGCATCGATGAGGGGGCCGAACTGGTGGTGGACGGGCGCGGCGTGCAGGTCGAGGGCGGCGAGGACGGCTACTTCGTTGGCGCGACGCTGTTCGACCGGGTGACCCCGCAGATGCGGATCTACCGCGACGAGATCTTCGGGCCGGTGCTCGCTGTGGTCCGTGCCAAGGACTACGCCGAGGGCCTGCGCCTGGCCAATGAGCACGAATACGGCAATGGCGTGGCCATTTTCACCCGCGACGGCGATACCGCCCGCGATTTCGCCGCGCGCGTGCAGGTCGGCATGGTCGGTATCAATGTGCCGATTCCGGTCCCGATCGCCTACCACACCTTCGGCGGCTGGAAGCGCTCCGGATTCGGCGATCTCAATCAGCACGGCCCGGATTCGATCCGCTTCTACACCAAGACCAAGACGGTGACGCAGCGCTGGCCGGAAGGAATCAGGGGCACCGCGGGTTCTGGGAGTTCTGTGGACTCCGCTGCTGTTTCTTCTGGGAGCTCCGCGGGCTCCGCTCCCAACGCTTTCGTTATCCCGACGATGGACTGACGCAGATGTTCGCCCTGGACGAAGACGAACGCGCCATCCGCGATACCGCGCGCGATTTCGCCGATGAATTCCTGGCCCCGCACGCGCTGGAATGGGATGAGCACAAACACTTTCCGGTGGATGTGCTGCGCAAAGCCGGTCCGCTCGGCCTGGGCGGGGTCTATGTGCGCGAGGATGTGGGCGGTTCGCAATTGCGCCGACTCGACGCGGTGCGGGTGTTCGAGCAGTTGGCCACCGGCTGCCCGGCCATCGCCGCCTACATCTCCATTCACAATATGGCCGCCTGGATGATCGACGCCTACGGCGACGACGCCCAGCGGCGGCGCTGGCTGCCCGGACTGACCTCGATGCAGACCCTGGCCAGCTACGCGCTCACCGAACCGGGCGTCGGATCCGACGCGGCGGCCCTGAGCACCAAGGCCGTTCGCGACGGCGAGGACTACATCCTCAATGGCGTCAAGCAATTCATCTCCGGCGCGGGCAGCACCGATGTGTATGTCGTGATGGTCCGCACCGGAGCCGAAGGCGCGCGCGGCATTTCGGCCATTGTGGTTCCCGCCGACACACCGGGACTGTCCTTCGGACCCAATGAGCGCAAGATGGGATGGAACGCCCAGCCGACCCGTCAGGTGATCTTTACCGACGCCAGGGTGCCGGTGGCGAACCGGCTCGGCGCGGAGGGCGACGGCTTCCGGATCGCCATGAATGGGCTCAATGGCGGTCGTCTCAATATCGCCGCCTGCTCGGTCGGTGGCGGACAGGCCGCACTCGACAAGACCGTCCCCTATCTGGCCCAGCGGCACGCGTTCGGCGCACCCCTGCTCGGGAATCAGGCGCTGCAATTCGAATTGGCCGATATGCGTACGCAATTGGAGGCCGCGCGGACCCTGCTGTGGCGGGCGGCCGCCGCACTCGACGCCGATGCCCCCGACAAGGTGGAACTGTGCGCGATGGCGAAGCGGTTCGCCACCGACGCCGGTTTCGAGGTCGCCAACAAGGCGCTGCAATTGCACGGCGGTTACGGTTATCTGGCCGAATACGGCCTGGAGAAGATCGTGCGCGACCTGCGCGTGCACCAGATTCTCGAGGGCGCCAACGAAATCATGCGGGTGGTCGTCGCCCGCTCGGTGGTAGGAGCAGCATGACCGAACCCGAAGTCCTGATCGAGCGTCGCGATGGCCTGGGCCTGATCACCCTGAACCGGCCCGGGGCCATCAACGCGCTGAATCACCCGATGACGCTGGCGATCACGCGGGCGCTGCGGGAATGGGCCGAGGACGACGCGGTGCGCACGGTCGCACTCATCGGCGCGGGGGAGCGGGGACTGTGCGCGGGCGGCGATATCGTCGCCATCCACGCCGACGCCTCCGGTGCGGATCTCGCCCACCCGGCCCAAACACCCACCGGCCGCTTCTGGCGCGAGGAGTACCTCCTCAACGCGCTCATCGCCCGCTACCCGAAACCGTATGTGGTGGTGATGGACGGCATCGTGATGGGCGGCGGGGTCGGGCTGTCCGGCCACGGTAGCCACCGCATCGTCACCGAGCGGTCGAAGGTGGGCATGCCGGAGGTCGGTATCGGCTTCGTCCCGGATGTCGGTGGCACCTATCTGCTTTCGCGCGCGCCGGGCGAACTGGGCACCCACGTGGGCTTGACCACCGCGCGGATGACGGCGGGCGATGCCATCGCCGCCGGTTTCGCCGACTACTTCGTGACCGCCGAACACATTCCGGCACTGCTGGATACGCTGCGCACCGAGTCGGCGGATGTCGCCGTGGCCAAATTCGCGACGACCGCACCGGAATCGGCGCTGTCGGCGGCCCGCTCGTGGATCGACGACTGCTACGGCGCGGATTCGGTGGAGCAGATCGTGGACCGACTGCGCGCGAGCGCGGAACCCGCCGCCAATGCGGCCGCCGCCGAGATTCTCACGAAATCGCCGGTGGCGCTGAAGGTCACGCTGCGGGCGCTGCGCGCGGCACGCGGACTGCCCGCCCTCGAGTCCGCGCTGAATCAGGAGTACCGGATCTCGCTGGCCGCGTTGGCCTCGCACGATCTGGTCGAGGGCATCAGGGCGCAGGTCATCGACAAGGACCGCGACCCGAAGTGGTCGCCCGCCGGTTTGGCCGAGGTCTCCGCCGCTCAGGTGGACGCGTACTTCGCCGAATTGGGTTCCGACGAATTGGGTTTGGTAGCACCGGAGGTACAGCAGTGACACAAAGCAGTGCGACACAGCGGATAGGTTTCCTCGGCCTCGGCCATATGGGCGCGCCGATGGCGGCCAACCTGGTCCGGGCGGGCCACGAGGTCCTCGCCTACGACCCGGTGCCCGCGGCCCGCGAGCAGGCGGCCGAGAATGGTGCGACCGTGGTGGATTCGGCCGCCGCGGCGGCAGCGGGCCGTGACCTGGTCATCACCATGCTGCCCAACGGCAAACTGGTGCTCGACGTCTACGCCGAACTGCTGCCCGCGGCCGATCCGGGCACCCTGTTCATCGACTGCTCCACCATCGATGTGGCCGACGCCAAGTCGGCGGCGGTGCTGGCCATCGGCGCCGGACATCGCGCGCTGGACGCCCCGGTCTCCGGCGGCGTCGGCGGGGCCACCGCGGGCACCCTGACCTTCATGGTCGGTGGCGGGGCCGCCGATTTCGCCGCCGCACTGCCCGTGCTCGAGGTCATGGGCGCGAAGGTGGTGCACTGCGGCGGCGCGGGCGTGGGCCAGGCCGCCAAGATTTGCAACAACATGCTGCTCGGCATCTCCATGGTCGGCCTGTCCGAGGCACTGGTCCTCGGCGAGAAGCTGGGATTGAGCCACCAGTCCTTCTTCGACGTGGTCTCCACCGCCTCCGGCCAGAGTTGGGCGCTGACCAGCTACTGTCCCGTGCCCGGACCGGTCCCCGCCAGCCCCGCCAATAACGACTACCAGCCCGGCTTCGCCACCGCGCTCATGTCGAAGGATCTGGGTCTGGCCGCGAACGCGTTGCGGGAGAACAGTGTCGACGGTCGCCTCGGCTTGCTCGCGGCCGAGATCTACGCTCGCTTCAACCAGACCGATGCGGGCCGCGATTTCTCCGCTATCGTCACTGACATTCGTAGCCGTTCCGACCAAGAGGATGCCTGAAGATGGATGCATCGCGTAGCGATTCCGCCGGGGGTGACGGCCGGGCGACGGGTGGGCGTCAAGATTTCGAGACGATCCTGCTGGAGCGCAAGGGTCGGGTCGGCTGGATCACGCTGAACCGCCCCAAGGCGCTCAATGCGCTGAACTCGCAGGTGCTCGACGATGTCATCGCCGCGCTCGACGAGTTGGAGGTCGACGCGGAGATCGGCGCGGTCGTCATCACCGGATCAGAGCGCGCCTTCGCGGCGGGTGCGGATATCAAGGAGATGCAGCCCAAGTCGTATATGGACATGTTCCTCGACGACTACTTCGCCCGCTGGGATCGGTTGGCCCAGTTCCGCAAGCCCACCATCGCCGCGGTCGCGGGCTACGCCCTGGGCGGCGGCTGCGAGTTGGCGATGATCTGCGATCTCCTGATCGCCGCCGACACCGCCAAATTCGGGCAGCCCGAGATCAAACTCGGTGTGATTCCCGGCATCGGCGGCTCCCAGCGGCTGACCCGCGCCATCGGCAAGGCCAAGGCGATGGACCTGGTGCTCACCGGTCGGAATATGGATGTCGAGGAGGCCGAGCGGGCCGGGCTGGTTTCCCGGATCGTGCCCGCCGACCAATTGCTCGACACCGCACTGGAAGTGGCCGAGACCATCGCCTCGATGTCCCTGCCGGTCGCCATGATCGCCAAGGAATCGGTGAACCGCGCCTTCGAGACCACCCTGGCCGAGGGACTGCGCTTCGAGCGGCGGGTATTCCACTCGCTGTTCGCCATCGAGGATCAGAAGGAAGGTATGGCCGCCTTCGTCGACAAGCGTCCGGCGAAGTTCACCAACCGCTGATCAGCGCACGGCTCCCGGCGTAGTCGCGATCTGGATCTGCGTCGCCGGGGGCCGATCGTGCGGTTGCGCCGAATCGCGGTCCACGGCAAGCAGACCCGCGATGGTGGCGCCGAGCGCCGCCGTGACCGCCACGGCCGCCACGATCTTGCGGCGGCCCACCGGCGCGGCGGCCGGGCGCTCGGTGGGGATCCGCGCCATGGCCATCCGGATATCGCCCGTGGGGCGCTCCGCCGCGAGCAGGACCGCGCCGCGCGCCGAGACGTACTCCGGCTCCGGGTCATAGATGATCGGCAGTTGCAGCAGTTCACCCAGTGCCTGACGGATATTCGGGCTGCGGGTGCAGCCGCCGAGCAGTACCACCGCCCCCGGCCGAATTCCGCTCTCCGCCACGAGTTGCCGCACGAATGAGGCCGAATGGTGAATGCCCGCCGCGCATAATTCGGTCAGATCGCTGCGGGTCAGCACCGCCCGCCCGCCCGAATCGGCATCCGTCGCGGTGATCACCCTGGCGCTGCTCAACTCCTCGCGGTGGCGGCGGCTGGTGGGTTTGTCGGTGAGCACCCCGCTGCGGGCCAGTCGCCAGCGCAGCAGCGCGTCGTAGCCGTCGCCGCTGAGCACGGTGCTGCGCCGATTCGCCAGGATGGCGTCGGTGCGCGAATCGGCATGCGTCACTGTCAAACCCGAGCTGCCCAGGTCGTACAGGACGACCGAACCGTCATCGGGTAGCTGTCCGGTGAAGCGCAGATAGCGCAACTGGGCCAGCGGTTCGTCCACGATGGTCAGCCGGGTGCGACCGGCCGCCGCCCGAACCGCCTCGGCGTGTTCGGTGCAGCGGCAGGTGACCGCCGTCGCGGTGATGAGTTCCGCGCGGCGTTCGGCCGAACCGCACATCTGCCGGATCGCCTCCAGCACCGACTCTTCGATCCCGCCCGCCACCCGATACGGCACTTCACAGCGATCGATCGGGGGGAGATGCGGTTGATCGGAATGTGTCAGCATCGCGCGGGCTCCGCCAGCGCCCGCGGATACCCCCAGGACCAGCACCATGGGGTCCATGGTGGACCCTTTCCCTTCCGCTGCCAAGGCGACGGGGCGGCGTATTCGCCAGTTGGATGCCGGACTGTTACCCGTCTTTCGGTTCGACGGAGTAAGCGACCGACCGGTCCGCGTCGGGCGCGGGTTCGTCGGCGGTCCAGCGCCCTTCGGCGTCACCCGCGTCGAAGTCGCCCGCCGCATGGCGGAATTCGGCCAGTAACCCCAGCAGTTCCCGCACCCGATCCGCGGGCAGGCCGGGCAACGCGAACACCTTCTCGTTCAGCGCCAGTGTCGCCTCGGCTACCAATTCCCTTCCGGCATCCGTGATTTCGATCAGGGTCGCGCGACGGTCGCTGGGGTGCGGCACCCGCCGCGCCAAACGCGCCGCCTCCAACCTGTCGACGGTATTGGTGACGCTGGTGGGATGCACCTGCAACCGGGCGCTGGCCTTGGCCATCGGCAGCGCGCCGGTCTTGCTGAAACCGAGCAGCATCAGCAATTCGTAGCGGGAGAACGTCAGCCCCGTGGGTTTGAGCGCCTCGTCGACCCGCGCCATCACGATTTGCTGGGCGCGGACCAACGAGGTGACCGCGGCCATCCCATCGGCCACCGCACCCCAGCCGTGACCGGTCCACTGACGGTGCGCCTCCGCGATGGGATCGAGCGGAAGTGGGCGTGGCCGAGACATATTCCGATCATTGCACGCGCGTTCGGATCAGCGTGAGCGCAACGGTGGGCGCGCCGGATCCGGATCGGCAGGATAGGAGATGTCAGGCGGGCGTGGCTGAGTGGTTTAGGCAACGGTCTGCAAAGCCGTTAACGCGGGTTCAATTCCCGCCGCTCGCTCCAGATCCTGGCAACCCCGGTCCGGTGGATCCCTACCGGACCGGGGTTCTCACGAATACGCGACAGCCGAGCCGAGCACCTCGAGGCGCACCCGGTCACCGGGTTCGGGCGCCTCGGCGCTGGCGCGGCGCACCCGCACCGTCTCCGCGCCCTCGACGGCGATGGTCAGCAAGGCGTCCGGACCGCGGAAGGTCACCTCGCGGATCGCGCCGCTGCTTTTGTCGGAATCCGAGACCACGTGGGCCACAAGCTGTTCCGGACGCAGCATGAGCGTCACCCGGCCGGTCGGACCGCCGGGGCGGACCGGCACCGTACCCAGCGCGCATTCGGCGGTCGCGTCCCGCACCATCGCGTCGAGCAGGACGCACTCACCCAGGAAACGCGCGGTATACAGATCGGCGGGTGCGGCGTAAACCAGTTGCGGCGCACCCACCTGGGTGAAATGACCGTCGCGCAGCACCGCCACCTGTTCGGCGAACGACAGCGCCTCCTCCTGGTCGTGGGTGACCAGGATGCTGGTCATCCCCGCCGCGCGCAGAGTCTGCGCCACCGCCTCGCGGGTGGTGGCGCGCAGACCCGCGTCCAGCGCGCTGAACGGTTCGTCGAGCAGCATCACCTCCGGCTGCCTGGCCAGCGCGCGAGCCAGTGCCACCCGCTGCTGCTGACCGCCGGAGAGTTGATGCGGACGGCGCGCGGCGAAATCGCGGTCGAGAGACACCATTTCGAGCAATTCGCGGACGCGACCCGAGGTCCGCCGCGCGGCGAACGGGCCGCCGCCCAAGCCGTAGGCGATGTTCTGTCCGACGGTCAGGTGCGGGAACAGGGCGCCGTCCTGGGCCACATAGCCGACGCGGCGGCGCTGCGGCGGCACCGTGCGCCGCTCGTCGGAGACGGTCCGCGCGCCGATGGCCACCGAACCCGCGTCGGGATACTCGAATCCGGCGATTACCCGCAGCAGCGTGGTCTTCCCGCAGCCCGAGGAGCCGACCACCGCCGTCGCGGTGCCATCGGGCACCTCGAGGTCGATCCCGTCCAGGACGCGGGTCGAGCCGAAGTTCTTGGAGATGCCGGCTACGACGAGTCTGCTCATGACAGCCCTGCCGCCTTCCTGGATTGGGTGAACAGCAGATACGTCACCGGGATCGAGGCGACGATCATGATCAGCGCGTACGGCGCCGCCGCCGCGTAGTCCAATTCGCCCGACAGCGACCAGAAGCGCAGCGCCAGCGTCTCGGTGCCATTCGGGGCCAGCAGCAGCGTCGCGGTGAGTTCGGTGGCCACCGCCACGAAGACCAGCGCGCCCGCCGCGGCGGCCGCGGGCGCGGCCAGCCGCAGTGTCACTCGGAAAAAGGTGGCGGGGCCGGACTTTCCGAGCGAACGCGACACTTCCTCCAACCCGATGGGCACCTGAGCCAACCCGGCCCGCACGCTCACCAGCGCGCGGGGCAGGAACATCAGCACATAGGCGGCGACCACCATGGTGACGGTCTGGTAGAACGGTCGCGCCCAATGGATGGTTACCGTCACCATGGCCAGTGCGGTCACGATGCCCGGCAGCGAACTGGTGATGTAGTTGGCGCCCTCGATGATTCGGGCGAAGACCGAGGTGGAGCGCACCGCGATCCAGGCGACCGGGAAGGCGCACAGTGTGGTGACCACCGCCGCTGTGGCGGCCAAACCGATTGTCTGCCATAGGGTTCGGCCGATCTCATCGGAATCCCACACCGCCGCGCCGCCCAGGCGCAGCCAGCGCCCGATGGTCCACAGCGGCACCCCCAGCGCGGCCGCGGTGACGGCCGCCAGCCCGGCCAGCGCCGGAATAGCGGTGAACCCCAGGCGGATTCGCGTCGCCGATCGTTGCGCGCCGGATCCGATCCTGGCGTAGCGGGCGCGCCCGCGCACCCCGGCCTCGGCGGTCAGCAGCACCAGACAGCACAGCACCAGCACCCCTGCCAGCATGCTGCCCGCCGATCCGGCGAAACTCGACTGATACTGCTCGAAGATGGCGGTGGTGAAGGTGTCGAAGCGAATCATCGCGAACGCGCCGTACTCGGCCAGCAGATGCAGCGAGATCAGCAGCGCGCCACCGAGAATCGCCAATCGCAACTGCGGCAGCACGATTCGCGCGAACACCGCGACCGGACCCGAGCCGAGCGCGCGGGCCGACTCCTCCACCGCGGGATCGAGACGGCGCAGCGTGGCCGCGGCGGGCAGATACACCAGCGGGAAATACGACATGGTCGAGATGATCACGCCCGCCCACAGCCCGTGCATGGTTGGAAACACCCCGATCCAGGCGTAGCTGTTGACGAAGGCCGGAACCGCCAGCGGGGCCGCGAAAACCGGCCCCCACCACGCACCGCCCGGCACTTCGGTGCGTTCGACCACCCAGGCCAGCGCGACGCCGAGCACCACGCACAGCGGCACGGTCACGACTACGAGTTCGACCGTATTGCGCAGCAGCTCACCGACTCTCGGCCGGAAAATCAGCCGGGCGGCCTCGGTCGACCCGGTGTCGATCAGCACCGAGACGATATAGCCGAGCGGGATGAAAGTAGCCGCGACGAGCAGCAGCGCCACGGCGGTGACGAAGGGGCCCGGTCTGCCGACCCGCCCGGAAAGCCGACCGCCCCGCGCCGGGAACTTTCGGGCACGGGGCGCGAGGGTGGTCCGCGAGGACATCGCTAGAGCAGACCCGCCTGTGTCATCAACTCGGTCACCTTCTTGGCGTCGAGCTTGCTCGGATCGACCGCGGGAGCCTGCAGTTCGGCAAGCGGCGGCAGCGCCTTGTTGGCGGCGATATCGGCGGCGATCGGGTACTCCATCGAATCCCCGTCGCGCAGCACCTCCTGGCCCTTCTTGCCGGTGATGAACTTCAGGAACTTCTGCGCCGACTCCTGCTTCTTGCTCGACTCGAGCACGCCGCCGCCCGAGACGCTGACGAACGCGCCCGGATCCTGCTTCTTGAAGTAGTACAGGCCGGTGTTGGCGCTGCTCTCCTTGGTCTTGGCCTGGTCGCGGAACCAGTAGTAGTGGTAGATGACACCGCCGTCGGGCTGTCCGGAGTTCACGCCCTTCATGGTGGCGGTGTTGTTCGGGAAGGCGACGAAGTTCTCCTTCATGCCCTTCAGCCACGCCTTGGTGGCGTCCTCACCCTTCAACGCCAGCAGGCCCGCCACGATGGCCTGGAAGTCCGCGCCCGAGACGCCCGCGCCCCAGCGACCCTTCCATTGCGGCTGGGCCAGATCCAGCAGCGAGGCAGGCAGTTGGTCGTCCTTGACCTTGTCCTTGTTGTAAACGAAAACCGTTGAGCGGGCGGCAATTCCGGTCCACTTCCCGGTGGAAGGACGGAATTGCGCGGGCACCTGGTCCAGCGTGTCCTTATTGATGTCGGCGAACAGTCCGGCATTTTCCACCAGCGCCATGGCGGGGGAATTCTCGGTGAGGAAGACATCGGCGGGGGAGGCCGAACCCTCGGCGACCAACTGATTGCCCAGCGCCGTATCGCCGCCCTGCCGCAGCACGACCTTGATACCTGTCTCCTTGGTGAACGCGTCGGTCCATTCCTTGGTGAGCGATTCGTGCTGGGCGTTGTACACGGTGATCTCGCCCGCGTCGTCCTTGGCCGAATTCGAGCAGGCCGTGACCCCGAGCGCGGCCATCGCGGCCGCGAGCGTCCCGGAAACCACCTTCCACTTCACCGAATTCATTTTTGTCCTTCCGACGCGCACTGTTTTCCCCGGCCGCCGCGTACTTTGTCCGCATTTGCTGAGGCTTACCTAAGGGAACATACCGCGTGTGATTTCTCCGGTGGGCGTCAGGCCAGACCCGACAGGTCGCGCTCCACCGTGTGATTGCGATCGGCGCAGGTGCCGAGCGTGTATTCCGGATACAGGCCCAGATATTCACCGCGGGTTGTGGCACTCCAACGCCGCGCCTGCTCAGCGCTCATCTTGTAGAAGTTGACCATGTAACCACCCTCGTAGAGGCGCAGCAGGCTGTACCCGCCGGGATACTCCTTCACGGCGGCGACCTCCAGGAACTCCACGGCGCACGCGGCGTCCGGGCGGGTGCGGCGATTGCGATGGGTATGGCCGCTGTGCTGGAGGAATACGCCGGGTGCGCTCGTGTACATGGCTTGCAGCGCCGCGCCGTCCGGACCATTGAGCACGAACGCCGGACCCCCGGTATTCGTCAGGCCGGATTCCGTCGTCACCGGGTGGTGGCCGAAGACCAGTGTGGGGCGGTCGGGGTCCGCGCGCAGCAGTTCGCTCAGGTGAGCCAACTGCGGGCGGTCGATACTGCCGCCCGAGCCGTCGAGTTCGCTGGTGTCCAGGCCGATGATGCGCAATTCACCCAGGCGGTTCTCGGTGAGCTGCTGGCGCGGGAGGAAACTCTCGCCCCAACAGTCGTGATGATCGTCGATCGACGGGCAACCGCGATAGTCCTCGCCGACATGTGGGCGGTCATGATTGCCTCGGGTCACCAGGTATTCGTGACCCCAGCCGTCGAGCGCCGCGCGGACACCCCGCACCTGGTCGGGCGCGGCCTCGGCGGTGAGATCACCCGCCAGTAGCAGCTTCTCCACGCCGCGTGTCGGCAGATCCGACAGCAGCGCCGACAGCATGGCCTGCGGATACGGCGGCATATCCTGGCGGAAGCCGGGGGGCAGGCCATTGATGATGACGCCGCTGACCTCCTCGCCGAAGTGCACGTCATTGGCGAGGGCGATCGTGTGCAGCAGGCGTCCCGGCGGCGGCGTCAAAGTGGTGAATTCGCCGCAGGATTCGGGGGTGCCGGGCGCGCCGGTGATCAGATTGAGCGCGGGCGTGGCGCGGATACCGCGTGAACGGGCCTCGAATCGATAGGTGCGGCCGGGTTCCAGTCCGTTCACCTCGACGAAGTGGTAGGGCGTAGGGGTGGCGTCGTAGTGGGCCTGGGTGAAGACGCGGCCATCCGCGAGCAGAACTTCGGTATCGGCCAGGGCGGGGACCGGATTGCCTGCCGCGTCGGGGGTCAGTGTCGTCCAGGTGAGCACCACCGAGGTGTCGGTGATGGTGACCACCTCGAGGTCCGTTGTCAACAGCGGATTCGGCTGTGCGGCAGCACGCCCCACGTCGAGTGCGGGCAGCAAGGCGGCGAAGCCCATGGCGGCGAGCAGCGTTCTACGGGTGGGGCCGCAGCAGTTCACCGGACTCCTTGTCACCTGGACGGTTCCGCCCGATTGTATGCGGTCAGTGGGCGTACACCCGAAAGATCACGCAGCACAGTGTGATTGCGGTCGTCGGTGCTGCCGAGTGCGTAACCGGGCAGTAGGCCGAAGAGTTGGCGGCGAGTCCGGGTGCTCCAGCGGCGGGCGGCCTCGGCTCTCATCTTGTAGAAGTTGACGAGGTAGCCGCCCTCGTAGAGGCGCAAAAGGATGTAGCCGCCCGGATACTCCTTCACCGCCGCGACTTCCAGGAATTCGACATCGAGAGCGATATCCCGGGGTGCTGCGCCGATTGCGGTGCGTATGGCCCGCGTGGTGCAGGAATACGCCGGGAGCGGTGCGGTACAGGTTCTGCAATCGTGCGGCGCTGTGGCGGTCCAGAACGAATCCCGGACCGCCGAGATTGGTGAACGCGGAATCCCTGGTGATCGGGTGGTGGCCGAAAACTATTGTGGGACGGTCTGGTTCGCTTCGGAATTCAGTCGCCAACTCGACAGACGAAGTAGTCGTGGCCGAGTATGCCCCAAGCATCCAATCGATCGCCGCCCAGCGCACGAAACCCGAACGCCAGGTGAACAGCGCGCCCGGGCCGCTGTCAACTGCTCCGGTCCGACCCCCTAGATCTCCTCCGGCAACTGCCGCAACCGAGATTCCGCCAGCCCGAGCTGCCGCCCGATCTCGGTATAGCTCACCCCCCGGTCCCGCGCCTCCTCGATAGCCGACTGCCGAATCCCCGACAACTCCGCGATCCGAATCTGGTAGTAGATCATCAACTCCGAAGCCAACCGTGCCCGCCGAATCGCATTGCCGATAGCCCGAATCCGATCGATCTCATGCTCCGAAGCGGGCACCCCCGCCTCCCCGCCCACCACGAACGTCCCCCGCCCCCGCACCGTCCGCACCAGCCCCTCCGCCCGCAACAGATCCACCGCCTTGCGCACCGTATCCCGCGAACACCCATGCGCCGCAGCCATTTCCCCCTGACTGGGCAACCGCACCCCTTCCCCCCACCCCCCACCCCGTATCCGCCCGGCATACTCCTGCGCCAACGCCACATACGCCGGTTCGGCCATACCCGAACCCTACTGCGCACCACCACCCCCCCCCCCCCCCAATGCCCCCAACTCCCGTCTCCAGAGACGAGAGAACCCCCGCCCGGCCCATCCACGCCGCCAATGAGGTCGTACCCGGACCCTCTCTTCGCCGCTGCCATGAAAGCTGTTGGCGGACAGCGCCAAGAACACGGCGAAACTCGCTGAACCGTGCCATCAATACATCTTTGGCGGACTTGCTCGCGGGCTCGGAGCCGCCGACTCGAGAAACGGGAACGGTCGTCGGACCACACAAATCAGCTTTGAACAGGGCGAGCCGCCGCAACGTAATGCCTGAATGGCAACGCAAGATCCGTCGCGGTGCACAAGAAAGTTGGTGCCGTGCAAGGCGGCTAGCACAATCGCGAGCCCGAAGCCTGAAACTCGGCAAACGAATCGTGCACCCGGACCGCACACTTCGTGCCACGGCCACATCAACACCCCAACGAACCACAACCCAGGGGGTCCGGGGGCGAAGCCCGCCGGGCGGGGCCTGGGGGTTGCACCCCCAGAAAAATGACGATCGATAAAGGCAAGCGCCCTCCGCGAGCACAGCTCACCCAATCGATCGTGCCCTCGGCAGGATTCGAACCTGCGGCCTTCTGCTCCGGAGGCAGACGCTCTATCCCCTGAGCTACGAGGGCGGGGATGGGATTTGGTGCGGGGGCAAGCGTATCGCATTGGGGGGTTGGGGGCCAAAAGGCGGGGTGGGATGGGGTGTGGCGGGTGCCCGCCGGAGGTGGGCGGGCGGCGCGACCCATAGGATAGAGACTCGTGACTCCAGCTGACCTTGCAGATCTCCTTCGCGCCACCGCGTCGAAGGTGCTTGTCGAACGCGGATTGGACGCTGCCGTCCTCCCCGAGCAGGTCACGGTGGAACGACCCCGAAACCCGGAACACGGTGATTACGCCACCAACGTGGCCTTGCAGATCGGCAAGAAAGCGGGCGCGAATTCGCGTGACCTGGCCGGTTGGCTGGCCGAGGCGCTGACGGCGGCCGACGGTATCGAGACGGCCGAGGTGGCCGGTCCCGGCTTCCTCAATATCCGCCTGGCCAAGGATGCGCAGGGCGCGATCGTGCGGCAGGTGCTCGAGGCGGGCGCGGGCTACGGCACCGGCGCCGCCCTGCAGGGCAGGAATATCAATCTGGAGTTCGTCTCCGCGAACCCGACGGGTCCGGTGCACCTGGGTGGCACCCGCTGGGCGGCGGTCGGCGACGCGCTGGGGCGGATCCTGGCGGCGCAGGGCGCGCAGGTGGTGCGCGAGTACTACTTCAATGATCACGGCGCGCAGATCGATCGCTTCGCGCGTTCGCTGGTCGCCTCGGCGACGGGGCAGCCGACCCCGGAGGACGGCTACGCGGGCGAATATATCGGCGAGATCGCCCAGCAGATCGTGGCGAACCATCCGCAGGCGCCCGAACTGCCGCAGGACGAGCGGGTGGAGCTGTTCCGCGCCGAGGGCGTGGAGCTGATGTTCGCGCAGATCAAGCAGTCGCTGCACGAGTTCGGCACCGATTTCGACGTGTACTTCAATGAGAGCGCCCTGTTCGACTCCGGCGCGGTGGATCGCGCCGTCACCAAGTTGAAGGATTCCGGGGACCTCTACGAGAAGGACGGAGCCTGGTGGATGGCCAGCTCCGAATACGGTGACGAGAAGGATCGCGTCGTCATCAAGAGCGATGGCCACGCCGCCTATGTGGCGGGCGATATCGCGTACTACCAGGACAAGCGCAGGCGCGGTTTCGACCTGTGCATCTATATGCTCGGCGCGGACCATCACGGCTATATCGGTCGTTTGAAGGCGATCGCCGCCACCTCCGGCGAGGATCCGGCCACCGTTGAGGTGCTCATCGGTCAGATGGTCAACCTGGTGAAAGATGGTGTGGCCGTACGCATGTCGAAGCGCGCGGGCACGGTGGTGACGCTGGAGGACCTGGTCGAGGCGATCGGTGTCGACGCGTCGCGCTATGTGCTGGTGCGCTCGTCGGTGAACGCGAGCATCGATATCGATCTCGGCCTGTGGACCAAGCAGAGCAATGAGAATCCGGTCTACTACGTGCAGTACGCCCACGCCAGGACCTGCGCGGTGGGCCGCAATGCCGCCGATTTCGGATTCGACGGCGTCGCACCGGATTTCGGTCTGCTCACCGCCGACGAGGAGGGTGCGCTGATCCGCACCATCGGTGAGTACCCTGCGGTGCTGGCGGGCGCGGCGAACCTGCGCGAACCGCACCGGGTGGCCCGCTACCTGGAGGAGTTGGCGGGCGCCTACCACCGTTTCCAGACCAATAAGACGCTGCGGATCCTGCCTCAGGGCGATGACCCGGTCACCTCGGTGAACGCGGCCCGCCTGGAATTGGTCGCCGCGACCCGCCAGGTTCTCGCCAATGGCCTCGCCCTGCTCGGGGTGGGCGCACCGGAACGGATGTGAACGAAGTGATGAGCGAATTCGAGGTTCAGCGGTGAGCGCGCACCCGGCGGGACCAAGGCACGCCGAGATTCCGCACGCGCCGAGTCTGCCCGAGCGGCCGACCGATCCGCGCCGGATGATCGACCTGCCCGCGAACGTGTGGCCGCGCAACGCCGCTCGCGACGCCGACGGTGTGGTCCGTTTGGCGGGTGTGCCGGTGACGGAGTTGGCCGAGCGGTTCGGTACGCCGCTGTTCGTGGTGGACGAGGACGATTTCCGTTCCCGCTGCCGGGATATGGTGCGCGCCTTCGGCCCCGACGCGCGAGTGCACTACGCCTCCAAGGCTTTTCTGTGCGGTGAGGTGGCCCGCTGGATTCGGGACGAGGGCCTGTCCCTGGATGTCTGCTCGGGCAACGAGTTGGCCATCGCGCTGCACGCCGATTTCCCGGCGGAGCGGATCGCCTTGCACGGCAACAATAAATCCGTCGCCGAACTCGAGGCCGCGGTGGCGGCGGGGGTCGGCCATGTCGTGGTCGACTCGCTGATCGAGATCGAGCGGCTCGAGGCCGTCGCGGCGGCCGCCGATGTGGTGCAGGATGTGCTGGTCCGCGTCACGGTCGGTGTGGAAGCGCATACGCACGAGTACATTTCGACCGCCCACGAGGATCAGAAGTTCGGCTTCTCGATCGCCAGCGGCGATGCCATGCAGGCGCTGGCCCGCGTATTCGACGCGCGGAATCTGCGCCTGGTCGGCCTGCACAGTCATATCGGTTCGCAGATCTTCGATATCGACGGGTTCGAGGTGGCGGCGCGGCGCATGCTGCGGCTGCTGCACGACGCGATCGGCAAGTTCGGGGTGGAGCGCACCGCGCAGATCGCTACCCTCGATCTCGGCGGCGGACTTGGTATTTCGTACCTGGAGAGCGATGATCCGCCGCCGCTGGACGATTTCGCGGCCAAGGTGGCCGATCTGGTAGCGGCCGAGGCCGACATGATCGGTCTGCCGCGTCCGGTGATCGCGGTGGAGCCGGGCCGCGCCATCGCGGGGCCGGGCACGGTGACGCTGTACGAGGTCGGCACCATCAAGGATGTCTCGCTCGACGGTGGATTCAGCCGTCGCTACGTGAGCGTCGACGGCGGTATGAGCGACAATATCCGGCCCGCGCTCTATCAGGCCGATTACGACTGCCGCCTGGTCTCGCGCACCTCGCAGGCGCAGGCCGTGGTCGCACGCGTGGTCGGAAAGCATTGTGAGAGCGGCGATATCGTCGTGCGCGACGCTTGGATGCCGGAGGATGTCGGCCCCGGAGATCTGGTGGCGGTAGCCGCGACGGGCGCGTACTGCTATTCGATGTCGAGCCGATACAACCAGTTGGCGCGCCCGGCCGTGGTCGCGGTCAAGGACGGCGCGGCCAGACTCGTCCTGCGCCGGGAGACGGTGGCGGATCTGCTGAGCTTGGAGGTGCGGGAATGACCCAGACGGTCAATAACGGCGGGTGGGGCGAGGATCATCCGATCGGCGTCGCGGTGCTCGGCATGGGCACGGTCGGCACCGAGGTGGTGCGGGTGCTGCGCGAGAATGCCGCCGATCTGCGTGCCCGCGTCGGCGCGCCGGTGGTGCTGCGCGGGGTGGCGGTGCGCAACCTGGCGACCGATCGCGGAATTCCGGCCGAGCTGCTGACAACAGACGCGGCCGCGCTGGTCAACCGCGACGACGTGGATATCGTCGTCGAGGTGATCGGCGGGATCGAACCCGCGCGGGCGCTGATCAAATCCGCGCTGAACGCGGGCAAATCCGTGGTCACCGCGAATAAGGCGCTGCTGGCCGACTACACCGGCGAATTGGCCGCCGCCGCCGAGCGCCATCGCGCCGACCTCTACTTCGAGGCCGCTGTCGCGGGTGCGATCCCGGTGGTGCGTCCGCTGATCCAGTCGCTGTCGGGTGACCGGGTCAATCGCGTGGTCGGCATTGTCAACGGCACCACCAACTTCATCCTGTCCGCCATGGACGAGACCGGCGCGGACTACTCGCAGACCCTGGCCGAGGCCACCCGCCTGGGTTACGCGGAGGCCGATCCCACGGCCGATGTCGAGGGCTACGACGCCGCGGCGAAGGCCGCGATCCTGGCCTCGCTGGCCTTCCACACCAGGGTCACCGCCGCCGATGTCTATCGCGAGGGTATTTCCAAGATCAGCGCCGAGGATCTGGAGACGGCCTCGGCCGTGGACTGCACGGTGAAGCTGCTGGCTATCTGCGAGCGCGTCCCGGCGGGGGCGGGGGAGCCCGGCCCGGAGGCGGGCGGCAAGGAGCGCATCTCGGTGCGCGTTTACCCGGCCCTGGTTCCGCGTCGGCATCCGCTCGCCGCGGTCAATGGCGCGTTCAACGCGGTGGTCGTGGAGGCCGAGTACGCGGGTCGTCTGATGTTCTACGGCCAGGGCGCGGGCGGTGCGCCCACGGCCTCGGCGGTGCTCGGCGATCTGGTCATGGCGGCGCGCAACAAATTTTTCGGTGGCCGCGCGCCGGGTGAATCGGTTTATGCTGAGCTACCGATCGCGCCGATCGGCGATACACCCACCCGCTACCACGTCAACCTGCAGGTCGCCGACAAGCCGGGCGTGCTGGCCAAGGTGGCGGGCGAATTCGCCCAGCACGAGGTGAGCATCTCGACCGTCCGTCAAGAAGGGCACGGTTCGGGCGCGCGCCTGGTCGTGGTCACCCACCACGCGGCCGAATCGGCGCTCGCGGACACCGTGGCCGCCCTGGCGGAGATGGAGTCCGTCACATCCGTGACCAGCGTTCTGAGATTGGAAGGCACCGAAGAATGAGTTTCTCCGCTGGCGTGCGGCCCCAGGCCCCGGTGCACACCCGGTGGCCCGGCCTGATCGCGGCCTACCGCGACCGTTTGGCGGGCGCGGCCGAGTGGGAGCCGGTCACCCTGTACGAGGGCGGCACGCCGCTGGTGCCCGCCCCGCACCTGTCCGAGCTGACGGGCTGCGAGGTGTACCTCAAGGTCGAGGGCCTGAACCCGACGGGTTCGTTCAAGGACCGCGGCATGACCATGGCCATCACCGACGCCAAATATCGGGGTCAGCGTGCCGTGCTGTGCGCGTCCACCGGTAATACTTCGGCTTCGGCCGCCGCCTACGCCACCCGCGCCGGGATGAGCTGCGCGGTGCTGATTCCCGAGGGGAAGATCGCCATGGGCAAGTTGGCCCAGGCGGTGATGCTCGGCGCGAAGATCATCCAGGTCGCGGGTAATTTCGACGACTGCCTCGAGTTGGCGCGCAAGGTCACTTCCGAATTCCCGAGCATCGGTCTGGTGAATTCGGTGAATCCGGCCCGGATCGAGGGCCAGAAGACCGCGGCCTTCGAGATCTGCGATGTGCTGGGCAAGGCCCCCGATGTGCACGCGCTGCCGGTCGGTAATGCGGGCAATATCACCGCGTACTGGCGGGGCTACAGCGAGTACCACGCCGACGGTGTCGTGGACAGTCGTCCGCGCATGCTCGGTGTGCAGGCGGCGGGGGCGGCCCCGCTGGTCAACGGTGCTCCGGTGTCGAATCCGGAGACGGTGGCCACGGCCATCCGCATCGGCGCGCCCGCTTCCTGGAATGGCGCGATGGCGGCCAAGGAGGAGTCGGGCGGCGCGTTCCGTGCGGCCACCGACGCGGAGATCCTGTCGGCCTACCGGCTGATCGCGGCCACCGAGGGGGTTTTCGTGGAGCCCGCGTCGGCCGCGAGTGTGGCGGGTCTGCTCGCCGCCAGGGCCGAGGGTTGGCTCGACGCCGGACTCACCGTGGTCTGCACCGTCACCGGCAACGGTCTCAAGGATCCCGATAACGCGCTGGCGGGAATGCCTCTGGTGCAACCGATTCCGGTCGATCCGGTGGCGGTCGCCCGCGCGTTGGAGTTGGCCTGAGTTGTCCGCTCACGAGAGCCAGGTGATCACCCGGACGCTGCCCGCCGGTTCGGCGGTCCGCGTCCGGGTGCCGGCCTCCACCGCGAATCTCGGCCCCGGATTCGATTCGCTCGGCATGGCCCTGGCTATCTATGACGAAATCGAGGTGCGCACCACCGATTCCGGGTTGAACATCCGGGTCGAGGGCGAAGGCGCCGACGATGTGCCCTGGGGGCCTTCGCATCTGGTGGTGCGCGCGATCGAGCGCGGCCTGGAGGCGGCGGGTGTCTGGGCCGATGGCCTCGATGTGGTGTGCCGCAACGTGATTCCGCATTCGCGGGGTCTCGGATCCTCTGCCTCGGCGGTGGTCGGCGGACTGGCCGCCGGTTGTGCCCTTGCGGCGGAACTGGATTCGGCGCTGCGCGTCGATGCCGACCGGTTGGTGCAGCTGGCCTCGGAATTCGAGGGTCATCCCGATAATGCCGCGGCCAGTGTGCTCGGCGGAATCGTGGTGTCCTGGACCGAAACCGATCGCGCCGCCGATGCGGGCGCCGAGATCGCGGTGCCCGATCACGGCCGGGTCTATCGCGCTGTGCGCTTGCAACCGCATCCGGACCTGCGTCCGGTGGTCCTGATCCCGCAGGAGCGCTCCTCCACCGCGCACACCAGGGGTCTGCTGCCCGAGACGGTGCCGCACGGCGACGCCGCCTTCAATGTCAGCCGCGCCGCGCTCGCCGTCGTCGCGCTCACCGCCCGCCCCGACCTGCTCATGCCCGCCACCGCGGACCGGCTGCATCAGGCCCAGCGTGCTCCCGCGCTACCGCTGTCGACGGCGTGGATCCAGCGGCTGCGCGCCGCCGGAATCGCGGCGACGGTCTCCGGCGCGGGTCCGACCGTGCTGGCGCTGTGCACCAGTGAATTTCCCGCGGATTTGCGCGAACTCGCGGCCGCCGACGGCCTTCGGGTGCTCGAGCCGGGACTCGCCGAGGGCGTGCTGGTCGACTGACGGCGAGTCTGCCTTGCCGAGTTTCCCGGTTGCCAGCTATCCTGGGCGAGTCCGTACATCGTGCGCATCAGACGCCGGTGCTTCATCAGGGCAATCGCTCCAGCAGGCTCCAGGCTCGAGCCTCCAGGCCATGGGGGTACTGCGCAGCTGTGCAACTGGAATGATCTCTCCCACCTTTCACGAACCGGTGGCGAAGCCGCCGGTCCGGCGGAGCAGGTGATACGGCGATAAACCGAGTCCGGCGCAGTGTCCGGGCTGCGGGACTGACCCCTCGAAACAGCACACGGCGGTCGAGGGAAGGAAAGGATTTCCGTGACAGATACGGACCTGCTCGCGACACCAGGGGTGGATTCGAACCCAACAACCTCGGGCGACCGCGAAAGTGAATCCGGACAGATTTCGAAGATGAGCGAACAAACTGACGTCGCACGATCGGGGCTGACTGGAATGTTGTTGCCGCAGTTGCGCGCGCTGGCCGGGGAACTCGGTATTCGAGGCACCTCCGGTATGCGCAAGGGTGATTTGATCGCCGCCATCAAGGAAAACCAGGCCGGGAGGTCCGCCTCCGCCAAGGCGGACAAGGCCGCGCGCGGCGAGGCGAAGGTGGAGTCGACCATCCCCGAGAAGGTTGTCTCCGAGAAGAAGACGGTGAAGGTCGAGGCCGCGAAGTCCGAGCCCAGGGGCGAGCAGGCGACCCTGGACGTGGTGACCGCGCCCGCCAAGGCCGCCCCGGCGAAGGGGAGCGCGGTCAAGGTCGATGCCGCGCCCGCGCAGACCCAGCCCGAATCCGCTTCGGCCCCTGCTACATCCGCGCCGGTCGTCAATTCGGCTCCGGCCGATGCCGCGCCCGCGCAGACGCAGCCCGAATCGCCCGCCGAGGGCGGCGAGGAGTCGGGTCGCGATGCGCAGCGCGGCCGCGGTCGCCAGCGGCGCGGCCGTGATCAGGCGCGTTCCGGCGGCGATGCGGGCGGTGAGGAGCCCAGGTCCGAGGAGCAGGGCGAGCGCCGTCGCGACCGCAACGAGCGTGGTGACCGTGCCGAGCGCGGTGATCGCAACGAGCGTGGTGACCGTGCCGAGCGCGGTGAGCGCGGCGAGCGCGGCGAGCGTGGTGACCGCGGCGAGCGCAACCAGAGCGAGCGCAACGGCAACGCTCCGCGCAACGGCGAGGTGGGTCCCCGCGTCGACGGTGCGCGCGACAACCGCGGCGGTGACGAGGACGAGGGCGGTCGTGGTCGGCGGGGTCGTCGATTCCGGGAACGTCGTCGTGGTCGCGACCGCGACGGCGACGGCGGCGGCGGCGCCCGCGGCGGCGATTCGCGCGAGATGGAGATCCGCGAGGACGATGTGCTGCAGCCGGTCGCGGGCATCCTCGACGTGCTGGACAACTACGCGTTCGTCCGCACCTCGGGCTACCTGGCCGGGCCGAACGACGTCTACGTCTCGATGAATCTGGTCCGCAAGAACGGCCTGCGCCGCGGTGACGCGATCACCGGTGCGGTGCGTGCGCCGCGCGAGGGCGATCAGAGCAGTCAGCGCCAGAAGTTCGATCCGCTGGTCCGGTTGGACACGGTCAACGGCGGCGATGTCGACGCGGCGCGGCGGCGTCCGGAGTTCGGCAAGCTCACCCCGCTGTATCCGAATCAGCGGCTGCGCCTGGAGACCCAGCAGAACAAGCTGACCACCCGGGTGATCGATCTGATCATGCCGATCGGTAAGGGGCAGCGAGCGCTGATCGTGTCGCCGCCCAAGGCCGGTAAGACCACGATCATGCAGGACATCGCGAATGCGATCGCGGTGAACAACCCCGAGGTCTACCTCATGGTGGTGCTGGTCGACGAGCGTCCGGAAGAGGTCACCGATATGCAGCGCACCGTGCGCGGCGAGGTGATCGCCTCGACCTTCGACCGCCCGCCGTCAGATCACACCTCGGTCGCCGAACTCGCGATCGAGCGGGCCAAGCGGCTGGTCGAGATGGGTAAAGACGTTGTGGTGCTGCTGGATTCGATCACTCGATTGGGCCGCGCGTACAACAACTCGTCGCCGGCTTCCGGTCGCATCCTGTCCGGTGGTATCGACTCGACCGCGCTCTACCCGCCGAAGCGATTCCTCGGCGCGGCGCGCAATATCGAGAACGGTGGCTCGTTGACGATCATCGCTACGGCCATGGTGGAGACCGGTTCGACCGGTGACACGGTGATCTTCGAGGAGTTCAAAGGCACCGGTAACGCCGACCTCAAGCTGGACCGCAAGATCGCGGAGCGGCGAGTGTTCCCGGCGGTGGACGTCAACCCATCCGGCACCCGTAAGGACGAGCTGTTCCTCAGCCAGGATGAGGCCGCGGTCCTGCACAAGCTGCGTCGAGTGTTGTCCGGCCTGGATTCGCATCAGGCGATCGATCTGCTGATCGACAGGTTGAAGAAGACCAAGAACAACCTCGAGTTCCTGATGCAGGTCTCCAAGACCGCGCCGGGCGCGATCGACGAGTGAGTGCCGCTCGTGAGTGACGGGGTGCCGAGGGCACCCCGTCACTCGCGAGTGAACAGCCGCTATTCGACCGATCGGCCGAGGAAGGCCAGTAGTCGGGTCTGGGGGTCGGCGCCCGGCGGCGGTGTCAGTCTCGGCCCGAAGGTGCTTGCCGAGCGGACGACGATCAAACGAGCAAGGGTGAACACCCGTGCGACGAGATCGGAATCGAGGCGCACGTCAACGCCCAGTGCGGAGCCGATATCCCAGGTGTGGATCAGGGTGTCCAAGGTCGACAATTCCAGGAAATCTGCGATTGTCGCGTCGGGGCGTCTGGCCACGACCCACGCCGGGGCGGGCCGGTCGAGCGTCTCCTCGGTGAGGAGGGCGGCGGCCGCACTGCGGCTCGCGCGCCATCCTGCCAGTGGGTTGTCGCCGACGAGTTCGCCGGGATGCTCGGAACCCGGCGGACCGGACTTCTCGGTGTACTCCTGACCCGTCATATGATGGCGGAGAACCTCGAGACTCCAGACGACGTGACCCACCACGTCGCGCACCGTCCAGAGTTCGCACGCCGATGCCGCGTCCCATTGTTGCGGCGGGATCGCGGCGAGTACGGCGTCGAAGATGTCCTGTGTGCGCTGGAAGCGATCAACGATATCGTTGGTTTCCATTGTTCTCCCTTGGTGCCGCGGCGGCCTTTACAGCAGTAGCGTCGCCGCGATGGCCTTCGTCAGTTGTTCAGGACCAGGCACCAATTCTCGGTCGAGCGCGAGGGCGTACGGGATAACGGTGCCATCCGGCCTGCAGACGCGCCTGGGTGGTGCCAATAGCATGGATTCCTCGGCCGCCGTCGCGATTATTTCCGCCCCCAAACCGCACATGCGGTTCGAGTCGTCGATTACGACGAGGCGTCCGGTCTTGTCGATCGATTTGCGGAGAGAATCCCAATCGAACGGATAAACCGTTCTCGGATCGATAATCTCTAGCTCGACCTTATTGCTCAGGTTGTCCGCGACCTCGAGCGCGGTACTGACGTGTTGTCCCACCGCGACTACTGTCAGATCATTGCCCTCCCGCACGACGTTCGCCTCGCCCAGCGGCACGATCTTCTCTTCTCCCGAGTCGGGCACGCCCATTGCTTCCATCAACGCGGAAGGCGCGAATACCGCTACCGGGTCTGGATCGCGAATCGCCGATCGCAGGAGCCCATACGCGTCCGCTGGATTGCTCGGAACTACTGTCTTGATCCCCGCATGTGCGAGCAGGCTGTACGGGCTATCCGAATGTTGGCCTGCCCAGCCATTTCTCGAACCCGAACCCGCGACGAGATACGTGACCGGTACGTGGACTTGCCCGCCGGTCATCAACGAGAACTTATGGGCTTGGTTCACTATCTGCTCGAACACCAGGTACAGCAGCGAGGATATCTGGAATTCGATCACCGGTTTTCTTCCGGCGATTGCGGCACCCGTCCCGAAACTGGTGAATGCTTGTTCGGACAATGGTGTGTCCAGCACCCGCTTCGAGCCGAATCGGGGCACCAGCCCCGCAGTGACCCCGCTCGCTCCAACGCCGATATCCTCGCCGAGTACGAATACGGTGTCGTCCGCCGCCATCTCGGCGTGCAGGGCGCGATTCAACGCATGGACATAGCCGAGTTCCGGCGGTGGCGGTGGCAGCGCGCTCATAGGATCACCCCCGGTCGGACCGCGACCGGTCCCGCGTACAGATGCATCAGTGCGTCCTTCGGCTCGGGCGATGCGGCATTTCTCGCAAACTCGACCGCCGCATCGATTTCCTTCTTGATAGCCGCATCGATCTCGGCGACGACCTCGTCGCCCAACCGCCTACCCAATGAAATAATCGGATCCCGCTTGCGCCAGTCGGCCACTTCGTTGAGATCGCGAAACGTGACGCCTATTTTTTCGAGCACCGAATGATGCTCGAAGAACCGATAGGTCGAACACTCCAGGAAGGCGGGACCGCTACCGTCGCGACACCGTGCGATCAGTTCGCCTGCCATGCCCGCCACGGATTCGGCATCCATGCCGTCGACCGTGCGGGCGACCATCCCGAAGCCCTCGGCGCGGCGCGCCGCACTGCCTGCGAGTCCCGCATCGATTTTCAGGCTCGTCGCGTACCTGTTGTTCTCGCAGACGAAGAGTATCGGCAAAGACCAGATCGCGGCCAGGTTGAATGCTTCCAGCAATACTCCCTGGCTCATCGCGCCATCGCCGAAGAAGCTGACGACCACCTCCGAATTTCCGCGTTCCTTTGCCGCCCAGGCGGCACCGGAGCCGATCGCGCCGCCGGCTCCGACGATTCCGTTGGCGCCGAGTATGCCCAGCCGGATGTCGGCGGCATGCATCGAACCGCCGCGGCCTTTATTGAAACCTTCGAGGGTGCCGAGAAGTTCGGCGAGCATACGGCGTGGGTCCGCACCCTTTGCCAGCACGTGCCCGTGGCCGCGATGCGTACTGGTGATGAAATCTCGCTCCGTCAGGTTCGAACATACGCCTACAGCGACGGCCTCCTGCCCGATATACGGGTGAATACCTCCGATGATTTCACCGGCAATCGCCATCTCCAGACATCGCTCTTCGAACTCCCGGATCAGTTTCATGGACCGGTACAGAGCCACCTGATTTTCACGAGTCATATTTGCAATAGCCCTTCTTGGTCGGTCCGGACAAGCATTTTGTCGACGTAACGAAGTAGCGCGCTGTCGTCGGGGCCGTGCACGACGATCGGGGCGAATTCACGACCCGGCCGACCGTTGCCGGTGGTATCGGAGGCGGATTCGAAGAGCAGCTTCAGGATGGCGTGTTCCTCGGGCGAGTGGTCCTCGAGCATGGAGAGCCAGTCGCCGACCGGCCGGGTGTCGATCGCCATGCCGGTGCCGCGCAACAGATTCAGCAGGTGTGTGAGACGCACCGGTTGTCGGCTCGTCAGCACGAACCAGCCGCTGTTGCGCTGCTGTTCGGTGCCGAGTCGGGCGAGTAACCCGGCCGTCTCGTCCACCGCGAGCCACGGTTCCTCCAACTCGGTGTCGGGTGCGGCGCCGAGCTCGACAATGTTGCGCAGTACCCGCAGCATGATGTCGCGGGTATTTCCCTGCCCGGTGCGCGAATCCCCAACGATCCGGGGTAGCCGATAGATCGCCGCGGGCATTCCGCAGTCGTGCGCGGCGATGATCAGCTGCTCGGCATGCGACTTGGTTTCCGCGTACCCGCTGCGGCTGCCGCCTTCATCGGCGGCGGAAATCGTTGATACGAACTGCAATTGCTTGCGACGGGTGGTGGCCGCAAGCCGGATCAGTTCACGGGTGCCACCGATGTTGGCCGCTTCGAGCTGTTCGTAGCTGGACAGTGCATCGACCCTCGCGCCGTTGTGGCAGATCAGATCTATTTCGTCCGCGAGCCGCTCGAACGTCTCGGTGGTGAGTCCGAGCCCGCGCGCCGCGAGATCACCGGGAACGACCTTGATCCGGTCGTGGTCTATATCGTCGGACAGCCCGTAATAGTCGAGATTCGCGCGCAGCCGCCGCCATCCCGCCTGTTCGTCCGCTGCCCGGACGAGGCAGTGGACGCGCACCAGGGGCCGCGTCAGCAACGCGCGGACCAGGTACGCTCCGACGAAGCCGGTTGCGCCGGTGAGCAGGATGTCCGAGATTTCGCCGGATCCACTGGGCGGCAACGGATCCGGGATGATGGCGCGCAGCATGGGCTGGGGATCGAACAGGCGAACCCTGGCCGTGCTCGTCCGCCCGCCGTTCATCTCCTCGGCCAGCTTCGCGATCGTCGGTCGTTCGAACAGCGTCCGCAACGGCAGGTTCAGTCGGAACGTCTCCTGAATCCGGACGACGAGTTGGGCGGCCTTCAACGAATGCCCGCCGAGGTCGAAGAAATTCTCGTCCCTGCCAACGGTTTCGAGGCCGAGAATCCGAGCCCAGATGTCCGCCAGGGTTTCCTCGGTCGGGTTCTGTGGCCGGACGAACGTCGCGACCGTATCGGATCCGCCCGCAGGTTCGGGGAGTGCTCTGGTATCGAGCTTTCCATTGATCGTCAACGGAAGTTCGGGCAGCGACACGAATGCCGCGGGCACCATGTACTCCGGCAGTTCGCGTCGGAGGTGGGTACGCAGAATGTGGTCGTCGACAACGCCGTTTCCTACCAGATAGGCGATGAGTCTTTTCTGGCCGGTGGCGTCTTCGCGCGTGACGACGGCCGCCTGCGAGATATCCTGGTGGGTCTGCAAAACGGTCTCGATCTCTCGCGGTTCGATGCGGAACCCGCGAATCTTGACCTGGCCGTCGGCGCGTCCGAGGTACTCGATATCGCCATTTGCGTTGTACCGAACGATATCTCCGGTCCGATAAAGCCGGTCGCCTGCGGTGTCGTAGCGGTTGGGGACGAACCGCTCGGCCGTGAGTTCGGGTTGTCCTCGATAGCCGCGCGCGACACCGAGCCCGGCCACGTACAGTTCGCCCGGTACTCCGGTCGGCGCGAGCCCGCCGTTATTGTCGAGGACGTATACCCTGGTGTTGCCGATCGGACGGCCGATGGGGATGTTATTCGTGTCGGCCGTAACAGGATTGGTGATGGCGTGACAGGTGGCGAACGTCGTGCACTCGGTGGGGCCGTAGCCGTTGAAGATCCGCGTGCCGGGCAGTGCGGTGACGGCGCGGCGAATATGGGCAACGGACAGCGCCTCACCGCCGACGAGGAGTTGGCGCAGCCCGGTCAGCGCCGCGATGTCCTCGTCGACGATGTGGTTGAACAACGATGAGGTCAGCCATACTGTGCTGATCCCATGACGAGCGATCGCGACGGCGAGCGGCCCTGCGGTGAGGACTCTTTCGGTGGAGACGACGCAGGTGGCTCCGGTGAGTAGCGCACCCCAGATCTCGAAGGTAGCGGCGTCGAAGGACACCGCCGACGCGTGTAGCAGTACTTCGGTCGGGCCGAGGATGCCCGCAGGCAGTCCGGTGACGAGGCGGATGATCGACCGGTGCTCGACTTCGACGCCCTTCGGGCGTCCGGTCGAGCCGGATGTGTAAATGACGTAGGCCAGATCTTGCGGTCCCACTTCTGATTCGAGCGCGGTCGATGGTGCCGCATCGATCGTGTGGTCGCCGACCAGGTCGGCGTCGATCACGAATCGGGTTGCGCCGCTGGTGCGGAGGAACCGCCGGCGTTCCTCGGGATATTCCGAATCGATCGGCAGATATGCGGCACCGGTTTTGACAACGGCGAGCAATGCGGTGATCAGCTCGATGGAGCGCGGCAGACACACTCCGACGACGGTCTGCGGTCCGGCGCCGAGGGTCCGCAACCGGTGCGCCAGTTGATTGGACCGAATGTCGAGTTCGGCGTAGGTCAGAGAGTTTTCGCCGGATATCAGGGCCATTGCGTGCGGCCTACGGCGGACCTGTTCGGCGAACAGGGCGGGCACGGTCGCCGGTGTCGGCAACGGTGTGGTCGTGTCGTTCCACCCCAGGGTCAGCCGCCGGATTTCGGCATCGCTCATCATCGACAGGGCGGACAGCGATTGCTCCGGCCCCGCCCCGACGGATGCGAGCAGTTGGTTGAAATGGCCGATGAATCGGTCGATCGTGATGCGGTTGAACAGGTCGGCGTTGTAGGCGACCCGCACCTGCAACATATTGTTCCGGTCCGCGACGAGGCATTCGAGATCGAACGGCGCCGCCTGCGTGCCGAGCGGTGAAACATCCGACAACGGCGCGTCTACCAGCTGAAAAGCGGCTTGGGCCAGTGGGTTTCGGCTGAAATCCCGGCGGGGTACGAGTTCCGCGACGAGGCGCTCGAAGGGCACGTCCTGGTGCGCGTATGCGCCGAGCGTGGTCGCCCGCACGCGATCGAGCAGTTCCGGGAAAAGCGGATCACCGGACAAATCGGTACGCAGAACCAGCAGGTTGGCGTCGGATCCGGTAGGTACGCCGACTGTTACGTCGGTGATACGTGCGTAGCGGGACAGCGTGAGGTTGTAGGCCGCCAGCAACGTCATGAATAGCGTGACGTCATAGCGATCGCTCAGCTCGCGCAGCCGCACGGCGACACCCTGGTGCACTTCGAAGGAGACCGAGTCGGCGCGATAGGAGGCCACCGGCCGGCGTGCGTGATCCGTCGGTAGGCCCAGCGCCGCGGGCACATCGGCGAGTTCTTGCCGCCAGAAGTCGAGTTGTCCGCGTAGGGATTCGAAGATCGGTTCGTCCGGGTTCGCCAGCGCGCATTCGATCAGCCGGACCAGCCTGCCGACGAGCCGTGCCGCAGTGCTGCGGTGAAAAAGACTGGTACGGAACACAAGTGAGACGTTCAGCTTGCCGTCCCGGATATGCGTGACCAGCTCCAGATCGAACCGGGTGGCCACGCCCGCCCATGGGACACTGGTGACTTCGCCTTCGCCGGGCGCGGGAACCTCACCGTTGTGCACGACGACGACGTCGAAGATCGCGTTGCGTCCCGGATCCCGTTCGGGTCGGACGTCCGCGACCACCTGCTCGAATGGCGCCTGTTGATGGGCGTATGCCGCGACCATCTTGGTGCGCGCCGTCCGGATCAGCTCACGCAACGACGTCGACGGGGTGATGTGGGTGCGCAGCACCACGGTGTTCACGAAAAAGCCGAGTACGTCGGCGAATCGGCGGTCGTCGCGGCCCGCGAGCACCGTTCCGATGGTGATGTCCTCCTGTCCGGAATGCAGCGACAGCAGCGCCTGGAACACCGCCGCGATGGCGCTGGAGAGCGCGCACCGATTCCGCAGCGCGAATGCGGAAAACCTCGCCGTGAGCTCGGTCGGCAGCTCGATATCGACGTGGTCGCCGGCGAATCCGGGATCGGCCGACCGTGGCCGATCTATCGGCAGCCGCAGCGGTTCGAATCCGGCGAGCTCCCGCCGCCAATACTCGAGGTGCTCCGCAGCGGAGTCGGCATCGGTGCTCGCGCGCTGCCATGCGACGAAATCCTGGTAGGTCACCTCGAGCGGCGCGGGCTGCTGCGATCGGTAGAAGGCGATGAGATCCTCGGTGACGATCTGGATGGAACGTCCGTCGGTGATGATGTGATGGTTCACCAGACACAGCACGGCCGATCCGTCGGCGCATTCGACAACCATCACGCGCACGGGCGGCGCCGCCGCGAGATCGAACGGCTCCCCGACCAGGTCGGCTGCGTGCGTCTGCCACCCGTTGCGGCTGTCCGCCGCGGTCCGTCGCGTCACCGGAATTCGGAAGTCCGGCACCGGTTTCGCATTCGGCGTACCCGATTCGTCGACGACGAACGCCCAGCGCAACACCGGGTGGCGGGTGGCGAGCAGGTCGAGCGCTCGGTCGAGCGCCGCGAAATCGACGCCGTCGCGGAACCGCAGCACGATCGGGATGTTGTACGCGGCGCTGGTCCGGTCGAGCTGCTGGATCAGCCACAAACGCTCCTGCCCGAGCGACAACTTCATCGGGTACTCCTTCATCAGGCGCTCATCGCTGTCGAGCGGCGAGGGCATCGCGGTCGCCGTCGCGCGCGGGCGTAGGCGGTATCGCGGATTCGATCAGGGCTTTCTCGTCGACTTTTCCGTTGCGGGTGAGCGGGATCTCGTCGACGACGACCCACCGGGTCGGTACCGCGTAGTTCGGCAGCAGGTGTGACAGATACGCGCGCCAGGCCCGCTGGTCCGCATCGGCACCGGGGTGTATGACGACGCCCGCGACGAGCCGAGGGCTTCGATCCTGTTGCCATGCGACAACTATCACGGCATCGCGGATATCGGGATGGCGAGCGAGGATGCCGCCGATCTCCTCGGTCTCGATGCGATGTCCGTCGAGTTTGATCTGCTTGTCCGCGCGGCCGAGGAAGACCAGGTTGCCGATCGGGTCGAGCCGGACCAGATCGCCGGTGCGGTATAGGCGTTCATCGATATCCGGCGAGAAGTGTCCGAACCGCCTATTCGTTTCGGTCTCGTCGTCGAGATAGCCATCCGCCAAACCTGCTCCAGCCGCGTACAATTCACCCACCGCGCCGGGCGGCAGGAGTCGGGCGTCGCGGTCGAGAACAAAAACCTTTGTGCCCGCTATCGGCTTGCCGATGGGGAGCGGCCCATCGATCTGCGCACTGTTCCACACGGTGTATGTGGTGGTAAAAGTGGTGTTTTCGGTGGGCCCGTACCCGTTTGTGATCACCAACCCAGGGTGCAATTCGAGCATCCGCGCCGCGGCCTCGTGCGACACGACCTCGCCACCGCTCAAGAGCCAACGCAGCCCGGTGAGCGCCTGCGGCCGAGACATGGCGATCAGCCGGAACAGGCTGGCCGTCAGCCAGGCGACCGAGATCTTCCGCTCGGTGAGGAAGCGCTCCAGCTTTCCGACCGACGGCAGTTTCGCGGGAAAGACCTCCAGCGTCGCGCCGTTGAGCAACGTCGCCCAGATTTCGTACGTCGACGCGTCGAAGGCCAGCGGCGCCATTCGCAGCACGCGGTCACCGGGTCGCAGCTGGATTTCGGTCGTGCGCGCGAGTCGGGTAACCGCGCGGTGCGGGACGACAACACCTTTCGGTTCGCCGGTGGATCCCGAGGTGAATGCGATGTACGCCGTGCGGTTCGGGTCGTCGGAGCCAGGTGTTCGACTCAGCGGCCCCGGGTCGGTGCGTAGTTCGGGATGCCAGGTATCGACCAGGGTGACTTCCCGGAGCGCGGGATGGTCGATCGTGGCAGCGTCGACCACCGCGGCCGCCGGCGCGAGCTTGCCGACCATCCGCGTCAGCCTGGCTGCTGGTGCGTCCTCGTCGAATCCCGCGTACGCGGCGCCGAGGCGGATTGTCGCGAGCAGCGTCACCACCTCGCCGACGGATCTCCGGATCGCGACCAGCACCGTGTCCAGAGGACAGACCCCGGCACAGCGCAGCACGTCGGCGTACCGATCGGCGGCATGCGCGAGTTGCTCGTAGGTCAACTCGACGCTCGCGTCACGGACCGCGATCTCGTGCGGGTGGCGCCGCACCTGATCAAGAAACAGCGTCTCGATATCGGCCGCAGGGATGTCGGCGCCTGCCAGCACATCCAGGATCCGGCGGCGTTCCGGCGCGATGCAGCGCACGTCCTGGACCGAACCGTCAAGGGAGGCGAGTTCGTTCACCCCGGCAGCGACATCGGCGATGAACCCGTGCTCGGCATTGGGCACCTCGGTGAGGAAGCGGATCTCTCCGGACCGCAGATCGGTGTGCTCGGAAACGATCACCAGGTCGACGGATCCGTCCTCGGTGGCTCCGACCGCGAGAACCGTTCGCAGGAACTCAGCGATGGGGGCTCGGTCGTCGAGTCGGAGCCGGATCACCCGCCCGGCGACCGAGATCGCGGCCTCGCTCGCGGCCGTCCACCGGCACAGGGCGATCGCGAACGCGGCCACCACCAGCGCCATGCGGTCGCGCCCGGCGGACCCGGCCGCGAGTTCGGCGGTCAGATCGTAGGGAGCGGCTCGCACATCAGGCATCGGCCGTACTGCTTCCTTCGCGTCGGCGGTCCAACCGGATATGAAGGTGATCGGGCCTGCGGAAAATATGGCCGCGCTCGCGCAGCCGCCAGAAACCGGGCCGGATGCCGTCGAGCGAGCCGCTGCGCCGGACACCGCCGAACCGGAGCGACAACCGCTCGAACAGCGTGTCGAATTCCGAGAGGGCGAGCTGAATACCGAGGCAGGTGTGCGGCCCAGCCGAAAAGGCCAGCGTCCGCTGATCGGACCGGTCCGGACGCCAGGTATCCGGTTCCGAGAACGCATTCTCGTCGCGACTGGCGCTACCCAGCGACAACAGAAGCGTCGACCGGCGCGGGATATCGACACCATGGATATTCAGGTCGGTGGACGCGTACCTGAGAATGGTGTGGCTCGGTGGTTCCCACCGCAGCGTTTCGCGAACGACCCTGGTCCGGTATTCATTGTCCGCCAACGCCGATAATTCGACGTTGTGCGCCAGGACCGCGTACATAATTTTGCCGATGGTGGCGACGCTCGTCTCGGTTCCGGCCAGCATGAATAGCGTCGCCGTTCCCAACAAGGATTCATCGAGCGGTTCACCCGGCGGAAAGACGAGATCAAGGAACGGCATCCGGCTGCCCGCCCGGCGATCGGCGAGCTTGTCCTTCAGATAGTCGATCAGCTCCGCTTTTGCCGTGAGCGCCGTATCCAGTGACGTCGCCGGGAATTCGATCGCACCGGCCAACGGAAGTACTCGGGGACGCAGCCAGGCCGCGTCTTCCGGCGGGAAACCGAACAATCGGGTGACCATCGCATAGGGCACCCCGACCGCGACCCGCTCCATGAACTCGATCTCGACATCGTCCATATCACCCATTTCGGCGGCAATCGAGTCGAGAACCTGGTCCACCGCGGGAATGAGTATTTCGGAGCGCAGTCGTTTCACTGATGCACCCGCGAAAAGCGGCATGAACAGCTTCCGCATGTCGCGATGACGCGGCCCGTCGGTGTCCAGCAATGTTCGGCCGAACAACCGGCGGCTGCTACGCATCGGAAATCCGCTGACGACCCGGCGGTCCGACAGCAGGTTGTGCACGTCCTCGAACCTGGTGATCAGAAAGGCGTTGAACACCTCCGACCAGTGCACCGGTTCCGACCGTCGGAGCTCCTTGTAGATGGGCCAGGGGTCGGCGAGGAATTCGTCGGAACTGAAGTCCAGGCTCAGTTTGGCGGTGCTCATTTGCTGCCCCCATTGTCGATTTCGGTTCGAGCCTTCATCTGGCGAGCGGCCTCTTCGGAAGTGAGCCGCATCGACTCCGCGGTGCCGTCGAATCCACCGACGAGGGCGGGCAGGATCTCATTCGAGATCGCCGTCAGTTGTTCGAGGGTCGCCGGGTACGGTATCCACTGGGGGACGAAGAAATTCAACGACACCGGATCGCCTATGCGATCCATGAGGTCGCGGATCATACCGGTACATGTCGCCGCATCTCCGATGATGAACGCACCCGTGTCGACCAGAGTCTCCATTGTCTTGCGATGCGCGACCGGGGAGTCCGGAATGGGCATGCCGAGGACATTCCGATACAAACCGCGCCGCAGCGAGGAAAATCCGGCCAGGAGTTCATCGATACCCGCGGCCGGGGAGTCGGCGATATGGACGAAAACGTTGCACCGGACCCGCGTCGCACCTGCGGCTTTGTTCCGATAGGCCTCGATACGTTCGATCAACGAGCCGACCGGATCCTTATCCATTCCGGGCCGGATCATTCCCCATGGCGGTACCACGTGCACGGTCGGTGTCGTCTCGGTCTCCGTCAGGAGCTCGATGCCGGGATCACCCAGCGATGACGCCACGACGGTCTCGATGCCGCCGCGCAGCGGGCGCAGCTGCAGCACGGCCTTCTTCGCGGTGAACCACGGTGTCGCGGTGTCGACCGTCTCGCCGTTGATCAGCGCCTGTACGGTTTTCAATGCCGCCCGGAAATGAGCGCGGAGCGTGCTCGGATCCACCCCGATCATTTCCATATCGTGAACGTAGGTTCCTGTGCCGCAGCCCAGGATCGCTCGGCCTGCGGTGAGGTGATCGAGCAGCACAATTCGTTCCGCGACATGAACGGGGTGGTGGTAGGGCAGCGGAATCACGCCGGTGGCGAATCGAATGCGGCGCGTTTCACGGGCCAGCGCGGCGATGAGCATTTCGGGGGAGCTGAGTGTGCTCCAACCGCTGGAATGGTGCTCGCCCAGCCAGATCTCGTCGAAACCGAGGTCGTCGACCAGCCCGCACAGCTCGATATCGTGTTTCAATGACGCGGGAGGGCTGACCGAGGGGTCATGGAATGGTGGCAGGAAGCAACCGAATGCCTTTGAGTGCATGATGCTGAAACCTTTGATCTGCTATCGGTAATACGGCCCAGCAGATTTCGGCTGAGCTTAATGCTGTTTATCAGACGGACGGAGCTTGTTCCAGAAGATAATCGCAGAATTTGTCGACGCTGGTCAGATCTTCATTGGCTTCGAGGTCGATGAAGACATCGAGCTTTGTCTCGATTTTCTCGATGAGCGCCAGGTATTCGATGGAGCTCATTCCGGTCTCGGGGAACTCCGTATTCGATTCGATGTTCTGACTGTCCAGCACGCCGCCCGCGACCTCGGACAGTATTGCGAAAATCTGCTTACGCAGTTCCAGCCGTGCATCTTCCGCACTCATATGAACCCTTTCATCGCCCGCAACTCTGGACGTTGCAGGTGTTTCGCACACACGTCGGTAATCGGACACGACCGAATAAAGCCGCGAACAATCAACGTTGCGAATTACGTCTCGAATGGCAGCATGCGCGACACGAACCAATTCAAAAGTCAAGGCACTCGACGGCATTTCTCATTCGAATACCGTGGGCGCGGCTGTTTCGCTCAAGTCCGCTGCGCCGCCCACAGCTCAAGTAAGATGTCGGTATACCTCGGATGCGGCAAGGCTCGCAGGTGGCTTGAAACTAGGTTGTGAATGCGCACAGCATCAGGACCCTCCCTTGAATAGCCTAGCTGGCTACCATTCGGAAGTATAGTCAGATGGCATACGGCCCGTCAACGACTACAGCCCGAAATCGCGCGCACGTTGAATAGCCAACAACTTGCCTATGTGCTTATGCAGATCGTGGCCCTGGGCAGTCTGAATGCGATGTGTTAGCTGAGGCGGTGCGACGATGCCTGCAACTCGGAGTTGGGTCCGTCGGAGTTCGCCGGACTGACTTGTCGGTGCCGTATTCGGCCTCGGGAGATGCTGCGTATCGATACGAGAGTTCGCGATATATCGATACGAGAGTTCGCGATTATTTTGATGACTGTACTAGTTCGGAGGTATATTGTGAGATGCAATACAGACCGACTGGTATGCATTGTCGGTGGGTGAGAATCTGCTCATCGACTGTCTGTAGGTATTCGAGAAAGATCCCGATTTCCGGATGTCGGCCGACGAGTCGTTCGGGCACCTGACGCGCGGCCGAGGGGATGTCGCGCAGCCGGCGTTCCCGCGGGGCGAAGAAAACGGTGCCGATGACCGCCGCCCCGGCGACCAGGAGGCCGGCGACGATCCCGAGCGGGGTCCCCGCTGCGCCGCTCGGCATCGAAAAGCCTTGCGCCTGGGGATAATTTATGACAGCCGGGCCGGAGTAGGCCGTCGTGTGCCTCGGTGTGGTCAACCCGCCGACCGCGATCGCGAGAATCAATCCGGCGGAGACCACGAAGGCGACTCGGGTGGTCACAGGTCTCTCCCTCCTGACATGCCGATGTGCGTTGTCGATCTCTGACAATTCGCGTCACGCCCCGACGCGCGCGTGAAACTCTACGAACGACTGTGTTCGTGTACGCGAGTAGCGGGCTACCCGACTTCAGGTTCCTCCGATGCTCGCGGGGCGCGTGCCGGATCTCTTACGGGCAGGTCGTGTGGGAACAAAATCGGGGATGGGGGTGTTTTGGGAGCGTAACGGCTGCTCTGGCATACTGAACGGTCGTTGCGTCTGTCCGTTGCGGGCAGACCTTCCCGCCTAAGTCGGTTCCGGTTCACGTCCTGGCAGATTCAGCGAGGGCGACCCGGCGACCACTATCGAGAGGACACCCATGAAGGCAGGAATCCATCCGGCGTATGTCGACACCACGGTCGTCTGTGGTTGCGGCAACACCTTCCAGACTCGCAGCACCAAGGAGTCCGGACACATCACCGTCGAGGTCTGCTCGCAGTGCCACCCGTTCTACACGGGCAAGCAGAAGATCCTGGACACCGGCGGTCGCGTGGCCCGCTTCGAGGCCCGCTACGGCAAGCGCGCCCCCAAGAAGGCCGACTCCAAGTAGCTTCCGCGCCGACGCCCGGTCCTGCCTCGCAGGCCGGGCGTCGGCGTTTCTGGTTCCACAGCGGAAATCACGAGGGAGCACCAAGAAATGACGCAACCGTCCGCCATCGATGACATCCTGGCCGAGTATCAGGGGCTGGAGACGCAGCTGGCCGACCCGTCGCTGCACAGCGATGCGGGCGCCGCGCGCCGGGTCGGCAAGCGATTCGCCGAACTCGCCCCCGTCATGACCACCTACACCAAGCTGAAGTCCGCGCGCGAGGATCTGCAGACCGCCCGCGAACTCGCGGCCGACGACGCCGCTTTCGCCGCCGAGGTGCCCGAACTCGAAGAGCAGGTCGGCGTGTTGGAGCAGACACTGGCCGATTTGTTGGCCCCGCGCGATCCGCACGACAGCGACGATGTGGTCCTGGAGGTGAAGTCGGGCGAGGGCGGCGAGGAGTCGGCGCTGTTCGCCGCCGATCTGGCCCGCATGTACATGCGCTATGCCGAGCGGCACGGCTGGAAGGCCGAGCTGCTCGGCGCGACCATCACCGATCTGGGCGGCTACAAGGAGGCCACGCTCGCCATCAAGAGCCGTGACGCGGTGCGCGACGGCGTGTGGTCGCGGTTCAAATGGGAGGGCGGCGTGCATCGGGTGCAGCGCGTTCCGGTGACCGAATCGCAGGGCCGCATCCACACCTCGGCGGCGGGTGTGCTGGTCTATCCGGAACCGGACGAGGTGGCCGAGGTGGAGATCGATGAATCCGATCTGCGCATCGATGTCTACCGGTCCTCCGGTAAGGGCGGTCAGGGCGTCAACACCACCGATTCGGCGGTCCGCATCACCCACCTGCCCTCGGGCATCGTGGTGACCTGCCAGAACGAGCGTTCGCAGCTGCAGAACAAGATGCGCGCCATGCAGGTGCTCGCGGCCCGATTGCAGGCACTCGCCGAGGAGCAGGCCGAGCAGGAGGCGGCGGCGGGTCGGGCAGGCCAGATTCGCACGGTGGATCGCTCCGAGCGGATCCGCACCTACAACTTCCCGGAGAACCGGATCGCCGATCACCGCATCGGCTTCAAGGCGCACAATTTGACCACCGTCCTCGACGGCGATATGGATGCGCTGCTCGATGCGCTCACCAAAGCCGATCGCGAGGCACGGATGGCCGCGGAGTAACCGAGGAGTGTGGTGAGTCGAATTCCGCTGCGCCCGGTCATTGTCGAAGCCGTCGAGCGGTTGTCGGCGGCGGGTGTGGGCAGTCCGCGTGCGGATGCCGAGCTGTTGGCGGCCCATCTGCTCGGTGTCGAGCGGGGTCGGCTGGTGTTGGTGCCCATGGTCGAGCCCGAGGTGGCCGACCGGTACCGGGCGCTGGTGCAACAGCGCGCGCGGCGAATTCCCCTGCAGCACTTGACGGGTGTGGCGGCGATGGGCGGGATCGATCTGGCTGTCGGTCCCGGCGTGTTCGTGCCGCGTCCGGAGACGGAGTTGCTTTTCGCGTGGGCGCTGGCGCAATTGGAGACGGTGCGCCACGATCACGCACCGGTGGTGGTCGATCTGTGCGCGGGTTCGGGCGCACTCGCCCTGGCCGTGGCGCAGGCCAGACCGGACGCACTGGTGCACGCGGTGGAAGTGGATCCGGCCGCCCTGCAGTGGACCCGCCGCAATGCCGAGGCGCGGATCGCGGCGGGGGATACCCCGATCACTGTGCACGCCGCCGATGTCACGGCCCCGGATCTGCTCACCGAACTGGACGGCACGGTCGATGTGGTGCTGTCGAATCCGCCCTACATCCCCGTCGGCGCCCTACTGGAACCCGAAGTGGCGGAGCATGATCCGCATCCGGCACTGTTCGGCGGCCCGGACGGGCTCGACGTGATCCGCCCGATGGTCCCGGCCATCGCCCGCCTGCTGCGGTCGGGTGGCGCGACCGCGATCGAACACGACGACAGCAATGCGGCCGGTGTGGTCGAAGCTTTCACCGCCGATGGACGCTTCATCGAGATCGTCGAACATCCGGATCTGGCCGGACGACCCCGCTTCGTCGCCGCGACTCGTCGCTGATTCGGCGCGCGTGAAAGGATAGGCCGGTGAGTACCGTCTACGACTGCGCGGACCCAGACTCGCGCGCCGCGGGAATGACCGCGGCAACCAGTTCGCTGAAATCCGGGCGGCTGGTCGTGCTGCCCACCGATACCCTGTACGGCCTCGGGGCCGACGCCTTCGACTCGACCGCCGTGAGCGCGCTGCTCGCGGCCAAGCGCCGCGGCCGCGATATGCCGGTGCCGGTGCTGGTCGGGTCCTGGCACACCATCGACGGGCTGGTCTTCTCGGTGCGCCCGCAGGCCCGCGACCTGATCCGCGCCTTCTGGCCCGGCGGCCTGAGTCTCGTTGTGCCGCAAGCGCCTTCGCTTGCCTGGGATCTGGGTGACGCCAGGGGCACGGTCATGTTGCGCATGCCGCTGCACCCGGTCGCGCTCGAGCTGCTGCGCGAGGTGGGCCCGCTCGCGGTATCCAGTGCCAATGTCTCCGGGCTGCCGCCCGCCAAAACGGCCGAGGAGGCCCGCGCCCAACTGGGCGACCTGGTCGATATCTACCTCGACGGCGGCCGGGCCACCCACGCCGTCGCCTCCACCATCGTCGACCTGACCGCGGACGAGCCGCGCGTCCTGCGCGAGGGCGCGGTCCCGGTCGAGCAGGTCGCCGAGGTGCTCGGTATGACGCCGCAGGCGCTCACCTCGTCAGCGTCGCGGTGAATGCATGGCTGAGCTGGCACTAGACGACGGCATCATCGGATCCTTCGGCTGGGGCTCGGTCGTCCCGATGCGCGAGCTGCTGCTCGTGGTCCTCATCTCGGCGACCGTCACCCTGCTGGCCACCGGCGGTGTGCGGCTGCTCGCCATCGCCTTCGGCGCGATCGCGGTGCCGCGCGATCGCGATGTGCACACCCAGCCGATTCCGCGCATGGGCGGGGTCGGCATGTACATCGGCGTGGTGGCCGCGGTCCTTTTCGCGCACCAATTGCCCGCCCTGCGTCGCGGCTTCGATTTCCGACCCGATATTCCGGCGGTGCTGGTCGCGGCGACCCTCATCGTGCTGGTCGGCATCGTGGACGACCGCTGGGGTCTGGACGCGCTCACCAAATTCGCCGGTCAGGTGACGGCGGCGGGTGTGATGGCCGTGATGGGTCTGAGCTGGTACAGCATCTACAACCCGTTCACCAATGAGACCGTGGTGCTCGATTCGCTGCAGGGCGCGATCGTCACGGTAATCGTCACCGTCACGCTGGTGAATGCCATGAATTTCGTCGACGGTCTGGACGGACTCGCGGCCGGACTCGGATTGATCTGCGCGAGCGCGGTCTTCGTCTTCGCGATCGGATTGCTCTACGAGCAGGGCGGTTCGGTGGATTCCTATCCACCCGCGCTGGTGGCCGCCGCCATGGCGGGCGCGTGCCTGGGATTCCTGCCGCACAATTTCCAACCCGCTCGCATATTCATGGGTGATTCGGGCTCCATGCTGATCGGCTTGGTGCTGGCGGCGGTGTCCACCGGCGCATCGGGTCGAATTCCGCTCCAGGGTTACGGCACTCGAGACATTGTCGGTCTGCTTTCGCCGCTGCTGCTCGTCTCGGCGGTGATGTTCATTCCGGTGTTGGATCTGGTGCTGGCCATCGTGCGGCGGGTGCGCGCAGGCGTCAGCTTCTCCACTCCGGACAAAATGCATCTGCACCATCGCCTGTTGCAGATCGGCCATTCGCAGCGGCGCGTGGTGTTGTTGATCTATTTGTGGGTCGGCGTACTGGCCTTCGGCGCGGTCGGCACTTCGCTGATGGATCGGCGGCTGGTGGTGTTGCTCGTCGCGGCCGGATTGCTGTTCGCGCTGGTGGTCACCGCGGTGCCCGGAATGCGGCGCGGGCGGGCCGCCGCCGAGGAGAAAGCGTCCGGGTAAAGTCGGACATCGTGAACGCCCCTATCAACCCCGTCCCCGGTCCCGATGCCCCGTTGCGCGGTGCGCTGCGCTACGGGCTGATCGGTTTGGGCGTGCTCGTCGTGCTGTCCACGGTGGTCGCCACTGTGACGGCGGGCGTGCCGGGTCTGTGGGGCGCGCTGCTCGGCTCCGCGATCGGCGGCGGCTTCATCCTCACCACGGCCGCGGTGGTGTTGTTCGGCGGGAAGTTGCCGCCGAGCACCGCCGGTCTGGTGATGCTGGTCAGCTGGGTGGGCAAGGTGCTGGTGGTGTTGATCATCATCGCGGTGCTCAATCACTTCGATTTCTACAACCGGGTCGCACTGTTTCTGACCGTGGTCGGCGCGCTGCTGATCGTGCTCGGTGCCGAGACCTATGGTGTTGTGCGCCAAAAGGTTCCGTACGTGACGGTGCCCGATCGCGAGGCAGCCGACGCCGATTCGGCCGCGCCCGACACCCAATGAACTCCCCGAGAACGGGAACGGATCCCACCGCGATCCGGGAAAATCCGCACCCACCTACACGTTGTCGTAGATAGCTTGGTAAAGTGTTGGTAAGCAAGCGACCAAGTGAGGGGCGATCCCACCGAACGCGCTGATGGCCGCTATGCTTACTGCCGTGCCGGGCTCCGAGGGGAAACCGGTTCTGCATGTCGACGATGTCGCCGACACACGTACAGACGCCACAGCGGTCCTACCGCCCAGCTGATGACGAATTTCGAGCCGACCTGAGTCGACCCAATTGATCGTCAATGTCCGATCGAACCGCGGGAATGACCGTACCCGCGGCCCGAGCACGGGAGAGAACGCTGAGCGTCACCACTTTGGCGGGCGAGTTCCACGCGCCTTCGCTTATCGACTTCTTCCCTCCAGCTTTGCTGTTCGAGGGAACGCCGTTCCAGATCGATCGTTTGATGATGATCCGGTTGATCATGACGGCCGTACTGCTCATCGTGATGTTCCTGGCATTCCGCAATCCTCGGATCGTCCCGCGCGGCCTGCAGAACGTCGCGGAAACCGGCCTGGTTTTCGTGAAGGAGCAGATCTGTGAAGAGGTTCTCGGCAAGGAAAGCGGACGCAAGTTCTTTCCCCTGATCGCCACGATCTTCTTCACGGTCCTCTTTCTGAACTTCTCCGGCGTCATTCCGGGACTCAACATCTCGTCGAATGCCCGAATCGGCATGCCGCTGGTGTTGGCCGTCATCGCCTACCTCGCGTTCAACTACGTGGGTATCAAGAAGTACGGCTTCCTCACCTACATGCGCAGCAGCATCGTCGTGCCGAATGTGCCGCCCGCGCTGCATGTGCTGCTGATCCCGATCGAGTTCGTCTCGACCTTCATCCTGCGGCCGTTCACGCTGACCGTCCGTCTCATGGCCAATATGCTCGCGGGTCACATCATGCTGGTGCTGTTCTTCAGCGCCACCTGGTTCTTCCTGTTCGACGCCGCGGCCTGGATGAAGGTGTTCTCGCCGTTCTCGCTGCTGGCCGGACTCGGGTTCACGCTGTTCGAGCTGCTGGTCATCTTCCTGCAGGCCTACGTCTTCGCGTTGCTGACCGCCGTCTACCTCAGCCTGGCTGAGCACGCCGACTCTCACTGACCGACCGGATACACCTCACAAACCTGCACACGCGCCGTCGGCGGGTGGGCGACAGAAAGGGAATAAATCAGATGAGCACCCTCTCGTACCTGGCTGCTGAAGCTGCTGACGCCAAGGTCAAGGGCTACGGCGCCATCGGTTACGGTCTGGCGGCCATCGGCCCCGGCATCGGTGTCGGCATTGTCGTCGGCAAGGCCATCGAGGGCATCGCCCGCCAGCCCGAGCTGCAGGGCACCATCCGCACCAACATGTTCCTCGGTATCGCCTTCACCGAGGCCCTGGCCCTGATCGGCCTCGTCGCCGGCTTCATTTTCTGATTCCGATGTACCAGATCACCACGCTCGCAGCGCAGGCGGAAGGGGATATCAATCCCCTCATCCCCGAGAACTACGACATCATTTGGTCGATCGTCTGCATCGTCATCATCGGCGTCGCGTTCTACAAGTACGTGATCCCGCGCCTGATGAAGGTGCTCGACGAGCGCTCCGACAAGATCGAGGGCGGCATCAAGCGGGCCGAGGCGGCCCAGGAGCAGGCTCAGCTCACGCTGCAGCAGTACCAGCAGCAGTTGGCCGACGCCCGCCTGGAAGCCGCACGCATCCGCGAGGAGGCGCGCACCCAGGGTCAGCAGATCCTGGCGCAGATGCGGACCGAGGCGCAGGCCGAGAGCGACCGCATCGTCGCCGCCGGTCACTCGCAGCTGGAGGCTCAGCGCCAGCAGATCCTGACCGAACTGCGCTCCGAGGTCGGCCGCACGGCCGTCGACCTGGCCGAGAAGATTATCGGGCAGTCGGTTTCGGACGAGGCCAAACAGGCCGCGTCGATCGAAAAGTTCCTGACCGAACTCGATCAGACCAATGCCGGCATCGGGGTTGGAAGGTAAGACGCGAAAGTGAGAAGCATGTACGCAGCGAGCCGTGAGGCACGCTCCCGGTCGCGGGAGGCACTTCGGGCCGCGCTGACCGGAAGCGACAGTGTCGCGGCCACAACAGGGTCGGAACTGTTCGCCGTTGTCGCCGTGCTGGACGACCAGCGTTCGCTGCGTGTTGCGCTCGCGGACGTGTCGGTGCCGGGCTCGGTGCGCGCCGAGCTCAGCGAACGGGTCTTCGGCGGCAAGGTCAGCGCGGCCACTCAGGCGGTGCTGACCACGGCCGTGGCCCAGAACTGGTCGCGCACAGCGGATCTCGTCGACACCCTGGTGTTGCTGGGGCAGGAGGCGCTGCTGGAGTCGGCCGCCGACACCGGTCGGTTGGACGCGGTCGAGGACGAGCTGTTCCGGCTGGGCCGGATCCTCGCCGACAACCCCCGGCTCGAGCAGGCACTCTCGGATCGGAGCAAACCTGTCGCCGCCAAGCGCGAGCTCATCGCGCGGTTGCTGGCAGGCAAGACCGAGCCGATCACCCAGACCCTGGCCGAACAGGTGGTCGGGCGCAGGCGCACCAGCATCGGCGTGGCCTTCGACGAACTGTCCGATCTGGCGGCGGCCCGGCGCGATCAGATCGTCGCGCACGTGCGCGCCGCGATCCCCCTGACGCAGCAGCAGCGCGAGCGGCTGGCCGCCTCGCTGCGCCGTATCTACGGCAAGCAGATCACGGTCCATGTGCAGGTCGATTCGAGCCTGCTGAGCGGCCTGGTCGTCCACATCGGCGACGACGTGATCGATGGCAGCGCCACCGGCCGATTGGAGCGGCTGCGCCGAGAACTGGCCTGACGGGCCGGATGCCGCGCCGCGCCACCCCCGACATTGCAGACCCACACAGCGAGAGCAGGAACAACATGGCGGAGCTGACGATCTCCTCCGACGAGATCCGTAGCGCGATCGAGAGCTACACCCAGAGCTACACCCCCGAGACCTCCATCGAAGAAGTCGGTGTGGTCACCGACACCAGCGACGGCATCGCGCACGTCTCCGGCCTGCCCTCGGCGATGGCCAACGAGCTGCTCGAGTTCCCCGGCGGCGTGCTCGGCGTCGCGCTCAACCTCGAGGATCGCGAGATCGGCGCGGTCATCCTCGGCGAGTACGCCGAGATCGAGGAGGGCCAGGAGGTCCGCCGCACCGGTGACGTGCTCTCGGTGCCGGTCGGCGACAAGTTCCTCGGCCGCGTGGTCAACCCGCTCGGTCAGCCGATCGACGGTCTGGGCGAGATCGCGGCCGAGGGCCAGCGCGTGCTGGAACTGCAGGCCGCGACGGTGCTCGAGCGTCAGCCGGTCGAGGAGCCGATGGCCACCGGCATCACCGCCATCGACGCGCTCACCGCGATCGGCCGCGGTCAGCGTCAGCTGATCATCGGCGACCGCAAGACCGGCAAGACCGCGGTCTGCATCGACGCCATCCTGAACCAGAAGGCGGCCTGGGAGTCCGGCGACGAGAAGAAGCAGATGCGCTGCATCTACGTCGCGATCGGCCAGAAGGGTTCCACCATCGCGGGCGTCAAGGCCGCGCTCGAGGCGCACGGCGCGATGGAGTACACCACCATCGTCGCGGCCCCCGCCTCGGATTCCGCCGGCTTCAAGTGGCTCGCGCCCTACACCGGTTCGGCCATCGGCCAGCACTGGATGTACCAGGGCAAGCACGTCCTGATCGTGTTCGACGACCTGACCAAGCAGGCCGAGGCGTACCGCGCGATCTCGCTGCTGCTGCGCCGCCCGCCGGGCCGCGAGGCGTACCCGGGCGACGTGTTCTACCTGCATTCGCGGCTGCTGGAGCGCTGCGCGAAGCTGTCCGACGCGATGGGCGCCGGCTCCATGACGGGTCTGCCGATCATCGAGACCAAGGCCAATGACATCTCGGCCTTCATCCCGACCAACGTCATCTCCATCACCGACGGCCAGGTCTTCCTCGAGTCGGACCTGTTCAACAAGGGTGTCCGCCCGGCCATCAACGTCGGCACCTCGGTCTCCCGCGTCGGTGGCGCGGCCCAGACCAAGGCCATGAAGAAGGTCGCCGGTTCGCTGCGTCTGGAAATGGCCCAGTACCGCGAGCTGGAGGCGTTCTCCGCCTTCGCCTCGGATCTGGACGCCGCCTCGCTGGCGCAGCTGGAGCGTGGCGCGCGCTGGGTGGAGCTGCTCAAGCAGGACCAGTACTCGCCGGTCGCGGTCGAGGATCAGATCGTGTCGATCTACCTGGTCGACGGCGGCCACTTCGATTCGGTCCCGGTCGGCGACGTGCGCCGGTTCAACGCGGAGCTGATCGAGGACCTGCACCGCAACGTGCCGGAGGCCTTCGAGGCGCTCGCCGGTGGCGCGAAGCCGCTCGACGGAGATGCCGCCGACCAGATCAAGGCCGCGACCGACAAGTTCAAACACGGCTTCCTCGCCTCCGACGGCAGCCGCGTGGTGAACGAACCCGCCGCGGGCGAACTCGCCCACGAAGAGGTCGAGTCGCTGTCGGTCACCCGCAAGCACCTCGAGAAGTAAGAGCGGTCGACCGATGTGTGCTACGAATCTCGCGAACGAAGGGAGGGTGACCCGTGGCCAGCTTGCGTGAATTGCGCTCCCGCATTCGTGGTGTGAATTCGATCAAGAAGATCACCAAGGCTCAGGAGCTGATCGCCACCTCGCGCATCTCCAAGGCGCAGGCCAGGGTGGCCGCGGCCAAGCCGTACGCCGTCGAGATCACCAAGGTGCTCGGCGAGTTGGCGGGCGCCTCCAAGAGTCTGTCGCATCCGCTGCTGACCGAGCGGGAGAACCCGCGTCGGGCCGCCGTGCTGGTCATCACCAGCGACAGCGGTATGTGCGGCGGCTACAACTCCAATGTGCTCAGGCGGGCCGAGGAGTTGATGACCACCCTGCGCGGCGAGGGCAAGGAGCCGGTGCTCTACGTCATGGGCAGCAAGGGCCTGACGTACTACACCTTCCGCAACCGCGCCCCGATCGCCTCGTGGACCGGGTTCTCCCAGCAGCCGAACTACACCGATGCCTCGGCCGCGTGCCTGCATCTGGTGGCAGGCTTCATGGCCGGTTCCGACGGTGCGGTGCCCGCCCCGAACGGGACCGGCGATATCGAGGGCTTCGACGAATTGCACATCGTCTACACGCGTTTCGTGTCGATGCTGACGCAGTCGCCCGAGGTGCGCCGCCTGGCCCCGATCCAGGTGAGCTTCGTCGAGGAGAACTTCGACATGGGCGCGGACCCGCTGACGGTTTCGCCGACGGCGCAGATCCAGGCCCAATACGAATTCGAGCCCGACGCCGATGTACTGCTGGGGGCGCTGCTGCCCAAGTACATCAATACGCGTATCTACGCGTCGTTGCTCGAGGCAGCGGCATCCGAGTCCGCGGCTCGGCGCACCGCAATGAAGGCGGCCACCGATAACGCCAACGAACTGGCCAGTGTGCTCTCGCGCCAGGCGAATTCGGTGCGGCAGGCCCAGATCACGCAGGAAATCAGCGAAATCGTCGGCGGCGTGAACGCGCTGGCGTCGAGCTCGGACCGCGACTAAGCGCAAAAGGAACCAATCAATGACCGCAGCTGTCACACAAGACAACACGAGTCGGACCGGCGCGGCCGCAGGGCGCGTCGTCCGAGTCATCGGCCCCGTCGTCGACGTGGAGTTCCCTCGTGGCTCCATTCCCGAACTGTTCAACGCGCTGCACGCCGACATCACCCTGCCGTCGGTGGCCAAGACCCTGACCCTCGAGGTCGCCCAGCACCTCGGCGACAACATCGTGCGCACCATCTCGATGCAGCCGACCGACGGCCTGGTCCGCGGCGCGACCGTGACCGACACCGGCAAGCCGATCTCGGTGCCGGTCGGTGACGTCGTCAAGGGGCACGTGTTCAACGCGCTGGGCGACTGCCTGGACGCGCCGGGCACCGGCCGCGACGGCGAGCAGTGGGGCATCCACCGCAAGCCGCCGTCATTCGATCAGCTCGAGGGCAAGACCGAACTGCTCGAAACCGGCATCAAGGTGATCGACCTGCTGACCCCCTATGTGAAGGGCGGCAAGATCGGTCTGTTCGGTGGCGCCGGTGTCGGCAAGACCGTGCTCATCCAGGAGATGATCACCCGTATCGCGCGCGAGTTCTCCGGCACCTCGGTGTTCGCGGGCGTCGGTGAGCGCACCCGTGAGGGCACCGACCTGCACCTGGAGATGGAGGAGATGGGCGTCCTGCAGGACACCGCCCTCGTCTTCGGCCAGATGGACGAGCCGCCGGGCACCCGTATGCGCGTCGCGCTCTCGGCCCTGACCATGGCCGAGTACTTCCGCGATGTGCAGCACCAGGACGTGCTGCTGTTCATCGACAACATCTTCCGGTTCACCCAGGCCGGTTCCGAGGTGTCGACCCTGCTGGGCCGCATGCCTTCGGCGGTCGGTTACCAGCCGACGCTGGCCGACGAGATGGGTGAGCTGCAGGAGCGCATCACCTCCACCCGCGGCCGGTCGATCACCTCGCTGCAGGCCATCTACGTGCCCGCCGACGACTACACCGACCCGGCGCCGGCGACCACCTTCGCCCACCTCGACGCGACGACCGAGCTTTCCCGCCCGATCTCGCAGAAGGGCATCTACCCGGCCGTCGACCCGCTGACCTCGACCTCCCGCATCCTGGAGGCCTCGATCGTCGGCGCTCGGCACTTCGCGGTGGCCAACGAGGTCAAGCGCATCCTGCAGAAGTACAAGGAACTGCAGGACATCATCGCCATCCTCGGCATGGACGAACTCTCCGAGGAGGACAAGGTCCTCGTCGGCCGCGCCCGCCGCCTGGAGAAGTTCCTCGGTCAGAACTTCATCGTGGCCGAGAAGTTCACCGGCCAGCCGGGTTCGGTGGTGCCGCTCGAGCAGACCGTCGACGATTTCGACCGGGTCTGCAAGGGCGAGTTCGACCACTTCCCGGAGCAGGCGTTCAACTCCTGCGGTGGTCTCGACGATGTCGAGAAGGCCGCCAAGAAGATCGCCGGAAAGTAGTGTCACCGATGGCGGAGATGTCAGTGGATCTGGTCGCGATCGAGCGCGAGCTCTGGTCCGGTCAGGCGACGTTCGTCAGCGCGCAGACCACCGAGGGGCAGATCGGCATCATGCCCGGTCACGAGCCGCTGCTCGGCCAGTTGGTCGAGGGCGGCATCGTGAGCATCGTGCCGGTCGAGGGTGAGCGCATCATCGCGGCGGTGCACGGCGGCTTCTTCTCGGTGACCGCCACTTCGGTTCGCGTGCTGGCCGAATCGGCCGAGTTCGCCGCCGAGGTGGATGTCGAGGCGGCCAGGCAGGTACTGTCCGATGCCAATGCCTCCGATGAGGAGCAGAAGGCGGCACAGGCGCGGGTGCGGGCGGTCGAGCAGACCGCGAATGCGTAGCTGGTCGAAGTAGCTGGACAACGAAATAGCGGTAGCACTGCCGGTGGCCCCGCCTCGATGGGCCACCGGCAGTCCCGTATCCGCGGCAGTGTGAAAGATTCGCAGTGCAGAAGACACAGCCGCCCCATTTGTAAACTCGGTCCCGTGGTTGAATGACGGCGAGGTTTCGAGGGCGCGGCGGCTTAACGAAGGGACGGACGGCATTGCGAACCGGGATGGTGCTGTTGTTCATTCTGGTGCTGCTGCTCGTAATCCTGGCCCTGGCCTCCACCTACCGCCTGATCATGCTCCGTCGCGGTGGGACCGCGGCCATTCTTCGGGTGCTGCCCGCCAAGGGCGGTCAGGGTTGGCGGCACGGGCTGATTCGCTACGACGAGGATCGGCTCGTTTTCTACAAACTCTCCAGTCTGAAACTCGGACCCGATTCCACGATTCGCCGTCAGGGCATCGAGATCGGTGATCGGCGCGGCCCGCGCGGCGACGAGTACGACATCATGACCGACGAGATAGCCGTCATCGCCGTCTCCGACAGCGATGGCAGTTTCGAATTGGCCCTCGATCGGGGTTCGCTGGCGGCATTTCTGTCCTGGGTGGAGTCGCGCCCCTCGGATCGGACCCGCAGACTGCGCTGACTGTCGGACCGAAGTTGCGGACTGTGTCGACGGTGTCTGGCTCGGACCAAGGACTGTGTCGACGGTGTCTGGCTCGGACCAAGGACTGCGTCGACGGTGTCTGGCTCGGACTGAAGACTGCGTCGACGGTGTCTGATGGGGCGACTGCGTCGCCCGTGCCCGATAGGGTTGTGGTGTGAGTGTGCATCTGACACGGATCTATACCCGGACCGGAGACGACGGGACCACCGGTCTCAGCGATTTCTCGCGGGTGTCGAAGACGGATGCGCGGCTGGTCGCCTACGCCGACTGCGATGAGACCAATGCCGCACTCGGCGTCGCGCTCGCGCTGGGACAGCCGGGGGAGTCGATACTCGCGGTACTGCGCCAGGTCCAGAACGACCTGTTCGATGCGGGCGCGGATCTGTCGACGCCCATTGTGGCCGAGCCGAAGTATCCGCCGCTGCGCATCACCCAGTCCTATATCGATCGGCTGGAGGGCTGGTGCGACGAGTTCAATGCCGAACTGCCGCCGCTGAACTCGTTTATCCTGCCCGGTGGCACCCCGCTGGCCGCGCTGCTGCACACCGCGCGCACGGTGGCCCGCCGCGCGGAACGATCGGCTTGGGCCGCGCTCGACGCGCATCCGGACGATACGTCCGCGCTGCCGGCGAAATATCTCAACCGACTCTCGGATCTGCTGTTCATCCTGAGTCGGGCGGCCAATCCCGGCGGCGATGTGCTGTGGCGTCCGGGGGCCGCGCAGACCGAAGGTGCGTGAAATCCCGAAATCTCGGGTATGTCCCGCAGGTGTGACGCCGAACTGACCCGGCACGCGTACCAGCAGGGCGCGTCCCCACTATCCTTGCACGCAACGGTGCGCCAATACGCGGAGAGGCGGCATGGAAAGGTTTTTGGTAACGGGCGGAAATCGGCTCGTTGGTGAGGTCACGGTCGGGGGTGCGAAGAACAGCGTCCTCAAGTTGATGGCCGCCGCCCTCTTGGCCGAGGGCACCACCACGATCACGAACTGCCCGGACATCCTCGATGTGCCGCTGATGGCCGATGTGCTGCGCGGACTCGGATGCGATGTCGGCGTCGACGGCGGGACGGTCACCATCACCACCCCCGCCGAACCCAAGTATCACGCGGACTTCCCGGCCGTCACGCAGTTCCGCGCGTCGGTCTGTGTACTCGGCCCGTTGATGGCCCGCTGCAAGCGCGCGGTGGTCGCGCTGCCCGGTGGCGATGCGATCGGTTCACGGCCGCTGGATATGCACCAGGCGGGTTTGCGTCTGCTCGGCGCGACGAGCGAGATCGAGCACGGCTGCCTGGTTGCCCGCGCCGATGAATTGCAGGGCGCGCGCATTCGGCTCGACTTCCCGTCCGTCGGGGCCACGGAGAACATCCTGATGGCGGCGGTGCTGGCCGAGGGGGAGACGGTGCTCGACAACGCCGCCCGCGAACCCGACATCGTGGACCTGTGCACCATGCTGGTGAGCATGGGGGCGCGGATCAGCGGCGCGGGCACCTCGGTGCTCACCATCGAGGGGGTCGAGCGTTTGTCGCCGACCACGCACCGGGTCATCGGCGACCGCATCGTGGCGGCGACGTGGGGGATCGCCGCGGCGATGACGATGGGGGATGTGCGGGTCACCGGGATCAATCCGAAGCACCTGTCGCTGGTCCTGGACAAGCTGCGCTCGGCGGGCGCGCGAATCTCGTTCGAGCAGGACGGGTTTCGCGTCGTGCAGGCGGATCGGCCGCGCGCGGTCAACTTCTCGACGCTGCCCTTTCCCGGCTTCCCGACCGACCTGCAGCCGATGGCCATCGGCCTGGCGGCCATCGCCGAGGGCACCTCGATGATCACCGAGAACATCTTCGAGGCGCGATTCCGCTTCGTGGAGGAGATGATTCGGCTCGGGGCCGATGCGCGGACCGATGGTCACCACGCGGTGGTGCGCGGAATTCCGCGACTGTCCAGTGCGCCGGTGTGGTCCTCGGATATTCGTGCGGGAGCCGGACTGGTACTGGCCGGTTTGGTCGCCGATGGCACCACCGAGGTGCACGACGTCTTCCACATCGACCGCGGCTACCCGAATTTCGTCGAGCAGCTCCAGGCGCTCGGCGGGGAGGTGCGCCGCGTCGGCGCACCGGAGTGATGCCGAATTGCGTTCCTGACCAGGCGATTTGACATCGGGAACGCAGACACGTAACTTTTATCGAGTCAGAGCGACACGGACACCAACCTAGAGCTAAAGGGGCAGCGCCCCGAGGGCCTGGGAAACGAGGTAGTACGAGGAGCGCCTGGCGATCACACCGGCTCAAACGAGACCCTGATTTGCGATCGGGATTACGGCTGAGCTAAGCTTGGAAAAGTTGCTTCACCGATCAATCGAGTTAATTCTTGTGATGATGGTGTGTGCGTGTGTTCTTTGAGAACTCAATAGTGTGTCGATGAATGTCAGTGCCAATTTTTTGGTTCCTTTCCTTCATACCCCCGTGT
>NZ_QZFU01000024.1 GCF_003598715.1 Nocardia panacis
CGCGCCATCTCCAAACACCGCGCCAAAGGCGACATCGACCGCAACAGCTACAAAACGCAGATCAGCATCCACATCCTGCCGGGTTGACAACCCGGCAGGATCGCTAACTGAGCGGCATTGGGCCTAGGCGTCCCGAATCTCCCGCGCCACAATGGCCGCCTGCACCCGCGACCGGACGCCGAGTTTGGTCAGCACCCGTGAGACATGCGTCTTCACCGTCGTCTCGCCGATGAACAGCCGCGTCGCGATCTGCGCGTTCGACAGCCCATCGCCCAGGCAGTCCAGCACCTCGCGTTCGCGATCGGTCAACTCGTCCAGCCCGGCGTGCCTCGGGGCCGCGCGCTCGCCGGGCGCGGCGGCGAACGCGTCGATGACCGCCATGGTCACCTCCGGTGCCAGCACACCGTCGCCCGCGGCCACCCGTCGGACCGCGTCCACCAGCGCCGGACCCGAGACCGATTTGAGGACGAATCCGGACGCGCCCGCCCGCAGCGTGCGCAAGACATACTCGTCCAGATCGAAGGTCGTCAAAATCAGGACGCGGGCCAGACCGTCGGCGACGATGCGTTCGGTGGCGGCGATCCCGTCCACCCCCGGCATGCGCACATCCATCAGCACCACCTCCGGACGCAGCGCCTTGGCCTGGGCCACCGCGATATCGCCGTCGGCGGCCTCGCCGATGACCTCGATATCGTCCTCGCTGTCCAGGATCAGCCGCAGCCCGGCCCGGATCGCGCCGTGGTCGTCGGCGATGAGCACCCGGATCACGCGGCGGACTCCCGCGCCAGCGGCAGCCGCGCCCGCACCGTCCACCCGCCGGATTCCGCGCCCGCCGCGCAGACGCCGCCGAGGGCGGCGGCCCGCTCGCCCATATTGAGCAGTCCGCGATGCGGACCCGCCGCCTCGAGCCGATGCGGCGGCCGGACAAGGCGATTGCGCACGGTCAGCGCCAATTCCGCGTCCCGCTCGGCGATTTCGATGACGACCTCCTGGCCCGGTGCGTGCTTCATGGCGTTGGTCAATGCCTCCTGGGTGATGCGATACGCGGCTTGATCGACCGCGCTGGGCAATTCGCGTTCGGGCAGTTCGACGCGGGTGCGCACGGTGAGTCCGGCGGCCCTGGCCGCGTCGACCAGGATGGGGAGCTGGGCCAGCCCGCGCGGCGCGGCGGCCGCGTCGGCGCCGCCGTCGTCGCGGGCCAGCAGACCGATCATGGTGCGCATCTCCTGCAGTGCGCTGACGCTGTTGGCGCGAATCGATGCCACGACCCCGGTGAGTTCAGCATCGGTCGCGGTGCGGTGCAGGACGCCGAGCGCGGCCTCGGATTGGATGGCGATGGCCGAGAGGTGTCCGGCGATGACATCGTGCAGGTCGCGCGCCATGGTCCGGCGCTCGTCGGTGATGGCCGCGCGCCGATCCAATTCCGCGACCAGCGTCAGCGCCTGCGCCCGACCGCGTTCGATCTCGGCGATGTCCTTGTGGGTGCGCACCGAATTGGCCCACCAGATGGGCGTCCAGATGAAGCTGAAGATCACGATGACGGCGAGCGCGATCGGCCGCCCGCCCGTGGCGATCACCGCGGTCGCCACGATGATGGCGACCGAGACGACGCCCCAGCACATGGGGATGATCCGGTTCGCGCGCCGACCGGAGTACAGCACGGAGGCGTAGATCAGATCCGAGTAGACCAGCCACGCCGGGACGGTGGGGCCGAGGTGGATATCGGTGGCGAGCGGGATGGCCCCGAGCAGCAGGGCCGCCACCGGATGGGTGCGCCGCAGCAGCGTGCATCCGAGGAGCGCGCCGAGGACGCCGAGCCGCACCCACAGCGGCACATCCTGACCGCGATCGATCATGGTGGACATGTTGGCCAGATACAGCCCGGTGCACGCCGCGAACCCCAGCAGCGAGCCGATGGCGTCTCGCGTGCGCGGTGATAGCTGCGACCAAACCCTCACCGCACCATCTCAGCACATGCCCGGCGCGGCACGGGTCCGCCGAAGTGATGAGGCGCGACGGCGTTGACGTGCGGATTCCCGTCGCGTCGTCGGTGGTCGCCAGTCGTGATCGCCCACCGGTTAGGCTGGTATGCGTGAATGTCGATGTGACCGCTTTGCCCGGAATCGGAGTGAGAAAGGATTTCGAGGTCCGGTCCGGCCGCCGCATCGGCGTGGTCGACCACCGCGACGGCGCAATCGATCTCATCGTCTACAAAGCCGACGATCCGGACGCCTGCGCCTCCCAGATCCAGCTCACCGCCGATGAGGCCGCCGTACTCGCCAACCTGCTCGGCGCGCCGCAACTCGTCGCCCAACTGCGCGAGGATCACCGCGACCTGCCGGGCATCACCACCCGCCAACTCCCGATCGTCGCCGAATCGCGCTACGCGGGCCGCACCCTCGGCGAAACCCAGATGCGCACCAAGACAAAGGCTTCCATCGTCGCGGTGATGCGCGCCGGGCAGCTGCACCCCTCACCGGGACCCGATTTCACCTTCGCAGAGGACGACCTGCTCGTCGTGGTCGGCACACCAGATGGCCTCGACGCCGCCGCGAAGATCCTGAACCACGGCTGATTCTCGTGCAGGAAACCGCGCTCGCGTTGATAGAGCTCGGAGCAGTGCTGTTCGCCCTAGGCATGATGGGGCGCGTGGCGGGTCGCTTCGGTGTATCTCCGATTCCGCTCTACCTGATCGGTGGACTCGCCTTCGGCAAAGGCGGGTTCGTAGAACTGAAAGCCGCAGGCGATTTCGCCCACTTGGCGGGCGAAATCGGCGTCATCCTCCTCCTTTTGCTGCTGGGCCTGGAATACACCGCGCCCGAACTGGTCACGGGACTTCGAAGATCCTGGGCCGCAGGCCTGGTCGATATCGTGGCGAACGCGACTCCCGGTGTCGTTGTCGCGCTGCTGCTGGGCTGGGGCCTCAACGGAGCGATCACCATGGCCGGGGTCACCTACATCTCCTCCTCCGGCATCGTGGCCAAGGTTCTCAACGACCTCGGCCGAATCGGCAACCGGGAAACCCCCGTAATCCTGTCCATCCTGGTCTTCGAGGATCTGGCCATGGCCGCCTATCTGCCGATCCTCACCACCGTCCTGGCCGGGCTCAGCTTCCTCAGCGGACTCAAGGCCGTCGCCATCGCGCTGGTCACGGTGACCGTCGTACTCGTGGTGGCGCTGCGCTACGGCCGCTACGTCTCCTCCATCGTGGACAGCGCCGACAACGAGGTGTTTCTGCTCAAACTGCTCGGCGCGGCACTGTTGGTGGCGGGTGTGGCCTCCTCGCTGAATGTATCGGCGGCGGTGGGCGCGTTCCTGCTCGGTATCGCCATCTCCGGATCGACCGCGCACGAAGCGACCAAACTGCTCGAGCCGCTGCGGGATCTGTTCGCCGCGATCTTCTTCGTCGCCTTCGGCTTCGCCACCGATCCGCACGATATCCCGCCGGTGCTCGGTTGGGCCGTGGTGCTGGCGATCGTGACCGTGCTGACCAAGATGTTCACCGGTTGGTGGGCGGCCGGTCGGCAGGGCATTCGACGGATGGGTCGGGCGCGAGCCGGGGCCGCGCTCATCGCGCGCGGCGAATTCTCCATCGTCATCGCGGGTTTGGCGGTGGCCGGCGGGACCGTTTCCGACGATCTGGCGGCGCTCGCGTCGGCGTATGTCTTGTTGATGGCGGTGCTCGGTCCGGTCGCGGCGCGCGTGGTGGAGCCGGTTGTGCAGTTGGCGCAGCGGCGTTTTCGGCCCGCCGTCAGTTCGTAGGCGCACCTTCCGGGCGGTTGTCTCGTCGGCCCGCCGAGCCGTGTCCTCGGTCGCCCTCCGGGCTGTGTCCTTGGTGGTCCTCCGGGCTGTGTCCTTGGTCGCCCTCCGGGCCGTGCCCCCCGTGCTCCCCCGAGCGCCGCAGACTCTCGGCCCGGTCGAGGAAATGCCAGAAGGTGGTGGCCACGAGCGCGACGATCAAGCCGATGATCGCCGCGCAGATATGGCCGTAGTTGGTGAAATTCGGGGCCTCCCACGCGCTCAACCCCAACACCACCCCGAGCGTGATCACCCAGGCCACCCGGACCGCACCGGTGAAGCGGAACGCGAGCACCGCCAGGACAGCGGTGAATCCGTAGCTGGTGCCGACATCGGAGGCGTAGCCGATGCGATGCGGGATCAGGTTGGCGTCGATGGCGCGCGAAATTCCGGTGATGATCAGCAGTGTCGCGCCGATATGGCCCGCCGAGTACACCAGGATCCATCGCGCGGTGCCCAGCCAGCGCTCGGCGGCGGCCATGACGATCAGGAAGCTGACGATGGTGTTCCACGGGAAGCCGCCGTCGGTCCAGAAGGCCGAGGCCACCAGCACCTGCAGCGGGTTGTGGCGCATGTTGTAGAGGTTGGTGGAGGCGGACAGGATCAGCCGGTGCTGGGCGGCCTCGCCGAGTCCGCGCAGCGTCCACCAGGTGATGAACAGGGTGAAGGCGTAGGCGGTGCTGGCGGGCGCGGCGGACAGATGCGCGCGGATCGCGGGCAGCACGCGGCGCCACAGGCCGGGGGCGCGCAGCCAGGTGAGCGCGGCGTGCAGTTCGGCGCCGAGATCGGTGGTTCGGGTCCACGGTGTTCGGAGCCGGGTCGAGGCGGGGGCAACCACGATGTCAGTGTGCCGTGTTCGCGCCGCCACGCCACCTCGACGCGCGCCCCCGGTGCGGCGGGGTCATCGGGGGCGCGGGCATCCGCAACGCCTGGATGGGTGAAATACGCTGTGCCGGTGTGGGTTTCATCGATGTAGCCGTGTCGCACCACCGGTGCGTGCTAGCGAATATTCGCGGCGGTGCGCAGATCCAAGCGGCGCATCACCCGGTCGACCACATCGGGCGGGACGCCGGGTTCACGGCGCGCGGCCAGCGCCTCGGTGCGACCGGCCTGCAGCACCTCCGCGGTGATCTTGCCCATCTTCCGGCGCAGGCGCAGCGCCCGATCACCGGTCAGCTTCGCGTTGGCATCGGCGGCGCTGGGATCGGCCTGGGCGAGTCGACGCTCGATCCCGTCGCGCACTCGCGCGTAGACCTCGTCGGGCAGCCCGTCGCGCTGCGAGATCTCTTTCAGTCGCGCCAATTCCGCGCCGAGGACCCGATTCCACAGGCTGCGCTCGAGTTCGCGCTCGGCCTCGGTATCGGCCTGCACCCCCGTCCACCGGACGACCGCGGGCAGGGTCGGTCCCTGCAGCAGCAGCGTGAACAGCACCACCGCGAAGGCGCAGAACTGGATCTCGCTGCGACCGGGAAACGGCGCACCCGAATCGGTGGTGTACGGCACGGCCAGCGCCAGCGCGACAGTGGCCACTCCGCGCATACCCGCCCACCACGTCACGATGGTCTCGCGCCACGTATAGGGCTCATCGATATCCCTCTTGCGCCAACCGCGCTGGAAGATCGCCCAGGTCGCCAGCAACCACGCCAGCCGCAGTCCCACCACGACCGCGATGACCAAGGCCGCCGACCCGAGGAAACGCGGCCAGTCGGGTCCGGCGTCGCGCAGCACGGTGCTCAACTCCAATCCGATCAGGCCGAAGGCGAATCCGGTGACCAGCATTTCGGTGATCTCCCAGAACGAATCGCCGATGAGTCGGAAATCGCTATCGCTGAAATCGGTCGCGGCATCGGTCAGATACAGCGCGCACACCAGCACCGACAGCACCGCCGAACCGCCCATGGCCTCGGCGATCCCGTAGGCCGCGAAGGGCAGCAGCAGACCGAGCGCGACCTGCCAGGCCGCCTCGTCGAGCCGCGCCATGAGCCTGCTGCCCGCCCATCCGAGCAGCAACCCGACCACAACGGCCACCACCGCCGAGACCAGGAAATCCCACAGCGCGCCGAGCGCGGAGAACTTGCCGGTCACCACCACCTGGATGGCGACGGTGTACAGGACAATGGCCGTCACGTCGTTGAACAGGCCCTCACCCTCGAGCACCGAGACCAAACGACGCGGCAGTCCCAGTCGACCGGCCAGCGAGGTGACCGCCACCGGATCGGGCGGTGCGACCAGCGCGCCGAGCGCGACGGCGGCCGCGATCGGCACCGCGGGCACCCCCGCGTGGAAGACCGCCGCGACCGCCGCCGCCGTGGCGATGACCAGCGCCACCGCGCGCAGCGAGATCGGCGCCCAGTTCTCGGCGAACTGCCGCCACGAGGTGCGTCGGGCCGCGGCGTAGAGCAGCGGCGGCAGCACCAGCGGCAGGATGAGTTCGGGTTCGATGCGGATATCGGGCACCCAGGGGATGAGCGCCAGCACGATCCCGAACGTCGTCATCAGCACCGCGGGCGCCAGGCCGGTCCGCTTGCTGAGCGGCTGGGCCAGGATGGTGGCGAACAGGACGACGAAGAGCAGGGCCAACTGATGCACCCAGGGAAGTTTGCTCACCGTATGCGCGAAAGTCGACCGCCCCCGCCGTCGTGCCGCTCACCAATTCCCCGAACGGAGCCGCATGTCTCAGCTCCGCAGGAAGACCTCTCAGTGTCGCGCCCCGGTATTGATCGGCCAGTCGCCGGTTGTGGTCGCCTCCGAATACGCGTTGCGATCGGCGGGGCGGCGGGTCGGGGGTGCGGTGTATTCGCGCGGCGGCAGCGGATAGGGCCGGGACTGCTCGAAATCGTCGTCCGCGCTCGGCGCGCTCTCCGGCCAGGTCGCGGCGGGGCGGGCCAGGGGAGGTTCGGCGGGTGCGGGGGCATGCCGCGCTCGCGATCGGGTCAGCTTCAGCGGCGGCAGATCCATGGTGTTCTCGATCTCGGTGAGTCCAACGCTGATCAGCAACAGAATGGTGACCAGGCTGAAGGCCACGATGATCGGTGCGAGCACCTCCATGGCCCCCGCGCCGGAGGGTGGCACCGCCCGGTCGGCGCGGTGCGCGTGCATCGAGGCCATTCCGGTGAAATGCATGCCCGTCACCGCGACACCCATGATCAGCGCCGCGCCCACGGTGGATAGAAAACCCTTGACGCGCAGCGTGAACCACAGTGCCGCGGTCGCCGCGACGACGGCGATCAGCACCGACAGCGCGACGATGCCCGCGTCGTAACCGATCATCGCGTCCGACTTCATGGCGTACATACCGGTGTAGTGCATGGCGGCCACACCGCATCCGGTGATCACGCCGCCCGCGAGCAGACTGATCCAGGTGGGTTCGGGCTTGTTGACCAGGAACAGTCCGATCCCGACCACGATGATCGCGGTGATCGCGCTGAGCAGGGTGAGCGGCACGCTGTAGCGGATCTCCGAACCCCGGATGGAGAAGCCGAGCATGGCGATGAAATGCATGACCCAGATGCCGGTGCCGCCGATGGCGATGGCCGCGCCGATCAACCAGCCGACCCGTCCCTCCTCGCCGCGGGCGCGGGCGGCGCATTGCAGCCCGAGCAGTGACCCGGTGACGGACATGGTGTAGGCGAGTACGGGCGTCAGCCACCCGTAGGTGAAGTGGTAAACGTCGAGCACAAAAGCCCCCAAGTAGCCGCCCAGGGGAACGGCGATCGCGCAAATGAACAACTGACCAAGGTCGACTCAGACCATACGGTAGCCGCGTCACCCGCGCACGCCAACTGTTCATAGGCGCGTCGATACCGTAAGACCCCCAGCCTCATTCGAACATGGTGTCCCGAAACGCCCTGTCCCCAACCAACTTTCGCCACAACGGAATCGGGCCGCCGAGCGAAAAGCTCGACGGCCCGATTCGCGGCGAATCAGTCCAGGTAGTCCCGCAGAACCTGCGAGCGGCTGGGATGGCGCAGCTTGCTCATGGTCTTGGACTCGATCTGGCGAATACGTTCGCGGGTGACGCCGTAGACCTGGCCGATCTCGTCGAGGGTGCGCGGCTGACCGTCGGTGAGACCGAAGCGCAGCCGGACCACGCCCGCCTCACGCTCGGACAGCGTCTCCAGCACCGACTGCAACTGATCCTGCAGCAGGGTGAAGCTCACCGCGTCCACCGCGACAACGGCCTCGGAGTCCTCGATGAAATCGCCGAGCTGGCTGTCGCCCTCGTCGCCGATGGTCTGATCCAGCGAAATGGGCTCCCGCGCGTACTGCTGGATCTCCAGCACCTTCTCGGGGGTGATATCCATTTCCTTGGCCAACTCCTCCGGAGTGGGCTCACGGCCCAGATCCTGGAGCAGCTCGCGCTGGATGCGGCCGAGCTTGTTGATGACCTCCACCATGTGCACCGGGATGCGGATGGTGCGGGCCTGATCGGCCATGGCGCGGGTGATGGCCTGCCGAATCCACCAGGTCGCGTAGGTGGAGAACTTGTAACCCTTGGTGTAGTCGAACTTCTCCACCGCGCGAATCAGACCCAGGTTGCCCTCCTGGATCAGATCGAGGAAGGCCATACCGCGACCGGTGTAGCGCTTGGCCAGCGAAACCACAAGGCGCAGATTGGCTTCCAGCAGGTGATTCTTGGCCCGGTTGCCGTCGCGGACGATCCAGTTGTAGTCGCGGCGCATGGCCACCGGCAGCTTCTCGCCGGTCTCGGTGAACTCGCGCACCTTTTCCGCCGCGTAGAGACCCGCCTCGATCCGCTTGGCGAGTTCCACCTCCTCCTCGGCATTGAGCAGCGCGACCTTGCCGATCTGCTTGAGGTAGGCGCGCACCGAGTCCGCCGACGCGGTGAGCTCGGCATCCTTGCGCGCCTGGCGCAGCGCCTCGGATTCCTCCTCGTCCCAGACGAAATCGCCCGAGGCCTTGTCGGCGGCGGAGGGCTCCTCGGCGGTCTCCGGCTCGGCCTCGCTCTCTTCCTCGGCGGTTTCCGCCTCGGCGGTGTCGTCCTCGGCCAGATCCTCGGCCAGGTCGTCGTCGGAGACCTCGAGATCGTCGAGATCCTCGAGGTCTAGATTTTCCTCGTCGAGCCCTTCCTCCGCCCCCGGCTCTCCCTCGGGGGACGTGGCCTTCTTGCCCGCGGACTTCTTTGCGGGACCGGCCTTCTTGGCCGCGGCCTTCTTCGCGGGGGCGGCCTTCTTGGCGGCGGCCTTCTTAGCCGGGGCCTTCTTCGCGGCAGCCTTGCGGACCGGCCGTTGTTCGGTTACCTCAGCGGAGTCGGCCTCGGCCGAATCGGCGGTCTGACGGGTATTCGTGGCTACCACGTACGCCCTTTCGTGACGGTCTCGTGCGGCGTCACGCCAGAGAAATGTTCCGGCGGAGCGGTTCTGTCGGGTTGCACCGGCGGAGGGCCGGTTGGGGGTTTCACCGGCTCACGACTTCGTCATAAGCCGAGGGCACAGTGCCTGCGGCTCACACAGTGCCCTCGGTTCAACTGAGGGGCTCGTGAACGAGGCGTGTTCCATTGTAACGATCCACCCAGGGTACCTAGGCATCATGCCCGGTGGTCGCATATAAGCGGGCGAGCCCGCGCGTCTCACGGCGCGATGCCCGCATCGATGGCCATCGCCGCGCCGACGATGCCCGCGGTATTGCGCAGATCGGCCGGTATCACCGGAGTTCGGTTGGTGAGCAAGGGAATCCACTGATCGGCGTCGCGGCTGATCCCGCCGCCCGCGACGAACACCTTCGGCCAGAACAGATCCTCGAGGGCGCTGAGCACCGTACTGACCTCGGCGGCCCACTGCGGGAAACTCAACCCGTCGCGATCCTTGATCGAGGCGGCCGCGCGATGTTCGGTCTCCATACCGCCCACCTGGAGATGACCGAGTTCGGAGTTGGGCACCAGCGTGCCGTGGTACAGCAGCGCCGAACCGATCCCGGTGCCGAAGGTGAGCAGCAGCACCAGACCGTCGAATTCCTTTGCCGCGCCGAAGCGGTCCTCGGCCAGGCCCGCGGCGTCGGCGTCGTTGAGCACCGTCACCTCCCGGCCGTCGAGCGCCTTGGCGAACAGGCCGCGCGCATCCGTGCCCACCCACGACTTGTCGATATTGGCCGCGGTGCGCACGATGCCGTCGAGCACCACCGACGGCAGGGTGATCCCGACCGGGCCGTCCCAATCCGCCTGCGCCACCACCTCGGCCACCGTCTCGGCGACGGCCTCGGGCGTGGCCGGATGCGGCGTGGCGATCTTGATTCGCTCGTGCAGCAACTCGCCGGTGGCCAGATCGACCGCCGCGCCCTTGACGCCGCTGCCACCGATGTCGATACCGAATGCGTGCCCCCGAGCGGACATGACTCAACCCCTCGTTCTCTGTGCTGGCCGGTGGGAAATCGGACGCCGCACCGGACCCACGCGCCCCACGGCGGTGCGTGCCCGACGACGGCGTCGTCGAGTGCGGAGGTCCGCACCCCGGCGATGTCCCCGCGCGAGTCCATCACCTGTGTCGTGCACGACAAGAGTAATGCGCATCCGATACTGGGCGGTCCCGAGGATGTGTGATGCGATGGGGTTCGTGCCGGAACCAACATCGCCCACCTCGGACTCCCGCTTCCCAACCGCGTCGGCTATGCGTGCCGACGGTGAGTTCTACCCCTTCGACCAGCAGCGAGCGCGCGGCGACGAGGCCGAACTGCGCCGCATCGCCGTGGAACTGGCCGAGGCGGCGGCCGCGCATGTGCGCGTGCGCCGCCCCGAGGTGTTCGGTCCGGCGGGTGCGCCCGCCGACGCCGTGCAGACCAAGGGGCATCCCACCGATCCGGTGACCGTCCTCGACAAGGAATCCGAACAGTTGATCCGTCGGCTGCTGGCCGAGCGGCGTCCGGCCGACGCGATCGTCGGGGAGGAGGAGGGCGGTCGCTTCAACACAGCCGACGACCAGGTGCACTGGGTGGTCGATCCCATCGACGGCACCGTCAACTTCCTGTACGGCGTGCCGGCCTACGCCGTGTCCGTGGCCGCGCTGCGCGGCGGTCATCCGGTGGCGGGCGCGGTGGTCGACATCGTCGCCGCCGACACCTACAGCGCCGCGCTGGGTCAGGGGGCCACCCGGACGGCGGCCGACGGCTCGGTCGAGCGGCTGAGCTGCAATCCGGTCGACGCGCTGCCGCTCGCGCTGGTCTCCACCGGATTCGCCTACAGCGCGGTGCGCCGGACCCGGCAGGGGGCGCTGGTCGCCCTGGTTCTGCCGCGCGTGCGTGATATCCGCCGCTTCGGCGCGGCCGCGCTGGAACTGTGCAATGTGGCCTGCGGCCGGGTGGACGCCTACTACGAGCACGGCCTCAACAGTTGGGATTGGGGCGCCGGGGCGCTGATCGCCGCCGAGGCGGGTGCGCGGCTGGTCCTGCCGCCCGCCACCGCGGGTGGTGTCGAGGGCGAACTCGTGGTCGCCGCCGCCCCCGGTATCGCCGAGAAACTGGTGGCGTTGCTCACCGAGGTCGGGGCCACCGCGGCCATTCCGGAGTGACGGCGCGCCCGCAATAGGGTTCGGCGCCGCGACCGGGATCGGTCGCGGCGCCGAACTTTGGTGGATGGATCAGCAGCGGCCGTGTCGGGCCGCGGCGAGCAGTTTGGCGTCGATGGCGGGGGACCCGCCCGGAGCCGGATTCTTCAGCGAGCGCAGCACCTCCTCGGCGTCGGCGCTGGGGCGCAGCGATTCGCCGAAGACGGAGCCGAGCACCAGGTCGACCGAATCGTCCTGGCGGGGATCCTCGATCAGTTCGGCGCAGGGCGCGACCAACTGGACCGAGGCGGCGGCCGGACGGCCGTTGACGCCGAAGCGAATCTGACCGGTACAGATCAGATCCCCATTGACGTATACCGAATCGTTACCATACGCGGCGCCGGGCGCACCGGTGAAACCGAGATCGCCCAGCGCGGCGGCGATATGCGCGGCCTGGCCGCTCTTGTTGTTGGCGTTGAGCACCCGCACCTTGGACTGGGCCAGCGGGGCGGGCTCGACGTCCTGGAGGCGCGAAGCGCCCACCCGCTGACCGAGTTGAGTCGGTGGCGCGGGTGGCGGGGATTTGGTGTCGGTGGGTGGGGTGGGCGAGTTGCAGGCCATGGCCGCGCCGCTCTTGTCGGCTTTGGAGAACGCGGTGATCCAGATGATCGCGCTGATCAGCGCGAGCACCAGCACGAAAATGAGCCACGTCTCTGGACGTCGACGCAGGTACGGTCGTCCCTGCCGGTCGGTCGCGGTGCCTTCGGTGATCAGTGAAACCACGACTGCACACTCTACGAAAGTGTCTCGGGCGCGCTGCGCAAGGTCTCGGTGCGTTGCCGGGGCGGTGTCGATTGCCCCTCAGTTTCGACTCGTCTGTGTTTTGGTTGCGACATTTCCCGCCTCGTCCGCTATTGTCTGGCGGCCCAGATCGAATCAATGGTGTGAAAATCCGAGATCGGTCGCGGGAACAAGAAGGGCATGTCCTGCGTTTACCGAGCGCAATCCGGGGTGGATCGCTCTGATCCGCGCTGATAGGCGAACGGTGTACGTGTGATGTGCACCACCGGCGGGGCGGTGCGTGCCGTGTCGATTCCGGCAGGAATCGGTGGCGACGCGGACCGGTCCGGGATATACGAAGCAAGGACGAGGGGAAGACGACATGGCAACCGACTATGACGCACCTAGGCGCACAGAATCCGATGAAGTCTCGGAAGATTCGCTGGAGGAGCTGAAGGCTCGTCGCAACGAGGCACAGTCCGCCGTCGTGGATATCGACGAATCCGATACCGCGGAGTCGTTCGAGCTTCCCGGCGCCGATCTGTCCGAGGAAGTGCTGACGGTTCGGGTGATCCCGAAGCAGGCCGACGAGTTCACCTGTTCCAGCTGCTTTTTGGTACACCACCGGAGCAGGCTGGCCAGCGACGCGGGCGGGCAGCTCATCTGCATGGACTGCGCCGCCTGAGATCGTCAGCCCGCGCTCGGGACCCCGAGCGCGGCCAGGACCCGGTCCGGATGCCGCGTACTGACCAGCCAGTACGGGGTCGGGTCGTCCGGGTCGTCGAGCACCAGCAGCACCATCGACCCCATCCAGGGGCGATGTTGGACATAGGCGGCGGGGTCGAGCTGGCGACCCAGCGCCGCGCTCTTCGCGGTCCGCGGGACAACGGCCGCGCGGGCCACATAGGTCACCGGCAGGTGCGCGCGATCGACGCGCAATTCGCGGACGCCGGTCGCATCGGCGACCACCTCAACCCGATGCCTGCCCATCCACAGCAGCACCCAGGCCGCCAACGGGAACCCCACCGCGTAAGGCAGCCAGCCGCGGATACCGGGCTGGCCGAGATGGATGGTGGCCGACATCAAACCGATGAGTCCCAGGGCCGCAGGCCACCACCACATGGGCACCCATTGGCGCTCGCGGTAGGGCGATTCGGCAGGTCGATCTCGGTTCGTCATCACGTCGCTGGGCTGGTCCGACACGAGTCAACACTAAGTCACGGCGGCCGAGGGGCTACGCGTAGGCTCGACCGATGTGAAGGACATTTCGCCGATTCCCCTGATGCGGCTCGACCCCGGCATACCGATGCCTGCCCGCGCGCACGACGGCGACGCCGGCGTGGATCTGTGCACCACCGAGGACGTCATCCTGGAACCGGGTGAACGGGTCCTGGTGGGGACGGGAATCGCGGTCGCACTGCCGATGGGCACGGTCGGATTGCTCCATCCGCGTTCGGGTCTGGCGGTCAAGGCCGGGCTGTCGATGGTCAACACCCCCGCCACCATCGATGCGGGCTATCGGGGCGAGATCAAGGTATGCCTGATCAATCACGATCCGCGCACCCCCATCGAGTTGCGGCGCGGCGATCGGGTCGCCCAGTTGGTCGTGCAGCGGGTGGAGTTGGTGGATTTCGTCGAGGTCGACGGCTTGGACGAGACCACGCGGGGCGGAGCAGGCTTCGGTTCCAGCGGCGGTCACGCGAGTCTGACCGCGCCGGGTGTCCCCGGCGGGGAGGTGTGAGGGGCATGTTCGGCAAGAAGAAGCGTCGCGCCGACGAGGAGCGCTACGACGAGTACGCCGCCGACGCATACACGGACCGCTACGAGGACGACTACGTCGAGGATCCGCCCACCGACGAGAATCCGATCGTCACCGGCGAATTCCCGGCCCGCGCCTTCGGTGCGGAGAGCGCCGAGCCGGAGCAGTCCGGCCCCTACGACTACGACGATGTCGCCGATCGCCTGGCCGAACTCGTCGATCAGCGCCTCGATCTCGGCTCGGTGATCCTGCCGGTGCCCCCCGGCGGACAGTTGCAGGTGGAGATGTCGCCCGACGGCACGCCGCAGGCCGTGCATCTGGCCACCGAATACGGCCGGATCACCGTCGTCGCCTATGCCGCCCCGAAGTCGGCCGGTCAGTGGCGCACCGTGGCCGCCGATCTCGCCGAATCCCTGCGCGCGGGCGGCGGTCGCGTCGCGGTGGAGAACGGTCCGTGGGGTCGGGAGTTGTTCGCCGTCACCAATGACGCGGATCTGCGTTTCATCGGCGTGGACGGCTACCGCTGGATGGTGCGCCTGGTCGCGGCGGGGCCGTCGGGCGCCGCCGATGAGGGCACCCCGCTGGTCGCGGCCGCCCGCGCGATCCTGCGCGAGACGATCGTGCGCCGCGGCACCGATCCGCTTCCGGTCCGGGATCCGCTCCCGGTCGTCCTGCCCCAGGAATTGGCCGAGCAATTGGCCGCCGCCCATCAGCAGCAGGTGTTGGCGGCGCAGCAGCAGTTCGAGGCTCAGCAGCGGGCCGCGCAGACCGGCGCCATGCCGGTGGTGCCCCGCCTGCCGGAGGGGCCGCGTCAGGGCACGGACGGTTCGGCCATGCAGCAACTCGGGCTCAACAACTAGCGTCCGCTCGCCGTCGGGCGTTCGCGCTCGACGGCGACCCGCGTCGCCCTGCCCGAAACGATCTCGGGGTCAGCGAGATTCGTGGAACGATTCCAGACCCAGCCGCCCGATGACGCCGGGATCGGCGCCGAGTTCGTCCAGGGTGATCCGGTGCAGTGCCGAATGCGGTAGCAGCGCGGCCCATTGCTCCGCGATCGATATGGGGTGCACCGGGTCGTCGACCGCACCCACCACGGCCACCGGAACTCGGACCGATCCCAGCAGTTCGACGCCGGGCCACTTGTAGTCGGCGGCCTCTTCGAGCGCGTCGGGCAGATCCGGCCACTGCGCGCGCCAGGATTGCGTCAGCGCCCGCGCCAACCACGGCGGACTGCTCGACCGCAGCTGCGTGACAACTTCCTCGAGCCCGCGCTCGCGCAACTGGCGCGCCGTATATGCCGCGCTGAGCGCGGCGGGGCACTGCGCGGTGTCGGGACCGGTCCACGCGGGCAGCGCCGCGACCACCCCGATCGCCGCCCGCGGATGTTCGGCCGCCCATTCCACGGCGACGGCCGCGCCGAGCGAGATTCCCGTCACCAGGATCGGACCGGATGCGGCCGCAGCGTCGAGCGCGGCCCGATATCCCGCCACCACGCCGCGCGGATCGGGTCGCACCGCGATCAGTTCGAATCCCCGTGCGGTGCAGGCCGGTTCGAAGGCCCGCCGGGCGAAGTCGGCGTCCGAGCCGGTGCCGGGCAAGGCCACGATTGCCTGCGCGCGGCCGGGGGTATCCGGCAGGGTGGATGGGATCGCGAACATCGGACCGAGCGTAGCGGGGGTCCGCGCACCCATCTACAGTGGCGGTGGACGGCCGACCGACCGGCCACTATTCGGTTCATCGCGGCGGCGTGCGATCCACGCCGTCGTGCGCCTGCAGGAGAGCATGAGATGTCATCCGCCGCGCCGGGATTCTTTCGCCGGCTTGGTCGTCGACTGACCGAGGATCTGGATCGACTCGACGCCGAGGAACTGGCCGAGACCTCGGAGGCCTCCGGCGCGTGCCGGGCCTCGGAGTGTCGACGCGGCGAGGAGGCCACCATGCTCGGTAAGCTGCGCAGCGTCGAGGCGTGTCCGAAGTCGGCGGGCGCGAGCGTGCAGGCCGAATTCTTCGACGGCACCGATGCGATCACCCTGGTGTGGATCGGGCGCAGGCGCATTCCCGGTATCGAACCGGGGCGGCGGATCATGGTCCGCGGCCGCGTCGGCGATCGCGACGGCCGCAAGGTCATCTACAACCCCTACTACGAATTGCGCGAGAACAGCTGACATATGCCATCGAGCGAGGACCGCGGCGCGCCGACCTACCGGGATGCGGCAGGGCGCGCGTCGACCCAGCAGCCGGATTCGCCCCCTTCGGCCGATCCCGCGCACGCCGGTGCGCGGACCGGCCGACATCGTGCGGATGACTCCTTCGCCGGGGCGGTGGAGGCCGTCGCGGAGGACGAGGGCAAGGACGCGGCCGAGCAGACCCTGCTCGAACAGCTCGGCGGATTCAGCGGCCTGATCTACTCGACGCTGCCGGTCCTGGTCTTCGTTCCGGTGAATTCGCTGTGGGGCTTGACGGCGGCCATCTGGTCCTCGCTGGGTGTCGCGGCGGCCGTGCTGGTGTGGCGGATGGTGCGGCGCAGTCCCATTCAGCCCGCCATCTCCGGATTCCTCGGCGTCGGCGTGTGCGCGTTCATCGCCTACCGGATGGGTGAGGCCAAGGGCTTCTTCCTGTTCGGCATCTACACCAGCCTCGTATACGGCGGAGTCTTCCTGGCATCGATTCTGGTGCGATGGCCGCTGGCGGGGGTGATCTGGGGTGTGCTCAACGGTCACGGCAGCGGTTGGCGCGCCGACCGGCGGGCGCTGCGGCTCTACGATCTGGCGACGGTCACCTGGGTTGTGGTCTTCGGCGCGCGCTACCTGGTGCAGTCCCAGCTCTACGACTCCGATCACACCGGTTGGCTGGCCGTGGCCCGGATCGGAATGGGCTGGCCGCTGACGGCGGTGGCCCTGGGGGTGACGGTGTGGGCGGTGCGCCGCGCGGGTCATCTCCCGGAGAAGAGTTCGGCCGAGGCGGCCTGACGGTTTTCGGCATTTCGGCCGCTCCGGGCCGAGATTTCCCGGCAGGGGCGCGTGGATTTCCCGGCCGGGGTGCGACAAGCACCGCCCGAGGGGGACGAGTACCCACCCTGGGGTGTCTGGTCGGTGTGGTGTGGTTCATATGACGATCGTGTGCGAGGGAAAATACGCAACGATCAAAGGAACCAACCGTGACCGTCGAACACTCCACCGTGACGCTGTCGCCCAAGAAATCCCCGACACTGTCGCAGCAGAAGCCCCAGCAGAACGCCCAATTCTCGGAGAGCAGGCGGGTCTCGGTCGAATTGGATCGACTGATCGGTCCCGCCGCGGCGGGCGACAAGGCCGCCGTCACCGAGATCGTGCGGATCGTGCATCCGCTGGTCCGCCGCTACTGCGGCGCACGGCTGGGCAACACCTCGCACCTGCAGGTGACCGCCGACGATGTGGTGCAGGAGATCCTGATCGCCACCGTCAACGCCATTCCCCGCTATCGGGATCAGGGCAAATCATTCCTGGCCTTCGTGTACGGCATCTCGGCGAACAAGGTCGCCGACGCGTTCCGGCGCGGCCAACAGCATCCGGTGTATCCCACCGCCAGTGTGCCGGACACGGTGTCCACCGCGCCCGGTCCCGAGGAGTGGGCGCTGGCCGACGAGCGCCGCGTCGCGACCAGGGAGTTGATGAAGATCCTGGCTCCCGCGCATCGCCAAGTCCTGGTGATGCGGATCGTGCTCGGCTGGTCGGCCGCGCAGACCGCGGAGGCGATCGGGACCAGTCCCGGCGTGGTGCGGGTGATGCAGCATCGGGCCCTCAATCGGCTGCGAGCACAATTGAAGTCGGCGTCCTAACTCAAAACGTATCGGGGAGTTACGTTTTGAGTCCGTGTTCGGCCAGCGCGCCGCGCAGGTCCTCCTCGGCCTCCTGCGAGGTCACGAACAGCAGTTCGTCCTCGCCCTCGAACGGGTCCTCCGGCGTCGGCACGATGACCCGCCCGCCGCGCAGAATGGTGACCAGCGCGGTGTCGCGGGGCAGCCGCAGCACCCGCACCGGCTTGCCCGCCAAGGCGGTGTCGGCGGGCAGCGTCAACTCCACCAGGTTGGCCTGCCCCTGCCGCAGCGTCATCAGCCGGACCAGATCGCCCACCGAGACCGCCTCCTCGACCAGCGAGGCGAGCAGCCGGGGCGTGGACACCGCGACATCGACGCCCCAGGAGGCGTCGAAGAGCCATTCGTTGCGCGGGTCGTTGACGCGGGCGACCACGCGGCGCACCCCGAACTCGGTCTTGGCGAGCAGGCTGTGCACCACATTGGCCTTGTCGTCGCCGGTCGCGGCGATGACCACCTCGTAGGTCTGCAGCCCCGCCTCCTCGAGCAGCGACAACTCGCAGGCATCGGCGTGCACCCACACCGCGTCCGGGATGGCGTCGGGATCGATGTGGTCGAGTTGACGTTCGAGCAGCATGACCTGATGTCCGCCGCGCAGCAGTTCCCGTGCGATGGAGCGGCCGACCGCGCCCGCTCCGGCGATGGCGACTCTCATGCTCAGTCCTCGTTCACTGGGGGTTTGCCCGCCAGCGCGACGGCCTCGCCGACGCTGCCGGAGGTGGCGGCCACATAGACGATGTCGTCGGCTTGGACGACGGTGCGCGCATCGGGCAGCAGCCCTTGACCGAAGCGGATCAGGAACGCCACCCGCGCGCCCAGGACGTCCTCCAACTGGCGCACGGTGCGCCCGTACCAGTCCTCGTGCAGCGCCAACTGGGTGATGGCGACGGTGCCGGTGGGATCGCGCCAGGTGGTGGTGCCGGTATCGCCGATCAGGGTGCGCAGGAACCGGTCGGTGGTCCACGGCACGGTGGCGATGGTGGGGATGCCGAGGCGTTCGTAGACGGCCGCGCGCTTGGCGTCGTAGATGCGGGCGACGACCTTCGCCACGCCGAAGGTCTCGCGGGCCACCCGCGCGGAGATGATGTTGGAATTGTCACCGGAGGAGACGGCGGCGAAGGCGTCGGCGCGCTCGATTCCGGCGCGGGTCAGCACATCTCGGTCGAAGCCGACCCCGGTGACCCGACCGCCCGTGAAACCCTGCCCCAGGCGCAGGAAGGCGCTGGGATCCTTATCGATCACGGTGACCTCGTGGCCCACCCGGACCAGGGCGCGCGCGAGCGAGGATCCGACGCGTCCGCATCCCATGATCACTACGTACACCGGGAAACCTCGCTCCTGGAACATGGTGTTCGGTCTGTTGTCTCGGCACAGACGGTACCGCTCCTGCCCACCGCCCATGTTCCCCCACCAAGGATGCCGCAAACCGGCCAGGACCAGCCGGGGCCACCAGGGCAGGTCCGGCTATGCTCGCTCCAGTGTCGAAGTTGACGACGGCCGCCAAACGCATGCTCCTTGGTCGGCCCTTCCGCAGCGATTCGCTGGGGCACACGCTGTTGCCGAAGCGGATCGCGCTCCCGGTGTTCGCCTCCGACGCCATGTCGTCGGTGGCCTACGCGCCGGAAGAGATCTTCCTGGTGCTCTCGGCCGCCGGTGTCTCCGCCTATCTGTATGCCCCGTGGGTCGGGTTGGCCGTCGCCTTCGTCATGGCGGTGGTGGTCGCCAGCTATCGGCAGAACGTGCACGCTTATCCCTCCGGCGGGGGCGACTACGAGGTGGCCACCACCAACCTCGGACCCAATGCCGGACTCACCGTCGGCAGCGCGCTGCTGGTCGACTACGTGCTGACCGTCGCGGTGTCGATCTCCTCGGCCGCCTCCAATATCGGGTCGGCGATCCCGTTCGTGGCCACCCACAAGGTGCTCTTCGCCGTGGTGGCCATCGCGGTGCTCACCGCCATAAACCTGCGCGGGGTCCGGGAATCGGGGACCGCGTTCGCGATTCCGACCTACGCGTTCATCGTCGGCATGTTCGTCATGCTCGGCTGGGGGCTGTTCCGGATCTTCGTGCTCGGCGACGAATTGCGCGCGGAGTCGGCCGGTTTCGAACTCAGACCCGAGGACGAACACCTCTACGGTCTGGCCTTCGCCTTCCTGATCGCGCGGGCCTTCTCCTCCGGCTGCGCCGCGCTCACCGGTGTCGAGGCGATCAGCAACGGGGTGCCCGCCTTCCGCAAACCCAAATCGCGCAATGCCGCCACCACGCTGCTGCTGCTGGGCAGTATCGCGGTGGTGCTGCTCATGGGCATCATCGTGCTGGCGCAGAAGATCGGAATCGTCTACGCGCACAACACCGCCGACCTGATCGGCGCGCCCGCCGGATACGAGCAGAAGACGCTCATCGCGCAACTCGCCGCGACGGTGTTCCACGGCTTCCCGGTCGGTTTCTTCTTCATCACCACGGTGACCGCGCTCATCCTGGTGCTCGCGGCCAACACCGCCTTCAACGGCTTCCCGGTGCTCGGTTCGATTCTGGCCCAGGACCGCTACCTGCCCCGGCAGTTGCACACCCGAGGCGACCGACTGGCCTTCAGCAACGGCATCCTGTTCCTGTCCGGTGCGGCCATCGCCTTCGTCGTCCTGTTCGGGGCCGAGGTGACCAAGCTGATCCAGCTCTACATCGTGGGTGTGTTCGTCTCGTTCGTGCTGAGTCAGACCGGGATGCTGCGGCACTGGACGCGGCTGCTGCGCAGCGAGACCGATCCCGCGCAGCGCGCACGCATGCATCGCTCGCGGATCATCAACGGGGTGGGTCTCACCGCGACCGGCGCGGTGCTGGTGATCGTGCTCATCACCAAATTCTTCGCGGGCGCCTACATCGCCATCTTCACCATGGTCGCGATCTTCATCGTCATGAAAATGATTCGCAAACACTATGATTCGGTGTCGCGCGAACTAGACGAACAGGACTGGGACGGTGTGCTGCCCACCCGCTCGCACGCCATCGTGCTGGTCTCCCGGCTGCACCTGCCCACCCGCCGCGCCCTCGGCTACGCCCGCGCCACCCGCCCCGACGCGCTCGAGGCCGTCACGGTGAACGTCGACGAGGCCGACACCAGGAAACTGGTGCGCGAATGGGAGCACAGCGATATCACCGTGCCGCTCAAGGTGATCGAATCGCCGTACCGGGAGGTCACCAAACCGGTGCTGGACTATGTCAAACGGGTGCGCCGGGATTCACCGCGTGAGGTGGTCACCGTCTTCATCCCCGAATACGTGGTCGGACACTGGTGGGAGCAGTTGCTGCACAATCAGAGCGCGCTGCGACTGAAGGGGCGATTGCTCTTCGAACCCGGCGTGATGGTGACCAGCGTGCCCTGGCAGCTCAGCTCCTCGATCCGGGCCAGGACACCGCGCGTGGTGAACGCGCCGGGCGCGGTGCGCCGAGGATACGAGGACCGCACATGATCGACTGGTCGGACACCACCTTCGAGGTGCGGGTCGGCCCGCCCGGACACGGCGGATTCTGTGTCGCCCGACACGAGGGGCGGGTGGTCTTCGTACGGCACGCGCTGCCCGGTGAACTGGTGCGGGTGCGCGTCACCGAGGATCGGGGCGGATCCTTCTGCCGTGCCGACGCCATCGACGTACTCGAGTCCGCACCCGATCGGGTGCCCGCCACCTGCCCGGTCTCCGGGCCGGGCGGGGCCGGTTGCTGCGACTTCTCCCACGCCACGCCCGAGGCTCAGCGTGCGCTCAAGGCGAGCGTCGTCGCCGAACAGTTGCGCAGGCTCGCGGGTATCGAGCGGGAAGTTCCGGTGGAATCGGTTCCCGACGGCGAATCCGGCTGGCGGACCAGGGTGCGGCTCGTGGTCGACGCCGAGGGACGGGCCGGGGTGCACCGCTACCGCAGCACCGAGGTCATCGCGGATCTGCGCTGCCCGCAACCGGTTTGGGGAGCGTTGGACGGAATCGGCGATCGGCTGTGGACACCGGGGGCGGATCTCGTCGTCGCCGTCGACGGCGACGGGGTGCGTCATATTGTCGAGCTGGCTCCCGCCGAGGTCGAAGATGCTGGGGGGCGGCGGAATCGGCGTGACCGGCCGGACAATGCTCGGGGGCGGGATGCGCGTCCGTTCGCGGGGAAGCGGGGGCGCGACGGGGATTCGCATGGCGCTCGTCGGCCGGATCCGGAGTCGGAAAAGTCTCGTGGCAATCGGCGCGGTGCGGACGGGTCGGAGACGGGCGAGTCGAGTGTGCGCGGGCGAAGGGATCGGCGCGGGCGGCACGATATCTCCCGCGCCGAAGGCTTCGGAAATGGTTGGGACGCGGGGGATTCCGGTCGACCGGGGGAGCGGCGGGATGCGGCGGCGCGCCGGGCGGCGATACACGCGCCGCGCGAGGAATGGGTGGTCTCCGGGACCGGGCGCGCGGTGGAGTACGTGGCCGGGCGGCGCTGGGAGGTCGCGGCCACCGGATTCTGGCAGGCGCATCGCGGTGCGGCGCAATGCTATTCGGATATCGTCGCGGCGTGGGCCGACCTGCGACCCGGCGATGTCGCATGGGATTTGTACAGCGGCGCGGGTGTTTTCGCGGCGCGACTGGCCGAACAGGTCGGCCCCACCGGCGCGGTTCGGGCGGTCGAATCGGCCCGCCCCGCCGTCGCCGACGGGCACGCCGCATTGCGCGACCTGCCCTGGCTGGACTTGCGCGCGCAGCGGGTGGAGCGGTGGATCGGCGAACAATCCGGCCCCGCACCGCGGGTCGTGGTGCTCGACCCGCCGCGCGCGGGCGCGGGCAAGGAGGTCATCGCGGCCGTGACCGCCGCCGATCCGGACCGCATCATCCACATCGGTTGCGACCCGGCCGCATTCGCCCGTGACCTGTCTTTGTATCAGGCATCGGGCTACCGGCTGTCGGAGCTGCGGGCCTTCGATGCCTTCCCCGCCACCCATCACGTCGAATGCCTCGCGCTGCTGGAGCGTTGATCGCTGGGCCGGACTGATGCGTAACGGCTTTGGACGTCGCGGCGATGTGGTGGGGGAATGCTCCGGATGGTATGGGAGGTGACGTGGTCGCGGCGCTGGATCGGCGGACGGGCTACGCGTGGTTGCGACTGGTGCGACCGATACTCGGCACGGTCGCGTCGCTGATGCTTGTCGCGCTGGCACTCTATGTCTGGAATCAGCCGACTACCGCCCCGGTGCTGGATGCGCCTCAGGTCACGCAACCTTTTGGCGCCGTTCAGCATTGAGGGGCGCCCCGGTCTCGGAATTCGGGGGTGTCGTGCCGGGCCGGTGGGTGAGATGCTCTGCCGGTGACTTGGTCGATCCTCGGGGGATTCTGCGCGGCGGTATTGATCTCGGCCATGGTGCCGGGACCGACCACGGCGCTGGTGATTCGACGCAGCGCGCTGAGTGGGACGCGGGCGACGCTGCCGGTTGTCGCAGGCATGGAGTTGGGCCTCTATTCGTGGGTCGTGGCCTCCGGGCTGGGTCTCTCGGCGTTGGTGGCGGTGAGTGACGCGGCGTTCGTGGTGATTCGCGTGGTGGGCGCGGTCGTGCTGATCGCGCTGGGAGTGCAGGCGTGGCGGCAGTTGCGCGAACCGATGCACGAGGTGGTGGTGGACGAGGGTGCGGTGCGCGCCACGCGCCGGCGGGCGGCGTCGATCGGTCTGCTCACCAACCTCACCAACCCGAAGCTCCCCGTCTTCACTTTCGCGTTCTACCCGCAGTTCGTCGGCTCGGGACCCGACGCCTTGCCAAACACCCTGCTACTCGGTGTGCTGCACATACTGATCGACGCGATGTGGTTCACCCTGGTCGCCGCCTTCGTAGGCCGCGCCCGAACCTTCTTCGCCCGCACCAGAGTTCGACAGTGGCTCGAAGGAATCACCGGCGCGGTGCTGATCGGGATCGGCGTGCGAATGGCGGTCAGCGAGGTGTGACCCATGACGAGTAAGTCCGAAACCTGGGCCTGTGGAATTGGGGCCTCGAGGTGCCGTGCCGTGACGACCGACCTCAAGTCCGTCGTCACGGCACGTCCGCTCAGATTTTGTGGTCAAACCATGGCCAATCGTCATCATCGCCGGTCGATTGACATCGCTTCGCAGTTCGGTGAGATGACTGCGGACATGGGCTCGACGGCCTCGGCATTCAGTCGTCGGTAGCGACGATCAAGAGAATGCGCCGTGTGCCTCTGTCGATCAGCACTATTTCGTGAAACTCGTTGTGAATGTCGGCATAGTCATTGGCTGCGGTATTGTCCAGTGTTCGCAGTAGGTAGCAGGCGGTCGCTTCGCGAACGGGGTCCAGCACCTTGTGATCGATTTCAACCCGGAGTGATTCGGGAATCATTCCACAACCGGATATCCATTGCTCGAGAACGTCGAGAGCGGTGGCGTTGTCGACCTTTCGATATGTATCGGGGGAAATTCGACTCAGCCAGTACGGCCCATGGCGTAGCCCCTCGGGGTCGAGGCCGCCACCGACATAATCATCGAGGAACTGTGGGTGTGCAATAAGCGCCCCGAGGACAAATTTGTCGTCGAGGTCGGGTCGCAAAAGATCGAATTTCTTCGAGTCTATCCACCTGAAGCGGTGTCTGCCCTCTTCTTCGAACTCGAAGTCGCGGAAGTTGATAAACGATTGTCCGGTATAGTCGATCGCTGTGCTTGTGCTCACATCCAACCTCCGATCGTGTCATGTTTCATATGGAAGAGTTCTATTCTGGGATATGCCACCGCTTGATCGGCACGCCGGGAACATTATTGAAGTCTAGCGTGGCTCCACCGGATCTGCTGAATGGTCTATAGTTGACCGTTGATTTCGGATCGCCGGAGATATTCCACACCTCTATATCGCCTTTGGGTGTGTGCTTCACTTCGTCTGCCTGCCCAAGTTTATCGATCAACTCCTGGTGAGCTCGTGCCACTTCTTCGGCCGATACCATCTGAACTCCGTCGGCGTCTTCGGTGCCGATCATTTTTCCAGTGGCGTCGGTGACGACATCTTTGATCGCCGCCGCTTTTTCTTCAACCGTTTTGGCGACACTCCCCGGACTCGGATCGTTTCCGCCCGGCGCGTCCTCGGTGTCGATGTACACCTTCATGAGGAGGATGGCGGCGAGTTTGGCGACCTCTCCGGTGAGATCGGGGACATTTTCGAATGCGGTGACGGTGGCGGCTGTGGCACCCGCGACTGCTGCCGCAGTGCCGATGATCTTGATGAGTTTGCTGGTGTCGTAGGCGCTTTTGAGCACTCTGGCGGTGTTGCCCGCGATCACGACGACACCGACGCCTGCGGCGACGTCGCTGAGGGCCGCGGTGATCCAGGAGGCGGCGATGCCGATGACGACAGTGGTTCCGGCCGCTATCAGGGCGTTGGTGACCGCATCCTTGAATTTGTCGCGGACCTCGGAGGTGGCGCTACTGTACTCCGCGACGGGGGTGGCGAGACTCAGGGATGCCGACGCGAGGTGGGTGGCGCTGCCATTGAGGGTGGTGAGGTGCCTGAGGAGGGGATCGAGACCCTTCTTGTCCTGGATGTCGTTGAAAAGGTTGGTGATCTCGGTGACCCTGGATGCGGCATCGGTGATCGTTTTGTGTTCGGCGAACGCCTTCCAGGTGGATGCGGCCTTGGCGAGCTTGTCTTTGTTCCCGTTGGGCAGCTTGCCGCCGAATTCGTTCTGGATCTTCCCGACCAGTGCGTCATAGAAGCCGGGAACACTGCCGTGGCCCTCGGTGACACCGTCACCGTTGTTGCCCACCGAGGTCGGGATCGACACCTTGTACTCCGACATCGCCGAGACCGTGGGACGCTCAGGCATCGGGTTGGATCTGTTGGCCAGCGCCCAGTTGTATCCGGCGGCGGAGAGCATGTACCCCATATTGGTGAGGGCGTCGGCCAGGTTCGTGCAGGTCTGCATTGTTTCCCGAGCAACGCGGTCGTAGGTTTTCCCCCATTGCTCGCAGCCGGCCGTGTCACCGGCCATACCCGCGCACTCGCCTTTGACCGTATCGTGGACCGGTTTGTCGGCCGTACGAAGATCGGTGGCGAGGGCGTGGCATTTTTTGGCAGCGTCGTAGTAGGTCTGCCAGTCGATGACCAGTACACCCAAGGTGGCTCAACCCCCGCTGAACATCTTGAAGTTGGTATCGACGGCGCGGGAGTAGCGCGCATGGGCCGCTTTGGCCGCGTCGCTCACCTCGCGTACGCCTTCGACGAACTCGCGTGCACCAGTGACCCATTGGGTATGCGCCTCGGCATATGCCTGGGCGGCGACGCTTCCCCATCCGCTGCCGGTCAAAGTCGCAACCCGGTGGTCGATCTCGTCGAGGTGCTCACCGACGAACCCGGCCAGACCCGATAGACGAGCCACGATCTCATCGAGATGGTCCAGATCGACCGAGAACTGGGAGCTCACGGCAGATCCAAATTCGAGGTGTTCAATGCGGCGGCGATGCTTTCATCGCTCGCCTGATAGGTGTCGGCGGTGACGCCGAGCTTTTCCGCCATGTTGGTCAGGGCGGTCATGATCTGGATCCCACCGTCATGGACGTCGGTCCAGCCCTGAGAGAACTCCGAGGCGCCATCCCCGGTCCAGCTGCCGTTGGTCAACGAAGCGACATCCTTGGCGGCCGAGTCCAGGGCCGTTCGCAGTGCCTCGGCCAACCCGTAGACGTACCTGCCGACCTCGCGCACCTTCTCGGGCATCACCGAGAGGTTCTGGCCAGAGGCTGGTGTCCCCCCATCACTCATGACGCGAATCTTAGCCGAGCCTGCCGGTGCGACGCATCGAGCGAGTGGGTGCCGGTGTTCGGATAGGTTGCTGCGGCGATACGAGTGTCGGCTTACGTTGGGCTGGAGGGGATTACCGACTAGGTGCTGATCAGCCGCGCGGCACGAAACGCACGCGCGACTGAATCATGTCGCGCGTGAAGGTCAGTCGAGTTGCCAGGTGGCGCGGACCGTGGCGGTGAGTTCGCCTTCGCCCAATTCGACCGGAACCGATGCGCCGGCGAAATCGCCTGAGTTGAAGGGGGCGGCCATCATTCGCGCGCGTGGAATGGGAAGCGGTGCGGCGGCGGTGTTCTCGGTGATTTCCAGGACGGGGCCGAGTGTGCGGTCCGCGCGCTCGGCGTACTGGGTGGCCTTGGCTTTGGCGTTGTCCCATGCGGCGTCGCGGGCCTGCGACAGCAGTGTCTCCTGGTCGGCGAAGGTGAGGGTGAGGCCGCCCAAACGCACATCGTCGCCGCCCGCTTCGACACAGTTGGCGATGACGGTGGCCGGGCCGGGCTCCGCGTTCTCGCCGATCTCCCGCAGTGCGACCGTCAGGTCCGTGGTGGCCACGTATCCGGTGATGCGGTTGCCTTCGCCTTCCGACCACACGGTTTCGGTGCGCACCGACAGGCCGCTGGTGGCGATATCGGCGGGGGTGACGCCATCGGCCCGCAGTGCCCTGGTCACCGCGGCGATCCGCTCGCCCGCCTGACCGTAGGCGAGCGCGACCTTGCCGGCCCGGCATTCGACGGAGATGGTGACACGCATCAGATCCGGGGTGGCCCGCGCGCTCCCGTGCCCGAAGGTGCTCACCGTGCCCGCTTGGTGTTCGGCGTCGTGTTTGTTGCTCACGGCATTGCTCCTGATCTGTTGTGCGGCAACGTTATCAATAGTCCGCGCCGCGTACGGCGATGGCTCGGACCGCCGCGTCCATCTGGGCGTAGGCGCCTGCCGCGAGTCGTTCCATGAGCGCCAGTTTCAGTTGCGGTTCGTGCTCGGTGAGGCGGTCGAAGCGGTCGGGACTCAGCACCGCGACCCGGACCTGTGTCTCGGCGCGGACCTCGTTGACGAAGGGACTGCCGATCAGCATCGGCATCTCCCCGAAGGACATGCCCGCGGTCAGTGAGACCAGGCGATGTTCGCGGCTGTCGGCCCCCTCGAAGGTGATGCGCACCCGGCCCGACAGGATCAGGTAGAGCCCGGAGCGTCCGCTGCCGCGTTCGGCGATGACCTCACCGCGCGCCACGGTGCGAATCTCGAATCGCTCGGTGAGTCGGGTGCGGTCGGCGGGGGAGAGCGCGGCGAGCGCCGGATGGTCGGGGAGTGCGAGGGAGGTGCAGGGTGGTTGGTCGATGGGACGGAATTGGTCCAGGACGATGTCCTCGCACCATTCGGTGGCGGTGTCGCGGTCGATGAAGACCCGTCCGCGCGGGTCGGTCGGGTCGAGGCTGGAGACGTTGTGTCCGAGTTTGCCGTCAGGGTCGACGAGGGCGACCCGGCAGCCGGTGGCGGCGAGTTCGCGCTGCAACGCGTCGAGCATGCGCACCGCGATCGCGCTGACCTCCCCGACCCGCCGCAGGTCGACCACCAGCGCGACCAAGCGTCCGGCTTGGGCTTCGATCACCCGCACGGCCCGTTCCGCACCCGCGAACAGCAGGTCGCCGTGCAGTTCGTAGACCCTGGCCCGCCGCCCGTGTTCGGCGAGCAGTGCCAGGTCCTGCGGGCTGCGCCGCAGCCGTGACGGCACGTCGGAGACCGCGTACTCGGAGCGGATGGTGGCCTGCGCGGCCCGTGTGACGTGCAGGAAGTGCAGTTCCAGCCGTTTGGACAGTTCGCGGCAGGCGGCGACGCCGCGCACACTGTTGCCGTGCGGGTCCAGGCGCGGGGAGTAGACCGCGATGCCGATCTGTCCGGGCAGCACCGCGAGAATTCCGCCGCCGACACCGCTTTTGGCGGGCATTCCGACGGTGCTGACCCAGTCGCCCGCCGCGTTGTACATGCCGCAGGTGGTCATGACACTGAGCACCTGTTCGGTGAGGGCGGCGGTGAGGGCGCGCGCTCCGGTGCCGGGGTTGACGCCGTTGTTGGCCAGGGTGGCGGCCATGATCGCGAGGTCGTGGCAGGTGATCTCGACCGAGCACTGCCGGAAGTAGCGGTCGACGGCCTCGTCCGGGTCGGAGTCGATGATGCCGAAGGAGCGCAGCATGTAGCCGATGGCGCGATTGCGGTAGCCGGTGCGCGACTCCGAGGCGTAGACGGCCTCGTTCATGGTGAGGCCGCGGCCCGCGAAGCGGGAGTAGCAGTCGAGGATGCGCTGGAAGCGTTCCTTCGCGTTGTGGCCGGAGATCAGGGAGGCCGCGGTGATGGCGCCCGCGTTGATCATCGGATTGCGGGGGCGTTCGGTGACGGGGTCGAGGCTGATCTCGTTGAAGGCTTCGCCGGAGGGCTCCACGTCGATGCGTTGGGCCACCGCCTCCGGCCCGCGATCGGCGAGGGCCAGGGCGTAGGTGAAGGGTTTGGAGATGGACTGGATGGTGAAGGCGGTGGTGGTGTCGCCGGTGCCGTAGATTCGGCCGTCGGCGGTGGCCAGGCACAGTGCGAACGAATCCGGTTGCGCGGCGGCGAGTTCGGGAATGTAGTCGGCGAGTTCGCCGGAGGTGTCCGCGCGGCAGTGCGCGTAGACCTCGGCGACGATGGCGGCGACGACGCCCGGTTCGGGCGGTCGCGGAGCGGGTTGCTCGGGCTTGGCCACAGCGTCACTGTAGGCGTTGCCCGGCGGTTTCCCCGGTGGCGCGCGGGGTGTGCGGGGCCGGTGTGGTGCACGCGACTGTGATGTCGGATGACCCGGTGCGCGGGTGCGGCGCGGGGATGGCTGGGCGGCTGCTGCGGGGTCGGCTCGGGGGTTACGGCGTTGCGCGGCTGCGGGGTTGACGGGGTTTGCGCAGGTGCGCGGCGTGGTTCGGCGTGTCGTCGCGGCGGAGGTCCGCGGATCGGCCCGAATCATCGCGCTGCCGCGTAACGTGTGGTGCGGCTTACATTTCCACGCGATGCGGCAGGTGCGGTTGCGCCGTCGGAGTGGGGGCCGTTCCATGGCTCCGTAGACTGTTCGGATCAGATGCGTCATCCGGAGGGAGCGGGTTCAGGTGGGAGTGCTTTCCCAGGTCGATACGCCCGAAGATTTGCGTCGGCTGAGTATGCCGGAGGTGCGCGAACTGGCGGCGGAGATTCGCGAATTCCTGGTCGAGAAGGTGGCCGCGACCGGCGGACATCTCGGTCCCAATCTGGGTGTCGTCGAATTGACCATCGCCCTGCACCGGATTTTCGACTCCCCGGCCGATCCGCTGGTCTTCGATACCGGACATCAGGCGTATGTGCACAAGATCCTCACCGGTCGCAAGGACCGCTTCGACAGTCTGCGCGTGCGCGGCGGCCTATCCGGCTATCCCAGTCGGGCCGAGAGCGAGCACGACTGGGTGGAGTCCTCGCATGCGTCGGCGGCCCTGTCCTATGCCGATGGTTTGGCCAAGGCGTTCGCGCTGACGGGCCGCCGGGACAGACATGTGGTCGCGGTCGTCGGTGATGGCGCGCTCACCGGCGGTATGTGCTGGGAGGCGCTGAACAATATCGCCGCCGCGGATCGCCCGGTGGTCGTCGTGGTCAATGACAATGGCCGCTCCTACGCGCCCACCATCGGCGGTCTGGCCGACAGGCTCACCGCGCTGCGCACGCAGCCCGCCTACGAGCATGCGCTGGAGACGGGCCGCAAGATCTTGAAGAGTATTCCGGGCGTTGGGGATTCGGCCTATTCGATGGTGCACGCGGTGAAGGCGGGCATCAAGGACGCGGTCAGCCCGCAGGAGCTGTTCGGCGATCTCGGCCTGAAGTACGTCGGTCCGGTCGACGGGCACGATCCGGTGGCCCTGGAGGCCGCGCTGCGGCGGGCCAAGGATTTCGGTGGTCCGGTGATTGTGCACGCGGTCACGCAGAAGGGGCACGGCTATGCCCACGCCGAGAATCACGTGGCCGACCAGATGCATTCCTGCGATCCGATCGACCCGCTCACCGGGCAGGCGCTCGGCGGCCCGAAGGCCATCGGCTGGACGAAGGTGTTCGCGCAGGAGTTGATCGAGCAGGCCGAGCGCCGGGCCGATATCGTCGCCATCACCGCGGCGATGCCCGGCCCGACCGGGCTGGCCGCCTTCGGTGAGCGGTTCCCCGAGCGCACCTTCGATGTCGGCATCGCCGAGCAGCACGCCATGGCCTCGGCGGCGGGGCTGGCCATGGGTGGTCTGCATCCGGTGGTCGCGATCTATTCCACCTTCCTCAATCGCGCCTTCGACCAACTGCTGATGGACGTGGCGCTGCATCGGCAGCCGGTCACCGTCGTGCTGGACCGGGCGGGTATCACCGGTCCGGATGGTGCGAGCCACAACGGCATGTGGGATCTGTCGGTGCTCGGCATCGTCCCCGGTATCAGGGTGGCCGCTCCGCGCGACGCGGCGACGCTGCGCGAGGAACTGGCCGAGGCGCTGTCGATCAGTGACGGCCCCACCGCCATCCGCTTCCCGAAAGGCAGTGTGGCCGAGGATATTCCGCCCGTGGAGCGGTTGGAGGGCGTGGATGTGCTTCGCCTGTCCGAGCACGGCCCCGCCCAGTCGGTGCACGGCGATGTGCTGGTGGTCGCGGTCGGCCCGTTCGCGCATACCGCCCTGGACGCGGCGGAATTGCTCGCGGCGGAGGGTATTGCGGTGACGGTGCTGGATCCGCGCTGGGTGCTGCCGGTCTCCGACACGATCGTGAAACTGGCCGAGAACTACCGCATGGTGGTCACCCTGGAGGACAGCGGGGTGCACGGCGGTGTCGGATCCACCGTCTCCGCGCGGCTGCGCGCGGCCGGACTCGACGTGCCGACCAGGGATATCGGTGTGCCGCAACAATTCCTGGATCACGGTTCGCGCGAGGAGGTGCTGCGCGATCTAGGTCTCACCGCGAGCGATATCGCCCGGCGCATCGGCGGGTGGCTCGGGGTGCGCTGAGTTCCCGTCGGAGCGCGACGCGCACAGGGGATTTCAGGACGGCTGCGCGGGCAGCAGGGCGGCGGTCAGTCGGGGGGCGGACAGTTCGCGCTGCCAGGGGCGGGCGCCGCCGGATTTGAGGAATCCATCGATCGTCGCGATCAGGTCGGGTGATTCGGGGAGGCGATCGTAATCCGGTAGTCCGTCCCAGCAGAGGCGGCGGACCAGGTCGGGGGAGACCAGATTCTCGACCGGTATGGCGCGCTCGGTGGACAGTTCCCCCATGGCGGTCCTGGCCCGATTCAGCCGTTTGGCGGCGGCCGGATCGCGACGTTCCCACCGGTTGACCGGCGGCGGCCCATCGAAAGGCTGTGACAGCGGCGGTAGTTCGGCATCGGAGAGGGCGCGTGCGGTGTCGACCGCGGCGAGCCAATCGCGAGAGTAGCGGCGCTGACGCGGACCGCCGAAGACGGGGAGCGCCCTGAGTTGGGCGATGGTGCGCGGGTCCGCGTTCGCGGCGGCGACAATGGCGGAGTCCGGCAGAATGCGGGCGGGTGCGACATCCCTGGCGCGGGCCAAAGTGTCTCTGGTGGTCCACAATTCGCGCACGGTGGCCAATTGCCTGGCGCGGCGCAGCGTGTGGATGCCCGAGGTGCGCCGCCACCGGTCGGCCTTGGGGGCGGGCGGCTCGGTAGTGCGTATGTGCTCGAATTCCTGTGCGGCCCAGTCGGTCTTGCCCTGGAGTTCCAATTCGACGGCGACCGCGTCGCGCAGTTCCAGCAGCAGTTCCACATCGAGGGCGGCATAGTTGAGCCACTCCTGCGGCAGCGGCCGGGTGGACCAGTCCGCCGCGCCGTGCCCCTTGCGCAGCGCCCGACCCAGCAGTCGCTCGACCATCGCGGCCAGACCGACCCGCTCGAATCCGGCGAGTCTGCCGCCCAATTCGGTGTCGAACAGTCGTGTGGGTCGCAGACCCAACTCCGCCAGACCGGGCAGATCCTGATCGGCCGAATGCAGCACCCACTCCAGGTCATTGATGGCCTCCGCCAGGGGCGTCAGCGCCGCCGCGACCGGGATCGGATCAATGAGGAAGGTTCCCGCGCCCCGTCGCCGCAGTTGGATCAGATAGGCGCGCGCCGAGTACCGGAACCCGGAGGCCCGCTCGGCGTCGACCGCCAGCGGACCGGTGCCCGCGGCGATCCGTCGGGCGGCCTCGGCCACGTCCGCGGCGGAGTCGAGCACCGGTGGCACACCCTCGGCCGGGACGAGCAAAGGCTCGGCTGCGTCTTCTGGCTGATCTGCTACCGGCATAAGCCTGAACTTTACGTTGCGGTCAGTTGGGTTCGCCGAGGGTATAGGACTCCGGGCTGGTATAGGACTGCGGACGCAGATGAGTGATTCCGGCGGGCGGCAACCCGGCGGCATAGGCGAGCACCTCGCAGAAGGCCTCCACATGCGGGCGCATCTCCTCGGTCAGCGCCGTCCAGGAGGCGCGCAACTCCAGTTGGTGCGCGCGCGGCGGCCCGGCGATATCGCCGTAGCGCACCGAACTGGTGGAGGTGACCGTGCCGCCCAGCGCGGTGAACGGTTCGGACCTGGATTCCAGCGCATCGACCAGCCAACTCCAGGCCACCTCGGGCAGCAGCGGATCGGTGGCCAGCGCGGCATCGATATCGGCCTGGATGTAGGCCACCAGGCGGAACACCCCGTGCCAGGTCTCATCGCCGTCCGGGTCGTGCAGCAGGATCAGCCTGCCGAACGCGTCGCCCTCCGAATCCACCGGCACCGCAGCGGATTCCGGATGACTGACTTCGGCGCCGATGGCATAGGAATAGGGCGCGAGGCGTTGCGGCGGCCGGATCGGTGCCAACTCGATGCGAGGGTGCACGGTTGCGGTGCCCATTGCCTCGACCGCGGCGCGAAAGCGTTTCGGCTCCCCCTCGGTCGGTGCGGCGCCGTCGCGGAAGTCGAGCGGTGTCACAAAGGGGACGGTAGACCCTTCACACCGCGCGCGGTCGGAGGCGCGCCGGGTGAAACGGCGGCCGAAACCGGGGCCGACCGCGTCTCCCGCGGCGCGACACACCGCTTACGATGGCCCTCGATGACTATCAACGCGCGCCGCCGACTTACCGACGCCCCCTTTCTAGCCGCCGCCACCGGCGCGCTGCCGTCGCGGCGGCCGGTGTGGTTCATGCGGCAGGCCGGGCGTTCGCTGCCGGAATATCGGGAGCTCCGCAAGGGCGTCGGCATGCTCGAATCCTGCTTCGACCCGGAGTTGGTGTGCGAGATCACCATGCAGCCGGTGCGCAGGCACGGGGTGGACGCGGCGATCCTGTTCTCCGACATCGTTGTTCCGCTCAAAGCGGCGGGTATCGATCTGGATATCGTCGCCGGGGTCGGGCCGGTCGTCGCCGCGCCGGTGCGCACCGTCGCCGAGGTGCGGGCGCTGCCGAGGCTGCGGCCCGAGGAGGTCGGCGCGGTCGCGGAGGGGGTGCGTCTGTTGGTCGAGGAGTTGGGGGACACGCCGCTCATCGGTTTCGCCGGTGCACCGTTCACCCTCGCCTCCTATCTGGTGGAGGGCGGGCCGAGCCGCAATCACGAGCGGACCAAGGCCATGATGTACGCCGACCCGACCACGTGGCACGAACTGCTCGGCGTGCTCACCGATATCACGATTGCCTTTCTCCGGGCACAGGTGGCGGCCGGCGTGGACGCGATCCAACTTTTCGACTCCTGGGCGGGCGCGCTGTCGGAGGCCGACTATCGGCGCTTCGTGCTGCCGCATTCGGAGCGGGTTTTCGCCGAGATGGGCGCGACGGGGGTGCCGCGCATCCACTTCGGCGTCGGCACCGGGGAACTGCTCAAGGCGATGGGGGAGGCCGGGGCCGATGTGGTCGGCGTGGATTGGCGGGTGCCGTTGACGGCGGCGGTCCGCCGCGTCGGTGCCGGAAAGGCGCTCCAGGGGAATCTGGATCCCGCGGTGCTGTTCGCCGGTTCGGCGGCCATCGAGGCGGCGGCGCGTCGGATCGCGCACGAAGCCGACGAGGCGGTGGCCATGGGGGCCGCCGGACATATCTTCAATCTCGGACACGGGGTCCTGCCGCAGACCGATCCCGGCGTGCTGACGGCGCTGGTGGAGTTGGTGCACGAGATCTGAAGGGTCTCGACCGCGTGTGAGGCGCGCGACAAGGTGTTGCACCGGTGGCTCGGGCGGGGCTCGGCGGGGCTACGGTCGGTCGCATGAGAATCGCGGTGGTCGGCGGCGGGATCAGCGGGCTGATGGCGGCCTACCGGCTGCGGGGACTGCTCGGGTCGGGGGCCGAGATCGTGGTCGTCGAACGTCGCGAGCGGGTCGGGGGGATTCTGTATACCGGCGAATTGGCCGGGGAGCCGGTGGATTTGGGGGCGGAAGCGTTCGTGGGGCGGCGGCCGGAGGTGCCCGGCCTGCTGGGCGAACTCGGGTTGACGTCGCAGCTGGTCGTGCCGTCCGGATCGCGGCCGGTGGTGTGGTCGGGCGGGGCGGCGCATCCGCTGCCGGAGCGGACGCTGATGGGGATTCCGTCGGTCGCCGAATCGGTGCGCGGGTTGGTCGATGACGCGACCGTCGCGTGGGTCGAAGGGGAGCGGCGGCGGCCGTTCGGCTGGGCGGTCGGAGCCGATATCTCGGTGCACGAACTGGTGGCCGACCGGTTCGGGGAGCAGGTCGTCGCCCGCAGCGTGGACCCGCTGCTGGGCGGGGTGTACGCCGGGAGTTCGCGCTCGATCGGCGTGCGGGCCGCGCTTCCCGCGCTGGCGGCCGCGCTCGACGCGGGTGCGGCGAGCCTCACCGAGGCGGTGGCGGCCACGCTGCCCCCGCCCTCCGACACCCCGGTGTTCGGCGGTATCCGGGACGGGTATCGCGTTCTGCTGGAGGCGCTTTCGGCGCGGTCGGGCGCGAAGTTCGTCACCGCGACGGCCGCGACCCGGCTCGACCGCGTCGCCGGGGGTTGGGCGATCGACCCCGTGGGCGCGGTGGACGCGGTCGTCTTGGCGGTGCCGGCTCCGATCGCGGCCGAACTGCTGCGTCCGGTGCTGCCGGTCGCGGCAGCAGCCGCAGCAGGCATCGAACTGGCGTCCTCGGCCGTCGTCGCCCTGGCTCTCCCGCGCGATACCGCCCTTCCGGAGAACTCGGGGATCCTGATCGCTACCGGGGAACCGTTGCGCGCCAAGGCTTTCACCCTCTCCAGTCGCAAATGGCCGCATCTCGCCGCCCGCCCGAACGCCCTCGTGCGCGCCTCCTTCGGCAAATTCGGCGATCCGGCCCCGCTGTCTTGGTCCGATGCCGATCTCATTGCCGCGGCCACCGAGGATCTGTCCACCGTCACCGGGCTCACGATCACCCCGACGAGCACCGTCGTCCAACGGTGGCCCGGTGGGTTGGCCCAATACGCGCCCGGCCACACCGATCGTGTCGCCGCCCTCGAAGCCGTGGTCGGCGCTACTGAAGGACTCGCGGTCGCGGGCGCCTACCTGCACGGTGTCGGAGTTCCGGCCTGTGTGGCCTCGGGCGCCGCCGCCGCCGCGAACCTGGCCGCGACTCTCGGCTGACCCCGGTCGAATCACACTGCGGGCCGGGTGAATTCGCCCGATAAATCCCGCGACTCGGAGGGTGGGGTAGATCGCATACGGGATGCGGTGGGGTGAGTGGCAGGATAGGGATCATGGCGCGACTCGACTACCAGGCACTGAATTCCACCATTCGCTACCTGATGTTTTCGGTGTTTCAGGTGCGGCCCGGCGTACTGGGGGAGGAGCGGGCGGCCGCGGTGAAGGAGGCGCGGGCCTTCTTCGACGGTCTCGCGGATCGGGGTGTGGTGGTGCGCGGTGTCTACGATGTGGCCGGGCTGCGGGCCGACGCCGATTTCATGATCTGGACCCACGCGGAGCAGGTGGAGCAGTTGCAGGCGGCCTATGCCGATTTCCGCCGCACCACCGAATTGGGTCGGGCCTGCACCCCGGTGTGGAGTCAGGTGGCGCTGCACCGTCCCGCCGAATTCAACAAGAGCCATATCCCGGCCTTCCTGGCCGGTGAGGATGCGGGCAACTACATCTGCGTCTACCCGTTCGTCCGCTCTTACGACTGGTACCTGCTTCCGGATGCCGATCGTCGCAAGATGCTCGCCGATCACGGCAAACAGGCCCGCGACTACCCGGATGTCCGGGCGAACACCGTCGCGTCCTTCGCCCTCGGCGACTACGAGTGGATCCTCGCCTTCGAGGCCCCGGAACTGCACCGCATCGTCGACCTGATGCGTGAGCTGCGCGCCACCGAGGCCCGCCGCCACGTCCGCGAGGAGACCCCGTTCTACACCGGCCCCCGCGTCGAACTCGAAAACCTCATCGCCGCTCTGCCGTAGCGGAACCCGGGGGTCAGCCCTTGGGTTCCAGGCGCAGGGCGATGGAATTGATGCAGTAGCGCTGGTCGGTGGGGGTGGGGTAACCCTCGCCCTCGAAGACATGGCCGAGGTGACTGTGGCAGGTGGCGCAGAGGACCTCGACGCGCCGCATGCCGAGCGAGTCGTCGGCGCGCAGGATGACGGCCGAGGAGTCGGCCGGGTCGAAGAAGGACGGCCACCCGCAGTGCGAGTCGAATTTCTCGGTGCTGCGGAACAATTCGGCCCCGCAGGCGCGGCAGGCGTAGACGCCCTCAGTTTTGGTGTCGGTGTACTCACCGGTGAAGGGGCGTTCGGTGGCGGCCTCGCGGAGCACCGCGTACTCCTCGGGATTCAGTTTCGACCGCCACTGCTGCGGGGTGAGCTGGATCTTGGGTGCGGGCAGGGAGGTGTCTGTCATGACTCCACGCTAATAGGTTCCCCGGCCGACGTGGCGACCCCGTTGTGGACCGGGGTGAGGGCAGGCGCCGGTGGTTCCTCCGCCGCCGCGGGTGTCTCGCGCAGCCACAGCGGATCGATACCCGAGGCGAGTCGGCCTTCGCGGCGCGCGTTGAGGTAGCGGTCGCCCAGGACACAGAACACGACGATGAGCAACAGCGCCCACCCGAAGGTGATGCGCAGGTAGTCCAGGGCGCGTCCGGCGCTCTGCCAGCGGTCCAGCAGCCACTTGTCGTAGGACATGAAACCGAACACAGCCAGCCAGGCGGGCCAGTTGCGCAGGACCGAATTGCGCAGCACCACCGTCATCAGGAACGGGAACAGCATCATCGAGTAGTACGCCTGCCCGAGCGAGGTGAGCAGGAAGGTCGCGGTGAGCAGCACCCCGGAGGTGGTGCACACGAAGAACAGTTCGTCCTCGCGGTAGTAGCGGTACAGCAGCCAGAGCGAGATCAGCACCAGCACGCCGAGGACCAGTCGCATACCCCAGGTGAGCCACGGCGGCAGCCCGTAGTAGGCGGCGTTTCCGACAATGGCGCTGTTGAAGTAGTCCCGCGATTCGAGCAGGTAGGGCATGGTGTGCCGGACGAAGGACATCGGGTCCTTGATCAGCGGCCAGGCGGCGGCGGTGAGCGCGACGGGCACCCCGATGGCGGTGATGAACACCTGCCACTGCCGCCGCAGCAGCGCAATCAGCAGCAGCGGAGCCATATTCGGTTTCACCGCGATGATCAGGCCGATGGCCACGCCCGCCCACAGGTCGCGCCGTTTGAGCAGCAGCATGAGGAAGGCGACCTCGGCCAGCAGGATGCACCCGTTGATATTGGTGAACACCAGCGTGTTGACCACGGTCTCGGAAAGGAACATGGCCAGCAGCAGCGCGGGCGCGAGCACCGAGCGCACCGTGTGGTCGAACAGGCGCAGCAGCAGATACCAGACGGCGATGATGGCGATCGCGTTGAGCACGATGAAGCACCACCGGGATTTCTCCGGGTCGAGGATCGCCAGCGGGGCGATCATCAGGGTGCCGCTCGGCGGGTAGAGGTAGTGCGGGTCGACCGAGTCGAAGTTGTCGGTGTAGACGGGCTGACCGTTGAGAAAGGCCAGCGAGGCGGCGTAGACGGGTTTGAAATCGTCGGTGATGAAGCCGTTGACAGCTTTGATGAACACCCGCTGCAGCACGGTCATGATCGCCAGCGGCCACAGGATGTAGTTCAGCGCCTCGGCGGTGGTCCGAGCGGTGCGGGGCTCGAGCTGTCGTGGGAACACTGGGGCACGGTACACCGAACGCGAGGCGGTCGCGTTGCCCGGACCACATTCGGCGCGCCTGGAAAAGGACCCAGCAGGCGGGAAGCCCACTCAGGCTGGGCAGACCGTCCCATCGGCGGGAAGTTTGGCCTCTTTGAGATATTCGAGGATCGCGGTCTGCGCGCACCCCGAGTGGCTGAACGCCGGATGACCGAAGCCCTGCCAGGTGACGGTGGCGTGCCGCGCGCCCGCCGCGCCGAGCGCGCCGCTGACCGAGGCTTGGCCGCCGGTGCCGACCACCGGATCGGCCGCGGCGCCGAGAATCAGCACGGGCAGGTCGAGTTTGTCGGGCAGCGGCGGGACATCGGCGGTGGGCCAGGCCACGCAGCCGAGCATGCCGAGGGCGGCGGTGCGACCGAAGACCGGATACTTCCCGCCCCACGTCTCGCCGAGGTCCTTGGCCTGGTTGGGGGTGGGCTGCTGCTGGGTGTCGGTGCAGCCGTTGACGAATTGGCCGTCGGTGCCGGTGGCCTCGGCCTGGCGCCGCATGAGCGCGACGAGCCGCGGCCGATCGCCCTTGATCGCGGCCGCGAGGGCATCGGCGAGTTCGGCGGTGCGGTCGGGCTGGTCCGCGCGGGGGTCACCGAGGTAGGAGGCGAGGGCGGTGGTCAAGGCCGAGGCGGAGATATCGCCGAGTCCGCCGGAGCTCGCGCGGCCGACGAGGTCGGTGACGGCGGCGCGCGGGTCGACCCCCAGGGCGCAGCCGAGGCCGGTGCAATGCTGGGCGAAGGCGGACAGCGCGGCCTCCGCGCCCTTGACCCGCTGTTCGGTCCGGGTGACGGTGTCGGTGTTGACCGGGACGGGCGAGTCGAGCACGAGGCGGGTCAGGTGGTCGCCGTAGCGGCGCGCGTAGCTGAGGGCGACCTTCGCGCCATTGCCGGAGCCGAGCAGCATGAGGTGATCCACCTGCCACTGTTTGCGCAACTGCTCGATGTCGTCGGCGGCGTGCGGGGCGTCGAAGGCGCCCTCGTAGGGCTGGAGGAAGTCGCGGCAGGCGATGGTGGCGTTCTGACTCAGGGAGGTCATGGCCACGGCCGGATCGCGGTCGGATTGCGCGGCGCCGGTGCCGAATTGGGCATTGTCGGCCAGGGCGCGGCGGACCTCGGGCGGCAGACAGTCGATGGGTTGGGAGGCGCCCAACCCGCGTCGGTCGACCGCGACGATGGGGCGGGCGGTCAACATGGCGCTGCCCTGACCGATGGCCAACCCGGCCAGGGTGGCGGTGGAGGGCCGGTCCACCCCGGAGGTCAGGACCAGCGGCGCGACATCCAGGGGAGTCTGCGGCAGCCGCGCCCGCATGGCTCCGGCGCGGAAGGTGCCCAGGACCGCGCCGCCGGAATCGATCGGCGTGGAGAATTCCGCGCATTCCAGGACCAGCCCGGCGGGGGCCGGGCCGAGCCCGAGGCCGTCGAGGGTGGGCGCGGTGCAATCGCGCCAGGCCAGGTCGGTCTTGGGCGGTTCGGCCTGCGGCGGCGGCGCGGGAGCGTTCGTCTCGGGTTTGACGCCGCCCGCCGCGACGGGCCGTTCGACGGCGACACCGGGCCGGTCGGAGGGACCCGCGCCGCATCCGGTCAGCAAGATCGACAGTGTCGCGGCCGACACCACGGCCCGAGTCCAGCGCATGCGTTACAGCCTGCCAGGTGCCGACCGCCACTTCATTGCCGGGACCCGCGGCTGGGCCTCGATTCATTCGACGATGCGCGTCCATCGGGTGAGCAGCGTGCCGTCCTCGTCGAGCAGGAGGTGGGTGCGCCGCATCCGCCGATGGAACTCGTGCGCGGACAGTGAGATTCGCCCCGCCGAGCCGCCGATCAGCAGCGGCGCGGTGGTCAGGCACAGTTCGTCGACGGTGTCGGCGTCGAGCAGCGAGCCGAACAGGTGTGGTCCGCCCTCACACAGCACCCGGAACAGTCCTCGGGCGCCGAGCGCGGCCAGCAGTGCCTTGGGCGTGACCGCGACCTCGCCCACCTCGATGACCTCCGCGCCCGCCTCGGCCAGTGCGCGCTTGCGGTCCGCCGCGGCCGCAGCGGTGGTGATGATCAACGGCGGCACGGCCGTATCGGTGAGCAGACGGCAGTCCGGTTCCAGGTTCGCGCCCGCCGTGACGACCGCGATCGGCGGCGGCGCGCCGTCGCGATGACCGCCGATACCTTCCCGGTAGAGCTCGCGGCGGCGGGCGGCGTGGGTGCGCGCGCCGCCGTAGTGTTCGGCGCGCACGGTGCCTGCGCCGACCAGGATGACATCGGCGAGATCGCGTAGCAGCAGGAAGACGGTTTTGTCGGCGGGTGTGCCCAGGCCCTCGGAGAGTTCGCCCGCCGTGGCCGCGCCGTCGATGCTGGAGACGAAATTGGCGCGCACCCAAGGGACCTGGAGTCCGGCGGGATAGGCGTACAAGCGCGCGAGCTCGTCGGAGTTCAGGTCTGTGAGCTGGATCGCATTGTGACTACGCTGCATGACAAGCCATCTCACCACGTCACTACGCTTCTGCTATGCAAGAACGCCTCGTCGACCGCCATCCTGAGGTCCCGGCCGATCAACTTGTCGCGCAGATGGTGCCGCCACCGATGTTCGACGAGGTCAGTTTCGACTCCTACATCCCGGATCCGAAGGAGCCTTCGCAGGCCGCCGCGGTCGTCAAGGCGGCGGATTTCGCCGATCGGGTCAACCAGATCCACAAGGCGGCGGGCAAGAAGAGTCTGTTCGGGAAGAAGAAGCAGATCAGCGGCGCGGGCCTGTACCTGGACGGCGGGTTCGGCGTCGGCAAGACCCACCTGCTCGCCTCGATCTTCCACAGCTCGCCCGCCCCGAAGAGTTTCGGCACCTTCGGCGAGTTGACCAATCTGGTCGGCGCGCTGGGATTCAACAACGCCCTGGAGCGGTTGTCGGCGAACAGTGTGCTGTGCATCGACGAATTCGAACTCGACGATCCGGGCGACACCATGCTGGTCTCGCGCCTGCTGACCGAGCTGTCCGCGCGCGGGGTGAGCATCGCGACCACATCCAATACGCTGCCGGGTCAGCTCGGTGAGGGTCGTTTCGCCGCATCGGACTTCCTGCGCGAGATCAAGAAGTTGGGTGCGATCTTCGAGCCGGTGCGCGTCGACGGACCCGATTACCGCCACCGCGACCTGCCGCCTGCCCCCGAACCCACCGCACCGGAGCTGCTGGCCGAACGCGCCGCCGCCGCGCCGGGCGCCACCCTCGACGAATTCGACGCGCTGGTCCGGCATTTGAGCACTCTGCATCCGTCGAAGTTCGGCGCGCTGATCTCCGGCGTGTCCGCGGTGTACATCTCCGGCGTGCACACGGTCACCGATCAAAACGTGGCGCTTCGCATCGTGGTGTTGGCCGACCGGCTCTATGATGCGAGCATCCCGGTCACGGTGTCGGGCGCGAAGCTCGACGAGATCTTCTCCGCGGAAATGCTGGAGGGGGGGTACCGCAAGAAGTACCTGCGTGCGATCTCCCGCCTGCTCGCGCTGTCGCGGTTCGAGGTCTCACCCGCCTGACCGGTACGCCTCGACGAAGGAGTTCGCCGTGACCCGTGCCCTGCGCGCCGCGGTGGCCGCCGCCACCGGCTTGGCCCTCGCATTCGGACCCGGCCTCGGCGGCGCGGTCGCCGATCCGGCCATCGCGACCGAACAGTTCACCTTCGACCGCTCCCTGCACTTGGACGGGGTGCAGAATGCCCGCGATGTGGGGGGCTATCGCAGCACCGACGGCCGTATCGTGCGGCTCGGGTTGGTGTATCGGACGGGCCAGCTGAGCAATGCGGGTCCGGCCGATCTGGCCGAATTGTCCAGTCGCAACGTGCGTTTCGTCGACGATCTGCGCACCGTCTACGAGCGGATGCTCGCGCCCGACCGGATGCCCGGCGGCGCCTCGGCACACTGGAACGATGTGATCGGGCACGCGCCGCCGGAGATCGTGGCCACCTCGCTCACCGGCGGCACCACCATGTACACCGCGTTCATCACCGCGCCGGGCGCGAACGAGGCGTTCGGGTCGGTGCTGCGCGACATCATCGACACCAAGGGGGGTGCGGTGCTCTACCACTGCACGGCGGGCAAGGACCGCACCGGCTGGGTCACCGCCGTGCTGCTCACCCTGCTCGGTGTGGATCGCGGCACCGTCACCCAGGACTACCTGCTGTCGAATCAGTTCCGCAACGCCAATCCGGACGATCCGATCAACGGCGTCCAATCCCAGTGGCTGGACGCGGCTTTCGATCAGGCGAGGCAGCTGTACGGCGGTTTCGACGCCTATGTGCGCGACGGTCTGCACCTGTCCGAGGCCGATATCGCCGCCCTGAAAGCCAAAATGCTGGTCTAACCGCCGTGTCTCGAAGTGGCGCCGTGGGCCGGTTGCTGGACCGCTGTGTACGCCGGATCTTCGGATCGACACACTGGGATCGTGAAATCCTCGCATGACTGGAACGTGATACACGACGCAGTACGGGCGGCGGAGTCTCGTAGCGACTGGGGCGCAGCGATTTCCGTAGTCAGCGCTGCTGCCAGGTGCCGTAGTGCTGACGCCGACATGCACAATGCGCATCTGTGGCACATGGATCTACTTGTGAAAGCCGAACTTATCGATGAGTTGGCCATGCTGGCTCGGGCCGATGTCCACGCACGGCGCAGGCTGGACCGGTTCCTGTACGAGAACGGATGCGATGGTGATCTGCGGCAGCGAGCTCAGCGCGGGGACAAGGCGGCGCTGTATTACCTCGTGAAGCTGCTTCGTCGGCGAGGCGAACAAATCGCCGCTCAGCAGGTGGTGGACGAGATCGATCCGGCTGATCAATACGCTCTCGAACTGGCGACACGGGACAGTTCCTAGCTGCCGTGTTCGGCGTACCAGCGCTCGATGAGCGCCGGCATTTCCCTGCCGATCCAGGTCATGAATTCGTGGATCTCGCGGACCCTGGCGGCGCCGGCGCCCGCCGGATCGTCGAACAGTCGCAGTCCGCGGCCGATGGTGTCGGTCATATCGGTGTACATCCCGCTCTGCTGGCGCATGAGCTCGGGCAGGATGCCGGGCCGGATGACGTAGTAGTCCCTGCGGTCGCCAGGGTTGGAGATCTTGTTGACCCAGCGCATGGTGACCAGGGTTTTGAGGGCGTTGGAGATGGACCCTTTGGATGCCTGTAGGGCTTCGGCGATCTGGCCGAAGGTTTGTTCCGGTGGTTCGGCGACCAGCAGCCAGCCCACCGTGCGTCCGGTCATTCGGACCAGGCCCATGCGTTCGAACACGAGCGCGAGGTCCTCGACGAACCGCAATTTCTCCTGGCTCGTATCGGCCGCTTGGTCGGTGCGCTCGTGCATTCGGTCGATTATCCCTTCGGGGCGGTGGACGGGAGCGGGTGGGGCGGGCGACCCACCCCACCCTCCGGATCAGACCGCCAGATCGCGGCGGTCGAAACCGGTCAGCGCGGCGGTGCAGGCGAGCGCGACCAGCACCACCAGCGCCAGCAGTTGGGCGTTCCACCCGTTGACCAGCGGGGTGTGACCGCTGGCGTAGTAGACGGGCGAGACCCGACGCAGCCACGACAGGCCGTCGATGGTGGCGCCGAGGTTATTGGCCAGATAGCTCGCGATACCGATCAGTCCGGCGATACCCAGTGTGAGAGTTCGCTTTCCGGTCAGCGCGCCGACAAGCAGCGTGACACTCCCGATCAGCAGCGCGAACATGCCGAGTCCGGCGCTGGCGGCAAGAACGTGACCCGTCGCGACATCGATGGAGCCCGAACGCGATCCGATCAGCACACCGACGGTGAGCGCGGTGCTGACCACGACGATCTGTGTCGCCAGCGCGGCGAAACGTTGCAGCAGCAGGTCGATTCGGCCGATCGCGCGGGCCAGCAGCAGATCCAGTGACCCGTTCTCCTCCTGGGTCACCGTGCGGGCGGCGAAGCTCACGGTGAAGATCAGCATGAGCACCAGTCCGAGCAGCGAGTACACCGTGGAGCCGAGATAGCCTGCCCCGCTGGCGAAATCGCTCATCCCCAGCGAGCCGTAGAGCTTGTTCTGTTTGAAATTGAGGGTGCCCTGTTCTTTCAGCGACTTGTAGGAGGACAGGTAGATGATCGGGATCAGGAAGAAGGCGGCCGACCACCCGATCAGCCCGCGTCGCTGCTCGGTCAGGGTCTGGGTGAATACCGTGCGTTTCATGGGATCTCCTGCTATCGGCGGTAGCGGCTGAAGAAGATGTCCTCGAGGTCCGGTTCGGTGGACAGCACGCTGACCAGGTGATATTTGGCCGCCACTTTGAACAGCGCGTCCACCTCGCCCTCGGTGGTGCAGCGCACCGTATTCCCCTCGACGCGCAGGTCGGTGACATTGGGCAGATTCGCGAAGTCGTCCGGGAAGGGGTGCTCGGCGACAACGAATTCCACGCTGCGCGGGGAGCGTCGGCGCAGCTCCTCGACATTCTCGGTGGCCAGCAGCTCTCCGGCGCGCATGATGACGGCGCGATCGGCGACCTGCTGCACCTCGCTGAGGATGTGCGAGGACATGAAGACCGTCTGCCCGTCGCGTTTGGCCTCGCTCACCATGTCCAGAAACCGTTGTTGCAGTAGCGGATCGAGGCCGGAGGTGGGTTCGTCCAGGATGAGCAGATCGGGTCGGTGCATGAAGGCGGCGACGATGCCGACCTTCTGCTTGTTGCCCTTGGACATCGCACCGACCCGCTTGGACAGGTCGAGGTCGAGCCGGTCGGCGAGTTCGGTGATGCGCCCCGCCGCGACCGGTTCGGCGCCCTGGTCGCCGAGGAAGGCGAGCAGGTCGCGTGCGGTGTGGCGGCCCTCCATGGTGAGTTCGCCCGGCAGGTAGCCGATGCGGCGGCGCAGCGCCGGACCGCCCTTGCGCGGCTCGCTGCCCAGCACCTCGACGTGTCCGGCCGTGGGGCGGATCAGATCGAGCAGGATGCGGATGGTGGTGGTCTTGCCCGCGCCATTGGGGCCGAGGAAGCCGAAGATCTCGCCCGCGGCGACCTCCAGGTTCAGCTCGGCGATGGCCCGATGGTTGCCGTAGTCCTTGGTCAGGGCCTCCGCACGGATGGCGGCCATATCAGTCTCCTGTACTGAAAGTTCCGTAATGATCGGTGTGTTCAGTAAAGGCTGAACACGACGAACATGTCAATCGAAGCGGCCCGCTCGGCAGGGTCAGAACAGCTTGCGCATGATGAAGTCGTGGTGGATCTGCTTGCCCACCCGGAAGGTCTTGGTGCCGACCACCGCGAAACCGTGCTTGGCGTAGAAGCGCTGTGCCCGCGCGTTCTCCTGATTCACCCCGAGCCACGCGCCCGGATAACCCTCGTCCGAGATTCGCCGCAGCGCCGCCCGCATGAGCGCCGTCGAGACGCCGCTGCCGTGATGACCCGGCAGCACATACATCTTGTTGATCTCCACCGCGGGCCGCAGCGCCAGCGCCGCGGCCACTTCGGGGTCGGCGGGTTCGGCCGCGTGCAACATGGCGTAGCCGACGATGTCGTCCCCCGCCACGGCCTTGAGCACGGTGCGATCCGGATCGCTCAGATACTCCCCGAAGCGCTCACCGGAGAGCACCTCGGCGATGAAGACCTCGATATCGTCGGCGGTGGCGTCGGGCGGACAGGCCAGCGGAAAGGTCGCGGCCGCGACATCGCTGAGCGCCTCGGCGTCCCACAGGCCGGCCCGGTCCACGGTGACCGGCAGGTTGCTCGACTGAGTCATTTGTCCAGTACAGCACGGCCCGGATCCGCCGTGCGGGGGTTATCCGCTTCGGCGCGCGGCGGGAATATCCGCGCCAGCACGATCAGCGCCACCGCGAAGACCAGCGGGATGACGAAGCCCGCCCGATGACCGAATCCGGCGGCGATCCCGCCCACCACCCCGCCACCGAATAGCGTTCCCGCGTAGTTGAACAGATTCAGACGCGCGATGAGCGCGTCCAGCGCGCTGCCGTGGGCCAGCCTGCCCGCCTCGGAGAAGCCCAGCGGCGCGATCACCGGCATGCCGAGTCCGGCGATCAGGAATCCGAGGAAGGCCATGACCGGATCGGCCGCGCCGACCACCACCGCCAGCCCGACCGCGCCGACGGCGGCCGCCACCCATACCACCCGCCGCGGTCCGAAGCGGCGGACCCACCAGTCGCCGCTGAGCCGCGCCAGCAGCGAGGCGCCCTGGTAGGCGGCCAAGGCCAGTGCGGCGGTCGCCGAACCGGCCAGCAGATCCTCGCGCAGGTAGAGGCCCGACCAGTTGCCGACCGACAGATCGATGGCGAACACCAGGGCGATGGTGACGCCGAAACCGAGGTAGCCGCGCAGCGCGATCGAATCGGTGGGCGAATGCTGCTCCGTCGCACCGGATTCCGCCTCGTCGCGGCCCAAAAGCCGAGGGCCTGCCACCAATCCGAGGATCAGGACCAGCGTGGCCGCGCCGAGCAGCGATTCGCGCGAGGCGACCCCCAGCGCCTCGCAGCCCGAGACATACAGCGCACCGAGAATGGATCCGCTGCTCCACGCGGCATAGAACGAGGACAGGATGAACCGCCCGTACCCGTGCTGGATGAACACCGCCTGCATATTGGTGGTCGCGTCCACGATGCCCACGGCGACGCCGTAGCAGGCGAGCGCCGCCAGCAGCACCGGGATATTCGGCGCGAAGGCGGTGATCGCGCCGGTGATCGTGATGAGCCCCAACCCGATTCGCAACGCGACCCGACTCGACAACCGGGTGGCGAGGCGCTCGGCGAGCAGGCTGCCGACACCCGCCAGCACCGAGACCAGCACCACCGCGCCGACGATCAGACTGTCGGTCATGCCGTAGTGGTCCTTGAGTTGCGGTAGTTGCGTCAACACGACCGCGAAGAAGAAACCCTGCAGCGCGAATGCCGTCGAATTCGCGCGACGGGCCGCGCTCGGCACCGGGAAAGGGGAGCCCATCTCCGGAGCGTAATCGCGCGGGCGCGTCCGGCGGGTGGGGATCGGTCGGAAATCTCCACCGAGATCCGCGCCCGCGAATTCGCTACCGGGGAAGGGTGTCAGCGAACGCGCGGCGTGCCACTATCGGAGTGGCACAGCATGACTCGCGAAATGGGGAAGGCCGACCGCATGATAGAGCTGCCGCAGGAATTCTTCGACGATCCTTATCCGGTGTACGCGCGACTGCGCGCGCAGGGACCCGTACACGAGGTTCGCTTTCCGGACGGAATGCGCGGCTGGATAGTGGTCGATTACGAGGCGGTCCGCGAGGTATTGCGCAATCCGACCGTGCACAAGGAGTTGAATCCGGCGCTCGAAGTCTTCAAGCGGGCGTTCCTCCCGCAGGACCGCCCGAAACGGACGTTCACCCGTGTCGCCTCGCACATGCTCAATACCGATCCGCCCAACCACACCCGGTTGCGCAAACTGGTCGCACCCGCCTTCGTGCCGCGCCGCATCGAGGCGCTCGAACCCCGAATCCTGGCCATCGCGGGCGAACTTCTCGACAGGATCGCCGAGGCCACCGGCCCCGTCGACCTGCTTACCGAATACGCATTCCCCCTGCCCATCACGGTCATCTGCGAGCTCGTCGGCATGCCGGTCGAGGATCGCGAACAGTTCCGCGAATGGTCGAATCTCGCGATAGACAACGCGAATTCGTCCAAGGACGAGGTCCAGCGGGCGATCACCGGCCTGGAGGACTACTTCGATCAGCTGATCGAGCGCCGTCGGGGCGAGGAACCGGGTGAGGACCTCATCTCGGCGCTGCTGGCCGCCACCGAGGACGGCGACCGGCTCAGCCACGACGAAATGGTGTCGATGCTGTTCCTGCTGCTCATCGCGGGCCACGAGACCACCGTCAACCTGATCGGCAACACGGTGCTCGCGCTGCTGACCGAACCGGAGAAATACCGTGCGCTGCACGGGAATCCGGACGCGGTGCCCGGCCTGCTCGAGGAGACGCTGCGCTACGACAGCCCCGTGAACCTGGCCACCTTCCGCTACACCACCGAGCCGATCACCGTGGCGGGCACGACGATTCCCGCCGATCAACTGGTGTTCTGCGCGTTGGGCTCGGCCAACCGCGATGAGCGCCGCTTTCCCGGCAGCGAGATCTTCGATCCCGATCGCCCCCAACCCAATCATGTCGCCTTCGGATACGGCATCCACTTCTGCCTCGGCGCGCATCTGGCCCGGCTCGAGGGCCGCATCGCGCTCACCGAACTGGTGCGGCGCTATCCGGATCTGCGGCTGGTCGAAGGTGCGCAGCTGCGCTGGCGCGAGAGCACCATCATTCGCGGGCTGCGCGAGCTGCCGGTGGAGTTCGCGAGCGCGCCCGCGCTGCGTTAGTCGCACACGCTCGCCGTGTTAGCTGTGCGGTTTCGCGGGCCGGTGCGGGTGGCCCCGCACACAAGGGTGAGGCCGAGATTGTGATCACCAAGCGGGCGACGTAATCTCCTGCCATGACGAGCGGGAGCCGGATCGCCATCGTTGGTGCGGGCATCGCAGGGCTCTCCTGCGCAAAAGTGTTGGTAGAGGCCGGATTCGCGGTCGAGGTGTTCGAGCGCGCACCCGATGTCGGCGGTGTGTGGAGCGCCTCGCGCCGCTATCCGGGGCTGCGCGCGCAGAGCAGTTCGGCCGCCTACCACTTCTCCGATCACCCCCTGCCCGAAGAGTTTCCCCGCTTCCCCGACGGCAGGCAGATGCAGGCATATCTCGAGGGATACGTCCGCGAATTCGGCCTGGCGGACAGGTTGCGACTCGGCACCGAGGTGGTCGCCGCCGATCCGGTGGACAGCGGCTGGTTGCTCGAGATTCGCGACGAGTCGGGTGTGCACCGCACCTCCTGCGATCACCTCGTCATCGCCAACGGTCTGCACAGCGACCCGTTCGTCCCCGACTATCGCGGCGCGGAACTGTATCGCCACCAGGGCGGCAGGCTCTGCCACGCCGTCGAACTCGGCGACAACCTCGACGCGGTGCGCGGCCGCAACGTGGTCGTCGTCGGCTACGGGACCTCCGCCTGCGATATCGCCGAGGCCGTCAGCCATGTCGCCGCGTCCACCACGGTGGTCGCGCGGCGGCTGCGCTGGAAGCTGCCGCACACCCTGGCGGGCATCGATATCGAGCGACTGACCCTGACGCGAACCGGCCAGGCGCACTTCCGTCAGCCCGACCCCACCGGATTCGGGCGCTTCCTGCACGGGGCGGGCCGATCCTTCCGCGAGGCCAACCTCGATATGGTCCAGGAGATCGCCACCAAGCGCACCCACCTGCGCGAGCTCGGCCTGGTCCCGGACGAGCGCTTCGAGGAAATGGCCTCGGGCGGCATCGAACTGGTCACCGAGGGCTTCTTCGAACAGGTCGCGATGGGCCGCATCACCGTGCGCCGCGATACCGAGATCGTCGAAATGATCGCCGTCCCGGAGGGTTTGGCGGTCGAACTCACCGACGGCGACCTACTGCCCGCCGATGTCGTGGTGTGCGCCACCGGATTCCGGCAGCGGGTGCCCTTCCTCACGCCCTACGTGCAGCGACTGCTCACCGACGAGCGCGGCAATTTCCGGCTGCACCGCCAGATCCTGCCCGTCGACGTTCCCAACCTCACCTTCGCCGGCTACAGCTCCACCACCGCGAGCGCCCTGTCCGCCGAGATCGGGGCCTACTGGACCGCCGCCTACCTCACCGGGCGCCTCACCGTCCCCGCCGCCGAATCGCTCGGTGCCCAAATAGACGCGCGGCTGGAATGGTTGGAGCAGCGCGGCAATCACGCACACGGCACGGCCCTCGGCCCGCTGACCCTGCGCACCATCGACGAGATGCTGGCCGACCTGAATATTCGGCTGCCGTGGCGGGTGCGGGCCGGGCAGTCGGTGCGGCCCATGCGGGTGGACAGCTATCGCGGGCTCCGCCCACGGGAGGACCGCAAACCGGTGGTGGCGGGAGAGAAGCCCGCCCGCGGCTCATTCAAGGTCGTTCCGATTCCCGCGCAGACCACCGCGGCTGTCGCGGCCAGTGTCGAGCCCGCGGTCCCGGTCGCCGGGGCCGCGCCGCGCCCGAACCCGTAGTTTCTCGAAGCACCGTCCGCTTTTCAGCTCGCCGACGAATCACCGTGGGGCACGCCGCATTCCAAGGAATCCGCCGTGACCTGCGGTGATTATCGGAAACGGAAGTTTGGCCGCCCACCGTTGCGATGGTGATAATCCAGGGGTGGACACGCTGGATATGAACCTGCTGGTGGCGCTCGACGCGCTGCTGGAGACCAACAGCGTGACCCTGGCGGCCCAACGACTGCGCACCTCACCGCCCGCCATGAGCCGGACCCTGGCCAAACTGCGCCGCGTCCTCGGCGACCCGCTGCTGGTGCGCGCCGGACGCCACCTCGCGCCCACACCGCGCGCCCTCGAACTCCGCTACGAGGTGCGCGCGCTGGTGGAGCACGGGCGCTCCCTGCTCACGCCGCGCGCCTCCGTCGACCCGCGGGCACTCAAGCGCACGTTCGGAATTCAGGCCGACGACATGGTGCTGACGGAACTGGCCGGGCCGCTGCTGGCCGCCGTGGACGCCCAAGCGCCCGGTGTCACGGTGCGCTTCCTGCCCGACGGCCGCGACGGGGCGGCGGCGCTGCGCGCGGGGCGGGTCGATCTGGAGGTCGGGGTGCTCGATCACACCGATCCGGAGATCGTCGCGCAACGTGTTGTCGGGGATCGGATCATCGGCATCGCCGCGGCGGATCATCCGTTCGCGTCGGGGCGGGTCACCGTGGCCGCCTATGCTTCCGCTCCGCATCTGGCCATCTCGCGCGTCGGACGCGCGCACGGCCCCATCGACGAGCGGTTGGCGCTGCACGGGCGCACCCGGCGGGTGGTGGCCACCGTGCCCACCCTGTCGGCGGCGCTGTTCGCGGTGCGGTCCGGACATCTCGTCTGCCCGGCGCCCGCGGCGCTCACCGCCGCGCTGCGGCCCGCGATGCGGTTGTGCGCCTTCGAGATTCCACTACCGCTGCCCGAGATCGCGATCGGCACGGCCTGGCATGCGCGCAATACGGCCGATACCGGTCATCGGTGGTTCCGCGAGTTGGTTCGCGATATCCTCACCAGTCGGCGTTGACTGCCCTATGCCGGATGTGGTTCGGCCGGTGTGGGATTCGCGTAGCAGGTCCGGTCCTCCTCGGGGAGGGTGCCGTCACGGAAATAGGCATTGGCGGTGTCGAGAACGCAACTGCTCAGTCCGGGACGCAGCACCATGTGGATGCGGACGTCCTGCAGCGTGACCAACCGGGAGGCCGACAGTTTTTGATGCAGGCCAACGGCTTCGACGTACGGGGTGCGGTTGTCTCCGGTGGCCTGCAGAATCAGCGCGGGCGCCGCGTTGTCCACGACCGTCGGCGGCTCAAGCGGAGCGGGCCAGAAGGCGCACGGCTGAATGTTGTTGGCCAGCGCCGCGAATACCGGTTGGGTGGGTCGAGCCGCTTCGATGGCGCGCCAATACCAGGCCGGATCGGCGGGCATGGGCGCGTCACCGCACCAGATCATCGCCATCACCGAATACTCGTCCGTCCGTGCGGAATCGACCTGCTGAAGCAGTTCTTTGTTGATCTCGGGGGAGCGGCCGTCGGCGAGGTCGACCAGGGTGCGGATGGTGCGGGCCAGCGTGTCGTTCAGCCGGGCGTCGCGCAGCATCGTCCACAGGATATTGGGCAGCAGGTGCTCGTCCACACCGAAGCCTGCCACCGGGATCGGAGTGCGCGCCGCGTGCTGAATGAGCCCCTCCACACCCGCACGAACCTCCGGTGCGGTCGCGCCGAGATGGTAGGTGTCATCGTGCTCGGCGGTCCAGGCGGCCCAATCGTCGAGGCCCGCCTCATCCGCCGCACCCCAATCCTGTTGCATACCAAGCCAGTAGCGGCCCGGATCGACAACGCTGTCGTACACCATTCGATCGGTGCGGCCGGGGAACATCTGCGTGTACACCGCGCCGAGATAGGTGCCGTAGGACAACCCGAAGTAGCTGATGCGGGGCGCGCCGAGCACACCGCGAATCACATCCATATCCCGGGCGGTATTGCGGGTCGTCAGGTAACGCGGCGTGGTGGCATCCCAGGTGAGGCAGCTACCCGCCATCTGCGCCTGCAACAGGGTCTCCGCGACGAATCCGGCCAGATCCACCCCCGCCGAACGGATCGGATTCGACACCGGCCACCCGCAGGGTTTCGGCGCACCCGAGCGCGCCACCCCGCGCGGATCGAATCCGATGACGTCGTACCGGTTGAGCACCTCCGGTTCGATCACATCGCCGATCAGATCGAACGCGTCCAACCCGGAACTGGCAGGCCCACCCGGATTGGACAGCAGCACCCCTTGCCGATTGTCCTTGTCCTTGGCCTCGATCCGGGAGACGGCGATCTTCATCGTCGGCCCGGTCAGCCGCCCGTAGTCGAGGGGCACCGTGACCTCGGCGCACTGCGCACCCTCTTTCACCAGCCCCGCATCCGCGCACTGATGCCAGTCCACCTGCTGCCCATAGAATCGCGCCAGATCAGCACCCGATTCCGCTGTCGCGCTACCCGCCGTGCACAACCCGGCCACCAAGGTTAGTACCGCAGTAGCACACCGCACCGTCGAGCGCCCGAATCCCCCTGCACTATCCCCATTTCCACCGGCGCGGCCCTTGATCACGGAAACAATTTAGCCCAGCGCCCCCGATTTCCTACTGGTGCGAGTACTCCCACATAGCCCCGGCAAGCACCCCGCGCGCCTCGACCACCCACCCACTCGCCCTTCGAATCCAGTCCGGAACACCTACCGTCGTCTGCGCCGCATCGGATTCGATTCCCCGCACACACCGGTCCTGCCACCAGAGGATCCTGTCGATGAGTTCGGGTGGCTCGATGGCGATGCCATAGGCGGCGCAGATCAAACCCATCTGCCGACCGGCCTCATGGGTATCGGTGACCGTCGGACCCAAATTCAGGAACTGCCAGCACATATGGGCCAGGTCATCGATGCGGCGGCCCGGCGCCGCCCAATCCCAATCGATGAAGGCGATCGGATGCGCGTCGTCGCGATAGACGGTGTTCTTCGGGGCCAGATCGTTGTGGCAGACGACCTCATCCGTGCCGGACAGCGGGTGTCCCGCTGTGGCGTCGTGGAATTCACGCACCAGTCGCGCAGCGGCGATCAGTGCGGCGTCCGTCAGCGTGGGCGGATCGGTGTAGCCGGAGATGTGGGTCAGCGTTTCGCGATCTTCGGTTGTCGCGAGCAGCCTTGGCGCACCGCACCATTCGATCTCGGCGAAATAGTCGAGCAGATCGTGAACGAAGGCGCCCGCGCGCGGCCGGATGACGCGATCACCGTCGACCACGATCCGCCTTCCCTCGCTCGGCGTCATCGACTGTCGGAAACCGGAGGGCGGGAAGGGATTACGAACTGCGGTTCGTCATGTCCTGATTGCGCGATGGTAACGATCCCCACAAACCGACCCGCCTCCCTATACGGTGGCGGCATGACGCTGCCGCCCGCCCACCAAGCGCGGGCGCGCAGGTCAGGCATTCGGCGGGTCGAGACGCGGCGGCGGGCCGGACAGGCGGCGCGGCTCGGGCGGCCTGCGCGCTATGCCGGGATCGGTGGCGGGGCCGAAGATGTCCGCGCTGCCGAGCGGGATATCGGCGGCCCGTTTCAGTTCGTCGAGCATGGCCTGGAGTTTGTCGACCTGGCTGTCGTGCTCGCCCGCGTGACGGGAGCCGGTGAGCGCGTTGCCATTCGGGGCGGGCAGCGGCTGGTCGGGCTCCCCGGTGCGGAAATCCTCGTAGGAGGTGTGCTGGGCGCGGGCGGGATCACCGGTGCGGCCGCTCTGGCCGGTCAAGCCGAGACTCCTTGGGGTGGCGCCATTTTCGTAGTCGGGCTCGCTGTGCCGGGGCGGGGTCGGCTGGTCGTGGAATCCGCTGGAGTCCCGGATCTTCGGACCCGAGAGGCGAGGGCCGGGATTCGGGGCCTGCCCGGCCGTCGAATGCCGGTCATCGGGGTTGCCGGACAAACCGTTTCGGTTCCCGCTCTGCGTCGCGGAGATTCCGGCGATCAAATCGCGCACATCCCGTGGGATGGATCCATTGTTCAACACGGCGGCCAGGCGTGGATCGGCGCCCGGATGTCGGTCGATCGGGTCGGAGACGGACGAGTCGTGCTTTGCGGGGCGGTCGGCAGCATTCGGCATCTCGGCCGGGTCCGCGGCGGTGGCGTGGCTGCCGATCTGCCCGTTCGAGGCTTGCGACACGAGGCTTTGGGCGTATCCGGAGTCGGTGCCCGGTTCGCGCGCGATGTCGTGCAGGCCGGAGGCGAATTCCGTCGGATGCCCGGCCGGGAGGTCGGAGCCGGAGCCGTTGCCCGAGCTGCCAACGGCCTGCCCGAAAACCGGGTGGGATTCGAGGGTGCGGCCGCCGGATACTTCACGCCCCGGATGACTGTCGGCTCCGTTGCGTCCTGCGGATGGGGTGCGTCCCGCGCTCGCATCGTAGTCGGACAGTCGGCCCGACTCTTCCCACGTCGCGAACTGTTTTGCGGGGCTGAGGCGTTCGGCGAACCGTGGGTTGACTTCATCCGGCGCGGCAGTGGCATCCGGTCCGGTCGAGAGAGCATGCCCCGCGCCTGCGCTGTTTTCGAGGTGACGCCGGGGAGTGTTACCGGAACTCTGGAGCGCACGCGCAGGCGTTTCGGGTCCGGTCGCCGCATTCGAACTGAGATCGGCTCGAACGAGTCGCTCTGTGTGGGTTCTGTGCTCGACGATGTCGCTGGGAGATCCTTGACCGCCGGAGTTGTTTCGGGCCAGGTTCGAAGCGGAGTCCGCTCCGATCGGTGCACCATCGACCGGATCGAGCCGAGCGAATTGATCGACAGCGGCACCGAATTCGGCGCTGTGCGAGGTGCTGCCAGGGGTGGACCCGCGTCCGGCGATATCGAGGGCCTGCTCGGCGACGAGACCGGAATCGCGTTCGGTGGTGGCGGAGGGCTCGGTCGGCCCGATCGGGTCGAGCGTAGCTCCGTGTTCGGCGAAATGCCTTGCGGAATAGTTACTTTCGGCGGATATCTCGCGTTCCATTGCCGGGCGTCCGATCGTATCGGACCCGTCGGCGGTGGGCTCGTGGGTCGAATGGCGGGACGCGAATCCGGCTGCCGGGCGCTCGGAGGTCACGCCGCGACGGGTGACCGAACCGTTCTCGGCCGAATGCTCGGAGGAGCCATGGCGGCTGGCTGCCGATTCGGCGCTGAAATGAGCTGCCGTGGCGGGATACTCGGCGAGACCCGTACCGTCCTGCCTGGAACTTCGACGTCCGGGCGAGGTCGCCGTCGAGTCGGATGCAGCAGCGTGGCCTGCTATCGCGCGGGGTTGGTCGAAATGCGCTGCGGTGTTCTCACGTTCGGGGGAGTGCCTGCCGTTCGTGGCAGTTCGAGGGTCGCGGGCTTCGGGATGGACGAATTGTATGTTCGCATCGACGAATCCGGCGGTGGGCTCCCGCCCTCCAGTGGCTTCGCGTTCTCCCGAACCTCCGACGGAATCGCGTTGGGGCGGGTTCCCCTCGTCCACGTCGAGCCCGGCGGCGGTACCGATGGCACCGGCGGGATGTCCGAATTGCGCGGTGGTGCTGCCCTGGTCGGGCCTGATTTCTCGCAGGTCGGCGGCTCCGCGCCGAGTAGCGATCGCGGCGGTGTCGCGCATGGTCGAGCCGGGGTTGTCTGTTTCGGGATCGGTCGCTGCGGAATGCGCGAATTGAGCAGTGACGCTGCGGCGTCCGGTCGCCTCGGTGGCATCGCGACCGGCGGAGATTCCCGCGGTGGCAGTGCGAATGGCGGCGAATCCGGGTTCGCGGCGGGTGCCCCGACTTGCCGTCTCATTGACCTTGTTCATGGGAGATTCGTGCGAATTGGCCGGTCCGACAGCGGATTCGGCGGGCTCGGGACCTTTGGCGACCGCTCCGGTGCCGGAACGGGATGCACCGAGGTCTGGAGTGATCGCCACGCCGGCGGCGTGGGGGGCGCTGGACTCGGGGGCGGTAAAGGTCTCGGAGGCGGTGAACGACTCGGGTGCGGAGAAGGTTGCCGGACCGGAAATGTGCGGGTCGCGAATCGAATTCAGATCAGGAATCGGTCGCTGCGCGGTCGGTTCCGAGTCGGTGGGGTGGAAGGCATCCGGGAGGGGATGGCGGACGCCCGGTTCGCGGGCGAGTCGGGCGGGCGCTTCGGGGGCCGGTATCCGGTCGCGGTGCGCGGGGCGGTGCTCGCGGTGCGCGGCGCGATCGGGCTCGGTGTCCGAAATGTCTTGTCCGGCACGGAATGCCCACGCTTCCAGCCGGGCGAGCCGGGTTTCGACGCCGCGATCGCCGTCCACGCGCAGCGCCACCTCGTCCAGCTTCTCGCCGAACTCCCGTAGCGCCGCCGCAATGCTCGACAACATCGCGCCGACCGATTCGGCACCCTGCTGACCGTGCTCCATCCAGTTCCTTCTTCCCCGTATCGCCCGACTCCGCGCTCGGCCGCCCGATTCTATCCGCGTCTGTAGCAATAAGTCGTGCACGTGACGACCGGCGCGATACCGGGCGCATCCGTTCGCCCGCGCCGCACGCTACTCGACAGTGCTACCGCCCCTCGCGCGGGTGGTCCGAAACCAGCCGAGGCAGCGAATATTCAGCGAATCACACGCGGTCCGGTAGCGGTGTGATCCGCCGTGCCGTGGCCACGGCCGACCGACTCGACGAGGCGCGCGATCTCGGTGGCCATCATGCGCGCGTCCATCGGCCGCGCCACGATCGGATCACCCGACTTGATGTAGTAGCGGCCGTCGTCGACATAGTCCGCCCACAGGAAGCCGCCCCCGTCCGTGGTCGGGCGGGAATCCACTGCGCCACTCGGAAATACCGCCACTTCACCGAGCGCCGACCGCTCCCGTTTGAACACCCGATTCAGCCGCTCGGCAATGCTGTACTCATCGGCGCGCCGCACATACCGCTGCCGGTCCTCGGCCAATTCGCCACGCCGGAAGCTGATCGCCGCCTGCCGACCCGGCCGCGCCTGCGGCAGCGCCGTCACCGCCGCACCGGCCACCTCATCGGCCCGGCACCGCGCCAACAGCACATCCCCACCCGTATCCTCGGCAACTCCCGGCAATTGCGTCAGCGTCGCACCGTATCCGCCGCGTATCACGCCATGGAAACGGAACACCGCCGACCCGCCGAAACCTTTCGACTCCACCCGGACATCCGGATTCAGCAGCACACCGAGCGTCTCATCCAAATCCGGCGAATACCGATCGAGCAGCGACCGCACCGCCTCCTCCCGCAGCCGAACCAGATCCGCCCAATCCACCGCGGTGGCGGGCCGGAATGCCAGCGGATACGGCAGTCGATCCCGATCGTAGGCATTCCACAGGATCTGGAACTCCTGCCCGGTGAATCTCCAGGACCGCACCGCTACTGCTCCCCGATCACCGGCGGCACGGTCTTCCCCGGTCTACCCAGTAGTTCCTCGGACCGATCGATGATCAAGTAGTCCTTCGTCTTTCGGATCTCGTCGTCCTCTTTGCGCTGCGCGCCCGCACCCGGCGCGAAAGGTGCACCGGCCGCACCACTTCCGCCTCGGGCCGCCGCCCCGGACGCAGCCCGCGTCTGAGCCGCCGCAGGCTGCTGCGCGGGCACGTCACGATTCGGTGCTCCTGAAACTCCCTGTGTGCCAGGAGAAGTCGGCGAGCCGGGTCGAATCGTCCCACTCCGATCGGGTACCGGCGTCGGTCCACGCCCCGTCGTCCCCCTGCCCGGTCCCGATGGCTCTCGTCCTAGCCCGGATGGCGCTCGCCCCGGCCCCGCCGCTACAGGCGCTTGCGTGCCCTGCGCGGGCACACCCTGCGGCAGCCCACCCGTGCCGGAACCGGGCGATTGTGCCCCTTGATCGCCCGCCGACGGTGCCGGACCACCGGCGGACGCGGCCTGTGTTCGTCCCTGGTCCGCACTCGAATCACCCTGTGCCCCAACCGTATTCGGCGAGCCCGTCCCGGCCTGCTCCGTCTTCGGCTCCGTCTCTTCCGATCCGGCGCCTTGCCCACCGCCGCCGGCCACGCTTCCGCCCTCTCGCCCGCCGCCACCCGAACTCCCGTCCACCCCACCGGAACTCACCTCTGGTCCGGTCGGATCCTGCACCACCTTCGGACTATCCGGCACCACCGGCACCCCGATATCCGTCTGATTCGCCACCTGCCAATACACAGTCCGCAAAACCCGCTGCGCCTCCGCCCGCGCCTCCTGCTCCCCGTAGTCGGAGGCTTTCATAGTCCCCTCCTTCGGAAGCACTTTCGTTCTCGGATCCGCCGCCCCATCTCCCGTCCTAGGCATCAACGCTTTCGTCTGATCCAACCCTGTATAGAGCTCCTGCAACTTCACCGAAATCAGCTCGGAAGCCAATGTCAACTGCTGCGACTGCGAAACATACTGCTGAATAGCGCGAGTGGCCTCGTTGGCAGCCTGCCCTCGCCAACCGTTCGCGATGGTCGCCTTGATGGCATCCCCAAACGTGTGCGACTTCTCGCGAAACGAGGCGCTGATGTTCTGCCAGGCCTGTGATACTTCCATCGCCTGTGCTGGTCGCATCGCCTCCACGCGCTGAACGAGATCTGCGAGTGTCGAGCTCTCGATGACAAAGAGGTCATCCCCTGGGTTGGAGATCGACTGTGGGTCGTACCCGTGTTCGAGCTCGCTATTGACGCGACTCGCGTGGTAGTAGATGCCCTTGCGCTCGGTGTTCCACTGCTGCTGTGTGGCAATGACCTTGCGCACGTACTCTTCCCGATTCATCGCCCGTCCTGACCGTCGACTGGAAGCTCTGCGAACCTTTGGGCTGTCGACTGATCCACCGACCGGTAGTTCTCGATGGCTTTGGCGAAAACTTGGCGCATGAGACCGACCTGGTCGATATGGGTCGCGATGGCTCGGTGGATCGAACTGTCCGCGCCATTGACTTTCGACGTGAATTTCGACTCGAGGATCGGTCCCGATGGCATGCCGCCGAATCCGGCCACATACTGAATCGATCGCGTCGATGTACGCACTCGATCCAGGTCGTCTAGGTATCGTTCGCACTTCGCATCCAGATCTTTGCCGATTTCTGGATCGAGAGTCAGTTCACCGGAGTTTGCAAGGTCGAGTAGTTTGCGCCAATCGGCGGTACCGGTGGCATTCGTCACTTCAGTTCCCCCCTCCCGGAAGATACTTGGCGAGGTCATTGGCGTACCGAGTGGCCTCGGTGCATGGATTGCCCTGCTTGCCGACCGACAGACGGGTCGTGATCAGGAAGGCGACCGAGCCCTTCGCCGGTCCTTGTGGAATCTCAACGGCAACACCGCAGTCGAGGCCGTCCGCGTCGTCCGAGAATCCGAACCGAGTTGCTGGGCGCCCGGCGACGGTCATCGGGGAGAAGTTTCCGAAGTCGCGGCGTTGTCGGATCTGATCGAGTGTGGGCTCGCCCGAAAGAATCGCGAGGTAGTGCCACCGGGCCGTCGATCCCCAAGTGCATGCCTTCCACCCGGTGAAATCGACACCGGCGACGTTCGGCTCTTTGTCGTCGGGGTTCAACCCACTCGCGCGCAAGGCATCGTTCGGGATCGAGGTGCATGGATCCCACCGGCCGGTCTGCTGATTCGGGGAAGAGGTAGCGCCCAGACCAGCAGAGGTCATCGGGGTTGAGGTTGACGGCTGTCCTGAACTCGCACTCGGGTTCCCATCGGTCGACCTACCGCAACCCGCTATCGCGAGAACAGCCCCCAAAGCAAGGGCGGTCGCGTGGCACATCCTCCTGCCGGTCATTCGCATCCTTCCCTCGGTGGTGGCTTGTGCGGCCTGCTTCCCTTCGTCAGGAAGGTACTTCGCTCGGAGCATCGTCTCGGTGGATTCGTGTCGCCCGACACGAGTCCACCGCGCGCGGCGACGCGCCGCAGAAGTTTGCTTGCCTCGGTCATGAGGTCCCCTGATCGTTCGGTGCCCTGCATATCGAATGACGTGCTGCGGGTTAGCTGCCCGCTCCACCCCTGCTACCTGCGGAAACAGTACCGTCGGAGGGTCGGGTGGGGCAAGAACCGTTTGGGGGTTCATGTGGTGGGGTTGAGGATTTCCTGGGCGAGGGTGCGCAGGAGGGTGGGGGAGAGGTGGGCGAGGGCGGGGAGGGGGCGGTACCAGTCGGTGGTGTTCCAGATATCGGCGAGCAGATGGTGGATTTCGGTGTGCGGGATGGGGTGGTGGGTGAGCAGCGCGTTGGTGAGGCGCAGCAGGGCTTCGGCACGGGTTTTGGGGTGGTCGGCGAGGTCGGCGCTGGTGCGGGTGCGGTCGAATTGGGCGAGGTGCAGGGCGGTGTCGACGAGATGCAGTGCTATGTCGTCCATTTCGCCGTGGCCTCGGATGCGCGTCGCCTCGTGTTCGGCGCGGGTGAGCAGGTGTTCGGCGGTGTCGCGGTCGGTGTGGGCGGCGGCGACGGTGAGCAGGGCGTGGATGCGTTCGTGAATGTAGGTGATGGTGTCGGCGAGTTCGGTGGCGATATCGAGGTCGCCCGATTTGACGTGCGCGGCAACGATTTCCAGTTGGATGTGCGCTTTGGGCGGCAGGTCGTCGAAGGCGGCGGCGATGGTTTGGGCGCGGGGGAGGTCGCCTATTCGGGCGTAGGCGATGCCGAGGTCGCGCAGCACCGCGGGGCGACCCTCGTCGGTCAATCTGCGGACGACCGGTTCCATGGAGCGCAGTCTGCGCCGTACCGGTTCGAGCAGGCCCGCTTCGACCAGGGGTCCGCCGAGTTCGGCCAGTATCGAGATCTGATGGTGGACCGAGGGCATTTCGACGATGAGGTCGAATCCCGCTCGTGCCAAACCGATTTCGATGAGTATGGTGGCGAGCCGCAGTGCGGCTTCGGCGTGATCGGCGTGCAGGACGGCTTGTTCGGCACAGGCGAGCGGCGGTTCGGTGTCGGGATGCAGGCGGTGCTGCAGCAGGACCTCCTCCACCAGTTCGAGCAGGTGTCCGTCGCCGGTGGCGCTGACCGAGGGTCGAGGCCCCGCGAAGCGCGCGAGGTCGCCGTTTTGCGCCACCAGCGCGCGAATTCGAAGGAAGCGCAGGGGAATTCGGGCGGCGGCGGCCCTGGCCAGTGGAAGTTCGCCCGCTTCGAGGAGTGCGCCCGCGAGCGCGAACAGACCCTCGGAGTATCGGAGCGGATTGTCCATGCGGATGGCGTCGGCTTCGACCTCTTCGGCCAACTGTCTGGCCTCGGATTCGCGTCCCGCGTCGAGGAATTCGACAATCAGGTCGGTGAGCGCGTCGGCGCGGGCCTCGGGGGCGGCGATGCGGCGGGCGCACTGTTCGGCGAGATCGAGTTCGCCGAGGTCGATCAGCCGTGCGAAGTACTCCGGTGACGGATCGTCCTCGGTGTGTAGCGCGCGTGCCTGCCGGCCGAACCCGGCCTCGGCGAGTGATCGGATGAGCACGGCCACAAGGTATTTCCGGGTCGTCTCCGGTTCGTCCTCGGGGATCCGCGCCATCTCCTCGGCAATGGTCCGCGCCCGGTCGGTCAGGTTCGCCCGGCTCAGTGCCCGCAGCATCCCACCGGCGGCCGCGATTCGATCGGCGGGATTGTCGATTCCGTGCACGATCGACTCGGCCCGGTCGAATTCGCCGATCTCCGCGAGCGCCCTTGCCAGCGCGACCTGTGCCCGGCCTTGATATTTGGCCGACACGAAGCGCTCGGCCAGGATCTCGACGCGCCGCAGCGCCCGCAGCGCGTCTTCGGGCCTGCCCGCCTCCAACCACACCGGCACCAGGATGCCCTGCACGATCAGTTCCAGATATGGATCGTGGATCGCATCGATCAGCTTCTCCGCGTTGCCGATATCGCCGACCGCGACGAGCGCCGCGATCAGTTCGGCGCAGAGGCGTTCCTGTTCGGCGGAGTCGTCCTTGATCTCGCGAACCAGCGATTCGGCGAGGAGTCGATCCTGTTCGTGTCCGGCGGTGTCGCGCGGTACGGCGGCGAGCGCGATATGGGCCTCGGTGCGGCGCACCGGGTCGGGAAGGCTGCGGGCCAGGTTGGCGGCGCGTTCGAAGGCGCCGAGTCGGGCGAAGGCGGCGGGTAGTCCGGTCGGAATATTGTTGCTGCGCTGGGCGAGTCGATCGCGGTGCAGGGCGAGCCTGCACAGGGTGAGCAGATCCGGATCGGGTTGTCCGGCGAGGGCCGCGCCGACGGCGGCGATCTCGGTGCGCGCGGCGATATCGCCGCCGGTGCGGTGCAGCATCCGATCGTGGCGGGCGCGGTCGAGGGCGAGCGCGGTCATGCGCGGCAGATCCTCTCGGGTGCGCAGCATCGAGAAGTAGCGGGTGAGCAGATAATTCGGGGTCTCGGGCGGCCAGCCCTCGGCGCGGTAGCCCTCGGCCCACCGGTGGATCTGTTCGCGGTATTCGTCGACGAGGGCGGGACCGAGCGCGTTCTCGGCCTCCTCGCGCAGTGTCTCGTGGGCGAACAGATAGGTGCTGTCGGTGTCGAAAGGTGTGGTCCTGGCCCGGAAGCTGCGCCCGACGATACCGCTGAGCAACTGGGTGAAATGGTAGGGCGGCAGTCCGGTGATGTCGGCGAGTTCGGTCTTGGTGAGTCCGCCTGCCGCCGTGATCAATCCGAGGTGTTTGGCCTCGCCAGGATGGGCGAGCAGGGTGCTCAGCTCGTACTGCGCGGCGCGTCGGATGTCGTGGGCGTATTTGGATTGGGCCAGCGGCCGATGCCGGCAGGTGCGCAGCGGGTGCCCGCCCGCGACATCCAGCGGCACCGGCGGATTCGGTCGGCTGGCCACCAGCACCCGCAGGCCGGGTCCCGGATGTTTGGGCAGGAGCGAGGCGATGCTCGGCGTCCCCTGATCCTCGTCGAGTCCGTCGACGATGAGCAGGATCCGGCCGCCGCTCTCGGCGGCGCGTCGCGCGGCGAGGTCGAGCAGATGCCGCCGCAGCGTGTCCCGGTTGCCGCCCATCGCGGAGACCGCGATCCGCTCGGCGGGCAGCAGGACCGAAAGCTGGTCCAGCACGGCCTCGGTGAAGGCGACATGATCGGATTGCGCCGCCAGCCGCGAGGTGATGAAGAAGGCCACCACCCGCACATGCGCGGGGGGATGCAGCGCGAACCACGACATGAGAGCCGTCTTGCCCGCCCAAGGTCCGGCACGCCACCACAGATAGGGCTCCGGGCCGTCGCAGAAGGCGTTGAGTTCGGCCAGTTCGATCTCGCGGTCGACCAGTGGACCCAGCGGCGCGATATCGCGGACCTGCGCGAAGTAGGCGGCGGATTCGGTGCTGGGCAGCACGATTTCGGGAGCGCGCCACGCCGGGTTGGGCGCGAGGGCCAACTCGGCGGCCGTACCGCGCTCCAGAGCCTTGGGTTTGGGCAGGTTGTCGGCCGGAAGGCGTGCGCGCAGTTCGCGATACAGCGCCGACATGGTGAGATACCGCTCCCCGCCCGGTATTCCGCCGCGCAGCAGCGCCAGCAGCGCACCGGTGAAGGCGGTGCGGCCCTCGGCGTCGGCGGCGGCCGCGAATTTCGTCTTCTCGTCGGTGGCGGTCAGCACGAACGCGCCCTCGATATCGACGACCTCGCCGAGCGGGTCGGCCGCCAGCACATCGCGCCCGAATGCCTTTCCGCTGTGGCAGCAGTCGAGGACGACGATCTTCACCTTCGCGCGCGCGGCCCGAATCCTGGCCCGCACGGCCGAATACGGCACGGTGGTGAAGGCGGCGTCCTCGGCGCGGGACCCGCCGTGGGTGAGGTGCAGCTCATTGTCGATGGCGACGCCGTGGCCGACGTAGTAGAACAGCAGCAGGTCCACGGCCGACTCCTCGGCGGCGCTGAGCGCGCGCGAGACGGGGACCGCGTCCGGCGGATCCAGCACCACCTGCACATGTTCGAGACCGGTTGTGGCGCGCAGGAATTCGGCCAGTTCGCGCACGCTGCGGGCGATGGCGGGCAGCGAGGCGAATCCGGAGTCCTCGGCGTAGCGGGAGGTGCCGATCAGCACCACGCGGGAGTCGTGCGAATCAGGAAGCCTCATCGGGCGTTCCGCGGACGAGTTCGATCGCCTCGTTCACCTGTTCGGCCCGCACGGCCCGGCCGCCCGAGGTCGTGATCTCGGCGGTAATCCCGTCAGGGCGGGTGATTCGCAATCTCAGCCGCGGTTTGCGCATATGCAGCCACGCGGTGAGGCACGTGGTCAGCGCCGTGAACAACTCCATCGAATCCAGCACGAGGCGAATGACCTCCTCGGCGCCCAACGTGTCGGGGCGTTCCGCGCCGGGGTCGAGATGTTTTCGCGCGGAACGCAGTTCGTCGTCCTCGAGGAGAGCCGAATAGAGGGAGTGCAGCTCCTCGACATCATCTTCGGCCTCCGATACCGTGACCACCAGCTCCACAGTCCGTCCTTCCCCACGGGTGTGCCATGCGTTCTGGGAATATATCCTGCTGTACCGCAATTGTTCTCCGTTCCGCTCCGCTCGCGCCGCGGCGGCTCGGGTTCGCGCGCGCCGGGTGGCGCACCGAATGTCGTGTCGCGGGGAATTGGCGACAAAGATCAATTCGCGCGGATTTCCTGTGGTGAACCTCTCTCGACCGGCCGAAAGACGCCTCCGCCCAGCGGTCTTCGCTGGTTGCCGGGCCGTTTGCCTGCCCGGCGCACCCGAGCGCGGGGTATAGGGGGCTGGCGGGCAGGCTCGGACTTATGCACTCTGGACCGGGAGGGCGTGCGTTTGTGCACGCCGATCGGTGTATGGGCAGGGGTGTTGGCGTGAGAACGAAGCAGCGGGCGAATCCGGCCTGCGGACGCCGGGCGATGCTCGCCGAACTGGGCATCACCGGCGAGCCGAGCCGCGCGCCCGGTGAGGGCTACGGCTGCCGCTGCACCGAATGCGCGGCGGCGCAATGGGATGTGCGGCGGCTCAAATACTGGCTCGTCGGCAGACTGCTCGCCTACGGCGCCGAGATCGCCGAGGTGGACCATCGGGTCGGCTCGATCCCGGTCGATATCTACTGGCGAAAAGGCGAGCGTCAGTACGCGATCGAGGTGCGCACGGCCACCCTCGACCGCGCCTCCGCTCAGGAGCACACCGCCTCGCTGCGCGCCGCCGGTCTCGACGGCGTGCTGTGGTTGTGCCTGCCGGGCTACTGGGTCGAGCACCTACCCGCGCTCGGCATCGCCGATTTCACGCCCTCGGGTGTCGAATACCGGGCAGTGCAGGGCGTGGTCGATGTCGAGCACACCTCGGTGGTCTCACCGCGCCGCGAACCCTACGAGCTGCGCGAATTCATCCAGCGCTGGATCAGCGGCGAAATGGTCTGGGGCTACCGCGATCCGATGACGGGAGGCTGGGCCACCGTGTCCGACTGGGAACATCACACCCGCACACAGGCCGCGGTGATCGCCCGCCAGCAGCAGGAGCTGATGAACCAGCGCACCTCGCTCGCGGTCTCCCGAAAAGCGGTGCGCGACAAGCAGAAACAGGTGATGAAACTCACCACCCGGCTCGAGCGTGCGGATCTGACGGCGCAGGAGCAGGCCGAGACGCTCGACGAGGTGCGCCGCAAACTCGCCGATCACCACCGGGTGGACAATGCCCTGCGCAATACGATCCGCAGCCTCGAGTCCACCATCGGGCACTGGCAGTTGGTGACCTGCTGCGCCATGCTGCTGATCATCACCTTCCTCGCGGGCGCGATGATCGTGCGCTGAGGCGGCGGCCCGCGCCGAGGATCAGAAGCTGAAGGCGATCGACCGCAGGATCAGCACCGCGATGAATACGGCGGTGAAGGCCAGATCGATGGACAGTCCGCCCGCGCGGATCGGTCGCAGCACCTTGCGCACCGGGGCGATGACGGGTTCGGTCCAGGTGTGGGTGAAAGCGCGCACCTTGTTCGTCCAGGTCGGGCTCTCGGCGAGGATCGCGATCCAGTCCAGCACCACCCTGGCGAGCAGCAGCAGCATGAACAAGGTCAACGCGAACCCGAGCAGCGATCCGATGATGTGCATTGCAGCTCCTTGGTGATGGCGGTTCTACCGGTATCAACGCCGCAGGGACCGCGCGAGTGCCGCGCGCGTCGGGTTCTCAGCCGCCTTTCAGTTCAGTATCGCCCGCGGTGAGCGCGAAGGGGCCGCGCTCCCACCGCCAGGAATGCCGCAGCGTGAGCGCCACCAAGTCGAGCAGGTCCAGCCCGGACTGTTCCCGGATCGAGCGCAGCGCATGCCAGTAGACCGGACCCGCCGCCACCGACTCGACCAACAGGGCCTCGGCCGCGGCGTCGACCGGGCGGCGCAGCAGATCCGGGACACCCAGTCGGCTGCCCGTCCACAGCGCCCAACCCCACCCTCGTTCGTGCGCGTACCCGCGGGCCGCCGCCGCCCTGACGCGGTTGACGTGGAATCCGAGCTGCCCCAGCGGTTGCACATCGATAAGAACGACGCGGCCGTCCCGCAACTCGGCCGCGACACTCGGATAACCCACCCGCTCCACACCCTCGACCCGATAGGTGAGCGCGACCGGCTGCTCCCGGAAGGTGCGCACCGCGTCGGCCGCGGTGAGCACACGCAGCAGCCGCGCCTCCAAACCCGAATCGAAGGCCACGTCGCGACCCACCTTGTCGAGGTAGAAACGGCCGCGGCCCTCGTCGTCCGCGTCGACCAGTCGGGCAGGCGCGTCGGGCAGCGGCGCGGGGGAGCCCGAGGCGGGCCATTCGATCTGAGCCGACATCGCATCCCATTCGCCGAGGGCGGGCGGTTCGGCATGCAGTTTGGTCAGGCGGCTGTTGGTCTTCTTGCGCCAGGCCAGGATGCGCTGGGTGACGAATCCCGCGATCCGGCGCGCGTCCTCGCCCGGATGTCCGGCCAAGCGCAGTTTGAGGTAGGTCAGCTCGTTGGCGGCGAGATCGGTATCGGTGGCGTAGGTCTCGGCCAGGAAGGCGCGCAGCAGTTGGGAATCGCGGGCGCCCAGCGGATACCGCTCGGCGAAGACACCGCCGCACTGCCCGGTGAGCTGGGCGTCACGCAGCAACAGACCCACAGCCTTGGTGTGCACCTGGCGAACACGGTCGCGCGAGAGGTCGTAGCGGGCGCCGATCATCGCCAGCGTCTGCGGGCGTTCACCGCGCAGACCCAATCGCAATCGCATGACCTCCGCATTGCGCGGCCTATCCGCGGCCTGCTCGGCGACCAGCCCGGCCAACCGCTCGACGACATCCTCGAGCCCGAACGACACGTCGTCGCGAATATCGTCCAACTCCGCCTCGTCGACCGCCGTCACCGCACCCCTTATCGATTGTCCTGTGCCGCAAGAGCGTATCTCCCGACACCGACAAATCCCGCTACCAGTGCTCCCGCACCCACGCCGCGACGGGCGCCAACGCCGCCGGACTCACCGGATCGCGCAGCGAACGACGGTAGCCGCGCGGACCGGCCCGTTTGGGATCCGGCCGCAACAGGTGACTGAGTTCGGGCACGATATGACCCTCGAACGGCCCGCGCACCAGGTTCCCGATGGTCTCGACATCCTCCGGCGGGACCTGCAGGTCATTGGCGCCGGTGAGGGCCAGCACCGGCGCCTCGATCCGGGACAGCGCCGCGGTCGGGTCGTAGTCGGCGAATTCGCGCAGCCACCGGGCCGCGATCCTCGTGCCTTGGACCCGCATGACATCCGCATCGCTCGCTCGGATGCGGGCCAGCCGCTTCGGTTGCGTGACAAGGGGATCCGCGCGAACGAGGCGCATCGTGGCGCGCAACCAGCCGGGGAAGGTCGCCACGATGCGGGCCGTCTGCCAGGTCAGGATGTCCGCGCCCGGTCCGGCTCCGCACCACAGCAGGGCCGCGCCCGCGACACTGCCATCGGCGGCCAACTCGACGGCGTGCAGCGCGCCCTCGCTGTGTCCCACGGCGAGCAGCGGACCCGACGCGTGCTCCGCCAGGGCGGTGAGCGCGATCCTGGCGTCGGTCAGGCGGTCGGTGAAGCCGACCCGGTAGTAGTCGCCCTGGCTCGCCCCGATCCCGCGCTTGTCGTAGCGCAGGCTGGTGACACCCGCCGCGCCGAGCGCGGTGGCCAGGGACTTCGTGATGTCCAGCGCGAGGCCGGGCCGATTGGAATCGCGGTCGATGGGGCCGGAGCCGGTGATGAGCAGCGCCGCCGCGACCGGGTTCGCCGCCTCGGTGAGGGTGCCCGCCAGCCTGCCGCCGTCGAAGACGATCTCCGGCACGTCCTCAGCCCTGCTTGCGCCAGTGCAGCAGGCGGTAGAAGTTGAGGTCGTAACCCCAGCCGAAGGATTTGGGGGTGAACAGGCGCGGGTCGTCGGGATTCCACATGCGGGCCTTGACCCGCTCCCAGGTGGGGCGCCGCCAGTCATAGGGGACGCCGAACGTCTTGCCCTCCGGGTCGGGTACGCAGTCATTCTCCGGGCCGGTCATCTCGCATCCTTTCCGTCGACGGGTATACGGCCCACAGTAGGTCGCCGTATCGACAGCAGGTGCCCGGACGTGTCCGGCGTGTCATGCGGAGCGCGAAAACTATTCCGTCGCACGGACTTTCACCGAAAACAAAACGGAGGCCCGGTGATGAACCGGACCTCCGTGAGAGGATGGTGCGCGATACTGGGATTGAACCAGTGACCTCTTCCGTGTCAGGGAAGCGCTCTCCCGCTGAGCTAATCGCGCGAGGTGGAGACGGGAATCGAACCCGTGTGCACGGCTTTGCAGGCCGTTGCCTCACCACTCGGCCACTCCACCGCGCAAAGGGGGACGGCGTACTTGATGCCAAACCCTACCTCTCGAGCGGATGACGGGATTCGAACCCGCGACCCTCACCTTGGCAAGGTGATGCGCTACCAGCTGCGCTACATCCGCATTTGCTTCTCGGCGGCGTTTCCGACCTCCTCGTTGCGAGACAGAACATTAGCCGACGGCCGGTGAAAGGTACAAATCCGCTGGTAGAACGGGGAAAATCCGCGAGGTTGCCAATGTGACGGGGGAGGCGCTCGAGGCTGTCGGGATTCCTGTGCCGCCATATCCCCTTCCCGACAGCCCTCCTCGGCCGCCCGCCGCGTCACACGTCATGCCGTAGTGGCGATTTGGTGAACCACGGGTGACCCGTGCTAATGTTCCATCTCGTTCGGCAGGCCCCGCAGCCCCGAACAGCCCGCCTCCACGCGGGCAGTATGGTCTCATAGCTCAGCGGGAGAGCGTCCGCCTCACACGCGGAAGGTCGCTGGTTCGATCCCAGCTGGGACCACAGTAGAAAACAGCCCCTGACCAGGCAATAAGCTGGTCAGGGGCTGTACTTCTATCTCGGGACTGTAGCCACACCTGTAGCCAAGCCCCAGTTTTCTCACCCGCCGAGTAGTGCCCCGATTGCGGCGACGATCACGGCCCCCAAGACGCGGCCGATCGTTCCCCACGGCAGTCCAGCCGGGTCAGCGGAAAAGCTCGAAATCACTATTGTCTCCTGAGATCACTTCAGCGCAGCCGGGTCCTTGAAGCCATCGATGCCGAGCTTCGCGCCGATCACGGCCACGGCATCGAGCAGACTCCGACCGCCCAGTTGCGGCCACCCGACCGGGGTCAGGGCACCACGTTGGTCTTTCGACCCCGGCCCGGCCAACTGCTCGAGGATGTGGCCGTCGTGCTGGTCGTCCCACGCCAGCATCTCGCCCGCGGTCGCATCAGTCTTGCCGCTGGGCTTGGGTGGGCGGTGCGCCCACACGGCTTCGGCGATCTCTTCTTTGCTGGGCATATCATCATCTCCTGTCAGTAGGGCTCGAAGTTGGTCAGGGGTGCCACGGAACGCATCGACATCCAGGTCGCGGTTCGCGACGTACCCGCGTTCGCTGAACTGGAACACGGCCACGTCCAGGCCGCCGTACCCTTCCCATCCGGAATCACTGCTGCCTGGGTAGATCGCTGACGCCACCCCGGCGCGGTCGACGCCGTAGCTCGAGGACATCAGCGGCGGCAGGCCGGTCAGATCCGGTGATCCGATCTGCTGCCAGTACCAGTGCGGCAGATAGGTCAATGCCACGCGCACACCCCGCCGCTGGATCGCCTCCACCATCGCCCGCGCCACGCCCGGGCCGCCGGAGTTGGCCTCGAAATCGATCATGGCTGGGATGTCACGGTCGCCGAGGTGATCAACGAACGAATCGGCCTGCGCCTCGATATCGCAGTCTCCGCGCACATAGTGGTAGCCGACGAGGATCTTCCCTGCGGCGAGTGTGGCGTCGCGGAAGCTGGGCCACTGGGCGTCCCGGAAGTAGTCGCCCTCACTCACTTTGGCAATGACGAAATCGCACCCCTCGGCGAATGCCTGTGTAAGGTCAAGCCCTTCTTGGTGATTCGAGATGTCGATTCCGAACGTGGTGTGCGCCATGGTTGCTGGCATTTTCTCGGCTCCTGGTTCGATCGCACTGGTGAGCCACGGCATCGGGTCTAGACGGTCCGGGCCTGGACCAGCCCACGTCGAGCGGTGCACCTCGAAATGCAGATGCGGTGCCACACCGCCGTTCGTGCGGCTGACTGGGTTGATGTGGCCGATCCGCTGCCCCGCCGCGACACGATCACCCACCGCCACCTCACGCACGATGTGCCCGTACACGGTTGTCCCGCCGCCGTCCTCGGTCGGGTGATCGATCACCACCCATCCCGCAGGGTCGGGTCCCCCGAACCCGACGGCAGGCCCCGCATAGATGACGTTGCCCGCCTGAGCGGCGTAGACCGGCATTCCAGCGCTGCCACCGTCCCGCCCGAAATCGACGCCCCAATGGAAACTCTCCGGGCGGTCGCCGAATCCGCTGGTCGCCATGCGGCCGGTGCCGAGCGGCCAATAGCGTTCGCTCACGGGCACAACGTAGGCCGTGAGGATGCAACCCTCACCGCCGAGTGACGCGCACTATACATACTGGTGTTCGCAGAGTAATTCGCACATTCATACTGGTAGGGTGTGAATTCCAGATGAGAACATTACAAGCAGTGGTGTGTGAAGGACGTTGCGATGATCAAATTGATGTCCAGGCCGGAAGTCGCCGAGTACATCGGCGTCCAACGCGGCACACTCAACCGCTACAAGCTGCCGCCTGCGGACGCGCAGATCGGGCGCGTGCAAGGCTGGCTCAAGGAGACGATCGACGAGTGGCAGCAGCGGCGGCCGGGACGCGGGAACCATCCTGATCAGGCCAACTGGAACCTGCCTCCCGAACTGCGGTGAGCGGGGTGGGCTATTCGCCGGCCATCTGCGCGAATGCGTCGAAGTCCGCCATCTCGTCGTCCCGCTCGAAACCAGCCGGAACCACCGCCAACTCACCGGCCGCGGTCAATGTCTCGATCCGGTACATGTCCCGATTGAACGCGACCAACTCCTTTTCGCCCATGTGCTCGGTCCACAGCACCTCCGCGACATCCAAGACCGCGTGCATATCCGGCAGTTGTCGCAGCGGGTCCGGGATACCGGACAAGATCAACTTGCCTCGGATGGAGCGCCAATTACGCGCCGCAAACTGGGCTAGAGCTGCGACGGCCCGGTAGGGCGCGCGGTGTCCAGCGTGGCAATCAACTCGAAGATCCGTCCGAAATCTTCCACAGTGAAATTGCCGTCCGGGTTCATCATCCGCGTGAGCAGCCGCCCATACGACAACGGCGATATGTGGTTGCGCACGAACAGGGTCGTCATCTCCTGCCGGAGATCGTCCGGCGTATGCCTGCTGGCAGCCATCGAAAACGCCTGGAGCGCCATCGGCGATGGCTTCCTGACCTGAATCAACTCGCCATCGAGGTCGACAGTCTGATGCCTCCATCGCGGGATCGGCTGCCCGAACGTGTCCCGGATCACGTCACCGGTCTCTACGTCGGTCTCGAACTCCTCACCCGCAGAATCGATCACCTGAACCGGTGAACGCGCAGGCTCGGGCACGAATGCGCTGCTCGGGTCCAGTACCGCTGGTTGCTGGTCTTCTCGAATACGCCGCTGGCGCACAAGAGCCTTCTCGGCCTCCAGTCGGGCGCGCTCGGCAGCCAGCTCGGCGCGCTCGGCCTCGATATCTCCAACCTGCCCGGACAGGTCCGATATGCCGTGCGGGGGTTCGATACTGGTCATGGTGTGCTCCATCCACTGTGCTGCCCTGGGTACGAGCGCGCAGCGTAAAGGGCGCGGGTGCATCTGGCACGTCGCCAATCCCACGCCTATCTAGGGGATTACCGGGACACTGAACAGCTCCAGCATGATCGGCCCGACCTTGCCCGCCCGCATTTGGACCGGGTCACCCCACCCCGAATACCAATCCAGTCCCCACGCCGGAGTCGACCACGACACTTGCGCTTTAGCCTTTATCGTCTGGCCCGGCGGCAGCGTCACCACATCCCCGATCGGCACCGTCAGCGTCGGTGCGCGATCCTCAAGTACCGCGTATATGCCAACAGTGCCGGTGCCAGCGGGGCCGGTACCGAAATCAGGGTAGCCACGCATCCGCGACTCCTCGGTCAACGTCGGATCAGCCGCGGCCACGCCGGATGAGATACCCCACTGGGTACGGATCGCTAGATGCTTGAGGCAATCGATCGAATATCGTTGCGAGCCTTGGGTCATGACAGCGTGCACCTTCTGAGAGATGCCGGTGTCGTTGGCCCACTGCACCAACACCGAAAACAACACTGTGCCAGCTGAATTGTTCGCAGGGGTGAACGTCGCGCCGCCTGCGGAAGCCGACGCGCGGCGCTGCATCTGCCACCGCCGCAACGGAGTCAACACGCCGTCGGTCGCGTCGAAATAGCTGCTATCCACACATGGGTCGGTCATGGGGTGGCCTCCGGCTCCGCCCACAGGCGTAGCCGCACCCAGTAGGCGCGCACAGTTTGTAGGGCCTGGTTGGGTGCCCGCCACTGGCCGGGCGTCGAGTAGAGCGCCCGGTACCGGATGTGGACGGACTGGCCGGGCAGGACGGTGCCTATCTCGTCGTACCGCAGCGAATCGGGCCAGCCGCGAAATAGCCTGCCGTAGTAGATTTGGTTAACCGCGAACGGAGTAATCTGCAACCGGCAGGCTATCCCATCGTCACCCGCGTACGGGGCAGGTGCGTTCGGGGACAGCCCGACATCCCATGAGATGCCGTCGTTGAGGACATACATATTCGGGTTGGCCGCAACAATCTGGCGAGGTGCCCGCTGCGTACCGAGCCGCGCGCGCTGCCGGGTCTTGCCTGTGTTGGTCCAGGTCAGCTCGGCATCGATAAACGGCACCGGGTCAGGCGCCTGCTGCACGTCCCCATCCTTGGTTGAGGTCACGAACCGTTCGGCGACCACACGGGGCCGCCACGCATCGGCGAACCCTGTCCCGGTCGGGCTCGACTGCATCCACGACGCGGTGCAGATAGTGATGGACATCAGCGCACCGCCTCATCCGCGCTCGGGTAAGCCCACAGGCGTAGCCGCACCGACCGCGCATCTGCTTCGTGCACAGGCTGATTCGCGCTGGCATTGTTGCTCCACGGTGGAGGAGTCCACACATAGCACCGGTACCGCACTGAGAGGGTCGAGCCCGCTGGCAACTCGATCCAGTCTTCCGTCGCCGACACAGGATAGTCCTGCGAGATAACACCTTTAGACGGCTGAGAAGCATTGTCTGTGCCAACGTCGAAACCGAAGGTGGTCAGGCCGTTTGCAGCGCTGTAGTTGTCGGGAGTACGTGGGACCGCATCGACCGCGGCCGTCCAGGAATCCCAGATCTGGACGGCATTGGGATTGGAGCAGATGATGGTGCGGTAGGCGCGAATCACCTGCAATCGCATCATCAGCCGCAACGGCGAATCCGATTTCCACGACAGCGCGGCATCGATCATCTGCCGACCGGGCTGGGAGGTGAGCCCGTTGCCGGTGATCGCGCCGTCTCCTGTTGATACGGCGGTGGTTTCGGCGACCAGACGCACCGCCGCCCATTTTTCGATCCCGAGCTGACCGCCCGCGATCCTCAGATTTCGATCGACGCAGACCTGCGGCATGAGCTAGCTCCTAGACACCAGGGAAAGGGACATGGAGGTGGGTATCGGCTGTGCGAAAATCGGTGCGGCACCCACATTTCGGGAAGTCCCCGCCGCTTCGGCAAACAACGAGACAGCATCCCCGGCCTGTAGCGGTAGCTGCCCGGCCACCGTGACACTCGGCCAGGGCGTGCCCGAACCGTCAGCGATCCGTCCAGCGACCCTGGTTTCCCCATTGACCATCACCGCTGCGGTCAAGAACGCGTTTCCGGCGCTGAACCACACAGTGGCCGCGATGTCGTAGACCCCGCTCACGGGCACCATCACCGCGTCGAATGTCTTCTTACCGCCAGTCCAGTTGCCGCCGACCTGATCGGCCGCACCATCCCACATGATGGTGCCGTTCGCTCCCGAAATCGTTTGCAGCGCTGTACACGTCACTGTCACCGCTGGCGGAGTCAGGTCACTGATCGCGTCTGGGTCGTTCTCCCCGCCGGAAGGTTTCCGAGCGAGGATTGTCGACCCACCCTCCACGTGGGAGGCGATCAGGTGACCGTCCGCAGACGCCGACAGCACCCACGGCCCGATTCTTTGGCTGGTCGGGTTCTCGACGGATTCGATACGGCGCGACGTTTCGCGCGCCCACTCCGCATCCGTGCGGGCGGGGCGCACCGGTTCGGCTGTACCGCTCACGATTTCACCGTCCCTCCAGCCTTCTCCAGCTCGGTACGGTCGTCCGGGGTGGCCAGCGACACCGCCACCTGTATCCCGGACGAGGACCCCGACACCTGCACCTGATTCAGTCGCAGGATCGTACGCAGCCCCAGCGCAGACACGGCGATATTGATGCCCGGCACCAGTATGTCCAGCTCCACCGGCGAATCCGGGGACAGGGTGGCGGACTGCGGCACCACCAGCTCGTCACGGATCACGGCAATACGGCCTACATACTCGGCGGCAGCGCGCTGAATGTTCGCCACTCCGAACAGGTCATCAAGGCTGACAAGGGATTGCAGGTGCAAACCGGCCAGCTCGCGCCGCTCGATCCAGGCCCCGTTCTTTCCTTGCACCCTCACGTCGGTGCTCGTCTTCGCACCGGACCGTTTGATGCTCATGCCTTGCGTGAAATCGCAGTCCGCTAACTCTGCGGCTACATCGGTGGGTTGTGTACCGAGGACTGGCCGCCCGCGCACCACGGTCCACCGCAGGCCCAGCTTGGCGAGATCAGCCATGTCCTGCTGCACATACCGCAGGTCACCGGTGACCGACACGTCATACCGTGATGCCGACGCGAGCGCCGGAAGCACGACCGGATCAGCTTGTACGCCATGCAATTCGAGCATGGACCGCCACATATCTGCCGCGATCGGCGCGACGCTGAGCTGCTGCCATTTCCGTGTGATCTGGGTGCGGGTGTGCCACATCAGCACCGCCGCGTCCCGCGCATCGATGCTCATGCTGGTTCGGTCGCGAGTCACCTCCTGAATCGGTCCGAACCACTGCAATCCTTGCCCGTGCCAGCACGAAATCCAGTGAACCCAGGGCGTGACGATGGTTGACAGTTCCTGTAGCGGTGCCTGCACCTGGCACCGCGACACCTCGTTCAGCTCTCGCGACCAAGTAAATTGCGTGGGGCATTCCAGGGTGCCCAGTGTCGACCCGTCAACGATGGAGTGGACAGCGAAAGCGGCGGTCTCGAGTTTCACGCCTGCCTGCCTCGCACACTCACCTGCACGGTGAGTTCGATACCCGGCTCATGCTGGGCCACCAGCTCCCAGCAGCGGCCCGCGTCGAGCACGGTCGATGTCCACGGTGCGCCCGAAGGCGTATGCACGATCCCTACCTGCCGCACCTGCCGTCCGTCTACCAGCCCGTAGGGGCGGCCCACCACGGAATCAGCCACGATCGTCCCGCCTGCGGGCAGTCCGGCCAACGATAGAAACCCGGTGCGGTCACACGCCGCACTGGAGCCGCAGGGCCGAAACCAAAAATTCGCCGAAATCGGTCTTGAGCCTGCGGTGATGGTGAGGGTGACCGTCTGGTCGCGGCACATCACTCCTTCCGCTTTTGGGATGGGTGCGACGCGAGTCTGTACCTGGCACAACGGAATACACCCCGCGCACACGGGCGGACGTTCCGGCGACACATCCACCACTGCCGGGACACAGATAGCCGACGCCAGTACCGGAATAGTGGAACAGGAGGCAGGAGACTCGCAGTCGGGAGCATGCGCCCACTCGATCCGCTCCGTGACCTGCGTCCCCCACACCACCGAGCGACTGGTAGCCGGACCGTATACGTACGGGTCCAGCACTCCCATCTCCCATCCCACTGTCTTGACTGCGCCCTGCCGATGCTCGACACCGCGAACCCCGAAACTCTTGGTTTCCCGCAGTTCGCGGGTGTAGACGACGCGGGACATGATCCGCCGCAGCGTTTCCGGGTTCGCGGCGCTGTCCTCCGGGTGCGCGGCCAGGAACTCCAGTGTCGTCCCCGCCAGGCTGGTAGCGTCCCGCAGGCGACACGATAGCCATTCCTGCCCATACGTGACACCAGCATTCGTACAGCCAACCAGGATCGCCTCGAACGTCAGCGACCGCGCCTTGTCCCGGTGTGGGCCGGTCACCCCGCCCGCGCAGAGCGCATCGTTGACCGGCCGATCCACTGGCGCTGGCCCGAATCCTTCTGCGCTCGTGACCCAGGCGCCAAGGAATTCAGCCGACTGCGGTATCGCAGGGTCGTACCATGGCGCGTTCGACAGCACATACGGCCCTTCACCGAGGAACGCAGGCAGACCGGGCCACGAGTCGTCATAGTGGATGTAGTCGCGCGGCACGGCACACCGGCACTGAGCGAGGGCTTCCTCCATCGACTGCGGCGGACCCGGCTTCGCGTGGGCCACCAGCCTTGCGGTGTTGGTCAGTTCCGCCCCACCGAGCGCGAGATAGCCTCGGAACACCTGCCTATCCCTCGCTCACGGCAGGGACCGGCGCTACCAGACCGAGCACGCCGAGATACGTATCCGCCGCACCTGGCACGCTGGTAGCCTGCGCGACCGCATCCGCATCCGACACCGTGCGCTGTTCCAAGTCTGTGATCAGCTCGTACTCCATCTTCAACTCCCTCACAGCAATTCCAGAAGGCTGTCCCGCACCGCACCCGGCCCACCGACGCCGACGTACTGGATAGGCGCGTTTATCGTCGTGTTCCCGCGTCGGCCACCGGATTCGAGTGCGCCAACCATGCGGTCGAACAAATCGGTTTGGCGTGGCGACAGCACGCGTTCCGGGCTGATGGTGTCTTTCGGCATGTAGCCCTTGCCGATAGCCACACCGCCCGAGTCGAACGAGTCGATTGCCGCGCCCGCGCCGATCGCAAGCCCGGACACCACCACAGCTGCCACACCCGACAGGGCCGCACCCACGACAGCACCGATCGCCGCACCGATAGCGGTACCGATGCCGGGGATGATCGACCCGATCGCGGCACCGATAGCGGTCACTACCAGCGTGATCATGGCCGACAGAATCGCCGAGATGATCGGAATAAGGACGCTCGTGATCAGGTACCGCAGAACGGATTTGATCAGGGCGGTATTGAGGCGGTTCATCTCCTGAACCACCAGGTCACGGGAGGATTCGTTGCGCTGCATCAAATCCGCGGTGTCCGCGACGATTCGGCCGGTCGTGTCGAACGCGCTGGCCTGGTCGCCGCGTAGCCGCTTGATTTCGTCGTTGGTGTTGATCAGGTTGTCCCGAATCTCGATACTGACGCCGGTCAGTCGCACGATGAGATCCGCCGCAATACCACCGGAGATGTCTTTGCCGAGCGTCCCTCGGGACCGGCCGACCTTTGAATCCTGCTGTGCGAGGGCCGCATTGGCGATCTGCTGCGCGATCTGCTGGAACGCGGAGGTAGCGGCCTGCGCGACGCTCTGAACAGCTTTGCTGACCTCCGCGACCATATCGAACGCACTACCGGGCGCACCGAACGGCGACACTGCGCCAGGGCCGGGGTTGTTCCCGTCTGGAGTGGTCTGCGGCGTGATGCCATTGGCCGAAAGGTCGGCTATGGCACGGGTAGTGCGATTGGTACCGTCGACTACAGTTCCGAATCCCGTGCTGAGCCAGTCCTTTACGATGCCCAGCGCGGCATCGAACGCGGACTGCATGATCGGAGCCAACACTCCGCCGGACACCCGTGTCGCGATATCGGCAAGCACGGCCTGCACCTGCTGGTTTTGCCGCTCAACCACCAACTCCTTCGACGATTCGGTGCGCAGCACCAAGTCTCGGGTTTGGGCCGCGATCTGCCCCGCCTGCGTGATCGCCTCGGTGGTCTGCTGCTGGAATGGCGTATCGGTCGGCCCGCGGCGCGCTTCGAGCTGCTGCACGCCGAGCAGCCGCGACAGCACTTCGATTCGCGAGGTGAACACGGCATTGGTCAGCAGATCGTGGTCGGCTGTACGGGGGCCGCCGCCCGCGATCTGCTGCAACGAACTGACGAGGGCATCGAACAGGCGAGTCTGTTCGGGGCTGAGCACACGCTCCGGGGCGATGATGTCTTTCGGCATGTAGCCCTTGCCGACAGCCACACCGCCCGAGTCGAACGGGTTCAGCGCATTGAGCACCTGGCCGCCAACATCCTTGGCCTTCGCCCAGGCAGACGGCAACAGATCGGTGAGTCCATCCGCGAGGCCGGTTAGGTAGTGGACCGAGCCATCCTCGAACGTTTGAAGGAACCCAGGCGGCACCCGCCGCCACTCCGGCGGAGGCGGCCCCACCTCCGACTCCATACGGCGGCGGATCGGATCGAGCAAGCCGCGGACTACATCTGTGATCTTCCGGGCCAAGAAGCCATGCTGATCGGACACAGACGGGCCGATACTCCCACCGCCCGCGCCTGGTTGGAAGAATCCGTTCGCGCCGATCGGTAGGTGATACACGCCAGCAAAGCTCAACGGGTTGGTGCCGGCCCCGTAGTGCACACCACCAAGAGCACCGCCGGACTCGGCGCGCATCGCGACCGGGATACCGAGCAGCGGCAGCGCACCGAGCACGCCCGCTGTGTGGCCGCCGCCAGGGCCGCCGGGATCGTCGGTTACGCCGATGGTGAACCCGGCGTCTGCACCGCGCGTGAAGCCCTGCGGCCCCGCCTGCGGATAGCCAGCGAAAGATGATGTGGCCCAATAGCGTTGCCACGGATTCAAACCCAAGATCGTCGCCGCGACGCTGCCCATGAAACCGGAGCAGTCGAAGCTATCACCATCGAAGCGTGGCCCCGCCCACTGATAAGGCTTGCCGCTCTGCGCTCGCGCGAACTCATGGCCCTTGAGTAGTTGATACATCCACGGTTCCACCGCGCCGCCATCGGCGAACTTCGGCTGCACCCGGTCGAAAAGCCCTTCTGGCGAGACATTGCCAATCCCCTTGGCGCGCACCGCCGCCCCGTACGCGTCCAGGTTGCCGCGCCCCAAATCGGTGATGATCCGGCCGTTGTCCCAGGCGAAAGGCACACCCCGCGCGATCATGTCGCGGATCGCGTACAAGATGTTCTGCCCGCCTGCTTTCAATACCTCGGCGGCGGTGACGACATGCTCACCGGTGGACAGCCACGCCGGAATACTGTCGGAGGTGCCCGAACCAGGACCGAACACTGAACCGCCCGAAGCGAATCCAAGTTGGACGGGCTGCATCTCCCCGACACCCGGCAAGAACTTCGCGACGGTATTCCAGGCTTTGAGCAGACCCTCATTCCACACCGTGGACACCACGAACCGCACGGGATTCGCGGCGGCGTCGCGCAGCTTGCCCCAGATAGCGGCAATCCCGTCGACGCCGGTCTGGAACCAGCCCTTGAGCTTGTCCACCGCACTACCGAAACCCGGAACCAAAGTGTCAGAGAACCATCCGCGCACGGCGTCGATACCGGATTGCAGTTCACGCCACTGGCTGACCACCTTGTCAACAGCCTCGCGCACCACGCCCTGCCAAGCCCCGATCAGCTCACCGATCCGACCGAGCACCACCTCGAACACGCCGCCCATGTCCCGTAGCTGATTGCTGACCAGCGGCACCACCTGCGTCGCCAGCCAAGTCATGGAGTCGATCACCTTCGTGACGACGGGAGTAAGCCGGACGACGATATCGATCAACGGCGGCAAGACCTGCGCCGCCAGTTGTGCGAGCTGCGGCAGCAGCGGGACAACCGCGAGCAACAGATCAGCGAACGATTTGACGAGTTGAGGCAGTACCGGCGCGATCTGGGTCAGCGCGTCCGCCAACGCCTTCCCCAATATTGTTGCCACCTGCGCCAACACCGGAGCCACCTGCGCGATCACCGGCTGCATCTGCGCCGCCAAAGCCTGAATGACGGGTGTCAGCGCCGTAAACATCTGCGACAGAGCGGGTGCCAGGGCTTGCAGCACCACGGACAGGCTTTGTGCGATCACGGGCACGAGGGGAGCGACCGCCATCAGAAGATCAGCGAACGCCTTAGCTACAGGCCCCATCGCAGGCGCCAACGCATTCAGTGCGCCGATCAGTGCGTTGCCGACCGTGACCGCGATCTGCGCCAGTGGCCCGATCATCGGAGTCAACGCGCCCATCAGCGACCGCAGCAGCTCACCAATTACAGGCAGTACCGGCTGCAAACCGCTCGCCAGTGCCGAAATGAATCGCGCCAGATCAGGCATGATCGCGGTCAACGTGTTGGCGAACACGGCCCCCAGATCGCCCAGCGGACCCGCGATCATCGCGAACCCGTTGCCGAGCGCGGCCAGCATCGGCCCCACCGCAGGCAGTGCCCGATCCGCCAGAGTGAGCAGCCCTGTGGTGAATCCGCCGAGCAAAGGACCGATGCCCTGGAGCATCGCGGACACGCCATTCAGCGCCCCGGACAGCAGCCCTGTTCTGGTGGCGTCGGAGAACGCCCGCCCGATGTTGTCGCCGATACCCGCGATCTGCTGCCCGATCCCGATCAGTGCCGGGGTTAGGGTGTGGAGGAAATCCAGCCATCCCTGCGTGGCTTCACCGGTCCCCATCCCCAAGCCGCGCAACAAGTTCGTCGCACCCTGGAATGTGTCGGTCATGCCTTGGATGCCACGCTCGGTGCCAGCGAAGCGCAGTGCCGAGTCCGCCGCCTTGTTCAATTCCTGGCTGACACTGACCATTTGGGTTTTCAGTACCGGCAGGACACGCCCGGCTACATCAGTGAGGGTGTTGCCGAGATTCGCGAAAAGGCTGTCCTGCGTGGCGGTCTTCAAATCCATCAGGGCCGGTCGGATGCCGATGAACGCCCGCACGAACGCCTGCGCGTTCGGTGCCAATCGCGACATCGCCTGGTTGAAGTCCTGCACTGCCGAAGTGCCGCGCGCCTGCTCAAGTGCCAAGTCCCGCACGGCTTTCGCAGCATCACGTGCAGCGGTCGCCGCCTCGTGCTGAGCGTCGGCCAACTGTTCCTCGGCCCGTCTCTGCGCGTCCTTCGCGTTCCGGACCGCATCCGACCCCTCGATGCCCTTCTTCTGGGTGTCCGTGTTGTCCTGCTGCGCACGCGAGTTGTCTTTGACCGCCTGGTCATAGGACAACTGCGCCCGCTCCAGCCTTATGAGCGCCTGTTCATGGGCGGCCGGGTTGAATACGGTGTCGTTGACTTCTTTCTGCGCCTCACGCAGCCCGATCGCCGCTTCCTTCTGGCTGATCGTCGCCCCGCGCGCCCGCAGTGCCGCGTCCTCCAGATCACGACCGGCCTGCCGGTACGCGCGCCCCACATCTTCAGCGGCCCGCTGGGCATCCTTCTGTGCATCGGCAAGCGACCGCTGCGCGATCTGCGCCGAGTGCGCCGAATCTTTCACCCGATCCTGCGCGTCAGCTACGGCCCTGGCCCGGTCCGCGGCTTCCAGTGCTTGCTTCGGGCCATACTCGCCAACGGCGTTGGCCGCTTTGAGGGCGTCACCGAGGCCGTGTGTCCCGACCAGGGCGGTGGCTGCGAGACCGGCAGCCGCCGGTCCGACGGCGGACAGCGCACCCGCCAAGCCACTGACAAGACCGGCGGCGGCACCGGCCGCGCCACCTATGCTGGCGATGATGGCCGTGACGCCGGAAAGCTTTGCGCCGGTGGCCGCGACAGACCCAAGCGAGGCACCGAGGCGTGTCAAAGTGCCGTCGGTGTCACCTCCGCGTCGGGCGGCACCGCCCGATACATGCTGCACGGCCTGTGTCGGCTGGTTCGCCGCCACCATCTGACCCATTGCGGCGTGATCAACTTGTACCTGGATGTGCTGCACAATCGGGTGGGTCTCCCACTCGAGTTCGGTGTGCAGGGCGCGCACCTGCTCTCGTACACCGCCGTCATCGAGTCGGACCCTTTGCACGATCGGGCGAGCCTCGTACTCAAGGTCGATATGCAGGGCACGCACACGCTCCCTGACACCGTTGTCATCGACGTTGAAGGAGATGTTGAGCGGGTGGGCGTCCACCTGGAGCTGGACTCTGCGCATGGCCGCGATGACGACGGCGGACAGCTCGGCCTCGAACCCTCCGCCATCGGCGGTGATTGGGATGCGGATTCCGCCCGGCGTCGTCACCCGCGCACAATCACAAACCGGGGTGCAAGGTCAGAGCAGGTTTTCCCTGACCATCTCGTCGCGCACCGCCGACGACAAGAACGCGTTCCCCCGGTATCCCGGATGCTGGACACGCCTCGCGAACACGATGTGACCGCCAACCTCGAACCGAAGCACCTGCGCCCGTCGCGGCACGATCGTGTGCGGCGCGGTGCCGTCGTGCACCCATTTCGCATATCGCGCGGTCGCGAAAACTTCGGTGCGCACGGTCGGCCCTGCAACTCTGGTGTGGTCTCCGATCGTGGACCGCAAATGCCCGCTGCGGACATTCACGCGGTGTCGCGCCGTACGGGTGATCGCGCGCCCGATGTTCCGCATTCGCGGCGCAACAAGCAGCGCCGCCCGTTCAGCCGCATGGGAAGGCGGCACCCAGTCCAGGCGCGGGCGTATCCGGATACTCACTCGCTGGCCTTCGCCCGGCTCCGTCGCTTGGGGGCAGGAGCCGGTGGCACCTCGTCGTGGTGCCACCGCACTATCTGCACCACCCGCGATTCGACCAGCCCGCGCAACCGCTCGGTCCACTCCACCGTGTACCGGTCACCACGCCCGCACACATCCGAGTTGATGACGCCTTCGATCGTTACTTTCGCCATTGGCCCTCCAGTTGTGCGTGTGCGAGCTGTGTCCAAGCGATGACGAGTCCATCCGGCCCGAAAGGCTCACCCGCTCCCAGCGCCGTATCGGATGCGACCCCAGCCGCTTTCGCATCTGCCGTCGCCGCGCACAGGGCGCGGTCGATCCGCCAGGAGTCGTCCCACTGCACCGCCGCGATCTCCTCCAACTCGGCTGCACTGGCATCCAGGGCATGACAGCGGGCAATACCGGCCTCGATCGTCACCGCGGCTTGTGCCGCGCACCAGGCGGAGACCGATTCCGTTGGGAACTCTTCTGTGCGCCACCTGCGCACGAGACGCACCCATATATAAGGCCCACAGCCGGTGCACGAACCGGAGTCGGTGCCGACCCACGGCGGCGGGACCACTTCGGCCCCGGCCACGATCCACACCCGATCCGTGCCACCACCCAGCGGAGGCACGGAAGCGTCCGGGCTGAATACCTGCCGGAGCCGTGTGACCGCGAGTCCGATGATCGTCGCTGCCGGATCCATCAGTAGCCGCTCCCCGTGTGGTCCGGACTCAAGACGGCAGGCGGGAAGGCCAAGCGGTGTGGGTTTACTGCGGCTATCCACAGATCCACTTCGGGGATGCCCGTCTGCTTGTTGGAGAACAGCGCGCTCGGGTCGGCAACCTTCATCGAGACCCCTTGCCGCGCTATTGATTCCACCCCTCGCGGGAGCCTGCACTTCTCGCCCCGGCACGCATTCCAGAACTCCAGCGCGAGAATGCCCACCATCTGACCCGCGCCCGCAGGTGGGGCAGTGCCCTGCAAGTACTCCACCGACCATGTACCGGGCGATCCTGCCGGACGGTCCAGATGCTGATCCGGCCACCGCCCCGACCGCGCGTAGAGGCGGTCACCCTCAAGCACCCAAACGCCGGAATCGACCACCGCGCCGTCGATCGTCACCCCGGTCACCGTGCACACCGGGCCAGGCAGATGCACCACGCCAGGCCCGCCCACCTGGCAGGTTGGCCCGCACGCGCACACGACGTTGCGCCACACTCCCGCACCGAGTTCGGGATACCAGGACCAGCCCGGCAGCCAAAACAATGGCCTGTCGCGGTTGCGCGGGCACGGCCGGATAGTCCGCGGGCAGCACCCGAATTGGCGGCCGGTGAAACTCCACAGGATCGATACCGCCGTGTTGATCGCGCCCTGTAGCCGCACCTGATCATCCGGCGCGGTCACCACGGGCAGGCATGTCCTGTCCACGGGCCACGTGCACGCGCTCATAGCCGGGACCGTAAGCCGCTGGGGTGCAACATCACACCACGACGGCCGCCATGAAATCGTCCAGAGCGGCTGGCGGCTGCCCACCACCGGACACCCCGGAATCATCCTCGCCATGCAGGCCCGAAAAGTGGTTGCTCAATGGCGCCTGTGCCTCGGTGAAAGTGCCTTGCAGTAGGGGGTTGCTGTTGACGGACGCCGTATACACCGTGCCCTCGGCCCGTATCTCCATCACCGCGCCATCCGGAAACGCGCCACCGGTGCTGACATAGTCCGCGGTGCCCGTCGCGGCCTTGAAGCTCACGCCGTCGAGTGTGTAGATACAGATCCCCATCAGTGTCGCCGTGCACCAGAAGTGCACCCCCGCATGAACTCCGGGGTTCGCGCGCACAGCCACCGACAGCGAGGAATGCTCCGGCGAACGCCCGTGCCACCGGATTCGGGCGCGGGCGATCTGTGTGTCGCTTGGCAGCACGGCGGTGTGATGCGCGAAGGAGACCGGCGAGGACGGTAGACCAACCGCGCACAGCTCGCCGTCGGACAGGTAGAGGGTTCCACCACCGCTGGTGACCCAATTCGGCCCCAACCGGACCGCGTTGAAGTCATCAAATACCGCGACGGACAACGGCACCGTATCCCTACCGTTGAAGTTGCGCAGGCCAGCGCTGTTGGTACTGCCGTACCTCTGGACGAACAGCCCGAGATAGCGGTGGTCGTCATCAGCCCACGTGGCGTCCAGCGCGCCGAGACCGGACCTGGTGCCGTTGACGTACACCCGCCACTGGTTGTCCTGGTCGACCTCAACCCGGATCACGGTGCCCGCTGTGATCGTCGCCGATTGGCTTTTCATCAGCGTGAATGTGCCATTGATGCCTCCACGCAAGATGCCGAGCGCCCACTGTGTGGAGGCGACGGACAGGATGATCATGTCCGTCATGGTCGAGTTGCAGCGCAGCACCGCCCCCGCCGCCGCCGTGTTGTTCGGGGCGGTGCCGATCGTGAACTCCACACTTTGGTACGGCGTGCTCGTCGGAGTGTTGTAGATCGCCGCTCGACGCCCAGCGCCAGTGCCCTGGACAGCGAGCATTCTGCCGATGATGCCGAGATCTCCGCCGGTCTCCGTCCACGGCCCCAAATTGGTCGAATCCGCCCGGTCGAAGGTGTCGGAAAAGGAGACCGGCGGCGTGAAGGGCGGCTGCACGACGGCGACCCTCATACCCGATGCCCCATGATCTCGGCGGCCAGGCCGACGCCCACGGTGGTCGAGTTGATCGCGGTCTGGTACACGAATATCCGATCACCAGCCACGACACTCACATTCGGCATTGCCGCAATCGGCGAACTCACTGCGGCGGAACCCGACGACCCGGCGATGGTGTTGCCGCTGGCGGTGCCATTTAGCCGTAGCTCAGCGGTCGCGGCATCACCTGTTCCAGCGGTCGCGCACCAGTACCGCACCTTGTCGATGACCATGGCGCACGGGACGACCCACGCTATGGCCAGGCGGCCAACACCGACGGAGTGGGTGCCGTCGTTCTGGTAGAGCATCATCCCGACCACCGAATCGGTGATCAGGATGTCCGCGTCGGAAAGCTCTCGGATCGCTCCCCCGACAGTGACCAGCGGCCTGCGAACGACCATCAGGCCAGCACCACCGGCTGCGATCCCTCGAAATTGATCGCGGTGGCCGAAACAGCGACACCGATGCGCTGCACCACATTTCCGGACCCGGAAGGCGCGATGCTGGTCGCGGTCCCGGCAGCAGCCGCCAGGAACACCGGGCCAGGAGTCGCACCCGTGACCGCCGTGTTCGGACCCTCGAAATACACGGTGGCGTTCGCGCCGGAGGCCACCGACGCCAGAACGAACCCGTGCGCATCCTTGCCCTGGGTGGTCGCGTCAGCCTTACGCACCTTCGCGCCGCCGGAGTTGTTCCACACGTTCACGAAGTCACCAGCGGCCAGGGCCTCGGATGCCGTGATGATCGCGGTGTCCGCGCCGATCCCGGCGGGCATCATGGACGAGTCGAGTCGACCCGACCCGTCGAGCGCGGGAATCTTCCCGGCATCGGCAGCGCCCGCGGACGCCTGAGCGGCGGCCTGCTCGGTGAGCTGCCCGGTCGCGGTATCGAGCTTGATGTACTTGTTGCCAGCCATGATTCGTGTCTCCTACAGTGCGATGCTCGGTGAGCGGTCGACGAAAACGGTGCTTGAGGCGGTAGCTGCCGCGAGTTGTGCCACGAACGCGGCCGGGCCGGTCGGGACGGATTGCGTGAGCGCGCCAGTAGCGCCCAAGAAGATCGGGCCGGGTGCCCAGGACCACGACGGCTCGGTCATCTCTCCGAACATGCAGACCTGGACATCGCTGCCGGGAGTTGCTGCGCCAGTAGTGATCCCGATCGGCAGACCCAAATGCTTCGGATTGGTATTGTCGGCGGGCACAAACCGGCCGTCTGAGCCGCGCACCACCGCACGATGCCCGGACAACGCAACACCGGCTATTCCAGTGACGACTACTGCCGACCCGCCGCTGCCGGGCGGCCCAGCCGGACCGACCGGGCCGGGCACTGGAACCGCCACTGCCCCACCGGATATGCCGGGCACCGCGACGATGCCACCGACGCCCCCTGGCTCACAACCGGATTCGACCGGGCCGCGCAGCCATACGAACGCGGAGGTGTCGGGGTACTGCACCCAGAGTTCCGCCCACGAGGTGAGCGGGACCTTCGCCACATCTGCGGCGGGCACATGCCACGACATGATCGAACCCGATATCGTGGCGGGCCAATTCGCGTAGAACGTAGTGCCATTCGCCGATATTCGCAGCCACGCCGAAGTACCGGAGGGCCACGGAACCGGGGCACCGGCTGGCTGTTGCAGCTCGACCCGCCTGACGAAATCGGACGCTGGGTCGAGCACCAGTCGCAGACGTCCCGCAACACTGCCCAGGGTCAACATGGTCGGGACTGTAGGCGGCAGGGGTGCGAATCCCGAAGTGCCTTCTCTCATTTCGTGCACGGGACCGGACTCTTCGCCACCACAACGCTTTCGCAACGCTTTCACAACACGGGCGCTAGAGGATCGAGTGCATGACCGACGAATCTATGAATCGCGACCCCCTGATCACCGACATGCGCGAGCTGGCAGAAGTCGCGACCGAGTGCGCCCGAGCATTCACGTCGACCGTCGAGGAACTGCGCAAGGCGCGAGAAGATCTGCACCATATGACGATCGGGTGCGCGCACGCACACATGAGAGTTGCCAAGATCATGCGGCTCGTGATCGACGCCGAGCATGCCGGGTGCGATAGCGTCCCGGTCAAGTCGATACGGGCGGCGGTCCGAGACTGACCTCCGATGCGGCAACCGCTCGCTCCACACGTTCGTCGCGGAGCGAGTGGTTGCCGAATTCCGCCTATTTGATCAAGAGCGATGCGCTGGCGTCTCCTGTGCGTCGGACCACACGATTCGTGTCGCGCCGCCGTGACCGTGAACCTCCATGGCGTCTTCCAGACGGGACCACACCACCGTCGATTGTTTCGACCCGCGCCAGCGGACAACCGTTGTGCCATCTGGAAATACGCAGCCATCGGCAACAATCCCGGTTCCTGAGTACCCGGTTATGTCGCGATCACGGACCAATTGAAACGTGAGGGTCGGATTTTCAGCAGATTCAGGCATAGACGCCGCCCTTGACCATCTCGGCCACGGTGACGGTCGGCGAAGTACCGCCCGTCAGGCCCGCACCTGATGCGGTCATCAGTGGCAGGTCCATGCCCGCCAGAGTGCCCTTGAACTCGACCACGTACGGACCGGTGCCGGTGACATCGACATTCCCGGTGCCGATGGTCGCCAGCGACTCCAGTGCACTCTTGACCGCTGTGCTCGCGGCGTTGAAGGCGATGCCGGCGGTTGTCTGGCCCTTGTAGGTCAGGGTGAGGGTTCCGCCAGTCGGGGTGCCCGCAACGGTGATGGTCTGCTTCTCATTTGTCGCTTTGGCTCCACACGCAGGCTGCGGTGGTGCGGTCTCGACTGCTGTTTCCCCGTAGTACGGGGTCGGCAGGACCAGCGGGCACGCACCACCGGTCGGCTCCGGCGGCGCGACCGTGGTACGGAAACTCCGGAAATGCTGACCGGCCTTGATCGGCTGCAAAAGGCGGCCACCAGTGTTGTTCGTGTCGACAGGCATCACGTTGTAGGGGCCGCGACCCCAGCGGGCACCGGCCGCGGTGATACCGGACAGCGTGAAAGTCGATGCCTTGGCGCCGATTTCAAGATCGCCGATCTGCGCTTCCTTCATGACCGGCCACACCATGTACCCATACGGGAGCACCAGCGCGCCGCCCGCGCCGACCAGGAGGTCATCAGAGGCCGGGACATCGCAAGCGTCATCGGAACCGACACCCGACCACAGTTCAATAGCGACACCGGTATCGGCCGGGACCTTCTTCTGATCGCTGAAACCGATTGGCTTGCCGTCGTGGCTGGTCACGACCTCCCAGTCCAGCAGCATGTGGAAGAAGTCTGTATCGACGCCGCACAGTTCGATTGACAGCGACCACCACTTGCGTTCGGGCGGGGTGCGGTCGGAGACGCACACACGGCCTTCCGCGTTGACTTGCTCGATATTGTCTGCGTCGCGCATGACTGGCGACGCTTTGACGGTGACGAAACCGCTGGTCACGAGCCGCGAACGCGGACCGGCCAAGGGCATACCGCACGCGTCAACGAGGGTGGCGCGCAGGCGCTTGCCCTTGACGACCGCGAATGTAGCCACGATGACTCCTCAAAATCTATCGGCTTACGTGGCTGCCCAAGCCCCAAGGCGCGCACCGTAGAGTCCAAGGGTGCAAGCCCGCCCTAAGAGGCAAGCCAGTCGGCCAATGGCTGATCGCCTTGCAGGACCCGGCGAAGATCGGCTTTCAACGCGCCGACTTCCGTACGCAATGCGGCGATCTCGGATCGAGACGCAGCGACTTCCTCACGAAGTGCCCGATTGTCGGAGTGCGCGGCCACCAGCTCGTCCTGCAACGCACGCCGTTCATCGCGCAGGTCTCGGCGTTCCTCGCGCAGCTCCTCGATCAACTGGTCGTAGGCTTCGGTGACTTTGACCAGTGTCGCGGCGTCATGGGTGCGGGCCTGCGCCGCGATCAGACGCCGATTGGTCACCCCGGACACCACCGCTGTCACGGTGCCGCCTCCGAGACCGGCGGCGAGCACCTCCCACACCGTCATCAGCGCCATCAGCCTTGCCCGGCAGGCGGTTTCACCAACCTGTGCACATACGCGGTCACCGCTGTGAGCACCGCACCGATCGCGGCCCCGCCGACCGCCTTCCAATCCGCGGCATTCGTCCAGTCGAATCCATTGCCACCGATCACGCTGGCGACAGCGAGCAGCACCGCTACAACCACCGTGGACACCGCACCCTGGATGATGGTGCGCACCGCCCTATCCCGCGCGTCCGCCGTGCCCTCGGCCCCGGTCGCGATCACGATCTGCCCGCCGTCACCGAGCCACTGGGTGATCTGTTGCTCCGCTGCCGCACGTGCCTCTTCGGCCGCTGCGGTGGCGGCGGCGGTGACTCGCGGCTCGATCTGCGATTCGATCTGGGACAGAACCTGTTTGGCGACCAGATCGACCACGTTCGTGCCGCTCATGCCCCACCACCGAGAGCCCCGGTGTCCGCCTTGCCGCGGCTACTGGTCCTGCGGGCGGTCTTGGCTGGGGCAGGCTCGGCGGCCGTGGCGAGCATCGGCTCCTCAACGGCGGCCGGGTCGTCGTCCAAGACGAGCCCCGCCGCCTGCGCGATCTCCAATGGAACTCGGAATCCCCCGCCGTTGTGGCCAGTGGCGGTGCGAACCTCGCGCCTCCGATCACCAGCAGCCGCGGCAAGGAGTTTCGCGGCAACCGCTTCGCGCGCCGCGAATTCAAGAGGATGTATTTCGGCGATGTCGCCGTGGATTTCCGCGATCACTCGCATTTCACGCTCCAATAGTGACGGCGTGCGCCCAGCATTCCCAGGTCACCAGGACCTCACGCTCAGCGACCGACAGTCGGTGGGGATAGTCGGGGCCGTGGGTAATCACTACTGGCCCTTGATGGACAGTTACGGGGCCGGTCGCCACAATCGTCTGCCCGAGAGCGGCATAGCCTGCGCCGCAAGCGATCCGATGTCCCATAGGCGAGAGCAGTTGCCCGCCTTGCCGATACACGATCTGCGCATTCGCGAATGCCGCCGCGAGATGCGGGGCGACGTGCAGGACACCTGGGAAGCCGTGGCTTGCGACCGCTTCCTCGAGGACACCGACCGCCGCGACCAATCCGGCCACATGGTCGGGTATCCCGGCAGCAGCCAGTAGTTTCGGGGTGAGTTGCTGCTCTACCCGCACCGACTCTTGAAGTCGCAGGTGCTGCTCGGCACGCCGCTGCGCCTCATCCTCGGGGACGGCCGCGGCGCAGTCATCATCTCCACCGACTACATCACCGGTGAACGCAGGCGGAATCGGCGTGCGCCGTGTGCCTTTCGGCGACGGGACAGGCGCAGGCGCGGCGCAGTTGATCGGCCACACCCAGGAGGTGCCGCAATTGATGCTGTCCACTAGCACGCCGAACGACAACCGAGACGGGTCTCCAGCGTCGCGGAGAGTTGCCGCCGAGTACAGACCCCCAGCGGCGGGGTTCGCGGCCGGGGGCCGGTAAATGACGGTCATGAAGGGTACCTCTCGGCGAGGGAAGAAGGGTCCGGCCGGGGGCGGGGAGCGGGGGCAGCCTCGATGGGACTGCTCCCCACCCCCGAACCGGAGTCTGCGGCGGGCGCGCTGTTAGTTCGGAGCGCCCGCAGTGGTTTCCGCTACCGCGATGCTCGGCGACGTACCGCCGGTGAACGAACTGGATGCAGTCATCACTGGCAAGTTCGTGGCAGCGAGCGCGCCCTGGAACGACACAACATACGAGGCGCCAGGAGTACCGGCTACCGCGACGTTCCCGGCACCGATGGTGGACAGGCCCGCCAACGCAGCCTGTACCTGTGCGGCGGTCGCGTTGTAGACGAGGGCGGTGGTGCTCTTGCCCTTGTAGGTCAGGGTGAACGTGCCGCCGGTCGGAGTACCGGTAATGCTGACGGTCTGCTTCTCGTTGGTTTCGGTCGGGCAGGTGATCGAAATGCGCTGGCCGACAGCGCCGGACACGCACACGGGCACTGTCACGACTTCCGATACCCGGCACCGGTTGTCCACCAGGTACTCGTCCTCAGTGAAGATTTCGGTGTAGCGATTGGCCTGCAACTGGGCTTTGTCGTAGAGGGTGCCGACCTCGATCACATTGGCCAGATGGCGGAACCATGCGCCCGCCGGGTAGAGCAGCACCTGCGCGGCGGAAGGCCAATGCGTCGCCGCGTCCGGGAGGCCCTGCCAGTGACCCACCCACTGGATGCGGATGTTGCGGGCTGCCAGCCACCCGTCCACCATCGCGTCAGTGACACCCTTGACGTCCACACCCTGCTGGAGGGCCATGTCGGCGGCAGCCGCTTTCAGCAACCATGTGGGTGCCACGCCCTGGATCGGCGCGTTGTGTGCAAACCGTTCTTTCTGGCGAATCAGGGTGGCGCGCAGGGCGAGACCATTCAAGATCGCCCCGGCCCCGCCGATACCCGCTGTGGCGGGCACCGTGATCGCCGTAGATCCGGCTACCATGTCCTGAATCGTCCACAGCGACAACTTGATCGCGTGGGCCTTCATCGTTTCCTGCATGAATCGCGCGATCAGCTCAGGGAATCCGCGTCTTTGCAGGATGCCCGCAGTGACGCACAGGCCGATCGCCTCGGCGCGGATTTCCTTGAACTCGGTGCAAGGGATTTCGATGCACGGCTTGGTCGGGTTGGTCATCAACTCGGCCTCGGTGTACCGGAACGGCAGCGTCGCATAAAGTTCGCTGAAATCCGGGGCTACAGGGCGACGGATGCCGCCACGGCTGATGTTCATATCCGGCAAGGTCACCAGATCGGCCGCCGGATTCACCTCGCAAAAGTCGTAGATCGTTTCCGAGGGCGAACACCAGCCAGCGGACGCGACCAATGCGCCGTCATCGGCAAACCGATTGCGTTCATAGCGTGTAGCGGCAACAACACCAGCCACCTGCTCGGCCATGTCGATATCGGTGTCGGCCGTGATCAATCGATCCTGCGTGAAATCGCGTGACAGGGTGCCCAGGCTCATCGCGACCATATCGCCGCGATCACGATGCGAGGGCCGGTTCGAGCGGATCACCCGCGAGACCGCCATGGAGTCAATGGATGCGGCGAGCTGCTGGTAGCCAACCAGGCCGTCAGCGTATTTCGGTGTCTGCGGATGCATACGGAAACCGACATCCGGGGTGGACGTGACCCGTGCAGGAACGCTCCCGCTCCGTGCACCAAGCCCTTTGAACGACAGCGGGCGCGGCTTGCTGGCTGCGGTGACAGGCTCGACCGCTTCCGCCGCAACCTTTTCCGCCTCGGCCACCACGTCGACATCGCCGCTGCCGGGGGTGTCTCCGCCATCAATATCGGAGTCCGCGGCTTCGTCTCCTTCGCTGGTGTCAGTCTCGGTGCGAGCCTGCTGGCGGGCCTCGATCAGTGCGCGGGCTTGATCAGCGCGGGCCTGTTCCTCCGCTCGGATCTCCTCGATTCGCGCCGCCAACGTCGATGCCGATTCGCTGAGTGCTTGCAGCTCAGCGAGGGTTTCCGCCGAGACGGTCGCACCCTCTTCGGCGATTCCGGCTGACAGAGCGTCGAACTCGGCCTCGGCGACTGTGCCCAGCTCCGCGAGCTGTTCGAGCGTCAGCCCGTCGAGTACTTCGGGCATCTGGAACTTCATCGTGTCCTCCCACGAACGGATCGTCTGTTTGCTGGGAGGCCCGCAGCCATGCCCCTATTCGCGCAGAACCGTAGGGAAGGAGGGTGCAACGGCCGTTAGGATGTCCGGATTGCCGGGAGGGGTGAAGGGTCTCTTCCCACCAATGAAGGGGACTCATGCCGATCACCACTCGAATCGCCGCCACCGCAGCTACATTCGCGACCTTGGCCGCGCTCACCGCGTGCTCCAGCGGCAGCGACAACAAGGCCACGTCGACGCCGATCATGCCAAACGTCTCGTCTGGTGTTGTCGCAGCGGCTGTTTCGGAGACCGGCAGCGTGCCCGGCGTGTATCGGCCAATGGATACAGGCAAATCGCGGTCCGGGCTAGAGGCATCCATCCTCGCGGTAGAGGACACCGGTACGCGATACGGGCCGGGAGTGGTGGTCACATTCCAGGTCGCCAACACCACCGACAAGCCGTGGGAAGGATTCAACTGGTTGCCGCCGACGTTGGTTTACGGTCCGCCCGGCACGCCTGCGGAGGCCATCACCTCGTTGTCGGAAGGGTACGGCGCTGGTGTGCAGGGCGTCATCCCACCTGGTTCCCGGCAGACGGTCAAAGAGGCGTACAAGGTCAGCAAGAATCTATTGAATCCTGCGGTGATCACTGCGGGATCGGTTGTGTGGCAAGGGGACTTCACCTCGTTCCAGCGGTAGCCCCCGCGTCTGTACGAAATGAGCGAAGGCCGGATGTGGAAGTATCCGGCCTTCGCTCACTCCTGGGCCTGTTTCACCACACCGCCGCCCGCAGCCTGCGCCGCAATACGGGCCTCGGTCGCGGTCAAATAGGGGCCGACCTTCTCACCGGTCACCGTGGTCACCCACCATCCGCCGCTGGCTTGGTTCGAGCGTGCTCCGTTACATGCGCAACCCATCTCAACTCACCTTCTGTTCGCGTCGCCTGTGGGATTCACGGATCGCATCGGCCAGGACCCGCCGCCGTGGCACCGACGCGGCCATCAGGTTCCGAGCAGCAAGCGAGCGCGCCTGGTCGGCCTGCTGCTGGGCGTAGGCAGCGACAGCGCGCGCGGCCACATCGTCAAGGATGCTGGTATCGACCGCGGGCCGGGCCGGGCGCGGCGCGAAACTGGCGACCATCGCAAGATCGCCGTCCCGGTCCCGCTTCCGAGACACGATCGGGAAGCCAGGAGCGTTGACCGCGCACGCCGCGATCAACTCCGGGTGCCCTGCAACACGCTCCCAGTGCCCCGAATGCGGTGTCCCCAGAGCCTGTTTCACCATGGCGGGATCCGCGGCCGGGTTGATCGCTCCTGATACCCAGATGCCGTGCTCATCCTCGCCCGCGCGGGCCAAAGCCCAGCAGGTGCCGACATTGTCGTAGTGCTCAACAGCGGCGCGCATTCCCTGCCCGGCGGGGCCGTGGCCGCCGCCTACCGTGAGGCGGCCGACCCGAAGGCGTTCGCCATCATCGAGTTTCACGCTCGACTGGTGGAACTCGGCGTAGTTGGAGTGGCTGCGGTATGGGGTGACGCAGCGTTCCCGAACCCCGGTATGGCAGGTGCCCCACGTCGCCAGATGCCCTACGACACGGCCGGATTCGTCCACATGGATGGGTGTTGGCTGCTCTAGCAGCGGGTTGGCGAAGAACTCTGCTGGGTAGGTGTCTTCCTCCACCACGGCCGCCGCGACGAGTGCCAGCGAGGGAGCGGTTGTGATGTCGCCGAGCGTGATAGAGGTTTCGCGGAACTCGGGCACGGATACCAATGAGGCGCCAACGATTTCGACAGCGTCCATGCGCATCACGACCGCGCCGTCCATCCACACCTGCTCTGCGGTTTCGGGGGTGACCGGAGAACCCGTGGTGTCGGTGAGCGTTTCGGAGCGGACCACCAGCTCGGCCGAAGGCGCGGTAACACCGGCCTCTATCTGCTGGATCGCTTCGGCGGCGTCCGGGGTGTCGAGCATGGTGCCCGTGGCCCACAGCCCGCCCTCGCGCAGCTCGAGCGTTTCGATCGCACCGACTGTGAGGCTGCCGTCGTGGCCCGGATCGTCCTGCCGTTGCCACTTCAACGCGAACGGCAGTTTGGTGTCGAGCAACTGCGCGTCTTGCGCGAGCATCGACATCCCGGAGCGGCCTCCGATGCCCGCTGGCATGAGTAGTGCCTCAAATGTCTTGGCCGACATGGTCCCTCCTGAGTCTGTTGCCGAGGCTACTCGAGCCGGGGTCTGATTCTCGAGTGCCGATTCCAAAATCGTGACCACACACCGGCAGCCGATGACCTCTCCGGGCGGGCCGGAAGGGTCACCTGGATATCGGAGCGACACACCGCCAACGATGAAATCCGCTGCGAGCGAGACCCGTTGACGGTCTGCCTGTCGATGGGTGTGGCGGGTCCGGGTGTCGTGCAGCGCAATCCACACTTTATCCAGCGCGCGCCCTGTGTTCTGCTCCTCGAGCTGGGCGCGCGCGACCCGAGTGGCGTTGTAGATGGATACCGCTTGGGTGCGGCCGATCTCGGCCGCCTCCGACTGCCAGGCCGCCCGCAGTGCGCGGGCAGCGGCTATGCGCGCCGCGTCCACCGATTCCCCGGCGGCGCGGACCGCAGCACGCACTTTCTCCGCTGTTCGAGCGGGGATGCCGAGCAGTCCGGTGCGCACTTCCGCCAGCGTGCGCGAGGTCCACTCGCTCTCGCTCAACCGTTCCCGGTCTTCGCCGAGTAGCCGGTGCACGATCCTCGCGAGCCGTGGAAGGAGTCTGTTGTCCACCTGTTCCTCCCACGCCGAGGCGGTGCGAGTGATCGCGTCCGGGTCCGGTGGGATGGCCGCGGATGCGGTGTAGGCAGGCAGTGCGGCGTCGGCGGCGGTGGGTAGCCAGGCTTGCAGCGCGGTGGCGGCCAATCCTTCGATTTCGCGTTCGAGCGCCAGCACTTCGACCAGGGCGACGCGACGTTCAGAGTTCATCGGCCCGCCCACATAGGCGGTGTCCCCGTCGTCAGGGCTTCTCGGGATAGCGACGCGACGATCGCACGGAGCTGCGCCATGTCGAGTCCAACTGTCGCGCACACTTCCGCGTCGACCACGGCGTCCCATCCGTCGATCAGCCGGGCCACTTCCGCCGCCGCGATCGGGCCGAGATGGTCGGCAAGGTGTGTGTCTCGCGCAGGCACATCCCGCAGGCGCGCATGATCGGCGCGGCTGCGCCGACGCTTCCCTGCGAGCCTGAGCGCTTCGTTGACGCACAAGCGGATCACGGGCGCGGCCGACGCCGCGACCGCCTCACCTCGCGTGTCCGGCACCCGGTTGTTGGTGGGCGCGTCGAGCGCGGGCTGTTCCGTTGATGGCTGTTGCGGCGCGGTGAGTTCAGGAAGGTTGAGCGCTGGCGCGAACGCACGCAGGATCGGTTCCAGGGTCGGGAACAGGGTCGCGTCGCGGCGCACCTGGTCAGTGGCCCACCGCACCCACCCTTCGCGGGCGGAAAGATCGTAGCCGTCCGTCTCCACCGACATGCCAAGCTCCCGCACGTACGTATCAGCCGATAGCACGCCATCGATGTAGGCGGCGCGCACCTTGTCGAGCTGATCGGGCTCGGCCTCGACATCCGAAGTGTCGTACCAGATGCAGCCCTCGAAATCCGGAAGCATTGGACGCAGCAGTTGGTTGGTGAGCGCGGCACAGATGGTTTCCATCTCAGGCGCCGCGTGCCATCGCACCGCTTCCTCTTCCACCCCGTACAGGCTCCAGTGATTCAGGTCCGCGAGACCAAGCAGTACCTCCGGGGGCATGTCGAGTGTCATAGCCAAACGCCGAACAGCATTCTCGCGAGCTGACTGCGCTTTGTCGCTGACCTCGCTATCGAACCGGAGGTGCTTGATGTTGCCGACATGCTCGCCTGCAACCTGGATGATGATCGGCACCAGTGCGGCAGCCGAAGATGGGTCACTGATCGCGGTCGACATCGCTTCCTGCAACTGCATTCGCAATTCGTCGGCACCGACGAACCGGTTCGGCACCGCCGCTCCGGGAAGGCCAGGCGCATCCGGGTCAGCGGCTCCGGTGGGCGCTAGCCGTGAGGACATCGACACCTCGGAAGGCAAGATCAACAGCCCGTTGCCCGCCTGCCGGGATTTGCCAGCACCCTCGATGTTTTGGCTCATGCGCACGATCTCTCGCAGGATCGGAAGCGCTGCCTTGACAGGTGACCAGGCCATCCAGGACCTGCGTGGGTCCGGCCGCCAGATCCGGGACAGGGTGTCCACTTCGGGCACCATGGTGTATTTGCTGCCGTCCTGCAACGTGAGTTCCACAGTGTCGCCGCGCGGTTTTATTTCATCGCTGGACAGGATGTGCCACTGTTCCTCGCCGTCGGGGTAGATGATCGCCAGCGATCCCTCACCCGGAAACATCAGCAGCGGCGCGAGTTTGCCGAGCATCTGCGATTGCCCGGTCGCGCCTCCAGCGATGCGGCGCACGATGTCTTGGGCGGCAGTGTTCTCAGTGGTTCCGGTAGGTTTCCCGGTGTGCGGGTCCAGATCGGACGCGACCAGACGAAATCTGCTGAGCAAGGCGGTTTTCCACAGCATGGCGAAACTGAGTTCGCCTACCAGGTCAAGCATGTCCCATGCTTCGCTCTGCCATTTCCCGGTCCCTGCCTGGGGTTTGGTGAGTGTGCCCCACCTGGCGGGTGGTACGGGCATTGATGCGGCGGTGAGCGCGGGCAGCCCGCTATCCACCTGCGGCCCGGTGGAATCCGCGGCGGTGGGTTTGCGTCGCCAAATGATGCTCATCGGCGTGCACCGTAGGTTGCCGGGGTGCACGCCGATGAGGGCAAATGGAGGACATTCAGTTCGCCACAGGACCGCCTTGGGCATGGCTGCGCGTCCAACGACGTATGGATGATTCCCTGGACCGTCAAGCACAGCACAGCGTCTGCGGAAAGTGAGTCCCAGGAGTTCTTCGGACGGTGAGCCGCCTGGGACTCTGCGCATTTCAGGCCATATTGCGCAGGAACTGTCCGCCGATGTGGTGGGTGTAGGCGGGTGGGATGGCTTGGCGCGCGGACTTGTTGCTCATCCACGTACAGCCCATCGCGTCAGCATAGGCACGCTCGCCCTTGTGCTCGAACGCCAGCAGATTGCCGTGGTGCCAGCAGGGTGCCACTAGGTCGCCAGTCGTGCCCCACGAGGTCTCGAAGACCCGGTGACGGCGGACGCGGAGTCCAAACTGTGTGCCGCACAACAAGTAATCAGACCTCAACGGGGCCTCGGGCACGTTCTCAACCACCCACGCCACTCCAGCGGTTTGCAGGCGGATGCGGCCAGGGGTGAGCAGATCTGGGTGTTCGGCGCGGCTACCCCGCCAAGAGGTGACGCGAGCGAACGTCTGACATGGGTACGAGGCGTGCACTAGGTCATGTCTCCCAATCGGGTTTTCTCGATCCTGCCCGGTAGGTCCTCGGGTCGGGGATCATGTTGGCCGTGGCGGCGACGGTCGGTGATCGGTATCGGGTTCTGACGGACAAGCAGTGGGAAT
>NZ_QZFU01000025.1 GCF_003598715.1 Nocardia panacis
AGGGCTTTAAATGCGTTTTTTGGTTTTGTCTGCTGAATTCATTTTAAAAAACGTTTGCGAGATACCGAAAATTTTCAAAAATGGAAACGCAAGCAAGTTATAGCCGTATTTCATGTGCTAGGATTTAACATAAAAAAGCGATGTATCGGGGGATTGATGGTATGGGAACTATTGCAGCGCCTGTGATTGGTCAGAAGATTAATGAGTGGTATCGGCATATCAAAAGGTTGAATGTGACAGATGCAGAGATTCTCCGTAACGAAGTTAAGAATGAACTGGATTTGATGGAGGAAGACGAACAGGTTGTTCTTTATTTTCAGCTAATGGAATTTCGCCATGAACAGATGCTTGAATACGTAAATCCATCAAAAAATACTGTCAACAAAGCTGATTATTTGAGAGCTGTCGAAGGTGAAGGAAAAAGGCTTACTGGTATTATGGAGTACTACTTCAATTTTTTCAGAGGGATGTATGAGTTTTCTAAAGGGGAGTACATAAAAGCTATTACATTTTATCGCTATGCGGAAAGAAAACTTGATAAAGTAGCTGATGAATTGGAGCGTGCGGAGTTCTTTTTCAAAATGGCAGAAATCTTTTATCACATGAAGCAAACACATCTATCTATGTATTATGTTGAACAGGCGTATCATGCTTATAAGGCAAACAGTATATATCAAGTTAGGTTAATCCAGTGTAGATTCGTGATTGCGGGAAATTATGACGATTTGGTCAGTTATGAGAAGGCACTTCCCCATTTGAAACGAGCTTTACAGGAATCTATTGCACTTGGCCATGATTATATTACGACTAAGGGTTTGTTGAATTTAGGAAACTGTTTTAATAAACAAGATGATGTTGCGAAAGCAACAGTATATTACCAACGTGCATTAGAGTTAGGCGAGAAGATCGGTGCTAAAGAGGTTGTACAAGCTTGTTATGATTTAGCCATCATTTTCTTTAAGCAGGGACGAAAAGAAGAAGCTCTTGATTATTGTGTGAAAGGAAAGAGCTATGCTGAAAAGTATGATGATTCTATGTTTGTCGATCTTTTTAATGTGCTTCATGAGTTATATGTGACGGTTTCGCCTAGTGTTGAAGTCAATCAAAAATTCGATCAACTTTTATATAGTCGTGGTTATCCTTATTTAGAAGACCTAGCTTTAGAGGCTGGAAGATTTTATAATGACATAGAACGACTGGATGATTCTGTATTTTTTTATAAGAAGATGATCCAAGTTCAGAAACTGATTCAAAGGGGCGATTTTGAATATGACGTTTAAAAAAATTATGGCTGCCGTTTTGATTTTAGCTGTGACTGTTGCGCCGGTTTATGGTTTAGCGACGCAAGATAACAGCGTTTCTGTTGCGTCAAGGAATGCAACATGATGTATCGTATTCGATTTGTAACATGAAAATTAACAGACCTTTTAGGTCTGTTTTTTTGTGGAAATATCATGTGTAGTTACTTGAAAATAAGACGTAAACGATTAGGTTTTTGAACGTGCTTACCAGAATGTGATTATCCAGGTTGTGATTATCACGTTCTGGTGTGAGGTTTAGTCAAAAGGCTACAGAAAAGGTGTTTCTGATCGTAAAGGCTACAGAAACGGTGTGGTGTTTTTTCTTGGCAAAATAAACCCTATGATTGCAGGGTTTTGATATGTATTTGAGTGATTAAAAGCTACAAAAAAAGTGTTAAGGCTATAAAAACGGGGGGACTCAATTTTTGAGTAGGGGGGCAAAAAATCAAAAAAAAATCTCCCCCTGCGGGGAAATTTGGTTTAGTCTTTGGTCTTTTAGGTTTTTGGGTTTTGATCTTTTAAAAAGATGGCGGTTTCGCCAGCTTTTTGGGCGATTTTGACGGAGTCAGAATCGTGTCTTTTCTTATCTTGATACATATAGAAACAATGAGATTTTCAAAAAGTACGATAAATCCAATGGTTTCAAGGGTTAGAAGGTCTTTTGACAGCACAAAACTCCATCTGCTATTATTTAAGTACCACCAAAAATAATAGATTGCTAGAGAACTAGCGCAGAAGGAGTTTTTTGCTTTGACATATTCATCTGAATCGAATTATAGCATCCTTCAGGACAAAACTGCAACAGGTAAAAAGCGGGATTGGAGAGGGAAAAAGGTGAGATCGTCGCTTATGGCGGCTCATTATGAAGGACTTGAAAAGCGTACCGGTGCGCCTTATTACGGAAAAAAGGCAGAGAAAGTATCTGATTGTGCGGAATGTCTTGCGTTTAGGAGAGATAAAGAAACGGGCAGGCTACGATTATATCAAGCTTATTTTTGTAAAGTGAGGTTATGCCCTATGTGTGCATGGCGAAGGTCGTTAAAAATTGCCTATCACAATAAATTGATTGTCGAAGAAGCCAATCGGCAGTATAAGCCTGCATGGATATTTCTCACGTTAACAGTTAGAAATGTTGATGGCGATTATCTGAAACAAGCCATTTCTGATATGATGAAAGGTTTTAATAGGTTGATGAAATATAAAAAAGTGAATTCTTCAGCATTTGGATATTTCAGAGCTTTAGAGATCACAAAAAACCATGAAGAAAATACATATCATCCACATTTTCATGTTCTTGTTCCTGTGAAGAAAAGCTATTTCACAGGGAAAAGTTATATTAAGCAAGCAGAGTGGACAAGCCTTTGGAAGCGTGCAATGAAATTGGATTACACACCGATTGTGCATGTGCAGCGGGTCAAAGGAAAAAAAGGAATCGATGCGGAAGCGATTGAACAAGAAGTGCGTAAAGAGATGGAAGAACAAAAGGCCATTCTTGAAATATCGAAGTATCCTGTGAAGGATACGGATGTCATACGTGGGAATGAAGTGACCGAGGAAAATTTGGATACGGTCTATTATTTGGATGATGCATTAAGTGCCAGACGATTGATCGGGTACGGCGGGATCTTGAAAGAGATTCATAAGGAACTGAATTTGACGGATGCGGAAGATGGAGATCTGATCAGAATTGAAGAAGATGATGATGAGGTAGCCAATGAGACGTTTGAAGTCATGGCACATTGGCATGTTGGGATCAAGAATTACATAATTACATAGAAAAGCAGGCTCTTGCTGGAGCCTGCTTTTTTACATGCTTGTGCTTTTATTTTTTCTAATCAGACTTACTGTACCTGTTACTACTAGACCTATTAATGAGACTACACCAGTGTAAAGAAGTCCCTGTAATTCAACCCCATTTGATTTATAACCAAAATAACTGCCTAAGAAAAAGATTGTTCCTACCAAGAAAACATTAAGAATTATTTTACTTAATTTACTCATTTGGTAATACCTCGAATTTCTCCTTTACCACTTTTTTTATGTCAATATGTCAGGTGAAATTTCTTTTTTGATTGCGGTGTCCGCAAGCATTTTTTTTATTTTTCAGCGCTTCGTTTTGATGGATATTTTTGTGATAAAATCCATTTACTGTGGAGGTGAATAGATTGACGATTGAAGTCAATGTGATGGATTTAGGATCATTCATTTTTTTTACTTTGATGATCATCGCATGTGCTATTTCAGAAACAGAAAAAGCCGACAATTGAGCCGACTTTTTGTGATACGTTTTATCCTTTTTTAGACTTATACGTATATTTGATCCCAAAATATACAAAAGAAAGTAAGAAAACAGTTATCCAAACCCACTGAATTTTAACCAAAAATATTGTGGTTGCTACTAATATAAGTATTGTTAAATCAAGCTTTTTCTCTAACTTTTTATGAGAGAGAACAAATACTATTAATAGTGCAGCTATTATTGTTGCTATTAGGTTTATAATGGTTTCACTCAATTTTAAACTCTCCTTTTTATGCTAAATGTGTTATTATTTTACTATGTATTAAAGAATTAAAGAATAGGAGTAATGTAATATGAGAAAAAAGACCTTTTCGATTTTTGTTAGTTTGATTTGTTTGTCATTAGCTTTTTCCTTTATTTTGCCTGCTAAATCCATTTCTGCCCAAACTGATGAAAGTATTGTATCAGATAGCAATGTACTTTTGAATGATTTCCCTGATATGGATGTTAATTTTGCGATATTAGAATTATTAGAAAAGCTTCCTGATGAAGTTGCTTCTGAAGGTATTGAAAAGAGTGTTGAATGGTTTAACAAGAATAAAGGTAATGAATTTGCCGGTCAGAAATTCATAGCTGATGGAGAATACTTAAAATTATCATCTGATTTTGATGAACCAGTTATGAGTACTTTGAGTGTGAGTGGATGTATTTGGGGAATTGGTAAAGCTATTGCTATGAATGCTTTACCTTGGTCTAAAATTTTAAAAATCAAGAAGGCTGTTAAAATTATGGGTGGAACTCGAGTGGTTGCTAATGCTTTAATTAAAGCTTATAAGCATCAACGTAATTTAGGTTATTCTAGAGCGAAATCTATAAAGAAAGCGATTAATGTAACAAAAAGAGCACTTCCAGCTGAATATGCAAAGCATTGGGTGGAGTTCTTCAGTCTAGGAGTTGTACAAAAAGAATGTTTTTAGTGTGATTTTTGATAAAAGCAGGCTCAAAAGAGTCTGCTTTTTTTGTTACATGCTTGACGGATCGAAAGATTTTAGCATTCACACAAGTGTGTATAAGTGCGCCATTGTCATGGGTGTTCTATTTCCAAAATTGCCACCACTTTTTTTGTTGAGCAGCAGCAATCATTTTTTTTGTTTCAATGGATTCTTTCAAAGCGAGCATGAGATTTTCATCTCGCTTTTTTTGTTGTTCTTCAAATTGTTCGAGTCGTTTTAGGATGGTCCGATTGAATTCCTCTTGTCTTTGAATGAGATCGGCGACATTGACATCTTGTAGCGGTGTAGCGGTATCCGATATGGACAAGTTTGACCGATACAAGGTCGCTACAAGCTTGGCTACTTCTTCTAGTGATTTACCACTCAATTTAGAGTGTGTGTATATATACTCCATAGCGGATAAATCGGACTCATTATACTGACGCCATCCCTTAGTGTCTCTGGCGAAATTATAGCCGTTTTTCTCAAGCATGGCGGCGTATTTGCGTATCGTGACGCTGGAGACATTGAGCTTGTTTGCAATGTCTTGTGAAGAAAGGTAGGTTTCGGGTTTCATAGCGGGTTCACCTCTTTATGATTCATTCGCTACGGTATACGCTACGCCCTCCTAGATCAAAAGGCAAAATATTTTTGTTTTGCGTAGCGGGTTGAAAGAGAAAAATTTTGATAAGTGTCGCTGGAGACATTTCGGAAAAGGTGAAAAGAGCATAAGGGGTTTTTGTCCCCACTTATGGTGTGGAACTAGGCAAAGCCTAGCAAAAAAATGACCCCAAAGAAGTGGTGTAAATCACTCCTGCAGCAGTGGCGATTTTTGAGGTAATCACTTTCCCATCACTACTGAAAAACGAGCCGATCACTGTCGGATCAGTGATGAAAAATGATCGACCAGTTGCCGACCACTTGTCAAAGTGCCCAGTTATACGCACCAAAAAATGTGCGTGTTTTTAGAAAAGCCAACGGGGGTTTTTCACGAAAGTTTCGTGTTTGTTTTGTGTTGTTTCGGAAAAGTGTGCACTCAAAAGGAGCGTTACTGTTTAAAAAATGGAGTGAAAAACATGTGGCATGAGTCAACGGTAAGCGGAACGAAAGTGAGCATTAAGGAGTTGACTCATTCACCACATCCAAAGCCTATTGATTCAAACAAACCCCGTTTGTTTGCGCCAGCCGAAGGGGCATCCCCCGAAGATCGGGGGTAGGGGGTTTGAACATTTGCGATCCAACGGGCTGACCGTTGGCGGGTTTGGGCAGAGCCCATAAAGAGTCACTGGAGAATCAGTGCCCACTTATGCACCTGAAAAGTTGCACGTGTATTTTCTCTCCGTTCAAAGCAGAATGCCAGGCATTGTACCGTTGGGAAATTGATGAAAAAATTTGGTGGAAATGATAGAATAAGAGAAAGTTTTATTCATCTGATTGTTTGGCGAAGGTGCGAAGCGAAAAGGCGGCGGTAGTCGCCTGAGTGGCAACGACAAGCGTAGCACCGAGAGCCAAACGAGAACCCCCCCATGCTAACAGGGGGGTAGTACGCAAGATGAAAATAAAACGTATAAAAAAACATATCGTGCATTTCAAAAATGCCGTTGAGAGCGTTCAGATTCGATTCTGAGCGCTTTTATTTTTGTTCAGGTAATTGAAATAGGGGAATGCGTCAAAAACGCTTATAAGGGCTTTAAATGCGTTTTTTGGTTTTGTCTGCTGAATTCATTTTAAAAAACGTTTGCGAGATACCGAAAATTTTCAAAAATGGAAACGCAAGCAAGTTATAGCCGTATTTCATGTGCTAGGATTTA
>NZ_QZFU01000026.1 GCF_003598715.1 Nocardia panacis
TCTAGACGAGCGGTCGTCCCGACCGCAGTCGTCTGCGCATGTCGTACAGGTAGGCATTGAGCGGGAACATCCTGAGCTGCTCCGGCATTCGGCCGTGCACGGCGCCGATGGCGCGCAGCATCCGGTCGAAGCGCCGCTGATCGCGTTCGGTCCACGTCATCCGCATCTCGTCGCGCAGGTGCTGGGGGAGCAACCCGCCTACCGCGAAGCGTTGCAGGCGGGCGAAGGCGAGTCGGATGGGGAGCGGCAGCATCTTCATATCGATCAGATCGTCGAAGTAGGCCCGCAATTCGGGTTCGATCTGCTGCTTGCGCAGGTTCTCCTCCCAATACTGTCGGAAGGCGGTGCGATCGGCGGGCCACATGTCCTGGCGGACCTGCAATGTGGTGCCGAAACGCGCACAGTACTGGTAGACAGCGTCGGCTGTCCGCTCATCCATCGGTCCGTACATGCGGGTATGCAGATCATCGACGCCCCAATACAGGCAGGCTGCCACCCACAGTTGCAATGCCGGATCGAAAGCGTTGTAGGCCACCGGACTCGCCTCGGTGGAGTGCACGGGGCGGTGCTGCACGTTGACCGCCGCGCGGTAGGCCCGCCGCTCCGGTTCGGACCCCATCATGGCCACGGCGATGTAGGTGAGAGTGGTCCGCAAGCGCTTCATCGGATGCAAGGTGATCTTGCCGCTGTCGACCGTGCTCTCCAAGACGCCGCGGCCGACCGGGCGCAGGCTCAGCTGCATGATCACATTGGCCGTGCCGCCGAGGAAGGAGGCGACGCCGTCGACGTACTGCTGCACCGTCTCCGGGGTGATCGCCACTTCGGGGGCGGTATAGGCGGTGTCTTTTTCGGGGAGCGGTGCGGTCATCGATATTTCCTCACCCTGTGTGCGGTCTCGAGTGCAACCATGAGAAGGTTGATATATAACTTTCTCATCACCTCGGCGACCGTGTCAATCAGCCTCGGCGACCGTCGCTACCAGCCGCGGTAACGGTGTCGATCGGCCTGCGTCGTCATGAGGCTGTGCGATGCTCGATGTTTCATCGTTTCGCCCGACCCGTAAGGTGGCACCTATGGCGCGGCTGACCCGACTGCTCACACTGGTCCGCACCGCCGAACCGGAGGATCGCAACCAGGCCGAGGTGCTCGACGCGGCCCTGCGCGCCTTCCTGGACTTCGGCATCAAGCGCACCAGCATGGTGGAGGTCGCCCGGCGCTGCAAACTTTCCCTGGCCACCCTCTACCGGCGCTTCGCCGGCAAATCCGACCTCATCCAGGCGGTCGGCCTCTGGCAGGCGCGGCTGTTCGTCGAACAGGCGGACACGGCGCTGCAACGACAGATCGATCGCGACGCTCCGGCCGCCGACCAGATCGTGGAACTGTTCATCGCGTTCCTGAACGGCCTGCGCGAGAACAAATTGCTGGACCGGCTGCTGCAAACCGAACCGGAGATCGTGCTGCCCTACCTGACCGTGCAGGGCGCGCCCGTCATCGAACTGGGCCGAGATTACTTGGCGGAGTTCATTTCCCGACTCCAAGCCGAAGGCAAACTGCCCGCCTACGATCCGCTGCCCGTCGCGGAAATGGTGGCGCGCATGTCCCTTTCGCTCGCGCTGACTCGGCAGACGGTCATCCCGCTGGGCGATGACGCGCTCGCCCGCCGCTTCGCCCGCGATCACGTCGCGCCATCGTTCCGTGCCACGCCCTAGTCGGTGTCGCAATCCACTGTCGCTCGCCGGTGTCGGAATGCGTTGCCGCTCGGCGGTGTCGGAATCTGCTGTCGCTCGGCGGTGTCGGAATACGCTGCCGTTTGGCGTGTCGGAATCCACTGCTGCTCGGTGATGCCGGAATACACAGCCGCCCAGCGCTATCGAGTCCGCTCGTCGAGACGGCTACCAGCGCAGCAGCGCGAGCGCGATCAAGGGTACGGCGGTGAGTACGTCCTCGGTCTGATCGGATCCGGTGCCGTGGGTGTGCGCCGCCACCGCGAACCACGGGCCGAAGGATGCCGAGGCGACCTCGGGCGGCCCGAAGTCCGACCAACCCCACTTGCTGCCCAGGACGCCGGGCAGTCGCGCGGTGCCCCAGTCCTGTTCGGTGCCGTCGGCGGCCGTCGCGGACGCGTCGGCCATCCAGCCGAAGATCGGTGAACCCGGATCGGTGCGCTGCTTGGCGGCCAGGAAGTCGGCCACGTCGGCCGTGCTGGTGGTGGCCGACCCCCAGTCCGGACCGGGGTGGGTCTCGCGCAGCCCGTATTCACGGGCGGTCACCTCGATTGCTTGAGGGTAGCGGGCATCGAGTTCGCCGGCCGCCGCGTCGTCGGAATCGCGAATCATCCGCTCGGACAGCGAGTAGTCGAGGGCCGACCCGTCGCCGTGGCGCAGCGCGTAGTCGACGATGAACAGTTTGGACAGCGAAAGGCCGCTGCGCACCTCGTGCTCGTTGGCGCTGCCGAAACCAGGACCGAGCGTGGTGCGCAGGGAGATCGCGGTCCGGTCCGGAACCGCCCGCACCTCGTCGGCGTGGGCGCTCGCCGCGGCGAACACCAGCCACATCCCCGCCGCACCGAGTGCGACCGCTTTCGTGCCTGAGCCCACGGTGACCTCCTGGGGTCGGTGCGCCGGGCGGGCGCTGGGTCGAGACAACCTCGAGCGGGACCGATCCGAGACGGCGACACGCGGATGCTGCAAGATTGCTATCTATTCGGATCCGCGCCGGGGGTGCGGACCCGGCACCGGATTCGGCCCGGCGGGCAGTAGCGTGGGCGAATGTCGTTCGGCCCGCCGCTGCTGCTCAGCTCCCTGAATCCGCTCGCCGTCGCCAAGGGCGCGGATATTCCGAACGCCGTCACCATCGACGGCGTCACCCTCTCGCGCGGCGATCTGCTCGGCGCGGCCACCTCGGTGGCCGAACGCGTCGCCCGCGCGGATCGGGTGGCCATCCTGGCCGAACCGACCGTGAGCACCGTGCTCGCTGTGGTCGGCTGTCTCATCGCGGGGGTGACGGCGGTGCCGGTGCCGCCGGATTCCGGTGCGGCCGAACAGGCCCACATCCTGGCCGATTCGGGTGTGCAGGCGTGGCTCGGAAAGGCGCCGGAGGGCACCGGCCTGCCGGTGGTTCCGGTCCGGGCGCACGCCAGATCCTGGCATACCTATCCCGAACCCGACCCTGGCGCAACGGCTTTCATCCTCTACACCTCGGGCACCACCGGTCTGCCCAAGGGGGTGGTGCTCAGTCGCGCCGCCATCGCCGCGGGTCTCGACGCGCTGGCCGACGCCTGGTCCTGGACATCGAATGACGTTCTGGTGCACGGTCTTCCGCTGTTCCACGTGCACGGGCTCATCCTCGGCGTCCTGGGCGCGCTGCGGGTCGGCAGTCCGCTGATCCACACCGGCAAACCCACCCCGCAGGCCTACGCCGCCGCCTCGGGCACCCTGTACTTCGGCGTGCCGACGGTATGGTCGCGCATTGTCGAAGACCCGACCGCCGCAAAGCAATTGGCCGATGCCCGGCTGCTGGTCTCCGGGAGTGCGCCGCTGCCGGTCCCGGTCTTCGAGAAGTTGCGCGAGCTGACCGGCCACGCACCGGTCGAGCGCTACGGCATGAGCGAGACCATGATCACCCTGTCCACCCGCGTCGACGGCGAGCGCAGGCCGGGTTGGGTCGGCACTGCGGTGCGTGGCGTGTCGACCAGGCTGCGCGACGAGGCGGGCAATCCGGTGCCGCACGACGGCGAAAGCGTTGGCGGACTTCAGCTCTCGGGGCCGATGCTATTCGACGGCTACCTGAATCGCCCCGAGGTCACCGCCGAGAGTTTCACCGCCGACGGCTGGTTCAAGACCGGCGATGCGGCCGTCATCGATGCGGACGGTTTCCACCGCATCGTCGGCCGCGAATCGGTGGATCTCATCAAGTCCGGCGGTTACCGGATCGGTGCGGGCGAGGTGGAGACGGCGCTGCTCGGACATCCGGAGGTGGCCGAGGCGGCCGTGGTCGGTCTCCCCGACCCCGACCTGGGGCAGCGCATCGTTGCCTTCGTGGTGCTGCGCGGCCCCGCGGGCGCCGATACCGAGCGGGACCTCATCGACCATGTGGCCCAGCAGCTTTCGGTGCACAAGCGGCCGCGCGAGATCCGGGTGGTCGACGCGCTGCCCCGCAATGCCATGGGCAAGGTGCAGAAAAAGCTGCTGGCGCAATAGGGGGTGGGTTAGTCGTTGACGTGCAGGGCGGCGTTGAGTTCGATCCCGGCGCCCTGCTTGGCGACCACCTCGACCGCGCCGGTCCGCGAATTCCGCCGGAACAGCAGATTGTGCTGTCCGCTGAGCGCGGCGGCCTTGATGACGGCGCCGTCCGGGCCGACGACCTTCGTGCCTGCCGTCACGTACAGGCCGGCCTCCACCACGCAGTCGTCGCCCAGCGAGATGCCGATCCCCGCGTTGGCGCCGAGCAGGGAGCGCTCGCCGATGGAGATGACGGCCTTGCCGCCGCCGGAGAGCGTCCCCATGATGGACGCGCCGCCGCCGATATCGGAGCCGTCGCCGACCACGACGCCCGCCGAGATGCGACCCTCCACCATGGACGCACCGAGGGTGCCCGCGTTGAAGTTGACGAAGCCCTCGTGCATCACCGTGGTGCCCGAGGCCAGGTGCGCGCCCAGGCGGACCCGGTCCGCGTCGCCGATGCGCACGCCGGAGGGCACCACGTAGTCGACCATGCGCGGGAACTTGTCCACGCCGTAGACGGTGACGGGTCCGCGTGCCCGCAGCCGCGCCCGCGTGGTCTCGAAACCCTCCACCGCGGCCGGGCCGTAGTTGGTCCACACGACATTGCTGAGCAGGCCGAACTGGCCTTCGAGGCTGAGCTGATTGGGCCGGACCAGCCGGTGCGAGAGCAGGTGCAGGCGCAGGTAGACATCATGCGCGTCGACCGGCGGGGCGGACAGGTCGGCGATGGTGGTGCGCACCGCGATCACCTCGACCCCGCGCGCGGCATCCGCACCGAGCAGCGCCGCGTACTCCTCCGGGACCAGCTCGACCCGCTTGGTGCCGGTTTCGCTGAAGACGCCCAGCTCCGGGCTCGGGTACCAGGTGTCGAGGACGGTCCCGTCCGAGGTGACATTGGCGATGCCGACTGCTGCTGCTCCCTGAGTGCTCACGCCAACAGAGGTTACCGACCCGCGCGAACCCGGCCGAGTTAGCCTGGGCCGGTGAACCTGGACCTGCGCGCCGACCCCATCGCCCTGACCGCCGCACTAGTCGATATCGCGAGCGTCTCGCGCGACGAGGACCGGATCGCGACCTTGGTGGAGCGCGCCCTGCGTGAGCAGACCGCGGGCTTCCAGATCCTGCGGCACGGCAATGTGGTGTTGGCCCGCACCGATCGCGGTCTGCCCAGCAGGGTGATCCTCGCGGGGCACCTGGATACGGTCCCCATCGCCGACAATGTGCCCAGCCGCTACGAGACCGATGCCGCGGGCGAGCGGTTGCTCTACGGCTGCGGCAGTGTCGACATGAAATCCGGTGACGCCGTGTTCCTGCATCTGGCCGCCACTGTGGCAGACCCGGCGCACGATCTGACCCTGATCTTCTACGACTGCGAGGAGATCGCCTCGGAATTCAATGGTTTGGGCCATATCGAGCGCGAATTGCCCGAGTGGCTCGACGGCGATCTGGCGATTCTCGGCGAACCCTCCGGCGGGTGGATCGAGGCGGGCTGTCAGGGCACGCTGCGGGCCAGGCTCACCACCTCCGGTGTGCGCGCGCATTCGGCGCGAGCGTGGCTGGGGGACAACGCGATCCATCGTCTCGCCCCGATCCTGCGGCGGCTGAGCGACTATCGGGCGCGCGAAGTGGA
>NZ_QZFU01000027.1 GCF_003598715.1 Nocardia panacis
TTGTTTTGCTGGGTTTTCGGACTCTAGTGAATTATTCTGATCGTGCCTTTCGGGGTGTGATTGTGAGTCTTCAACGGAGAGTTTGATCCTGGCTCAGGACGAACGCTGGCGGCGTGCTTAACACATGCAAGTCGAGCGGTAAGGCCCTTCGGGGTACACGAGCGGCGAACGGGTGAGTAACACGTGGGTGATCTGCCCCGTACTTCGGGATAAGCCCGGGAAACTGGGTCTAATACCGGATATGACCATGGCCTGCATGGGTTGTGGTGGAAAGATTTATCGGTACGGGATGGGCCCGCGGCCTATCAGCTTGTTGGTGGGGTAATGGCCTACCAAGGCGACGACGGGTAGCCGGCCTGAGAGGGTGATCGGCCACACTGGGACTGAGACACGGCCCAGACTCCTACGGGAGGCAGCAGTGGGGAATATTGCACAATGGGCGGAAGCCTGATGCAGCGACGCCGCGTGAGGGATGACGGCCTTCGGGTTGTAAACCTCTTTCGACAGGGACGAAGCGTGAGTGACGGTACCTGTAGAAGAAGCACCGGCCAACTACGTGCCAGCAGCCGCGGTAATACGTAGGGTGCGAGCGTTGTCCGGAATTACTGGGCGTAAAGAGCTTGTAGGCGGCTTGTCGCGTCGATCGTGAAAACTCGGGGCTCAACTCCGAGCTTGCGGTCGATACGGGCAGGCTTGAGTACTGCAGGGGAGACTGGAATTCCTGGTGTAGCGGTGAAATGCGCAGATATCAGGAGGAACACCGGTGGCGAAGGCGGGTCTCTGGGCAGTAACTGACGCTGAGAAGCGAAAGCGTGGGTAGCGAACAGGATTAGATACCCTGGTAGTCCACGCCGTAAACGGTGGGCGCTAGGTGTGGGTTTCCTTCCACGGGATCCGTGCCGTAGCTAACGCATTAAGCGCCCCGCCTGGGGAGTACGGCCGCAAGGCTAAAACTCAAAGGAATTGACGGGGGCCCGCACAAGCGGCGGAGCATGTGGATTAATTCGATGCAACGCGAAGAACCTTACCTGGGTTTGACATACACCGGAAACCTGCAGAGATGTAGGCCCCCTTGTGGTCGGTGTACAGGTGGTGCATGGCTGTCGTCAGCTCGTGTCGTGAGATGTTGGGTTAAGTCCCGCAACGAGCGCAACCCTTGTCCTGTGTTGCCAGCGCGTAATGGCGGGGACTCGCAGGAGACTGCCGGGGTCAACTCGGAGGAAGGTGGGGACGACGTCAAGTCATCATGCCCCTTATGTCCAGGGCTTCACACATGCTACAATGGCCGGTACAGAGGGCTGCGATACCGTGAGGTGGAGCGAATCCCTTAAAGCCGGTCTCAGTTCGGATCGGGGTCTGCAACTCGACCCCGTGAAGTTGGAGTCGCTAGTAATCGCAGATCAGCAACGCTGCGGTGAATACGTTCCCGGGCCTTGTACACACCGCCCGTCACGTCATGAAAGTCGGTAACACCCGAAGCCGCTGGCCTAACCCGTAAGGGAGGGAGGCGTCGAAGGTGGGATCGGCGATTGGGACGAAGTCGTAACAAGGTAGCCGTACCGGAAGGTGCGGCTGGATCACCTCCTTTCTAAGGAGCATCTGCACGAACCGTTTCCGCGTTGGTGGTTGTGGTCGTGCCAGAGCCGTTCATGTCCTCGAATGTAGGACTGCGGTGCTCATGGGTGGAACGCTGACATGTGCCGGTGGATGCCGGATTGTAGTCGACACACTGTTGGGTCCTGAAAGAACAGGCGTTCTTTCCAGGCAAGATAACGATCCACTCGGGCTTTCCTGAGATACCGGTTCTCTTCTTCGGGAGGGGGTGCTGGTCCTGTGAGTCTGGTTTCGGGTGGGTGTGTTGTTTGAGAACTGCACAGTGGACGCGAGCATCTTTGTTTGTAAGTGTTGAAGAGCGTTCGGTGGATGCCTTGGCACCAGGAGCCGATGAAGGACGTAGGAGGCTGCGATAAGCCTCGGGGAGCTGTCAACCGAGCTGAGATCCGAGGATTTCCGAATGGGGAAACCCAGCACGAGTGATGTCGTGTTACCCGCGCCTGAATATATAGGGTGTGTGGAGGGAACGTGGGGAAGTGAAACATCTCAGTACCCACAGGAAGAGAAAACAATAGTGATTCCGTGAGTAGTGGCGAGCGAAAGCGGAAGAGGCTAAACCGTGTGGATGTGATAGACGGCAGTCGTTGTCCGTGCGGGGTTGTGGGGTCATTCTTCTCATCACTGCCGTGGTGAGCAACAGTCAGAAAAGTGCGTGTTAGTCGAATTGGTCTGGGATGGCCAACCGTAGACGGTGAGAGTCCGGTAGGCGAAAACGCGTGCTCTGTTGTGGATGATGCCCGAGTAGCAGCGGGCCCGTGAAATCTGCTGTGAATCTGCCGGGACCACCCGGTAAGCCTGAATACTCCCTGGTGACCGATAGCGGACTAGTACCGTGAGGGAAAGGTGAAAAGTACCCCGGGAGGGGAGTGAAATAGTACCTGAAACCGTGCGCTTACAATCCGTCAGAGCCTTCCATCTTTTGGGTGGTGGGGTGATGGCGTGCCTTTTGAAGAATGAGCCTGCGAGTCATCGGTGTGTGGCGAGGTTAACCCGTGTGGGGTAGCCGTAGCGAAAGCGAGTCCGAATAGGGCGTTTCCAGTCGCATGCCATGGACCCGAAGCGGAGTGATCTACCCATGGCCAGGGTGAAGCGACGGTAAGACGTCGTGGAGGCCCGAACCCACTTAGGTTGAAAACTGAGGGGATGAGCTGTGGGTAGGGGTGAAAGGCCAATCAAACTCCGTGATAGCTGGTTCTCCCCGAAATGCATTTAGGTGCAGCGTCGCGTGTTTCACATCGGAGGTAGAGCTACTGGATGGCCTAGGGGGCCCACAAGCTTACCGAAGTCAGCCAAACTCCGAATGCCGATGTGTGAGAGCGTGGCAGTGAGACTGCGGGGGATAAGCTTCGTAGTCGAGAGGGAAACAGCCCAGATCGCCGGCTAAGGCCCCTAAGCGTGTACTAAGTGGAAAAGGATGTGGGGTCGCGAAGACAACCAGGAGGTTGGCTTAGAAGCAGCCACCCTTGAAAGAGTGCGTAATAGCTCACTGGTCAAGTGATCCTGCGCCGACAATGTAGCGGGGCTCAAGTACACCGCCGAAGCCGCGGCACTCAGTCATTGATCTTGCCTTCGGGCCAGGAGACTGGGTGGGTAGGGGAGCGTCCTGCAGCCAGGGAAGCAGCCGAGTGATCGAGTTGTGGAGGCTGTGGGAGTGAGAATGCAGGCATGAGTAGCGAAAGACGAGTGGGAAACTCGTCCGCCGAATGACCAAGGGTTCCTGGGCCAGGTTAATCCGCCCAGGGTGAGTCGGGACCTAAGGCGAGGCCGACAGGCGTAGTCGATGGACAACGGGTTGATATTCCCGTACCCGTGTATCCGCGCCCAATGGCGAATCAGTTGTGCTAACCGTCCAAAAGCGGATCCATCACCTTCGGGTGAGGTGAGGTGGCTGCACGGGATCCCGGTTGTAGTAGTCAAGCGATGGGGTGACGCAGGAAGGTAGCTGGGCCGGGTGATGGAATACCCGGTGTAAGCCTGTAGGGCGTTGTGTAGGCAAATCCGCACAGCATACAGCCTGAGAGGTGATGCGTAGCCGATTGAGGCGAATTCAGTGATCCTATGCTGCCGAGAAAAGCCTCTAGTGAGTTGGTACACGGCCCGTACCCCAAACCGACACAGGTGGTCAGGTAGAGAATACTAAGGCGATCGAGAGAACTGTGGTCAAGGAACTCGGCAAAATGCCCCCGTAACTTCGGGAGAAGGGGGACCCGTGCTGGTGAACGCCCTTGCGGTGGGAGCTGGTGTGGGTCGCAGAGACCAGAGAGAAGCGACTGTTTACTAAAAACACAGGTCCGTGCGAAGTCGTAAGACGATGTATACGGACTGACGCCTGCCCGGTGCCGGAAGGTTAAGAGGACCGGTTAGCGCGTGAGCGCGAAGCTGAGAATTTAAGCCCCGGTAAACGGCGGTGGTAACTATAACCATCCTAAGGTAGCGAAATTCCTTGTCGGGTAAGTTCCGACCTGCACGAATGGCGTAACGACTTCTCTGCTGTCTCGACCACAGACTCGGCGAAATTGCATTACGAGTAAAGATGCTCGTTACGCGCGGCAGGACGAAAAGACCCCGGGACCTTCACTATAGCTTGGTATTGGTGTTCGGTACGGTTTGTGTAGGATAGGTGGGAGACTGTGAAGCGGGCACGCCAGTGTTCGTGGAGTCGTCCTTGAAATACCACTCTGGTCGTATTGGGCTTCTAACCTCGGGCCATGATCTGGTTCAGGGACAGTGCCTGGTGGGTAGTTTAACTGGGGCGGTTGCCTCCCAAAATGTAACGGAGGCGCCCAAAGGTTCCCTCAGCCTGGTTGGCAATCAGGTGTCGAGTGCAAGTGCACAAGGGAGCTTGACTGTGAGACTGACAGGTCGAGCAGGGACGAAAGTCGGGACTAGTGATCCGGCACCGGCAAGTGGAAGCGGTGTCGCTCAACGGATAAAAGGTACCCCGGGGATAACAGGCTGATCTTCCCCAAGAGTCCATATCGACGGGATGGTTTGGCACCTCGATGTCGGCTCGTCGCATCCTGGGGCTGGAGTAGGTCCCAAGGGTTGGGCTGTTCGCCCATTAAAGCGGCACGCGAGCTGGGTTTAGAACGTCGTGAGACAGTTCGGTCTCTATCCGCCGCGCGCGTAAGAAACTTGAGGAAGGCTGTCCCTAGTACGAGAGGACCGGGACGGACGAACCTCTGGTGTGCCAGTTGTTCTGCCAAGGGCACGGCTGGTTGGCTACGTTCGGAAGGGATAACCGCTGAAAGCATCTAAGCGGGAAGCCTGTTCCAAGATGAGGTTTCTCTCCACCTTCGAGTGGTTAAGGCCCCCTACAGACCATGGGGTTGATAGGCCGGAACTGGAAGCACGGTGACGTGTGGAGGTGACTGGTACTAATAGGCCGAGGGCTTACCAACAAAGGTGTTACGCGTCCACTGTGTGGTGTCTGAAACAACACACGATCCAC
>NZ_QZFU01000028.1 GCF_003598715.1 Nocardia panacis
TGGGTGCGCGGCCGTTGCGTCGCACGATCCAACGCGAGATCGAGGACCAGCTCTCGGAGAAGATCCTGTTCGGCGAGATCGGTCCCGGACAGGTCATCACCGTCGACGTCGAAGGCTGGAACGGCGAATCCGATCCGGAATTGATGGATGCCGCCAAACTTGTCTTCGGACCGAAAAACCTGGAGAGCTCGCTGACGTAATCGATGGAATACCGAAACCGCGCAATGCCAATCGGCATTGTGCGGTCGAGTCGTGTCCGTGTGGAAACGTCCGAAATAAATCTTGATATTCATCCGATATCCGGGTCCGACCCATTGACACGATTAGATTAAAAAACATATAGTGATTGAATAGTTAAACCAATACACAGACGCTGGAGGTGTCTGGATTGAGCGCCATCAGGGAGACCTACGAGTCACTGAACCTGGAACCGAAGCCGATCCGTCCGCATATTCTCGCGGCCGCGACCGTCGCATTCGGTGAGGACTACTACGCGGGCCGCCGGGAGACCATCAATCTCTCCGGCTTCGTGCAGTTGAACAAGTGGCCCATGCCGGGCTTCGAACATCGCGTGGACGAAAAAGGCTACGCGGAGTTCGAGACCGAACTGATCTCGGCCCCCGAGGTCGGCATCAAGGGATTCAGCTACGAGTTGAACGACCGCATCCAGGTGCTGTCCAACCCGTTCCTGCCCAATACCGGTCATGTCCGGCAGATCACGCCGGGCAAGAACTTCCCCGCGGAGTTCCATATTCGCCGGTTCGGCATTCTGGAGTCGAGCACGCTGCGGCTCGCACACCGCAATGTCATCGATATCTACGGCGTGGTCGATCACGTCCCGCCGTTCAAGAAGCCGCTCACCGGCCCATACCTGGGCAAGCCGCGCGGCGACGGCCCGTTCGATGTCATCGTCGGCCCCAACGTCGTCAAGGGCACCACCCTGCCCGAGGCGTGGTACCCGGCCAATGACGACAACGAGCCGGTCGGCATCACCCCGAGCATGTTCTTCATGCCCAGCGCCGGACCCTGCATCTCCATGCTCGTCGATCCGTCGATGATCATGCAGGTCTCCCTCGAGGGGCAAGCCAAGCTCGAAGTGGGCGGCAGGGAGGTGAGCGTCGACCTGGCAGGCGATTACAAGCAGGCGGCGGGCACCGAGATCCTGCTGTTCGGACCGGAGAAGCACGACGAGGGCAACGGCGTACTGGCCCAGATCTCGCGCATCGCCGTCACCGGACACTGCGCCGAACTGGGCGGTCGGGTCATGCTGCGGGTGAGCTTCCCGCGGGTGTCCGGCGGCACCCTCGGCGAGGGCACCGAGGACAGCCTCAGCCGCGTGCGCTTCCCGAGCGAACTGCATATCGACACCGAGTTCGAGCTGGTCACCCCCGAGGCGACCCTCTACGCGACCAACCCGGTGCACGTATTCGGCAAGCTGGGCAGCATGGAGGCCACCGGGACCGAACTGCGGATGAACGGCACCGACGCGGCGCTGGTCACCACCGGCGATGAGGTCAAGGCCAGGCTGACCGGGGTGAACCTGGTCATGCGCGACGCGTACGTCGGCGAGCACGCTGCCGTCAACGTGTAGTGCGTAGAAAACCGGGTGGTCCGCGCTTGACGCGGGCCACCCGGCTGGGTTTTCGTTGATATTGCTTGATTAATTCATAGCGATGCGCGGGAGGCGTCGATGGATCAGCGGTTACTCCTCATGCACCAGGTGATGCTGGCGGACCGCCCGCGCATGGACGCCTACGACAGGGCGCTGGCCCGCGCGGTGCGTCCCGGCGCGATCGTCGCCGATATCGGTGCGGGCACGCTGGCGCTGTCCCTGCTCGCGCTCAAACACGGTGCGGCCCACGTATATTCGATCGAGGCGGACCCGCAGATGGCCGCGGTGGCCGAACGCCTCATCGCCGACAACGACCTGAAGGAACGCATCACCCTGGTCCAGGGCGATGCCAGAGCGGTCCGCCTGCCGCGGCGCGTCGACGTCGTGGTCTCGGAGATGATGGGCAACCTCGGCCCCGAGGAGGATATGGTCCGCGTGCTCGAGGGTTTCGCCCGCAAGAATCTGCGCCCCGGCGGGCAGGTCATCCCGCGCAGGCTGCACACCATGCTGGCCGCCGTCGAATTCGACGACGAGGGCTGGGGCATCTGGGGCGATTTCCACGGCTTCCGACTCGACGCGGTCCAGGATTTCGCCGAGCCGCGCGCCCACCTGCACTTCTTCCAGCGCGCGCCGCGCCTGCTGAGCGCCCCCGAGCCACTGGCCGACCGAATGCACCTACCCATCGCCGAATCCGGGAATCTCCAGGCGATCCTCGGCTACTTCACCGCCGAACTCACCGACGAGATCGCGCTGTCCAACTTCCCCTCCTATCCGGGATGCAATTGGGCCGTGTGGGTTTGGCCGCTGCGGCACACCATGGTCGCGGCGGGAGCTGATGTGCGCGTCGCGGTGCGGCGTCCGGCGGGCGCCGCCGCGCGCGAGGTCACGCAATGGCGGCTCGACTGCGCGATCGCGGAAGCGAGGCCGTAATGCCGTATTCGGTGGGGACCGTGCGGGATCTGCCGGTGCGGGCGCTCAAACTGTGCGGGCTCACCTGGTCGGGGGATCTGCTCTGGTTCTCCGAGGGCGTGCTCAATCAGATCATCGCGGTGGACCCGGCGACCGGAGCAGTGCAGCACCGGATCCCGTGCGCGGGTATCCGCTCGGACCTGACAACGTTGGGCGGCAGGCTGATTCAGGTGGCGGGCGAGGAGCGCGCGCTGCGGGTCATCGATCCCGGAACCGGTGAGATGATCATCGAGCTGCCGAATCCGCGTCCTGGCGAGGATCTTTCGGGCCTGGAGGCCACCCAGCACGGTATCTGGCTCGGGTTCGCGAACCGCCGCGTCATCGAGTTGCGCACCATCGGCGGTATGCGCCTGGTCGATACCGTCCCGGTGCGGGTGGCCCCGGCGGGTGTCACCGTCTCCGACAACTACCTGGTCTATTCCGACTATCACGGCGCGACGATCTGCGTCGTCGATCTGGAGACAAAGCGCGAGGTCGCCGCCTACAGCGTCGCGGGCGGCCCCACCGGCCTCACCTGGGACGGCAGCCGCATCTGGTACTGCGATCACACCACGCTGCAACTGCGCGCCATCGCGGTGCCGGGGGTCAGCGGATAGCACTGCCCCCGGCGCACCCGCTCCGGATCAGACGTCGAGCCAGAGATTGGACAGATCGAACCAGCGGTCGATGGTCGGCATGGCGATCGCATTGCGCACCCTGGCCCCGCGCAGATGCGGAATCGTGGGGGCGTGCACCAGGATCGGCACGATGACGGCGTCCCGCATCACCTGCAGATCCACCGCATGCCACGCCTGGTGCGCGGCGGTCGGATCGGTGGCCGAGAGCGCCGCGTCGATCATCCGGTCGACCTCGGGATTGCTGTAGCAGCCGTAGTTTCCGGTGCCGCGCACCTCATTGGTCTGGAACATGGGTTGCAGGAAGGCGCGGCCGTTGTTGCCGAACCAGTCGGGGGTCCAGGCGGGGGCGGAGATATCCCAGCCGCCCGCCCTGGCGTTGGCCGGATCGCGCAGGAACGGGTAGTAGCGGCTGTGGTCCATCTCCACGAAGCGCACCGTGATGCCGATCTCGGCCAGATCGGCGGCGATCGACTGGGCCACTTCGGGATTGGCGTCCACATGCCGGTGCACCATGGTCAGGGTCATTCCCTCGGGATAGCCCGCCTCCGCCAGCAGTTGCCGGGCGCGGTCCGGATTGCCGCGATCCTCGTGGGAGGGGTAGAGGTCGACGTTCTCGTACCCGTAGTTGCCCGGCGGAATCGCCGAATGCGCGGGCCACATGACGGTGCCGACGCTCAGCTTGTCGAAGATGTCGACCAGTGCGGCCTTGTTCACCGCGTACGAGATGGCCTGGCGCACCGCGACTTTGCCCATCGCGCCACCCGCGTTCGGGCTGACGGTATTGAACACCAGGTAGGGGTTGAGCGCGTAGCCGAGGTTGTTGCCGGGGTCGGTGGGGTTGTCCGCGTAGTACTCGGTGACGGGCGAGGCCCAGGACAGATCCGCCGCGCCCGCCCGGATGACCGCGCCGACCTGTTCGGGAGTGGCCTTCTCCATGGTGATCTCGACGCCGTCCAGATATTGGTGCCGCACCGGATCGCTGTCGCGACGCCACACCGGATTTCGCTCCATGCGCAGGTAGCGGCCGTGATCGTAACGGGTGAGCCGATACGGGCCGAGTGAGATGGTGTTGCGGCGGAACTCGGCGCTGTCGGGGAGGTAGGCGTCGTATTCGACCGGCGCGGGGGAGGCGAACATCATCGACAGGATGTGGATGAAATCCAGGGCGGGCCTTGTCAATTGGAAGATCAGCGTGTGGTCGTCGGGTGCGGTGATCCCCGCGATCTCGTGGGAGTTCTGGAACTCGGCGAGTTCGGCGGCGGTCGGTGTGTCGGAGACGGCGGCGGCGTAGTCGTCGCAGTAGGCCGCCATCCCTCGAATCGTGCTGGTGTAGTAGTGGATCGCTCCGGCGCGCAGCACCGGATTGCACATGCGCTTGAAGCCGCGGATGAAGTCCCGTGCCGTCACCGGACGTGGTGGGTTGGTGGCCCACAGCGCATCTCGGCGCAGGTGGATGGTGTAGGTCAGTTGGTCCGCGCTGATGGTGGGCATGGCGAGCGCGATATCGGGCACCGGGGTGACCTGCGTCCAGTCCCTCAGGCGCGCCACCGGCAGGTAGGTGAACAGTTGCCGGGTGAACAGCCGGATGATCTGGCCGGAGAGCATGTAGTACGAGCTCGCCGGATCCACGTGATCCATACTTCCGGGGCCGTACATTCGCAGGATGCCACCGTAGGTGGGCCGATCACCGCTCATTGCCCTGTCCTCCTGATCTCCGCTGCATCCAGCGGGCTCAGGATTACTATAAGTAATGTAAGTAACTTTGGGCTCTGCTTCCCACGAGATCGACTCTGCGAGAAGCGATGCCGACAATGGCCGGGAAAGGTGTGATGGCGATGCTGGAAGCGGTGCCCGAGGTCGAGACGAACCGCCCGCGTCGCGGTGGCACCCTCACCCTGGTCGGCGCGGGCGATGTCGATCATCTCGATCCCGCGCTTGCCTATCACACGGCCACCCGTGGCATCCTGCGCGCCTACACCCGACAGCTCGTCGGCTATGTGGCCAGTCGCGATCGAACGGAGGCCGGGCGGATCGTCGCCGATATGGCCACCGAGGTCCCCACCGTCGCCAATGGTCGAATTCGCGGGCACGGCACCGAGTATCGGTTCACGCTGCGGGATGGTCTGCGCTGGTGCACGCCCACCGGTCCGCGCGCGATGACGGCGGGGGATGTGGTGCGCGGTATCAAGCGCCTGGCGCATCCGCTCGCGAGCAGTCCGGGCCTGGCCTACTACGTGGCCACCATCGCGGGGATGGCCGAATACCGTGACCTGCTCGCCGCCACCCCGCCGGGCGCCATCGCCGACAGGATCGCCGATGCCGAGGTGCGCGGCCTGCGGGCCGAGGGTGATTCGGAAATCATCTGTACCACAAGCTATCCCGCGTCCGACTTCTTGAATATGCTGGCGCTGCCCTTCGCCACCCCGGCGCCGGTCGAATACCTCGACCATATTCCCGGCAGTCCGGAGCTGAACGCGATCCTCGCCGCCAACGGCCCCTACCGGGTGACGCGCTACCTGCCGGGTGAATCGATTGTCCTGGAACGCAATCCGTTCTGGGATCCGACGACGGACCCCCTGCGCGCGGCCCATGTCGACGCCATCGAGATTCGCGAGGGCCTGTCCGAACGCCGCGCCCACGATATGGTCGGCGCGGCCGAGGCCGACATGATGTGGGATATCCAGCCGCTCACCGAGGAACTGCCCCCGCTGCTGGCCTCCGACGACCCGCGTCTCGAGGTCTGCCCGGCCGGACTGTTCAGTCCCTATCTCGTCCTCAACTTCGCCAGTCCTGTTCTGGCCGACCGTGATATCCGCGTCGCCCTCCAGTACGCGGTCGACAAGGCCGCCGTCGCGCGGGTGTGGGGCGGTCCGCGACTCAACGATATCGCCGACCAGATCCTGCCGCCGCTGTGCACGGCGCACCGGGAGTTCCACCCGTACGGCACCGCGGGCGGGCGCGGCGATCCGGAGCGCGCCCGACGGCTGCTGGCCGCGGCCGGCTATCCGGAGGGGCTGACGCTGCGACTGATCTTCCGCGACCGCGACATTCATCCGGACACCGCGCGCGAGATCCGGGATGCCATGGCGCGCGCGAATATTCGGGTCGAGCTCGTCGGCGTCTCGATCAATGAGCTGTTCTCCGACTACTTCTCGGGGGGCAACGATCGCTGGGATATGGCGCTCACCGGGTGGGAGCCGGACTGGTACGGCAATAATGCCCGCACCTACCTGCAGCCGCTGTTCGACAGCCGCGGCGTCGGCCCCGACGGCGACTGGGGTGCGAACTTCGGCCGCTATCGCAGCGCGAAGGTCAACGATCTGCTCGGCGCGGCCCTCACCGCCGCCGATGCGTCGGTCGCGGGCGAACTGTTCCGTCAGGTGGAGGTCGAGGTGCTGCGCGATGCCGCGGTGGTGCCCATCCTCTTCGCGCACCAGTACTGGTGGCACGCCACCACGGTCCGCAACTGGCTTCCCTATCCGGTGCTGAATGGAGATCCGACGAACCTGTGGTTGGCCGATCCGCGCGAGTGACCGGCCGGAATGCCCGCGCAACCGGCCGGTTGCGGCTAATGTGGACGGGTACCACTATGGAAAGATCTATCGAATCGCATTCAGCGAACAGGAGGCAAAATGGTTGCCCCGCAGTCGATCGAACCCGTGACCTTGGATGTCGGGATGCTCATTCGGCGTCCACCGCACGAGGTCTTCGAGGCATTGGCCGATCCGGCTATCACCACGCGATACTGGTTCACCGGGAGCACGGGCCGGATGGACGAGGGCGCGAAGCTCACCTGGACCTGGGATATGTACGGGGCATCGCGGGAGATCCAGGTCGAGAAGGTGGAGAAGAATCGACTGATTCGCTTCACCTGGAACAACTACGAGGTGCCGACCACGGTGGAGTTCTCCTGCCTGCCCTTCGAGAACAACACCACCTACTTGCGCATCACCGAAACCGGCTACGCGGGCGAACTCTCGGATCGGATCATCGCCGTGCGCGATTCGACGGCCGGATTCGCCTTCATGATCAGCGGGTTGAAGGCAGTCCTGGAACGCGATATCGAATTGGGTCTGGTGGTCGACGAGCATCCGCCGAACCTGAAGCTCGATTAATGCTCGATAGGTAGTGGAGTGAGTCGATGAGTACCCTGGAATTCACCTCTGTCACCCAGATCGCGGCCGCCCCGGAGCGGGTGTGGGCCGCCCTTACCGAACCGGAGGATATCCGGCGCTACTGGTTCGGTGTCGCCATGCAATCGGATTGGCAGGTCGGTTCGCCGGTGAAATGGCAGAATTCGCCGGAGGAGGAATTCCAGGATCTCGGCCAGGTGGTATTGGCCGCCGAGCCCTACCATCGGCTCTCCTACAGTTGGCACCTGCTCCAGCCGACGCACGCTCAGCTCTTCGGCTGGTCGGAGGCGGAACTCGCCGAATACTCGAAGGAACCGCGCACCAAGGTCGTCTTCGATATCGCCGCCGAACCCGACGGATCCCTGGTGACCGTGGTGCACAGCGGTTTCGCCCCCGACAGCATGATGTACCGGGCCATCAGCGGTCAGCTCACCGGTAGTGGCGGTTGGGGCGGTCTGATGAAGAATCTCAAGATCCTGCTGGAAACCGGCCGGGTGCACGCCGTTCGGCCCGATCAAGCCTGAGTATTTCCGATGAACACACAAACTCGCCCGCCCGCAGAGATTCCGGGCGGATTGCCGCTGCTCGGACACGGGCTGGAACTGAAACGTCGCACCGGGGAATTCCTGACCTCCCTGCAATCCGCCGATCCGGTGGTGCTCATCCGTCTCGGTCGCCGCGCCATGTACGTGGTCAATGACGCCGAATTGATGCGTCAGGTCATGCGGCAGCCGGATATCTTCGCCAGGGGCGGTCCGATGACCGAACGATTCCGCACCCTGTTCGGCAATGGCCTCGGAATTTCCGAGGGCGAATTCCATCACCGCCAGCGCCGCGTATTGCAACCCGCCTTTCATCGCAATCGACTCGTCGACTATGCCGCACAGGTCGGCGAACTGGTGTCGCAGCGGTGCGACTCCTGGTACGAGGGCGCGAACCTGCGCGTCGAGCGGGAAATGGACGAGTTGGCCCTGGCCAATATCACCGGGGTGATCTTCGCCCCCGAGGCGGAATTGGACCGGCGGCGCTTCATGGACGCCACCGGCGCGGTGCTCGGCGGCCTGTTCCGGCGCACCACCGATGTCACCGGCCTGCTGACAGGGTTGCCCACCGCCGCCAATCGCCGCTTCCGGGACGCGGAAACCTACCTGCGCCAAACCATTCAGTCGACCATCGATGCCTATCGCGCGCGCGGTCGCGACCGGGGTGATCTGCTCTCGCTCATGCTGTTCGCTCGCGACGAGGCGGGCGCGCCGCTCATGGCGGACTGGCAGATCCACGACGAGGTGCTCACCTTCTTCATCGCGGGCAGCAACACCATCAGCAATACCCTGTCCTGGGCCTGCCATGAACTGGCCACCCATCCCGATATCGAGAAGCGGTTGCACGCGGAGGTGGACGAGGTGCTGGCCGGGCGGGTGGCCGAATTCGCGGATCTGACCCGGCTGGAATTCACCCGGCGCGTGCTCACCGAAACGTTGCGGTCGCGCACCCAGGGCTTCTTCCAGACCAGGGTGACCACCGCGGCGACCGAACTCGGCGGCTACCGGATCCCGGCGGGCGAATCGGTGCTCTACAGTTTCCACGCACTCCACCACAACCCCGAAATATTCGCCGCACCGGAGCATTTCGATCCGGACCGCTGGCTGCCCGAACGGGTGACAGCGCGCCAGCGCGCCGCGTTCCTGCCCTTCGGGGCTGGGGTGCACGGATGTATCGCCGAGGCGTTCTCCTGGATGGAGTTGACGATCGTGCTCGCCACGCTCACCGCCCGGTGGCGGTTGGTGCCGGTGCCGGGACACGAGCCCAAACCCAAACCGGCGATGACCCTGCCGGTGGACGCGCTGCCGATGACACCGCACCGGCGGCACATCGATCGGCGACTATAGTTCGCCCGCGATGCGATTGCCGTGCGCCGCCGGATCATCGCTCAGGTAGAACTCGCGCAGGGCTTGGATGTACTCGTCGTAGGTGAGGTAGCCGTCGCCATCGGCGTCGAGCAGGGCGAATGCCTGGTCGGCCTCTTGAAGCGACATTCCGGCCTTGATCTGGGCGGCCAACATTTCCCGCGCCGAAATGCGCCCGTCCCCGTCCTTGTCGGCGGCGGTGAAGACGGCCATGCTGTGCGGAATCGCCACCGATTCCACGAATCGCGCGAAGTCCGGATGGTCGGCCATGGCGATCCACTCCTCGGCCCGCACCTTCTCGGCGCCATCCAGGCCGGGGATATCGCGGAACATGGCGCGGGTCTTGCTGTCGATATCGGTCCATCCGGGGGAGTCCGGTTCGAGCTCATAGGTTTCGCACCAAATATGGACCAGCGCAAGGATATCCGATTCTTCGATAATGCCGTCCCGGTCGAGATCGTAGGCGTCGAACACCCTGCGGAGCTTGCGAATCCTCAGTGCGGTGGGCATGGCAAATCTCCTGTGTGGCAAGGGGTTTCGGATTCATTCGGAATGCTATCGTTCCGTATAACTATATACCGACCAGTGGAGGAGGACACCGTGTCGAATGCGGACACCGACTATGACGTGGTGGTAATCGGCGGCGGCGCGGCCGGATTGAGCGGCGCGCTCATGCTGGCGCGCGCCCGCTATTCGGTCCTGGTGGTCGACGGCGGCGCGCCGCGCAATGCGCCCGCCGCGCATATGCACGGATATCTGGGTCGCGAGGGTATCGATCCGAACGAATTCCTGCTGCTGGGCCGTGCGGAGGTGCGACGCTTCGGCGCCGAAATCCGTGAGGGCACCGTCACTTCCGTCGCCCCGTCCGAGGAGGGTGTCCGGATCGACCTGGCAGAAGGTGTGCTGCACGCCCGCCGCGCCTTGGTCGCCACCGGACTCGTCGACAACCTGCCCGAGCTGCCCGGCCTCGCCGAGCGCTGGGGCCGGGATGTGCTGCACTGCCCGTTCTGTCACGGCTACGAGGCGCGCGATCAGCAGATCGGCGTCTTGTCCACCACCCCGATGTCGCTGCATCAGGCGGGCCTGTTCCGCCAATGGTCGGACAAGATGCGCTTTTTCACCCACACCGGCCCGCCCCTGACCGACGAGCAGGCCGAGGAATTGACCGCCCGCGATATCGAGATCATCGTGGGCGAGGTCGCCGCCGTCGAGATCGTCGACGACCGCCTCACCGGCGTGCGCATGGTCTCCGGTGCGTCGCACGAACTGCAAGCACTGGTCACCGGGCCGACTTTTTCGGTGCGCGCGGGCCTGCTGGCCGCCGCGAATATCACCCCGTCCCCGCATCCGAGCGGGATCGGCGACTTCATCGTCGCCGATCCCACCGGCCGGACCGCGTCGCCCAGTATCTGGGTTGCGGGCAATATCGCCGATCCGGCCAATCAGGTCATCGGGGCGGCGGCCAGAGGTTCCGAGGCGGCCGCGGCCATGATCGCCGACCTGATCGCCGAGGACGCGCGGCGAGCCGTCGCGGCCCGCCGCGCGATCTGAAGGCCCCGTCACCCGGCATCGGCGCGGCGCTGCATCGCGGCGGATATCAGGGCCGTGCCCAGCGCCGCCACCGCGACGATCATCCCGACCCAGATGACGTCGGCGGTGGCGCCGCGCCCGATGACGACCCCGCCCAGTGCGGGGCCGACGGCATTGCCGATATTGAACGCGGACATGACGATCGCCACCGCCAGCGTCGGCGCGCCCACCGCGAAGCCGATCACCCGCGAGCTCAGCGCCGCCGTCATGGAGAACGCGCAGATACCGAGCAGGGTCACGGCCGCGGCCGCCGCGATCGGGTTGTGCACCACGACCCGCAGCACCAGCATCATGACGATCATCGCGACCAGGCTCAACAGGATGTTCCTCAGCAGTGACCACTGCGCCAACCGGCCGCCGACGGTGCTGCCGAGGAACATGCCGACCCCGAACAGGAACAGCACGATCGGCACCTGATGTTCGCTCAGCCCACTGGCGTCGGTGAGAATCGGTTGCACGTAGGCGTACACGCTGAACAATGCCGTCTCGAACAGCACGGTGGTGGCCAGCGCGACGAAGATCCGGGTCTGGCGCATGGACCGCAGTTCCCGCCCGACGAGCGTGGGCAGCGTGACCTCCGGTCCGTGCGAGCGCGGCAGCCGAGGGACATAGACGGCCACCAGGATCGCGCCCGCCGCGCTGACCAGGCCGATGAAGACGAAGATGATCTGCCAATTGAATTGCGCCCCGGCCAAGCTGCCGATCGGCACGCCCGCCACATTGGCCAGCGTCATACCGCCGATGATCACCGCGATGGCGCGTGGCACCCGACCCGGCCCGGCCAATGCCACCGCGATCACCTGCGCGACAGTCAATTCCGTCGCGGCGGCCATGGCCGCGACGATCCGCAGTACGAAGATGACGCCGTAGTCGGGGATCACGGCGGTGAGCAGATGGGCGACGCAGAACACCGCGGCGGCCGCCAACAGGACGGTCTTGCGATCCCGGCCGAGGGTGAGCACCGCCATGAGCGGCGCGCCGACCAGCATGCCGATGGCGAAGGCGGTGATGAGCTGCCCGATCCGCGGGACCGAGACGTGCAGCGAGCCCGCCATCTGGTCGACCAGGCCCGCCACCACGAACTCCGAGGTGCCCAGCGCGAATACGCTTGCTCCCAGGACATATACGCCGAACGGCAGTCGCCCGCCCGGCCCCTCCCGCACCGGTTCGTCGGTCACCTGCGCTGTCTTGTCCGACACGGTCGATCACTCTCCGTCTTCGCGTTGCTCAGTCGGGTTTGCGGCAGACGATCAGGTAGTAGCCGAGCTTTTCCCGACAGAATTCGTACATGGGGGTAATACCTGCGACGAAGGCGTCCACGCGCTCGGAGCCGTACCGGTCGGCGAGGGTGTCGCGCTGTGCGCCAAGTCTTTTCAGGAATTCGGTGTAGTAGGGTCGCACCCGCTCGCCGAGGTCGAGGGTTTCGGTCACCGTGAATCCGGCGGCCTCGGCGGGTGCGGTGGCGGCGGCCATATCGCCGGGCGGATGCGCGACGGTGTTGGCGCGCAACATCTCCCGTTCCGCCGGGGTGGCCGCGGTGCTGAGCGGATAGTCCGAGTACACGAATCGGCCGCCCGGCCGCACGGTTCGAAAGATCTCCGTGCACCACTGCCGCTTGTCCGGTGCGGTGGGGAACGAGTCGAAGGCGAGGGCGGCGTCGAACCGCGCCGGAGCGAACGGCATTGCCGCCGCGTCGGCGAGTTGGATCGAGATCTGCTCCGCCAGACCGGCTTCGGCCACCTCGTGCGTGGCCGCCGCGACCTCGCCACCGCTGATGGTGATGCCGGTGACGGCGACTCCGAACCGCCGCGCCAGCGTGATGGCGGGTGTGGCGACGCCGCAGCCCACATCGAGCAGCCGCTGCCCCGGTGCGAGCGCCAACCTTTCGCCGACCATCGTCGTCAGTCTGGTCATGGCGATCGGGAACGGGGTGTTGTCCCGGTCGTCCTCCCAGTAGCCCAGGTGCAGATTCCCGCCGACCAGTTCGACGAACGCGCCGACCTCGTCGTAGTACTCGCCGACCGCCTCCGAGTGGTAGTCGGCGGCTGGTGTCTCGGCCATGGCGGCCCTCCCCATACTGTTCAGTTAGTCCGTGTCGTCCGTCTCGGCGGCACGCTTGATCGCCGACAGGCGGCGCTCCCACCGGCCTGCCAAATCGGCGAGCCAGTGGGCGGATTCGGTGAGGGGAGCCGGGCTGACCCGGTAGAGCACTTCGCGCCCGGCGCGACCGCCGGTGACCAGGCCCGCATTCTCCAGGACCGTCAGGTGTTTGACCACGGCCTGGCGGGAGACGGGCAACCGATCGGCGAGGGTGGTGGCGCTGGCCAGTCCGGCCTCGGCCAGCGTGTCGAGCAGTAGGCGTCTCGTCGGGTCGGCGAGTGCGACGAGCACCACGCCGATCGGGGTGCGGTCGGTGGGCATCGGACCATCCAAACTACGCGGCGTTTTGCGCGGCGGCCTTGAGCACGTCGAGCTGCATCTTCCAGCCGCCCGCATTGTCCTCGGCGGCGGCGGTGCGCTCCGTCTCGGACATGGCCAATTCGGCGAAGCCGCTCTCGATGACCCGCAGTCGGGTGCCGCCCTCGCGTTCGGCGAGCCAGAATTCCACCTTGGTGGAATTGCCCGCGGCGGGCATCGAGCCCGGTGCGGTGGAGGCCCACCGGTAGGAGATGTAGTGCGGGGGCTCCATCGTCTCCACCCGGACCGGGAAGCGGCCGTACTTGGGGTCGTCGATCACCTCGAATTCGCCTTCGCGGTGGCGGCTCTGGCCGGAACGGTCGCCGTCGCCGACCCACCAGCCGGGATCGGTGACCAATTCCCACACCTTGGCGACGGAGGCGTCGATATCCACTTCGTGCTCGATTTTGTCGGTGGTGCTCACTGGATTTCTCCTTCCGAACAACATTGGGGATCTGCGATCAGGATGCGCGCCCGACGCCCGAAGTGCAACCCCTGAGTTGCGCGTGTCTAGGTTCGACCCAGTGCGGCGGCGAGATCGATCGCCCGCAGACTGCGCGCCGGGAAGTCGCAATACCAGAGGTGCTCGCCATCCCAGGTGAGTCCGGTGGGGCGGCCCGGAACATGGAAAGAGCCGAGTAGCGCACCGGTTTGGGCATCCACCACGCGCAGCAGCGCCTCGTCGAAATCGCCGTGCACGACCATGCCATCGACATAGGTGAGGCCCGAGGGCGATTCGCCGCCCGTCGGGAACTCGCGCTGAACCCGCATGGTCTCGTAGTCGCGCAGTTGGATGACGGTCGGACCGCGCAGCACCAGCCACAGGCCCTCCGGTCCGAATTCCACACCGGTCAACCGGCCGCTCGGCGGGCGCACCTGTTTCTCGCCCGCGACCGCGCCGGATTCCGGGTCGATGCGCAGCAGGCGTTTGGGATAGCCGCCGACCTGGAGCAGTTCTTTGCCGTCGAAGGCCAGATCCGCGCGGACGCGGTCGCAGGTCAGCGTGTGGGTGAGGGCGCCGGAGACCGGGTCCATGGCGTATATGCGCTGCGCGTCCTGGTCGGAGTGCCAGAGTCGGGCCCCGTCCCAGGTGAGCCCGCACAGATAGTTGGTGGGCGCGGGCAGAGTGCGGACGATCGGCGCGGTGTCGCTGCGGGTCATGATCTCTCCTGAACGTCGATGAGCGCTTGCGCGAAGAGCAGACACCTGGGGTTGAGCGCTTGCGCGAAGAGCGGACACCTGGGGTTGAGCGCTTGCGCGAAGACCAGACACCTCGGGATCGAGCCCGACCGAGGCCAGGTCGATCGTGTAACCGAGCGCGGGCAGCAGGGCGGCGTCGCGGACGCGGTGCCCGCTGAGTTCGCCTGATACGGGGACTTGGAACAGCAGGGGGACGATCGCCGCGTCGGCGAGGGCCACGCGTTCGGCCTTGCGCCACGCGGCGGCCGCGGCCTCGGGTTCGGTGGTGCTGCGGGCCATTTCGATCAGCGCGTCGACTTCCGGATCGCGGTAGCCGCCGAAGTTGGCCAGGGAGCCGGATTCGAACAGCGACTGGATGAAGACGCGGGCATTGCCGTGCAACCAGGCGGGCGTCCAGGAGGCGAGGGCGATATCCCATCCGTCGGGTTCGGCGAGCCGGTCCGGGTACTCGGCCGCGGTGAATTCCCGTGTCCGCACGGTGATACCGGCCCGTGCCAGATCGCGGACACAGCATTGGGCAACGGTCCGATCCTGCTCGGTGTCGGCGTGAATCACGGTGAGGGTCAACCCCTCCGGCAGGTCGGCGGCCGGAGCGGGCTCGAGATCCTGATGGCCGTCGTTGTTCGGGGGGACGGCCGAGTCCGCGACCCGGATCAGCGTGCCCGCCCTGGCGGGCGCCACCGACCGCGCGATGCTCGATTTGTCGATGGTGTGTGAGACAGCCCGGCGCACCGCGACTTTGCCCAGCTCGCCTGCTCGGGTGTTGAAGATCAGATACGGATCGAGCGCGTACCCGAGACCGTGCTCGACGGGGGCGGCGGGATCATCGATGCGCGGCCCCCACGCGAGATCGGCACGCCCGGTGCGGATTCGATGCGCCACCTCCGCCGCCCCGACCTGCTCGCGGCGCACCTGGATCACGTCCACCCGCTGCTCGCGAATCGGATCGGAATCCGCGTGCCACTCGGTATTGCGCACCAGCACCAACTCGCGCCCCGGCTCGAAGCGCTCGATGCGGTACGGTCCGGTGGACCGCAGGTTGCGCGCGAGTTCCACACTGCCGGGCCGAAATCGGTCGTACTCGACCGGGGCGGGCGCGGCACAGGGCAGCGCCAGAATATTCGCGAAATCCAGTGTGGGCCTGCGCACCTCGAACACCAGCGTGTGGTCGTCGAGCACCAGCAGGCCCGCGATATCGTGCGAGTTCTGATAGTCCGCCAGCGCTCGCGCATCGGGTTCGACATCGGCGAAGGCGCGGGCGTAGTCGGCACAGAATTCGGCCATCCCGCGCAGAGTGTCGGTGAAGCACGACAGTAACGGCGAGCGGTACAGCGGATTGCCCAGCCTCTTGAATCCGCGCACCACATCGCCCGCGGTGACGGGCCTGCCGCACTCCCAGCGCGCCTCGGGCCGCAACCGCACCACATGGCTGGTGCCGCTCGCGCCAAGTCCGGCGTTGTAGATGGACGGGACCTCGACGGCCAGATCGCCCGCGGGCGCGACGGTCTGCCAGTCGCGCAGGTCGGTCCGGGCCGGGTAGGTGAATAGTTGTCGGGTGAACAGTCGCGCGATGCGGTCGATCGGGGAGCGGGGCGCGCACACCGGATCCAGTTGATCCAGTGCACCGGGACCGTACAGGTGCAGCGTGGTCACGACATCTCCTCGGCGGTGCGGGCCATGATGTCGACGGCCAGATCGATCTGGTCGAAATCGTTGAAGATATGCGTGGTCAGGCGCGAGGCGTAGTGCTGGTGCGGGGATCCGACGACATCGAATTCGGTCCACCGGGTGAAGAGTCGATGTTCGCGTTGCAGACGCATGGTGAATTCGTGAATCTTGTTGACATTCCAGGCGTCTTCGGGCTTGCGGAACGGGTGGAAGGCGATCAGCGGGGATCGCAGGCGGGGATCCGCGCCGGGGGAGTACATGGCCTCGATACCGAAGCGTTCGGCGACGCGCGCGCGGGCGTGCGCGGCCAACTCCATGATGCGGCGTTCGATGCGGTCGCGGCCGATCTCGTCCCACAGGGCGCAGGCGGCGGCCAGCGCGGCGCCGCGCGCGATGCTGGCGCTGCCCGCGCTCTGGAGGTAGTCGGCCATATTGTCGCTCTCGATCGCGGTGGTGGTGCGCGGGGGCGGACTGCCCTGCATCGGGTACCAGGTGGAGATGACCGGCCAGAAGGTGGGCAGCGGCAGCGGATTGTGTTCGGGGTGAATCTTGTTGCGCACGTAGAGCAGTCCGGTGCCGAGCGGGCCGCATTGGAATTTGGAGCCGGAGCAGGAGATGAAATCCGCGCCGATGGCCCGCATGTCCAGGTCGAGCATGCCGGGCAGCAGCGCGCCGTCGATGACGGTGATCAAGCCGTGCCGGTGCGCCAGTTCGCACAGGGCGCGCATGGGCAGCCGGGTGCCGGTGAACAGCGTGATGCCTGCGAAGGCGAGGACTTTCGTGCGGGGGGTGATGGCGGCGGCGATCAGGTCGAGGATCTCCTCGGCGCGCACCTCGTAGCCGGTGGGCAGGGTGAGGGTGCGCAGCGAGATGCCGATCCGGTTGCGCAGCAGGTTGAAATTGGAGAGTACGGAATAGCATTCGTGCGTCGTGGTCAGCACCTCGTCGCCCGCGTGCAGGTCCAGTCCGTGGATGACGCGCGCCATCCCCTCGGTGGCATTGTGGGTGATGACCATCTCGTCCTGGTCGACCCGGTACGCCTTGGCGATGGCGGCGCGGTGGTCCGGGTAGTTGCCCGGCGGATAGACATCGCCGAGGCCGCCCGCCCAATGCCTGGTCACCCGGTCCACGGTGTCGATGACGGCGTGCGGCATCGCGCCCACCGTGCCGCAGTTGAGGTGGATGGCCCCCGGTTCGAGCGCGAACAGTTCGCGGATCCGGGACCATGCCGCGCCGCGCAGCGTGGGAGATTCGGCGGTCATCGTGGTGGACCGGGCGGATATGGGATCGTCAGCGCCGTTCACGGGACTCTCTTCCACAGTGTGGGACTCGAGGACAGTGCGGGACTCGAGACTAACTACACATTACATACCCCTTCTGTCCTATCGACCGCTATGGGGGAACCCGAATCCCGCTTCTTCGAGGTTGATTCGACGATCTCGCGGAGTTGACTTCAAAAAGCTATCGTTGATCGAGCGAGGGTCCCGGTGGCTCGTCGCGTCACTGTCCGCCGCTCACCAGGGGGTCGAATGATCATTCCCGGCACCCCCGGCGCGGACCTGCTCGCCGCATTGCCCAAGGTGGAACTGCATGTGCACCTGCTGGGTTCGGCGGCCGTGTCGACGGTGGCGCAATTGGCGGCGCTGCGGCCGGAGGTCGGCGTCCCCACCGATGCGGCGGCCGTGCGAGAGTACTTCCGCTTCACCGATTTCGGGCATTTCATCGCGGTGTACACGGCGGTCAATCGTTTGGTCACCAGCGGTGCGGAGGTGCAGGCGCTGGTGGTAGGTCTCGGCGCGCAGCTCGCGGAGCAGCATGTCCGCTATGCCGAGGTGACGGTCACGGCACTGTCGCATCTGCGCATGGGCATCGCCCCCGACGAATTGGCGCAGGCATTGGCGTCGGGTCGCGCGCTCGTCGCGAAACAACATGGTGTGCACCTGAATTGGATCATCGACGTCTCGGGCGACGTCGGCGTGGCGGGCGCGCAGGCCACGCTGGACTGGCTGCTGGACCACCAGCCCGACGGCGCGGTCGGCTTCGGCCTCGGCGGTCCGGAGGCGGGTGCGCCGCGCCGCATGTTCCGTGCCGTATTCCAGAAGGCCAGGGCCAATGGCCTGCACTCGGTGCCGCACGCGGGGGAGACCACCACCGCCACCGAGATCTGGTCCGCCATCGAAGATCTCGGCGCCGAACGCATCGGCCACGGTATTCGCGCGGTGGACGATCCCCGCCTGCTCGAGCAGTTGGCGCGGCGCGGCATCACCCTCGAGATCTGCCCGACGTCGAATATCCGCACGGGCGCGGTCCCCGATCTCGCGGCCCATCCGCTGCCCGCGCTGCTGGCCGCCGGGGTCCCGGTCACCCTCGGCACCGACGACCCGGCCATGTTCGGCACGACGCTGAAGCACGAATTCCGGCTCTGTCACGAACAACTCGGCCTCCCGATCCCCGCGCTCATCGGAGTGCTCGAGCGGGGGATCGATGCCGCGTTCTGCCCGGCATGGCTGGCGCGCGAGCTGCACCGCGAGTTGCGTGCGGCCGTAGCTACAGAGAGCGAGTGTTGAGGTATGCGAACGGGATTGGCGCTCACGCTGCGCGCCACACAGGTCGCGGGCACCACCGCCGCCGTCGTGCTGCCCGCACTCGCGGTCGGTCTCCTCCAGCGGGTTCGCTACGGTCCACCGGCCGGTCGCCGCCACGTGAACCGCAGGCTGGTTGCACTGCTCATGGCGCTCGGTCCCACCTTCGTCAAGGCCGGTCAGGTCCTCGGCACCCGACGCGACCTGCTGCCGCGCGCGCTGTGCGATGAGCTGTCGCTGCTGCAGGATTCGGTCGAGCCGCTGGATGCCGCACAGACCGCCGTCGCGCTGGCCGAGGCGTACGGCGCGGACGTGGCGGCGGTATTCGCCGAATTGGATGCGCGTCCGGTCGCGTCCGGCAGCGTCGCCTCGGTCTATCGGGGTCGGCTGCACACCGGCCAGGACGTCGCGGTGAAGCTGCGCAGGCCCGGAATAGAGCGGGTGATGGCGCAGGATCTGGCGCTCATGCGTGCCGGCGCGGCGCTCATGGCCCGATTGCCGATGTTTCGCGGGCTCCCGGTCAACGAGGTGGTGGCCAATATGTCCGGGGCCGTGCTCGGGCAGCTCGATTTCGAGCGGGAGGCCGACAACCTGCGTCGGCTGCGCAAGAACCTGTCCGAGGTGCCCAGGGTGTGGGTGCCGAAGGTGTATCCGGAGGCGTGCCGTCCGCGCTGCATCGTCATGGAGTTCATCCCGGATCTGGCGGTGAACACCGCCGAATCCTGTTCGGCCGCGGCCCGAAAGCGCTTCGCCGCCTCCGGGATGGCCGCGATGTATCAGATGCTGTTCGTGGACGGATTCGTGCACTGCGATATGCATCCGGGAAATCTGTATTTCACCAGGGCCGCGCAGGTGGTGGTGCTCGACGCCGGATTCAGCGTGCAGCTCACCGATCGGCTGCGGCGTTTGTTCGCGGAGTTCTTCATGAATATGGCCATCGGGCGCGGGGTGTACGCCGCCGAGATCGTCATCCAGAGCGCCGAGCGGGTCGCCGCCGACGCCGACCTGCCCGGATTCACCGAGCGCATGGCCGATCTGGTGGTGCGCAGCCACGGTCAGTCCGCGCAGGAGTTCAGCCTCATGGCCTTCGCCATGGAGATGTTCGACCTGATGCGACGCTTCGGCATCCACGCCGCCCCGGAGTTGATCTTCCCGCTGCTGTCGCTGCTGGTGATCGAGGGGGCCATTCGCGCGCTGGATCCGGATATGGATTTCCAGGAGGCGGCCAAACCGCAGTTGATGCGCGGGTTGTTCGGCGAAGGGGGTATTCATGGGCGTTGAGCTGCGCGAGGTCGCGCGGGACTACGTCCACCGGTATCTGCCGGATCGTGAGCCGGACCGCACCGCCTACCGGCTGCGGTGGAATCCCGAATTCGCCCGCCGGGTCGCCGACTATTTCGAGACCGCGCCGTACACGGTCCGCGATCGGCGCTTGGCCGTGCGCTACACCCGATTCAAAGCCGAGAATCTGCGACAGTTCCGCACCGTCGTCGCGGCCGGTATCGCGGTGCGGCCGTGGTTGGAATCGGGTCAGCCCTATCGCGATTCGACGCACCTGCGGGCGGCGGTGCGCGCGGATTCGGAGTTGTTCGTGCATTTGACCTCCGTCGCGCACGGGCCGGGGCCGGGGCTGATCGGACACCCCATGGTCGAGCCGTCCGGAATCGTGGTGGACGGGATCGAGTTGCGCCACAACGATCTGTTCCGCGCGGTGCACGACCTATTCGGACATGTGCTCTCCGACAGTGGTTTCGGTCCGCGCGGGGAGTTCCGAGCGGCGTTCGCGCACCTCGGCATGTATTCGGCGGCGGTGCATCCGGTGGTGTTCACCGAACAGGTGGCTCAGATCTGCTGGTACTTCTTCGGTCCGCGCGCGCACGAGCGGCGGTATCCGCCGCAGAAGGTATTCGAATTCCCGCCGGAATATCCGGCCGGGTTCCGCGCGCTGTTCGCACCTCCCGAATATGACGAAACCCGCTGAAACCTGGGCATTTTCACTTCAATTAGATATAGTGATCTCGTGTCCGAGACGATGAATCTCCGCTTGAACAATCTGCAAGGGATCAGCTCCGCGACACTGGGCGAGCTGATTCGCGACGACTTCCCGATTCTGCGCAGGCGCTTCGGTCCGCATCCGCTCGTCTACCTCGACAATGCCGCCACCACCCAGAAACCGCAGGTGGTCCTGGACGCGCTGGTCGACTATTACGCGGGGGTCAACAGCAATATCGGCCGCGGCTTCTACACGCTCAGCATGGCGGCCACCGATGCCTACGAGAACGCGCGAGAGACGGTGCGGCGCACCCTGAACGCGGGGCGGCCCGAGGAGGTGGTGTTCACCTCCGGCACCACGGGCGCGGTGAATCTGCTCGCCGACACGTTCGGCCGGTCGCGGGTCGGGGCGGGCGATGAGGTCGTCGTCACCGGGATGGAGCACAACTCGAACATGCTGCCGTGGCGGCGGCTGTGCGAGACGGTGGGCGCGCGCATGGTGGTGGTGCCGGTCGAGGCGGACGGCCGGGTCGCGCCCGCGCGCTTCGCCGCCGCACTCGGCCCGCGCGTGCGGCTCGCGGCGGTCGCGCACGCCTCGAATGTGCTCGGCACCGTCAACCCGGTGCGCACCCTGATCGAGGAGGCGCACCGCCACGAGATCCCGGTGGTGGTCGACGGTGCGCAAGCCGTGCCGCACCGCCCGGTCGACGTGCGCGCGCTGGACGCGGACTTCTACTGCTTCTCCGGGCACAAGGTCTACGGCCCCATGGGTATCGGCGTGCTCTACGGCAAATACGCGCTGCTGTCGGAACTTTCGCCCTATCAGGTGGGCGGCGGCACGGTGAAGGGTGTCACGCTGGACACCCCGGTGGGCTACGTGCCGGTGCCCGCCCGACTCGAGGCGGGCACCCCGCACGTGGCGGGCGCGGTCGGACTCGCGGCGGCGCTGGACTACCTCGCGGCCCTGGGGTGGCAGCGCGTGCGCGGCCATGACGAACACCTGGTGCGCGCCGCCGTCGAAACATTCGGCGCGGTGCCGGGCGTGCGGGTGCTCGGCGATCCGGCCGCCGACCCGAACGGCATCGTCTCGCTCGTGGTCGATGGCATCCATCCCTACGATGTCGGCGGCCACCTGAACCAGCACGGTGTGGCCGTGCGCAGCGGCGTGCACTGCGCCAATGTCTTCGTCGACACCTTCGGCGTGGTCGGCACCGTGCGGCTGTCGTTCGGGATCTACAACACCGAGGACGAGATCGACGTGGTGCGCCGGGCGCTGAGCACCGTCGCACCGGGCGTATGGACCAAAGACCATCCCACCGAACGTTTCCTGGCTATCGATCCGGCGAAGGGACACTCATGACCACGGCGGCCTTCGACCCGGTGGCCTTCAAGAACACCCAGCGGGTCAACTGGAATGCCATCAGCTCCGGATGGCTGTCCTGCGAGGCGGATTTCGAATCGGGCGGCGCACCCGTCACGGCCCGACTGCTGGAACTCGGCGGCGTGCGCGCCGGGCAGCGCGTCCTGGATATCGGCACGGGCACCGGGCAACCCGCGCTCACCGCGGCCGCGGTGGTCGGCCCCGCCGGGCGCGTCGTCGGTATCGATCTCGCGCCCGAGATGATCGCGCTGGCCGCCGATCGCGCACCCGCGAACGCGGAATTCCGGGTCGGGGACGCGGATTCGATGGAATTCCCGGACGCGTCCTTCGATGTGGTGCTCAGCCGGTGGGGTCTGATGTTCGCCGTGGACCGCACGGCACTGTTCCGCACGGTCGAGCGCGTGCTGACTCGAGGCGGGGTGCTCGCCGCCGCCGTCTGGGCCGAGCCCGCCGCCGCGCCGATGATGTCACTGGGCTACCGCGTCCTGGCCGAAAGGCTGGAACTCCCAACGGGTCCCGCGGGTGCGCCCGGCCCGTTCAGCATGGCCGATCCGGATCTGATCGCGGCGGAATTGGCCGAGGCGGGTTTCGCCGAGGTGTCCGTCCAGCTCTACGAGGTGCCGTTCCTGGTCGAATCACCGGGTCGCTACGCGGAATTCAACAAGGTGGTCAGCCCGCCCGGTCTCAAGGACAAGATCAGGGAGCGGTTCGGCAGCGTCGACGACGCGCCGACGTGGGCCGCCGTCGGCGCGGCCGTCGAACCCTACCGCCGCCCCGACGGCCGGGTCGCCCTGCCGAGCACGACATTGTTGCTGCGCGCCGTCGCGAATGGCTGACCCGAATGCGCTTCGACACCAGACTCATTCACAGCGGCCAGCCGCCCACTCCCGGCACCGGCGATATCGTGCCGCCCATCCACATGGCCACCACCTACGACCGCTTCCAGCAGGATCCGCCGCGCCACTTCTATTCTCGCGGTGAGAATCCCACCAGGGAGGCGCTGGAGGAATGCCTCGCCGCCCTCGAGGACGCGCGGCACTGCGCCGTGTTCTCCTCCGGTCAAGCGGCGGCCACGGCGGCCCTGTCCCTGCTCACGCCCGGCCAGCGGCTGGTGTCCTCCCGCGATGTCTACGGTGGCACCTACGCGCTGTTCGAGGTGCTCTCGCGCTACGGAATCCGGGTCGACTACGCGGATTTCACCGATTCCGAGCAGTTGCGTCGGGTCCTGTCCACCGAGGCGGCGATGGTCTGGGTGGAGACGCCGAGCAATCCGCTGCTCGAACTCACCGACCTGACCGAGGTCGTCGCACTCGCGCGCGGCGCGACGGTGGTCGTCGACAACACCTTCGCCAGCCCGGCGCTGCAACGCCCGCTGGATCTCGGCGCACAGGTAAGCCTTTACAGCACAACGAAATTCATCGCGGGCCACGCGGATGTACTCGGCGGCGCGCTGGTCTGCGATATCGAGGCGCTGCATCGGCGTTTCGTCGCGCATCGCACGGTTACCGGCGGCGTGCCCGGCGGACTCGATTGTTACCTGGTGCATCGCGGGGTGAAGACGCTCTCGCTGCGGGTGGCGCGGCAGGGGGAGACGGCACAGTTGCTGGCCGAGATGTTGGCGGCGGCCCCGGCGGTGGCCGAGGTGAAATACCCCGGCCTGCCCACGCATCCGCAGCGTCACCTGGTCGGCACGCAGATGTCGGGCCCCGGCTCGATCGTGAGCTTCCGCTATCGCGGCGATCCGGAGAAGCTGATGGCCCGCACCGAATTGTTCGCGTGCGCGGTGAGTTTGGGCGGTGTGCGCTCGCTCATCGAATGTCCGGCCCTGATGACCCACCGTCCGATACCGCGCGAGACCCGCCTCGCGGTCGGTATCACCGATGACCTGATCCGGCTGTCGGCCGGAATCGAGGACCCGGCCGATCTGGTCGCGGATCTGCGGCGCGCGATGGAAGGTGACCGATGACCAATTCCCCAGCCCCCGAGGGTGTAGCACTGCTCGACGGCGGCGTCGCCAGTGAACTCGAGCGCGCGGGCCTGCCGATGGCCGACCCCTGGTGGACCACGGACGCGTTGCGCACCGGGGCCAAACGGCAGATCCTGCAATCGGTGCACGAGGCGTATCTGGCGGCGGGCGCGCAGGTGATCACCGCCAACACCTTTCGCACGAATCTGCGCGCTTTGAGTCGCACCCGGCTCGACGAGGCCGGTCGGGCCTGGATGGTGCACGCGGCCGTCGGCGTCGCGGGCGCCGCGCGCAAGGAGGCTCGCGCTCCGGAGGCGTTGATCGCCGGGTCCATCGCACCTGTGGAGGATGCCTACCGCCCGGATCTGGTCCCGCCCGACGACGAGTTGCGGGCCGAACATCGTTGGCTGGCCACCGAACTGTCCCGCGCCGGGGTCGATCTGTACCTGCTGGAGACCATGAACACCATCCGGGAGGCCAGGATCGCGCTCGAACAGGTGCTCGCCGTCGGCGGCCGGGCCTGGGTCGGCTTCGCCTGCGGCGCGGACGGCCGTCTCATCTCGGGGGAGGACCTGTCCGGCGCGGTGCACGCGGTGCAGCGCGACGGGGCCGAGGCGGTGCTGGTCAATTGCAGTACGCCCGAGGCCACCGAGAAGGCCATGCGCGCGCTGTGCCGGGGCAAGGCCGGACTCATCGGCGCGTATCCGAACAATGAGGACCGCACCGTCGCGCACGAGGGCGCGCAGCCGAGCGCGCTGAATCCGGAGCAGTTCGCCGAACTGCTGGTCAAATGGCGCTCGGCCTACGGCCTCGATATCCTCGGCGGCTGCTGTGGCGTCTCGCCCGCGCATCTCGCGGCGGCGCGAGATGCGCTGGGTGGGTGACTACTTCGCGAACTGGGTGGCGGTGATGTGTTCGAGTTGCCGCTGCCTGGTCTCGGGTCCGTAGATCGCGAGCGCGCCGACGGCCAAGGCCAGCGGCGCCACGCCCACCGCGGCGGTGAACCGTATCGACGGTGCCGCGAACGCGGCCACCGCCGCCGCCAGGATGAGCACACCGCCCGCCTTGGTCGCCGCCGCCGAGAGCCCGCTGCCGCGCGCCCGCACCACGGTCGGATACACCTCGGCGGTGTAGGCGGCCAGCACGGCATTGAGAATATTGATGCCCCAGATGGGAACGATCAGCAGCACATACAGCGCGACCCGATTGTCGACGACGCTGTCGCCGAAGGCGATGAACGCGCTCAACGCCACCGTCATCACCCCGACCAGCAGCAGCACGGTCTTCTTGCTGCTCCAGAAGCCGTAGAGCAGCGCGACCGGAATACTCAGGGGGAAGCCGAGTATCGCGGCATTGCGCAGCACCGAACTGGCGTTCACCTCCGAGAGTCCGAGCCGTTGCAGATTCGAAGGTATCCACTGCTGGAACCCGAACTGTGTGGTCCCGACCCCGATGGCCAGCAGCACCACCGCGATGGACAGTCCGAGGAAGGGGCGGCGCAGCAATTGCCGTGTGCTGGTGTCCTCGGTGCGCGCAGCCGCTGTCTCCTCGATGATCTCGGCGCCGTACCGGCGCAGCACCGCCGCCGCCTCCTGCGGTCGATTCATCCGCAGCAGGAATCGCGGCGATTCCGGAATCCATCGATTGAGCACGAAAAGCGCCAGCCCCGTGGGCAATCCGATCAGCCACAGCAGCCGCCAGCCGAATCGGTCCGGTGCCGCCCAGGTGGCCGCCAGCCAGCTGACGATGATGTAGGCCCCCGCGATATCGCTGCCGATGAGGATCATCATCCAGCCCCGATGCCTGCGCGGCACCGTCTCCGAGAGCAGTGCGAAGGTGATGGGCAGCATTCCGCCCACCCCGAGCCCCATGGCCAGGCACATGGCCAGATTCATCCAGTATTCGGGCATGGCCCCGCAGGTCGAGGTGGCGATGAACAGCACGCCCGCCAGCAGGATGGAGGCGCGCCGCCCGATTCGATCGCCCAGGAAGCCCCAAAGGAAAGCCCCGAGCATTGTTCCGGTGATCCCGAAGAGGGGATACAGCGCGATCGGCAGCGCGTCGGCCGTCGGATGCAGTGGTCCGCGCAGGCCGTATTCCGCCGCCGCCCCCGGCGCGGTGAAGGCCAGCGCCACCGGTTTCATCACATCGATGGTGACCGCGGCCGCCAGCGCGAGCAGCAGGGCGATATGCGCCGGCCGGATCGGGGCGTCGTCGAGCGGGGCGACGCTGAGGCGAACCGGACTGGGGCGCACCGCGTTTCGGGCAGGCACCAGCCCGTGGATCGACAGTCCGACGCCGAGAACGAGCAGCGCCATACCCACGAGCATGTCCGGACTCATCGGCATGCCGACGAGTCGATAGCCCATATCCCGTGCCATCAGATACATCGGCAGGTGCAGGGCCGCGCCCACTACGGTGAGGGCGACGCCGAGCCAGAAGACCGCGGGTCGCGCGGTGGTGGCGGGGCTTGGATCCATCCTGTTGCTCCTTACTCGCGGAAAACCCGCGTGAAACTATCTGTTGTTGAAGCTTGTGAATGCGTCGGAAATTGCCGTCCGCAATGCGGCCCGCGCCTGCGTCGCCGCCGATTCCGCGCGGTCGCGCGGCCGATCCGTGATCGCCCCCGATTACCATGTCTCTATGTAGCTACCAATGGCCGTTTCAGTTCCGACAAGGTCGAGGACACCGGCTGGACAAATCTCGAGGTGACCCATGGGAACGAAGCGATACGCGCAGATGTGCGCGGTGGCGGCATCGCTCGATATCGTCGGCGAGCGGTGGACATTGCTCATCATCCGCGATCTCATGACCGGCCCGAAGCGCTATAACCAACTCCTGGACGAGACGCTGGTCGGCATCGGCCCGAACCTGCTGGCCGCCCGTCTGCAGATGCTTACCGAAGCGGGCATCATCGCCCGCGAAACGGTCTCCGGCGACCGGCGCGGCGTCTCCTATCGGCTCACCCCCAGCGGCGAGGCGCTGCGCCCGGTCATCATCGGCCTGGCCTCGTGGGGTCTGTCGCATGTGGCCTCCTCCGAATCGGGCGGGGTGGTGCGCGCCGAATGGGGCCGGGTCGCGCTCGAGGCCATGGTCGCGGTCGGCCCGCCGCCCGAGGTCGACGAGGACTACGAATTCCAGATCGGCAGTGAGCTTTTCCACGTGCACTGCGCCGACGGCGTGGCGCGCGTGGTCAACGGACCGGTGGTGGGGGCGGCGGCGCTCGTGGTCACCGCCGATCCGGAGACCTTCATCAAGGTCGGCACCGAACAGCTCGGCGTCCTCGATGCCGTCCTGTCCGGCAAGGTCGTGATCACCGGGGACACGGTCGCGCTGGAGCGTTGCCTGCGGCTGCTCGACCTGGAACTCACCGCCAAACCCGCGGCAGGCGAAGTGGTCGACGTTTCCTGAGCCCACCTCACCCCGCCGCAACACGCAGCTCGTCGGCGTAGGGTTCCAGCGCGCGGCGCAGGCTCTCGGGTATTCGAGTCGGCTCCACCTCGGTCCCGGTGCCGCGCAGACAGGCCACCCGCTGCCTGCCGCGCGCGACCAGGCGTTCGGATCCGGACTCGTCGATATCCAGGTAGGCGAATTCGAACTCCAGTTGGGTCTGGGTGAGATCCACCAGTGTCATGCGGATGGTGAGTCGCTGGAACGCGCTCAATTCCGCGTAGTACTCGCATTCGCACTTGAGCGTGAACAGCTTCAGATCGCGGCGGATCTCCTCCACCACCTCCGGGGCATGCTCGAGCAGGAACATCTCCCGGCAACGACCCTGCCAGCGCAGGTAATTCACGAAATACACATTGCCGACCAGATTCGTCTCCTCGAAGCCGACCGTGTGGGCCATCTCGTAAGCGCGCATGTCTCAACCCTTCTCGACCACGCAGAGCACGACCGGACGATCCGGTCCCGGCCCGCCGACCGTGGTGCGCAACGACCACACCAGATCCGAGCCGTGTCGGAAGGCCAGCCAGCCCGCGTGGGCCATCTCGCCATGGCGGCCGTCCAGTGTCAGCCACGGTCGGGTGACCGTGCCGCCGAGTTTGGTGACCGCCTCGCGCGCCCCCCACACCCGCGTCGCGGCCGCGGCGAACGATTCGCCCGCCGCTCTGGCGCACGCCTCGGCCAGTGCCACACCGGACTTGCCCAGCAGCGTGTTCCATTCGGCCGAGGCGCGCTGCTCGACCGTCTCGATATCGCAGCCGACCCGGCGCGTGCCGACCACCGCGATCGTCAGACCCGCGTCGTGCGAGAAGCTGGCGTGTTCGCCGGGAATCTCCGGTTGCCCGTCGGGTCGGTAGTGGATCGGCACGGTGCGACCCAGCGCGGCCGTCAGCGCCCGCGCGCTGGCCGCGCGATGATCGTCGGCCCGATCCCGAATCACGGCCACCCGCACCGGTTCCGGCAGCAGCGCGTCGAATTCGCGCTGGAGGTAGGGGCCGAGCAGTTCGGGAGTCCACGCCCGCGGCGACAGCGGGGCGACGGCGGTCAACTCCAGTCCCTCCCAGACCGCGACGGGCGCGCCGTCGGGATCGAGGGCGGTGAGGTCGTAGGTGTAGACCGCGCCCTCCTGCCCGCGTTCGACCGCCCGCAACGTCACCTCGCGCGCCCGATGCGAGAACCCGCGCACCACGGCGATTTTCGACGGCAGCAGGGTCGCGTCCGGTACGCACACCTGGATGGCGTGCATGAACGCGTCGCGCGCGGCGGGATCGTCCAGGACCAGACCGTTGGGCACCATGGGGGAGAACCAGCGCCGCGCCCCGACGCCGATCCGAGCGACACAGGCGCGCGCCGCCACGTGTCGATAGTCGTGCACAGCCCGAAATATCGGACCGTGGAACATGATTCGGTCATAGAAGTCCGAATCGATCGGCATGCCGAGACTCGGCGGCTCGGCCGTCGCCTCGACGGTGGGCGCCTTCGCATCCGCAGGCCGACACACGCCCCGGAAATGGTCGAGCTGAAATCCCGTGCCACCGCATCGAATAACGACCCGAACCGCATCGCCCGAACGCAACGCGGCCACCCGTATCGTCACGCCCTCGGCCGGAACCACGATCGGCCGCAGGAACTCCACCTCGTGCAGATCGATACCCTCGTGCGGACCGAGCAGAGCCGTCGCCGCCTGTGCCATCGCCTCCATCCCCATGACGGCCGGGAACAGCGCGTCACCGGCCAGACGGTGTTCGGCCAGATACGGATCCGTGCCGGTGGAGATATCGGCGTCGGCGACCAGTTCGATGCCGGGGAAGTGCAGCCGGGGGCGCTCCAGAAAGCGCAGCAGCGGCAGTTCGGCATCCTCGAAGCGGATCGTCGGCAGCGACATGGTGCGGCCCAGGACGACCACACCGGTCGGACCGTGCGCGGCGCGCAGCAGATCCAGCATCACCTCGATCCCGGCATCGGTGGACAGCGGCTCGATCCCCTCGCGCATCAGCGAATCCAGCACGCCGAGCCGCTCGCCCATGCCGGTGCCCGCCCACACCGACCATTCGATGGTCAGGCAGCGACACCACGGCATTTCGCGGTCCAGCCGATCGATCGCCGCGCGCAACCAGTCATTGGCCAGCGCGTAGTGCGCCTCGCCGCGCAGACCCGCGCGACCGATGATGCTGCCGAAACCGACCACCACCCGCAGGGCGTCCCGATCGACCGCCGCTAGGAGATGGTGCAGCCCATCGACTTTCGGCGCGAGAGTGTGCTGGATCTCGGCGGCGGTGAGCGATCCGATGGCGGCGGGTGCGTTGCGGGCCGCGCCGTGCAGGATGCCGGTGATCTCGCCCAACTCCGCGCGCACCGCGGCCACGGCGGCGGCCACCCGCTCGGGATCGGTCACATCGGCGACGAAATACCGCGCGGTGACACCGGATTCGCGCAGTCGCGCCATATTCGCGGCCACCTCCGGCGCGTCCGGGTCGCTGCGCGCCAGGACGGCCAGCCCGCACCCGGTGGCACGGGCCAGCGCCAGCGCGCATTCCACGGTGATCCCGCGCGCCCCGCCGGTGACGGCCAGAACATCGTCGGGACCCAGCGGCAATTCGCCGCATTCGAGCGTGAGCTCGCGCAGCACCGGTTCGGCGCGGGCGCCCCACGCGTCGTAGCCCACCTCGCGGAAGGTCTCGGTGGCGGCGATATCCGCGCAGATCAACCGCGCGGTATCGGTGGGCGGCGCGTCGGGTGCGGTATGGACGACGGTCGTGCGGATCGAGGGCGCCTCCAGGTGCAGGGATTTGGCGAATGCCGCCGCACCGTGCTCGTCGTCGTCCACCACGACGAAAGGCACCTGCTCCGTCAGCGCGGCCTGCGCCGCCGCGAGCATGCGGTCGATCGATTCCGGGTCCGTGCCCGCCCGCAGCAGCACTCCGCTGCCGAGCGGTTGGGCATCGAGCCTGCGCCGCACCGCGGCGGCGAGCCGATCGTCCTTGGGCGCGAACACCTTCCAGTGTCCGGGCGCACCCGGTCGCAGCGGTGGCAGCGGACGACGCACGAGGTCGACGCGGAACGGCCGGACCCACGGCGCCACCCCCGGCAGCTCATCGCGTCCGGGCGCGTCCGCACCCGCGACGGCCGCCGCCTCGATGGCGGCGGCCAGTTCGGCGATGGTGGCGGTCGCGACATTGGTGGTCGGCTCCGGCACCGAACCGCCCAGCCGCTGTACCGCATCGGCCACCAACTGGGTGATGGTGATGCTGCTCAGATGCAGATCGTCCATCGGACGCAACTGCGGAGTGATGTCGTCGAGGGCGAGTTCGGCTCGGCCCGCGAGCAATTCGCGCAGGGTGTCGAAGGCGGATCCGGAGACCGCCGCCGACTCGACGGCGGGTGCGGCGGACTTGCGGGGTCGGGTCCGGCGCACCTGCGAATCGTCCGGCGCGTGCTCACAGGGACTTTCGAGGAAGACGAACCGCTTGTCCAACGCGAAGGGCCGATGGAAGCGTTCGGCGTCGAGCGCGCGCAGATCAGGATGCGCGCCGAGTGCGTAGCAGGCCCCCAGCGCGCGCAGCACGCCCGCGACCGAACCCCCGTCTGTCTCCATGGCCACCACCGGCACACCGGGACAGATCTCGGCGGCGGGCGCGAGCAACGTCGGACCGGGACCGACCTCGATGAGCAGATCGCACTTCTCGGCCAACTGGGACAGCGCGTCGGCGAAGCGGACCGGCGCGCGCACCTGCCGCTCCAGCAGTTCGGGGACCTCGGTGCCCGGTTCCAACGGACCAGCGGTCACCGTCGAGACCATGCCCGGCCGCTCGACCTGACCGATTGTCAACTGTTCGAGGTAGTCGCGGAAGGTGCGCGCGGCAGGCGCGACCAAGGGGGAGTGGAAGGCATGCGAGACGGTCAGCACCTGAGCGCGCAGCCCCGCCGCGCGCGCACGGGCGAGCACCGCCTCCACGGCGGAGACCGGTCCGGCGATGACGGTATTGTCCGGGCCGTTGTAGCCCGCGATCACCGCAGGACCGTCGCCGATCAGCGCGGCCACCCGGTCGGCGTCCGCGCGCAGCGCGGCCATGGTCCCGGTCTGGGTCGCCGATCCCGAACGCATGGCACGGCCGCGGAATTCGGCTGTGCGCACCAGATCCGCCTCACCGAATACACCGGCCCAGTGCAGCGCGGTGAGTTCGCCGAGACTGTGGCCGACACAGCCGACCGCGGTCACCTCGGCGGCCGCGAGCAGCCGCAGGCCCGCCAGCGAGGCGGTGACGATGCGCGGCTGGGCGTCCTCGGTGGCCGGACCGCCCTCGCGGGCACCGACCTGCCGATACAGCTGCGCCACCGCACCGAAACGGCGGGCCGTCGCGCCGCCGTCGCCGCGTCCCGGCGCGCCCTGTCCCGGAAAGAGATAGCCGATGCGCGGTTCGGGTTCGGGCTGGGCACAGAGGAATTGGCCGCGCTCGGGATCCACCCGCCTGCGCTCGCCCGCCGCGAGCGCCTCGGCCAGGTCGAGCAGCCTTTCCTCGGCCCGACGCTGATCGGTGACAACGGCCGCCCTGGCGGGCAGATCGGCATCGGTGCGGATCAATTCGGCGGCCAGATCACCGAGTTCGGCGAAGGAGCACTTGGCGGCCAATGCCGCGATCTCGCGCAGCCGAGACTGCAACCGCGCCGGGGTCGCCGCCGAGAGCACCAGCAGTTCCGCGTCCTGGGCGCTGTGCGTGAGCCGGGTGTGCAAGGTCTTCGTCAGCGGACGCGGCGGCTGTCTGCTGGTCAGCACCACATGGGTGTTGATCCCGCCGAATCCCAGCGCGGACACCCCGGCCCGGCGCGGTCCGCCCTCGGGCCATGGCCGCGCCGAATCCGGCAGGTACAGACGATCTTTCGTGCCGGCCAGCATGGGATGGGGGCGCTCGTTGCCGGTCACCGGCGGTATGACGCCGTGCTGCACGGCCAGCGCCGCCTTGATCAGCGCCGCGATTCCGGCCGCCGCCTTGGTGTGCCCGATATTGCCTTTGATGGTGCCGAGCGCGACCGGTGGACGGTCGGCGGGCCGCGCGGTCAGCGCCGTGTCGAATGCCTCGAGTTCGGTGCGGTCGCCGACGGCGGTCCCGGTGCCGTGCCCCTCGAGATAGTCGACCGACTCCACGCCGAATCCGGCCATCCGATAGGCCCTTTCGATGGCGCGCAGGTGCCCGCCTCGATCCGGTCGGGTGATACCGCCGCGTCCGTCGGAGGAGATGCCCCACCCCGCGATCGTCGCGTAGCCGCGCAGGCCGCGCGCCACGGCGTCATCGGCGCGCAGCAGCACGACCGCGCCGCAGCCCTCACCGGGCCAGAAACCATTGGAGCGCTCGTCGTAAACGCGCATTCCCGAGGTGGACAGCGCCTTGGTCTTGGCGAATCCGATCAGCTCGAACGGGTCGATCGATAGGTCGACACCGCCGACCACGGCCGCGTCGATCCGGCCCGCCGCCAGCGCCTCACCCGCCTGCGTCACCGCGAGCAGCGCGGAGGAGCAGGCGCCGTCCACGGTGAAACCGCCACCGCCGAAATCGAAGTGGTTGCAGATGCGCCCCGCGATGGTGTTGGCCAGTCCGCCCGCCAGACTGTCCTCGGTGATCTCCGGGAACGGGGCCTTGTAATCGTCCTCGTATTCGTCGAGGAACGCGCCGATCTCCTCGGTGTCCCAACCCTTTCGCCGCAGCGCGCCGGTTAGCGTGCGGCGCACATAGGGCCAGCGCAGCCGCATCCCGGTCGCCCGCGTCATATCGCCGGTGAGGGTATTGCCGATGACAACGCCGGTGCGCGCCCGATCCAACCCCTCGCCCGCCGGGAAACCCGCGTCTTCCAGGGCCGCCGCCGCCGTATCGAGCGCGAGCCAGTGCGCGATATCGGTGGCGCGAAATACGTTGGCCGCCACCCGATGTCGCGCCCGATCGAAACTCCAGCCCTCCAGTACGGCGGCGTGGGTGGCGTAGTGCCGGTCCGGAGCCGCCGGATCGGCGTCGAAATAGTCGGCGGCATTGAGTCGCTCGTTCGGAACCGGACGGAAGGCGCGGCGACCCGCGAGCACGTTCTCCCAGAGCTGGGCGGGATCCGCCGCGTCGGGGAAGCGGCAGGCCATACCGACGATCGCGAGTCGAACCATCGGCTCAGACCCGCTCTACGGTCGGAACGGGTTGCGCTGCGCCAGGTTCGGTCGTGACGAGTGCCGCCCGGCGGCTGCGCACGAGTCGCACCCCGTGCGCGAGCCACGCGTAGCTGCCGCGGATGGCGCACACGATGGTCACCGCGAAGAACAGTGTGTAGGTCACGTTGAACACCATCAGCAGCCCGTAGACCGTCGCCGCCGCGGCGCCGAACATGAACTGCGCCTTGGCCGGGAATGGCGTCGTCCCCGGATCGGTGATCATATAGTTGGTGAACAGCACGAATGCCGTGCCCGTCATGGTGCCCAGCGCCGCGAACAGCGCCACATCGAACAATTCGGCCCGCACGATCGCCTGAATGACGAATCCCCCCAACCAGCCGACGATCAGCGGCACCCGGCCCACCAGGGTGGCATTGATGACCGTGCCCGCCACCGCGAGCACCAGCGGCACCGCGATCCGGAACATGGTGTTGATGGACTCGCCGAATTCATAAGGCGGCGCGACGCTCACCCAGGCGCTGAAACACAGCAGCACCGCGGTGATCCCGAAGTTGGACGGATTCATGAAATGCTTCATCCGCCCGCCGAATGGCGCCTGCAGCACATACTTGCTGGTGATCGCGGCGACCACGCCGAACAGCACCGGCCAGAACTGATTATTGGCGTACAGCAGCATATTCACGGCCAGCGCGGTGATGTGGGCGGGCAGCAGGAATTCGTACACACCGCGCGCGCCGCGACCCAGGAACCGCGGCCGCATCTGTCGCGACCAAGCGAAGATCACCTCGAAAAGCAGATCGGTCGCGTACGAGCAGACAATCGCCAGAATCGGCCACAGCCAGGGTTGTTCGAAGCCGAGCAGGGTATAGCCGATGATGTTGAGCACGCTGAGCGAGAGCGCGAAATTCCGCAGCGCCAGGTAGCGCTTGTCCTTCACAGGTGCGGGTTTGGGCGGTGCGCCATTGGTCGCGGCCTTGCCGTTGACGGACGGCTCGCCGACTCGAAGTTTGCGGGTTAGCGTCGTCATGGCGCGGTCGCCTCCTTGGCGATCTCGGTGGCGGTGTCGGCGAGCATCAGGGCATGGGTGCCGGGGCTGAGCTGCAGTGACTGGTGGTGGCGGCCGCCGGACAGATCGAGCCAGTCGATCTCGGCGGTCACCGGAGCGGTCTCGGCGCCGAGCCCGAAGTGCACGTCGAAGCTGCGCTTCCCGGAATGTCCACTGCCGCCGTCGAGTTGGTTGCGCATCGTGCGACCGTCGGCGGTGCGCACGGTGACGATCGCGTTGTAGGCGGGCTGGCCGAGGGAGTTGCGGTCGGCGGCCGGTCGATACAGCCGCAGCGACAGCGAATGACCGAGATCCGGCGAGCGATTGGCGAAGAACTCCGGCGCGCCCCACTGCCTGGCCACCGCGAAATCGAGAACTCCGGTGCCGGTGGTGTCGCCGATGGCGACCCCGCGGGACGGCAACTCCGCACCGGTGCCCGCCTGGCGGGTGATATCGACATACTTTCCGCCACCGCCTTTGGCATAGAGCGCCATGGTGTCGCGACCGGAGAGATCGTCGCCGGGCGTCACGCGCGGCCACAGTTCGGGGGCGTGCAGCAGCACATCATTGGCCGTGGCCAACTCCTGCAGCCAGGCCCAGCGATCGGCGGCATTGCCGCCCTGGACGAATCCGGTCGTTTGCAGCACATCGAGCGTCCCGGAATTGCGCAGGTCGGCGGCCTTCACATCCCAGCACCAGCCGGTCCAGGCCAGGCCGAGCTCCTGGGCGTGCTGGCTGAACGGCGCGCGGCCGTCGGCGAGTTCGCGACGCATATCGGCGACGGTGGCGGCGTCATTGCGCCAGACGAAATTACTTTCCAGCAGACCCCACGGCGCGGTGATATTGCTGACGACCATATCGAATTTGCCGCGTCCGTACATGTCGACGAAATCGACGCCCATCCCCTTGAAGGAGTCCTGGCCGAGCACGAACGATTTCGGAGTGGTCCAGTCGCGCGAACCGGTCGCGGTGCTGAATTTGATATGACCCGGCGTCGACTGGTTGTAGAGCAGATGATCGTGGCCGAAATCATTGGCGACATAGAGTGCCGGTCGCAAATCGCCGGTCAAATCGGCCGCGCCGAGTGCCAGCGTCCAACCGGTGCGGTCATCGACCGGTATCGCATCCTTGTCCTCGACGTAGACCGGATTGCCCGCGGCGTCATTGTTGGTCCAGCGCAGCACCCGCTCGCCCGCCGCGTTCCTGGCATTCGACATGGAATCGTTCATCACCACATCGGGATGCCCATTCGGATCGAGAACCCCGGAATTCGGGAAGTAATTACCGACTATCAGATCCGGATGTCCGTCGCCGTCGAAGTCGGCGATCGAGATCGCGTTGGTATTCCACAGCTCGCCGTTGTACCTTCCGGAAACACTTCCGGAAGGAATTACCTCCACCGGTGTATACGAGGCGGCGGACAACCCGGCGGAACCGTTGTTGCGGAAGATGATCGGCGTGCGACCCCAGTAGTACACGAGCAGATCCGTGCGCCCGCTCCCGGTGAAATCGCCCGGCGCGCAACCCATCGGGGCCATCGTCGAATCCAGCACCAGCGGATCGGGTCGCAGCGTGAACGGGGTGAAGCGATCGGCCTGCGGTGCGGTCGGGGCGTAGGTGACCACGACCTCGTCGGTCCTGGTGTCCACCAGGCACAGGCCGTCGGAGCGGCCGTGGCCCACCAGATCGTTGATCGCGACGGCCGCGCCGACCGAGGAGATCCATGAGCTGATTCTCTCGTAGGCCGGATTCACCTGGCGCACAGTCCGTTTGGGAAGGCTCCCGTAGCCCGGCGGCATGTCGATCGGCAGGGATCGCAGCTGGTACCCTGCGGCCACGGCCGCCGGATCGTCGGTGGCCACCCGCGCCGACCCGACGAAGAAGATCGTCGCCAGCAGCAGTGCGGCGGCCGCGGCGGGTACGAGAATTCGCAAGCGTGAGTTCACATTTCCCCCTTTGGTGCCATCGGCGCGGCCGCCGGGCAGTGGCTGCGAATGCGGGTCCGCCAGACCTCGAAGGCGACGACTCCGTCCACCGTCGGCCGGGTGGGCAGAGTCTCGATGGCGATTCTGGAAGCGTCCGCGATGCGCAGACCGGTCAGCGCGAACAGTGTCGCCTCGGTCTCGGGGAGCACCAGGCCTGCTCGCGCCCGCGCCTCCGCGGCGAATATCGCGCCTTGCCAAAGGCATTCGCGATAGTCGCGGGCCGATTCGATGAGGTGGGCCAATTCTGTCTCGCTCGCGCCACCGGCGTAGGTGGCCGCCAGGCCGAGTCCCGCGTACAGGTCGGCGCGTCGATGTGGCGCGAATCTCTCGATCAGGGTGTGGGCGAGTGCGGGATCGGCGCCCGAGACGAACCACAGCGCCCGTCCGATGCCCTGATCCACGGCATGCGGCGCGTAGTCGTGATGATCCGGCGAAACGAGCGGCGGCCGAGGGTCTACATACTTATCTTTTATGTAACGATCTGTGTGGAAATACGCTTGGTGAAACCCGTATCCGTCCAGTGCCAACCAGATCAACACCTGATCGGTCAACCCGCTCAGCGCCGCCCGATGCAGCGGCCTCGGCAAGCGCGCCAGCGCCCAGCCCGCACCCACATATGTCATGTAGCGGTGCTCATCGGCGACGGCGCGGTATTCGGCGAGGTGCCGCCGGTGTCCCAGCGGCAGTCCGTCCCGAATCGCCATGGCCATGGCCGCACCCTCGAAGGCGAAACCTCTTCGGGCGCTGTCGACTTCGGCCAATCGCGCGGCGGTCTGCGCGGCCGTCGCGCATTCCGTGCCGACACCCAGTCCGGTGATGAATGTGGTACCGGCCCCCTCCAGGGCGGCCGCAGCCCGCGAGTTGCGCGACGGAAATCCGCGAACTGCCAGCGACGCCTCTCCTACATCCGGGGTGAAGATCATATGACGGAGCCGACCGAGTAACGAGACCATCCAGGTCCTCCTTGCATCGGGACTGTTCTCAGATTCGCATCCGAGAGTGGCCCGATGCTTCTTCCCCGTTGCTCACTTCACCAATCGGAAGTATTCTTCCGAACCAATCGTCATAGTTTCCGTCGAGTGCAAGTCGGGGTCCGGCTCGCACCTACCGAGCTGCGGAAGGTGGTGTCGAGACAGCACATGATCAGCCGCTGCGCATAATAACCGCTTCATCGGCGAAGCGTTCACCTCGCAGCCCAACTGTCAAATGGCCTGGCGTGTCGTCGGGGTAATTGATCGGTGCCCGGAACCGGGCGGCAGCAGCAACGCCTTCGCCAGTAGGCCTCGCCGATCCCTCGCGCCGCTTTTTCGGTGGATTAGGTGAGCTTATGTCCGATCATATTGCGAACAGTATTCACTATATGTGGGAGAATTGCGGGCAGCAGATATCGCTCGACAATCTCGCGGATGTCGCAAAATATAGCAAGTACTATTTCGTCCGACGTTTCCATGTCGAAACCCGATGTTCTCCGGTGCGATTCCTGTCCGCCGTGCGCATGGCCCGCAGTAAATACATGCTGGCCACCACGTCGACGAATGTCTCGGATATCGCCCACGCCGTCGGCTATCTCAGCTACGGCACCTTCACTTCGCGATTCACCGAATCGGTCGGACTGAGCCCGGCCCAGTACCGCCGGCACGCGCGCGGTGAGGAGTTCCCGCTGCGCTGGTCCAGGAGTCCGGCCATCAAGGCTCCCGCGCCCGGCACCTCGCTCACCGGTCGCCTGGTCGAGCCCTGTGGCGCGCCGGTTCGTCTGGCCTACTTGAGCATCTTCTCCGCCGCGAACCCGCTCTCCAGCGCGGCCGCCCTGGTCATCGTCGCCAACCAGGGCAGTTTCACCCTCACGGGTCTCACGCCGGGCAAGTGGGTCGCCCGCGCCATCACCCCGCCCGCGACCTCGGATTCCCGCCCGCTGCGCGACTATCGCGCGGGTAGTTGCGAATTCCAGCTCGACACTCGGGCGCATCTCGATATCACCATCCCGCTCGCCGAGCGCACCATCCGCACACCGCCGTTCCTGCTGGCCCTGCCCGATCGGTGAGTTCAGTGTGGTGAACCGGTTGGTTCCGTGTCGGTCACAAACCGCGAATCGGCTGTCCCGCAACGCAATCGGTCAACCAGGCCCACCCGTCGGCCATCGCCCGGCTATCCTGAGCCGCGAGACATTCGGAATCGATGTCGGTGTTCCGGCTGCCGCAGGTGCGCTCCGCGCGCGGAAATGCCTGTGGCCGTGGCATGTTCGAGGTGGGCGCATGGCGAAGGCGGTAACTCTGGATCGGCTGCGTGCCGATCTGCGCACCTATGCCCGCCTGGCAGGCACCCGCTACGACCCCGCGGTCACCGAGCCGGTGCTCACGGCGCTGGAACACGCGTGGACCACCGCCGCGGTGGGGGTGCGCACCACCACCCATCCCGCCGCGCAGCGCGAGGTGAATGTCCGGGTCATGTATCCGGGAGCGCTGGGCGCCCTGGTCGAATCGCTGGGCGCCGCAGGACTTCTCCCGAGGCGCAGCGACCCGCGGATCATGCCGCTGCTCGACGCGCTCTGCGAAAGTCTGCCCGCCGCAGTGGGAGTGGACCTGGCGATCGGTTCGGGCATCCAGAAGGTCTGGGCGGTGCTCCCCGAGATCGCCGAGGTGGGGCGGGTTCTGGAGCTACCCGGCCTCCCGGCGGCCGTTCGCACGCACGCCGCGCACCTGTCGCGGTGGGGCGGTCGGATCGGCATCGTCGCCGTCGACTTCCCGGCCCGCACCCTCAACCTGTACTCACAGGTGCTGGACCCGGCACTGACCGGCGCGGATATCGGGGCCATCCTCGCCGAACTCGGCTTCGGCCCCGCCTCGGCGGCCGAGCTGGCGGTTCTGGACGGTCGGGCATTCAACCTGTATCGGACATTCTCTTGGGATTCGCCACGCCCCGAACGCGTCTCGTTTCCGGTGCGGTGCCGACCCGAGACCTTCCCCACCCATCTGCACCCTTTGCTGACCAAAATCGTCGCCGAGGCCCCCTTCGCCGATCCCGACGCCAGGCGCGGCTTCGTCTTCTACGCCGCCTACGGCCCCAATGGCCTGCACTACTACAAGATTCAGGCCGAATACTGCCCCGGGCTCCTGGCTCCGACTTTTCCGGGCGGTGTGGCGCCTGCGGTGCGCTAGGGAGCCGGATGGCCCGGCTCCCGCGCGCGGATCAGTACCGCGGGTGCACATCCGGAAAACGGTCGGCGACAAGGGAAAGCACGATTCCGTGCTCCACGAACGCCTTCAGTGCCGCGATCATCAGGGTGAATCCGCCCAGCGATCCGAGCCGCCACTCGGTGACGGCTTCGGCATCGCCGTCGAAGCCGGACTCCTCGATCGAGACGAAGGTGCTGCCGTCTTCGCGTTCGGTGAACAGGATCTCGACATTGGTGGGCTTCGGTCCGTTGTCCCAGGTGAAGGCGATTCTGCGGTCCTGTTCGAAAGCCGTCACCTGGACGTTGGTCGTGATGTCGTACATCTCCCAGGTCCAGCTCACCGCCGCGCCGGGTTCGAGTGGGCCGGTGCTCTTGGTGAACCAGAACCGGGTGGTCCGCTGCGGGTCGGCCAGGGCGGCGAATACCTCGCTCGGTGGCTTGCGCATCCGCATCGCCGTCTGAATCACCGGACCGGCGGAAGTCTCGGGCATGGTGGGTCTCCGTTTCTGATCGTGAGATTCCTCGAGCTTCTTCATGAAAGTGTAGCGAGCACGGTGGGCGGCATTAAAATACCAACCCGTGACCTCCTCGACAACATTCAGTTCCGCCGCGAAGTTCTCCGAAATTCGGGGTGACTTCACACGATTGACCGAAGAGATCGGCTGGTGTGTGGTTTCCACCGTCGACACCAAAGAGCGTCCGCGCAGCAGGATATTGCATGTGAACTGGGAGGTGGACGATCGGCGGCCGATCGGATGGATCGGTACGGGGCGCTCGCCGGTCAAAACGGCGCACCTCGCGCGGAATCCGTATGTCTCCTGCACGTATTGGACTCCGGCACAGGATGTGGTCTACGCCGACTGCCGGGCGAGTTGGGTGGACGATCGCGCGGGCAAGCAGCATGTCTGGGAGGTGATCGCGGCCGAGGCGGGCCGCAAGGGTTTCGATCCCTACCTTGTATGGAAGGGCGGGATCGATGATCCGAATTTCGATCCGCTGTGCCTCGAGCCGTGGCGAATCCAGGTGACGCTCCAGGATCTCGCGCACGGCGAGATCATCGGGTCCTCCAGAGTCTGGCATTCGAAGGGCATTTCGTGAGCGAACTCGTGTGCTTCCCGGTCCGATGGCATGCGGCACCCGTCCGGAGTGCCCACCGTGGAATCATGTATCCCGCTGCGCGGCAGTAGGTTTCGATTTGGGCAACCGTCCGGTATTCGAGCAGAAAACCGGTGTTCACGGCACTCGGATTCGACTCGATGCCTTCGAACCTCGGCCGAAATTCCAGAGATGATCTATATTTTTGAAGTCAGTTCGGATTCGGCCGAGGAGGTTGTGCCCGTGACTTCGTTGTACATGCCGACAAACGAAGAGGTTGTCGAGTTCTACAACAATGCGATCCCCCTGATAGACCGGCTGGTCGGTACGAACGTTCACCTCGGATACTGGGAGTCGCCCGAGGATCCGAGCACGGTCGCGGAGGCGACTGATCGGTTGACGGACTTCATGATCGAGAGATTGGCCGTCGATTCCTCGAGTCGCGTTCTCGATCTCGGCTGCGGTTTGGGCGCTCCCGCAATAAGACTCGCCAAAACCACCGGTGCCACCGTGGTCGGCGTCGCCACCAGTGCGAACCTGCTGGAGCGGGCGCGCCGGTCCGCCGTCGAGGCGGGCGTGGCGGATCTGGTCGATTTCCAATTGGCCGACGCGGTCGAATTACCTTTCGGGGATTCGTCTTTCGACGCGGTGCTCGCCATCGAATCCATAGTGCACATGCCGGATCTGCCCGGAGTATTCGGCGAGGTGGGCCGGGTATTGTCCGACGGCGGGCACATGGTGGCCACGGATTTCTTTCTGAAGGGTCCCCTGGTCGGGCGACGGCTGGAAATAGTCGAGGCATATCGCAGGCTGTCGCTGAATACCCCGCTGTTGCAGCCGGAGGACTATCCGCCGCTGCTGCGCGCGGCAGGGATGCACCTGCTCGAGTACCGGGACATCACGCAGCAGACCATGCGCCATCATCGCGAGATGATCCGTGCCGCGCAGCGGCAGCGCGCGGAACTGGTCCACACCTACGGCCCCGAGATGATCGACACCTTCATCTCGGTTTTCGAGCAGTGTCTCGATATCTCGGAGCCGGGGTACCTGCTGTTCACCGCCGAGCGTACGAACCGATCGGAACATCAGCCCACCTGATCGCGGGCGGAAAGAGCGTCTAGGGTTGACATAGATGTCAATGTCGACCCCGGCTGATGTGAAGGTGCTCACATGCGAATCGGCGAACTGGCCCGCCTGACCGAGACTCCGCCGCGCTTGCTGCGCTACTACGAGGAACAGGGGCTGATCAACCCGACCCGACAGGCGAACGGCTATCGCGACTACGACGCGGGCCTGGTCGACCGGGTGCTGCAAATACGCGGCCTGCTCGAAGCCGGCCTGCCCACCCGCATCATCAAGCAGATCCTGCCCTGCCTGGACAAACCCCGCATCATCCACTTCACCGACGCCACACCGGAGATGATCGCCACCCTCGAGGGCGAGAGTTCCCGCATGACCGGCCGCATCGCCTGCCTGATCCGCAATCGTGACGCCATCGAGGAGTATCTGACGGTGGTGAAGAGTCTGGCTTGACCATCGCACTTGCCACGCGAATCCGCCGACGCGGTGCGAGATCTCTTGGGACACTGGCTCGATGCCCTCCCGCGCTGAGGGCCTCGTGGTGCTCGACCGAGGGGAGTGTCATGTCCGTGCGCAAGCGGTGGTGGTCGATCGGACGCAAACAGGAGGCGGTCACGGAATACACCGACGCCGAACGGGAATTCCATGCCGAACTGGCCCGCTGGCAAGCCGATCAGGATCTGCTCGACACGATGGTCTACGCCGCGGGCAATGCGGGCGGAACGCGCGGCGGCGTGGCCCGCGGCGTCCTGTTGCGAGCGGGCGAATCGGCACTGTGGGACTGCTCGGCCCAGTTGATCGAGCCGCGAAGACAGCGCGGTTACTACGCGGGCCGCTCCTCGGGTGTCAGCGTCCGCGTCACCAAAGGCGTCTGGTACCGATCCGGCAGCAGCAGAGGCCAATACATCCCCGGCCCGGAACTGCAGACCGCCGTCGACGAGGGTCGCGCCGTGATCACCACCGCCAGAGTGGTTTTCACCGGATCCCGCACCACCCGCGAGTGGCGCTACGACAAACTCGTCGGGGTCGACGCCGATCCGGCGCAGACCGCGGTCCTGCTGCACGTCATCAATCGCCAGAAGGTGTCGGGTCTGGTGATCGGCGCGCAGGCCCCGGTCTTCCACTCCTATCTCGATATCGCCCTGGACATCCTCGAACGCGGGAACCACACTGTCGCGCGCGAACTCCAAGCGCGGGCCGACGCCCATATGCGAGCCCAACCGCGCCCGGAAACTTCCGATCGGAATAATCACTACTACGGGTGATGTATCGGCGGCGGCCGAAAGTGATCATGGAAGCCATGACTGTGCAACCGCGAAAACCACGCCGCCTGCGGGCGGTATCGATCGCCGCGGCGCTGGCCATGGCACTGGCCGCGTGCGGCGGCCCCGCGAAGGACGAGCCGGTGCGCAAGTGGGGATACCTCACCCTGCCGACCGGTGAGCAGATGCGGTACTCGGTCACCCTGCCCAAGGCGAGCGGAACGTTCCCGGTGCTCATCGAATACGACGGCTACTCGGCGGGCACCGAACCGTCCATCGGCGCGCCCTGGGTCGAGGAGGGTTACGCGGTCGTCGGTCTGAATGTGCCCGGCACCGGATGTTCCACCGGAGCCGATCGGGTCTTCGACGAATCCGTCGGCGCCGCAGGCGCGTTCGGAGTGGAGTGGGCCGCAGGTCAACCCTGGTCCAACGGCAATGTCGGGATGGTCGGCTACTCCTACGCCGGATACGACCAACTGTGGACCGCGGCCCAGCATCCCAAGGGTCTGCGCGCCATCACCCCGAACAAGAACGTCACCGACCCGTACCGCGATGTCGGATATCCGGGCGGCATCCCGAATATCGGATTCCCGCACAACTGGTGGGCCGAATTCCCGAAGATCTGGCGCGGCGCCGCCGACCGCGCCAAAGAACTCGACGATGACACCAGGTGCGCCGCGACGGTCGCCGACAATATCGCGAAAGCACAGAAACCAGAGGGTGATTTCGGCGCACAGATGAGCGCGCACCCCTTCTACGACCCATTCTGGGCCGAGCACAGCGCCGTACTGCGCACCGGGAAGATCGAGATCCCCGTGCTGTCCACCCAGTCCTGGCAGGACGAGCAGGTCGGGCCGAGGACGGGCTACTACGAGGAGACCCTCGCACCCGAGCGCACCTGGCTGATCGGTTCCAACGGCGATCACCACACCGATATGACCGCCGCCGATATCCGAGACACCATGAAGAGATTCCTGGCCCGCTACGTCAAAGGCGAGGACAACGGATTCGAGCGCGAACCGCATGTGCGGGTGCTGCAAGAGTTGCGCAACGGTGGCGACAAGGAGAATCCGGTCGCCAAGCCGACCAGCATCGCCGAATACCCGGCGCTCCCGGTCCCCGTCAAACCGATGCGGCTGTGGTTGAACCGCGCGGGCGAGCTCACCGACCATCCCGCCGAATCCAACGGTGGCGCACTCGATTACCGCTATCCGCGTCCGGGCAGCGTGGTCAACAACCCCCTCGCCGAGGGCTGGGCGCCCGACACCGCACCCGACGGCAGGCTGACCTTCACCACCGCGGTCCTGCCGCAGGCGCTGAACTTCTACGGCGCGGGCTCGGCCGACCTGTGGCTCAGTTCCACCGCACCGGACACCGACATCCAGGTCACCCTGTCCGAAGTCCGTCCCGACGGGCAGGAGATGTTCGTCCAACGCGGCTGGCTGCGCGCCTCCCAGCGCCGACTCGACCCGACGCACACCACGGAACTGCGCCCCTGGAACGAATTCACCGAACAGGCCGCCGAACCGCTGACACCGGGAACCCCGACCCAACTCCGAGTCGAGATCCCCAAATTCGCGCACACCTTCCGCCCCGGCTCCAGCGTGCGCCTGACCGTCGACACGCCGGCGCAAACCGGATTCTGGCAATTCGGGAACCTGAAGGGGGAGGCCACCAACACGATCCTGCTGGACTCCGCGCATCCGTCGAGCATCGTGCTGGGCTACCACCCGGCCCCGCACGCCGAGGCGCTGCCCTCGTGCACCACGACCATGCGGCAACCGTGTCGACCGAATACCGTCCCGGTGCCACCGGGTCGCGGGCCGAATCCGCCTGCCTAATAGGCGCTGTCGGCGAAGCCGTCCCAGAATCCGCGCATGGCCGGAGCGAAGGCGGAGGTACGCCTAACCGATTGTGGAGGCGCGTTCAACGAGAGTCGGCTGGTAGCAGACATTCTCGGTGGGCGCGCCCCCGGCGGCCCCCACTAGCAGATCGATGGCGGTCGCACCGATCCTGGCGCTCGGCTGCCGAATGGAAGACAGCGGAACCAGCGCCGAACTCGCGAAATCGATATCGTCGTAACCGATCAGCGCGATATCGGCGGGCACCGCGACCCCCTGCGTGATGAGCGACTGGAGCACACCGATGGCCAGCAGGTCATTGGCGCAGAAGATGGCATCGGGCCGGAACCCTTCGGCCAGGAGCGCATCGGCGGCGCGCCGCCCCGCCAATACCGTCGGCGCCGGGGTCGGCACCACTTCCAGCGTCGCACCGTCGAATTCGCCGATCGCGGCGCGGGCTCCCGCGAGTCGGCCCGCCACCTGGTGCAGTGAGAGCGGGCCGCCGAGGAAGACCAGTCGGCGGCGGCCGGACCGCAGCAGATGCTCGACCGCGAGCCGACCCCCCGCCACATCGTCGACCGTGACGGAGGAGAAGGGCGTCTCGCGACCGTCGCGGTCGACCAGGACGACCGGAACACCGCGCTCGCGCAGCGCGCGCAGCCTGCCCAGATCATCGCTCGCAGGGGAGACCAGCAGCCCGAAAACCCGCTGCTGATCGAAGGTTTCGAGATACTGGCGCTCACGCTCGGCATCGTCGTCGGTGGAGCCGAGCAGAACCACCAGCCCCTTCTCGGCCGCCCGCGCCTCGGCCGCGCGCGCGATATCGGAGAAGAACGGATTGCCGATATCGAGGACCACCAACCCGACACAGTGCGACCGGCCCGCCTTCAACTGTCGCGCCGCGTCATTGCGGACGAAGCCGAGCTGTTCGATGGCGGCCTGGACGCGCGCGACGGTGGCGGGCGCGACCTTCTCGGGCGCGTTGAGCACATTCGAGACCGTCCCGACCGAGACCGAGGCCGCGGCCGCGACCTTCTTCATGCTCACCACCGGTATGCGCCTCCTCCGTCGTCTCCGATCCTGCTAGGCGCGGCTATCGCGGAGCAAGTCGCGGCAGGTAGCGCCGGGGTGCGCCCGAGGCGGCGACAACCGACCGCAAGGCATCCAGGTCACCGCTCAGCAGCCCGTGCGCGCGGGCCTGGATGAGGATATTGCCCAAGGCCGTGGCCTCGACCGGACCGGCCAGCACCGGCAGTCCGACGCGATCCGCCGTCAACGCGCACAGCAATTCGTTCTGCGCGCCACCGCCCACCATATGCACCGTGCGCACATCGACACCCGAGAGTCGGGCGGCGGTGCGCACCCGGTCGGCGAAGGTCGCTGCCAGACTCTCCACAATGGCGCGCACCAGTTCCGCTCGATCGCGCGGTGCGGGCAGGTCGTGCTCGAGGTACCAGGTGGCGATCCGCTCCGGAATATTGCCCGGCGGCAGGAAGACCGGATCGTCGACATCGAAAACGGCGGCGGGTGGGGCGGTTTCGGCCGCCTGATCCAGCAGCGCGGGCAGGTCGACCGGCGTGCCGTCGCGCTCCCAGTAGCGCACCGATTCGCTGAGCAACCACAGGCCCATCACATTGCGCAGGAACCGGATTCGACCGTCCGCCCCCGCCTCATTCGTGAAATTGGCCTCGCGTGCGGCCGTATCCACAACCCGGTCGGCCAACTCGACACCGACGAGTCCCCAAGTGCCGCAGGAGATATAGGCCGCCGACTCCGCCGCCATCGGCACCGCGACAACCGCCGAGGCCGTATCGTGCGAGGCCACCGTCGTCACCCGCGCCCGGATTCCGATTCGCGCCGCCACCTCGGGCAGCACCGGACCGATATCGGTCCCCGGCTGGATCGGATCCGGAAACAAGCTGGGCGGCAACCCGATTCGCCGCGCCAACGCCTCGTCCCACCGGCCGTGCGCGTCGAACAGTCCGGTGGTGGAGGCATTGGTGTGCTCGGACACCATGATCCCGGTCAACCAGTAGCCGATCAGATCCGGCACCAGCAGCGCGCGATCGGCCAGGCCGAGCAGACCATCGATCCGCTCGGCCGCCAACTGGTAGAGCGTGGTGAAGGGCAGGAACTGCAATCCGTTGCGTGCGTACAGCTCCGGCGCGGGGATCGCGGCATGCACCGCGTCGACACCCGCCGCCGTGCGCTCGTCGCGATAGTGGTGCGGCAACCCGAGCAGCCGACCCGCGCGCAGCAGGCCATAGTCCACCGCCCACGAATCGACGCCGATACCGGCCAGATCCGGCGCCTGCCGGACCGCCGCCGCCAGCCCGTCGAGGATATGCCGATACCCGCCGGGCAGATTCCAGTGCAGCGCGGCCCGCGTCCCGTTCCACAACTCGACCGGCGAATTGGCGAAGCGCGCCACCTGACGCAGTTCGACCCGGTCGGGCCGCACCGCCCCGACCATGACGCGCCCGCTGGTGGCCCCCAGGTCGACCGCGGCCAGGTAGCCGGTCATCGCAGGAATGCCGCGGCCACCCCGGCGTCGACGGGGACATGCAACCCCGTCGTGTGCGAGAAGTCCGCCCCGCACAGCGCGAACACCGCGTTGGCGATGTGCTCCGGCAGCACCTCGCGCTTGAGCAGCGTGCGCTGGGCGTAGAACTGACCGAGGTCGGCCTCCGGCACCCCATAGACGGCCGCGCGCTTCGCGCCCCAGCCGCCCGCGAAAATACCCGATCCGCGCACCACCCCATCGGGATTGATGCCATTGACCTTGACGCCGTACTCCCCGAGTTCGGCCGCGAGCAGCCGAACCTGGTGCGCCTGATCGGCTTTCGCCGCCGAATAGGCGATATTGTTCGGCCCGGCGAAAACCGAGTTCTTCGAGGAGATGTAGACGATATCGCCGCCGAGCCGCTGATCGATCAGCGCCCGCGCCGCCGCCTGCGAGACCAGGAACGAGCCGCGCGCCATCACGTCGTGCTGCAGATCCCAATCCTGGATCGTGGTGTCCAGCAGCGATTTCGACAGCGACAGACCGGCATTGTTGACCACGAGATCGATCCCGCCGAAGGCCAGCACGCAGGCGTCGACCGCGGCGCGCACCTGCTCCGGATCGGTCACATCGGCGGCGATCCCGATCGCGATATCGGTCGAACCGATCTCGGCGGCAACCGCACTCGCCTTCGCGCCGTCGAGATCGGCGATCACCACGCACGCGCCCTCGGCCGCCAACCGCTGCGCGGTCGCCTTGCCGATTCCGGACGCGGCGCCGGTCACCAGTGCGATACGGGTGGCGAGTGCTTTGGGTTCGGGCATGCGCGCCAGCTTCGCCTCCTCCAGCGCCCAGTACTCGATCCGGAACTTCTCCGCCTCCGCGATCGGTTGATACCGCGAGATCGCCTCCGCGCCGCGCATGACATTGATCGCGTTCAGGTAGAACTCGCTCGCGACCCTGGCGGTCTGCTTGTCGCGGCCGTAACTGAACATGCCGACACCCGGAATCAGCACGATCGCCGGATCCGCCCCCCTCATTTCGGGCGAATCAGGTGTGGCGTGCCGCTCGTAGTAGGCCCGGTAGTCCGCCCGATAGAGCTCGTGCAGTTCGGCCAGCCTGCTCCGGCATTCCGCCAGGCTCGCGGTGGCGGGAAGATCCAACACCAGCGGTTTGACCTTGGTGCGCAGGAAGTGGTCCGGGCAACTGGTGCCCAGCGCCGCCAGCCGCGGATGTTCGGTCGCGGCAAGGAATTCCAGCACCGGCGCGGCATCGGTGAAGTGACCGACCTGCACGGTGTCGGTGGACACCAGACCGCGCAGGAACGGCGCCAGCGCCGCCGCCCTTTCCCGCCTGCGTGCCTCGGGCAGCGGCTCATAACCGGGAAGCACCGCACCGAATGGTTCCTCGCGGCCGTGCTCGGCGATGTAGCGCGCGGCCGTCTCGATGATCTCCAGCGAATTGGCCTGCGCCTCAGCGGACGTCGCACCCCACGCCGTGATGCCGTGCCCGCCGAGAATGGTGCCGATCGCCGCCGGATTGGCCCGCTTGATCTCGGCGATATCGAGTCCGAGCTGAAAACCCGGACGCCGCCACGGCACCCAGACCACCCGGCCACCGAAGACCTTCTCGGTCAACTCCGGACCGTCGGCGGCGGTGGCCAGTGCGATACCGGAATCCGGATGCAAATGATCGACGTGCGCCGCGTCGAGGAGACCGTGCATGGCCGTATCGATCGAGGGCGCCGCCCCGCCCCGCCCGTGCAGGGTGTAGTCGAGCGCGGCGACCATCTCGTCCTCGCGGTCGACACCCGGATACACATCGACCAAGGCGCGCAACCGATCCAACCGCAGCACCGCCAGACCCGCCTCGGTCAGCGTGCCCAGATCGCCGCCGGATCCCTTGACCCACATCAACTCCACCGGTCCGCCGGTCACCGGATCGGTATCGGTGCCCTTGGCCGAGGTATTGCCGCCCGCGAAATTGGTATTGCGTGGATCGGAGCCGAGCCGGTTGGAGCGGGCAATGAGCTCGGTGACCGTCTTGGGTGCCATCTGCGGCAGACCTCGTTTCCTGGATTCGGACATATTCTCAAGCACCCCAGGAGGATTGGGTGCCGCCGACGCGCTCCGCCTCGATGCGGGCCTGATAGCCGGAGGCGGCGTAGGCGGCCATCGGATCCTCCGGCAGCCCGCGCTCGGCGCGCCACCGGGCCAGTCGCGGACGCACATCGGTGTAGAAGGCGTCCATGAAAACCCCGTTGGCGGTCAGCACATCCCCGGATTCCTGCGCGGCGGTGAGCGATTCGATATCGAGCAGGGCGGCGCGGGCCAGCATCTCCTGCACATTGAGCACCGAGCGGATCTGGCCCGGAATCTTGGCCTCGATGTTGTGACACTGGTCGAGCATCAACGCCAATCCGGAGTCGGCCGCGAGACCGCCGCCGCGAATCACCTCGACCAGAATGCGGAACAACTGGAAGGGATCGGCCGCGCCGACGATCAAGTCGTCATCGGCGTAGAAGCGCGAGTTGAAGTCGAACGAACCCAGCTTTCCCAGCCGAAGCAGTTGCGCGACAATGAATTCGATGTTCGTTCCCGGAGCGTGGTGCCCGGTGTCCAAACAGACCACCGCGCGCTCGCCCAGCGTCGACACCTGCGCGTACGCGGTGCCCCAGTCCGGCACATCCGTCATGTACATGGCTGGCTCGAACAGCTTGTACTCGAGCACCAAACGCTGCTGCGGACCGATCTGCGCGTAGATCGTGGCCAGCGAGTCGGCCAGTCGATCCTGCCTGCCTCGAATATCGCCCTGGCCAGGGTAGTTCGTTCCGTCGGCGAGCCAGATCTTCAGATCACGCGATCCGGTCTGATTCATGATCTCGATACATGCCAGGTGGTGATCGATGGCCTTGCGTCGCACCTTCGGATCGAGATGGGTCAGGCTGCCGAACTTGTAGTCGTCGTCCTGGAAGGTATTCGAATTGATGGTGCCCAGCTCGACGCCGAGATCCCGCGCGTACGAACGCAAGGCCCCGTAGTCCTCGACCCGATCCCACGGAATATGCAGCGCCACAACGGGCGCCAAGCCGGTCATCCGATGCACCATGGCCGCGTCGGCGATCTTCTCCTGAACCGTGCGCGGCGTGCCCGGACTGCCGAACACCTTGAAGCGGGTGCCGGAATTGCCGAAGGCCCAGGACGGCACCTCGATCGCGAGACGGTCCACCAGGTCGGTCACGGGCGCACTCCCATCGTCTTGTCCGGTGCGGGCACCGGATTGCCATAGCGTTCGATCTCTATCTCCTGCAAAGTCTTTCCCCGCGTCTCGGGGGCGAAGACCGCGCCGATGACCAGCGCCACCGTCAACAGGCCGACCAGCAGCAAGCCGACCGTGGTCAGCCCGGTCGCGGCGAGCATGGTCGGGAAGAAGTAGCTCAGCAAACCGGTCGCCGAGCGGACCACGAAGAACATGAAACCCTGTGCGCTGGCGCGATACCCGGTCGCGAAGATCTCACTGGTCCACAGGCTGTAGAACGCCTGCGCGCCGATGCCACTCGAAATACCCCAGAGCACCGCGAAGATCAGCAGCGTCGGCATACCCGCGTCGGTGAAGAACACCAGCACACCCCACGCCAGCACACCCAGCGCCGCGCCGATCACATACAGCACACGCTGCGACATCCGGTCCGCGAAGGCCATGAAGCCGAAATACGTGGCCGCGACCGTACATCCCCACACCAGCACCTGCAGCAGATTCTGCTGGACCGCGCTGTGCACGCCCGCGCTGTCGTAGACACGGGGCATGAAGATGCCCGCCTGGCCCGCCACCGTATTCCAGAAACCGTAGATGCCCATCAGCACCAGCAGCGCGATGATATTGATCCGGCGCGAGAACAATCCGCGCATACCCGCGCCGCCCGCCGCCGCGCGCATACTTCCGTCGCCGCCTGCCTCCTCGGTCCAGATGCGGGATTCGGCCAGGCCCTGGCGAATCCACCACACCACCGCCGCCACGACGAAAAGGTGCAGGAAGATCAGTCGCGAACCGAGCAGTTCCAGCGGGGCAAGTGCGGCGGCGAGCGCGAAACCGATCAGCGGGCCGATCGACCAGGCCAACTGCGCCGTGCCGACATGGCGGGCGCGCTGCGTCGTCGGGGCCTGCTCGGCGATATAGGTCCACGAAGCCGGAACACCGACGCCGACCGCGATCCCGGTGATGATGAAGGCCGCGAGCAGCATCCCGAAATTCACCGCGGCCGCCGCCAGCAGCACGCCGACCATGTAGACGATCAGGTCGTAGGTGTAGATCGCCTTGCGCCCGAAGCGATCACACAGCGGTCCGCCGATACCCGCGCCGATCGCCGCGCCGAAGGCGTTGGCGCTCAACGCCGCCAGCAAGCCGACCGCGAAATTGCCGATGCCGAAGGCGTGCTGCCAGAACGTCAGGCTGGTCGCGATGGCGATGATCGAGCCCGCCTCTATGTAATTGGACATGGCGACAGATATCGTCGCCTTCCACCCGGTGGTGGATCGGGCGCCTACCCTCATGGTTTCCTCGTTGAATCTCTTTGTGGGTGGGGGTTTTCGGTTGGGATCAGTCGAGATGGAAGTACTCGGTCAGCCTCCGCATGGACGTATCCGGTCGCGCGCCCGGCGGCGCGGCGAAATATTGGGCCATCGTCCGCTGCCACCGGTCATTGACCTCGGTGGCGTCCATCGCCGCCACCGCCCGATCGAAATCGTCGGTCTCCAGATACCCGACCACCAGCCCGTCCTCGGGCCGCACGAACAGCGAGTAGTTCGACCACCCGGCCCCCCGCAGCGCGTCGAGCATCTCCGGCCACACCCGCTGGTGCGCCCCCAGATACTCCTCGACCCGCTCCGGCCGCAACGTGAGCAGAAAACACACCCGCTCCCGACGCTGATCCATAATTACTCCTGATTGAAACGTTTCAATTCGTGAGGGTCATCACCATACGGCTCCTTGGGTTCGCGGTCAACCGCCCGGACCGGAACGTATACGGGAGTTGATGGCGGACCTGGTGGCCTTCGCCAACCGCACCGATCTGCCGATCCTGGCGCAAGCTCCCATCGCGCACGCCCAATTCGAGTCCATTCATCCCTTCACCGATGGCAACGGTCGTCTCGGCAGGGCGCTGATCAGTGCGATACTTCGCCGCCGCGGCCTGACTCGGCGCATCACGGTGCCTCTCGCGTCGGCCATGCTTCCTGGAAGTCCTCTCCGCCAACAAACGCAACCGAATCTGGGCCGCGGTCGACGTACTGGCCGAACTCGACGCGCTCAGCGCCGCGATCGGCAGACGCACCACAGCGCATCTGCGGTGAGGGGCAGGAACTCGCTCAGTGCCAGGTAGCGGCAACGGCAGCCGCTTGGTCGCGCAACGTCTGCGCGGGCTCGGACCTGCCCATCTCGGCGACGAGCGGCCGCAGTTCGGGCCAGAAGGCGTAGACAGCCGCCCACAGACCGCCCTCGCGGATCATCTCGTCGCGATCGCACACAGCGTCCGCGATGCGTCGGAAGAACGGTTCGTCGAAGGTGAGCGGAGCGCCGATTCCGGCCCGCACCAAGCAGGCGCGGCGCTGCTCGATCGAGTCCGCCACATCCACGGCGCGTAGCAGGTCGTCCTCGCGGACCGGCCGGAGATACCGCGCCAGCAGGTCCGTCGCTCCATCGATATCACCCTGAACCGCACCGGTGACCTGAACGAATCGCACCTCGCACGGGTATTCCTCGGCGTAGTGCACATGGAAGGGTCCCAGCTCCCAGGACACTTCTCGCGTCAGGCCGAAATGGACGCGCGCGCTGACCTCCTTCACCTTTGTCGCCTGCGCCCCCTCGACGAAGTCCGCTACCTCGGCTTCATCGATACCCTCGGGCAGCACCATCCGCCGCCCCCGGCACGGTCCCCAACTCATCTCTCCCGCAGTCCTTTCGAGGTGCGATCATGGCGTCCGCAACTGTTCCACGACCTGCCCGACTCTGGAAGCCCACCGGAGTTGGGCTTGAATATTGTTGGAAGACACGGGTATCGGACCGAAAGTGAGCGGCATGGGAGAAGATCAAATCGAGTTCGGTTCGCGCCGACGCGTACTGCTGCCGGGGCCGGGAGAAGCCGAGGCCGAGGCATTCTGCGCCGCCCACGCATGGCGCAGGGTCGCGGAGGGCTGGCTGGACCCGCAGACCAAGCGGGAATACAAGATCACCTGGTCCTGCGGTCCAGCCGTGCAGTTCCACTATGTGGAGGACGACCTGGCCGGACAACGGTACGTCCAGACCTCCGGCTCGAACCTGCACATCCTGAACCTCTACGCAGGCTTCGCCGATGAAGAGCTCCCGATCTGGCAGCTCGAAGACCTCATCGAGCAGGTCGACCTCGCCGCCGACCCGATCCGACGAGGCTTGGCACTGATCCGGCTGGGAGTCGGCGCTCCCCCCATCCTCGACGATGCGGTGTTCACGCGGATCGCCGCGGGCCTCGCGGATTCGGCGAAGGAAGTCCGAGATATGTCGATCCTCGCATCGCTCTATGCGGCGTATTCGAGCCTGCGGCCGCTGTTGCGGTCCGTTTCGGAGAATGACGAGGTGCAGGATCTGCGCGACCGCGCAGGCGCGATTCTCGCGGCTTTCGACAATATGGGAGTGCGAACAGCGGACCGATAGCTCAGTCGAGCGGACCGCCATGCCAGGTGGGGAGCGGTCGGGCTCCGGTAGCCACCTGGTGTGCGGCCCTCGCGAGCAGCCGCGTGGAATCCAGTGTGGGCAAAGGGGATACGTCCGGCGTGACCAGCAGGGGGATCTCGGTGCACACCAGCGCGACCGCGTCACAACCCAGCTCGCGCAGGCGTTCGATGATGTCGAGGTAGCGCTGCCGAGACTCGGCCGTGAAAACTCCCTCGCACAGCTCGGTGAAGATGATGTCGTCGATCAGCCTGCACTCGTCGGGATCCGGGATCTCGGTCGCGATTGCCTTGGCCGCCAACACACGCGGATAGATCGGACCGGTCATCGTGTACTTGGTGCCGAGCACCCCGACCCGCCGATAACCTTCCGCCGCAGCCTTTTCCGCGACGACCTCGGCGATGTGCAGCCCCGGCAACGCCAACTCCGGACCCGCGCACTCCAGCGCCATATGCGCCGTGTTGTCGGGACATACGAAGAATTCGGCGCCCGCCCCGGCCAGTCGATCGGCACTGGTGGCCAAGATGTTTCGAATCTCGTCGTGCGAGCCTGCCTCCCACAGCGGCATGCTGCGACCCATCGGAACGCAGTCCAGCGTCACCTCGGCATGCTGGTGCGGGCCGAGCTCACGCGCCCCTTCCTGTGCGAGCGTCCGCAAACACAGCGAGGCCCCTTCGACACTGTGCGCAAGAATGCCGACATGCCTCATCGCGCAGCTCCCTGGTTCACGCGGATTCGTGCCGTCCATCTTCCCTCGGACAGAGGTGGTGGCGTCGCCACTCGCGGGGAGTCAGTTCGTGGGCGCGGCGGAACGCGCGGGTGAAGGTGTTGACGTCGTTGAAACCGACGCCGTAGGCGATATCGGTGACCGTGGCCGAGGTTTCGCGCAGCCGCCGCTGTGCCTCACCGAGCCGCAGTTCGCGCAGGTAGGCGGCCGGACTTTCGCCGATGCGCGCGAACTGTAATTCCAGATACCGTCGAGAGACGAAATGCGCACCGGCGACCGCCTCGATATCGAGGCCGGGATCGGTCAGATGCCGCCGCATGTACACGCGCGCGGCCTGCAGCAGCGTCTCACCGCTCAGTGCGGTCGCGCGGTGCCCGCGGCGCAGGGTGGCCGAGAGCAGTTCGATGGTGGTTTCGGCGAGTTGGTCCGCATTGTCGGTAGGGCGCCCGTCCTTCATGATTCCGGCCAGGACGTGCCGCAACACCGTCAAGCCCGCGGCGTCGGATTCGATCAGGCGCGCGGCCGACTCACGGATATCCTTGTCGCGGAGTCGGATTCGCTTGCGCGGCAGCTGGAACACCAATTCGCTCATCGCGGAGTCGAAACGAAGTTCATACGGTCGGCCGGTGTCGGAGAAGACGGCGGTATTCGCGGTCAGCCGCGCCGTGCGCCCGGCCTGCTCGAACCACCCCGTGCCGGTGAGGTGGATCGTCAACAGCAGATCGTCGCGCTGGTCGGCGGCGATGAGCGCGGCGTCCCGCCATACCGAGGCCGGAGTCGCGGCCACCCTGGTGATCCCGATATCGGCGAAGCGCACCTGCTCGATCGCGCATCGGAAGGATTCGTCGACATGTACCCGCGTCGGTAGGAAAGTGTCGCTGGCAATTCGCGACCACTTCTCGATCATCTCGGCCTGGAGCGTTTTCATGGCGAGACAGTGGTAACCCATGGTCGTCGCCGAATCAACCGCTGTGTTCGCAAAATGTCGAAATTCGTGCGCTCGATGTCGAGGCCCGGCCGAACCGGGGCCATAACATATGACGCGTCCAGAATCTCGAAGCGTCACCGAGGAACACATGCGGACATCGACCGTGCGAGCGGCCGTCGTCCAGGCCGAGCCGAAGTGGCTCGACCTGACGGCCTGCATCAACCAAGTTATCGAACTGGTGGCCGAAGCCGCCGCGAACGGCGCCGAAATCGTGGCGTTCCCAGAAGCTTTCATCCCCGGATATCCCGCGTGGATCTGGCTCGACTCACCGGCTTGGGCCATGCGGATGGTTCCGACCTATACCGCCAATTCGATGACCCGCGACGGCGCGGAGATGGCCGCCCTCGCGGCAGCCGCCCGTGAGTACGGGATCGTCATCGTGTCCGGATTCAGCGAACGCGCGGGCGGTAGCCTCTACCTGTCGCAGGCCGTTGTCCTTCCCGACGGCACCGTCCACGTGCGGCGCAAGCTCAAACCCACCCATGTCGAGCGTTCGGTGTACGGCGAGGGCGACGGCAGCGATCTCGCCGTATACGACACCCCCTTGGGCAGGGTCGGCGCGCTCAACTGCTGGGAGCACCTTCAACCGTTGACCAAATTCGCGATGTTCAGCCAGGGCGAGCAGATCCACGTCGCCTCCTGGCCCAGCTTCTCGCTGTATCGCGGTGCCGCGCAGGCACTCGGCGCCGAGGTCAACAACGCCGCGAGCATGATGTACGCCGTCGAAGGTCAGAGCTTCGTGCTCGCACCGTGCGGCGTCATCGGCCGAACCGCCCACGACCTGTTCTGCGATACCGAACTCAAGAAGCAACTCCTGGTCCAAGGCGGCGGGTTCGCCCGCATCTACGGTCCCGACGGCAGTTCACTCGCCGAACCGCTCGCCGAAACCGAGGAGGGCATCCTGTACGCCGATCTCGACTTCACACACATCACGGTCGCCAAATCGATCGCTGACCCGGTGGGCCACTATGCTCGGCCCGACGTGCTCCAACTCGTCTTCAATCAGGTCCCGGCACCACTGGTGCGGCATCAGCCCCTTCCCGCCGAACCAATACCCACGAAAGCCACAGAAAAGGACCTGACATGAGCCACCCCAAGGGATTCGCCAACGTCGTCTACCCCGCGACAGATCTCGACGCGAGCGTCGCGGCCTTCACCGCCCTGCTCGGCGCGGGACCGACCTTCCAGGGTCCGGACTTCGCCGCCTTCGACGGCGGCATCACCCTCTCGTCCAAGCCGTGGGTGAACCACCCACTGGTCTTCTGGACCGTCGACAACCTCGTCGAAACCCACGCCGCGATGGTCGCCGCCGGTGCGGCGCCGCTCGGCGAGATCGCCGACGGATCCCTCGCCGAGATCGGCACCGCCGAGATCACCCACGGTGACCCGGCCACCGGCATCGTCGACATGCCCGGCAGTCGACTTGCCGTCCTGCGCGCCGCCGACGGCAACCTCATCGCACTGAATGAGTCGGTTCCGATGAGCTGGTAGCGCAACGGGATTCCGGTCAGCCCACAGCCGTGAGATGCATGAACGAGACCGCGAAGCGCCCGGATTCGGGAACCATGCACAAAAGGGTGTCACCGGGTGAGATCATGCCGTCGTTGAGCATCTCGTCGAGGATCACGAAAATGGATGCGCTGCCGATATTTCCGACTCTGCTCAGGTTGCTGTACCACATCTCGGGGCGCCCGGCCCAGATGCCGCGGCTGTCGAGTTCGTCGAGCACCATGGTCTTCATGCGCTCGCTCGAATAGTGGGCGGGGAACCACGTCACCTGCTGGGGATCGAATTTCCCCAACCATCCCGACGGGCTGGCCCGCCGGATCCGCAATATCTCCGAATGGGGCGGCCATCTACTGCAACAGGTGAACCACCGCGCCGAGCGCACCCACGACCACCGTCACCTCGAACTCGCCACCGAAATCGCCGGATACCTCGGCGAACCCGACACCCTCACCCCTCGCACCGGACCGGTGATCACCCTCGAAATCGATGTCGACGGCACCCCGCTCTGATTCTTCAACACCTCCGCGACCCTGAGCACCGCCACCGACGCCGCCCTGGAAGGGCTGCATCTCGAGACATTCCTGCCCGCCGACGACGAAACCAGACGTCTGTTCCATCCGCGATAGGCGCAGTGTCCACGACACGCACAGTGCGGATACCGCACGATCACGTCCGCACGGAGGCGCCCTCCTCGGTTGGCAAATTCTCTTTGGTGCCGGCATGGTGCAATGAGGTCGCGTGGCCGATGCACTGGTTCCGCGACAGCACCACTGATCGGCAGCCCGCCCGAGATCGTTCGACTCGGCGAGGGCAAGGCCCCACTGGCGGAGAGCAGCATGACGGATGACATCGGACACCTGCACCATGTCGGCCACGTCGTCGGCGATATGAGTGCGGCGCTCGCGCTCTACCAGCGGCTCGGCTTTGCGATGCGGCCACCGACCTACCCGGCACTGCCCCCACACGAGGGCGCCGCGCCGGAGCCGTTCGGTGTGGCGAACACCCACGCCGACTTCGCGCGCAACTTCATCGAGCTCGTGACATATGTGCGAGAGGGCGAGGCGCACCGAATCCCCAGCGAGGCAATCGTTGTCCCGCTGCAGGCGCCGGCCGAGGCGCTCCCCTCGCTGAGGCAGAAGATCGCCGCCACCAGCGCGACCGTCGCCGCCTGCCTGGATCGTTTCGAGGGCCTGCACATCCTCATGTTCGCCGCATCCGAGATCGATACCGCCGCCACCCGGCTGAGTCGGGTGGGAGTGCGACACGGTGGCGTGAATTCCGTTCAGCGCCCGGTGGAAACCGATACCGGTAGATCCGTCGAGCTGGTGCGCTACCTGGAGATCGACGGCGCCGCACCGGGTGTGGTGGCAGAAGGGCGGGTCGGGGTCGTCGCGAACCTGGACCGCACGATCCAGCACACACGCGTCCTGTCCCATCCCAACGGCGCGATCGATCTGATCGAAGTGCTGATCTGCGCCGCCGCAGCCGATCTCCCTGCCGTCCAGGCCAGATATACCGACTATCTGGGTCGCCCGCCCCGCATCGACGGACCCCGGCACATCTTCGACCTGGATCATGCCCGGTTGATCCTCGTCGCCGACTCCGACCTCGCCGCACTCCTCCCCGGCGAACATGCCGGTCCACTGCCGGCCCTCGTCGCCTGCACTGTCGCCGTGCGCGATCTCCCCACAACACGAGAACACCTGCAGCGCAATGGCTTCAAAGTCCAAACCACACGTTCCGGCGATCCCTTCGTCCCCGCCGCCGCAGCACTCGGCGCCGCGATCATCTTCCGCGAGACCGCGACATAACCCGTTGACCCAAGAATTGAGACTGTGTCAGCCGATCCGTCGCGCCCCCGCCGCTGCCGTCGCGACGAACGAGCGGGGCGGGGCATAACCGCGGCGCTGGAATCCGTCGGCGACAGTCGCCGCGATGTGGTCTGTCGAGGTCGCCTCGACGAGGGCGATGATGCTGCCACCGAAGCCGCCACCCACCATGCGGGCGCCGTATGCGCCTGCGGCGCACGCGATCTCGACGGCGGTGTCGAGTTCGGCGGTGGAGACTTCGAAGTCGTCGCGCAGCGATGCGTGTGCCGAAGAGAGCGTCGGGCCGATGGTGCGCGGATCACGGCCCGCGCACAGTGCCGCCACGACTTCGAGGACGCGGGCGTTCTCGGTGACGATGTGGCGGGCGCGTCGGTGCAGCAGCGGGTCGGTCAGCCGGTCCAGGTCGGCGACGTCGGTGATGTCACGGAGTAGGGGGACGCCGAGTTCAGCTGCGGCCCTTTCGCATTGGGCGCGTCGCTGAGCGTATTCACCGCCGACCAGTTGGTGCGGTGCGTTGGTGTCGATCACCAGTAAAGCCAGTCCCGTCGACGCCAGATCGAAGGGTACCTGCGCGCTGTCGCCGGTAGCGGCGTCGAGGAACAGTGCGTGGCCCGCTGTGCAACGGAGAGAGGCGGATTGGTCGAGGATGCCGCTGGGAACTCCGACGTATTCGTTCTCGGCAGTGTGCGCGATATCGACCAGTTCCGCATCGCCGATCCAGGGTGCGAACATGTCTCGCAGTGCCACCGCGACACAGCATTCGACCGCCGCCGAGGACGACAACCCGGCGCCGGCGGGTACGGTGCCGTCGAGAGCCAGATCCAGTCCGCCGACGCGATGTCCACGCCGCTGGAACTCGTGCACAACGCCGAGCGGATACCGTGCCCAGCCGGTGATCTCAGCATCGGCGAGGTCCATGAGGGGTGCTGCGATCCAGCCCTGTTCCTGCTGCCGCGATCTCACCCGCACGATCGCGTCCGAGCGTTTGGTCGCGACGCAGGATACGGTGTGCGGCAAGGCGATCGGCAACATGTAGCCGCCGTTGTAGTCGGTGTGCTCGCCGATGATGTTGACCCGGCCGGGCGCGGCCCAGACCCCGGCCGCCGGCTCCGGGCCGCGCTGCTGCCCCCTTGCGGTGTCGGATTCGATGCCGCTCATGCCAACTCCCGTAGTTCGGCCGCGACGGTCTCGGGCAGGGTGTCGCTGATGAAGACGCCCATGCCGGATTCGGACCCGGCGAGGTACTTGAGTTTGTTCCCGCTGCGCCGAAAGGAGAACAGGTGCAGGTTCAGCCACCAGTCTTCACGGGGCAGACCGGTTCGCGGTGTGGGTGGTTGGTTCCATGCCGCGATATAGGGCATCGGGGTGTCGAACCGGCGGGCGAAGCGGCCCAGCACATTCAGATAGAGTTCGGCGAAGGCGGCGCGCTGGGCGTCATCGAGGTCGCAGATGTCGGCGGTCCGGCGGCGCGGCAGGAGCATGAGTTCGTAGGGCCAGCGGGCGAAGGGCGGAACGAACGCGGTCCATTCGGAGTTCTCCGCGACCACTCGAATCCCGGCCGACCGCTCGGATGTCAGCAGATCTCCGAAAAGGTTGCTGCCGTGCGCTTTTCGGTATTCGGTGAGATTGCGAGTGATCGCCTCGGTGCGGGGCGCGACGAAGGGATAGGCGTAGATCTGCCCGTGGGGGTGTGACAGTGTCACCCCGATCTCCTCGCCGTGGTTCTCGAAGCAATACACCTGCGCCACTCCATCGGCGGCCGCCAGTTCTGCGGTGCGGTCGGCCCAGACATCCACGACCAACCGTGCTCGCGCGGGGTCGAGATTGGCGAACGAACTGTTGTGGTCGCTGGTGAAACACACCACCTCGCAATGCCCGAAACCATTGTCCAACAGCGTCATCGGTGACCCCTCCACTGTTTGCGGGAGCTGATCGGGGTGCGTGGACAGGGAGGGGAAGCGGTTGTCGAAGACCGCCACCTCGTAGTCGCTTTCCGGGATCTCGGTCGGGCGTTCGGGGGTGGAGGGGCACAGCGGGCACAGGTCGGCGGGTGGCAGGAAGGTGCGGGTCTGGCGGTGCGAGGCGACCACCACCCACTCGCCGAGCAGTGGATCGAATCGGGTCTGCGAATGCGTGGTGGCGGGTGGCAGATCACGGGTGTCGACCGCCGTACGCGCGGTGGCGACGGCGTCGTAGTACCGGATGGCGCGCCCGTCCGCGAGAGTTCGCCGAGTCCGCCTGAACCCGGCGTTGTTCGCGGACCGGTCGCCGCTGATCGGTGCTTGCGCGTTCACAGTGGTGTCTCCTCCTGGCTCAGGGGTCAGGCCCGGATCTCGTTGAGGTAGTTGTAGATCGTGTAGCGGGTCACATCGAGGCGGCCTGCCAGATGATCGACAGCATCTTTGATCAGGAAAAAACCGGCCTGGTCCAACTCGCGCACGACCGCCGCCTTGTGCGTCTTCTTCATCAAATCAGCCGGGATGCCGACCTTCCCGACAGCCCGATCGACAAGGAAGCGTTGCAGACTGTCGACATCGGCCGCAAACGATTCCATCGGCTGTCCGTCGGTCGTGGTGTGGGCGGCGGTGTCGAGTCTGTTGATGCACAGGCAACCGATCGCCACGCCGTGCGTATCGTGCAGGAACAAGGTCGACGAGCGGATCGGGCGGCCGTCCGGGCCGTGGGTGCGATAGTTCGTCAGATCCTGAGTCGTATTGCGACGCACCAGCGAAAGCAGCAGGTCGGTGATCGGGCCACCGGGACTGCGTCCGGTGACCTCACCCGCGATCGCGATGATCGAATCGGGCAGTTTGCTCAGATCATGCAGCAGCACCTCAGTGCCCGGACCGAGCATGGCGGCCAGGCTGGGCACCGCCGGAATCAGTGCGGTCAGCACATCGTGGGTGGCGGTGGGCGGCGGCGAAGCGGTGCGTGGTCGGCGCAGCGTCCCCAGCGCCGAGCGCAGCAGGTCCGCGGCGGCGGGCGGGGTCGAGGCGTGCGGGGACAATCGCACATGCTCGGGCCGGACCGTCGCGGAGATACCCGCGGCGCTCAGCGCCGCACCCACCGATTCGGCGGAGTGGCCGGGCATGGTGAACGCCAGGATGCCTGCGCGCCGGTCCACCGCGGAGACGATCTCGGCATCGAAACCCGCCAGCACATCGGAGAATTCGCCGATCCGCTCCGCGATCCCGGCCGCGATCGCGGCAGGCCCGGCCTCTTCCACCAACTCCAGCGCCACGGCGAATCCACCGGCGGTGATCGGGCTCAGATGGGTCAGTGACCACGCGCTCGCGCTCTGGTCGGGCGGGTGGATCTCGTCGTCGAACAGTCCCGGATCACGCGCGCCGGACCAGCCCGAGAGCACCGGATCCATCCGCTCCAGAGCGCGGTCCGACAGCACCGCGAACGCGGTGCCCCAACCCGCGCGCAGCCACTTCTGGCCGCCCACCACCAGAATGTCGGCGACCTGCCATGGTTCCTCGGTAACACCGAATCCCTGAATGCCGTCGACGACCAACAGTCGGTCGCCGACCACCTCTCGCAGCGCGGCCAGGTCGGCGCGGTAGCCGGTGCGGAAGTCCACCGCGCTCACACTCACCGCGGTGATGTCGTCGGTGAGTCCGGCCTCGATCGCCTCCGGTGTCGCGTACCCGCCGGGCAGTCGTCGCACCACCCGGCGGCCTGCCTGCTCGGCACGCGCCCACGGGTAGGTGTTCGCCGGGAACTCCGACGCCGAAACCAGCACCTCACCACCGAAATTGAAGGCCGCCTGGAACAACCCGAGGCTGGTGTTCGGCAGCAGGACAGTGTGATCGGTGTCGGTTCCACACAGTCGTGCCACTGCGGCTCGCGCTCGAATCTCTTGCCGCAGTAGTTGATCCACCGTATCCGGACCGGCCGTGGTGGACTCGTGCAGCAGGTTCGCGGTGGTCTCGAGCACCGCGTGCGAGGGCGGTCCGAAGCGCGCGAAATCGAGGTAGCCCGCGGACTCGCCGAACTGCAACAGATAACGCGGCGAAATCCGCGTGGCCGGGTTCACTGTAGGATCCTGGCGAGAAACTGTTGCGTGCGTTCATGTTTCGGCGCGCGCAGCACCTGCGCGGGCGGCCCAGTTTCCAGCACCGCACCATCGGCGAGGAACACCACCTCGTCCGCCGCCTCGGCGGCGAAGCTCATTTCGTGAGTCACGACAACCATTGTCATTCCCTCTTCCGCCAGCGTTTTCATCACCTCCAGCACCTCGCCCACCAATTCGGGATCCAGCGCCGAGGTCGGTTCGTCGAACAGCAGTAGCTTGGGCCGCATGGCCAGCGCCCGCGCGATCGCCACCCGCTGCTGCTGCCCGCCCGAGAGCTGCGCCGGGTAGGCGTCGCGGCGCGGGCCGAGACCGACTCGGTCGAGCAGCTCCAAGCCCTGGCGAACCGCGGTCGCGGAGTCGATCCCCAACACCCGGACCGGTCCCTCGATCACATTCTCGAGCGCCGTGCGGTGGGCGAACAGATTGAAGCGCTGAAACACCATGCCGATATCGCGGCGCTGGCGGGAGACCTCGCGCTCGCGCAGCTCGTGCAGTTTGCCGTTGCGCAGTCGGAAGCCGATCGGCTCACCATCGACCCAGATCTGGCCGCCGTCAATGCTTTCCAAGTGGTTGATGCACCGCAGGAACGTGCTCTTGCCCGCGCCGGAGGGTCCGAGCAGGCAGACCACCTGCCCCTTGTGGACCTCCAGATCTATTCCACTGAGAATCTCATTGTGGCCGTAGCTCTTTCGCACGTTCACCGCACGCAACAGTGGGTCAGACACGGGTCCTCCGCTTCATCGGCACGCCACGCAGCGCCTTGGCGGCCCGTGCCATGCCCCCCGATCGGTCTGCGCCGAAGGCGCGTTCGAGCTGATGCTGGCCCAGCCCGGCAATGGTGACCACGACCATGTACCACCCTGCCGCGGCCAACAGGGTCTCCATGACGAGCAGATTGCTGGAGGAGATGTTGTTGGCCGCGTGGATCAATTCGGTCACGCCGATCACCGAGGCCATCGACGTGCCCTTGAGCATATTGACGAAGTCATTGCCGGTAGGCGGGATGATCATGCGCATGGCCTGCGGCAACACGATCCGGCGCAGCGTCGTCACCGGAGTCATGCCGATCGCCTTCGCCGCCTCGGTCTGCCCGAGGTCGACGCTGTTGAGCCCGGCGCGCACGATCTCGGCCATATAGGCGCTCTCATTGAGCGCCAAACCCAGGAAGGCCGCGGTGAACGCGCTGATCACGGTATTGGTCTGTGCGTGCAGCAGCAACGGGATCTCGATCACCGGGAAGACCAGCGCCAAGTTGTACCAGAGCAGGATCTGCAACAGCACCGGCAGACCGCGGAACAACCAGATGTAGCCGCCCGCGAACCATCGCGCCACCGGGTTCGCACTGCGCCGCAGCAGGGCGACGACAATGCCGAGCACGATCGACACGCCCTGCGAAAATACCGCCAGCACAATGGTATTGACCAACCCGGTAAGCATCACCTGATACCAGAGGAACTCCGGCACCCGTGGCCATTCGATCCGGGCATTGGCCAGCGCGACACCCAGCAGCACCAGCATGGCGAGGATGACCCCGCCCGCGATCCAACGCCCCCAATGCCGCAGCCGAACAATCGGCAGCTCAGTTTCCGCCATTGACGACGGCCTCCTTGATCGCTCCCTTCTCGACGCCCCACGCGTGCAGGATCTTGCCGTAGGTGCCATCGGCGATCAGTCCGTTGACGGCCTTCTGCAAGGTCTCGGTCAGTGCCCGATTCTGTTTGGCGACACCGATGCCGAAGGGGCCGCCGTCGATCGGCTCGCCCGGCACGACGTCGAAGAACTTGCCCGCGCCCGCGGTGCGCGAGACATAGACGGCAGTCGGCAGATCATTGACGATCGCCTGAACTCGGCCGGTGCGCAGCTGAGTCTGGTTCTGGTTGTCGCTCTCGGTCTCGGTAATGGTGATCGCGGATTTGCCCGCCCGTGTGCAATTGCCGCTCTGCGCGGCGACGAACTTCTGCTGGCTGGTGGCCTGCACCACCGCGACCGCCTTGCCGCACAACGCATCCGGCCCGCTGATGGCATCCGGATCGCCCTTGCGGATCATGATCGCGATACCCGAGGTGAAGTAGTCGACGAAGTCGATCTGCTCCTGACGCACCTTGGTATCGCTCATCGCCGCCATCGTCGCGTCGACCCGACCGGACTGAAGACTGGTGATGAGCGATCCGAACGCCATGTCCTGATGCTCCACACCCACACCGAGTTTCGCGGCGATCGCCTTGGACAGATCAACCTCGTAGCCGACCGGCGTCTTGCCGTCCGCGGCGTAGAAGTTATTGGGCGCGGACTGGACATAGGAAGCCAGGTGCAGTGTGCCCGCCTGTGTGATCGAGGCAGGCAGCGCGGCATTCAGCTGTGGGTCCTTGGCCACCGCCGAAATAATCGAGGTCGTGTCGGGAATGGGGGAGTTCGCTGCCTCGGACGTGCCTGAGCCGCTGGTCGATTCACCGGCGCAGGCGACCAGACAGCCGGCGAGGGCGCCCACCAGTGCGAGGGGCAGGGCGTGGGTTCGCGACATTGCGGACCTCCGTTCTCTTGTGTGGCAGCGAACGTACTCCCAGTTGTTGAAGAGTTCAACAGGGAGTTGAATTTTGCTCTCAGCTGGTGAGACACGCGTATCCGCGAAGAACCGGCGCGGGTCTGTACCTCCTTCGTGAAGGTCGTATCCGGTGATCTCATCGCCACGCTCGTCCATGGTGCGTTGCTGGGGCAGATGGTTCAGGCGCGAGCGCCGCCTCATCAGTGGCGATCCGGTTATCAGCATCTGGCCCTGGGCTGCGGCTAGTGCCCCGGTCGCGGATGTGGTACGACTACCCGCCGGCCAGGTCCAGCGCACCGAACAGGTGTCGCACACCCCGGGTGCGGTTGTACAGCAGTGTGTCAACCAACGCGGTCACGCGGTCGGCCCGCGCAGCCGCCGCCTCGTAGCGCGTCGGATGACGACGCGATCGGATGGAGTAGGTGAATTCGAGACGACCCGCTAGCATCCCGATCGTCGGATTGCGGTCAATGGCCTCGAGATAGCGGATGTGCCGTGACTGCAACAGGTTTCGTACCGATCCGGGGGTCGCTGACGACAACTCGTCCGTATCGTTCGACCGTGACGGAGATAGTCGCGTTTCCGACCGACGAGAAGCTCTCATACGACGCCGTCAAGCGCCCGATGGGCAGCCGCCGAGCAGAAACTACGCAGCGTTGCTGCATTGTGGGCATGTTCGATGCGGCGCCGTGCTCTGGGCTTCGGTGCGCGCCTGCTCGCCCGAGTCGGCATCCGCCCTACGAGGGCTCGCAACGGAGACGCTGACCGTGCCTTCGCCGCAAGTCAAGAAGCATCCGCCCCACACGCGCGGATAGTGGCCGGCTTTGGGCAATTCGTAGCTGATCAAGGCGAGTCGCAGCCGGCGTGCCCAGGCGGGACGGGGCCAGACTCGTCTCCGTGAGGACGCGCTCTCCAGGTATGGACCCTGTCGTCGTTCGTGGTTCGCTCGGTTGTGGCGCCGAGCGCCGGACCTATACCGTCGTTCGTTCGCGGTGGGTCGCGGAGGCGGCACCGTTGGTGCTTGTCCTGCACGGTTTTCGCGATACGGCGGACTCGATTCGGCGGTACTCGGGTGGTTCGTTCGACGCCCTCACGACGGCCGGTGCCATGGTGGTGTATCCGAATGGTGTCGCGCGGGAGTGGAATTCGGCGCGGCGGGCGGTGATGTTGTCGCGGCGCGTCAAACGGGTCGATGATGTCGGGTTCCTGCGGGAGCTGATCCGTCATCTCGTGTCGGAGTTGGCGGTGGATGTAGGTCGTGTGTTCGTTGTGGGGTTCTCGCTCGGTGGGCAGATGGCTATCCGGTTGGTGTGTGACGCACCGGGTCTGGTGGCCGGGGCGGCGTTGATTTCGAGCACGCTTCCCGCGCCCGGTAACCGTGCCTTCAACGAGAGTCGGTCGGCGGGCGTGCCGATCCTGGCCTTCCACGGCACCGCCGATCCGCTGGCACCCTGGGGCGGAGGCACGGTCGGATTTCGCTGTTCACCAACGCAACGAAGGGTCTTGTTCGGCAAAGGGCCGCACCTGTCGGCTCCGGACACGTTGCGTTGGTTCGCTGTTCGTAACGGCATCGAGTCCCCACCGACGTTCGCGTGGATCAGGACCGCTCGTGGGTGGGTGGGGCGCACCGATTATCGAGAGGAGGGCTGTGCGCCGGTGACCGGTTACACGATCGTCGGGGGCCGCCACGAGATCCCGGGTCCGCGCCCCCGCCTGCTGCGGCCCGACGCGACGGTCGGCGGTGGGTTGGTGGCCGCCTCGGTGGTATCGGACTATTTCGGGTTGGGCAAATGACCCATATCGCTTGAGCCGGATGGAATTCGCGGTCGATCGACATGCCGCTGTCTCCTGCGGCGGTCGCTTCGAAAGTGCATCGCGAACGGGACTTTGTCGATAGGACTCGAAGATCGCCGATTACCGGTGGGAGCCGTTATCCGAGTTGCTTACAACCTGATGGCTACGATCGGATTCGAGGTGGCATCGTCAACGGATGTGGCCCGTGTCGGGAGTGGCCGATGAAGTCGCTGTAGAGGGAACCATTCTCGGTGACACGGATCGCGGGGCAGCCCGTGTGATCGGACAGCACCAGATACGGGCCGGTCGACCATTCGCAACCCGATCCCCGCCGAAACCGCATCCACTCGCAGATTGTGGGAAGTCCTGGTCTTGTCCCGGTAGGTCCGCAACCAGCCGCCCTGCTGGAACACCAGCAGCTTCTCCGCGATCCAGGGATGACGCCAATATTTCGGCGAGGTTGGTCACTGGACCCTGCCCGATCCACACGATCGGGTCGGTCACCGACTCCGCCAACGCCATGCCCGCGTCCACATAGTCGCGCGACGGATCCGCGACCCGGGCGATCAGATCCGGCCGATGGATGTGTTCCTGGCCAGTCGGGTTTCGACGTTGATCGTTCACGGTGATCGGGATGGGGCGGTGTCGTATCCCATTGCCGCTGAGGCGGCTGTCGACTCTGTTGCATACGGTTGTCGGGTTCGATTCGTGGGAGCGGAGGACGAAGCGATCATGGTGACCGTCGACTGGCTGGTCGACCAGGCGGGCGCCGCGTCATGAATCCGGCGGATCTGCGTGGGGAGGTGCAGTTCGGCGAGGGGGTGGTTGTGGGCGAGCACTGTGTGCTGGGGTGCCCGAAGGAGGCACGGATCCGTGAGGCCCGGCGCGGTGGCTCGTCGCTCCATGCGTCACGCCGCAGCCGTCCGCGCCGAATACGCGCGATATTTGACCCTATCGCTCACCCCGGCTGACTGAAGTCAGCACGGATCGTTCTCATCACGACACTTCGAGTCCCGGATTCAGTGCGATCTCCTCGAACTGCGCCAACGGCAGAAGCTCGGCGGGTGCGTCGGCGAAGGAGATTGCGACCTGTGTCCCGGACGGGTGGGTGACGGTGACCGTGCGGTCGGTTCGCGGCGTGGACGCCGGTGCCGCACTTCGCACTTCGCGGGTCTCGACCAGAGTCCCGTCGGGCAGCCGCCGCCTCGCGCCGCCGTAGGAGGATGTATCGGACTCCTGCGGCAGGGGTTGCTCGGTGCTGATCACGATGGCCAACCGTGATTGCAGGCCGGGCGTGGATACGTGAACCGCCTGGCACACGCCGCGGCCCCTCTCACCTTGCAGCAGCGCCCCCAATGGCCGGTCCAGGGGCACACCGTCAAGCGGGATCTGCGCCAGCACCGCATTCCATCGACGAGCCAGGGCCTGATCGATCACCGCGCCGGTTTTCGAGAAGCGAAGGCAGACCTCGGGCGGGCTCGACGTTCCGGGCGGAACCGGCGCGCTGATGCGTAGTTCGGGATCGGTCACGAGCGCGACGAGTTCATCGATGGCCAAGGGGACGACTCGGATACGGCCGCTGCCATCAGCGGCTTGATCAGTGGTCTTCGCGTGAACGACGGATCCGTCGGGCAGATAAGCGGTGGCGTCGCGGGTAAGGGTGCGAACCCCCTCGATCTCATACCAGGTGTAATCGGTATCGACGATCGCGCCATCGGGAAGGTGGCGTCGTTCGTCGAGTTCGCCTGCGACACACGGCGGAATCGGCTTGGTGGCCTGCCGCACGTACACCGACAGCGCGCCCTCTCGGTCACCGCGCAGCAGCGTGGCGTTCGCGCTGGTCCAACATGCCCCAGATCATCGCCCACCGATCCTGCGGCCGAGCCGGAAGAGTGAGATCCGCAGTGTCGCGTTCGCTGTCCAAGAACGCACCCGCCGTACCGGACCAAACCCCGTCGGCCTCTCCCACGACAAGGAGCTGCCGCCCCGGTTGCCGGTAGCGTTCGATGCGCGCTTCCCACTCTGCGGCGCTCAAGCCGGCCGCGTCGTCGTAGGTCTCGAGAAAGGCTTCCGGCGCATCGCGCAGGGCCTTGAGCCGAAGCGCGCGAAGGCGCTTACCGTCCCCGGGCATCGCCCTGCGGATGGACCGCATCATGGTGCGCCTCCTCTTCGGCCCGGCATTTCGAGGCTTGTTCGGTGGTAACTGGTCAGGTTATGCGGGCATCCATGGTCGGCCCTCGGCGAGCATGACGAGGACTTCGAGGAATTGGTGGCCGTGTTTGGCGGCGGTGGATAGGTAGCTGCGGATGGCACAGAACTGTTCGGCTCCGGTGAGGGTGCGCAGGCAGCCGGAGACCTTCTGCCTATTTTGATCATGCGGATGTCGCGTTCGGAGCCGTTGTTGTCCGGCGGGATCCGGGTGTCGGTGGTGAAACGCAGGTAGTCGTCTTGCCGCTCGAGCAGCCTGCGGGCGAGCGCGTTGTGTTTTCACATGACTTTCGTGGAGCGCGCGCTGGTTTCGGCGACACCGATGCGGGCCGCGTCGCGGTAGAGCCGGATCTGTTCGTCGAGGGCGTCGGCGTCCAGGATCGGGGTGGTGGCGGGGCTGCCCACCGGGTCCACGTCCGGAGCGCCGCCGCAGCGACTTCGGCGCGGGTTTGGCCGGCCCCGTCGGCCGAGGGCGGCTTCGACGAGTTCCGCGAGTTGGTTCCCACCCGTCGCCGCGAGATAGTTAAGAACGCACTGAGCAGGCAGGGTCTGTGGTCAGAAGAGTGCGCATTCGTACTGGGCCAGAATTTTCTTTGGACCATCGAGAAGCACGCTAGTAGAGCATTGCACGGTGACACCCGGAAAACTTCGAACAGGAAGAAATGGGATGCTTCAGAAATACTGCAGCAGCAATGCTCTCTCGCTGGCATGGATTGACCACAGTCGCTGCCCGGCGCCTATCGTGGGAGCTGCAACTGCTCCGCGTTCTAGATAGACACTCAGACACTATTATTCCGAGTGGAATCGTCGACTCGACGGCGCGCACACTCGATCAGTACGACTTGCGATATAATCCCCAGCTCGTCACCGGCGAGCTTCTATCCGCACGCTATCTATTCGGTGGGATGATCGCGGGACACCACCTTACGAGCAGCAACTTAGAAAATGCTTATGCACATATCGTTCAAAGTCCCTTGGCGGGAGCCCCTCTGGACTACGATTCAGGACCAGCACTGATCAACCACCTGACCCGGCTAGCCACGAAAGATGTATAGCGTTGACAGACGCCTACAATCCTGCCGACTATCATCGCCTGTTTGTCTCGTATACAGTCAGCCTATTCGGGTCACTTCTCGCTAGCGGAGTGGTTGCTTGGATAGCAATGACCCGAGTGCATGTTCATGGGACGAGCATGGGGCTCTTGCTTGGTGCCGCCAGCGCGACCGCGGCGGTCGTTGCGTTTACAGTAGGTTCAAAGGTAGACCGGTGGAGAAAACGGCTCGTACTCCTGCGGCTAGATATTCTCTGCGCAGTGGCAGTGCTTTCTCTTGCTATAGCAATGCGGGTCGGGCATATGTCCCTTTTGCACTTGTGGCTCGTAGACTCGATAGAATTGTCGTCCGCAATTTTGGTCACGAGCGCAACAGCACCTCTCCTCAAAGTAGTGGCTGCTGACCGGCTCGATTGGGCGAACGGTCGCCAAGAAGCGGTCTTTTGGACAGCCCAGCTGGCAGGTCCTCCTCTAGGTGGCTTCATAACCTCCGCCATCGGACCCGAGTGGACGTTGCTCGGAAACTCGCTCTCGTTTTGCCTTTCAGCGGTTTCTATCGCACAGATCAGAACAGCATGCGAACCCTCATCCCCGCCGAAATCCTCGAATTCGGTTATGGTGCTGCTCGGGCTCAAGACGATCTGGGCAAACCGCCCACTTCAACTCTTGTATATAAACGCCCAGCTCTTCGGTGTACCGCAACTCGCTATTTCGCCGGTCCTCGCACTGTTCTTGGTGCAAGAACTGGGATTGAGTGCTTGGCAGTACGGCTTGGTTCTCGGCTTACCGTGCGCGGGTGGAGTACTAGCCGGACTATTGACCAGGCGCATCCTGAACTCTGTCCCTCGCAAGTGGCTATTGAAAACTGCAGGTGTTGGGCGCTGCCTCTGGCTACTCCCCATCGCGGCAGTCCCTGCCGGACCCCATGTAATGCTGTCGGTCCTATGCCTTGAAACCGCTACCGTATTCAGTGCTGGCATCTTCAATCCCGCCTTCGCGACTACCCGAATCCGAATAGCCCCGGCTGACCGCCTGAGTGCGGTAGTTTCAAGCTGGGGTGCATCGACGCGAATGTTTCAACCTGTCGGCACCTTCGCAGGTGGCGCGTTAATGGATGTCATAGGCGCCCGATCCGTATTCGCCATTGCAGGAATCTTGTGCCTTATGAGCATGATCCCACTGATGATGATCAAAAATGACGAAATCGACACAATTGATACACCACACGTGGTCACGAAAGGCACTCCGACGTAGCGGCGAGAACTACGCTGCTCGCTGATGACCATCGGAGTGCCTTGGTCCACACCGGCGGAGCGAGCTCGTCATAGGTCGGCCGGGACACGAAACACAGCCTGCCCCACCATCATCCGACAACCCGAACGACACACCCCGCGACACACCTGACCAGTTACGTTCGGTGAAGACATCGAACAATGCGTCGATTCCGCTTGTGCCCTGAGTATCCGAATAGGGATCGCATCGACGGCTCGCGTGGCCGAGGCGGAGCACTGTGGGTAGAGGACTCAGTTCGCGCGCAAGATCCGCCTCCAGACTGTGGTCGAGCACAAGCCGGGAGGTTCAGGAAACGGATTGTCCACGGCCGCGAGTATGACGGCACCCGGTGACATTCACCGAGGGTGATTCTCGATCCGGCTCGATGGCGCTCAGCTCGAGATCGACGAGTGGCCGATGATTCCCCCTACCTGGAGATCGAGGCGAAGTCGCGGGAAGACTTCGTACGGATCGCAGAACTCCTCGGATACACCGAAGCCGTGCTGACCGGGGAGAACACCGTCAAGGTCAACGCCAGGCACGGCATCGATTTGATGGCACTGGACCGAACCGGCTTCGGCGACGGCCAGAGCTGGGCGCCAACGAGATCGAGAAGTGGAGATAGCTTCGTTGAACAGCACAGATCGCGGCGCCAGGCTCAACCCGTGCGCCTCGCTGGTCGACTCGCGAATCACCGTTTGCGGGCACTCGATCGAGCTGGTGTAGTGGTCGGCAGCCGGCCCGGAGAACTTGGGAGATAGCGTGCTCGAGATCGGTGTATCCGATGAGTTCGGAGCCTTGGGGGCTGCTGCAGGATCGGGTGACAGTGGTTAAGCAGCCTGTCGGGCTGCTGGGGTCGTGATGGTTTCGAATTCGATCGGGGTCAACCGGCCGAGGCGGGCTTGTCGGCGTCGGCGGTGGTAGGTGCGTTCGATCCAGGTGACGATCGCGATCCGAAGCTGCTCGCGGGTGTCCCATCGCTGCCGGTCCAACACGTTGCGCTGCAGCAGGCTGAAGAAGCTTTCCATAGCGGCGTTGTCACCGGCCGCACCGACGCGCCCCATGGATCCGGCCATGCGATGGCGGTTGAGTGCGTGAACGAATCGTCTCGAGCGAAACTGACTTCCGCGGTCGGTATGTAGAACGCAACCGGCCACGTCACCGCGTCGGGCGACGGCATTGTTCACCGCGGTCACCGCCAGTCGGGACTTCATCCGTGAATCGATCGAATAGCCGATGATCCGATTGGAGAAGACGTCCTTGACCGCACACAGATACAGCTTTCCTTCACCAGTCCAATGTTCGGTAATATCGCTGAGCCACAGACGATTTGGTGCGTCGGCATGGAAGTTTCGCCGCACCGGATCGTCATGCACGGGCGGGCCCGGTCTGCCGTTCTTGCCGCGCCGGGGCTTGCCGAACACGCTCCACCACTGATTGCTCGAGCAGATCCGCCACGCGGTCCGCTCGGCCATCGTTTCACCGGCTTCGCGGGCCTCGTCGAGGAGGAATCGATATCCGAATTCGGGATCGTCGCGGTGCGCATCGAACAACGCGTTGGCCCGATACGCCTCGGTTTCCTCGCCGACGGTCACCGGATCGGCCGGCCACCGATAGTAGGGCTGGCGAGCGAGCTGCAGCACCCGACACGTCACCGCCACGGGAATCCCTTCGGCGGCAAGCTTTTTCACGAGCGGGTAGAGCCTTTTCCCTGGATCTGAGCCTGAGAAAGATACGCCGCCGCGCGCCGCAGGACCTCGTTCTCCTGCTCCAGCAACCGGATTCGGCGGCGGGCATCGCGCAACTCGGCCGACTCGCTGCGCGTGGTGCCGGGCTTGTTCCCGTCGTCGACGTCGGACTGGCGCATCCATTTCGACAACGTCATCGGATGAACCCCGAAATCGGCCGCGATCTGCTCCAGCGTGACCCCCTCGTCACGGTTTCGGGCGACCCGCACGACATCGTCACGGAACTCTTTCGGATACGGCTTGGGCACTGCGACATCCTCTCAGGCCGACCTGTCGGCAAGCCATCTCAGTTGTCACCTATCCCTGCAGCAGCCCCCTCGCAACTTCTGACAGACGTCGTTTATCGGTGGTTTCCTTGCTCTGTTGCAGTGTGAAGCGTGTGCCGGTGACGGGGATGTCCGGCGTGGGAAAGTCATCGCTGCTCGACCGTCTGTCCCGTGCGGGACGTCCGTTCCCAGAGGTGACGGGACACGCTGGGATTGTCGGTAGTCCCTGCTTCGATGAGGGGGTGATGAAGGTTGAGTTGGCGGCGGTGCGGGGTGATTTCGAGGCACATATCACCGTTGGGTCGGCCGATCCTGGGACGGCGGCAGCGTTGGAACGGTATGCGGCGCACCATGATATGAAATTCACGCACATCGTGTTGCTGCGCGGACGAACGCCTGATCAGCCGATGCTGACCGTGCGTCGATCCGGCACTGCCAGGGCGGTGCGCGATTGGATCGACACGGTGGTTACGGGGCTGTCAGAGGCCGGTTTCGAGGTGACGCGAGTGAAGCTCGAGGCGACGCCGTGGGCCGAGGGCGTCCCCGGCACAGACAACGAGGCCGCGGTCCTGGGGCCGCAGTACTACTTCGAACATCACCTCAAACTATTGCTGCCCGCCGACGCGGTACCCGAACAGCTGGCCGAAGCGGTCACCGGCCACCGAGCGCACGTGTCCGCGAATGCGCGACGGGTCCGGCCGGACGGCCGGACTGAGCGGTTCGTCACCCAGCGCTGCCGGGGGGTGGGCAACCGGACCGCTGAGGCCCGGCTGGCGGATCTGCTGGCGGTGTTGCCGGATTACCGAATACTGTCCGTCGAGCGGGAATTCGTGGTAATCGACACGAACGAGTCGGTCGACGAGGGCTGGATCGCTGAGTCGGCGCTGCCGCTATGACCGCGCCCCTGCCCTGGTATTTCACCGAGTCCGAGGACGGTGCCGACTGGGTGGCCGCCCGGCGGGAGGCGATCGATCATGTGCTGGCCGCGATCGCGGAGTCGCCGTGGTCGCCGCGTCTGGTGCTGCGTGGCAGCATGTTGGCCAAGGCGTGGTTCGGGGCGTGGGCGCGGGAGCCCGGCGACCTGGACTTCGTCGTGCACCACAGGCGGCAGCGCCCCGACGAGCCATCGGCGGAGGAGATGTTCGACGATCTCGTCTCCGATGCTGTGGCGATGTCCCGTCGTCCGGGCAGTACGGTCTTCATCGATCGCCGGATGTGGCGCGGCGAGATCGGTGAAGATTACCGCTACGGCGGCCTGGAAGGCACCCGGTTGATCCTGTCCTGGCACGGGCATGGACGGGTGGGCACCGTGCAGATCGATTTCGCATTCGACGAGCCCCTGCACGATCCGCCGGAACTGACACCGATCCCGCGGTCGAGCCTGCCTGGCCCGCCGATGATGCTGCTGGCCGTGACCGCACGGCAGTCGCTGGCGTGGAAGATCGCCTGGCTCGTCGCCGACGCCCGGAGCCACTTCAACCTCGAGGCGGACGAGGAGGATCACGACGCCGGCAAGCCTGGTCCACTGGGCAAGGATCTCTACGATGCCGTCCTGCTGGCGGAACGGTGCCGGCTACCCGGCAATCTTCTGGACGAGGCTTTGCGGTCCTGCCACCTTCCCGCTCTTTTTGCCCTCGGCGCCCCGCTGGACGCGATCATCCCGGTCGCCAACGATGTCGACTGGCATGCCTTCGCCGGCGAGCACCCGCTTCTCAGCGGCGCGCACGAGCAGTTCGTTTGGCGACTCGTGGTCGCGCTGGCGCCGACGTTCGAGTCCGGCCCGAGCCGGCTCCTGCCGCTGCTGACCGAGCACTGCCGCCACGAACTGCCCGCCCTGCGCGAAGTACTTTCATGCGACGGCATGACCGGCCTCGCCCGATGGTTCGCCGACTCGCGTCATTCGGTCGCCGAACGCATCGTGCTGGTCTGCGAACTCTTCGGTGCGAGTTGCTCGATGAGCCAAGCTGCGGATCTGGTGGCGCGGCTGCCGGCCGACCGGATCCCGGGCGGCCACGCCGATCCGCGCCAAATTGCGCGATGTCTGGCCCGGCAGCCCTGAGTTGGCGGAGCTGCAACCCTGGAAGTCATGCGCAGTCCCCGATTCTCGCGTTCCAACTCCACGGTGGGGATCACTCGGTGATCTGAAATTGCGGGTGAGACGGACTTCCTGGAAGCTTTCGTACTCGCGTTCGCGCTCCAGGTCGATCAGCAGCGCCTTGAACTTCTCGGCACTCAACGTCGACACCAGCGCCTGTTCGTAGAGGTCCGGTTCGCGCTCTTTGACCAGGTCGCCGCTGATACGGCGGCTCTTGACCCCGACCTTCCAGCTCGCCACTTCCTCGATGCCGCTGGCGGTGCCGATTGCGAGTTTGAGTTCGCTCTCCACTCGTGCGCGCGTCGCGGCGGCCTCGTCGTATTCCTGCTTGGCGCGAATCTCCTCGTCGTGCAGTTTGATCCATTGACCGCGCAACGCGCGGGTCGTCTGGTCGCTGGGCAGGACAGCCGGATCCGGTTGCAGGGCTTCGAGTTCGGCGGCACGCAGCAGTTTGGGCAACTCGTCGATGACCCAGGCGCGGGCCGCCGAGAACAGTCCCGTGGCTTCGGGTTCGGTGAGGTGGTAGATCTCGGTACCGCCCTCGGTGCTGCGCCGGTGTCCCCACCGGTCCTTGATGTATTTCTCGAGGGCCTTGTATTCGTCTGTTTCGATGGCGCCGAACACGGTCAGCCGTTCCGAGCACGAGGTTTGCGCTGATGAGCGGCGTTTCTCCGGTGTCGTCGTGGTCTGGCCGATCTTGTACTGTTCCAGTTTGCCGAGACGAAATGCGTAGACGTATCCCATGACTGTGAATCCCTTTGTGCCGGTATGGTTCCAGTGCTGTCCGCAACTGAACTGCTTACGGATGGTCGCACGCCCGACCGACAGACGGAATAGCTATCACCGCAGGTAGAGTGGTCGGTTTCCTTTTGGCGATGAGTGTCTCCACCCGGAATCGCTGCGCACCAATGTTTTCCGTCCCCCCCCTGTAGCCGGGCCGCCACGGCAGTTGTTCGAGCGCCGCCGCCACCGACAAGGTGCGCTGCCTCGGCTTCACGCCATCCGCGAGGCCAAAGTCCCAGACGATGCGCGGCCCGGCCGACGATCGATCTGGCGATGACCGACGGCGGCCCCGCATCACAGCGCCGCCTCGCGTTGTCCGATCGCGGGATCGAGGCTATCCGGAAACTTGTCGCCTATGGCATCGAGTCCGATGACGATCTGATCATCCCGTCACCTCGCGGCAAGGGCTGGAACCCGAGCAACTTCCGTGGGACATGGCGCGACGTACGGGGAACCAGCTTCACCGACATCACCCCCACCCAGATCAGGCACCGTGTCGGCACCGACGTCCGCAAGGCCGCCGGGATCGGTGCCGCAGCCGCCCAGTTGGGCAACTCGGAGGTCGTGGCGAACAAGCACTACGCGGCGCGCGATCGTGAGGTGGATAACAGGACCGCGCTGAGGCGGAAGAGCGCATAGCTACCCGTTGCGACCTGTTGTTTTGCGTCGATGGTGGACCCATGATGGACCTTTTGGGCCAGCAAACGTTAAAATGCCCCCGACCTTGCGAACAATTTTCGCTGGTCAGGGGCATTTTCAAAGTGCGCCATCAGGGACTTTGACACATTTTCTCCGCCTACAGCCAGGCTGTAGGGGTTCATGTGGAGGACGGTAGCCCTCGCATCTGCGGCCGGTCAAGCATGCGAGTTGACTCGTCAAAAGTGCGCGCATCGATTCGGTCGTTGCCTCAGATGAGAATGCGCGCGTCGGCGTGCCTGCGGGGCCGGTAGTGGCTGGTCCGGTAGGTCCTGGGCGATGGAGCTGACCTTGAGTCAACGCAAGGCTGTGACGAGGGCGATCGCGACCCGGTATCGGCGGGCGGACAAGGCCGGTAAGGGGCGCATTCTCGACGAGTTGTGCGCGACGACGTGCTGGCATCGCAATCATGCGCGAAAAGCGTTGGCGCAGGCTGTGAAACCGAAGGTGGTGACCCCGCGGACCCCTCGGCCGCCGAAGTACGGTCCGGATGTTGTTGCGGGACTGGTGTTCTGCTGGGCGGTGTTGGGTATGCCGACAGGGAAGCGGTTGGCTCCGACGCTGGGTGACCTGGTGGTGACGTTGCGGCGGTTCGGGGAACTCGAGATCAGTGATGCCGCAGCGGATTCGCTGGTGGGGATGTCGGCGGCGACCATCGACCGCAGGCTGGCGCCGGAACGCAAGCGCCGGGAGCTCAAAGGCCGCTCGCATACCAAGCCGGGGTCGTTGTTGAAGTCGCAGATCCCGGTGCGCAGCTGCGAGAGACGGCAACTGACCTTCACCCGATCACGGCCGGGCCGCAGCAACGACGGCTCCTACGTCGAGCAGAAGAAAAGGCCGCACCCACCATCGCACCCTCGCGCAGACCACACCCACCGCGCGCATTCTCAGCTGCGGCAACGAACCGGCGGATGCGCGCATCTTGACTTGAGCCAACAGGGCATGATCTCGCTGCGCTAATCCCCAGAAGGTTGCAGGTTCAAATCTTGTCACCACTGCTAGGCAATACGGACCGGAACGATCAGCTTGGTGGAGCCACTGCTGTGGGCAGAGTCAGCCGGCGACCATATCATCGTGGTCCTGCTCGAGGCGGGGCAGGAACGGTTCGAGTTCGATTAGCCACGTCTCGCGATTCGTGGCCTGAACGGCGTCACGGGGTTTGACATGTATCGGTCACGGTGGTGCCCTCAGATTGTGGTGGCGATTGTGGTCTTCTCGCGTCAAAGTAAGCCGACCGATGAGGAATATCGCCGACAAAAGGTGGTCCATGATGCCCACGCCCGAGGATCCGAGAGTTTGCCTCGCAGCCGCAGACGCCGACGAGCTCGCCAGGCTTTTGAGATTCATTGACCGATGGCTCGTCGATGCTGGCCCGATTGTGGAGAGGTCGCTGGTCAAGTCGAGCAATACCCTCGACTACATGGTCGATGACCTGCGGGCCGATCTGGCCTGGTTCGTGTGTCAACTCGAAGGTGGCGACCCCGGTGAGCGTCTATGAACAAGCTGTTCACTGGAGGAGACGGCGCAGATGCCGATGCACCCGCCAAATTCACAGAGAGGGTCTGTATCCGTCGCAATGGCGTGGGTGCGGGTGGCCAGGCATTGCGCCAGTTCGGTGATCGGGCAAGGCCCAGCCTGGGATCAGCACAGCTTTCCGAGCCAGCTGTGCTCCGGACTGTGGATGGAAGGGGCGTACTACTGCTGCCTACCGTTCGTAGAGCGATATTGCGCCGTTGTCATCCGTTGGTGCGCGGCAGTGTGATCGGCTCGTTGGCGAGAAGAGGGTGCGGTCATTGCGGCAACTATGAGTAAATTGGAACACCTTGACGGGGTCAGACCATAGGGCGCGGTCTGACCCCGCAGGCGATCTCGTTCTATAGGCAGGCTGCTTCAGTACCGTCCGAAGGCGAGCGCGACATTGTGCCCACCGAACCCGAAGGAATTGTTGATCGCGTAATCGATCTCCTGGCGGCGAGCCTCGCCGTGCACCACATCCAGATCGATCTCCGGATCCTGGTTGTCCA
>NZ_QZFU01000036.1 GCF_003598715.1 Nocardia panacis
CGACTACAGCGCGTTCGGTCCATTCCGGTTCGACCGCAACCAATACGACGACGCTCTGCGGGACCTGACCAGGCCGATCAGCTCGGACATCGCGTGAACACAATTCGCCGCAGGTGCCGCTCGCATCGGGTCTGTAAAGCTAACTTTACAGACCCGTCGGTGCGGCGGCTGGCCTCTGTGAACCCTGAGTCTGCGGCTCGACCTGGAGTACTGCCTGCCGAGTGGGCCGGACGCGCGATTCGTTGATCAGCAGCTGGTCGGTGCCGTTCGAACAGTGTCGTCCGGTGCGTTCGCTCTCGTCGTTCAAGGGGCAGTCGAATTTCTCGGGATCGTGGTGGATGGCGACGACTGCCGACCATGTCGGCTATGAATCCTGGTTGGAGCGGACCATTTGATCTCGTTCAATGCCGATCCCGAGGTGGTGGCCGTTGCGTCACAGCCGTTCTGGTTCCGCTGGAACGACGGCCACAAGGGCCGGCGGCATGCGCCGGACTACTTCCTTCGGCTGCGTGACGGCCGCGCGGTCGTCGTCGACGGGCGGGCCGCCGACCGGATCGAGATCCGCGACGCCGAGGCATTCATGGCCGCCGCGCGCGCCTGCGCAAGTGTGGGCTGGGAATATCGTCGAGTCGGTGCCGTTCCGGCGGTGCTGGCGGCGAACCGGCGTCGGTTGGCTGGCTATCGCCATCCTCGCTGCGTGCGTCCAGAGCCGGGGCTAGCTCGGGAGGTCCTTCGCCGAGCTGCGGCCGGTGATGGCTGGAGCGGAGGCGGTGGGCGATCCCGCGGTGGTGTTGCCGACGCTGTTTCACCTGATGTGGTCCGGCCTGTTGACTGCGGACCTGAACACCACGGTGCGTAGCGCCGGCGTCCGCGAGATCTGGGAACGCCTCCTCGACCATCACCACGCAGCGGTCGCCCACACCGCAGTCAACGCCTATATCGTCGATCGCCGCGCCCCGGCCGCAACCCCGCACCCGATACCCTGGGTATTGGTAACCACGGATATTCGTTCGTGCGGAATAGCCCCAGATTGGGGCGAACGCCCGCTCGCCGACGCAGCCTGATCGCCCCAGACAACCTTGCCGGTGAAGTTCTAGCGGTAGCCGTGCACCCTAGTGCCGGCGGATGGGGTGAGGTTTGGGCAAGGGATGCTCTGTGATGTCGGAGGCGGCCGACCGTAGAAGGTCGAGAAGAGCGCAGCCCAGGTAGCCCCGAAAACTCGCATAAGCGGCACGGTAGTAGCAGTTCCAGTAGCTCACGACCCGCCTCTGGGTGCGCGCGAAGAAGGCCGGGTTGTCCGCAACGAATGTACCGTAAGCGAGATGTCCGCTGGCACCCGGCGTAGCGAGATCACGAAGCCCGTCGCGGATGACGACCAGGATCTCCAAGACGTACTCGCCGACCAATTGCACCACGAACGGGACGACCCAGGGATCCGCGGATCCGACGAGCTGCTCCAAGTGGCGCTGCCGCACCCTCCCATCGCAGTGCCTCGAGTACAAGCAGTGCAGAAGCTGCCGTTGACGCGCCGACAACGACCTCACCGCGTCAGCCGATGGCTCGTCGTTGTAGAGGCGCCCAGGGATGTGACCTGCTGGCCCCCCACCACGACCGAGAAGGGGTTAAGCGACCCGAAGCGGGAAGCAGGCATGACCGCCAGCACTGCCTGGGCATCGCCAGCAAGTTCGGCCGGGAACGCCGCGATCAAATCATTGCTGACGGAAGGCGGTTGCACGGGCTGATCATAGGCGGAGGCCCTGGCCCACGGCAGGGATCAACGACCTTCCAGTCACCCAACCCGGCGAACATATGTGGTCAGAGCACCTAGGTCTTCTGACGGGCGAGGGTCGCGGCGTAGCCGAGGTGAGTGTTTCCGGCGATGGTTGCCCACTCGGTTGCGGTGCCGATGCGCAGGCCGAGGAGATCACTGATTACGGCGTCGGGCAGTTTGACGGCCAGTTGCATCAGGGCGCTGTTGCGGCCGATGCGCGGTGGGATGCCGAGTTCCTTGAGCCGGAAAGCGAGCTGCTGGGAGCTCATGTGCTGGCCAGGGACCGCTCCGGGGAACAGCCATGAGTGGTTGTCAGTGTGTCCGAGGACGGCATAGCCGCGGCGATCGGTAGTGAGGCGCAGGACGAGGTCGTTCAGCGGCGGTGGAAGATCGACAGGTTTGCGGCCGAGCTTGAGCTGAACCCCGTTGTTGGTGCGGATGACGTGGTTGACCTTCAGTTGCGTGATTCGGGCGGCGGGCTGGGCGTAGAGCAGGCCACCCTGCTACCTGGTTCGCGGGTCTTCGACACCGAGGAAGTCGGGGTCATGCTGCGCCACGTTCTGGCCTCCGAGCCCGTTCGGACTTCCAGGACTGGCAGCCCTGGCGAGGACTGGTCGTGGCCGCCGCGACCCAGATCCTCGACTACGTCGGCGGAACTCTGATCATTCCCCAGACGGTTCTGGTCAACCAATACTGGCAGGAGATCCGCACCGGACTGGCCGACGCCGGGATCCCGATCTGTCACTTCGTGCTCCACGCCGACCGCGACGAACTCATCCAGCGCATCCAGAACGACCGTGTCATGGGACCCTCGCAATGGCGATTCGATCACCTCGACGATTACGACGCCGCCCGCTCTTGGCACAGCCGGCAAGCACACGTCATCGACACCACCGGCCTACAGCCACGCCAGGTCGCCGAACTCATCGCCGCCGACACCGCCCGCGCCACAACGAAATAGGCCAACCCGGGCGGCAGAAACAAGCGGAAAGCCCTGCCACCGAAAACAGCCCACCACAGGTCACCCACCGACCGATCGGCCAACCTCACCGGCACACTTCCGCCAGCAGGACAACTCGATCAACTATCGGATCGAACCCGAGCACCGGGTGGTCGTAGTCACCCTCGGCGGCCATTGTCACAGGTTTGCCCAGGCAGCGACCGATCACCCGAAAGAAATCGCAGAGGGTGTCCACACCGTTTTGACCTTGTAGCTGGCGGAGGTCGATGTCAAAGTCGATCTCCGCCGGAGACGTTGGCCGGAAAATCGCCAGAACGCCCGGATCAGGCCAGACATGCAATTCCGCCGCGTCCGCATCAGCCGGGCGCGACAGAACCTCCGAGGCAGACGGCAACGGCCTGACCTCGACGCCCACCCAGTACTCCCAAGCCCAACCACTCGACTGGACCAAGTCGAACATCGCCTGCCAGTCCTGTACCGAAGTGTCCGGCACTGTCACATCGGGCAGGGCTCCCATCAGGTCAGGATCGAAAAGCGCCTGGACACTATCCCAGAGCAGATCAGACATCCCGTAATGATGCCAACAGTCAACCCCGGAATCCAGCTCGCGACACGCAAGCCGGACATCAACACGCCAACCGACTGATGCTCATTTCCACGGCCGGGGTCCAAACCTCGGCATCGCCGACGCCGACCGGCCCGCCGGAGACCACACCGGTGACGAATATCCAATCGGCTCGACCGGAGGGAAAGTCGGCTGGCTCGACAATCATTCGTGGAGCTCCATCACACATTGAATGCTCCTCCGCCCATACGATGAAAGGTCCACCTCATTCCATGAGGATTTTCAGGTGGTCGGCGAAAGTCTCGACCAGGCTCTTGAGCACGGCTTCGCCCTTCACGGCGGACGCCAGCGAGGGGCGACCAATGATGCCGCTGGTTGTGTACGCGGCCATACCGGTAAGCAGGAAGTGAGGCCGGTCGTCCGCATCGTGGTCCGATACACGCCAGTTGTCGCCGACGAGCTCCGGTTTCGCGTGCAACAGGATGGAGGTTTCCAGTTCGCCACCGTGCATGTCGGCGTGGGCGGTGGTCGCCATCCCCGCGCTCTCGCGAGCCGCATTCCACTCTTCTCGGCCGGGGAAGAGTGCGACACTACGGGCTTCGGTGTTGGCCTGGAGGGCGATATTCGACAGAACGTAGTTGCCGCCGTGGCCGTTGACGAGCACCAACTTGTTGATACCGGAGCGCGCCAGCGAGGCCCGGATGTCCTCGATCACCGCGATGAGAGTGGCGGCATCGATGCTCACGGTTCCAGCGAACCCCTTGTGCTCATGAGAGCACGAGATGGTGATCGGCGGTAGCAGCAACAGTCCGTACGTCTCGGATAGTCGCTGTGCGATCAGGCAGGCGACCGCAGTGTCGGTGATCAACGGCAGATGCGCGCCATGTTGCTCGAAGCTGCCGACCGGCAGGACCGCCACGGTCGCCGCACGGCGGGCCTCATCCACTGATGTCGCGGTGCTCATCAATTCCACTCTGACGTTCTCCTAGTCTTCATCGGGGCCGCTGATTCCGGTAGGCGCAGGGTGCGGCGAAGCGTGTGGTCGAGCTCGCGAGCGTGGCTGAGATATCCTGTCTGGGTGAGCTTTTCGGTCACTCGGTGTAGCTGTTGAATGGTGCGACTCGAGCGAGTGTCAGCGACGATCACCAGGGCATGGCCAGCTGTCTCGTATGCGTCATCGGGTTGGCCCACTCCGGCGTAGGCTGCGGCCAGCCGCGCCAGACCGACCCCGAGGTCACGGCGGTTGCCGGGCTTCCAGTTCTCCAGTCCGTGTTGAAGGTCGTCGAGGGCAGCCTCCGGCCGCCCGAGCTGCACCCAGCAATGCGCGGCTTCCATCGCGATGTACCCAGGGGTGCAGTAGCCCGACATGTCTCCCGGATCGTTCTCGGGACTGCTGCACGTTCGGGTGACAGATTTGATCACGCGGCCCGGCCGGCCGGTGGGGTCATGATGGTCTCGTGTTCGACCGGCGTCAAACGGCCGAGGGCGGTTTGACGCCGGCGGCGGTGGTAGGTCCGCTCGATCCAGGTGACTATCGCGATGCGTAATTCCTCACGGCCGCACCAGGATCGGCGATCGAGGACATTCTTCTGCAACAGCGCGAAGAAACTCTCCATGGCGGCGTTGTCACCGGCCGCCCCGACACGGCCCATGGATCCGGCCATGGCGTGACGAGTCAAGGCGCGCACGAACTTTCGGCTTCGGAATTGCGACCCTCGGTCGGTGTGCAGGATGCAGCCGGCCACATCACCGCGTCGGGCGACCGCGTTGTCGAGAGCGCGCACGGCCGGCACCGATTTCATTCGCGAGTCGATGGAATAGCCGACGATCCGGTTGGAGTAGAGGTCCTTGACCGCGCAAATGTAGAGCTTTCCCTCACCGGTCCGGTGCTCGGAGATGTCGGCCAACCACACACGATTCGGAGCCTCGGCGGAGAAGTCGCGCCTGACCAGGTCGTCGTGGACCGGCGGCCCGGGTTTGCCTCTGCCGCTTCGCTTCTTGCCGAATACGCTCCACCAGCCGTGGTCCGAGCAGATCCGCCACGCGGTCCGGTCGGCCATCGGCTCACCCGCGGCGCGGGCCTCGTCGGCGAGGAACCGGTAACCGAATTCCGGGTCGTCGCGGTGGGCGTCGAACAACGCGTTCGCGCGGTGGGCCGCCTCGAGTTCGGCATCGGTGACCGGCTCGGCCAGCCATCGATAGAACGGCCGGCGGGCCGGTTTCAGCACCCGGCACGTCACCGCGACGGGGATTCCGTCGGCGGCCGGCTCGCGGACGAGCAGGTAGGTCATCTTCCCGGCAGATTCGCCTGCGCGAAATAGGCGGCGGCCTTCTCGAGAACCTCGTTCTCCTGCTCCAGCAACCGAATTCGACGCTTCGCATCCCGAAGCTCTGCCGATTCGCTGGTACTGGTACCCGGTTTGGTTCCCTCGTCGATATCGGTCTGGCGCATCCATTTCGACAGCGTGACCGGGTGCACCCCGAAGTCGGCGGCGATCCGATCGAGGGTCACCCCTGGTTCACGATTGCGAGCCACCCGCACGACATCGTCACGGAACTCACGAGGGTAGGGCTTGGGCACAGCGACATCCTTCCAGCCCGCCCGAAGGCAAAGCCAAATCAGGTGTCACCTATCCATGCAGCAGTCCCTTCCGAGCTCAGCCAGATCGAGGCGATGCTACGCGAGCTCGACGTGCTTACGGCAGTCACCGCGCGCGACACAGACTCGCTGGTTCGCCAACTCCACATCGACGCTGTGGCCAACGAATTCGAGGCTCGAGAACTCGCAGATCGCACCCGCGAAGTTGCCGAGCTTCGCGACAATTTGGAATCCCGCCTGGACTACCTGCGGACAGAGATCATCAGCGCGAATTACAGGCTTGCCACATGATGACCGGCTCGACCCATATCGGGACTGTGAAATCAAGGGTGTCAGCGGACATGGAATAGTGGCTCTGGCTCACTTCCGATGATCAGTCCGTGTCGATCACGTTGTGAGGCAATGGATTACGGTAGATACCCTGCTCGTGGTTGTTGGTGAGGCGGTCGAGTCGGTCTTCCAGTTCTTGTTCCCCATTTGGCGAGTGTGCGGCTCGTCGGTGTGGAATCGAGGGGGCGAACGATCGGTTTCGCGGCGATGACGACGGCTCCGGTGGCGGCGTGCCCGGTGTGCGGAACGTCGTCTGATCGCGTGCCCAGTAGATACGAGCGCCGACTGGCCGACCGCGCCGTTGATGGTCGGGAGGTATCAATTCGCCTGCGGGTCGAGCGGTTTCGATGCATGAACCACGAGTGTGGGCGCAAGATCTTCGCCGAGCCCGCTGTGGGCGTCGCAGCGCGATATCAGCGGCGAAGTCGGGTTCTGACCCGATTGCTGATCTCGATCGGGTTGGCGTTGGGCGGGCGTGCCGGGCACCGGCTGACCGGCCATATCGCCGCGCAGGTCTCGCGATCAACGTTGCTGCGACTGGTGCGTGAACTACCAGTGACCAAGGAACGGTGAAGGAAAAATCGGCTTCCGCTCAAAAGCCAACAATTGGGATGGCTGGACAATGGACTACACCGGGCCGGGAAATAAGGGAGCCGACATCAAGGTCAGACTGGGAGCAGATGCAGAAGCATGGTATGAGTAGCCGTTCGACTCGATACAAATACGATTAAACACACTTCGAATGTTTGATATTGGGCTCAACAATTCAGATCACCACACCATCTGAATGTCCAGTCTGATGACGACACCGACGGCGCATCCTCGAATAATATGACCGCGCCTCTGCCACAGAGCAGCGGAGGCACGGTCCTAGCCGGTAGGATGCGGCAAGTGTGCATGGCGATGAGTTGGAATACACTATCCGGGATCTATATGCGAAGAATTTAACCCGATGTATTCCAGATGACGGCACGTCGACTTTGAGATCGATACGGACGCCAGGAATCGACAGCAGCTAACAAAGCTGGTTTGACGAAAGTAGGCCGATAGGCCCGGATATCGGAAAGGAATACAATGAACGACCGACATTTGCTGACAAGCTCGGACGCCTACAAAGCCATCCATAGTGAAATGAGTTCATTTTTTCACTTGAACCGGAGGTTCCCGGAAGACGTGTATCGAGTTGGAGGTTCGAGAACAGTCTTCATGGAATACGAGACGGGGATCAATCCTCGCTTCTGGCCTACGCTCAGCCGTTTGGCGCAGATAAATGGTGACGAAAACGTCGACTTCATGGTGGTGAATCCCGCGCACGGAAGCGTAAACGTTCCAGCAAGCTGGAACGTTTACCCAGCATTCTCGATGCCCGTGTCCGCTTCCGCCGCCGAATTCGGAGACGCCCTTACTGAGCCTACACCGGACGATGACAATTTCTGGCTCATTGGTGATCTGTCGGAAGTCATCGCAATCACCGGCGCCTCTGGATTATGGGGATGCTGGGGAGAGCAGAGTAGCGGAATTATGGCTATCCGAGCCGCTGATACCGGCGAGTTCCAGAGATGGCGCGAGGATATCGATCTCCACTGGTGGGGCACCTATGGGATCCTGGATATCATCGCCCCGAATTGTCGAGACTGGCGGATACCACACGAATTTCTGGATCCATTCGTAGACAACTACCGATGGACACTACAACCCCAGGCTCTGGAGAGAATGGCATTCGGAAAGACAGCGGATCCGAATCAAAAATGATAAATCACTCCTACGAGATCGAAGGAACATTCGACCAAAAAGACGGCACCAGATTGCCACTCTTCTACTAAGTCATGCACCGAATGATGAATTTCGAATCACACCCGAAAGCACGACGGGTCGGACACTTTGTCAACCGACACGATGGCGATCAATATCGAGTCTTAACGAACAAGCAATGGGAGCTGGTCGAGCTATTGTTGCCGAAATCCGATGGCCGTGTGGGCCGCAACTTCATCAACAATTGCCTAGTGGTAGAGGGGATGTTATTCCGGTTGCGGACCGGAGTGCCGTGGCGGGATCTACCCGAGGTATTCGGGCCATGGAAGACGGTATGGAAGCGGCATCACCGGTACGCCGATGACGGCACGTGGGATCGGGTTCTGGTCGCGTTGACCGCGCTCGCCGACGCGACCGGAAACCTGAACTGGGTTCTGTCGACAGATTCTCCGGCTCGCACCAGTATGACGCGAATGCGCGCCCTCGACCCCGGATGTACCCGCCCGAATGGTGAGTCGCGTGTCGGCCGAACATGAGGCGACCTGACCACAAATGCACGCCAATGATTCGAGGTGGATCCGATGCATGAGCCCGTAGTGTGGGCAGTCCCGCCTACCGATACTGGTGAGGTGCGTTATTGGATGATGCCGCACCAGGCGGCGAAGCCGCGCACTGATTCGGTGCTGCGGGCTTCTTCTCGGGCGAGAACGCGGATTGTTTCGTGGACCATCGGGTGGTAGCGGGTTTGGGTCGCGCCGATCGTTTTCGCCTTTTGCAGCGCACCGAACGCGGCGGGGCGGTCGCCGTGGAGCAGGTAGCCGCGGGCGAGGTCGATGTAGTGATGGCCGGCGCGTTCGTGGGGTGTGGTTTTGGGGATCCGGACGTCGGCGGCTCGGGTGATGGCTGTGGTGCCGTCCATCATTTCCACGGCGAGCCCGACCGACCAGATGGCGACGTTGGTGGGGCCGAAGCAGAGTTGGAAATGGTTGAGATCCTGGCCGATTCGCTGTGCGGTTTCGGTCGCTTCGGTCAGGTGTGCGTCGGCGAGGTCGCGGTTCCCGGTGCGGGCGGCCACCAGCGCGGATTTGAGGTGCAGGTTGCCCCACATAGATAGGGTGCGTTCGTCTGCGGTGCCGATCGACGGTTCGATCCGCCCCCGGCTGTGTTCGAGGAGCCGGGTGGCGGTGTTCCAGTCGGCGGTGCCGAGTAGTTCGCCGGCGCGTTGGTAGTCGCCGCACAGCACGAGCAGTTCGTCGCCGGATAGGGCTGCGGCCCACTCGTATCGGTCTACCGCCAGTGATGACAGATCGATGTAGCCGAGTTTGTAGGCGACCTGCGAGGCCGCCGCGTAGGTTTCGGCGGCGAGGCCGAACAGGCGCTCTCGATCGGTGCCGGTCGTGTGGGTCCAGGCGATGCGCAGATCGGCCAGTAGGCTCGGCAGCAGGGTGCCCAGGTCGCCGAGTCGTACCGCGTGCCGCAACAGCGACGCTTTCGCGACATCGGTGGCCAGTTGCGCGAACGGCCGCGCCGGGAGGTCGTCGTCCGGGTCGAGGCGGTAGGCGGCGAGTTCGCGGCGCAGGTCGGAGATTCCGGCGTGGACCTGCTGTTCGTCACGGGTGGTCCGTGGGTAGGGCTGTTGGGTGAGGTCGGCGATCCCGACCTTCAACGCGCGGGCGACCGTGCTGATGAACGCCGGTGAGGCGGGGACCTTGCCCTGCTCGACCTTCTTGAGCAGGCTCAGGCTCACGTTTGCTTCGGCGGCGAGGCGGGGCTGGGTCTTTCCGGCGAGTTTGCGCAGCTCCGGGAGCTTGCGGGCGATGCCACCGATGTTGTCGTGCTCTATCACGTTCATGGCCTCATTTCAGCGGTTTCCCTGCACCCGGAGGGACAAGAACTTTGTCCCTCCGCCGTATTGCGTTGCCGCACAGTGTTGTCAGCGCGGCTCGACACCAGGTTCTCGCCATCGACCCACCGGCGGACCACTGGCGCGACGCCGCTGGGGGACCTCCTGTATCGATGCGCGTCGGGCGAGTTCCCCTGCACCGATTTTCTCGCATACGGCCCCGGTGTGGGAGTCCTCGGTGCCGAGTGCGCACTCATTCCGGACGAAAGGTGATCGCGGTGGACAAGAAGATCCTGCTGACCGGCGGCGGCGGATATATCGGGTCGGTTCTGACGAGGAAACTGTTGGCCGACGGGTTTCGAGTGGTCGTGGTGGACCGGTTCTTCTTCGGGCGGGACACACTGCCCGCCGCCGGCACCGACCTCACGCTGATCGGCAAGGACGTGCGCCGATTGACGCGCGCCGACCTCGATGGTGTCGACTGCGTGATAGATCTGGCCGCGATCTCCAACGACCCCGCCGGAGAACTCGATCCGCAACTCACGATGGATATCAACCTGCATGCGCGGGTCCGCTGCGCCCGGCTGGCGCGGGACGCGGGCGTGGGCCGCTACATTCTGCCGTCGTCGTCGAGTGTCTACGGCCAGCAGGACGGCCTGCTGGCCGAGTCGGCGGTCATCAAGCCTCGCACCACTTATGCGGCGGCGAACGCCGACGCCGAGGCTGGCGTGCTGGCGCTTACCGGCGACGGGTTCACCGTGGTCGCGGTGCGGCAGGCGACGGTGTTCGGCGCCTCGCCGCGGATGCGGCTGGATCTGGTGGTGCACCAGATGGTCATCCAGGCCGTGCGACGCGGCGTGATCCCGGTGCTGGGCGACGGGCGGCAGTGGCGGCCGTTCGTGCATATCGCCGACGTCGCCGACGCCATGGTGACCCTGATCGGCGCACCGGCCGACCTCATCACCGGTCAGCGGTTCAACCTGGGCGGCAACGACCTGAACTATCGGATCGTCGAACTCGCCGAGATCATCGGCCGCGAGACGAACGTGGACCGCTTCGCCCCGTACCCCGGCCTGGACGACCGCTCGCACCGCATGGACTTCACCAAGATCGAGAACACCCTGGGCTTCGTACCGTCCCGCACCGTAGCCGACGGTGTCCGGGAGGTCATCGACGGGCTGGAGACCGGCCGTATCGACGAGAACGATCCGCGCGGGTTCACCGTGCCCTGGTACGAGCGACTGCTGTCGGCCGGCGGCCCGGACAGCCCCGCCGTCTACTGATCGCAGGAAAGGGGGAATCACCAATGCGGACAGGCGAATTCGATGCGGTTGTGGTCGGTGGCGGCGTCACCGGGTTGACGGTCGCGCTGCGGCTGGCCGGAGCCGGGATGCGGGTCGCGGTGATCGAACGGGACCTGCTGGGTGCCGGAGCGACCACCCACAACCACGGCGTGCTGCACTCCGGTGCCCTGTATGTGCGGTGGCATCCGGAGATCGTGCGCGACTGCGCCGACGGACGGACCGCGTTCGTGGCGTCGTTCCCCGACTGCCTGTCGGGTGTCGAAACCTGCTGGTACATCGGCACATCCGCGACTGTGGACGTGTACCGGCCGCTGTGGGAGCGCCACGGCATCGCCGCCCGCCGGGTGGAGCAGGCCCAGCTGGGTGAGGTGCTGGCCGATCCGGACGGTGTCGCCGGCCACGCGGTCGCCGAATCCGTGATCGACTCGCACGCGCTGATCTGTGAGCTGGCCGCACGCGCGGCGGCGGCCGGTGTCGAACTGATCGTCGGAGCGGACGCCACCGAGATCGTCACCGCGGACGGGCGGGTCCGGGGCGTCACGACCACCACCGTCGCGCTCGACGCCCCTCGCGTGGTGGTGTGCGCCGGGATCGGTACCCGGCCCCTGCTGCAACGATCGGGCTCCAGGGTCGTCACGGAGTTGACCTCGCGCCTGGAGACCATGATGGCGTTCCCGGGGACGCTGGCGACGGCGGTGATCGGGTTGGAGTTCGGGTGGCCGTTCCTGGCGCCGTCGGTGACCGGCCGGGCTGTGCTCGCGTCCCGCTACGGGGCACCGCAACGGTTCGTGCGCGGTGAGGCCGACTGGCCCGTCCCCGCCGCCGAGATCGCCGCTCTGATAGGCGATCTCGGCACCCGACTGTGTCCGGGCGTGCTGGACCTGGATGCGGGAGTGGCGTGGGTCGGGGTGAAGACCGAACACCCGACCGGCTCCGATCAGTGGGGAACCTCCCCGAACTACGCCGTTGTCGACCACCGGGTCCGCGACGGGATCACCGGCTGGTGGACGGTGCTACCCGGCAAGATGACCCTCGCCCTGCACGCCTCCCGAGCCGTCGCGACCGCGATCACCGGCACTCAGGGAAACCTGACGCTCCCGGCACCCGGCCGCAGTGCTCCGCGGTCGGTGGAATCGCTGGTCGCGGTCACGCCGTGGACGGCACACGAGGAGGTGGACGCGGCATGATCCCACCGTTCTCCGCAGCCCTACGCGACGACGAGATCGCCGTGATGCTCGCCGCGACCGCCGAGATCGCGCGGTCGGGCCGGTTCGTGCTCGGCCCGCACACCGAGGCGTTCGAGGCCGCCGTCGCCGCCATGGCCGGTACCCGACACGCGGCGGCGACCAGCTCCGGGTCGACGGCACTCGAGGTCGTGTTCCGGGCGATCGGGGTGTCCGGCCGCACCGTGCTGGTGCCGGCCAACACGAACTACGCCACCGCCGCGTCCGCGCTCGCGGCCGGTGCCAGGGTGCGTCTCTACGACGCGGGCCTGTACCCCGACCTCGACGACCTGCGGGCGAACCTGAGCGCCGACGTCGCCGCCGTGGTGGTCGTCCACATCGGCGGCTATCTCTCCCCGGACCTCCCGCAGATCGTGTCGCTGTGCGACGACGCGGGGGTCGCGCTTATCGAAGACGCCGCCCACGCCCACGGATCGACTCTCGAAAACCGTGGTGCGGCCGGAAGTTTCGGTATCGCGGCCGCGTTCTCGTTCTTCGCCACCAAGGTCGTCACCGCAGGCGAAGGCGGCGCGATCACCACCGACGACAACGCGATCGACGCGGCGGCGAGAATCTACCGCAACCAGGGCAAGGACGACACCGGCCTGCACGTCGTCACCGGCGGGAGCTGGCGCATCACCGAACTCGGCGCGGCCCTCGCCCGTACCCGGCTCACCCACCTCGCCGACGACCTGATCCGCCGACGCAACATAATCGACCGCTACACCGAATACCTGACCGCACTGACGTTTCCGACACTGCACGGGCAGGTCAGCGGCCACAAGGCCATCGCGATCCTCGACACCGGCGCGGACCGGGAACGGTTGCGTCGCACCGTGTCCGAGCGCGGGATCATCCTCGCGCGGGGTGTATACGAACAGCCATTGCATCGGCAGCCGGTATTCGCCGACCTCGCGGCGGGCCGAGCATTCCCGGTCGCCGACGGGTTCGCCGACACCCACATATGCCTGCCGTTGTGGCCGGGCATGGACGACGACACGGTCGATCGGATCATCGGCGCGGTGACCAATTACTGACTGCTCTGCCCGGCCGGTTCAGCCGCGGGCCGGGTCCGGACGCGCCCAGTCGAACCCGAGTTCGCCCTTCTCCGACAGGACCGCTTCCCACCAGGGCTGATTATCGCGATACCAGGCCACGACCTCACCAATGCTCGTGTCGAACTCACGTTGCGGCTTCCACCCCAACACGGTCTCGATCTTGCGCGGGTCGATCAGATAACGCCGGTCATGGTTGGGCCGGTCCGGGATGTGCTCGATCCACTCGACCGGCTCCAACCCCAACTCCGTGATGACGCGGCGGGCGATCTCGATATTGGTGACCTCGCAGCGACCGGACACATCGAAGATCGGCAGCAGCGACGGGTCCGTCGCCGCTGCCGCAGGGATCGGGTCCAGTTCGGCGTGCAGGACGCGGTGGATCGCGGCGCAATGGTCGGCGACGTGCAACCAGTCCCGCGACTGCCGGCCGTCACCATAGATCGGGACCTTCCGTCCCCGCAGCAGGTTCGTCACCGCGAGCGGGATCAGCTTCTCCGGCATCTGATACGGGCCATAGTTGTTGGCGCAGTGCGTCATCCGGATCGACATCTCCGGATAGGTCTGCATATAGGCGCGCACCATCTGATCCCCGGCCGCCTTCGCCGCCGAATACGGGGTCTTCGCGTTCAGCGCGGAGCCCTCGCTGAACCATTCCGCACCCGCTGCCAACTCGCCGTACACCTCGATCGTCGACACATGCACATGCGCGGTCACCGGCATCAACCGGGAACACTCCGCCATCACCTGAGCACCCAGCGCATTGGAACGCATGAACGCCGACGGACTCAGAATCGCCCGATCATTGTGCGACTCCGCCGCGAAATTGACGACATAGTCAGGCCGGTACCGGCGGTAGACATCGGCCATCGCGTCGAAGTCAGCGATATCGGCGTTCTCGAAGCTGATCCGATCCCGCACCGGGGCGAGATTGGCTTCGTTTCCCGCGAACCCGATGTAGTCGACCGCGACGATCTGCGCGTCCGCCTCCCACTCAGCAAGTAGGTGGACGTAATTCGCGCCGATGAACCCCGCAGCACCGGTCACCAGGTAGACAGCCATGGGGCCAGAGCCTAGCCGACACCCTGGTGAGGCATAGTTGCACAGCGCTCAAGGTAGCCGGCGAACCAAAAAGGGACTGCTGCACGGATGGGTGATACGGCCTGGCTGCGATCCTTGTGGTCCCTTGTCAGGCAATGTGTCTGGTGCCGCCGCGCCGAACGTCAGCGAGTGTTTGTGTCGCTGTTGGGCGGTAGCTTCCAACTGGATTGGGTCATATAGTTCGTAGCCGGCAGACGAGTGGGCGAAGGGGAGGTGATATGGCCGATCGTGTTGATGTCAGTCCGGCGGAGTTGCAGTCCGCCGCGGACGGATTGGACAGGCTGGCCCAGGATCTCGCCGATGCCGTGGACAGGCACATGCGGGCGGTTCGCACTTTTCTCGGCAGCGACTGGCAGGGCACAGCCGCCGATTCCCATGAAAGCCCGTGGACGGACTGGGAGGACGGGGCGCGGCGCGTCATCTCCTCGTTCGTCTCCGACGCCGCGAATCTACGTACCGCCGCGGGTGGATACCGCACCTCCGATGACACCTCGGCACAGGCCATCGTGCAGAAGGGTTTCAGTCTCAACCTGCCGGATGTCCGATAGTGGCGGGCGATTACCGAGTCGATCTGCCCGGACTACAGCAGTTGATCGATGACGCGGCGAGGTTGGAGACGACTATCGAGGATCTCGTGACCGAGATCGACAAGGGTATCGACCAATTGCATATCAGCTGGGCAGGCGGTGCCGCGGACGCTCACCGCGTCGCCCACGACAACCGCGTGGCCGCAATCGCCGAGATGCGTGCGGCGCTGCGGGAGATGAGGGCGAAATTGTCTGCTGCCCATACCGCTTACACACGGGTGGGATCGGTCAACCATGGAATGTGGCCGTAGTGAGCCCGCCGCCGACTGTCCCGATCATCAATGTCCGGGGTGATGAATACCATTCGGCCGGAGAGGTTTTCGGGCAGATGTCGACCGATGCTGTCACGACCCACGCGGCGCTGGGGATCGTGCTCGCCACGTACGCAGGTATGGCAGGCGACGACAGTGTCGGTCAACAGTGGGCCTCCGCCTACGATCCGGCCGCGCAACAGGCCATCTCGACATCGGCGAAACTGGCCACGGCCTGCGGGCAGACACGGAACCTCATCGTCATCGGCGCCCACAACCACGAGACCGCCGAAACCACCGCCGACCACCGGGATCTCCCTCCACCACCGGCACCGCAACTGTTACTGGACCCTTGCCCACCCGAGAACGCACCCTCCGCGTTCGGTGGCGGCATCCCCGAGCCGTTCGGGTGGTCCATCATCAAGGACGCGGTCGGTTTCGGATGGCCGAACGGCCACCAGGACCAACTGGAGGCAATGAAACAGGCGTGGCACACCGCCTCCCGCGACTACCGGACAATCGCCCAGGCGGTGCCGAACGCTACTGGCCTACTCGACAATCAGCAATCACCCGAGATCGAAGTCACCGTCCAGACCTGCAACGATCGTCAGGCCGATTTCAACTCGCTCGCCGACGCCTGCCAGTCGCTGGGCGATGCGTGCGGCGAGTATGCCGCCCATCTCGACGAGGCACACCACAAGATCCTCAACGAGCTGAAGGAATTCGCCCTCGAAGCCACTGCCTGGGAGGTCGGGTTCGCCGTACTCGCCCCGTTCACCGGCACCCTGTCGGAATGGGTGGGCAATGCGGCGTTGGTCGCTCGCGTCGCCGCCAAGGCACGTCGCATCGCCGCCATCATCGGCGAACTCGCCACCAAAGCGGCGAAGATCGTCACCGGCACCCTCACCCCACTCGCTGAGCGGCTCAAGCCCCTGCTCGAACGGGTCCGAACCTGGGTCGAAACGGCCAAGACGAAACTGGGGCGAGGTGGCGACGGCCCTCCGGGGACGAAAGTCGGCCCCGCCGCGACGGACGCGGACCGCGAAGCGCTGATACATGAACTTCAGCAAGCGGGGGTCAAGTTCGATCCAGATAAACTCGTCCGGATCGGACGGAATGCCGACGGAAAGATCATCTTCCTCGAACAAGGAAACCCACGAGCCGGACTCCAACACGTACTCTCCCATGCCAACGACTTCGCGAACAAAGGAATCCCCGAGAACGAGATCGCAGATGTCGTCATGAAAGCAGTGACCCAAGGAGAACGAGTAGGCGTATCGGGTCGCGACCGACCGATATACCAGATCATGCACAACGGGACGCTGATCAGAGTCGCTGTGACAGTAGGCAGCAACGGGTTCATCGTCGGAGCCAACCCGGTATCATAGGAGCACAATGAATCACCTGGAACTACGACCGGAAATTCAAATGTATCCGACCTGGGTAGAGCGGGACGGAGTATTGGAGAATGCGTCGCCGGACTCTTTGGGGATTTCGGATACCCTGTCCGACGCATTGAATGCATGGGCGGATCGATGGGATTCAACCTATGACCTCGTCAACGACCCCGGCAATCCGAAGTTCGAATCACCGACAGCCGAACAAGCCTTCTGGTCCGATGGTCGACAACTCGCCGATCGTCTGCGTTCGGAACTCGGCAACGACTGGACAGTGAACTTCGACTCCAACGGCTCGGAATGACCCGACGGCACACGCCCAGCCGGGCAGGCACAGCAGCCAGGGACCGCAAGGGGTACGCGTAGTGGACTTGCAGGAATGGGAAAATCGTCTGCGGCAGGATCTCGCCGCGCTCCAGTCCAGCGGCTACCAGTTGGCGACCAAAGTCGCCACCGTACGAGGCCGCGCCGAGGCCAACGGTGTCCGGGTCGAGGTCGACGCCGACGGAAATATCACCGACCTGCAAATCGCTTCCGGCGCTATGCAATGGACCAGCAGCCGACTCACCGCCACCCTCCTCGACTGCCATCGCAACGCCCGCGCGGACGCCAGAGCACAGATCGAAAACCTCGCCGCGAAATCCGATCCCCATATCCGCGACCAACTCCAGCGAGCACGCAAAATCCCCGACCCTCAAAGGCATCTCGACAGCCAACAAATGACCGAAGACGAGATCCAAGCTGCTGACGACGCCTACTTCCACAACCGCAACCGCTACGGCGGATGGAACGACCGACGATAGGCCGCACGTCTCGTCCGCAGCCCGAACCGGCGGGGATCGAGCGTCGACTCGACCGAAACCCGCGTGCCGGGACCCGGTTCGGAACCCCAAGTGCGACTTGAATACCAGGAACGTTCCGAACCAGCCACCAGCCGACTCGCCCCACCACGACCACATCGAACACCGCCGGATCATCGCGGGAAGGAGAAAAGCGCAGCTCAACCAGGGTAGCGCTGGACGTTCGCGTCCAGCGAGGATCGCAACTTGACCCGCTGGGTGTTCTTGAAGGCCACCGGGTCGTAGCGCTGGACGTTCGCGTCCAGCGAGGATCGCAACAACGAGGAGACCGGCGAATTCTACGACACCTATAGGTAGCGCTGGACGTTCGCGTCCAGCGAGGATCGCAACATGGAGCGCATGGGCTTCACCGCCACCCCGGATGGGTAGCGCTGGACGTTCACGTCCAGCGAGGATCGCAACATGATCTGTTGGACGCTCGATAAGCGTCGGCCGGAGTAGCGCTGGACGTTCGCGTCCAGCGAGGATCGCAACCGTCTCGGATCCTGGCGATGTACTCGCGGCTGAAGTAGCGCTGGACGTTCGCGTCCAGCAAGGATCGCAACGCGCCCTGAATGAAGGCGTCCCACTCGCTGGCGCTGGTAGCGCTGGACATCCGCGTCCAGCGAGGATCACAACGTCGTCGACCGTGGCCCGTGATCGGGCCGTCGACTGCGTAGCGCTGGACGTCCGCGTCCGGCGAGGATCGCAACACCAGCCGGTGAACGTACGCGGTTGCCGCAGTGGTAGCGCTGGACGTCCGCCGTCCAGTGAGGATCGCAACCACCGAGACGACGACGTGACCGGCGTATCCGGCAGTAGCGCTGGACGTCCGCTTCCAGCGAGGATCGCAACCTGTGGTGTCAATCCGGTGGCGGCGGCAGCGGTGGTAGCGCTGGACGTCCGCGTCCAGCGAGGATCGCAACGAGACCGGCCAGCGCAAACCACGTGTCAGCCAGGTCGTAGCGCTGGACGTACACGTCCAGCGAGGATCCGCAACGCGCGTCGCCGGACGAGGCCGGCCGCGGCAAGCTCCGCCCCCGCCGGACCGGGCCTCAGCTTCGGTCGAGCAGTCGCGTCCGCCATTTGCGTCCACTCCCCCATGGATCGATCATTTCCGCAGGTCGATCCGTGTGTTTAACGGATGTGTCCCCCTCCGGACACAGAATAACAGCAGGTCAGGGGCTTGATCGCAAGGTTTCGCCTCCTCTGCGTCCACACAGCGGTCCACACACAGGGAATCTGAGGGGATTCGGCCTGACGCAAGGACCCATGCCCCATGGCAACAACTCCCCGTGTACGAGTCCGCAAAGACGGCACAACCTACTCACAGGTGCGCTACCGCATCGAACGTGACGGCACACTCGTCCAAACCTCCCAGTCGTTCGACGACCACGCCGCCGCGATTCGGTTCGCCAAACTCGTCGATCGCGTCGGCCCGGTCGAGGCCGAGCGCGTACTCGCCGCGCAACTCGCCGCGGTGCCCGAGGCGGTCATGTTGACGCCGTGGCTGCACCGCCACGTGAAGCTGCTCGGCGAATCCGTCGAGGCGGAAACGAAGCGAAAATACGAGCGCATCATCGACCACTCGATCACACCGTTCTTCAACGGAAATCATCTTCCGGTGGACGCGGTCACTCCCGATATGGATGTCGCGTGGGTGGAATGGCTCGCGCACGAACTCGGCAACTCACCGAAAACCATCGCCAACAAACACGGCCTACTCTGCGCGGCGATGGCCGCGGCGGCCCGGCGTCGACCGACACCCCTGATCCCGTGGAACCCCTGCGCGGATACGAAGCTGCCCAAGCGAATCGCACGCGAGGTCGACCACCTCAACGAACTCGAGTTCGAGCTGATCGACGCGCTACTGACGCCGCATTGGCGGCCGTGGTGGGAATTCGGCGTGATGTCGATGTGCCGCCCCGGCGAGCAGGGCGCGCTCACCGTCGGCGATATCAGCCCGCTCACCGGCGCGGCGTCGATCACGAAGGCATGGAAATGGGCCAACGGCAAGCTCAAACTCGGCGACCCGAAATCCGCTCGCGGCATCCGCACGACCTTCGTGCCGCTGGAAACCGTTGCGCGCCTGGATCTCGACCGCGACACCAGCGCACCGCTGTTCGTCGGGCACACCGGCCGACCGGTGACAAGTATCAGGTTCTGGGACGAGGGTTGGGCACCGATGATGGACCGCCTCCGCGCACTCGCAACCGACGATGCCGATCCGTTCGCCGGCCGAAAAGGATGGGAGGGCTTGCCCTTCGACGTTCTGCGACAACGGTTCGGACACCTCGCCAAACGCATGGCCGCCAAGAAACTCACCCCCTACACCAGCCGCCACACCGGCATCAGCTGGCGCCTACAGGACGGTGAACCGATCTGGGTCGTCAGCCGCGACGCCGGACACTCATCGATCGCCATCACCGACGCACGATACGGACACATCTCCGCCGCGGCCAGCGCGGCCAGCGCCGAGGCCATCGCGGGCAGGTTGCCGCGGTTGCGTGCACACATCCTCGACCTGGAACAGGCACGGCGACGACGGCTCGTACGGCTCGGGCAACTCGGCGAGATCGAGCGCGTCGCCGGTGGATTCGAGGCGGTCTGGATGGACGAGCGCGGCCTCGTACGATCGGCCATGTTCGTAAGGTATGACGAGGCGGTCGACCACGTCGCCGAGAACGAGGCCGGCGACCTGCTCGCCACCGCATGACCGGCCGCTTTCATTTCATTACAGGTGCGACGAAATGAAAATCCAGCCCGGCCACTGCCGGCTTCCGATCAGCCCGGAGTCGGTGTGCGGCACAGCGATTCTGACCGGTCCCCGATGACGGGACCACCCGGTCTTTGAGTCCGAGTTGTTTCGTCCGGATTCAGTTGATGCCGCAGGCCGCAGGATGGTGGGTGTGGTCGCAGCGGGCTGCGTACTCGGACGGAGTGAGATACCCCAGCGCCGAATGCCGATGCCGATGCCGATGCCGATGGTTAGCCGGATAATTTCGATTGGCAGATGCGCCGCATACACCACGGGCAGTAACCTAACCAACCGTGTACAAGTATGTCCTAGCCGCTGTTATCGCGTTGACGGTTCTTTCAGGCGGGTTTTATCTACTGGTAGATCGGATGACCAGCCGAGCAAATGAACCGTCTACAGTGTGCGACACTATAGAGCCTATTTCCCCTGCTCCTACTACCGGCACATCAGGGTATTTCACTGCCGGCAACACGGGTGGTGGATACTGAAATAATAAAGAGAACCTCCTATCACCCGCAACGAAATCCGGCATCTATTCGCGGACTTGCTGCTGCAACCGATCCACACCATCAGTTACCGACTGCACTGGTCGATCTGGCGCTGACGGCACCAACACCGCGCCCACACCAGCCGTTACCAGCGACGATCCCGCCGCCTCACCTGATCATGAAGTCCGGCTGGAGTATTAGGCGAGTGCAACACGCAAAAGTGGGTATTGACCGAGACCGAGTACGGATGACCGGGGCCACCGGGGCACGTACAGGGCCAACTGATCCGGCGACATTGCGGTAGCAGCTGAGCAGGAACATCCCCGCGCGTGCCAGAGCCGACCGAATCCGCCACCGGCGCACCGGTTTCGGTGGAGGACCATCCCCGCGCGTGCGGGGCCGACCGTTGACACGCCGCCACGCGGCCGGATTGTCTGGACCATCCCCGCGCGTGCGGAGCCGGCATGCGCTGGAATAGCATTGCGCGCCCATCGCGGGGACCATCCCCGCGCGTACGGAGCCGACCCAATCGCGGTCGTGGTCCGACGATGTGGGTGCGGACCATCCCCGCGTGTACGGAGCCGACACTTGTCGACCTGCAGCGTTACAGTGCAGTTTGTCGATTTTCATTCGGTTGACGCCGACGGTGCGCATCTGTCGTTGTAGAGGAAGGTGAACGGCAACTCGCTCTGCTTGTGGACTGCGGGAACGGTGTTTACACCGGTCACGATGTGTTCCGGTCGTGTGTGACCGGCGAGCCGCCCGCTGGCCACTCGCCCCTCGGAAAGGATGGGAGTTCGTCCATGCGTCGTGCCCTGCCCCGTGTGCCCCTGCTGGTGTTATTCGCTGTGACAACCGCGACCACGGTCACCGCCGATGCGGAACCGGCCCCGCCACTCTGGGACGGTACGCGCACCATGCCCACTTGTTGCCGCCGATGCGGCGCGGATTGTCCGGCGACCGGCGCCGCCACGACTCGCAGTCGTCGACGTCCTCGTAATCGGCATGTTGCCAACACTTTTCACGCTCACGCAGGAATGTGAAGAACAGTCGGTAGTCCTTGACGTAGGCGCGTTTGGACTCCTCGGCCAGGAACCCGACCTTCGACCGGCGCAGGAAATACGCCGGCCAGGCATCGACACGCCCACCCGGGTCGATCAGGATCGGCGTCCCCGGCTCGATACTCAGCGCACGGTCACGGCTGTCGATCGCGGCCCAGTCGTCCAGCTGTGGGAGAAACATCCCGCGACGTCCAATACAGCAGCCATTCCCCCTGGCAGATCACCGACACCAGATTCCATGCAGCGCATCACAACACGTCGGCACGCAACACATCTGAACCTTCCAGGGAACAGTGCCGTTGATTCCGAGATACTTTGCGACTTCACGGTCTCGCTTGAACCGGCCGTCAGGAGGAATGAAAACACCGATATTCGTGCACAGCAGTGCCTTCGAAATAAGCGATCCGCTCGTCAGTCGCCCCGCTCCTGTTCGCATCGGTATGAACAGGTATCTCCGCGTCCCGCACCAGCCGCGCCAACGCGTCAACCTATTCCTAGGTGACACCGGCCGGCCGGCCGCATATCCGCACTTCCGGCGAATGGCCGTGTGTCGTTGCGATTCCGCTCAGCTGTCTATCGCGTGGCAGGCGGAGAGCAACGCGCGCAACTCCGCGCGCGGCGGGTTCGGCCGTACCGCAAGGAAACTCGGCATCACCGGTTCGGGGTTGCGCAGTGGGCGGAACACCACTCCGGGGAACGTCAAGCGGACGGCCATGGTGGCGTAGTAGACGGTCCAGCTGGGTTGCCCGAAACCGACGGCGGCCAGGGTGTCCTGATCGGTGGTGAACTCCGGGCCGAGCACCGGTTCGAAGCCGGCCTGCCTGCAGCAACCGATGACCAGATCGTAGAGCGCGGGATTGTGGGAGCGAGCGACCAGGCGTAACGGCAGCTCAGCAAGCCGGGCCAGGTCGATCTCTCGGAGCACAGCCAGATCGTGCCGAGCCGGAATCGCCGCAACGAGCGCGTCCGACCACAGCGGCAGCAGTTCCAGGTCCGACTCGTCGCGAGGACCGCGCAGCACGGCCGCGTCCAGCTCGCCGGAACGCACCCGCTTGATTCGCTCGTCGGCGTCGGCATTGGCAAGTTCGAGATGGGCGTCCGGGGCAAGCCGCGCGAACTCGACGAGCAGCTTCTCCAGCCGGGTGCCGAGCCCGGTACTGGTCCCCAATCGGATGGTTCCGGTGCGCTCGATGCGCAGATCTTCGACGGCCTGTCGAGCCTGCGTCACGGCGTTCAGCACCTGTTCGGCGTGCGGTTGCAGCCGCCGCCCGGCTTCTGTGAGGCGCACGGTGCGGGTGGTGCGCTCGAACAACGTCACCCCCAGCTCCCGTTCCAGCCGGTTGACCTGCTGGCTCACCGCGGACTGCACGATGTGCAGGCGCTCGGCGGCGCGGCCGAAGTGCAATTCCCCGGCCACCACCAAGAAGTACTGCAACTGACGTAACTCCACCGCCGCAAGATTAATCAGTTCTGGTGATCAATGCCAGCTGGTTCCGGCCATTTTTCCTCGCTTCCGATCACGGTTTCCTGGAGTTGACAGCCAAGCACCACGGAAGGAACGGCGAAATGCCTTACCGCACCATCAACGACACCCAGCTCTACTATGAGGACGAGGGCACCGGGCAGCCGCTGTTGTTTCTGCACGGCTGGGGTACCAGCGGGCGGACCTGGGGCGCTCAGCAAGCCGAGCTGGTTCACGATTTCCGGGTGGTCACCCTGGACTGGCGGGGCTGCGGTCGATCGGATCGGCCTGTGGCAGGAAATACGCTGGAAGGCGTGGTCGCGGACCTGGTGGCGTTCATTCGAGAGCTCGGGCTCCAGCGGCCGATCGTCGTCGGTGTGTCGATCGGCGCCACCTTCGCCACCGAGCTCGCGCTGGCCGATCCGGATCTGTTGGGTGGAGTAATCGCCGTGGACGGTCCGGCATATTGGCCGGCGCAGGGCATGCCGCTCGCGGAGGTCATTCACGAAATGCGTTACAACCGTGTGTCTTTCGCCGCTCAGTGGGTGCCGAACTGGTTCGCGCCGGGCACGAGTCCGACGCTGATCGAGTGGACCGTGCGCCAGATCCTCGATGCGGGCGTGTACATCGACGAGCAGTTCCATGTCTTTGCCGAGTATGACCCCCGCCCGCGACTGCCCGAGTTGCGCACCCCGATCCACTACGTGCACGGCGCATTGGACGCAGAGATCCCGATCGAGGTGGCGCGGGTGTGTGCTGCCCACACTCCGGGCGCCGAGGTCACTGTGATCGAGGGCGCGGGACACATGCCGCAGCAGGAGAAGCCCGCCGAGTTCAATGCCGCGTTGCGGATCGCCGTGGCGGGCTTCACCACCGATGCGGCCGACGCCTGAAACTCTCGACAGATAGGGACTATTCGCCATGCCCACAACCACCGTTCAACTCAGCGGCGGGCCGGCCACCGTGGCCTACGATCGCACCGGCACCGGCCCCGCGGTGATTCTGGTGCACGGCACGGCGGCCGGTCGCGACCAGTGGGCCGCACTGACCACCGAGCTCGCCGATCGCTACACCGTCGTCGCTCTGGACTATTCGGGTTCGGGCGGCACCGTCGACCACGGCGGGCCGCTCACCCTGGCCGATCTCGCAGCGGAGGTGCGAGCCGTCGCCGATCATGCCGGGCTCGACCGGTTCCACTTGGTCGGCCACTCACTGGGCGCGGTGATCGCCGCCCACTTGGCCGCCACCGCACCCGAACGCGTGCGTTCACTGCTGATGCATGCCGGCTGGGTACGCACCGACACCCGCATGGACGCGGAGTTTCGATACTGGATCGACCTGCTGCACAACGACGCTCGACACGGCACCAACTCGTTCGCACAGTTGCTGCCCTTGATGGCCTTCGGCCCGCGCTACTGGACGCGAGTCAGCGCCGAGCAGAACACAGCCGTGGTCAAGCAACTCACGGACGCCGTCGCGCCCGGCGCCGACCGGCAGACCGAGGTGAACCGTACCGTGGACGTGACCGAACTGCTCGGCCGCATCACCGCACCGACCCTGGTCTTGGCCAGCGTCCACGACCGGCTCATCCCGGCCGAACAGCAACAGCAACTGCTGGCCGCCATTGCCGACGCCCGCTACGCGGAAATCGACGCCGGACACGGCGCACCGGGTGAGGATCCGGATGGCTTCCACGCCAAAATCATCGGGTTCCTGGACCCACAAATCCCCCCAAGCTGACATCAACACCGGACCTGCCAGAGAAATGAATGCAGTTCGTGCCGAACGCGCGTCCGCAGGTGCCGATGGAAACCTCGCGGCGTTCGAAATGCGGTGGCAGGATCGACCAGGCCGGTTCGTGCAAGGGTCCACCAACGCCCGATCCCGATCCGATGGCGACCGGGTCCGACCCGGCGCTTCTTGCGCACCCCCGACGGGTCTTCTCAACCCTCGTCCCGCCAGAGCCGCCGGGTGCGTTTGCGATTGACGGTCAGGCCCTCGGCACAGCACGTGCGCTTTGCACCATCCCCACCGCGGATGGGTCCGCGATTTCGCCCGGAGCCGTTCCCCCCACTCCTTGCCGATCTCGTCTGTCAACGGCTGTCGGCGCCGACAGCCGCACCGATCGCGCTCCGTGCGGGGCTCGTCGGCATCGGTCACAATCGAGCGATGCTGGACAGAGTGCGCACGATCGGCACACAATCGCGCAGGACAACGAGCATGCTGTTCTCGCGAGTGGGCAAGCGCTACAACACAATCAACCGCCGCGCAGGCCGGCTCGAGCTATTCCCGGCCGTCGGATTCGCGCTCAGCGCGGGTCTCGTGGTCGCTATTGGGGCCTACGGGCTCCTGCATTGGGCCATACCGGCCAGCGAAGCGAAAGCGGCACCGATAGATATCACCCGTGTCGCGTTGACGATCGTCGCCGGAGTTGGCGGGGTAGTGGCATTGGTGATCGCCTACCGCCGCCAGCGTGATATCGAGCAGAGCAGATTCGTGGAACGCTTCGGTGCGGCGGCAAGCCAGCTCGGGGCGGCGGATGTCGCGGTGCGGATCGCGGGGGTGTACGCGATGGCGGGCGCCGCCGACCAATCCGATGGCCTGCGTCGTCAGCAATGCATCGACGTCCTCTGCGGCTACCTGCGCCTGCCCTACGTCCCCGACCATGGCAGCAGTGGCCGCACCAAGCTCGTGACCACCATCCCCCGTGCCGAAGGCGGTGAAACCGAGGAGCACGTCGAGTACCGGCAAAACGATCGGGAGGTTCGCCGAACCATCCTCCGCGTCATCGCGGACCATCTGCTGACTGAAGCCGAATACTGCTGGTCGACAAGCAATTTCGACTTTCGCACCGCGCACCTCGAGGGAGTCGTCTTCGACGCCGTAACCTTTTCCGGCCTCGCGTGGTTCGACGAGGCGACGTTCGCCGGCCCTGCCCGGTTCGACAAGGCGACTTTCGCCGGCCCCGCCGGGTTCGACAGGGCGACCTTCACCGGTCCCGCCGTATTCAACGGCGCGACCTTTTGCGACCGCACCCGATTCAGCGAAGTCACATTCAACGACCGCGCCGAGTTCCGAGGTGCGACGTTCAGAGCCGTCGCTGAGTTCTACAGAGCGACTTTCGACGGTCACGCCGAGCTCCGCGAGGCGACATTCAACAATGCCGGGTTCTACAGGGCCACGTTCAACGGCCACGTTCGCTTCGACAAGGTGACCTTCAACGGCGGCCTGGTCTTCCATGCGACGACGTTCAATGGTCACGCGGAGTTCCAACAGGCCACGTTCAGCCATGCGGTCGACTTCGGCAAGGCGATATTCAACGGGCGCGCCGGGTTCCGAGAGACGAAGCTCAACGGCGATGCGCAGTTCGCCGAAGCCGTTTTCGACGGACCTGCCGACTTCGCGGGAGCCACATTCACAGGCCGGACAACTTTCCTGGACGCTGACTTCGGCTCCGAACAAGTGGTTTTCGACGGTCCCGCACGGTGGAGTCCGCCTGAGCCGGAGTTCGACTGGAGTCGAGGCGTCGGCGAGAAACCGGCGAATATCGAGCCGCAGGACTGGCCACGTGCCACAACAACCTCATGATGGAGACCCCGCCGGCGCCGGCGAAGTCTGCCACAACGGCTCGTCCGCATCAGCGACCCCTTTAGGTCGGCGAGGTAGACGCATCCAGAGGAATGCCTCCGGGCTTGTCGGCAGCCATCGCTCAACGCGCGTTCCCGGTTCGACTACCGAGCCTGCTGTATCGGGCTGTGAGGTTGTCCCGGCAGGGGATTCGGGCCTGCCTTTCGAATGTGCCTGTGCAGTAGCGTTGCCGGGCGTGTCCGATGCTTTTTTTGACAGGGTGTTCGCTGAGGTGACCGATCGGGATCCGGAGGTCCGCCGAGCAGGCTTGAAGCGGCTGGCGATCTGGCCCGGCTACATCAATTCCATTTTGACGCAGGTGCTGCGATACGAGGAGTATTCCTACGCTTGGTCGGATTGCGCCGACATGTTGAGCGAAGACCTCTGTGATGACAAGTTTTCCTTGGAACTCTTCGTCGATGACCTGATCGAGGCGCCGGACCAGGTCGTGTTCGATCGGTTGGCCGGTCTGCTCGGGCTACCGACTGGGACACGCCTACCCGGCTTCGCCATCGACGGTCACAGCGGTGCCTGCGTGCTCCCCGCGCCCGCTGTGTCAACCGACCTCCATCAACGGGTCGCCGTGCTGGTGACGCTGCTCGGAAGCCCCCTGAAGTCCGTGCGGCAGAACGCAGTGCGGTTCCTGGCCGCCCTCGGCCCCGGCGTCGCCCCGCTACTGCGCGCGATACGGAACACCCGGACGCCGGGTCGGCGCGCAGCGATCAGCGCGCTGGCGGAGTTGGATTGGACCGAACTGGACCCGGCCGACCAAATGTTGGCGCAGCGGCTGATTCGAGTCAAGCAACCCGGCGAAGTACCGCAGCCGGTGACTCCGCAGGGCGAGTGGTATGCGGTGCCAACGACCGACCAGGCGGCAGTGCTGGCCGCGTTCGATCTTCGGGACCCGATGCCGGTCACCATGCGGATGGGGTTCGCGCCCTGGCAGCGGAACGGTCCATGGCGGCCGCTGCCCGAGTACCTCGGCTACGGCGTCACCGGTCAATACGGGCAGGTGTTCGTCACACCGGTCCTGGACGGGTGGACATTGGTATTCGCTGACAGCAGCGTGCTCGCCGCGGAGGAGAACCCAACCGAAGACGAAGTCGAGTTCGCGGCCGCGCATCGCCGCTGCGCCGAGTTGAGCCGCCACTTCGGCGCCGCGCACTGGTACCTCGAATCCGAGGACGGTGGATGTTTCGACCAGAGCGGATGGTGCATCGCCGCGAACGGCGACATTGTGCGTTCCTGCTACTACGACTTCGATATCGACGGCGGCGTACGGATCGGCCCCGCAACCGAATCCGGATCACACCCGACCATCGACGAAACTCGGGCTTGGATAAACGAGAACAGCCAGGGAGGAGCCCCACTGGTGCGGCCGCGCTCCCGCGCATCGGAAATAGCGGAACTCATGGCCTCGCTGAAAGCCTCTCGCCCCGATTTCGCGTTCCGTCCCAGGGCTGAAGTGACCGACGACATCGACGACGAGCCGCTGGTATGGGAATTCCGGTCACTCGTGGTGGCCTCGCGACTTTCGGTGAACCCCAGAGCGCTGGGATCACATACCCGTGTCCAAGGCACCGGCGTCCTTGCCGTGCCCGCAGGCAAACCAGACACGAGACGCTATGGCGCTCTGCCCATCTAAGGTTTCGCGGCCGGCAGCGACCTCGCGGACGGTTCTAGTCCTACCCCTCAGTCATAGCGAGCACGGGGTGTGGTGTGTCTGCGGCTGCCTTCGGGGGCGGACACGACGATCGTGCCTGTCATCGACCGAGGTCGTCGAGATGCGGCACCGACTCACAGATTCGCCAGGCCTGCCAGCAGCGCCGGCGCCGGGAAGGTGCCCTGCATGGTCGCGGCACGAGCGTACCCGCGGTCGCGGGCGACCAACACGATCGCGGCTGCGGCCATCAACCCGCAACCCATCAGGATCAGCGCCCAGCCTGCTTCCTCGCGCACTCGTAGCAATACCGTTCCCGAGAGGACGGCGATCGCGCGGAACAGGTTGTAGAAACCCTGATTGAACGCCCACGGCCGGACAGCGGCCAGGTCGGCCTCGGAGACGCGAAAAACCTTGGAATACACCGCAGGTCGCGTGAACAGGACAGATTCGAGAACGAAGATGTAGAGATGCACGACCCCAGCGGCCGCGGCCAGTGTTTGTACGACTCCGAGCATCGGACCTCCACTGAGCAAGCCTCCCGGTTACAGGGAGGCAAGTCCGCGTCATGCTACTCGGAGCAGCCCCGTACACACTGCCACCGGTGCGCGAACTGGGGCCGATCGCTGTCGGGCTCGAACTGTAGCCGATGGTGCGGATCGCCCCTCAACCGAACAACCAATTGACGCAGCACGTCCACCGCCTATCGATCGCGATGCGCAAAGCGTCGGCTCGTGGCAGCAGACCCACACCCGAGGCGGTGGGGTGGCGGTTCGGCAGTGCACGACCTTGGTGACGACCCGATCGAAGGGGCGGTCCGCGCGATGATCGTCGGACAGGGCCGGGAACGCGGCCTGATGGCGATGTCGTCGCGGATGAAACGCATCCGTTCGATGCCGTCGATATCGCGCTCGGTTCGTCGGTGTCCCAGTTGATGATTCGCACGCCATCAACCTGTTCGAGGTGAGTTCGGCGGCCGGGGGTGACGGCCGGGTCGACCGAGCGCAGCAGCCGGGGACCGATCTGTTCGGGTGACTCGTCGCGGAAGGTCAACGCCCACTTCGCGCAGCGATCGCATCAACTCCCCGTTGAGGTTTCCGAGGAATTGGCTTGTGTCTGCCCCTGGCCACGACATCGGCCAGAGCCGCTCGGACCGTGGGGAAATCGTCTTCGGCGCCGCGCGAGTCCTGTAGCGAAGCGAGCGTATTCGTACACGTGATGATCCATCGCGCTCGACGACCGAGGCAGACATTTCGCATTCGGCGAACACACCAGGGTTGTCGTTCCCAGCGCTGTTGAAACATCCCGCGTTCCCGCAGAATTCGACGCGGCTAGAGAAGCGAAATCTCTAATCGCTCGGTAGGACCACGCCCCCACCGTAATTGAGGACCGTAGGGCAGACGCCGGAACCGTCCTGAATGCCGCCGTTTCGATCGGGAGACAGACATGGCTCTCGAAACCCGAAACGTTGTGCGAGACAATCCCCGAAGAACTTCGCGCATGGAGCCGACACCGGGTCAGGGGTGATCGGGGCACTGCAGACCCTCGGCTGCGTCGCGCCATCCGTGGCGGGTCAACCACAGATGCACCAGTTCGGGGAGCCTGCCGACCGTCGGTGCGGGTCGCGGCGGGTTCGCCGCCGTCGGTGCCTGCCCGCCACGCGACGGACCGCACCGACCGGTCATCGGAGCCGGCACGGAGGGGCACCCGGCGACACCGGACCGTGAACGGTGTCCGGACACGCCGATGCGACGCGGCCGGGTGGCATCGGAGCGCGGCACCGCCGACCGTCGGACGCGCGCAACGTCTTTCGTCGAACCCTCCGGTCGCGGAGCGTAGTCGGGGGTTCGGGCGTGCCAGGGCGGTATCCGCGCGAGGAGGAGGAGGAGGAGGAGGAGGAGGAACCCGCGTGTGCATCGATCATGGCGAATGGCGGCCACGAAGAAGACTCCGACGGATTTCGGGCCGGACGCGAGATCGGCACGGCCGGAACACCGTCGGGTCCGATTCCGTCGCGGCCGGGTGTCTAGAGGGTGGTCTGTCTCCACCACGGCAGCAGGGGTTCATAGTCGTGCTGGTGGGCGTAGATCACGATGTGGGCGCGGGGTAAATCGGGGGCGAAGGTGACCGCCAGTTTCTCGTCCCGCAGATCCGACGGCGGATGGGTCCGCAGGGGATCGGACCAGGTACGCACGAACGTCTCCGTCTCGTCCTTGACGATCAGGGTCGGGCGCGCGGCCAGTGTGTTCACCGCGGCCTGCGCCGCGGTGGCCGTGGCGAACACCGCGATGATGTATCGGCGCTCTACCGCGCCAGGGAGTCTCTGGTTGCACACCCAGCGCCCCACCGCGTCGATATGGCCGAGGAAATCTTCGTTCGCGGCGCGACCGTCGGCCAACCCCGTGCAGTCCGCTCCCGATGGCGCGATGCCCATGAAGTTCCCGTCGTCGTTTTGCGGCAGCAGGGTGGGGAACAACGCCCTGGTCGCGTTGATCTTCTCATTCGCCGCCGATCTGGCGGACTCCGCCGCGGCGTAGGAGGCATGGATGGCAGCAGCATCGGGAGTGGTCGACCTCGCGGCGGCCGGCGCGCCACTGCCGCCGTCGCGGGAAGTCGACGTCGCGGCCACCACCACGACCGCGGCCACCACCGCGAGCACCGCCGCCGCGAGCACAGCCCGCGACCGCGATCGGGAACCCTTCGTCGGCGTCTTCCCGACCGGAGCCGGCGACGCGGGAGCCGGGGCTGGGTCGGATGCCCGCACCGTCGGCGCGGGCGGGGCAGAGACGTTGAGCACGGTGGGTGCGGACCTGGCCGAGATCGCCTCCGGCACCGTCGTCTCCGGGCGGGACACCGCCGCGCGGGCAGCAGCGGCGAACTCCCCGCACGACGGGTATCGGTCCTCGGGGCGTTTGGCCAGCGCGCGCACCAAGACCGCGTCCAGTCCCGCAGGCAGGTCGGGACGTACGGCGGTGATCGGGGGCGGCGGTAGTTGCAGATGACCGGTGATGATCTGCACCGGATCGGGCGCGTCGAACGGACCGCCCCCTGTCAGCAACCGGAACAGGCTGCACGCCAAGGAGTATTGATCCGAGGCGGGCACCACCCGCCCCGTCGTCATCTGCTCCGGCGACGCGTAGGTCAGGGTCGCGGTGAACACACCGGTCCGCGTCAACCGTGCCGCGTCGGCACGCAGCCGCGCGATCCCGAAGTCCGCCAACAACACTCGCGGTGGCACCCCGGCCGTCGACGGGCGTTCGAGCAGGATGTTCGCCGGCTTCACATCCCGGTGCAGCATCCCTCGCCCGTGGGCGTAATCCAGTGCGGCGGCGACGGATTCGACGACATGAACGACCAGCCCGACCGCCGTGGCCCCCTGGTCGAGACGGGTCGCGTCGTGGCCGTCGACGTACTGCATGGTCATCCACAACCGGCCGTCCTGCTCTCCCCGGTCGAGCACCGCCACGATACCGACGTGCTCGAGCCGGGCGACCAGATCGGCTTCGCGTTCGAAACGGGCACGAACCTCTGTGTCGGACAACAGATCCCGATTCAACAGCTTCAGCGCGACCAGTTTCGGCAACCGCGGATGCCACGCCCGGTACACCTCCCCCATCCCTCCCCGCCCCAACAACCCCTCGATCCTGTATCCGGCGAACACATCCCCGCGCTCCACCAAGCCCCTTTCCTCAGACAAGCCGAAAACCACGCGCAGCCTAGCCGAAACCACCACCGCCACCCGTTCCCCGCATTGAACCTTCCACAGTCACCGGCCGACACCCGTACTGGACCTGCGCGGTCAGCTCGGCTTCGCGTACCGGGCCGCGCCGGACCAGTCGATCATCACGCAGGCCTCGTCACCGAGGACCCAGGCGTCGTGGCCGGGTGGGCAGAACAGGTAGTCGCCGGGGCCGATGTCGTTCTCGGTGCCGTCGTCCATGCGGATCCGCATCCGGCCGGAGAGGCAGTAGCCCGAGTGCATGGCCTGGCAGCTGTCGGTTCCGGCGATGGGCTTGACGTGTCGCGACCACTGCCAACCCGGTTCGAATACGGCGCGGCCGACCGGACCGTGTGGCGTCTCCACCAGGTCCATGCGGCCTGCTCCGGCTTCGAATGGCCGTGTCTCGTCCGGGGTGTGGAAACTTCGCACGACCAGGCTCCGTGCCTGACCGTCGGACATATCGTCTTCGCGCAGCAGGTCGAGATTGCGGAAGACCGCCGGGCCGTCACAGAGTATGGCGATTTCCTCGGCGAACCGCGTCGTCTCGGGAAGATCGGAATTCTGCATCGCCTCGGTGTAGGAGGGAAATTCGACCATCTGCAGATACGTGTCCGCACGATCGCGATCCTTGGTCTCCATACCGCGCAGAGCTGTGCGTTTGCCCGCCGTCGCGGCGAGCCAGGCATCGAGCTTCTCGTTGAACTCATCGATGTGGGTGGTCGTGAACTCGATCGCCTGAACAAACCTGGTCATAGCTGGGACTCCTTTGAAGAAAGACACCCCGGCCAGAACGATACTCCGCGATAGCTGGATAGGTGCTGATTCCGGTGTCCGGATTCCACCCGGGGTGCTGTTCGGTCTCTGACTCTGCCCCGATGCACGTTTACCGACCTCGAGCCGGGCTTTCGGTCGCGAGCCCACGCGGTCGGGCCGAACCCCGTCCCGTCTAGATCGGACAGCACGATCCGGCCTGACTCCTCGTTCAGCAGCGGGCTTCCCGTGTGGGGGTCGCGATGGGTCGTGTGGCTCCACCTCGAGGTGGAGACGCGACCTGTGGAACGACCAGCGGCAGGAGCATGTGCTCGGCGGGAGCACACGCCGGTTCGTCGCTTGACGAGCGAAGCGCGTCACTGCGACTTCCGAGCACGCTACGATCGGCTCTCGATTCGAGTCCGAGGAGGTCCGATGGCGAAAGAAGTTGTTCTACAGTCGTTTTCCGGTGAACAGGCCCGCACGATCCGCAGCACGATCGCCGACGTGCAGGCCCGCGGATACGTCGATGCCATCGCCACCGGCAACCCGTTCGAGTCCACCGAGGCGTTCATGGACCGCTTCGACGTCTATTCGGCCATGCCGGGCTTCTCAATGGTCCTGGCCACCATCGATACCGAACCGGTCGGCCAGATATTCGGTTGGCCGCTCGCCACCGACACCACGTGGTGGACCGGCCTCGACCTCGACTCGGGACAACCCGAATCCGGTGAATTCGCCGTAGAGGACGGAACCAGAACGTTCGGGCTCAGCGAACTCATGGTCGACAAGTTGTACACCGGCCGCGGCATCGCCGGAACACTGTTCCGGGGCCTGCTCGCCGACCGCCACGAGCAGCGAGTCACCTGGCTGGTCAATCCCACCAACTCCGCGTACGCCATCTACCGGCACTGGGGAGCACGACGCGTCGGCACACTCCAACCCACCTGGAACGGCGCCCCACGCTTCGACGTACTCATCGTCGACCTCCCACTCTCGCCCCCCTCCGGCGGCTGATCCGGAGTCCTACCCGTCATCGTGGGAATGCGCCGAGCAGGCGAGGAACCGGCGAGTTGCGTCGTCGGTGACCGCAGTGGCCGGATTCCGCACGGCCGGTGCGGGTTCCGGGTGCCCTAATACATCGTCCTGCACCGCGCCCCCTCGATGTCCTCGGCTCACTACGCACGCGACGGCCGCCATCATCGCCGGCGATCCGGCAAATCCTGCTCGACCATTCTGCTCGCGGATCTGGATGCCCCGCGCAAACAGCGCAACACCCCTGCCCCGGCTCTATCAGCACTTGATCGACGAACACGGCATAGGTTTCCCATCCGGTGGTGGTGGGCCATGTGGTGTTTCCTGCCCGATGGTCACCTTGTGATCGGGTTGCGCGGTTGGTCGCTGCGGGTGGCACTATGACACTGATATGTCAATGGTTTCCGAGGTCGTTCGTGACAGTCTCGATGGTCTGTCGGTCGGCGACGCGCTGGGTGCTCAGTTCTTCGTGCCAGGTCGTTCCCTGCCCGATCTTCTCGCTGGTCGACCGCCCGCGCCGCCGTGGCAGTGGACCGACGATACCGAGATGGCCTGTTCGGTATACCTGGAGGTCCGGGACCGAGGGCATATCGACCGCGACGCACTGGCAGCGGCCTTCGCCGACCGCTGCGAACCCTACCGGGGCTACGGCGCAGGCACGGTCGTGGTGCTGCACGAGATCCGCGACGGGCGTCCCTGGACCGACGCCGCGGGCGCGGTTTTCGGCGGGCGCGGCTCCTGGGGCAACGGAGCCGCGATGCGTGTCACCCCTCTCGGTGCGCATTTCGCCGGAGATCCCGACCGTGCCGCAGCGCAGGCCGCGTTGTCGGCCGAGGTGACACATCAGCATCCCGAAGCGATTGTCGGCGCCATGGTGGTCGCTGTCGCGGCGAGTCATGCTGCGGCCACTCGTGGAAATCCCTGCCCGCCGGGCGAATTGCTGCAGGTGGTCGAGCCTTATCTGATCGACGGACGGACCGCGGCAGGTGTCCGCCGCGCTCGGAGGCTGCTGGGTCGGTCGGTTGCCGAAGCCGCGCACGAACTCGGCAACGGAGCAGCGGTCAGTGCGCAGGACACCGTGCCGTTCACCCTGTGGGCCGCCGCCACCTTTCTCGACGACTATCCCGCAGCTATCACCGCGTGCATCGAGGCCGGTGGCGATGCGGACACAACCGCCGCGATCGTCGGTGGAATCGTGGCGGCGCACACCGGAATCGGTGCCCGAGGCAGGATCTGTGGAATACCCGAGCAGTGGCTGTCGGCACGAGAGCCACTGCCACCCTGGTCACGGGATTCGTGATCGCCGACAGTCCGGTAGCTAACACGTATGCGGCGTTGTCATCGGCAGGGTGCGCGATCAACGACTGGTAGACCGCGATCGGATGCGGGCTCCGCCGGTCGGTGGTGTTGCGAGGCGGTCTCGGGTTCATCGCAGGCCGCGCTCGTTGGGGTGTGTGGGAACCTCGCGGGCGGTGATCGCGAACATCGGGATGACGCGGTGTCCCGCGCGCTTCTCGAAGACACGGTAGATCGGCAGGTGCTCGGCGAGTTCGTGATAGCGGGTATCGCGGTCGGTGCCGAGGATTTCGGTCGCTGTCACCGGGATGTCGTGTCCGGCGATGGTCACCTGTGCGTCAGGGTGCGCGCGGAGGTTCATCGCCCAATTCGGTTGGCGGTCCTGCCCGTAGTTGCTGCCGATGATGATCAATCGCTTCCCGTCGGGCAGGTAGAGCAGCGGTGTGGTGTACCGGCGGCCCGTCTTTCGGCCGGTGTGGGTCAGCAGCAGCAGAGTCGCGCCGATCGGACCGAATAGGGTGAAGCGGCCCCTGCTGCGTCGTATCAACCAGCAATCGAGCGGGGCGGCGTTCTTGCTGAGCCATGTTCCCGCCGGTGTCGCCGCGAAGCCGAGGATGAGTTTGGCCAGTGGTCCCCCCGCCCGGCCCCAGGTGACTTCCGGCCAGCGGCTCGGTACCTCCTCGTGCGCGACCACGGTGACTCCTTCATCGCGAGTGGATTGCGTTGAGCGGGAATGGTCTTCGGGAGAAGATGTCAGCTGATCGACCTGCCGGTAATGAGATCGGCGGCCCGCTCGGCGATCATGACGACCGGTGCCTGGATGTGTCCGCGGGTGATGCGCGGCATGATCGAGGCGTCTACTACGCGCAGCCCATCGGCCCCGTGGACCCGCAGTGTCGGGTCGACGACCGCGTCGGCGTCGATACCCATGCGGCAAGTGCCCGCCAGGTGATAGACGGTGCTTGCGGTGTGGCGGATGTGCGATTCGATACTCGCCGCGTCCCCGAGGTCCAGGTCGTCGAACCACGGCGCGCCGACATAGGGTGCGAGTGCGGTGGTGTCGAGAAGGCTTTGTGCGACGTTCATTCCGCGCACCAAGGTCTGGATGTCCCCCGGATCGAACAGGTATCGCGGATCGATCCGCGGCGGGTCGGTCGCCCTGGCCGAGCGCAGGCGTACTGTCCCGAGACTGGATGGCTGTATCAGATCCACGGCGATGGTGATCGCGTGCTCGGAGATCGGGTCGAGGCCGTGATCGAGGAACGCGACCGGCAGGAAGGCGAGCTCCAGGTCGGGAGCTGTCCGGGTGTCGTCGCCGGGGAGGAAGCATGCTGCTTCGCCGACGTTCGAGGTCAGCGGTCCGCGGCGGCGGAGCAGGTAGGTCAGGCGCGCGGCGAGGGTGCCGGCCGCGGCCAGTGTGACCGGTTGCGGGCAGTGCACGATCAGCGGCACGTACAGGTGGTCCTGGAGGCCGTTGCCGACGCCGGGGAGCGTGATTCGACAGTCGATTCCGTGCTCTCGCAGGTGTTCTGGATCGCCGATGCCCGAAAGCATGAGCAGCTGCGGTGAATTTACCGCGCCCGCACTGAGGATGACCTCGGCGCGAGCGGTCAGTGCCGATGACTGTCCGTGCTGGTCGGCGACTTGCACGCCGGTGGCGCGCACGCCGTCGAAGGTGACGCGCTCGGCACGCAGATTCGTCAGAACCGTCAGGTTGGGATGGTGCAGGCCGCGCAGGTAGGCATCGGCCGCACTCCAACGGCGGCCGCCGCGCTGCGTCGCGGGAAGCGATGCGTAGCCGGTGGTGTCCGCGACGTTCGCCTCGGGCAGCGCGTGGAAGCCACGCTCGGCGCAGGCGGACAGGAAGGCCGCGGTCGCCGGGGATTGGCTGCGGATCTCCTGGATGTGGAGGGGACCGTCGCTCCCGTAGGTGTGTTCCTTGTTGCTGCCGGTGCGACGTTCACTGCGTTGAAAGTATGGTTCGACCTCTTTGTAGGACCATCCAGGGTTGCCCGCGGCGGCCCAACCGTCGAAGTCTTCGCGATGCCCGCGGGTCCACACCTGGGCGTTGATCGAGGAGCAGCCGCCGAGTACGCGGCCGCGGGGGCAGCGGATGACCCGATCGGCGAGGCCGGGTTGCGGCGTGGTCCGGTAGTCCCAGTCGTACTCGGTGCCGATCAGCATTGGGAAGGCGGCGGGAACCTTTATCGCCGGATGTTTGTCCGGTCCTCCTGCCTCGATCAGCCCGACGCGAGTGCGCGGCTGCATGGACAGGCGGGCGGCGAGTGCACAGCCCGCCGAACCTGCTCCGATGACTAGGTAGTCGAAGGTTGTATCCATGAGGTCGATCCTCGAAGTGGTTCGGTGACTTGCACCCCGATCAAGCGGGCGCATGTCTGTACGACGGTGTCGCGGTCGGCGATCGACCAGGAACGCGACGCGGCGAGCGCTCGCAGCTCGGCATCGGGCTCGAAAGCGATGACCGAACCCACGTGCTCGAATACCTCGGCATCCCCCACCGAATTTCCGATGGCGAATGAACCGGCCCCATCGAATTCCGGGTCGTCGACGAGTCTGCGCATGATGACCGCCTTTCCGCCGGGATAGCCCGGTGCGTAGACGAGATCGCGCGTATGGCGCCCATTCTCGACGGCCACCATGGCGCCCCACCCCGCATCGAGCCCCAGCCCCACGACGACCTCCTGCACGAGCGGATGCGCACTTCCGGAGATCAGATGCAGCCGATATTCGGCACCGCGCAGCAGCTCGATGAGGTCGGTCGCGAATGGATAGAGCCGGCCGCGGCAAGCCGCCCAGGTACGCGCCGCAGTCGAGCGCACCGCGGTGGGAGCAACACCTTCCATCGCTGCGGCGTACGCCTCGTATGCCGTATGGAGGACGCGCACACGGTCGCGGCGAGCGGTCAATGCGCCGTACTGTTCGATCGCGGCGAGGCAGGCCGTGGCGGCGTCACGGTGGCAGACCCCGTCATCGATCAGATTTCGCAGATAGTGGGCACCCAGGACACCGGGGAACAGGGTGCCATCCATATCGAGAATGGCGTACTTCATACGATTTCGGCCTCCTGCTCGGTGGCGTTCTCGGTCAGCGCCGTCGCCTCTTCGAGCAGCGCATCGACGATTTGATACTCGGGAACGGTGCGGACCACCTCCCCCTTGACGAAGATCTGGCCTTTGCCATTGCCGGAGGACACGCCGAGATCGGCCTCGCGCGCCTCACCGGGGCCGTTGACCACGCACCCCATCACCGCGACACGCAGCGGATACGGGAACCCCTCGAAAGCCGCCTCGACCCTGGCGGCGAGCTGGTGAATGTCGACCTGGACCCTGCCGCAGCCGGGGCATGACACGATCTCGAGTTCGCGGGGACGCAGCCCGAGCGACTGCAGGATATGGTTGGCCGCCTTGACCTGTTCGGTCGGCGGCGCCGAAATCGAGACCCGGATCGTATCGCCGATGCCCTCGGCGAGGAGAATTCCGAAGGCCACCGCCGATTTCACGGTTCCCTGCAGCAGCGGCCCCGCCTCCGTCACACCCAAGTGGATCGGGTAGTCGCACCGTGCGGCCAGGAGCCGATTCGCCGCGATCATCGTGCGCGGATCATGGTGTTTGACCGCGATTTTCAGATCACGGAAGCCGTGTTCCTCGAATAGGGCCGCCTCGTGTAGCGCCGAATCGACCAGCGCTTCGGCGGTTGGGGCGCCATGCCGCTCGAGCATGCGGCGATCCAGCGAGCCGGCATTGACCCCAACACGAATCGGTATTCCGGCCGATGCCGCGGCTTCGGCGATATCGCCGACGCGATCGTCGAACTCCTTGATGTTGCCGGGGTTCACCCGCACAGCCGCGCAGCCGGCATCGATGGCGGCGAAGACATAGCGGGACTGGAAGTGGATGTCGGCGATCACCGGCAGCGGCGATTTCGCGACGATCAGTGGCAGCGCGGCCACATCGTCGGCCGTCGGCACGGCCAACCTGACAATGTCGCAGCCCGCCGCCGTGATCTGGGCGATCTGCTGGAGGGTGGCATCCACATCGGAGGTGCGGGTGGTGGTCATGGTCTGCACCGTGATCGGCGCACCCCCGCCCACGGCGACCTTGCCCACCTGGATCCGGCGGGATCGCCGTCGCGGTAGCGCCGCTACGGGCACACCGAGGCTTTGAATCGTCATGAATTCTCCGCACGATCGGTCAGCGCCACATGCGACGCGCGCGCGATGGCAGCGATGTCCGTCGCGCACAGCCCAGCGGCAGTGAGGATTTCGGCTCGGTCGCCGTGTCCGAGGTAGCAGTGCGGCAAGCTCATCACGTGCACCGGAATACCAACCTCGGAGATGGCCGGGTCGCGGGCGATGGCCGCGCCGACCGCCCCGACACCGACGTTGTCTTCCACCACCACGATCAGCCGGTGCCTGCGACATTCGGCGCGCAGCGCTGCCGAGGGCGGCAGCACCCAGCGCGGGTCCACGACGGTGACGCCCACCGCGCCCGCCAGCAACTGGGCGGCCTCGACCGCGGCGCCTGCGAGTGGGCCGACCGCGACGATCAACACCTGCGGATCGTCGGCGCGCTGGAGTACGTCGAGATCGTCGATTCTTTCGATGGCCGGGATGTCGGGTCCCACCGAGGCTTTCGGGAAGCGGACCGCGCTCGGCCCGTCCGCGTAGGCCACCGCGGCATTCAGCAGTTCGCGCAGCGAGCTCGTATCGCGTGGTGCGGCAACCCGCATATCCGGCACGGTGGCGAGCAGCGTCAGGTCCCACATGCCGTGGTGGCTGGGGCCATCCGGCCCGGTGACCCCGGCCCGGTCCAGGACGAAGGTCACAGGTAGGTGGTGCAAGCCGACGTCGAGCAGCACCTGGTCGAAGGCCCGGTTGAGGAAGGTCGAATAGATCGCGACCACCGGGTGCAGGCCCACCATTGCCAGACCGGCCGCGCTGGTCACCGCGTGCTGCTCGGCGATGCCGACGTCGTAGCAGCGGCGCGGGAAGCGCTCGGCGAAGCGAGACAGTCCGGTCGGACCGGGCATGGCGGCCGTGATCGCCACGATATCGTGGCGGACCGCGCCGATATCGACCAGTTCCTCGGCGAACACCTCGGTCCAGGATGTGCGCTTGCTTGCGGCGGACACCAGCGGCTCCACCGCGTGCATCCGCTCCGCGTGTGCGCATGCCGTGTGGTGACCGTGCCCCTTGATCGTCTCCACGTGCACCACAACGGGTCTGCTTAGGCCCCTGGCGCGCCGCAGCGCGGCCTCCGTCGCGGCGATGTCATGCCCGTCGATCGGGCCGATATAGTCGAGGCCGAGAAGCTGGAAGATATTGGGCGACATCGGCATCGCCGCCCCGAGCGGGGCCGCCCGCAGTGCGGTCAAATGGTGGGCGAGTGCGCCGACCGTCGGTGAATACGAGTGATGATTGTCGTTGAGCACGATGATCACCGGCCGCTGTGGCGCGGCGCCGATATTGTTGAGTGCCTCGAAAGCCATACCGCCGGTCATCGCACCGTCGCCCACCACCGCCACCACGGCCCGGTTCCGGGCATCGTGGAGCTCGAGCGCTTTGGCGATGCCATCGGCATAGCTCAGCGCGGTGGAGGCATGGCTGTTCTCGATGATGTCGTGCTCCGACTCGGCGCGATCGGGATATCCGGACAGACCACCCGGTCGCCGCAGTCCATCGGCAAAAGCGTGCCATCGTCCGGTGAGCATCTTGTGGACATAGGTCTGGTGGCCGGTGTCGAAAAGGAGGAAGTCCTCCGGCGACTGAAAAACACGGTGCAGCGCAATGGTCAACTCGACCACGCCGAGATTGGGACCGAGATGGCCCCCGCCGGCCAGGACGGTGTCCAGGAGGAGTTGGCGAATCTGTTCGGCCAGGATCGGGAGTTGATCCGCGGGCAGATCGCGGACATCTTCGGCACAGTGAATTCCTGCCAGCGGCCGGTTCACGCGCGCGAGCGGCTCGCCCGCCAAGGCAGTGGAAGATGCACCGGGTTCGCGGGCAATGGAATCAGGAACGCTCATACTCGAGAACATCCTCTTCACAGCCGACTTGGATTCGCCATATTTATTCACCGACACAAACGAACTCCATTCCCGACAACTCGGCCGGGCCATACCACCGCAAAGGGCGGCTTTGGTGGTCCACCTGTCCGGATACGGTCTGCTCGGATCAGCAGTTGGCGCGAATATAGGGCACGACTTATCGTCGGGCCGGAACGGTGATATCGCACAGTGCAGACGCTGCGGCACGCAGGATCAGGGATGAGTTGGAGCGATCGATCGGGTCCCTGTTCGCGGGACGCGGCGAATTCGCAAGATCGGCTGTATGCGTTGGTGACGCGTTACGCTGACGAGCCTGACCATAATTGTACCGCACCGACTCTCGACCGAAACCCTGCGGAGCGATGAAATTTGCGATTGCCGCCGACACCGTGAGTCACGCTACCCGAGCGACCCGGAACCGCTGAAATGCTGCGGCAAAACAGATTTGGGCGAACCGTAGCAAGATCGCCACGGATGATTGCCGACCATTCGCCCGCGACATCATGCGATACTTTCAATACGGGGGGCCGAAGTTCCGGGCCGAAACCACCACTCGTGCTACGCAGGCGCAGGGCATAGCGGCGGTCCAGCGGGGAACCCTGTCGTCGCATCGGCCCGTTTACCCGGCCGCTCAGGTGGCGCAATATTCCTCTCGGATCACCCGAACGACATGCCATGCCATACCTTGTGCCGCGGGTAGATCCGAAATGCGGTGATGTACCTGAGAATGTCGCGCAGAGACACGAAACGCTGACCGAATTCTGACATTCACTCGAGGGGAACGTCCTGATGATGGCACCTCGCAATATCGCGCCCATCGGCTACTCCGGCGGATCTGCCCCGCGTTCGGGGCCGTCGGGCACCCTCGGCGCTGACAATAGGCTGACAACCTACGCGAACACAACGCGGCGTCGCGTCGATACCATTCTCGAACTGTTCTTCGCCGATAAAGCCCGCCGAGCCGACTCCGATCGGTTGCCCCCGGATATCGTCGGCGCCCTGCACGCTCACATATTCGCCGGAGGATCGCGAACGCGTGCGACATTGTGTGCTCTCGGCTGGCAGTCCAACGGCGGACAGGAACGTCTGCCCGGCGCGGTGCTACGCGCCGCAGCCTCGCTGGAACTCCACCACGCCGGAGTTGTCGCCTATAACGACCTCATCGAAAACCAGGAGCCGCGCCGCGGGATCGTGCCGCTGCGCCGCATGATGGAGTTCAGATACGTCAGCGAGTCCCTCGGCAAGCAGTCCGCCGGACTGCTCGGTCTGCTGACTCTGGCCTGGTCCGATGAGCTGTTTCACGGCGCCAGACTGACCGCCCGCCAGCGCTGCGCGGCTATTCCGGTGCTCGCCGAGATGCGGGCCGACGTCATCTACGGTCAACTCCTCGCACTCACCGGAATGGACTGTGACCTCGGCGATGTGGACCTGGCCCTGCGGATCGTCCGCTACAAAACCGTCGGCTATCGCTACGAGCACCCGCTTCAATTGGGCGCATCGCTTGCCGGCGCGAACCCGGATATCCGAAGAACCCTGTCCGCCTATGCCCGCCCGCTCGGCGAGGCTTCGCAGCTGTGCGCCGATCTGCGCAGCGTCTTCGGCAACCCGCTCACTCGCGAGCAACCCCGGCCCGAAGACCTCCAAAGAAGCCGCACCACCGTGCTGTTCAATATCGCGGCGGCTGTGGCCGATGCGGATCAGCGTGCAGAACTACTGACACTCACCGCGAATCCGGATCTCGACGCGACCGGCGCACAGCGCTGCCGCGAGATTATCGAGACCACCGGCGCGGCCGCCGAGACAGTGCGTATGGTCGCACAACGCCGCGCCCTTGCCCTGCAAGCCCTCGAGGCGACGCCGATCCCGATGCCTGCCGCCGAGATGCTGCGCGTACTTGCCCGCCGCGTTACGGCCAACATCCCGAGTTCCTGTTGTCTCGGGCGGGGCACATCGTGATGATCCCTGTGTAACGAAGCGAGGTTGCGCTGCGCGAAGATCACGCCATGGAAGCCGGTAGCCCAGGCCAATTTGTGTACGAAATTGCAATCGGGCCACACCAATCGGCGAAGAGAATCGGCCGCAAGATCCGATGAATGCGTCCGCTCCCCGACATCGAAGGCGAGCTTTGGACTCACTCGACTGTTTGCGGGCAACCCACAAATATAGCACAGCGATCCTCGCCCAAAGATGAACGCGAGCACGTGCTGCGCACGCATGATAGCCTCGATATGTTTCACAGAGGCGGATCGCTCTGGCCGGCTCGGGCAGGGACGTAACCGCCGAGGCCCATCAGCTGAATAAACAGCAGGGCTCCTCAATTCGATCAGACCGGTATCACCGGCCCCCCAGTACAGACGGGTCCATTTCGAAGACTCGATGACCGGGTCGAGAACAACCGGGCGGATAAATTTACTCGGAGCGAACCGTGATCGACGATCTGAACGATGACTTCTGGCCGGGGACCGAACGGATCATCGAATCCTTCCTCGACCGTCAACGTACCCGCATGACAGATGCCGGGCTCGGTGACTATTACGATGACGTTCGAGCAATGATCGACAACCCAACGGGGAAGCATTTCTGTTCATGGTTTGTCTATTGGGGTTGGCGCGCGGCAGGCGGATCAGGTCCGGCACAATTACAGAATCTGCAAACCACGGCAGCTTCGATCGAGATGCTGCATGCCGCGCTTCTGCTGCAAGACGACGTGCTGGACGGCAGTGACTACCGCCGGGGGCAACCGGCAGTTCGGAAGGTTTGCGCGAATCGTCACGCCGCTCATGGCTGGTACGGTGATGCGGCACAATTCGGAGACGGTTGCGCGATCGCTTTGAGCACTATCGCCCAGGACTGGTCGACGCAATTACTCAGGACGCTGCCCGATACGCCGAGTATCCAGCGTGCCATGGAGATCTTCCACGACCGAACCGTTGTCACAGAATGCGGACAGCTCCTCGAACTCGTCACTCGGGCCGACCGCGACTACACCATCGAGCGGGCTTTGCGGATCAACCAGTACAAGAACGGCGCGTACATGTTCGCGCCGACCATGCGAATGGGTGCCGCGATCGCCAATGCCGGGGAGCGGGTTCACGAAGCGTTCCATTCAGCAGGGTTGCTGTTGGGCGAGGGCCATCAGAGCCGCAACGACTTGCATGGCGCATTCGGCGACTCCCGGACCCAGCCGACCGGGGGCTTCGACGACCTCACCGAGGGCAAGCCATCACTACTGCTTTCCTACGCGATCCAGGACGCCGATGCCGACCAGCACGCGACCCTGCTCGAGCTGTACGGGAAGCCGCATCTGACACCCGCGCAGGCTCAGCGAATTCGCGCGTTGCTGGAAGCCACCGGAGCGCGCACCAAAACCGAGGAGTTTATTTCCACCCGATTCGCCGAGGCATGCGCCATCCTGCGATCGGCGCCCATCACCGCAGCCGGATACGCAGGTCTCACCGAGTTGGCCCGCCGCGCTCTGTATCACACCACGAAGATAGGCGCACGTCATGTCCAGGAAAAGTGAAATCCTCAGTACAGATCTCGACCGCAAAGCGTTCGCGTACTACGACAACAAACGCAATGACCCGATCAACCTCGCGCTCGGCGATTTGGACGGACTCTATCACCATCACTTCGCCGTCGGCGATTTCGACCGCACGATCCTCGAACTACCCGACGACCAGCGTGACACCGCGATCAACGAAGCTATTCACGCGATGGAGACCGATCAGGTCGAACTGCTCACGACGGCCCTGGAACCGTTGACATCAACCGCACGGGTCCTCGACGCGGGCTCCGGCCGCGGTGGCACCGCATTCATGCTGCACCGGCGATTCGGGTGCCGCGTCGACGGCGTGAATACCTCTGCCTATCAGATCGACTTCGCCCGCACCGAGGCACAACGTCACGGCCTCGACCAGGTGGTGTCGTTCCATCGGCGGAACATGAACGACACGGGCTTCCCCGAGGAAACCTTCGACGCCATCGTCACCAACGAGACCACCATGTACGTCGACCCGTATACAGCGTTCCGAGAATTCTCCCGTGTGCTCAAGCCCGGAGGCACCTACGTTCTGGTGTCGTGGTGCAACAACGACACCGTTGCACCGCATCCCACGGCGGAGGCGATGGCGATCGACGAGAACTACCACTGCCACACCCATCGCCGCAGCACCTACCTCGCGGCGCTGTTGAACGCCGGACTGGTGCCCTATCGCGTCGACGACCTCACCGCTGACGCCATCCCCTACTGGGAACTGCGCTCATGGTCCACGCTCGCCACCGGCGTCGAAGAACCATACTTGACCGGCTATCGCAACGACCACGTCAACTACCTGCGGATAATCTCCCACAAACGAGCCGATTACCAACCTGTGCCCGCAGTTGAATCCGCGACCAACGCGGAATGACGCGACGAAAAGTGAGCGTGGCCGCCCGGCGACCAAGTCAATTGTGGATCTCGAAGGAGATTGCGTCGAGGACTTCCTCGCACTTGCCGATCGCGTCCTTCTCCGAACTGCCCGATGCGACGACGTACATGCCAACGGCGTTGCGTTCATGGCTGTCGGTCTGCTCGACAATCGTGTCACCGACGGTCGATTTGAAATTGAGCCGCAGATCGGACCGATCCTCGAATTGCCCGGCGCCCCGGATCGCGACGATGCGCCCGGCAGGCGGCAGGAAATAGCGCACGGCCGCGCCACCGCTACCCGACCCAGTGGTGGCGGCGTAGCCGGGCAACCGCAGTCGCCGCAGCGCGACCAGCAGCGCCAGCCGGGTCACCTCGATGCCGGAGGCCAACCGCATCAGCTCGGGCAGTCGGGAACCCCCGATCCGGCTCTGCGTCTCGATCACGGCGGGGCCGCTGTCGGTGATCATCACCTCGGTGTGCGCCGGACCGGTCACGATGCCGAGGCAGTCCAGCAGGTCGAAGACGAGAGCTATGGTGTCCTCGGTGTGGTGGCCCAGATCGCCGGGAATCGAATGACCGGCCTCGAGTCGGCCGATCATATGTTTGCGCGTGATGGCGAGGACCAGATGGTTCCTGTCGATCGTCAGGGTGTCGACGCTGAATTCGGCTCCGCGAGCTCGTTGTTCGACCAGCACCTCCCGATAGCCGCGCCGTGCGAATTCCGACCACACGGCAGGCGCGTTCGCCGGATCGACGTAGTGCACGTCGCGGCTGCCGGTGGCGTCGACGGGTTTGGCGACCACATCGCCGCCGAGCTCGGCGACCGCATGGGCGAATTCCGCGGGCGTCGTGCAGGTTCGGTATTCGAGAGTGGGTACACCGTTGTGCCGCATGAGTTTTCGCATCGTCGGCTTGTGCACCGACGAATACACCGCCGGAACCGAGTTGCCCGCGAGACCCAGTATCGCGTTGAGCCTGGCCGCGGCGAGTAGACCGTCCTCGTCGAGCGAGACGACCGCCGTCGGTGGCCGCGACAGCGCGGACTCCAGGACCGCGGCCTCCACGCTCGGGTAGTTCCCGAGGAAGTCCAGGTCGTGGAAGGCGGTGACCAGGCCGGGCAGCGCCGGATCGAAGTTGGCGCGGCGGGTGTCGTGGATCAACTCGACGTCGATGTCCTCGTCCCGCGCGATCCGCAGGATGTCGGCGTTGCCGCCGATGACGACGATCGCCTGCCGATCACCGGTCGCTGAACAGCTGTTCATCGTCCTCCTTCCGCTTGGCGGCTGCCTCGGCCGCACTGATCCCGCCCTGCCGCAGAATGTGCAGGGTCTCGTTGACCTCGGCGACGCAGCGGTCCAGATCGGCCGCGATGACCTCCGGGTTCGGCGTCCAGGTCGCCTCCTGCAGATACCGTTCGAGCAGGTAGGCCGACCGGCGCGCCCGATGCCGCGCCAGTTCGAAGAACTGCGATTCGATCTCCGCCGAAACGGCGCCCGCGTCCTCGCGCACCAGCGGATAGAAACGGTTCGGGTCGGGAAAGGTGGCGTCGACAGGATCGAAGGCGCTGGCCATCGTCACCCGCTCGCCCGGCGTGCGCAAACTGGATGCCCGATGCAGCACCGCGGCGCCCTGGAGCAGCACCGCCCACCCGGCTCGCACCAAACCGGGAGTGACGATGCGGGATTCGGGCACCTCCTCGCCGGCATCGAGGAACGCGCGCCCCAGATTGCGTGGACCGTCGAAGAATTGGAAGTCGCCGCCGTCGAGGTCGGCGGTGTCGAAGACGTTCACGACCAGCACGATGCTGTTGGTGTCGCAGTGCCATTTGACCGCGGGCAGCACCGGATCGGCAGGCGGAATGTTGAGGTGCCCCAGCTCGTGGGACAGGTAGGTCGGCAGGACAGCCACGCCCAGCACGGACTGGATGAACTCGTGCAGGCAGGGTGAACCGATCAGATCGCGGATATAGGCGTTGCGATGCACGGTCCCGCGCACCATCGCCCCGGTGGCCGCGGGCTTGACAGCGGTCGATGCGCCGGAATCGCCGTTCAGCACGGTCGATTTCAGGGTTCGCACCACGTGCTGCAACTTCTCGACGCCGCGTGGGCTGAACATCCGGAACGGCGCGGTGACCGCGATATCGGCGGGGAAGCGGGCCTGGATGCGCGGTGAATATCCGAGCTGCGCCATCGTCGTGTGCGCGGCCGGTCGTCGCAGATCCAGATCGGTCGCCGGATCGAACACGATCTCGGGAGCGACGCTGCGATAGCGGGGATGCGGCGGATGCGGACCGCTGACGTCGATCATGCTCGACTGCTCCTGTCGGTGGCGAATTGTTCCCGGTTCAGGCCGGCTTCACACCAGCCGCGCAGCACCGCGTCGACCGCGTCCTCGAAGCCGCGGTCGATGCCTGTCGTGCGGTTGATGTGCAGATGCATCAGTGACCGAGCGATGGTGAGGAGGCTGCGGTCGCGACGCTGCTCGAGCAGTGTGCGCCGGTAGCGCTCCTGGGTGGCGCGCCAGCGCTCGATGACCGGCCCGGACCGAGTGAAACTCGCGCGCCGGTCCGCGAATTGCGCGATGTACCAATGCCTGTCGGCGCGGAATACTTCTCGGCGGTGATCCCGATCGAGGGCCGCGCACAGCTGCTCGCGCCAGGACGCACCGAGGATCGCCTCGGCGATGCTCGCGGTCCGGACGGCGACCGCGAGCAGGTTCTCGCGATCGAGAGCTCGGTTGTCCGCGGCGGCGGACACCGCCAGCACGCTGTCGGCGTGGAATACCGATTCGGCCGCGGGCATGGCCTGCGGCCCGCCGTAGCGATGGAGTTCGGGCACGTATCCGGCCAGCACCACGGCGCGGCAGAGACGTTCGGCTCGTAGCGAATCGAGCACCGCGTGGACCGCGAGTTCGGTGCGCCGCCCGAATCCGCCGGAATCCGGTTCCACCCGGATTCTGAGATGGTCGCCGTCGGCGTCGCGATACCGCACGAAGAACCACCGCGGCCCGACACCCTGCGCGCCACCGGGCAGTGCCGCCGCGAATCGCCGCAGCACCTCGTCCTGATGTGCCACGGCCGCATACACCTTGAAATACAGCCAGGCTCCCGACACGGCACGCTCGCGGGCCGTGGACCGATACAGCTCGACATGCGGTCGCGCGGGTGAGACCGGCGGCTGCGGCGTGTAGGAGAAGACGAGTTCGGTGATATGCCCACCGGCGCCATCGATTCCGTCGAAATCGAGAATCGACTCCACGATCCAAGGATCGCGGCCCTGCGCCAGTTCCTGGCGCAACACCTCGACATCGAGCCCGCTCGCGGTGTCGACGCTGGTCCCCTGATCGCCGCGGGGGACTTCGACATAGCGCGGCAACCCGGCCGCGCGGGCCCATTCGGTGAAGCCCGGACCCCAAGCCGTCCGGTCGGCCACGACAGCGCGCAGCGCCATCGGCAACCGCCATTGGCGCCGCCGCAGGACGGTGTTCCGATACCGCACGCGGGGCAGCGACATCCGTGTCGACGTCAGCATCCCCCACGACCATTCGCCGAGCAGGGCCGCGTCGAATCCGGACAGATCCCACAGCAATCGGGCGATTCGCGGGGCGGCATGCACGAGACTGCGCATATCCTCGCGAACCACTCGTAGCGGTCGCGGGTCGTCGGCCGTCGCCACGCACAACCGCGCACCGTCGGAATACACGACGACGTCCCGGATCGGGATTTCGCCGCTGCCCCGAATCCGGTCTATCGCGATGCGCAGCGGGGCGACGCGGGCGCCGGTGCGCGCTACCGCGGCGTCGTTGCCCGCGAAGGGCTCGAAGGCGAGCCCGGCCACGCGGTCTCCCATGGCCCGCACCTCGTCGGTGACCGCCCGCACGTATCGCTCGTCGAGCAGATGGCGGAATCGTCCGGCCACCGCGCCGAGACTGGGCGAACCCGTGGTCGATCGGATCAAGGTGAAGGGCCGGGCAGTGGCGTGGGTTTGTTCGGGCAGGGCGAGGTGGAATCCGATATCGCCGGGGGAATCGGCTTGGACCCCGGTGACACCGGCCAGCATCTCCACCATGTTGTCGGTGAGTTCGAACTCCGAGCGGCTGTGATCGCCACGAGCGGACAGCAATTCGGCCAGCAGTTCGCTGCGGTCCCGCAACGGTCCGGACGCGGGTCCGAAACTCGGTGCCGCGGAACGGTAGTGGTCCGGATAGCCGATCCCGGCCGCGCCGTCGACAACCTCCAGGATCGGCACGGCGTGTGCGACACCGAATTGCTCACGGAAGCGCCGGTGGTAGTCGGTGAGCGCCGTCGATCGGATCGACGGCGGGCAGATTCGCGCCATCGCCTCGATGGCGTGCCGCGCTTCCGCGGCGACCGCGTCGGCGATGCGCAGCGGCGCAACGACTTTCAGGTCCGGCACCACGGCCGCCGACGCATTCGACGGACCGGTCGCGACGAGGAAGCCCAGCGCCGTCAACTCACGCACGTCCGAACCGATCTCGGATGCGTCGGCCCCCAACCGATGCGTGGTCTCGGCGATCAGGTCCCCGGTGCGAATCGGGGAGCCCGCCAGCGTCAGAATCGCGTCGACGGTGCCCGATGCGCGCAGCATGATCGCTCCGTCGCCGCGCCGCTTACCGGCCGCGGCGACGTCGTCGTCCAGTGTCCACAACTCGCCGCGCCGGACCGCACAGTAGTTCGTCACCAGCACTGCCGGATTCGAGCCCGCCGCGCCGGATCTCCTCGCCTCGACCGCCTCGAACCGGGGCGGGCCGACCGCGGTCGATTCGGCGCCGACGATCGCTGTTCCCACCCCGGCGAAGAGCCCGAAAGGCACAGTGCGGCAGCGGAAGCGGATCTCATAGCGACGCAGCGACACCGCAGCACTGCGAATACGCTTCGCGGGCACCGACTTTCCCGCCGCGACCTGCTCCACCACGGCGGACAGTTGCGGGCTCGCTACCGCCACCGCCCGCATGAACGCTGTGTCGTGCACTTTCGCGACCAAATAATCCGTTGCCGCGCCGGCGAATTCGAAGCCGCCACGATCGTCGGTCCCCTCGGCCGCTGCCGCGCCCGCCAGCCGCACGAGCACGGTGTCGAGCACCCTGATCACCATGGCCGCCTCACCTCTCCCTCTGCCGAATACTCGAGCCGCGGAACTCCCGCGTGGCCACGAAGACAACCGATCCCGCCATCCCCACCGCAGAGACAACCAACGCGGTGCGGGTGTCGGCGACGGTCGCCAGTACACCGCCGGTCGCGGCGCCGAGCGGCATGACGCCCCAGATCACCCACCGAATCGAGGCGTTCATCCGCCCCAGCAGCTCCGGCGGGCACACGCTCTGCCGGAAACTGGTCTGGGCGATGCTGAAAACCATCGCGGTGAAGCTGCTCGCGAACAGGCCCGCCGCGACCACCAGCACACCCGCGCCGTGGAATCCGAGCGGAACCAGGATCACCACCCAGCCGAAGCTGGACTTCATCTTCCACAGCGTCGTCAGGTCGCCGTATCGGGCGATGAGCCGCCCGCCGACCACTGCGCCAAGGACACCCCCGATACTTCCGGCACCCAACGTCGCTCCGGTGATCGCCGCGGACGCGTGCAGATCCTTGGAAACGAAAACGACGACGAGCGCGGTCCGCATCGAGACAAAGAAGTTGGTGACGCCCAGGCACAGGGTGATACGCCGAAGTATCCGATGGGTGAAGACGAATTCGAGGCCGGCCCGGATCTCGCCCAACAATCGCCGCCGCGGGGGTCGAGCCGGCCGGTCGCGGACTCGGAAGGAACTGAGCAGCGCCCCCGACCCGACGAAGGTGACACAGTTGAACACGACAGCCAGCGGCGCTCCGATGAGCCCGACGACCACCCCGCCGATACTCGGCCCGAGCACTTCGCTGACCGACGGCGGAATCGCCATCCGGGCGTTCGCATGGACCAGGCCCGATCGCGGGACGATCGAAGGAATGATGCTCTGGTAGGCCAAGGTGAACAGCACCGTCAGACAGCCGCTGACGAAAGTCACCGCCCACAGCAGCGGCAACGACAGCAGATGCAGTGCCCACGCGATCGGGATGGCCATCGTCACCAGTGCGCGCCCGATATCGGCCGCGATCATGATCAGCCGGTGATCATGATTGTCGACGAAAACGCCGAACGGCAACGCACACAGCAGAAAAGCGGCCGCGGGCAGCGCGGTCAGGATCGAGACCTCGAGCGGATCGGCCGACAGCATCCGCAGCGCGATCAACGGCATCGCCAGCGTCGACACCGCGGTGCCCAGCTCACTGACCATCGAGCCCGCCCACACCCGCCGAAACGGGGTCCGGTTCCACGCCTCGGTCGAGGTCATATCACACCTGCGGGGAGAAACCGCTCGCGTGTGCCGAATAATTCGCGGTCGAGTCGAATGCCGCGATCGGCAAATTCTGCGGTGCGCCGATCGACATGCCGACGTACGGCGATCGAGTCGAAAAGGCGAAAGTCCTCGAACGATGTGACGCCACCTGCCACCGCAGGTTCGAACAACAATCGGGGACAAGGTGAGCCGTGGCGGATTCCCAGCGAATTGGAGAACGTCGCGCGCAGCACACGCAGACGTTTCCAAGTATTCCTGCAATGCTCGGCCGGTGCCCGAGTCGTCATCGGACCCATCACATCGCGGTGGGTAGTGAATCACGCGACGAGTTCGACCGCTCGTTGACCACCGAATGACAATCGGATTCGGCGACAACCGGAATCATTCGATTGGATTTGTTCACACCGGACTCCTTCGGGGATCGGCCTGCGCCGAGGGTGCGGCGCTACGCGCCGCACCCTACAAACGATCCTGCAGTACCGACTCAGCTGCGAGCGAAGTCGGTGATCTGCGCGAAGTCGGTAATCTGGGCAACATCGGTGATCTGCGCGAAGTCAGTGATCTGCGCAACGTCAGTGATCTGCGCGAAATCGGTAATCTGCGCAATATCGGTGATCTGCGCAATATCGGTGATGCCCGCATAGTCTGTGATATCGCATGCAGCGCCACCAGAAACGGAGTTCGAGGTGCGAACGTATTCGATTGCCATCGTATTGCTCCTTGCAGATATGTACCAGCACCCGAAATGCTGGAACATAGTAAGTATTCACGGATTTGACACGAATATTCTGCGCGCAGAGTGCAGCTGATTCGGAGGTGATCGGCCGTCCGAATTCATCGGTCGCAACAGGCGGAGCTCTCACAATCGGCGCATTCCGAAAAGTGAAAGTATCCCCCTATCAAGACTTCTGATATCGCCGGGATACGTTCTGTGACCCGGGCGACACCAACAGTACGTCGCGAAGAGAAATAATGTCAAGAGTGATCTTCGGTTCGGACAAACCAACTGTAGCCTCGCGACTACGGATGACACTCTGCGCCACCGGCTTTCGTTCTCGCATAGGTATCACCTCTGTCCAACCATGCGAGATGCCTTGCGCTGCAGCCCAATCGGATGTCGCACCGGACGACCGGCATTCCGAACCGGAATTCAGTTGGCAGTTTTATGAAATCTCAACGAACGAATAGTATTTTGCGCATGAACTCGCCCATGTCGCGAGTTCACCGCGATTCGCGTGTCACGGTCCCCCATCGGACACAAGCACTACGCGCACAGGCGCGCCGCTTCGGCGGTGATCACCTGCGGCAGGCCGAGCTGCCCGCACACCTCCCCCGCCCATCGAATCCACCGGCTCGCACTCCCGCTATACCTCGTTCGTCCCACGCGCCGGTCGTAATCGACTGTGGCACAACCGGACCGACCGGTTCGAGACCGAGTTCGGGCCGCTGCGAACCTACGTGATCGACGGTTCGACCATCCCGATGACACCGACGTGGCATTCTTGCCGGAAGGTATCGACTTCGGGAGGGATGCGGTGGTAATCCCATTGCGCGACATCGGGTATGTGCTCATGGGGCTTGGATGGGATCCCGTGCGCGAGTGGTATCGGGAACGCGCGATCGACCTGAACGCCGCCGCGCTGCTGTATTCCGGCACCGGTCTGCGCGAGGTGGTCTACCACGAGCGACTCGATTCGCCGGATGGGTCGGTGCGGCTGCACGGTGACAGCCTCGACGGCGTGGGTCCCGGTGACGACGAGGTCATCTCCGTCGACCTGACTCGCCTGCCCGGCGACATCACCGCGATCCTGTTGCTGGTGACGAGTCACTCCGAACAGACCTTCGCCGAAGTGCGAAATGTGTTCTGCCGCTTGGTCGATGGTAGCACCGGAGCGGAGATCGCGCGCTACGACCCGAGTGGCGTCCCCGCTACCGGGCTCGTCGTGGGCGCCCTGGTGCGCGCGTCCGGCGGCTGGGAGTTCCGCGAGATCAACGAGGGCGTCCACGCGCGTCATCCCGCCGAGGCCGTTCCATATCTCACCCGGTACCTCACGTAAGCGAGCATCCCCAGTTGTCCAGGGGGACAACGGGATCAGACAGAGCGGGTTCGTCGATGCCGCTCGGTCACACCGGGTCGAGGTCGTTGATCCGTTCGGTGGGTTTGGTTGCGCGGCGGCCTGCGTGGTGGATGCCGACACCGACGATGAGGACGACCAGCAGGGCCGCGCTGGTGCCCAGGGTCCCGAATCCGAGCCCGCCGTTGGCATGGGGTTTGGACAGCAGGTCGCCGACGGTGGCCCCCAGGGGGCGGGTGAGGACGAAGGCGACCCAGAACAGGAGCACTCCCGACATATTGGTCAGGTAGCGCATCGCCAGGATTGCCATCATGACGGCCGCGATCAGTGTGGCGCCTGCCCAGTATCCGAGCCCGGAACTGTCGGACAGATAGTCTCCGACCGACGTGCCGAGGGTATTGGACAGCAGGATCGCCGACCAGTACAGGATCTCTCCACGCAAGCCGGTGATCGCGGAAACGTCATAGGTTTGCCCGCTCAGTTTCCAGATCACGAAAACAATTGCCAGACCGGCGATCAGGATCGCGGCACCGGCCCCGTAGCCGAGGCCGCCGTCGGTCGAAGTGCCCGATCCGGGGCCGCGGTTGAGCAGATCGGAGATGGTCGTTCCCGCAGTGCTGGTCGCGCCGATGACCGTCCAATACAGACCCGGATGGAACTGCCGGACCCGCAACTGGGTGCACAGCGCGACCCCGAAGATCGTAAGAAACAGCGCCGACGCGGCCGCGTAGCCCAAATGCAGTGTTTGGGCGAGCAGGTCGCCGCCGGTTTCACCGAGCGTGGTCGCCGCGATCTTCAGCACCCAGAAGCCGGCCGTCACCTGAGGCAGTTTGTAGTTGCGATGCGCCACCACGGTCATACGCTGATCTCTTTCCGCCGAAACCCGATTCGAGAAACACGCGACAGCTTGTCAGCCGGCTCCTGAGAACACGCTGAGATCGTTGACGCGACACGGCAACCGGCCCGCGACCAGCGCCGCAGGTCGTCCAACCGGCAGTCGTGAATTCCGGCCTTCCCGCGGAAGATCCGACACGTCCGCCGCGAATTCCGGCCGCTCCGCGATTTCGACCACCGCCTCGGCCACGGCGAAGGCCTCCTTCGGACCACCCGCGCCCTCGGCGCGCTCGGGCTGCGCAGGGGACACGGCGGCGTGCCTGACCGACAGCTCGTCCTAGGCCGTGGCCATCAGGCTTGCGATCCACCTGCTCGGCTGCTGCCAGCGCATCGGCAGCCGATGTTCGCCGAGATCACGGCGGTTCGCAACGCTCCGCAGATGCCCGAAGGTGACCCCAACTCGCGCCGGCCCCGCGCCACCCCTGGTCCACACGCGCGGCCGCGCCACCGAAAGACGACACGTAGCGAAAAGCCAGGGCGGCCTATGTGCCAGTCCGGCGACAACCGCGGCTGCTCCGAACCCGGCGCCCGCGACGGTCCGAGTCGTGCGATCGAGATCACCCTACCGATAGTCTGCAAAAGTAGTCTACGAATATAAGCTAACCGCTGACCGCTTCCAGCTGCCGATCGGAGAACTTTCGTGAGAACCCTCCCCCGAACCGTCGCTCGCCCCCTGTTGGCGGCCGTACTCGCCGGATCCCTGGTTGCCGCCGCGGCATGCACCGACCAGGACGCGACCACATCCGCGCCGAGCGCCGCGCGGTCCGAACCGACCGACCGAATCGACACCACCGAACTCCAGCGCGACGCCGACGCGATTCGCGATGTCGGCGTGACCGGCGTGCAGGCCCGGCTGGTGCGTGCCGATGGTGGAAATGCGGTGGTGACCAGCGGTGTCGCCGATCTCGCGGGCAAGAGTCCGGTTCCGGGCGACGGATACTTCCGGATGGCCAGTGCCACAAAGACTTTCACAGCCACCGTGGTCCTGCAGCTGGTCGGCGATGGCAAGCTGGCACTGCAGGACACGGTCGAGAAATGGTTGCCTGGCGCCATTCGGGGCAATGGCAACGATGGCACGAGAATCACTGTGCGCCACCTGCTCAACCACACCAGCGGGCTTGCCGACGCCCTCAATATGGGTTCGCGCCTGCCGACCCCCGACGCCTATCGGCAGCACGCCAACGATGTCGAGACTCCAGGGGAGCTGGTGGCCGCGGCCGTGCGGAATGAACCCGACTTCGTCCCTGGAGCCGGCTGGAACTACAACAACACCGGCTATCTGCTGCTCGGCATGATCATCGGCAAGGTCACCGGCAAGCAATGGTACGAGGAGGTCGCGAGCCGAATCATCGAGCCGCTCGCTCTGAAAGGCACCAGCTATCCGGGTGGGGCGACCACGATCCCCGACCCGCACGCCAAGGCGTACGTCCAATGGCCGACGGGCGGGCTGATCGACACCACCGAGAACCGGCTCGCCGAACTGGTCGGACCGGCGGGCGCACTGACCACCACGACCGCCGACCTCAACACGTTCTTCCGGGCGCTGCTCGGTGGCAAACTCCTGCGCCCCGAGCAACTCGCCGAGATGAAGCGCACCGTGGACACCGCCGAGGAGATCCGGGCGGTTTGGCCCGGCGCGCGCTACGGACTCGGACTGTTCTCGGTCGAATTATCTTGCGGCGGAAGGTATTGGATGCACGGCGGTGACAATGCCGGCTACAAGACCCGCGACGGCGTCACGGACGACGGCGCCCGCAGCGTCGTCGTCTCCATGTCGACGATGTTCCAAGACGGCACGCAGCGCCCCACCGACCAGGAGAACGCCGCACTGGCGCTGGTCGATCACGCGCTGTGCCGCCGGTGAGCGACGGGACCGGAGGAGGCAGCGCAGCGTGACCACGGAGGGACCCGCGAACGCCGCAATCAGACACCGCTACATCGTGGCACCCAATCACGTTCCAACCGAGGGGAATTCAGCAATGCGAACAATCCGTCGCGGTCTGTGTGCGCTGCTGGTCGTCGCATCGGCCATCGCGTCGACCGGCTGCCGGGACACCACCGCAGCACCGATACAACCACCGGCCGACCGTGCCGTTCTGCGACAAGCCATGGTGGACATGGTGCGTGCGGGCGCGGTCGGCGTGCAGTTGCGCGTGCACGACGATTCCGGGGACTGGACCGCGAGCGCGGGAGTATCAGAGCTCGGCAAGCCGGAACCGCCGTCCACCGACGGTCGATTCCGGATCGGCAGCATCACCAAGACTTTCGTGTCCACGGTGATCCTGCAACTGGTCGCCGAAGGCAGGTTGGGTCTCGACGATCCGGCAGACGAGCACCTCCCCGGATACGGTATCGACCGGCGGATCACCGTGCGAATGCTGTTGCAGCACACCAGCGGACTGTTCGACTACACCGGCGACCACAACTCCGACGGCGGGTTCGAGGCCGGAATCCCCTTGCAGGGAGCCGAATATGTCGATGCCAAGATGCGCGGGTACACCCTCGGCGAACTCGCTCGGCTCGCGTTGTCCAAACCGGCCCGGTTCGCGCCCGGCGAGCGCTGGCAGTACTCGAACACCAACTATGTGCTCGCCGGGCTGCTCATCGAAAAACTCACCGGCACACCGTATGCCACGCAGATCCGGACACGATTGCTGATACCTCTCGGGATGTCGGATACTTCGCTGCCCGGCGCCGAGCCCACCGTCGCCGGGCCGCACGCGCACGGCTACCTCGAATATCAGCGCGACGGGAGAACCGAACTGGCCGACATCACCGAACTGAACCCGTCGTGGGCCGGTTCCGCGGGGGAAATCATCTCCACCACAGCCGATCTCGACCGATTCCTGGCCGCGCTACTCGGCGGCCGGCTGCTCACACCGCAACTGCTGCAGGTCATGGGAACACCGTTCCCGGTGCCGGATCGGCCGGGTGGGTTCGGTTTGGGGCTGGTCGATCGCCGTGTCGGCCCGGACTGCGACGTCTACGGACACACCGGCGGTATACACGGTTACCTGTCGCAACTCTACGGCTCGAAGGACGGCGCTCGGCGCGTGGCGATGTCGATCACGCTGAACCAGGATCCGGATTCACAGGCGGGCGCGTTCATTCCCGCCGTGATGTCGATCCTGGGCACCTTGTGTCGATGATGCGGCGCAGGATATTTCGAGGTCAGCGGAATCTGCCGAGGGTCACCTCGAGCCAGTTCTCCAGCACATCCTCTTGACTGAAGATCGGCGCCTGTTCGATCGCCGCCCACAGTGCCGGGTGGCGGGCCGGGTCCTCGGCGAGCAACGCCTTGCCCTGCGCCCAGAACTCGACACTGTCCTCCCACCCGCCGGGCTGTCGCTGCACCGCCGCGCACCCGATCAGGAACCGGTTGACGTTGCCTGCCAACGCCACCGCGGTCCGCACCGGCAGCCCGGCCTCGGCGAGCAACGCCAGCATCCGATCCATGATCGCCAGACTCCGATCGGTCGATACCCCCAGTGCCGGATCCAGCAACCCCGGCCGATCGATCACGAACACCCGATACAGGTCGCGCACAATCTGTTCGAAGCCCTCGATACCACCGGCCTTCGGCATCGGAACCTGGCCGTGCGCATCCGCGACCAACGCCGCCAATAGCTCGGCCTTGTTGCCGAAATATCGGTACAACGCCATCGGATCCACTCCGAGCCTGGTCGCGACCGCGCGCATCGTCATCGCCTCCGCGCCCTGCTCCGCGATCACCGCCGCCGCGCCGTCGAGGATCATCGGCTTGTTCAGTGTCCCGCGCGGTGTCCGCCGCCGGGTCCGCTCCACCATGCATTCCTCCTCGCCGGGCGATGATCGACAATTGTCGACTACAACAGTAGATCCGACCGGCGCAGGCCGGTGGCCCCGGCTACAGCAACTGCGCCTGGATGAAGCCGTGAGCAGGACGGCGGTGCCGCCGATTTCGCCAATGATCAGTGCCGACATGAACGCGGTCGTGCCGCGGACAGGGTGGCGAAACTGGTTGTCGGTCTCGCCTCGCCAAGGAGCCATCCGCGTCGACCTGCCGCTGAGGTGGTTGCTCACCACCGTTTACAGCCTCATGCACGCCGCCGCGGCAGAGGTCAACACCGGACACCTCCCACACGCCGATGCCGCAGGCATACTCGAAGCCACCCTGCTACCCGTGTTGCGAGCGCCGGACCGGGCCACTCGGAGACGGTGAGCCGGGGAGAAGATGCGACCTCGGCTACCTTCGATGGTGTGCTGGAACGGTTGGAGCTGGAGAGTTTTCTGACGCTGGCCGAGGAGTTGCACTTCGGGCGTACAGCGGAGCGGCTGCATATTTCGCGTGCCAGGGTGAGTCAAACGATCCTCGCCATGGAGCGGCGCATCGGCGGCCGATTGTTCGATCGCACCAGCCGTACGGTGGCGCTCACCCCGCTCGGCGTTCGGTTGCGTGCGGATCTGGCGCCCGCCCACCGCATGATGGTGGAGGCGGTGACGCGGGCCAAGGCGACGGCGCGCGGAATCGCGGGCTGTCTGCGGGTCGGCTATCTCGGCGGTGCGGCGGGCACGCTGGCGCTCGAGGCGATCGGCGCGTTCACGCGCACGCACCCCGATATCGATGTGCGGGTGGAGCAGACGCGGATGGCCGATATGTTCGGGCCGCTGCGGCGCGCCGAGGTGGAGGTGCTGATCACCCAGTTCCCGGTGTGCGAGGCGGATTTGGTGCGCGGGCCGGTTCTGCTCCGGGTGCCGCGTCTGCTCGCCGTGCCCGCCGATCATCCGCTGGCGCGCCGGGACGGGGTTTCGCTGGAGGATCTGGCGCAGGGCGAGGTTTTCGCCTGTGCGGGTGCGGTGCCCGAGTATTGGCAACTGCACCTCGCGCCGGAGCGGACGCCGGGTGGCGTGCCCATCCGGCGCGGGCCGACGGCCGCGTCCATACCGGAGACATTGGCCATGATCGGGGCCGGACAAGGTATTTCGCCGGTGGGCGCGGATGTGCCGCGGCAGTACGCACCGCGCGGTGTGGTGTATGTGCCGTTCACCGATGCCGATCCGGTGGAGTACGGGGCGGTGTGGCGGGCCGATGGCGAGACCGCTTGTGTACGTGCCTTCGTCGCGGCGGCGGCCGAACTCGTCGCTATCGGTAAGCCCGGCTAACCGTTCGGTACGAATTGCGTGGCTGATTTCCGCCAGAAAACCCGGCACTCTAGACCGAGTGACGAATGATCTTGCCAGTCGGCCCGATACGGCCACAGCCACCCACCGTCGTGCCACCCCGGCGCTGATCGCCTTGGCGCTCGGCGCTTTCGCCGTCGGCACCACCGAGGTGGTGATCGCCGGACTACTACCCGAAGTGGCCGCCGACTTCGGAACCTCGCTGCCGGTAGCCGGGCTACTGGTCTCCGGATACGCACTCGGCATGGTGGTCGGCGCACCGCTACTGGCCGTACTCGGCAATCGGATGCCGCGCAAGCGAATGCTGCTCGCCCTGGTCGTACTCTTCACGGTGGCGAGCCTTTTGAGCGCGCTCGCACCCGGATACGCGGCGCTCATGGTGGGACGGGTGGGTTCGGCGCTGGCGGGCGGGGCCTTCGTCGGCGTGGCGGCAGCGGTGGCAGCGGCACTGGTCGGGCCGCAACGCAGGGCCAGTGCCATCGCCACCGTCTTCATGGGATTGAGCCTGGCCAATGTGCTCGGCGTGCCCGCGAGCACCGCGCTCGGCCAGGCACTCGGCTGGCGGGCGGCCTTCGTGGCGATCACCGCGATCGGTGTGGTGGTGTGGTTCGCGCTGGCGCTGCTGGTGCCCGCGGTGCGGGTTCCCGGCGGCGACCTGCGTGCGGAACTCGCCGTGTTCCGGCGCGGCCGGGTGTGGATCTCCCTGGCGGCCACCGCTTTCGGATGGGCGCCTTTCCTGACGGTGCTCACCTACGTGACGCCGCTGCTTACCGATATCACCGGATTCGACGCGCGCACAGTGCCGCTCGTGCTGGTGGTGGTCGGTGTCGGCATGGTCATCGGCACCCCGGTCGCGGGGCGGCTGGCCGATCGGGCGCTGTTGCCGACGCTGTATGGGACCTTGGGCGGGTTCGCGCTGGCCTCGGCGGCGCTGCTGGTATTGGTGCACAGCAAACCCGGTGCGCTGCTCGGCTTTCTGATCTTCGGGGCGGTCGGCGCCGCGGTCATCCCGCCCTTGCAGGCAAAGGTGCTCGAAACCGCCCGCGGGGCGGATAATTTGGCCTCGGCGTCGAATGTGTCGGCCTTCAATATCGGCAATGGGGGCGGACCGATGCTGGCGGGCGCGGCGCTCTCGGCCGGGGCCGGATCCACCGCACCGCTGTGGATCGCCGCACTGCTCGCCCTCGTCGGGCTCGGCTGCGCTGCGCTGGTGCGGTAGCGACAGGGTTGCGATCGGTGACAGCACTGCCGAGATTCGGGCGCACAGCTCCCGTGACCGGTTGACGTCGGCGTCGTTCCTGGCCGCGGCGCCGAGTTCGAGCGGTTCCGGAGGTTCGGGGCGACGCCGCCGATCCGGCACATAGTTGGGAATGATCCGGTTCCGCAAGACCCCGGTTGACTGGTTCAATGGCTCCCGGTCTGCGGGGTTCGCCGCACGCCGCTGCTCGACCACGGATCCATGACGCACCCGCGATACATTCTCTTCGAAAGATGGTCAGTGTGAACAGCATTACCAGGTCGTGGCGATGAGCCCGATCGGCCGCAGGCGCTTCGTATTCGGCCTCACGGGTGTCATCGGCACATTGTCCGCGGGATCGGGGCAGGCGCGGGCGCGCTCGCCACTCTCGCCCGCCGACCTCGGTGCAGGCGAGATCGCAAGCAACGGATCAGCTTTCGAGCGGGCACAGCCGAGTACCTTCTTCGGCACGGCCTCGGTGGCCTGCGCGGCGGCCATCGACAGCGACAGCGCGGGCGATCTGTGGCCGACCTGCTGGGCCGACGACGACAATCTGTACACGGCCAACGGTGACGGCCGCGGCTTCGGCGACGGGAACAGCGACGATATTGTCGTCAACCGGATCACCGGCGACCCGAAGTCCGGTATCACGGGCGTGCGGTTGACCGCCGCCGATCAGGTGGGCGCCATTTGGGGCGATCCCGGCAAATACAACCGGAAGCCGACCGGGATCGTCTGTGTCAACGGGCGGCTCTACCTCGCCATCCAGGATCTGCGCAGCGGAAACGCCGACACCGCGTTCAACGACGCGCCCAACGCCGCCGTCTCGTGGTCGGACGACCATGGCAGCACCTGGCACACGACCCAGCAACCCATGTTCACCGGCGGGGTGTTCACCACCGTGTTCTTTCTCGATTTCGGGCGCGATTCCGGTGACGCCGCGACCGCGTTGGGTCCGGACGCGGCGCGCTACGTCTACGCCTATGGCCTGGATGAGAATTGGCGCGGATCCCTCACCGCAACGGTCGCCGACCCGGTGGACCTGTTTCTGGCGCGCGCACCGAGCGACGCGGTCGAACATCGCGACAAATGGGAGTTCTACACCGGAGTCAGCGGTGAAGCCCCGCAGTGGACGCGGATCATCGAGGAAAGACGGCCGGTGCTGCGCGACACCAGACGGCAGTACCCGACTCTGCGCAACAGCGATCAACACCCGCACAATCTCTCGGTGCTCTCCCAAGGCGGCGTCGTCTACAACAAGCCGCTGAAGCGGTACCTGTACACGTCGTGGACGGAGTACACCTTCGAATTCTACGAGGCGCCCGCACCGTGGGGACCGTGGCGACTGTTCTTGACCAAAGACTTCGGCGGCTACCCGTGGTTCGGTCGCGGCCCCGGCCTCCCCGGCCCGAAGAACGGCGGCTACGGCACCACCATCCCGTCGAAATTCATTTCCGCCGACGGCAGATCGATGTGGGTGCAGTCGAATTGGTGGGTGGGCAACTCCGGTGGCCGGACCGACTACACCTTCAACCTCCGCGAACTGACCGTACGGCCTTTCGTGGCGCAGGCGCCCGCGAATCAACCCGACCGGCGCCGCAATCTCGCCTATATCGGTGAATCCGTCACACCCATCGAGAAAAGCGCGCACTTCGGTCACAGCGAATACCTCTGCGACGGCGACTTCACCAAGAGCGAGGACAGTTTCGATCAGGAGAACAAGAACCTGGACTTCTGGGGTTTCACCTGGGCCGCACCGTATTTGCTGAATACCGTCATCTACACGACGGGTGAGATATTCGACAACGGCGGTTGGTTCGCCGCCGGGCTGCGGATCCAGATCCGACAGAACTTTCGCTGGATCGATGTGCCGAACTCCGAGGTGGAACCGCGCTATCCGTACGGCCCCGCCGCAGGACCTTTCAGGACATATACCTTCACCTTCGCCACGATTTCCGGCGATGGTGTGCGAATCATCGGCAAGCCTGGTGGGCGCGCGTATTTCACTTCGATCGCCGAACTGGAGGTCTATTACCGCTGACTTCCACGCCTGCGGCGAGCCACTCCGGGACGAGGTGCGCAATGCCCTGTTCGCAGCGGGTTTCCCGTACGAGCGCTACCCGATGCATACAGGGCACACCCCTTCTGGCTCGGCGGCGGCCATTGGGCGCTGCCGGCCCCGAATCACCGGCAGCCCACCCGCCCCTGCTCGAGATCCCGGCTTACCGTGGATCGCGGGCGGGAGGACGTCACAGCGCGGCGGCCGGGTCGGGGGTCTACTGTCCGCGAAGCAGTTCGACTACGTGCGCGAATTTCTCCATATTGTCCTCGCGGACCGTGAAGTAGCTGAACCCGAACCGCTCACGGTGCGCACGCAGCCGCTCGGCCTGCTGCTCGGGCGTGCCGATGAGCAGGATGGGCGCCTCTTCGGGCGCGCATCCTTCGGGCAGCAGCGGTCCCCACTGTGCGACCAGTTCCGCACGTTCCGACGGCGAAACCACCTTCTGCACCAGGAGATTCAGTTCGATCTCCGCGAAGCGCGCGCCGAGCAGCCCCCGAAGAAAGTCGATCCGCGCACCGGTCTCGATAGGTCCGGCCGGTAGCAGCGCGGTCCCCTCCGTATTGGTGTTCGCACCGGTCAGCCCGATGATGTCGGCATTCTCGGCGGCCACCCGGAGCAGCTTGTCGCCCCAGCCCGCGATGAACAGCGGCGGACCGCCGGGCTGGACCGGCCGGGGCAGGAATTCCGGATCGGCGAATAGCTTGCGCAGGGTGGCGGTGGCCTCGGCGAGCTGACGCACCCGTCGGCCACCGGAGCCGAATTCGATACCCGCGGCGTCGAATTCGGCCTTCACATATCCCGCGCCGAGGCCGAGTTCGATGCGGCCACCGGTGAACAGATCGGTGCCCGTGACATCCCTGGCCAGCAGCACCGGATTGTAGAAGGGGACGTTGAGCACATAACTGGTGATCCGCACCCGCGAGGTGACCGAAGCGGCGAGCATCATGGCCGGAAACGGAGCGGCGATACCGAGATGATCGGGTATCCCGATCACATCGTAGCCGAATTCCTCTGCCCTGCGGCATTTTTCGATCCACTGGTCGCGGGATTCGGGCACCACGAGAACGACCCCGAAGCGGAATCGGCGCGGCGCTGTACCCGGTGATGTCACGCGGCACCGCCGCGGCCGGATCGGGCTGCGCCCTCGAAGTCGGGGATGAGCGGGTCGTGCACGGCGCGGGGGTCGCGTCGGACGAGTGCGCCGCGGGGCTTGGCGGCGATCTCGGTGGGTGCGGACATGACGCCTCCATGAATTAGCGAATGTTCTCTAATATCGCCAAGCATGCCACATCCCCGCCCGTCCGCGCACTGGCACGGCGCCGAGTCCGGGGGTTGGCCGACGTTCAGCAGCAGTCTTCCCCACGCCAGGCTTGTCGACCCTCGCGTACGGCGAGTGCGGCGATGCCGAGGGCGACGATCGGGTCGAGCCACCACCAGCCGAACAGGGTATTGGCCAGCAGGCCGACGAGGACACCGGCGGCCAGGTAGGCGCACAGCAGGTTCTGAGTTCCTTCCCCGCTGGTCGCGGCGGAGCCGAGCCTGGCTCCCAGGCGCTTCTTGGCGATGCCGAGTACCGGCATCACGATCAGGCTCGAGATCGCGAGCCCGATGCCCAACCAGCTTGTCCGGGCGTGGTTTCCGGCGATCAGGGTGGTGATCGCGTCGTAGGCGATGTAGGGGGCGAGCAGGAAGAACGTGACCGCGACGGCTTTGTGGGCGCGGGTTTCGGCGGTGTCGGACAGGGTGCGGGCGCCGGTGAATCGCCACACGATGACGACACTGGCCAAACCCTCGATGGCCGAGTCCAATCCGAACCCGAGCAGCGCCACCGAGCCCGCGAAAACCGCCGCGGCGATCGCGACCGCCCCCTCGGCCCCCATGTAGAGCAGCGACAGCCACGACAGCAGCCGCGCCTGCCGCGCCGCCCGATGCCAGTCGTCCCGGTCGACGGGGACAGCAGGCTGCGCACCGCAGCAGTCGTCGCGGATTTCGCTTGCGGGCGAGGGTAACTCGTCGAGTTCGTGGCGGAACGGATCGATGCTCACGACAGCGGCCCGCACGGCTCGGCGCCGTAGGTCGGGCACAGCGCCACCGCGTTGCCGGTCGCCGCCAGCACGGTCTCGGCGGCGGTCAGTATGTCGACCAGACCCGGCTGGGCGAGCCGGAACAACGATGCCCGACCGACCGGCGCGGAGTCGACCAGTCCGCAATCACGCAGGCAGGCGAGGTGTTTCGACACCGTGGACTGAGCAAGGCCCAGTTCGTCGACGAGATCGACCACACGGGTCGGCCCCAGGGCCAGTCGCCGCACGATCGCCAGCCGTGCCGGGTCGCCCAGCGACCGGAACAAGGCCGCCGCGGGGGCGAGTTCCACCCGCCCCGGCCCGGCGTCCGAAATTATAATCGCCATCCGGCGATGTTATCGTTATACGGCATTAGTCGGCAACCCCATCGCGGCGCGCAGGATTCCAGGGTTGTGCGGGCGAAGATGATGGCGGCATTCAAGTAAGCACCGTGCCGCGCCGCTGCAGCCAAGCGATCGTCTGGAACGGCACCGCGACGAACACTATGCCGCCGACCAGGTTGCCGAGTGTGGTAACGACGATGTTCGTCAGCAGACCGTGGCTCCCGAAACCCCATTCCACCACCGTCGCCGGAGCATCGTGGTGCAACACCGACAGCAGCAGGGGCAACCCCAGGAAGCCGATGTTGGCGATGACATGCTGCGTTCCGCCGATCACGAAGGCGAACGGCCCGTAGAACGCGAACCCCATCCGAGCGACGTCGCTGCGCGCCTTGAAGTACATGCACATCGAGGTCTGCAGGAACCAGGTGCACAGCACCGCCAGCAGCAGCGCGGTCATCGTCGGCTGTGTCGTCTTCGCGGCGGCGACGGCGGCCGCGCGCTGTGCGAAGGCCCCGAGGTAGGGTCCGCCTGCCGCGGCGCAGACGGCGATGAACGTCAGCGCACCGGCGCAGTTGCCGACCAGCCCGACGACCAGCAGCCGCGCATACGCGCCGAGGCTCATTCGCTTCTGCAGCACGGCCATGAACCCCGCGGCCATGTCGGCGGTGATCAGCGACATGCCGGAGACGAGGATCAGCACGAACGACATTCCGAACGCCAACCCCATCAGCAGCGCCGCGACTCCGGGTGAGGTGACGCCGATGCTCACTGTCAACGACAGCAGCACACCGAAGGCGACCATCGCTCCCGCGATCAGGGAACGGACAAGCAGCGTCCACGGATTCGCGGCCTTCTCGATCGCCATATCGGCGACGCGGGTCGCCATCTGCCCGACGGTGAGCGGCTCGAACGGATCAGGCGGCGCCGAAGCTGCCCCGGTCACGACCGGTTTAGCGGATTGGGGGGCAAGGACGGTGGACATTCGCTCCTCGATTTCGGGGGGAGGTTGGCCGCACCGCGCACGACGGCGGTGACGAAGCCGGTGTATCTGGAAGATGCTGCGGCGGAGCGCAGTTCAGCAGGACGCTGCGGCCCGACCGGGACGCGGCAGCGGCGTCGGTCGGTCGCCGCGTTCGCAGGATGTCGATGAGCAGGATCGCGTGGCCACCCGCGGTGTCACGCACAGCGATCGAGTTCCCAGCGCAGTTGCGACTCCGCCGGTGACTGCACCGGAATGAACGCGGCCTCCCGGAACCGGCGGCTCGCGCCGGTGCGCAAGGCATAACCTTTGCCGCCCGCGGTGCGAACTTCCAGGGCGGCCGCCGCGCCTGCCAGTGCCGCGGCCGCCAGGCGCAGCGAGAGCAGTTCCCGCCGACCGGGCGGCGCGGGGGTGCCGACCGCAGGCGCCAACTCCGCCAGCGTCGACTCCGCCGCCGACAGTTCCGCCGACACCGTCTCGACCTCGGCGGCGAAGACCGAGTTCACACCGGTCAAGCCGACTCGCGCCCTGGCGACGCAGCGGCCTGCCAGGCCGAGGCACATCGCCGACTGCAACAGCAGAAAGGTCGGGCGCACCCGCGCCAGGAAGGATCCGACCTCGCGGCTCAGCACCTGATCGGCGCCGATCGCGGCGTTGTCGAGTTTCAGGTACGAGGAGGCGGTACTTCCCAGCGCCAGCAGATCGAAGTGGTCGCCGATGGTGACGCCGTCGGTCGACAGCGCCAGCCCGACGATCAGCTTCTCCCCCGTGTCGGTGCGGGCAGCGGTCACCAGGATCGAATCCCGGTACAGGTTGCTCGCCCAGCGCAGGGTGCCGTCGAGGACATAGCCGTCGCCGTCCGCGGTGGCGGTGAGATCCAGTGAGCCGCATCCGGCCGCATCTTTGAATGCCGAAGCCATCCCGGTGACGCCGAGGACCGCCCCGCTCGCCAGCAGCGACGCCGCTTTCGCCGCCCAGGCCGTCCCGGCCACGGTCAGGTATTGGATCGTCATGCGGTGCGCCCATACCGCGAAGGCGGTCGACATGCATTCGGCGGCGAGTTCACCGAGCACCGCCGCCATCGCGGGCAGGCCGCCGTCGTCGTCGCCTGCCGCGCCCAGACCGAGGACGCCCAATCCGGCCAGTGCGCGGATATTCTCCCGTGCGCTGCGTTCCCCTTGATCGAGGGCCGCGGCGGCGGTGGCGATCGTCTCGATGGCGTCGGGGGGCAGCACTGCGGCGCGCCGCCAAATCTGTTGCCCCGGTTGCGTTTCGCTGGTAGTCATCGTTCGCGCCTCACTCGACGGCGAGCGCCGAGGCGACCACCACGGGGCGGCGGAAGGTATTCAGCACCGGCGACCATTTGATCGCGTTGTCGTGGATCTCCTGCAGCACCGAAGCATCCGCGTCCCCGGCGAGTGTCACCCGGCATCGGATCTCGGAGAACCCGAGCACCTTGCCCTCGGGCGTATCGCCGACACCCCACACGGCCGAGATATCGATATCCCCTTCCATCGCGACCTCGATTTCCGACAGCGTCACCCCGCGATGGGTCGCGTTGGCGAGCATCCCCACCGAGATACATGACCCGAGCGCGGCGAGCGCGGTTTCCGACGGATTCGGCGCCGCGTCGTCACCGAGCAGGGCAGGCGGCTCGCCGACCAGCATCGGCGCCAGTTCGCGGACATAGGTCATATTGCGAAATCCCGCTTCACACACGGTTTTCGCCCGCAACGTCTTCTTCCCGGTGCTCGGGTCCTCCTTCGCGGCACAGGACAACTGGTCGAGCCCGACAGCGTCGATCTTCAGCGCATTGCCCGAGATCGTGGTCATCGTCTGTTCTCCTCTGTCGATGGAATCGATCGGCGGCATCCGTGTCGAGACGGCTCGCCTTCGCGCCGATTCGGCGGCGTCGCAGCGCCGCATCGTTCGCCACCCAGTGTCACAGACCGATCGTTCTGTCCGCATAGTTCGGATCAGCGAGATCGGAACATGATTCGATCACGGAAACCGGTGTTCCAGCAGCGAGATTCAACCTATTGCCGCATCAACCAGCGGGGTCGATGGGCAGACTGATCATTCTTGGAGAGGGCAGCGGCATAATAGGCGCCATGGTTGTCGAGGTGACGTCTCCGGCCGACAGACTGCTGGCCACAGCGGGCAGGCTGTTCGCAGCGGAGGGTATTCGCGCGGTGGGTATCGAACGGCTGGTCACCGAATCCGCGGTGGCGCGGGCAAGTCTCTACCAGGCGTTCGGCTCCAAAGATCAACTCGCCGCCGAATACCTGCGCCACCAGCACGAAACCGACCGCCGCGCCTGGCATGTGGCGTCCCGCAGGATCGCGGAGCCGATCGGGAAGGTGCTGCTGTTCTTCGAGTGCGCCGCCCGCGCGGCCAGACAGCGCCACTATCCCGGATGCCTGTACATCAACGCGGCGGCGGAATTTCCCGACCGGTCCCACCCGGTGTGGCTCCCGATCGACGAGCACCGCGAGTGGATGCGCGCCGCGGTGGCGGCGTTACTGCGGGAAGCCGGGGTCCCGCAGCCCGACGAACTGGCCGCGTCGATTCAGTTGCTATACGACGGCGGGCTTTCCGGCTCCAAGGCCACCGGCTCGGTCGACCCGATCATGCGGGCTCAGCGGCTGGCGCGGACACTGATCGACCGCGAACCTGCCGACGCGACCGAATAGCCGGGCTTGCGACGGGTTCGCCGCGACGAATCCGCGCGGAGGTTCGCCCACGTCCGCAGCGGCCGCGGCCCGTCCGGCGGCTCCGGTAAGCGCTGTCCGGTAACGGTTTTCGCTGCGGACATCGACATCGGTGAGTAGCATCGTAGCCAGGTATTCGCCCCTCTCCCCGCAGAGGTGTGTAATCACCGTCGACCTTGGTGCTTCGCGACGTGTCCTGAATCGGTCGGTCACGGGTCCGGCCGACAACCTCGTTCGCCACCTTCCGTTTTCAACTCGATCGTCTGGAGTTCTCTGTGTCTTTGCCTCAGCCGCCGGAAACGACGCTGCCCTCCTATCGTGGCGGCCCGATCGCACCCGGTTCGGCGATAGGCGACGACGGACCTCGAGTAGCCATCTACACCCCGGAGTTCGCCGCTGATCCTCAGCGCGTCTACCTGGAGTTGCGAGCCCGCTACGGATCGCTGGCCCCCGTGGAGATCGCACCGGGAGTTCCGGCGACCCTTGTCGTTGATTACGCGACAGCGAAGCGGATTCTGCACGACCCCGAGCACTTTCCGGCCGACCCGCGGACCTGGCAGGCGACTGTGCCGCTGGACTGCCCCGTCCGGCCGATGCTGCAGTGGCGACCGAACGCGCTGCGCAACACCGGAGATGTCCATGCCCGGCTGCGCTCGGCCAACATCTTCGCCCTCAATGGGATCGACCTGCACGCCGCGCAGGCGCTGGTCGAGCGGATCGCGGCGCCGCTGATCAACACCTTCTGCACGACCGGAAACGCCGATCTGCTCGCACAATTCGTGCGTCCGCTCGTCTTCGAGGTTCTCAATACGCTCGTCGGCTGCTCACCTGATATCGGCGCACGCGTCGCGCGCGGCATGGCCGCCGTCTTCGACACCTCCGCCGATGCCGAGGAGGGCAACGTCATCTTGGAATCGGCGCTGTACGAGCAGACCATGCACAAAATCGCCGAGCCCGGCGATGACATCACCACGCGAATGATCGCGCACAGCGCGAACCTGACCGAGGAGGAGGTGATTCACCAACTGGTCGTCGTCTACGGGGCCGGGATCGAACCGACAGTCAATCTCATCTCGAATACGTTGCGGCTGATGCTGACCGACGACCGCTTCGGCAGTGGGGTGGTCAGCGGCAGCCTCTCGACCGGGGACGCGCTGGAGGAGTTGCTGTTCACCGATCCGCCGCTGGCGAACTTCTGCTTCAGCTATCCGCGACAGCCGATCCTCATCGACGGCGTCTGGCTGCCCGCCCATCAACCGGTGCTGATCAGCATGTCCGCGTGCAACAACGATCCCGCGGTGCGTTCCGGAGATTTCACCGCCAATCGATCCCACCTCGCCTGGAGCGCGGGTCCACATGCCTGCCCGGCGAAGGACCTGTCCTCCACCATCGCGCGCGCGGCGATAGATCAATTGCTCGATGCGATACCCGAAATGGAATTGGCGGTCCGTATCGAAGAGTTGCAGTGGCGGCCGGGACCCTACCATCGCTCCCTGGCGAGTTTGCCCGTCGCCTTCGCACCGACACCTCCGATGGTTGGGTGAAGTTGTCCTGTCACCGTCGCTGCCGGCGGAATACGCGACGCCGGCGGCTTACGGTGCCGGTCGGCCCGACTTCGCGATCTTCGTCGGCGGAGGGCATTTGGACGACGATCCCACCGAGGTACACCTCCTGCATGGTCGGTATGCCGATGCCAGGAGGCAGGCTGACCCACACGGACCGCCGCCGCATCGCGGCGTGGCTGGCCGACGGGCTCGGGTACGCCGACTCGGCCGACCGACCTCGACGATCAGTCGCGAGGTCGCACGCAACGGCGCACTCGTCGACTACCTGGCCGAGCCCGCGCAGCAGGCCGCAGGCCATCGCGCCCGCCGCCGCAAACCGGCCCCGGCCCGCCGCGTCCGCGATCGACGGGCAGTCGACCGAGGCGGCACGCGAGTTCGTGAACCGGTTCGCTGCCCTGCTGGCCGCGACCGGCATGCCCGGGATGACCGCGCGGGTGTTCGTGTGCCTGCTCACCGCCGACGCCGCCGGCCTGACCGCAGCCGACCTGGTCCGCGAACTGCGGGTCATCCCCGCGTCGGTATCCAAATCCATCGGCTACCTCGAAGCCATGGAACTGGTGGTGCGCCAACCGGATTCGGGCGGGCGCCGCGAGCGCTACCGCATGGACGACGACGTCTGGCTCCGGGCGTGGCAGGCCGACACCGGCGCTCACGGCGAGATAGCGATTGCCGCGCAGCGCGGCATCGAGATCTTCGGCACGGACACCACACCCGGCGCCCGGCTCGCCGAGATGGGCCGGTTCTTCGCCCGAATCAGCGAGCAGATGCGCGGCAGCGGGCGCGCCGAGACCGTCGGCTCCGACGCACTGACCGTGCTCGCCGCCCTCCTCCACGCCGCCAGGCCACTCCCCCTGACCGAACTGGCGACCGCGCTCGACTGGCCCCGAGCCCGCGCCATCGCCGCCCTCGACGCGATCGAACGTCAACCGGCCATCGCCGATCCACTCGCCCTGCGCACCCTGGGATTCGAAACGTACACCCTCACTACGAGATCGGACCGCCTGAGCCCGATACAACGCCAAGCGCTCCAGAAGTAAGTGACGCGGCATCGTGGCGGGAGATTGCCGGCAATGACCTCGGCGCAAGGGGCTTTCGAGTCGACTGTGAGCTGCGCGGTGGGCACGGTGGCGGTAGCGTCGCCGCCGGTATCCGTATGACAAGGGAGAAGTATGGCCGTCGAGTCGAAGCCGAGCAGTCCACCCGCCGAGTCGATCGGCGCCGTCGGCGGACTGCGGTTGCCGCCGATCGGATTCGGAACCTATCAGCTCAACGGGGCCGCGGGCGTCGATGCGATCGTCACGGCGATATCGAACGGCTATCGCCTGCTGGACTCCGCGGTCAACTACGAGAACGAGGGCACCGTGGGTGTCGCGGTGCGGGCCAGTGGCATTCCGCGTGAACAGCTCATCGTGACCTCGAAACTGCCCGGTCGCCATCACCGGTACGACCAGGCATTGGCGACGATCGAGGAGAGTGTCTATCGGACCGGACTCGAATGGATTGATCTCTATCTCATCCATTGGCCACTGCCGAGACTCGACCGCTATGTCGAGGCCTGGCGCGCCCTGATCACCGCGCGCGAGCGCGGAATCGTCCGCCACATCGGCGTATCCAACTTCTTGCCGGAGCATCTGCAACGGCTCGTCGAGGAGACCGGTGTGCAGGCGGAGGTGAATCAGATCGAGATGCATCCGTACTTCCCGCAGATCGAGGCGCTCGCCTACCATCGCGACCATCGGATCGCGGTGCAGGCTTGGAGCCCGCTGGGTCGCGGCACGGATCTGCTCACGCATCCGACGCTCCTGGAAATCGCGGCCCGGCATGGGGTTTCGCCCGCCAGGATCGTATTGGCCTGGCATACCGCGCTCGGGGCGATACCGCTGCCGAAGGCGGCTTCGGCAGCGCGGCAACGGGAGAACCTGGATCTGTCCTCGTTCGCCTTGAGCGAGCAGGACATGGACCGCATCACCGCCATGGGCCGCGCGGACGGGCGTGTCGCCAACCAGGACCCGGCCACCCACGAGGAGTTCTGAGCCGGATCGCCTGCACCCCAGGACAATCGCGGGCAAGGTCCCGAGATGCCGCCGCGCTCGCTCGCGGCGGCATCGCCGCGCGCGGCAACCCAACGGCTCGATCGCGAACTCTGCCAAAGGGAATCCCGTCTTGCCTACTTCGGCGTGATCTATATCACGCCATACCACCGCCCGCCCACCCCTTCGGGGGCATCACACTCGCACCCGACTCGGTGACACGACAACGACTTCTTTCGCTGCATCGCAACATCTTTCGAAGCCGCGCCGAGCCACACCCAACATATCCCCAACATTGGGAGCAGTGCCGGAAAACACACCGACTCGGCCCGCACCCCTGTCGAACGCCTTTGGACGCGAAACGAATATTCGCCGTCCGGTTGCGCTTTCCGAACGCGGGCCTAATATTTCGGTATGAGCAAACGCTCCGTGATCATCAGCACACTCGGGGTTCCTTCTCAGGTATACGGAATGCATGGCGGTGCGGGCCGCGCGGAATATGCGGTACACGCGCGCCGTTCCCAATTCTTCGGACCGTGGGAAGCATTCGAATGGTCGCTCCTACCCCCAGGCGGAGTCTGCGGTGAGCACCTGCACACCCGCACCGAGGAGATCTATTTCATTCTCTCCGGATCCGGAGATATGGTCCTGAACGGTGAAATCCGCGATGTCCGGGCGGGCGATGTGATCTTCACCTGCGTCGGAGCCTCGCACGAATTGCGCAATACACACGACAACGACTTGACCTGGCTGGTGATCGAACTGCTCTCACCGGCAACCGCGAAGGTGTTCGACGAAGTTCACCTCGACGACAGCCATCGTTCGGATTCGAAAGGCACCGCAGGAGTCGGCATGACGGAAGTAATCTCGCTTCGCGAACCCGGAATCATCGACGAATTGCCGCTGTCCGGCCCGATGCGGTCGGTCGGTAGGCATCTGCTCGCCGATGGCGATTCCCTGACATTGCGGACAACGGATCACGAATATGCCGTCTATGTGCTTTCCGGCGTCGGAACCGTCGAATTCGGGGCGAACACCATCGTGGTCGAGAAGGATACGGCGATCTCCTTGCCGCTCGGCGAGAATGCCGAATTCCGGTCGCTGGGCGAGCCGTTCGAATTGTTCGTCGCCTCCATGGCCGTCCCGCAGCGCACCGGCGCCGCGGCATGATCATCAGCCCGCCGGGCCATGCCTCGACCACCTACTTCACGGATGCGAACACCGTCACGATACGCACCCCGCTGCGCCGAGGGCATGTGTACACCGAGTGCGAAGCATTCGACATCGTCACCATTTCACCTGGTGGGCACTATGAACCGGCGGTCGACGGCACCGAATCGGTCCTCTTCGTCACCGAGGGCTCGGCGAGGATCAGCACGGCCACCGAGGTGCGCGAGGCGACGGCAGGCGATGTCGCGACGATCGGCGACGAATCCACGACCCTCGACATCATGACGGACTCCGGATGCACCCTGCTGTGGTTCTCCATTCATTCCCGTCGCGTGACCGAAAATCTGCCGCCCCGCCTGCCGGGCCGGCAGTAATACCGCAGAGGATAAAGCGTCATGACCGGTGGCAGACCCGCAGCCGATCACATCTGGAGAATGCAAGCCAAGCAGGATGTCGACTATCCGATCATCCTCACCGACAATCTGTTGGATCCCAATAATCCGGCATTGGCGGAGGCGAGCGGCGGCGGCACGGCGCGCAGGCTGTTCGTGGTCGATGCCGAAGTGCACCGGCTCCACGGCGACTCCCTGATCCGCTATCTCGACCACTACGGCATCGACCACGCGATTCTCGCGGTGCCGGTATCGGAATCGACCAAAACCCTGGAAACCGCCCGGCAACTTGCGCGCGATATCGGCGCGCTCGGTCTGCCGCGCAAATCGGTGGGTACGGCGATCGGTGGCGGAGTTCTACTCGATGTGGCCGGTGTCGCCTTTTCGCTCCTGCGCCGCGGCACACCCTATATTCGTGTCGGCACCACACTGCTCGCGGTGATCGATGCCGCATTCGGCGTGAAGGTCGGCGTCAATGACGACGGCCAAAAGAACCGGCTCGGCGCCTATTATCCGCCGCGGGCCGCGCTCCTGGATCGCGCATTCCTCGCCACTCTGCCACACCGGCATCTCGTGAATGGTGCGGGCGAGATAGTGAAACTGGCGCTCATGCTGGATTCCCATTTATTCGACCTCTTGGAACAGCACGGCAAACGCGCGATCGACGCGGCATTCCAGCCCGGAGACGACGATGGCCCCCTCGCCGAGATCCTGCGCCGCTCGGTCGGGCACATGCGAGATGAACTGGCCGCCAACCTCTGGGAGCACGACCTCACCCGATTGGCCGACTTCGGACACGCCATCAGCCCCACCTTGGAAATGCGGGCGCTGCCCGAACTACTGCACGGCGAAGCCGTCGCGATCGATATGGCCCTGTTCGCGGTCGTCGCCCGCAGGCGCGGGCTGGATCGCGGTGAGACGGATCGGATCCTCGGCCTGCTGCGCGAGTTGGGCCTGCCGATCCACCACCCGCTGCTGAGTCGATCGATGCTGAGTGCGGCGCTGGCCGCCACGGTGGAACATCGTGATGGGAGACAACGGCTTCCGCTGCCGGTCGGTATCGGGCAGGCCCGCTTCGTCGACGATGTCACGGTGGACGAACTCGCCGACGCCGCCGAGTATCTGGCCGCGCGCGCCGAGACGACCGCGGCCGGGGCATTGTGACCGACCCGACTGTGCGGCACCGGTCTGTGCCCGCGCTGGCCGCGATCGTCGAACGGCCCGGCGCCCCATTCCGATTCGAAGAGGTCACCCTCGACGGGCTGCGGCCGGACGAGATCCGGGTCCGGCTGCACGCCGCCGGTGTCTGCCACACCGATTTGAACGCTCGGGCAGGCAATCTGCCATTCCCGATGCCCGCGGTTTTCGGGCACGAGGGCGCCGGTGTGGTCGAGGCCGTCGGCACCGCGGTGACAACACCGAAGCCGGGCGAGCGCGTCGTGCTGAGTTTCGCCTCGTGCGGCGGTTGCCGGGCATGTCGCGCCGGGCGCCCGGTCCGTTGCGGACAGTGGGGCGCGCTAAATCTGAGCGGAGGCAGCCGCCTGGACGGCACCGCCACACTGCATCGCGAGCACCGGCCGGTGCACGGTCATTTCTTCGGACAGTCCGCCTTCGCGACGCGGGTCACGGTCAACGCGCGCTCCGCGATCCCGGTGCCCGATGATGTGCCGTTGGATGTCGCGGCGCCCCTCGGCTGCAGCGTGCAGACCGGAGCCGGTGCGGTGCTGCGGATTCTGCGTCCCACCGTCGGCAGCAGCCTCGCGATCTTCGGTGCGGGCGCGGTGGGACTGTCGGCGCTGCTCGCCGCCCGGCTCACTCCCGCGGGTCGGATCATCGCCGTCGACCTACGTCCCGAACGCTTGGCCATCGCGCGCGAATTGGGCGCCCAACACCTGATCGACGCCCGAGAAGGCGATGTCGCGGCCAGGATTCGGGAGATCAGCGACGGCGGCGTGCATTACGCACTCGATACCACGGGCGATCCGTCGGCATTGCGGACCGCCGTCGACAGTCTCGCCATCGCCGGTGTCTGCGGCGTGATCGGCGCGGCGCCACCGAATACCGAGGTGCGCTTGGATATGGCGGCGATGCTCGATCGGCTGCCCCGCCTCATCGGGATCAACCAGGGCGACGCCGATCCGCGATCGTTCATCCCGCAACTGCTGGAGCTGTATCGAAGCGGTCGGCTTCCGTACGACAAGTTCATTACGCGCTTTCGTTTCTCCGAGATCGAGGCGGCCGCGCAGGCGGCGGCCCGCGGCGCGGCGATCAAACCGGTTCTGCTGTTCGATGTGGATGAGGTCGAATGACTACCCAAGGGGCTCCCGCTCTGGTCCGGGACATCATGCATTCCGCGTTCCTCGCGCGGGCGCTCTACGCTCTGGTCCAACTCGACATACCCGATCTGGTTGCCGCGAACTCGCTTTCGAGTCCCGAGCTGGCAGGCAAGGTGGGTGTCGACCCCGGCCCGCTGCGCCAGTTGCTGCGGGCGGGCGCGTCGGCCGGGTTGTTCACTACCCGCGAGGATTCGCACGGGGTCACCCGGTATTCGCTGACCGACGCGGGAATGGCCCTGACCAAGGATCACCCCTCGGCGACCCGTGACCTGATCACCTGTTTCGAGGGGCCGATCTGGCGCGAATCACTGACCGTGCTGCCCGCCCGCGTCGCCGGTGGCCGCACCGGCCCCGAAATCGCGCACGGCGCACCACTTTTCGAACTCCTGAGCAATGATCCGGAGGCGGGCGCCGCATTCGATCGGCTGATGACCGCCCAGCACGGCGGTGAGCACGCGCTGATCGCCGCGGCCGCCGACCTCGAATGGGCCGCGACACTCGTGGATGTGGGCGGCGGCACCGGCGGGTTGCTGACGCGGATACTCGCCGCCAATCCGCGGCTGTCCGGCACGCTGTTCGACCAGCCTGCGGTGCTCGAGCATGCCGGTGCGCTGCTGGCGCGCAGCGCGGTCGCCGATCGGTGCGCGATGCTGCCGGGGAACTTCTTCCACGAAGTCCCGGCAGGCGCGGACGTGTATCTGCTTTCCCACATCCTGCACGACTGGGACGACGATCAGTGCCGAACCATCCTGCGCACCTGCGCCGCGGCGATGACACCGCAGAGCAGGCTGCTGATCGTCGAATCGATCCTGCCCGATGACGACGCCACCGCCCATCCGGCGCGGATGCTGGATCTGGTCATGCTCGCCGTCCTGTCGGGTCGGGAACGGACCCTGGGCGAATACCGGCAACTGCTCGAGTCGGCGGATCTGCGACTCCGGCGAGTAGTGCCGACCGGTTCACCGGTCAGCGTGCTGGAGTGTGTCCGCTAGGGCCTGTGTCGGAGTCTCATTCGGAGGCATCCGTGGCTCAGCTCGTCGCCTGGCAAGCAGGGGGAAGCACTCCTACACACATCTGTAGCCCTCCTGAACAGGACCGATACCAATACTGTGACCTTTACCACATAGCGAGCTGCGCCAGTCGGGTGGCATGAAGCCAGACGGCCACCTCGCGATGCGGCCGACGTCCTGTCTTGCGTCAAGATACTGGCAGGATCTCCCTGGCCATAAGGTTTACGCCAGCGAAGGAGTGACCGTGCTGAACGCGCGGTAAATCCGATGAGCGAACGTAGGCTCTCACGGTGTTGGAGTTCGCGATTGAAGATCTTCGCCACGTCCGCCTTCGGATTGGGCGATGGCATTTCCGCACTTGGCGCACCTGGGGGATGGAGCTGCCCAAGGGGTACCGCGAACCGAAACTGGTCTACGCCGTCGAACTGCTCGACGAGGACGACAGGAGTGTGGGCCAACTTGGCGCGTTCGTCTCAAGGGAGATGGCTGAGGCTTGCGTGGCGCGGCTCGAGGTCGAAGGTTGTACCGACCTGGTCGTCAATATGATTCCGGTCCACACCCGACTGGAGGACTGGCAGTTCGATCGATAGCTTGCGTGAAACGCTCCGCGCGCTGAACCCGACTGCCTTGGCCTGGGCTCCTGATCTTGTGCTCGGAACGTAAATCGAGCAACCCTGCCAAGAAGTTTGACGCGCTAGAGTCCCGTGGAATCGTACCCACGTCTGATGTCAGTCCCTGGTGCGCTCGATACCCCGACCGCGACCACCGATGTCCCGGCTCCGGCCCTGGACTTGCGGGGGTTCTTGTCCCTCCCGCTCGCGCTCGCTCTCCAAGCCGGGTGCTTGCTGGTGTTGTATGAGCGCGGCCACCTCCGGGCTTATGCCACGCTCCCGTAGCGCTTGGCCGTATGCCTCTCGCGCTTCGCGGGCTTCCCGCTCACGCTGTTCCTTCTCGACTGCTTCACGCCGCTGAGCCGCCACCGCTGCGCGGCGTTGGTCTTCACGCTGAACGGTCAGTGCAATGGTGTTCAGGTCCTTGACCACGTCTTCGCGTCGGTCTTCACGCGATAGCTCGAAAGCAATCTCCATTTCGCGAGCCTGATCTTTGCTCAAATCAAGCATTCCGAGCATGTTTCGGGTTTCTTGCCGTTCCTGCTCGCGAAGTACATTCAAGCCTTGTGTGAGTTCTTTGTGGATTTCATAGAGTTGGTCGGCATCGATTGCCCTACCGACTTCTCGGTCCTTCGCGATCTGCTGCACCTGGGCCTGAATATCCTTGCCGAGCTGGTCCTGCATTCTGGCGGTTTCCTCACGCTGACGGGCTTGCTCTTGCTCTCTTACCTCCCGGTTCCGCTCGGCCCTTTCGCGGGCTTCCACCTGTCCACGCTCGACACCTTCCCGGAACCGTTCCATGTCCCGGAAGAGTGCTGTCCTCTCGCGCGCCTTCTCCATTGCGAGTTGCCGAGCCTGCGCTAGCTCTTTCGCCCTCTGTTCCCGCTCCATTCTTTCGCGGGTTTCAATACGCCTGCGGTCGTGTTGGTCCCGAACGAGTTGTATCCGCTCGGCGCGCTCGATGCGTTCCCGCTCTTTTTCGATCTCAAGTTGGCGGGCCTTTTCGGCTGCCCTTTCAACTTCCCGCATCTGCTGACGCTGTTCGCGGGCTTGCTGGCCGACACTGCCTACTTCGAGTTGTTGACCGGGTTCCCTTTGCAGCCCTTGAATCCAGACCTCATGGGCAACGTCACGGGGGATCAACTGGTGTACGAATTTGTCCTTGAAGTCACGATTCAAGCGATCGATGCGTTCCTGCACTTCTTTGGAACGATATTCCCCCTGAACGGATCTCAATGTGAACTCATCCAGCACGCCTTGTTTGAGGAGGTCATACGCCACGTCCAATTGCTTTTCGTCCTTCTCGCCCTCCATCCTTCCCGACTTCTCTTCGATACCGGAAATCTTGCCCCGATCATCCCTGATCTTGTCGAAATGGACTCGTTTGTTCCCGACTACGAACGCACGAGGCTGCCTCTGCTGCTGAACATAGCCAGCCTCGCCGTCCCGAAAATATCGGTAGGTGCCGTTCTCGAAGATCCGACCGCGGGCATTGTTGCCTTCGACCTTGTCGCGGTCTTTGTCGTATTCGTCCGACACGACACTACCACCCCACCCGAGGGATTCTGTTTAGAATTTCAGCCGATCACGGTTATCGGACTCTTCGGAGTCCTCCCGTCGCTTCTCCGCATGATCTTCGGCGTACTCACGCAACACTCGCACAAAATGGGAGAACATTCCGTCGTAGTCGGACCGTGCAGGGGATTCGATCATGTCCTTCACTACCTGCCAGACAACGATTTCATCTTCATCGAAGGTATCGCAGGCCACAGCCGGACTGAAATTCCAAGGCGAAAGCTCGAGGTCAGCCCATTCGGCGTCGACCCATCGCCCACCCGTGAACTCGACAAAGCACTCGCCAGCGAAGCAGACGAAAGCATCGGTCATGGCAAGGTTCGCGACAGCGGTATCGATATCCGGGAACAATCCCTCAACAATCCGATTCAATCGCTTCACCTCCGCCGAATCTTTCTCCCACACCTTCGACGGGATGCGGTCAATACCCGCATAATCCATGAACTTCCGTGCCTGCGCTGCCTGCCGATCGGGATCAACCCATTTACCCCAAGCGGTTTGCTCGACATCGATATCGAATCCCATTTGATCGTCGCTCACAGTGCCTCCGTCTCCCGTTGTGTCGAACGTTCCAGTATCGATCATCACCGCTCCGATCCGCCGATGAACCAGGACCATCGGCGGGTTCACTCAGTCTTCGGGTCGGGTTTCTCTGCTATCGCGCTGATCAGTCCCCAGGTGATTCGGCCGGCGTCGTCCGGGTCGCCGTGCGGCGCGTAGCCGGCGTCGTCGAACACGATGCCCATACCTGTCCATTCGCACCGGTTGCCCACGGAATCGATATGCGCGGCGATTCGCCCTGCGACCACGGGCACGAAGCGCCTACACAGCGGCGAGCAGCACGGAGCTTCCACCACCACCGAGGGGACACCGGGCTCGGTCTTGAACAGAATCAAGTGCGACGTGGCGATCCAAGGACCGCAATCACATTCACCCATCGGCCCGGATTCCTTCGTAATTATTTGTGTTGCAACAAGTTTCATGACTTGCCGTATGTTCGTGCGGTCCCCGCCGTCGCACGGGCGATACCCGCACCCACAGGGTGATCACGGACTGCCGCCAGTACCGCCAGTCCGCCACGAGTCCCGCAGTCGGAGCCATAATCACCACGTACAACTCTTCCCAACTCACGGCCACCTCCCCGATCCGACCTCATGACGCACCGGCCAGTACCGCAGTCCGGCATCACGCCGGACACGAACCCGGTGCCGATCGACTTGCAGCATCCGCGCGATGATCACCGCAGGCACAGCGACCGCGAGAAGGGTCGCCCCCGCTTCGATCATGGTCATGACATCACCATCGCCTCGACAGATACCAATTCACGCATCCCGTCCCCTTCTTCTTTGTCCGTAATTGCTTGTGTCACAACCGATTCCCAGTAGTCGATGTCGTCGGGTTCGCGTCTCCAGAGCAGCGCCAGTTCCCGAATCACTCCGAGCAGCGGCACACCGACCGCGAGCGCGCTGCTGACAACGGTCACCCAGGTCACGACCGCATCTCCGGGTTTCTGGACGCACCGGCCCCCGCTTTCGCGTCCAGGAGTTCGGTAACGACCGCCTCCATGCGCTCCCACACCGGACCCTCGACCGGACGGCCGACTACGTGCCAGGTGTCCAGCGCCTCGAAGTACTCGGTCATCGCACGGGCGAGACGGGAATTCACGACACCCCCGTGGGTGCGATCCGGGTGAACCTCGCCCTCGGCTCCATCACCAGCACATCGGCCAAACGCAACAGCGCCTCGGGCGGCCGACCGTCCCCGAAATGCTTCAGACTCGGCACGATCACGGCGGGCACCCCGAGGTTCGCTACCAGAGCGATCAGGGCTCGTTCCGAGGCGAACGGGTCGGACACCGCCATCGTTTTGGTGTAGCTGTATCCGAAATCACCTGCCGCACTCCGCATCAGGGGCTCTATCGCCTGCTGGCGGATACCGGCAATGTCACGACGCAAATACCCCAACACCCTCGGGAGACTCACGACCGCACCTCCGGCGTGATCACCGCTGCGAGACCGTCACGCAGCATGTACAGGACTTCTTCCAGAGTCCGGCCGCCATGGCAGGGCGCGAGCAGTGCCGAAATCGGTTCCAGCGGAATGGGTTCCACCGCAGACTGCTTCTTCGGGCTTTCCCAGTTGAGGAGCCCGACCAGTACAGCAGTGATCAGCCCTTCCGACGGGGAATCGAAGATCGGAACAGCTACTGCTGGTCGGGGTTTCGATTCAGGCATCGAGAGCCATCCTCACCACGCACGCACCGATCGCCGCCGACACCACCACCCAGGGCGGCAAAGCCGCGTCCTCGCACGGCTCCACCACCCATCCCCGGTGCTCGACACCAGCAAGAGCGGGTGTCGGCAAATCCACATCCAACCCCACACCGATCAGCGCAACACCGAGCCTGCCCAGCTTCCGATACAGGTCACGGTCCGGCCTGCCCGTATCGGGGCATACCAGCGCGGTCCACCGCCCCGATACGGGGTCGCACATGATCGGCGGGCACCCACCCGAGGCCCGTGTGAGATGTGCTCGTACCCACTCGCCCAAATCGGCGGGCATCACCACCGCCCCGAGCGAGGGAGATGTCCGCACGGTGATCCGGCCCGTGCCGAAATCGAGCGTCGCGGGGAGACCGAACACGTTGCGGTAGTGGGTGTATCGCGCTTCCGACGTATCCGCCGGATCTGCCTTGGTTTCCATCGATAGACCTCTGATCGCTATCGGAGTGACGTTGGGGAGTGCGCCCGGCCCTGGCGTCCCCGGGAATAGGGGCCAAGGAGTGGGACGGAACTCCAACCGAGTGCATTCGAAGGTATGAGCAACCGAGGGACGCTAGAACCGTGCTGGGGACGTTTCCGAAGACACTTCAAACGTCCTGAATGTCTCCTAGCCTTACGGGTATGGCTCAGCAGAGGCTGGAGACGGCAATCCTCAGATCAGGGCTCAGCTCTGCGGAGCTGGCGGACAAGGCAGGCGTAGACGTGAAGACCGTCAACCGATGGCTAGCCGGTCGGGTACCGCACCGCCGGACACGGGTGCGGGTAGCTGAACTACTCGGCGAAACCGAGGAAACGTTATGGCCTGCCGCGAGGCCGGACACCCAAGCCGGGGCGCCAGCGACCGCAGAGGTTCTGGGTGCTTACGCACACCGAGCCGAGATACCCAACGATCTGTGGGTGTCGCTGGTGCACAAGGCAACTCGGCGAATCGACATCATGGGGTACGCCTACCCGTTCGTGCTGGAACTGTTGCCCAAAGCCTCCGAGGTGATTGCGGCCAAGTGCTTGTCCGGGTGCGACGTCAGGCTGGGGTTCGCCGACCCGGACTGCGATCACGTCATCGAGCGAGACACGCTGGAACAGATGAACGGCACCCTCCCCGGCCGGATACGCAACGCGTTGTCCATGCTCGGGCCGTTGCCGGACACCCCAGGTTGCCGAGTGGGTCTGCACTCCACGCACCTGTACAACTCGGTGTTCCGGTTCGATGACGAGATGATCGTCACCCCGTACTTGTTCCGCGCCAGGGGATACCAGCACACCGCGCTCTACCTGCGCCGGTTGTCACCACACGGGATATTCGAATCGTTCGCGGACCAGTTCGAACAGATCTGGCAAACCACTGTGCCGTACACAGAGAGGGATTCCCGTGGGCTCACGGCGTGACTACTACCGTGACCCGAACGCGCCGGAGCCGAACTCACTGAAACCAGGCGCATCCGCGCTGGTAACCGACGAACACGGTCGAGTGCTGATGCAGCGGCGTGGCGACTCGGGGAACTGGTCGCTGCCCGGCGGAATCATGGAGGTAGGCGAGACATTGGAGGACTGCGCGGTCCGGGAGACTTTCGAAGAGACCGGACTGCGCATCGAGATCACCGGCCTACTCGGCATCTACACCGACCCTGAACACGTGATCGCATACGCAGACGGGGAAGTCCGGCAAGAGTTTGCGGTGGTCTATTACGGCCGGGTGACTGGCGGACAGATCACGGTGTCGCACGAGTCCACCGCCGTGGCGTTCCTGAACTTGGCGGAAGTCGAATCATTGCCGGTGCACCCCACAGTCTGGCTCAGGTTGCAGCATCATGCAGAGCGCAGAAGTTCGCCCTACCTGGGGTAGCAAATTCGTTCCGGCGGCCACGTAAGACAGTCTGGCCTGGACAGACCAGGTTGCCTGTATGAGGGCATCCGTCGAGAAATGATTAAGACCTGTGGATGACGGGAAGGACGCACCTTCCCGGATGATCTATCAGTCCGAAGTCTTGATCTTGCCGGCGCGCCAACGCCGGTCGGGAAGGTACGTCCGTGCTCACGGTAGTTCACAACAGCTCCTCCGCCGACGGCGAGGCCGGTTCGACCCGGTCGTTGCTCGATGAGATCGTCCGCGATGGTGCCCGCCAGATGCCGGCCGTCGCGTTGAAGGCCGAGGTCGCCGCCTATGTCGCCCAGTTCGCCGATCAGCTCGACGAGAACGGCCACCGATTGGTGGTTCGTAACGGTTACCACGCCGAACGGGAGGTCCTCACGGCGGCGGGCGCGGTGACGGTGAAGGCACCGCGGGTCGACGACAAGCGTGTGGACCCCGAATCTGGTGAGCGGCAGCGGTTTTCCTCGGCGATCCTGCCCGCGTGGGCGCGTAAGTCGCCGCAGGTGGCCGAGGTGCTGCCGCTGCTGTATCCGCATGGGTTGTCCACCGGCGACTTCGGTCCAGCCCTGGAGCAGTTCCTCGGCTCCGGTGCCGGGCTCTCGGCGGCGTCGATCACACGGTTGACCGGCCAGTGGCAGGACGAGGCCCGTGGCTTCGCCGACCGGGATCTGTCGGGCACCGATTATGTGTACTTGTGGGTCGATGGGATCCACACCAAAGTGCGGCTCGAGCAGGAGAAAATGTGTCTGCTGGTGATGATCGGGGTCCGCACCGATGGCCGCAAGGAGCTCGTCGCGCTCGCCGACGGCTACCGGGAATCGACCGAATCGTGGGCTGATCTGCTGCGTGGCTGCCGTCGACGCGGCATGACCGCTCCCGTGCTCGCGGTCGGTGATGGCGCGCTCGGGTTCTGGAAGGCATTGCGCGATGTGTTCTCGACCACCCACGAGCAGCGGTGCTGGTTCCATAAGAGTGCCAATGTCCTTGCCCTCGCTGCCGAAATCGGCGCATCCCGGTGCGATCGCGGCGATGAAGGACATCTACATGGCCGAGGACATCGACAAAGCGCAGATCGCGGTCAAAGCCTTCGAAATCGACTACGGCGCAAAATATCCGAAAGCCGTCAAGAAGATCACCGACGATCTCGATGTGCTTCTCGAGTTCTTCAAATACCCGGCCGAGCACTGGATCCACCTGCGCACAACGAACCCGATCGAATCCACCTTCGCTACCGTGCGGCTACGCACGAAAGTCACCAAAGGGCCCGGCTCACGCGCGGCCGGAATTGCCATGGCCTACAAGCTGATCGAGGCCGCCCAAGGCCACTGGCGCACGGTCAACGCCCCCGACCTGGTCGCGCTCGTGCGCAACGGTGCACTGTTCCACAAAGGCAAGCTACTCGAACGCCCCCGCGACATCACCCCGACATCACCAACCGACCCGGCCGACACCACCCGAACGGAGATCGCCTGAAACTAGCCAATCCACAGGATTTGACAATATCTCCGACTCGGGTGTGCGGGCCGACCGCCGTGAGATCCACCGATCCGTACGCGGCAACGGTCGCGGCACACTACGCAGTGTGGTCGACTGCCCTGTCCATCCTCTTCGGCGCTGTCCACGTGCCCGGCCAGCGTCGCGTCTCCGCCAGATGCAGCCACCAGCCGCGAACAGCGCCCGATGACGCCTGGTGACTTGCCATGTGTGGGGCCGCGACAGCAGAATCTCCTTGTGATCAAGAGAATCGAGTCTTCCGGTATCCGGTGAGCGTGTTCGAGGTCCGGGTGGACCGCGTGCTGGGTGTCGGCCCGTTCTGCGAGATCGGTCAACCGCGTGTCACTGCGACTTCGTCTCGGGAAGCGCTCATTGCGGTCGGCGGGGAGCTTATCCGACCGCAATGGCACGGTCGCGACGTCTCTGACCGATCACGACCGAATCCGGGTTGGCATCCGACGGCGGTTTACCGCTCCGGAGATCTCACCTGTCTGTTCCAGTTGACTACGTGTTGGCCGGTCAACGCGCTCGCTTTCCACCCCACCCTGCCGTTGTTGGCGATCGGCACCGGCGCATACGATGGCGGATGGTCCTATGAAGGCGAGCTGCTTCTGTTGGACCTGTCCACCGGCGCTACCGTGTCGCTGCTGGCCTATCCCCGGGAGGTTCGGGAGCTCACTTGGCAGGATCCGGAGACTCTTGGACTGGTGCTTGGAATTCCCTGTGACGAGGATGAGAAACGGTTCGGTACCACGTCTTTGGCTTGTTCCATCCGTCGCGATGATTGGGACCGGGCCACCGTGGGCATGCTGCGCATGCCCTACGGCGAAAAGCCGTACGCGGACGCATCTGACACTGATCCGTCTGTCGCTGCCGCTGTCATTGAACGGCTGTGCACGGAACGAGGACGCGCGTGGACGCCCCGCCGCGCGGTCTGGGCGGTGCAGGCTCTCGCCGATGGCCGCGTTCTCGCTGCACTCGAAGGCATCGCTGTGGAGTGCTGGACGCCGACGTCCGAAGACTGTGCCTGGCAGGTGCCCGCGGGCGGCACGGGCTACCAGGTAAACACGCTGCCGGACGGACGAACCGCGCTGGCGTTGACACAGACCCCACGCAGCTTCTACGGCGGCCGATGGACGAGTGAGCCGAGTGTTGTGGTGGAGGTCGACCTGAACGGCGGTGCCGTCCGGACGACCCTCCAGGCGGCCTCCCCCACAATCATGGTGTCACGAGCGGACGGTCGGTGGGCGCTGCGCGACACCGAGCACGACACCGCGACGATGACCGGAGCAGTCACGCTCGTCGACCCGGAAGGTGCGCACCCGAGCACGGTCCAGCTGGGGCGTTACGACCTGATCAATCACTACTTCGACATCCGGTACGCCCCGGACCTGCTCTTCCTCCAAGGAATGGGCAACAAACCCTCGCATGACAAATGGGTGGTCGCCGTCGACACGCCGCACGGGCGGGTACGACGGCTATTCCCGCTCGAGTGGGACGCCTCGCGCGGTGGGCATCTATTCGGTGGCTGTGGCGCCTACCTCGATGACCGTGCCGGACCGGCGCTCGTCCACGCCGGCGCCGTTCACGACCGCGCTGGGCTGTTGGCCGGAAATACCTTCGTGGCCCGCCGCAAGTATCCGACGGGCGAGCCGCAATGGGTCTTCACAGCCGACCACCAGGCCACCTCCCTCGACGTGGACGCCGACTTCGTCTACGTAACGTTCAACTCTGGGGAACTGATCATCCTGCGCACCGTGAACGGCGCGGTGCGGACGCGCCAACAGCTACGGGTGAACGGCCACCGAGTCGTTCCGCTCTCACTGGCACGCGTAGGAGCGAACCGGCTTGTGATTGGCACCTTGGACGGTCGGGTCCTCGATTGTTCGGTCGCTGCGCTGCAACGGTCGGGATAGCCCGCGTTCGGGTTCTTCGCAAGATCGCGGGGTCGGGCAAAGCCACCGGCTTTGGCGTGCATGCTCGATCACAGTGTTCCGTAAGCCGATCCACCAACGGAACACCACGGCCGCAGGATTCCGGCCCAGCTCACCGGTGTTCCGTAGAGGTGTTCCACGAACCGTTCCGGTCAACCCCCGTTATCCGGAACAATTCCGGGTATGGGTGAACCGTTCCGCGTCGGATACTTGAGGTGCTGGGGAGTTTCCGGACAGTGGCCTTGAAGTAAAATTCAGGGATAGCTGAACGGAGAATTTGTGACTCGCAAGAAGATTCCTTACTCCCCGGAGTTCCGTGAGGCGGCTGTGTGGGAAGTCGTCGACCGTTCTCGTTCGGGTGCGGAAGTGGCCCGCGAACTCGGTGTCAATCCGAACACGTTGTGGTCGTGGGTCACGGCCTATCGGAGAACGCAGGGGACGACTCGAGTCGATTCGTCGCCGACGGATCAGGCTCGGATCAAGGAGCTGGAACGACGAGTCGGAGAGTTGGAGCAGGAGAACGATTTTTTAGCCAAGGCATCGGCGTTCTTCGCGAAGAAACACCGATGACAACTAAATACGAGTTCATCCACGACCACGAATCCGATTTCCCGGTCGCACGGATGTGTCGGTGGGCGGGAATCTCCAGGTCGGGGTATTACGAGTGGAAAACTACCCGCGAGCCGAGGAGATCCACCACGGCACCCTCAAACTGCCGGTCTGGCACCGGGAAGAAGACCTACCGATCGTCGACCGCTATATCGAGGCCATCCGCAAAGTCACCGAGCACCACACCGAGTTGAAGGGATAGAGATCGATGATCGAAACCACGCTGCTGAAGACGCTGACCAGCGACGCCGCACGCGACCACGTGCAGCAACTCGTCGTCGGCGCGGTAGTCGCCCACGGCGGCAAAGTCCTGCTGCTGCAACGACCCGCCGACGACTTCATGGGCGGCATTTGGGAACTGCCCAGCGGCAAGGTCGATCCCGGCGAACCCCTCGACCAAGCCCTCGTCCGGGAGGTAAAAGAGGAGACCGGGCTCGACATCGCGGGCATTCGAAAGTATTTGGGCGAGTTCGACTATAAGTCCGGTAGCGGCAAGAAGAGCCGACAGTTCAACTTCACCGTTGATGTCGTCAGCCCCGAACCGGTCGAGCTGACCGAACACGACGCCTACACCTGGACCAGCCTGGCCGAAGAACCACCGGTCTCCGACGCGGTGAAGGAAGTCCTGCACAGGCATCGGGCTGTCTGATCGAAAGCTGGACATGCCGTATTCCTTTCGACAATTGCTCGACACTTCTTGTCCTCGCCCGTCGCGCAGCCGGCCTCGGGATCGCCGGAAACGGCGCGGGCAGCCCGGTAATCGGTCCGCGATGCGGTATCTCTTTTCGGACCATGATCGCGGCGACAGGAGACTCGAGTGCGCACCAGGATGATCGGAATAGTCGCAGCCACGCTCGCGGCGACGCTGGCTGCGGCCGGATGCGGCAGCCACGATGGGAAAGCTGACCGGATCGCGGTGAAGGCGATGGTCATCACCATGTTCGATCCGGAGGCCGAACCCTGGGTGCAGCGGCAGCACTGGACACGCGAAGTGCCGCTCGCGGGTGTCCGAACACCGGTGCGCTGCGCCGATTCCGGCCTGTGCATGATGGTGACCGACGAGGGCAAGGTGAATGCCGCGCTGTCCACCGCCGCGATGCTCGCCGACCCGAAGTTCGATCTCGGCAACGCGTATTTCCTCACCGCGGGCATCGCCGGGACGCCGCCGAATGCGGGGACGCTCGGTTTCGCGGCCTGGTCGCGCTGGGTGGTCGATGTCGATCTCGGACATCACATCCTGCCCCAGGACGACCCGGCCGTGCCGAACGGCTATCTGCCGCTCTCGGATCAGGACAAGCCCGTCACCCAGAGCTACGAACTGAACGGCAAGCTGGTGGAGGCCGTATACCGCAACACCAAGGACGTCGCGCTCGCCGACGACCCGTCGCTGGCCCCGGTGCGGGCCGCCTATCCGGCGCAGGCCGGTCACGACAAACCCTATGTGGCGCAGTGTGATACGGCCACCGGCGACAACTTCTTCTCCGGTGCGGCGTCGTCGGCGAGTGCCGCCTACATCGTCGGGTTGCAGACCAATGGCCAGGGCCGCTATTGCACCTCGCAGATGGAGGACAACGCCACGGCCGCCGCGCTGGCTCGCGCGGGAAAGCTCGATCGCTACGTCGACCTCCGCACCGCGAGCAATTTCGATCAGCCCGCTGCGGGCGGGTCGGTGACGGACATGCTGAAGGGTCAGTACATGGGGTTCAAGATTTCGGTGGAGAACGCGTACCGGGTCGGGTTGGCAGCGGCGAACTACCTGATGGAACACCCAAACCTGACCTGAGCGACCCACCCGCCTGCGTCATGTGCGGCCCGAGTTCGGCGAGGTGTCGACGCCGGTGGAGAAGTCACAGTCGTGTCGTTCCGTGACTGTTCCATGATCTTCTGCGTGCCGAATTGTCTTGCACTACAATGCGATTAGCGATGTTTCCTGAACCTCGACTGTCGCCCGAGGCATGCCCCGACACTCCGATGGGCAGCATGTATGCCGTCTCACCTTGAACGAGGAGAGCTCATGACCGAACAATCAGTCGACGCGGCACCGCCGCCGGTCGATGCCGATGTGCGGATCGTTGGATCGTGGCAGCAGACCCACCCCCCGGAAGCAGTGGGGTGGGTAATCAGCTACATCATCACCCTGGCCGCGCAGGACGAACGGGTGACCAAGTGGGGGATCGGCTTCCAGGTCCCGCTGGGAACGCGCACCAACCCCACCGAATCCCCGTGGTACGTGGTGGATAACGACGGCGCAGGCGGGGTCGTTGTCATCAGCTGTACCGACGGCTCGCACACCGTCGAACCCGGAACGCCCTTGCCGGTAGGCGTGCAACTGCTCTACCTGTCCCAGGCCGACGCCGGTGACGGTGGCCTGGCCAATCTCTACGCCATCGCCCAACCCTGACCCGCGGCTTTTCCCTATCCCGATGCCGCCTTCTTCGCCAGTAAGCCGTGTCGTTTGGCACGTTGTTTTGTCCCTGCCGGCGACCCCGGCAGATCGCCCCATGCTGGTTGCCGTATCCGAAAGGTGCTGAGGTCCAATGACAGTGGAGAATTCCTCCCGAACGGCCGGCGTGATACCAAGTGTTTTCCTCGGCGCGGGATCCGCAGGGCAGGTGGCAGCGATCCTGAGAAGCGCCGAGGTTGTAGCGATATCGCTCGGCAATGGGCACCGTCTGGCTGTGACCGAGAGCGGAACCCTACTGGCCACCGGTGGCGACTATTTCGGGCAGGTGTCGGGGATCCTGCAGGCTGTTGGCGGCAGGAAAGTCACTGCTGTTGCCGCCGGCGGCTTTCACAGTCTGGCGGTAATCGAGGATGGGACACTACTGGCTGTCGGCATGGATCAATTCCGACAGGTATCGGGAATCCTCGAGGCCGCGGAAGGCAAGAAGATCACCGCTGTCGCCGCCGACAACTACCACAGCCTGGCGGTGACAGCGGACGGATTGTTACTGGCGGCCGGGATGGATTTCTCGGGAACAGTAAAAAGGATTGTCGAAGCCGCAGAAGGTAAAACAGTCACGACCGTGGCAGCCAGCCTCTATACGAGTCTGGCGGTGACCGACGACGGGACTTTGCTCGCCGCAGGCATGAACACATCCGAACAGCTGACCGGAATCCTCGCAGCCGCAGACGGCAAGATAGTCACGACAGTGGCGGGCGGCACCTCACATACGCTGGCGGTGACCGAAGAGGGGACCTTGCTGGCCGCAGGCGCCGACCAGTACGGGCAGGTGTCAGCGATCCTCGAGGCGGCTGATGGCAAGAGGATCATCGGGGTGGCCGTCGGTCATACGCACAGCCTGGCACTGGCGCAGGACGGGACGCTGCTCGCCGCCGGGAACGACAGTGAACTGCAGGTCTCGGGGATCCTCGAGGCCACCGAGGGCAAGCAGGTCACCGCCATGGCCGCCTGCGAGGACTACAGCGTGGTGGTGGTGCGAGAACGCGAGGACGACTCGCTGAAGCCGCGGCAGATCCACGCATCGTTTCGCATCGAACCCCACGACCCGGACGGCCTGTACCGCCTGGAGTTCAAGGCGGGCAACACCTACCAGTCGGTATATGCGACCGGAAAGTTCGCGGTGCTCGACACCGAGAACGCCCTGGACACCGAAGTCATCGTCCGAGATGTTCTCTATCCAGGGCCTGTCCCCACCGGAACAGTGAAGTTCACTTTCGACGAGACCACCGGTGTGGTCGACATCGATGCCGAGCAGAGTCGATTGCCCGACGGACTCACCTACAACACCCTCGACAACAACCGGTTCGCCTTCACCCATGTCAAGTGATTGCTTGGGCTTCCTGTGAGCCGCAGAACCGATCTCCGACGGTCTGTCGCCGGTAGACGTCGCGTCTGGCTCGAGGCCGCTCGTCGATCCGGAACGGCCGCTCGGAGTGAGGTTCTGCGCTGCCCTTATGCCTGATCGTCGTGGCGGGAGACGATTTTGCGGCCGGGTTCCAGGATCGCTTCGGGGAGGTCGTTCCAGGCGACGATGTCGGAGTAGAACAGTGACGGGGTCACCAGTCCGGCGGCGATCGAGTCGAGCGCGGGGCCGATATTCGGCACATTGTTGGCGCGGGCGATCCGGAGAGTGACTCCCTGCACGTACATTTCGTACGCGGGCACGGTCGTCGCACCGAAGATCCCGCCCAGGCTTTGGACCCTCGCCTCCGGGGCGGACAGTTCGATGCCGCGGCGCAGCCATTCGACATTGCCTGCGGAGGCATCGACCACGAGGTCGAACCAGCCGGCAGCGAGATCCGGCGGTTCCGACAGCGCGACCGCACCCAGATTCGCGGCCAGTGCCCGGTTCTCGGCATTGCGATCGACATAGACGACGTAGTCGGCGCCGTGGACGAAGGCGCAGGCGACTACCAGCAACCCGGTCGAACCGTGCGAGAGCATCAGCACCCTGGTGCGACCCTCGCCGCGAACGTATCGGACCGCCAGATCGTGGGCCACTCCCACCGTATCGCCCACCGCGACACATTCATACGGATCCAATTCCGGTGGCACGCGGATCAGCATCGCGTCGGCGTACGGCACGCGCACCACATCGTCGAATAACCCACCCCAGTCGCCTGCCACCGCCAATCCGTAGGTGGCCCCGTGCGGCACGGCTTCGCAGTGCGCGGTCCACCCGCGCAGGCACCGGCCGCACTCGCCGCAGCAGATTTCCGGCGGCACGACCACCAGATCACCCGGTCGCACCCCGGCGACCGCATCCCCGATGGCCACCACCTTTCCCACCGCCTCGTGCCCGAATGCGAAATCCCCACGCAACGGCGTGGCCCCGGACAGCACCGGCACATCGAAGGGACAACGACCTGCCACCACCGGCGTCACCAATGCCTGGCCGTCATTCTCCAGCGCCGGGGTGGGGACCTCTCGCCATTCCGTCCGACCGGGTTCGACAAACCACAGCGACCTCATCAATTTCGTCTCCCAGCGGCGCTTCGAAACCGGCCACACAGATGGTACAGCGATCTCACGGAGCGCGAATGGAATGCGGCTGCTACCAATTCTTTTGGGGTTTTTGATGGAAACAGCGAAATGGTGTGCGCGAGCAGTGCGCTCGAATCCCCACTACCCGGTTCTGACGATTCGACTCGATCCATTGTCGAACTCCACCACGATCCGCGCGATATCGCCAGGATGTTCCGGATCGAACCACACCGCGACTTCGTCATCGACGGCGATCGGATGGGCGGGCACCTGCAACGCGGTCGGCGTCAGCCACCGGCGGGTGCCCGCGCGGTCGGTGAATGCCACGCTCAGCCGGACGACCTTCGGATTCGGTGTCGCCGGAAAGCCTTCCAGCCCGGTAGAAATCACCACACCACGGGCGCGAACCGCTCGCGCGCGCAGTCCAGAGGCCGCGATGCGCCGCCGCCATCGAATCAGATAGCCCACAACCATCAAGGTCAACATCAGCAGCGCGAGGATCAGCGAAGCACCGCCCGCGAGCCGGACCGTCTGCGCACTGCCGGGAATCGACAGGACACTTCCGGCCACCGCGGATACCGCGGCGAGGTACTCCACCGGACCCAACGCGGATCGCCTCGACCCCAAAACCGCCGTCTTCATTCGCCACGCCGAGACAACGATCATCCCGATCATCACGATCCACACAGCCGGAAGCAGCGCGAGCAACCACAATGGGTCACGCCCCACCCGTGGCACCGAAACAGCCAGCAGCACACCCGCGCTCACACCGAACGCCAGGAAAATCGTCTGCTTGACCCCCGAAGGACCGGCCCGCACGACGGCTCCGCGAAGGGGAGAATGCGGCGGGACTGTGCTCATTCGCCGAGACTAGCCGCTTCGCGGCGGCCAATACCGCACCCACCCGATACCGCGACAGCCACCGCCTCAGCCGGCGGGGTTGGGGTACCTCCGCGCGGTTCGTTCAGCGAGTCGTCACGGCGTGCATGCCGCGGCGATCGAAACACTGTTCTCGTACAGGTGATGCCGGGCGATGCGGCCGTCCTCGACGGTCAGACGCAATGCGAAGGGACCCCCGAATGGCTTTCCCGTGGCGCGCACGGTGCCGGAGAAATGCCCGAAGAGCACAGCATCCGTGCCCGCAACCATGCAGGTGTCGATACTGATGTCCTCCGGAACGGTCTGCGCCGGCAATTCCTCGAACTGTGCGGCGCATTCGGCGGCCGTCCGGCGCGGCTTGATCCACGGGACAGCCGGATTCTCCGCGAGCAACCAGTCGACTTCTTCGGCGAACAGGGCGCTGTGTCGATGACCTCGAAGGTCAAGGACGGCTGTTACCCGTTGTCTCGGTGACGAATCCCGCAAGCACCTGGTTCACCGCGGCCGGGTGCGTCCAATTCGGGGCATGACCGGCACCCCGGACGGTCACCACCGGACCCGCACCACGCAACCCGACGGCCAGCGCCTCGGACTTGGTCGCAGTACTCGACTCGTCGAACTCGCCACGCAGAACCAGTGCCGGGCAGGCGATCTCGGCGAGCCGGTCCAACAGGCAGTCGCGCTCGACGAGACATTCGGCGGCCGCACGGATCGCCCCGCGATCCGACGCCGCCCACTTCGCCCGCCACAACCCGTGATCCGTCGACGTGCCGCCGATCAATCGAGGAGCCAACCGATCGGCGAGAAAGTCCAGCGGGACCTCGGGATTGGTCCACGCCGCGAACAACTCACGATAGGAAGCCTTCTCCGCAGTAGTCGAGGCACCGGCCTCGGTGTCGAATAGCACCAGTGCTTCGACCCTTTCGGCAGCCAGCAGCGCCACCCGCAACGCGACATAGCCGCCCTGCGACATCCCCGCCAGCGTCGCACGGTGAATCCCTGCCGCATCCATTACCGCGAGCAGATCCCGCGCGGAATCCCAATATGTGAACGGCACATCGGGATCCGACTTCGTCGCGCCATGCCCACGAGCATCCCAGCACAGCACCCGGAAACCTCGCGCGATCAGGTGCGCCGCTTGGGGGCCGAACATCACCGAATCCATAAAGAACCCATGCCCGAATACGACCGGCCGGCCCGATCCACCGGAATCAGTGAAGAAGATCCGAACACGATCTGCACTCGACACGTACGGCATGGACGAAGCGTAGCCGCGTAGCCGATCAATAGCACCGAAGTCCACTCCCCACCACGGTATTCGGATAAAACAGCGCCCGCCGATCGCGTCGACGGCGTGCGGTTCCGCAGGGCGGGGTCTCACCGCCGATATCGCACAATCACCTTGCGTCCGTTGAACTTTCCTCCGCGGCATGTGCCGACCCTGCCACCGCGCCTCGTAAGCGGAAGGGACTTGGTCTTCACTCTTCCACCGCCTCGGCGGCACTGCCTCCACGTGATACCTGCGATTGGGGTTACGGGCTCGACCCTGGCCGCGGGCTCAACTCGGGTCACGGACTCGACCGGGGTTGCGGGCTCGGCCCAGCTGGGGGCACTGTCCATCCCGAATCCGATCGCGACGAGAATTGATACGACTCCCGCCTGCTTCGCGTATCGCATTTCCCTGCCTCCTTCGATGATCCGATCGGCATTCGATAGTTCGGAGTCGATTGATTTCGTCGACAAAATATTTGGTCATCGAGTTGCGGCGATGGTATGCGGATCGAGACCGCACCCTCCTGCTTCGACACCACTACCGAACCCTAATCGAACCCCATACGGCACATGAGCTTTCTGAGTTCGGTGTGTCGTCCTCGCGATACGAATTCCGCGGCCGGTGACCGCGACGTTGAAAGTGACTATGAACCGGCGCCACGGAGTTCCAATCGCTTCCCGACCCGAATCAATTGTTCGAAATTCTCTTCGGCCGGAGCGGCACTGATGAAGGTCGATCAGTGATCGCCGAGAGGCACTGCTCTGCAACGGATTTCGCGATCGGGGTCCGGTCACACCTTGCGAGGGTTCCCTCGGGTCCGGCTTCGTAGGGTCGATGGCCGAGAGTGCGGCAGGGGGCGGGAATGCCGGCTTCCCGGTGCCGAAGAAGCCGAAATAGCGCGCGCTATATGGTTCTTGGAGTTCTCGACTCGACAGGATGGATGTTGTGGACGCTGGTGATCGGAGGGCGGCGGAGGCCGACGAGGCCGGGCGGAAGGTGAAACCGTCGCGCGCGGTTGGTGATTGGGTCCTCGTGTTGATCTGTGTGGCGGTAGTGGCGGCCGGGGTGCTCGTCGGCGGGTTGCTGCACAAAACAGAGCGGTCGACGAAACCGCTTCCGCCCGAATCTGCCCCGGCGGCGCCGACGCACTCGGATGGCGCCTATGTCACACCGCCGGTGATCTATCCGGTGGCGATCCCCGGTTGCGACGCGGTCGAGCCGCCCCGCGGCGGTGGATTGACCAGCTCGCTCACCACCTTCACGACCTCCTATGACAACCCTGCCTACCCGTGGTTCTCCGGCGCGAAAGCCGAAGCAATGACGCAGGCGTTGCGCGGCGCCCTGCCGGGCGATGTCGAGATCGGCTTCGCTCCGGTGGCGGAATCGCTGGTGTTCCAGCCCATCCCGGTAGAACAGAACGGGATGGCATTCGGCGGTCGCACAGATGCGCGAGCGACCGTGCTGCGTGGGGATCGTACGGGTTCGCTATCGGTGTCGGTGTGGCAGTCGACCGGCCCTGTTCCGCCGTGTGTGGCGGGACATCTCGACGAGCGTCGGCACCTGGCCGACGGCGGCATCGCCGACGTTCAAGACAGCTGGTACGAGATTGACAAGGTGCGCACCCGCACACGCAGCGTGCGGGCGTATCTGCCCGACGGCACCGTCGCGGACGTTCATGCCGATGATGTCGCGGCGGACCGAGGTCATTCCGGTGCCGTGCCTTTGACCATCGACGAACTGGTCGCGATGGTCACCGCGCCATCGGGTCTGCGGGTTACGACGCCGGTGCCGCCGAGTACGCCGAACCCACCCGAATCCTGCACTGTTGCCACCGGATCCGGCAAAACCATCGACCGGGAGACCGTCACCCGACTGAACACGGAGTTGGCACGGATCCCGTTGGACGGATTGCAACTCGAACGTCCGCTCGGCGACCTGCGTCCCTCCGGCACCGGAGGTGAGCTGTGCCAGGCGGTCCGAGCGAACACCCCGCAGGGACGCGCACATTTCGCGATCGCGATGGGCACGGGCCAATCGGCGGACTCGGGACCGGGACAAGGGAATACCCGGCGACTGCCGAATGGAGTGATCGTCGGAGATCAGGAGGTCATGGCAATCGATAGTGCACCGCAATCGAGGCCCGAGACCGCCAGGACAGTAACGGTTACCTACGCCTCGGGTTCGTGGGTCCGCATCTCTTGCAGCGGCGAGACGGCGCCAATGTCATACGTCCAACTCGAGGCGATCGCGTTGACTCCGGGACTCGAAGTGGTAGGAGCGTAGCCGGCCTCGGACTGGTTCGGTCCATAGGTTTCGAACTCCGCCCCGGAGACTCGGTCATCGGTCGCTCTGCGCGGAACGGGTGATGAGCAGGTTCGCGAGCAGTCCGACGATCGCCGCGCCCAGCAGCACGAATCCGACGTGCAGGAGTCCGGTCTGTGGGCTGGTCGCCGCGTACAGACCCGCGGCGACCGCCGCGCCCAATGCACCGCCCAGGTTGTGGAAGGTCCACGACGCGCCGACGGCGAATCCGGCTTCGTCGGTGTCGACGGCCGAGAGTGCGGCGAGGGTCGCGGGAGCCAGAATGAGAGCCCACCCGGCGCCGAAGAACACGAATCCGACGAGCAGCAGTGGAAGCGATCCGCTCAGCGCGCCGAGGACGACGAGGACGGCGGTGCCGGTGAATGCGCCGAAGCCCCACTTCAGCGGCGTCGTGGGTCCGCTGCGGTCGACCCATCGACCGACGCGCGGCGAGGCGAGTGCCATTGTGGCGCTTACCAGTAGCAGTGACAGGCCGGTGGTGCGGACATCGAGGTGGTGGCGGTCGGCCAGGTAGGGCGGGAGAACGAGCAGCGCCGAGGCGTAGAAGACGGCCAGGAAGAAATCCGAGGCGAGTGCGACACGGAAGCGGGGGTGGGTGAACAGCGTCGGTCGCAACAGCGGGGTGCGCGCACGACGCTCGACCACTGCGGTCGCGACGCCGCAGACAACCGCGAGCACCGCGGCGATCGCCATCGGCGCGCCGAACCATCCCGTCGTCTCGGGCAGCGAGGCCACCGCGACCAGCGCCGCGACGGTCACCGCGACCAGCGTCTGACCGGGCAGATCCAGCCCGGCCTGCCGACTCGGGGCCGGTGCGGGAACCGCGACGGCGACGGCGGCCAACGCCACGACGCCGAATGGGACGTTGATCCAGAACACGGCCGCCCACCCGAAGGCGGGCACCAGCAGGCCGCCGAGCACCGGCCCCAGTGCGAGGCCGATGCCGTTGACCGCGTACAGCCAACCGATGGCGCGACCGCGCGCCCCCTCCTCGAACAGGGTCTCGACCAGTGTCGATGTCCCCGTGTAGAGGATGGCGCACGCGGCTCCCTGTACGAAGCGGGCCGCTACCAGCCAGCCGATCGACGGCGCGAGTGCCGCGCCCACCGAGGCGAGGACGAACACCGCGGCGCCGATCAGCAGGGTTGGCTTGCGCCCCAGGTGATCTCCCAGTCGGCCCGCGGTCACCATGAACATGGCCAGGGCGGTGAGGAAGGCGCTCAGCACCAGCTGCGAGACACCGAGCGAAGTGTCCAGATCGTGCGTGATGGACGGTAGCGCGGTCGTGACGATCGTGAGGTCGATGCAGCCGAGGAACGACGCGATGGCCAAGCCGAGGAAGCCGACGATGCGTCGTGCTTGCGGAACCGGTGTCAATTCGGCGGCTGTGGTCCGGCTCATTTCGCCGACCTCCGCTTCTTGAAGCGCAGCGGCAGCCAGGTGACCCGCTGGTCGGGGACGAACCGGTCGCGGGTGGCCTGCATCGCCGCCGAGATGTGCTGCGGATAGATCACGTGGTCGTAACCCGCCGCGGCCCAAAGCGGCTGGATGATCGGGCATTCCTCGAGGAGGTAGGTCAAGCAGCCGTGGCGGGCTCGTGCCGGGTCGTCTATCGCCTCGTCGCCGCCGCGGCGGTCGATGAAACGGTCGATGGTGGCGTCGATCGCGGTCCGGTAGCCCGCGTCGGTGTCGTAGGCGAGCCGAATCCGCTTGAGCAGCCGCGGGTATCGGGCGTCGCTGAGCGCTTCGTCCCAGCGCAGGATGTCGACGTCGGATTCGATCAGGTCGAGCAGGGGCTGGTTGCGGGCGATCCATTGGTCGCCGCGACGGCGCGAGAGCGAATACGCCTGTGCGGGCGGCAGGTCGAGATTGTGGCGTTGCAGTGTGTCGGCGACGGCGACGGTGACCCGCCCGAATCCACTGCGGTTGATCAGATCGATGGTGGCGCCGAGCTTCTCGCCTTCGTGGTAGTCGGCGCCGACGCTGGTGAGCAGGATCGCGGTGGCGCCGGTGTAGTCGTAGCGCTGCCCCTTGAGGTCGAAGGCCGCCTTGTGGGACGCCGAGGCCAGGCGTGTGTCGGATTCCGGTGCGGAAATCGTTGCGGTGGTGGTCATCTCAGCTCCACACCGCCAGCGGCTCGTTGTTGCGCACACCGACGAACAGCCCCACCGTCACGCGGGGGCGGTCGGCCGAGGGACGGACCGCGTGGACGCGTCTGGGGTCGATGAAGATCGCCTCGCCGATCTCGGGTGTGATGGTCACCGTCGGATCGCCGACGGCAGAGCGGTCGATGCCCCAGACCCGGTCTCCCGAAAGCTGTTGGTAGTGCTCCTCGTTGGGATACTCGTCCCAGAATTCGAGTTCACCGCCGCGGTCGGGGAGGTCGAGGTAGAACGTTGACCGAGAGTTGGCGGACGATGCCGAGGTTCTGCCCGTCGGGCAGGTTGCGTTCGACATTGTCGGTGTGCGGTTCGAGGTCGACGCCTGCCTGCTGGTATCGCACCACGCCCGCGAAGAATTTGCGGCTCTCCGAGGAGAGCACGGTCGCGCCCGTCGGCCATACCTCGTCGAGCAGCAAGCGCAGTGTGTCCGCGGGATACGGGTACGGTGCCGCGATCGAACGCAACTGCTCGAGATGGCCTGCCGCGGCGGCGAAATAGGCGTCCTGCTCCTCGGCGTTCCCGGTCTCGGAGAACGCGTAGCCGATACGGCGGAACTGCGGGTCCGTCCCCAGTGGACCGTGGTCGTCGCGATCGAGGAAGCGTTCCCGTAGCGCGCGCAGATTCTCACCGGTCAGCAGGTCCCGCACCCGGACGGCGTACACCTCGCCCTTCAGCAGTCTCAGCAGGTCATCGGCCGAGAATTCGCGCTGGGTCGTCCGCACCACGAGGGCCTGGTTGTCCACCGGCCGGGCGTCGTTGGTGAAATCAATGGTCATGAGCGGATACTCCTCGCCAGTGCAATCGATTTCGGCCGACGCTGCCCGAAACTCGTTGTGACCGTGCGCAAAAGTGGCACAGGCAGACACTACGTCGGAGCCGAGCCGCGAGTCAGGGTTAAGATCATCCTGCGGGGAAACGTCGACATGAATTCGTAATGCCTTGTACCACAATTGATTACAACTATCCTACGTATTTCGCGATCGCAGGCCGACCGGTCCGGCCTGCCCCGCCCCCGCAAGGGTCGACGCGCCCGAGTCGGATCGAGAGCGCCGCCGCCATCATGCGCCCACCGGGCCGTATCTGTTTACAAGGTCGGATTCGACCGAACCGTCCAAGTAGGCTCGTTCCATACGGCGAGCGCGAAAGGCAGGAGTTATGGGCACTACCGGCGAGCGCATCGCGAAGCTGCGCAAGGACGCGGGCCTGAGTCAGGCCGAACTCGGCAAGCAGATCGGTGTCGATCAGAAACGGATCAGCCGGATCGAGGCCGGAGCCGAATTGACATTGGCCGAAGGGCTGCGCCTCGCGGGCGTCTTCGAACTCTCCCCTTCCGAACTGGCGGATGCCACAGTGCAGACTCCGGCACTGTCCGGCGTGTGGTACGCCGCCTGGCAGACCTCGCACGACGGAATCGAACACATCGAAGTCCACCAGGTCAAGGGTGTGCACGACGGGCGAATTCTCCGCATGCAGGGCACCCGAGCCCACCCGGGTAAAGAGGACTGTTACAACTGGATGGGCGAGATGCGCCTGTGGGACAGCGACATCCTGATCGGGTGGTATGTGGCGTCGGACGGGTTCGTGAGATACCGAGGGAGCCTGTACCTTTCGCTGCACCCGCACGGCCGGGCCATGATGGGAGGCCGGGTGGGCCTCGGCTATGGCGGAGCGGTGGCCAGGGGCTGGACCGCTCTCACCCGCGATGACCGAGCCGAACGTCTCGTGCGCGAGATGGCGGGGACGGACGGATACACGCAGGCATGGCCGAAGCTGGGCATGGAGTCGTAGCGGGACCCGGCGACCGGCCTGCGACGGTGGGACATGGCGAGATCTACGATTCCAGTTTCAGTTTCGACCAACCCTGAACGCGCCCCTCGGTGCGAGACATTTCGCGGACGAGACGTTCGGCTCGGTCGTCACGCGTGATGGCGGCCCAGCCCCGAATGATCTGTCCGGCGTAGCCGAGACCGGCCCAGGTCCCGATCATGGCCCGGCCGTGCGGGTGTAGCGAGAGGTACAGGCTCCCTTTGTATCTCACGAACCCATCCGAGGCCGTGTACCAACCGATGAAGATGTCGCTGTCCCACAGCCGCATCTCGCCCACCCAGCTGTGGCACTCGGCGGCCGCGTCGCGTTTCTGCACGCCGTGCAGGTGGAGAATTCGCCCGTCCTGCGCGATCCTGAGTTGGCGGGTGTCGACATGCTCGACGCCCTCGTGTGCCATCTGCCAGGCGGCATTCCACACCCCGGACAGCGGAGGGCTTTGCGTTGTGATGCCCGCGAGTTCGGAAGGGGAGAGTTCGAAGATGCCCGCGAGGCGCAGACCTTCGGCCAAGGCCAATTCGGCTCCGGCCTCGATGCGGCTGATCCGTTTCTGATCGACGCCGATCTGTTGGCCGAGTTCGGCCTGGCTCAGGCCCGCGTCCTTGCGCAGCTTAGCGATGCGCTCGCCGGTACCGCTCACGACTCCTGCCCTTCGCGCTCGCCCCCACGGAGGAAGCGTACCCGGACACGCGATCAGACTAATTCGTCTGTCTAGACATAACCGACTGAAGGGTGCATGATGGTGCCGGCACCCCGTTTCGGTCGACCCTTTTCCCGAACGGGAGCACCCACCAGGACGAATTTCGGGAGCCGCATCATGAATGATGGACAGCCACAACGGGATTCAGTATCGTTCTCGCTCAACCGGGACCGGACCGAGATCAAAGGAGGCCCGGTCACGGCGCCCCCACTCCCGACCGAAGCCGGGCGAAGCGGGCAAGCATGGCGGTGAACCCATTCGTCAAGGCCCGCTATGCGCGCGCCCTGGTCGCGTACCACCAGGCGGATGCCGCGTTCAAGAACGCGGGCACTCCGAAATCCGGCGCCGACTATGACCGATTCGAGAAGGCCCGCCTCGAATTCCTGGCCGCGGCCAGGGCGAAGGCAGCCGACGAGTCAGCGTTGCGCGGCCCGGAAGTGGGCGGTTCCGCACGATAGATCCCGAGGTTCCGTAGATCGCGACCGGCGCTGAAGCAACTGACATGTTAGATTGACATGCCAGTGCAATCGGAGTGCGGATCTCGAGGGGATCGTATGAGTACGGAAATGTCGGTAATGGTGCTCGGCGCGGGCGCGACGGGTGGATATCTCGCCGCACGGCTGGCCAAGGCCGGGGTGCCGGTCACCTTGATCGCCAGGGGCGCGAATCTGCGGCAGATCCGCGAGCACGGCATCGTGCTCGAAGATGCCCGCGCAGCGCGTGAAGTGGTTCGGCCGGATCGCGTGCTGGCTGTCGAAGAGGTCGATCGCCCGGCCGATCTCGTGCTGTTCTGTGTGAAGTCCTACGACACCGAGACAGCGGCACGATCCGTACCGCCGCTGGTGGCATCCGACGGCCATGTGCTGTGCCTGCAGAACGGTGTCAAGAACGAACAGATCCTCGCCGGAAAGCTCGGACCGTCGCGCATCCTGTCCGGCGTGCTCTACATCGGCGCGGATCGGTTGGGACCCGGCGTGATTCGCTGCTCGGCGCCGCCCAAACTGATCGTCGGCCCCTACTTCGGGCTCGATCTCGGCGCGAGTTCGCAAGTGCGGGAGTTGTTCTCGCGGGCAGGTATCGAAGCCGCGGTCGAACCCGAAGTGAGCTCGTCGAAGTGGCAGAAATTCCTGTTCAACTGCGGGCTGAACCCGCTCACGGCGATCACGGGAAAGCGCCTGGGGGAACTGCTGTCGTATCCGGCGACGGCCGAGGTGTTCGACCTGCTCGTCGCCGAGGCCGCCGCCGCGGCCCGCGCGGCAGGCGCACCGCTGGCGCCCGACCACCGGGTCCGCGTCCAGCACACCGCGGCCCGGATGGACATCTCCTCGTCGATGGCCGAGGATCTCGCGGCCGGGCGGAAGATCGAACTCGAGGCGTTCACCGGCTATGTCATCGAACTCGGCGCGGCCCACGGCGTCCCGACACCGGTCACCCGAGCCGCGCATGGGATGCTCGTGGCGCTCGACAGCGCGACGGCCTCGTAGTTCCCCTGGCGGCGGTGTCGAAGACCGAATACGAAAAAGGAGCAGGGGGCACAGGTGACGGAGCTACCGGGCGTCGGCCGTGATCTGACGGACGCCGCCTACCACCGCATCCGGTCGATGCTGCTGCACCAGGAACTGCGCCCCGGTGAACGGACCTCGGTCGGTCAACTGTGCGCGGCGCTCGGCCTGGGCCGAGCGCCGGTCAAGGCCGCCATCGACCGGCTCGCCGGCGAGGGTTTGTTCCGGATTCGCGGCCGCAGTGGCACGTCGGTGACCAGTCTGACCGCGACCGGAGTCCGGCAGATGTTCGAAATGCGCTCACTGTACGAGGACGGCGCGGCCCCGCTCATCGCGGAGCGGATCACCGACGAACAGATCGCCGACGTGCTCGCGCTGGTCCCCGCGCTGACCGCCGGACCGACCCCCGAGCAGCGGCTGCCCGACGAATTGGCCCGCCGGATCGAATTCATCGACAAGGACGTCGAGTTTCATCGACTGATTATCGCCGGCGCGAACAACCCGCAGCTCAGCGACGCCTACCGATCCTTGAACCTGCACCTGTTGATCTCCCACTACCTGGTCCTGGACGCGGGCGCGCACGAACGGCAACGCCAGGACGAACATGTCGAGATCGCGCGCGCGCTGGCGCAAAGAGATGCCGACGCCCTGGCGGCAGCACTGCGCAGGCATGCCGACGCCGTACGCGACGCGATCACCCGCACCATCGACCATCGTGCGGTCGCACACTGAGCACGATCGCCCGAACTCATGAACCGTTCGAGAACCTCAAATAGAAGGCCCCGAATATCATGACGATTCCGACATTCACCAGCAGGCGCGCCCAGAAATACTGCCTGAAGAACAAAATATCCACGCCGACCACGACGACTACCAGCGCGAACACGTAGAGCACCACGACCGCTCTTGTCATCCCCCATTTCTACTCCGTGTGGCGGCAATGGTGAGCCCGACGAGCCTGCGATCGGTCGGGTGACACCCGGTCGGGGGGATGTTTGGAATGCTCGCTGCGCCTAGGCTCTCCCGAGAACCCTCGACATGAGGTAATGCCCATGTATTCACCATTCCCGGAGCCCGGTCGCGGCAACGGCGGACGCGTGAATTTCCCTTTCACAGACGGGCTGCCGAACTCATGACCATTCAATATTGGCTGCGCTGGCTGTCGCTGCACGGTGTGCCGCGCGCGGTGCTGCGCTACCACTCGAGCCGGGGCGATACCTTCGCGCGGATGCTCAGCCCGAAGGGCATTGTCGATCCGCACCCGTATATCGAACGGATTCGGGCGCAGGGCAAGCTGGTGAAGACCCCGCTCCCCTGGGTGACCTGCGATTACGCGGTGGCCAAGGCGATCCTGCGGGACAACCGATTCGGCGTGCGCAGCTCGGCCAGGATCGAGATCCCCAAGGTGCTGCAGCGATTCGCGAATCGGGTGCCGCCACCGGCCAATCCAGCGGATCCGCCCGCGATGCTGCGAATGAACCCGCCCGAGCATGCCACGATGCGCAGACCGGTCGTGTCGGCGTTCACGCCGCGCGCGATCAAGAAGCTGCGCGACCGGGTGGAATCGGTCACCGAGGAGCTGCTGGCGGCGTTACCGTCGAGCGGCACAGTCGATCTGGTGGAGACCTTCGCGTCCAGGGTGCCGATCGCGATCATCTTCGAGATGCTCGGCATGCCGCGCGAGGACGAGGCGAAGTTCCTGGCCTGGGGCGAGGATATGACGCCGATGCTCGACGTCGGCGTCTCCTGGTCGACCTACGACCGCGCGATCAAGGCGGCCACGGAACTCAACGACTACCTCGATGTGCACATCGAACGCTTGCGCCGCGACCCCGGCGAGGACGTCCTGTCCACCATGATCACCGGTGGCGAGCTCGATCAATACGCGCTCAAGGCCAATACCAGCATCATCATCGGCGCCGGATTCGAGACCACCGCGAACCTGATCGCCCATGCCGTGTCCCTGCTGCTTGGCCACCCCGACCAGTGGGATCGGCTGCGCGCGGAGCCGGAGCTGTGGCCCAACGCCGTCGAGGAGGTGCTGCGCTACGAGCCGCCCGTATTCATCACGGCCCGTTCGGCATTGACCGATGTGGAGCTCGAGGGGGTGCCGCTGCCGCAGGGCAGCATGGTCATGTTGTCGCTCGGGGGCGCCAACCGGGACCCCGCGGTGTTCACCGACCCGCAGCGCTTCGATATCGCCCGGCCGAATGCCGGCGAACATCTGGCCTTCAGCAACGGTGTGCACGCGTGCTTCGGCGCCAACCTGGCGCGGATGGAATCCACCCACGCCTTGCGCGCGTTGTTCGAGCGGTTTCCCGATATGCGGGCGGCCGCTCCGCCGCGGCTGCGGCAGCAGCTCACCTTCCGCGGCAATGCGAAGGTGCCGGTCGAGCTCGGCCGCAGTGTTCGCAGCACGCCGTCGCCGGCGGGCTGAAGGTCCCTCCCGTGACATCGAGCGCCCCGCATCCGCTGCCGGGCGCTCGCCGCGCGTTTCGGGCACATCCATTCCGGAGAGCCCGCGCCGCCGAATTCGGACAGCAATTACCACAATTCGTTTCGCCCGTGTAAATCCATTCGATCCGGTGATCGCCACCCCCACACGGGGGGATGTGCCGTCGCGGCGATCTCCATATGATTTGCTCGGAAGCTCGTAGCGAAAATCGCGACGGCATACCGACTCTCGGACTCGGCTCGACTGTGAGCCCCGGTCCCGGTGTGTGCTCTGGGAAACAATATCGATATCGACCACCACGGCATCTGGCGAAGTCGCGCGTGGTCGATCGATTTCGTGACAAACAAGGTTATGCGAATGAATTCTGTGCTCAGCTCGTCGACCGATTCCACACCTATCGCGCACGAAGGCATTGCTGTAGTCGGCATCGGCTGCCGCTTCCCCGGACAAGTTCGGAATGTGGGTGATTTCTGGCGGTTGCTCATCGAGGAGCGCGATGCCGTGCGCGAAGTGCCGCAGGACCGCTGGGACGCCGCCGCGTTCTACGACCACGACGCCGCGCGGCCGGGGCACATGCGGACCCGCACCGGCGGCTACCTCGATGACGTGTCGTCGTTCGACGCGCACTTCTTCGGCATCACGCCGACCGAGGCCGCGCGCATCGACCCGCAGCAGCGGCTGTTCCTGGAGACCACCTGGGAGGCTCTGCAGGACGCGGGCATTGTCCCCGAGCAGATCGCGGGCGAGAAGGTCGCGGTGTACGCGGGCGTGTCCGGACACGATTACGGCATCATCCAGCTCAATCCGGACAACCGGTACCTGATCGGCGGTCACACGATGACCGGCGTCACCAATTGCATTGTCGCGAACCGCGTTTCGTATCTGCTCGACCTGCGCGGGCCGAGTATGACGGTGGATACCGCGTGTTCGTCCTCGCTGGTCGCGATTCACCTGGCGATGCGCAGCATCCGGTCCGGCGAGGCGACGATGGCGCTCGTCGGTGGTGTCAGCACCCTGCTGCTGCCCGAGGCGACGATCGGATTCAGCCAGGGCACCTTCCTGTCCCCCGAGGGCCGGTGCCAGTCGTTCAGCAGCACCGGTGACGGCTACATCCGCAGTGAGGGTTCGGGCACGATCGTGCTCAAACCGCTGTCGGCGGCCATCGCCGACGGCGACCGGATCTACGCGGTGCTGCGCGGCAGCGCGACGAACCAGGACGGCCGCACCAACGGCATCTCCGTGCCGAGCGAGGACGCGCAGGCGGAGATGATTCGCGACGCCTGCCGCGACGCGGGCGTGGTTCCCACCGATATCGGCTACATCGAGGCGCACGGCACGGGTACGCCGGTCGGCGATCCGATCGAGGCGCGCGCGCTGGGAAAGGTGCTGGGTGCGGGCCGCAACGGGCAGGGTCCGTGCGTCGTCGGCGCGGTGAAATCCAATGTCGGACACCTCGAGTCGGCGGCGGGCATGGTCGGCATCATCAAGGCGTGCCTGGTGGTGCGCAACGGTGAGATTCCTGCGAATCTGCATGCGGAACAACCGAATCCGAAGATCGACTTCGATGAGCTGGGCCTGCGCCTGGCACAGACGCGCCAGCCGTGGCCGAATGCGGGGCGGCGCCTGGCCGGGGTGAACTCCTTCGGATTCGGCGGCTCGAACGCGCACGTCGTCCTGGAGGGCCCGCCCGCGGCCGACGAGCGGTCGGAATCGGTGCGCACCGCCGCGGCCGCGGATCCGGTGCTGTTCACGCTGAGCGCCAAGACCGGCGAGGCGCTGCAGGCCTACGCCGACACCTACGCCGACTTCCTGACCGATCCGACGCACGCGGCGAACCTGCCCGCGGTCGCCGCCGCCCAGGCCCGCACCCGGTCGCACTACGACCGCAGGCTCGCGATGGTGTGCTCGTCGACGGAGGATCTGCGTGCCGCACTGCGCGATTTCGCCCGCGGCGCCGAGTCCGATGGGCTGCGCGGCGGGGTGAAGGGGTCCGGCACCGGCCGGGTGGCCTTCGTGTTCTCCGGCCAGGGTCCGCAGTGGTGGGGCATGGGCCGCGAATTGCTGGCCCGGAACGCGGTTTTCCGGGAGACGGTCGAGCGCGTGGATGCCGAGTTGCGCAAGCACGCCGACTGGAGTGTGCTCGAGGAGCTCGGCCGCGACGAGGCCGACAGCCGCATCGGTGAGACCTTCATCGCCCAGCCCGCGGTGTTCGCGATCCAGGTCGGCTTGGCGGCACTGTGGCAGAGCTGGGGCATCACCCCGGCGGCCGTCGTCGGCCACAGCATCGGCGAGGTGGCCGCCGCTTACGTCTCGGGCGCGCTGTCGTTCGAGGACGCGGTGCGCGTGATCTTCCATCGCAGCCGGGTGCAGCAGCGGGCCTCCGGCAAGGGCAAGATGCTGGCGGTCGGTCTGCCGTTCCACGCCGCCGAAGCGCGCCTCGCGGGCTATCGCGGCCGCGTCGAGGTGGCCGCGCTCAACGGTCCGGAATCGACCGCGTTCGCGGGTGATCCGGACGCGCTGGAGGAGATCCGGCGCGAACTCGAGGCCGACCGGATCTTCTGCCGAATGCTCCAGGTGAGCGTGGCCTTCCACAGCCATCACATGGACCCGCTGCACGATGAACTGCTCGCCTCGCTCGACGGCATCGGCTCGGGACCCGCCGCGGCGCCGATGTATTCCACGGTCACCGGCGATGTGCTGCCGGCCGGCGCTCTCGATGCCCAGTACTGGTGGCGCAATATCCGCGAACCCGTCCGGTTCGCGCCCACCATCGGCCGCCTGATCGCTGATCAGCACCTGACCTTCATCGAGCTGGGTCCGCACCCCATCCACTCGACCGCCATCGGCGAGCTGCTGGATCAGCGCCAGGTGACGGGTCTGGCGGTGCCGTCGCTGCATCGCAAGCAGAGCGATCGGCGCACCCTGCTCGACTCGCTCGGCGCGCTGTACACCGCCGGATTCGATCCGGACTGGACGAATGTCTTCGCGGGCGGCGAGCGCCTGTCATTGCCGTTCTACCCGTGGCAGCGCGAAACCTACTGGCTCGAAACGCCGAAGTCGCACGGCAAGCGCTTCCCGTCGGGGATCCATCCGCTCGTCGGGATCCGCACCCCGGTCGCCGACGAGCCGGACAAGCACGTGTGGGAACTGACCATGGACACCGCCGTGTTCCCGTGGCTGGAGGACCACCGGGTGCAGGGTCCGATCGTGTTCCCCGGCGCCGGGCACCTCGACCTGATCGTGGGCTGCCTGACCGAGGTGTTCGGCCCGGACCGGTACTCGATCGAGAATGTCGAATTCCGTCGCCCGCTGTTCACCTTCGACGACCGGCCCGCCCCTCGGGTCCAGGTGGTCCTGACCCCGTCGCTGCATTTCGGCGTCTACAGCCTGCAGGACGGCGACAAGGACTGGGTGCTGCACTCCTCGGGCACCGTGCGGCGCGGCGCGCCCGACACCGAACTGCCGGTGCCCTTCGCCGACCTCGACGCGCACTGCCCGCTCGAATTCGATCCGGCGCGGGTGTTCGCGAAGTTCCGCAACAACGGCCTGATGCTCGGTCCGGCGTTCCGGGCCATCACCAAGCTCAAATACGGCGAGCTGCGTTCGCTCGGACGCATCGACACCCCGGAGTCCATCGCGGACGAAGCCCCGCGGCACATGATCCATCCCGCGCTGCTCGACGCGTGCTTCCAGTCGCTGTCCATCGCGATGGGCAACGACCCGAACACCGAGGACAAGCACCTCTACATTCCGTTCGACATCAAGCGGTTCAGCTTCCACGCCAAGGCCGGCCGTCGGGTGTTCTGCTACGGGCAGGCCAACATTCTCGACGACCCCGCCTACTGCGAGGGCGATCTGTGGCTGCTCAACGAGGACGGGTCGCTGGTCGCGCACTTCGAGGGGTTCAAGGGCAAGTCGATCACTCAGCCCACCGAGGACCGCGACGCGCTGCTGCAGTGGCTCTACGAGTACCGCTGGCGGCAGGCGCCGGTCCGGGTGCGCACGCTGCTGCCCGCCGATTTCGTGCCCGAGGACCAGGACCTGCGGGCCGCCGTCGACCCCATCCTCGACGAGGTGCGCGCCTGGCCGCTCAATCAGGCGTACTACGCGGAGACCGAAGCGGAGATGAACCGGCTCTGCATCGCCTACGTGACGGAGGCCTGGCACCGACTGGGTATGGACTTCACGCCGGGCAGGCGCGTCACGCTCGACGACCTCGCCCGTGAACTCGGCATGCCCGACAAGCATCGCGACTACCTGGCGCGCCTGCTGGAACTGCTGACCCGGCACGGCATCACCGCCGCCGACGGCGCGGGCTGGCAACTGCTCGACACACCCGCGCGGGTGGACACCGCCGCGGCGCTGGCCCGGTTGCGCGAGCGGCATCCCGAGTGCGAAGCCGAGTACGCGGTCCTGGAACGCTGCGGCGCCGAATTGGCCGCGGTGCTGCGCGACGAGGTCAATCCGATCGAACTCATCTTCCCGGAGGACGAGTTCCAGTCGGTGGTGGATCTCTACGAGACGTCGTTCTCCTTCGAGCGGTGCAACCGCACGGTCGCCAAGGTGGTCGCCGAGTGTGTGCGGGCGCTGCCGAGCGAGCGGCCCATCCGGGTGCTCGAGATCGGTGCGGGCACCGCGGGCACGACCGGCTGGATCCTTGCCGAACTCCCCGCCGACCGCGCGGAATACGTGTTCACCGATATCGGGCAGCTGTTCCTGAACAAGGCCAAGCAGCGGTTCGCGGAGTTCGATTTCGTGGACTACCGCGTCCTCGATATCGAGCACGACATCGCGGAGCAGGGCTTCGATGCCCACTACTTCGACATCGTGGTGGCGGCGAATGTCCTGCACGCCACCGAGAATCTGCGCGCCACCCTCGGCAATGTCGGCGAGCTGCTCACCTCCGGCGGCGTGCTGCTGGTCGTCGAGGAGACCAACCCGCCGCACTGGGTCGATCTGACCTTCGGTATGACCGACGGCTGGTGGCGCTTCGCCGATCGCGATCTGCGGCCGGACTATCCGCTGCTGTCCGAGGCGGGCTGGCAGAGCTTCCTGCCGACCGCGGGCTTCGAACACGTGCAGATCTTCTCGGAGATGACGAGTCCGGAGCAGACCGGCTGCTCGGTCATCGCGGCGCGCGCTCCGCAGCTCGATCTCGCACCGCATCAGCCGCGCGTCGAGACCGCCCCGTGGGTCGTGCTGGCCGATACCGGCGGCGTGGCCGAACAGTTCCTCGCCCGACTGGGCGAGGCGGCGGCAGGCAGTGTCGTCGTCACCCGCGGCGGCGGTTTCGCACAGTTGGACGACCGCAGCTTCGAGGTGGACCCGACCAGCAATACCGAGCTGCGACGGGTGCTCGAGCAGGTGCGAGCCGGCTCGGGCACGGTGGCGGGTGTCCTGCACCTGTGGAACCTGGACTTCGCCACGACCGAGCTCACCACCGAACTGCTGGCGCAGGTGCAAAGCCATGGCGCCTACAGCGTGATGGCGCTGGCCCGGGCGGTCGATCAGCTGGAATGGTCGGTGGCCCCGCGCTTCTGGGTCGCCACCTCCGGTGGACCGCTGGTGGACCGGGCCGACCGGGTGATCCCGTCGCAGTCGCCGAGCTGGGGCATCCTGCGGGTGCTGCTCAGCGAGCACAGCAGTCTGCGGGCGAAGATCCTCGACTTCGATCCGGCGGCCGACGCGGGCGCCCGCGCGGCGCAGTTGTTCGACGAACTGCTGCACGTGCGGACGCCGGAGGAGGAGATCGCCTTCCGGGGCGACACCCGGTTCATCGATCGCTTCGAGCACCTGTCGCTCGCCGAGTTCGAGACCTCGGTCGCGACACCGGTCCGCGGCTCGGACGGCGCGCCGTTCGTGCTGAACGTCCCCGCCGACCCCGGCATCGACGAACTCCGCTACGAGACGCAGTCGGTCGCCGCCCTCGGCCCGAACGATATCGCCATCGCGCCGAGCGCGACCGCACTGAATTTCCGCGACATCATGTTGACCCTCGGCGTGCTCTCCGAGGGCGCGAGCACCGGCGGGTTCTACGAGAAGAACCTGGGCGTGGAATGCGCGGGCGTGGTCACCGAAGTGGGTTCGCAGGTCGAGGGATTCGCGCCGGGCGACCCGGTCGTCGCCTTCGCCCGCGGCTGCTTCGGCTCCAGGGTGGTCACCGAGGCCCAGCAGGTGTATCCGGCGCCGGGCAATCTGTCGGCGGTCGAGGCCGCCACCCTGCCGATGGCCTACCTGACCGCGTGGTACTCGCTGGTCGAGGTCGGCCGGTTGCGGGCGGGCGAGCGGGTGCTGGTGCACGCGGCCGCCGGCGGTGTCGGCCTCGCCGCCGTGCACATCGCGCACCTGTTCGGCGCGACGGTGCTCGCGACCGCGGGCAGCACCGAGAAGCGGGACTATCTGCGTTCGCTGGGTGTGGCCGACGTCTTCGACTCGCGGTCGTTGACCTTCGCCGACGAGATCCGCGCACGCTACGACGGCGTTGACATCGTGCTGAATTCCCTTCAGGGCGAGACCATTCCGAAGAGCCTGGAACTGCTGCGACCGCACGGCCGGTTCGTCGAGATCGGCAAGAAGGACATCTACGACAACTACAAGCTGGGGCTCAAGCCGTTCGGCAACAACCTCAGCTACGCCGCGGTGGATATCGACCGCATGCTGCTCGAGGTGCCCGACCGCTGCCGCGAGGCCATGACCGCGGTCCTCGATCGGGTCGGCGCGGGCACCCTGCCGCCGCTGCCGCACACCGGCTTCGGCGCCGCCGAGGTGGGCGCGGCGTTCCGATACATGGCGGGCGCCAAGCAGATCGGCAAGGTGGTGGTCGAATTCGATGCCGACGCCGAGGTTCTCGTCTACCCGACCGGCGCCGAGGACGCCGCGCTCGATCCCGAGGGCACCTACCTGATCACCGGCGGCTACACCGGTTTCGGTCTGCGGACCGCGCAGTGGCTGGCCGCCAAGGGCGCCCGCAGCATCGTGCTGGTGGGACGCCGGGCGCAGATCGACGCCGAGAACGAGCAGCCGATCGCGCTGCTGCGCGCCGCGGGCGTCGAGGTGGTCCTCGAACGCGCCGACGTCTCGATCGAGGCCGAGGTCCGGGGGCTGCTCGAACGGATCTCGACCCTGCCGCCGCTGCGCGGCATCTACCACGCCGCCATGGTCATCGCGGACGGTCCGCTGGCCGCGATGACCGAGACCGAGTTCCTGCGGGCGGTGCAGCCGAAGGTCGACGGGGCCTGGCATCTGCACCACCTCACCCGCGACCTCGAGCTGGACGCGTTCGTCATGTACTCCTCGATGAGCTGGAACGTCGGCACCCCCGGCCAGTCGAATTACGCCGCGGCGAACGGCTTCCTGGAGGCGCTGGCCCTGCACCGCAAGCAGCTCGGGCTGCCCGCGCTGACCGTCAACTGGGGCGCCATCGACGAGGTCGGGTTCGTCGCCCGCAACAAGCTCGACACGCTGTCCTGGCTGGGGTGGACGCCGATCTCCCCCGGCTACGCACTGGACTTCATCGGGCGCTGCCTGGTCCAGGGGGTGAGCCGGGCCAGTGTCTTCGGTGTCAACTGGGCGAAGATGAATCAGGTCATGCCGATCGTGCGCAGCTCCCCGCGCCTGGCGCATCTCGCGGCGCACGACGCACCCGGCGCCGCAGCGGGCTTCGGCACCGAGGGCCTGCGCACCGAACTGTCCGAACTCCCGGCCGAGGAGCGGCTGCCGCGACTGACAACGGCTCTGACGCAACAGATCTCGCGGATCTTCGATATGCCCGTCGATCGTCTTCCCCTGGATGTGGGGCTGACCGATCTCGGGATGGACTCGCTGATGGCGGGCCAGATCCGCAATATGCTGGCCAAGCATCTGGAGATCGATTTCCCGACCATGGGTCTGATGCGCGGTCCGAGCATCGTAGAACTCTCCGGTGAGGTGCTGGCCCAGCTGTCCGGCGAGTCCACCGGCGGCGCGGCGGCGCCCGCCCCGGTCACCGGTCCCGACCGGTGGATCCGCACCATCGTCGGACGCTCGAATACCGCCAGCCTGCGGGTATTCGCACTGCCCTTCGTCGGCGGCGGCGCGTCGGTCTTCACTGCGTGGCCCGGCGACCTGCCCGACACCGTCGAAGTGGTGGGCATCCAGTTCCCCGGTCGGGAGGACCGACTCGACGACACGCCGGTCGACTCGATGCCCGCGTTCGTCGCGGAACTGGCCGAGGCCATGCTGCCCTACCTCGACCGGACCTTCGTGATCTACGGGCACAGCATGGGCGGGCTGCTCGCCTACGAGCTCACCAGGTATCTCGAGCAGCACTACAACGAGGTGCCGATGAAACTCGTCATCGCCGGTTGGCCCTCGCCCGCACTGGTGCGGGACTACGTGCGCGACCTCGAGCACATTCGCGACGGGTTCGATCTGGAAGGGGCCTCCGACAGCCAGGTGCTCGCGGTCCTGCGCGACAACAAGTTGCTCGATATCCCGGTCGAGGACGAGTCCTCGATCCTGCACTGGCTGCCGTCGATCCGGGCGGACCTGAAGATGCTGGGCGACTACGACTTCGAGAACGGGTACACGCTGCGCGCCCCGATCTCGGTGCTGCGCGGCGCCGATGACCCGGTGTTCGAGCCGGACCAGTTGCAGGGCTGGGGCAAGTTGACCAGCGGCGGCTTCGCGTACACGAGCGTGCCGGGTGGCCACCTGTTCATCCAGAACCCGCACCCGCAGGTGATGACGACGATCGCTCAGGAACTGTCCGCCGAGGACGCCTTCCCGAGCTTCACCAGTCTGGTGGACGGGCACTGACCCCGCCCGAAGACGACCGAAACGGAGCAGAGACGATGGAACCGGCCAAACGGTACGACGTGGTGATCTGTGGTGGCGGCCTGGCGGGGCTGACGCTGTCACGGCAACTGAAGCGGGCCATGCCCGATCTGACGGTGCTGGTGCTCGAACGCAGCGGCGGCGGCATCCCGGAGGGCGCGCACAAGGTGGGTGAGGCGACCGTCGAGGGCGGTGCGCACTACTTCGGCGAACAGCTCGGCCTCACCGGGTATTTCAATCGGCGACACCTGCACAAGCTCGGGTTGCGGATGTTCTTCGGCGATTCGCACGGGCCGCTGGAGCTGCGGCCCGAGCTGGGCGCCCGGCGCTTCCCGCGGGTGACGTCGTATCAGATCGACCGCGGTCGTTTCGAACAGGATCTGCGCGACCGCGCGGGCGAGCTCGGAATCGAGCTGGTCGAGCAGGCGAAGGTGCTCGATATCGAATTGTCCGCCGACGCCGACCATCTCGTGAGTTTCGAGGCGGCCGACGGCGAGCGGACGGTCCGTGCCCGGTTCGTCGTCGACGCCTCGGGGCGGCAGCGGCTGCTGCAACGCAAGCTGGGTCTGAGCGCGCCGAGCCCGCACAGGATCAACTCGGCCTGGTGGCGGTTCCGCGGCGAATACGACGTCGAGCGGATGACCGGCACCACCGACCCGACCTGGCGGCCGCCCACCCAGGAACGGCGGTGGTTCTCGACCAATCACCTGATGGGCACCGGCTATTGGGTGTGGATGATCCCGCTGTCGTCCGGCAACACCAGCATCGGCATCGTCACCGACGAGAACATCCATCCGTTCCGTACCTACGGCACGGAAAAGAAGGCGCGGCAATGGATCGCCGAGCACGAGCCCGCCCTCGACTCGTTCCTCGAACACGCCGAACCGCTGGACTTCCTGCAGGTGCGCAATGCCGGCTACGCCTCCGAGCAGATCTTCTCCCACGAGCGGTGGGCGTGCGTCGGTGAGGCCGCGGTCTTCCTGGACGCGTTCTACAGTCCGGGATCGGATTTCATCGCCTACACCAACACCATCACCACCCGGATGATCGAACTCGACCGCAAGGGGCGGTTGACCCCCGAGGTCGCCCAGAGCTTCAACCGGCTGATGCTCGAGGACCTCTGGCCGAACTATCTGGGGATGTACCAGCACAACTACCGCATCTTCGGCAGTGCGCCCGCCATGTTCACCAAGGTGATGTGGGATACGTCGTTCTACTGGGCGCTGCCGTCGCAGTTGCTGTTCCGCAACCTGATCGGCAATGAGGACGCGGCCGCCGAATTCCGTCCCATCGCCAAGCGATTCCAGGGCATCCAGTCGCGGATGCAGGCGAATCTGCGCGCCTTCGGCGCGCAGGCCGCGCAACCCGACAAGTACCTGTTCGTGGAATACAGCAAGGTGCCGATCTGCGCCGAGTTGCACCTGGACCTGCTCACCGAGAAGACGCAGGACCGGACCTTCCGCGATATGCGCCGCAATGTCGACCGACTCGAGGCTTGGGCCGATTCGTTCGAGCAGGAGGTCGCCAAGCGGTACGACCTGCCCGACCGGGAGCCGGTCGCGGCCGAATGAGCCGGGGCCACACAGCGAGAGGAGCGAATGTGACACAGTTCGAGAATCGGGTCGCGATCATCACCGGCGGCAGTCGCGGCATCGGCAAGGCGCTGGCGCTGGCCCTGGCCGAGCGGGGCGCCGATATCGTCATCGGCGCGAAGACGATGGCGGCGGGCGGGCGACTGCCGGGCAGCGTCGCGGAAACCGTCGCGCAGGTGCAGGAACGGGGCGCCGAGGCCCTGGGCGTGTACTGCGACGTGCGCAACGAGGCGGACCTGAAGAACCTCGTCGACCGGACGGTGGAACGTTTCGGCCGGGTGGACATCCTGGTCAACAACGCGGGCGCCATGTGGCTGCAGTCCGTCGAGGCGACGCCCGCCAAGCGCTACGACCTGGTGATGGGGATCAACGCGCGGGCGCCGTTCCTGCTGGCGCACCACTGCATTCCGCACATGCGTCAGGGCGGCTGGGGCCACATCGTGAACCTCAGCCCGCCGCTGGAACCCGAGGGCATCCAGCACATGGGCGGCAAAGTTGCCTACATGTCCTCGAAGCTCAACGCGACGCTGCTGACCCTCGGGCTCGGCAAAGAGGTCGCCGCGGACGGGATCGCCTGCAATACGATCTGGACCCGCACCCTGATCGGGACGCTCGCAACGCAGAATCTGGGCATCGGCGACCCGGCCGACTGGCGGACCGAGGATATCGTCGTCGACGCCATCTTGGCTGTGCTGGAACAGGATCCGGCCAAATACACCGGCAATGCCCTGCTCGACGACGATATCCTCGCCCAACTGAAGGGCGTCGAGGATCTGTCCCGGTACCAGTTCGTGCCCGGCACCGAACCGACCCCGATGACATGGGAGCGCTGGGACCTGATCGCCGAGGTCGCGCAGCAGATGTACTTCGCCGCCATGGCCTCGGCCGACAAGGCGAGAACCGCACCGCGGCCGGAAGGCGCCTAGCGTGCCGTCCTCGCGCATCGGGTCCTACGGCCTGCTGGTCCGGGGCCTGCTCGAAGGCGCGGGTTCGCACCGGACGTTGGCGCTCGAACTCGAGCGCCGCGCCCGGACCCAGCCCGCGCACCCGTTCCTGTTGTTCGGCGATCGACGCTACGACTACGCGGACGCCAATCGCATGGTCAATCGCACCGCCCACGCGTATCGGGCCGCGGGCTTGGTCAAGGGCGACGTGGTGGCGCTGCTGATGGCCAACCGGCCCGAGTTCCTGTGGCACTACCTGGCCGCGGGAAAGCTGGGTGTCGTTGTGGCACTGGTCAATACGCAGACCCGCGGGGACGGTTTGGTGCACGCGCTCACGGCCTGCGGGGCACGTTGGGTGGTGGCGGGTTCGGAGTGTCTGGCCGCGCTGCGCGACATCGGCGACCGGCTGCCGGACGAATCGGCGCCGCGACTGCTGGTCGACCGCGACCCGGACGGACCCGACGTCGACACCGCCGATCTGACAGTGTTCTCCCCCGCCGAGACGGTCACCGATCCGCCCGGCACCGGCGCGCATCGCCTCGGCGACACCGGCGCGTACATCTTCACCAGCGGAACCACCGGACTCCCCAAGGCCGCCGTCGTCAGCTATCAGCGGCTGACCACCGTCGGCCGGGTGCTCGGCGCCCTGGCGTGGCGATTCGAACCCGACGACGTGGTGTACAACTGTCTGCCGCTGTTCCACACCCACGCCCTGGCGATTCCGCTGGCCAGCGTGCTCACGCACGGCGCCACGCTGGCGCTCGGCCGTCGGTTCTCCGCGGGCGGGTTCTGGCGCGACATCCACCGTTTCGAGGCAACCGGTTTCAACTACATCGGGGAGATGTGCCGGTACCTGGTGAACACCCCGCCCGGCGAATTCGAGGGCGGGCATCGGGTGCGGGTCGTCGTCGGTCAGGGACTGCGGCCCGACGCCTGGACGACCCTGCGGGACCGGTTCGCGATACCGCGGATCGTCGAGATGTACGCCTCGACCGAGGGCAATATCGCCACGCTCAACCTGTCCGGCACCGTCGGCTCGGTCGGCAAGCTGCGACTCGGCGGCAAACTGGCGAAATGGGATTTCGAGCAGGGTGATTTCGTGCGGGAGAACGGCCGTCTGGTGCCGTGCGAACCGGGCGATGTCGGCGTCCTGCTCGGCCCGATTCGCAAACGCACCCCGTTCGCGGGCTATCGCGATGCGGATGCCACCCGCGCCAAGGTGCTCACCGACGCCTTCCGCGACGGGGACGCGCTGTTCGACACCGGCGACGCCTTCCGTCTCGACGAGCACAACAATCTGTTCTTCGTGGACCGGCTCGGTGACAGCTTCCGATACAAGGGGGAGAACGTCTCGACCACCGAGGTGGAGGAGCAGTTGCTGCGGTGGCCCGGCATCGCCGAGGCGAGCGTGTACGGCGTCACGATTCCGGGCCGGGAGGGCCGCGCGGGCATGGCGTCCGTCGTCCTGCCCGACGGGAGCGCCTTCGACGGCGCGGGGCTGGCCGCCCACCTGGACGCGACCCTGCCGCGCTATGCGCAACCGGTCTTCATCAGGGTACGCTCATCGTTGGAAACCACTGCGACACTGAAGCTTTCGAAGCTGCGGATGCAAAGCGAGGGTTTCACGCCGCAGGCGGGAGAGATCGTCTACCTCCGCGACGAGTCCGACCGCGACTATCGGGAACTCACGTGGGAACTCTACGAAGGCATTGTTCGAAGCGAGGAAGGAACCACCCTTGACCGACGCAGCACCTGACACGGTTATCAAAGGGCACGACGAGATCGTCGAGCAGGCGATCGCCGCATTCGACCATTTGCCGATCCCACCCGGAATCGAATTGCAACTTCCCCCGGCGTCCACGGTCGCTCTGGGTTTGCGGTACGAAGAATTCGTTCCCGGCCGGTCGCTCTCGGCGACGGTGGAGATCCCGGCGCAGTACGGCAACGCCATGGGAATTCTCCAGGGCGGATTCCTGGCCGCCATGTTCGATGACCTGATGGCGCCGCTGAGTTATATCACCTCGAAGAATCCGACAACGAGTATGGAATTGACCACGCATTTCATGCGGCCCGTATTCGTCGGAGAGCGATTGACCCTGACCGCGACGATCCGCAAACCCGGACAATCGGTGATCTATATCGCCGCCGAGGCGCACAACGGCAAGAACAAGCTGGTAGCCACGGCCATCTCCGCCCTGCAGGTCATCCAGGTGCCGAAGTCCTGACCTCCGCCATTCGACAATCCGGCCCTGGCACTTCCCGGTGGAAGATCCACTCTGGGAAGTGCCAGGGCCGACTTTTGTGTCGAATCTTTTCTCACGCACCACTGCGCGCGTGCTCGGCACGGACCGCGACGACCGCGGCCTCGATGCGCGATGCCACCTGCAATTTGGTCAGAATTCGACTCACGTGTTCTTTCACCGTGTCGAGGCTGATGAACAACCGGGCGCCCACCTCCCGGTTCGACAACCCGCCGACTATCAGCAGCAGGATCTCGCGTTCCCGGTCGGTCAGGCTCGACAACCGCTGCCGCATCTCGAGGTCGGTCGACTTCGTCGGGCGCGACCGGCCGACGAACACCACCGCACCCGAGGTGACCAGCCGCAGCGACTGCAATACCGCCGGTATGCCGCATTCGGCGGCCAACACCACATCCGCGAATTCGAGCTGCGAGCGCTCCGCGTGCCGCTGCACCAGCAGCACCACCGACGGCGGATAATCCAGCGCGCGCAGATGCTGCGCCAAGGATCCCAGGCCCGGCACCGGCGCGACCGAGGCATCCAGCAGCACCACATCCGGGCACCACCGCCGCGTCTTCTCCGCCACCTCGCGAATCCCGGAGGTGCCCGCCAGCGTCAACTCCTGGCTACCGGCGAGCGCCCGCTCGAAATCGTCCCGCAGAAATGGCGAATCCGAGGCGATCAGTACGGTGCGCTCGCGCGTCCGCATCGGCAGGCAGGTCCGGCCGAGCCCGCCGTGCCGGTTCGCCAGTCGCCGTGAATCGAAGGAATCATTCATGGCACGCTCCCGAATCGGCTCCGAACGAACCGGCCGACGGCATCGCCGACAGGTTCTCTTCGGGGAAGGTCATGGGAATCCGATACCCGAAACAGGCGCGTGTGAGTCGCTCCAGAAATGGATGAAACAATGTACCCCCTAGGGTGCCCAGAATCGACCCGTCACCAACGGGTCGGAGCGCTTGTCGAGGCCGACCTTCGGAAGGTATCGCACGCTCGGCCGTGCAATACGTCGGCACAATATCGCGGACCGAGTACAGCCGCAGTTGGCCTCCCAACTCTCCCACCGCGCCTTCGGGCCCGAACCCCCTGCTGGAATCGAGTACAGATCACAGGCGAGCAGCATGTTTGTCAAATTTCACAAGAATTATGTACTCCGATCCTAATCGGAGATGCGCCCACCTGCATCCCCCGACCGGGGGACCCAGATTACTGTGGTAAAAGCACCGAACTTTTGGTCATCGACATTTTCCGCCACCACCGCCCCTGCGCTCGGACGATCCGTCCGCGACGGACCATTCCGAGCGCCTATCCCGGCGCCGCGACACCCGCGCCGGGGTCGTGGACCGGCTTTGGGACGACGCGCGGCAACTCCCCTACCACCCGACCGCGCCGCCCACCTCACACCGACGCCGCGCCCACCCGCTCCACCAGGCCCCGCGTCAGCGGCGCCGGTACGGCATGAGCTTCCCCCGCCCGCAGCAGCGCGCCGCCGATGGCGTCCAGTTCCAGCGGCAGCTCGGCCGCGGCGTCGCGCTGCATGGACGACATCGTCTCCTCCGGGAAACCGTCGTAGAAGCGCAGTGCCGCATCGACATCCGCGGCGACCCCTACGGCCCGACAGATCCCGGCGACTTCCTCGAGCAGCTCGATCAACTCCGCGCGGTGTTCGGTGCGCACGCTGCCGATCGGTGCCCGGTAGTAGGTCGTCATCAGCGCGAACGGCGCCAGCGCGAACAGCTTTCGCCAGAGCATGGCCGTCTCGTCCTCCTGCACGCTCGCGCGCAGGCCCGCATCGTTCAATACCCCGGCCCACTCGGTGAGGCGCTCGCGCACCACCGGCGCACCGGCGAGGTCGATCTCCGCGAACGCGCTGCCGTGCACGATGCGCCCCGGCGCGGTCCGCGTCGATTCGGCTCGAATCACCCCCGGCGCGACCAACTCCGGCCGGTACCGTTCGCGCAGCGCGCCCGGATGCTCGACGCCGTTGAGCAATGGCACGAGCAGCGCGTCACCGGTCGCCTCCGGCGCGAGGGATCGCACGGCCGCGCTCAGCGCGGTCTGTTTCACCGTGATGAAGCACAGGTCGGCGGGCTCGCGCAGTTCGGTGTCCGCCTCGACCCGCGCCTCGAATTCGCCGAATTGCTTGCTGCGCACCCGAATCCCGCCCGCGCGCAGCTCCCGCACCGTCTCCGGCCGCCCCAGGCAGATCACTCGATGACCGGCTCGGGCCAGCAGCGCCGCGAGCAGTCCCCCGATGCCGCCGGGGCCGAGCACGCACACCGTGTACTTCGGCGAATTCGCCATCGTCACCATCCTTTTCGACTGTGGGAATTATCGCAGTCGCGATCGGAGGCCGCGCGGCGGGCGAATCACCGCTGCGGAAACCAGACGTCGTCGGGACCGAGATCTTCCACCCGGTAGCAACCCAAAGCGCTGATCATGAGCCGCATTTCGAGGGCGAGGCAGTCGAGCAACGCCGAGAGTCCCCGCTCCGGATCCGCATCGGCCGCGATCAGTGCCGCCCGCCCCAGACCGACCGCCGAGGCCCCCAGGGCGAGGCATTTCACCGCCCTACCGCCCTCCCAGATCCGGCCCGAGACCAGTAGACAGTGCTCGCGCGCGTCGACCCGGCGCAGGCACTCCGCCAACGGCAGCCCCACCTGGTCCAGGAATCCGAGCGGCGCCCAGCCCGAACCGCCCTCGGCTCCGTCCACGGTCACCGCGTCGGCCCCGGCCGCCCACGCGAGGGCGCTCGCCAGAGCCACATCCCGCGCGGGCGGCAGTTTCACCCACACCCGGCAGCGCGGATAGTTGTTGCGCATCAACCGAATCTGTTGGCGCAGCACCTCTTCGGTGAAGGTGCCGGGGGTGCCGCAGCGCAGGACCGGTGCGTCGGCCACGCCGTAGAGATCGACCAGGTCGTACTGCGCCTCGAGCCGCGGCGCGCGCTCCCGCGGCACCAGGGTCATCCCGCCCAGGCCGGGTTTGGCGCCCTGGCCGACCTTCAGTTCGAAGCCCAGCCTGCCGGTGCTCAGCAGCGGTTCGACGGCCGGATCGCTGTAGATCAGATTCCACACCTCGGCGTCGGCGTCCTCGGTGCTCTGCTGCACGATGACACCGCCGACACCGTCGGGCACCGCCTTGGCGTACTCGGTGATCCGCGCCAGCAGCGCGCTCGGATCCTCCGCGACCATCCGGCCGTAGCCGGAGACGGGCACGATGTTCTCCCCGATCACCATGGGGATGCCGGCCGCGCCCGCCTGCCTGGCGACCGTGACGCCGAGATCGCCGGAGACCGCCGCCGTCGATCCGAAGGCCGAGATATACACCGGCAGTGTGGAATTCAACCCGCCGACGACGGCCGACAGATCGACGTCGGCGGCGCGGGGTTCGCGCCCCAACTCGACCAGCGCGGCCATCCGGTTGGGCACGAAGACCGGCGGCACCAGCCGAGCCCGATCCAGTGCGTCGGCCTGCGTCGGATCCGCGGTGCGGGATTCGCCGAACAGTGCCGAACCGTAGCGGGTGTGGTCGGGGAAGATCGCCCCGGCTCCCGCCCTGGCCCGAGCGCGCACCCGCGCTTGCGGAAATCCGGTCGCGGACAAGGATTCCGCGGGTTCGGCCCGGTCGTTCAAGGCCGGGCCTGTCCGGGTAGCTTCGGATAGGCCGTGGCCTGCCAGACCGCGTCGAGTCCGCCCAGGAACCGGGTGAACCGCTCGACACCGAGGCCGAATCCGGCGCTGGCCGGGATGCCTTTCCTGGCCAGCGTCAGGTACCACTCGTATTTGCCCGGATTCTCCCCCGTCTCCCGGATGCGGGCCAGCAGCCTGCGGTAGTCCGACTCGCGTTCGCTGCCGCTCATCATTTCTCCGTATCCGCCGGGGAAGATCAGGTCGAAATTGCGCAGCACCCCTGGATCCCGCTCGTTCTCCCGATCGTAGAAGCCGCGCGAACCCTTCGGATAGTCGATGACGAAGAACGGGTGCGCCGCCTTCGCGGAGACGAGTTCCTCACCGCTCCACTCGATCTCGGTGTCGGCGCTCTGCGGATACCCGAGCTCGACGAGTTCTGCGACGACGGCCGAATGTCGTTTGCGCTCATAGGGTTCGGCGACCGCGAGCCGCAGTTCGCCGGGGTCGCGGCCCAACACATCGAGCTCGGCGGCGCAGGTCTGCACCACCTGCCGCACGCAGTGCCGGGTCAGGCGCTCGGCGACCTCCATCGCCTCTTCGCGGGAGCCATCGGCGATCTCGACATCGAGCTGGTGGAATTCCACCAGATGCCGATGGGTCACCGCGGTTTCCAGCGGCTCGAGCCGAACATTGGGGGCCACGTGGAAGATCTTTCCGAAGCTGAGCAGCGACGCCTGTTTGTACAGGATTCCACTGGTCATCAACTTGTAGCGGTGCCCGTAATAGTCGACGTCGACCTGCTTGGCGCCCCGCGCGCCCGGATCGGTCACCGGGCCGATGATCGGCGCCAACATCTCGGTGAATCCTTCGCCCGCGAGGAATTCGCGTGCGGCGCTGAGGAATCTGCCCTGCAGGACCAGGGCCGCGGCGGTGCGCGGGGAGGTCAGGTGGTCATAGGGGGTCGGAAGGGCGGTCGTCATCGGTTCGGTATCCATGGTCTGGCGGTCGCTCCCAGGACGAGGGTGAGGGGCGGGATCGGTTACAGCAGTTGATGTTCGAGTTGCCGCAGCGCCCGATACGAGGACCGGATCACCTCGGGATCGGGGTGCACGAGAAACACCACGCCCGGCGAGGAATTCAGGTCGACGGTCGGCCTGGTCGGCTGGGCTTGGGCGAACCGGAAGCGCGCGCTCTCGAACGCGGGCAGCCGCGCCAGCGCCGCGGCCAGCTCCGCGCGCGGGAACGGCAGCTCCCGGCGGGCGATCAGGTTGACGCAGCGCGCGGGTTCCGCTCGGTCGTACACCGCCGCTCGCGCGGCCAACGCCCGGCCGCCGCCCGCGTAGCAGTCCAGGGTCAGATCCACCTGGTTGACGCCGGTGCATCGATCCAGCGCCGCCGGATTGGCCAGACCCGACAACCGGGCGCCGGTCTCCAGCAGCATCGGGCCGAGCGCGGTCCGGATCAGCTCGGTGTGCGCGGGTCCGTTGACGACGCCCAGCGCGTCCAGGCAGCCGCGCACGTACTCGAGCAGTTCGGGCAGCCACGGATCCCGCGGCGACACCAGATCCTCGAAATCGTAGATGCGGCGCCCGTCCGCGCTGGTTCGCTTGCGGCTGATCCACACATCGGTGCACCAGTGCTCGCCGTCGCGGCTGACCGAGTTGACGATGTACTCCTCGCCCACGAGATACTCCTGGGCCAGCGCCACCGCGTTGGTGCGCAACATCAGGTTGGTCTTGCCCAGGATCGACGCCGCGGCCGCGCGCACCTCCGCATCGGTCGCGCAGATGAACACGTCGTCGGATCCGGCGCTGTCGAGCGGTTTGACCACGATTCGGTCCAGACCGGCGCAGCGGCGCCACTGCAGCACCGCCTCGACGTCGCTGCTGGTGTACTGCCGCGCGGTGCGCAGTCCGGCCGCCGCCACCGCCTCGAGCATCAGATACTTGTCGCGCCGGATCCCCGACAGCGCGGGATCGTTGCCGCGCAGTCCCAGCTTCCAGGCGATCTCGTCGGCGGCTTCGATCCCGAACTCGCTGGCCGGGATCACCGCCACCGGGTCGTATTCCGCGAGCAAGCTCACAACGTCATCGGCGCGGCTCGGATAGACCAGGTCCGCGACGAACAGCTCCGAGGGCAGACTCGCGGCGAAGACGGCGGGCAGCGCCTGTCGGGATCGCACATGGACCAGGCGGTACTCGGCCGCGGCGTGGCGGGCCAGCAGCGCGCCGGTGGACAGCGCGTCCACCAGAACCAGGACGGGGCGCGTGCTCATCGCGGGTCCACGGCCAGTTCGCGGGCCGCGTCGTAGCGGCTCGCGACATGATTCAGCATGGTGAACAACTGATCCGAGGTCAGCGCCCGCCCGGTGCGCCCGCTCCCCTCCGGCAGCGGGAGACTGCCGCGCGAACCCCACACCAGGGCGCCGCGCTCGTCGATCAGGCAGGTCGTCGCCGCGTGGTTGTCCGCGTGCAGACAGAACGGGATGTCGAGCAGTCCGCGCGCGAACGCCTCGACCAGTGCGGCGCCGATATCGGTGTTCAGGTTCAGGACCGTATCGATGAGTGCCCGTGCCTCCGCGAGGATCTCGTCGCGGAACTCGCGCTCGACCCGCGTCCCCGGTGCGGGCGGTCCGGCCGATTCGGCCGCGGCGAGCCGCAAGGCGGCCACGTTCTCCGAGACGGACGGGATCTGCCAGGCCTCCGACACCGTCTTGACGATCAACCGCTCGCAGCCCGCGTCGCGAGCCAGCCGGGCGCTGTCGCGAATCAATCGGGTGGCGCCGTCGGGCGTCCGGGGAAACAGGCCCATGTAGGAGTAGAGCACGACGTGCCAGGTGGTATCGCCGAGGTAGCTGTCCGCGAGCGCCCGCAGGGCCATGATCGCGCCGCGATCCTGTGCCTCGAGGGTGCCCTGGGCATAGCTGAGCGACAGGTGCCGCACGCCGTGCTGCCGGAAGAAGCAGCCCTCGAGCACGGCGATCGCGATCAGCAGCGAGGGCGGGCACAGTTGCCCCAGCATGCAACCGCCGAAACTCTCGATATGTCCCGCCTCGGTCTCGCCGCCGAGCAATCGGCAGCTCTCCGCCCACTCGGCCACGGCGCGGGCGAGCGGGATCCGACTGTAGGGCAGGCAATAGGAGACCGGGCCGCCTTCGGTGGCGTCCAAGCCGACTTCGATCAACCGCCGGAAGACATGCAGGGGCAGCGCGGTGCCGTGCCGGAGCTGCACCGGGAATCCCGGCCCGTACAGCTCGTCGAGCAGTGCGGTGGTCACCGCCACCGGATGCGACACCAGCGGGTACCCGTTCAATTCCTCCCCGGCCGCGAGGCGCTGCAGCGGCGTGACATGGTCTCCGATGCGGTTGTAGCTGTCGAGGGTCAGCGTGCCGACGACCGGAAAGTCCAGCGCCGCGACCCGTGCCAGTCCCGCCCGCATCGCGGCGGGCGATCCGAATCCCATGCGGGGCTGCACGACCAACCGGCCCGAGCGGGCGCAGTCGGCGACGAAGCGATCGAGATGGCCCCCCATATCAGCGGCCCGAGATCAGTTCGATGGCCTGCGCTCCCGTGCGCGCGTCGACCGTCCGCACCCGGTGCTTGTGCGGATCGCCCGCGCGCACCCGCGCCATGACGGTATCGCTGCGCGAAAAGTCCACCAGGGCACTGTGATACAGCGTCCGCAGATGGTCGGCGGACAATCCGGACACCGACTCGAGCCAGTCGATGAGCGGACCGGGCGCACCCCGCAGCGCATCGTGCAACTGTTCCAGTTCGACGATCCGCTCCGGATGACAGCGTGCGAGGAAGGATGCCAACCGCTCGCCCCGATCGGTGAACGGGGAGAAGACCATCGCGGCCAGGGCGTCCTCGGACAGTCCGAAGGCCCGCGCGGCGTAGGCGGCGGCCACCTCGCGGCGGGCGTCGATCTTCTCCGGTGTGTCGTAGCGGCCCAGCGCCAGCTCGATGAGTCGGTCGGGCATCTCCTTCTTGCGCATCATGGCCTCGGCGAACTCCAGGTACTCGCCGATGCCCGCCGCGTAGCTGCGGCCCTCGACCAGTTCGACGCGCAGGCCGCGCAGGTGCGCCATGAGAGTCGGGTTCGCGCAATCGGATTCGGTGAAGCTGAAGGCCAGGTCGTCGAACCGGAAGCCGAGGAAATCCACGATCAGGTCCCAGTGGTCGTGCACCCGGTAGCTGACCTTGTCGAAGACGGAGACGAACTGCGGCTGCACCGAGCGGTCGCCCACGGCCACCTCCCGCTGCGTCAGTTCCGCGTCCGCGCCCGCACCGAACAGTTCCCGGTAGTACGCGTCACCGATGCCGCGCAGCGCGCTCAGCAGATCCGCGAAAACCATGCCCGAACGGCGATCGATCGCGATCCCGGTCTCCTTGGCCAACCGCAGGATCCACGCCGCGTACAGTGCCTGCTCGCGGCGGGAGTCTCCGGTGATGATCGCGTCGACGCCCCCGTCGCACCAGGCGGCCCGGCCGTAGAAGTCGGCGACGGCGAGGTTGCAGCTGTTGCAGAAGGTCGGGCGCCCGTCCCCCGCCGACCGGTGCCCGTTCATGAGCACGTCGACCCGGTTGACCGCGATCAACTCCGCCGGCAGCGGCAGATCGACCCGGAATGGCCGGACCAGCGTGTGATCGACGGTCAGCAGTTCGGTCCGGTCATCTCCTGGCATCCGCAGCGCGGTGTACACCCGGTCGATGTTCTCCATCACCGCGAGCGGCACACCCGCGTGGCGCATATTCGCCACCCGCAGCGTGAATGTCGCGCCGTGCTCGAGCTGCAGGTGCAGTTGGACGGCCCGCACGAAAGCGACCACGTAGGTGCTGTCCTTGCCACCGCCGTAGGCCACCATCACCTTGTAGTGGCCGATCCGCGCGACACCACCGGCCGCGTCGGTCAAGGCGATGCCGACGGCCGATACGCCTGCGCGTTCCTCGGCGGAGAAGAAGCCGAGCAGTCGCGCGTACAGATTCCGGTCGTCCTGGTCACTCACAGCGGCACCGCCTCGAAGCAGAAGTTGTCGATGATCTTTCGGATGCCGGTCTCGGCCACCTGTTCGTTGTCGTGCAGCACGATGAAGCGCCCGGAGTGCAGCGCGTCGTAGGCGCCGCCGGGTGCGAGCACCTCGCCGGGCGCGGGGATCAGCTCGCGCCAGATCATCGGCAGTTCCGCCCGCATCGACCCGGCGGTGACGACCCGGACCGTCCGGTCCGGCTTCGGCACGATCAGCCAGCCGCCGGACGGATCGCCGTTCTTGACCGGCGGCGTGATCGGTTGTCCGGCAAGAGCTCTGAGCCACATCTCGTAGAGGTTGACCCCGAACAGCTTGTTCAGCAGGTGTGGCACATCCCCGCCGCCCACCCGGCCACCGATCTCGAGGAACACCAGATCCCCGGCCGGGGTGAGGAACAGCTCCAGATGGAACGGCGTGGTGCGCAGGCCAAGGACGGCCACGCAGCGCCGCGCGAAATCCTCGATCCGGGTCCGCAGCGGCGAGCACTGCAGCACCACCGAACCCAGTGGCGCGCCGGTCGCGAAGCTCAAACAGTCGTTGACGTAGCGGGAGACCACCTGGAAGGCGATCTGCGAATCGTCCCCGGCATAGCCGTCCACATGATGAATCACCCCGGTCACGAATTCCTCGACCTCGTAGCCGGACAGGTCGATCGCCGACAGCACCCGCTCGAGCGCCGCCGAGTCGTCCACCTCGTGCACACCGATACTGGCGGCGCCGTCGACCGGCTTGAGCACCACCGGATATCCGACCCGACGCGCGAAGTCCCGGACCGCGTCGGCGTTCGCGCACGGCGCGAACCGGGGCGCCCGGATGCCCGCGGCCGCCACGACCTGCTTCATCCGCACCTTGTCCCGGTACCGGGCGACCTCGTCGATGGTCGGCCCGGCGATACCGAGTTCCTCGCGGATCCGCGCCGCGATGCCGAGGGTGAACTCCGAGAGCGCGATCAGGCTGTCGACCGGCCCCACCCGGTCCACTGTGCGCTGTACGGCGGCGCGAAGCAGATCCACGTCGTTGACGTCCTCGATCTGCTCGAGGTGCGCGATCAGGGTCGGGTCGACGAGCACGCCCGCGGCGCCGCCCGCGTCCACGATGTAGCTCACCCGGTTGGCGACATGGTCGATGAATTCCTCGTATCGGGTCAGCTCGTTGTCCCAGCGCGCCCCGTCGGAGAAACGCGGCCACCGGTTGACGACGACGATGTGCATCACGACACCTCCGCGGCCTGCGCCGCGTCGGCCCAGGGCGGCAGCGGCGCGGCCTGCGCCTTCCAGGACGCGAACCCTTCCGCCACACCGAAATTCAGGAAGCCAACGAAGTTCGCGATGGCGTCGTCGCTGAGGAACACGTCGGTGTAACCGGCGGCGAGCAGTTCGCGCCGCGCCTGGTCGCCCGCCGACACCGAGGTGGTGAGCTTGCCGCCGACCACGCAGGGCACCCGCAGGTCCCGCTCGTGCAGGGCCGACAACACTTCGAGGGCGCCGTAGCTGCCGTCGCCGTTCACGCTGGAGACCACCAGCAGGTCGGGACGGTCCTCGGCGACCGTGCGCACCACCTCCTCGACGGGCGTACAGGCCCCCAGATTTCGCACCTCGCCGCCCTGTTCCTCGATGACCATCTGCAGGTACACCAGATTCCAGATGTGCGAATCGGATTCGACAGTGGTGAGCACACAGCGAAAACGGGATTTCATGACACGACTCCTACGGATGTGCTCACCCTGGCGGCGATCGCCCGGTGGAAGCTCACCATCGTCAGCGGAAGGAAAACGGCACCGAACAGGCACAGCAGGATCGCCAGCCCGGTGATCAGATGCTGGGGGCCGAGAGTGGCGCCGACACTGGCGACCAGCACACCCGCGATCGGGAACGACAGCAGGTTCAGCAGATAGAACGGCCCCATTACTTTGCCGAGGTGTTCTCGCGGCAGCACTTTCAGGCGCTGCGTTCGGTTGAACACGTTGTAGAGCGCATCGCCGACCAGGACGGCCACGAATCCCACCGCGTACATCGGGAAGGCCGGTGCGAAGCCGGTGAGCAGCAGCGCGGCGCACAGCAGCGTGAATCCGATCGCCCCGAGGGCGGAGATGCCGAACCGCTTCAACAGCATCGGGACGAACAGCAGATTGATCAGTCCCATCACGCCGACGGCGGTGTTCAGCAGACCGTAGGCGGAATCGCCCGCCCGGAAGACCCCGGTCACCAACGCGGCGTTGGAGGCCAACAAGGCAGCCAGCGCCAGATTGATCGCGAAATTGAGCACGCCGAGCAGCAGGACCGGGCGGTTGTGCGCCAGGATCCGCCAGCCCACCAGGAGTTCGGCCGTCACCGCACGCACCGACCGGTCCGTCACGGCCTGGACCGCGCCGCGCGGCAGCGGCAGCCAGCACGCCGCACTGCCCGCGAAGACCGCGGCGGCGACGAACAACAACCAGACCTTGCCCAGATACAGTGCCGCCAACGCCGCCAGCGCAGGCCCGAGGGCCATCGCGAGCAGCTCCATATTCTGTACGAGCGACTGCACCGCCGCGATCCGATGCTCGCCCGCCAACTGCGGCACGACCTTCTCCACCGACATCCGGACCGGCGCGATGCACAGCGACAGGCACGCGCCCCCGGTCATCAGCGCGGCGGTCGTCCAGGACGGCATGACCACGCACAGGGTGCCGACAGTGCCGAGGATCGCGGTCCGGACCAGGGCGACGCGTCGAAACAATCGCGCGCCGCCGTCCCGGTCGGCCATCAGTCCCGCGAACGGGTAGGCGATCAGGCTCGGCAACCACTCCAGTGCGAACGCGACACCGAGTCCGATCAGCGACTTGGTGTTCTGAAAGATGATCAGCGGCACCGCGAACAGCACGACCTGCTCGGCGATCAGGCCGAAGAGCACGCCCGCGGCGAACAGCGCCCGGTGGTGCGGCGGCGACTGCGTCGTCGTCATACCGTCTGCTCGGCGCGTTCGTGTTTCCGGATCAGGGGCAGCACCCTGGTGTAGAAGATGCGCATCTCGGTGCGCGTCGGCCAGCCCGAGAAGATGAACTCGCTCACGCCCGCGGCCCGGTAGCGGTGCAGGTATTCGGCCACCTCGGCGTAGCTGCCGACCACACACAGCGCGGGTCCGCCCCGATAGGCGACGGCGCCGGAGTAGATCATCGGCGAGAGCCAGTCGTCGTGCGCCTGATCGGCGAGCCGGAACGAATTCTTGACCGCCTGCGAATCCGAAGCGGCGACGAACTTCTCGACCCAGGCCCGGTGATCCTCGTCCGGATCGCGCATCATGGCGGCGAGGTCGCTCAGCGCCTCGGCCCTGGTCTCCCTGGCCAGCACGTGCATGCGGATACCGACGCGGGTTCCCTTGTCCAGCACCGGCTTCGCGACCTCGGCGATGCCCTCGGGGGTGTCGCCGTAGCGCAGCCAGCAGTCGCCGTACTGGACGGCCGTGTCCTGCGCGATCTCGGACGCGCCGCTGATGTAGATCTCCGGCCGCCCGCCATCCTTGTAGCCCAGGCCGAGCTGCGCCTGCTCGATCCGATAGTGCGTGCCCGCGAACGACAGCGGGCTCTCCCCCCGCCAAAACCGGTGCAGGACATCGAGGAACTCCTGCGAACGCGCGTATCTGGCGTCGTGTTCGAGGAAGTCGCCGTAGTAGGCCTGTTCCGCGGGCGAGATGCCTGCCACCAGGTTCAGCGAGATACGGCCGTCCGACATCCAGGACACTGTGTTGACGATCTGCGCGAACAGTGTCGGGGGCACCAGGCCCGGCCGATACGCGAGCATGAACTTCACCCGCTCGGTCTCGCGGACCAGCGCCCCGATCATGGGCAGCGGATCGGGCATGTGATAGCTGATGCCCATCAGCAGCGTATCGACCCCGATGGCCTCGGCTTCGCGGGCGAAATCGACGATGCCGCCGAAGTCGAGCACCCCCACCTGATACTTCTCGGTCGCCTTCTGCTGCCCGCTGTCCAGCGGTGAACACCAGTGGAATCTGACCGGTCGGCATCCCGGAGCCCCGGAGCCTGCTGGATGATCGTCGCGCCTCACGACAGCAAGCGTGGCAGGAGCTTCTGAAACAACTCTGAAATCTCGGCCGTATGCTGTGTCCCACAAGGCAATTGGTCACCGACCTTGCCGAATTGCGGCAGTGCCCGCCGACGACGCGACCGGGCGCGCACCTTCGCGACATCCAACTCCCCGAAGTCCGCAACTACCCGAATACGCGGCTGCGGCGACCTCATCGCGCTGCGTATCTTTTTCGGTAGCCCGGTGATCCCGGGCGGCCCGTTCGCCGCGCTCGCCGGGGAACGACGCGGCATCGTCCCCCGATCGACGGGGCCGGTTCCCGTGGCAGAAGGGGAATTCCTCACTGTGACAACAGAAGTTCATCTCCTGGGGCCGTTGCGCATCACCGTCGACGGCGTGGAAGCCGACCTCACCGGGCAGAAGTTGCGCGGCATCCTGGCGGTGCTCGCGCTGCGCGCGGGCCAGCCGGTTCGGCGCGACGAACTCATCGAAGAACTCCGACTGTCGCGCACCAGCGACTCGTCCAATTCACTGCACGCCCATATCGCGCGACTGCGGCGGTGGTTGCGCGCGCGGTCCGCCGATCCGGGAATTCTGACATCCGTCGGCTCCAGCTATCGCCTCGACCTGGACCGCCATGCGGTGGACGCGCACCTGTTCGAGGATCGGGTCGAGCACGCGCTCGAGATCTCCGACGACGAACCCCGGCGCGCGAGCACCCTTCTCACCGAGGCGCTGGCACTGTGGCGCGGTGACGCGCTGGCCGATCTCGACGGCGGGCCGTTCGTCACCGACCGGGCCGCGCAATTGCGCCGGCTGCGCGCCACCGCGCGCGAGGTCCTGACCTCGCTGTGGGTCGAGGCCCACCAGGATCGGCGGGTCATCGTCTACGCCAGGCGGTTCCTGGACGACGACCCGCTCAACGAGCGACTGTGGGAATCGCTGATCGTCGCGCTGCGCCGCTCGAACCGACCCGCGCAGGCGTACCGGGCATTTCGCGAAGCCGACGAGCTCTATCGCGCCGAGTTGGGCATTCCGCTCGCAAGCAGTGTGCGCGAGGCCCTCTCGGGTCCCCTGTCGCCACCGCTCGCGGCGGGCCTGTGACCCGCGGGCGAGATCGACACCGTCAATCGACGACGGCGCGATCGGTGTCACCGATCAGGTATCCCAATTGCACCCTGGTCGAGATCGACAGCTTGCCGAAGATTCTGCGCAGGTGGAAGTTCACCGTGTGCGGGGAGATGCGCAACCGGGTCGCCACCTGGCCATTGGTCATGCCCGCGCTGACGAGCCGGGCGATCTCCCATTCGCGCCCACTGAGCGCGGTCGCGCGCAGTCCCCGATGCGTCGGGGACAGCGCCGCACGGCAGGTCCGGTCCACGGCGGTGTCCGGAATCGGCAGTCCCACCGCGCCGACGGCGAATCGCTCGACCGCGCTGAGGATCCGGTCGGCCAGTTCCCGGTCCCCGGTGTCCCTGGCGATCGACACCAGCAGATCCGCCACGACATCGCGGACCGGCTGTTCCTCGATCAGCGCCACCAGCAGCACCCGAAGGCTGCGATCGTAGTCGGCGGTGAGTTCGCAAGCCGGACCCAAGGATTCCGATGACCGCACGATCGCCTCACTCCGCGGTGGCCTGCTGGACCGGCATCCCTTCCCGGAATGCCGCGTGACCCGCCGGGGGCACGGGCGCGCCGAAGGGGTTGAACCACAATCGCAGCAGCTCGCGAGAGATCTCGTCGGTGTCGACGAACGCATCCCTGGCATGCACGATCGAATTGTCGTTCAGCAGTTGGATGTCGCCGGGCCGTATCTGCATCTTCAGCGTGAAATCGCCGCGGTTGGCGATCGATTCGAAGGTGTCGAGGGCGAGGCGCTCGACCGGGGACACCTCGATTCCGTAGCGCTCCCGCGCCGACTCGATGAAGTTCCGCAGATAGTACCGGCAGGTCAGCCTGCCGTCGTTCCAGGAGTACACCGTGTTCCGGTAGTACGGCGCCTCGCCGCCGGCTTGTTCATCGCGGCGATCGTAATAGAACCCGGCGTAGTACAGGCCGAGCAGTTCGCGATGATTCCGCAGCAGCTCATTGTGGATGGTCACCGAACTCGTCAGACTGCTGAGCCCGCCCTGCCCCGAGGATTTCAGACACAGCAGGCCGACGATATCGGAGCTGTCGGTATGGAACGGCAGTGACTCGTTGGTTTGATAGCCGCGGGTGGAGGCGTTCAGCAGGCCGCCGTTTCCATAGTTCTTCACCGGCACGATGACCTCGCCGCGACCGTTCTGCGTGACGGGGATCCCGAGGTGCGAGCACAGCCCCCAGTACATCATCTCGATGTCGGCTCGCGGGATGTCCGCGCCGATCGGAAAGCCGCGCAGCACCACGAATCCGCGACCCTCGACGAGGTCCTCGGAGACTTCGGCCAACTTCTTCGCCAGCTCATTCAGCGGAAAATCGGCGCGGGTGATCTCGGACAGCGCTTTTCCGGCGCCGCGCGCGGACCGCAACGCCGCGAACAACTCCGTCGTATCCGATTCGGTGATCGCGACGGTCCACTGGTCGGGATCGGTGTAGTCGGTGGATAGCCAGGCCGCCGGGCCGGTTATTGTTTTGGTGCAGATAAATTCGGACACAGAATTCCTAGCGCGTAGACAGATTCCATTCCGATACTCGCGAGTTCCGCAATATCAGTATCGAGACTAAGCATTGGCACGAACCCCGACATCCCCCCGCACGGGGGGAACTCGGGGCGCACCAGTTAGTTGACGCCCGGAAACTGCCCGATCCGGCAGCGTTTGCTGTCCGCCGTCAGCCCCAGCAGCGCCAGCAGGATCGTCGCACCCAGATGGGCGGTGATGTCGGCATGATCGTAGGGCGGCGAGATCTCCACCAGCGATAGCGTTTTCAGATTCGGCGGCCGCATCATGCGCAGCGTGGCCAGCGCGAACGCCGACGAGGGGCCGCCGACCTCGGGCAGCGAGGTCCCCGGCGCGAACGCGGGATCGACGAAGTCGACCCCGAACGACATCGCCGCGGGCCGATCCCCCACCACCGAGGCGATGGTGCGCGCGACCCCGGACGGGCCGAGATCCAGCGCCTCGTCGGTGCTCAGAACCGGAATGCCGAAGCAGTTCATGCCCTCGCCTCGGACACCGATCTGCACGCTGGTGTCCGGATCGATGAGACCGTGGTCGATCGCGTGCCGGATGACGGCGGGCTCGAATCGGCTGTGCGCGGCGAACCTGATGAGCGACAAGGGGCCGTGTTGTTTTGCCGCCGAGCGCAATTCGGCCACGGCGAGGCTGTGATCCCCGCCGATGAGCACCGGAAGTATCGCCGCGCTGTGCAGTCGATCGAGGTGCTTCTCGATACAGTCCAGTATTTGAGCGTGCTGTCCCGGCGCGATATCGACATCACCGCCGTCCACCACCGACACCGTCTCGTCGATCACCAGATCGCGCACCCGGCCCGCGTATCCGGCGCAGGCACTGGCCGCGCGCACGGCCGCCGGGCCGAATTGGGCTCCGCTGCGATGCCGGGGGTCACCGTCGAGGGGGACGCCCAGGATCATCACGTCCGCGCAGTCCTCGTCAAGCAGCTGCTGAATCTCCCGGCGCGGTAACCGGAAGAAGGTCCCTGGCTCACACCCGAGCCGAGAATTCGCCTGCCCGATCAATTATTCCGACCCCCTCGAGTCGATGACCGCACTAGCCTCTGGATACCGATAGTCCCCGAATGCTTCCTCCCCCGATCCACAACCGAACTCTACTTGCGTCGAATTCGGCGGACATCCCCCCGACCGGGTGGAGATTACGAAGTCGTCAAAACGGCAGCGTGGGAACGGCATCCAGCAATGCCCGCGTGTACGGATGCCGCGGATCGCCGAATACCCGGCCCGTCTCGCCGTGCTCGACGACTCGACCGTTGTCCAACACCAGCACCCGGTTGCACAGCGACTGCACGACCGCCGGATCGTGCGACACCAGCACCAGCGACAGCCCGAACCGGGCCACCAGGTCGCGCAGCAACTCCACGATCTGCGCCCTGGTCGCGGTGTCCAGCGCCGAGAACGGCTCGTCACCCACCAGGACCTTGGGCCGCGGCGCCAGCGCGCGGGCGATCGCGATCCGCTGCCGCTGCCCGCCCGAGAATTCGTGCGGATATCGGCCTGCCGCGTCGGGCTCAAGACCCACGGCCGTCAAGAGTTCGGCCACCCGCGGCCCGTGCTCGCCGGGCACCCGCAGGCAGCGCAGCGGCTCGCGGATCGAATGCCCCACCAGCAGTTGCGGATTCAATGATGCCAGCGGATCCTGCAGCACCACCTGGACCTCGCGCCGGAACCAGGTCAGATCCCGGCCCGCGACCACCCTGCCCCGATAGCGCACCACCCCGCTGTCGGGCCGGTCCAGCGCGAGCAGCAGCCGCAGCAGGGTGGACTTGCCCGCCCCGGACCCGCCGACGATGCCCAGATGCTCCCCCTCCGACAGGGTCAGGCCGACATCGCGGACCGCGGCGAGAACCGGCCGGTTCGATCGGAATCCTTTGCGCGGCAACCTGAACGATCGGTTCAGTGCCGTTGCCTCGAGCAGGGTCACCGCGACGCCTCCGAATCCGGGCCGAGCGGTAGGACCGAAGCGCGCCGGAAGGTCGTCGCGGCCGCCTGTTGCAGCAGTCGCCGCGTCACGGGCTGCGCGGAGCGCGTCAGGCCCGCTAGCAGATCCGCGTCCTCGACGATCCGTCCCTCGTGCACCACCAGCACCCGGCGGGCCATCCGGGCCAGCACCGCCAGATCGTGGGTGATGAACAGCAACGCGGCGCCCTGGTCGTCCACCAGATCGTCGATGACGCCGAGAACCTCGTTCTGCACCAACGCATCCAGCGCGGTGGTCGGTTCGTCCGCGATCAGCAGGTCGGGTCGCGCCGCCAGCGCCATCGCCACACAGACCCGCTGCAACTGACCTCCCGACAATTGATGCGGATAGGCCCGCACGATCGTCTCCGGCGACGGCAGCCCCACCCGCGCCGCCAGAGCGACCGCCGCCCCGTGGGCGGCCTTGCGACCGAGGCCCGCGTGCAGGCGCAGCGGCTCGGACAGTTGCTTGCCGACGCGCATCAGCGGATTCAGCGCCGAGCGCGGCTCCTGGAACACCATCCCCAGTCGCCTGCCGCGAATCGCCGACAGTTCCCGCTCGTCCGCGCCGAGCAGTTCGACACCGCCGAAGCGCACACTGCCGCTGACCGTGGCCTGCGCGGGCAGCAGGCCCGAAACCGCCAGCGCGAGCATCGACTTCCCGGACCCCGAGGCCCCGATCACGCCGACCCGCTCGCCCGCGTCGATGCCGATATCGATGCCGTCCAACACGATTCGTCCGCCGAGCCGGACCCGCAAGCCGGTGACCTCGAGCAGTCGGGTCATCGCGACCTCGCGTCCTCGCGCAGCCGCACATCGAACGCCGCGCGCAGGGCGTCACCCAGCAGATTGAATCCGAGCACCGTGCCCGCGACCGCCAACCCCGGCCAGATCACCAGCAGCGGACGGATCCGGATGTACTCCTGCTGCTCGCGCAGGATGCTGCCCCAGGACGGCGCCGACGGCGAACTGCCGTAGCCCAGGTAGGTCAGCGCGGCTTCGGCCAGCACGGCCAGCGCCATCATGGTCGACAATTGCACGATCAGCGTCGGCCGGATGCCCGGTAGGACATGGGTGCGGGCGATGCGCGCGGCCGAGGCGCCCGCCGCCCTGGCCGCCAACACGTAATCACTGGCGAGCACCCGCGCCACCTCGGCGCGCATCACGCGCGCGACCGCCATCCCCGAACTGATGCCGATCGCCAGCGCCACCGTCAACAGCGACCCGCCGTAGACCGCCACCAGGATCATCGCCAGCAGCAACGCCGGAAACGCGACGCCGACACCGATGAGTTCGGCGGCGGGCGCGGCGACCGGGGGCAGCACGGAATTCGCGGCCAGCGCCAAGGTCAGGCCGAGTGTCCCGGCGATGACGGCCACCAGGACCGCCACCACGAGCGTCTGCCACGCGCCCGCCAGCAACTGGCTGAAGACATCGTGCCCGACCCGGTCGGTCCCGAGCAGATGTCCGCCGCGCAGCGGCAACAGCCAGGCCTGCCGCGGATCGGTCGCGAGCGGGTCGTGCGGCGTCCACCACGCCGACACCCCGCCCGCCACCACCAGAGCGGTCACCGCGGCGACTCCGAACAGACCGCCGGGCCTGCGCAGCACCGGCGCGAACCTGCGGAATCGATGACGCCCGTTCACAATCGCGACTCCAATCTGGGGTCGATCAGCCGGTGGATCAGGTCGACCACGAAACCGATCACCAGCACGGCGGTGACGAGCAGCAGCATCTCGCCCTGCACCTTCACCAGATCGCGGTTCGCGACATCGGTCAGCAGCATGCTGCCCACCCCCGGCAGGGTGAACACCCGCTCCACCACGACGGCCCCGACGATCAAAGTCGCCGCCTGCAAACCCAACACGGAGACGACCGGCAGTGCGGCATTGCGAAACCCGTGCCGCACCAAGGCTTGACGCAACGGCAGGCCCTTGGACCGCGCGGTTCTCAAGTACTCCGAGTGCAGGACACCGAGGATTGCCGACCGCACGAATCGAAACAGCACCGCGCCTTCGGTCAATCCCAGTGTGAGACACGGCAACACCAGGCTGCGCAGCGCGGTCGCAGGCTGCGCCCACCGATCGGCCGGAAAACCCTGCGCCGGAAGCCATGGCAGTTCGACCGCGAACACCAAGGTCAACAGCATGGCCAGCCAGAGGCTCGGAACGGCGATACCCAACTGCGACAGGGCATTCGCCAGGCCGCCCGCCCTGGTGCGGTGCCGCACCGCCGCCCACGTCCCGAGCGGGACCGCGAAACCGATCGCGACCAGCAGCCCGCCGAGGATCAACGGTCCGGTGACGGCCATCTTCTGCGACAGCTCGGCGCCGACGGAGGTCCCATTCAACTGCGAGTGACCGAAATCGCCGCGCGCCACACCCGCGATCCAGGACAGATACTGTTCCGGCAGCGACCGATTCAGACCGAGATCGGCCCGGATCGCCGCCAACTGCGCCGGTGTCGCGTGGATGCCGCCGATGGTGGTCGCGACATCACCCGGCAGCAGCCGCAACATGCCGAAGATCAGCACCCCGGCGACCAGCATCGACAGCACCAGCAGGCCGACCCGCCGCAGCGAATACCACAGCACGGCTCACCCCGTCACTTGGCTCATTTGGTCACGGCCAGCCGGGTCGCCGGAAGGCGGTTGCTGGTCTCGTGCTGCGGAACCCCGAACACACCCTTGCGGATCACGGTGTTTCCCTCACCGAGGAACAACCAGTCGCACGGGGCGTCCTCGGCGATCCGGCGCGCCGCCTGCTGCAGCAGACCGTCGCGCGCACTGTCGGACTCGGCGGTGAGCGCCTGCTGATACCACTGCTGGACCTGCGTGCTTTCGTAGCCGAAGTAGTACCCCGGCTGGGCATAGATATTCAGATCCCGCGCCTCCGCGTGATCCACCAGACTCAGGTCGTAGTCGTGATTGCGATACACCTTCGACAACCAGGTCTGGAACTCCATCGGATGGACCGTCACCGTGACACCGACGGCCCGCAGGTCCGAGACCAGGATATCGCTCAGCGCCGTCGGATAGTGATTCGGCACTTCGAGACCGAGCTGCAACCCGGACCCGAATCCGGCTGCTGCCAACAGCTTTCGCGCACTATCGGGATTGTAGGCGTCGATCGAGGTCAGGTCGGCGTACCACGGATCCTGCACCGGCACCGGGCTGCCGATGCGCGTCCCGCCGCCGAACGCCGTGATGAGGGCATCCTTGTCGATCGCCTGCCGAATGGCCCGGCGCACCTGCGGATTCGACAGTGCCGGACGAGTCTCGTTGAACGCCAACGTGTATTTGTCGGTCGAGGTGCCGCGCAACACGGTGAAACGGCCGGTGTCGGCGAAGGTGCTCAGCAGGGTCGGATCGGTCGCGACCTCGATATCGGTCTGCCCGGTCAGCTCCGCATTGTTCGCCGCCGTGGTGTCGACGATGATGTGGAAGACCACACCGGCCACCTTCGGCGCACTGCCCCAATAGTTCGGGACCCGGCCCAAAGTGAGTGTGGAGCCCCGATTCCACTGGCTGATCCGGAACGGGCCGGAGCCGTTCTCCGTGCCGTCCAGCGCGGCGAAGTCGGTGCCGCTCTTGTAGACGATGCCGCCGCGCTGCGCCAGATTCCACAGCAGCATGGTGTCGCGCTGACGCAAACGAATCACGACCGTCGCGGGATCGGGGGCCACCACCTCCGACACCGCGCCGAAGGAGCTCGCGCGCAACGCTTTCGATCCGGGCGCGATCTGCTGCTGCAGCGACCACACCACATCGGCGGCGGTCAACGCCGAACCGTCGTGGAACGCGGCTTTCGGCGCGAGGTGGAAGGTGTAGGTCAACCCGTCGGGCGTCTGCTCCCACGCGGTGGCCAGTTGCGGCACGATCCGGTCCCGCGCGTCGGTATCGATCCCGACCAGGCCCTGATACACGTTGTCCAGCAGGATCTGATCGACGGCGACGCCCGCGGTGGTGAACGGGTTCAGGCTCGTCGGCTCGACGGCCAGCCGCACATGCACCGTGGCATCCAGGTTCAGCGCGCTGTCCGGTGGCGTCGCCTGCTGCGTCGCGACGGCGACACTCTTGCCGTCGGACCCGGCGCCGGAGCCGCACGCCGAGACGGCCAGCACGCCGATCGTCATGAGCGCCAATCCGACCCGATGACCTCGTTGCAACCGCTCCACCACCCTGTCGACCAGCCCGGACCCGGTCGCCGCTAGCGGCGCCCATATCGATGTGAAAACCCTAGGGGTGGTTCACGGCCGCGAACATCCCCCCGAACGGGGGGAACCGGGCGCGCCATCGGTCGGCTACCGTGGGCCGTCACCGATTTCGAGGACAGGTATGTCGATCGATATTCCAGGGGTCGGGATCGGGCACTGGTCCGATCCGATCGGCGAGACAGGGTGCACCGTCGTCCTCTTCCCGCCGGGCGCCACCGCGTCGTGCGAGGTGCGGGGCGGCGCTCCGGCGTGCCGCGAGCTGGCGGCGCTGTCCCCCGACAAGACCGTCCCGTTCGCCGACGCGGCGGTGCTGACCGGCGGTTCCGCGTTCGGACTCGCGGCGGCCGACGGCGTCATGCGCTTCCTGGAGGAGCGCGGGCGCGGCGTGCCGACGCCGGCCGGCCCGGTGCCGATCGTCCCGACCATGGCGATCTTCGATCTCGGCGCGGGCGACCCGGCCGCGCGACCCACCGCCGAACACGGGTATCAGGCGGCCATGGCCGCGACAGCGGACGCGGTGGTCACCGGCCGTGTCGGGGCAGGCGCGGGCGCCTACACCTCGCAGTGGCGCGGCCCGGCAGGCCGCCGTCCCGGCGGCGTCGGCTGGGCACAGCGCAGACTCGGCGAGCTGGTCGTCGGGGCGCTGTGCGTGGTGAACGCCTTCGGCGATATCGACGACGGGACGGCCGAGATCACCCTGGACGCGGTCGCACAGCTGCACCCCGAGGACACTCCGGTCCGCACGCACACCACGATCGGCGTCGTCGTCACCAATGCCCGGCTGGACAAGATGGGCGCGCACATCCTCGCTCAAGGCGCGCACGACGGCCTGTCCCGCGCGCTCACCCCACCGCATTCCCGCTTCGACGGCGACGGATTCATCACCGCCGCGACAGGAACGGTCGACACCAATGTCGACGTGGTGCGGCTGATGGCATTGGCCGCGGTGACCGACGCCATCCGATCGTCTACGAGCCCACGCTGTTCCACAGATCGCAGTGGTGCTCCCGACTGAGGTCGACTGCCCGAATACCACCGTCGCCGGGAGCGAATGCCTGCACATACGGCACGGCGGCGTCGGGGCGCAGCGCAGGCCATTGGGGCAGGCCGGGTCCGTTCGGATCGCCTGTCGCGGCGAAGCGCCCCCACGAACGAATCATCGCCTCGGCGAGGCGTTCTTGATCCGGCGTGAGTTTCGCGGACACCCCCGCCAGATCGAAGAGGTATGCCAGCTCCGAAGCATGGTAGGCGCCCGGTGGGATCCCGGCGGGATCGGCGAAGACGACAGGTGCTTCCCGGTCGGCGAATTCATACGCGAAGGTGGGTACACGATCGGCCAGTAAGCGGTTGGCGGTCAACGTGTTACACACGAATACCCGGTCGGTGGTGAGGGTTGCCCACGCGAGTGTGGGGGTGCCGAAGGCATCCAATGGGTAGGTATCGGCAACCCGGTCCGCATCGCCACCGAAGGAGTCTTGTAGCAGTTCGCGGTAACGATCCGCCGAAATGCCCTGTGGGTAGGCGCCACTGACGTTGAGTCGGTCCTCGTCCAATGTGTTGCCCGACAGCACAGGCACCTGATTGAAGCGGTGCTCGTGCAATACCGTGACCGGGTTCTCCGGCAGCACGCTGTTCCCGTAGATCGGGCTCCATTTGAGCTTGGCTCCGGCCGCGAGCAACTCCGCGACGGATTTACCGCGCAGACACGCCGCCGCTTCCGCACCGGTGCAACCGAGTTCGGTCGCCAATCCGACGCCGACCTGCTCGGCGCTCGCACGCGACACCCACGAGGACCCGGCCCGCGACCCCGGACCGATCCCGTTCTTCGGCCAGTCCTTCAGGCAGCCACCGCTTTGCAGAATCACCTTGTCGAACAGCCCGGCCGAGGACGGCGAAACCACATGGGCACAGACGGAACGACCACCCGCCGACTCACCGAACAAAGTGACATTGCCGGGGTCGCCCCCGAATGCCGCCACATTGCGCCGCACCCACCGCAACGCCGCCTGCTGATCCTGCAACGCGATATCGCTCGATCGACCGAGGTCTGGGTGGGCCAGAAAACCGAACACACCGAGCCGATAGTTGAATGTCACCACGACAGCGTCGGCGAGAGTGCTGAGCCGCCGCGCGTCGAAGTCGGCCCCGGCACCGGCGATGAAGGAGCCACCGTGCACCCACACCAGCACCGGGCGGGGCGTTTGGTCATGCGGCGCGGTGACATTCAGAGAGAGGCAGTCTTCCGAAACACTCGGCTGGGTGATCTGCCCCGCCCGTTGGGGACACCGATCGCCGGGCGTGCTCGCCTCTCTCGGCTCCACCCAGTGAGCCGGGGGTCGCGGCGGCTCCCATCGCGCCGCACCGACGGGAGCCGCAGCGTAGGGAATACCTTGAAAAAGCCTGTACCCCACCGCATTCACGCCACGCACGGGTCCGGAATCAGTCTGAACCACGACTTCGTCCCCCGGATCCGCACCGGCCTGCGCCACCCCCGGCGCCCCCACCAGCAACCCCACGAGAACAGCGAGCACTCCCCATTTTCTTCGGTCAACTGTCATGACGCCTCTTTCACTCGCCACGACCCTAACGTCGATGATCTTGGATATCTCGAAACGCGCGATGTGCGCCTTACCCGCCTTTTGCGCGGAACCTGTTGCGCCGCCGGCGCTGTCGCAACCGCGCACAAAGTCAAGGCAACTCCAGGACCGCCTTGCCGTGCAGGCGGCGGTTCAGCAGCGCGTCGGCCGCTTCGCCGACGCGCGTCCAGTCGCCCCGCCAGACGATATTCGGGTCCAGGGCGCCCGCCGCGACTCGCTCGGCCAACCAGGTCAGGTCGGGGGCGAGATCCTTGCAGGCCAGGAGGAAGAAGGTGACGATTGAACGATCGTGGCGGCCCTGATCACCGAAGAACGCTCCGAACGGGAACACCTCGCCCGCACCCGCGACGTGACCGACCGCGACGAGAGTTCCGCCCTCGGACAGGTTTTGGTAGGCGTCGACGAGAACGGGGCCACCCACCAGATCGATCACACCGTCGACAGTCGCGTCCAGGTCGGCGAGATCACCGATGACCTCGTCGGCGCCGAGTTCGCGCAGACCGCGCGCATGTGTCGCGGGATCCCCGGTCGAGGCGATGACATGCGCACCGGCGAGATGGGCGAGTTGCACCGCGTAGCGACCGGTGCCGCCGGTCGCTCCCGTGATCAGAACCCGCTGCCCCAGCAGGGATCCGAGTCGGCGCAGCGAGCGCAGGGCACTCGCACCCGCGACCGGAACCGTACTTATCGCGCCAGGGTCCGCGCCGGCCGGAATCACGCCGATGAGGTCGGTGTCGACCGCGCGCAGCTCCGCCCACGCACCGTCCCAGCCGAGCGTGACCACCGGTGTCCCCACCGGCGGGCCGGAGCCGTCCGCGGCCGCGCGCTCGACGACCCCCGCCGCATCCCAACCCAATACCGAGCCTTCGGCCGCCTCGGCAACCCCGTATCGAAGCTCCCCATTGTTGAGCGAGGTCGCGGTCACCCGAACCACCGCCTGATGTGGCGTCGGCTCCGGATCCGGCACCTCACCGATCCGCAATCCAGCCGCGACTGCGTGGTCCACGACCAATGCGCGCATGCCACAACACCTTTCGAGTAGCAAAACCCTGTCGCGCTCCGCTGCCGGGCGCGGGGTCCAAAATGCCACCCAGTGGCAACTGCTGTCAAGAGGCGATAGGCAAGCGGGGGCGTCCGGTTGCTAGTCTGTCAACATGACCGACGCACGGGCGCCCCTGCGCGAACGCAAGAAGCAGCGCGCTCGGCAAGCGCTGATAGACACCGCACTCGACCTGTTCACCGAGCGCGGCTTCGACAACACGACCCTCGACGAACTCTGCGACACGGTCGATATCTCCAAACGCACGTTCTTCCGCAACTTCACCAGCAAGGAAGACGTCGCCATGGCACCGCTGCGGGATCTGTGGACCGCCTTCCCGACCGAGCTGAGCCGGCGCGACGCCGGCACCGAGCCATTGCGCCTGACGCTGCAGAACAGTCTGCTGGCGGCATTGGCTCTGATGCCACAGGACTGGGCGCCGCGAGCCGCACGCAGCCACCGCCTCGCCCGAAGCACACCATCGATGAGCGCGAACAACCTCCAATTCTGCGACAACACAATTCGCGATTCCCTCGACACACTCCGCGCCCGCTACGCCATCGATCCGCGCACCGATCAGCGTCCCCGCCTCGCGCTCGATATCGTCGTCGCCGCCTTCCATTGCGCTATCGACAACTGGATCGCCGATCCCGGCGACCTTGACGCGGCCACACTCGCCGCTCATATGCGTGTGGTGTTCGATGCCATACCCGACGCGCTCACCATGGTTCCGGCACCGGTACCGGTCGAATCGAATTCGATCGCGCACCAGACGGTTCCGAATCGACCGGAGTAGAATAATTTGGGCAGAAAATCGGTGGAGCACCTGACTCGATCGGCTAATAGCTATCTTCAGGTCGGCGACTTGCGTGACCTGGACAATTGAGCCGCAGTCTGCTCGCTGGAGGCATGCGAGTCGCGAGAACGTATCCGATGTGTCAGGGAAACGCTCCGGAGTCGACAATCCCGGTTCGTACGAACCGAAAGGGAAGTCCATGCCCATCATCGATCCCAATGTGAGCAGCCAAGGCACCAAAACGGCGAAACGCGGACGAACAGCCGTCAAGCTCGTGGCAGAAGACGGCGAAGCCAGCCTGATCCTTGACGGTGGCCTCATTTCGGTGACTGCCAACGCCAGGCTGACCGAAACGGACGGAAGTCCCATCGAGGGCAAGACCATCAAGTTCTGTCCCGGACATTCCAAGAAGGTCCACGGCACGGCGGTCACCGATCCGGAGGGGAACGCCGAATACGACTCGGGCAGCAACGCCGCCAACCCATTTACCTGGGTTTCGGCACTGCTGGAAGGCTACACCGCGATCTTCGACGGAGACCCCGACTACCAAGGGGCGACGTCCCACGCCTCGCTCACCCTCAAAGGCTGAGACAGATCATTCAGGAGGGTTGCGTTCCAGTCGTTTCCATGGCGATCAAGCGACCCGGCGTGGGCATGCCCACAGCCGGGTCGGAAAGGAGAACGGCATGACCAAGCAATCCGGCGGCACCGCCACGCAGGCACGCAAGCAGGAGTTCATCGCGAACTTCATCCAGGACGGTGAATTCAACAACCCTGCCATCGGGGATTCGGAAGCGAAACCCTATCGGGTGATCAAGGGTCCGGAGAATCTCGGACAGTGGCAAGTAGAGGGCACAGCAGTTCTGTACGGCCGCAAACTCACCGAGGAAAAACATCAGGCGCTCGATATCGGCTCCGCGACCCTCACTCAAGAGTTTTCGGCTCCGCAGGGCCGCAAGGTCGAGATCACCTGGAAGCACAGCATCAACACCGATCCGGAATGCCAAGGACAGGGCTCGCAGGAGTACGACGTCGTCGTGCTGGACTCCGACCAGAAGGAGATCATCTCCCGCAGCTACCAACCCCACAGCAAGTCCTTCGCCACGGCCCCGAATCCACTGTGGTTCGAGGTGCGGGACGCGGGTTCCTACACGATCCAATTCCAGGGCCGGACCAGCAAAGCCTGCGGCCCGCTGATCTATCAGGTCGTGGGCAAGGCAGCCGAGTAGCGAATACTCGCGATATCGGCTGCCCGCCCGGGATCTGCAGCGAAAGCTGCTCTACCGGGGGTCGCCGCGACCCACCCCACTCGATGCGGGGTGGGCGGGCGATGACTCAGGACGCGCAGAGGGCTGCGTCGACGGCCGCGATCATGTCGGTCTGGATGGTGGGGGCGGTGGGGTATTGGTTGACGGCGACGGTGACGGCCTCGCCGGATTTCGTGTAGCCGGTGCGGGTTCGGAAGCCCACGATGGAGCCGCCGTGACCCCAGACCTCCTTGCCGCAGGAGCTGGTGATGCGGGCCAGACCGAGACCGTACTGCCAACCAGGGTTGATCTCATCGGCCGGGACGGTGCGTTGCATCTCGGCGAGCTGCGGTGCCGGCAACAGCTTGCCATTGAGCAGTGCGAGGAAGAAGCGGTTCAGTTCTCGGCCGGTGGAGATCATCGCGCCCGCTGCCCCGGCCCACGTGGTGTTCTGGTCGGTGAGATTCAGCGACTTGTCTTCGACCAGGGCGTATCCCTGCGGGTGCGGGCCGGGGATATCGGTTTGCTCCGGTGCGGGCAGGAAGGTCGCGGTCAGGCCGAGTGGTTCGGCGATGCGGCGCTTGATCTCGGACGCGAGGCTCTGCCCGGTCAGTTTCTCGATGATCATGCCGATGAGAACGTAGTTGGTGTTGCTGTAGGAGAACCTCTCGCCGGGGGGAAAGTTGGCGGGGTGTCTGGTCCATGACATCCGCACCAGCTCGTTCGGCTGGAAGATCTTGCGGATCGAATCCTCTTTGTCGAATTCGGGTTCCTTCGAGTAATCCGGGATTCCACTGGTGTGCTGCAGCAGATTTCGCACCGTGATCTTGTTCGCGTCGTAGCCGACACCGCGCACCACACCGGGCAGATACTGCTCGATCGGTGCGTCGAGTTCCAGTTTGCCCTCGGCGACCAACTGCAGCGCCACCACGGCCACGAAGGTCTTGGTGTTGCTGCCGATGCGCACCCGCGCATCGGCCGGGAACGGCTTGCCCGATACCGCATCCCCGATACCGTGGTTGTATTCGCGCACCTTGTCGCCATTGGTGAGCACCGCCTGGGTGCCCGGCACCTGGTCGGCGCCGACCAGGCGTTCCAGCGCCGCCGCCAGCGCGGCGGGCTCCTCGGCCGAGGTCGGTTGCGCGGCGGTCGATTTCGCGGAATCGGTCTGGTCGGAGCCGCAGGCCCCGACCAGCGCGGCGGCCAGGACCAGCACCGCCACCCTCGCGCACGCGCCTCGAACAACGTTGTTGGACAACGTATTACACCTTCTCTTCATTGAGGAAACAGTAGAGGTGGCGCGCGGTTCCACCGAGGGTGCGGGCTCCCGAATCATGGGCGTGGCCGCACCCCCACCCACCATCATGCCCGACTCCCCCAACCTCGCAGCGTCCCTGTGGTAACCCGCCGCTGAACCGGCACGACTTCGGAGATGTCCGGGGAAGGCCGGCCCTTCGACCATGATGGGGTCATGACGAACCTCCGCAGCGGGGTGTTGGCCGCAGGGATAGCACTGACGCTGGTGATCGGGGCCGGATGCGCGCGGGCATCGGAGACAGTGGGGCTTCGGTTCACGGTCGCCGAGGGATTGAACAGCAACGAATTCGTAAGGGCGGGACCGGTCGCGGCGCACCCTGTGTTGCGCTCGGGCCGGGAACCACGGCTCGTGGTGGCCTTCCCGGCCGGTGACAGCGGTGTCGGAGTGTGGTTCGCACCCCTGTCCGATCCGGCTTCCTGGACCGTCACGAAAGCATCACAGCCGCTGCGGGAGCACGATTCGCAAGGACGAGCGCTGTTCGGTGCCACGTTCGAAGCCACGATCGCGGCACCGGAACTGGTACTTAAGCAGGCGATCCTTTCAAGTATCCGAGTACTGCGCGACTTCGACAGCAACGGCACGGTTCCGCCGGAAGTCCTTGTCGCACCGCGTATTTCAGCCGACAAACTCGACTGGTCACGAGACCGCATCGACGGCGCGCCCGGCTACCACCTGACCGTCACCGTGACCGAGGGCAGTGTGCGACCGGACGGCACGGCCCTCGCCGCAGGCGCCGACGGCCGAATCGGCCTGCGGATCTCCGCATCGACCGGTGACACACCACTGACGCCCCTGCCCGGAAGCGAGCTGCTCAACGGCACGCAGCGCCGTCTCCCGGCCGCGGAGAACACACTCACGTACCTAAGCTACCGGGAGAAATTCCTCGCGGGCTCATGGCATTTCGACACCTACTTCGGCCGGGACACCCTCATCGCGCTGCAGTTGCTCATGCCCGTGCTCACGCCCGCCGCACTGGACGCCGGATTCGATTCGGTCCTGACCCGGCTGAGCCCGGAAGGTCTGGTAGCCCACGAGGAGTCGATCTCGGAGCACGCCGTCCTCCAGCATCGCCGCCAGGACGGAACCTCAAGCGCCGCACCGACCTACGACTACTCGATGATCGACGAAACCTATCTACTGGCCCCCGTGCTCGCCGCCTATCTGCTCGACGATCTTGCCGGTGCGGCGCATGCCCGCGAATACTTCCGAGCCGATCCCCGTCGCACGACAGCGCTGGTCACCAACCTGCGCCGAGTCGTGGCAACGGCGGCCGCGTTCGCACGAGATCCGCGGTACACCAATCTGATCGGACTACCGACCGGTAAGGCGGCAGGGCAGTGGCGCGACAGCGCCGACGGCCTGGCGGGCGGGCGGTACCCGTACGACGTGAACTGTGTCCTCGTGCCCGCCGCGCTCGAGGCCGCCGCGCGTTTGGCAGGCAGCGGACTGCTCGATCTCGACGATGCCGCCAGGGCGGCGCTGGCCCCGGCGGCCGGCGACGCGAAGATCTGGCGATCCGAGGCGACCCGCCTGTTCGCGGTGACCGAGAGCAATACCGATGCCGCCCAAGCCATCACGGACTATGCCGCCGAGGTCGGGGTCCGGCCCGATGACGCGCTCGCCGCACTCGGCCCGAATCCCTTCGCTTTCCACGCCATCGCCCTGGACGCCGACGGCAGGCCGATCCCCCTCCTGCATTCGGACGAGGTCTTCGACCTACTGTTCGGATCACCCACCCCCGAGGCGCTCACCCGCGAGATCGCGGCCATGGCCGCGCCGTTTCCCCTGGGTCTGCGGACCGGCGCCGGCCTGCTCGTCGCGAACCCGGTCTTCGCCGACCCCGGTGTGCGGCAACGGATCACCGCACACGACTACCACGGCACCGTCATCTGGTCCTGGGTGCAGGCCGCCTTCGCCGCAGGCCTGAACCGCCAACTCGCCCGCACCGACCTATCCGACACCCTCCGTGACCAACTCACAACCGCCCGAAAAGCCCTGTGGCAGAGCATAAATGCTGCAGCGTCCATATTGAATTCGGAACTGTGGAGCTGGACCTACCGCGACGGCGCCTACCGGCCGGTGGCGTTCGGCGCGGGAACCGCCGACGTGACCGAATCCGATGCCGCCCAGCTGTGGAGCACCGCCTACCTCGCCATCACCCCGCCGTGATCGGTGACGGACGTAGTCGGCGTCCGTGACCTTCGCCCCTAGGTGCCGCGACCGCGCGCCGGTCACCGTGATCAGGTGCGATGCGACCAGCGGGAGGGATGGAACCGATGACCGATGCGCGCGAGGACGGCTTCGCGACTGCGGTGCGCGAACAACCACCGACCGATGCCGAACTCGCCGATATCGACATGTGGTGGCGGGCGGCGAACTATCTGTCGGTCGGGCAGATATTCCTCATGGACAACCCGCTGCTGCGCGAACCACTGCGACCCGAACACATCAAGCCGCGGCTGCTCGGCCACTGGGGCACCACACCGGGGCTGAATTTCATTTACGCGCACCTGAATCGGGTCATCGCCGCACGCGACCTCGACATGATCTACATAATGGGGCCGGGACACGGCGGCCCCGGCCCGGTCGCCGCCGCTTGGCTCGAGGGCACCTACAGCGAGGTGTATCCGGAGATATCGCAGGACGCGATCGGCATGCGGCGGCTGTTCACCCAGTTCTCGTTTCCCGGCGGCATCCCCAGTCATGTCGCCCCCGAGACGCCCGGATCCATTCACGAAGGCGGCGAACTGGGCTATTCGCTGTCGCACGCCCACGGCGCGGCCTTCGACAATCCGGACCTGATCGTGGCCGCCGTGGTCGGCGACGGAGAGGCCGAGACCGGACCGCTCGCCACCGGCTGGCATGCGACGAAATTCGTCGACCCGCGCCGCGACGGCGCGGTGCTGCCGATCCTGCACCTCAACGGCTACAAGATCGCCAATCCGACCGTGCTCGCGCGGATCGACCGCGACGAGCTCGCCCAGCTCCTGCGCGGCTACGGCTACCTCCCGTACCTCGTCGAGGGCGCCGAACCCGAGCAGATGCACCGCGGCTTCGCCGCGACGCTGGACCGCTGCCTGCAGGAGATCGCCGACATCCAGCGCCGCGCCAGGTCCGGTGGCGACGCCACCAGGCCGCGCTGGCCGATGATCGTGCTCGCCTCACCGAAGGGCTGGACCGGACCGGCCGAGGTCGACGGACTGAAGGTCGAGAACTATTGGCGCGCACACCAGGTCCCGTTCGCCGACGCGCGCAGCGAGGCGCACCGCACCGTGCTGGAACACTGGATGCGCGGTTACCGGCCCGAGGAACTATTCGATGCCGCAGGCGCGCCCGTCGCGCGCATCCGCGACCTGCACCCGGCGGGCGACCGGCGCATGAGCGCCAACCCGCACGCCAACGGCGGACCGCTCGTGCGCGGACTGGATCTGCCGGACTTCCGCGACTACGCGACGCCGGTCGACCAGCCGGGGGTGGCGATGGCCGAGTCCACCCGCATCCTCGGCGGCTTCCTGCGCGATGTCATGGCCGCGAATATGACGACCTTCCGCATGTTCTCCCCCGACGAGAACAACTCCAACCGGCTCGACGCGGTCCTGCAAACCACCGACCGCACCTGGAACGCGCCCACCCTGCCCACCGACGATCATCTGGCCATCGACGGCCGCGTCATGGAGATCCTGTCCGAGCACACCTGTCAGGGCTGGCTGGAAGGCTACCTGCTCACCGGACGGCACGGCCTGTTCTCCTGCTACGAGGCGTTCGCGCACATTGTCGACTCGATGTTCAACCAGCACGCCAAATGGCTGCGCACCACCAACCGCATCCCGTGGCGGCGGCCGATCCCCTCGCTGAACTATCTGCTCACCTCCCATGTCTGGCGTCAGGATCACAATGGCTTCTCCCACCAGGATCCCGGCTTCATCGACCATGTGGTGAACAAGAAATCCGAGGTCATCCGGGTCTACCTGCCGCCGGACGCCAACACCCTGCTCTCGGTCGCCGACCACTGCCTGCGCAGCCGCCAGTACGTCAACGTCATCGTCGCGGGCAAACAACCTCAGCCCCAGTATCTTTCGATGGAAGACGCGATCGTCCACTGCACCAAGGGCATCGGCCGCTGGGAATGGGCCTGCACCGACGCGGGCGCCCACCCCGACGTGGTCATGGCCTGCGCGGGCGACGTGCCGACCATGGAAACCCTCGCTGCCGTCGACCTGCTCGGAAATCTCTTCCCGGACCTGAGGATTCGCGTCATCAACGTCGTCGATCTGATGCGTCTGCAGGACGACCGCGATCACCCGCACGGCCTGTCCGACCGCGCCTTCGACACGCTGTTCACCGCCGACACCCCGGTCGTGTTCGCCTACCACGGCTACCCCTGGCTCATCCACCGCCTCACCTACCACCGCGCGGGCCACGACAACTTCCACGTCCGCGGCTACCTCGAAGAGGGCACCACCACAACACCTTTCGACATGTGCGTCCGCAACCGCATCGACCGCTACCACCTCGCCATCGACGTCATCGACCGCGTCCCCCACCTCCTGCCCGCCGCCGCCCACACCCGAGAACACCTCCAGAACAAGCTCATCCAACATCACGGCTACATCCGCGAACACGGCGAGGATCCCCCCGAGATCGCCGAATGGCACTGGCCCGAGACCCCCTCGAGCACCCGCACCAGCCAAAGTTGATGCGGGTCCGCGCGAGAACTGCTCCCTCAGCCGTGCGGCAGAGTTGGGGGTGGGTTGGGTGTGGGCTTGGGAAGTTCCTGCAGTTCGCCCGGAATATGTCCGGTCACCTTCGGGACGTGGCCAGGTTGGCGGTCGGTCTGGCTGAGCATATTCGGGTCGTCCGGGTAGTGCGGAACCTGGGCGACCACGCTCGGCGCTTCCTTACCGATATGGGTGTTCTCGCCGCGCGGCAGGTTCTCGAGCGGCCCCCAGGGGGACATCGTCGCCTGCCGGGAGATCAGCGTCGTGGTGGTCCCGTCCGGCTTGTACTGGTAGCCCTCGACACTGGGATAGGAGGTGACACTCCCGCCCGCGGCGATATTGCCCCGGCCCGTCGGCGTCAGGGTCATATCACCCATGACGGGAAAGAATTCCGCGCCGGGCGGGGCGAGTGCGTCCGTCCCCTCGTAGTGGATGGCCAGCGAACCGTCGTTGCCCTGCACCGCCCGGACGGTGGGATCACCGGCGCGGATCCTGCCGTCTTCGCCGATCGTCGGATTCTGTCTGCCGACAAGGATGCCGTTGTCCATATCGGCATAGAACGAGACCCTGGATTCTTCCGCGGACACTGTTGAGGACGGGCCGCGATTGTCCCCCTTGTTCTCAGGGAAGAAACCGTCGAATCCCACATTGTCGAAGAGGTTGAAGACGTTGTGCACATCGGCGGACGGGATGTACATGTTCTGCCGGTACACCCCCGCACCGGTGATCGGATCGAACATGACGGTGGTGATATTGGCCTTGACGCCTTGGTATTTCGGGTCGTAGGTGTGCGGGTCCAGCGCATCGGCCATCCGCCAGTCGTTCTCGGAGAGCGGATCACGATGGTAGGCGGCGCGGAACGCGGCGAGCTGGTTGGCGCGACGGTCGAGTTCGTTCTCGCCCGGCGCACCCGGTGGCGTCAGGGGAAGCTGCCCGTCCGCGCCTTCGATCAGGACGGCGAGGTCCTGATCGAATCGGGTGGCGGCGGCGACGATATTGTGCACGCGGGCTTGCAGGTTCGCGATCAGCGTTTGCCGCGCATTGTCGAACGGCACATGTAATTTCTCGGTGACGATACCGGCGGGATCTATGGTGAGGAAACACGCGTCGGCTTCCTGCTGAAGGTCGAGCGCGTCCTTCTTCAGCGCGACGCCCTCTTCGTAGCAGTGCAGCGCGGCCGTGCCGACCTGCGACACCTCGTGACGGTGACTGTCGATATCCACCCTGGTTTTTCCGACCGAATCCTGGGCGGCCTTCGCCGCCGGACCGTCCCAGGTGTGCAGGGTATTCAAGCCGTGCAGCGTTTCGTGCAGATCGGCGCACGAACCATTGGCCGAATTGCAGATACGGAATATTTGCTGCAATTGTTCCGGATCGAAGCCGAGTACATCGCGGAAGGAGAGCGCCGCCGCACCCCCGCCATCCGGCGCCAACGAGACCATCGTATCAACCCCGCCCGCCGGCTTTCTCGATGCCTGCCCGCCCCTTGTCTTCCGCGGCCCGGTATTCGATCGCGCTCGAATGCAGTGTGCGCCCATGGCCTTCGACCCGGTGCACCATATGCTCCGTCCGCGCCCGCCAGTCTTCGACCTTGTTCATCAACGCCGCACGAGTCGCGCCGAATACCGTGCTGGAATAGTCTTCCAGGTCGGTATGGTGCCTGGCGAAGTTCTCGTCGGCATCCGAGGCCGCCGTGGTGAACCGATGCCCGATGACATGCAGATCGCCGGGACTGACCTCGATTGTCTTGTCGCCGGCACTCTCCGATGGAATACCGAACGAATTATCCCCGATTCCAACCATTTCCGGTGGCCTTCCAACGAAAGGCATTCTCCCACTGAGCTATCCCTCCGGTTGGCCATTGTAGCCGAGCCGTGCACACTGCGGCCATATTTGTCGGAACTCGACCTCGAATGCCGGAATTCGCCGAATTGTCGGAATTAACTCTCGAATGGCTGTGCGGCGCGGCGATTCGGCAATGCTCGCGCGAAACGGGCGGATCGAGGTCATGCTCATGGCCGAGGCAGACGTCGATCGGCGTGAGTATCAGGGCTCGGACCAGGGTTATCCCCGATGACAACCATGCCGCCGTGCGGCCAGGATGGCCGGGTGAAACCATCTGGCGTGCTGGTTGTTTCGGCATCTCTATGCTTCTGCGGATACGGCGCGATCCGGCTCGTCGGCAAGGCGAGTGGGCACTACGGACCCGGCATCGCCTGGCAGGCAGCGCATTTGGCCGGATTGGCCGCGCTGGCGCTTTTCGTCCCGGTGGTGCTCGGCCTCGGTCGCGGACTGCCGCGCGGCCCGGTCCGGACCGGCGTGCTGTCGGTGCCCCTCATGGGATCGGCCGCCGCCATCATCCAGTTCGGTATCGATATCGTCTTCGCCGTCCTGGCGCCGGACGCCACCCGAATGACGACGCTCTACCGCGATTTCTCGGCGATTCCGGGTGTCAGCGCGGTTGTCTACACGGTGGGGCCGCAACTTTTCTATGCGGGCCTGGTCTTGCTGGTGGTGCTGCTCGTCCGAGTGGGCCGCCTGCCATGGTGGAGCGCAGTGGTATTGGTGGTGAGCGTGCTGTTGTCCATCGTCTCGCTGGATCTGCTTCCGATCACGAGCCTCGGTATTCTCGGTGCTTTGCTACCCGCAGGCCGGCTGAGCGACGAGCACACCGGACCCCGCACACGAATTCCCGATGCCGAACTCGATCCCGTTCCGTTGGAACAGCATCCCGGCCACGCATAGCATCCGCGAGTCGCACTGCGCCACATCCCGATGCGGGCGGATATGACGGCGTCGGTCGGCTGGTCTTGTCGTGCGGTCAGATTCGGCCCAGCGCGGCGATCGGGCTCTCGATGTAGTCGGCCAGCAGCCGCAGGAACCCCTCCGCCGAATCGGCATCGCATACGCGCTGGTCGAAGGTCAGCGAGAGACGGGTGATCTTGCGGAGGGTCATTTCTCCGCCGACCGCCCACGGGCGATCGACAATGCGACCGATCCCCAGCAGGGGCGCATCGGGATTCGCGGCGGTCGCGGTCGAGCCGTCCATGCCGGACGCCCCGTAGTTGTCGATCGTGAAAGTGCCGCCGGTGAGTCGGTCGGCCGGGATCGTTCCGGAGTCGGCAAGCGCGAGCACATCCCGCAGCTGGGTGGACAGTTCGACGGTGGTCATCGCATCGGCTCGCTCGAGCACCGGGACGACCCGGCCGTGCGGCGTTCGCGCGACAATCCCGAGATTCACCCGGTCGAACCGTACGATCTCGCCGCGCTCGATGTCCACGACCGCGTTCAGCTCCGGATACTGCCGCAGTGCGGCAATGGCGAGCCGCGCCGGCAGGGCGGGCAGACCGATCCGCTCGCCGCGGGGCAACGCCGCGTTGATCACGCGCCGCGCCCGCAGCAGTTCGGTGGCATCCACGTCCAGCCAGGTGGTCGCGTCCGGAATCTCGCGGCGACTCGTGGACAGCCTGTCGGCGATCACCTTTCGCACGCCCGCGAGCGGAATCCGCTGCGCGACAAACCCGAAGGCCGCCGCCACCCTGGATCGCCCACCGGCGCCGGACGCTCGGCCATCGGCACCGCCCGACCCCGCCACTGCCCCGGCCGAATTCGCCACAGCCCCGGCCGAATCGCCTGCATGCCCGTTCAAGGCCGCCGTAGCAGGAACCGAATCCGAAGCACCACGCTTCGAATCCGATACGGCGCTGGGCGAATCGACGGCGGCATCGCCAGAACCCACCACAGCGCCACCCCGATCCGCCGCAGTCGCGGACGCGCCCGCCAGTGCGTCATTCGAATCCGATGCGGCACCACGCGAATCCGATGCGGTGCCACGTGAATCCGCCACAGCGCGGCCCGAACCCGGCGCAGCGCCTTCGGCGCCATTCGAATCCAGCCCGACGCCCCTGGCGCTCCCGGCGGCACCACCATTCGAATCCACCGCTGCGGCGCCAGGCGAGCCTGCTCCCTCGGCGATCCCGATCCCAGCACCGGCACTCGCCGCGGCAACATCGGCTTCGGTGATGACTCCGCCGACCCCGCTGCCCGAAACCGTACGCAGATCAACTCCTCGATCCCGCGCCGACTTCCGCACGGCAGGCGAAATAACCTGCGGCACACCATCATCCGATCCAACACCGCCGGATCCCCGCGTGCCTGCCATCCCCCCCACCCGGCGCCGTCGCCTACGCGTTCCCGCGCTGGTCCCGTACCCGATCAGCACATGACCCGACCCCGCCCGCTCCTCTTCTCGATACTGCTCGTACCTCTCCCCCGGAACGTGCGCGTCGAACGGCCTTCCAATCAGCCCATTGGCTGCGGATTCGACGCCGACGGTGATCAGCGGTGCGCCGACGGCCAGTGCCGAGTTCTCGGGCACGTGCAACTCGATGACGGTCCCCGCGAACGGAATCTGCACCTCGACCGTGGCGCGCGGCATCTGCACCACGACCACTTTCTGGCCGATGACCACCGTATCCCCGACCGCGACCCGCCACGCACGCACGACTCCCTCGACAAGACCCTCGCCGAAGTCAGGGAGGGTGAATACCTGCTCAGCGCGTTCGCCGGCGCCAATGATTCGCTCACTGCGTTCGCCAGTACCAACGTTTCGCTCACTGCGTTCGCCCGTATCCATGATTCGCTCACTGCGTTCGCTCATGCCGACACCGTCCATCGTGGGTCCGGGACGTCGTCCCACTGCAGTCGCTCGACACTGTCGAGCACCCGGTCGACGTCGGAGAGGTACAACTTTTCGAGTTTCGGTGCGGGATAGGGGACATCGAGTCCGCTGACGCGCAGCACGGGCGCCCGTAGCTGGTGGAAGCAACGTTCCTGTACACGCGCGGCGATCTCGGCGCCGACTCCGGCGAAGCCCTGTGCTTCCTGGATGACCACGCAGCGGCCGGTCTTGCGGACCGACGCCATGACCGTCTCGTCATCGAACGGGACGATCGATCGCAGGTCGATGACTTCCAGGAACCGGCCGTCCTCGGCGGCGGCCCGCGCCGTGTCGAGCGCGACCGACACCGACGGTCCGTACGCCACCAATGTCGCGTCCCGACCTTGCCTGCGCACCGCGGCTTTGCCGATCGGTTCACCGAGTCCGAGTTCGACATCCGCACTTTCGAAGTAGAGCCGTTTCGGTTCGAGGAAGATCACCGGGTCCGGATCCTCGATCGCACGGCGCAGCAAACCGTAGGCGTCGCCCACGGTCGCGGGCGTGACGACCTGCAGACCGGGTGTGTGCGCGTAGTAGCCCTCGCTGGAGTCGCAGTGATGCTCTACGCCGCCGATACCTCCCGCGTAGGGCATGCGAATGACCATGGGCATGGTGATGGCGCCCCTGCTGCGATTGCGGAGCTTCGCGACGTGCGAGACGATCTGTTCGAAGGCCGGGTAGGCGTATGCGTCGAATTGCATCTCCACCACCGGCCGGAATCCGCTCATCGCCATCCCGATCGCGAAGCCGACGATGCCCGCCTCGGCGACGGGGGTGTCGAAGCAGCGGTCGTCGCCGAAGCGTTCGGTCAACCCGTCGGTCACCCGGAAGACGCCGCCCAGCGCGCCGACGTCCTCACCGAAGATCACCACGTTCTCATCGGCGGCCAGCGCGTCGCGCAGCGCCTGATTGAGCGATTGGGCCATGGTCAGCATCGTCATCGCGACACCTCCTCGGATTCGGCGGCCAGTTCGGCGGCGACCTGCGCCTGCTGTTCGCGCAATTGCGGTGTGGCGGTGGCGAAGACGTGCCGGAAAATATCGTCGGGGTCGGCGGGTCGTTCGGAGTGCATCGCGGCACGCACCGCCGCGGCGGTCTTGTCGGCCTCCTCCCGCACCCGGTCTACAGCGGCGTCGTCGAGCAGGCCGTGCGCGCGCAGGTAGGTTTCCAGGCGCGCGATCGGATCGCGGGACAGCCACCGCTCGACCTCGGCCGATTCCCGGTAGCGGGTGGCGTCGTCGGCGTTGGTGTGCGCCTCGAGGCGATAGGTGTGCGCCTCCACCAGTACCGGTCCGCGCCCTGCCCGCGCGTATTCGACGGCCGCGTCCAGCACCGCGAGCATGGCCATCGGATCGTTGCCGTCCACCTGTTCGGATCTGATTCCGTAGCCGACGCCCTTGTGCGCCAGCGACGGCGCGACGCTCTGCCGCGCCAGCGGCACGCTGATGGCGAACCCATTGTTCTGCACCAGGAACACCACCGGCGCGTGGAAGACCGCCGCGAAGTTCAGGCCCTCGTGGAAATCGCCCTCGCTGGTCGCACCGTCACCGCACAGTGCGAGCGCCACGGTCGGGTGGCCGCGTCTGCGCTCGGCATAGGCCAGTCCGGCGGCGTGCGGCAGCTGGGTGGCCAGCGGTGTGCACTGGGGTGCGGTCCGATAGACGGCGGGGTTGTAGCCGCAGTGCCAGTCGCCTGCGAGCAGACCGAGCAGCGCGACCGGTTCGACGCCGCGCGCGCCGATGGCGACGGTGTCCCGATAGGTGGGGAACATCCAATCGGTGACCTCGAGGCACATCGCCGCCGCGATCTCGCAGGCTTCCTGCCCGCGCGAGGACGGGTAGACGGCCAATCGCCGCTCTTTGGTCAATGCGGTGGCCTGCAGGTCGAATGCCCTGCCCAGCACCATTTTTCGATACATCTCGACGAGGCGGTCGGCGCTGGGGAGCGGATAGTTGGCCTTGCTGTCGACCGCTTCCCCCGAAGGGGTCAAATACTGGACGGCGCTGTCCGCAGGGAGGAATTCTCGGTACTCACCGGTGTGATCGACGAGAGGCATGACACCTCCAGAGACGATGCGGCCGGATATGCTGCCGATAGCCAGGCTCTTTGTGGAGAAGCGAATTCGCGGGACAGACCAATGCCCTCGGTCGCCAACCCCGGCCGGATGTCTCGGCGACCCTCGCGAATTGCCTCGGCAAAGACAGAGTAATCCTAGCAAATCACCCGCATCCCGGCCGCGCCCAATTCTCGCCGACATAGAATTGCCACGCCCCACACCCCTACGAGCGGTGACCCGGAACCTGCGCGACCCGAATGACTTCCGAGGAAAGATTGAGCCATATGGCGACTTCCGGCAGTTCCACCGCAGGCCAGCGCATCGAGATTCGCCGTCGTCGCCGCGGCCTGTCGCGGAAGGTGGTCGCGGGTCTCGTCGGCCGCAGCGAGGAGTGGCTGCGACTGGTGGAGTCCGGGCAGCGCAGGCTCGACAGCATCGCCCTGCTGACCAGGCTCGCCGAGGTGCTGCAGATCGATGACCCCACCGATCTCGTCGAATGGTCCATGCCGAAGACGCCCGCCTTCCTGCCGAACCCGACCGATGAGCTGACCGCGCTGCGGCACGCCATCACGGCCCATCCCGTCCTGCGCCACGATCCGGCCGAGGCGAATCGCGATCCCGAATCCCTGACGGCCGATGTGCACTATTGCTGGCACCTTTGGATGAATTCGGGGCGGCGCCACTCGCAACTGGCCGATACCCTTCCGGCCGCAATGAATGCGACGCGAATGGCGCATTGGCGACTGCGGACACCGCAAACAGCCGACCTGCTGGCCGGTTTGTATCACATTTCCCGATATCTGTTCGCCGCATGCGGCGATCACTCGACCGCGACGCTGGTGGCCGATCGTTCCCTGGAACTCACCGCGCAATACCGCCTGCCGCTGCCGATCGCCGCAAGCACCTGGCATCTGGCCTCGGAGTTGCTGCACTGGGAGCGGATCGACGAGAGCCGCGAGTGCGCCCTCGCCGCCGCCGACCTGATGCCCGCGGCGGAACCGCAGGCGGGGGCCGCCGTGCTGCGGGGCGCGCTGTTGCTGCTCGCCGCGCTCAGCGCCGCCGACGACGAACAGACCCGCCACCGCCTGCGCACCGCGGCACAGGAAGCCGCCGACACCGTGGGCGGCGACTGCCACGAACTGGGAATCCCCTTCGGACCAACGGAGTTCCACATCGCCGAGATGCGGATCGCACTCGACCGCCACGATCCGGACCGGACCATCCGGCTCGCGGCCGAGGTGGATCCCGACGACCACCTGCTCGTCCAGCAACGCGTCGCGTACTACGTCTACCAGGCCACGGCCTTCGTCCAGCGGCACGACGACACCGGTGCCACCTTCGCGCTGATGAAGGCGGCCTCCATCGCCCCCGAGGACATCGGGCACAATCCCGCGGCGCGCGAATGCCTGCAATATCTCGCCCGGCGCGGCAATCACCTGGTCCGGGCCGAGGTCGGCTACCTGCTCGAGTTGGCCGGACTCGTCGGCTGATCCCCGCGGCGGCGGGGTCCAAAATAATTTGGAATTCGACGCGTCGGCTCGAGCCAGGATTGGAAGACGATCGCCAATTCCGTTGGGAGCCAACTCGATCCCCGTACCACCCGGCGGTGCGGCCGTACGGTTCTGAGGGATAGCTGACCGATGAGCACCTGCGAATGACGCTGCGACACCACCGGCTATGCGACGAAACCGGGACGCCCATGACCACACCTGTCATCACCTTCGCTCTGCTCGGCACCCTCGAGGTGCGCCATAACGACCACGTCATCCCGATGACCGGCAAACATCAGCGCAGCCTGCTCGCCGCGCTGCTGATCCACCGCAACAACCCGGTCCCGCTCGGCGATCTGATCAATGAACTGTGGCCCGATGGCCCGCCGCGGTGCACGCCGAACGCGCTGCACGCGCAGATTTCGCGCCTGCGCCGCACCTTGCCGTGCGGTGCCGAAACCGGAATCGACCTGCGCGCCCAATATCCCGGCTACCTGCTCGACGTGCCCGCGCAGGCGCTGGACACCTTCTGGTTCCGCTATTGGCTCCAGCGCGCGAACACGACCAAGAGCCGTGATTTCGACGAGGCGCTGAGTTGCTATCGGAAGGCGCTGGACTGCTGGCGCGGCCCCCCGCTGCACGATATTCCACCGGGCCGGATCCGCGATTCGGAGGTCGAGCGCCTCGACCGCGAGCGGATCAACGCGCTGGCGCAGATGACCGAGATCGAACTCGCCTGCGGCCGCTACCTCGATGCCATACCCCGCCTCGAACGCCTGATCGTGGAGCATCCGCTCGAGGAACACCTCTACGTCCAGCTGATGATCGCGCTCGAGCACGTGGGCAGGCCGGGCGACGCGATCCGCGTCTATCAGCGGGCACGCCAGTGCCTCGCGGTGCAGCTCGGTCTGTCGCCCTCGGCCGTGCTCGATCACACCATGGACCGAATCCTGCAGCGCGGCTGAAACTTCCGCGCCACCATCCCATTTGGAGGCCGCCATGCGCGCGATACGCTTCCACCGATACGGCGATCCGGACGATGTGCTGGTGGCCGAGGACATTCCGATGCCGGTGCCGACCGGTGGGCAGGCACTGGTCCGCGTGCACACCCGGCCGGTCAACCCCTCCGATGTCATGTACATCGAGGGCCGCTACGGCCGCGCCGCCGAATTCCCGGCGACCGCCGGATTCGAAGGGGCAGGCGTCGTGGTCCGGCCGCCCCCGAATGGGTTGCCCGCGACCGGAACCAGGGTTTCGGTGGCCGCGCGCGGCACCTGGCAGTCCTATGTCGCGGCGGCGACCGATGAGGTCATCGTGGCCCCGGATGGGGTGGACGATATCCTCGCCGCGCAGCTCACCGTCAACCCGTACGCGGCGCGAATGCTGTTGGACCACCTGGATCTGCCGCCCGGCGGCTGGGTCGCGCTCAGCGCGGGGGCCTCGGCGGTAGCCGTGCAGTTCGGGTTGCTCGCGGCCGCGCGGGAGGTGCGCTGTATTCACCTGGTGCGCTCGAAGTTCCAGGCCGAACGCTTGGCAGGCGGCGGCGCGGATATCGTCATCGACCTGTCCCAAGCCCCCGACGCCGGTGCGGGCGGTCCCGACGGCTGGGCCGCACGGATCAAGGAGATCACCTCCGGCGGCGTCGACGCGGCCATCGATTCGGTGGGCGGGGCCGTGGGCCGCCTGCTGCTCGACAGCCTGCGCACGGGCGGCACACTGGTCGCCTTCGGCATCCTGTCCGGCGAACCGATTCCGGTGCCCACCGGCGAATTGATATTCCGGAATCTGCACCTCGAAGGTTTCTGGTTGCCCGAGCATCTGGAAAAACTCTCCGACGTCGAACGGAAGAATCTCGACGCGGCCGTATTCGAGGATCTGCTCCGAAATCCGGAGGCGCTGGCCGTCGCCGATACTTTCGATCTCGCCGATGCGGCGGATGCGGTTCGACGCAGCAGGTCGACGGATCGCACCGGGAAAGTTTTACTGGTCGGATGATCAATTCGATGGAAATTCATATCAGCGCCGGATCAGCAGCACATCAATTCCCCATCAGTGGCATGGGCTAGAAAGTAGTGGCCCCCACAAACTCCCCTAGGAAGAGAATCCGTGGACCAATACAACGCATCGAATGCGACCCCACTCGAATCGCCCATTCTGCCGTGCGTCGATATCTGCGGCACGGAGGCGACCGTACCTTCCGCGATTCCCGGACTGGCGGACCCGTCGGATCCGATCGCCATTGCCGCGCACTATCGCGCGCAGGGCGCCGACAAGGTCTTCGTCGATGTGCAGGATTCCTGGGAGAACTATCGAACATTCCTTCCGGTGCTCAAGAAAATGGCCGTCGGTGGCGGATTGTGGGCGACGGTGGCCGGTGGCCGCCTGCCCTCGGCCGCCGCCGCGGACATGCTGTTCGAGGCCGGCGTGCAGGTTCTCGGCTTCAGCACCACCTCGCTCGAACACCCGTCGATGGTGTGCAGGCTCGCCGACCGCTACGGTTCCGCCCGGCTCGTCGGCATCATGAATATCCGCCACACCGCCGAGGGACACTGGCACGTCTTCGTCGACGGCGGCACCAGGCCGACCGACCTGGATGCCATCGTCTGGGCGCAGATGCTCGTCGATCTCGGCGTCGGCTCGCTGCTGCCGAACAATCTCGACCGCGAGGGCACCGGCGCCGGATTCGACGTCGACCAGGTGCGCGCCTTCGCCGACGCGGTGCCGATTCCGGTCATCGCCTCCGGCGGCTGCGGCTCGCTCGAGCACATCTACGGCGCGCTGACCGTCGGCGGCGCCCGGTACGCGATCGTCAACAAGGTCGTGCACGGCGCGCGGATCTCGCTCACCGACGCCTACGACTACCTGCGCACCGGTGGCGTGCCGGCGGCGTGATGACCGCCCGCTGGATTCGACTGAGCGGCCCCCGCCGCTCAGTCGAGAGCCGCCGCCGCTCAATTGAATTCAGCGGCCTCCGCCGCTCAGCCAGATTCAGCGGCCTCCGCCGCTCAGCCAGATTCAGCGGCCTCCGCCGCGGCGGCCCAGTAGCCGCCGATCGCCTCGTCCATCTGTCGCCCCGCGACAATGGCGCGCTGCGGATCCTCGCCCGCGTCGAAACCCTCTTCGGCGGCCAGCAGCGCCTGCCGCTCGAGTTCATCGGATTGCCCGCCCGCGTAATAACCGACGAATTCCGCGGGCACCGCGAGACCGGATTCGGGCAGCAGCGCCAGCATTTCGTCGCTGTCGGGAAAGTATTTGACCATATCCCAGTACAGTGCGATGCCGGTTTCCGAAGCGTTGCCCAGCCAGCCCATCCGTCCCCAGAATGCGGCCACCTGCCAGGCCCGCGGATCCTCCGGCCAATACTGGAGCGTGGGCGCGTCGAGACGCATCGCCGCGCAGACCTTCGACAATTTCGGGCCCGCCCGATTGATGAGGTGGATCATATTGGCCAGGAATTCGGTATTGTGCTGCCTCGGAAATCTGGCCAACACGGCGGCGAATCCGGTGATCTCCGCCGGATGACATTTATGGGTGACACCGACCAGACCGGGTATCGCGGTTTGCGGCAACGTGCCTGCACGCAATCGTTCCAGGAAAATATTGGGTATCGGACGGTCGACCGACATCTTCTGCAGCGTCTCGATCGCCGCACCCGCTCGCGGCATATCCGTGAAATCGGTGAACATACTCGCCTCCTGCCGTACGGGAAATGGTCGCGAATATCGCAGACAACACTGCCACCGGGGCGTGACCGAGCACTGAGGCCGCACTGACGCGACACTGACCCCCTTCCCTCGGCTTCGGCCGGATCCTCCTCCCCCTGGATGCCCACCATGACTGACGAGTTCTTCGCCGATCTTTCCGGAGCACGAGCGATCGGACCGACCACCGTACTGGAGCGGGTGGTGCTGATCCCCGATCCGACCGAGTACCGGACCGCGGACTGCCTTGTCGCCTTTGTCGCGCTGCTGTCCTGGTGCCTGTGCACCGACCACTCGGTGCTGCGCATCGACGACAGCGCGGGCGGCGTCAACGCCTCTCGCACACTGCCGCTGCCGCTCGACGGCGCGACCGCCGTCGCGGACCTCCACCGCCTCCTCGCCCCGGAGATACCGTCGACGGGCGCGATTCGGGTGCGCTGCCTGGATCGCGACGCGGCGGTCGTCCCGCTCGGCTTGAGCGTTGCCATGTCCCGGTCGGGCAGGCCGGATCGGGTCTCGCTGACCGTCGAGGGCAGGCATCCGCACCAGGGCAGGCTGTGCGATCTGGCAGGCAACCTGGCCACGCTGCTGGGCCGGGTCCGGTCCCACACCGGAACCCTCGCCGACCTCGACCCGTTCGACGGCACCCAGTTGACGGCCATGAAATCCCGCTGGCAGCAAGCCAATCCGGTGCTGCCCATGATCACCGTGCCCGAACTGATCGCCCGGCACGCGCATCACCGACCCGAGGCGCCCGCACTGACCTATCGGGGCGACACCATCAGCTATCGCGCGCTGTGGGCCGAGGTGAGCGAGCTGGCGAACAAGCTCACCGATCGCGGCGTGCGGCCGGGAGACAAGGTGGCCGCGCTGCTCGGCCCCGGCCCGGCGGGTGTGCGCTGTTTCCTCGCCACCATGCTCGCGGGCGGCTGCCACGTACCGGTCGACCGCCGGATGCCGCAGGCGCGCCGGGACCACCTGCTCGCCGACAGCGGCGCGGGCTACCTGCTCGATCCGGACGCCGAGGAACCCGTCACCGAAACCGGCGCACCGCACGCCCCGTCCGATCCGGACCTCGCCTACCAGCTCTACACCTCGGGCACCACGGGAAAACCCAAGGGCATCGGGATATCCCACCGCAATCTCACCCACCTGCTCGCCAATCCCGAACTGCCGCTGGACCTTCGGCCCGACGATGTCTGGACGCTGTTCCACTCGTACTCGTTCGACTTCTCCGTCTGGGAGATCCTCGGCTGCCTGGCCACGGGCGGACGGTTGGTCGTCCTCGACGCGGAGAATGTCATGGATCCGAGCAGACTGCGGGTCACTTTGCAGCGCGAGGGCGTCACCGTGTTCTGCCACACCCCGTCGGCCTTCGCCCGGATCATCGCCGTCGACGAGCGCGATCCGCTGCCGCTGCCGCGGCTGCGGTATGTCATCTTCGGCGGGGAGAAGCTCGAGCCGCCCCCACTGCTGTCGTGGCGACTGCATCATCCCGACGTGCGCCTGATCAACATGTACGGCATCACCGAGGCGACGATTCACGCGACCTTCCACGAACTCTCCGACGAGGATCTCTGCGAGGTCCGCAGCCCGATCGGTCTGCCACTGCCCGGCACCGCGCTGTACCTGGTCGACCCGGACACCGGCCGCCGCCTGGTGCCCGACGGGGCCGTGGGCGAAATCTGGTTGGGCGGTACCGGTATCGCCGCCGGATACCACAATCTGCCCGAACTGACCGAGCAGCGCTTCCCCACCGGCGTTCTCGGCGAGGACCGCCTGCTGCGCACCGGAGATCTGGCCCGCCGCCGCCTCGACGGCCGCCTGGAATACCTCGCGCGCGCCGATGACCAGTTCCAGTGGCACGGCCACCGCATCGAACCCGGCGATATCGAATCCGCGCTGCGCGAACATCGGCTCGTCGCCAATGCGGCGGTGGTGATGTCGGGCCGGTCGGGCGGGTTGATCGCGGCCTTCGTCGTCGCGCGCGCCGAAGCGGATTCGACCGGGCCGCCCACGAAACAGCAACTGTCCGAACATTTGCGCACCCGGCTGCCGCAATACATGGTGCCGCACGTCTTCCACTTCGTCGCGGCGCTGCCGCTGACCGATACCGGAAAACTGGACCGGCGCGGGCTGATCGCCATCGACGAGTCCGGCGGTCCCGATGCGGTATCGCATCGCCCTGCGGTGCAACGGGATCGGCGTGAGTCCGATGCCGAGCAGATCCCCGCGGCCGTCGCGCGGATTCCGGTCGAGCCGCTGTCCGCGGTGCAGGAGCGGATATTCATCGCCGATCGACTGGCCGGTGTACCGAATGGGTATGTGGAGACCCTCGCCTGGCGCGTCGGTGGCGGACCGATCGAACTCGCGGCGCTGCGGGCCGCGCTCACGGCATTGACCGAGCGGCATCGGTTGCTGCGCACCGGATTCGTCGTCGACCGCGGGCGCGTGCGGGCGGTCGCCGGATCGGCGTGGGAACCCGCAGTGCGGGTCATCGAGGTGAGTGAACCACCGGAATTCGGGGCCACGCTCAGCACGCCGATGGTTCCGGCGAGCGGGCGGTTGCTCGAGGCCGTCGTGGTCCGAGCGCGAGGGGCCGAGGATGTCCTCGTTCTGCATCAGCACCATCTGATCACCGATGAGGGTTCGCTCGGACCGCTGATGGACGATCTCGACCGCTGCTACCGGGCCGCCCGCGCGGGCGCGCCCGCGACGCAGTGGCCGGGCGCGCAGTACGCCGATCTCCCGCCGGAACCCGAACCCGAGGCGGGCGCGCTGGCTGCCGCCACCGAATCGCTTGCCGGGGTGCCGATTTCGATCCTGCCGCCGGTGCACGCGGTCGCGCCGGATGGCCGCATCGCGGTCGAAGTCCCGGTGGCGCGACAGGTGCTGCGCTCGGCCTGTCGCACCTATGGCGCACCGGCGCATACACTGATCGCGGCGGCGCTCGCGCTGGCGCTGCACCGCTGGCTCGAAACACCGGATATCACTTTCGGTTCCGTGGTGTCGACGCACGCCGAGGGAGCGGGCGCGGCCATCGGCCCGCAGTTCGATCTCACAGTCGTGCGCTCCCACCTCGGCACGGTCGGCGATGTGGTGCGATCGGTACGCGCTCGGATCGCGGACGCACTCGACGGCCCGCCGGTGCCCTACCACCGGTTGGTCGCCGGGATCAGAAGCGAACGGGGCGCCGCACCGTACTGCGAGGTCCTGCTCAGCGGATACGGCTCCGCCGCCGCGGACATTCCGCTCGGCGCGCACCGCCTGACCCGGCTGCGGGTGCCTGCCGCCCTCCGACGTCAGGGGCACCCGATCGTCGTCACCGCCCACGACGTGGGTGCGCCCTTCGACCTCGACCTCTGCTACCAGGGTGAGCGGGTGAGCCGGGCCGGGGCCGAGGCGCTCGCGGCCTGCCTGCGGGATGCGCTGCTCACCGTGGTAGGCGCGGGAGAGGCACCCCGCACCACCGAAATGGTGGCGGCGCAACAGGTTCCGACCGTGGCAACGATACTGACCGCCGGACCGGCGGCGCCCGCGAACGGCGCACCGAGATCCGTCCCCGCCATGCTCGAATTCGCCGCCGCGACCGCGCATTCGGCACCCGTGGTGCAGTCCCGGTTCGAATCGGCCGCACCCGAATCCCGCACGGGGTCCCGCGATCCCGTCCGGTCGGCCGACCTCGCGGACGAGATCCGCCGCAGCTGGCTCGACGTGCTCGACGCGACGGACCTCGGACTCGACGACAACTTCTTCGACGTCGGCGGCGATTCGGCCAAACTCATCGCGGTCCACGCCGAACTCGAGCGATTGCTCGGCCGGGAGGTGCCGATCGGCGTGCTGTTCGCCTGCCCGACCATCCGCGAACTCGCCGATCACCTCGAAGCGGAGGGACCGTCGTGACCGCGCCCGTTGCCGTGATCGGCCTGGCCTGCCGCTTTCCCGGCGCCGCCGACGCCGCGCAGTTGTGGCGACTGCTGTGTTCGGGATCCGACGCCATCACCCGAGGTCCCGGCGACCGTCCGACGCGCGTCGCCGCCTACGGCACGCTCGACGACGGACACGCCTTCGACGGCGCCTTCTTCGGGTACTCGCGCGCCGACGCGGCCAGGATCGATGCCCAGCAGCGCGTCTTCCTCGAGGTCGCGGCCCAGGCCATCGACAATGCCGCGATCGATCCGACCCGCCCCGGCCACCGCATCGGCGTCTTCGCCGGATCCGATCCGCCGCACCCCAGCGAGGCCGACGAAACCTATTGGGACAAGGACTTTCTCACCAGCCGCGTGGCCTACAAGCTGGGACTGACCGGGCCTGCGATGACGGTCCAGTCCGGCTGTTCGACCTCGCTGTCGGCCGTCCATGTGGCATGTCAGAGCCTACGGTCGGGTGAATGCGATATCGCGGTGGCAGGCGGGGTCCGCATCGCCGAGGACTCGACCGGATACCCCTACCTGGCGGGCGGCATCCTCGCTCCCGACGGCTATTGCAGGCCCTTCGACCACGCCGCCGCGGGCACCGTGCCCGGCGAAGGGGCCGGCGCGGTCGTGCTGTGCCCGCTGAACGACGCGCTGGCCGCCGGATACGAGATCGACGCCGTCATCCGCGGGTCGGCCTGCACCAACGACGGTTCGCACCGGGTCGGGTTCACCGCGCCCTCCCCGCGCGGCCAGGCCGAGTCCGTCCGCGCGGCACAGCGGCTCGCCGGGGTCACCCCGGAGGAGATCGGCTACATCGAAGCCCACGGCACCGGAACACAATTGGGCGACCCGATCGAGGTCGAAGCCCTCGCCGCGGTCTTCCACGACCTGCCCGCGGGCGAACACTGCGCCCTCGGCTCGGTGAAGGGCCACCTCGGCCACACCGGCTGCGCCAGCGGGATCGCCTCCCTCATCAAGACGATTCTGATGCTGCGCCACGGACAATTGGTCCCCACCGCCAATTTCACCGCCCCGAACCGACTGCTGCACCTGGACCGCACCCCGTTCTTCATTCCCACCACCGCCCAACCCTGGACGACACCGCGCCTGGCCGGGGTCACCTCGATCGGCATGGGCGGCACCAATGTGCACGCCATCGTCTCCGGCCCGGTCGACCGGCCCGCACCGAGCGCCCCGACCGCCTCGGCCACCCGGATCCTCACCCTGTCCACCCCCGCCGCCGACACCCTCCCGCGCTACCGCCGCGAGATCGCCGACGCACCGAACACCGCCGCGACGCCGAATTCCACTGCTACGACCGGTTTTTCACCAGAAGACCTCGCCGACACGGCGTGGACGCTGGCCGCGGGCCGACGCGACCATCCGTGGCGCACCGCGGTGGTGGCACGCACCCCCGACGAGGCCGAACACGCGCTGTCCGGAGCGGTCGAACCAGTACGCGCCACCGACAGACCCAAGGCCGTGCTGCTGTTTCCGGGTCAGGGATCGTGGCGACCGGAGGCGGTGCGGCTCGCGTGCGAGCGGCTGCCCGCGGTGGCGGAGGTGTACGACGCCGCATCCGCCCTGGTGCGCGAACAGTTCGGAATCGACCTCGCCGACGGCGGACCCGACGCGCCGAATACGGTCACCGAGCAGGTCGGCCTGTTGGCCCTCGGGTACGGACTGGCAGTCCAGCTGCGGAACTGGGGTGCGCGGCCCGTCGCCGCGCTCGGCTCCAGTCTCGGCGAATACACCGCCGCGACCGCGGCCGGGCTGTGGACGCTCGAGGACGCACTCGAGATCGTCGCCCGCCGCGCCATGGCCATGGCCGCCTGCCCGCCGGGCGCGATGCTCGCGGTGCGCAGGGCCGCCGCCGAACTCGGGCCGTTCCCGCCGGAGGTGTCCCTGGCCATCGACGGCGTCGACCTGGCCGTCGTCTCGGGACCCGAGCACGAGATCGAGCAGTATCGGAAACTCTTGGAACACCACGGCATTCGCAGCAAGCCGCTGGCCACCGCACTGGCCTTCCACGCACCGGCCATGCGTGCGGCCGCGGCGGAACTCGAGCGGGTCATCCGGGCCGCGCCGACCGGCCGACTGCATTTCCCCGTCCTGTCCAACCGCGACGGCGGCCCACTGTCCGACGAGCGTGCGCGGCAGCCCGGCTACTGGGTCGAACAGATGCTCGGCACCGTCCGGCTGGCCGACAATGTCGGACAACTGCTGTCTCGCGGGGACCGGCTGTTCCTCGAACTCGGCCCCGGCGCCGCGCTTTCCGGCGCACTGCGCCGCCACCCGGACTGGCAGGCCGACAATCGCGTCATCGCACTACCCGGATCCGGGAACGAGCACGACCTCGCCCGATCCATCGCCGATCTTTGGCAGGTCGGCGCGCACGTCGAACCGACGGTGCTGGCCGGACCCGGACCGTACCGGCTGCGTCATCTGCCCGGTCCGCCATTCACGCGGACAGCGCAGGCCGCGGCCGTCGAACCGGTTGCCGCAGAACGCACCAGCCCCGCGAGCCCAACCTTCACCTGGCCTGGAACCGGTGGCGGCAGTAGTGCCGCGGCCGGTCCGCGCGGCGAACATGGGAGCCTGCAGCAACCCGGAACCACAAGTTCGACCGGAACCGGACCCGAAACACAGGGTTCCGCACTCGAAACGATCGCAACCGCAGCGGCCCTCGGCCTGCCAACAGCCGACAACAGCGAGTCGCCCACACACGAACGACTGAGCATCGCAACACAATTCGACCACACCGATACGGTTGCGCGCACGGTCCTGAACGCCTGGCACGAATCCCTCGGTGTCGACACCTTCGAACCCGACGACGACTACTACCGCCTCGGCGGCGATTCGCTCGGTGTGCTGCATCTGCTCGATCGCCTTGCCACCGAACTCGAGATCACCATCCCGGTAGAGGATTTCACCGCGCACCCCACTCTCGGCAACCTCGTCGAGTTGGCTCGTGCCACAGCCGTTCCCGTGACCTCGCACCACGAACCGATCACCCGACCGGTCGTCCTGACCACGGGCAGCCGCACCCCGATCTTCTTCGTTCCCGCGCTGACCGGAGGACCACTCGCCTACGCGCGCATCGCGGCGGCGCTCCCGGACCGCGCCTGCTTCGGGCTCAGACCGCCCGACCGGTCCACCAGTCCGGTGCGCGGCCTCGCCGACCTGGCCACCTACTACCTGGCCCAGCTCGACACGACAGCGGAATTCGTCCTCGCCGGTTGGTCCCTCGGCGCCACCGTCGCCCACGAGCTGACCCGGCAGGCGAATCTCCTCGGCATCCACCCCGAACGACTGATCATGATCGACGGACATCCGGCGCGCTTCGGCCTGCCGGGGCTGCTCTCCCCCGAGCATCTGGCCGTCGCCCTCCCCGGCCTGCGCGAACTGCGTGCGGCTCGGCGCGGCCGAAAGCTCGACGCCCGCAATCGAACCGGCCTGTCGAGCCCGCAGGAGGCGGCGGCGGCCACCGCCGATCTCACCGCCCTGCTGCGCTATCACCCCCGGCCCGTCCCCGTCCCGACCACCATTCTGCGCGCGGGACGCACCGCGGCCCAATGCGACCGGCTGGCAACCCATTTGGCCGGACTCTATCCCGGTGGGGTGCAGGTGCTCCCGCAACCCGGCGACCACTACGCCCTCCTCACCGACACGGGTGCGCGGTTCATCGCCCGCACCATCGACACCGTCCTCGAGCAGGGAGCAGCACCATGACAGTCGCCCAGAATGTGCTCAATCGAGCTGCCACACAACCGAATTGCCTTGCCATCGAGGATGAGGACGGTGCGCTCACCTACGGTGAGCTGGCGCGGGCGGCGCTGCGCGGCGCGACGCTGCTGACCCGGCACGGTCCGCCGGGCAGCCCGGTCACGGTGCGTGTGAACAGAATGCGCGATCACATTGTGGCGGCACTCGGGGCGATGCTGGCCGGACGGCCCTACGTCCCGCTGGACCCGTTGGATCCGGCGCGACGCGTCCATCGATTCCTGTATCCCCCATTGATCGGCACCGTCATCACCGATGATCCCGAGCTGTCCGGGGAGCACATCGTGGGCATGGACGACCTGCGCGCGAGCGAGCCCGCCCCCCGGCCGAGCCCGCCCATCGCGCAAGCCTTCGTCATTCGCACCTCCGGATCCACCGGGGTGCCGAAGGGCGTCGTGGTCGGGCACGCCAGCCTGACCAACCTCATCGACTGGCACAACCGCACCTATCGGGTCGCCACGGGGACGCGCCAATTGCAGACCGCCAACCCCGGATTCGACGCGGCGGTCTGGGAGATCTGGCCGTGCCTGTCCGCGGGTGCGACGGTGGTCGTCGCGCCCGCGGAGATCCGGCTCTCGCCGGGCGGCATCATCGACTTCGGGCGCGAACACCGCATCGACCTGCTGTTCAGCCCCTCGCCCATCGCCGAACTCATCGTGGACCTCGACGCCGACGACGCCATCACCTGGCACACCCTGCTCACCGGCGGCGATGTGCTGCGTTTGAATCGGATCCCCAGCGGATGGTCGGTCGTCAACCACTACGGGACCGCCGAGGCCACCGTCATCACCACCGCGCACACCATCGACGCACTCCCCGACAACGGGCTCCCGGCCATCGGGCACCCGATCGACGGCGCGTTCGTCCGGTTGCTGGACGAGGCAGGCCGGGAGGTGCCGCCTGGCACAATCGGCGAACTCTACGTCGGCGGTCGGGTGCTGGCCGAGGGCTACCTGGCCCAACCCGAGGAAACCGCACAGGTTTTCGTGCACGAACCCGAGCACGGCAGCCGCTGGTACCGCACCGGTGACCTGGCCGCACGCGATGCGGACGGCCTGCTGTATTTCCATGGTCGCCGCAGCGTCGAGCAGTTGAATATCCGCGGGGTACGCATGGAGGTCGGGGAGGTCGAGGCGGCGCTCATCCGCCATCCCGGCATCCACGACGCCGCCGTCGCGCCGATCGGCCCGCCCGGCGCGGATCGGATCCTCGCCGCGCTGATCGTCGCCGACGACACCGTGCCCGCGCCGGGCCGGTTGCGCCGAGATCTGGCGGGTGAACTTCCGACCGCGCTGATCCCGACCCGCCTGGTCCGCGTGCCCGCCATCCCCCTCACACCCAACGGCAAGATCGACCGCCGCGCCGTGCTCGAGGTCCTCGAGGGCGAGCAGCCGCACCATCGACCCGACAGGAGTATCGCGTGAATGAGAACGAGGACGCCGAAATGGCCGCCATGACCACCATCTGGGCCGAGACGCTCGGCACCACGCCCGCGCCCGACGAGAACTTCTTCGATCTAGGCGGACACTCGCTGACGGCGGCGAAGATCATGCACCGCACCGAAGTGCGCACCGGAGTGCGACTGCCCGCCACCGTGCTCTACGACCACCCCACCGTTCGAGCGTTCGTGCGCGAACTGGCGCGCCGGACGACCGTCTCCTGAGGAGTCCACCATGGAAATCAAGATCACCGCCAACCCCACGGCCACCGATCTCGTCGATGCGGTCGCCCGACTGAACGCCGAGTATCCGCTGACCAATCCGCTGCTGGAGCGTGGCCGCGCCGGCACGCTCACCGTGGCGCACCTGCGCGCTCTGGTGGCCGGGGAGATCCGGCTGCACCCGCCCGAGATGGGCACCTACGGGGTGCTGATCGGCCGTTTCCCCTTCGTCCCCGCCGCACCGTATTTCGGCAAGCTGGCCAGTATGGTCTACGGCGCGACCCCGCGCCTGATGCACTGCGCCGCGGAGCTCGGACTCGACGACGACGAGATCGACGCGCGCACCGTCGGTCTGCCCAACTACGCCTACAACGGGGTCATGTCCTGGCTCGGCCAGTACGGCAGCACCTCCGCCGCCGCCCTCGCCGCCCTGGTCGATATCGAGATCTACTACCGCGACACCTTCGAACTACTCGACCTCATCCGCGCCAGGGGCCTCGACGCCCCCAAACCGTTCATGGACTACTACGCCAACGGCGAACCGGGACAATGGGAAGACGGCGCGCTGGAAGTGATCCAGCACGGCCTGGACTCCGGCGACAACCCGCGCGACACCGTCCACGCGGGCCGCCTCATGGCCGAATGCATCGAACAATTCTGGATCGGTGTCGATGCCAACGCCCGCTGAGCGACCGGCGCACACCTCGGACCCCGATTACCAACTGAGGGTCAGTTTGCCGAAGAACTCACCTGCCGCCAGGCGTCGCAGTGCGAGGCGGGCCTGGTCGAACGGGTAGGCGGTATCGATCAGCGGCCGCAGGCCGTTCTGCGCCATGAAGTCGAACAGTGCTGTCGCCTCCTCGGCGGTGCCGCTGGTCGAGCCGACGACGGACAGTTCGTAGGCGAAGATTCGGGTCAGGTGGGCTGCGGGGAGCGCGCCGGTGGTGGCGCCGGAAACCACCAGTGTGCCGCCGGGGCGCAGCGCGCGCAGGGAGTGGTTCCAGGTGGCGGCGCCGACGGTTTCCATCACCGCGTCGACGGGTGCGGGCAGCACCGCGCCGGACGGGAACGCTTGGTGCGCGCCGATCGCGAGGGCTCGGACACGTTTCGCTTCGGTTCGGGTCGTCACCCAGACGCGGTAGCCCGCCGCGCGGGCGAGCGCCACGAGCGCGGTCGCCACGCCGCCGCCCGCGCCTTGGATCAGAACCGTATGCCCCGGCCGTAATCCGGAGCGGGTGAACAACATTCGGTAGGCGGTGAGCCAGGCGCCGCACAGGCATGCCGCCTCTTCGAACGAGAAACCGGGCGGTTTGGGTATGAGCGTGTGCGCGGGCACCGCGACGGTGGTCGCGAAGGTGCCGTGGTGGCACTCCCCCAGAATGGTGCGCCGCGGATCCAGTGGCGCGTGCGCGTACTTGGGATCGAATACCAGCCCTGTAACCAGAACCTCCCGCCCGGACGGATCGATACCGGCGCAGTCCGAGCCCAGGACTATGGGATAGCGGTCCGCGGGCACGCCCGCACCGCGCAGGATCCAGAGTTCGTGATGGTTCAGTGACACGGCGCGCACCGCCACCGCCACCCATCCGTCGGGGATCGGCGGGTCGGGGAAGGACCCGATCCGCACCGCCGACAGCGGGTCCTCCGGCGCCGGATGATCCGCCCAGACGGCCTTCACCGGACGGTCATGCCGAGTCCCCGCCGGGGACGGTTTCCAGAAATGCAGCGAACCGGTGCGGGGTGGGATGGTCGTAGACGGTGGCGGCCTTGACCGCGATCCCGGTGCGTCTGCGCAGTGCGGCCGTGAACTCGACGGTGAGAATGGAGTCCAGGCCCAACTCGGTGAACGTTTGGTCGGGGCTGATCTGGTCCGGGTCCATGATCAGCACTTCGGCCACGGATTCGATTACCGGCGCCTCGAGTCTCGGACGAGCGTGTTGACTCATCGGCGAAGCGTCGCCGAGCGGACTGACCGGGACGCTGACGACCCTGCTGACGGTGTAGTTCAGCGTCGCTGTCAGTGGGCTGGTCACCGGTCGTTCGTAGGGTGGTGCGTTCGGTTTTGCGCGCCGAATCCCCCACGGAGGAATCATGAATGCCGAACATCGCTACGGTGACGTGCTCTACAGCCATCAGCAGGACAGCGAATTGACCAGGTTGACGTTGCTGGGCCGACTCACCAACGAGCACACGCTCCGCTGTCTCGGCGAGCTTCGACCCCGTCCGGAGTGGCGATGTCTCGAAATCGGCGCCGGGACGGGGCATATCGCGTCGGTACTGGCGCACGAGTACGGTGCCACCGTCCTCGCGACCGACCTGGATACCAGTCTGTTCGCGCCCGAACAAACGTCGAACCTGCGGATCATCGAGCACGACATCACCACCGAATCCTTTCCCGATGGCCACTTCGATCTCATAGTCGCCCGCTACGTCTTCGAACATCTCCGCGAGCGCGACGACCTGGTGCGCAAGACAGTGCGGTGGCTGCGCCCCGGCGGCAGTCTGCTTGTGGAGGACTTCTCCGACTGCGTCTTCGACAGCTCTCCGAACGAGATCTACGCACAGGTCATGGGCGCCTTCTTCCGCACGCTCACCGAAACGATCGGTTCCGATATCACCTACTGGGCGCGCCGATTCCCGCAGCCGCTCGCCGCGGCGGGGTTGCGCGATATCGGTGTCGATGCCGCGCTGTATCCGTGTTACGGCGGCGGATTACTGGCCGAGATTCTTCGGTTGAGTGTCGATCAGCTCGCACCGTCGATGATCTCGACCGGATCTGTCACCGAGACCCAGATCCGCGAACTCAACGCGCTGCTGGCGGACCCGGACTTCTTCGATCTCGGACTCATCAGTGTCGCCGCGTGGGGGCGCCGCGTCGGGTAATCGCGAGGCCGAACCAATGGTGGTTGCCATGTCAGCAGTTATCGTCACCCGTCACGACGGAATCCTGGAGATCCGCATCGATGACGCGCAGGCACGAAACCGTCTCACCCCGGGCGTCCTCGCGGGCATTCCCGCGGCCCTGCGCAGCGCCGACGCGGATCCGCGGATCAAAGTCTGTGTGCTGCTTGGCAGGCCCGACGTGTTCTGCCTCGGCGCCAGGCAGGAGGATCTGCTGAGTCTGCGGGCAGGCAGGCTCACCGCGATGTATGCCGACGAGTGTGTGCGCGGCCCGCTGCGCTGCCGGGTCCCCGTGGTCGCCGCGATGCGCGGTCATGCGATCGGCGGCGGACTGCTCCTCGGATTGTTCTGCGATGTTCTGGTGCTGTCCGAACGCTCGGTCTACCGCGCCAATTTCCTGCACTACGGGTTCACTCCGTGCTTGGGCGCCGCCGCGATCATGACGAATCGGCTCGGCGCCGTACTGGGCGCCGAGATGCTCCTGACCGCGGACGGGTATCAGGGCCGGACGCTGCGGGAGCGAGCGGCGCCGGTCCGCGTGGTCGACCACGAATCCGTAGAGCCGCGAGCCTCCGAGCTCGCGGCCCGACTCGCCGCGGTTCCCCGCAGCACCCTCGAAATGATGAAATCCCTTCTGACACGGTCATTGCGGGCCGATACCGACCGGGATATCGCCGAGGAGCTCGATATGCAGCATCGCACGATCCGCCTGCCCGAGATCGCCGACCGCCTTCGGGAGACATCCGATCAGCGATAGTCGCCGATCAGGACGACGCCGGGAATTCGGTCAACAACTCCCGAATCTCGCCCGCGGTGGTGTCGACATGTTCGGTGAGGATCGTCAAATGGTCGCCGGGGACGGCGGTGGCTCGACTGGTCCAATGCTCGGACCATCGACGATTGGGGTTGCCCGGCAGATCACTGCCCGCACGGATATACCGCACCGGCACCGAAAGGGCGCCCGGTGACCAACGGTGCTGAAACAGTTCGAAATACCACCCCATGGCCGTCAGCGCCGAATCATCGGTGGCGACGAATTCGGGTCCGGCAGCCAACATTCCACGCAGCACCGGGGAAAGCGCCATGCTCGCGACAACGCCCTGCGGCGGAGTGTCGAGCAGAATCAGGGCACGCACCCGCACCCCGATCGAGGACAGCCCGGCGGTGAGCGCGTGCGCCACCCAACCTCCGGAGGAGAAGCCGAGAAGCGCCAACGGCTCATCATCGCAACATTTCTCGACAGCGATCGCCATTGCCCGCGCGAGTGCGGTGGTGTCGGCCGGAAGATTCTCGCCCGCCCGAAACCCCGGCAATCCCACCGCGAGCACACGATGGGACCCACGCAGCGCGCCCGCGAGTCGCGCGTACGCGATATGCACTGCGATCGGCAGAATTCCGCCGACACAGACCAGGTCGGGCAGGTGCGCGTCCTCGGTCAAACGGAATGTCGGCACCTCCAGACGCGACGTGGTGAAGGCGCGGCCGCTGCGGGCAGCTGCAACAATCGCTGCCATGCCATGTGATACCCGATCCCGCGCGATCGGATCCTCGTCGAGGAGTTCGGTGAGATACGCGCGCACCGTGTGCGCATCTGCCGGCTCGGTCGAAGACATCAAACCCTCCGGCGCGTGGATGCATTCGACGGAATGGGTGTTCGATGGAAAACGGTGTTCGATGGAATGAAGATTCGGCGGAATCAACCAGCTCACGCAAGATACCATGAATCCGGCGAGCTCGATGCTTCACAAATCCTCGTCACGATTGTCGAATTCGGTGCTACACAATGCGATCCACTCGCACGCGGAAACACGGCCTCGTCTCGGTAGGAGTGTTTCATGTGGTCACCTTCGCAGCCCACCGCCGCCGTCGAAGTCCGAGAACCACGGTTCCTGCTCCTCGGCCCGCCGGTGGTGAGCGGCGCGGACCGGGTCGTCGTCTTGAAACCCGGTCTGCGCACCAACCTGCTCTCCCTTTTGCTCGCGGCTCGCGGAAACCCGGTCTGGGACAGTGCATTGATCGCCGAACTGTGGCCGCGACGACCACCGCTGGCGGCCGAGAACGCGCTGCAGGCGAACATCTCCAGACTGCGGCGCGACCTGATCGGTTGGGGATTGGCAGCCGGCGAGGTCGGCGTGCGCCGGATCCTGGTCGGCTATGTGCTCGAATGCGACCCGCGGCGCGTCGACCTCACCCACTTCGAAGTGTGGTCCCGCGACGCGCTGCGACTGGGTGCGACCGATCCGGAGGCGGCCTTGGCGGCGGGCCGTCGGGCGTTGAGCCTGTGGCGCGGCAGGCCGCTGGCCGGTTTGGATCCGCCGGTCGGCGTTCGGGCGATGTGCGCGCGGCTCGAGGAGCGATACCTGCAGACGCTGGAGACCGTCGCGGCCTGTCAGCTCGCGTTGGGGCGGCGCATGGAAATGCTGGAGGACCTCAGCGATCTGGTGATCCGCTACCCCTACCACGAGCGTTTCCACGAACTGCTCGTCGAGGCACTCTTCGATGTGGGCAGACAGGATCGTGGTATCCGGGTGTACCGGCAGTTCTGTGATCGACTGCGGGACGAACTCGGCGTGGATCCCTCGCCGCGCTTGCGGTCCGCGTATTCCCGGCTGTTGCTGCGGAACTGATCGTCGGGGTCTCGGTGTAATGCCGATGTAAGCGGCTCGGTGCACGCTGGCACCATGACGGTGCAGCAGCGGGTCGATCCCGCGACGCCGATATCGGCCCCGGATACCGAGCGGGCGCTGCTGCACACCATGCTCCTGTCCAGGGAATTCGATCGACGCGCCGCGCTCTGTTTCCGGCAGGGCGGCGCCTGGTTCCACATCTCGAGTGCCGGACACGAGGCGCTGGGCGCCCTGGCCGGTTTGCTGCGCGACGACGATGTCATCGCCCCGCACTATCGGGACCGCGCGCTGCTGCTCGCGCGCGGAATGTCGCTGGCCGACATGGCACATGATCTGCTGGCGACCGCGGGCGGGGACGCGCGCGGCCGCAATATGACGAGCCACTTCAGTGATCGCGCGAACAATGTGTTCTCGATCGCGAGCCCCGTCGCGAGCAATTGCCTGCCCGCCGCCGGTCTGGCGTGGGCGGCCCGGTTGCGTGGTCGCGAATCGGTGGTGCTGTGTCTGACCGGTGACGCCTCCACGCGCCAAGGCGAATTCTACGAAGCGGTGGCCTTCGCCGCCGAACGGACGCTGCCGGTGATATTCCTCGTCGAGGACAACCGGTACGGGGTCAGCACGCCGACCGACCGCACGAATCCCCGCGCCCTCGGACTTCTCGGCGCGGACCTGGTGGTCGCGGTCGACGGTCTGGACACCAGGGCGCTGGCGCTCGCGGCGGCCGAGGCGATCTCGACGGCGCGGCATTCGGGCAGGCCGCGCGTGCTGTGGTGTCGGATGGACCGCCTCGACGCGCACACCTCCGGCGACGACCAACGGATCTACCGGCCGCCCGCGGAGTTGGCGGCGCTGGGCGATCCCATCACGCTGCTGGCGGACCGCCTGCTCGCCGAGAACACCCTCACCCGCGCGGATCTGACGGTGATGCGGGCCGAGGCCGTGGCGACCGTCGCGGCGGTCTTCGAGGTCGCGGCCCTGCATCCGCACGCCGATCCGGCCACACTGGGTGAGGAACTGTTCGCCGCCCCGCCGATGGTGCTCGCGGCGGAACCGCCCGCCGAGACCATGCTCGCGGCCGTCAATGCCGAACTGGCTGTGGCGCTGGAGGATCCGCTGACGGTCGTGTTCGGGGAGGATGTCGAGGATCCGAAGGGCGGCGTCTTCGGTCTGACGAAGGGCCTGACGCCCACCGGTCGGGTGTTCAATTCGCCGCTGGCCGAGGCGACGATCGTTGGGGTCGGAGTCGGACTGGCCGCCGCGGGCCTGCGACCCGCCGTCGAATTGCAGTTCATCGATTTCGCCGGACCCGCGTGGAACCAGCTCACCGCGCAGGCCGCCACCCTGCGCTGGCGCACCCACGGGAGGTGGATCTGCCCCCTGATCATCTACGCGCCGTACGGCGCCTACTTGCCCGGCGGTGGCATCTGGCACAGTCAGAGCAACGAGAGCCTGCTCACCCATGTACCAGGGTTGCGGATCGCCGTGCCCGCCGGACCGGCCGATGTGCACGCGGTATTCCAGCAGGCCCGCGCCGGCGAGGATCCGGTGGTGGTGCTGCTGCCCAAACACCTGCTGCGGCAACGCGACAACGAGTTGTCCTGCGCGGGCGATCCGCTGCTGCGGTCCGGAGCGGATGTGACGATAGTGGCCTGGGGGAACTGCGTGGAGCTCGCCGTCGCGGCGGCCGACGAGCTGAGCGGCGACCACGTCGGCGCCGATGTGGTCGGGCTGTGCTGGCTCGATCCCTGTGATCCGGGGCCGGTCCTGGAATCGGTGCGCCGAACCGGTCGACTGATCGTCGTGCAGGAGGATGTCGCCGCGGGCAGTTTCGGCGCCTCGGTGATCTCGGCGGTGCTGTCGGACGACACCACCTTCTACCGGCTGCTCGCCCCGCCGCGATTGCTGTCGCGCGCCCACGTTCATGTCCCCTACGACATCGGTTTGGAATCCGCCGCCTTGCCGTGCGCAGCGGAGATCTGCCGTGTCGCCCGTGCGTTGTCGAGCCAGGAGTAACCGGTGCCGGAGATCCGCGTGCCACAGTTGGGCGAGGGCTTGGTGGAGGTCCGCGTGGTCCGATTGCTGAAACAGGTGGGCGACACTGTCGAGCGCGACGAGCCGCTGTACGAGGTCGAGACCGACAAGGCCATGATGGAGATCGAATCCCCGATCGCAGGCCGGATCGATGAGTGGCTGGTCGGCGTGGGTGATGTCGCGGCGGTGCACCAGCCGGTCGTCCGGCTCGTCGACACCGCGCGACCGGACGTCGAGACGGTGCGGATACCGCCGCGCACCAGGGTGCTCGCGCGCGCACTCGGCATCGATGGGGATCAACTGTCGCGGTGGGCACAGCAGCAGCACGCCGCGCTGCTACCCGAACATCTCGAAGCTCTCGTCGCGGGCGAGCGCACCGAACGAAAGACTGCCGCTCCCCACCCGTCGCACACCGAGCACATCGTGTCGGCCGCCGAGGAGAAACTGCATCGGGCACTGGCAGCCGCGCACGCGTCGGTTGTTCCGGCGTCGATGGCGGTGCAGATCGCCGCGGCCACGCTCGACCGGGCGGCGACCGCGCTGCGCGCGGAATCGACCGCGTTCACCACGGTTTTCACCGCCTTCGCCTATCTCGCGTGCCGCACCACGAACGATCACCCGGCACTGCGCACCCGCCGACTCTCCGCCGAGCGCCGCCGGGTCTTCGATCACCTGCAAGCGGCCCTCGCCGTCAGCACCGCCGACGGCGAGCTGGTCACCGCCACCCTCCGCGACGCCGATCAGCTGGACTATCCCGGATTCGCCGCCGCCTACGCCACCGCGATCGAGAACGCGCTGACCGGACACGGTCACGCCGATGACACCGTGACACTGGCGCTCTCGCATGTGGACAGTCCGTCCGCTCAGTTCGCAGTGCCGACCGTGGTATCGCCCGCGGTGGCCACGATCTTCCTCGGCGCACCGGGGCCGACCGGTCACCGGCATATCGTGCTGGCCTTCGATCACCTGGTGTTGAACGGGCACCAGGCGGCTGCCTACTTGGATGATCTGGTTGCCCTGATCGAGCGGACCGCAGTGCCTGCCACCGAGACCCGACGCCGTTCGGACGCTGCCGCACCGGATGACGTCACCGCCGTCGTCGCGGATGTCCTCGGCACGACCCCCGATCCCGACGCGGTGCTGGATCAGTACGGGCTCACCTCGGCCCAGGCGGTCCGAATCGCGCAGCGCCTCAACGCCCGCTACGGCAGCGAGCTACCCGCCACCGCCGTCTGGCACCATCCGACGGTGCGCGCTCTCGCCGCCGCGCTCACCCCGCGACCCGCGCCACAGACCACCGTCGAGCCGAGGCCGAGTCGCGACGATTCGCCCATCGCCCTGATCGGCGCCGCGTGCCGTCTCCCCGGCGCGGCGGGGATCGAACAGTACTGGCAACTGCTCTCGCGTGGTCGCGCCGTTTTCGGCGATATCCCGCCCGACCGGTTGCCGGAATTCACCGCGCCCGAGGGCGTCACCGCTGTCCGTGCGGCACTGCTCGACGATATCGCCGGATTCGACGCCTCCTTCTTCGGCATCAGCCCGCGAATGGCGGCCGGTATGGACCCCCAGCAGCGACTGCTGCTCGAACTCGCCTGGCACGCAGTGGAATCCGCAGCCATCGCACCCGAGACCCTGGCGGGTGGCCGCACCGGAGTCTTCATCGGCGCCGGCGCCTCCGATTACCGCGAGCGCGCCGCCCGCCTGGGTCTGGCGCAAGCCGCCACCGCCGTCGGCACCCTGCCCGCGTATCTGGCCAATCGGATCTCGCAGTTCTTCGACGTGCACGGCCCGAGCATCACCGTCGACACCGCCTGTTCCAGCGCGCTGACCGCACTGGGCCTGGCGGTCGACGCGCTGCGCTCCGGGTCCTGTGCGAGCGCCATCGTCGGGGCGGCCCACACCATCTGCAACAGCTTCAACGCGACGGCCTACTACCGAGCGGGCATGCTGTCGCCCACCGGAACCGGCACCGCGTTCGATGACAGTTGCGACGGTTTCGTGCGCGGTGAAGGGGCGGTGGTCTGTGTCCTCAAGCGGCTCGCCGACGCGCTGCGCGACGGGGATCCGGTGATCGCCACCATCCGCGGAGTCGCGGTCAATCACGGTGGCCGCGCCGCGGGCGCCGCCGCGCCCAATCCGGCCGCGCAGACCGCGCTCATCCGCGCCGCACTCGCCGATGCCGGACTGTCGGGCAGCAGCCTCGGCTATCTGGAAGCGCACGGCACGGCGACGCCGCTGGGCGACCCCATCGAATGGGAATCGTTGACGGCCGCGCTGGCGGGCATCGCCACCGCCGCCGGACCGCAGCACCGGCTGTGGGTCGGGTCCGCGAAATCCTATGTCGGGCACCTGGAAGGAGCGGCCGGACTGGTCGGGCTGCTCACCGCGGCGCTGGTCGTGCAGCGCGGTCGGATCCCCGCACTCGCCGGTTTCGACAAGCCCAACCACCGGCTCACCGTCACCGCCGTGCCGCTGACCTTGGCCGAACACGCCTGTGATTGGACGACGGATGAACCCAGGTTCGCCGGGGTGAACTCCTTCGGTCTGGGTGGCTCCAATGCCCATGTGATCGTGGAGTCGGCGCCGAACAGAGCGCCGCCGCCGGAAAAGGCAACGGGCACACTGCTATTCCCGCTCTCGGCGCGCACCGAAGCGGCGCTGCGCACCCTCGCCGCGGATCTCGCCGAGCGGCTGTCGCAGCCCCGCGCCGAGTATTCCCCGAGCCGGGTAGCGGCCACCCTGCAACTGGGTCGCGCCGCCTTTGGGGTGCGGCGGCTCATCACCACGCCCGATCTGGGCACGCTCGTCACCGCGCTGCGGTCTCTCGCCGCCGAAAGCGGTTCGCCCGAACCGCCGTCCACCCTCGAGGACCCGGTCGCGGCGGCCACGGCGGATCGCTGGTTGCGCGGAGAATCCGTCCGCTGGACCGACCTGTGGCCCGAAGGGGCCATCCCCCAGCGCATCGCGCTGTCCGGCTATCCATTCCAGCATCGGCGGCACTGGCTGACCGATGCCGAAGCGCAGGAGCCGAGGACATGACCGATCCCGTATTCACCGCGATCCGCGACAGTGTGCGCGACGTACTCCCCGACGTCGACGCCGACCGTATCCGGCCCGATATCAGCCTGGTCGAACTCGGTGCCAATTCCCTGGATCGGATGGATATCGTCGTTGACGTCATGCGCCGCCTCGGTGTCAAGATCTCCAGCGAGGAATTGGCGACCGTACGCGATATCGGTGGCCTGGCGGAACTGTTGCGGACCAAGACATGACCCGCCGTCCCGTCGTGATCAGCGCGGCGGCGGTGCTCAACGCGCTCGCCGAGGATCTCGACGATTTCGGCCGAGCTTTGGCGGCCGGGCGCAGCGCGATCAGCGCGGCGGACGAGCATGTGCCGAGCGCGGCGCATACCGCCGCCGGGGCCTTTCTCGACGGTTTCGACCTGCGCGAGTGGGCCGCACGCCATCTCGACGACGAGGCGGCTCGCACGCTGGTCCGGGCGGCGCGACGCTGCGCGCTGCCCGCTCAGACGGCCGCCTGTGTCGCCGTGCGCGCCCTGCGCGCCGCCGAACTCGACGCGGACCTGCTGGCGCCCACCTCGGTGCTGGTGGCGGGCAGCAATCTCGCCCTCGGCTATCAACACCGAGTAGCGGTGGCGTTCGAGCAGGGCCGGGCGCCGCAGCCGTCACACGCGTTGGTGCACATGGATATCGATGTGGTCGGCGCGGTCGGCGACGCCACGGGATGCCGAGGCGAAGGCTGGTGCCTGGGGGCTTCCGCGGCCAGCGGGACGTTGGCGCTGATCCAGGCGACGCGGATGATCCGCGGCGGCGATATCGACCGCTGCCTGGTGATCGGACCGTGTTGCGAACTGGGACCCGCGGAGCTGCGCGCCCTCTCGGATGCCGGGGCGCTGGCGGGTCCCGACGACGCCGACCCGACCCACGTCTGCCGCCCGTTCGACACGGCCCGCCGCGGCTTCGTACCGGGACAGGGCGCGGCCGCGGTACTGCTGGAAAGCGCCGACAGCCTCGCGGACCGAGCGGGTTCGATGCTGGCCCGCATCGTCGGAGTCGGCGTCCGACTCGACGGCAGGCGCGGTATGGATCCCGCACTGCCGGGCCAGATCTCGGCGATGCGATCTGCGCTGGCGGATGCGGGGCTGAGCGCGGATTCGGTCGACTACGTCAACGCGCACGCCGCAGGCACCAGGGCGGGCGACGCGTGTGAAGCCGAGGCCATCCACACTGTCTTCGGGACCGGTCCGCTGGTCAATTCCACCAAGGAACTGATCGGTCACGGTATGGGTGCGGCCGGTGTGCAGGAGACCGTCGCCACCGTCCTACAGCTGAGAAATGGCTTCTGCCATCCCAATCCGAATCTGACCGACCCGTGCCACCCCGGTGTGCGCTTCGTCGGCCCCCGGACTGTGCGCGGCGATCTCACCACCGCGATCAAGAACGCCGTCGGCGTCAGCGGTATCAGCGCCGCGATCGTCCTCACCACCGAGGAGGCGCCATGCGGGCCGTAGGAATCGAAGCAGCGTCGGTCTATGTCGGACAGGCCGTTGTCGGCGTCCCCACTGTTTTCGAAGGGCGCGGACTCGACGCCTCCCGGTACGAGAACCTCATGATGCGCACCAAGAGCGTCGCGTTGCCGTGGGAGGATCCGGTGACCAACGCCGTCAACGCCGCCCGGCCGATCATCGAAGCGCTGAGCCCGCGCGAACGCGACCGGATCGAATACCTCGCCATCGGCACCGAATCCGGGATCGATCTGAGCAAGACGATCGCCAACTACGTGCAGCGCCACCTCGGGCTGTCCAACAACTGCGGCGTCTTCGAGGTCAAACAAGCGTGCTACGCGGCATTCGCGGCACTGGAAACGGCGGTGAATTTCGTCGCGGTCGCCCCGCGCCCCGGAACTCGCGCCCTGGTCATCAATGCCGATATTCCCCATCCCGTGCAGGGCACCTACTACGAACCCAGCCAAGGGATGGGTTCGGTGGCGATACTGCTCGGCGATCACCCCGAACTGGCCGTCTTCGAGCCGGGCGCCAACGGCCACTACACCTTCGAGGTGATGGACTCGTGCCGTCCGCGATACACCCTGGAGGTCGTCGACACGGATGTCTCACTGCTGGCCTATCTGGAGTGCCTGGAGGGCGCGTTCCTCGACTATGCCGCCAAGAAACCGGGAACCGACATCATGCGGGATTTCGAACTGCTCTGCATGCATACCCCGTTCGGCGGCATGGTCAAAGGGGCGCACCGATCGCTGCTGCGCAAGCTGACGAATCTGACCAAGGACCAGATCGATCAGGACTTCCTGGACCGGGTCGAACCGTCGATTCGGTACGGAATGCGCATCGGCAATATCTATTCCGGCAGTGTGTTCTTGGCACTGACCAGCGCGCTCGCGCACAGCGACAACACTGTTGCGCGTCGCATCGGCGCGTTCTCCTACGGATCGGGCTGCGGCTCCCAGTTCACCGGGATCACCGCGCTGCCCGGCCCGGCGGCAGCCGCATTGCGCGCCCGCATCGATGCCGCGCTCGACCGACGCGTCGAATTGGATTGGGACACCTACGCGCGGCTCGCCGACCTGGCCGGACGACCGGCCGCGGGCACCCGCGACGCCACAGTGGACGCCGACATCGGTTTGGTCGCCGAGGTGGCAGCCGACAACGCCGCGCCACGACTCGTGCTGACCGGCATCAGTGACTACCGGCGGGAATACCGGTGGGAGGGGCGCACACCATGACGGTGCGGACCGACGGACCGGTGACCACCGTTGTCCTCGACCGGCCCGACGCGGGAAATCCGCTCGACGACCAGGTGATCGGCACGCTGCTCACCGTCCTGGACGAGGTCGACAAGCACAACCGCGCCATCGTGGTGTTGCGAGCCGTCGGGCCGACCTTCTGCCAGGGCATGCCGTTGGATGTCCCGCCAACCGAGTGGGCCGACCAGCCGCTGCCCCCGCCCTGGCGACTGTTCCAGCGGATCCACAACAGCTCCGCGCTGGTCGTCGCGTCGATCGACGGCTCGGTGCGCGGTGGCGGCGTCGGCTTGTCGGCGGCCTGCGATCTGGTGATCGCCGGACCGTCGGCCACCTGGCGGCTCACCGAAGCACTGCTCGGATTCGTGCCCGCCATGGTGCTGCCGTTCCTGGCCGAACGCATCGGAGTCGCCCGCGCCGTCTCGTGGACGCTGACCGCGCGCACCATCGATGCGGATCTCGCCTGCCGAACCGGATTGGCCGATCTGCTCGCGACCGATCCGCAAGAGTCGCTGCACGGTCTGCTCCGCGACCTGCGCCGCCTGCCCGCAGGGACGGTGTCGGCACTGAAATCGTTCCGGCAGTGTGCCTTTCGGATCCCCGACGAGATCGGCGCAGCCGCCGGAGCCGTCCTCGCCGAGCGCCTGGCCGCACCGGAAACACAGCACCGGCTGCGGGCGCTGCGCGAAGCGGGACTGCTGTCGGGCCGATCCTGAAGTTCCAGGCGGACAGCGACTCACGCCCCGCCGAACTGCTCGACGCACGGCAATATCCCGATGCGACAGCCCAGGTTGTGCAGTACGCCGCCAGGCCCCGCATCCCACATCGCGGGCGCACCGAACGCGCGCAGCGCTTCGACCGTCTCGGACCACCGCACCGGCAGCAGCAGCGACCGCACCAGCAGTTCCACACATTCCTCCGGATCCCGGTGCGGGCGACAATCAATACCCGACATCACCGGTATTCGCAACGCACCCAACGACACTCGCGCCAGCACGGCCCGCCACCGGTCGAGTGCCACCCCCATCAGCGGGGAATGCGCCGCCGCGCCCACCGGCAGATATCGCGCGAGAGCGAAACGATCCTCGGCCGCCGCGACCGCCGCGCGCACCGTCACCGGATCACCCGACAGCACGATCTGTCGTTCGCTATTGATATTGGCCACTTCGAGAACCCCCGGATGCACGGCGAGCACACTGCGCCGCAACCACTCGACCTCCAGCAGGTCCAGGCCCATAAGCACCACCATGATGCCCGGCTCGGACCGCTGCGCCTCGTGAAACAGCTCCCCTCGCCGCACCACGACTTCGAACCCGTCCTCGGCGCTCATACCACCGGCGAAGACGAAGGCGGTGAGTTCGCCCAAACTGTGCCCCGCGGTCGCCGGAACACCGGCACGGCCATCGGTTTCGGCCAGAGCGTTGAGCAGACCGCACACGTACACGACCGGTTGCGCGACCCTCGTGTCGGTCAAATCCAGATCGGTGCGACGCCGAACCCCGAACCGATCCAGCAGTCGCCGCACCATCGGTTCGTCCGGTAGCCGCGCGAGGGGTTCGGCGAGTTTCTCGGGCGCGATGCCTTGGCCGGGGAAGACCACAGCGGGTGTCACGTCCTCACCCCTCCACGATCTGGTGCCGGGAAACGGCCAGATTCAACCGTTGCAGCCGCGGTCCCGGCGGCAGTTGGTGTTGATGGCGCAGCCAAGAGCAGGTGCGACGGTAGGCGTCCTGCGCCTCGGCCGAGCGGCCGGTGCGGGCCAGCGCCTCGATCAGCAGCGCGCAGCCGCGCTCCCAGCCGGGATCGGCGGCGAGCTCCTCGCGGAGCCGGGCAACGGCCTGCTCGAAGGTGCCGAGCCGGAAATGGGCGCGAACGAACGCGGTGACGACCATGCGCCGCTGTTCTTCGAGCCGGATGCCCGCACGGCGACGCAGACTCGCCTCCGGTGCGCTCGCGAAGGGCGGTCCGGTCCACAGACCCAACGCGGCATCGGCCTTGGCGATGACCTCGGCGAAGGCATGCCCCGCGCCGGCGGCGGCGATCTCGGTGACGAGACGCTCGAAGACCGCCACATCGACGCGGCATGCCGCGGCATCGAGCCGGTATCCGCCTGCGGCCGAGACGATCTCGGCGCCGTCGAGGATCGAACGCAGTCGACAGACATGCGCCCGCACCGCGTTCGGAGCGTCACCCGGCGGAGCCTCACCCCAGAGTTCGTCCACCAATTCCGAATAGGGGACGACCGTTCCGCATCGGACCGCCAGAACTCCCAGCAGCGCCACCCGCTGCGGTCCGCTGACCGGCACACGCCGCTCGTCCCGTTGGATATGGGGCGGGCCGAGCACCTGGATCCACAGCATGAGGACTCCGGATCTCGAATCGAGCACGAACGAACACCTGGCGCTCCACGACACCGCACGACCATGACCGCACCACTGACCGCCGCGCTGAAATGCGATGTCAGCGTGGCGGTCAGGGTGGAGAAAAGTACACCGATACCGGAGACTCAGCCGCAATGGCAGCGACCGGTTTGTCGGCCACGCTGGACGGCATGGCAAACCTGTCCTACGCCACGGGGTGGCGCAAGTATCTGTGGCTGGCCGCCGGGATAGCGCTGGCGGTGGCAGGCACCAACGGCGAGTGGGCGATCCCGCTCGCCGGATGGGTGTTCTCCCTCGCGATGATGCGCTTCGCCCGCAGTAGCGGCGTGTGGATCGGGTCCGCGGGAGTCGTGCTCGGTTACTGCGTGGCGACGGTGGTGCTGGTGGCCGCGTCGGGCAGTCTGACGGTGCCGCCGATCCTGGTGGGCTGCGTATTGCTCAGCCTGTTGCTGAGCGTTCCGTTGCTGGCCGACCGGCTGCTGTGCACGCGACTGCCGGTGTTCGCCGCGACGCTGGTATTTCCCGCGACGCGGGTGGCGCTGGAATTCCTCCTCGCCACTTTCAGCCCGCTCGGCACCGTCTTCGGGCCGCTCGCCACCGTGCAGTCGACGAATCTGCCGCTGCTGCAACTGGTTTCGGTGACAGGAGTCTATGGGATCAGCTTCCTCATGGCCTGGGCCGCTCCGGTGGTCAATGCCGTGCTGGAGCGGCGCGCGTGGCGGGCGGTCGCGGCGGCCTATGTCGCGGTGCTCGGCCTGGTGCTCTTCGGCGGGAGCCTGCGGCTGGCGCTGGCCCCGTCCCCGCAGACCGTGCGGGTGGCCGGGATCAGCGTCTCGCGCGACGCCGAGCAGCGCATGCACGGCCTCAACAACTTTCACACCCCCACGCTGACCCCCGAGCAGAAACCGGTGCTGCGCAAGGCCTTCGCGGAACTCACCGACGACCTGTTCGCCCGCACCCGCCGCGAGGCCGACGCGGGCGCGCGCATCCTCGCCTGGCCCGAGGCCGCAGGCGTCGTCCTGGACGATGACTACCCGGAATTCCTGCGCACCGCACGGGAATTGGCCGTGGACAAACACATCTATCTCGATCTGGGTTTGGCCGTGGTCCAGGCGGGCGACCCGCCCACCCGCGATATCGCGGTGCTGGTGACCCCCGACGGGCAGATCGAGTCGACCTACGACAAGGCGCACCCGGTGCCCGGTATGGAAAACCTGCGGCCCGGCGACGGCCGAGTGCCGGTCGCGGCGTCCCCGTACGGCAGGCTGGGCCACCTCATCTGCTTCGACGCCGACTTCCCGCGCACCGCCCGCGCCCGCGCCGATATCGTGTTCGTCCCCTCCAACGACTGGCCGGGCGTCGCGCGCACCCACGCCGCCGACACCGTCTTCCGCGCGGTCGAGAACGGATACGGCATCCTGCGGCAAACCAGCAACGGGATCGCGATCGCCGTCGACGCCTACGGAACCCCGCTGGCGCGGTCGGACTATTTCGCCTCGACCGAGCACAGCATGGTCGTGTCGATGCCGACCCGAGGCACCCGAACGATCTACGGCATGGTCGGCGACGTGTTCGCCTGGCTGTGCGTCGCGGGAGCGGCCGGGCTGGCGGCGGCGGGCGTGCTGCGGTCGAGCCGATCATGAGAACCATCGAGAAAGGTGCGAGGATGCCACGAGTGCGGACATCGCTGCGGGACAGGCTGGCGACACCGGTCCGAGCGGCGGCCATGATCGGGCTGTCGGTCGCGGGACTCGGTGCGGCGGTGCTGGTCCTGCTGTGCGCGGGGCTCGCGGTCCTCGGCGCCCGAGGACCGTTCGCGAGCGCGGCGGGTTGGCTGCGTGCGCTCGCCGATGCCGCGCGGCGGCAGGCGCGTCGTCTCGGCGTCGATATCCCGCGGCCCTACGGTCCGCAAACCGATGCCGCGTCCCTGCTGAAGTCACGCGCTACCTGGCGTGATGTCGGCTGGGCCGTCCTCGACCCGCTCGCGGGCACCTGGGCCGCCCTCATCGCCGCGGGCATGCCGCTCTACGGGCTCTACGGTGTGGCGCAACCGCTGCTCTGGCAGGGCGGAACACACTCCTACGGCGCACTGCGCGTGAACTCCGCGACCACCGCGCTGGCCGCGGTCCCGGTAGGACTGGCGGTGACCGTACTCGGCCTCCTCCTCGGACCGGCGCTGCTGCGGTTGCGCGCCCGCTGGGCACGCAAGCTGCTCGGTCCCTCCCGCACCAGCGCGCTCGAGCAGCGAGTGCAGACCCTGGTCGGGACCCGCGCCGACAGCATCGACACCGGGGCCGCCGAACTGCGCCGCATCGAACGCGACCTGCACGACGGCGCCCAGGCCCGCCTGGTCGCGCTCGGCATGGGTCTCGGCAACGCCGAGCGGTTGTTCGACGAGGATCCCGCCACCGCCCGCGCACTGGTCGCCGCCGCGCGCGAGACCTCATCGAAAGCGCTGGAAGAACTGCGCGACCTGGTGCGCGGCGTGCACCCGCCCGTCCTGTCCGATCGCGGCCTGGCCGACGCGCTGCGCGCGCTGGCCCTGGATTCGCTGCTCGAGATCGATGTGGTGTCCGATCTCGAGGGGCGACCGGCAGCGCCCGTCGAATCGGCCGTCTACTTCGCGATCAGCGAATTGCTCGCCAACGCGGGCAAATACGCGCCGGACAGCGCCGTGCGCGTGCTGCTGCACCACAGCGACGGTGTCCTGCGCTGCAGCATCGCCGACGACGGACCCGGCGGCGCCGATCCGTCCCGAGGCACCGGCCTGCAAGGCATTCGACGCCGCTTGGCCGTCTTCGACGGCACCATTGCCATCCACAGCCCGACCGGCGGACCCACCCGCGTGCACCTGGAGGTACCGTGCCGGATCGGCTCCGCGTAGTCGTCGCCGAGGACCTGTTCCTCATCCGGGATGCCCTGGTGCGCATACTCACCGACCACGACTTCACCGTTGTCGCCGCCGTCGACAACGGCCCCGCGTTGCGGCGGGCGCTGACCGAGCTGCAACCCGATGTGGCCGTGGTCGACGTGCGGCTGCCGCCCTCGTTGACCGACGAGGGCCTGCAGGCCGTCATCGCCGCCCGCCGCGCCCGGCCGGGCTTCCCGGTGCTGGTGCTGTCCCAGTACGTCGAGCAGCTCTACGCGCGGGAACTGCTCGCCGACGGAGCGGGCGCGGTCGGCTATCTGCTCAAGGACCGCGTCGCCGATACCGCGCAGTTCGTCGACGCTGTCACCTCCGTCGCCCGCGGCGGCACCGCGATGGACCCGCAGGTCGTCGCCAAACTTCTCAACAGGAGCGACGCGCGCGGACGCACCGCGGCGCTGAGCCCGCGCGAACACGAAGTGCTCGGCCTCATCGCCGCGGGACGTTCGAACGCGGCCATCGCGCGGCAGCTGATCATCTCGCCCAGCGCGGTCACCAAGCACATCGCCGCGATTTTCGGAAAACTGCGCCTGCCCGAATCCGAGAACGACAATCGGCGGGTCCTCGCCGTGCTCGCCCACCTCGATCGGTGAGCTCCTGGCTGAGCAGGCACAGCCGCCCGGACTCATAACTTCCGGGCACCGAATCGGTTGCGGCCCAATACGACCGGGGACTCGACACGCCAACCGGGATATCGCGAAAAATTTTCGAAAACGAATCGGACGGCCAGACACGTTGCCCGGCAACCGATCCGGGATTTACACTGGGCGGCCTGACACTCGACCTGCCGGACGGCGCCCCGGTCGGCGGCGTACACGTCCTGCAGGTCACCCAGTACGACGACAATGACGCCCTGCTCGGCGGAATCCGTTACCTGGCAATGGCGGCCAACGCGGAACTGATGCTCCCCTGCGTCTGATCCGGTGACCGCAATGCAGTCGGTGGCCCCATGGCCCGCGCTCGCGGGGCGACCGACAGAGTCGAGCCCCGGCGAAATCACCGGAGCGATTTCCCGGGGCTCGACTCGCCCACTGAACATCTCATGGGCCGAAAGATGAGCATGCTCAGCGCATCAGAACGCCACCGTTGATGTCGTGGGTGGCGCCGGTGATGAATCCGGCGCCGTCGCCCGCGAGAAATGTGACCAGGTGGGCGATTTCGGCGGGATCGGCGATGCGGCCGACCGGGATCGCGGCCGCGAGGTCGGCCATGGCCCGCGCGCCGATGGTGTGAACCATCGGGGTCTCGATCATGCCGGGGGCGATGACGTTCGCGGTGATGCCGTCGGCCGCGAGCTCCTTCGCGAAAACGCGAGTCATCGCGATGAGCGCGGCTTTGGATGCGCCGTAGTGCATCCCGGTGGGACGCGGCTGCTGTGCGGACAGCGAGGCGATATTGATGATGCGTCCGAACCCGCGCTCCCGCATACCGTGCGCGGCGGTGCGGGTGAGAAGGAAGGCCGCGCGCACATTGACCGCGAATACCGTGTCCCACTCCTGCGCCGGGATATCCCAGAGTCCGGTCATGGGAGCCACGGCCGCGTTGTTGACGAGGATGTCCACGCCGCCGAGCCGCTCGACGACGGTCCGATAGGCGGCGTCGAGCTGGTCCGGATCGGCGAGGTCGGCGGTGATCGGTGTTGTCCGCGTGCCGATTTCGGCGGCAGTGCGCGCGTTGGCGTCGGCGTCCCGGTCGAGCATCGCCACGCTCGCGCCCGCCGCGTGCAGTGCGGCGGCGATCGCGGCGCCCAATCCCTGGGCGGCGCCGGTGACGAGTGCGGTCCGGCCGGATAGATCGATGGTGGTCATCGGGAACTCCGGTCTCAGTGGGTGGCGAAGAACAGTTCGTGACCGATGCGGGCATCGATCTCCAGGTACTTCCACATCGGGAAATCGCCGACGAGGGCATTGCGCACGATGCCGCATACGGCCTGCACGGCCGCCAGGTTCGGAGCGTCGGCGAGCACATAGGAGATCGGCTCGCGCGCACCGGTGCCGACCTGGAGCAGATCCTCGTCGAGCGTGCCGAGCACGGTGATGCCGAACCGCTCGCCGAGGCGGTCGAAAGCCGGGGGTATCGCCTCGAAGACGCGGGCCTGTTCCGCGGCGGGGGCCGAGTAGAACTCGCGGGTCACCCAGAGACGGAACAGGACACGAAGCTCGCCGGTGGTGGACACAACTCTCCTTGGATGTTTGCACTGACCTGTTGAGTAGGATCAAACTGTCAACACAGTCTCGAACTGTTAATGGAGTCTCGAACTGTCAACACAGTATCGAATTGTTAGAGAGTTGTCGAAATGACGGACGACGCCCAGCCGGGCGGGGTCGACGGGGATCAACCGGACACCGCCCGGATCGAACTCGACGCGATCCTGCATGCCACCGCGGATCCCCTGCGGCGGCACATGCTCGCGCTGCTGGCCGAACACGGTGAGATGACGGCGGCGGAGATGGCGCTGCCCGTGTCCCGCGCGACGGGCAGCTACCACTGCCGAATCCTGCGACAAGCCGGTTGGACGCACACCAGGGTGCGCGGCCGGGAACGGTACCTGTCACTGCGCCGCGCCGACCTCGACGGACTGTATCCGGGACTGGTCGAGGCGGTGCTCGCCGCGGAACTGGCGGAACGGGAGCGCCCGAAACACTGAGGCGCTCCCCGCCGACGAGCCGACCTCATCGAAAGCCGCACCGCCGCAACACCATCCCGAACCTGCCCGTTGTCGCTCCGCTACGGGTGCCCGATTGGCGTGTCGCATTCGACAGGTGCAGGCCGGTCACTATTCTGCGGTGATCGAGTGCGATTCGGCTCGTGGACGAATATGCGGGACCGAGATCCGGAATGCGATGTCGTGCGAACGAACGGAGGTATTCCTGTGAAAGTCGTGACAATAGGTTTTCTCACTGCGGTTTTGGCGGGTATGGGGCTCGGCGGCAGCATGATCGCGAATGCGGCCCCGCCCGAGGTCTCGCTCAAGGACTGCGCACGCGAGGGCGGGCAGCCGATGGGGCCGGGCGGGGCGATGGTGTGCTTCGGCGGCAAGTACAACGGCTACCGGATAGTAATTCGCTAGCAGCTTCTTCCTCGTCGAATGCGGCCGGGTGCACGTCCCGGCCGCATTCGGCATTTCCGGACCGTCGGGCAGCAGGGTGGGCGACCTACCTGTCCACGATCCTGCCGCCAGCCCTACTGCTCCGGCTTCGCCGACGCCGACCGGGAAACACCCGGCAACCGACACTGCTTTGTCGATACCAAAAAGATCTCCATGGAGATTTCTCGTTTCCACAGGAGGAATCGCAACGGCCAGTCGATAGCGTGACCAGAACCACTTACTCCTCATGCCCGGCAACGAGGCCTCGGACAGGAACTCCATGCAAGCAGTTTTCAACCCGGCGGATCCGGCGTTCACAGCCGACCGCTATGCGACCTACCGCACCCTGCGCGACAATGCCCCCGTCGCACCGATCGAGGTCAACGGTCACGAGGCCTTCGTGGTCACCCGCTACACCGACGCGAGCCGGATCTTCAAGACCCCCTCCGCGCGCGTGCAACCCCACGCCGGACAGTTCCCGCAACATATCGGGACCGGACCCGCGTCCGAGTTCTACCGACTCTCGCTGCCGTCGATGGATGCGCCATCGCACACCAGGCTGCGGAAGCTCGCGGGCGCCGCCTTCTCCGCGCGAGCGGTGGCGACCTTGCGTTCCCGGGTCCAGGAGATCATCGACAACGGCATCGACCGAATCAGCGACAACAAGGGTGAATTCGACTTCGTCGCCGAATTCGCCGCCCGCGTGCCCGCCGAGATCGCCTGCCGACTGCTGCACGCCCCGATGTCGGAGGCGCACACCGTGCTCGAACGGATGCCCGACCTCAACGCGGTGCTCAGCCATGGCGGCATCACCCCCGAGAAGTTGGCGGCGGCCGACGCCGCGGCCCAGTTCTACATCGACTACATCGGTGATCTCGTCGACACTCTGCGCGGAAAACTCGATGCCGATGATCCGGTGGGCGCGCTGCTGGAAGCCGAGGAGGACGGCTCCCGGATGACGCGGATCGAATTGGTCATCACGCTCGTCGGGTTCTTCGTGGCCAGCTATCACACGACCCTGGTCGCGATGACGAATGCCGTGTACGCCCTGTCGACCCATCCGGAGCAGATGAACATTCTGCGCGCGAACCCGGATCTCGCCGGACAGGCATGGGAGGAGGTGCTGCGGTATCTGTCGCCTGTGCATTTCATCCACCGCTATGCCGGACAGGCCCAAACCCTGCACGGTGTGGATATTCCGGAGGGCGGCCAGATCCTTCTGGGACTCGCCGCCGCCAATCGGGACGAACGCTTCATAGATGACCCGGACACCTTCGATATCGAGCGGGAAACCAACAGGCATCTCGCGTTCACCGCGGGCGGCCATTTCTGCCTGGGCGCACCGCTGTCCCGACTCGAAGGCCACCACCTGCTGCGGACGCTGCCCGCGCGAGTGCCGAACCTTCGGGTAACCATCGACAAGCCGGATTGGGGTCCCGATCTCAGTTTCGCGTTCATGCGCTCGATGACGGTGGCCGCCGAATGAGGGCTTGGGGGCCGGACGGTCGCCGCGCCGCGGCCTGCGTCACCTTCGACCATCTCGGTGAAGCGGCCGAAATTCAAATCGGCGCTTGGCGATCCGATGCGCCCGTCGGCTCGCACCCGAGCGTCTCGCGGCAACTGCCCGATCTACTCGCGATGCTCGACACCCGATCGGTCCCCTGCACCTTCTTCGTGGAAGCCTGGAACTACCAGCACTATTCGACCGCATTGGATTCCATCGCCGCGCACGGTCATGAAATCGGCTGGCACGGTTGGCTGCACGAACCGTGGTACCAGTCCACTCCGGAGACCGTCGCCGAGTCGCTGCGCAAGAGCATCGAGGTTTTCGAACGCTACGGCCACCGTCCGGTCGGGGCGCGGCCACCGGGCGGACTGCTCGGCGACCACGACCTCCGGGTGCTCGCGGAGGTCGGATTCGAATACGTTTCCCTGGCAGGGAATGTCACCGGCGCACAGAACGGTTTGGCGCTGCTGCCGTTCCCGTGGAGTGCGGTGGACGGCGCCTACTACCTCGATTCGTTTGCCGCACTGCGGGAACCACCCGGTCAGGGCGCGGTCGATCTCGACAGCATGCTGTCCGCCTACGACGCGTACCTCGAAAGGACAATCGCCGCGAGCGGACTCGCCACCTTCGTCTTCCACGTGCCGTGGCAGGACCGACCCGAACGCGTCGCGGCGATCGCGACCCTGATCGATCGGATCGCCGCCGACGACCGGGTGTGGCTCGCCTCCGGCGAGCAGATCGCACGCTGGATGCTCGCGAATCCGGATACGCCGCGGGTGCGGCACACCGACAGCCCGCCCGCCTGGTGACTTCTGCCCCACAGCTCGTTTCAATAGACCGAAATGTGAGTTCATCCATGAATCTGCGGATCGTCAGCTTCGCCGACGGCACCCGGTTCGCCCCGGGTGTCATGGCCGACGACGACACCATCGTGCCGCTCGCCCCGGTACTCGAAAAACACGGTATCCACCTCGATTCCACGCGCCAACTGCTCGGATTGTGGCCCCACCTGCGCATCCTGATCGGCGCGGAACTCGACAGCGGAGGACACCGGACCCTCTCGGCCGACTCCGTTCGTCTCGGTCCGCCGGTCCCCGATCCGGGTCAGATCATCGCGGTCGGGTTCAACTACGACACGCATTCGGAGGGCTTCTTGCTGCCTCGGCCCGCCGAAACCGTCGTGTTCACCAAGAGCCCCACCAGCCTGAGCGGCCCGCATGACCCCGTCGTGAAACCCGCGATCTCAATGGCACTCGACTACGAAGCGGAGATCGCCCTGGTCATCGGACGACCCGGCTACCGCATCGACCGCGCCGATGCCGCAACGCATATCGCCGGCTATATGCTCGCCAACGACATCACCGCCAGGGATGTCGCGCTGCCCGGCGGTTTCGATTCCTCACCGCTGCAGGCCCAGATCGTGCGCGGCAAGGGATATCCGACGTTCTGCCCGACCGGGCCGTGGTTGCTGCCCGCCGAGGGAGCGCCCGAGTCGTTCGAGTTCGAACTCTCGGTCAACGACGAATTGCGCCAGTCCGGTTCGACCAGGGACATGATGCTCGGATTCGCCGAGATCATCGCCTCGGTGAGCGCCTCCATCGCTCTGGCCACCGGCGACATCATTCTCACGGGCACTCCCTCGGGGTGCGGATTCCAATGCGACCCACCGCGATATCTGATGCCCGGCGATGTGATCACCGCCCGTTCGGACCTGCTGGGCGCGATGCGCCTGCCCGTCGTCGAAGAGAGCGCGCTCCCCGATCCCACTGCGAGGCAAGCATGAGAATCACATTCACCGCCGAGGGCACGTCCAAAACCGTCGACGCGGACGAGGGCAGCTCGCTGATGCAGGTGGCCCTCGCCAACGACATCCCCGGCATCACCGCCGACTGCGGCGGCAACGCCATGTGCGCGACCTGCCACATCTACGTCGACGCCGCCGATCATGCCCGGCTGCCGGAGATGGCCGAGGAGGAGGACGAGATGCTCGCTTTCACCGGCGCGGACCGGCGCGCCACCAGCCGCCTCGCCTGCCAGATCCAGGTGCAGGACCGCCTGGAGTCGATCGCGGTCCAAGTCGCCGCGCAGCAGTCGTAATCACCCGAGATCCGAAAGGCCCACCACCGCAATGTCAGCCAACCGCACCGCCGCACCCATGGTCATCGTGGGTGCGGGCCATGCGGGCGTCCAGGTCGCGAGTTCGCTGCGGGAACGCGGCTTCGCCGACCCGATCGTGCTCATCGACGCGCAGGCGCGCACACCGTACCAGCGCCCGCCGCTGTCGAAGGAATACCTCAACGGCGCCGCTCCCGATCCCGCACCGCTTCGGCACCGACAGTTCTACGACAGCAACAACATTCAACTGCGCCCCGTTCAAGCGACCCGGATCGACCCGCACGCGCGCATCGTCGGTCTCGACAGCGGCGAACAGCTCGAGTACCGATATCTCGTCTTGGCCACCGGCGCGGGCAACCGCGTCTTGGACGTCCCCGGAGCCGATGCGCCGCGCGTGCGCTACCTGCGCACCCTCGACGATGCCCGCGCGCTGCGCGAAAACCTCGCGACAGCAACGGATATCGTCGTCATCGGCGCCGGGTTCATCGGGCTCGAAGCGGCCGCCGCCGCCCGAAAGAGCGGCTGCCGGGTGCGGGTGGTCGATACCGCTGATCGTGTGATGGCCCGCGCGGTCTCGCCCGCGACGTCGTCCCGAATGATGCGGGTGCACAGCCGAGAAGGCGTGATCTTCCATCTGGGGCGCTCGGTCCGCGAGTTACTCGGCACCGGCCCCCTCAAGGTGCGATTGGACGACGGCACTACCCTTCCCGCCGATCTGGTGATCGTCGGAGTCGGCGTCACCCCGGCGACACAGCTCGCGCAGGATGCGGGCCTGACCATCGAAAACGGTGTCAGCGTCAACGAATTCCTGCAGACCTCGGACCCGGATATCTTCGCGATCGGCGACTGCGCGAGCTTCCCCGACCCGCGTGCCACGACGCGGACCCGCCTCGAATCGGTCCAGAATGCCGTCGATCAAGGCAAGTTCGTCGCGGGCCACATCCTCGGCGACCGCGCCGCCTACCACGCCCTGCCCTGGTTCTGGACCCACCAGTATTCGACGAAACTCCAGATCGCGGGCCACCTCTCCCGCAGCGACGAATCCTTGCAACTCGGTGAGCCCGAGGCGTTCTCGATCCTGCACTTCCAGGCGGGCAGCCTCGTCGCAGTCGAATCGTTCAACCGTCCCGGCGACCATGTCGCCGCCCGCCGCATTCTCGCGGGCGCCGAGGCACCCACCTCGGCGCAGGCGCGGGCCGACGGATTCTCGCTGAAGCTGTACGCACAGTCGATGATCGCGGGCGGGAGACCCGAAACCCAGTATCAATCCGCCGGGAGCGCACCCCGCATCGACGCCGACGGCGTCCAGGCGCGTTAGGCTGCTGCGATGAGCGCCGATCGCGACGCGGTCCGCCGGTTGTGCGAGGCGGTTGCCCGGCGGATCGAGAACGACAACCCCGATCTGACCGCTCGGATCCGCGCCGAATTGCCCTCCTACGGGCGAATCTCGCTCGCGGAACATCGCCGCACCGTCCACGAACTCGCGCGGCGCATGCTGACCAGCATCGCCCACGGCGGTGCTCCGATCGCGGAACATCTGCAATACACCCGGCGAGCCGCCCTGCGTCGGGCGCAGTTGGGCGTCTCCGCCTACGACGTGCTGCGTTCCTTCCACATCGTCAGTCGCGGCCTGTGGTCCGCGCTCCAGTCCGCCCCGGAGGCCTCCGAGCAGGCATTGATCCAACTGGTGCAACCCCTCGGAACCTGGACCGAGGCCATGACCGCGGCCGTCGTGGACGCCTTCGTCGACGAATCATCGATGCCGCAGGCCCGCGAAGCCGAGATCCGCAGGCGCCTGATCGCCCGACTCGGCGACCCCGCGCACACCGACGAGGTCGCCGAAACCGCCCGCACCCTGGCCTTCGATATCGAGGGCCGCTTCCAGGCCGTCTGCGCACCGCGCGAAACGTGGCCCGATGCCGAAATCGAGAACCTGCAGCGAACCACGCGCCGACTGCCGGGAGTCGTGCATTGCGGTGCGCGCGGCCGAACACTCGTGGTGCTCATTCAGGACTGCGACGTCGACTCGGTCCTGCGCGCGGCCCAGGGCATCAGCGGTGAGCGCGCCCGTTTCGGCATCGGACTGGTGCGAACCGGATTGGACGGCGCCCAACTCAGCACCGTCGACGCGGAACGCGCCTTGAGAATCGCCGAAATACAAGGCACAGGTTCGGCATCGTTCGCCGACTGCTGGCTCGAAGCCGCACTACTCGACCGACGAGCACAGTTGGCCGAACTCTTCGACTCGGTGCAACGCGTCGCCCAAACCCACCCGGACCTCGCCGAAGCCGTCATCACCTACGCCGAGAGCGGCTTCTCCCTCGCCCGCGCGGCCGAACGCCTACGCGTACACCCCAATTCGGTCGCCTACCGCCTCAGCCGCTGGCACCAACTAACCGGCGCCGACCCCCGAACCTTCTCCGGCCTCGTCCAATCGGTATCGGGCTGCCGTCTCCTCGGCCCCCATGCTCAATAGCGATCACATCGACTACGCGGGTATCTCCCTCGGACACACGATCGTTCTTATGGACCGCGCGCCGAATGACATCACGTGGAACTCGCCCCTCTGGATTGCCGCAATCGCCTCCGGCACGGTATATCTCGCACTCGTGTGGTGGATTCGGCGAACTCGGCGCTCCCGCGGTGTCATGCGTGAGATATCCTGGCTCGCCCGCACCGACCAGGGCCGCACCGCCTACCACTCCCACCTCGCCGCCCTCACCGCCCTCACCCGCAAAGCAGGCGAGGCCACCGCCTCCGGCTCGGCCGGATAGCCGAGGTCCGCGCGATGGCCGAGAGCGGCGACCGGACAGCCGCACGGCGGCTGCGGCGGATATCCGCCACGGATCCGAGCGGGTAGTCGACTTTGCGGGACAGCGTCGTTCGAAGTCGTGATTCAACTGGCGAAGATGAGCGTGGCGGGGCCGGGGGTTTCGACGAACTGGATATCCATGAATCCCGCTGTGGCGAGCCAGTGCCGGTAGTCGACGCGCCGCCAGGTGGCGCCCGCTTTGGTGCTGAGCAGCATCTCGGAGTTGAAGATCAACGGGAACGGCGGCCCGGATCGGTCGTCGTCCACCACGAAGTCGTTGACCACGAGGGTGCCGGTCGGTTTCAGCGCGCGGCGGAACTTGCCGAAGACGGCGATGTTCTGGTTCGGACTCTCCTGGTGGGCGATGTGGGAGTAGACGGCGACATCGTATTCGGCGGCGCCGAAATCGGTGCTGCGGAAGTCGCCGTCGATGGTCCGGAACCGTTCTCCCACACCGAATTTGCCGACGAATCCGGTGGCGATGCGGTTGACCGCGCTCCAGTCGAGCTGGGTGGCGCGCGCCCGCGGATTCATACCGAGCAGGATCGCGGAGAAGATTCCGGATCCGCCGCCCACGTCGAGGATGGATACCGGCCCCGCCGCGGCCAGGTCGAGCCGCTGGCCCGCGATGGTGGCCGAGGGCACCGACAGCGGCGCGATGGCGGGCACCAGCGCCTCCCAGATCGGATTGTCCGGCATGTCGCTGGTTTCGGCGCTGACGGGGATTCCGGTGGTGACGACCTCGGCGAGCGCCTCGCGGCGCGCGAGATCACCCGCCTGCCTCTTCGCGAATTCGCCGAAGTAGCCCGGTTTGCCCTCGACCAGGAATTCGGCGGCTTCGGGCGCGTTGCGGTAGACGCCGCCCTCGACCTGAACGAGCCCGAGACCCACCAGGCCGTCCAGTAGCGCCTGCGCGCCGCGCTCGGATATCCGGGCGCGCTGCGCAATCTGCTCCGCGTCGGTGGCGCCCGCCGCCAAGTGGGTGAACACCGAATGCGTCGCCCCCGTGCCCAACAGCGCCGCCGCCCAATGCCCCGTCGCCATTTGGAAGATTCGTTCGGGCGTGATCGTGTTCTCGTTCATTGGATACCTCCGAACGCAGGTGAGAACCGGTCCCGCCCAACTATAGTCACGATCAAATGCTTCGAGACCGGATCGTGAACCAGCCGAATTATCGATACTTTCGCAAAGAAAATTCATATCCGGGTCGAAATCGCCGCCGAAATCCGGATGAACCGGACTCGGCCCGTGGAATGGTACAAAACTCGATATGAACCGACACATCCATTTCGTGGGCAGCCTGCCCGCGCCCCTGATGACCAGTCACCGCGGCGCAATGGAATGGATTCTCGAACACGGCGCGGGTCAGCCGCTCGCCACCCTACCCTGCGATCTGGAACCGGACTGGATGGTCGGCTACCTGCGCGGACTCGCGGCCCGTCGGGGCGCCGTCGAATTTAGTTGCGGGAGCGATGATTACGTCGACTACGACCATATGCCCGCCGTATCGGTCCGCCGGGGCGCCACCTTGCGCGCCGAGGATGTCGGCATGCGACGTGTCGAACGGATCACGCACATCGTGGCCGCCTACCGGAAATTGCGGCAGGAGCGACCCGAAATCGATGGCGTGCGTTTACAACTGAGCCAACCAGGGCCACTCGATATGAGCCTGTTGACTTTTGGCGGCCCGGCACTGGCCACCGGCCTTCCTCTCGGACCGGCCCTGCGCAATATCGGCTGCCTCGGCGCGGCCCTGCGCCATACCCCGGTGTTCGCCCGCGCGGTGCTCGAGGAAATAGCCGAAATCACCGCGGCCCACGGTTCGATCATCACCTGGCAGGTCGAATCACCGGTGTCGCTGCTGTCGATGATCAAAGGTGCGCAGTTTCGCACAACGGCTCCGCTCGCCGCCATGATGGCCCGCTATTTGGCAGGCTTCCTCAGCCAACTGCACGGTCTCGACGCCCACGCGAGTCTGCACCTGTGCTACGGCGATCACAACCACACCGCACTGCTGCGGCCCACGAGTCTGGCCCCGGCGGTGGCGCTGCTCAACCGGCTCGGTCGCGAACTCCGCAGGCTCGACGTCCCCCTGCCGACCGTCCACATCCCGTGCGCGTTCGGCGCCGAACCGGCACCCCTCGAGCAGAGTTTCTACACACCGCTGCGCCGCCTGGACCCCGCCTGGAACCTGATAGCAGGCGTGGTTTCGCCCCACAGCATCCTCGACAGCATGCTCGCGCTGCGCCTGTTCGAACTCGCCGCCGATCGCCCGGTGCACGCGGTCGCCACCGCATGCGGCCTGGGTCGCTGCACGGTCGAGGTCGCCGAGCAGGCGGCCACCGCCACCGCGACCACCGCCATGCTGGGGAATCAGCCGCAAGCAGCCTGGCAGGGCTACGCGTTGGCGACAACTCCTCGGCAGGCAGTCCGATAGACGTTGTCGAACGGGTCGCGCGCCATCGCTCGATATGCCGAGTCCACAACGACGGCACGGCGAACCGTTCGGCCACGACAATTCCGGTACGGTAGTCCCGAAAAGATTCGACCGGCTCGATTCCCGCCGATGGAAGGAGTTGCAGTTGTCTCTGTCTCGTACGGTCTCCCGAATTCGATTCCGCACCTTCGCGATACTGAATGCCGCAGCGGTCGCGAGCGGGCTGATGATCACCCTCGCGGCGGCACCCGCCTCCGCCGCGGGCGCATTCACGGTCAGCGAGGCGCAGTTCGATCGAATGTTCCCGGACCGCAACAGCTTCTACACCTACAAGGGACTGACCGAAGCCCTGAGCGCCTACCCGAATTTCGCAGCGACCGGCAGCGATGCGGTGCGCAAGCGCGAAGCGGCGGCCTTCCTGGCCAACGTGAGTCACGAGACCGGCGGACTGCGGTACGTCGTCGAGCAGAACAGGGCCAACTACTCCCACTACTGCGATCGGAGCCAACCCTACGATTGCCCGGCGGGCGGCAGTGCCTACTACGGACGCGGCCCGCTGCAACTCAGCTGGAACTTCAATTACAAGGCGGCCGGTGACGCCCTGGGCATCGACCTGCTGCACGACCCGTACCAGGTGGAGAAGAACCCCGCAGTGTCGTGGAAGACCGGCCTGTGGTTCTGGAACACTCAGAAAGGCGCGGGCACAATGACCCCGCACGAGGCGATCGTCCAGGGCAAGGGATTCGGCGAGACGATCCGCAGCATCAACGGCGATCTGGAATGCAACGGCAAGAATCCGCAAGAGCGCGACGACCGGATCGGCCTCTACCGGAAATTCGTCGCCATCCTCGGCACCGACACCGACGGCGGCAATATCTCCTGCTGAATCGCGGGCTCGGGGTGGCACTTCGGCCGGTGCCACCCCGGCTCTATGCTCTGCGGGCATGGACGGGAGCACGCCGCACGGCCTCGAGATCCGCCACCTGCGTGCGTTCGAAGCGGTGGCGCGGCTGGCTTCCTTCACGCACGCCGCACAGGAACTCATGATCACCCAACCCGCACTGAGCCGGACGATCCGCAGGCTCGAAGAGCTGCTGCGGGTACGACTATTCGACCGCTCGACCCGCCACGTGACGCTCACCGACGCGGGCGCGACCTTCCTGGCGCACGCCATACGGGTGCTCACCGAACTCGACCGGGCCGTCGGCGCGGCGCGCAGGCAGGGCACCATCAAACTCGGCTTCGGCTGGTTGCTGCCGACACCGTGGGCGCAGGATACGCTCGCCCGCTTCGAAAGCGCCACCGGCAGTTCGGTGGAACTCATCCGCACCGATGATCCGCTCGCCGCGGTGCGACAGGGAAAAGTAGACCTCGCGCTGATACGCGGCGATGTGCCGAACCCCCGCTTGCGGATCATCCCCCTCTTCGAGGAGACACGGGTCGCCGTCTGCGCCGAGCGATACCCGCTGGCAGCCGATCTGGATTGGTCCGAGATCCCGCGGTGGCCCTTGGTGGTCAATACCGTCAGCGGCACCACGGGCGCCTGGTCCTGGCCCGATGGCGACGGCCCGACCACCATCGTCGAAACCGCCAATTTCGACGAGTGGATCGAAACCATCGCCGCCGGTCGCGGCATCGGCGTCGCCCCCGATATCGCGCTGCGCCGTCACATCCACCCCTCGGTGCGATTCGTTCCGATCACCAACGCCCCGAAAATCCCCGTCTCCCTAGCCTTCCTACCCAGCGCGAACGGCCCGGCCCTGCGCCGCTTCCTAGCCGCCGCGCTCCACTCGGTCGGGTCGGGCCGCACGTCTTGTACTGCGAATTCCGAGCCTTTGGCGTAGCCGCAGGCGGTGACTCAGAACCCGCAGGCGCTGTCGACCGCGGCGAAGGCGCCCTTGACGTCCGGGTTCCCCAACAATGCCTGGTGGTCCCGCGCGGGTGCGGCGGCGAGCCGATTCAGTTGCGCCGCCGCGTCGTTCAGCGCGTTCTTCACCTTGCCGTCATCGGCGTCGGCGGCCAGTTCGCTGAACCGGCGGCCGAGTTCGGACCACCTGGTGGCGGCGTCGCCCGCGTCGTTCGCCTCGGACTGTTTGCTGAATTCGTCCACCACGGCGCCAACCGTGACGCAGGTGGCCTGTTCGCTCACCGCACCCGCCGGACCGGCCACCGCGATGCCGACGCCAACGACGGCGGCCGATGCCAGCGCCAAGAGTGTGCCGCGCATGTGAAGCTCCCTCGATCAATCGCCTGAGTTCAAAATGTAGACCGTCCAGTCTTATCAATGTGTCTACCGGATAGTTCCCATCATTGGGAATTCAGCAGGACGACCCCCTGATGACGGCCCGCACCAGCATAATTCGCATCCGCAACCTTGCACACCTGGCGAGACGACGAATGGCGTCCCCGGGTGGACACCACCCGGAATAGACCGTCGCGGCAACACACGCGGCCGCACCTTCGGACGAAGGCACGGCCACGCACATCGACACTGCGGCAGTGATGCCTACACGTTCACCGAACCAGGCTCCCCTCCTCGAGATTCCCCGCGCACGAGGTCCGCGACGACAACCCCGACGCCGCGACCACCACCGCGACGAGCGCAGCGGTCACCGGCACCACCAGCGCGGTGCGCAGCCCGCCGATCGCGATCGGCCCGGAGGCGACGGTCACCGCCGTGACAGCGGAAATGCCGAGGGCGAAACCGAATTGGAAACCGGTGTAGAGCAGACCGCCCGCGAGTCCGTGCTCCTGCTCCGCGACACCGTCGGTGCCCGCGATCGTCAGTGGACCGTAGACGAGGGCGAAGGCAAGGCCGAGCAGCAGCATGGTCGGGAGCATCGCGGCGTAGGCCCAATCGATGTTCATCGGGAGGAACAGTAGGTAGGCGACGGACGCAAGCAGCATGCCGACGAAAATGACACGGGCCGTGCCGAATCGGCGCACCAGACGCGGCGTCAGCGTCGGAGCCAGGATCGCGTCGATGCCGATGACGACCATCGCCAGACCGGTCTGCACGGCCGACCAGCCCCGCACCTCCTGCAAATACAGCGTGCCGACGAACTGGAATCCGGCGAACGATCCTTGGAACAGCAGCCCAACTATCGTGGTGCGCAGCACATTCGCGGACCGCAGGATGCCGAGCCGAACCAGCGGCGCCTCCGAACGCCGCTCGATCACCACGAACAGCGCCAGCAAGAGCAATCCGACCGCGAAAACGGCAGCGGTCAGCACCGCGGACTCACCGGGATGCTCGAGGCGGACAACACCGTAGACCAGCAGCAGCATCGCCCCGGTGACGGTGAGCGCGCCGAGCACATCGAATCCACCTCGAACCCGTTGCGGCACTTCGGAATCACGCACCAGCGCGAGAACGCCGACCAGGATCACCGCCGACAGCGCGACGGGCGCGAAGAACACCCACCGCCAGCCCAGCGCGGTGAGCAGGCCGCCTGCGACCATCCCGAGCGAGAATCCGCCCGCCGCGATACCGGAGTAGACCAGCAATGCCTTGTCACGCACCGGACCTTCGGCAAAGGAAGTGGTGACCAGGGACAGACCGGCCGGCGCCAGGAAGGCCGCCGCCACACCGGTCACGAACCGTGCGATCAGCAGCATCCATCCTGTCGTGGCGAATCCGCCCAGTCCGGAGAAGACCAGGAAGACGGTCATCCAGAACACGAACATGCGGCGACGGCCCAGCAGGTCGGCGGCGCGCCCGCCGAACAGCATGAATCCGCCGTATCCGAGGACGTACGCGGACACGACGCCGCCGGCCGTGCCGGTGGACAAACCCAGATCGGCGCGGATGGAGGGCAATGCGACATTCAGCATGGCCACATCGACGCCCTCCAGGAAGATCGCGCCGCACAGCACCGCGAGCACCGCCCACGCACGTCCCGTCATCGTCGTGACAGCCCCTGGCGAGGGCGCGGTTACCACCATCGGTCGAACTCCTTCTCGGTTCCCCATCAGGGGGTCGGTTACTACTTGTTACCGAGCCGAGTCTCGAGCAGAATGGTCGATTATGGAAGAAGGCACTTCGAAGTCACTCGGTGACTGCGCGGATACCGGCGTCGACTACAGCGTTCTCCAGTGGGATCAGCGGGCCGACTGCGAGGTGCGCCAGATTCTCGACCGCATCGCCGACAAGTGGTCGCTGCTGGTGATCGCGCTGCTGGACAAGCGAACCCTGCGCTTCACCGAACTCAAACGGCATATCGACGGCGTGAGCCAACGCATGCTCAGCCGCACCCTGCGCCACCTCGAACGCGACGGACTGATCGAACGCACGGTATTCCCCACCGTGCCGCCCAGGGTGGAATACGCGCTCACCCCACTGGGTTCCGGCCTGCACGCCACCATCAAAACCCTGGTGGACTGGACCGAATCGCATCAGCGAGATATCGCCGCCGCCCGCTCGGCCTACGATCGCCGAGTCGCGACGGAGGTCTGAGCCACGAACGTGCGCTCAGCGAGCGTTCGCTCGAAGGAGCACGCCGAGCGCGAGCAGCAGCAGCAGCGCGACGACAGCGGTGAAGCCGATGCCCGCGACGCGCAGCCCCCAGATTCCGGCGGCCCGGCCCGCCGCGACGACCGGCGCCGAAATCCCCAGGTAGACCACGACGAAGAAGCTCGACATGGTGCCGCCGCGCTGGTCGACGGGCGAGCGCGCACCGATCAGCGCCACCGCCGCGCGGAAGGCGACCCCATGTCCGAGGCCGACCGCGACGGTGGCGATCACCAGTGCCGCGACCGAACCCGACACCAGGGCGAGAGCGAACCCGCAGACCGCCGCGATGGCGCCCGCGCATCCGGCGGTCAGCGCCGCGGGCGCGGGCAAACGCCGCGTCGCGACCTGACTGACCGCGGATCCGGCGAACATCCCGAAGACCACGCCCCCGGACAGCGCCGGACTGCTCACATGCAAAAGCTTTGCGAGAAAAGCGGGTTCGATGGCGGCCACCAAACCGAACATCGCGAAGCACGCGAACATCACCGCCGATACCGCGGGAAAGATCGGCCGCACTTCGCGAGGCAGGGTCGGCCAGTCGATCCGCAACCGCGTCCCCGAACCGGGTCGCCGCGACTGCGGCACGAACCACACGCCCACCGCCGTGAGCACGACGAGCGCCAGGTGTACGGCGAATGGCGCGATCAGCGGGGCCGGACCGAATGCGGCGAGCAGTCCGCTCAGCAGTGGCCCGCATCCCAGACCCAGCATATTGACCGCGGTGGCGACCAAGCCCGCATGCGCCTGATCGCCCTCCGGCTCCAGTTCGACCAGTGCGGCGGTGGCGGTCCCGGCGATCATTCCCGCCGAAAGTCCGGACAGCACACGGCCGATCAGCAGCCCGGTCACTCCCGGCCAGGCCAGGAATGCCAATGCCGACAGTGCCGCGCAGGCCAGGGCCGCCAACAGCACCGGTCGCCGACCGATCACATCCGAAATCCGGCCCAGCAGTACCAGCGCAGCGAGCACACCGATCGCGTAGCTGGCGAAAAGCACTGTGACAGTGAGATCGTCGAATCCGAGACGGTGTTGCAGTGCCGGATAGAGCGGTGTCGGCAATGTCGTGCCGACCATCGTCACCCCCAGCGCGGCCGCCACGACCCGGAAGCCCCGGCGCGCGGCGTGTTCCAGTCGAATCATGGCCCCAGCCTGCGCCGACCACGAATGATCGGTCCAACAGGTGCTACCAATGCGATCAATCGGTTGAGTCGATTGCGGCACTAGTTCACTAGCTTGCTAGAGTGCTAGCATGAGCCGGGTGGGTGAGAACGAAGTCAAGCAGTTCAACGTGTATCTGCCCGTAGAGCTGATCAAACAGGTGAAAATCCGGTCGATCGAGACCGGCAGCTCACTGTCGGCCCTGGTCGCCACCGCATTGCGGGCCTATCTCGCACAAGACACCGACCACTGAAGCCCCGAAACTCGAAAGAAGGCGAAAACCCATGAGCACCAACGGTATCGAGATGATCTTCCTGGAAACCCACAACTGGGGAAAGGCGGTGAAATTCTTCCAATCCCTCGGCTACGAACTGGAATTCGACACCGGCCACGGATCCGGGCAGCTCCGCAACACCACCGGCCCGGCCCTGTTCATCGCCGAACGACCCGAAACCGAGGAAACCCGTCTACAACTCGTCCTCGGCGTGCCCGACGCGGACTCGTTGCGAGTCGATCCCGGTATCGAGGTGGTATCCGAACCCGAGGACACCCACTACGGCACCAGGGAGATGGTCGTGCGCGACCCGGACGGCCGGACCTGGACGCTGTCGGCCCCGAGCAAAGGCGAGTAGCGCTACCCAACCTTGGGATTGCGTCCGCGCGCCGCCGCGATCGGATCCACTACCGTGCTCGCAGTCGTGACGCTGGTAGCAGGCCGGAGTCAACCCTGGAACCAGAGGGGATTGTCATGGGCCGGTCGCCGGGCGCGTTGGACCTCGCCTACTCACTGACCGAGGCGGCGGCGGCACTGCGCGCCGGCGCGGTCAGCGCGACGGAATTGCTGGAGCGGGCGCTCGCGAACGCCGACGCCCACGACGGCGAGATCGGTGTGTTCCTCAGCCGTTTCGATGAGCGGGCACGCGAACAGGCGGCAGCGGTCGATGATCGGATCGCGGCGGGTGCGCCACTGGCGCCATTGGCGGGAATACCGGTGGGCCTCAAGGATATTTTCGCCCACCCGCACGCACCCACCACAGCGCAGAGCCTGGTGCTCGACCCGGAGTGGGCGCGGTCGGTGGGTGCGAGTGTCGTGGCCCGCAGGTTGCAGGCAGCGGGCGCGATCGTGGTCGGCAAGACCACGACCCTCGAATTCGCGATCGGTGTTCCCGACCCGCGGACCCCTTTTCCAGTGCCGCGCAATCCGTGGGATCTCGAATGCTGGGCGGGCGGTTCGAGTTCCGGATCCGGCAGCGGTCTCGCCGCGGGGATGTTCCTCGGCGCGGTCGGCTCCGATACCGTGGGCAGTATCCGAATTCCAGCCGCCTTCAACGGGATCACCGGATTGAAGCCGACCTTCGGCCGTATCCCGAAATCGGGGATGGTTCCGCTGGGGTACACCCTCGATCATGTCGGACCGATGGCGCGCACCGCCGCCGACTGCGCGCTACTGCTTTCGGTGCTCGCCGGGCACGACGCCTCCGACACCTACAGTGCGCCCGTCCCGGTCTCCGACTATCCGGCGGCACTGACCGGTGACCTGCGCGGAATCACCATCGGCGTGGACACTCTCGACCGGTACGCCACCGGCGGTATCGATCCCGCGCAACCCGCCCGCTTCGCCGCCGCCATCGACATTCTTCGGCAAGCGGGCGCCGCCATTGTCGAGGTCGAGGTGCCGATGTACGCGGAAGCCACCGCTGTCGACATAGTCGTCATGGCCGCCGAATCGCACGCATACCACCGGGGCGATCTGCTGACCCGATGGGACGATTACGGCCGCGCCACCCGCGTCTCCCTCGCCGCGGGCGAGGTGGTCAGCGGCGCGGATTATGTTCAGGCGCAACGCGTCCGCCGTATCGCGCAACAGCGCATGCAGGAGATGTTCGACGAGGTCGACCTGATCGCCACCCCGACCGGCCACCTGGGCGCACCCCGCCTGGACACCATCGACCCGTACGCGCCGATGAACGCGCTCGCCTCCCTGCACACCGCCTACTGGAACCCCCTCGGCAACCCGACCCTCGCCATGCCGATCGGCCTCGCCGCGGCAGGCACTCCCCTGTCGCTGTCCCTCAGCGGACGCCTCTTCGACGAATCCCTGGTATTGCGCGCGGCCGACGCCTACCAACGCCGCACCGAGCACCACCTGTCCACCCCCACCGCCCTCCGGAAGCCGCACCAATGACAACCTGGACCACCGACCCCACCGAAGCCGCCGCGGTCGAATCCGTAGCCCAATTCGTCTCCGCCCTGGCCCAATCCCTGCACACCGTCGCCGAGGCCCGCTACACCACCCCGGCCGCCCTGCCCTTGCTTCCAGCACACTCGGCGGAAGAGATTCCCAACCGTATGTAACCCTGGTCGCATGAGTGCGCGTCTGGATTTGCCGATCATTCCCCCGGCGGTGCTGGGCGGGATCGTCGAGATCGGGCAGCGTGGCGGGTGGGGATGCTGGGGGTGGCGATGCGCTCGTGTGCCACGGTCGGCGAGGCGGTGGCGGTGGGGATGCAATGGCATCTGGCGTCGGGCAGTCTGATGGATCTCGAGATCGAACGGCTCGACGATGTCATGGCGCTGCGGATGCACGAGCGGTGGCCGAACCGCAGTTGCTGAGCTTCGTGGTCGAGGAAGTCCTGTGCAGCACAATCGTTTTCCTGCGATCGGTGGTCGGATCGGGGTGGTCGCCGACGCGGGTGCAGCCGAGTTACCCGCCGCCGCCGTGGGCGCGCCGCCGCAGGCTCGCGGCGGCGGGCGAGAGCTTCCACGCGGTGCGCGATCGGGTCCGCGAACGTCGCGCCAGCTATTTGCTGCGCGATTCGACGCTGCCGGTCGCGGTGATCGCTCAGCACGCCACACCGTCACCAACGTCCATGATCAGTACACCCAGGGACAGCCCTCCTCACAACTCTCGTTCGACAGCGCGAACCGTCCCCTGGGCGCTCGCGCACAACACCGGAGCACCCTCGGCGGGGATCGCGAAAACCTGGCACTCGCAAACCGCTTGGCGGCGGGTGGCATCGATGACGCGGGCGACCGCACGCAGCCGGACACCGGCGGCAGGCCGCAGGTAGGTGATGGAGAATCCGGCGGTCAGCACATTCGCCCCGAGGGTGGCGCCACCGGCATAGGTGATGGTGTTGTCGGCGAGGTAGGCGAGCACGCCGCCGTGAACGTAGCCGAATTGCTGGCGCAGTTCGTCGCGGATCGGGATCTCGAGGGTGGCGCCCTCGGGGCCGAAGGCGGTCAGTTCGGCGCCGACCAGGACGCTGAACGGCTGGGCGGCCAGCACGGAGCGGGCAAGATCGAGCGATAGCGCGGTGGTCATCGGGCGGCTCCGTCTTCGTTGTGATCGGGGGTGCGCAGGGTTTCCCATGCCGCCGTGGCGAGTTCGTCGGCGATGGCGGTCGGGGCGGTCGTCGATATGCCCTCGAGCCAGTGGCGGGCATATACCTGGGTCGGACCCAGCCACAGGGCATAGAGCAGATCGAGGGGCAGATCGCGCACCGTGCCGTATCCGACGTGGGTGCGCCACCAGCGGTGGGTATTGCGGAGGAATTCGCGATTGCTCTCGCTGTCGCGGGTGCTGAGCGGCCGCGCCGAGACCAGAACCTTCGCGCGGCTCTGGTTCTCGGTCACCCAGCGCAGTTGTTGGCGCACAGCGCCGGTCACGCCGTCGCGGGCATCGGTCGCCTCGCCCAGCACACCCCAGAAGGCGCGCTGATAGTCGGCCATGGCGTGCTCCCAGACCTGTCGGTACAGGTCCGACTTGTCCGGGAAGTGGTGGTACAGCGCGCCGACACTGGCGCCCGCCGCCGCGCGGATCTGCCCGAGGGTGGTGTCGACCGCGCCGTGCTCGGCGAACTGCTGTTCGGCCGCCAGCAGCAACCGATCTCTGATCTTCACATCGAGAATATTATTCTGTCCCGCGGCTGCCGCAAGACAGGGCGGCAGCCGCGGTTTCACTAGACCGCAACCGCGTCCAGTTCGAGTGTGGCCGCGATGGCGTCGGCCAATTCCACACCCTTGACCTCGAAGTGGCGGCTGAAATACGCCTGGTGCTCACCGTGCTCATGGAAGTGATGCGGGGTGAGCACCGCCGAGAACACCGGGACATCGGTCTCGAGTTGGACCCGCATCAGCGCGTCCACCACCGTGGCTGCCACGAAATCGTGCCGATAGATACCGCCGTCGATGACCAGCGCGCAACCGGCCGCCGCGACATACCGGCCGCTATTGGCCAATCGCCTGATACGCAAAGGGATTTCGAAGGCACCGGGAACTTCGATCACATCGACTTCGGTGAATCCGTGCTCCGCGAGCCGGGTGCGGCAGGCCGCGACCGCCCGGTCGACTATGTCGGCGTGCCAACGCGCGCAGACGAGGGCGATCCGATTCGAGGTGGGTGACATGGTTCTACTCCTGTTCGCTATGTCACCCAGGGCAACGCGAACAGAGAACACCCGAAAGGAATGTTCCCGATGTCGCGTTCTCTTGCATCCGGACTGTGACCGTCGGCTCCGGGATCACACCGGGATCTGCTGACCCACCGCATCCGAGGACACCGTGGCGCTCGCGGGCTCATGCGTCCGAACCGTCTCGAATGCCATCACCGCCGGTGGGGAATTCCACCCCGCCCTGAGAACGTGTACGACCGGACTGTAGCACCACCTGTCGGATCGCCAGAACTGGGAAGTGACGCCTAGAGCACTTCGCCGACGGTGGGATAGGACTCCTGCGCACCCGCTTTGGTGACGGCGAAGGCCGCGACCCGCGCCGCGTAGGCAGCGGCGATGTCCAACGGTTCGGACAACCCGAGCCGCCAGGCCAGCGCGGCTGTGAAAGCGTCACCGGCGCCGGTGCTGTCCACAGCCCGAACCCGCACTGCCGGAATAAGTTTCATCCCCGCCCCGTCGGCAACCAAGGCCCCGCGCGAACCGAGGGTCACGACCACCGAACGGGGACCGAGGGCGAGCAAACCGGCGGCCCATTCCTCCGGGACATCCCCCGGCTGCGAACCCAACAGCACCCGCGCCTCGTGCTCGTTGACGATCAGCGGATCGGCCGCGGCCAACACCTCATCGGGCAGCGCACGCGGCGGCGAGGGATTCAGCACGAACCGGTTGTGCGGCCGCAGGTTTCGCACCACCGCCACGACCGTTTCCAACGGAATCTCCAACTGCGCCGAAACCACCCGCGCGTGTTCCAACAGGTCGGCCCGCACATCGGCCGGAGTCAGCCTGCCATTGGCTCCGGGCGACACCACAATGCTGTTGTCACCCGACGGATCGACAGTGATCAACGCGACACCTGTCGGCGCACCGCCAACAAGGACGTGCGAAGTATCGACCCCGGCGGCCCGCTGCGCGTCGAGCAGAAACCGGCCGTGCGCATCGTCGCCCACGCGGGCCAGCAACGCCGTGCGCGCACCGAGTCGCGCGGCGGCGACCGCCTGGTTGCCGCCCTTCCCACCCGGATGCACCACCAGGTCCGAACCCAACACGGTCTCACCCGCGGCGGGCCGCCGCTCGACGCGGATCACCAGGTCGGCATTGGCCGATCCGACTACCACCAGGTCGAATTCGCACATCGCCGCCTCCCGCGTCATTTGCCGAATCCGGCCACATTGTCCTTGGTGACGACCTGCACCGGGACTTTGATCACCGCATCGACCGTTTTGCCCTCGGCGGCGGCCTTGGCGGTGCGGATCGCGATGCGACCGAGTTCCTTGGGCTGCTGGGCGACCGACGCGTACAGCGTGCCCGCCGCCACCGCCGACAAACCATCCGGCGTGCCGTCGAATCCGACGACCTGCACGGAGCTGCCCGCCTTCGCGCCGAGCGCCTTGATCGCGCCGAGCGCCATCTCGTCGTTCTCGGCGAAGACACCCTGGATATCCGGGTGGGCCTGGAGCAGGTTGGCCATCACGTCCAGTCCCTTGGTCCGGTCGAAGTCGGCGGGCTGCTCGGCGACGACGGTAATTCCCGGATAGTTCTCGAGGCCCTCGGTGAAGCCCGCGCCGCGTTCCCGACTAGCCGAGGTGCCGGGCCGGCCGCGCAGCACCACGATTGTGCCTCGGCCACCGAGCTTCTCGGCCAGCGCTTTGGCCCCGAGCCTGCCGCCTTCGACATTGTCGGAGGCGACCAGGGCGGCGGTCTCGGCATTGGACACACCGCGGTCGACCGCGATGACCGGGATGCGGGCCTTGTTGGCGGCGCGGGCGGCAGGCCCCGCCGCGTCGGAGTCCACCGGGTTGACCACGATCGCACCGAGATTGGTGCTCGTGAAGTTCTGCAATTGGTTGCCCTGCTGGGTCGCGTCGTTCTGCGCGTCGGTGACGGTCAGGTCGATGCCCAGCTTGTCCGCCTCCTGCTGCGCGCCCTGTCGGATCTGGACGAAGAAGGGGTTGTTCAACGTCGACAGCGACAATCCCAGTCGGGGCGTGGTGGACGCGGAACCCTTGTGCAGCAGCGACACTGCGCCGATGGCCGCCACCGCGACGACCGCGGCGAGCACATAGGTCAGCGCCTGACGCGTCTTCCCGACATCCTGCGTCGCCGGAGCCGACCCTGACCTGCGCCGCAACGTATCCAGCAGCACCGCGAGCGCGATGACGACACCGATGACCACCTGCTGCCAGAACGCCGACACCGAAAGCAGATTCAGCCCATTGCGCAGCACCGCCAGGATCAGCGCGCCGATCAGCGTGCCCGAAGCCTTGCCCTTGCCGCCCGCCAGACTCGCCCCGCCGATGACGACGGCCGCGATGGCGTCGAGTTCATAGCCGAGCGCCGCCTGCGGCTGTGCCGAGGACAACCGGGAGGCGAGCACGATCCCGGCGACAGCGGCGAAAACCCCGGCCAGACCGTAGATCACGACCTTCTGCCGAGACACCCGCAGCCCGGAAAGGCGCGCGGCCTCCTCATTGCCGCCGATCGCGTACATGGCCCGCCCGATATAGGTGCGCCCCAACACAGCAGCCGTGACCACACCCATCGCGATCATCACCAGTACCGGCACCGGCAGCCACCCGCCGAGGGTGTCCCCCAGGTGCGACACCGAATCCGGGAAGGGGATCGGACTGCCCTGCGAGATCACCAGCGAAAGACCGCGCGCCACCGACAGCATGGCCAGCGTCGCGATGAACGGCGGCAGTTTCCCGTACGCGATGAGCGCGCCGTTGACCACACCGCACCCGAGTCCGGTGGCGAGTCCGAGCAGCACCGCCAACCAGACCGGGACACCCGCCGAAGTGGCGCTCCAGGCCAGGACAGTTGCCGAGAGCGCGGCCACCGAGCCGACCGACAGGTCGATGCCCGCCGCGACGATGACGAAGGTGACACCGAAGGCGAGGATCGCCGTAACCGCCGCCTGCACACCGATATTCAGCACATTGTTAGTGGTCAGGAAGTCACCCGACAGCGCGGAGAGCACGATCACGAGCAGGATGAGCGCGCTCAGCGCGCCATTGTCGAACAGCAGGCGGCGCAGGCCGTTCGCGCGGGTGTCAGTGGCCACGGTGGGACTCCAGTTCGGTCGAGCTCGGTGTTGTCTGGGTGGGTGATCCGACGGCCAGCGCCATCACGGCGTCCTGCGTCGCGTCCGCGGCGGCGAGTTCGCCCACGATCCGGCCCCTGGCCATCACCAGGATCCGGTCGCTCATGCCGAGGACCTCGGGCAGATCGCTGGAGATCATCACGACCGCGGCGCCCGCGGCGGTCAATTCATTGATGAGTCGATAGATCTCGACCTTCGCGCCGACATCGATCCCGCGCGTCGGCTCGTCGAGTATCAGGACCTTGGATTCGGCCAGCAGCCATTTGCCGAGGACGACCTTCTGCTGGTTACCGCCGGAGAGTGTGCGCACCTGCTGGTCGAGACCGGCCATCCGCACGCCGAGCCGCGCCGCGACCTCCCCCGCGGCCGCGCGCTGCCCGGCGCGGTCGACGAATCCCCCGCGCGCGGCCGAACGCAGCGTGACCAGACCGAGGTTCTCCTCGACCGAGGCGTCGAGCAGCAGGCCCTGGCCCTTGCGGTCCTCCGGGATCAGACCGATTCCGGCGGCCACCGCCGCATGGACATCATTGCGGCGCAACCGCGCACCCGCGACACGCACGGTGCCCGCGTCGTAGGGATCCGCGCCGAAAACCGCGCGCACGACCTCGGTCCGACCGGCCCCGACCAGCCCGGCGATGCCGACGACCTCACCGGACCTGACCTCGAAGTCGACCTCCGCGAAGACACCCGCCCTGGTCAACCCCTCGATGACCAGCAACGCGGCGCCGGTTTCGGCGCGCTCCCTCGGATACTGCTGCTCGATCGAACGTCCGACCATCATGCGCACCAGTTCATCGGCGGGCGTGGACGCGGGTGTCCGGCCGACACTGCGGCCGTCGCGCAGGACCGTCACCCGATCGCCCAGCGCGGCGATCTCGTCCAGGTGGTGGGTGATGAACACGATGCCTACGCCCTCCGCGCGCAGCCCGCGCACGATGACGAACAGCTTGTCGACCTCTTCGGGGGTTAGCACCGCCGTCGGCTCGTCCATGATCAGCACCCGCGCCCGCAGACTCAACGCTTTCGCGATCTCCACCATCTGCAGGCGGGCGATCCCGAGGTCGCGCACCTTGGTGTCGGGCGATACCGGCACACCCACCCGCTCGAGCAGTTCGGCCGCCTCGGCGCGCATCCGCTTGCGGTCGATCATCCCGAAACGGCGCGGCTGCCTGCCCAGGAAGATGTTCTCCGCGACCGTCAATTCGGGGACGAGAGTGAATTCCTGATAGATGGTGGCGATCCCGAGACGCTCGGCATCGCGGGCCGCGTTGATGCGAACCTCGGTGCCGTCCACCAGGATTCGCCCGCGATCGGGGCGATGCGCGCCCGAGAGCATCTTGATCAGCGTGCTCTTGCCCGCGCCGTTCTCACCGAGCAGCACATGCACCTCGCCGCGACGCAGGTCGAAATCGACACCGTCCAGGGCGACCACGCCGGGAAAGGATTTGCCGATCCCCTCGAGGCGCAGCAACTCCTCCGGGTCGCCGGTTCGCTCACTCACGAATCACTCCTTTCGCCGCACGAGCGGCGGACGACGAGGCGGGCGGGCAGGGTGACCGACGGCGCCGGTCGGCCCGCGATGCGTTCGACCAGGGCGCGCACCGCGGCGTGACCCAGTTCCCCGGTCGGTTGGGCGATCGCCGTGATCGGCGGATCGGTGTGAATGAACCAGGCGATATCGTCGAATGCGGCCAGCGCGATATCGCGGGGCACCCGCAGTCCTCTGGCCCGCAGGGCGTCCAGCGCGCCCAGTGCCATCAGGTTGTCGGCGGCGAAGACGACCTCGGGCGGCTGCGCCAGATCCAGGAACCGCTCGGTGGCGCGCCGACCGCTCTCCGCCTGGAAATTACCCTGTCCCACATAGGTTTCCGGGAGCTCCAGGCCGTATTCGGCCAGCGCCGCGCGAAAGGCATCGACCCGTTCGCGGCCCGTCGTGGTGAGAGCGGGACCGCCGATGATCGCCAGCCTGCGATGCCCGAGTTCGTAGATGTGCGCCACCAGATCCCGCACCGCCGCGCGCCCGTCCGCCCGCACCACCGGAACATCGATGCCCGCGATCCACCGGTCCACGAAGACCATCGGCACGCCCTCCCGCGCCGCGGCCGGTATCAGCGGCGAACCGCCCTCGATGGGAGCCATCAGCAGACCATCTATGCGGCGGTCCAGCAGCGTGCGGATGTAGTGGTCCTGCAATTCGGGCCGCTCGTCGGCATTGCCGATGATGACGCTGTATCCGAGGGCGCGCGCCTGCTCCTCCACCGAGCGGGCCAGCTCGGTGAAATACGGGTTGAGCAGGTCACTCGTCACCAAGCCGAGCGTCCTGGTCTGATCGGTGCGCAGCGAGCGGGCCACCGCATTGGGCCGATACCCCAGCTCATCGACCGCTCGCAGCACTCGCGCGCGGGCCTGCGCGCTGACCGAGGGGTGGTCGTTGAGGGCGCGCGAGACCGTGGCGACAGAGACTCCCGCCCGCGCGGCGACGTCCTTGATACCCGCCACTGCCCACCTCCTATGGAAACGATTACATTAGGCATTGGAAACGATTACACGGATTTGGTCAAGTCCTTGCTCGACATGAAGCAGCGCCAGTCGAGTTCAACTCTCGACTGGCGCAGGCTTTTCACCGAACTGCTTCAGCGGGGTGTCACAGCAGCCCGCAAGCCTGAGCGAGAAGTTCGGCCTGGCGGAACCAGTCACCGGCGACGAGGGTGACCACCACCCGTCCGGCGCCTTGGACAGCGAAGGCATTCAGGTGTTCGGCTATGACGCCGGTGTCGCCATGGGCGAGGCTGCTCTCGACATGCTCGACCGGTATCCCGAACATGCCGTCCGGATCCGACAGCGAGTTGAGGATCGCCGGATGGTCGGGAAGCGCGGGGTCGCCCTGGATGGCCACCATGGCGTTGGCGGTGAGGGGCGGGGTGGCGCGACCATTGGCCGCGGCCTCGAGGCGAACCCGGTGGGCAGGGATGCCATCGGATGGCCCGAGTAGGAACCAGCCATCATGGGCAGCGGCCCGGCGGACGGCGGCATCCGACATGCCGCCGATGATGATCGGCGGCACGGTGGCCGGCGGACTGAGCTGGATCGCGGCGGAGTTGATGTGTGTGGGTTTGCCCGAAATCAGGTCCGGCAACAGACGCAACGCGTCATCGGTTCTCCTGCCGCGTTCACGCACGGGCACACCTGCTGCCGCCCAGGAGCGGTCGTGGCGGTCGCCGCCGATCCCGACACCGAGCAGGAGCCGGTCGCCGGAGAGATGCTGCAGCGAGGCCACCTGTTTGGCCGTCCACGCGAGCGGGCGCAGCGGCAGGACGAGAACACCCACGCCGAGGCGGATCCGGCTGGTCACCGCGGCGGCCGCGGCCAGCGAGGTCAGGCTCTCCAGCACGGGTATGCCGGTCCCGGCGATGAGCTGGTCGACCACCCATACCGATTCGAAGCCCAACTCCTCGGCATGGCGGGCGGCCGCGGCGACATCTCCGAGGGATCCGTCGTGAGTGGCCAGGGTGGGCAGTAGAACTCCGATGTCGAGATCGACCATAGTTACCTCCCGTGTGGTCAGTTAATTCTTGTAACTATGGCGATCGTGCGGCATCCTGAGCGGTGATGGAAGAAGGCACTTCAATGTCGGTCAGGCACACCGATGTGTGTGACACCGCCTCATGCGAGATCCGGGATCTGCTCGACCGCCTCGCCGACAAATGGTCACTGCTGGTGGTGGAGCTGTTGGGCCAAGGCCAACAGCGGTTCGGTGAACTCCAGCGGGCGATCGAGGGCATCAGCCAGCGAATGCTGACACTGACACTGCGCAATCTCGAACGCGACGGCCTCGTGGTGCGCACGGTGCATCCAGTGGTGCCGCCTCGTGTCGACTACGAGTTGACGCCCGTCGGTCGCAGCCTGCTCACCATCATCGGCCCCTTGGTGTCCTGGACCCGCGAAAACCGCGCGGAAATCACGCATGCCAGAGCCCGCTACGATTCGAAGTCTTCGACCGGCCCGAGCCAACAGACTCCCTGAACTCACCCCGCCAACGCCGTGAACGCCTGCGGAGAACTGATCAATCGTGAAGTGACGTTCCCGCCCGCGAAGCCTTCCAGATTCGACTGCGCAGGTCTCGACCGCGAATCACCTGGACACGCCAGGGTTCCAGGCGCATGACATGCAAACGCGGGTCCGAGGGAGAAGTCCAGAAGTTGCCCAAGGGATAGCCCGCGCTCTGGGGGCTGGTTCGGTCGTAGAGGCCCCACACGTGCTCCTTGATGGCGAGCGTGTTGTCCCATTCGGCGGTGGCGTCGATGGCGACGGAGTTGTTGCCGGGCGACCAGTAGGAGAAGGACGTGTGCGGGTTGCCTGCGAGGTGTGCCGCTTTGACCGGGGTGTGATAGGTGGCCAACCAGCCCAATGGCGTGTCGTTCACCTTTTCCCAGACCGGGATCAGCACGCGGGTGCGCGGCCGGTTGCGGGAGTCGACAGTGACCATGGTGGCGTAGTTGATGGCCCCGATGTAGGCGTTGAATTCCGCTTCCAGGTCGGCGAATTCGGACACGTTGATACTCATGGACTCCATGCTGGCGACACGGGCGGGTCCCGACCAGTGGCACCGGTGACTTTCTCCACCAAATTCGTGCCATATGATTCGGGCGTGAGTGTCGGTTCTGTCGCCCTGGTCGTCGCTGCCGACATCGGTTTCGCCTACTGGGATCTGTACGAGATCAGCATCCCGGCCACTGTTTTCGGGATGCCGCAGCCCGATCTCGCCGACCCGTGGTACGAGCTGCGGGTGTGCGCGATGGGTGATCGGACTTCGGTGCCGGGATTCGGGGTCAGCACCCGATACGGGCTCGCGGATCTCGCCGCCGCCGATACGGTGATCGTGACCTCGGTGCCGGAGGAGGTTGTCGACGGCGCACCCGTGCCCGCCGAGTTGGTGACGGCGTTGCGGCACGCGCACGAGTCGGGTTCCCGCATGGTCTCGCTGTGCTCGGGTGCGTTCGCCTTGGCGGAGGCGGGGATTCTCGACGGCCGCCGCGCGACCGCGCACTGGCAGCACGCGCCCACCCTCGCGCGGCGCTATCGGAAAGTGCGAGTTGATGATTCGGTCCTGTATGTCGACGAGGGCGATATCCTCACCAGCGCGGGCATGACGGCGGGACTGGATCTGTGCCTGCATATCGTGCGCCGGGATCTCGGCGCGCATGTCGCCAACCAGCTGGCCCGCCGCATGGTCGTGCCCGCGCACCGGCCGGGCGGGCAGGCACAATTCATCGACCTGTCGGTGCCGATCGCCGACGATGCCGGGCTCGCACCCGTATTGGATTGGGCGCGAGCCAATCTCGATCGACCGTTGACCATCGACGACCTGGCCCGACAGGCCGGGATGAGCCGCCGGACGTTCTATCGCCGCCTGCAGGGCGCGACCGGAACGACGCCGCTGCGATGGTTGCTCAATCAGCGTTTGGCGTCGGCTCAAGCGCTACTGGAAGCCACGGACCTGTCGGTGGATCGGATCGCCGAGCGCACCGGGATCGGCACGGCCAATAACCTGCGCCACCACTTCCTCAAACAGCTCGGCACCTCCCCCGGCGAATATCGCAGGGCCTTTCCGCGACAGCGCGCCAACGGACTGTAGCAGGAAGGGATTTCAGGCGGGCTCATGTTCCGAACGGGGGCGGTTCAGGACGAGGTCGCTCGCGAGGACGATGACTTCTTCGCGGGTGCGGCCCGAATGATCGGCGGCGAGGAAGTGGCTGCCGATGGCGGCGCAGAAGGCGAGCAGGCTGCGGGCCTCGATCTCGTCGGGATCCGAGCAGACGGTGCGCAGCGCGGACCGGAGCAGGTCCATGCGGCTGTTGTCGACGCGGCGCAGGCGGGCGGCGACGGCGGCGTCACGGCGGGCCCAGTCGCGGATGGCGAGGTCGATCGGGAGCAGTCGGTCGTCGGAGAAGGTGAGCATGCCTGCGAGACGGGCTTTCTCGAGGATATCGCCGTCGGTCTCGTCGATGCGCTCGAGCACTTCGTCGACGGCCTCGTGCTCCCAGGTGTCCAGCATTGCCGTCAGGAGGGCGTCGCGATCGGCGAAGTAGCCGTAGAAGCCGCCTTTGGTGACGCCGAGGGATTTGGCGAGCGCCTCGACGCGCACGGCATCAACACCGCCGGCGGCCAGCGCCCGCAATCCTTCCTCGATCCACGTTTCGCGTGGTGTGCGCAGCGCGCCCATACTGTGGTCCACCTCACTCGCGTATCTCGACCCCGACCCTTGATTGTACGCAAGCGTATATCTTATCCAGCGGAAAGCAGCGGGTTCACGGAGAATGTTCGCCTCGGCGAGTTTCGGCATGGCGCCCCTGGCGGGTTGACCTCGAGGTAACTCGAGGTTTAATGCTACGTGGCATGAGTTCGAGCAACAGCGCAAAGCCCATTGCGACCGAAGCCCTTTCGATCGACGACGAGCGTGCCATTCGTGACCTGGTAGCCCGCGCAGACCGTTCCCAGGCCGACGCCGCTGCACTCCCCGGCCTGCACACCGACACCACAGCGATCGTCAACTTCTACGGCCGCCGAATCCTCGGCCGCGACACCGTCGAGGCGGCAATGAACGCGGCCCTGAGCAGCGGGCTCGGGGCTGTCCGCACCAGCGTCGAGGTAATCGACATCCGACCACTCACCGGCGACACGGCCCTCGTCAGCTGCATCAAAACGGTGTACGACGAGCGTCCGGCGGCCGAGCAGGTCCCGCCGACCACCGGTGCGCTGACCTACGTGACCGTGCGGACCCCCGCCGGGTGGAAGATCGGTCTGGCACAGACAACGCCCATCGTCTCGGACTGACAGCCGGCGCGGGCCGCCCGCAACATCGGGTTGAAGGCCGCCATTCGGCCGCTGAGGCCCTCAACTCCCGGACTGTCCGCCGAATACGTCCATTGTCTAGTTGAAGAGACCCGCGAAACTCCCATGCGGGCACGGTGATTACGCAGGTCTTCGACCTCGCGCTCACCCCGAGCACCCGCGTAACTCAGCGTTAACTCAATACTCCGCCGCGTAACGTCGCGAACCCGCACGCTGTGGTCATGCACGAGGAAAGACCCCACCGGACGTTCGCCGAGGACGTCGGCGTCCGGGCCATGCTCCGCCCGGTGAACCAGCAACCCGGATCCACCCGATTGGCCGCGCGCCGAGTGCGCGACCTGCTGCGCGCCGAGATCCGTCGCGGCGCGTTCGCCGACGGACGACTGCCCGCCGAATCCGAACTCATGGCGCGGTATCAGGCGTCGCGGGAGGCGGTGCGCGAGGCGCTCGACCTGCTGCGGCGCGATGGACTAATCGAGCGGCGGCGCGGACTGGGCACCATGACGATCCGGGACGAGTACCTGGTTCCCGGTCTGCTTCCGCCGCGCGGCGATCTGTACGAGACGTATCTGCCGGGTGGTCATGTCACGCCGCGCGTGCTGCACCGGGCTTGGCTGCCCGCACCCGATGCGGTGGTCGCGCATCTGGACGGTGTCGCTCCCGACGACGACTGCCTGTGCATCGACTACGTGTTGCTCGTGGACGACCGGCCGACCGGCGTATTCACCAACTATTTGCGCGCCGGGGAGGCCGCACGGGTCGAGCAGCAGTTGTTCGACACCGACTTCTACTCGCTGCTGCACGACAGCGCGGTCACCCCAACGAATTTCGATCTTTCGCTGCAGGCAGGCACTGCCGACGACTGCACCGCGACCCTGCTGCGGATACGGCCCGGTGCGCCGATCCTGCTGTGGGAACAAACCATTCGCGACCAGAACGGCCAAGCCGTGGACTACGCGCTCGGGGCGCTGCGCGGCGATGTCGTCATCACCCTCGGCGGGATACCCCGTATCGATCTCACCCATTCGCTGCCACCCCGCCGATGAGGACATCATGACCACGACCACCCGAATCACCACCGCCACCGAAGCCGCAGCGGCCCTGCGCAGCGGCGAGGTCACCGCCGCTCGACTATTGGACCAGTGTCTGGCTGCCGCCGATGCCAACGACGAACGTGTCGGCGTTTATCTGACCCGTTTCGACGAGATCGCCCGCGGGCGGGCCGCCGAGGTCGACGCGAAGATCGCCGCCGAACATCCACTCGCGCCGCTCGACGGAATCCCGTTGGGCCTCAAGGACAATCTCGCCAGCGGACACGGACCGACCACCGCGCAGAGTCTGGTCCTCGATCCGGCATGGGGTCCCGACGCGGGTGACGGCCCGGTCGTACGGCGACTCGAACGCGCGGGCGCGATCATCACCGGCAAGACCACGACCATGGAATTCGCTGTGGGCCTTCCGGATCCGGACAAACCCTTCCCGATCCCCCGCAACGCCTGGGATATCGAGCGCTGGGCGGGCGGCTCGAGTTCGGGCTCCGCCAGCGGCGTCGCCGCGGGGATGTTCCTCGCCGCGATCGGCACCGATACGGCGGGCAGTATCCGAATCCCGGCCGCGTTCAACGGAACCACCGGGCTCAAACCGACTTTCGGCCGCGTCCCCAAAACCGGTGTGGTGCCGCTGGGATACACCCTCGACCATGTCGGGCCGATCGCCCGCAGCGCGGCCGACTGCGCGCTGCTGCTCTCGGTCATCGCCGGGCACGATCCGATCGACCCCTACAGCGCCGCGACACCCATCGCCGACTACACGGGCGCGTTGACCGGCGATCTCACCGGACTCACCCTCGGCGTCGACACACTCGACCGCTACGCCGACGGCGGTATCGATGCGGCCCAGCCGGGCCGGTTCGCCGCCGCCGTGGCGGAACTCGCCGAGGCGGGCGCCCGCATCGTCCCCGTCGAGGTGCCGATGTATCGGGAGCTGGTGGCGATCGATGTGGTCGTGATGTTGGCCGAGGGCTACACCTATCACCGCCGCGCCCTGCGCGGGCAGTGGGACGACTACGGCCGGGCGACCCGCGTCATCCTCGCCGCAGGTTCGGTCGTCGACGCCGCGGATTACCTTCAGGCGCAGCGTGTTCGGCGGATCGCCGCCGGACGGATGGCCGAACTGCTCGACCGGGTCGATGTCGTGCTCACCCCGACCGGACATCTCGGCGCGCCGCGGCTGGATGCCATGGACCAGCTTCAGCCGCTGAATGTCCTTGCCTCCCTGCACACCCCGTATTGGAACCCGCTGGGCAATCCCACGCTCGCCGCACCGATCGGGTTGTCGGCCGATGGTCTGCCGCTGTCGATCTCGATCAGCGGCAGACATTTCGACGAGGCGACCGTCCTGCGCGTCGCGGACGCCTATCAGCAACGCACCGGCCACCATCTGGCCGATCCCACCCTGTGAATTTCGGAGTTTCGACAATGAGCCACACCTGGTCCACCGACCCGGACGAGAACATCGCGATCGACGCGCTCGGCCGGGTCGTGCGAGCGATGACGGAATTGCTGCACCATATCGACGATGCCCGATACCTCGACCCCGCAGGAGGTTTCAATAGCCAGCGCTGAACATGCGGTAGCCTCCGGACAGTGAAATCCGTAACGTGCTCTGTAGCAGGTATTCTCGCCGCCGCGGCTCTTGCCGCCGCGGCGCCGATGGCGGCGGCGCTGCCCACCGGTTCCTCCGGAACCGGCGACGGCCGCGACATCGTCATCATCGACAACACCCTCGAAATAAGCCAGATGAGCGAATGCTGGTCCAGCGGGTTCGCTCGCGAGATCCAGTTCCAGAACCGCAGCAAGCGGCCGTATCTCGTGTACTCGGGCAATCACTGCACGGGCGATCTCGTCGCGACGATCGCGCCCGGCACCTCCGCGACCTACTTCGCGTGGTCGGCCATCGGAGGCTGAGTAACTACTTGGCGTCCCAGTAGCATTCGACCACCGCGGTGGTGAATGGGAAACGGACGGGCGTCGGGCCGAAGACAATTCGGCCCGCCGCATCGGCCGCGCTCGCGATGGCGGCCGCCACCGCCGCCGACTCCGCTTCGGGACAGTGCACGATCACCTCGTCGTGCTGGAAGAAGACCAGTTCGGCGCGCATCTCGCGCAGTGCGTGGCGCACGCCTGCCAGCATCAGCAGCGCCCAGTCGGCGGCGCTGCCCTGGACGACGAAGTTGCGGGTGAAGCGCCCGCGCGCCCGCGCCGACGCTGAATTGTATTGCGGCTGTTCGTCTTCAGGGTCGGAGGAGACCGGAGGGCAGGTGCGGCCGAGCCAGGTGCGCACCAATCGACCCTCCGCACCCGCGTGCGCCGCCTCGTCGACATAGGCGACGGCGGCCGGATAGCGGCGGCGCAGTTCGGCCAGGTGGGTCAGCGCGTCGCCGGAGGTCTGGCCGTAGATCGCGCCGAGCAGCGCGATCTTGGCCTGCGCGCGGTCGCCGTCGAAGGCGCGGGCCGCCAGATCGGCGTACAGGTCATCGCCGCGGCCCGCGACCTCCATCAGCTCCGGATCGCGGGAGATGGCGGCAAGCACCCGCGGCTCCATCTGGTCGGCGTCGGCGACCACCAGCCGCCACCCCGGATCGGCGCGGATTGCCTTCCGAATGACCTTCGGAATTTGCAACGCCCCACCGCCATTGGTGGTCCACCGGCCGGAAACCGTTCCGCCCGGCAAATATTCGGGACGGAACCTGCCGTCGTGCACCCACTGCTCCAGCCAGGACCAACCGTGCGCGGTGTAGACGCGGTAGAGCGACTTATAGGCCAGCAGCGGCTCGATGGCCGGATGATCGACCTTCTGCAACTCCCACTTCCGCGTCGACGACAGCGCGATCCCCTCGCGGGCGAAGGCTTTGATGATCTCGGCGGGCAGATCCGGTCGCACCCATCCGCCCAGCGCCCGCGAGACCTGCGCGGACAGTTCCGCCATCCGACGCGGCTGACCGCCCGCCATGCGCTCGCCGAGCAGGCCGTCGAGAACCTCGCGGTGAATATCGGCCCGCCACGGAATCCCGGACCGCGACATCTCCGCGGCCACCAGCATCCCCGCCGATTCGGCGGCCAGGAGCAACCGCATCCGATCCGGATGTTCGGCGCGGTCGGTCCTGGCGAGCTGTCCGGCGTAGACCTCCAGCAGCGCGGACAGCTCGTCGGTGCCGGGCGGCAGCGGCACCGGACCGGAGTCGAACAGCGAGGGTTGGGTTTCGGCGGCCCGCACCGGTGCGTCCGACGGCACCGGCAGATCGCGCAGCCGAGCCCAGGCCGCGGCCAGCGACCGCGCCTGACCCGATTGGCCGTGCTCGTGGCCGATCAGCAGGGCCTCGGCCGCCTCCACGTCGTAGCATCGCTCGACCCGGACACCAGCCCGCCGATAAATCTCGGCCGTCGATCGCCAGACCCATCGGTGCGCCTGTGGGCGCGACCGGATCGCAGCGGACAATGAGGACGCCACCTCGATCGGCCCCGCAGGGCGCCCGTCGGGGCCGAGCGGACATAGTCGCGCTCCTCCGCCTGCCGTCTCGGCCACCGCCCATCGCATGCCCGCAGTCTGGCATCGACCACCGACAACTACTGGGGCAGGTTGCGGTCGAACAGGGCCAGCAGTTCGCGGTAGTGCCGTTCGTCGGAGGCGGCGTCGTAGGCGGCGGTGTCGGCCTGGGTGTAGCCGTGCTGGGCGCCCGCGTAGACCTCGGTGCGATGCCGAACGCCTGCGGCGACCAGCGCCTTGTCGAATTCGGCGAAATGTTCCGGCGTCATGTGGCGATCCTCGCCCGCGTGGGCGAAATACAGTTCCGCCGTGATCTTCCCGAGGGTCAGGTGCGGACTGTCCGGGGTGTCGGTGACAAGTGGTCCGCCGTGGAATCCGGCCACCGCCCCGATCCGGTCCGGGAACATGGCGGCGGCCTGCACCACTATCCGCGCACCCATGCAGTATCCCGTCAGACCGACCTTCGCCCCGGTGACCAGCGGGGATGCCGCCAGCCAGCCGAGGTATGCCTCGGTGTCGGCCCGCAGGCGGTCCGGTGTCAGTGCATTGATCAGCGGAATGATCTGCTGGAAGATCTCGGGTCGCGCCGCCGGGTCGATGTAGTCCGGCAATTCGACCACCGGCGCCCGCCCGCTTCGGTAGAAGGCGTTCGGAAGCAGCACGGTATAGCCGTGGGCGGCAATACGATCGGCGAGTTTCTTCAGGCTCGGCCGCAGCCCGAAACCGTCCTGGACCACCAGGACGCCCGGATGGGCGGCGCCGTCGTCCGGGTGGGTGACATATGCGTCGGCCACGCCGTCGGGTGTTTGAATGTCGACCGAGATACCTTGCGTCGCAGTCATCTTTGAAGTCCTTCAGTCGTAGTTGCTGTCCTGTGATCAACACGACGAAGGCGGAGACCGTGCGCAATCGCAGGATCCTCGATCGAGAAGGGGACCGACACCGGCCCGCACGGCGCTCAGGAGAGCACCGGGTAACCAATCTGTGTGTGGCGCAAGGCCGACCCGGTAGTCATCGCCTCATACGCTAGCCCACCGGACCGGTTTGATGTCAACCCCGAGCTACCTGCTCGGCGTCGCCGACAAGGCTTTGTTCCTACGCCGCACTCTCGCGGCGATGGTCGCGCCGAGCAGTGATGCCAGGCCGGAGATCGAAAATCGCATTCGGCGGCGACGCGGGACCGGAATCCGGTCGCGTCGTTGCTGGAAACCGGCCCGGGCCAGGGGCTTTCGCTGTTGGCACGGCGGCATCCCGCCGTGCGGACAGGTCGAAGCAAGGTGGTCTCGCTTTAGGGTCGGCGTCTCGCGGCATCGAGCAGAGTCTTCGCCGCGTCTCGCGCATTTCGCGCGGCGTTCGGATCGCCGTTGATGGCCGCGGCGGTGATCGCGCCGTCGATGAGCAGTTGTAGCTGTGCGGTCAGTGTTCTCCGATCACCGAGGTTCGCTTCCTCGACCAGCGCCGCGAGGTATCGGGTGAGCTCGTGTCTGTGGTGCCGAACGGTGTCGGCCACGGCCGGTGCGTTGTCGCCGAATTCGCCGAAGGAGTTGATGAACGCGCACCCTCGGAAATCGGGTTCGGCGAACCAGCCCCCCAGCCAGTCGAATACCGCGAGCAGGCGATCCGGTGGGTCGCAGCGGGTGACCGACTCGACCAGCGCCGCGCGCCATCGGTCGTCGCGATGACGCAGATAGGCGACGACGAGTTCTTCTTTCGAGGGGAAGCACTGGTAGAGGCGTTTGAGTGAAACTCCTGAGCGGCTGCGGATCTCGTCCATGCCGACGGCCTGGATCCCCCGGCGATAGAACAGCTCCTCGGCGGCTACCAGTAGCCGGTCAGCGGCCTCCGTTCGATCCACTGCGCACCTCTCGACTAGCGCGGAAAACGATCGTTCTCTACGCTAGCAGTCGATGCGAGAACGCACGTTCTCCCCCGAGGAGGTTGCGAATATGTCGGCACGACCACCGTTTCCACCGTTCGACATGGACACCGCCGCGCAGAAGGTGCAGGCGGCCGAGGATGCCTGGAATACCCGCGATCCGGAGCGGGTCGCGCTCGCCTATACCGAGGATTCGGTGTGGCGCAACCGCGACCGGTTCGTCACCGGTCGCGCGGAGATCGTCGAATTCCTGCGGCAGAAGTGGGAGCGCGAATTCGAATACGCGTTGCGCAAGGAACTTTGGGGATTCCGGGGCAATCGCATGGCGGTGCGATTCCAGTACGAAAGCCATGACGCGACGGGTCAGTGGTGGCGCAGCTACGGCAACGAACTGTGGGAGTTCACGGCGGAAGGATTGATGTGCAGGCGCGAGGCGAGTATCAACGACATCGCGATCACCGCCGCGGACCGGCGCATCTTCGGGCCGCGATCGGCCGAGGATCGGGGTCTGCCCATCCCATTGCAATAGGTAGTCGGGGCGCGTTTCCGCGCGGCAGGTCGTCCCGGCAGACCCGGCGGCGGACCTGGAATCGGTCGCCGACCCTGGCAAGGTCGTCATCGCAGGTGTAGCTGAGGGTCAACTGCGGTGATCCGCCCCTGGCCGTGTTGTAAACCAGAGCGGAGGTCCTAACGCTAATCAACCCGAACCACCCGACCGCCGAAGGGCCGACGCTCCGGATCGAGCCGGCAGGCCGACCTTCGTGGGCACGGCTCGGCTGAGCGCGCGCTATCGCTTGTTCAGAAGGGAGATGGGCAGTGGCCGCCGCGGCACCGGCTCGGACACGACGATCGAGGTGGTTGTCTGCCCGAACATGAGGAACCCGTCGAGCACCTCCTCGAGCTGACCGATCGACGGCCCGTGCACCTTCAGTAGGAAGCAGTCCTCGCCGGTGATCCGGAAGCACTCGACCACCTGCGGCGTGTCCTGTGCCGCTGCCACGATCTTGGGGAGTTGGCCGGGTCCGGGCCGGATGCGCACGAACGCGGTCACAGGCATATCGAGGGCAGCCGGGTCGACCTCCATCCGGAAACCGGTGATCACGCCGAGTCGTTCCAGGCGCTGCACCCGCTCGGTGACCGCGGGCGCCGACATGCCGATACGGCGGGCGAGTTCGGACATGGACAGCCGCGGATCGTCGTGTAACTCGTTGAGCAGCCGCATGTTCACCTCGTCCAGCAGCCGCGATCGCTCAGTGAAGGATTCTTGACCATTTGGCCTTGATTTTCCAGACAACTCACGCCATCTTCCTGGATAGTGCCATTCCGGCTGTGGATATTTCCTTGGAAGATACCCTGCATGACAACACCGTCCGGGATCGCTGCGCAGCGAACGGCGCCGCGGGTGCCTGCACCGGCTTACTTCGGCATCAGCGCGATCTTCCACTACCTCGGGCCGGCTTTTGCCGTGCTGCTGTTCACCCACCTAGACGTACTCGGGGTGGCTTGGCTGCGGATCGCTAGCGCCGCGGTCGTGTTCGCGGTGTGGCGCAGGCCGTGGCGGCTGCTCCGGCGCCTCACACCGGAGCAGCGGCGGGTGCTGCTCGGGCTCGGTGTGGTGCTCGCGGCCATGAACATGATGTTCTACCTGGCTATCGCGCGGCTGCCGCTGGCGACCGTCGGGGCGATCGAGTTCCTCGGCACGATCGTGGTCGCCGCGGTCGGTATGCGCAACGTCCGCAACGTGATCGCCCTCGCACTCGCCGTGGGCGGGGTGGTCGCGTTGACCGATATCCGGCTCGCCGGTGAGCCGTTCGGGTTCGTCTTCGCATTCGTCAACTGCGCACTGTTCATGCTCTACGTGGTCCTGGGCCACCGCATCGCCAACAGCGGTGCCGGGTTGTCGGGAATCGATCAACTCGGTGCCGCGATGCTGATCGCCGCGGTGGTCGCGGCGCCGTTCTGCCTCACTGCCGCAGCCCCGGCCTTCACCAGCCCGGTGGCGCTGCCGGCCGGAGTAGGCGTGGGCATCTGCTCTTCGGTCATCCCCTATGTGACCGACCAACTTGCCATGGCCCGGCTACGCCGGAGCACCTTCGCGCTGATGCTGAGCATCCTGCCTGCGGTCGCCACGGTGATCGGGATCGTGGTGCTCACCCAGATCCCCACCATCGGGGAGTTGATCGGCATCGCGCTCATCGCCTGGGGTGTCTCGATCCACCAGGAACCACGGGAAGGCCAGGAGAAGTGAGGGACTACACCTCACCATCCGCGGCGAACACCTCGGTCCTCTCCTGACACACATGACCTCACCACGAAGGCCACACCCGCGCCGTCGAGCACCCGCTGTGGCAGGTAGGCGGCGGCATTCCAGCCGTCGAGTCTGCTGTGGCCCGCGACGGCGACCGACAGTTGGCCGACGCTGTCCTGCTCCTGCTGGTCATAAAGTCCCTGCGCGATGCATATCCAGTTCATCGGGCGGCATCCGATTCTCCGCACCGATCTGCGCGGCGACCTCCGCGTACACCCTGGTGCGACGTTCCTCGGGATCCAGCGAGTGCGGTGTACTAGCCGATCGCGTCGCGCACGATGCGGGCCACGGCCTCGGTGGTCCCGGCCGGGTCGGCTCCGGGGTTGCGGGCGTGGCGGCGCACCGCCGCGTACGGCAGCTCGATGATCAGCAGGGCCAGTCGCTCGCGGTCGGCGGGGTCGCGGTAGCCCAGCCGGTCGCCGAGTTCCCGGACCGCCTCGTCGAGTCGGGTCTGTTGCGCCGCGGCAACCTGTTTCGACTCGGCACTCCACTGCGCGGCACCGAAAGCCGCAGGCCCCGCGAGCAATACGGCCGCGTCGGTGGGATGGCGCGCGGACCAGTCCGTGACGTGGTGGGCGGCGCGGACGGCGGCCTGCCGCGGTGGGTCGACCCGCAGCGCGGCCAGGAATCCTTCCTGGAATCGCTCGACGGTGCGCAACCACAGACCCGCCAGCAGTGTGGACCGGTCCGGGAAGCGGTAGTAGACCGAACCGCTCGGCGCGCCCGCGGCGGCGGCGACGGCGCTCATGGTGACGGCGGCGGCCCCCTCGGCGGCGGCGAGGTCGGCGGCGGCGTCCAGCAGTGAGTCCGCGGTGTGCGCGGGTTTCCTTGACACGACCTAGAGAATAGCCTCTAATTACAATTAGAGAACAATCGCTAAATGAGAGGTCCTGGTCATGGTGCTCAATATCCACTCACGGGTGATCGCGGCCGACGTCGAGGCGGTCGGTCGACTGCTCGATACGCTGGCCACCGACGACGATCGGCTCTGGCCGGTCCGGAACTGGCCCGCCATGCGCTTCGATCGACCGCTCGCCGTCGGCGCCGACGGCGGCCACGGGTTGATCCGCTACACCTGCATCGCCTTCGACAGGGGACGCGAGGTCGTCTTCCGCTTCAACAGTCCCCGCGGCTTCGACGGCACCCACCGCTGGCTCGCGGAGAAAGTGGACGACCAGCACACCCGCCTGACCCACGAGATCCTCATGGACCCGCACGGCTGGGATCGACTCGCCTTCCCGCTGGCGTGGCGCTGGCTGCACGACGCCCTGATCGAGGATGGACTCGATCTCGCCGAGGCCGAACTGGTTCCGGGCACCCCGCCCCGCAGCAGGCACAGCGCCTACGTGCGGTTCCTGCGCGGCCTCGTGCACAGTGACAAGGTGCGCGAGTAATCACGATGCGGGCGGCGAGCAATCGCCGCCCGCGTGAAATATCAGGGCAATCCGATGAGTTTGCAGTACGCGTCGGCGACGGCCGCGGGGTCGAGCGAACCCTCCTGGTGATACCAGCGATGACTTTCGCTCACCATGTTCAGAATGGCGAAAGTCAGCACCGACGACGGCGCGTCCGGCAATTGGCCCCGCGCCTGAATCCTTTCCACCACGGCGCGCACCGCCGCGACGAATTCGCTCTCGTGCCGCTGCACCTCCTCGGCCACCACGGGCTCCAACCAGCGCTGCTCGCTGCGGTAGACGGCGAAGGTGAGGTTGTTGGCGATCACCGCGTAGGTGAATCGGGTGATGACGGCCCGCAACTGCGCCACCGGATCCGCGCTCGCCGCCAGACCGTCGCGCAGCGCCGTCGTCATATCCCGATCCACCTGTAAGGCGATCTCGCGCAACAGATCCGCCTTGGAACCCACGTAGTGGTAGATCGAGGGCTGGCTCAGATCGAGCTGCGCGGCGATCTCCCTGGTGGTGCCTTTGCTGTAGCCGCGGGAGGAGAACACCGCCGCCGCACCGTCCAGGATGCGTCGCCGTTTGTCCTCCCAGGCCGATTCCCCCTCGACCGGCGTCGACGCAGCCACGCGTTGGCCTCCCACAGTAGTTCCTCCGAAATTCGAACAAGCGTCAGCATAGCCGGAGATACGGCGGGCGGGCGGCACCGAGAGCTCACCCGTCGGTCGCCATCCGGCGCAGCGTCAGCCGATCCACCTTGTTGGCAGGCGTTTTCGGCAGTTGCGCCAGCACTCGGATTTCCCGTGGCTGCTTATAGTGCGCCAGGTTCTGCGTGCAGTAGTCGGCCAGCGCCGAGGAGTCCACCTCGGGTTCGGTGACGATGAAGGAGACCGGTCGCTCCCCGCGCCGGTCGTCGGGCACGCCGACCGTCGCGGCCTCGGTGATACCCGGGTATTTGCACAGGGTCTCGTCGATCTCGCGGGGATAGACATTGAATCCGCCGACGATGATCATGTCCTTTTTACGGTCGACGATGAACAGGTAGCCGTCCGCGTCGAGATAGCCGATATCACCGGTATTGAGCCAGCCGTCGACGAACGCGCCGTCGCCGGGTTCGGGATGGTGGTATCCGATGGTCATATGCGCCGCGCGCACCTGGATCTCACCGGATTCGCCCACCGCGGCGCGGCGCGCGTGCTCCTCCGGATCCACCACGCGGATCTCGACCCCGACGGCGGGCAGCCCCACCGAACCGGCACGGGTCGGCAGATCCCAGCGATTGCAGGCGATGGGCGCGAGTTCGGTCATGCCGTACGCCTCGCGGATCTCCACCCCGGTGCGCGCCAACCAGCGCTCGTGCAGCGCGGCGGAGAATCGGGATCCGCCACCCGGACAGACCCGCAGCGTGGACATGGCCGCGCGGGTGGTGTGCGGGCTCGACAGCAGCCCGGCGTAGATCTCGGCGGGACCACCGCCGAAGACCGTGACCCCGTGGTCGCGGATCGCGGCGGCCACGGCATCCGGTTTGAATCCCTGACTGAGCACTACCGTCGCCTGACCGAAGACCGGATTGAGGATGCCCATGAGCAGACCCCAGATATGGAAGGACGGCGCGACATTCAGCCACACCTCGCGGCCGGGCCGGGTCGGCCAGCTCGACTCCATACCCAGGACCGTGCCCATCAGCGTGCGGTGGGTGTGATCGACGCCCTTGGGCACGCCGGTGGTGCCGCCGGTGAACATCATGGTCGCGAGTCGGTCCGGCGCGGGCACTTGGTCCGCGCAGATGGTGAGGGTCTCATCGTGGCGCCAGGATTCGAGCGCGGACTCGCCCACCTGGATCACCTCGAGGCCGAGCGCCTCGGCCGCCTGCCCGGCGCCTGCGGACGAGGTGAGCACGACCGTGGCCTCGGACCGTTGCAGCAGCAGCCGTGACTCGCGGTCGGTGAACAGCGGATTGATCAGCGCGACCTGCGCACCCGCCAGCCACGCGGCGAAGATCGCCACCGACAGCTCCGGACCGTTCGGCATGACGACCGCGACCACGCGCCCCTCGATACCGGATCCGGCCAGTCGGCGCGCCAGACCCGCCGCCGACCGGCCCAGTTCCGCATAGGTCAGCGTTCGGTCACCGCAGATGATCGCGACCCGGTCCGGGACTTCGAGCATGCCCCGGCGCAGGTATTCGACCACGGTGGTCTCAGCGGCCATCACAAACCTCCATTGGATTGGATGTAGATCTTGTCGAACTCGTCGTTTATTCGGATGTGGACAGCGGTTGCGAAATCCGCAGGTCGGCCAGGGCGGCCTCGTATTCGGCGCTGAGGGCGGCGACGACCTCGGCGACCGATTCCGCGGCGCGCACCGCGCCGACGCCCTCGCCCGCCGACCACACATCGCGCCACGCCTTGGATTCGGCGATGGCACCGGAGAAGTCGATGCCGGTCGGCTGCCCGCTGTGGCGGCTGAGGCTGGCGGTGAGCCAGTTGGCCGGAACGCCCGTCACCGTATCGGAGGTGGTGATATCGGCGATCGTCGACTCGATCACCATCCGACGATGGCCCTCGGGAGCGCGGCTCTCCGCGGTCGCGAGCAGTCGCGTGCCGACATTGACCAGGTCCGCGCCCAGCACCCGCATGGCGAGGATACCCGCACCCGAGGACACCGCACCGCCCGCGATCAGCGGTCCGTCCCAGAATTCCCGAATCGCGGCGATCAGCGCGAAGGGACTGTATCGCCCGGTGTGCCCGCCCGCACCCGAGCAGACGGCCGAGAGTCCGTCGGCGCCCGCGGCAATGGCGCGGCGGGCCTGCTCCGGGGTGCTGATATCGGCGAAAACCAAACCGCCCCAGTCGTGTACTGCCGCGAGCGCGCGTCGCGGCGTCCCCAGCGCGGTGATCACCAGTGCGGGCGCGGCCGAACGCAGCAGGGCCAGTTCGGCGTCGAGTCGATCGTAGGTGCGGTGCACGATGAGGTTGACGCCCCACGCTCCCCCGTCGACATCGCGCGCGATGTCATCGATCATCGCGCCCAGATCGTCGATGGTGCGCGCGTTGGCGGCGGGAAAGGCGCCGATCACACCGGAACGGGCCGCGGCGGTGACCATTTCGGTGCCCGAGACCAGGAACATCGGGGCCGCCATGACCGGGATTCGCAGCGATCCCACCAATTCGGCGAAACTCATCGCGCCACACTCGCTTTCGTATCAATGGCAGTTCGGGCGCGGCGCACCAGATGCGCGGCATCGATGGCGAGCACGGCGGTGGGGCGGCCGTCGCGGGTCCAGGTCACCGCGCGGCCCGAGCGGGGATCCGGTTCGATCGCGCAGTGGTCGTCCGGGTCGTGGCGGCCGACGTAGTGCAGGCTGTGGCCGAGCTGATGCGACCAGAAGTACGGCAGCGGATCGTAGATCTCGTTGTCGCCGAGGATATTTCGAGCCGCCGCCTGGCCGGATTCGGCAGCGTGCTGCCAGTGTTCGAGATGGGTCTCGCCGCCGTAGCGCTTGGAACGCCAGGAGACCGCGTCGCCCACCGCGTAGACGCCGGGCAGGGTGGTGCGCAGATATTCGTCCGCGACGATGAATCCGCGCCGATCGACCTCGACCGCGTCGGTCAGCCACGAGGTCGCCGGGACGCCACCGATGGCGGCGATCACCAGGTCGGCGGCGCGCACGCTGGAATCGCTGAAAAGTACGCCGGCGGCGCTGGTTTCCATCGCCCGCACGCCCGTGACCAGCTCGATGCCGCACTCGTCGTACCAGCCGCGGATCTGCGCCAGCACCTCGTTCGGGATTCCCGGCATGGCCGGTCCGAATTCGGGACTGACCACGGTGACACAGCAGCCGAGGGCAGCGGCGGCCGTGGCGACCTCCGAGCCGATCAGTCCCGCGCCCGCGATCAGCACCGAACGATCCGGCCGCAATTCGGCACGCAACCGGATCGCGTCCTCGATATCGCGCAGCACCATGGCCTGCGGTGCGCCCGGCAGGTTCCGCGCGCGCAGGCCGGGTGCCAGCACGGCGGCGTCGAACGGGAAAGTCGCACTCGCGGTATGGATTTCACCCGCCCGGATCGCGACCGCCGCGGTTTCGGTATGCACCCGGATATCGAGGTCGGCCAGGTCCGGACCAAGCATCGGCTGAAACTTGCTGTCCAGCAATAGTTCTTTGGACAGCGGCGGCCGATCGTAGGGGTGGGCGGACTCCTGTGTGAGCAGCGTGACGGCCCCATGAAACCCTTGGGAACGCAAGGTCGCGGCCGCCGTATGGCCCGCGAGTCCGCCGCCGACGATGACCACGCGGTCCGGAGGTGCTGTCATCGCCTGTCTCCTTTTGGCCTGAACGGGGACGCTCCATGGTCACGCTTCGCTACCGCCTCCGCGCCTGACCCGTTCAGGCCGGCTCCTTGTGGCCGCCCGCGCACCTCGAGTCCGCCGTCGCTCGGGAAGATCGCACCGGTCACGAAGCCGGACTCCTCCCGACTGGCCAGCGAGACATACAGTCCGGCATGGTGTTCGGGCTCGCTGACGAAGCCCAGCGGGATGGCCCTGGCGATCCCGTCGAGCAGTCGCGATTCCTCGCGCAGCGCGCGTCCGCCGCCGAGGTCGCCGACACCGGTCAGTCCGGTGCGGGTGGCGCCCGGCGCGATCCCGTTGACCCGCACCTCCGGCGCGAATTCGTAGGCCAGTTGCCGAACCAGGCCCACCACCGCGTGTTTCGACGCGACGTACAGCGCGCCACCGCCACCCGCGTAGGACCCGCTCGAGGAACCGGTGAGGATGATCGACCCGCGACTGGCACGCAGCGCGGTGAGCGCCATCCGCACGCCGAGCAGATAGCCGAGCACATTGATGGTGAAGACCTGGTGGAAATGCTCCGGCAACTCGAGCACGTCCAGATCCGCCAGCTTGGCGCCGAAGTCGTAGACGCCGACATTGCCGACATAGATATCCAGCTGCCCGAAAGTCTCCAGGCACCGCTCGGTGGCCGTGAGATGGGCCTCGGGATCGCGCACATCGCCGACCACGGCCGCGACCCGATCCGGATGCGCCGACTCGACCGCCTGCGCGAGCTTCCGGTCACGTTCCAGCACAACGACTTTTGCGCCCTCGCGCACATACCGGTCCACCACGGCCCTGCCGATGCCGTCGCCGCCGCCGGTGACCAGGGCGATCAGCCCTTCCAGCCGCCCCATCAGAAGAAGGTGTTGATGTTCTTGGCGGGCAGGGTCGCGTGGCTCAGCACGACCTTTCGCGCCGCGATGCGCAACTCGCCGTCCACCCGGCGCAACCGGTCGACCCGCCGCCCGTACAGGACGGCCGAATCGGCGCTGCCCTGACCGCGATAGTTCACGAACACCGAGCGCACGGTCAATTCGCCTGGCACAGCGCAGGTCTCGATCTCGATATTGGAGATGACGTGCAGGTGCCTGGTCGCCGGATCCTCCGCCCATGCCGTCGGCGCGGTGAACCGGTCCACTCGGTGGCGCAGGTCCGCGACGGTGTCGTCGAAGTAGGCCATGCGCTCGGCGGCGTAGGTGCCGCTGCGATCGTGGCGGCCGCGGTTCTCGATGCCGGGCACCCAGTAGGTCCCATCCTCGGTGAACAGCGCCAACCATTCCGGATAGCGCTCCTCGTCGAGCAGCCGCGCCTCGCGTGCGAGGAAGGTCCGCACCTCGAAATATAGCTCCGCACCGGGTGTTTCCACTGTCGTCATCGCGCGGCCCTCGGATCCAGGAGTTCGGACCAGTCGGTCGAGGTCATCATCTTCGACCACTGGCGGTAGAACGCTCGCTGATTGGCGTCGTTGATCTGCCCGCGGTGTACATTGCCGGGCAATTCCGGATGCGCCACCCGACTTTCCAGTCCGAGTCCGTAGTGCAGCGGCTGCTGTCGGGTCACGAAGCCCCGATTGCTGTGGGTGGAGCCCTCCCAGTTCTCGCCGTCGTCCATCTCGAAGACACCGGAGGGCGAGAAGGTCAGCATCGCGCCCTTCTTCCATGCCTGTTTGACCTCTTCGGGGGCATTGCGGTTGACCAGGACCCAGGTCCGCAGCTCGGTCTTGTGCGGGCCGAGCGGCTGCCAGGTGCGGAAGGTGTTCTGCCCCGGCAGGAACGAGAAGTTGGGGAAGACATTGGCCGAGGCGACCGAACCCACCATCTTGGCGCGGGTCTCCCCCAGCCGCTGCGCGAAATTCCGCTCGTTCTCGCGCAGATAGCGAACAATGCCCTTGTCGCCGAGCGTGGCGGCATTGCCGACACCGTCGAGGTTGAATTCCCAGCAGTGCCCGTTGACATTGACGTGGTAGCTCTCATTGGCCGGATCACCCAGCGGGGCAACGGGTCCGCCGAGCATGGCCTCGGCCCCGGAGGCGTGCGTCCAGCCCGCGTGCAGCGCGTCGCCCGCGAAATTCTCGGCGGCGATCTTCCAATTGCAGCCGAGGATCGAGGAGATACAGCCGCCGAAGAATTCGGTGCCACCCGGATCGTTGTCGAGCATGACGTCCAGGTAATAGGTGAAATCGCCGAGGAATTCGGGGAGCGAGGGCGCGTCCGCGTCGAAAGTGGCGAACAGCAGACCCTTGTAGCTCTCGATCTGCGCCACCTTCTTCAGGCCGAGCCTGGATCGATCGAAGGTGGGTTCGCGGTCGTAGGAATCGGATTCGTGCATGCCGCGCAGCGATCCGTCCAACCCGAACGACCAACCGTGGTAGTTGCACACGAAGCCGCGCGCCACCCCGACCTCCGCCGAGCAGACGCGATTGCCGCGATGCGGGCAACTGTTCAGGAAGGCCGAGACCTTGCCGTCGCGACCGCGGACCACGATCACCTCGTCCTCGCCGATCCTGGTGGTGAGGAAGGATCCGGCCTTCGGGAGTTGACTGTCGTGTGCGAGGAATACCCAGGCCCTGGCGAAGATTCGTTCGAGTTCGAGCTGATAGATCTCCTCGGACCAGAAGATCTCGCGCGGCAGCCAACCCTCGTTCAGGAGTTGGGGGTCGAGGGATACCGAGTTACTCATTGTTCGTCACTTCCAATACTGCTTTTCCGGCGCACATACAATTGGCCGTCGGCAACCGAAACCGCATACGTGTCCAAGGCGCGTGTCGCCGGGAAGCACAGCGGTTTTCCGGTGCGGATATCGAATTCGGCCCAGTGCACCGGACAGACGATCGTGTGCCCCTCCAGTTCGCCCTCCGCCAGCGAGGCGGTGGCGTGGGTGCAGGTGTCGGCGGTGGCGAAATATTCGCCCTCGACGCGGTAGATCAGCAGCGGTGGCCAACCCTGCGGCGTCATCCGCACCATATCCCGGCCGTCGAGCGCGTCGACCGGTCCGAGATGGCAGGCCGCGGCGGTGTCGGCGGTCATGATCCGGTCCGCTCGGCGGGCACGAGTTCGGCGAAACCGAGTCCGGTGATCCATTCCGGAACAGGCTCGTAGGCAATGATATTGCCGGTGCACGGTCCCAGCGCGGTCATCGCGGCGAGGAAGTTCCTGATCTCCAGGCCGCCATTGCCGCCGTGTTCGAGGATGTACTCGTCGGTGAACGCGGCCAGGGTCTCGGTGTCGCCGCGCACCACGAGATCCAGGATCATGCGGTCGAATTCCTCATTGACCCGGCCCATTTCGTCGGTGCCGACCCAGTGGCTGATGCCGCCGCTGCCGATGATCACGACCCGCTCGTCCGAATCCCAGCTCTGGACGGCCGCTTTCAGGTTCTGCCCGATCTGCGCGGCGCGACGCAGCGGCAGCAGCGGTTCGACGCCGCAGGCCAGATAGATCGGGATGACCGCGAGATCGGCCTGCGCGCCGATCCGGAAGTACGGGATCGCGACCGAATGGTCGACGGTGAGCGTATCGGCGACCGCCCAGTCGATCCCGCTCCGATGTCCGTGCCGCACCAAATGCCGTGCCAGCGCCTTGTTGTCGGGCAGCGGCCGCCTGCGCATGCCGGGCAGCCGTTCCAGCGGTCCGTCGATATCCCCGCTGCCGATCAGCGCCTGCGGCAGGCAGCCGGGGCCGAACAGCATGTAGTGATCGGTGCCGATGATGATCAAGGTGGTGGCGTCCAACTCCGCGACCCGCCGCGCCACCTCGTCGTAGGCCCGCGCGATGCGCTCGCGGACCGCTTCGGCGGGCGCGTCCGGATCGGTGAGGACCATCGGATCGTGCGGCACCAGGAAGCCGCCTACCAGTTCAGCCATTGTCGCGATCCTTCCGAATCGAGAGTGTGCGGCCGCCGCGCAGTTCGGACAGATAGCCGGACATGGTGCGATCGCCGAAGGTCATCCACATCCCCCACAGCAGCATCGGATTGGCGCCGCGCTCCCGCAGCGCGGGCAGGTCCACCTCGCCCAGGTCCGCCCGCTCCTGCGGATCGAGTCGGTACCTGTCCAGGAATCCGGAACTGTCTGCGAGGAAGCTCTCGCGCGCCTGCTTGCCCGCGATGATGTCGTAGAGCGCCTTCTCCAGGCCGGATCGGCTCATTTCAACCTGCCCAGGAAGTCGCGGACCTCGGTGCGGAATTCGGCGGGACGCTCCAACTGCACCCAGTGGCCGCAATTACCGAATACCTTCAGATCGGCGTTCGGGATATTGCGCGCCGCACGGTATGCCAACTCGAGCGGGATCACGGTGTCCTCGCGGCCGTGCAGGATCAGTGTCGGCTGCTCGATGGTGCGCAGCGATTCCTCCGGGACGCCCTTGACCGGTGTGCCCGCAGGCCCCGGTTCGGGAATCAGTTTCCGGAAGGCCGCCTGCGCGCCGGGACGGGCGCTGGCCTCGTACCGCTGCCGAACCATCTCGTCGGTGACCAGGGCCGGATCGTGCGAGAAGATCTCCAGGATCCGCCGCATCTCGGCTTCGTCGGGTTCGTAGTGCCAGCCCGAGCGCAGGCCCTCGGTCATGGTGAAGGTCCCGACCGGGGTGCCGAGCAGGACGAGCCCGTCGACCCGCCCCGGATGCCGCAGCGTCGCGGCGAGCGCGAGTCCGCCGCCGAAGCTGTTGCCCAGCAGGGTGGCCGAGGGCAGTTCGAGCGCGTCGAGCAGTTCGATGAGCTGACGCACCCACAGTTTGATCCCGTAGGCCGTGCCCTCGGGTCCGAGGGATGCGCCGAAGCCCGCGATATCGGGCGCGATCACCTGGAAGTCCTCGGCCAGGTCGGGGATCACGTCCGACCAGTTGGCCTCGGCCGAGACGCCCGGCCCGGAGCCGTGCAGCAGCACGATCGGTCGGCCCGATCCGGCGGTGACGACCTTGGTCGGGATTCCACCCGCCTCGACGATGCGCGTTCGCGGAATGAGATGGTCGGCAACGCTCTGCGGCATGTCCGCGACCCCTTCCAGTCATTCGATTGATTGATTGATCGAACGATAGGACCGAGTATGGGCCGACGTCAAGAGGGGCTTTGTCGGGTCAGCGCGGACGGCGGGCCAGGATCGAGGCCACGCCCGCCGCGGCGGCACGGACCGGATTCACCTGATCGGCCGGACGGAACCGCGAGGTTGGACCGGTCACCGAGAGGGCGGCGACGGGGTGGCCCTCGGCACTCAGAATGGGGGCGGCGACGCAGGCGACGCCGACCGAGGACTCCTCGTACTCGTAGGCGACACCGTCCTCGAGCACCCGCGCCAACTGGGCGCGCAGCAGACCGGGTGCGACGATCGTGCGCGGCGTGCGCCGAACCAGGCGGCCCGACAGGATCCGCTCCACGGTCGCCGGATCGCTGTGCGCCAGCAGCGCTTTGCCGATCGCGGTGCAGTACAGCGGCATTCGACCGCCGACCCGCGACGGCGCGCTCACCTGACGGTGGCCGCCGATCTTGGACACGTAGACGACCTCATCGCCCTCGAGCACGCCGAGGTGCACCGTCTCCCTGGTTCGCGCGTACAGGTCCTGCAGGAACGGCACCGCCACCTCGAGCAGGGTGCGCTCCACGGCCGCGCGCAGACCCAACTCGAACAAGCCAAGCCCCAGTCGATAACCGGCGGGCGAGAGGCTGAGCAGCCGCGCCGCGACCAGGTCCTGACACATCCGGTGCACGGTGGCCTTGGGCAGTCCGGTGCGTCGCGCGAGCTCCGACAGCCCGACCGCGTGGTCCTGCACCGCGAACGCGTCCAGGATCAGCATGATCCGACCCAGCACCGAACGCGGGTCCAGGTTCGATTCCATCGCCCAAGCCTCATTTCTTGCGAGCGGTCCACTGACTGGACCGAATGTACTGCGCGCGCCCCTGCGACCGAGGTCAACTGGTCGCCGCCCGCACCGTACGACACGAGAGGAGGTCGCTGTGTCAGCAGTTGTCGACCCCGTCCAGGTGGACGCCGCCATAGTCGATAGCGCCGCCCGCCGCCTAGCCGAGGCGGCCGCCGAACGCCGCCCCTGCGCACCAGTGCGCGACCTGATCGACCCGCAGGACGTACACACCGCCTACCGAATCCAGGAGCGCTTCAACGCCTTCCGGGTTCGGGCAGGCATCGAGGTGGTGGGACGCAAGATCGGCGCGACCTCCGAGGCCGTCCAGCGGCAACTCGGAGTGGACCAGCCCGATTTCGGGGTGCTGTTCGCCGATATGGCCTACGGTCACGGTGACACCATCGCGACCGAACTGCTGCTCCAGCCCAAGGCGGAGGCCGAGATCGCCTTCATCCTCGCCGAGGATCTCGCCGAAGGCCCGCTCGACCCGGCCCGGTGCCGTCGGGCCGTCGCCGAGGCGGTCGCCGCGCTGGAGATCGTCGACAGTCGAATCACCAACTGGGACATCACCTTTGCCGACACCGTCGCCGACAATGCCTCCAGCGGCGTGTACGTCCTCGGCACGGAGCGCAAAACCCTCGACGAATTCGAACCCATCGAGGCGTCGATGAGCATGCTCATCGACGGCGCGGAGGTGTCCACCGGCACCGGGGCCGCCTGCCTGGGCGACCCGCTCAACGCGCTGTCCTGGTTGGCGCGGCAGGCGCGAACCTTCGGGAACCCGCTGCGCGCCGGACAGGTGATCCTCTCGGGCGCGCTGGGACCCATGCGACCCGTATCCCCCGGCGCGGTGGTCGAGGCGCGCATCCACGGACTCGGCCACGTGACGGCCACCTTCGAGTGAAAGGCAATAGCCCCATGAGCGAACGAAGAGAGCGAATCATGTCGCAGAGCGACAACACTATTCGCACCAAAGTCGCGATCATCGGATCCGGCAATATCGGCACCGACCTGATGATCAAGGTCCTGCGCTCCCCCCTGCTCGAGGCCGCGGCCATGGTCGGCATCGATCCGCAGTCCGACGGACTGGCCCGCGCCGCCGCCCTCGGCGTCCCGACGACACACGAGGGCGTCGAAGGGCTGGTGCGACTGCCCGGATTCGCCGACATCGAGATCATTTTCGACGCGACCTCGGCGAAAGCCCACGAGCACAACAACTCTCGACTCGCCCCCTTCGGCAAGCGGATGATCGACCTGACCCCGGCCGCGATCGGTCCCTTCGTCGTGCCCGCCGTCAACTTCGCCGATCATCTCGACGCCCCGAACGTGAACATGGTGACCTGCGGCGGTCAGGCCACCATTCCGATCGTCGCCGCCGTCTCGCGGGTGGTGCGGGTCGCCTACGCCGAGATCGTGGCCTCCATCTCCTCCCGCTCCGCCGGACCCGGCACCCGCGCCAATATCGACGAGTTCACCGAGACCACCTCGCACGCCATCCAGGTCGTCGGCGGGGCCGAACGCGGCAAGGCGGTGATCATCCTCAACCCGGCCGAACCGCCACTGATCATGCGCGACACCGTCTTCTGCCTCGTCGATGCCGCCAATCCCGGCAGCCACGACGAGATCCGCGCCTCGATCATGAAGATGGTCGACGATGTGGCGGCCTACGTGCCCGGCTACCGCCTCAAACAGGAAATCCAGATCGACCCGATTCCGGCCGATCAGCCCGCGCACACCCTGCTCGCCGACGGCGCGCGCATGCCAACGCACCGGGTCTCGGTCTTCCTGGAAGTGGAAGGCGCGGCCGACTACCTGCCCGCCTACGCGGGCAACCTCGACATCATGACCTCCGCGGCCCTTCAGGTCGCGCAGCGAATCGCGCAGTCGCAGAAGGAGAACGCCCGATGAGCCCCACCACCCTGTTCGTCCAGGACGTCACCCTGCGCGACGGTATGCACGCCCTCCGCCACCGCATCTCCCCCGAGAACGTGGGCCGGATCGTGGCCGCGCTCGACGCCGCGGGCGTGGACGCCATCGAGGTCGCGCACGGCGACGGACTCGCGGGCGGTTCGGTCAACTACGGTCCCGGCTCGCACAGCGACTGGGCCTGGCTCGAGGCCGCCGCCGCCAATGTGCGGCGGGCGCGCCTGACCACCCTGCTGCTGCCCGGCGTGGGTACTGTTGAGGATCTGCGCCGCGCCTACGATCTCGGCGTCCGGTCGGTGCGGGTGGCCACCCACTGCACCGAGGCCGATGTCTCGGCCCAGCACATCACCACCGCCCGCGAGATGGGCATGGATGTCGCGGGCTTCCTGATGATGAGCCACATGGCACCGGCCGACAAGTTGGCCGAACAGGCGAAATTGATGGAAAGCTATGGCGCGCACTGCGTCTACGTCACCGACTCCGGCGGCAGGCTCACCATGGACGGTGTTCGCGAGCGCATTCGCGCCTACCGCGACCTCCTCGACGCGGGCACCGAGATCGGCATCCACGCGCACGAGAATCTGTCCCTGTCGGTCGCCAACTCCGTCATCGCCGTCGAGAACGGGGCCTGGCGGGTGGACGCCTCCCTCGCCGGGCACGGCGCCGGTGCGGGCAATACGCCGATCGAGGCGTTCATCGCGGTCGCGAACCTGCTCGAATGGCAGCACGGCTGCGATGTCTTCGCCCTGCAGGACGCGGCCGACGACCTGGTGCGCCCCCTGCAGGACCGCCCCGTCCGCGTCGACCGCGAAACCCTGACCCTCGGCTACGCGGGCGTCTACTCCAGCTTCCTGCGGCACGCCGAGGCCGCGAGCGAACGCTACGGCGTCGACGCCCGCACCTTGCTCATGGAGGCGGGCCGCCGCAGACTCGTCGGCGGCCAGGAGGACATGATCGTCGATATCGCGCTCACCTTGGCCGCGCAGCGAAAGGCGAGCTGAGCTCTCACAGGTCCTGGGTGCGCAACCAATCCCGCAGTGCGTCGCGGGCCTTGTCGAACAGCGCCAGGGGCGGACCGGCGAACAGATTGGCCACCGCCGTCTCGCCCGCGTGCGGATGCGGGCGGGTCGGCATCACCGCCTCGACCCAGCGCATGGAGCCGGTCATCCGCTCGAGTTTGCTGGTGGAGATCTGGGTGCGCAGCACCGTGAACTCCCCGGCCTCCTCGCGCGCCATGTGCTCGCGCATCGACTCGGCGAAATCGGCCAGCTTGATATCGAACTCGGAATGGTCGACGCCGAGGTCGTAGAGTTCGGCGAGCGCCAACTTGGCCGCCTTCTCCTCGGCGATGCGCGGTTTCACATGGTCCTCGACGCCGAAGAGCCCGCGCCGGACCACCGGGTGCACCACGATCTCCTCGGCGCTCTCGTGCACCACCAGCAGGCGCACCAACTCCGCGAACAGCGTCCGCCTGTCCGCTGTCTCGTCCTGGGATTGCAGCCGATCGAGCAGGGTGCGGATCTGCTCGTGCTGCTCTGTCAGCAATTCGACTACGTCCCGGTGCATGGTCGACTCCTCGCTACTCGGGTTTGCCGGTGACGAACGCTGCCCTGACCCTAATACCCGCGACCCCCACAGGTCGCGGATTGAAAAGGGGTGTGCACTGATCGGCTACTGGAGCGGGGTCGAGAATCCGTAACTTCTGGGCCAACCCGGATACCGGGCGCGGTCTTGAAGGAGTCGACCATGAGCCGTAGCGACAGACCAGTGCGGGCGGATGCGCCGCCGAACGGTATTGCCTTGGCGCGCAATGCCCTTGGCGTTGCGGGCGTGGTATTCCTGGTGCTCGCGGCCGTGGCCCCGCTGACCGGGATGGTGGTGATCGCCGCGCTCGGGATCGCGGTCGGCAATGGCGGGGGATGGTCGCGGCCTTCGTCATCGCGACCGCCGTACTCCTGCTCTTCGCCGTCGGATACGGGCAGATGTCGCGCCTGCTCACCAACGCGGGCGGGTTCTACGCCTTCGTGGTCAAAGGGTTGGGGCCGACGCTCGGTCTGGTCGCCGGATTCCTCGCCCTGCTCGGCTACAACTGCTTCGTCGCGGGCGCGGTCGGCACCAGCGGGTTCTTCACCGCGAGCGTGCTCGGCGATGTCGTGGGCCTGCGCTGGAATTGGGGCATCTGGAGCGCGATCTCGGTGGTGCTCGTGTTCCTGTTCAGCAGGCGCGGGATCGCGGTGAGCGCCAAGGTGCTCGGCGCGTCGCTGATCCTCGAGGTGTCGATCCTGCTGGTGCTCGATTTCAGTGTGCTGTTCCGGCACGGCTTCTCGCTGTCGGTCTTCGATCCCGGCGTCGCCTTCACAGGCGGGATCGGGCTGGCGCTGCTGTTCGCCGCCAACGCCTTCATCGGATTCGAGGCGACCGCGCTGTTCGGTGAGGAGGCGAAGAATCCGCTGCGCACCGTGCCGCGCGCGACCTATACCGCGATCGGGTTCATCGGCGCGTTCGCCGCGTTCACCAGCTGGGCGGTGATCAGCGCGATCGGCGTCGAACAGGCCAAGGATGTCGCGCAGGCGCATTTGAGCACGGGCGATCTGGTATTCTCCATCTCGCGGGAGTACCTGGGCGACACGCTGACCAAAGTCATGCAGTTGCTGCTGGTGGTGAGCCTGTTCGCGGCGCTACTCGCCCTGCACAATTCCGCGACCCGCTACCTCTACGCGCTCGGTCGGGTCGGAGTGCTGCCCGCGATCCTGGGACGGACCCGCGGCAATGGCGCACCGCAGAACGCGGCCATCGCCCAGTTGAGTTTCGCCTCCGTGGTGGCCGCGATCTTCTGGCTGGCGCATCTGGATCCGGTCGCCCAGTTGACCGCGAGTATGACCGGTTTCGGCACCTTGGCGGTCCTGGCGCTGCAACTGCTCGCGGCGCTCGCGATCATCGCCCACTTCCGTCGGGCCGGGGACGCCCGCATCGTGCGGACCCTGGTCGCGCCCGGTATCGGCGCGCTGGGCCTGGCGAGCATCGTGGCCCTCGCCCTCGCGAATTTCCCCACGCTGGCTGGCTCCGATGATCCGGTGGTCGCCAGGCTGCCGTGGGTGCTGCCCGCCGTCGCGCTGGCCGCCCTCGGCTACGCCTTCCTGCTGCGCAAGCGACGACCGACGGTCTACGCCGCGCTGCGCACCGATCTCGAACGCAATCCGACCAACGAATTGGAGGAAACCGCATGACCACACTGTCCGATACCTCGACCTGGCTGCCACTGGATGGGTTGCAGCGCGGATTCGACGCCAATAAGGCCCAGCTTTCCTCGGCGCTCGCCGGTCGCACCGTCACCGTGGTCGACGAGCGCGGCACCCGCATTACCCACCGGTTCGCCGCGAACAATGTGCAATGGGACTATGTGCCCGCTGCGGGCGAAAGCCAAAACGGCACCGATGAATACGAAGCATTCGACGTGGCCGACGGGCTGATCTACGCCCAGTTCCACCACACCGACGAACCCGCCACCGCCGTGAGCCTCATGCTGGATCTCAGCAACGGGCACGCCCTGTCGATCGTGACCACCATCGCCGATCCGAAACCCGGACACACCAGGGTTCGACAGGAATTCGTGCCCTCCCGGATCGAGGGGATCGAGCCGACCGGACCGGCCCCCGCACCGACCACGGTGCTGATCGGCCGCCGCGCGCTGTGGGTCTACAGCGAAGACCACGCCTACGAGCACATCTACCTCAGCCAGCACTGGTACACCTGGCAGTGCCTGGCAGGTCCGGAACGCGGTCTCGCCGACACCGACGAGAACACCGTGTACGAACTTCGGCCGGGAATCTACGTCTTCACCTGGCGGGAGAAAGTGATCCCCTGCGCCGCCGTCACCGTCGCCGACCACCGCGATCAGCGGAATCTGCGCTCGCACGGCGCGCTGTTCGGTCTGGACGAGACCGGGAAGACGCCGACGCACTTCACCTTCGGCGCCGTCGGCCGACTGCTCAGCAATACCGCGCACCCGGCCGAACTCGATCCGGCGGGGTCATGATGGACCTGCGCCTGCGGGGCCGGACGGTACTGATCACCGGGGCGTCCTCCGGAATCGGCCGTGCCTGCGCCGAGGCCTTCGCGGCGGAGGGCGCTCGGCTCGGTCTGCTCGACCGCGACGTGCGCGGCGCGGAGTTGGCCGCTGAACTCAGCGAGATACACGGTGTGGCAGCGACTTTCGTGCACACCGACGTGACGAACGAGACCGAGGTCGCGGCGGCGGTGGCTACCGTCGCCGCCCCGGCGGGCCTCGACGCGGTGGTCGCCTGCGCGGGCGTCTCCGGCCCCTTCGGCAAGCCGCTGGCGCAGATCACTGTGCCCGAGTGGGACGCCGTCATGGCGGTCAATGTGCGCGGCCCATTTCTGCTCGTCAAACACGCACGGCGACATCTGATCTCGGCGAACTCCCCGACGGTGGTGCTGCTCGGATCGGACTCCGGATTCGTGGCCGCGCCAGGGATGCTGCCCTACAACGCATCCAAAGGCGCTGTGCTGCAACTGACTCGGGCGCTATCGGTCGAACTCGCCGAGTACGGCGTCCGCGTCAACTGCGTCTGCCCGTCGGTGGTCGACACGCCCATGGCCAGAAGGGATCTCGGCATCGAACCGGGCGGCTTCGCCGACGCGCCGTACCCGGTGCAGGATCCGGCTCAGGTCGCCTCCCACGTGCTGTACCTGACCTCGCCGGTATCGGCCGCCGTCAATGGCGTCGGTCTGGTCTCCGACTTCGGCTATCTCTGCCGATCGTCCTTTCCGGCTTGAGGGTTCTACCGGCTGGCACACGGTAATTGCCATGGAAGCTTCTACCGTTTGTTCAACGATAGCATCGAGGGCAGTTCCTACTCGAAGGAGTGCTCATGTCAACTGTCCCGGCATTGGGTGGGATCGGCCGTGAATTCGATGATTTCGCCCTGGACGAACTGCTGGCCACCGAGCCGACAGTGTTCGCGCTCGGTGAGCCGGTGCACGGTGTCACGGCATTTCCGTTGCTGCGCAATGACATCCTGCGGCATCTCGTGGGGCGCGGCTACCGGTCGATCATGCTGGAGATCGATCTGTTCGCCGCGTTCCGGGTCGACGACTATGTCAACGGGGCCGAATCCGATCCGGACGAGGTCATGGAGACCGGCTTCAGCCACGGATGGGGTGCGTTCCCGGCCAATCGCGCGCTGGTCGAATGGCTGCGCGCGCACAATGCGGGACGCCCGCCGCAGGACCGTGTGCGTTTCTACGGTTTCGACGCGCCGATCGAGATACCGGGTGTTCCGAGTCCGCGCCGCGCGCTGACCTCGGTCATCGAGTATCTACCTGCCGCGCTGCGGCCCGAATCGGCGCGCGCCGTCGCGGAACTGCTCGGCGAGGATGCGCAGTGGACGGACCCGGCGGCCGTTTTCGATCCGGCCGTCGCCCTCGGCGAGTCCGCACGCACCCACGCCCTGCGCACCATTGCCGACGATCTCGCGAGCGCCCTGCGCCGCGCCGCCCCCGACCTGGCGGCCGCCGACCCGACCGGCTACTTCGAGGCCGCCGCGCATGCGCGAACCGCCTTGGGCCTGTTGCGTTTTCACGCGACCATGGCGAATCGATCGGAGGATCGGGTCGACCAGCTGTTCAGTCTGCGCACCGAGATGATGGCCGACAACCTGCTCTCGATCCGCGCACGGGAACGGGGGCGCGGGCCGAGCCTGGTCTTCGCGCACAATCTTCATCTGCGCCGCCGGTCCGGTGCCGAAATAGGTTGGGGCAGTGCCGGATCGCTGGTCGCTAGGCATCTCGGCGACCACTATCTGTTCGTGGCCACCGATGCCGAACCCGACAGCGATCCGAACACCCTGCAGGGAATGTTGGCCGCGGCGACTACGCGCCGCGCGCTATTCCCCACCCGCGAACTTCTTGCCGCGCTCCCCACGTCGATCGGCGTCGACAAACCGATGGCGCGCGGCCATCTCCCGTTGAACCCCACCGAATTGGACCGCGCCGACGCGGTGATCTTCCTCGCCGATACCGACGGGAAGCAGCAGCAGTACTGGTAGCGGCCGGGGCCTGTGTCGACCCTAGGAGAAGTCGGCCGAGATCCAGCGATCGGGTCGAATCGTGAACAGTACGGACTCGACCCCATCCTTTCCGCGAGCGAATTCGCGCCCACCCTCCTCGCCGAGGTAGCGGATGGCGATGGCCTCGCGGACAGGTGCAGGCGTGGGCGTGGTCACCTCGATCACGGTGCCCTCGACAACCACGTACTGGTAGGGCCACTCCTCGCGCTGCACGACCACCGTCACCGAGCCCGCTTCGCGAATGAGCCGGACCTTGCGGGTCCCGGCCCCGGTGTTGATCAGAATATTCCCACCGGGGCTGTAGTCGTACCAGATCGGCACGCTCACCGGTGGCCTGCCCGCCTCGGCGGCCACGGACAACACCGCGACATGTTGCGCCGCAAGGAATTCCTGCCGCTCGACTTCATTGAACGCTCTCGGCATATCGCCGAACCCTCCTCTGTCGGTCAATAACTACCCGGGCCAACAGATGTGACGGCCGATACATTCCCGCATCAGCGGCCGGGACTCGAAATCGACCGGCGCCCAACCTAACTAGGGATCGGGACCCACGAGTCCAGTTGCACGCCGCAGGAATTCAGGATGTAGGCGACCATGGTGTAGGTGCCGATCAGGGTCAACAGTTCCAAGAGTTGTTCTTGGTTGTACGTGGTCGCGAGTTGGCGCCAGGTTTCCTCGGAGAGGATGCGGTCCGCGGACAATTCGTCCACCGCGCGCAGCAGGGCGGACTCGTGCGGGGTCCAGTCCGGTGCGTCCGGGCCGAGTGGGATGCGGTCGATATCCGCTGCGGTGAGGCCTGCTTGGGTGCCGATGAGAACGTGGTGCGCCCACTCGTATGCGGCGTGGGTGCGGTGGGCGACGCTCAGGACGACCAGTTCGCGGTCGCGGACGGGCAGTTTCCCGAGAACGAGGGCGCCGAACAGCGGGGCCAGCACCGTGAGCAGGGCAGGGTTGTTTCCGATCGTGGCGAGCGCGTTCGGCACCGGCATGGTGGCCAGATGCGCGCCGGGAAGCTCCGGGTCGACTTCCTGATCGAACAGCGGGGCCAGGATCGGACGGATCAGATCGGCGGGGGCAGGTGCGATGCGTGGAATGGTCATGGGGTTCACCGGGTTTCGTAGTGGCGGGTCAGTTCGTGCATGATCGGCATGAGTTCTCGTTCGTCGGGGGTGCCGTCGCCATTGAGTTCGCGATACACCGCACCGATATTCAGCAGCAGGCGACCGTTGTCGTCGAGGTCGGCGAAGCCGTCGAGGTCGAATTCGCGCGTGGCCTCGATGACGGTGCTGCCCCGCCCGTGCGCGGCGACGGCGTGGTCGCGCACCCGCGTCAAATAGTCGCGGAAGTGCGCGACCTCCGCCTTGCCGACCACCGGACCGTGGCCGGGGACAATGGTTTTCACGTCGAGGTCGAGGATGAGGTCACAGGCTTCGATCCACCGGTCGACCGGTCCGGAATGCACGACCGGATGGCCGCCGATGAACAGGATGTCCCCGGTGAACAGCACCCGCTGATCGGGTACGTGCACCAGGACGTCGCCCTCGGTGTGCGCCGGGCCGACCTCGATCAGGCGCACGGTGCGCGCGCCCACGCTCACCTCGAGTTCGCCGGCGAAGGCGATGGCGGGATAGGTCGGGGCGATGTCGCGAAAGTCGAAGTCCGCGAATAGTTTCGCGAGTTCGGCGAATCTCGGGTCCGCCTTGCCCGCCTCCAGGGCGGAGGTGAATCCCGCCGGACCCGCATGGCGCATCTCCCGCACCGCCGCGGCGGAGGCGATGATGGTGGACCCGGAGACGAGCTGATTGCCCCACCAGTGATCGCCGTCGCCGTGGGTATTGACCACCAGCCGGATATCGAGCGCGGGCAGCGCGCGCTCGATGGTCGCGAGCATCCGACGGGTCAGCTCGACGGTGAACAGGGTGTCCACGAGCAGGGCTTCCTCGCCGTCGCGGATCAATCCGGCGTTGCTCCAGCCCCAGGAGCCATTGGGTTGCAGGTAGGCGTAGGTCGAAGGTGCGATCTCGTGCAGACCGCCGATGTACTCAGCACACATGCAGTTCCTCTATTCGATTCTCCAGTACTGGACTACAGTACACAATTAGATTGAAGTACACTCACCTCGGAAAGGGCAACCCGGTGACCGGTAATGTTCGGCAGGTGAGCGCGACAACCACGCCGGATGGCCCGGCCGCCCCCGGCAGGCTCGAACGCCGCAAACAGCAGACCCGACAGCGCCTGATGACGGCCGCGCAGGAACTGTTCGTCCGGCGCGGCTACGAGGCCACCACCTACGACGAGATCGCCCAGCGCGCCGATGTCGCGCGCCAGACCGCGTTCAACCACTTCCCCCGCAAAGAGGACTTTCTGCGCGCGTGGACCGAGCAGCGGCGCGCGAACCTGCGAGACCTACTGTCCCAGAGCGCATTCCAACAGATCTCGGCACCCGACCAACTCACCGCCTACCTGCGTGTCCTGGCCGAATTCAATCGCACGGACCGTGAGGTCGGTTCCTTGCTGGCCAAGATATTCGCCTCCGGAGCAGGCTTCGCGCTCGCCGAGACCGCCCCCGACGCCTTCGCCGCGAGCATCCGGCACGGCATCCGCCACGGCGATTTCGCTCCCGATATCGATCCGGACCTGGTGGCCGAGGTCGTTTTCGACAGCTACCTGTGCACACTGGGCCGCTGGCTGCGCCAAGACCCGCCCTTCGACCTCGCCGACGCGCTGATCCGCAAGCTCGAAGTGATCCTCGACGGAATCCGGCCCGCCCGCTGAGCGATTCAGCGGGCGGGTCCGCGCCGATCACTCCCGACGTGCCACCCCGCCCGCGTTGGCAGGCCAGTCGCAGTAGCCGGCGTTGCGATTCCACACCAACCCCTGCGGACACGACTGCAGAGTCCCGACATTATTCTTGCACTGGATATATTTGGTTTGGTCCGCCGGATATCCGAAGTTCCCATCCGGTTTCGGGCAGGCATAGGCCGCGATCTCGCGCACTTCGGCACGAGCGGGTGACGCGGCGGCGAACAACATCCCGGAACCGGCAAGCAGTGCGGCGACGGGCAGAGCGAGGACACGCACGAATTCCACGATCGTCTCCTTCGATTGTTGGTGCAGCCTCCGCATCATCGCATGTGGCAGGTGATCCCGAGGTCGGCTCCGCGGAGTCGATTCGGATCGTTGTCGCACCGTTCGACCGGCGTTGATCCACCCCTGCGGATTCGTAATCGCCTGAATCGCAGGCTAATACGAGTTGTACAGTGGGAAGAGTCGCCGATTCAGGGAAGGTGTCATCGTGGGGGAACGCGTACTGGTGGTGGGCGCCGGACTGGCCGGGCTGGCGAGTGCGGCATTTCTGGCGCGGCGCGGAGTCGAGGTGCTGCTGGTCGAGCGGCGCTCGGGGACTTCGCTACTGCCCAGGGCGGTCGGCCAGAATCAGCGGACCATGGAATTGCTCGGCTTCGCCGGGATCGCCGACGATGTGCCCGGCGTGCGTCCCTCGCAGACCGCGTTCCCGGTCCGGGTCGCGGCCACCGCGACCGGCCCGACCCTCCGCGAGATCCTTCCCGAAGCCGTTGATCCGCGCGTGGATTCACTGTCCCCCGCTCTCATCGGAACCCTGGGACAGGAGAAGTTGGAGCCCGTGCTGCGCGCGCACGCCGAGAAGTACGGTGCGGAACTGTGTTTCGATACCGAACTGGTGTCCTTCGATCAGGACTCGGACGGCGTCACCGCCGTACTGCGTTGGGGAGCCGATACCACGACGGTTCGGGCCGCCTATCTCGTTGCCGCCGACGGCAATCGCAGCGGTATCCGCTCGGCGCTGGGCATCGACCGGCACGGCCCCGGCGGCCTGGCCCACAATGTGAGCATTATCTTCGACGCCGATTTGCGAGAGGCGCTCGCCGCGCATCCATTCGGGCTCACGGTGCTCCACAATGACTATGCCCCCGGCATTTTCATCACTCTCGACCATGCGATCGATCGCCACCTGCTGAGCGTCGGCTACGACCCCGCCGCCGGGCAGTCACTCGAGAGCTTCACTCCGGAACGCTGTGTCGAGCTGATTCGCCTGGTCACCGAATCCCCTGTGCTGCAACCGCGAATCCAGTTGATCCAACCGTGGGAGACCGCGGCCGCGGTTGCCGACCGCTTTCGCGACGGCCGGATCCTCCTCGCGGGTGACGCGGCGAAGGTCACCCCGCCCAGTGGAGGTCTCGGCGGCAATACCGCCATCGGCGACGCCTACGACCTGTCCTGGAAGCTCGCCGCGGTTCTGAAAACAACCGCGGGTCCTGGCCTGCTCGATACCTATGACGCCGAACGGCGTCCCATCGCCGACCGTGTCATTACCGAGGCGCTGCGCCTGCTGTCGGCGCGCACCCCGGCTCTCGCCGATCCGTCCGTTGTCGCCGAGGCGAGCACGACGGTCACCGAGGATTCCTCCGCCACCGACCGCAGGCGCCTGACGGAGCTGGTTCTCGGTTTTCGCTACCGCTCCTCGGCGATACTCGCCGCGGATCCCGCCGACAGCGAAGATCCCTACAACCCCACCGGCCGCCCCGGTTTCCGCGCACCCCACATCCGACTCCGGCGCGACGATGAGACCTTCTCCACCGTAGACCTTTTCGGCGATACCTTCGCACTGCTCACCGGTCCGGACGGCCACCTCTGGACCGATGCGGCAGCGCAGGCCGCCGAGCGTCTTCGGATCATGCTTCCCACTCATCCGATCGGCGATCAACTGACCGATATCGACGGCGACTTCCTCCGCCGATACGGCATCGGCCCCTCCGGTGCGACCCTGATCCGCCCCGACGGTGTCATCGCCTGGCGCAGCCCCGAGACACCCGAGCATCCCACCGATGTCCTGATCGAAGTTCTCACCGCGATTCTGGCGCGATAGTCGCGGATTCTGCCCCGTCCCGGAACTCCTTGGTGCACAAGGTATTAGGTGTCGCGCATTTCGGTGCCGGATCAGGCCCGCAATGAGATGCTGGTCGAGCGAGTGTCGCGACGAGTCGACCGGGGTGAGGTCATGAGGACGTTCTGGTTTCGGAGTCGAGCGCTGGCGGCCCTCGCCTTCGCCTGCGCACTGCTGCTCACCGCGTGCGGCGGCGCTACCGAGCAGAGCGGGCCGAAAACGCACCTCACCATCGGCGCGCTACCGATCCTGGACGACGCGCCCCTGTTCATCGCGGTGCAGGAGGGGTTCTTCAAACAGGAGGGCCTGACGGTGAGCACCAAGATCGTCGCCCAGAGCACCCAGGCGCTGCCCAGCCTGCTGCACGGTGATATCGATATCATCAGCGGCGGCAACTATGTCTCCTATTTTCAGGGAAACGCCCGCGGCGCCTTCGACGTTCAGGTTCTCGCCGCCGCCTCCACCTGCGCGTCCGACGCGTTCGGCGTTCTGACGCTGCCGGATTCGGGTGTGCGCACGCCTGCGGATCTGGCGGGCAAGAAGATCGCGGTCAATCTCGTCAACAATGTGCAGACCCTGCTCGGTGACACGCTCTTGAAATCGTCCGGGATCGATACCGGCGGCATCCACTACGTGCAGATCCCTTTCGCCGAGATGGATCGCGCGCTCAGCGCGCACCAGGTCGACGCGATCAGCGTGGTCGAGCCGTTCCTCAGCGGCGCGCAGCACAGCGGCGCGGTCCAGGTGATGTCCCTGTGCACCGGCCCCACCGAGAAATTCCCGCTCTCCGGGTATTTCGCGACGCGGGACTGGGTCGGCAAGAATCCGCTGGCCGCGCGGGCCTTCCAGCGCGCCATGGCCCGCGCCCAACAGGTGGCCACCGACAATCGTGCCGCCGTGGAGCGGATCATTCCCACCTACACCGCCATCGGCGCGCAGGACGCCCAGCGCATTCGGCTCGGCGGCTATCCGGTCGGCACCGACGCCGAGCAGTTGCAGCGCGTCGCGGATCTGATGAAGCAGGGCGGCATGCTCGACGCGCCCCTGGATGTGCGCCCCCTCATCTACCACCCGTAGGAGCCGCATGCTCGAGGTAAGCGAACTGACCCACGCCTACGGGGCGAAAGGCAAGTCCCATCAGGCACTCTCGGGCCTGAGCCTGACGGTGGCGCGCGGCGAGTTGGCGAGTGTGGTCGGGCCGTCCGGATGCGGGAAGTCGACGCTGCTGCGCTGCGTCTGCGGGCTGACGCGTCCCGATGGCGGGCGGATCACCGTGGACGGCACCCTCGTCACGCAGGTGCCCGAAGGGCTGGCGATCGTCTTCCAGGACTACAGCCGCTCCCTGTTTCCATGGCTCGACGTGCGGGATAATGTCGCACTTCCCTTGCGCCGCAGCGTGCATGGCCGCCGCAGCCGTCGGGAGGCGGCGCAGGCCGCGCTCGACGCGGTGGGGCTCGCGGAGGCGGCGCGGCGCTATCCCTGGCAGCTCTCGGGGGGTATGCAGCAGCGGGTCGCCATCGCGCGCGCCCTGGCCTACGAGCCGCGGCTGCTGCTGATGGATGAGCCCTTCGGCTCGGTGGACGCGCAGACCAGGGAGGATCTGGAGGATCTGCTGCTGCGGGTGCGCGCGGAGCGCGCGATCACCATCGTGCTGGTCACCCACGATATCGACGAGAGCGTCTACGTGGGCGATCGGGTGCTGGTGCTCAGTCGCGCACCGGGCCGGGTGATCGCGGACCTGCCCGTCGACCTGCCCCGCGAACGGGACCAGATCGGCACCCGAGAACTGCCCGAATTCGTTCGGCTGCGCGCCGAGGTGGGGCGTTTGATTCGCGGCCGCCCAGCCGAAATCGCCCGCACCGCGACGGATGAGCGCCGATGAGCATGGTGGGCCTGCGGCGCGGCGCGACCGGCGTGGTGGTGCTGCTCGTCCTCGCGGAAGTCCTCGCCCGCACCGGAACAGTGCACCTACCACCGGCATCGACCGTGCTGGACAGGGCGTTTCGACTGCTGGGCGACGCGGGATTCCGCGCCGATCTCGTCGCTACCGTAAGGGCCTGGGCCATCGGGACTTTCCTCGCGGTGCTGGTCGCGGTGCCCGTCGGGCTGGTCCTCGGCAGTCTGCCCGTGGTGCGGACGGCCACCCGCGCGATCGTGGAACTGCTGCGGCCGATTCCGTCGGTGGCGCTGATTCCGTTGGCCGGGTTGGTCATCGGGTCCGGATTGCCGATGACGGTCGCGCTGATCGTCTACGGCGCGGTCTGGCCGGTGCTGTTCAACACGATCTACGGACTCGACAGCGTGGATCCGCTGGCCAAGCAGACGCTGCGTTCCTTCGGATTCTCGCCCGCGAGCGTGCTGCTGCGGGTCTCGCTGCCCAGCGCGGCGCCGTTCATCGCCACCGGAATTCGACTCGCCTCATCGATCGCGATCATCCTCGCCGTCGGCACCGGCATTGTGGCGGGCCGAATGAACGGTTCCGGTCTGGGCGCGTTCATCGCCGACGCCGATTCCGGTGCGGGCAATACCGCGTTGGTCTTGGCCGCCACGCTGTGGGCGGGGATTCTCGGTGTGGTGCTCGATATCCTCGCCGTGGCGGCGGAGCGCCGAATCTTCCACTGGCACAGCGCCTATGCCGGAGCCGTCGAATGAGAGCGGCGCTGTGGCGGTGGGTGGTTCTGGTGGCCGGTCTCGGAGTGTGGCAGGTATGGGCGCTCGCGGCGCGCAGCCCGTTCTTCCCGCCGCCCGACCGGATCGCGGCGCGCATGTACCGAATGTGGTTCTCCGGACCGGTTTCCCACCTGTTCCTCACCTCCGGCGCGCTCGGCAATATCGTGCCGAGTCTGCTGCGGATCGGCCTCGGCTTCGGGTTGGCCGCCGTCGTCGGGATCGCGGCGGGCATCGCGGTGGGCCGCTCCCCCGTCGCGGCCGGGTATCTCGAGCCGATCCTGCGGTTCTGTCGGGCACTGCCGGTGGTGGCGCTGGTGCCCGTATTCCTGGTCCTGTTCCGCATCGGCACCCAAATGGAGGTGGCGGCCATCGCATTCGGCTCGGTGTGGCCGGTGCTGATCAACACCGCCGCCGGGGCCGCAGCGGTGGATCCGGTCCAGGTCCAGACCGCGCGGGTTTTTCGGCTCTCCCGGCGAGAACGGTTGACCGCGTTGGTCATTCCGGCCTCGCTGCCGAAGATCTTCGCCGGTCTGCGCATCGGGATGTCCATCGCGCTGATCATGATGGTGATCTCCGAACTCGTCGGCGCCACCGACGGGATCGGCTATCAGCTCAATGACGCGTCCACCTCGTTCGATCTGCCGAGTCTGTGGGCGGCGATCGCACTGCTCGGCATACTGGGTTATCTGCTCAACGGTCTGTTGCTGGTGCTCGAACGGCGATTGCTGGTTTGGGAAGCGTCCCGTTGATCAGGTGTACGACACGGGGCGGGCACCCGGTCGACGGTCAGGTAGGCGGCACCCTTCAGAATGGGGCACGACCCGGTGACCGAAAGGGCGATGATTCACATGGACGCGAAATCCCAGGGACAGTACGCGGATTACCAGAACGAGATCTACTTCGGTGGACTCCTCGGCGTGCAACCCACCCTGCCGATGGACTACGCCGAACTGGAAGCGCGGGCGAGGGCGGCATTGCCGCCCTCGGTGCTGTCCTACGTGGCGGGCGGCGCGGGCGAGGAGACCACCCAGCGGGCCAATGTGACGGCCTTCGAGCGCTGGGGGCTGATACCTCGGATGCTGGTCGGCGCCAAGCACCGCGATCTGTCCGTCGACCTGTTCGGACAGCGCCTGCCCTCGCCGCTGTTCATGGCTCCCGTCGGTGTGCTCGGCATCTGCGCGCAGGACGGTCACGGCGACCTGGCCACCGCCCGCGCCGCCGCCAAGAGCGGCGTTCCGATGATCGCCTCCACCCTCACCAACGACCCGATGGAACAGGTGGCCGCCGAATTCGGTGACACCCCCGGATTTTTCCAGCTCTACACCCCGACCGACCGCGCGCTGGCCGAAAGTCTGGTGCGGCGCGCCGAGGCCGCCGGATACAAAGGCATCGTCGTCACCCTCGACACCTGGATTCCGGGTTGGCGTCCCCGCGACCTCGCGACAAGCAACTTCCCGCAGTTGCGCGGCCACGCCCTGGCCAACTACACCTCCGATCCGGTCTTCCGCGCCCGTCTCGCCAAAACCCCGCAGGAGGATCCGCGCGCCGCCATCCTCGAATGGATCCAACTCTTCGGCAATCCCCTCACCTGGGACGACCTGCCCTGGCTGCGTTCGCTCACGGACCTGCCGCTGATCCTCAAAGGACTGTGCCACCCGGACGATGTCCGCCGCGCCAAAGACGGTGGCGTGGACGGCATCTACTGCTCCACCCACGGTGGCCGCCAAGCCAATGGCGGCCTGCCCGCCCTTGAAGCACTGCCCGGTGTGGTCGAGGCCGCAGGCGACCTCCCCGTTCTGTTCGACTCCGGCATCCGCTCCGGCGCCGACATCATCAAAGCGCTGGCGCTCGGCGCGACCGCTGTCGGCGTCGGCCGCCCCTACACCTACGGCCTGGCCATCGGCGGCACCGACGGCATCGTCCACGTCCTGCGTTCCCTGCTGGCCGAAACCGACCTCATCATGGCCGTGGACGGCTACCCGACCCTCGATTCCCTCCGCGTCCCCGGAGCGCTCCGACGGTTGTGACCAACGCTCAGAACATGCGGGGTTGCCCATTGGAGGCGGTGAGCCCACCGTCCACCGGAATGTGCACTCCGGTCAGGTAACCCGCGTCCGGACTCGCGAGAAATGCGATCACCGCCGCCACCTCCTCCGGTTCGGCGATGCGCCGCATGGGAATTCGCTGTGTGAACGCCGACACGGCGGGCTCGCTGTCGAGTATCGGCCCGGCGAGCGGGGTTCGGGTCAGACTCGGATGCACCGCGTTGACCCGAACCCCCTCGGCGGCATGATCGAGCGCCATCGCGTTGGTCAGATTGACCAACGCCCCTTTGGCGGCGTTGTAGGCGGCCAAACCCCAGTTGCCGCCCAACCCGGACAGCGACCCGACATTCACGATGCACCCGCCGACCTCCCGCAGCCACGGCAGCGCGGCGCGCGAGGCATGGAAGACGCCGTCGACATCGATGGCGAAGGTGCGCCGCCAATCCGCCGGGTCGATCTGCTCGACGGTGCCGCCCAGACCGATGGCCGCGTTGTTGACCAGCACATCGATCCGACCGAATTCTCCTGCCACCGCATCGATCAGCGCGGCGACCGAGGATTGATCGGCGACATCGGCGGTGCGCGCCACGATGGTGGCTCCGTCGGCCGCTTCGGCCGCGGTCTGCTTCAACTTGCCCTCGGTCCGTCCGACAACGACCACCGTCGCCCCCTCGCCCGCGAAGCGGTGCGCGGTGGCCGCGCCGATCCCGGAACCTCCCCCGGTGACCAGGACGACCTTGTTCGCGAATCGTCGACTCACGCCGACTCCTCTCACGCAGCTGTTTGTGCACCAACGACTTCGCCGGCGTCCGCGATCCTAGCCATCGAATGGGCTTCGCGCGGAACAGCTCTCGCTCAGCGGACCCTCGCGCTATTTCCCGGTCGCCGTCGGCCGCGACACCAGCGCTTTCACGAATCCGAGGCCGACGACCAGCGCCTACTGTGGTGCGCCTGCCGGCGATTCCGCCAGGGTGCGAGCGAGCTCGCGCAGACTCGGGGCGGTCAGCAGTTCGGAGATGGTCAGGTAGCGATCGTGGTCGCGGCGCAACCGATTACGAACATCGGCCGCCATGAGGGAGTCCAGGCCGAGACGGTCCATGGGTTGGCCCCGGTCCACCTCGTCCTCGGATATGCCCAGCACGGCGGCGATTTGGGTGGCGAGGTAGTCGGTGAGTTCGGCTGCGGATACGGTGCCTGCCGGTGTCGCTGGTGTGGCGGTGCCCGATTCGGTCGATGTCGAAGCGGGCGCGGCGGTGACGATAGGAATCGACGTGCCCGCCCTGGTCGACTCGGTCACCGGCTTCGTCTCCGTATCCGGCGCTGCCGTCGTCCCCACGGGCGTGGCAGGCGCCGGCGGCGAACTCGGCTGCGGCGCCGGACTGCTCGCGTCCGCGGCGGCGGCGAGGGTGCGCGCCAGCTCGCGCAGACTCGGGGCGGTCAGCAGTTCGGAGATGGTCAGATAGCGATCGTGGTCGCGGCGCAACCGATTACGAACATCGGCCGCCATGAGGGAATCCAGGCCGAGACGATCCACGGGTTGACTCGAATCCACCTCGTCCTCGGAAACCCCGAGGACACTGGCGATTTGGACGACGAGGTAGTCGGCCAGTTCATCCGGGGCGATGGCGGGCGCGGCGGGTTCGGGTGCGGGCGGCGCCGGCGGGCGAGCCTCGGCGGCGACCTGCTCCTGCTGCATGATCTCGCGCAGCAGGGGTGTGGCGGCGTCGGTGGGGTAGGCGGCGGCGAAGGCGGACCAATCGGCCGGAGCGAGGATGACGGTCGGACCCGGCGCGCGCAGCATCCGGTCGAACAGGGCCGGGGCGGCGGCGGAGCGGATGGCGAGCATGCCGGTGGGGCGCACGTCGCTGTCGCGCTGTTCGGAAAGTCTTGCGGCCAGACCTGTTTCGGTCCAGTAGCCCCAGATGACGGCGGTGGCGCTGCGGCCTCCGGCGCGCTCGTTGACGGCGAAGGCGTCGATGAAGGCATTGCCCGCCGTGTACCCGCCGAGCTGATAGCCGAGGCAGGTTCCGCTCAGCGACGCGGTGACGGAGGAGAACATGAGGAAGAAATCCAGCCGGTCGCCGCCGAATTGGCGGCTCAGCGCCCAACTGCCCGCGACCTTCGGCCGCAGCTCCCGATCGATATCGGCCGCGTCGAGATCGGCGACCGAGGCCGGATTCAGCACCGCCGCGGCATGAATGATGCCCGCGACGGCGGGCCTACCGCGCCGGGCCAGTCCGGCGCGCACGGCGGCGAGCGCGGCCTCGTCGGCGACATCGACCGCCGCGTACTCGACGATGGCGGCCGAACGCAGCCGCCGCAGGCAGGCGGCGCGGTCGTCGGAGCCGCGCTCCGGGTCGACCTCGCTGCGGCCGAGCACCATCAGGTGGCGCGCCCCGCGCTCGATCAACCATTCCGAGGCCAGTGCGCCGACACCGCTGAGCCCGCCCGTGACCAAGTAGGTGGCATCCGGGCGCAGCGCGGTCACGGCCGCGCCCGCGCGCGGCACCTCCAGCACGAGTTTGCCGGTGTGTCCGCCGTGTCGCATGAGCGCGAACGCGTCGGCGGCATCCTCGGGCGGGAAGACCCGATACGGCAGCGGGGTCAGCTTGCCCTGGGCGATGAGGTCGGTGACGGTGGACAGCAGCGCCCCGACCCTGGCGGGCAGATCGGCGGCCATCGCGATGAGTTGGACATGGTGGTAGCTGCGGCCGCGCGCGAGCAGGTTCATCGGCAGCGGACGTCCGCTGTCCACATCCATGATGGTGACGTCCACGAAGCGGCCGTGCGGATTGAGCAGGGCGAAATTGGCGTCGAGGGCGTCGCCCGCCAGGGTGTTGAGGATGACGTCGATGCCGCCGCGCCCATCGGTGCCCGGTGCGCGGAACCGATCGGCGAAGTCCAGGGTGCGCGAGTCGGCGACGTGTTCGATTCCCCACTGCCGCAACATGTTTCGCTTGGCCTCGCTACCGGCGGTCGCGTAGATGGTGGCGCCGATCCAGCGGGCGATGGCGATGGCGGCCATCCCGAGTCCGCCGGTGGCGGAATGGATCAGCACCCGCTCGCCCGCCCGCAGTTGACCCAGTTCGACCAGCGCGTAGTACGCGGTCGCGTAGGCGATGGGCAGCGCCGCCCCGGCGGCGGGCTCCATCCCGTGCGGCATGGGCACGGCCAGATTCTGATCGACGACCACGTGCGAACCCATCAGTCCCGGCGCCATCGCCAGCACCCGGTCGCCGACGGCGAACCGTTCCGCGCCGGGACCGAGCGCCGCGACGGTGCCCGCGCACTCCCAGCCCACTCGGGTGTCGGGGTCGAGTCCGGTGAGGGCGAGGATGTCGTGGAAGTTGATGCCGGTGTGGCTGACGGCGATCTCGATCTGCCCCTGAGCGGGCGCCTCGCGCGTACTCGCGGTCCACTCGAGGCGATCGATACCGTGATCGGTGCGCAGTCGAACGGCTCCGGACCTCGCGGCGGCGGGTTCCCCCGGCGCGGATTCGGGTTGCCGGATCAGTCGCGGCGCCAACCACTGCCCGCCGCGCAGCGCGAGCCGGTCCTCGGCCGCGGCCGAACGCAGTACGGCGGTGAGGTGATTCGCTTCGGCGGCGGGATCGTCGGAGTCCGGATCGAGGTCGACGAGCACCACCCGGCGCCCCTCCTCGCGACTGGCGACCGGGGCCATTCCCCACAGCGCGGCCTGCCACGGTGCGGGGCAGGTGTCCTCGGGTCGCGCCGCGCACGCACCGCGCGTCACCACGTAGAGCGCGGTGGCATCGCTATGTCGGGCGAGGTCGGCGAAGCGGGTGCACAGATCGGTGGCGATCCACTGGATCTCGCGGGCCGATGCGTCGGGGTCGGTGTGCGCGGACAGCGCGGCGAGCACCATGATCGCGCGCGGCGCCTGTGCGGGCATACTCGCCGGATCGGCCGTCTCCACGGCATATCCGGCGCTCAGCAGCCGCGCCGCCAACTGGTCGTCCAGTGCGGTCGCGCCACGCATCAGCAGGACCGTGCCACCGGCGCGGTCGGGTGCGGGCAGTTGGATCTCGCGCCACACCACCGTATGCGCGGCGAGGGCGCTATCGGGCGTCGGGGACGACTCGATATACGGCGAGGCGGCCGAGATCGTGACGCCGTCGGACGGCACGGTCCACACTGGACCGTGCTGCAGCAGTCCGCTCGTGGGTGCACCGGTCGGCATCGGTCCGAACGCGGCGGACATGGGCATGATCAATCCGGGGGCCAATCCTGACGTGGTCGCCCCCGCCTCCGAGCCGGGCATGGTCGAAACAGCTTGCCGCCCGGCCTCGCTCGCGAGGTCCTGATCCTGCGGTATCGGAACCGCGCGCACACCATCGAATTCGGCGAGCACGACACCGCGCGCGTCGAGCACGGTGATATCGGCCGCGAGCAGATCGGCATCGGCCTCGCGCTGCCTGATGTAGCACTCCAACCTTCCCTCGCCCGCCGGACGGTACAGCGCCAGCCGATCGATACCGGCCAACACCACACCGCGCTGCTCCGGCAGATCCATCGCCGGAATCAAAGCGGTCTGCAGGCAGGCGTCCAGCAGCGCCGGATGCCATCCGGCGTCCGCGCCCATGCCACGCACGAAAGCAATGGTTTCCGCTGTCCCGCGCCGGAATTCGGCGAGGCGTCGGAAGGCGCCGAACCATTCGTTGCCGCGGGCGGCGAGCGCGCGATAGAACTCCTCGCCCGCATGCCATTCGGTGCATCGGGCGCGCGCCTGCGCGTCCGCATCGGGTCCCGGCGCGGACGGCTGCCCGGAGACGACGGCGCGCGCGTAGCCGCGATCGTCGCCTTCGCGGCCGATACTCAATGCCCAGATCTGTCCATTGCCCGCCGCGGCCTTGGGTTCGGCGACGACCCGCAGGTGCGGTTCGCCCGCGATCGGCATCATGCGGTCGAAACGGATGTCGCGCAGCGAGAATCGTTCGGAGCCGATGATCTCGCGCGCCGCACCCAGCGCCGCGGCGATATATCCCGTGCCCGCCACGACCGACTCCCCGGCGACCCGGTGATCGGTGACGTAGTCCGCGGCGGGACCGAACGAGTGCCGGTACTCGCGCTGCTCGGCCACCGCTGCCTCCCGCGCGGGTGTCGTCGGATCCGGTTCGGGCCACGGACAATTCGGCGACTGATGCCAGTATCGTTTGCGTTGCCACGGATGGTGCGGCAGTTCCGTGCTCGCGGTGACATCGTCGTAGACCCGATCCCAGGCGATATCGCAGCCCGCCGCGTACAGCGCGCCCAGCGAGTCGAACAGCACCGCGCGCTCGGGCTTGCCGCGTCGCATCGAGGCCAGGGCGGTCACGGCCGCGCCGGCGGCGGCGGCCGTTTCCTCGATGGAGGTGGTCAACAACGGGTGCGGCGACATCTGGAGGAAGACGGTGCGTTCCGCCGTCATGAGCGCGGCCAGGGCCGGGCCGAGGCGCACCGGTTCGCGGACATTGTGCCACCAGTAGTCGGTATCGAGTTCGGCGCCGGTCAGCGGGGCCACTGTCACGGTCGAGAACATCGGCACGACAGCGGGTTTCGGCGTCGGCGCGGCCAGTCCGGCCAGGAACGACTCGCGGGCGGGCTCCACCAGCGGACTGTGCGCGGCGTAGTCGTTGCGGATGCGCAGGCAGTCGATGCCGCGCGCCACGCAGGCCCGCTCGAGCTTGTCCAGTTCGGCAGGCTCGCCGGAGACCACCACCGAACTCGGGCTGCTCTCCACGGCGATATAGGCGTCGATCCCGTTCTGCCGCAGGAATTCCGCCGTCTCCTCGGCCGAGAGCGGCAGCCGCGCCATCACGCCGGGCGGGCAGGATTTGGTGAGCAGTTCGGCGCGGCGGCAGATCAGCGCGCCCGCCTCGGCGATGCTCAGCGCGCCCGAGGCGCACGCCGCCGCGATCTCGCCCTGACTCTGCCCGAGCACGGTATCGGGTTCGACTCCCCAGGCGCGCCAGGTGCGCGAGAGCGCCACTGCCAGCGCCCACAGCGCGGGTTGCACCAATCCGGTGCGCTCGAGCCAGGTTTCGTCACCGCTCTCGATCGCCGATACCAGCGACCAGCCCAGGTGGGTCCGCAGCGGCTCGTCGCATTCGTCGAGCGCGGCGCGGAAGGGTTCGCACCAGGTGAGCAATTCCCTTCCGGCGCCTGCGGATTGCGCGCCCTGACCGGGAAAGACGAAGACCACCTTGGGTCGGATGTGCACCGCGCCCGCGCTCGCCCGCACCGCGCGGGTCGGCGCGCCGTCGAGGTAGGCGCTCAGGTCTTCCGACAGGCCCGACGCGGTGTCGGCGACGACGGCGGCCCGATGCTCCCAGTGCCTGCGCTTGGTCGCCGCGCCCGCGCAAAGCCGTCCGATATCGACACCCGGTTCGGTGAGCCGCAGCCGATACGCCTCGGTGAGTTCGCGCAGCGCGGCCTTGGACCGCGCCGAGATGGTCAGAATCTCGGCGCGGCCGGTCGGCGCGGCAGGCTCCTCGCGCGGCGGCGCGGTGCGCAGGACCAAATGCACGCCGGTGCCGGACGCGCCGAGCGAGTTGACACCCGCGAGCACCGGCTCGTCGGCGGCGGCCAAGGCGACGGTTTGGGGAACCAGCGCGATCGGCGCGGTGTCCCAGTCGATGCTCGGCGTCGGCCGGTGTTGGTGCAGACTGCGCGGCATCATCCGGTTCTCCAGGCACAGCACGCTTTTCACCAGTCCGACCACGCCCGCGGCGGCCTCGGCGTGCCCGAGGTTGGCCTTGACCGAGCTGACCAGACAGCGCTGCGCCGTCTCCGGCCTCGGGTCGAGCGCGCCCGTCAGCGCCGTCAATTCGGCGGTGTCGCCCGCGCGGGTTCCGGTGCCGTGCGCCTCGACGAAGCGGATCTCGGCGGGGTCGATGCCCGCATCGCGGAAGGCGCGCCGCATGGTGCGCTCCAGCGCGGTGGCGCTCGGCGCGAGAATGCCCTGCCCGGTGAAGCCGACATGCCCGCACGCGCCGCCGAGGATGACGGCCCGGATGCGATCCCCATCGGCCACGGCCTGCGGCAGCGGCTTCAACATCACCAGGCCAACAGCCTCGCCGCGGCCGTAGCCGTCGGCGGCCGCGTCACCGAATTTGCAGCGCCCGTCCGGAGAATGCGCGCCGCCCCCGGAGAAGGCCACCGTGTGATACGGCGAGAGCAGCACGTTGCTGCCGCCCGCCAGCGCCATTTCGCACTCGCCCGCCCGTAGGCTCTGCACGGCCAGATAGACGCTGAGCAGCGCCGAGGAGCAGGCCGCGTCCACCGTCAGCGCGGGGCCGGAGAAGTCGAAGGCGTAGGACAGTCGGCCCGACATGAAGCTGAGGGTGCCGCCGGTCTCGGTGTAGATGTCGACATCCTCGAGATCCCAGATCTGCCTGGTCCAGTAGTCGTTGTAGGCGCTGCCGATGAAGACGCCGATCGGCGCGGGACCCGTCGCGCGCGGAACCAGGCCCGCGTCCTCGAGGCATTCGTGGCCCACCTCGAGCAGCATCCGCAATTGCGGATCCATTCGGTGCGCCTCGCGGGCGGAGATGCCGAAGAACGGGGCGTCGAAGGCGGTCAGGTCGCCCAGGTAGCCGCCGCGGCTGGAGCGGATCCGGCCGGGGGTCTGCCCGTCGCCCTCCAACTGGTGCAGCCACTCGCGGTCCGGTGGCGCGTCGCCGACCGCGTCGCCGCCCGCGATCAGCAGATCCCACAGCGCCCCGGTGCTCGAGCGGTGTCCGAACCGGCCTGCCATCCCGATGATCGCTATGGCCCGAGAATCCTGATCCGCGGTCGGTGAAGTCTCCATTGCCATACCACCTGTAGGGGAGATCGTCGAATTTGATACAGGACATATGCCAGAATGAGCACCCGTGTCATTGCGATATCAGCCGAATCGACTCGCCGTGCGAAATTAATATACCGCCGACTCCGGGACCGGGCAGACTCGATTCCGAACGGAAACAAGAACCTGCCGACCCTTACTTCCGGATATTAATTTTCGCGACACGGGAGGCATCCGATGGCGAATGCGCGTTTCGGTCCGGCTCGATTCCGCGATCTCGGTCCGGTGAACTGGCTGCTGTGGCGATATCTGTCGCGTCGATTCGGTTGCGCGGATGTGCACGTATTCAGCACATTGGGGCGAACCGGCCGCCTCTTCCGGGGTTGGTTGCACTACTCGCTGTGCCTGATGCCATTCGGGCGACTTCCCCGCTACGAGGCCGAACTGGTCATCCTGCGCATCGCGCACCTGCGCGCGAGCGCCTACGAGATGGCGCAGCACAGCCGCATCGGCGCGGCCGTCGGTGTCACGCCCTCGGTGCTGGATCGCGTGCGGGCGGGACCGGATGCCGAGGGGTGGCCGGAGCGAATTCGCGCGCTGCTCACCGCAACCGACGAACTGGCGCGCACCCGTGACCTCTCCGACCAGACCTGGGAACGACTGGCACGATGGTATGACCAACGACTGCTCATCGAGATCGTGTTGCTCGTCAACCAGTACGAGGGGATGGCCGCGACGCTGGCCGCCCTGCGCGTCCCGCTCGATCTCTTCGACCGCCCACGCCGAGTCGGAGAATACCCGGCTACCCGATGAAATTCACCGGGGTGATCGCCGAGTCGACGGAGTAGATTTATCTATTGGCGGGAGGGCATCGCGACAGATACCCAGCCCCGGCGATGCCACCGAACACGACTACGAAAATGCGCCGCGACGTCGGTTCGGAAGCAGTCGATGTTCTCCCGAAATACGTACCGTCCGACGAGTGATCGCGGGTCGCCGATGCCCTGCCGAGAAGGAGAACAGTGAAGTGTGACAGTGGTGCGAGAAATCCGCGCACCGAAAAAGTATCTCGCCTAGCTCCCGCGACGACGACGCGGTGATATGGCATCGTCGCCACACTCCGGACCCACAGGCCGGAACGGTCGTGTTCGCACTGTCCGACCACGAGCGATCCGCCACGGCACGGGTCGACATGGGCGCGGCGCGGGAGCAGGGCGGCGGCGCGGCGGCCGTCACCGAATTCACCGATGCCTGGAATTCTGCAGGTGACCCACCCACGCTCTCGGAGTTCCTGCCCGACTCCCCCAGCCTGCGGCGCTCCGCGCTCATCGCACTGATCAAGGTCGATCTCGCGCAGCGGTGGGGACGCGGCATCCAACCCAAACGCCTGGCCGACTATGTGGCGGAACTGCCCGAACTCGCCTCCTTCCCGCTGCCGCCCGACCTCATCTACGAGGAATTCCGGCTGCGGCGGCGCGCGGGCAGCGAGGTGCGGGCCGCCGAGTACACCGCCGCGTATCCGCAACAGGCCGAACAGTTCTCGAAGCTGCTGGCCACCGGGGAGTACCACCCGACGCCGACGGAATCCGACGCGCCCGCGCGCCTGGACGACCTGGAGCCGGGTCAGACCGTCGACGACTTCGACCTCATGACCGGACTCGGCCGCGGCGCGTTCGCCCGCGTCTTCCTCGCCCGCCAACGCTCCATGCAACGCCTCGTCGCCGTCAAAATCTCCGCCGACAAAGGCACCGAACCCCAAACCCTCGCCCAACTCGACCACGACTACATCGTGCGCGTCTTCGACCAGCGCAGACTGCCACGCCAACTGCGACTGCTCTACATGGAATACCTGCCCGGCGGCACGTTGCACGACATACTCGTCAAAGTCCGCCACACCGATCCGACCGAGCGCCGCGGCGCCACCCTGCTCGACGCCATCGACTCGGTACTGGCCGAGAAGGGTGAGATCCGACCGAGCGAATCACCGATCCGCACCGAGATCGCCGCACTCACCTGGCCCGAAACCGTCGCCTGGCTCGGCCGCCGACTCGCCGTCGCTCTGGACTACGCCGGACACTGCGGCGTCCTACACCGCGACATCAAACCCGCCAACGTACTGCTCACCGCCGACGGAATCCCGAAACTCGCCGACTTCAACATCAGCTTCAGCGGCAACGTCACCGGCGACAGCCCCGTCGCCTACTTCGGCGGCTCGCTGGCCTACATGTCACCCGAACAACTCGCCGTCATCCACCCCGAACTCCCCACCACAGCCACCGACCTCGACACCCGCAGCGACCTCTACGCACTCGCCGTCGTCCTCTGGGAACTGCTCACCGGCGCCAAACCCTTCGGCGAGGACACCGTCGCGGGTAGCGACCGCGCCGCCCTGGACACCATGCTGAAAGCCCGCGGGGGCGGCGGGCAGGCGCTGCTCACGCGCGATCTCCCACCCGGCTGTCCGTCCGCATTGCGGCGCGCATTGGGGCGCGCGCTCGAGCCGGAGCCCGATCAACGCTGGTCCAGCGGCGCGGACTTCGCCCAGCAACTCGATGTCTGCCTCGACGAGCGCGCCCGCGATCTGGTCGACCCGCCCGCGCACAGTTGGCGACGCTGGACACGGCTGTTCATGCACCCCATCGGCATCCTCGCCATCGCGGTGCCCAACATCCTGGCGATCCTCTACTCCAACAACCACGTTCGGCGACTCATCATCGACAAGCTCGATACCCGGACCCAGCACCGCTTCACCGAATTGACAACGGGCACCTATCTCGGTCTGTTCGCCATCGGCTTCCTCGCCATCAACATCCTCGCCCTACCGATCTGGTCGGGCACGTATGGGATCTGGCGCGGAAAATCCTATAGCGCAGCCGAACTCGCCCGACACCGGGTCGGGTTGCTGCGCTTCACCCTGCGGTGCGAGCTGATCTGCCTGGCCCTGTGGATCCTCGGCGGCCTCATCGCCCCGAGTTTCCTGGTGCTCACCCACAGTCCGGTGCCCGCCCAGTACTACCTGCACTTCTTCCTCACCTTCCTGGTGTGCGGGGGGATCGCGCTGGCCTATCCGTACTTCCTGATCAGTTGCTACATCGTGCGCGCGCTCTATCCGATCTTCATCCCACTGGGCGGTCTCGACCGCGCCGACGACCGACGGCTCGATCAACTCGAGCGCAGCAGCACCGGATTCCTGGCCATCGCCGCGGCCATACCCCTGCTCGGTCTCGCCGTCACGACCCTGCTCCCGGTGGCGGACCTGCGTCAGATCCTGGTGCCCCTGCGCATACTCGGTATCGGCGGCGCGCTCGGGTTCCTGCTCTGCTACTGGCTGTATCGACTGCTGGAGCAGGATATCGCCGCGCTGCGGCGCGTGGTGCGCCGCTCGATAACGGCGCGGTAGCGGGGCTATTCCTCCGGAACGAGCACGCCCGTGAGATGGTCGTAGGCCACGTGGCAGTGCAGGCGCACACCCGTGACCAGCGTGTCGTCATCGGCGTAGAAGCGCGGATTGTGGTTCACGGCGATCCCGCGACCGCCCTCGATCGGGCGCGGTGTGCCGTCGTCGGCCAGTTCGGTGTCCTGGACGCCGAGGGTCACATAGATCCCGCCGTAGCGGTTGACGAATTCGGAGACATCGTCGTAGCCGAGCGTCGGGATGGTCTCCACCACCCCGTTCACGCCCGCCACCCGGCACAGCGACGGCAGGCTCGCATCGATCCAGGGCTTCGTGTTGTGCACGGCGGGCACGTCCTGCATATAGTCGACGGTCGCCGAACAGTTGTAGGCCTGCGAGCAGTGCGTGGCCAAGGTTTCCAACCTCTCGCGGATGTCGGCCATATCGGATTCGACGGCACACCGGATGGTGCCCCACAGGGTGGTGGTCCGGCCGATGATATTGAATCGGCCGACATCCTCGATATGTCCGATGGACACGGTGACCGGGCTGAAAGCATTCACCTGCCGGTACAGCTGACCGATTCCGGTCAGCACCGCACCGACGGCGGGCATCGTGTCGATTCCCATCCAGGGGGTGGAGCCGTGCACCTGCATACCGGTGATGACGATCTTGACCAGGCAGGACGCCCCGAACTGATTGCCGACCCGATAGCCGACGACACCCTTGGGGTAGGGCGTGACGTGGAAACCGAAGGCCATGGTCGGACGCGGATCGTCGCACGCGCCGGCCGCCAGCATCTCCCGAGCGCCGCCCCTCTCCGGCACCGGCGGCCCCTCCTCGGCCGGCTGGAAGACGAAAAGCACTGTGCCCGGCAGTGATTCGCGCACCCCGGCCAGTACGCTCGCCGCGCCGAGCAGCATCGCGGTATGACAGTCGTGACCGCACGCGTGCGAGACCGGGAACGGACCACCCGGATACGACTCGTCCACCACCTTCGAGGCGAACGGCGCGCCGCACTCGTCGACGACGGGCAGGGCGTCGATATCGGCACGCAGCGCGACCACCTGGTCCCCTGGCAGTCCGCCGCGCAACACACCGACCACGCCGTGGCCTGCGATACCGGTGCGCACCTCGTCCAACCCCAGCGACCGCAAATGATCGGCTATCAGTGCGGCGGTCTCGGATTCCCGGTTGGACAGCTCCGGATGCGCGTGCAGGTGGTGCCGCCAGTCAATGACCTGCGACTCGACGGCGGCCGCTGCGACGTCGATTCGCTCGTGCACGGTGTCGGACATCGGGGCTCCCCTCTGTCACGTAGTGCGTGTTGTCGGGATCAGCTCACTATGCCCGAGTTGCCACCTGTTCGCAGGAGATCCACTCGCGGGCCGCGTTCCAGGGGGATCGGACCGAGGGTTCCGGTGGTGTCGCCCGTGTGCAGCCGACGCAGGAAGGCGAGGACGCCCGCGTGCCCCGAGGACCAGGAGATATTCGACGTCTCGTCATGGGGATCGAGATCCTCGGCGATACCGCGCAGCAGCAGTTGTTCGGCCGCCGACCGGGCCGCCGCGCCGAAGCGGTCCGCGCCCGTCGCGGCGGCGAGGTCGATCATGAAGTCGCCGACGCCCGAGATACCGCAGCAGGCCCCGCAGTGCGACAGGTACGGGATCCACTCGGCGCAGGTATCGCCCGCTTCGATGGCGAGTTCCAGCGCCGCCGCGTCGGAGGTGGTCGCGGCGATGCGCAGCAGGGTCGCGCCGATTCCGGCGAGTCCGCGACACCACGACACACACAGCGGGACGGCGGTCACCTCGCCGGATCTCGTGATGAGCGAGCGTGTTTGGTCGTAGAGGGTGGCAATTCGGGCGCGGAGGGCGGGATGATCGGAGTCCGTGGTGCGCAGCAGGAAGGTGAGGACGCCCGCGTGACCGTGGGCGAGCCCGGTGCCGATATCCAGCCCTGCGGCGGCAGGCAGTTCCTGCACTTCATATCCGGTATCGGCATCCTCGTGGGCGAGTAGCAGTTCCGTGCAGCGGCGCACGACGGCGAGATGGCGGATACGCAGCGCCGGTTGCGCCTGCGCCAGCAGGAGGTGGCCGAGTCCGACACCGGCCGCGCCGGCAATGACATCGTCGCCGAATGGTTGCCAATCCTCTTCCGGGACAACCAGATCGGCGGGAAGGGTAGATACCTCCAGTCCCTTGGCACGCAGGTGGTGCAGCAGCAGTTCCACACCGGTCGAGCCGACGAACAGGCCGGGGCTCAGGCGCGCGCGGCGGGTGCCCGAGGCCGCGTGCTCGGCCAACCTTCGCACCGTGTCCGCGGTGCGCGGGAGATGGTGGCTCAATTCCCAGGCGATTCCGGCCGTGCCCCGGTAGAGGTTCAGATCGACCAGGCCATCGGCGGAGTCCAGCATCAGGTCCGCGCGGGTGCGCACCTGATCGACGAGCCGATCGATGACGGCACCCGGATCGGTGTGCCGCGGTCGATACCCAGCTGCCGTTGTCGCGGTGATCCCTTCGGGCGCACCGGAACTCAGCGCGTTCAATGCCGCCTTCGCGCGTTCCGGATCGGGATCGAGCAGCCCGGCGACGCAGCGGATCACGGGCGGTGGGGTGTCGCCGTAGATGCGCTCGATGGTGGCCAGGGCGCGCTGCCTGGTCGCCTCGGGATCCTCGCGCAGCACCACGGGGAGCGCGCTGGTCGCCGCGTAGAGCAGGGTCATGCCGAGGGCGTGCAGGTCACCCGCGACAGTGGCGGGCGCACCGGCCAATTGGGCTTGCGGCGAGTAGCCCGCCGTACCGCCGGGGAAGGCCACGCCGCCGTGATGGCACAGCCCGAAATCGATAATGGTCGGTTCGCTGTCCGGCTGCCGGATCACAATATTCTTCGGCGACAGGTCGGCGACAATGAAACCGCGCCCGTGGATGTCGCCGAGTATTCGCGCGAGTCGTCCGGCCAACCGATCCAGGGTGCGTTCCCCGGATTTTCCGGCCGGTCGATACCGACCGTTGCGCGAGACATCCTCGGCCAGATTGAATTTGCCATCGAAACTGGTGACGAGATATTCATCGGTCCCGTGGCGGAAATGGTCGATGAATCGTGGGATACCGGCGGTGCCGGAGAGTTGCTCCAGCACATACCGTTCATTGCGGACCCGAATCCGGGTGTCCTGACCGTCCGCCGATTCCGCGACATAGGCGCGGGCCTGCTTGACGATCACCTGCCCGCCTTCGCCGATATCCTCGGCGAAATACACATTGCCGCGCGGTGACTCCTTCAGGCCGTTCAGCGGGCGATAGCGCCCACCCAGAATCTCGACCGCGGCGGTGGTGATGGCACCCGCGTCGGTGAACGGATCGACCGCCCACGGTGGTTGCCGATAGTTCGCGACCGCGCGACCGTCGAATTCCTGACCGCCAGGGCCGATCATATTCATGGCCAATTGGCCGTTCGATGCCGCGACGACGCGCAGCCGGAACGGGCCGTAGCGGTAGTAGACCGGTGCATCCGCTGCGACCCGGCGATCCGACAGCACCCTGGGCGCGGCCACCCCACGCAGCAGGGCGGAAAGGCGTAGCCCCAGGTCCCGAACCTCATCCGGCCGGGGATAAATGGTCAGCGCCTTGCCGACGGAGGCCGAACTCAGCGGACCGTCGTCATTGAGCGCGCGCAGCACCCGCGGCGACCGCGCCATCTTGAAATTGCAGCCCGCCACCAGCAGGACGGGCAGCACGATATCGGTAATGCGCTCGTATTCCGTCGCCCGCGCCGAAATATGCAGTTTCCAACCGTGATCGGGCAGTGCCACATCAGGATTGTCGACATACAGCCAAATCGGCGAGGTGCGCGGGCGGCGACCGTACTCGATCGCCGCCCGCGTCACCGCGTGCTCGAAATCGGCGCGTTCAGAGTTCGACAATGAACACCGCCTCTTTCGGAGACAACGCTATTCCGCGACGTACGACCTGCCGGTATTGGGACAGCTGTAGGTGCCGTCCCAGCATTGGCAGGTACCCGCACAGGCCACCACATCGTGCAGCGGATCTGGCATATCGAAGACGATATCCGTTTCCACCGCCGTAGCGCCCGCCGCGCGCGGGGTCATTTCCATCAGGATTTCCATGACAACTCCTAACTCACCGAATCACACCCAACCACCCGACGCTGCCGAAAAAGACACGACAACCAGAACGCCGGGGACCTGCGATTCGGAATCTTCGGCGAACCGAAGCGATATCCCCCCACTAGGGGGTGACGTACAACACGTTACAACGCAATAACTTCCCCCGATTGAAACTATTCCCACCACCGGCAAATTACCCAACACGGTCTAGAGTGCCGGACTCGAGTTTCCACATGTCGATCACCTATCACCCCAGATCACCCCAATTGCCTGACACGACAACTGATTTCGCAAGATCCGGGTAACTCACCGGTACGCCCAAAAGTCGAGCGCCGACCAACCGCAGGCCCGGTGACCGACAGTCGAGGCACCCACGACCGGCAAAAGTGGCGGGGAGGCGGACCAGCCAGCTCAAGCCGGGAAGCGGACGGTGTGTAGGAAGGTAGGTAGCAGCCAGGGGTGCGGGCCGCCGATGACGACCTTGCCCGTACACACCGCGCGGGCTTTGCTGATCCGGCCGAACATCATCAGGTTGAAATCCGCCGGTTCGATGCGCAGGCGCACATCCACCGGCCCGCCCGGCTCGTCGATCGAGACGCGTCCCCCGTCGAGGACGAGTGTCACCGGGTTCGTGTATTCGGAGCGCACATCCACCGCGACGCGACGGGTGTTCGCCGGCCCCGGCTTGTAGAGCAACTGTCCCACCCCGTGCCGTGTCACACCCACCACGAACAGGTCCAGGAATTGGGCGGCGTACTCGTGCGACAGCGTCCATGGCGCGCGGGACGCGCGGGCGATATCGCGTCCGTGGATCTGTAGTTCATTGGTGAGGTGGGCGACCAAACCGGCCACGGGAACGTGGGATTCGCCGAGCCAGCGGATCGGCGAATCGGGGTCCAGCTCGTCGCCGAGGCGCAGTATATCGTCGATGTGGTCGCGTAGCCGATCGGTGAGCACGGTGATGTCGCGCTCCGAGAAACGCCGCATGGTTTGGGCATTCAGCACATCAACGGTATCCACGTCGGTGATCCGGATGCGGTCGCCGAGCACATTCCACGGGTAGGGCATGGGATCGGTCCGCAGCAGCGCCGCGTCCCACAGGGCGATCGAGGTGACATGGGCGACGGTGTCGGCGACCGTCCAGTGCCTGGTGGCCCGCAGGGTCGGCGGCACCGAGCGCACCAGCGCGATGAACCTAGCACCGATGTCGCGCAACGCATCCCGCACCGCTAGCCACTGCCCGGCGCTGATCACCTCGGCCATCAATCGATGGTAGCAACCGGGTGCGCGAATATGCTTCTTCTCGGTTGCGCAATCCCTTCGCACCCACCACCCCGCAAAGCACATGAACCATGCTGATACCGGTGCGCGGGGATCGCGCGGACAAGGAGGGATGGCGGCAATGAGCGGTGGTCGAGCAAAGGTGCTCGGACGATTGGGACTCACACAGGTGCGCTACGTCTCACCACTGGCCCCTGGTGCGGCGAAGGGCCGCGCCGCACAGGTCTACCGGCAGGTCGAGCGCGATTTCGGACTCCTGGCGCCCCCGATCGCGCTGCACTCCCCCGCCCCGGAGGTCATGGCCGCCTGCTGGCTCATGGTCCGCGAAACACTGCTGGCGACCGGGCGGGTCCCCCGCGAGCTCAAGGAGACCATCGCGACCGCCGTCTCATTGGCCAACGCGTGCCCATTCTGTGTGACGGTGCACAGCGGCACGTTGCACGGGTTGGGCCAGACCACGGACGCGGCGCTGCTCTACGCCGACCGAATCGAGGAGATTGCGGACCCTCGGCAGCGGACCATCGCGCGATGGGCCAAGGGCAGCAGCACCGAATCCGAGGCCCCACCACCGTATTCGGCCGAGGAGCGACCGGAGATGGTCGGCGCCACCGTGATGATGCACTACCTCAACCGCATGGTCACCATCTTCCTCGCAGACCTGCCACTGCCGCCCGGTGTACCGAAAGTCGCGCTGACTCCGGTCATGCGGGCACTGGGCGGCATCATCCGCGCGGCCGCCACCGATACCCACCCGCCGGGCCGCGCACTGGAGCTGCTGCCTGCCGCCACCCCACCGCACGATATCGACTGGGCCTTGCCCAATCCCGCTGTCGCCGTGCACGATCCCGCCCTCGCCAACCTGGATCCCAGCGCACACAACCCCGCAGGCTTCGCGCTTGATCCCGGTGCGGCCGGGCGCGATACCACTGCCGCTCCGCCCGATCCCGTCGTGCGCAATTCACGTCCCGATGGCGGCGGTGCCGCCCGTGCCAATCCTGCGGTGGCCGAAGCATTCACCCGCGCGTATGCCGCGATCGACGGGGTCGAGTCCGTATCCGCGCCGGTGCGCGAACTCGTGCTGACGGAACTGGCCCGCTGGCGCGGGGAGAATCGAGGGCTCGGTCGGGCGTGGGCGGATGAATTGGCGAATCGGCTTCCGGAAGGGCAGCGGTCCGCGGGGCGGCTGGCACTGCTCAGCGCGTTCGCCGCCTACCAGGTCGACCGGTCCGTCATCGACGCGTTCCGGACCGATCAACCCGGTGACGCCGCGCTGATCGAACTCACCGCGTGGGCTGGTCTGGCCGCCGCACGACGTATCAGCACCTGGCTGTGATCGGATGGACTCCCTTGTCCTGCAACGGGCTGTAACCGCCGGTTAGCCCGCGCGTTGCCGGGACGGCAACGAATCATGCCTGCCCGCCAGTGCCGGCGGTAGCGTGCGCCAGTGTGGCCCAGCGCACTGCGCGCGACCACCGTCAGTGCCACCGAAGGAGGACTCACCGATGACCGTCCACGACGAAATCCGCACGCAGACAGGCGCGGCCACGCCGCAGGCCACCGTGTCCGCGCCGGGCAGCGGCCTGCGCGTCGCGTCGGGAGGAATGGTCTACCGCTACCTGGCCACCGGCGCGGAGACCAACAACAAGTACTCGCTGTTCGAAGCCACGCTGCGGCCGGGCGAGGGCGCACCGTTCCACATCCACAGCCGGGAGGAGGAAGCCTTCCTCGTGCAGGAGGGCGAGGTGGTGTTCTTCACCGACACCCAGCGCATCCCGGCGAGCGCGGGCACCTTCCTCAATGCCTCGGTCGGGGTGGTGCGCGGCTTCCGCAATGACACCGACCGCCCGGCGCGCATGCTCATCCTGGTCGCGCCGTCCGGTCTGGAAAAGATGTTCATCGAGGACGGTGTGATCCTCACCGGCCCCGATGACGAAGCCCCCGCGGGCGGGGCGGACTGCCCGATCATCGCGGGTCAGTACGGCATCGAGGTAGTGCCCACCCCGCTGCCCTCGGCCTGAATCTCGGCGGGGCGGCAATGGAGCCGCCCCGGTGTCAGAAATCTGGAGATCCATGAGTACTTCACGCCTGCACGCGTTCACCGATGACGCGATGGGTGATCTCGACGCCACCGGTATCGCCGCCCGCATCGCCGCGGGTGAGGTCACCGCGCGCGAGGTGGTGGCCGCCGCCATCGCGCGCGCCGAGCGGGTCGGCCCGAGTCTGGGCGCGTTCGCCTGCACCGATTTCGAGCGCGCTCTCGCCGCCTGCGACAACCTGCCCTCGGGTCCGTTCACGGGTGTGCCGACGGCGATCAAGGACAACACGGGCGCCTGCGGGTTGCCCACTCAGTGCGGCACCGCCACCTTCGAAGCCGCGCCCGCCACGGTGGACGGCGAGTTCAGCAGGCAGTTGCTCGATGCGGGCATGGTCGCGCTCGGGAAGTCGCGGCTGCCGGAATTCGCCTTCAATATCACCACCGAGTTCACCGATAAGGAGCCCGCGCGCAATCCGTGGGATACCGGACGCTCCACGGGCGGCTCCTCCGGCGGCGCGGCGGCACTGGTGGCCGCCGGGATCGTGCCCATCGCGCACGCCACCGACGCGGGCGGTTCGATTCGCATTCCCGCCGCGGCCTGCGGACTCGTCGGACTCAAGCCGAGCAGGGGCCGCACCCTGGTCGATGCGGGCGACCGGATCATGCCGGTGAAAGTCGCGGTGCAGGGCGTACTTTCGCGCAGCGTGCGCGATACCGCGCGGGTCATGGCCGAGGCGGAGCGCCGCTACCGCAATCCGGCACTGCCACCGATCCGCGCGGTCGAGGGCGCGGGCCGCACCCGGCTGCGGATCGGCGTCGTCACCACCTCCCCGACCGGCTCCAGCTTCGACGCGCCGACCCGCGCCTCGATCGATGCGAGCATCGCCCTGCTGACAGGTTTGGGCCATCGGGTCGAGGAGACCACCCTCCCGGTCCCGGCGGACTACTGGGACACCTTCGGCAAGTATCTCGGACTGTTCACCTTCGCCTTCAAGCACAATGGCAGGCGAATGTTCGGTCCGGATTTCGACCATCGCAAGCTGGAGAACAACACTCGCGGCCTGGCGGATCTGTTCCGCCGCAACGCCGCGCGCACCCCGCAGATGCTGTACCGCCTGCGGCGCATCGGTCGCCAATACGTCGGGATGTTCACCCGCTATGACGTCCTGCTCTCGCCCGTGGTCGGACACATCACGCCGGAGCTCGGATATCATTCGCCCGCACAGGAATTCGAGTCCTGGTTCGAGCGGGTCGTGTCCTACGACTGCCTGGCCCCGCTGAACAACATCTCCGGGACCCCGGCCATCTCGCTGCCGCTGCACGCGGCCGATTCCGGGATTCCCTTGGGCGCGCTGTTCGCCGCCGCCCCCGGTGACGAGCGCACGCTGTTGGAACTCGCCTTCGAACTCGAAGAGGCGAGTCCCTGGCGCAGGATCACCGACTGAGCCGAGGCGGATCGAGCGGCGAGCGGCCCGACCGCCCGCCGCTCGACTGTGGCCTTGGCAACATATCGATCGATTGATATGCTCCCATCCATTCTCCGAAAGATTGGGTGGACAATGCATAGTCGAACCCCTAGAGCGGTCTGTGCCGCAATTCTCTCCACCGCTGCGCTCGTCGCGGGTTGCAGCTCGTCGATCACCGATTCGGGCGCCATAGTGGCGGCGAATTACGGTGGCAGCACCGGCGATTCACTGAAATCGATTCTGCAGAGCGCCTATCAGGCGCGCTCCGGGACCGCATTTCAACAGGTCGCCGTCGGCACCGGCTTCGCGGCCAAACTGGAGGCACAGTCCAAGGCGCGGCACGTGAGCTGGAGCGTCATCGAGGGGCTCAGCGGTTCGGATGCGGCACAGGCCGATCAGCTCGGCCTGCTCGAACACCTCTCGCCGGAGCTGCGCGGCCGACTCGAGGCGGTCTCGCTGCCCGGCGCGGTCACCGACTACGGTGTGGCCCTTGGCGATACGGGCTATGTCATCGCCTGTCGCGCACAGGTCAAATGCCCCGACGACCCGATCCAATTCTGGAATACCAAGGACTTCCCCGGCCGCCGCGCCGTCCCGAATGTCGCGCCGGTCATGCTGGCCTCGGCACTTATCGCCGACGGCGTCCGCCCCGATCAGGTGTATCCGATCGATGTCGGGCGCGCGCTGAACTCCATGGCGCGACTGCGTCCCGATGTGTGGACCACCAGCGGCGATCAGCAGATGCAGGTGGTGCGCGACGGCCAGGTGGATATGGCGATCATGTGGAACGGCCGAGCCAAGGCGGTGACCGAACAGGGCACGCCGCTGACACTGCGCTGGGGCGGCTCCGTCGTGAATCCGAATTATATGGTCGTCGTGAAAGGCGGCCCGAATTCCGTCGAGGCAATGAAATACCTGGAATTCTATGCGACCGATCCGCAATTGCAGGCGAAATTGGCCGCCGCACTCGGCTACGGAATGTCGCACCGGGAAAGTCTGGCATCGATGAAACCCGCCGACGCGGATGCGCTGCCCGCCGCCCATGCCGAGAGTCAACTGCGGCTGCGTCCGGAATGGTGGGCGCAGAACGCGGGCGCCGTCGGACCGCAGTGGGAGCGGCTGGTGGCCGGATGAGGGGGCGTGGATGGCGGGCGCAGAGTCCGGCCGCCCTGGGCCTCGGCTTGGCCACCCCCGCCCTGCTGCTGGTCGCCGCCCTCGTCATCATCCCGATCGGACTGCTGTTCGCGGGCGCGTTCGATGCCGACGGACGCCGAGTGCTGGCGGATCTGGTGACGGATTCGGTCGAGCGGGCGGCACTGGCCCGCACGCTGTGGGTGAGCCTCGCCGTGGCGGTGGTGGCGACGGGTCTGGGTTCGATCCTGGCCTGGGCGATGTGCGTGACCCGCTCGGCGCTGTGGCGGGCGCTGCTGTGGTTGGCGGTGCTTGCGCCGTTCTGGATGAGCGTGGTGGTGAAGAACTACGCCTTCGTCCTGCTGCTGCGCAGCAACGGTCCGGTCGCGACCATCCTGGAGCGTTTGGGCCTTTCGGAGACGAAAAACGGTCTGCTGTACACGAATTCGGCGGTAGTCCTCGCCATGGTCTACGCGATGCTGCCCTATGCGGTGCTGCCGATGTACGCGGCGCTGTCGGGGATCGATCGCACCCTGCTGCAGGCGGCGGAAGTCGCCGGGGCGAGCCGGGCGCGGGCGCTCGTCGACGTGGTGGCGCCACTGGCCGCGCGGTCGGCACTATCAACGGCCACTCTGGTTTTCGTCATCGGACTTGGCTTCTACATCACCCCGGTCATCCTCGGTGGACCCGGCAAGCCGTTCGTCGCCTCGCTGGTCGGCACGCACATCTTCGACCGCTACGACCTAGGGGGTGCACAGGCGCTCGCGTGCGCGCTGCTGGCGGTGGCGTTGCTCGCGGTGGGCGCGAGCCAATTCGCCGCCCGCTACCTGCCGAAAGGAGCGGGGGCATGAATCGGGTCGTCGGCTGGACCGGCCGAATCGTCGTCGGACTGCTCGTGGTCTTCCTGCTCGCGCCCATGGCGCTGGTCGCGGTGATGTCGTTCTCCTCCGACGCGTATCTGGCCTTCCCACCGGATCATTGGGGTTCGCGCCAATACTCGACACTGTTCGGATCGCGGGAATGGACCGCCGACGCGCTGCGCTCGGCCGGTATCGCCCTGGCGGCCACGGTGATTTCGGTGCTCGCCGCCGCGCTGCTGGTTCTCGGACTCGGCCGCACCGGACTGCGCGCCAAGAACGCCATCGTCGCCTTCTGCACGCTGCCGATGCTGGTGCCGGGGGTCGCGCTGGCCATGGCGCTGTACGGATTCCTGGCGAAAATCAATGTGCTGGACACCTTCGCGGGGGTGATCCTTTCCCACGCCGCGCTGTGCCTACCGTTCGCGCTGTTCGTGCTGTGGCCCGCCATGCAGGCCACCTCGCCCGATCTGGAACTGGCGGCCATGACCCTCGGCGCGCGCCGCGGGCGGGCCTGGTGGGACACCACCATTCGCGCGCTGGCTCGAACCCTGTTGGCCGCCACCATCATCGCCTTCGTCACCAGCTTCGACGAATCCACGCTCGTGGTCTTCGTCGGCGGACCCGCCACGATGACACTGCCGCTGGCCATCTTCAATTCGGTGAGCACCGGGGTCGATCCGGTCATCACCGCCATCGCCACCCTGCTCATCGTCGGCACCGCGGTGCTGATGAGCGCGGCGGAGGCACTCGGCGCGAAGGAGCGCACCCGATGACCGATCCGACACCCCGCCTACAACTGGACCGGGTGAGCAAGCGCTACGGCGCGGCCGTCGCGGTGGCCGAGGTCGACCTGTGGGTGGCCGAAGGCGAATTCGTCACCTTCCTCGGCCAGAGCGGTTCGGGCAAGACCACCACGCTCAAACTCATCGCGGGCTTCGAGACCTGCGACGAGGGCGCCATCCGACTCGCGGGTGCGGACGTCTCCGGAAAACCGCCGCGCGAACGCGATATCGGGATGGTGTTCCAGAATTACGCGCTGTTCCCGCATTTGAGCGTCGGCCGCAATGTCGCCTACGGACTGCGCAGGCGCGGGTGGTCCAAGCAGCGCGCGCAGGCCCGCGTCGCGCAGATGCTCGAACTCACCGAACTCGGCGCGCACGCCGACAAACTGCCCCGCCAACTCTCCGGCGGCCAGCAGCAGCGGGTGGCGCTGGCCCGCGCGCTCGCGCCGCAACCGCAACTGCTGCTGATGGACGAACCGCTCGGCGCGCTCGACCGGGCGCTGCGACTGGATCTGGAGGCCGAGATCCGGCGCGTACACCGCAGCACCGGCTGCACCGTCCTGTATGTGACCCACGATCGGGACGAGGCGCTGGCGCTCTCGGACCGCATCGCGGTCTTCCACGGCGGCCGCGTCGTCGGCGTCGACACCCCCGCGCGACTGTACGAGAGTCCGCCGACGGCCTATGTGGCGCGCCTGCTGACCGACGCGAATCTCGTTGCCCTGCCGCAGAATCGCCACCGCGACGGATACGCCGAATTCGCGCTCGCCGGACGGGACTGCCGGGTGCGCGCCGTCGATCCCGCCGGTGATCGGCTCGCGATTCCCCGGCGGGCCATCGGATTCGGCTCCGACGGAATCGCATTGCCCAGCAGCGTCACCGATCTGGCCTTCCTCGGCGAGATCGTGCGCGTCGACCTGCGTTCGGAGGCACTCGGCGCGGTGGTGGCGCACGTGCCGAGCGCGGCCGCCGCAGGCCTGCGGGTCGGCGACGAGGTCGTCGCGACCCTCGATATCGACAAATGCGCGGTGATCGCGTGAACGCCATCGACCATCGCACCATCACCGATCGCGACTTCCTGCTCGGCTCGGTGTGGGAGGGCACCGGCGAGGAATTGCACACCAACCGGTACGCCGCCGCGCGCGCCATGTACGGGCAGCGGGTGCTCTCCGGAATCAGCGGAATGCTCGTCGCCTTGCACACCCACGATCCGGCACTGCTGTGGACCCGCCAGGATGTCGAATGGTCCTTCGACGGACCGATCTTCGAGGGCGCGACGGTCCGCATCGAATCCGGTGCGGTCACCGGCGGCCGCTGCTTCCACCTCAGCCAGGACGATTCGCTGCGCGGACGGGGCCGCGTCGGTGTCGCCGGCGCGCCGGGACATCCGCCCGAGGACGGCCGAATCTCGCGCGGCCGCACCATGACCGGCGCGGATACCGGATTGCTTGCGCACTGGTTGCCGCCCGTCGACGCGCCGAGCCCCGGTTCGGTGCCGTGGCCGGTGCTGCTGCTCACCGCCTCCGGCCTGGTGGTGCGGGACAAGCTGCCCGGCGCTTTCGAACTGGTGTTGAATCGGTGGCTGCGCTGGACCCAACTGGCCGACGTGCGCGCGGACGACACGGTGCACTGCATCGTCGGCCTGCCCGCGGTGCGGCCCAGCCGGACCCGACCGGACCTCTCGGTCACCCGACTCGAGGTGCACATGATCGATTCGGTCTCGAATAAGCCTGTAGGCCACATTGATTGGGTGATGGTATGCCGCTAAACATCGAGAACCTGGCCGGACTGGCCCGCGACGCGGCGCAGGCGCACGGCGAGCGGATCGTACTCGAGACGGCCGCCGGGGAGCGGTTGAGTTTCCGCGCGCTCGCCGAACGCACGGCGGGTATCGCCGCGGGACTCGCCGAGTCGGGTATCGGCGCGGGCGATGTCATCGCCCTCGCCCTCGACGGCGGCAGCCCGCTGCTGCTGCACATCCTGGCCGCCGCCGACCTCGGCGCGGCGGCGCTGCCGATCAATCCGACCCTCACCGATGTCGAACTCGGCCATATCCTCGGCCTGGTGGATCCGGATCTGCTGGTGGTCAGCGCCGATTTCGCCCGCGCGCACGCCGGACTGCTGCACGACAAACCGGTGCGCCTGCTCGACCACCCGGTGGGGATCCCCGCGAATTCCCTTGGCGCTCGGCCGATGTCGGAACTGCGGGTGCGCTTCGGACTGACCTCCGGCTCGACCGGGGTCCCCAAGGCCGTCGCCAAGACCCAACGGCAGTGGCTGCTCGACGGACTCGCCATGGCCGCCGCGCTCGACCTGCGCCCCTGGGACCGGGTCCTCTCCAGCCAGCCCCTCTACTACGGCGACCCGTTCATGCTGCTGCTCGCCTGCCTCAGTGCCGGCGCGACCTGCGTCTACCTGGAACGGTTTCGCTCGCAGGATTTCTTCGAACAGGTTCGGGCGCATCGGATCACGAAATTCGTCACCATCGGTTCCATGCCCGCCATGCTGGTCAACACCCCGCCCTCGCCCGCCGATCGCGCGCACGGCGCCGAGGCCGCGTGGAGCGTGGGCGTGCCGCGCGGGCGGCACGCGGAACTGGAGCGGCGTTTCGGGATCGCGTGGCGCGAACTCTACGGACTCTCCGAGACCGGACTGGTACTGGCGCAAGGGATTCGGTCCGAGCGTGAGGTCGGGGCCGGTTGGCTCGGCGAACCGCCGCCCGGTGTGCGTCTGCGACTGGTCGACCCGGCGGGCGAGGTCGTCACCGGGGATGGCGAGGGACTGCTCGAAGTGCGCGGCCCTTCGGTGGTGCGCGAGTACCACAATCGACCCGAGGCCACGGCGGAGACGATTCGCGACGGCTGGTTCAATACCGGCGATGTGCTCGAGCGGCGCGGCGATCGATATCGTTACCTGCGTCGCAGGAAAGATATCGTGCGACGCTCCGGGGAGAACCTGTCCTGCCAGGAGATCGAGGCGGCGCTGCGCGACAGCGACCAGGTGATCGACGCCGCGGTGCTGCCGCGGCCCGACGAGATTCGCGGTGAGGAGGTGTGGGCGTTCGTGCAACCGGTGCACGCACCCGTCGACACCGCCGCCGCGCACGCACTCGCCGAGCGGATCGCCGAACAGGCCGCCCTGCGGCTCGGCCCGCGTAAGCTGCCCCGCTTCCTCACCTTCGTGGACGCCTTCGAACGCACCCCCTCGGAGCGAATCATCAAGCGCCACTTGGTCGAACAGGCCGAGCGGTGGCCCACTGTCGATCGCGGCGAAAGGAGATCACACCGTGGCTGAACTATCGCGCGACCGATCCACCAGGTCGGAGAACGAGGTCCAGACCTGGCTGCTCGACGCCGCCTGCGAACTTTTCGCCGACCGCGGCTACGCGGCCGTCGGCATCAGGGAGATCGCCAAGCGGGCAGGCGTCACCATCGGCTCGCTCTACCACTACGCCGACAGCAAAGAATCGCTGTTCGTCAAACTGGTCGAACGCAGTTACAGCCGTTTCATGCCCCGCATGCGCGAACAGGCCGCCGCACCCGGCACCCCCACCGAGCGCCTGCGCGGCCTCACCAGGGTCCACATCATGGGCGAGGTCGCCGAACGCGACCTGTGGCGGGTCTCCCGCGCCGAACTCAACCTCCTGTCCCCCACCCACCGCGCCCGCATGATCGCCCTGCGCGACGAATTCGAAGCCGTCTGGGCCGAGGTCATCGACTCCGGCCTGGCCACCGGCGAATTCACCGCCCCCGACAGCGCCGTCACCCGCCTGTGCGTCATCGAACTCTGCAACGGCGTGGGCAGTTGGTTCAACCCCGAAGGGCGGTTGACCCTCGACGAGGTCATCACCCAAATGGCCCACAACGCGCTACTGCTCCTGGGCGTCGATGAACCGTGACCGCCGCGCGGCGCTCGACCGATCACGCGGTGGTGGTGATGGCGGTAATGCTGTTGTGCAGGCGGTTCTCGGATTCGGTTGGGGTGGGGATGGTTTGGGTGGGGGTGATGATGGTCGCACCGGTCGGGCGCAACTGAGTGGCCAGGGTGTCGTTGAGGGCGGAGCCCGGACCCGCGGTGACGATGGCGACGGGTTTGCCGAAGAGGTCGGCGGGGGCCGGGTGCGAGAGCCAGCGGATGAGGGATTCGGTGGCGACGGGCAGGGTCTCGGATTCGGCGGCCAGCAGCAGCACGCCCGAGGATTCGCGGACAGCGCGGCGCAGTTCGTCGGCGATGAGGGGGCGGGCGTTGTCGGTGTCGAGTTCGGGGCGGTAGAGCGGCAGGGAGGACAGGCCGTAGAAGATGACGACATCCACGTAGTTGCGGATGGCGACATGCTGGGCTTCGGTGGCCAGGGCCGCCGAGATCGGATCGCGGTCGGCGCACAGAGCGAGCAGGTAGGTCATGACGCACCCTTCGTCGCGGCTGGTTCGGTTTCCTCGGTAGGGATTTCGAATGTCTCCTGCGCTCCGGTGGCGGCGGAGACGGCGCTGACGACGAGTCCACTGCCCTCGGCGTCCACGCGCAGGGTGTCGCCCTCGTTCAAATCGCCCGCGAGCACGAGGTTGGCCACCCGGTTCTCCAATTCCTTCTGCACGGTGCGCTTGAGCGGGCGCGCACCGAATTCGGGCTGATATCCATTGTCCGCCAACCAGTCCCGCGCCCGGTCCGATACATCGAGTGCGATGCCCTGGGCACGCAGGCGGCGGCGCGGACCGTCGAGCACCAGATCCACGATGCGGCGCAACTGCTCCCCGTCCAGTCGGTGGAAGACGATCTGCTCATCGATGCGGTTGAGGAATTCGGGACGGAAGTGCTCGCGCAGCCGCTGCTCGAGTTGCGGCACAATCGAATCCAGCTCGCCCGCAGGAGCTTTCAGGATCAGGTCGGAGCCGATATTGCTGGTCATGATGACGATGGTGTTCTTGAAGTCGACGGTGCGGCCCTTCGAATCGGTGACCCGCCCGTCGTCGAGCAATTGCAGCAGCACATTGAACACATCCGGGTGCGCCTTCTCCACCTCGTCGAACAGGATCACCGAATACGGTTGGCGGCGCACCTTATCGGTGAGCTGGGCGGCGTCGTCGTAGCCGACATATCCGGGCGGTGCGCCGACGAGCCTGGATACCGTGTGTTTCTCCTGGAATTCGCTCATATCGAAGCGGATCATCTTGTCCTCGTCGCCGAAGACGGCCGCCGCCAACGCTTTCGCCAGTTCCGTCTTGCCGACACCGGTGGGGCCGAGGAACAGGAACGACCCGATGGGCCGATTGGGATCCTGCATTCCCGCGCGGGCGCGGCGCACCGCCTCGGCGACGGCGACGACGGCCTCGTCCTGTCCGATCACCCGCCGGTGCAGCACATCCTCGAGGCCCAGCAGTCGCTGCCGCTCCTCGACGGTGAGTTCGGCAACCGGAATACCGGTCTGTTTGGAGACCACCTCGGCGATATCGTCCACGGTCACGGTGGGCGATTCCTCGCTCTCGATGTGATCCACCCGCTCCTCGGCCGCGGTAATCCGCGCTTTGAGCTCATCGGCGCGCGGATAGTCCTCGCCGGCGACGGCGGCGTCCTTCTCCCGCCGCAACCGCGCCAATTCCTCCTCGGCGTCGCGCAGATCGGGGCCGGGCATCCGGGTGCGCAACCGCACCCGCGCACCCGCCTGATCGACCATATCGATGGCCTTGTCGGGCATGAACCGGTCGGTAATGTAGCGGTCGGCGAGTTCGGCGGCGGCGATCAGGGCCTCGTCCAGGTAGCGGACCTGGTGGTGCTCCTCGTAGACATCGGCGAGGCCGCGCAGGATCTCGAGGGTGTCGGCGACCGAGGGTTCGGACACCATGACCGGCTGGAAGCGCCGCTCCAGCGCGGCGTCCTTCTCGATGTGCCTGCGGTATTCGTCCACGGTGGTCGCGCCGATGCAGTGCAATTCGCCGCGCGCCAGTGCGGGTTTGAGCAGATTGCCCGCATCCATCGAACCCTCACCGCCCGAACCCGCGCCGACGATGGTGTGCAACTCATCGATGAACAGGACCAGTTCGTCGGAGTGCTCGCGGACCTCGTCCAGGATCTTGGTCAACCGCTCCTCGAATTCGCCGCGATACTTGCTGCCCGCCACCAGCGAACCGACATCCAGCGCGATGACGCGACGATCGGCCAGGGTTTTGGGCACATCCCCATTGACGATGCGCTGGGCCAACCCCTCCACGATGGCCGTCTTGCCGACACCGGGATCGCCGATGAGCACCGGATTGTTCTTGCGCCGCCGGGACAGCACCTCGATGGTCTGCTCGATCTCCTCGGCCCGACCGACCACCGGATCGACCTTGCCCGCGCGGGCCTCCGCGGTCAGATCGCGGCCGTATTCGTCCAGGGTCGGGGTGTCGGTCGCCTTCTTGCGCCCCTCGACGGCAGGCAGCTTCGCACCCGAAAGCGACTGCGCGGCAACCGATTCCGGATTCGCGGCAATGCCGAGCAGAATATGTTCCGGTCCGATGTAGCTCGATCCGGCCTCGGCGGCGGCCGATTGCGCGTTGCGCAGCGCGAGCTTGGCGGCCGGACTCAGCACCACCCCGCCACCCGCCGTGGTGGCCGCGGCCTGCCCCATTCCCGCGGCGTCCTGCATCTGCGCGGCCACCTTGTCCGGATCCAGCTCGAGTTGCGCGACGATACTGCGCGAGGGCTCCACCTCGGTGGCCGCGTAGAGCAGATGTTCGGGCGTGATCTCGGCATTGCCCCAATCCTTGGCCGCCTCCCCCGCCCTGGCGACCAACTCCTTGGCGTGATCGCTGAGCAGCCGTCCGAGATCGATGCGCTGCACGGGGGGTCTGGCGGACATACCGGGACCGAAGAAACGGTTGACGATATCGTCGAAGGAACCGAAGGAACTGCCGGGCCACGCTGCGGTCATGACGGGCACCTCGTCGTCTCGGGTCATCTCACCGGGCGTGCCGACACCTCGGCCGCCGAGTCCATTTCCGCGATCCGCTGGCTACTCTACTGTGCCGTCGCAGATCAGGGGGCTGAAAACCCGCGCTTGGCGCAGCAATTGCTCCTGCCGGAATTCGTTCCAGCAAACCGATTCCAGCAGGCAACCCTTCAGCCAATGTAGCTAGCGGCGGCTTTCTCCGCGCTCCGGTCGCTCGAGGTGCGCGTACTGGTCACCGTCCTGGACGGCGAGGACGACACCGCGGTCGGCGGCCGAATTCGCCTGATCATGCACGGTGGTCACTCGACCGCCACCGAGGAATTCGGCGAGCGCCGCGCGGCAGGCGGGGCCGCGTCGTTGGCACTCGATCAGCTCCCTGGTCCACGGTCCGAGCAGTTCCCGCCGCACCCGGTCGGGGGCGGCGGCGCCCGCGACCCGAGCGGCGCCGTCATCGAGTCGGACGGCGAGTTCGGCGCGACGTTCGCGACGGAACAGGGCGAGCACCGCATTGCGGGTGCTCGGCCACAGATCGGTGGCCATCGCTTTGACCAGGGCGGTGGCCCCGGCCTCGGCGAGAGCGAGAAATTCGTCCATGACGCTGCCTCTCAGCGATCGGTGTGAATGGTCAGGTTGCCGTTCTGCACGGCCTGGACCGTGCCGCGATCGTGCGCGGTATTGATCTGAGTCGGGCGATCCGCCGCGGGCTGGGGATCGGCCGCCGGGTCGTCGACGGCGGGCACGATCGGGGATTGCGGCAGGTGCAGCCAGGCGTGGGCGGTGTAGTTCTTCTCGGTGAACGCGACCCGTCGGAATGCCTGCGGATCGATACCGGGATAGCCCTGCGGCACGGTCTCCTCGTAGAAGTGCTCGGACACCAACGCCGCCAGGCACACCCGCTCCGGCGCCGACGCGAGCGCGCGCCGCATCGGTTCGGCATCGAGCAGGCGGGCCAGCACCTCCAACGGCGCACCCGCGGGCGCACCGGCGAGGTGGATATCGCCCGCGTGCACCGCCACCCGCAGGCGGATCCGCGTCACCGGATCGGCGGCGCGATTGTGCTCGCGCAGTCGACGCGCGAGGTCGGCCAGCAGCGGGTGAATCAGCGCGAACTTCGCGACACCGGGCGGCGCGATGACCCGAATACCGTCGCCGAGGTCGGCGCGGTGGCATTCGGACCACTCGATTCCGCTGTAGCGCACCGACTCTCGCACCGCCTCGGCGAGCGCCGCGCGCATGCGCAGCAGCGGCACGGTGCCGCGACCCGAGGACCGCACGATATCGGTGGCCAGCAGCGCGCGGTACTCCATTCCAGCATTCACGATTGTCCTTTCGAAATACTTTGGCGGCGCGGCATTTTCGGCAGAGCCGACTACCGCCTACCAGCCGGCCGAGTTCAACTATGCGCGCCCCGCGCGGCGAACATCCCGTCACACGATGGAATTCGGGAAAATTTCCGACTTGTTCCCCGCGCGTGTCGCACCGGACGAGGCGCAGACTCGGACCATGCCCGACCGGGAGTTCCGGACCGAATGGTCCTGGCCGCCTACGAGTTTGCTGGGCCGACTGGCCCCACCCGCGCGCGAGCGCATGCTGCGCATGGGGACCGGTGTGCGCTACCCGGCCGAGCGGGTGCTCATGCGCGAATCGGAGACCACCACCTTCGTGCTGGTGCTGCTGGCGGGCGTGGTCAAGGCGACCGGACTGACCGGCGAGGGCAGAGACGCCCTGCTCGCGGTGCGCATGGGCGGGGATCTGGTCGGCGAATTCGCCGGGGTCGACGGTCGGCCCAGATCGGCTACGGTCACCGCGTGCGGTCCGGTGACGGCGCGCTCGGTCACCAGGGGAGAATTCCTGGACTGCCTGCGCCGCGAACCGGAGATCGCCCTGGCGGTGAACGCGGCCATCATCACCAAACTGCGCGACGCCAACGACCGGCGCGTCGACTTCGCGGGCTGCGACGTCGCGACCCGGCTGGCGCGGGTGCTGCACCAAATCGCCATGGCCTACGGCGAACCCAGCGGTGCGGGCGCGTTGATTCGCTGGCCGATCACCCAACCGGAGTTGGCGTCGCTGGCGGGCGCGGCCGAACCCACCGTGCATCGGGCGCTGCGCAGGCTGCGCGAGATCCGGGTGATCTCCACCGGATACCGCAGCGTCAAGGTCGAGGATCTAGCCCGGCTCGGCGCCATCGCCTATCCGCGGTAACGACCGGGCAAAACCCGTCGAAAGACGAAATCCGCGCGGACAACGGCAATTAGCGTCGCACCTGTCAGCACTATTTCTTTGGGGGAAATGGCATGAACGAAACGAATGACGCGGCGCCCGCGCCCGAACCCGACGAACCGAATGGTCGACGCGAGATCTTCATCGACGGCGACGCGACCGGAACAATTGTCGCGGGCGACCTCAACACCTTCATCTCCGCGCACGGCTCGTGGGTGAACGTACTACCCAAAAACGAACGCCCACAACCGGTCCGCCGCGCACGCATCGAACAGCTGCCCCGGCCGCAGCGCGAACCGCTCGGCCGGGCCGAACTGCTCGCCACGCTGGCAGAAGCCACCAGATTCGGCTATCCGGTCCAGTTGTACGGCCCACCCGGAATCGGCAAGAGCACCGTGTTGCGCTATGCGGCACTGACCCTCGAACCAGGCCCGGACGGCGTGGTCTTCCTGAACGCGGGCGGGCGCGATATCGGCGATCTGGCCCAGGAGATCTTCGAAGCCTGTTACGACGCACCGGGTTACGCGCCGACACAGGCCGCCTTACGCCGGTATATGACCGGGATTCAGGTCAAGGTGTACCTCGATGACGCCGACCTCACGCTCGAACAGCAGCGAAACCTGGCCGATCTCGCGCCCCACGCGAGTTTCGTCCTGGCCGGGGCGCAGCGCTCGCTGCTGGAGGATGTCACCGTGGTCGAGGTCGCGGGCCTCGAGCGCACCCCCGCACTGCAACTGCTCGGCCGCGACCTGCGCAAACCCTTGCCCGGCACCGAAATTCCCGCCGCCACCGAACTATGGCGGATCGCGTGCGGACATCCGCTGCTGCTGATGCGCGCCGCCGGGCAGATCGAACTCGACGCCTCCGGACGCCCCACCCTGCCCAAGCCGGGCCGGGTCGCCGATCTGCTACCGCCGCTGTTCGATCAACTCGACCCGACCGCCACCGCCGTACTGCATCTGCTCGCCACCCTCGGCGATGTCGGACTGGCCCCGGAACACATCGGCGCGCTCACCGATGCCGCCGACCCGGCGCGGCACTGCGCCCGGCTCACCGAACTCGGATTGGCGGTGCCCGCCGAGGACGGATACCGGTGCGCGCCGGATATCGTTGCCGCACTGCGACACCGACATCCCGAACCCTTCCCCGTCGACCGACTGTGCGCGCACTTCATCTCGTGGGCGCACCGTCCCGGCACCGAAGCGACCGCGCTCGCCCGATGCGACCGGGCGCTGGAACGCGTCAGCGAACTCGCCGAACTCGCGCGGCGACCCGAACTCGTCGTCCAATTGGCGCGCGCCACCGCCCACGCCATGCCCCGCGCGCTGCGGTTCGGCGCCTGGGGCCGACTGCTCGGGCGCGGTTGGCGCGCGGCCGAACTCGTCGGCGACCGCCGCGCCGCCGCGTATTTCATGCACGAGGAGGGCATCCGAAACCTGCTGCTGCGCCGCGTCGCCGCCGGGGCGCTGCTGGGCACGGTCGCCGCGACCTGGCACGAACTCGGTGAAATCAACGGGCAGCTCGCGGCTCAGCACGCCCAGCAGTACGCGGCGGGCGGGCAGCCATCCGATGTTCTCGCGGGCGCGCCCGCTCCCCAACCGGATCCCGCGACAATGCAGACCGCGACGGCGCACATGCAGGGGTTCGGTCCCGACCCGTCCGGCAGTGTCGGCCAAATAGGTTGGCACACAGCCGTTTCCGGTGGTGCGCAGCCAAACGGGGGCGATCCGTCGCTCGCCGGACATTCGAGTTCCGGTGCGCCGGACTCGAACCTGCTCGGCCACACCGATCCCGGCGCAACCGCTGTCCACACACCCGGCTCAGGCACAACTGGTCCATACTCACCCGGCGGCACTGGCACTGGCACCACAATTCCCGGCCCGCCCGGCGACAGCGGCGTCAGCACGAGCGGCCCATACACACCCGGCCACGGCGGCATCAGCACGACCGACCCGCACGCACCCGGCCACGGCGGCATCAGCACGACCGACCCGTACACACCCGGCGACGCCGGCACCTCCACCCTGTACTCGCCTGGTCACAGCGGCACCGGCGCGCCCACACCCAGTCACGGTGGCACAACTGCGCATTCAGTCTCCATCGCCCCACCCGGCGGACCTGCCGCGGGCACCGTCGGCACAACTTCGGTCGGCGCGGCGAAGACGGCCGGGGCAGCCGTCGCCACACTCGGGAAGATCGTGGCGGGGATCGTGGCCGCGGTCGCCGCATTCGCCGTGGTATCCCATATCGCCGCGGCGGTGCGCGATGAGTCCGCCGCGTCGGATGCGGCGCAGCCGACCGCGACTCACGCCGCGCCCACCTATCCGCCGCGTACCACGCCTGCTTCGGCGCCGACCGGCATTGTCGGCTCCTGGCACGGCAGCGCCGGAGGCTTCACCATCTCCGCCGCGGGAGCGGGTGCCTACATCCTCGAATTCCGCAGCGTCGACTGCGGCGGAACGACCCGCTACCGGATCACCGGAAATGACCGATCGGCAAGCGGTTTGGTCGATGCCGTCGATCCGCACTGCACCCGCAACGGTCAGGGCAGACTGACGGTATCGGTATCACCCGATGGCAACACCCTCACCAGGATCTACAGCGCCAATGGCACTCTCAGGAACTGCACGAACTGTGGAACCGCATTCTTCACCCGTGTCCACTGACCACGAGGGGAATCACCCATGGCCTCCGATCGCGACCGGAACTCCATCCATATCAACGGCAATGCGCAGGGTCCGGTCGTGGCGGGCGACCGCAATCACGTCGAGATCCATCATGCGGCCACCGACGAATCACCCGGCGACGCAGCCGATTCGACTCAGCGCAACACCGCGCACGAGTACGGCACGGTGTATGCCGTCCACGACGGCGACATGCATATCCATCAGCGGGACCGCTGATTACTCACCCCGATAGACACACCCGGAGGTGCAGGTCTCCCGAACCTGAATGGCCGACAGCGGCAGCGTCCCGGCCAGCCGCTCCCAGAGCCACCGGGCCAGATTCTCGCTGGTCGGATTCTCCAACCCCTCGATCTCATTCAGGTAGTGATGGTCGAGCCGCTCGTAGAGCGGGGCGACCGCGGATTTGATCTCCGCGAAATCCATGACCCACCCGGTCCGCTCGTCGACTTCGCCCCGCACGTGCACCTCCACCCGGAAGGAGTGTCCGTGCAGGCGGGCGCACTTGTGTCCCTCCGGGGTGTTCGGCAGCCGGTGGGCCGCCTCGAAGGTGAACTCACGGAAGATTTCCATCAACGGATTCCTAGATACTTGTGGGTCTGCGTGCTCAACCGCCACTGCGGATGTCGCAGGCAGTAGTCGACGGCGCGTCGGGTGTTCTCGACCACGTCCGGGCCGTCCATCGGCTGGAGCAGCAGTCGCGGGAAGTCGAGGTTCTCGAAACGTTCGGGTTCGGCGCCGACCTGCGGGTAGACCAGTTTCAACTCGTCACCGGAGGTGAGGTTCAACGGTGCGCCCGCCTTGGGACTCACGCAGATCCAATCCAGTCCCTCGGGGGCGGGTTTGGTGCCGTTGGTCTCCACCGCGATCTCGAATCCGGCGGCGTGCAGCGCCTCGACCGCCGGGGTGTCCAGTTGCAGCAGCGGCTCCCCGCCGGTGCAGACCACGAACCGCTGGGCGCGCGGGTGGGCCAGACCGTCCCAGGTCTTCGAGATGGCGGCGGCCAACTCCTCCGGCGTGCGGAACATGCCGCCGCCCGGACCGTCGGTGCCGACGAAATCGGTATCGCAGAAGGTGCACACCGCTCGCGCCCGACCGGCCTCGGTGCCGCTCCACAGGTTGCAGGCGGCGAATCGGCAGAATACGGCGGGGCGCCCGGCATGGGTGCCCTCACCCTGCAGGGTGTAGAAGATCTCCTTGACCTGATAGCTCATCGGGCCAGGGCCGGATCGGTCAAGCCCAGTTCGGTGAAGCCTTTGCCGCGCAGCAGGCACGAATCGCAGCCACCGCAGGCGCGACCCTCGGCGTCCGGGTCGTAGCAGCTGTGCGTCATGGCGTAGTCCACACCCAACTCGAGGCCGCGTTGAATGGTCTGCGCCTTGGACAGCGCGATGAGCGGGGCGTGGATACGCAGCCGCTGCTCACCTTCGACACCGGCCCTGGTGGCCAGATCGGCCATCCGCTCGAAGGATTCGAGGTATTCGGGGCGGCAGTCCGGATAGCCGCTGTAATCGACGGCGCTGACGCCGAGGAAGATATCGCTCGCGCCCAGCGTCTCGGCCCAGGCCAGCGCGAAGGACAGGAAGATCGTATTGCGCGCGGGCACGTAGGTGCTCGGAACCTGTTCGGCGTCGATCTCCTCGACGCTGTCGTGATGGGGCACCGCGATATCGGCGGTGAGCGCGGACCCGCCGAAGGCGCGCAGATCGATATCGACCACGACGTGCTCGGCCACCCCGAGGGCGGCCGCGACCCGCTTGGCGGCCTCGAGTTCCACCCGGTGCCGCTGACCGTATCGGAAGCTCATCGCATACGGGTCGAATCCCTGCTCGCGCGCGATCGCCAGCACCGTCGTGGAATCCAGACCACCGCTGAGCAACACGACCGCCTTGGGTCGCGTGTCCATCAACTACCTCCTGACCGGGGCGGATGGCCACCGAAACCGGGCATCCGCGTACTCGTGACCGCCGATCGCCGGGAAGCTCCGCAGGCGAACAGGTCCTTGGGTAAGATACCCGACCCGCTCGGGCGGCCCGGCAACCGGGCGGTCACCCGGTCAGGAGATCCGCACGTCGATGCTGGGACGCCGCTCCGGAACATCCAGCCAGGGTCTGTGCCGCTCCAGCGCGGCCCCGATCCGGAAGACGGTGATGTCGTCGAAGGGACGGCCCGCCACCTGGATACCGGTCGGCAATCCGCTGTCGGTGAATCCCGAGGGCAGGGCCAGCACCGGGCAGCGGCTGAAGATACTGAACAGGGCGGTCATCACACCGTCGTGGTCGTTGTAGCTCTTGCCGCGCACCGTGATGCTCTCCTCCCACGGCTGGTTCTCGGCGAGAACCTCGTGGAAGGCCAGCGTCGGCGTGATGAGGGCGTCGTAGCGCTGCAACAGCGGACCGAAGTGCTTGGCCCAGATCACGCCCGCCAGCTCGAGCGTCTCGCCGATCTCGCGCGGATCCACCGACTCGGCGCATTCGAAGTAGAAGCGGGTGTAGTCGTTGATCTCGTCCGGATGATCCCGGATCGCCGCGTCGAACATATCCATGTACACCAGGTCGGTGTAGCGGGAGCCGAGCCGGATGATCTGCTCGGCCCACGGCATCTCGACCTCCTCGACTCGCGCGCCCGCCGCGCGCAGCGCGTCGAGCGCCGCCAGCGTCTCCCGACGCACCTCGTCGGTCACGGGGAAGTAACCCAGATCGACGCAGTAGGCGATCCTCATGCCCCGAATATCGGGCAATTCGGCCGGAATCACCATCTGCTGGGGCACCGTGGTGTGATCCAGCGGATGCTGACCCGAGATGGTGTTCTGCACCAGCGCCGCGTCCCCCACGGTCCGGGTGATCGGGCCGATGTGGTTGAAGAAGTCGAAGCAGACCTCGGGATGCAGCGGATTCCGTCCGTAGGGCGCTTTGAAGGTAACCGCGCCACACATGGCGCTGGGCACCCGCAGCGATCCGAGGGCGTCGGTCCCCATCGCCACGGTGCTGGTGCCCGACACCACCGAGGCCGCGCTGCCCGCCGAGGATCCACCAGGAGAGTATTTGGGATTCCACGGATTTCGGGTGACACCGTGCACCTTGGTGTGGCAGGTCCAGGTCCAGCCCATCTCGGGCATCGCGGTGCGCGCGAAGACGACCGCACCCGCGGTGAGCAGGCGCTCCATACTCGGGTTGGTGTGGTCGTCGACATTGTCGGTCAGCCACGAGCACCCGTCGCTGCTGATCGTGCCCTCGACGGCGGACTCACCGTCGGATTTGGCCGCGACCGGTAGTCCGTCGAGCGGGCGGGACGGATCGCCGCCCGCCTGGTAGCGGGCCTCGGCCGCGCGGGCGGCGGCCATGGCGCTGTCGTAGTAGGTGGAGGCGAAGGCATTGACGATCGGTTCGACGCGTTCGGCGCGTGCGATCAGCGCGTCCAACAATTCGACCGGGGAAAGCTGCTTCTCGCGGAATAGTTCGAGCACTTCGACAGCGGGCTTGTAGCACAGTTCTACATCGCTCATGGTGTCATCCCAATTATCGCATCGAAATCGCCGGATCGCGGCCTGCGACATTCGCGAACGCGGCCGCGAGTATATTCATCCGAATCATATCCGCCGGATACGGCAATTCGAGGAAACCGCCGTTCATGGACAGCGTGTCGCCGAATCCGGAGGTGGACGAGATCGGCGGACTCGATCCCGCGCCGACGAATATCTCCGAATCCACCGGGAAATGACCGTCCACCTTTCGGCGAAAATCCCGGACCTTGTCCCGCAATTGTTCGTCGTCGGCCAGGAAAGAGTAGTCGAGATGCTGCGCTCCCGAAGTGAGCGGTGCGCGCAGCGGCGCGAGATGCTCATAGCTCACCCCGTGCGAGGTCTCCCAACCCGAGACGAACGGTCGATCCGAGGTCCGGGCGTCGAAATCAATCCGACGGTGCGCCGCCAACGCGCTTTCCTGATCGGCGGTGAGGGTCGATCCCATCAAAAGACATTCCTTCTGTACTACCCGGTGGAATCGTCGGGCGCCTTGCGCACCAGATACGGTCCGATCGCGAGATAGTCGATCTCGGTTTTGAGGAAGGTGTTCACCGCGTCCTGCGGGGAGCAGATGATCGGCTCCTGATCGTTGAACGAGGTGTTCAACACCATCGGGACTCCGGTCAGCGCCGCGAATTCGGCGATGATGCGGTGGAAGCGCGGATTCGTGTCGGACCGCACCGCCTGAATGCGGCAGGTGTTGTCCACGTGCAGGACCGCGCCCATCTGCGCGTACCGCTCCGGTCGCGCCGGATAGGCCATGAGCATGAAATCGCCCGCCGAGGTCGGCTTGGCCACCTCGAACCAGTCCGGCACCGCCTCGGCCAGGACGCTGGGCGCGAGCGGGCGGAAATACTCCCGGTGCTTGACCTTTCGGTTCAGCACATCGCGCATCTCCCGCCTGCGCGGGTCGGCGATGATGCTGCGATTGCCCAGCGCGCGCGGCCCCAACTCCATCCGACCCTGGAACAGGCCGATCACCATGCCCTCGGCCAGCAGTCGGGCGATATCCCGCTCGAAATCCGCGGCCCGCTCGAAAACGAGTTCCGGATGGGCCGACAGCTCGGTCTCGATCTCGTCCTCGGAATACGAGGGTCCCCAATAGGCGTGGCGCATCTGCGGGCCGCGCGAATTGCCCAGCACGGCATTCCACACGTGCAGCGCCGACCCCACGGACAGGCCGCCGTCGTGCGCGGCGGGCTGGACATAGAGTTCCTCGAACGGACCGTCCTCGAAGGCGACCTGGTTGGCGACGCAGTTCAGCGCGACACCGCCCGCCAGGCACAACCGCGTCGACCCGGTGACCGTGTGCAGATGCCGGGCCATATGCAGCACCAGTTCATTCGTCTTGACCTGCAGCGCCGCGGCGACATCGTGGTGCACGTCGAGCAGCGGGTCCTCCGGGCGTCGCGGCTCGAGTCCGAGCGCCTCGATCAATCCGGAGCAGTCGGCCGAGGGCGGGTAGTAGAGGATATCGGCGAATTTGAGCCGATCGGTCGCCATATCGAAACCGCCCGGATCGGTTGTCCAGGCCAATTGGTCGAAGGCGGCGGTATAGCGGGTGGGATCTCCGTAGGCGGCCAATCCCATCACCTTTGCCGCGTCGTACACCCCGAAGCCGAGGAAGACCGAGCACAACTCCCACAGATACCCGATGGAGGCCGGGTAGCGGATATCCGCGACATTCGTCAACTGATTGCCGCGCCCGTGATACATGCGGGTGGAGAAGGCGTCGTCGCCGAGCGCGTCCACCACCAGCGTCGCCGCGTCGGGAAAGTCCGAGGCGAAATAGGCCGAGGCCGCGTGGGCGGTGTGGTGGGGCACCCAGTGGAAGGGGCCGCCGAATCCCTCCTGCGCGAACTGTTGCGGAATATTGGGCAGGGTGTTCAGGAACAGCTCCTGCTTGTCCGGGTTGTTCCAGGGTGAGGGCAGCCCGGCCGCCCTGACCGCCGCGATCTCATCCGGATCGGCCGCGCAGGTCACGTGATCCAGGTCGGCGATGGTGATGCCCGCGCTGTCGAGACAGAACCGAATCGCGTTGGCGGGCAACTCATCCGGATTGTCGGCGCGGGCCTGCTTACCGTGTTTGACGCGGTTGAAGCGCTCCTCCTCCGCCGCGACGACGACCCGGCCGTCCTGGACCAGACAGGCGGAGGATTCGTGGTAGGCGGAATTGATGCCGAGTATGTACATGAGTTTCCTATCCCTCCGCCAGCGGCTGATAGTCGACATTCGGAAAGTAATCCTCGCGGTCGCCGGTGCGGCGCACGTCCCAGGTCGCGCAGTGCAGCGACCCGCCGTATTCGAAGACATTCCGGAACGGGATCGGGAACACCTCGAAGCCGAGCTTGTCCAGCATGTCGTGCAGCGGCTTCTCCCGCTCCTCCGCGATGACCTTGGTCGGCGAGATGCTGAGCACATTCATCGACAACCACTTCGAGGACTGGCAGTAAGTGGGCATCTCGTCGTTGCCGGTGGTGGGTTCGGGCGCCTCCACCAATTCCCAGTCATTGGTCAGGAACAGCTTCTCCTCGCCATCGCTGAGTGGACGGTCCGGATTGGTGAGCACCAGACCGGGACGCAGCGGCACGAAGGTGCAGTCGATATGCGAGGGGAAATAGTCCAGCGGGAAATGCAATGGATGCACCCGCAGTCCCTGCGGCTCCAAATGACGCTTGAGCCACTGAATCCCCTGCCGATTGGTGGTCATCGACTCCTGAACCATGATGTCCCGACCGAATCGACTCATATCGGCGGCATCGAAGATCACCTCGTCCTGGGTGATGCAGAATTCGAAGGAGTGCATTTCGGCGTGCCGCTTCTCCAGCGGCCAATCCCAGAAACCCTCCCGATACATCTCGTCGGTCATGGACGGTTTCGGCGCCGTGGTCCAACGCACGGCGGGATCGGCATTCCAGTACTCGTACACGAGCTTGCGGTAGGGCTCGTATTCGAAGAATCGGCCCCGGCGCGACATGGTGGCCTCGATGATCTCACTGCCGATGGTGATCATCACATCGCGCGGGCACACCCCGCAGTACTGGTTGTCCACCGAGAATTCCGGGGTTCGCACCGGTTTGCTGTAGTCGTGCGGCTCCGGCCGCCGCACCCGCACACCCTGCGATTCGAGCAGCGCGACCAGACCCGCCAGTTCCGCATTGGCGGCATCGATGGCCTCCTGCGGTTTGCGCCCGGTGGGGAACGCGGTCCCCGGCGCGGCATTGCGGATATGCGGGTGATTGCCCGGTTCGGTGGGTTCGTAGCAGGCGTCGTCGGCCGAGCCGACCACGATCTCCTCCAGCCGATCCCATTCATTCCACGAATTGACCTGTGCGGCCATTGGTTTAGCCTTTCTTCTGTTCGATCACTGCCCGGCGCACCGGCCTAGTCGTAGGCGGTGGCGAATCGACCGACCACATACGGTCCGAACTGACACGGTTCGTAGCGCGGCGGGTTCTCCGCATCACAGCAGATATCCAGCGGTGCGATGACCGCGCCGAAATTCGGCTCGTAGAAAAAGGGAATCGAATATCGATCGGCATTGCCGGGTATCTGCACCCGATGCCAGGTCGCGGGATATTTGTCGTTCGTCCACTGCTGCATCATCAGCCCGATATTCACCAGGAAGGTCCCCGGAATATGCGGTGCGGGCACCCACGCCTCGGCGGAGTTGAGCACCTCGAGCCCACCGACCGCGTCCTGCTGCAGGATGGCCAGGAATCCGTAGTCGACATGCGCGCCGAACCCATGGCCGACCTCGCCCGACACCGGTTCCGGGGCCGCCGCGCCCGGCGCGCGGGGCGGATAGTGCACCATGCGCAGGTCGCTCAACTCCACACCCGAATAGGGTTGAAAATAGTGCTCGTCCAGACCGAGGCTCAATGCCATGCCCGCGGCGATCCGACCGCCGAGCCGGTAGCGCTGATCCCAGGCCCGCATCATGGTGCGGCGGAATTCGGGCAGCGCCTCCGGCCACTGCCCCGGATCGTCCAGGGGATGGGAATCCAGGCGGCGATTCGCGTTCGCGGCCGCGATGGTCTCGGCATCCCGACCGGAAATCGGTTGCAGATCCAGGCATTCGTGCCAATCGGTCTTCCCGCCGGTGACCTCGCCGCCGAGCGGGACGAAACCGCGGAACTGATCGGTATTGCCGAGCCGCAACTTCATTTTCTCCACCGACGGCAGGGCGAAGAAACTCCGGGCCGCCTCGTACACCTCGGCCATCTCCGATTCGGCGATGCCGTGATTGGCGGCATAGAAGAATCCGACCTCGCGGCAGGCCCGGCCGATCTCGTCCACCGCGCGCGCCAAATCGGCCGCATTCGGATGCTCGACCACCAGGGGTCCGATATCGATGATCGGCACTTCCGTGAAGGAAGCTCCGCTCATTGCTGCACCCCCTCGTCCGCGCCAACGCGTTCCGGAAAGACCATATTCATCCTTTCCCACTCCAGCTGTCCCACCGGCGTGGTCGGCGATACTCTGCGCCCGTCGGCCAACCAGGAATTCGTCTCGGAAACCGTTAACCCTGCTGCGGCCATTCGCGGTGACGAGATCGGATCTATCGGCGTGAGCGGGCGGCGCAGATCCGGCAGGAAGAACGAGGCACAAGATAACCGCTCCGAGCGCAGCGCGGAATTATGCACGCGGTGCAGGCACGGCGGATAATAGCCGTTGGTCCACACCTCCATTAATTCCCCGGCGAAGATCGAGAACACGTTCTCCGGCGGATCGACGGGACGCCATTGGCCATTGCTATTGCGCACCTCGAGGCCGGGCGCGTTCTGCAATCCCACAGTGAGCAGAGCGCTGTCCGTGTGCTGGTGCAGTCGAGCGTCCCCGACGGCATAACCGCGCGGATCGCGGTAGTAGATCAGCCGCGAGTACAAGGACGGCTCGCCGCCGGTGACGCCGTCCGCACGATCCACCTCCTGATCCATCGAATGCAGCAGTGCCCGCAGCACCGCGACGGCGATACGTTCCACGGCTTTCGAATACGCGTCGATCATCGACCGGAAAGGCGCGGGATGTCCCTCGCTCGGCCACCGGTTGTCGCCGTACAGGTCGAACCATGCTCGGTGCTCGCCCGGCGGGGGCGCGAGAACCTTGCCGAATTCGTAGGACTCCTTCAAATCCGGAATGCCGCCCGTGTATTCCTTCCCCTGGCCGACATAGCCGCGATAATTCGGCGATCCATTGATATCGAGCGCCTGCTTCTCGGCGGCGGGCAATGCGAAGAACTCCCGCGTCCGCCGATACAGGTCGGGAAAGAAATCCGGTCCGAGTTCCCCGCGGGCATCCACGTGCACGATGGTGTGCGTGCGCAGCGCGGTGTGCAGCGTCTCCACCGCATCGGTGCGGCGGGCCTCCACATCGGCCAGACCGATGACTGGGATCATGAAAGTCCTTTCAGCGACTTGCGTCGGGCGCGGCGGGCAGTGCCGTTACCGGTTGCGCCGCGTCGCGCACCAACTCCTCGAGCACCGCGCGGAAGTGGGCGCACCAGGCGCGCACCGTGGGCGCGGAGAACAGATCGGTGCGGTAGTCGCAGTCGATGCGAACACCGCCGTCGACCTCGATACCGTCCATCCGGAACTCGACCAGCGCGAATTCGGCGGGCACCGGACGGAATTCGCCGGTCAGTCCGTCGAATTCCGGGACCGGGATGGCGCGGTCCAGGTTGAATACGGTGCGCAGCGGTTCCGGGAAGGGCCTTTCGCCGAATCCGGCGACTTCGCGGACTTTCGCGAAGGGCGCCTCTTGATGGGCGAAGGCGGCCAGGACCGACTCCCGGATCGTGGCCAGATAGTCGGCCAGTGACATCTCCGGTTGCCGCAGGCTGCGCACCGGCAGGAAATGGGCGCAGTAGCCGACGATCGATTCGCTGCCCCGGAAGGACCTGTTGGCCTGCGGGGTGCCGATGACAATATCGTCCGCATCGGTCAACTGGTGGATGGTCAGGCCGTAGGCGGCGAGCAGGCAGACGAACAGGGTGGCTTTCGAACCGCGACCCAAATCCCTTACGCGGTCGCAGAGTTCGGCGTCGAGGGTGAAGGTGTGGCGCGCGCCGCAGGTCTGCCCGGTCCGGTCGGCAGCCGTTGGCAGCCCGGTATTCGGGAAGTCGTCGGCGAAGCGGGACCGCCAGTAGTCCGCTGCCGTGGAAAGGTCGGCGGCCCGATCCTGTTGCCAGGCAAGGAAATCGCGATACTGCTTCGGCGCGGCGAGCGCGGCGGGGCGGCCGGTGCGCTCGGCCGTGTAGCAGGCGGCCAACTCCTCCAGGATCGTCGCCATGGACCAACCGTCGGCGCAGATATGGTGGGTGATCAGCGCCAGGCGATGCGACTCCGGTTCCAGACGCAGCGCCGATACCCGCAGCAGCGGCCCCTTCGCCAGATCGAACGGTTCGGCCAGGGCGGCCTGCCACCAGGCGGTGACCGCATCCTCATGGCTTCCGGTCGGATCGACCGCCTCCACCGGAACCTCCACCTCGGACAATTCCGGGCGGCCGTCCACGAACAGGGTGCGCAGCGCCTCATGCCTGCCCACCACCGTCCCGACGGCGCGGCGCAGTGCGGGCATATCCAGCGGCCCGCGCAGTTCGAGGTGTTCGGCGACCGTCCAGGCCGGTGCGTCCGACTGGTCCAGCGTCAACAGCGCGCGCTGCTCCACACCGAGGGCGAGTTCGCTACGGGCGGGCAGGAATCCGCCCGTCCGCATCGCGGCGATGGTGTCGGTCACCGCGTCGACGATCGCGTCCAGCGCCGCATCGGTATGCGCGGTGGACAGGAAGCAGGTGCGCCCCTCCCAGATGTAGATGCCGCGCGCGATCAGATGCAGATGGAAGACCTCGATCTCCAGCGGCTGATAGGCGTAGCTGGCATTGCCCTTCCAGGCGAAGCGGAAGACCGAGGCGAAGTGCAGCACCCGAATGGGCACCTCCTGCGCGTCGAACAGCGCATTGAGCCGTTCGACCAGCCCCGAGGTGCGGGCGCTCAACTCCTCCTGCAGCGCCGGACCCGCGGCGCGCAGGTGCCGCAGTACGGCCCTGGTGGACGCCATGGTCAGCGGATGCATCTCGAAGGTGCTGCCGATATAGGTCTTCGGGCTGTCCGGATCGGGACCGGGACCATCCACCCAATCGCCGCCGTCGACCTGCGCCAGATACTCCTTGCGGCCCGCGACCACCCCGACCGCCATCCCACCGCCGACGGTCTTGCCATAGGCGGCCAAATCGGCTCGGACACCGAAGTATTCCTGCGCCCCGCCCGGACCCACCCGGAACCCGGTGATCACCTCGTCGAAGATCAGCGGCAGATCCAGACGCGTCGTCAGCTCGCGCAGGCGGTGCAGGAATCGCGCGGGTTGCAGGGTCGGATTGCGACTCTGCACCGGCTCCACCAGTACACCCGCCAACTCGTGCGCGTGCGCCTCGATCGCCGCGAGCGCCGCGTCCGAACCGTAGGTCAGGATAAGCGGATCGGCCGCCGCGCCGGGTGAGATACCCGGCGCCATCGGCAGCGAGTTCTCCGGGCTGCCGAGTACATCCGGCACCGCCAGCACTCGATCGTCCTGTCCGTGATACGAACCGGAGAACATGACGAATCGCGATCTGCCGGTGGCCGCCTGCGCCATGCGCAGCGCGCCGCGCACGGCATCGGTCCCGGTCACCGTGAAGAACACGCGTTCCATCCCGGTCAACTCGCACACCAGGTCGGCGACCTCGTCCGCGAGGGCCGAGATCGGCCCGGTCTGCAAGGCCAATTCCAGTTGCGCCGCGACCGCTTCGGTCACGAACGGCGGATTGTGACCGCATAGCAGGACCCCGACGCCCATGGCGATATCCACGTACTTGTTGCCGTCCACATCCCAGAAGTAGGCGCCGTCGGCCCGTTCCCCGATGATCGGATAGCACACCGACCGCGTCTCGGGTCGCACCGATCGCATTCGCGTATCGGCACGGCGAGCCCGGTGCGTCACCACCCGATTGTGTGAACCGGCGGTGCGCTCGCGATAGTGGGTGAGCAGCGCGTCGAGGTGTTCTCGCTGCTGATCGGTCAGTTGGCGTGCCGGTGTAGGAGCCGCCTGTGCGGTTGTGTTCCGCTGCGGAACAGGGCTTTTCGTGTTGATCGGCGGCGTCGTCGTCGGTGCGTTCGCCCCACCGTGCCCGGCGAGCAAATCCAATTGCCGAGCCATGAGGTCCATCTGCGCGGCGAACAGTGCCCGCAGATCGCCTGCCTCGGCAAGTGAGTTGGCGGCAGCGGGAGTCGATGGCACGCCGGTCACCGCTGCGGAAACACCCGCTCCCGCGGCAGATCCAGCAACCAACCGACCATCGGCGATCGGTGCGGGTTGTCCCACAGGCCGCATCGCAGAGCGGGAGACGGCCGTACCATTTCCATCGACCGGCACCGAGCCGGCGGCCTGTGCCTGTGCGAAATTCTGCGTCGTCACTTGTTCCGATCCCGGAACTTCGTCGGGCAGCGATTGATCGAGGTGCGCCGCCACGGCCTGCGGAGTATCCAGGTCGTCGAAGAGGCGGGCCAGCGTGAGAGTGACACCGTACCGGTCGATCATGTCCTGGATGACGCGCATGAGGGTCAGCGAGTCCGCGCCCAGATCGATGAAAGTGGCGGTCGCGGAGATGGATTCGGGTGCGAGTTCCAGCGCCGCACCGAGCTGTTCGCGCAGGGTCTGCAGGATCGAGGCGTGGCGGGCGGCGGGTTCGGTGCGGGTGATGGTCGGGTGCACGGCCGTACCTTCCTTCCGGGTGAACCAGTGGTGGGTGCGTTGGAACGGATAGGTCGGGGCGGGGACGCGCCGCCTCGGGTAGTCGCGATCGAAACCGGCCCAGTCGATCTCGACGCCCGCCGCATAGAGTTCGCCGACACTGTGCAGCAACTGTTTCCAGTCGTCGCGGCCCTCCCACAGCGAGGACAGCCAGCGCACCGGCGGCCCGGACCAACTCTGGCGGCCGAGGAGCTGCAATACCGGTTGCGACCCGAGTTCCAGCACCGCGGCACACCCCTGCTCGGCGAGCACCGCCATCCCCTGGGCGAACCGCACCGGCTCGCGCATATGGCTGCGCCAGTAGCCCGCGTCGACAGCGTCCACCGCCGCACCGGTGACATTCGAGATCATCCGAATCCGAGGCGCCGCGAACGCGATTCGCCCCGCCGCCGCCTCGAATTCATCGAGCACCGGTTCGATCATCGGCGAATGCGGTGCGTGTGGCACCTTCACCGCGAGCGCGTCGATCCCGGCCGCGCGCAACTCGGCCAGCACCTCGGCCACCGCGTCCGCGACTCCGGCGATCAGGGTCTCGCGCGGCCCGTTGATGCCTGCCACACTCACTTCGGGCCTGCGGTCCAGTATCTCGGCGATCTGCTCGACCGGCGCGAGCACCGCCGCCGTGGCCCCGCCGGAGGTCGCGTCCTCGATCAGCCGCGCGCGGCGCGCGATCAGCCGCAGCCCGTCCTCGAGTCCGAAACATCCTGCGACACAGGCCGCCGCGTACTCCCCCGTGCTGTGGCCGAGCACCACATGCGGCCGCACACCCCAGGAACCCCACAGCTGCGCCAGTGCGTATTCCAGCGCGAAGATAGCGGGCTGGGCGTAGGCGGTCCGCTCGATCAACTCCGCGTGCGCGCCGCCGGGATCCGGGTACAGCACCTCGAGCAGCGGCACCTGCAGCACATCCCGCAATATCTCGTCGCAGGTCAGCAGCGTCCGCCGGAATCCGGGCTGAGTCTCGAACAGCAGTCGCCCCATCCCCGCATGCTGTGACCCCTGCCCGGTGAACAGGAACGCGACCTTCGGTTCCTCGGTGGCCTCCCCCACCGCCACCCGCGCCCGCTGCCCCGCCGCGAAGGCCGAAAGCTGCTCCGCCGCCTCACTTCCGGACGCCGCGTGCACGGCGAGCCGATGGCTGTGGGCCGACCGCGCCACCCCGGCCGTGAAACACACGTCGGCGAAGGGCGCCGCATCGCCGCGTACCACGGCCGCATACCGAGCCGCCAGGTCCCGCAACGCCTCCGACGAACGAGCCGACAACCGCAGCACGTGCCGGGGGCGATCCTCCGTACGCACCGGGGCGGACACCGAATCACCCTCGGGCACCGCGGAATCCGTCGCGGCCGTGAGCACGATATGCGCATTGGTCCCGCTGAACCCGAACGCGCTCACACCGATCGCGCCGTCGGGCAGTTCGCGCGATTCGGTCGGCACCTCGATGGGCAAATCCCCCCACGGGATCTGCGGATTGGGCCGACTCAGATTGCGGTGCGGCGGGATGCGACGGTGGCGCAACATCAGGATCGCTTTGAGCAGGCCCGCCATGCCCGCCGCGGCTTCCAGGTGACCGATATTGGTCTTGGCGGAGCCGACGAGCAGGGGGCCGGACTCGCCCCGATCGGCGAAAACAGTGCCGAGCGCACCGATTTCGATGGTGTCGCCGAGCGGGGTTCCGGTGCCGTGCGCCTCGATGTAGGCGACTTCGGCGGGCGCGAGGCCCGCTTGGGTGAGCGCCTGCCGGATGACATCGCGCTGGGCGAGCCCATTGGGGGCGGTCAGTCCGTTCGTCCTGCCGTCCTGGTTCAGCGCGGTGCCCCGGATGACGGCGTGCACCGGATCGCCGTCCGCGCGCGCGTCGGCGAGGCGTTTGAGCACCACCATGCCCGCGCCCTCGCCGCGTGCGTATCCGTCGGCGGCGGCGTCGAAGGTCTTGCAGCGCCCGTCGGCGGCCAGCGCGGAACCGTCGCAGAAGGCGACGAAGGTCTCCGGGGACAGCATCAGGCTCGCACCGCCCGCCAGCGCGAGCGTGGATTCGCCCGCACGCAGGCCGGCCACCGCCAGGTGCACCGCGACCAGCGCCGACGAACAGGCGGTATCGAGGGTCAGGTTGGGACCGCGCAGGCCGAGGCAGTAGGCGAGGCGTCCGCCCGCGACACTGAGCGCGTTGCCGGTGGCGTCGTACATCTGTACCGGGTCACCGCTCTCGTCCCGCATGCGCCGCAGGTATTCCGCCTCGGAGACGCCGACGAAGACCCCGGTGCGGCTACCGCTCATGGCGCGCGGGTCGCGGCCGGAGTCTTCCAGCGCCTCCCAGGCGAGTTCGAGCAGCAACCGCTGCTGGGGGTCCATCCGTTTGGCCTCGCGCGGCGCGATCCCGAAGAAGGCGGCGTCGAAGCCCGCGATATCGTCGAGGAACCCGCCGCGGCGGCAGTACATTCTGCCCGGTGTATTGCGCTGCGGGTCATAGTATTCCGCGACAGGCCAGCGGTCGGCCGGGATATCGCCGATACCCTCGCCGCCCGCGTCGAGCAACCGCCAGTAGGCGTCCGGATCGGGTGCGGCCGGGAAGCGGCAGGCCATGCCGATGACGGCGATGGGCTGGTCGCGGTCCTGTTCGAGTTCGCGCACCCGACCGCGCAGGGTGCGGATGGCGGTGAGCGCCTTGTGCAGACGGGCGGCGTCGGCGGTGTCGGTCACGGGGTCGCCTCCTCGTCGGCGCTGAGCAGGTCCAGTTCCTGGTCGACGAGCAGGCGGACATCGTCGAGCGCCAGGTCCGGGTCGGGCGGTTCGAGCCGGGTGCGCAGGTGCCCGCGTAGGGCGTCGACGGTCGGGTAGTCGAAGGCCACGGTGGTGGCCAGGGCGATATCGAGGTCGTGTTGCAGGCGGTTGCGCAGTTCGACCACCATCAGCGAGTCCATGCCGAGATCCTGGAAGGCCGCGTGCGGATCGATCCGGTAGCCGGGCGGCAGGTCGAGCAGGTCGGTGAGGAGTTCGCGGAAGTAGTTGTCCAGCAGGTCTATTCGATCCTCCGGAGCCGCCGAGGCCAATTGGCCTGCCAACCCGACCGGTGCCGCTACCACCTGTTGCGGTGTGCGCCGGGTCGGTACGACCGCCAACTGTCGGCCGGTGCCGACCAGTGCCATCAGGGCATCGATCCCCTGTTGCGGGGGAATCATGTCCGAACCGGCGCGAACCAGCCGCTCCTCCAGTCCGGCCGCCATACCGACCTCGGCCCACGGACCCCAGTTGATCGCCAAACCGGGCAGCCCCTCGGCCCGGCGTCGCGCCATCAATCCGTCCAGGAAGGCGTTGGCCGCGCCGTAGCCGCCCTGCCCGCCCTCCTCCAGCAGTGCGGCGATGGAGGAGAAGGCGACGAAGAAGTCCAGCGGGATCGCGCGGGTGGCCCGGTCGAGCAGCGCGCCGCCGATTACCTTCGGCCCCAACACCTCTCGAATTCGCTCTACCGACTGCCCTACCAGTACGCCGTCGTTCAACACGCCTGCGGCATGGATCACCCCGCGCAGCGCGCCGCCGCATTCCCGCACGGCGCGCGCCACGTCGGCCTCGGAACGCACATCCCCTGTCACCACCGAGACCGCGACGCGGCGGTCGCCATGCGACGCAGGGAGGGCCTCTAGGGCGGAAATCACCGCCGCCGCTGCCTGCGAGGGTTCGGACCGCGACATGAGCACGATCCGTCCGGCACCGAGTTCGGCCAGCCGACGCGCCACCAGCAGACCGATCCCACCCAAACCGCCTGTCACCAGGTAACTTCCATCGCCGCGCACCGCGGCGGGACGATCGAAGGCCAAAACAACCTTGCCGATGTGCTTGGCCCGCTGCATGAACCCGTAGGCCCTGGCCGCCTCGCTACTCGAGAACACCGTCATGGGCAACGGTCGCAGCGATCCGGCGGCGAAACCCGCGCCCAATTCGGTCAGCAGACCCGCAATCAGATCCGGATCGGCTTCGCCGTCATCGCCGAGGTCGAAGGCGAAATAGCCGATATCCGGCCGTATTTCGCGCATCCGCGCCTCGGACCAGATGCCGAGCTTGCCCAACTCCACGAAGCGCCCCCCGGCGGCCACCACCGAGACACCCGCCTCGATGAATTCGCCGGTCAGACTGTTCAGCACCACGTCGACACCGCGCCCCGAGGTGGCCGCGAGCAGATCCTGCGCGAAAGACGCACTACGCGAATCGAATACCGTCTCGACCCCGAGCGCGCGCACCGCATCGCGCTTGCCCGCGCCCGCGGTGGCGTAGATCCGCGCGCCGATCCGCTGGGCGATCTGCACGGCCGCTTGACCGACACCGCCTGCGGCCGCGTGAATCAAAACGCTCTCCCCCGACCGCAATCCGGCCAGCCTGGTCAGGGCGTACTGGGCGGTGAGGAAGGCGAGTGGCACCGTGGCCGCCTCGGCGAAATTCAGCCCCGCCGGAATCGGTGCGACCGAACCCGCGGGCGCGGTGACATAGTCGGCGAAACCGCCCTCGACCATGGCCATGACCCGATCGCCGACGGACAGTCCGGACACCGCCTCGCCCACAGCCGTCACCTCGCCCGCGCATTCGAAGCCGAGCGGGATATCGCGGGCGGGCCGTTCGGTCCCGTAGTGCTCGCGCATCATGCCGAGCGAGAGCAGCACATCACGGAAGTTCAGCCCTGCGGCCCGCACCGCGATTTCCACCTCGGCGGCGGCGGGTTCGACACGCGGCCCGGCCTCGACGATCAGGTTGTCCGGCGAACCATAGTCGCTGAGTGCCAAGCGCTGGGGATCCGACGCGGGCGCGTCGACCGATTCGGAGACCGGCGTGTAGCGGACACCGTCGCGCACGGCGCTGTAGCGGTGGTCGGTCGCGAAGGCCGTCGCGAGATCCGCTTCGGGGTCGATATCGACCGCGAGGCATCGCAATTCGGGGTACTCGGCCGCGATGACGCGCACCATTCCCCACAGCGCGGTCTGCGCCGGATCGGGCCGATCGGTCGCAAGCACCTGCTGCCCGAGCCTGGTGCGAATATGCAGCCGAGGGGGTGTGGGCCGATCTGTCAGCAGCTGAGCGAGCGTGAACAGCCCTGTCACCAGATGCGTTGCGTGTGCGGCGAATTCGGACTCGGAATCCGCCGCGAACAGCACCCGATCGATGGTCTCCGGTAGCGCGATCCCGGCCGAATCCGCGAGTTCCCCCGGCTCGGTGACGAAGACGGTGTCCGCGCCGAGCGCTCGGGCGAGCCGGTCGTGTTCCGCCGCGGCGCACACCACCAGCCAATTCCCGGTCGGTGTCGGCTCGGCACCCTCGGCAGCCGCCACCCAGCGCACCCGCGTCAACCATTCGGCCCAGGCCGGTTTCGCCGTCGATGCCGCGATTCGATCCTCGAATCCCGCGATCTCGACGAGCACCTCGCCCTGGTCGTCGAGCAGGTCGATATCCCATCGCCCATCGACCCGTCGGGCATGCGCCCAGCGCGCCCGCGCCTCGATCGCGGGCGTCATGCCCAGTCTGCGCACCGAAAATGGCAGGCGGGCACCGTCTTCCACGACTCCGTCGGCGAAGGCGACCGCCTCGGTCAGTTGGAATAGCCCGTCGAGCAGACCGGGGTGAATCGGGCCGTCCAACTCGATTCCGGACGGCGCGCTCACCAGTGCCAATGCCTCGTCCGCGCCGACCCAGATCCGATCCAGCCACCGGAAGGCCGCACCCAACTCGATCCGCCGCTCGAACAGTCGCGCATACAGGGCATCGCGCTCGATTTCGGTGGTCATCCTGCGCCGCAGTTCGGCGATATCCACCACCCGAGGACCGACTTCCCCATCGCTGACCGACCCGGTCGCGAAGACCTCGGATTCCGCGCCCAGCACCTGGAACTCGTTTCCGCGCACGGTGGACAGTTCGACCTGCACGGTCCGCGCACCTTCGTCGGGCACCACGAGCGGACGCGGAAATACGATGTCACCGAGGACTATCCGATCCGGTGCACCGACGGCACTGGCCACCATCGCCAGATGATGCGCGGCGGGCGCGACGAAGGCGCCATCGACCACGTGCGCGCGCAACAGCGGCAGCGTCCGCAAACTCATCTCGGTCTGGAAGACCGTCAATTGCCTGGCCGCCAACCGAATCTCGGAATCGAGCAGCGGTCGCACCCGTGCGACCCGCCTCGGCATGCCCTCGGGCGGTGCGAACCAATGCCGCTCGCGCTGAAAGGGATAGCCGGGTATCCGAACCCGCCGACCGCCCTCGATCCCTTCCCACGCCATATCGACCCCATTGACGTGCAGTGCCGCGACGGCCGCCGCCATCTCCTCGGTGTCGCGCTGCGGCCGCAGGCTCGGCACCCACACGGTGTCGGCGAGTTCGTCCTGCGTCAAACACTGCTGCCCCAATCCGACCAATACCGGCTTGGGGCCGATCTCGAGGAAGACGCGGCCGCCCGCACCGTAGGCCGCCCGCACCGCGTCGGCGAAGCGCACCGGCGAAAGCGCGTGTCGCACCCAGTAATCCGGATCGGCGAGCAGTTCCGGCTCCGCCAGCTCGCCGGTCAGTTCGGACACCACGGCGAGGCGGCCACGCGAGAATCGCACCTGCTTCGCCGCGGCGCGCAGCGGTTGCGCCACCGGCTCCATGAGCGGCGAGTGGAAGGCATGCGACACCGTCAGCGGGCGAGAACGCACACCGGCCGCCGTCAATTCCGCTACCACCGCGTCCACCGCGGCGGCCGCACCGGATACCACCACCTCATCCGGCGTATTGACCGCGGCGATCGAAACCTGTTCCCGCCCGGCGAGAAGGTCGGCGACCGTCTTCTCCGGCGCCCGCACCGAGACCATGGCCCCGCCAGGGGGCAATTCCTGCATCAACCGCCCACGCCGGGCAATGAACAGCAGCGCGTCTTCGAGCGGACACACCCCGGCGACACAGGCCGCCACCAGCCCGCCCACACTGTGCCCGAGCACGATATCGGGCCGAACTCCCCATGATCCCCACAGTTCGACCAGCGCGAACTCGAGCGCGAACAGGGCGGGCTGGGTGTATCCGGTGACATCCAAATCCACTGGTGCATCGCCGTTTTCGACCAGGCCGAGGATATCGATCAGCGGCCGATCCGAATGCCGGTCCAGCACCGCGGCGCACCGCTCGAGCGCGGTCCGGAAGACCGGTTCGGTCCGATACAGTTCCCGGCCCATCCCCCGGTACTGCGAACCCTGTCCGGTGCACAGGAATACGACCTTCGGTCGCGCCCGATGCGTCGGCGCCTGCCCGGCTACTCCATGCCCGTCCCTCAGTCGCTCGGCGAGCTCCGCCTTGGAACGACCGAAGACGGCCCGCCGATACTCGAAATGGTCCCGGCGGGCCGCGGCGGTGAAGCAGATATCCGATAGCGCGGCGTCGGTCTCCCTCAGAAAAGTCGCCATCCGCGCGACGGCGTCCGCGAGCGCGGTCTCGGTCCGCCCCGACAGCGTCAACACGTGCCGCGCCCGCTCGACCGGCGCGGGCACCGCGACGGTTTCCGCTTCGGCCAGCACGATATGGGCATTGCTGCCGCTCATCCCGAAGGAGCTGACCCCGGCCACCTTCGACCCCGACCACGGCGTCGGCCGTGTGGGCACGACGAAAGGCGCCGCCTCCCAGTCGATATACGGATTGGGCCGGGTGAAGTGCACATTCGGTGGGATCACGCCGTGCCGCAGCGCCAGCACCGCCTTGATCACGCCCGCCACCCCGGCCGCGCCCTCGGTATGTCCGATATTGCTCTTGACCGCGCCGAGCACCAGCGGACGTTTGCCGAAAACCGTTGCCAGCGCACTGACCTCGATCGGATCGCCGAGTTCGGTGCCGGTCCCGTGCGCCTCGACGAATCCGACCTGCTCGGGCGCGATCCGGGCGTTGGCCAGTGCGGCGCGAATCAATTCGACCTGCGCCCGTTCGCTCGGGACGGTGAATCCGCTCGCGGGTCCGTCGTGATTGACGGCCGAACCCTTGATCACGGCCAGCACTCGATCCCCGTCGCGCCGCGCCCGCGAGAGCCGCTTGAGCACCAGCACACCGCAGCCCTCGCTGCGTCCGAAGCCATCGGCGGCGGCGTCGAAGGTCTTGCAGCGGCCGTCCGGGGCCAGCGCCTTGGTCCGGGCGAGGGAGAACGAGGTGGTGGGCGCCAGTCGCAGATGCACCCCACCCGCCAGCGCCATCCCGCATTCGTTGAGCCGCAACGCGTTCACCGCCTGATGAATGGCCAGCAGCGAACTCGAGCAGCCCGTGTCCATGGCGACATTCGGCCCGCGCAGGCCGAGCACATGCGACAACCGGCCCGCCGCGAAACAGAATCCGGTGCCGGTGGCGTCGTAGTGGTCGAGCCGGTCGCCGTGCGCCTGCTCGATCAGCCGCGCGTAGTCGTTCTCGGCGATGCCCACGTACACGCCGGTCGCGCTGCCGCGCAGCGCGCCGACCGGATATCCCGCATCCTCGAGCGCCTCCCACGCGACCTCGAGCAACAGTCGCTGCTGCGGATCCATCCGCGCGGCCTCCTTCGGCGAAATGCCGAAGAACAGCGGATCGAAGCGGTCGACCCCGTCCACGAAGCCGCCGTAGCGGGTGTACAGCTTGCCGGGCGCGTCCGGGTCCGGATCGTAGATCGCGTCGATATCCCAGCGATCCGAAGGCACTTCGGTGATGGCATCGACCCCGTCGCGCAGCAACTCCCAGTATTCGTCGATGCCATCGGCGCCGGGAAAACGGCACGACATGCCGACAATCGCGATGTCCTCGTGCGTTTCGGCCAGCTCACCCTCGAGCTTCTCGATCACCGCCAGCGACCGGCGCAGCGATTCGAGCAGGTCGGCCTCCGGCCCGGTGGGTGTATTCGACACGTTCCCCGCGCCTTTCATGAGTTCTGGTGCTGACGGAACTTCGCGGCGGCCCGCGCGATCAACTCGGCGGCGGAGGCGCCCGCGGGTTCGGGCGGCGCCGGATGGTCGGGTGATAGCGCGGGCTCGGCCGCGGCCACCCGCTCGTCGATGCCGAGTTCGGCGGCCAGATGCGCCACCATCTCCTCGAGGGTCGGATAGCTGAAGGCCGCGATGGCCGCCAGCGGCACCTCGAAGGCCACCGAGAGCCGTTCGCTGAACTCCACCGCGAGCAGCGAATCCATACCGAGGCTCGCGAAACCCTGCCGAGGGCCGATCGGGGTGCGGGAGCGCAACACGTCGCGCAGGATCCGACCGACCTGCTCATCGAGGAATTCGCGCTGGTCCGCCGCCGCGGCCAACTCCCGAAGCAAGGTGGGCGCGACTACCGCCACCTGCTGCGGACCGGCGAGATCGGTGAGATAGCCCGCGGGAACCAACCCGATGAGCGAGCGCGCCAGCTTCCCCCAGTCGGCGGGAATCACCCCGATCGCCGCCTCGGATGCCGGACCGGTGGCCAACCGCATCGCCAGTTCGCCGCCATCCCGCGGCGCGATCGTGCGCAGCCCGATCGCCTCGTACTGCGCGGATTCCCCTGCGGCCATCCCGATTTCGGCCCAGGGACCCCAATTGATCGCCAAACCCGGCAGATCCTGCGCGCGCCGCAGTGCCATCAGACCGTCCAGAAAGGCATTGGCCGCACCGTATCCGCCCGACCCGTAGGTGGGCAGGAGCGAGGCGAGCGAGGAGTAGGCCACGAAGAAGTCGAGCGAGGATCCCCGAGTCGCCCGATCCAACAGCCACGCACCCCGCACCTTCGGACCGAGCACACCCGCGATTCGAGTGGGCGACTGGTCCTCGAGCGGGCCGTCGTCCAGCACGCCCGCCGCATGCACCACACCGCGCAGCGGCAGGGTGTCCGTGCAGGTTCGCACCATGCGGCGCACATCGGCCTCGACCCGCACATCCCCCGCCACCACCTGGACGAGTGTTCCGAGACCACGGATCTCCGCGATGGCCTCGGCCGCGACGGCGCCGCTCCTGGACGCCAGGACCACACATCCCGCGCCCAATTCCGCCAGTCGCCGCGCGACGACCAGTCCGAGACCGCCCGAACCGCCCGTCACCAAATAGCTTCCGTCCGACCGCACCGAGGAGCCGGGCATACTCGCGGAAGGCTCTGTCCCTGTGGTCAATACGGGCGCATACCGAACTCCCGCGCGCACGGCCCCCTGCCAATTCGCGAGATCGAGCAACCGGGCATCCGGATCGGCGGGATCGGCGCCGAAATCGACAGCCGTCACCGCCAATTCGGGATATTCGGCGGCGATCGTCCGCACCAGACCCCACAGCGCCGTATGCGCCGGATCGGGACGATCGTCAGGCACGATGACGTGTGCACCTCGCGTCACCACCGAAAGTCGTACCGGGGTGGTCGACTTCGCCAACACCGCGACAAGCTCCAGCAGGCGACCGGTCAACCGCTCGACCCGGTCGGGCAGCTCCGCCGCGCCGGTATCGGCCAGGAAAACCACCCGCCGCGCGGACAACCGCGCCACTTCTCCCGGCCCACCGACAATGCTGACATCGGCATCGACCGCCAACGCCAACCGCTCGGCGAAATCATCGTCCCCGCAGACGATCACCCACCCGGATTCGGTGGACACCGCCGCGGGCTCCGCATCGACCGGCGCCCACCGCGTCCGCACCAACCACCCGTCCGAGGACGCCGAGTCCGCCGCGAACCAATGCCGTTCCCGCTGAAAGGGATAGCTCGGGATCGCCACGAACTCCCGACCCCGCCGATAGTCGCCGTCGAAGGCCGACCAGTCCACGGGCACACCCCGCACATGCAGCGCCGCCAGACTGCCGAGCAGTTCCGCCCACTCCCGATCCGGTCGAAGACTGGGCAGGCGAACCACATCATCGGGAAGAATGCCGCGCCCCAATCCCAAAAGCACCGGCCGCGGCCCGATTTCGACGAAAGCCCGCGCGCCCGCCGCATAGGCGGCGCCGAGCCCATCGGCGAACAGCACGGGAGCCATCGCGTGCCGCACCCAATACTCGGGATCGCACACCTGCGCCCCGGCCAGTTCTCCGGTCACATTGGAAATCAAGGGAATTCGCGGCATCGCGTAGGTGATACGCCCGGCCGCCTCCGCCAGTGGCGTGGCGATCGACGACATGAGCGGTGAGTGAAAGGCGTGCGACACCCGCAACTCCCGGCCCGTCAGCCCCACCCGCACCAGTTCCGCCACGGCCGCTTCGACCTGCCGACGGTCTCCGGAGATCACCACCTCCTGCGGCCCATTGATCGCCGCCACCGCGACCAGCGGATAGTCCCGGACAACCTGCCGCACCACCTCGGGCGCGCCGCGCAGCGACACCATGACCCCGCCCGCAGGCAAGCCCTGCATCAGCCGCCCGCGCTCGGCGACCAGCCGCAACCCGTCCTCCAGCGAGAACACCCCCGCGACACAGGCCGCGACGAGTTCGCCGACGCTGTGCCCGAGTAGCACCGACGGCTCGACACCCCAGGACCGCCACAGCTCGGCCAACGCGTACTCGAGCGCGAACAGCGCGGGCTGCGTACGGCCCGTCGAATCCAGCTCGCCGGATTCCGAATTCAGCAGTCCGACCAGGTCCCGTCCGAGCAGTGGATCCAGAATCTCGGCGCAGGCATCGATCGCGCGCCGGAACGTGGGTTGGGTCCGGTACAGCTCCCTACCCATCCCCGGATACTGCGCGCCCTGACCGGTGAACAGGAACGCCACCTCGGGTGCGACCGCCGCGGATTCGCCCCGCACCGCGTCCGGTCCGGCGAGCAGATCCGCCAATTCCCCGGCGGATTCGCCGACCACACACCGGCGATGCGTTAGATGGGAACGCCCACTGTTCGCGGTGAAGCACACCTGCGCGGGGTCGACGCCACCGCGCAGGAACTCCGCCATCCGCTCGGCCCCGCGCGCCAACGCCTCGGGCGTCGCCCCCGACAGCGCCAGCAAGTGCGCGGGTCTGTCATCCGACAGAACCGGCGCCGACCGAGCGGGAACCCCCTCGACAATCACGTGACAATTGGTCCCGCTGAACCCGAATGAGCTGACCCCCGCCACCCGCGGCCCTTCCGAAGACCACTCGCGCAGCTCGGTGGGCACCCGCACCGGCAGCCCATCCCAATCGATCAGCGGATTGGGGGTATCGAAATGCAGTGTGGGTGGGATCATTCCGTGCCGCACACACAGCACCGCCTTGATCACCCCCGCGATCCCGGCCGCCGACTCGAGGTGCCCGATATTCGCCTTCACCGAGCCCACCACCAACGGATGCGCACCGAACACCGCGCCGAGAGCGGCCATTTCGATCGGATCGCCCAGTGCGGTCCCGGTGCCGTGCGCCTCCACATAGCCGACCGACTCCGGCGCGACCCCGCCATCGGCCAGCGCCGCCCGGATGACCGCCTGCTGGGACGGCCCGTGCGGAACCGTCAACCCGCTGCGATGCCCGTCCTGATTGGTCGCGGTGCCGCGCACCACGGCGAGAACGCGATTGCCGTCGCGTTCGGCATCGGACAACCGCCGCAGCACGAGCACACCGCAGCCCTCGCCGCGCACATAGCCGTCGGCCGCCGCCGCGAACGGTTTACAGCGCCCATCCGGCGACATCATCCGCGCCTTGGACAGGCTGATGGTCTCGTGCGGGGTGATGATCCGATTCACCCCGCCCGCCAACGCGCTATCGCAGAGTCCCGCCCGCAGATTCTGCACGGCCAGGTGAATGGCGACCGCCGAGGACGAGCACGCCGTATCCACCGACAGCGCCGGCCCCGTCGCGCCCAGGAAATACGACAGTCGTCCACTCGCCGTGCTGGTGGTGGTGCCGGACCCGAAATAGCCGTCGAGCCGTTGCGCGCCCGCGCCCACCATCGCCTCGCGATAGTCCACATTGCTGATCCCGACGAAGACCCCGGTCTCGGCCGGGACCGCGCGCACCGGAATCGCCGCGTCCTCCAACGCCTCCCACGCCACCTCGAGCAGCAGTCGCTGCTGCGGATCGATACTGTCGGCCTCCTTGGCGGAGATACCGAACAGCGCCGCGTCGAATTCGGCCGGGCCGCCGACGAATCCGCCCGCCCGCGTCGACATCTTGCCGGGCGCGTCCGGGTCCGGGTCGTAGTAGGCGTCGATATCCCAGCGGTCGGGCGGCACCTCGGTAATGGCGTCGCCGCCCTCGGTGAGCAGCCGCCAGTACCCGGCCACATCGGGCGCGCCGGGAAAGCGGCACCCCATACCGACGATGGCGATCGGCTCGCGTCCCGCATCCGCACCGCGCGCCGCGGCCAGCTCCCTCTCCAGGGTTTCGATTCGGTGCAGCGCCTGCCGCAGCAGACGATCGTAGGAGTCGTTCCGGTTCGGCATACGGGTTCAGATCCCTAGTTTTTTGGCCAACTGCCTGGCCACGTCGTCGGTCGCATCGAACTCCGCGTCCGTCTCCGCCGCGCCGAGCAGGTCCCACAGGTGTTCGGTGAGGGAGGCGATGGTGGGGTAGTCGAAGACGACCATCTGCCCGAGCCTGCATCCCAGCGCGGTTTGCAACCGGTTGCGCAATTCGATGGCGGTGAGCGAATCCATGCCGAGGGCGAAGAATCCGGCATTGGGGTCCAGTCCGATATCGGACCCGATGCTGTCGGTGACCACCTGGCGCACCAGGCTTTCCAGCAGTGCTCGCCGCTTGCCGGGCGGCGCGTCGACCAGCCGGGTGCGCGGCGCGGCGGTGTGGGACGTCGGCTGGAAATCCGCCAGTAGCGGTGCGGGAGCGGACTGGTGTTCGAGGTATCGGGTCCACACGATCGGCAGCACCGCCACCGACCCGCTCGACGGCGGCGACTGAAGCAGGGCATCGAGTGCGCCGAGGCCGTCCGCGACGGGGATGACGCCCTCACCCAGCCGCTCGAGTTTGCCTTCCAGACCGAGCCGCGCGCTCATACCCTTCTCGGCCCACGAACCCCACTGGATCGCCAGTCCGGGCAGTCCGAGACCGCGCCGGTAGGAGGCCAAACCATCCAGGAACGCATTGGCCGCGGCGTAATTCGCCTGGCCCGGTGTGCCCAGCGCCGAGGACACCGAGGAGAACAGCACGAAGAAGTCCAGATCCTCGGTCAGCCGGTGCAGGTGCCACGCGCCGATCGCCTTGGCGGCCAAGACCTTCGCGAACCGCTCCGCCGACTGACCCGCCAGCACACCGTCATCCAGCACACCCGCTAGGTGCAACACACCGCGCAGCGGTGGCGACTCGGCGGAGATCGCGGCCAGACAGGCGGTGACAGCGGCGGCCGAGGCGATATCCACCGACTCGACGCGAACCCGCGCACCACCGTCGCGCAGTTCGGCTATCGCCGCTTCGGCCTCGGGGCCGGGCGCGCTCCGCCCGACCAGTACCAGATGCCGCGCGCCGCGCTCGACCAGCAGCCGCGCCGTCTCGAGCCCGAGTCCGCCGAGACCGCCGGTGATCAGATATGTCGCATCCGGCCGGACCGGGACCGCGCCTGCACTGGCAGTCGCCCGCGTGAGCCGGGCGACATGGCGAACCTCCCGCACGTAGCCAACCTGCTCCGCAGCACTGGACGCACCGAGTTCGGCGGCCAGCAACGCGGCATCGGCCGCGACCTCCAGTGCCGGATCGAGATCGATATGGGTGCAGCCGAGATCCACCTGCTCCTGCGCGATCACCCGCGCCAGCCCGCCGAGCGCCGCCTGCACCGGATCCGCTACCGTGCGCCCGGCGACCGCCGCGCCGCCGCGGGTGACCAAGCACAACCTGCCCGTGCCGCGCTCGATCAGCGCCTGCACCAAATGAAGCAGGCGCACCGATTCCGCGACGACCGCGTCAGGTGCGCCCGTACGTTCGGCAGGCCACAGCGCCACCACCAGATCCGTCTCGGCCGCGAGTAGATCCCGGTACTCCGCGACACTCGTCGCGGCAGGCGCCACGCGCGCCCCGACGATTCGTCCCAGCTCGCGCCCCAACTCGCCATCGGAAAGCACCAGACACCGACCTGGCCGCGCTTGCGCCGATACCGGCCGCGGCACCCACGAGGTCCGATACAGCCAGTCGCGCCAGGCGGCCTCCGACCTGCCGACCATGGTCTGCCGCTCGGCCCGCTTGAGCAGCACACCTGTCATCGCCAGGACGACGCGGCCGTCCGCGTCGAACAAATCGAGGGTGCCGCGCAGGGTTTCGGGATCTTCCTCCTCGGCCGGGGCCAGTCGCGCATGGCACCACGCCGGAGCGCCCGCACCCGAATGCGACCGCACCCGACCCACACCGACGGGCACGTAGGTGCGGCGGCCGTACTTCTCCGGGTAGGTCACCGTCAACGCCAGGAAGCAGGCCTCGATCAGAACCGGATGCACCACATAGGAATTCGCCTCCGCACGCAGCGCCTCGGGCAGTTCGAGCTCCGCCAGACAGGTGGCACCCTCCCGCCACAATCGACGCGTGGCGTGGAACAGCGGGCCGAGATCGATTTCGCGCTCGCGCTCGCCCTGGTAGATCTCCGCGACGGGAACCTCGGTGGTGAACCGACTCCGCAGCTCATCCAGCGGTTCGACGACATCCGACGCCGCGGCGTCCACGAGTCGGCCGGAGGCGTGCAGCGTCCACGGGCCGCGCGCGGGCTTGGAGAAGATCTGCAACGCGTGACCGCCGATATCCTCCGGCCGCAGGACGATCTGCGCGTTGCGCTCGTCGGATTCGCCGGTGAAGGTCATGGAGCGGTGGATGAAGAAATCCCGCAGCTCGACATCGACGGTGCCGAATGCCTCCCGGCTCGCCTCGAACGCCGCCTCCAGGTAGGCCACGCCCGGCATGACGATCGTCTGGAATACCCGATGGTCGCCCAGCCAACTCAGGCGGCCGGGACCGTGCGCGGCCTGCAGTCGAATCTCGTTGCTGTCGGCCAATTCCACGGGCCGACCGGCCAGCGGCCGACCCGGATCCGCTCCGGGCGCCGCCGCGCTCGGCGCCGCGATCCAGTGCCGCCCGCGCTGCCACGGATAGGTGGGCAGCGGCACCCGCCGCGCCGTCCCCGTCGGACCGACCGGACGCATCGCGACCCCGCCGAGATACAGCTCCCGCGTACTGCGCAGCAGGGTCTCGATCTCCCGATCCCGGCGCAGCGTCGGCAGGGCCATGATCGGAGCGTGCGAAAGCTCCTCCGAAATCTGATGCAGCAGGGTCGGTTTCGGCGCGACCTCGAGGAAGATATCGACCCCGAATCCGGCCAGTGTCGCCACGCCGTCGGCGAAACGCACCGGCCGCAGCACATGGTCGACCCAATAGTCGGCGGTGGCGATCGCCTCGGTGGCCAGTCGCCCGCTCAGATTCGACACCACCGGAATAGTCGGCGCGGCGAACTCCACCTTCTCGGCGATCCGCCCGAACTCGGCGACCATCGGACGCATCAGCGGGGAATGGAAGGCGTGCGAAACCGTCAACTCGCGATGGCCGATCCCCCGCCGGTCCAACTCCGCGCAGATCGCCGCGAGCGCGTCCGTCCGCCCCGAAAGCACCGTCGCCGCCGCACCATTGACGGCCGCGATGGCGACATGGTCGGCGTGGTCGGCGATGAGGTCGGCGGCCGCGGACTCCGCCAGCGCGATCGACACCATCCGCCCGATCCGCGGCAGCGCCTGCATGAGCCGCCCGCGCGCGGCGACCAGCGCGAGCGCGTCGGGCAGTGCGAACACTCCGGCCAGACAGGCGGCCACATATTCGCCGAGGCTGTGCCCCATGACCGCGTCCGGCCGCACCCCCCTGGACTCCCACAGCCGAGCCAGCGCGTACTCGACCGCGAAAAGCGCGGGCTGGGCGATGGCCGTGTCGTGGATGCGGTCGGCATCGTGGATGAGTTCCGGCAGCGGGCGCGGCAACTCCTCGCGCAGCAGTTCGGCACATTCGTCCAAGGCGGCACGGAAGATCGGCTCCTGCGCGTAGAGCGCCTGCCCCATCCCGGCGTACTGCGCGCCTTGGCCACCGAAGACGAAGGCGATGCGCCCCGCGCCCCGCGCGGGTGCGGGCTCGATCGGCTGCGCCACGAAGGATCTCAGCTCGCCGAGAATATCCTCGACGCTGCGGCCGTATACGGCGAAGCGGTGTTCGAAATGCCTGCGTCCGGCCGCCGCCGTGAAGCAGAGATCGGCGAGCCGGGGTGTGTCCGGCCCACCCAGCAGCTCGATATAGCGCCCGCAGAGTTCGCGCAGCGCCTCCGGGGTCCGCGCGCTCACCGCGAACAGCCCCTCGGCGGCATCCGTCGAATCCGGCTCCGCCCGGACCGATTCCGCCAGCACCACATGGCAATTCGTGCCGCCCATCCCGAATGAGCTGACCCCGGCCCGGCGCGACCCCGGCACGCCGGGCCAGCGCGCCACCCTCGCACCGATGTGGAATGGGCTCGCCGCGAAATCGATATGCGGATTGGGCCGCTGAAAGTGCAGGCTCGGCGGCAGCGTCCGATATTCCAGTGCGAGTGCGGTTTTGATCAATCCGGCGATACCGGCCGCCTCATCCAGGTGGCCGATATTGGTTTTCACCGAACCCATGGCGCACTTGCCATTCGGCAGCTCCGCGGACGCGCTTTCGCGGAATGCCCTGGCCAGCGCGGCCACCTCGATGGGATCGCCGAGCGCGGTCCCGGTGCCGTGCGCCTCCACATAGCCGATCTCGGCGGCATCGACGCCCGCGTCGGCCAGTGCGTCGGCGACCACCTCGGTCTGCCGGGCCACGCTGGGGGCGGTGAAGGCGGACTTGTCCGCGCCGTCGTTGTTGACGGCGGAGCCCTTGATGACGGCGATCACCCTGTCGCCGTCGGCCAGCGCGGTATCGAGCGGTTTGAGCAGCACCACGCCGCAGCCATTGCCGAACAGGGTGCCGTCGGCCTCGGCATCGAAAGCCCGGCAGTGACCGTCGGCCGAGCGGATCATGCCCTCCTCGAACAGGTATCCGCCCCGCTGCGGGACCACGATCGACACCCCACCCGCGAGCGCCATCGCGCATTCGCCCGAACGCAGGCTCCGCACGGCCAGATGCACCGCGACCAGCGAGGTGGAGCACGCGCTCTGCACGGCGATACTCGGGCCGCGCAGGTCCAGCTTGTAGGAGACCCTGGTGGGCAGGTAGTTCCGGTCGTTGCCCAGCTTCAGTTGGAACTGCAGCATATCGGCCTCGATGAGCGGGCCGCCCGAGGGAAATCCGAAGTGCGGGTTGAGATTATTGATCAGGTAGGTGCTGATCCCGCCGCCCGCGAACACCCCGACCGACCCGACCTGCGGACCCGGCGGATAGCCCGCGCGCTCGAACGCCTCCCACGCGCATTCCAGGAAGACCCGCTGCTGCGGGTCGACCAGCGCGGCCTCCTTGGCCGTCATCCCGAAGAAATCCGCGTCGAACAGTTCGATATCCGGCACCGTCGCGGCGGCCCGCACATAGTCGGGATGCTCGCGCAGGCCGGGCGTGACCTGTTCCAGTTCCGCGTCCGTGAGCGGCCGAATGGATTCGACGCCCTCGCGCAGATTGCGCCAGAAGGTCTCGATATCGTCCGCACCCGGAAAGCGGCCCGCCATTCCGATAATCGCGATATCGCCCGCGGGCGCGGTAGGGCGCGGGCCGCGGCGGGCGCGCGGCGTGGACACACTTGGTCCGTCGAGATAGCGGGCCATGGCCCGAATCGTCGGGTAGCGGAACAAATCCACGACGCCGATACCGCCCAATCGCTCGCTCAGCGCGCGCTGGATCGCCACCAGGTGCAGCGAGGTGCCCCCGATATCGAAAAAGCTGTCGTCCGTGCCGATTTCGTCCAACGACAGCACCTCGCGCCATACCTCGGCGAGTAGGCGTTCGGTGGCGGTGCCGGGCAGGGTGAGCGCACCGTCGAGCAGTCGGTCGAAGGCACCGGGCGGGACCAGGGCGCGCCGATCGGTCTTGCCGCTGGAGGTGCGCGGCATGGCGGCCAGCACCGCGTACGCCTCGGGCAGCATATGCGCGGGCAGGCGCAGCGAGAGGTGTCTGTGCAGTCGGGCCGCCGCACCGGCCTCGGTTCCGCGCAGCACCACATGCGCGACCAGCCGCTGCCGCCCCCGCACCTCGTGCGCGAGCACCGCCGCCTCGCGCACCTCGGCGAATTCGGTGAGCAGCGCCTCGATTTCGCCGGGTTCGATGCGCACGCCGCGGATCTTGACCTGGTCGTCGATTCGGCCGAGGTGTTCGAGGGTGCCGTCCGCGCCGAGCCGCGCCAGATCGCCCGTGAGATACATGGTGCCGGAGCCGAACGGGTCGGGCACGAAACGTTCGGCGGTGCGATCCGGGCGACGCAGATAGCCCGCCGCGACACCCGCGCCCGCGATGCACAGCTGGCCTGGTTCCCCTGCGGCGACGGGATTGAACTCCGCGTCGAGCAGGTGCACTCGGACGTTGTCGATCGGGCGACCGATCGGCGCGACGGGCGGCCAGGCGGCGGCATCGCCGCTGAGGGTGTGTGCCGTGGCGTCCTGGAATTCGGTGGCACCGTAGTGATTGTGCAGGCAGGCTCCGGTGCGGTTGAACAGCCGGACCATGGCCGCGGTGATGGTCAGCCGCTCACCCGTGGTGATGACCTCGCGCAGCGCCAATCCATCGGCCGCGACGTGATCGGCTGCGGCATCGGCGAATTGGGTCAGCGACGGCACCGGGAGGAACAGCCGCTCGACACCCGTCTCGGCGAGGAATTCGACCAGTGCGAAGGGGTCGCGCCGCATTCGGTCGTCGGCGAGGACGAGGGTGCCGCCACCGCACAGTGTCGAGAAGATCTCGTGGAAGGAGAAGTCGAAGCTGACCGCGCACACCTGGGCCGTGCGCCGCGCGCAACTCTCGGGGCGGGCGCGCTCGTGCCAGGTGAGCAGGTTGACCAGCGCGTGGTGCGTCATGGCGACGCCCTTCGGGCGGCCGGTGGAGCCCGAGGTGAAAATGGTGTACGCGGGCGCGCCGGGCTCGACCGACACCGGCTCGTATCGCTCGCCTGCGTCCGTGCGGCTCCACAGCTCGTCGGCGATCAGGACTTCGCCGACGGGCACATCGACAGAGCCGACGGGCACATCGACAGGACCGCCGGGCAGATCGACAAGACCGCCGGGCAGATCGACAGGTCGGTCCGCGATGCAGACGCGAATTCCCGCATCCGCCACCACGATTCGCCTGCGCTCGGCCGGATCCTCCGGATCGATCGGTACGTACTGGGCACCCGCTTTCAGCACCCCGAGCATGGCCGCGAACAGTTCTGGCGTGCGCTCCATCTGCAACGCCACCGCCGCGCCGGGCGCGACGCCTGCCGCGCGCACCCACACCGCGATCCGCTCGGCGAGCCGGTCGAGCTCGCGATAGGTCAGCGAGCGGCGGCCATCGGTGACGGCGACGAATTCGCCGCCGTCGCGCGCGCGACGCTCGAATAGGCCATGGACCGTGCCATCGGAGCAGCTCATGGCCGGACCACCGATAATCCGACGTGCATCATTCCACCCGGAGCGGGTTCGGATTTATTCATCGGACGCTTTTCCCTCCGCGCGTCCGGCACAGATGTACCGCATTTTGAGATCAACCCCTTACGGCGCAGCTTAAGACTTCAGCGCGGCTCAATCCCTAGGCACAGCGAGAATCGCCGAGTCCAGCCCGAAACATACCGACCCGCTCGCACGGAAATATCTGTTGATTGTCGAAGCGGGATCTTGAAGACGAATACGCCGCTGTTTATCCCCAATGCTTAATCGCTTCGGTCGCAAATCTATCACATCCATCTGGAAGCACGAAGTGTGACTAAGATCACATCCGTCGGATGGGACAATCCGCTCGCCCCGCTCAGTGCGATGCGGTAAGCGTTGAAGGGTTGAGTGGGCGGTTTGATCCCGAGCAGATCCCAGGGACCAAGTCTTCCGAATGTGAAATATTTCAGAATACGAACACCAGGCAGCACACCTACTCCCCTTGAATCCCGCAAGAACACAGACTTCAATGAAGCGGCCTGACCTGCGTACCGGGATTCTCTCATCCTATAAATCGCGGCGTGCGACCACACCGGGCGACAGCCTTTGTGTGGCACATTCGTGAATTCAGAAAAGGTAGAGAGGTAAGCGGCGTGACACAGATAGGCACCGTCGGCGTCATCGGCGCCGGAGTAATGGGGCGGGGCGTCACCATCGCCCTGCGCCAGGCGGGTTTCGAGGTCGTACTCGTCGACATTTCCGACGAGATATTGAAAACGGCATCGACACGCCTGAACGACGATGCGCGACTATATTCGATTCTGGCGCGCGACAATCCGATCACCGGCACCGAAATAGAGGCCGGAACGCAGTTCACCACCGATCTGACCGAGATCCGCCGCACCGATTTCGTGGTCGAGAATGCCACCGAGAAGTGGCTGGTCAAGCGACCGATCTACGAGCGGATGGCCGAGATCTGCGGCACCGAGACCATCATCGCGGTCAATACCTCCGCGATCCCCATCACCCGGCTCGGCGCGCTCACCGGCCACCCCGATCGGGTGCTCGGCATGCATTTCATGAATCCGGTCCCACTCAAACCGACGGTCGAGGTCATTCGTGGCTTTCACACCTCCGAGACCACCATCGACATATCGCGGGATTTTCTCGCCGCCATGGGCAAAAAGAGCATAGTGGTGAATGATTCCCCCGGATTCGTCACCAACCGGGTCATGATGCTCACCGTCAACGAGGCGGTCTATCTGCTCCAGGAGAATGTCGGCGCGGCCCGCGATATCGACCGACTCTTCGTGGAATGTTTCGGCCACACCATGGGTCCGCTGGAAACCGCCGACCTGATCGGCCTTGACACGGTACTGTTGTCGCTCGAAGTTCTGTACGAGGAATTCAAGGACAGCAAGTATCGCCCGTGTCCACTGCTCACCAAATTGGTCGACGCCGGACTCAACGGCCGCAAATCGGGCCGTGGCTTTTTCGATTACACCGTCACTAACCGCGGATAAACGCCGAGGGGCAGCAATGGACAGCAGGGATATCATTCGCCAGTTCATCCTGGACAATGTGGCGGTATCGGAGATCGGCGACGATGTCGACCTCTTCGACGCGGGCCTGGTGCGCTCGATGTTCGTCATGCAGCTGGTGGTGTTCGTCGAGCAGGAGTTCGGCATCGCCGTCACCGGCGCGGATCTGGACTTCGCGCATTTCCGGTCCGTCGAGCGCATCGACGACCTGGTCAAACGCAAAGTCACGACCGTCTAGGGATATGCCATGAGCCAGCACGCCATGAGAAGTCAGGCATCGACCGTGGACGTCCGCCTGGACCGCAGCCTACCGGCGGAGTTCACCCCCGAGCTCAAGAAGCGACTCTTCTTCATTTCCCATTCCATCGAGGATTTCGAACTGGTCGGTACCGACGGCGCCACCGAATCGGTGCGCCTCACCCTCGCGGGCGGCGACGCCGCCGCGATCGCCGCACAGATCAACCGGGTGGTCGCCGACGAGATCCTCACCCAGCGCGCGCTGCCGCCGCGAGTCGCCTGGCAGTCCCCGATCGCGCCGAGCGCCCTCGTGGATCCCTTTCCGCAACTCGTGGCCGCGGGTGCGGCATTCACCTCGGGCGAGGGTCAAATCGGCTTCGGCGAACCGCTGGTCTCCCTGTTCGACTATCTCGATCGCCGCCTGCGCGCCATCGCGCTCGGCCTCGACAACGCCGCCGAATACCGCTACCCCACCCTGCTGCCCACCGCGGTGCTGGAGCGCTTCCACTACTTCTCGTCGTTCCCGCAGTTCGCCATGTTCGTCACCCGACTGCACAACGACATCGACGTGTACCGCACCTTCACGGACCGCTACCGCGCCGAGAACCGGGTCCCCGACGAGCTTTTCGACTTCTGCGCCAATCGCGACTACTGCCTGCCGCCCACCATGTGCTATCACAGCTACCACCAGCACACCGGCCACACGCTCGACCGCGATACCGTCCTCACGGCTCGCGGCAAGTCCTTCCGCTTCGAATCGCGCTACCACGCGGGCCTGGAGCGCCTGTGGGACTTCACGATTCGCGAGATCGTCTTCCTCGGCTCACCCGAGCACGCCGCGCGCAGCCGCGACGCGGTGATGCGGCAGAGCTTCGCGCTCATGGAGGAATTGGGCCTGGCAGGCCGCTGCGAGGTGGCCAGCGACCACTTCTTCGGCAATGCCGAAGTGGCCGAACGCATTTTCTCCCAGCGCATGATGGAGCTGAAGTTCGAACTGCTGCTGCCGATCGCGCCGGGTCGGTTCATCGCGGCGGGATCGTTCAATCTGCACGGCCGATTCTTCGGCGAATCCTTCGACATCGACGGCCCGGACGGCGGTCCGGTGTCCAGTGGCTGCGTCGGATTCGGCCTGGAGCGCCTGGCCTACGCCTTCCTGTGCCAGCACGGGATCGACACCGCGACCTGGCCGGAATCCGTGCGCCGGGAGATTGGGTAAGCACCGATGCGACTCACCGACCGGCAGCGCGAGGATGTCGCCGCCTTCGCCGCCTTCACCGATGAACGGATCATCCCGGAGGCGAACCACTGGGACGCCGAGCAACACCTCTCCGACGAGATCGTGCTGGCGCTGGGCAAAGCCCGCTGGCTGGTGCCGACACTGCCGGTCGAGGCGGGCGGCACGGCACTGGATGTGCCCACCTACGGCCTGTTCAGCGCCGAAATGGGGCGCGGCTGCGGTTCGGTGCGCAATCTGGTCGCCGTTCAGGGCATGGTGGCCCATGCCATTCTGAAATGGGGTTCCCGCGCGCAGTCCGAGCGCTGGGTGCCGCGGATCGCGGCGGGCGAGGCGGTCGGCGCCTTCGCCCTGACCGAACCCGAGAATGGCAGCGATGCCCGCAATGGCCGCACCACCGCCGAGCGGATCGCGGGCGGCTACCGGCTCACCGGTCGCAAGAAATGGATGAGTTTCGGTCAGCGCGCGGCGGTCTTCCTGGTTTTCGCCCGCCTCGACGATGAGCCCGCGGTTTTCCTGGTCGAGCGGGAAACGCCGAATTTCACCGTCCGACCGATCGGCGGCCTGCTCGGGTTGCGGGCCTCCGAATTGGCCGAACTGGAGCTGAACGGCTGCGAGATCCCGGCGGAGAATCTGATCGCGCACGGCCGACTGGTTTTCGACCTGGTGGCCACCACCTCCCTGGATTACGGCCGCTACAGCACCGCGTGGGGCGCGGTCGGCTTGGCCACGGCCTGTCTGGACGCCAGCCTCGACTACGCCCGCACCCGCACCCAGTTCGAGGTCCCGCTGGCCGAGCACCAGCTCATTCGCGCTCTACTCACGGATATGGTCGCGGCTGTCGAGGCGGCGCGACTGCTGTGCGGGCAGGCGGGCGAGTTGCGCGCTGCGGGCCACCAGGACGCGGTGCGCCAAACGTTGATCGCCAAATACTTCGCCTCCCGCGCCGCCTACCAGGTCGCCGGTGACGCGGTCCAGGTGCACGGGGCCAATGGTGTGAGCTCGGACTACCCGGTGCAACGGCATCTGCGCGATGCCAAAATCCAGGAGATCATCGAGGGCACCAGCGAGATCCAGCGCTTGCAGATCGCCGAGGCCACCTTGCAACGCACTCGAGTCTGAGGTTGTGCCCCCGGCGCGCGTCGGGGGCATACCGCTTTTGCGTCGCTTCCGGCGGCCGGGTAGCATGGCCGGTCGTCCAAAAGCAGCCTAGAGGATTCGAGTCCGTGACTTCCAGGGAGTTCGTCACCAAGCGTGGGAGCAAGCATCGGCTTCCCATTTTTCTGCCGGTATTCCAGCCGCATCGGCAGAATAATGCACTGCTGAGCAAGAAAATTACCGGACCCACCATCGACGGCTGCATCGTCAATTCCTATTTCCTCTACAAGCAGCGCGATATTCGCAAACAACTGCTCGAGAGTGGCGACCTGCACAGCTATCTGGGATTCGAGGGGCTGGTCACTACGGATTCCGGGGCGTTCCAGGGTTTCACCCGGAGTCTGTACCTGGACAATCGCGATATCGTGCGCTTCCAGGACCGGATCGGCAGCGATGTCTTCGCGCCACTGGATCTGGTCACCCCGCCCGGCGACTCCCGCAACGTCGCCGAATCGAAGCTGGCGGCCACCGAGAAGCGGATCCGCCAGGCATTGCCGCTGGCCGAGCGCGGCATCCTGGCGGGCGTCCAACAGGGCGGGCGCTTCATGGAATTGCGGCGCCGCAGCGTGCGCACGCTGCGCGATCTCGGGGTGAGCTACCTGGCGCTCGGCAGCCTGGTGCCGTTCTTCAATCGCAATCACGATCTGCGTTTCGTGGCCGAGGTCGCCACCGACGCGCGCGACGTCATCGGACCCGATATCCCGATCCACCTCTACGGTTCGGGCGATCCGTGCGAGATCCCGTTCCTGGTGGCCGCCGGGGTGAATGTGTTCGACTCCGCCTCGTACGGCCATTTCGCCAGGGACGGCTGGTATATGACCCCGTTCGGCGCGCTGCGCGATCCCGGCCCCCTCGTCGCGGGCGAGTTCCGCTGCGACTGCCCGTCCTGCGTGGACAATCCGACGGAGTTCCCGACCGGCGACGAACTGACCCTGCACAACCTGTGGACCATCTGTGCCACCATGGACGAGATCAATCGGCGGCTGGATCTGGGCACCCTCCACGACTACCTCGAGGAAATAATGCAGGTGCACGACGTCTGGTTCCCCACCAGCGCGCTGCGCAGTTCCTGGCAGCAGGCGGGAGAGCCAAGCCATTACTGAGCAGCCCCCGGCCCTGCTGGGCGAGCTGGCGGATGATTTCGCCGCCGAGGTCGCGCGGCGCTATCAGATTCAGGCCGCCCAAGCGCGCGACATCATCGTCGCATCCTGGTCCCGCAACGCTCCCCTGCTCGCGGCCATCGCCGCGGCCGGAAATCTGGCGCAGATCAAACGCATGCGCGTGTACCGGGATTCGGCCACGACGCTCAAACGCGAGATCTACCACCAGTTGCGCCGCTACCGCCCGGCCGAATCCGAGGCGGACTCGGCCATGGCAGGCCTCACCGCCCTGAGCGCCGACTCCACCGCCGCGGAGCGGGCCGCGGCCATCCGGGCCATCACCACCAGCCATATCAGCACCGCCGAACGTCTCGACCACATCGACGAGTTCTTCGATGCGGTATTCGCCCGCACCGGCGCCGTCGACACCGTCATCGATGTGGGTTGCGGCGTATTGCCGCTGCTGTTCCCCCTCGATGACGCGCGCGGCGCCGCGGTGCGGCAGCTCTGGGCGGTCGATACCGACAAGGCGGCCATCGCCGCCGTGACCGCCTATGCCGAACTGCGCGGCGACGACCGCATCCGCCCGTTCCGCTGGGATCTGGCCGACGGTTGGGACGCGCTCACCACACAGGGCCTGACCCGCTGTGAGGTCGGGCTGCTGCTCAAGGTGGTGCCCGTGGTGGCGCGCCGCAATCCGTCGCTGCTCGAGGCGCTCGCCGACACCCCGGCCGACCGCCTGGTGGTGAGCGGTTCGCGCACCGCCATGGCCAAGAAGCAGAACATCGAGCGCCGCGAAACCGGTGTGCTGCGCCGGTTTTTCCGCGATTTCGGTTTCACCGAGGTGGACGAGTTCCAGACCGAGGACGAGGTGTGCTTCGTGGTGGAGCGGCGGTAGGCCCTGTCTCACGACAGGGCCTGGCCGCTCACACGATAGTGCTGCTCAACCACGCGCGGTGCAGTGCCGCGAAATGTCGACCACCGGCGATCAGTTCCTCCGGCGGTCCCTGCTCGACAATGCGCCCGTCCTCGATGACCAGCACCCTGTCGGCATTGAGCACCGTGGACAACCGGTGCGCGATGATGAGGGCGGTCCGGTCGAGCAGGACCGTGCGCAGCGCGCGCTGCACGACCCGCTCGGTGGACGGATCCATACTCGAGGTGGCCTCGTCCAGGATGAGCACGGCCGGGTCGGCGAGCAGCGCCCTGGTGAGCGCGATGAGCTGACGCTGCCCGGCCGACAGGCGCGCCCCACGCTTGTTGACCTCGCTGTCGAAGCGGTCCGGCAGTTCGGAAATGAATTCGTGCGCACCGATTGTCGCGGCGGCGCGCTCGATCTCCGCGCGCGTCGCCTCCGGTTTGCCGAGGGCGATATTGTCGGCGACCGATCCGGTGAACAGGAAGGGTTCCTGGGTGACCATGGCGACGGTGCGGCGCAGATCGGCGTCGGTGACCTCGCGCAGGTCGATCTCGTTGATGACCACCGCTCCGGCGACCGGATCGTAGAACCGGGCCAGCAGCTTCGCGATGGTGGATTTCCCCGAGCCCGTCGCGCCGACGAGTGCGACGGTCTCGCCGGGGGCGATGCGCAGGTTCAGGTCGTCGAGCACCAGGCCGGGACTGGTCTGGTAGCGGAAGGCGACATCGCGGAATTCGACCTCGGCCCGATTGGTGCGCAAGGGTTTCGGCGCGGCGGGTTGGGCCAGTTGCGGCCGCTCGGCCAGGACGCCCGCGATCTTGTCGAAGGCGGCCAGCGCGACCGCGTACGAATTGGCGAAGCGGGCCAGGTCGGTGACCGGGTCGTAGAACTTGCGCAGGTAGAGCACGAAGGCGGTGAGCACGCCCAGTGCCAGACCGCCGTGGATGATCTGCCAACCGCCGACCAGCAGCACCAGCGCGACACTGGCATTGCCGAGGAAGTTGACCAGCGCCGTGGAGGAGGCCATGGCATTGCCCGCGGCGATGGTCGCGTCCCGGTGCGCGGCATTGAGGGTTCGCATGGTGCGCTCGTTGGATTTCTCCATCCGATACGTCTGGACCACGCGAATCCCGTTGACCGTCTCCACGAAATGCGCGATCACCCGCGCGATCGCGCTCTGGGTGCGTTCGGAGTGGTAGTGGGCGCGCTTGCGGAACTGCCGGGTGATCCACAGTGCGGGCAGGAAGGCGATGACGATGATCGAGGTGAGCAGCGGATCCAACCAGAGCAGCACGATCGCGATGGCGAAGACCGAGAGGAAGGCGCGGAACAGTCCCTCGATACTTTCCTCGAGCAGGGTGCGCAGCGCCTCGATATCGCTGGTCAGCCGGGAGATGATCCGGCCGGAGGGATAGGACTCGTGGAAGGAGATGGACAACTGCTGCACGTGCCGGAAGATGCGGTGCCGCAGATCCAGCAGCACATCCTGACCGATCCGATTGGCCACCACCGTGAAGGCCCAGGTGAGTCCTGCGGTGGCGAGGCTGCTCAGCAGATACAGCGCGACATACCAGCGCATCGGGACGTAGTCGTGGCGGGCGGCGGCCGGAATTCCGCTATCGATGACGGCGGCGATCAGCAGTGGCCTGCTCATTTCCACCGCGACGTCGAGCAGGCCGAGCAGCAGCGTGGCCACCACTCCGAACCGGTAGGGGCGGAACAGATCTCGCATCAGCCGTCGCGACCGGCGCCGCAACGCCCGGTGCGCCTCGCGATTGACCTGCTCGGCCGCGTCGGCGACCCCGGACCACTGCGGTCCCTCGTCGCGAGCCTCGGACAGCGCGTCTGTCACGGCATCGTCCTTCCGGCCACCTCTACCTCGTGCGGGGCCATCAGCGCCCGGTAGCGCGGGCACTCGCGCAGCAGTTGCCGATGGGCGCCGACCGCGACGATGCGGCCCTCGTCCAGCAGGGCCACCCTGTCGGCCAGATACACGGTGTTGGGTCGGTGCGCGACGACGAGCGCGGTGGCGTCGCGCAGCACCCGCCGCAGCGCCGCCTCCACCTCCGCCTCGGTGTGCACGTCCAGGGCCGAGAGCGGGTTGTCCATCACCAGCAGCTTCGGGCGGCCGACCACCGCCCTGGCCAGCGCGATCCGCTGCCGCTGGCCTCCGGACAGCGCGAAACCCTGTTCACCGACCTGTGTTTCGAGTCCGAACGGTAGTGCGTCCACGAATTCCTCCGCATTGGCCACGCGCAGCGCCTCGCGCACCTGCGCGTCGGTGAGATGGTCGCGATCGAGGCGGACATTGCGGGCGATGGTTCCGGAGAACAGCACCGGATCCTCGAAGACCATGGCCACCTCGCCGCGCAGCGCGGCGAGGGGCAGCCGTCGAATATCCGTGCCGTCCAGCAGGATTCGGCCGCCGGTCAGATCGTGCAGTCGGGTGATCGCCCCCGCCAGCACGGATTTGCCCGATCCGGTCGCGCCGACCAGCGCCAGCGTCTCCCCCGGCCGGATCTCCAGATCGATACCCGCGAGCAGGTCCATCTGCGCACCCGGATGGCGAAAGTGCGCTCCTTCGAAGACCACACCGCCACGCACCGGCTCGGGCAGCGGTTCGGGTTGCCCTGGATCGGTAATGGTGACCTCGGCGTCGAGCAGCGCGAAATATCGTTTGGTGGCGGCGGCCGCCTCGTTGGCCTCGGCGATCAGGTAGCCGTTGGATTCCAGCGGCCATTGGAGAAAGGCCACGATGGCGATGGCGGCGACCAATTCGCCATTGCTCATGGTGCCGCGAGCCACCAGCGATCCGCCGATGACCAGCACCACGCCGAGGGCGAATTCCGGCAGTCCGACCACCGAGGCGACGAGCAGGCCGAGCACATGCGCCCGCTTCATCTCGGTTTTGCGCAGCAGTTCGGCGGTGTGGCGGAAGGCGGCGGTGGCCTGTTTGCTGCGGCCGAATGCCTTGAGCACCCGCACGCCGAGCACCGATTCCTCCACGTGGGTGGTTAGATCGCCGCGCTGATCCTGGGCGATTTCGCTGTGCTCCTGATATTTGGCCTCGAAAATCATGGCGTTGATGCCGACCGGCAGGATGATCACCGTGAAGATCAGCCCGAGCAGTGGCGACATCCAGAACAGAATCCCGAGTCCGGCGACTATCGAGAACGCATTCACCACCAGGTAGACCAGGGAATAGCGCAGAAATCGCGAGATGGCGTTCAGGTCGACCGTGGCGCGTGAGAGCAACTGCCCCGAGGGCCAGCCGTCGTGAAAGGCGGGTGAGAGCCGCTGAATATGCGCGTAGAGCGCCTCGCGCATGCGGACCTCGACCCGCGCGCTCGGCGCGATGACCAGTCGCTGTCTGGCCAGGAAGAAAACCGCCTCGAGTGCGCTGAGCCCCAGGACGATGCCGCACATGATGGCGAGTTCGCGCATATCGCCCTCGGCGACCGGTCCGTCGATGATCCGCTCGATGACGAGCGGAATCACCAGACCGCATGCCGTCGCCGCGACCGCGGCCAGCAGGGCGCGCCCTATCGGCGAGATCTCGACTCTCGCGTAGGGCATCAATCGCCGAAGGGTATTTATGGTGTCGCTTCTGCCGGTTTCCCTTCTCGGGAAACGCTTCAACCACTCCATCTTCATGCTCACATTAGTACGTCCTACCGCGCTGGATGACCGTCGATTCCATGCGCGGCGCGCGCAGCGCTTCGGCGAGCAGTTGCACCGCCAGTTGCGGACGGGCGCGTTTGCCGCAGGTGAACACGTCGATGAAGACCGATCCGAGCTCCGGATAGGTGTGGATGGAGGCGTGCGATTCCGACAGCACTGCCAGCACCGTGACGCCCTGGGGGCTGAAACGTCTGCTGACGATGTCCAATACGGTGGCACCGGCGTCGATCAGGGTTTGCTCGAGGGTTCGACACAGGAATTTCTCGTCGTCGAGGGGGCCGCGTTCGACCCCGTGCAGCTCGACGAGCACATGCTGCCCGGTGAACAGCCCGGTGACATCTACCTCGTCATCCACCGATTCCGGCGCATTGGACATGAATCGACCTCCCTACCGACCAAGAAATCTGAAACGAGAATCTTTCGAGAATGGGCATCGATCGACACGGATCGTGCCGGATGACCCGAATAATAACCGAGCGGTCGGTTCCATACTGACCGATTGCACCGCACGCTACGAGCGAATACCGGACTATTTCGACTGGGGAATTCGCCGATGAGATGAAAGTTCGCCGAAGATTCGGCTACTGTTTATGGACTCGCGGATAGACAGCATGGCCGAGATTGCCGCGTCCATCGATCGAGCACACCATTATTTCTATCTCCAGAAATCGGGATGTATCGTTCCGTACGGAAGATAGCAGTACGGTCACATGGATATCAAGGGTTGCGCAGCTCCGGCACCGCTGCTAGTCTGACAGAACTTCAGCCGCATTGGCGCGGCGTCACCATTTCGGCATTTCATCACAGCGTTTTCCTCCCCCGCCGCTGAAATCGCAGTCTTATAAGCATACGGCCTCGTCGAATTGGTCGAGAGCCTTATTTCGGATGCCCTATCCAAATTCCAATCCCGCTCCGATGCGGGTATTGATCGGTATTTCTCTCGGCCCATTCGGACGTGCTGAATCGCGGAGAATTTCGACCGATGTTCTCGGCGTGTCCACGGTCTGAGCAGCCCAACAGCTCAACCGGATACGCCTCGACGGCAGCTACCCGGATCCGGGTCGGCACCGCATGCGGGAGACGCTCCCACTACCCCGGCAGCACCGCCCGGTCGCGGCGATCGCGGCCGTCCACCTCGCGCACCGCATAGGTGGCCACGGTGACGGCCGCCCGCGCACAGCCGAGAATCTCATTGGCCGTGGAGGATTCGGGCTGACTGAGGAGTGCGACGCCGTCCATGGCGCAGCGCACCAGGTGGGTGGCGGCCAAGGCGAGCGGGTCGTCGGCGGGGACGGCCCTCAGCTTTTCGTAGACGGCGCGGAGCAAATCCTCGGCTTCGACATAGGAACCCCCTGACATATCCAGCTCTTTCCGTTCTGTGCCGACCGCGGCGTGGATCGCTGGGGATCACATTTCCCACACCCGCATTTCGGCCCCTGCCTCGGCTGTGTGCTTTCAGGTTGTTTCACTCGGAACCTGATTACGACATTACCTCAAAGCGCAAGGCGTGCACAGTTTTCGGGACTTCCGGTCCGCACGCGGGTATTGTCGGACCCGATCAGCGCCGCGCCGACCAGGCCCGGCGCGCTCCAATGATCAAGGCGGCCAGCGCCACGCCGTACACCTTGCCCAACACCTGCCCCGGCAGGAAGGCCAGGGAGCCGAAGGCGATATAGAGAAACAGGATCGAGTCGAGCAGCGCCCCGGCGATCCCGCCGAACAGCACGGCCCTGGTCCAACGCGGGGCAAGCCAGGTGAACACCACGAAGTCGGCCAGCTCGCTCACCGCGAACGCCACCGCCGAGGCCGTCGCCACCTCCGGCCCGGCCACGAAATAGGACAGCACCGCACCGACGGCCAAAGTCAGCAACGCGACCGGCTTCCCCCACAGATATTGCACCCCGTCGCGCAGCACCAGCGCCGGACCGACCAGGAAAACGCCCGCAGGCCCGGACAGTCCGAACCCGACCGGCACCACCCCGAACCGCTCGATCAACCAGTTCGCGGCGACCACCGCCCCGAGATAGGCCAAGACCACCAACCCCGCCGGCATTGGTCGGCGCGGCGCTGTCACATATCGACGGCGCGCGGTCTCGGTCATCTCATTCGAAGCTGCCACCACGGGATTCTCCCACGGGTGGCCGCGCACCTCGCGGATCGCTCATCTCGCCGCTGAATTCGAAGGAACCGGTGGCCGGTGCGCTCTGTGCGCACCGGCCACCTCGATATCGCTTGCGAGCCTGCTTACTTGGCAGGCGGGTTGAACGGCTGATTGATGGTGGTGAAGTACTGGACGGCAGCCATGATCGCGACCGGGGCCGTGATCAGGATCTGGCCCGCGACGGTGCCGAGGGCGCCCAAGGCCAGGACGCCGCCGACACAACCGACGGCGGCGGCCGGGATGAACGGGCCGAACATGCCGACGATGGTGGCCGAGGCGATGGTGGCGCCCGCGATGCCGCCGAGGACACAGCCGATCGCCGCGCCGCCGAGGCCGCCGACCAGGGTGCCGATGCTCGCACCGAGGGCGATGGTGCCGGTCATGCGGCTCCACGCGGCGTTCTCGCGGTCGTATTCGGACTTCCAGGGGGCCTTGTCCTCGAAGGGCAGGGCGACCGGCTGATAGCGCGCGTGCACCCGATCGAACTGCGGGGTGAGCGTGGCCGTGTCGCCCGCGATGTCGGCGGCGATCGGGAAGACGAAATCGTCCACCCGGAAACTCAATTCGCTACCCGCGACGGTGACGCCGTTGCGCGCCTTGATCTTGAACACTCCGTCTTCGACGACCATCGATCCGGCCTCGGTGCGGATGACGGTGTTGCGCTCGGTGGTGGTGGCGGCGTAGTCGACCGCGCCCGCATCCGCTTGCGGCGCGGCGCTGCTCGCACCCGCGGCGACTGTCAGCGCGGTGCCGACGGCGGTGGTCAGCAGGGCGATCTTGGTGAATCTCACGTACGAAGTACCTTCCCTCATCGCGGCGAATGCCGTCTGCCCCGGCGCGAAGCACGAATCGCGCTGCGGGACAAATTGATACGTACCCATCCGGTATACAGTCGGGCACACCGTCGGTGCGACGGAAAGTTGCAAACCGGACATCAGAACACAGTAGGGTAGGTAAGCCTAAGCTTCAATACCTACGTATACCTGCGCATTTGCCCGCGGGACCCTGACGAGCTGGGGAGAACCTTCCTCGGTGTAACCGAGATCACCTCATATGTCTGGTTCGGTTTTGCCGGTTCGGCAACGGTCGCGCTGATCATCTACCGGCTCGGCACGGCGGCGATGAATCCCGGCGATCAGCATCCCTCGCGCCGCGGCATCCTCGCCGACTTCTGGGGCACCGGCATGGGACACGGCGCCGATACCGAGGTGGTCGCCGAACTGCGTCCCGATCCGCGCGACATCCAGGTCACCAAGTGGCGCTACTCGGCCTTCCAGCGCACCGACCTGCGCGAACTGCTCGGCTACTACCGCCGCGACCACCTCGTGGTGACCGCGTCTACACCCATACGGCTGCATGCTCAGCGCCGCCGAGGCTTTCATGAGCGATGTGCGCCCGTTCCTGATCCTCGACGCCACCGCCGATTTCACCCGCGAGGACCACCTGATGGCCCTGACTTACACGGCGCGCCGCTGCGGCGCGGTCCTACCCACCGCCGCCCTGCTCGACCGCGAAACAGCCACGCACGACCGCGTATTCGCCGCCGATCACGCATAGGGCAGCGCCGCGAACCCGAGCTTGCCGATCACACATGGGGCAGCGGCACGAACTTGTGCCTGCGATCGTTGACCGCGCCCTTGGCATCGACGAAAGCCAATGCCGCGTAGTGGTAGTGCACTCCTTCGGCCGGTAGCGGGATCGGCCCCTGCTTGTCCTTGGGCCATTCCACATCGCCGGTCACCGTGCGGGCCGAGCACATCCAGTAGTTGCCGGGCCGGTAGGTGCCGGTGGTCGCATCGAGGGACTCGGGGGCGGCGGCGGTCTTGGGCTGAGGATCAGTGGTCACCAGGGTATTAACCTGCGGCGAGCGGAATATCACTTCCACACCGTCCTCCAGGGCGATCCACATCCCTTCGACAACGGGCAGCGCACCGTCGTCCGCGAGCGGCAAATCCAGGACCGTGCCGTCGTCGGGCGACTCGTAGCGCGTCGGCCCGTGCTGATCCCAGCGGCGCAGCAGCGGGTGCCGGTTCTGGTGCAGGCCGCATTCGCTGGGCGTATTGCCCGACAGGGTGACCGTCGAGCTGTCCGGGTCGATGGCGGTCACCTGCAACAGCGGGGGTTTGGCGACGACCTGCGTGAAATCCAGGCCGCGCTCATCGGCCACGCGCGAGGCGATGGCATCGTCGGTGATCTCCACCCAGTCGCCGATCTCCAAACCCAATTTGCCGTCGCGGCCGAGGGTGGCCAACCGCACCTGCTGTCCCTCGACGCCGAGAATCGGGAAGACCACCGAGGCGTTTTCCCGCGACCATTTGAAGGTGGCCCCGCGCAACCCCTTTCGCGCGGCGAGCCCGCGCGAACCCGGCTGCGGCCACGCCGGTCCGCCGCTGTGGATCTCGACCCGGTAGAGCTGATTCTCCGGACCGCGGAACGCGGCCTCGGGCGGCAGATGGCACGGGTCGGTCTCGACACCGACGGGGCGACGTGCCCTGAAGGCGAGCAGGCCGGGGCGCGGATTCAACCTGGCCAGCGCGTCCGGCACCGCCGTGTCGATCCTATCGCCGGGATCCTCGGTGACGGCGAGGGTGTCCAACTGCCAGATGACCTTGGCGCGGGTCGCGGTATCCGGTCCGGGATCGCCGAGGGCCACCTCGCGGATGTGCGGCCGCTGGACGGCGGTGATCAAACGCTCCCACACTCGCAGATAGGCGATATACGCGGTGCCCGTGGGAAGTTGGTCGGCGATACTGTCCGGGTCGAGGTAGCCGTCGGGTTGATTCCGGTACGAGGTCCAGGTGCTCTGCGCACCCGTCCGCCCGATGCCGTTCTCGACCAGCAGCCCGTCGACATACATCCGACCGGGACCGATCAGCAGGTCGTCGAGTTTGCCGTCGGAACCGTTGTGGGCGGCGATTTCGAAGCCCGCGTGGTCCTTCGGCGCGGCGGCGGGGCCGACCAGATCACCGACGACGGTGCGCAGATAGTGCAGCAGTATCTCGGCCTGCTCGTTGAAGTCCGCGTCCAACTGCACCCGGCCCTGCTGCATGAGCACGGCCGCGAAGTGGTCGGCGGCGCGGTGGGTGCGCCGGGAGAAGTCGCCTTGCATCGTGGCCTCCTAGGTGACGAAGAGAATGGCGGAATCGGTTCCGGCCGGGGTGAATTCATCGAGTCGCAGGCGCAGCGTGTCCGTGCGCTGCGGCTGGAACAGGTCGTGGAAGACGCCCATTTCCGAGTCGTCATCCGCGCCGCGAACAATCTCGTCGGGGCACCAGGCGGCGAGCTGGGCGTATCCGGGTGTGCCGTAGCGGATCCGGGTGAATCGCGGCACGACTCGGATCGGATCACCGGAGTGGGCGGGCTCGCAGTGGAATTGCGCGGGGGTGCGCGAACCCGGTGGGAGCCAGCAGAATCGGAAGCAGCCCTGCTGGCGCCGCGCCACGCACACTTCGCCGGTGAGGATCGAATTCTCGAACAGTTCCGCCGCATGCACGCGCACCGCGCCGAAGACGGTGCAGCGGCGCGCGCTCACGGTGGCGAAGGCGAATCCGTCGTCGTCGGCCACGATCGCGGCCAGGCAGTCGTCGGTGGCATCGATAATGCTGTCGGACAACCAGATTCGATTCGGCTCCCGATGGGTCTCGTCCGCCTCCACGATGATGGTGCCGAGGATGCTGCGGTCGACCTGCAGGCACGCGGTGGTGCGCAGCAGTTCCAGGCTCGGCTCCTCCTCGTGTTCGGGACAGCACTTGTCATCCAGCGACCACCCTGGAACCAGTGTGCAGTGGCGGATACCCACCACACCGATCCGACCCTCCATGCGCACACTGCGACCCGTGATCAGCAACCCATCCAATGTGACGACGGCGGGCGGCGCATCGGTCGGCGGACCGTCGGGTCCGATGAGCCGTAGTGCGTCGGGACGGTTGCTGTACCAGTCGAGCAACCGGAGCACCGGCCGCTTCCGCTGCGCCGCGCGCAGGGTGAGCCGGTCGCCGTCTTCGAGCTTGATCTCCAATTGCTCCTGATAGGCGCCGCTGTCGACCAGCTCGATGACGGCCTCGCGCCGCTCGGGATCCGCCGACTTGTCGATATTCCACTGTCGAAGCGCCGCGTTGATCAGCGTGAACTGTCCGCCCGTGCCCACGGTGTACACGGTGGCGGCGGGTTTCAGCGGCCGGTGGTACTCCCCACCGCCGAGGTCGTCGGAGAACCCGTAGTGGTAGTCGACCCACACTCCGGTGTCGGGGGCGTACCCGGCGGGAAAGGCGATGCGCCCCAATACCGGATCGACGGCGACCTGCCCCGGCTTGGGCCGATAGACCCAGTCCGTCAGATCCGCGGCCACGATCCGCTCGAGCGGCACCGCGATCGGCGGGTCGCCCTCCTTCGGCGCGGCGGTGTAGAGGCACAGGCTCTTGCCCGGACCGTAGTAGTCGGCGGTCCGCTCCCGGAAGGCAAGCCGTCGGATGAAGGCGGGCACATCCCTCTCCTCGGCGATATGCGCGGGTTCGGGTTCGCGGTCCGGCGCGGTGATGAGCGGCGCGTCATTGCCGAGGATGCTGAAGGTGAAATGGGCGCGCGCCCGGTCGTGGCAGGAGAAGGCGGGCGCGCCGGTCACCGAATACGGTCGCAGCCGCCAGACGAACAGCCCGAGTTCGGGAATGTTGTAGCGGCCCTGTCCCCGCGGCGAATTGATCCGCCGCACATCGACGGTGTGCGCGAGCGCGTCGAACGGCCCGTCCACCCGGTCGAGCACATCCACCTCGCGCAGATCGGCGAGCCGCCCGCGATGGAGCCGTCGGGCATCGGCACGTGGATCGCGGCCCCACAGTCGGATCGCCTGGGTGAGGCCGAGCAGTCGGCGGAATTCCACCGCCCGCGCGGGCCACGCGGCTGCGTCGGCGGCGAGATCCTCCAGCACCGCGAGGGTGCCTTTACGCCTGCGATTGCGCACCGTGTGGCCGACATCGCGCCGGGCGGCCAAGGCGGCCAGCAGCTTTCGCGCCTCCTCGGTGCCCGCCGCCAGCGCCTCGGCCGAGGCGGGCGCGGCGTGGAAACCCACCAGATCCCCGAGGTAGGGCAGCACCCAGTCCTGGCAGGTCTCCACGAACCAGTCCTCGGCGAGCCGTTCGATATCGGCCTCGATCAGGTCGGCCTGCTCGGTGATCACCCCGAGCAGGGCGCGCAGCGGTCCGCCCAGGTCGTCGTCGCGGGACTGGTAGACCCTTGGCATGAGTTCGAAGAGCCGGTCCGTGGTCACGGGATCCTCCGCAGGGTCAGGGCCTCGGGCACGTCGGCCGGGAGTACGACGAGTCGGGCGGGGCGGATGCCGCGGAAAATCGTGAGCCGGGTGCCGCTGCCCGGATCGGCAACCGTCAGCGCGGGATTGAGCGCGGCCAGTTCGGCGAGGGTGAGTCCGGCCCGCTGCGCGAATTCGGTGAGCGTCTCACCCGAGCCGAGGCGACGGGAGACGGTGTCGTAGTGGGCCGGTCCGGCGGCGATACGCCGCTGCGCGCCTTTGAGTTTCGTCGCCAGGGTGACCAACTCCAGTGCGGTCGTGGTGCCGGGAACCCCGTGGAAGACCTCTACCTCCACATAGTCGACACCCGGCACGCCCTGTATGACCGCGATGGCCCGACTCAGGTAGGCGGGCGAGCCGAGCTCCGCTCGGGCGAAAGAGAATTCGTCCAGCAGCGCGGCCCGCACGGCGGGTTCCACCAGATCCCACGAATAGTCGGGCAGCACCGCCAGACCCGCCCGCAGAATCAGCAGCACCGACTCCCGCACCGCGATGCGGACCGGAACCCCGAGATCCCCGAAGTCGCGCAGCGATTCGGCCAATTTGACCAGCAGTTCGGCCGAGGCGTTCACCGGCGCGTCGCCGATGGTCGCGACCGTCACGTGCACCACCTCGCGCTCGCCGTCGAACAGTTTGCGCGCCGAGGCTTTGGCGAATCCGGCGCGGGCGCGGGTGAAATCCTCGTAGTCGCGCACCGAGACGAGCCGATCGAGCGCGAGCATGCGCAGCGGCATCGTGGCGCGCATGTCGGCCGGGCCGTCGCCGTCGGTGCCGCCGGTCGCGGGCACCGGGTTGGTCACCGCGTTGACACCGAGCGGGCGGGCGGCGAGCTGTTTGATCTGATCGGCGTCGACATCACCCGAACTACCCGCCCCGACACGGAATTTCGCGGTGACATTGTCGACGCCGGTCTGCGGGCGCGCACCGTGCGTGCCGTCGCCGAAGCGCACCCGCACGGTGTGGTCGGCGGCGATATCGGTGGCGTACACATGATCGGTCGGGCCGTTGACGATGAGCGATTCCGTTGGGTGCCAACGCACTCCGGAGACCGCGACGGCAAGCGCCGGATCGTAGCCCGCCGGATTGTCGGCGGGTAGCGCGGTGAGCGGTGTCGCGGCGGCGATCTGCCGGATCGGGAAGCTCTGGCCCGCCGCGGTCGCATCGCCCGCGCCCAGCACCTCCTGACGGCTCTCCCCTTGATCGGCTTCCACGACATTGCCGTAGACGGTGACGGTTTCGCGCTTGTAGGTGTAGGCGAGATCCCCGCTCAACTCCAGGAAGGTCTGCAATGCCGCGCCGGGCTTGTTCGGATCCACCCGCTGGCGGATACCCGCGAGCATGGTGACTTCGGCGGCCTTCACCCCGGCGGTATGCGGCACATCGGTGCGCTCACCCGCCACGATCAGCAGGCGACCGGGCTGCAAACCGGAATAGACCTGCGCCAGTTCGATTTCCCGGCCCTTGATGTCCTCGATGATGGGATCGCCCAGGGGCGTGAGGTTCTCGCCCTGCGCCCAAATCGCCGACCCCACGGCGGGCGCGGAATTCCCGGCGCCCCAGGGATCGGTGCCGGCCACGGTCAGCACGGTGGCGGGGACCGAGGTGGGCAGCGCCGCCTTCGAGGTGGTCACGACGATCGGGCGCTTGTCCTGCCGCACCGCATCGATCAGGAACCCGGCCGTGTGCAGCGCTCCGGCGGAATCCTGCACCGTCGCGATCATCCAGGTGCCGGGCAGGATCTGGTCGTAGACCGCGTCCAACCACACCTCGCCGACGGGCGCCGTGCTGCTCGGGGCCGCGACCACCGCGGCCTTGGTGCGCAGCACTTGCAGCCCGGACAGCGGCGGCGGTGCCGTGAGTTGCTGATTGGCCCAGGCGCGGTGCAGATTCGGCGCGAGCCGCGGATCGGCCGCGATGAGCAGTTTCGGATGCACATCGGAGTTCGCGCGGAACTGCTCGGCCACCGGAGCGGCGATATCGCGCGCCTTGCGCGGCGGGATCGAGGGATCGCGCCGCAGCGCGGGCAGTACCGTGTCGAGCGCGGCGAGGGCCGCACCGTCGTCACAGTCCGCCGGATCGGTGCGCGATCGTCTCGCACTCGACTCCCCGCCGCCGCACGGCGGGCACAGCAGGTCGTGGGCGGCGCCCATGAGGCGGCCGATCTCCGGTGCACGGGTCCTGTCGCGGGCGCGCAGCAGGTCGGCGACTTTCTGCCCCGCCACCACGGCGTCGTGCACCGGGCCGGTGTACCACTCGACAACGGCACACGACTCGTGCGCCGCCGCGAGCTCACCGGTCTCCGCCAGCCGCTCCAACAGGTAGAGCGGGAGATCGGTGTTTCCGGGCTTGTGCAGTGCCGTCTGCAACGGTTGCAGATAGGTCGTGTCCGCGTCCTGCGCCGACTGGGCCTTCGGTGCGGTCGCACGCGCGGTATCCACCTTCGTGCTCAGATCGGCGATCGCGGCGGCCAATGCGTCGTCGGGCGCGATGAGCGTGACGATGGTGCGGTCGGCGGGGAAGTCCGGATCCGCGCGCTGCACCAGCCGCACGGCGGTATTGGTGACCTGGCCGCCGAACAGGAACAGCAGGCGGTCACCGGTTTTCAACCCGGCGGCGGTCCCGGCGACGAGTACGGTCGGCTTGGTGCGCACATCGCCGGGATCGGTCGTCGGCAGATGACTCGGTTCGTAGTAGGTGATGCGCACCGGCGCGGTGCGCGCGGGCGCCAGGGTGTTCCAGTCGGCGCGGGCCGGTAGCTCGTCCATGGTCTCGAAGGTCTGCGGCAACTCGTTCTGCTTGGCGACGCTGCGCGCACCCGACCCGATCGGAATCAGCGTGGCCGCACCGGGATCCAGGGTGTAGGCCAGGAAGGTGCTCGCGCCGAGGGCCGGTCGCGGGGTGTAGCCGACGAGATTGCCGAGTTCGGTCAGCGAGTAGGTCTCGGTGGCGGTGCGCAGGTAACCCTCATTGGCGATGCGCTCCTGGTAGAAGGTGAGCACATCGCCCAGCACCGCGAACGCGTCGAGCAAAGCGATCCCCGGATCGTCCGGATCGCGGGTCGTCAAGCGCGCCAACGCGTCCCGACTCGCCAACCTGGCCTGCATGGTCTCGCGGAAGCTGCCGTAGGCGCCGACGCGATAGGTCAGCGCGGGCAATCCCGGCCGGTTGAAGACCTCGACCGGCGTGCGGGGGCGAACCCCCGCGCAGCAACCGCATTCGCATCCGCAGCTCATCGCCCACCTACCAGGTGCAGTCGCAGCCGACCGTGTTCCGGCCGCGTCGGATCGTTGTCGAGCCGGGCCACCTCCAACGGCCCGATGGGTAGCACACCGGTCCGCAGCGCATTGCCCAGCGGTCCGAAAAGCCGCTCCAGCGTGGTGACTTCGGCGCTGCGCACACCGGGCAGCGCCACCACCGCGGCGATGATCCGGCTGACGCGCACCGGATCGCCGAAACTCAGTCGGGCCGGGTCGAACAGTCCGCCGGTTCGCGCGCCGAGCGCCCGCAGCACCGCCGCGCGCACGTGTCCGGTCAGGTAGTCCGGTGAAACCTCCACGCACAGCGCCAGATCCAGCGGCACCGTTAGCGCGGTGGACACCGCCAGGTCGTGGCCGATGCGCCGATACCGGTGCAGGACACCCCTGACCTCGTCCAGCAGCCAGGACGGCGCATCCTCACCGCCGAAGGGCAGGATCGCGACCTGCGCCTCGTACCAGCTTCCCGTCCACGCCAGATCCGCGGCGGCGGCCCGCACACCGGGCGCCCGCGCGGCGGCGGCCGCGTAGTCGGCGGCCGTGATGGCCCGCAGTTGCCGCAGCCGCGCCTCGTGCGGAGCCTGCTCGCGCACATCCGACACCGACTCGGGATCGATGCCACCCGAGGCCGCAAGGGGATTGCGCACCCGGATGATCGCCAAACCCTTGGCTTCGGTGAGCAGTCGATTGATCGTCTCGGCCCCGACATTCCCGGCACGACCGTTGCCGATGCGGTAGGTGATGGTCGGCCGATCGAGCGAATCGAAAGCCGCCCCATTGCGACCATCGCCGAAACGCAGTGTCAGGTAACCGTCGTCATCGGATTCGCCGACGAAGTCGCGATCATCCGGACCGCTGTCGAGCAGGTCGCGGCGCGGCCGCCAGCTCGCGCCGAACCCGTCGACCACGGTGACGGCGGGCAGTGCCGCGCGCGGATCCGTCGACAGGGCCGCCGCGGCGGGTCCGTGGAAGGCCGGATTCGCGGGATCGAGACCCGTGCCCTCCGCCGCACCCCACTGTTGCGTGATCTCCCAGCCTTCGACCGCGGCGACCAGCTCCCGACCGCCCAGCGCGCGCCGCACCAGTCGAGCCAGCCGCCCGAGTTTGGCGGCGAGCAGGTCATCGAAGCGGGCGAGCAGCAGTTTCAGCGCCGCCTCCGGCTTGTCCTTCAGAAGGACTCTGCGCAGAGTCGCCGGACCGAAAACCGCGGTGAGATAGGCGATATCGGCGTCGTCGAGTCGGGTGTGCGCGGCCTTGTCGCGCAACGAGCGCAGCTGGGCGCGCGCGCGATCGGGCAGCCCTTCCAGCCTGCGGGCCTGTGCCGCCGCCACCACCGCGGGCTGCGGATAGGCGGCGGTCATCGTGACAGGCCACGACTGCAGGCGCGGCCGAAACCGGTGCGGCAGCGGCGGATAGTGCGGGCGATACGCCGGTTTCGCCACATCTTGGCACCCGAAGCAGACCGGGGCCGGACAGCCCGGCTCCTGCGGATCGGGCTGCGGCACCTCCGGGTACTCCGGATCGCCGAAGTCGCCGTGTTCGACCAGCACCACATTGCCCCTGGCCGCGCCGACCACCAGATCGGCGCATTGCGATCCGCCAACGCTGTTGACGCACAAGGGGAATCGCAACGCGTCCGCCCGCGACCAAGTCACCTCCAGCAACCGCACTCCGTAGAGGTCGTCGCCGGTCTCGGTGACCGAAATCAGTCGAACCGCCTGCCGGTGCGTGTGATCGGCATCGGCGGGCAGACCGGTCTTCGGGCCGAGCAGTTCCTCGAAGACGAGTATGTCACCGGGGGCCAGGTGCAGGATGCGCTCGGATTCACCATCGCCGCGACCAGATCCGTCGGGCGCGGCCGACCCCGGCCCGCTGCTCGATGTCGCGGGCCGCGAGTCCACCAGCGTCGCCGAGGTGGCCCCTTCCGGCAGGCAGCAGTCGTGATCGCCCCAAGTCCAGATATCGATCCGATTGTGCGCCCGGTGCAGAACGAGATCCCGTGTCTCGAGCGGCACAAACCGCTCCGTCCCCGCTCCGAAGCGAATATCCTCCGGCGCGAGTCGCACATCCGCCGAGACCTCGACGCACACCCACGCCCGCGCCGCACACCCGTCGTGCATGGCGTAGTCGACCAACCGGGCATGCCGCCGCACCGAGGTGCGCAGCCGAGCGGTATCCAGATAGGCCTCGGTCGCGGCCGCATCCTGCCGATAGGACAACCGATCACCCTCGTAGGCGAGCAGTTCCACCAGCGCGATGCCGATATCGGCGATGTGCCGCTCGGTCCACTCCGGGACGGTGATACTCATCCGCTCCAGCAGCAACTGCCGGAAGCTCTCGAAATCCTTGGCCTGATAGTCGATTTCGACTACCGGATCGGTCGGGTCCGGACAGTCGCAGACCGGTGCGCAGTCCAAATCGTCGCAGCCGGTGACGAATCGGAATTCCGCACTCGTATAGCGCGGGTCGAATCCGGCGACGCCGAGGATCCGCAGCCGATAGGTCGAGACATCGCCGACATCGCTCACCCGCAACCGGACGCTGCCCTCCAACTCCGGATCGTCGCCGTAGACGGGTTCGACGCCCAGAACCTTGATCCCCGTGACCTTCACCCCACCGTCGACACGAAAGTTCCGCGGCCCGAGGTCTTGCGGCGTCTCCCCGAAGAACAGCACGGTCAACACATGCCGATCCGCCCCGACATCCACCGAATCGATGCCGTTGCGCCCGTGCGCGCGGACCACCGCGCGGCGACGCTCGTCGGTGCAGGTCATATCACCCTCCCCTCGAGGCGATCGGTGCGCCGCTGCCCGGTGGCGAGCAGGGTGTAGTCGATATCGATGCGCAGCGTGGCCTCCTGTGCCGTGACGTCCATCCGCGCTACGGCGATGACATCGCCGAGCCAGCGCAATAGCGCGCCTTCGGCCGAAACCTGGAGCGCCGCCGCCACTTCCGGACTATTGGGTTCGAAGACCAGGTCCAGCAGTCCACAGCCGAAGTCGGGTCGGTCCACGCGTTCGCCGGGCCGGGTGAACAGCAACTGCTCGATCATCTGCCGCACATGGTCGGGATAGTTCGCGGCGGCGGTCCGGCCGCGCGCGTCGATGGCGAAAGGAAAGGCGATATCCACGGCCCTCACGTCCCCACTACTCGCACTTGAACGAACGACAATTGCGGCGGCCCCGGTGTGAGCGACCCGAGGCAGATGCCATTGCCAGGTCCCGGCGGCGGGGTCGACTGGAGCAGCACCGGCGCGCCGCCGAACAGCGGGGTGCCGAGATTCGACCACTGCACCATGGTGCACGGCGGGGCCGACCCGGTCAGCCCGCAGCCGATCACCACGAGTTGGTCCACGGCCGTCGCCACGGGACTCACCCCGATCACCGCGACGGGCGCACCGCCGGGGACGAAGGTCACCTGACCACCGTGCGGGCACAGCATCTTGGTGCTGTAATCCACCACGAAACCGGGCATCTCGCACCTCCTATCGCTTGATGATCAGGGCCGTGTCATTGATGAACACCGCCACCGGCGTGATCCGGATCGACGCACCGCCGGGGCCGCCGGAAAGCACGATCCCGGTCTCGTCGAGCTTGATCGACGGCCCGCCGGGGGATTTGATCTGCAATTGGATACCGCCGGTCGGTCCGGGCAGATCCGTGATCAGCAGGGTGTTCTGCAATGAGGTGCCCATCACGACCTTCGGCACGCCCGGTGGCACCGCCGAGGCGATCGGGTGGATCTCGTCCAGGTCGTCGGGCCAGAATCCGGTCCACTTGCCGCGATCGATATCGCCGTCCACGAATTGCACGATCACGCCCGTGCCGACCATGGGCACCACCACCATGCCCGGAATCGGGGTGACCGGTTCGCACCAGATGCACGGGTCCTCGCCCAGCACATCCTGCACCTGGACCATCACCCGGTTGCCGCCGGTGACATCCACATTGCCCACCACGACACCGTGGTAGACACCATTGAATTTCTTGGCATCGGTTGTCATGGCAGCACCTTCGGGAAAAGCGGACCGAATCCGTCGCGGGTCAGGGAGAAGCTCTGCTTGTATTCGCCGCGTTTTATGTCGTGGGTGACGCTTTTGACGTAGTAGAGGCCGTCGTAGTTGAGTCCCGCCCCGCGCACACCGACCAGGCTGCGCGATTTCAACACTTGCCCGTAGCGCAGCACATCGAGTTTGCCCTGCGCGGTCACCGCGTCGGCGGCCTGCGTGGTCTTGCTCAATCCGCGCAGCGCGATATCCATCAGCGGCCGACCGTCGATATCGGGCAGCGGCTGCTCCCGCAGCGCCACCGCGGGTCGCGGGGCCAGCGGCGGGCGCAGCAGCGAGATATCCGGAACCGGCACGGAGATACCGATTTTCGTATTCGGCTCGGTGAAATGCATGGTGTACTGGGTGCGGGACAGGCCGTCGAAGCCGAAGGACAGCGATTCGACATTGGTGGCGGTATCGCTGTTCACCGTCAACGCGGGCTGCACGATTCCGGCCCGCACCTCCGGACCCCAGTACGCGGTGCTCACACCGGGCGCCGGTCCCGGAATGAGGTAGAAGGTGTAGCCCGCCTCCGAGGCCAATGCCTGGACGTACTCCAGGTCGGTGCTCGACTGCACGGGGATGCTCTGCAACGGATTGGGCACACTGATGATCACCGGGGGCACCGCAGCCGGAATCATGCCGTACTGCGCGTATTTCAGCACGATCAGCATGACCCGCACGTTGAACGGCATGGCCGGGAAGCAGGCGTGCTCGTGGCGCAGATCCATCAGCAGGGTCAGATCCTCGCCGGTGACGGTCAGCGTCGACTGGCCCGGCGTCTCGGACGGACTCAGTTCGTGGCGGGTGATCACCCCGTCCATCAGCACGTCGGGCAGTCCGCCGAGCAGACCGGTCAGCACCACCCGCGCGGGCGGGTCGAGCAGACCGGTCGGCAGCAGGGTGCTGGTGATGATCGAGTTCTTGCTCACCGCGAAGGTCAACTGGAAACCGCTGCGCGTGCCCGCGCCGGAGGTGACCTGGATCGTTTGCAGCGCGTCGATCAGCGGGCGGGGCGCGGGCACCGCGACGACCCCACCGATCATGAGATTGATCTGCAGGCTCTTACCCATTGGCCGCTCCCGGTGTGATCAGCCCCGCGGCCGGGATCGCGGCGGGCAGGGTGATGCGCAGGACCCGACCGGGCACGGCGGTCAACTCGTCGGGATCGACGACGCGATTGCCGTCGGCGAGCCGCCACCACTGTTCGGCGTCGCCGAAGACGGCGAATGCCACCACATCCGGGCGCTGGGCCGGGCGCACCAGGTAGGTCCCGGTCTGCGCCAGATCTTCCGGATGCGGGAGGATGCGGCGGCGCACGTAGGTGAGCACGCGTCCATCGGGTGTGCGCAGCACGGCGGTCGGGATCCCGTAGAAGCGACTGGTCACGGCGAACATCGGCGCACCACCTTCAAATCGAGGACACGCCGAGCGTGCCGAGTCCGGAATCGACGGGAGCGGCCATGCGCTCCTTCTGCCCCTGGTAGGCCAGGTAGAGCAGCCCACCCTTGTGCGTGTAACCCAGGTCGTCCACGGTCAGGACCCGAACTCCGATACTCGCCTTCGCGCGCACGGGGGCCAGCGCCTGATCGAATTCCTCCTCGGTAACACTGAAATCGGTGATCCGCACCGGCAGCACCCGGCGCGGGCCGAGCACCAGCACCGTCAGCGGCGATTCCACCGGCGCGATCTCCAAGGTGCCCTTGGTGGCGAGGTCGTACTCCTCCCACAGTTGCGGCACGCTCGGATACATACTCACCTCGATCGCCGACAGCACCGGATACAGGCCGTCGGCGGGCAGATCGGCGCCGTCGGCCAGGTCGGAGGCGTCGAATTCCGCGTCGAATTTGTAGGTTTCGTGCGGCGGACCCTTCAGGCGCAGCACCTCGAGTCTGTCGCCGGGCTCGTTGCCGATGCCCTGCGGCTGAAGGGTGCGCGTGAGTGTATCCGGGTTGTATTGGAACGGAATGGTCTTCTGCGGTCGTCCGGTATCCGGATCGACCATGACGAAACCGCCGCGCAGCGGCTTGGCTCGCCTCGGGAATGTGCTCATCGGAGTTCTCCCTCCCCGGTTCGGCGCAGCGCCGAATACACCGAATGCGCTATGGCACGGCCCAATTCGCCCGATTTCGGTGCGGGCATGACGACGGTGACGCGGGTGCGCGCGGCGCGCCGCCACCCGCCGGGCGAATCGGAGAGCAGGCGGGCCAGTTCGACGCGAATGGCGGCGGCGAGGTCCGTCGGACGAACCGCGGTGTCCGTCAGGATGATTCGGTCGATGCGCAACTCGATGGTCATGGCGCGCCCACCTCGTCGACGGCGAAATCGCGGTCGCGGACCGGCAGTTCGAGCTTCTCGAATTCGGAGCGGGCGGCGGCCAAGGCGTGGCGCATGCCGATCCGCGCGCCATCGGCGGCGGCCAGGAAGGCGGCATTGACCGCGATATTGCGGGCCATGCCGCCGCTGACCGACATGGCCGCCAACCGCTCGAAATCCAGGTCCTCGGTCGGCGCCGCCGCCGGAAACGACTTCCGCCAGATGGTCTTTCGCTCGGCCGGACTCGGGAACGGGAATTCCACGATGAACCTCAGCCTGCGTAGAAAGGCCGGATCGAGGGCGCTGCGCAGGTTGGTGGCCAGGATGGCCAGCCCGCGATAGGTCTCCATGCGCTGCAGCAGATAGTTGATCTCGATATTGGCGTAGCGGTCGTGGGCGTCCTTGACCTGACTGCGGGTGCCGTAGAGCGAATCGGCCTCGTCGAAGAACAGGATGCAGCCCCCGCCCTCGGCCGCGTCGAACAGTCGGCGCAGATTCTTCTCGGTCTCACCGATGTACTTGCTCACCACGGCCGACAGATCGATCCGATACAGGTCCAGCTTCAATTGCGCGGCAAGCACTTCGGCGGCCATGGTCTTGCCGGTGCCGCTCGGCCCCGCGAACAGGACGCTGACGCCGAGGCCGCGACTGATCCGCGCGCCGAAACCCCACTGTTCGTAGACCATGGTCCGGTGCTCGACCTGGTCGGCCACCTGGTGCAGCAGACGCAGCACCGGGTCGGGCAGCACGATATCGTCCCAGTCGATTCTCGGCTCCAGGCGCTGCGCCAGTGCGTCCATCCGCGGCCGGGTGCGTCCCCGGCAGGCGGGCCACGCGGCCTCGGCCCGACCGCCCGCCATCTCGGCGACCGCGCGAATCTCGGCCTCCTCCACCGCGAATTGCGCCGCCAGCGCATCGATCGCGACCGGATCCGCGGTGGGAAGCAGCGATTCGCGCCACACCCGCGCCCGCTCGGCGGGCGTCGGCGCGGCCGCGTCGAGCACCACCGAGGGGCGACCCAGATCCGACCAGCTCTCCCGCGTCGCGAGCACGCAGCGCCCGGCGAGCCGGGACAGGAACCGGCCCAGCGACGGAGGTTCCGGACCGGTCTCGTCCACCGCCTCGGCATCCACGTACAGCGCCAGCGGCAGCAGCGCCGACTCCCGGTCCCACAGTCGCGCCAGACCATCCAGATCGACCGCGCTCTGCGGCAGCATGGCCGCGGGCAATTGATAGGCGGCCAGCCCGCATTCGGCGGCGGCACAGGCGGCGATGGCGCGCTTGGCGGCCGGATCCGGCCCCGCCAGTTGCAGCACCGGCGCGACCTCGCAGCGCCAGTGCTCGGCCCCGGTCTCGACCACTCGCCACTGCGAGGGCGGCAGCGTTCCCGAAGGCGGATCGAGGTGGGTGAGCAGGGGTGTCAGCCGGTCGTCGAGGTGGTTGAGTCCCTTGAGGTAGTTGACGATCCGCTCGTCGGCCGCCAACCCGGCCCCGATGACACCGTCGCCTGCCCACCGCGTCAGCTCCACCAATCGCCAATACCGCAGTCCCGCATGCGGTGAGACCACCTCCCACGCCGGATCCGGGAGCACCGCGAGCGCCAATCCGAATGTCGGGCACCGCCGCTGGGCATCGCCGTTGATCCGGGCGCACAGCGCCCCGGCCACCGGATCCAACTCGACCGCGGCGCACAGCAGCAGGGTGTCGCGCTCGAACCGCGACAGACCGAGGCGCTGCGCCAACCGCACCAGTGCGGGCTCCGGCGAAACAGACTCGGCCGCGGCGATTTCCGCGGCAGCCGCAGTGATCTCCTTGTCACTCACCGCGCCGGAACCACGCGGACTGCCGCTGAACGAGACGTCATCGAGCGGCACACCATCCGCACGGGTGGTGTTGCCCGCATCGGCGACCCGCGCCGCGCTCCCCCGCCACCAACTCCGTGGTGCATCGACACTCGGCCGCTCCCCCGCATCCTCGTTTCGGGCCTGCGGCGCAGTCTGGTGCGCATGCTCGGCCAGATGCCGCTGCAGCAGCAACCGAATCCAGCTCAGGGAGGCCGACAGGAACCGGGCATTGGCCGATTCCCATTCCGAGGGTGCGAGCGGCGTGGTCATCAGGTCACCGTCAGGGTTTGCGTAGGGTCGAAGCGCGGCTTGGGTTGCGACCGGTCGACCAGGCGGCTGTCGACGCCGCCGACGCGCAGGCGCAGCAGGTGGCGACCGGGCGCGGCGGCCGCGATGACGAAGGTCAAAGCCGTTCCGGTGACCGGGGTCGCGGTGTCGGTGCGCTTCTCGGCGACCGAGCGACCATCGGCGATCAGGACGACGGGCTGGCCCGCGAGCACCGGTGGGTCGCAGGTGAGGTGCACCGTCGCGGCGCCTGCCGGATCGCGCGCCACCGTCATCGGCATGCCGCTGGTGACGCGCGGGGCGACACTCAGCGGCACGCCATTGGTGCTGGTCGAGACCTCTTCCCCGGCAACGGTATCGGTGAGGATCAGGGCCACCGACCACAGTCCGGCGGGCACACCCGCGGCGGGAAGGGTGAAGCGCACGCTGTCGGCGGCGACACCAGAGGCCGGGATGACGAGCGGCGCGGCCAGCAGCGGATGGGTCAACTCGACCCGTGCCGAGGACGCGCCCAGCTTCGCACCGTGCAGCAGCACGGCCTCACCGGGGTGCGCGGAGGCTTGATTGTTCTGCGGGGCAGCGCTTTGCAGCTCCGGGAACGGCGAGGCGATATCGCCCTGCGCCACCGGCCCCTGATCGGCCGCGCCGCGCTTGAGCACCGGCACCGGAGCGCGTCGGGGCCGTCTGCTGTCGATGAGCACCGCCCGCACCTCGAAGGCCGCCGAAAGCCGGTACGGCGCTTGAAATGCCGACCACAGCGAGTAGATGTCGCTCTCGCCCAAGGGCTGCCAGGTGATTCGTATCCGATCCAGTTGGGCAGCGACATTGCTGAACGGGCCGGAATCGGTGAGCCGCGCCGAGGTCAACAGGGTCTGCTCGTGAATGGCGCGCACCGCCAGGCCGAGAACCCGGTGCGCGTCGGTATCCCTACCGCCCTGAATGTAGGGCGTGATCAGGTAGTGCAGCACCAGCGGCAGCGCCGGATCGCCCGACTCACCCGGCAACAGGTCCAGCGGATCCGCGTTGCGCAGCGCCGCGTCCACCTCGGTCCGATACAGGAACAGATTGCATTGCAGCGGTTCGATCTCGGTGCGCACCTCGTGCGGCGGCTGGGCGATCACCTTGACCGCGCCGCCGAAGCCCAGCCCGGAGTCGTTGACCGATTCGCCGATCAGATGCAGCAGTGTCTTGGTCACCGCCTCGATGGCCCGCGCGTCGCTCATCCCCGCCCCCTCGCGTCCCGCTCGCGCAGGTAGTCCTCCAGGCTGACCTGCGGCCGCTTCGGCGCCTCGGCGCGGCGGGTCGGCTCGGAACCGGAAGCGGCGCTGCGAATCTCGACCCGTCCGATACTGATCCGGACCTCGGGTTCGACGCCCGCGCCGCGCGCGGCTCGCGCCCGCCGCGAAATCGGACCGGGCGGTGTCGGATCCGCCGAGCGCGGCGCAGTGGTCCGCGCGGAGTCGAGGACCGGTGCGTGTTCGACGATGGTCTGCGCGGAGGAGGTGCGTTCCACCAGGGTCCGCGCGAATTCCACTGCCTCGACGACGGATTCGACCGTGTACATGGCAGAACTCACTTCGATCGTGTTCGATTCGGAAGAATTGGTGGTAGTCGGCACGGACACGGCAGAGGCGGAACCCGGCAACCCTGATCGGGCGGGCCGCGGCCTGCCGGGCGCGGATAAACCGGGCAGACCGGATACCGCGAGGTGAACGGCTTGCGACACCGGCGAACCGGACTGCACTCGAAGCGATTCCGCTCGTTGATCCGGCCGCGCCGGATCAACGCCGACCTCGGCCGAATCGTGCCCGGTATCGGTGAACTGCCCCATGGGCAACTCCATGTCCCCGCCACGCGCCGAAAGCGGTTCGAACAGTGTCGGAATCAACGGCCGAATACCCGCGATCCGGCCGCGCCCCAGCAGTCGATCCACGAAATCCGTCATGACGCCACCATTTCCAGATAGCGCCTGCGACGGGCGGGTCCGACGGCCAGCACCTCGGCCTCCGACCATCCGTAGGCCGAGGCCAATACGTGCACCTCCGAGAGCAGCCTGCGCGCGTCGGCATCCATTTCCGCCCACAGGTACCCCCCGATATCGAAGGGCGCCGACCAGGCGAATCCGCAGACGGCACAGTCCAATTCGACCAGCACATCGGCCTGCGGATCGAGCGCGGCGAGCATCTCGACCCCGTCGCCCCCCTCGGGCACGCAGCGGCTCAGCAACTCGCGTCTGGGATCCTCGGCGCGCGCCGCCGCGAGCAGATCCCGCGAGGTGATCGCCCGATATCCCGCCGAATCGACAACGGCGGAAGGTGTTTCGCGTCGGATATCCTCGGGGCGCAACCCCAACTCCAACTCCGCCGCGCATTCGGGACAGTCCACGACGCAGTCGAATCCGGCCCCGAACCACCGCTCCCGCAGCGCCATGACGAACTCGTCGCGCCGCCCGACGGGCAGATCGGCGACGGTGCGCGGGTCCGCGCCACCCGCCACGGCGAGCACCAGCGCCCGCCCGATCGGCGGGCGCGTCACGGCGGATTCCCACAGCGCCAGCAGTTCGGCCTGCGCGCCGTGTCGTGTCCCGCTCATCGGATCACGCCGGATCGGTGAAGGAGACCTCGGGCAGATCGGGCACATCGGCCCGCACCCACCCCTCGTTCTCCAGCCTGATATGTTGAATCGCGACGGCATTGGCATTGGCATCCAGATCCGAGACCGGCTGCCACTCCGAGACCCAGCAGTTGAACACCTGATACGAGAGCACCTTCTGACCGCCCTCGTTGAAGACGTCCACCACCAGATCCTGACGGAAGTCCTTGAGCGAGGTCTCCATACCACCCGCCGAATTGGTGAAACTCCACACCCGGTTGGCCCACTGCTCGAACGCCTTGTCGGTGGTGACGCCCCGCTCGAGCACGATCGGGTCGTATTCGGTGCGCCCCGGCAGCTTGGTGCTGGTCGCCGGATCACCGCCCGCCCGGTGCTTGATCACCTCGGTGGTCCGCTTGAATCCGGTCACCTTGCTGACACCGAGTATGTAGTCGTTGCCGCCACTGAGCTTCACCCGGAATCGGAAATTCTTGAACGGATCGCGCCGTTTCGTCTTGCCCTCGGCCATCTCTGCACGTCCTTCCCTGCGTCAGACCTGGATCTGACCGGCCAACTGCTGAATGTGGATGATCACGAACTCTGCGGGCTTCAGCGGTGCGAAGCCGACCAGGATATTGACGATGCCGCGATCGATATCGTTCTGCGGATTGTTCGTGCTGTCGCATTTCACCAGGTACGCCTGCTGCGGTGTCTGCCCCTGGAAGGCGCCCTGGCGGAACAGGTTGTTCATGAAAGCACCGACATTGAGCCGGATGGACGACCACAGCGGTTCGTCATTGGGTTCGAACACCACCCACTGGGTGCCGCGATACAGGCTCTCCTCGAGGAAGAGCGCGAGCCTGCGCACCGGCAGATATTTCCACTGGTCGGCGAGTCGATCCGCGCCGCGCATGGTGCGCGCGCCCCAGGACACCGGTCCGATCACCGGGAATACGCGAAGGCAGTTGATACCCAAGGGATTCAGGATGCCGTTCTGCGGATCGGTGATCTTCAGCGGTTTGGCGCCGCCGAGGCTGTCGACCCCATTGAGCGAAGCGTCGGTGCCCGCCGGAGCCTTCCACACGCCGCGCGCCACATCGGTGGACGCCCAGATTCCGGCCAGGACCCCGCAGGGCGGGAACGATTCGACCGCGCCCTTGTGCAGCGGATTTCCCATTCGGATATTCGGGAAGTAGATCGCCGCGTTCTTCGTGTTCGGCCCGGTGAGATGGTGGGCCTTGGTCGGATCGGCGGCGTCGTTGACCGTGACCCACGTTTTCGGCGGATCGACGATGAACATGGCGCGCCGATCGACGCACATTTTGAGCGCCTTGTCCTGCACTCCGTTGATATCGCCGGTGACGTCGAGCAGTCCGGGCAGGCAGAGCATATTGAAGATGTCGGTCTGCAACAGTTGGTATATCCCGGTGCTCGCACCGTCGCCCGCGTAGTCGTCGGCGGTGACCGCGGTGGCATCGGTGCCACTGCCCGCGGCGGGCACCGAGAACCAGCCATCGGGTGGATCGCCCGCCTTTGTCGCGTCGCCGAACGGGTCGGTTCCCGGCGGGAGATCCTTGTGCTTATCGGGCCGGGTCGTCACATCCGCAGCTGCCGCGAGCGTGATCAATTGCGACCCGCTCAATAAATTCGGCAGGTAATTCGGGCTGGTCTTGTCGGTGGTGACATTGAGGTAGGTCTCCAGCGTTCCGGTTCCGGAGTCGAAGACACTGAGGTTGTAGAGCTTCGAATCGACGGTGGCGGTGTTGTAGTCGACCCGCACGCACAGGTTCATGCCCCACGCGCCCTTGCTGATCGCCGTCAGCAGCGGAAACCCGCCTGTCGGAGGTGTCCCGGCCGCCGCGGGTTTCAGCTGGATCGTCGCCGCCGTGCTGCCACTGCCCGCCAACCGAACGATCTCGGCCTCGCTGCCGCCGTTCAGATAGAACTGGTACACCGCCTGACTCATCGGACTATTGGCGTTCAGGCCGCCGTAGTTCTGCACATAGTCGTCGAAGCTGGTGATGTGCACCGCCTCGTCCGGCCCGCGCGGAGCCCAGCCGACGAAGGCCGCGATCGAGGTGGGAACCCCGACGATGGTGCGGACCGCGCTGGGCAATTCGTCGATGTATACGCCTGGATAGGTCGGACTCACTGGCATGACCGGTTCTCCTCTGACGGTGCCGTGACGGCGTGGATCGTGTCGACGAGGGTGTCGAATGAGGGCGCGTCGAGCGTGGTGCGCTGCGGCAGCAGCCGCCACAGGGCGCTGCCGCGACCGTCATCGATGATCGCGATGATCGGGAATCCGCCGGTGACGCCGAAGAATTCGGGCCGCTGCTCCAAGAGCGCGTCGCTGTCGAATTGCCAGACCACGACATCGGGGGCCAGACGGCGCAGGCGGTGGGCGAGGTCGCCCGGATCGCCCGCGGTGGCTTCATCGACCACGGGCATGTCGACCACCGTCATATCGGCGCGTCCGCCGACACAGCCGCGGATCAGTCCGCCGAGGATGCCCGAGCATGCGACGAGTGCCACCGTGGTCTCGGTCGTATCGTTCATCAGTCCCTCGCAGCCGACGCCCGCCATGGGCGTCACCGCATCCAGTAACGCGCGCGGCCTCGGCCCGCGACAATGGATCGAACGGGTCCGACTTCCTCTGAACCCGATCCGGACCCGCACCGCGCGAACCGGCCGACCAGTTCGGCGAAACCGCTGGCAGCGGAGATTTCACCGGCATCTCACCGTGGACCAACCGCTCCGGATCCGGCCGCGAATCTGCGAGAATTCGGGAGTATCGGTCGCAAGGGCAGTGCGGAATCGGGCGGAGACGGGAAGCCTGCGCGCACCGGTGTTCTAAGGAGCGCGGATGGTCCACCAATTCCAGCCGCCGGGGGAGGCAGCAGCCGGATTCGGCGCCGACGCGCCGAATCGCACCGCCGATGCCGGGGCATTACGCATTGTGATCGTGTCGCCGATCAGGTTGTATCGCGACGGTTTGGCGGCGGTGCTGCGCGCACTCGACGACGTCGCCGAGGTCAGCACCTGTGAGGAGGCGATCGACGCGGTCGGGGCGGCCCGTCGAATCGCCGCCCAGGTGGTGCTGCTCGATATGTCGGCGGCCGCCGGGGTGTCGGCCGCCAGGGTTTTCACCAGGGAGTTGCCCGGTGTGCACGTGGTGGCGCTGGCCCTGCCCGAGACCGGACAGTCGGTGGTGGCCTGCGCCGAGGCGGGCATTGTCGGCTATGTGTCGCGGGAGGGCACCCTCGATGATCTGATCGCGGCCGTTCGCCACGCCATGGTCGGCGAGATGCGCTGTCCACCCGGCATCACCGGAATCCTGATGCGCCGCATCGGGGCCATGGCCGACGATCGCCTCCCCTACGCCACCAAATTCCGGTTGACCGCGCGGGAGCGCGAGATCGCCGACCAGGTGGCGCTCGGATTGAGCAATCGAGCCATCGCCGACCGGCTCGGGATCGAACTGTGCACGGTCAAGAACCACGTGCACAATATTCTCGACAAACTCGGCGCCGGGCAGCGCGCCGAGATCGCCCGATGTCTGCAGGAGTAGCTCTCACCCGCCGTAGCGGACGCCGGGCGGCCCGTCGAAAAGATTCCACGGCAGCGGCCGATAGTCGTTCTCGCACGGATTGCCCCCGGTGACCAGGAACTCCCCCGTCGTCAAATCGACGATGCTGGAGGCAATGGTCTTGTACCTGGTCATCTCGGCGGCGCGCTCGTCGGGATGGCAGCACACCGAATGCGGGTAGGCACTGTGATCGGACAGGGTGCGCGCGATGATCGCGCGGACATCCCCGGCCCGCGCGGCGGCCAGTCCGCGCTCGATCACCTGCACCCGGAACAGCGAATCGATCGCGCTCAGCTTGCGGGCCGCATCCGGGGTGCCGTAGCGATAGTGGTTGCCGTGCACCAGGACTCCCGCGCGCGGCTCGCCGTGATTGTGGCCGAGCGGGGTGGTCTCCAGATCGATGGTGATGCCGTCGCGGTGGGTGAACAGCAGATTGGCGGCGATCTGCTGGCGGTGGTTGTACGGGACGGCCAGGGCATCGTGCAGGTTGTCGGCGTCGAGGATCATCCGGCGCAGGATGGTCTGCGGTAGGCCCGTCGGCGTGCCGAACGCGCCGTCGAGTGCGCTCGCGTTCAGCGCGATACCGGCGGAATTCGCACCGTGCCTTGCGATTTGCCCCGCCTCCACCGGCATGACGATGGTGGGTTTGGGTGGTTGCACGATGCGCAGCGACACCACGCTCGATGCCGCGCCCGCCCGCCAATCCCAATTCTGTCCGCAGTAGACGTGGCCGTCGGCGGTGGCCTCCGGCACCAGGGCGAACGCACAGCATTCGCCGAAGCCGAAATCGGGGCGGGTCAGGATCTCGGTGCGGGCATTGAGGGCCAGGATCTCGTCCTCGTGCAGATCCGCGCCCTCGGCGATGGCATCCATCTCGATCAGCAATTCCGGTGCGGCGCGAGCGATCACGCGCCGCCAGCCACGGGCGGCGGCCAGAACGTCCGGCCATTGCAGACCCGGCGCGCCCGAAGGATCGCAGGCCGCGAAGACTCCCCGGTAGTAGTCGATCGAAGCGCGAATCTGCTCGCGCGCCGCCTCGCCGTAGGTGAGCCCGCGCTGCCGGGCGCCGCCCTCGATCTCGATCATCAACATTCGACGCCCTATCTGAAATGTTGCTACAACTGGCAACGAGTTTGTAGCGTTCGCTTCGACGGTGTCAACCACGCGCGAGCCCCCAATATGGGGGCGTGCTCTCGGATCATCGGTGCGGGCACTTCCGGCGAGCGCACACGAATCTCGCTGCGCGCTCGTATGATTCGGCCACGCTCGGTGTCACGGCTTCACACGCTTGCGCGTGTGCGCCGCATCGCGGCCGTCGGTGACCAGCCTGGCGGCCAGCGCGGTCAGCGTCTCGGCGGAGACCGTGGCGGCGGGTTCATCACGCAGGGTCAGGCTCACCACCAGCGCGGTGGTGAGCACCTCGCCCCCGAGCCTTTGCCCGTCCATCGTCCGGCAGGTGCGATAGGCCGGAAGCACCACGTCGACCTTGTCCACCAGCGGGGCGCACAGTTCGTCCACGATCACCAGCACCCGCGCGCCGACCGTGGCCGCGTGGTCGAGCGCGACCTGGTAGTCATTCGCGATCGGCGGCGTCAGGTAGAGCACCATCACATCGGTCTCGCACAGGCGCAGCAGATCCTCGGCCAACGCCAAGCCGCCGACCCGACTCGCCCGCGCCCGCCGACCGATCCGCGTCAACCGCATGGCGAGATATTCGGCCAGCAGACCGTTGACCCCCATTCCGAACGCGTGCACCGTCTCGGCCTCGGCCAGCAGCTGCACGGCGCGGGTGAAATCGTCGACGGGGATCGACCGCAGCGTCTTCGTCAAGTCCACCGCGGCGGCGGCGAAAACCCGCTCCAGGACCGAATCACCGACCGCGCTCCGGTCGACCTCGGGTCCGCGCGACAGGGCCACCTCCATGGCCAGCTCCCGCCGCAACTCCTGAAGACTGCCGTAGCCGAGGCTTTTCACGGTCCGCACCACCGTGGCATCGCTGGTCTCGGTCGCGGTCGCGATCTGCTGCGCGGTCGCCAGCAGCGCCTCCTCGCTGTGCCTGCGCAGATATTCTGCGACCACCCGTTCGGCGGGCGGCATCCCTGCCAGCTTGCCGGCAATGCGCTCGGCGAGTGATTCCCTCATCGACCCTCTCCTCGGCGATGTGCTACAGCGCACACTATGCCGGCCACGACCCAGCCTCCCAGCGTGCGCAATACCCGTTCGGTTGCTACTGATTTCGCTACCAACCCAAGCACCGCTGTGCCAGAATGGCTTTCGCAAGGGGATTCGGAAGTCACTGTGGCAGACCAGTTTTCACGTGTCCCAACATGTGGTCTCTGCCAGGTGCTTCGGCACGGCCCACCGTCGGCGCTGACGCGGCGGTCGGCGTGCGCGACGAGTGGGGTATTTCATGAGTTCACCGCGTGTGTACGAACCGGTGCCCATCCGCCGGGAACGGATCGATATCGAGGAGTCCAAGGAGCCGACGCGGCCCTCGGTGCAGGAACTGAAACAGATGCTCAACAGGATCGGCCTCACCTGCGAGCAGACCAGCACCGAACAGCTCGGCCAGTTCATCGCCGATGTGCAGGCCAAACTGCCATCATCACAACGTCATAGCAACCAGGGCTGGTTCATCGGTCAGCGACGAGATCGGCTGCGGCGCGAGATCGGCACCGAGGCCGACGAATTCCGTCGGCGCATCGCCCGGCTGCATTTCGATCCCGAGGGCGGAAAGTCCGTGCGGAAGGCGGCCGCCGATCCGGGCGCCGCCGAGTTCTTCCACGCCATCCTGCGCGATAATCCGGGCGGCGTAGATTTCGTGAATCAGCTTTCCCCCGTGGAACATTGGCGCGATGCCGCTGCGGCGGAATTCGCGGGTGGATTCGTCGAACACAATCCGTTCACCACCCTGATGTTGACGAAACTGAGCCTGCTCGACATCACCCCCGCCGCGGTCGGCACCTGGGTGCCCAAGGACAGCCCGGCGATCAACGAGTGGGCGACCTCGCTGGCCGAGTTGGTGAGCGCGCGAACCTTCGACTGTCTGGCGGGCAAATCGCTGAAGAACAATCGAAACAACTGCCGCAAGGGTGAGCAGCCGACGCGACGCTGGGGCGAGACATATCGGCGGCCCGAGTCCTACGAGGGCAATATGTCCAGCGCCGACGCCATCAAGGACAAGTACATCACCCTCGCCTACAATGCCTCGGCCGCGACGGCGGAGGGCCTGGATCAGACGGATATGACCGCCTTCCTGTCCAATCTCGTACTCCCCCTGATGCCCACGAGCCTCAAGGACTACGACAGCCGCGATCCCAAGACCCAGGAGGATCTGGAGCGCTACATATTCCTCGCGGGCGACCCGCAATACGATTCGCTCGGGAATGTGGTCGGTGCGACGGGCGCCGGGGTCATCGGCATCAAATGGCGGATTCGCATCAGCGAATACCGCCGCAAGGACAAGAACGGCGGAACCACCCATCCGACCAATATGGATATCTGGATCCGCTCCCTGCTGTACCCCTCGGTCTACAAGGACCGTGTCAACCCGACCACCATCAGCGAGCAACTCGACGACGATCTCGCGCTCTGCCCGGTAGAGGAGTAGTCGAAATGTCGGACCCAACACCAATTCCCGAGCCGCGCGAGCCGGTGCCCTCGGACCGGAAGGTCAAGATCTTCCAGGCCATGCCGCCCGCGAACAAGGACACCTTCCTCAATTCGGCGATCATCAATCTCGCCGATCCGAATCCGATCGCGGCGGTGCTCTACGCCCCCGATCTGGAACAGTTGGTCTGCCTGGACAATACCGAATCGCCCTCCGACAGCTCATGGAGCGAATCGGTCACCACCGGATTCAGCCTGTCCACCTCGGTCACCTTCGATTTCAGCACCCAGTTCGAAATCGACGCCGTGGTCGCCAAGGCCAATGTGACCTTCGGTTTCAGCTTCACCCTCACCGCCGAGTACAACAAATCCGTCACCAAATCGATCACCTGCGAGGTGCCCGCCGGGCAGCGCGCCTTCGTCTACCGGGGGTATCTGTACAACCGACTGCTCAAGCACAATACGGCGGCCCGCACCTACGAGTGGGTCAGCCAACCCGGCTGGCTCTACACCAATATCATTCGCACATCATCGGTTCCGCTGATTGGACAGACGACGATCGTCACGCGCCGCTCGGACGTGGCTACTCGACAGCCGGTCGCACACACCTCCTGAAAGGATGAGAATTACGGCAACGCGATGTATTTGGTCTCCAGGTACTCCTCGATGCCCTCCGAGCCCGCCTCGCGGCCCAAACCCGATTCCTTGATCCCGCCGAACGGCGCGGCGACATCGGAGATGATCCCCCGATTGATCCCGACCATGCCGGATTCGACGGATTCGGCCACGCGCAGCGCGCGATCCAGGTCGGTGGTGTAAATGTAGGCGGCCAAACCGAATTCGGTGGCATTGGCGGCCGCGACACCGGCCGCCTCGCCATCGAATCCGGTGATCGCCGCGACCGGCCCGAAGACCTCCTCACGCAGGATGCGCGCCTCGGCGGGCACATCGGCGAGCACGGTGGGTTCGTAGAAGTAGCCCGACCCGGACACCCGCGCACCGCCCGTGGTGATGCGCGCGCCTTTGCTCACCGCATCGGCCACCAACTCGGCCACCGAATCGCGCTGTTCCTCACTGATCAGCGGACCGACCTGCACACCATCCAGATGACCGGCGCCGATCTTCAGCGCGCGCATCCGCTCGGTGAACCGGTCGGTGAACTCAGCGCGCACCGCGTTGTCGACGTGGAAACGATTGGCGGCCGTGCACGCCTCGCCGGTATTGCGCATCTTGGCCGCCAGCGCGCCGTCGAGGGCGGCATCCAGGTCGGCGTCGGCGAACACCACGAACGGGGCATTGCCACCGAGCTCCATCGAGGTGCGCAGCACGCGCGAAGCCGACTGCGCCAGCAGGATTTTGCCGATCGCGGTGGAACCGGTGAAGGTCACCTTGCGCAGTCGCGCGTCGGCGAACAGCGGGTCGGTCAACCGGGCGGCGCGTGCGGTCGGCAGGATGGACAGCACGCCCGACGGCAGACCGGCCTCGGCGAAGATCTCGCCGAGCAGCAGCATGGTCAGCGGTGTCTCCGCGGCGGGTTTGACCACCATGGTGCACCCCGCGGCGAAGGCGGGCGCGATCTTCCTGGTGCCCATGGCGAGCGGGAAATTCCACGGCGTGATGGCCAGCGCGGGGCCGACCGGCTGCTTGGTGACCAGAATGCGGCCCGCGCCCGACGGGGAGTGGGTGTAGCGGCCATTGATCCGGACCGCCTCCTCGGCGAACCAGCGCAGGAATTCGCCGCCGTAGGTGACCTCACCGTAGGACTCGGCCAGCGGTTTGCCCATTTCCAGGGTCATCAGCATGGCGAAGTCGTCGCGCCGGGCATTGATCAATTCCCAAGCGCGGCGCAAGATCTCGGCACGCTGCCGGGCGGGGGTCGCGGCCCAGCCGGGCTGCGCGGCCGCCGCGGCGTCCAGAGCGTGCGCGCCATCGGCGGCAGTGGCGTCGGCGACCTCGGTCAGCACCGCGCCGGTCGCCGGATCGTGCACCGGGAAGGCGCCGCCGCCGGTCGCGGGGACCTGTTCGCCGCCCAGCCACAGCCCTCTGGGCACCGCCGCCAGTAGATCGGCCCGTTCGCGCATGATGAAATCTCCTCTGTCGGTGGTCGTTACGGTCGGCGCGCGCAGCCGCGCAGCGCCTCGGCGAGGACGCCGACACCGTCGGCGAGCAGGTCGGCCCCGATCACCAGCGGGGGCAGCAGCCGGATGACATTGCCGTAGGTGCCGCAGGTCAGCGTCAGCACGCCCTGCGAAAGCGCTTCGGCGGCAACGGCCTTGGCCAGTTCCGGTGCCGGATCGGTGCTGCCGGGGCGCACCAGTTCCACCGCGAGCATGGCCCCTCGACCGCGCACATCGCCGATGACCGGCGTCTCGGTCGCGAGCTCCCGTAGTCGGGGCAGCACGGCGACCTCGATCTCCCGCGCCCGCGCGGGCAGATCCAGCTCGCGCATGACGGCGATGGTGGCCGAGGCGGCCGCGCAGGCCACCGGGTTACCGCCGTAGGTGCCGCCGAGTCCGCCGGGATGCACCGCGTCCATCAGGTCGGCGCGACCGGTGACCGCCGCCAGCGGCATCCCGCCCGCGATCCCCTTGGCCAGCGCGATCAGGTCGGGCACCACGCCCTCGTGCTCGCACGCGAACCACGCCCCGGTGCGGGCGAATCCGGTCTGCACCTCGTCGGCGATGAACACCACGCCGTGTGCGCGCGCCCAATCCGCCAGCGCGGCAAGGAATCCCGGCGCGGGCACAATGAATCCGCCCTCGCCCTGGATGGGTTCGATGACAATGGCCGCCAGCGAGTCCACGCCGATCTGCGCCTCGATCCTGGAGATCGCCCGCCGCGCCGCCTGCGCGCCCGTCAGGCCCGGCTCATCGCGGAACGGGTAGGACATCGGCATCCGGTAGATCTCCGGCGCGAACGGGCCGAACCGCGCCTTGTAGGGCATATTCTTCGCGGTCAGCGCCATGGTCAGATTGGTGCGACCGTGATAGGCGTGATCGAAGGCCACCACCGCGGTGCGGCCGGTCGCCAAGCGCGCCACCTTGACCGCGTTCTCCACCGCTTCCGCGCCGGAATTGAACAGCACACTGCGCTTGTCGTGGGCGCCGGGGGTGCGCTCGGCGAGTTGCTCGGCCACTCGGACATACCCCTCGTAGGGAGTGACCATGAAACACGTATGCGTGAATCGGGCCGCCTGCTCGGCCACCGCCGCCGCCACCCGAGGATGCGAGGCGCCCACCGAGGTCACCGCGATACCGGAGCCGAGATCGATGAACGAATTGCCGTCCACGTCGACAAGGACGCCGCCGTCCGCGTCGGCCGCGTAAACCGGTGCGGTGGAACCGACTCCGGCGGCCACGGCGGCGTCGCGGCGCGCGGCCAGTGCCGCCGAGCGCGGTCCGGGCAGCGGGGTGACCAGGGCGCGGCGTTGCGGTAGCCGATGGGTTGCGTCATGCATTTCGAAGGGGTCTCCAGGTCGAGTCGAAGGGGAGAAGATCCGGGTGGGAAAATCGCGTGACAGCGGGTGCGAAATCACAGCGCGGTGCGTGGATCCGGCGCGAGCGCCGCCTGCGTGGCGCGGAAGTACTGCGGCTGCCGCCAGCGCATGACCAGCATGAGCACCGCGCCGAGCAGCAGGATACCGAAGCTCATATAGAACACCAGCCCGATACCGCCGATCGACGCGCCGCTGCCCTTGGCCGGATTCATGCTCTCGCGCACCGAGGTCACGAATACGGCGGCCAACATGAGTCCGCCGCTCAGCGGGAACAGGAATTTGAAAACGAAATTGCGCGCACCGGTGAATAATTCGCGCCGGAAGTACCAGACGCAGGCGAACGCCGTGATGCCGTAGTACCAGCAGATCATGATACCCAGCGCCGCGACGGTATCCACCAGCACCCGCTGCGACAGCAGCGCCGCGGCGGTGTAGAACACACCGGTCACCACGCCGACCACGATGGTTCCGAAGACCGGAGCCTGCGTGCGGGATCGCACCACGGCGAACCGCTTGGGGAACGCGCCGTACACGCCCATCGCCAGCAGTGTGCGCGCCACCGGAAGGAAGGTCGTCTGCAAGCTGGCCACGGCGGAGGCGAAGATGGCCAGTAGCAGCAGCGGTCCGGCCGGGCCGAGCACCGGATCGGCCAGCACCGCGAAGACATTGTCGGCATTGTGCGGATTGCCGAGTCCCACACCGTCTTCGCGCACACCGGCGTACATCATCACCGCGATCGTCACCAGCAGGTAGGTGATCAGAATGGAGACCACGCACAGCAGCCCGGCCCGGCCGGGCACCCGATCCGGATCCTTGGACTCCTCCCCCAGGGTCAGGCAGGTATCCCAACCCCAGAAGGCGAAGATCGATCCGGTCACGCCGATCACGAAGGCGCTCACCGTGATTCCGGTGAACGGGTTGAGCCAGTCGAATTGGAAGCTCAGGTGCGCCGGTGCGTCGCCCGAGGTCACCTTCACCAGCGCCACCACCGCGAACACCAGCAGCACGATCAGTTGAAAGGCGACCATCACATACTGCAGGCGCTCGCTGGTGGTGATGCCGCGACCCGCCACGTACGTGGCCGCCGCGAGCAATGCGAGGGTGGTGAGAATGTTCACCACTTTGTTGTCGGCGACGTCGGCCAGTTCGGAGTAGCCCGAAATCCGGGCCAGGAAAAGGTAGCCGAACTTCATGCCGATGGCGGAGAGGTTGGAAAGCACGATGGCGGAGGCCATCACCATCCCCCACCCCGCCATCCAGCCGACATACGGCCCGAATGCCTTGGCGGACCAGGTGAACGACGCGCCGCAGTCGGGCATGCGCGCATTCAACTCGCGATAGGCGTAGGCGGTCAGGAACATCGGGATGAACCCGGCGATGAGAATGGCGGGCATCTTCAACCCGACCGCGGCCACGATGAGGCCGATGCTGGTGGTCAGCGTATAGCCGGGGGCCACCGTCGAAATGCCGAGGATGGCACCGGAAATGGTCCCGATACGACCGGAGGCCAGCCCCTTGCCGCCGACCGGCCCCGCGTCATTGCGGGTCGTGGTGCTGCTAATTGCTCTACTCTCCTTGCCTCACAACGGCTTTCGTCGACCATGCGGCGACCCGACCGCCCGATCGGGGGTCGGGTCGCGCGGCCGCGCTCAGTCGTGGGCGCTCATGACATGCTTGATCCGGGTGTACTCCTCGACGCTGTAGGCCGAGAGATCCTTGCCGTAACCGGAGTATTTGAAGCCGCCGTGCGGCATCTCGGCCACCAGCGGAATATGGCAGTTCACCCATACCGCACCGAAATCCAGTGCGCGCGTGAACTTTTCAGCGATGGCATGGTTGCCGGTCCAAATACTGGACGCCAGTGCGTAGCGGACGTCGTTGGCCAGGGCAATGGCGTGCTCCGCGTCGGTGAACGGCTGCACCGTCAGCACCGGGCCGAAGGTTTCCTCCTGCACCAGCGCGTCGTGCTGACGCACACCGGTGACGATGGTGGGTTCGACGAAGAATCCCTTGTCGCCCAGGCGTTTTCCGCCGGTGACCACCGTGACGTGCGCGGGCAGCGCCGCGAGTTTGCCCAGCACCGCGTCGAAATGGCCGCGGTTGTTGAGCGGACCGTAGAAGCTGTCCGGATCATCCGGCAGACCGGGGCGCAGTTGCTCCGCGCACTTCGCCACCGCCGCGACGAATTCGTCGTGGATCGACTCGTGCACCAGCAGTCGGGTCGCGGCCGTGCAGTCCTGTCCGCCATTGAAGAAGGCCGCCTGCGCGATACCGAGCGCCGCCTTCTCGAGATCCGCGTCCGGGAACACTATCGCGGGGGCCTTACCGCCCAATTCGAGATGCGCGCGCTTGAGCTGCTGGGCCGCCGACCCGGCGACCGCGATTCCCGCCCGCACCGATCCGGTGATCGACACCAGGCCCGGCGTCGGATGGCGCACCAGCTCCGCACCCGTATTCGCGTCGCCGAGAACGACATTCAGCACACCATCGGGCAGGATGCCTTTGCTGATCCCGGCCAGCACCAACGTGCTCTCCGGCGTGGTGTCACTCGGCTTGAGCACGATGGTGTTCCCTGCGGCCAGCGCGGGACCGATCTTCCAAATGGCCATCATGAACGGGTAGTTCCACGGCGTCACCTGCGCGACGACCCCGATCGGCTCACGCCGGACATAGGAGGTGAAACCCTCCAGGTACTCACCGGCGGCACGCCCTTCGAGCAGACGCGCGGCGCCGGCGAAGAAGCGGAGCTGATCCGCGCCGACCGCCACCTCCTCCGCGGCGACGACCGCCGCGGGCTGACCCGTATTGCGGCATTGCGCGGCGACGATCTCGGCACTGTGCGCCTCGACGGCGTCGGCCAGCCGCAGCAGCGCCTTCTGCCGCACGCTCGGAGTCGTGCGACCCCAGGACGCGAAAGCGCGCTCGGCCGCCCGCATGGCGGCGTCGACATCGGCGCCGGTGGAGATCGGCGACCGCGCGAGGACGCTTTCGTCGACCGGGTTCACCAACTCCAGGGTTTCGGTGGCTCCAGAGGCCACGAACGCGCCGTCGATGTAGTTCTCGAGTACTGGACCCGACATGTATTCACCGTCCATCCATCCGACTGTGATGCGCAGTTTGTCCGGCCACAAGTGTGCGGTCCCGCACACCACCCCTCCCCCTGCCTAAATGTCCAACCACACAATTCGGACTCGCCGTTTTGTACAGTCGGGCGATGTTCGTCTCCATCGAATGGGTGCTCGCCCAGCCGGAATTCGCCGCCCGACTGCGCGGCGGCGCGGCCGGGCTGCGCCGCGGCATCGACCTCGTCGTCACCAGCGAACTCGAGGATCCCTGCCGCTGGCTCTCCGGCGGGGAACTGGTGCTCACCACCGGGATGCGACTACCGGACACACCCGAACGTCGCGCCGCCTACCTGCGCGAACTGGACCAATGCGGTGTCGCCGGACTCGGTTTCGGCATCGGACTCACCCACGCCGAAGTGCCGAGGGATCTGGTGCGCGCCGCCGACGCGATCGGGCTGCCACTGCTCGAGGTGCCGTTACGGATTCCCTTCGCGGCCATCGTCAAAAGGGTCAGCGCGCGCATCGCCGAATTGCGCTACGACGCGGTGCTGCGCGCCGCTGCGGCCCAGCCGCGCATGACCAGGGCGCTCATCCGATCCGGGGCGCACGCCATCGTGGCCGAACTGGCCCGATCGTTGGCGGCGACGGTGCTGGTGCTCGATCCGGCGGGCGAGGTCATCGAATATCGGCCAGGCCCACCGGATCCCGAACTGATGCGGGCCGCGCGGGCCGCGACCGGGACGGCGGCCGGCGGGGTGCGCACCGAACCGTCGGGGGCCTCGATCACCCACCAGCGCATCGGCGTCGGGCGCCAACATCACGGCGATCTGGTGGTGATCAGTCCGACCGCACTCGGACACGTCGACCAGATCCTGCTCGGACACGCCAATTCGCTGCTGGCCCTCGACTTCGAGAAGCCCGCCCGACTGCAAGACGCGCGCCACCGGCTGAACAGCCAGGCACTGGCGCTGCTGCTCGGCGCGGAAACCGATCCCGAACCCGCCTGGACCCAGCTCGCCCAAGCGGCCGACGCGGCGGGCCGCATCCGGGTGCTCGCGGTCGACTGCGATACCGCCGAGGCCGCCGAAGAAGCGCGAAACGCGATCGAGGACGCGGTGATTCGCGCCGGACACCCCCTATTCCTGCATTGCGACGCATCCGAACTGCTCGCCGTGCTCCCCGCCTCGGGCGCCGCGCTCGCGCAGCGCAGCGCCCACGACATTGTCGGCGGCGCCCGGCGTTTCCTGCGTTTCGGCCTGGGCCGCGCGCATCCGGTCCGGGAACTAGCCACCGCCGTCTCGGGCGCCAGACTCGCCGCCTCCGCCGCCACCCGAGGCGGGCCTGCCGCCGAATTCGGCACCCCCACCGGCGAATCCCTCCTGTCACACGACGCCACCCGACAACTGCTCGCCACCATGGCCGCCACCCTGCTCGCCCCCGTCATCGACCACGACCGCACCCACGCCACCCCCCTGCTCCCCACCCTGCGCGCCTACCTCGAGGGCAACGGCCACTGGGAATCCGCCGCCGCCTGCCTCGGCATCCACCGCCACACCCTCCGCAACCGGATGACCACCATCCGCCACCTACTGTCCTGCGACCTCGACGACGCCCGCATCCGCGCCGAGCTCCTGCTGACCCTCCTCGCCGCCGACCACTGAACCCGCCACGACGGATTTCATGATCGGCTCGCGAAAGTCGACGGATTTCGTTGTTCGGGCCGCCGCCGGTCGCCGATGGAGCACCGAACACACCCGCCGAGGCGATTGTTCGGCGCCGCTCGGGGCGGCAGGATGCCGGGGGTGAGTGAGCAGGAAGTCAATCGGACGGCGGCGCCGGTGTTGGATCCGATCAACAAGCGGATCATCGCGCAGTTACAGGAGGACGGGCGGCGGCCGTACGCGGCGATCGGGAAGGCCGTCGGGCTCTCGGAGGCGGCGGTGCGGCAGCGGGTGCAGCGGCTCTCCGACGCCGGGGTGATCCAGATCGTCGCGGTCTCGGATCCGTTGCAGGTCGGGCTGTTTCGGCAGGCGATGATCGCGGTCACGGTGGACGGCCCGCTCGGGCCGGTCGCCGAGGCGCTGGCCGCCATGGACGAGATCACCTACGTGGTCGAGTGCGCGGGCCGCTACGACATCCTCTGCGAGGCGGTCTGCGCCGACGACGCCGCGCTGCTGGATCTGGTGTCGAATCGGCTGCGCGGGCTGCCGCAGGTCCGGCACGCCGAGATCATGGTCTACCTCAAGCTGCGCAAGCAGACCTACCGCTGGGGTTCGCACTGAACAACGAAATCCGTAGCAAGATCGCAGTGCGGCAACTATTTGTCGCGGTTGCAAGCCCAGAGACAACCGATTCGGTTGCACATCCGGAAATAGTTGTGGCATAAACGGAGGTACCGAACCCCGGCGCAGCGGCCGGGGCGCGATTCGGTTCATCCGCTAGGAGTCCGCAACCATGACCGTCACCGAGCAACCCGCCACTACCGAACGCAGCGCGCGGATCATCCGCGACAACATGTTCCTGCACTTCACCCCGCACACCGGCCTGACCGGGGACGATATCCCGGTGATCGTGCGCGGTGAGGGCGCCTACGTCTACGACGCCGCAGGACGCCGCTACCTCGACGGTCTGGCGGGTCTGTTCGCAGGCCAGATCGGCCACGGCCGCGACGAGTTGGCCGCGGCCGCCGCCCGCCAAACCAAGGAACTGGCCTACTTCCCGCTGTGGGGCTACGCCCATCCCACCGCCATCGATCTGGCCGAGCGCCTCGCCGAGGCCGCTCCCGGCGAACTGAATCGCGCCTTCTTCACCGTCAGCGGCGGCGAATCCGTCGAGACCGCGTGGAAGCTGATCCGGCAGTACTTCAAAGCCACCGGCCGACCCACCAAGCACAAGGTGATCAGCCGGTCGCTGGCCTACCACGGCACCTCCATGGGCGCGCTGTCCATCACCGGAATCCCCGGCGCGAAATCCGAATTCGAACCCCTCGTCCCCAGCACCATGCGGGTGCCGCACACCAACTTCTACCGCGCCACCGAACACGCCGACGACTACGCGGCGTTCGGACTCTGGGCCGCCGACCGGATCGAGGAGGCCATTGTCTTCGAGGGCGCCGAGACCGTCGCGGCCGTCTTCCTCGAACCGGTCCAGAACACCGGCGGCTGCTTCGTGCCGCCGCCCAACTACTTCCAGCGGGTCCGCGAGATCTGCGACCGCCACGACGTCCTGCTGGTCTCCGACGAGACCATCTGCGCCTTCGGCCGCATCGGCTACGACTTCGGCGCCAAGCGCTTCGGCTACCAGCCCGACCTCATCACCACCGCCAAGGGCCTCACCTCCGGGTACGCCCCGCTCGGCGTGGTCATGCTCGGCGACCGGATCATGGAGCCGTTCCTCAATGGCTCGACATTCCTGCACGGCTCCACCTATGGCGGACACCCGGTCTCGTGCGCGGTCGCCCTCGCCAACCTCGACGTGATCGAGCGCGAGAACATCTACGGCCACGTCCTGGCCACCGAGGACGCCTTCCGAACCACTCTGGAAAAGCTCTACGACCTGCCGATCGTCGGCGATGTGCGCGGCACCGGCTACTTCTACGCGGTGGAACTGGTCAAGGACAGGACCACCAAGGAGAAGTTCACCGACGAGGACGCCACCCGCATCCTCAAGGGGCACGTCTCCAAGGCCCTGTTCGAGGCGGGTCTGCACTGCCGCGCCGACGACCGGGCCGAACCGGTCATCCAGCTCGCGCCGCCGCTGATCTGCGAGCAGGCGCAGTTCGACGAGATGGAGCAGGCGCTGCGCTTCGCACTGACGGGGGCGCAGGAACTGCTCTGAACCTTCGAGGTCGCCGGGGCGAGATGGGCTGATCCCGCCGCCGCGCCTCGGTCGCCGCACGTGCCGTCAGTGGTCGGCACGATCGCGTTCGTGTCGTTGTCCGGGTGCGACGGCTCGGTCATCGGCCTCGGTCGCCGCGCGTCCGTAGCGCTGGGTGTCGAGCAGGTACCAGTCCTGATATCCGCGCATCCAGTCCTGCAAACCGGTGATGTACCCGCACAATTCGGTGCGGGCCGACCGGCGGACCCGCTCGGCCAGCACCGCGAAGTGGTCGATCTCGGCACGCACCCGATCGGCCACGGTATCGACGGCTCGCGACAGATCGGTGCCGTCGGCCGTGTAGAGGGTCACCATATTGCGGAACTGACCGGGTTGGCGCGCCTCCACCACCAGGCTCTGAATATCGTTGGACCAGCTCACCACATTGTTGGCATGCAATTGCAGCCGCTGGGTCGCGGGCGCGTAGTACTCCGCCGCGCTCACCGCCCCCGCATTGGCCGCGTCCGACAGCGCCAGGCACGGATTCATCCCGCTGGTGTGCCTGCGAATCGTCTCGTAGGCGCCGATCCGGATCGGATGCGGCTGAACGTGATTGAGAATCTGCAAACCCGCAGTGCTCGCCCACAGCCGCATTCCGGTGGCGAAACGCTGAAAATGCTCCGGCGACAACAGCATCCGCAGGCGACGACAGATATCCAGCCACGCCGCCGCACCGTAGATGGGCCGCTCGCCGACTCGATCGAGATCGAGCACATCGATCATCGCGGTCAGTTGCGCGATGGTGTCCGGCGTGACGGTGTCGACCCGGTCCACGAACAGATCGTCGGCCAGGAAGAACCACAGGCAGTAGTCGGCGGTGACCTGGAGCAGCGCCCGATCGGCGCGCGGATAGCAGCGCGCCGCCAAATACCCGTATCTGGTCCGGACCACCCGCTGCCGGTACTTCTCATCGGGGTAGAGCCCGTACTGCGCACCCCAGGCGACCGTGTCCCGTTCGGCCTGTTCGGCGGCGGGATGACACGACCCTTCCCAGGGAAACACGAACAGCGGCACCGCGAGGTCGCCGCAGTCGATCCTTGACCCCATCCAGCCACGCTACCAGTATTTCCGAATACGAACAGCCCACTGCCACAATGCATTTCAGCATTCCGATGGGATCGGTATCGCACCCGCGGCATGCGGGTGTCAGAGCGCCGACTCGTATCCGAGAGGCGCGGATCGAACTGTGCACGGATTCGCGCGGGTAGTCTCACCCGTAGCCGGAACCGCACCCGCGTGCGGGCCGGCGTCCGCGGCCAAGGAGTAGTTCATGCGTTTGAATCCCGAGACCGTCTCGGTGATCGACTCACCCATCGGTTCGGCGCACAAACTCGTCGAGAAACGTAGCGGTGCACGCGAATTGCTGAACCTGTCGCAGGCGGCGCCGCAGTATCCGCCCGCGCCGGAGGTGATCGAGCACATCGTGGCCACCGCCCGCGACCCACACGGGGCCGAATACTCCACCGTCGGCGGACTCCCCCATGTGCGCACGGCCATCGCCGAAGACCTCGCCACCGCCTACTCGGGTGCGGTCCGTCCCGATCAGGTGGTCGTCACTGCGGGCTGCAACCAGGCATTCTGCCTCACGGTCGCGGCACTGGCCGGTCCCGGCGACGAGATCATCGGCTACCTGCCGTACTACTTCAACCACGATATGTGGATGCGGATGACCGGCCTGGTGCCGGTCTATGTCGATCCGGGTCCCGAGCTCATCCCGGATGTCGCGGCCACCGAGGCGGCCATCACCCCGCGCACCAAGGCCATCGTGGTGGTGACACCCGGCAATCCGAGCGGGTTCACCGTGCCGCCGGACCGCATCACGGAACTGGCCGAGGTGGCGGCCCGGCACGATCTCGCGCTCATCATCGATGAGACCTACCGCTCGTTCCGCGACACCGACGCCGCGCCGCATCGGCTCCTCGCGGATCCGAACTGGACCGAGACGGTGGTCAGCCTGCACAGTTTCTCCAAGGATCTGGCCATTCCCGGCTACCGCGTCGGCGCGGTCGTCTCCTCGACCGAGCTGGGCCGCGAGGTCACCAAACTGCTCGACTGCGTGGCTATTTCGGCGCCGCGCATCGGCCAGGAGGCCGCCTGGGCCGGACTCACCGCGGCGGGCGCGTGGCGGCGCGCACGGGCCGCCGAGATCGCCCAGCGCCGCATCTGGTTCACCGAGGCCATGGCCGCGCATCCGGGCGGCTACGAATTACTCTCCGCCGGCGGATTTTTCGGCTGGGTCCGCCATCCCTATCCGGACCGCTCCACCGAGGATGTGGTGCGCGAGTTGATCATCGACTACGACACCCTCGTCATCCCCGGCACCGTCTTCCTCCCCGACGACCGTCGAATGCTGCGCGTCAGCTACAGCAACGCCGACCGGGACGCCATCGCGGATTTCGCCGACCGGTTGACCGCTTCGGCGCCGCACTGACCGAACCGCGCGGTCGCGAAATCCGTAGCGACTCAGGCCAGAGACAGCAACTTGGCCTGGCCGGTGACCACGATCTCGTCGCGATCGACCAGTGCGACACGCACCTGCACCGTCTGCCCCGCCGCGACCGGTGTGCCGACCAGGCCGACAATCGCATTGTGGGTACCGCCATCGCAGGTGACGGCGGTCTGTGTGCCGTCGGCCGACGGCGCATCGGCATTGGGGTCACCGACCATCGCTCGGATCGCGACCACCCCGGAGGAGGGTTCGCAACTGTAGTCGACGGCGATATTGGCCGGACCGACCGCGCCGATATCGATACTCGTCGCGGCCTGAGCGGGCGCGGCGAACCCGAGAACAGCCGAGGCCAACGCGCCTAAGACGCCGAACGCAAGGACAGGGCGGCTGACAGACACCATGGATCCTCCTACCTAGCGGGAGCACAGCTGGACACGATCCAGAAACGAGCGGTGCGACCGCACCGCGCCTCCATCGTCGCGCACCACGGCGGCCCGTGGTCGGAAACCGCCCGGACTCGAGGCCGATCCTGCGAGAATCGGGCGCGGGACCGGCCCCGGCAGGCATTTAGGCGGGCGGGACGAGGGTGATGAGGAATTCCTCGTCCCGCCCGCCCGAACACCGTCCCTGAACCACCTCGGCGCCCGCCGCCATATCCTGATCGCGCAGCGACAGGCACTCGCGCGTCGCGTCGGGACGCAATCGGAAGTGGCCGACTGCGGGCGGCCCCACCGCTTCGAGCCGGAACCGCTGGGTCGGATCGCCCGAAGCGCACTCCCCGCGCGGTTCGAGCAGATCCCGACCCGGCCCGTCCCGCAACACGGTGAGACACCCGACACCGAAACTCGGGTGGTGCCACTGGATTCGGACCATTCCCCCACCAACCGGCTCGAGATAGACGCGCGGCACCCGAGTCTGCGCACAGGGCCGCTGCACCGCGATCACGCTGGGATAGTGGCGAGTTCGATCCACACCGTCGGACAGGCACAGTTCGGGGGTCCGGGCCGGTTGGATCAACGCCCAACTGCCGATCGAGGGCAGAGCGAGTCCGGGAACGGGATCGGGCGTCCCGCTGTCGGTCTTGCCGGATAGCGCCTGCACGCCCAAAGTGCCCAGCACACCCACGATTCCGGCGAACAACAGCCACAGGAATCTGAACCTGCGCCGCACCAATGGCTCCGGCTCCGGCTCGACTCCGTCCTCACGCTCCCGCGACCGCGCCGCGATCCGCTCCCGCGCGTCCAACCACCGCGTCACCTGCTCGCCGTCGAGTCCGCATGCGCGCACGAAACCTGCCACGAAAGATTCGCGCGGCAGGGTGGCCCGCCCCAGCGTGGTGGCGATCGTGCTGGACGGCAGCACATCTCCGTTCGCGGCGGCCTTCCCCTGCAATTGTCGATAGGCCAGTCCGGACCAGCTTTTCAACGACCGTAGCGCGGCGACATATTCGGCCGCCGTGGCGGCCCGCTCCGGCCGCGGACTGTCCTTCCCGCGCGCCATACCGTCCAGCATGACAGAAATTTCCACCTGGCAGCGTGGGATCGAATCGGAAATTCAGCTTGTCCCTTCTCATTTCGACCGGTGTTCGAACGGCAGGTCGACCTGTTCCGAACACACCCGAACGCGTTCGACCCTTGTCCGCGCCCCACCCCACCGGCAAGGCTCGATATCGACGTTGCGGCCGGGAAGCCTGCGAAACAACGGATTCGAGTTAGGGGGTGCGCCATGGACTACCCGCACTGAGCGCTGAACTGATCAGCAATTGAGATCGGGGTGCCCGGCGTCGCGAGCCGGGCACCCACAGCTTTCCTTGGACGGGAGCCGCATTTGTCCACCCCTCGCACCGCGAAAACCGCCCGCGCGGAAATATTCCGACCGCTCGCGCCGGAAATGCTGGCCGACCCCTATCCCGTCTACGCCAGGCTGCGCGCCGAGGATCCGGTGCACTGGCACGAGGGGCTGCGCGCCCTGGTGCTCACCCGGCACGCCGACTGCACACGGGTGCTGCGCGAACACGGCGTCTTCTCCGCGGACCCGCGCAAACTCGGCAAACCCATTGCCGCCCAGGTGATCAGCCTGCAAACGATGGACCCACCGGAGCATTCGATCATCCGCCACCACTTCGTCGCCGCACTCAAACGCCGGGATCTCGCGACCTGGGCCGCGGGCGTCGCCGCGACCGCCGACGAACTCGTCGCCGCCGTCGGGACCGAGCCCTTCGACTTCGTCGCCGATATCGCCGAACCACTGGCACTTTCGGCCATGTGTCTGCTCTACGGCGTGAACTATCCGCTCGACGACACCGTATTCCGCACCGCGTCGCGCACTTTGGCGCTCGGTATGGACGCGGGCCTGGCTCCCGAGCGCCGCGCCCCCGCTTTGGCCGCGCGCGAGACGATCAACGAGATGATCCGGCAGTGGGTATCCGACCCGCCGCGCCACTCGGTCCTGGCCCATCTCGACGACATCACGGCCGTCCCGTCCGAACACCTCGTCAATTCGGCCCGCGCGATATTCGACGCGGGCTATTCGACCACCGCCAATTTCCTCGGCAACGCGGTACGCTGGTTGCTCGCCAATGGCCATCGGGATGCGTTGGGCACCTTGGACACTCGCGCGGTGGACGAACTCGCGCGTCTGGTGGGTCCGGTACAGGCGGTCAGCAGGCTCTGCCTGGAGGACACCGAATTCGGTGGCCGGAGCATCGGCCGGGGCGAGATCGTCATCGCGCTGCTGGGTGCGGCCAATCACGATCCCGAGGTCTTCCCCGATCCGCAACGCGCCGAATTCGGACGCGCACCCAATCCGCATCTGGGTTTCGGGCGCGGGGTGCACTCCTGTCTCGGTAGCCACATCGGCAATCGAATCATGGTGGCGCTCAGCCGATCCCTCGCCTCGGTGCGCCTGGAGAGCGCGGGCGCGCACCGTCAGCGGCCCACCGCGACCCAGCGCGGCCTCGATCTGCTGCCGCTGCGGGTGCGATGATGCGCGCACTACTGCTCGCGCTGCTGCTCGCGGCGCTGTTCGCCCCCGCCGCCACGGCGCAAGACCTGGCGGCCGAGAATATTTCGCGTGCCGTCAGCACCTCCGACGCCATGGCCACCGTGGCCGCGCTCGACGCCATCGCCGTCGCCAATGGCGGCAATCGGGAGACCGGCAAACCGGGTTTCGCGCGCTCGCGCGAATATGTGGAGAACGCGCTGCGACGCGCAGGCTACGACGTCGTCGCGCAACCGGTCCCCTACCGGGATTTCGCGGCCGACACCGAAACTCTCACCGCGCCCGATGGCCGCCGAATCCGCACGCTCATGGCGCAATTCGTCCCCTCCGGGCAGGTCACCGGGCCGCTCGCCGATGCGGGCGCGGGCTGCTCTACCGCGGACTACCCGAAGGGCACCGCCATCGCCGTCATCCGTTCCGGCGACTGCCCGTCGGGCGATAAGACGGTAGCCGCGCGCGATGCGGGCGTGCAGGCCGTCCTCGTCTACGACGCCGGACCGGCGATCGATGCGGCGATCCGGCGCCAAGTCCCGCATGCCGCACTGCCAGTCGGGTTCCTCAGTCAGCGCGACGCCTCCGCGCTCACCGCCGCGCCCGGTTCGGCACAGCTGGAACTGCGCGGCCACACCTTCGACGACACCGCGGTCAGCCTGTTCGCGGAAACCTCCGGCGGACACCCGGACAGCGTCGTCATGGCGGGTGCGCACCTGGACAGCGCCGTGGACGGACCCGGTATCAACGACAATGGCAGCAGTGTCGCCGCACTGTTGGAGACCGCGATCCGGCTGGCCCCATTCCAGGATCGGGTGCCGAACAAGGTGCGTTTCGCCTTCTGGGGCGCGGAGGAATTGATCGACATCGGCTCGAGCTACTACATCGATACCCGCACACCCGCCGAGGTCGCCGCCATCGCCCTGTATCTGAACTGGGAGATGATCGGCTCGCCGAACTACGCGCATTTCGTCATGGACGGCGACGGCGCGGACCATCCCGGCGGGTCGGCGGGTCCGCCGGGTTCGGGCACCGTCAAAGCCGTGATGGCGCAGGGCTATCAGATCCAGGGGGTGCCCTACCGCACGGCGGACCTCGCCCAGATCGGTTCGGATCAGGAGCCGTTCGCCCGCGCGGGCATCCCGATCGGCGGCGCGTTCGGCGGGGTGCGCGCGCTCAAGACGCCCGAGGAGGCGGCGGTCTTCGGCGGCGTCGCCGGTCAGCCGTACGACCCGTGCTATCACCAGCCGTGCGACAACCTCGCCAACGTGAATCCCAAGGCATTCGAGCAGGCCCTGCGCGCGATGGCATGGGCCGTCGCCCGTTTCGCCGTGGACGACCACTTAAAGAAGTAGGCCCCACCCTCGTTGCCGATATGGCAAAGCAACGATGTCCGTTTCTGCTGAATAGCGCACTGCCCGGCCACTATCGGTTGCCAAATCCGCAAAACCACATTGCCCCGACGCGGACCACGACGCAATGTCGTAGAACCACCGACGAAGGGATGCCGATGTTCTCGAAGGTCATCACCGATTTCTGGCGCGAACAGATGTTCGCCTCCGCAGCGATCGGCGCGAACGGCGACTTCGCGGTCACCGTCAATCCGGACCTGAAGCAGGACAGCGGGGTCATGATCCTGGAGATCGCCGACGGCGCGACCATCGCCACCCTCGCCCCGGCCCTCGCGGCGAAGATCGGACTGCAAAGCGCCGATGCTCCGACCGCGGCCGGATTCCGGAAACTGCTGACCGACGCCGAGATCGCCCTGAACGGCGCCGACTTCCTGTTCTATTTCACCGAGGCGGCCAAGTCCGAACTGCTCGCCGAGAACAACGACAGCAGGGTCCGCAGGCTCACCGCCGAGGATGCCGAGCTGTTCGCGGCCTTCGAATCCGCCACTCCCGAACAGGATCTCGACGACGCCTATGTCGAACTCGACCACGAGATCGTCTACGGCTCGTTCGACAGTGGCGCGCTGGTCTGCGCCGCCAGCTCCTACACCTGGGCCGCGGGCGACTACACCAGGGAGAAGGACTCCGCGATCAGCGACTTCGGCGTCGTCACCGTCCCCGAACATCGGGGCAAAGGCCATGCCCGCGCGGCGGTCCGGGCGCTGGCCCGCCACGCCTACGCCGCCGGACTCGAACCCCAGTACCGCTGCCAACTCGACAATGCCGCCTCGGTGGCCTTGGCGGGCAAGTCGGGCCTGACGCTGTTCGGTAACTGGGACCGGATCGCCGACTGACCGAACGCACTGTCGCACAGCGATTTCCACAGAGGGCCGGGGCGGCGTTCATCGCCTCGGCCCTCGTCACCATCGCACATCACCGCCATTCCCGCGGCTAATCCGCCCTAGTCGAGTACGACGAATTCCGCCGCCCGGATTGTGGTGGCGCACCGAATCGCCGGAACGCCCGCGTACCTAGATTGCTCGAACACAGACAATGCGGTCGAACGGAGTTATCAATGGCGACGCAGCAGACAATGGTGGTCGCGGCCGATGCGGCGCAGCGCCGACGAATAACGCGCACGGGGGCGATCACCGCGGTAATCCTCTTGCTCGCCTATTCGATCGACTATATCGATCGATTCGGAATCAGCATGGCGCTGCCCGCGATCGGCCGCGAGTTCGGACTGTCCAAGACCTCGCAGGGTCTGCTGGTCACCGCCTTCGCCCTGGTGTACATGATCTGCCAGATTCCGGCGGGCATGGTGGTCGATCGGATCGGTTCGCGGGCGCTGCTGCTCGGCGCGCTGATCATGTGGTCGGTCTTCACCCTGATGACCGCCGTGACAACGACTTTCGCCCTCTTGCTCGTGGTGCGCGGACTCTTCGGCGCGTCACAGGGTTTCTTCCCCGCGGCGAGTTTCAAGACCATCGCCGAACGCACCACACCGCGCAATCGCGGCACGGTCATGAGCGTCGTGCTCGCCGCCGCCGGCGTCGGCAGCTCGCTGTCCCCGCTGCTCATGGGGCCGCTGCTGGAGCATTTCGGTTGGCGCGGGGCATTCCTGTGGCTGGCGGGTACGGGCGCGCTCCTCGGCGTGGTGTTGCTCCTGCTGCTCCCCAAGCCGCTGTCGATCGAATTGCGCGACGCCGAGCGCCCGGTGCCGCCGAGCGCCAAGGCCCGGCGCGCGGTCCTGCGCTCGCCTCGGGTGTGGCTGCTGGCCGGTGTGTTCTGTGCGGCGAATTTCGTCACCTACGGGTTGATCACCTGGGTCCCCACCTATCTGCAACTGGCCAAGGGCATTTCGATCGGCAAGACGGGCGTGCTGGCCTCGATTCCCATGGCGACCAGCGTATTCACCACCATCGCAGGCGGATTCCTCTTCGACCGGTATTTCCGGGACAATCCGCGCTGGTACCTGTGCGTCACACTCGGAATCGGCGGCATATTCCTGATTCCCATGGCGGCGGCCGATTCCGCGAACGCCTTCATCGTGTGGGAGACCTGTGCCTCCTTCGTCGCGGGTCTGGGCAGCGGCGCGCTGGTCGCCCTGCCGATGCGGTTGCTGCCGTCCACGCTGACCGGCACCGGAATGGGCGTCTTCAATTTCGGCGGCCAAGTCGCGGGCGTGGCCGCGCCGTTGCTGCTCGGTATCGTCATGGACAAGTTCAGCTATGCGGCGGCGTTCGGACTACTCGCCTGCTCGTGTCTGATCGCGGCCGGACTGGCGCTGTGCATTCCGCGGCGCGTCGATCCAACCAATTTCATCAAGGGAGCACTCAGCTGATGCACGACAACAACGGTGCGACAACGCAATCGCGGACGGGAGAGGTGCTGCTGCGCGGCGGCACGGTATGCGATCCCGGATCGGGTTTCTCGGGAACGGCCGATGTGCTGGTGCGCGATGGGAAAGTCGCCGCCCTCGGCGCCGATCTCGCCGTCGCGGCGGACATCCCGGTGCTCGATGTCAGCGCGATGATTGTCGGCCCCGGCTTCATCGATCTGCACAGCCACGTCAATTCCGTTGCCGGGCAGCGATTGCAGGCCTTCGACGGCGTCACCACCGCACTCGAACTCGAGGCGGGCGCACCCGATATCGAACAGACCTACCGCGCCGCCGCGCAGGACGGTCGCCCACTCAACTACGGCTACTCCGCCTCCTGGGCCGCCGTGCGCTACGCCGCGCATCTGGGCACGCCGCCCCACGACCTGCTCGGCGTGCTCGGCGCGCCCGAATGGCAGCGCAGCTCCTCCGACCTGGAACGCCGCACCTGGCTCGACCTGCTCGAAAAGGAGTTGGCCGCGGGCGGACTCGGCGTCGGCATCCTGCTCGGTTACGCGCCGCGCACCGATCCCGCCGAATTCCTGGCCGTGGCCCGGCTGGCGGCGCAGGCGGGCGCGCCGACCTTCACCCACGTGCGCGAATTGGTCGAGTCCGATCCGACCACCCCGATCGACGGCTCCACCGAAATCGCCGTCGCCGCGGCCGAGACCGGTGCGGCCATGCACCACTGCCACGTCAACAGCACCTCCCGCCGCCATATCGACCGGGTGCTGTCCACGCTGGATACGGCGCGTGCGAGCGGATCCAAGGTCACCGTCGAGGCGTACCCGTACGCGGCGGGCTCCACCGCCATCGGCGCGTTCTTCCTGGCGCCGGAACGGCTTTCCCGGTGGGGCGTTGGGCCGAGCGATATCGTGCTGGTCGACACCGGCGAGCGCATCGCCGATGCCGCGCGGCTGGCCGCGGTCCGGGAGGCCGATCCCGGCGCGCCGTGCATCATCCACTACCTCGACGAGACCAGCGCCGCCGATATCGCGCTGCTGCGCAACTCCCTGGCCTTCGAGGACAGTATCGTCGCCAGCGACGCCATGTTCGTCACCTGGGCCGACGGGTCCCGCGAATCCCTGCATTGGCCGCTGCCGCCCAACGGTCGCACCCATCCGCGCACCTCGGGCACCTACGCCAAATCCCTGCGCCTGATGGTCCGCGAATCCGGCGCCTGGACCTGGCTGGAAGCATTCCGCCGCTGCTCCTACCTACCCGCCAGGGTGCTCGACACCATCTGCCCCACCATCCGCCCCAAAGGCCACCTGGGCATCGGAGCCGACGCGGATATCGTCGTCATCGACCCGGCAACCGTCACCGACCGCGCCACCTACGCCGACCCCACCCGCACCTCACAGGGCATCCGGCACCTGATGGTCAACGGCACCTTCGTCATTCGCGACAACACCCTGCGCACCGACGCCTTCCCCGGCCGTCCGCTGCGCGCATCGCCCCTCGCGTGAACAAAACCCTCGCGTAGGCGAACAGGCCCGCTCCAGAACCCGGAGCGGGCCTGTTCGCCTCAGCCCGGATTCCCCATGGCGAGTAGTTTGAGTTGCAGCATGGCGCCGAAACGAGAATCCGAATCGGTCAGGTCGATACCGCCCACCTCGGTGATGCGGCGCAGCCGATAGCGAAAAGTATTGGGGTGGATATAAACAGCGGCGGCGGCCGCGTTCACATCCCCGAACGCGGTGAGCCAGGCGTCGAGAGTCGCGACGAGACAACTGCCCTGCGCCGTGTCGTAGTCGCGCAGGCGGGCGATCGGACCGGTCAGCGGGTCGCGGCGGATGGTCATCAGATCGTGCAATTCCTGGAGCAGGGCCTCGGTCTGCACTTCACTGATATGGGCGACGCGACGGGTGCCTGCGGCGAGTACGCGCAGCGCGCGGTCGGCATCCTCGCGGGAGCGCCGCAGACCGGCGACATCCACCGCCGTGGTGCCGATGCCGATCCGAACGGGAGCGCGTTCGCCGATGCGCGCGAGGAAGTCGCGGGCGGTCTCGACGGCCCGGTGCGGCGCGCCGAACACCGGCACAATGCCGTATGTCGTATCGCCGAGCAGCGCCGTCGCCGCCGCAGGATAGACGGCATTGAGATGCATACCGAACGCGTCGGCCAGGCGCTCGTGCTCGCTGACGCGGCGGGCGTCGGCGGCAGGCGAATGGTCGCCCCGGTCGGGCACCATGGCCAGCACCGTCACCGGTTGATCGGCCACACCGAGTTTGCGCAGCGCGTCCACCGCGTCGGGTCCGGCGTCCAATGCCCGACCGACCAGATCGGCACGCAACCGCCGCGCCACATCCGACCCCGCGCGCTGTCGCAACAGATGCACCGCCGCCAGCTTGCCGACCTCCTCGAACGAGCGGATCCGCGCCGGAGTCAACGGCTCGTCGGTGGCCGCCCAGATGGAGCCGAGCAGTTCATCGCCCGCCCGCACCGCCTGCGCGATACGAGCCACGGTGAACCCGTTGAAACCGGGCTGCGGCGCGATCCGGACCGGTGAGTCGCTGCGCGCCAACTCGCGGAATACGCCCTGCTCGGCCAGATACTGCGAATACTGCGCCGGAACCTGACGTCCCAGAATGGTTTCCGTCCGCGACACGTCGGCCGCGTCCTGCCCGCCGGAGAAGGCGAGCACCCGGCTGTTGCGGTCCTCGATGGTGACCGGCGCGTCGAGCAACGCGGCCACCGCATTGGCCAGGGCGAACAGATCGCCGGAGGGGATACCGCCCAGCGTCTCCGGTTCGCCGAGCCGATCGTCGGCCAGCAGACCGCGCAACCAGGTGGTCAACTGCGTCCACGACGCGCCCCTGGTGAGTTCGAGCAGCGCCACGCCTGATCGTTGCGCGGATTGCACCAGCGCCGGATCCGCGACGAGCGGGGAGCGCACGACCAGCGCCGCCGCCCCCTGCCCGCCCAGATCGCCCAGGAGTCGCCGGATCTGCTCCGAATCGCGCAAACCGATGCCGAGCACCAGCGACCCGGCGGGCGGCGGCTGCTCATCGAGCGGATCGTGGATCGCGACACCGGTGATCTGCCTGGCGTTTTCGGCATCGCCGCCGAGCAACCGCAGCAGCGCCTCCCCGAGGTCGTCGAGAATACGCACCAGGTTTGCGGAGGCCATCCGCCCAAGGTAGTCGGCCCCCGTGACCACGGCCAGGCCCGCCTAGACCGGAATCCATTCCGTCGACACGGTGACCGCGTCGAGGAGATCGGGTTCGGGCCGTACGCCGATGCCCGGTCCGGTGGGCACGCTCAGGTATCCGTCCGCCAGCACGAACGGTTCGGTGATATCGGTTTCGTAGTAGCGGTCCGAGGCCGAGGTATCGCCCGGCAGGACGAATCCGGGCAGCGCGGCCAGCGCCACATTGGCGGCCCGACCCAGACCCGTCTCCAACATGCCGCCGCACCAGACCGGGATACCGTGCGCCACGCACAGGTCGTGGATGCGCCGCGATTCCAGGTAGCCGCCGACGCGGCCCGGCTTGATATTGACGATCTGGCACGCGCCGAGCGTGATGGCCGCGGCGGCGGTGCGGGCATTGGTGATGGATTCGTCGAGGCAGATCGGTGTGCGGACCCGCTTGGCCAGTTCCACGTGGCCGAGCAGGTCGTCCTCGGGCAGCGGCTGTTCGATGAGCAGCAGATCGAAGGCATCGAGTTTGACCAGCCGGTCGGCGGTGGCGAGGGTGTAGGCGGTATTGGCGTCCACCTGAAGGTCCAGGTCTCCGATGCGCTCGCGCACCGCGCGCACGGGTTCGACATCCCAACCGGGTTCGATCTTCAGCTTGATGCGCCGATAGCCTTGCGCCACATAGTCGTCCACCGCGGCGAGCAGCGCGTCGATGGAATCCATGATCCCGACCGAAACCCCGCACGCCACTCGGCTCCGGGTCGCGCCGAGTTCACGGCTGAGCGCAATGCCCAGCGAGACCAGCTCGGCATCGAGGATGGCGGTCTCGAGCGCCGCCTTGGCCATGGCGTGGCCGTGGAATCTCGCCAGCGCGGGAGCCACCGCGGCCCCGGTGAGGTCGTCGCGGCCCGCCAACGCGGGAATCAGGAAGCGCCGCAGCACATCCACGCTGCCCTCGAGGTATTCCGGCGAGTAGACCGGATCGACCAGGGCCACACATTCGGCCCAGCCCTCGGCCTCATCGGTGACCGCGCGCAGCACCAGCATCTCCCGCGCGGTCTGGGTGCCGAACGAGGTGCGGAACGGGGATTTCAGCGGCATGCTGACCCGCCGCAGTTCCACGCCGGTGAGTTTCATTTCATCTCCTTGGTGAGCAGGTAGCCGCCGGTGCGGTCGAATCCGGTGACGCGCGAGCCCGCAGCGAACAGACCGGTCAGCGCTTCGCGCACGGCGGCGCGCCAGCGGGCCGCCATGGCCGGGTCCGAGGCGCGCAGCGCGGTGATATCCGCGGGCACCCCCACCAGTGACCGCGCGCCGTCGAGCGAGCCGGGGACCGGTGCGCCGTCCGGCGAGATCCCCACCGCCACAACAGCATCCGTGCCGATATCGGCGATATCGGGTTTTCCCTCGCAGATCGCCGCCACGGACGGCGCGCGCAGATCCCAGCGGATGAGCAGCCGATCGGTGGCATCGCCCGCATTGATGACATCGTCCATGGGACCGTAGAAGTCCGGCAGGTACTCCACCGGAAGCGCGCCCAGTTTGGCGATATTGAAATAGGCGTTGCGACGGACCAGCGGATCGAAGGTCCAGCCGATGGTGGCGATTCCGTACGACAGCGCCCAGGCCCGCTGATGGGTCTTGAGGGCGAAACCCACATTGCGGCCGCGCAGCCCATCGACCACACCCGCGATATGGCTGTGCAGCAGCAGGTCCGCGGGCGCGGCATGGAATCCCACACCGACGCCTACCATTTCGTCCCCGTCGTAGGCACCGGCGATGTATCCGCCGGATTTTGCCAACGCGCGCAACAGATTCGGTGTGACCGGTCGGTCCTGCGGCGCGGACTGCCACATCTGCGCGCACAACCGGCACACCTCGGCGATCTCCTCGATCGTGGACAGGGTCGCGATCCGCACGCCTGCCAGGTCGGCGGCCCGACCGGCGGCGGCGGTGGCGCGACCGAGCACGCCGGTGTTCTCTCCGATCATCGTCACCGCAGATCCTTTCCGCGCAGTTCCGCCACCAGCGCGTGGAAAAGCGCGGTGCGGGTGGGCAATTCGTCGACGAGCACATGTTCGTGATCGGCGTGCGCGCCGTCGCCGCACGCGCCGAGTCCGTCCAGGGTGGGGATGCCGATCCCCGCGGTGAGATTGCCGTCCGAACCGCCGCCGACCTCGACACCGGTCAGCGGGCCGATGCCCAGGTCCTCGGCAAGGCGCTGGGCGCGGCCGAACAGCGCGCGCGAGGCGACCGAGGACAGCGGCGGTCGATTCGGTCCACCATGCACCTCGACGACGGCACCGTCGAGAACGGGCCGCAGGGCGTGCATGGCCGAATCGATGCGGTCCTGCTCGGCAGGCTCGAAGGCGCGCACGTCGACCGCGCACACCGCCTCGGCCGGGACCGTATTCTCCGTCGTGCCCGCGGACATGACGGTGGGGGTGACCGTGGTGCCCGCCGCCGCATCGCCCAGTTCGGCGATGGCTCGGATCTGGTGGGCCAACTCGATCGTCGCGTTGACGCCGTTCTGCGGTTCCAGACCCGCGTGCGCGGCCCGGCCACGCACCTGAACCCGATACTGGGACACGCCTTTTCGCGCGATCTTCAGCGCGACTCCGGCGGCGGGCTCCGCGACGAGCACCGCGGCGCACCCGCGCGCCTGCTCCAGAATCAGCTCGCGCGAGGAGGGGGCGCCGATCTCCTCGTCACCGGTGACCAGAATGGTCACGCCGGTGCGGTCGGGCAGCGCGGCTACCGCGCGCAATGCCATGGCCAGACCCGCCTTCATATCGAAACAGCCGGGACCGAACAGTTTTCCGTCGCGCACCGCGAATGGGTGCGTGGCCAGCGAACCCACCGGCCACACCGTGTCGTGGTGGCCGAGCACCAGCACCCCGCCGGGTCCACCGAACTGCCAGAGCAGATGGGTGCGGCCCGCGAGCACGATCCGCTCGGGTTGCGCACCGAGCAGGGCGGCGCCCACCTCGGCCACCACCTCGGCCCCGCGCGCCACCGCGGCCAGATCCGCCGAGGGCGATTCGCAGCACACCAGTCGCTCGATATCGCCGAGCAGCGCGGGCAATTCGTCCCGGAACCGCAGCACCAGCGCGGGTCCGGCGGACAGTTCCGCAGCAGACGTCATCGGGTTCCTCCTCACTTCCCGGATTCCCCTGGAAGCTTGGCCCCCGAGTCCCATCCCTCACTTCGTCGCCGTGCATGAATCCCGTTCAGCCGGTTCGTGGTTCTCGACGAATGCCAGGCCGGGCCTAGGTGCAGATCGGGTCTCTGATCTCCAATAATTCGGCTCCGGTGCTGGTAGAGCCGGTGGCGCAGAAGCGATCGGCGGGCGTGCGGCGCACGATCAGGGTGGTGGAGGCGGATTTGGCGTCGGGTTGCACAGCGTCCTGACGCGAGCCGCCGGTGGAGTCGGAGCGGCGGTAGAGCGAGACCATCACCCGATTGCCGGAGCCCGCATTGTCCAGTCGGGTGATGCGGCCCCAACTGGCGCCGCAGCGCGACGAATACAGGATCTCCAGGCGCAGTTTGCCGGTGACCACCGAATCGGCGATGGGTTTGGCGTCTTTATCGCATTCGGCATTGGCCGGGTCGTCTCCGGTGTTCACGGCGGCGTGGTCGGGAGGCCGCTCCGCGCGCCCCGTCGAGGTGAGGGCCAGCGCCGTCAGGACCGCGCCCACCATCAATAGTGCGATGAGAAACAATCCGCCCCGCGGGAATGCTCTCGTTCGTGTCTGCGCCATGCGTCCTCCTCGAGCAGCGCAACCGTTTTCGGTGCGGCGGGCGGCACCGAAACCCCTTTTCGTCAACGCGCGGAGAGAAATTGACGCGACCACACATCACGCACACTTTCTCAGCCGTCCGACCGCTTGGGCAATCTACCGCTCGGGACGAATGAACGCACGTACAGACCAAGCGGTATATCCGGATGCGAACGTCTTTGCGCAGATTTTGCCGCCGGATGCGGATAAAAGTGCACGAATCGCCGCGCCGCGCGCGAGGTCGAATATTCGGAATTGAGATCGTCTTTCGCACCGAACGCGATGGGAAAGACGCGCATTTCTGAATAGCCGGTCGCACCGCGCGGCCCGCACCTCGCCCGCGACCCGCCGATCCGCTGATCGGTCCGGACCGCCGCGCGCGAGGCGTACGCCGATACGCTCGACCGGACCGCGTTCTCCGTCCAGGGAAGGTTCGAAATGAGTCCTCGCTACGGTGAATTCGTGCCGAGAAGAACCTCCATCGCCCCGGCGGCCATCGCGCTCGCGGGCTGCCTCACCGGTCAGTACGACCCGACCGAAGCAGGCGCCGCGCCGGGCCGGTCGGACAACGCGGAACCGCTCTACCAGCCGAGCGGCCCTGCCAGCGCCCAGAATCCGGCATACTCGCCCGACGGGGCGAACCTGCTGTTCACCCAGTTCCGCGCGGGGTACAACGCGGGCGGGGCGAGCCTGAATCTCATGCCGAGTTCCGGTGGCGCCCCGCAGACCCTGTTGCAGAACGGAGATCAAGCCGCGGTGAATCTGCCGGGCGCCGCGTGGAATGCCGCGAACGGCTTGATCACCTTCGCCTACGACGCCTCCGATCGCGACGAGATCTGGACCATGAAGCCGGGTCAGCAGCCGACCAAAGTCACCACCCACTCGGGGACGAGCCACTACACCGAACCGAGCTTCGCTCCCGCGGGCGATTGGATCGTCTTCCAGGACAACGACAATCAGGCGGGCAATACCTCGCGCGGGAGCATCTGGAAGGTGCGCACCGCGGGCGGCGCTCCCGTGCTGCTGGTCGACGGTCCGGGTTCGGGCACCGACAATCGCCAGCCGAACTGGTCACCGGCGGGAAACAAGATCGTCTTCCAGACCCGGAGCGCGAGCGGCGGCTGGCATCTGGCGACCATCGGCCCCGACGGCGGTCCGGTCACCGCGCTGAGCAGCGGTAACGACGAGGACACCGATGCGAGCTTCGGCCCGAACGGCGACTGGGTGGTGTACTCCTCCGATCACGCGCGCACCGCGCACGCCCAGATCTACGTGCGCCGCACGGACGGAACCGGCAGTCCGATTCGCGTCACCACCTCCGAGGTGTACGACGGTGCGCCGAGTTGGTCACCGGACGGCAAGTGGATCGCCTTCGAATCCGGCGGCGACGGGACCGCCCCCACCGGCATCTGGCGCATTCCGGCAAAGACCACCTGATCGGTTCACAACCCCGCGAGGAGTGCGGCGACCTCGCGGGCGCAGCCGTATCCGATGGTCATGCCAGAACCGCCGTGCCCATAGTTGTGAATCACCGGGATTGCGGGCAGACAGGTGTGGTCGATCTCGAGCCGCACCTCGTCGCGGCCCGGTCGCAGCCCGACGAGCGTCTCCAATACCTCGCTCCGGGCCAGTTGCGGCACCAGATCCCGGCAGCGGTCCAGAATCGACCGCGTCAGTTCGGGATTCGGTGTCAGGTCCCACTCCCCCGCATCGAGGGTTCCGCCCAGCACACAATCGTGCGCGCGCGGATGCACATAGGCCCGCCCCAGCGGATGACCCTCATCGCGCACCGACATGGTGACACCGGGGTTGGCCACCCGCACGATCTGCCCCCGAATCGGACGAATCGATTTGTCGCCCACCAGTTCCCGCGCACCGAGGCCGGTGCAGTTGACCACCGCGTCCGGCTTCAGGTCGACCACCTCGGCCAACTCGCGCACGGTTCGACGGACCCATCGCGCCCCCGCCGCATCGACCCGGCCCCGCAGATACGGCAGATACACCGGCATCTCGACCAGCGGCACCGCGAATCGAAATCCGAACCGATAGCCCGCGGGCAGCTCATCGGCACGGGCAGGCCGGAACCCACGCACGCTCCCGGCCCAGGCCGGCGCGGGTATCTCCGCCCGGTACAGCGCCAACGACTCGCACATTCGCACACCCGGAGCCTGTACCCGCTCCCAGTGCTCGAAGGTGTCGCGCCCCCACTGCCCCACCCGCTCCCCCGGCCCCACCGCCGTCGGAAACCACACCGCCGCGGCCAAATACGAGGCCGTGCGCGTGATCTCGTCGGCACTCACCACCGTGACTTCGTGACCATCCGCCAGCAAACGCTCGGCCACTGACAGCCCAATGATTCCCGAACCGATCACCACAACGCGCACCCGCCGGATGCTACCGGCTACCCGCTACTGAACAGCCCTGTCCCGAAGCGGGATTCGACCCGCGGCAAATGTTCGGCGGGTGGAATCGGCTCCACCCGCCGATACCGCGCGGCCCTCAGCCCAACTTTCCGGCCAGCAGGTTTCCCGGCGCGTTCGCATCGGTGCTGAGGAAGAAATCGCGGGCCGCCGTCGTGAACTCCTCCTTGGTGACGTAGCCGTCACCATCGATATCGAGCACGGCGAACGACTGCGCCCGATCCTCCGGCGACATGCCACTGTGCTGCTGCGCCCGGTCCATCTCCTCGCGGCTGACCCGTCCGTCGCCATCGGTATCGGCCAGCTCATAGGTCGCCAGCGCGAACGGGATGAGCACGTCCTCCAGGAATTCGGGCTTGTCCATGCTGTTCACCCACTCCTCCCGGCTGACCTCCTTGTCGCCATCGGTGTCGGCGTGGCCGAGCAGGTCCTGCCAGAGCTTGTTGGCATGGCCCACCATGGTGCGCCACTTCGGGGTGCCGGGCGCGATCTCGAAGGTCGTGCACCAGCCCTGGACGATGAGATCGATATCGGTTTGGTCGATCTTGCCGTTCTGGTCGGCGTCGAAACGATCGAAAAGCACGCTGAATTTCTGATTCTGCAGTGCGGTTGCCATGACATGCCTTCCCTCGATGTGCGTCGATCTGACACTCGCTATCTTATTATGTAGCTTTCGATTCGGGGCTGGAACGCACGATCGCGAGCAGGTTACTGGATCTAGATCATCTGCAAGACAGGAAGATTGAACGGACCGATCGAATTCCGACCGGTCCGCCCCACATTTCGAATCACTACGTTTCAGTATTCTGAAACACGGATATCCATCCGGTAGGGCGGGTGACCGAATCGCGGGCCGATCCGATCACCGGCCGATTCAGCGCACCACGGCCGCGACGGCCGCCACCTCCACCAGCGCGCCGGGCACACCCAGCTTGGCGACCAGCGCCGCAGTGACCAGCGGCGGTTGCGGACATACGGCCAGCGCGGCCGCCGCCGCGCCATAGGCCGCCCGCACATCGACACCATCGACCAGCAGCACCGTCGTCTGCACCAGATGTTCGAAACCCAGCCCGGCCGCCGCCAGCGCGATCCCGACATTCTCCATGGCCCGCCGGGCCTGCGCGGCGACATCATCGCCGCCGATCAGCGCTCCGCTCGCGTCGACGGCATTCTGACCGCCGATGTACACCGTGGTGGCGCCCGGCGGAACCACCGCGACATGGCTGAACGCGGGGGAGACAACAAGCCCCTCGGGGCGCAGCAACTGAATATCGGTCACGCCGGGCACTCTAGAGAAGGGGGCCGACAAGAACCGGTTCGGTTCACCCCCACTGCATCTCGCCCTTCACGACCTTCGCGCTCAACTCCAGCGAACTCTCACCGGGCAGGCCGGGATAGCGCTGCTTCATGGCGGCGATGAGGTCGGCGCTGTTGCCCGCTGCGGCCTCGGCCTCGTTGAAGGCGAGGAGGTAGTCGCGGGTGAAGCGCAGCGCCGCGATCCCGTTGTCGGCGCCCGCTGGGGCGTGGCCCGCGACGACGATCTTCGGATCGCGCGCGATCATGGTGTCGAGGTTGGCGATCCACTGCTTGCGCTGTGCCGATGCGGGCAGGTCGGCGATGAACAGGTGTTCGCCGGAGGCGACGAGATTACCGCCGAAGATGGCTCGCAGATCCTGCGACCACAGGTAGTAGCGGTCCCCCAGGTTGTCGGCGCGCACGATATCGAGGGTGTGACCGCCGACCGTGAGAGCGGTTTGCGCACTGGGTTGCGCGATGACCACGTCGGCGACCGCACGCGGGCCATTGTCGCCCAATTGCGGGGACCAGGTGGCGATCTTGCCTTCGACATTCCCGTGCACGGCCGCCACCACATCCTCGGGTGCGAGCACCTTGGCCTGCGGGAAGGCGCTCGTCACCGGGCGCAGCCCGAAGTAGTAGTCCGGATCGCTGGAGGTGACGAAGACGGTGCTCAGCGGCTGACCGATGGTATTGATCCGATCGGCGAGGGCTTTACCGTCCGAGAGGGTGAATCCGCCGTCGACGAGCACCGATTCCGCACCGGCCGTGAGGATGACGGGGGCGCGGTCGAATCCGGCCTCGTTCGCGCGAATCGCGGTCCACCGCAATTCGTTTCCGGATTTCTCGGTGCCGTTCGAGTCGTTCGACCCGCACGACGCCGTCGCCGCCGCGATACCGATGGCGGCCAGTGCGGCCATCCCCTTGCCGAACCTCATGCTGTGCCCTTCCTCGTGCCGCGTCCTTATCGTCCGAATTCCCCTGGCACCCTACCCGGTTATCTCCCGGTTAACGGGAGTCAGAATTCGACCACGTCCGGCGCGGCGATTCGGGGTGGTTCGCCGCGACGACGCGACAGCAGCGCGCCGACCAGGATCGCCGTCGCGATGAGCACGAAATGGGCGGCCATGAGAACAAGGAAGGGGAGGACGAATCCCTGGTCGGTGACCGCGCCGCGCGAGGTGGCGCAGTAGAGGGTGTAGTTGACCGAGGTGCCCTCCGAATCGTGGGTGGTGTCGGCGACCACGATCGGCTCGCGGTACGGTGCGCCGCAGAACAGCGGCGCGGTCAACTCGGCCTCACCCGGCCAGATCGCCACGGGGACGACCAGCGTGAGCGGCGTCGCCGACGCGGCCACCGAAATCGCCTTCAGCACGCGGAATTCGGACATCACGCCTGCCGGGTCCGCAGATACGCGCCGGTGCGGTCGAATTCGACGACCGCCTCCGTGCGGGGCGAGACCACATTGGTCACGATGCGGATCTCACGACCGAAGCGGCCGACCACCAGCGCGGTCACCTCGCCGCCGGGCACCTCGCCGCGGGCGATGGCGGTATCCACGATCTCCTCGATCCGGCCGAGGCCGGGCACCTCGCTCACAGCGAAGCTCTCGCCGTCCAGATCGTCGCGCGCCGAAACACGAACCGGTTCCGGCGCGCTCAGCGCCCCCAGGGTGAACGAATAGTCGTCCAGCGCGCGGGACGCGCCCGGCGGACGAATCCGCAACCGCGCCACCGCCTGTCGCGCACCGATCTCGGGCCGATCGGACAGGAAGCGGGTGAGCTGCGGCGGTTGATCGAAAAGCACCAACCGGAACTGGGCGGTGTTCGGCGCGGCGAGCAGAATCACGCCCGCCTGAATATCGGCCGCTCCCAGGCGTTCGCGCAGTGCGGCCAACGCGCCGCCGGGCAGGTCGCTCACCAGTCCGCCACCGCGCGACCGCAGCTGCTGTTCGAAATCCGGCCGTTGCACCGCCCCAACGCAACCAGCCGTCCCCAGGACCACCAAACACATCGCGGCTCGCAGCCATAGCTCAGCCCGCAGCCATCGTCTTCGCCGCATACCCTCGGATGCTAGGGGCTCGCGCGCGTTTGCGCGCGCCCTACCACTCGACGGGTAGCTTCGTCACACCGTAGACCACCGAATCCGGCCGAAAGGCAAGCTCTTCCGACGGCACGGCCAAACGCAGAGTGGGAAACCGGCGAATCAGTTCGACCAGGGCGATCCGCATTTCCAACCGCGCCAGCGGTGCGCCGACGCAGTAGTGGATGCCGTGCCCGAAGGCCAAGTGGCCATTGGACTTTCGGGAGATATCGAACAGATCCGGGCCGAGTTCCGGATCACGGTTGGCGGCAGGTATGGAGCACAGCACCATCTCACCCCGCGCGATCGCGATATCGCCGATCACCGTATCCCGCAGGGCCGTTCGCAGACCGGGATGGTGCACGACCGACAGGTGGCGCAGCAGTTCCTCGACCGCCCGATCCGGCTCGGCCCGCCCATCGGCCAGCATCGCCCACTGTTGCCGATGTTGCAGTAGCAACAGCGTGCCGAGGGCGAGCATGCTGGCGGTGGTCTCGTGTCCGGCGATGAGCAGCAGGACGCCCAGGCCGATCAGGTCCGCGTCGGTGAGTTCGTCCCCGTGTTCGCGCACCAGTGCGCCGAGCAGCCCGGATCCGGGATCGGCCCGCTGCAATCGCACGAATTCCGCCATATAGGACCGGGATTCGGCCGCGGCGGCGGCGCGACGGGCCTCGCCGATGGTGCGGTCCAATTGCGCCGCGCCGCGCCGCTGGAAATCGGCACGGTCGGCATAGGGCACGCCGAGCAGTTCGCAGATCACCAGCGACGGCACCGGGAGCGCGAAGGATTCGACCAGGTCCACCGGGCCGCCGTGCAGGGCCATCGCGTCCAGGTGTCCGGTGACGATCTCCTCGATGCGCGGCCGCAACCGCCGCATCCGCGACACGGTGAATTCCGGGGCCAGCACCCGCCGCAGCCGGGTGTGGTCGGGCGGATCGGCCACCACCAGCGGGCCGGGTGTCAGCTCGCGCAGGCGCAGTGCGGCGTCGTTGCCCAGTGCGGCGGCCACGTGCTCGGCCATCCGATCGGCCGAGTTGCTGTACAGCGCGGGATTATTCAGCACCTCGCGGACATCGGAGTACCGGGTGACCAGCCATACCGGCACCGAGAGCGGACCCATCGGAAACGTGACGCGACTGACCGGTTCGGTCTCGCGTAGCCGGGCCAGAGCGGGATGGGGGTCGAAACGGTCACGCCAGCGGTAGAACGGAACGCGCGCGGAATGCGGCATCGAATCCCTGTCTCGATAACGAAGCTGTAATTGAGAGCCAACTCTCAATTAACGGGGATCCGACGGTAGCACAAACGGCGGCAGCGCGGTGGCGGCAGCGGGACGCATCGCGTCCAGCAGCAGCGCCAAATACCGGCGCCAACCGTTGCCGGAACCGCCTCCCGCACTTCCCATTCCGAGGAACATGGCATCGGCGGCCCCGCCGAGCCGCTGCGCCGCGATCAACATGGTGGTCAACCGCGGCAGATCCGCGGCGACCAGATCCGCGCGCACCACTCCGGCCTCCTGCGCCCGGCGCAACACCGTGCCGAAGTCCTCGAAATAGCGAACGGCCAACTCCGCGAAGATATCCGGCGACAGCGCGGCGGCGAAGGTGTGCTGTTCGCGCTCGGCGACCTCGAGCACCACCTCGAGCATGTCCACCATCGCCTGCCACGGATCGGCCCGCTGCAGCGCCAGCGCGGCAACCGGCGCGACATCCTCGGCGAAGCGCCGCCGCAGCACCTCGAGAATCAACTCCTCGCGACCGGCGAAGTGTCGATACAGCGTCGCCTCGCTCACCCCCGCCGCGGCCGCCACCTCCCCCAACTGCGCCCGCGCGCCGCGCTCGGAGAACACCGCCCGCGCCGCCACCAGGATCTTCTCGATATTGCGCACCGCATCGGCGCGTGGACGTCGCGTGGTCGAAGACATGCCCCACCCTAAAATGCCGCGTCGGCCGGGGGATCCCTATTCCGGGGACAGTCCGTCGACATGTGAACTCCGGCACAAACACTTAGGCAGACCTTATCCACACCGCGAACTCGTTGCTATCGTCAAGTCCTCAGAGGACCTGATGAATCAGATCTCGGCGAGGGCGCGGCGCGATCCGCCCGCCCGATCTGCCGAGCACCATCGAAAGCACCGCGACTGCGGCAGAAATAAGGGAGAAATGCTGTGAAACGGGGTCAAGTCGCGTTCCTGACGGGAACGCACGTGGTCAATGACCTCTATCAGGGGGCGGTGCCCGCGCTGCTGCCATTCCTGATGTCCGAACGCGGCTACAGCTACTCGGCGGTCGCCGGAATCACCTTGGCCGCCACCGGATTGTCGAGCCTCACCCAGCCGATCTTCGGCATGATCGTCGACCGCCGCCAGCGAAACTGGCTGATACCGGCCGGATTCCTGGTCGCCGCCGCCGGAATCGCCTGCGCCGCGATGAGCTCCGGATATCTGCTCACCTGGGTGTGCGTGGCCATCGCGGGAATCGGGATCTCCGCCTACCATCCGCCCGCCACCAATGCGGCCCGCGCGGCGGGCGGACCCTCGCAGTTCGCCATGAGCGCCTTCTCCGTCGGCGGCACCGTCGGCGCCTCGCTCGCACCGCCGCTGGTGACCCTCGTCGTCGGCGGGCTCGGACTCTCCGGCGGCTACCTGCTCGCGGTGCCCGCGATCGTGGTCGGTCTGCTGTGGACGCTGCAGAAACCGTGGTATCGCTACCGGGGCTACGTGATGGCCGCGCCCATCGCGGCGACCGCCGAACAGCGCCGCGGCCACGACGACTGGCCCGCCTTCGGGCGACTGGTCCTGGTGACGGTCTGCTGGTCGGTGCCCTATGTCATCACCATGTCCATGGCCTCGCCCTTCCTGATCCACACCCTCGGATCATCCAAATCCGTCGCCGCGCTGACACTTTCGCTGTTCACGGTGGCGGGCGCGGTCGGCACGCTGGTCGGCGGGGCGCTCGCCGACCGCTACGGACGTCGCATCGCCATCCGCGCGGGCTACCTGATGGCCCCGCCCGCACTGCTGGTCCTGACCCTCGCGCAATCCACGGTGTGGGCGGCGTTGGCCATCGCCCTGGTCGGCCTGGCCATGTTCCTGCCCTTCGCTCCACAGGTCACCCTCGCCCAGGACTATCTGCCCACCCGCCCCGGCTCCGCCAGTGGCGTCACCCTCGGCCTGGCCATGTCGGTCGGCGGCCTGGCCTCCCCGCTGTTCGGCATCCTGGCCGACCACGTCGGACCGCGCGGCGCGATCGCCACCGCGGCAGCCGTGCTGGTCGTGTCGACCATCGCCGCGTTCACCCTGCGCGATCGGGTGCCGCCCGCGACCGTCTCCGAACACGAACGCGAACTGCTCGTCGCCGCGGAACGCTGAGCATTCAGAAGGGCGTGACGGCGCCCAGGTGGGCGTCGATCGCGCTGGACATGGTGCGCCGGGCCGCCGCGGCGGCGGACCGCGCGTCACCGGATTCGATGGCCGCGATCAGGCGGGCGTGCGACTGCTCGTCATGGCGCCGGTGCACGGTGTCGCGGAATTCCGGTGTGCCGACCACCTTTTCGGCCGCGCCGCGCAGTGCGCCGGTGAAGGAGGCATACAGAGCCGAGAGAACCTCGTTGTGCGCGGCGGCCACCACCGCCGCGTGCAGGCGCAGGTCGGCCTCGACCACCTTCGCCGGCTCATCGGCCGACTCGCGTTGCCGCAGTGCGTCTTTCAATACCTCGATATCCGCCTCGGTCCGGCGGCGCGCCGCGAGCCGGGCCGCCTCCACCTCGAGCATCAATCGCACCTCGTACACCTGCGCCACATCCGAGCGCAACAGGTGCCGATCGAAGTCCGAAACCGGTTTCACCGAAACCACATACGTGCCCGATCCGTGCCGCGAGCGCAGCTGCCCGGACGCGATCAGCGCGCGCACCGCCTCCCGGCTGGTCGATCGCCCCACTCCGAGCAGCCGACTCAGTTCCTGCTCATTGGGAATCCGGGCGCCGACCCGCCATTCCCCCGCCTCGATCAGGCGCGACAATTCCGCACTGGCCTGCGCCACCAAGGATCGCGCCTGTACCGGCCGAACAGTCATCGCCCACCTCCGCGGCCCCCGCTCATCTGGTCCTCATAGGACCCTATCGACTTTCGTACCGAGCGCCAGCAAGGCCCCGAACGCAGCCGCGCAACCCAGCAGGGCGCAGGCAGTCGGATATCCGCCGACGGAATTGGCGAGGAAAGTTCCGGTGGCCGGGCCGAGGGCGACGGCCAGTGCGGCGGGTGTGCAGGCCAGAGCATTGAGGGTGGCGAAATCTCTTGTGCCCCAACGGTCGCTGACGGCAGTGGCCTGCACAAGGGTAAGCGCTCCGCGCGCGGCGCCCGCGAATACGGAAACCCCGACGAGCATCGGGAGCGGTCCGGGCACCGCCGCGAGCAGCACCGCGGCCAGACACGCGGTCGACATGACGACGGCGGTGCGCGCGGGCGGGTGCGTGCGGCGGGCCAATGCCGGGTAGCCGAGGCGGCCCAGGAGTTGTCCCGCGCCGCAGAGCCCGAGGACGGTCGCGGCGGTGCGACCGTCGACGCCTCGGTCGACGAGCAGCGGGACGAGATTGCTGGTCGCACCGTAGATGGCAAGGGCGGTAAGGCAACTCGCCGCCGTCAACAAGGCGAAGGCACGCGAACCCGCGACGGCGCGGATATGCGTCGCACCCCGCTCGCGGGTGTGCCCATGGTGTGGCGACCAGGGCGGGGTGAGGCACAGCCAACGCAGCGGCAACGTCACAGCGGCCAATACCAGGGCGAGGACGACGAGGGTGGGCCGCCAGCCCAGGTGCGCGGCGAGTACGGCATGGTGTGCGCCCACTGCCGCGAACCCCTGCACCTCGCCGAGGTGAGCGCGCGCCTCGGACCGGGATTCCCGGACCGACTACGCGAAGACGCCCTGGCCACCGGACATTTCACCGACTAGCGCTCGATCGGCGTCGTTCCCGCCCGCCGCGACGATCGCGGCCGAGGTGTCGCCGCTGGGACCCGGTATTGCGGCAAAAGCGCTTTCGCGGCTCTGGGTCCTGGCTCAGTCTCGCGCGCGGTGTGATCAAAAACCCACGCCGCGACGGATCGGCTGAGTGAAAATGGGGTCGGTCGAAGTTCGGCCGACAGGGGATGTGTCGGCACACAGCCGACGGAATGTGGGGAAATACCATGAGACCCAGCAAGTTCGCCGCGACGGCCGTACTCGCGGCCTGCGCCACCGGTATCGCGGCGGGCGCCGTGCAGGCCCAGCCGCTGCCCGGTCCAGGCATCGCGGGCGTCGACCACGGTGTCGGCTACCTCGTCGCGCCCACCGCGGACCGGGCGGGCCTGAGCACCACCGTCACCTCGGGGCGGTTCGCGCCCACCCCCGACGGTCAGGCCATCGCGCTCACCGACGCCACCGGCGCGATCGTGGCCACCGTCCCGCTCGCGCTGCGGTCGACCGCGGGCACCGTCGGCCTCGCCGCGACCCTGGCCGACGACGGCCGCACCCTCACCCTCACCCCGCAGTCCGACCGGACGGTGCAGGCCATCGACGCGGCCTCCGACACCATTGCCCGCAAGCAGTACAACGCGGGTGTCGGCGCGCTGGTCGGCGCCGGTATCGGCGCGGTGATCGGCTTCTTCCTCGGCGGTGTCGGCGCATTGGTCACAGTGCCGATCGGCGCGGGCCTCGGCGCGCTCATCGGCTACGCCACCCCCTAAAAGGAGCCGCCTTCGTAAAGGGCGCCTGGAAAATCGTCGAAGCGCCGTCGCGGGTCCACGCGACGGCGCTTCGAGCTGTCCGCGCCGCCCCCGCGGCCGCCCCCCAACTCCGCGAACCGAGGGCGGCGGCCGAGACGAACGGACTCGGTACCCTCGGGGTGCGGGCGTTATGTCCGCAGTTCAGGATGGTGGCGCGAAAGGTTCTCCGATGATTGGTTCGAGCAGACTTGTCTGCGCAGCATTGGGCGTGACCGCGGCGGCACTGATGCTGGCCGCCCCCACCGCGTCGGCATCGATCACCGGATTCGATGTCATGCCCGGCCCGATGCCGGGATTCGGCACCGGATGCACCTACACCGTGATCGCGCACGCCGGGCCGGGCGAGTACTTGAGTTTCTACGACAGTCAGGACGGATTGTTCGATCCGGCGGGCGCGGTGCAGGTGGGCGCCTCCGGCGAGGTGCGGGCGCGGTGGACCCCGAGCACTCCCGGCAGGCACAACCTGCACGCCGCTCAGATCGGCAGCGAGAAGACGCTGCGCATCGAGGTCGCCGCGGGCGTCGGCTGCCCGTTCTAGAACTGTCCCTGGCGCAGGGTGTTGCCGCGGTAGTAGAAGTCCTTGGTGCCCTGGTTGGTGTTGTAGTTGACCAACGCGCCCGTCGCCGGGTCGGTGTAGCCCAGGCACAGCGAGGACCCGTCGCCGACGGTGATCGGCTGACAATCGGTGTTGCTGTATTCCGCCCAGGCCACGGCGTAGGCCCACAGCGGCTGCGCGGCGAGGGTGCCCGCGGTGGGCAACTGGGCCACTTCGGTGAGCGCCATCGGCTTGTTCGGCGCGACATTGTGCAGGTCGCTGTACCAGTCCGCGGGTGCCTGCCGATTCCACCACAGGTCGAGTCCGAGCACATCGACGTAGGCGTCACCGGGATATTCGGCGGTCGCATCCCGGTTCTGCGCGCCCGCCACATCCTTGAGCGCCCAGACCCAGATCAGGTTGTCCAGCCCTTTGCCCGCGTAGTAGTCGTGCATGAGCCGGAACAGCGCGGCACGCCAGGACTGCTGCCGGCGCGTACTGGTTCCGATGGTCGTCCCCCACCAGGCCCAACCGTCGTTCATTTCGTGAAAAGGTCGCAGCAGCACGGGAACTCCGGCCGCACGCAACTGGGTGAGGTAGGGCAGCGCCTCGTCGAAACGACTCAGCAGCGCGGAATTGAGCGGATCGCCCGAGGTGAGCAGGCGCTGCCACTGGTCATCGGTGAGCGAACCATTGACGGCGGTCTGATCCGAGGCGTTCGTGGGCTGCCACTGGCACGACGATCCGGTGGTCGGCGGGCACATATGCCAGGTCAGTGCGACCAGCGAACCGGCGCGCCACTGGGCGATGGCCTGATCGGTGAGTGCCTGCCGCCACGTGCCGTCGGTGAACGGCGCGTCGTAGAGCAGGTCACCGCTCCAGACCGCCGGACGCACGCCGGTGATATCGGCGACCTTCTGCGTCCACGGCCCGTACAGCGATGCGGCCGGGGCGGTATTCCAGTTCCAGCCGAACGGCGTCGCCGACGGCTCGCGATTGTGCTGTCCGGACAGGATGCGATTCTGCGCGGGCAAGCCATTCAGTAGTGCCAGCACCCCGGCGCGGTCGACGGGCATTGCCCGCGCCGCACCGGGATTCGCGCCCACGAACAGCGCGGCCACCACCGCCGACACTGCGCACACCGCTGCGGCGCGGCCACCGAACCATCTCATTCGCTCTGCTCCCTCGGGTTTGGCCCCCCGAGATGCAGATGATGGTGGAAGGGTGAAATCGCCTGGCTTCAGGCGCTTCTCACGGTAGGGAACGCTCCTGTGCCCGCATCCGGAGCCCGGCGGGGGCGAGCACGGCGGTGGCCTTCGGCCGAACCCGGCTGCCCGGTATCGACCGCAACCGCCAGCGGGACGCGATCGTCGCCAGCATGAGCGTCGCCTCCATCAGCGAGAAGGCGTCACCCATGCACTTGCGCGCGCCCGAACTGAACGGGATATACGAATTTCGCTGCGGCGCGTCACCTCCCGGCAGCCACCGATCCGGGTCGAAGGTATCGGCCGCATGCTGCCCTGGATGGTGGTGGGTGAGGTACGCGCCGAAGATGATCGTCGCGCCCGCCGGAATCGTCGCGTCGCCGAGTTCGGCATCCGCTGTGGTCACCCGGCTGAGCATCCAGGCGGCGGGCCACAACCGCATGGTCTCGCTGACGATGCGCCCGGTCAGTTCCAGCCGATCGAGGTCGTCATGGGTCGCGGCGCGCCCGCCGAGCACCGCGTCCACCTCCGCGAACAGTCTGCGCTCGATTTCGGGATGTTCGGCGATCAGGTGCAGCGCCCAGGCGATGGTGCCGCTGGTGGTCTCGGTGCCCGCCCACACGAACGACAGCAACTGGCCGATGATCTCCTCGTCCGACAGGTAGCCCGCGTCCGTCTCGGGATCGCGGGCGGTGAGCAGGGTGGACAGCAGGTCGCCGTGATCGCGCTCGTCGGCGCGCCGCTCGACGATGATCCGCGACATCTGCGCGCGCAGTCGCCGCACCGCGCGCCGGTAGCGCGGACCCGCCAGCCAGCCCAGCGCGGGCGGCAGGATTATGCGCAGGTACATGCCGTTCATGAGGATCAGCAGGTCATCGAGGATGCGCCGCAACCGATCCGGGGGAAGGGAATCGGAGAACATGGTGGCCACAAGGGTTTTCGAGGCCATGGTGGTGGTTTCGGCGAGGATGTCCAGGGTTTGGCCGTCGCGCCAGCGGTCCACGACGGCGCGGATCTGCTCGGTCATGATCGCGGCGTAGCCCGCCATCCGCACGCGCTGGAACGAGGGCTGCACGAGTCGGCGCAGTCTGCGGTGCACCGCGTGCGGACAGACCGGCAGGCTGTCGCCGACCTCCGTGCGCGCCCGGTCGAAGAGGGGGCCGCCCTTGTCGAAGGTGCGGTCGTCGCGCAGGACCCGATCCAAGAGAACCGGATCGCACACCACCACCGCGTCGGCCGAGCCGATGCGGATGCGAACCAGATCCCCGTGCGCGGGCAGTCCGGCGAGGAAGTCCAGGGGGCGACGCAGCAGTGCGACGGTATGGCCGAGCAGTGGCACCGCGCGCGGCGCGAGCGGAATGGAGCTTTGCGTGGTCAAACTCTTCCTCCTGAGGACGGCGCGTACTGAACGACGAACGGAACCACAGCGGCGGAACCACATAATCTGTTGTCCGCGAGGAGAATTCAGCGATGCTCGAATAAACGTGAGCCGAAGATGCTAAGCAGTGTAAGCGGCACGCCGGAATTTCCCAATTATGGGAATCGATTGGGCGGTCGATGCCGGGTCGAATGCGAATATCCCCGATTGTCCGCCAGCACCACCATCGTCACGACTTTCAAAAGGGGATGACAGATGAACGCGCCCAACACCATCGGGTTGACTGTGGGAGAACGCCTCGAGATCCGCCGCCGCAGGCGCGGGCTGTCCCGCAGGGTGGTCGCCAATCTGGCCGGACGCAGCGAGGAATGGCTGCGTCTGGTGGAATCCGGCCGCAGAAGGCTCGACAGCATCGAGGTCCTGCTGCGGCTCGCCGAGATCCTGCAGGTGGACGATCTCACCGAATTGATCGACGCGCCAACGGGATCGCTGCCGCGACCGGACGGCGACAGCCTGCGTGCCCTGCGCCGGGTGATCGTGGACCATCCGGCGCTGTGCGTCTATCAGGACGACGCCGTCTTCACCGAAACCGACCATCCTGGAACGCGATTCGCCGCGCCACCGCCGAGACATCGCGACTCCCCCACCGCAGGGGCCGAATTCGATTCGACACTGCTGGCGGCCGCGCTCGGCGAATGCCGCACCATCTGGAGCGCCTCGCCGCAGCGCTATTCGCGCCTGGCCCGCAGACTCCCCGCCGTCCTGCGCGCCAGCCGCGCCGCCCGCTGGCGACTGCGCAGCGACGACTCGGCCGAACTGCTGGTGCAGACCTATCACGTGGCGCGCCAATTGCTCACCGGCTGCGGCGAACACACCATGGCGGCCACCGTCGCCGACCGCTCCATGGCCACCTCGACCCGGATCGCGCACGGCAGGCTCACCGCTGCCAGCGCCTGGCATGTCGGCAGCGCGCTGCTCGGACTCTCCTATCCGATCGAATGCCGCGACTACGCGCTGGCCGCCGCCCATCGCCTGGCCCCGACCCGGCCGCGCGATCCGGCCGACGCGGCACTGTGGGGCGCGCTGCACCTGCTGGCCGCTCGCGCGGGGGCGGCGGCGCGCCTCTCGCACGAGCCCACCGCACTGCTCGCCACGGCGCAATGCACCGCCGAGGCGCTCGGCGTGGATACCGAGACCCACGCGATTCCGTTCGGCCCCACCGAGGTCGGCATCACCGGCATCGAGATCGCCTTGGCCGCCAGCAATCCCGACGAGGCCATCCGCAGAGCCGCCGCTATCGAGCCTGCCGCCGACTATCTGCCCGCGCGCCGCGCGAAATACCATATCTGCCAGGCATTCGCCTATGTGCACCGCCGCGACGACGTGGCCGCCGCACTGGCCCTGACCAAGGCCGCCGACCTGTGCGCCGAGGATATCCGCTACGACCAGGACGCGCACCGCTGCGTCCAGCATCTGCTGCGGCGCGACAACTACCTGGTGCGCGCCGAGGTGCGCAGGCTGGCCGAACTGGCGGCACTGGTCTGAGTTGGGTCCGCCGGTCGGCGCGGAATTGGACCCGCCGCGCCACCGGCCGCCGGTGACCACCCGCACCCCTGTCGCGTTCCCACTGTGGCGTCGATCCGCACTCCCACCTCGGCTTGGCCGCGAAGACCCACGCGGACAACACACTCCACTGCGGATCCGGCATCCGCGCCGGATCGCGACGCCGGGACGGCGCTGACGAAAGGGTCTGCGATGGAAATCGAATCCGAGCGTTACCACCTGCGGTGGGCCGGTGTGGTCGGCCTGCTGCCACTGCCCGCCATGATCATCGGCTTCGCCATCGGCCAATTCCCTTGGCCGGACGACAATCTCGGCGGACGCACCTACCTGAACTATGAACTCGGCAATCACTTCGGCGAGATCGGCACCCTGGTGTGGTTGACGCTCACCGGCGCGTCGGTGGTGTTCGTGTGGCTGCTGGGGATCGCCTACCTGCGGCACGCGCGCACCGTGACGCTGAGCGGCGTCGCGATGATCGGCGGCGCGGCGGCCTCGGCGGGGACGGCCGTCGTCTTCGCCAGTTCCTTCGTGACCATCGCGATCACCGGGCGCGGCTATCCCGGATTCGCGCAGGGCGACGAGCGCGCCGACCTGATGGTCATGACGTATTCGTGGAATCTCACCGAGATCTGCTTCGCACTGAATACCGCGCTGCTCGGGTTGATCTGGTGCGCGGTCGCCGCGGCGCATCGGCGCGACGCCGCCGTGCTGCCCGCGCCTTTGGGACGCGCCGCCGCGTTGGTCGCGGTGATCGACCTGACCTCGCTCGTCTCGCTGTTCGTACCCACCGGCCCGTGGTCGCCCGGTTCGGTGCTCAATGTGCTGCCGGGTGCGGCGGCCACCTATATCTGGATCATGGTGGCGGCGGTGATCCTGATGCGCCGCAACGGACTTCCGTCCCGGACGCGGGCGGTCGCCGCGGTCCACTAAACCGGGAGCGGGTCCCCTACCGCGGGGACCCGCTGTCACCGCGACGGCGCGAGCTGCCATGCCCGATGCCCGTTCGCGGTTCGGCTCTGGGTGCGCGCGTATTCGAGCGAGTAGCGGAAGCTGGTGTAGTACCAGTCGATCGACCCGCCCAGCCACAGCCGCATGGCCGCGCCGTATCGGTGCACCGCGTCGGTCGCGGCCGCGCCCAGCCCGATCTGCTCGCACAGCGCGGGCAGACCCGACTCCAGTGCGCAGAACCGGTCGATCATCTGCTCGGTGTCCTCGGCCACGAGCCGCATGGCCTCGTCGCGGGTACAGCCGAGTTCGTGTTTGCGCACCAACACCAGATTGTCGATATCGCCGACCATCTCCTCCTTCGGCGCCGAGATCAGATCATTGGTGAGCAGCGAGATATCCTCGGTCAGATCGCGCATGCGGCGCAGTTCCGGACTGTGGAAGGCGGCGGGCGGCACCTCGAAACCGCCGGTGCGCTCCATGAAGTCGAACACGATGCCCATACCACCGCTGCCGCGCCGGATCACCAGGTAGTCCTCGAACTGCTCCGGTGTGCCGCGCACCCGACCCCGCGCCTCGTGCACATGCGCGTAGAGCCACTGGTCGTAGTTGTAGGCGGCGCGCTCGCACCAGGAGCGGGACATGCCCTGCCTGCTGCGATCCCAGATATCGGCGAGTGCCGCGAGGTAGGGCGGCAGGTCGGCGCGGTCTTCGGTGTGAAAGATCTCGGCCGCCTGCGAGATCACGTGCGCCGTCTGGATCGGGTCGCGGCCGAGCGGGCCGTCGAAGGGTTCGTCGGTGATGGCCGCCATCCCCATGAAGTCGGCCAGCAGATCCAGATCGGCCCCGCGCGCGTAGGGCCAGCCCTGCGCGACCAGGCGGGTGGTCTCGATCTTGACGAACCGGTCGATCGGATAGGTCGCCCCCTCCGCGTCGCCGATCACGCCGTAGCCGAGATGCCAATCGACGGTGTGCGCGAGGGACTGCTCGAGATCCGGACTGCACCGCACGGCGAAGGGGTGCGCGACACGGCCGTCATGGGGTTCGCTGCTCATGAAAGATTCTCCTCGGCTTCGGAACTGTCGGCACGGACCGTAGGCGGCGGGAATCGGCCGCGACCCAACCGCGCGAGGGGCCGATCACCACCGCAAAGTTGTCCACGGCCATCGCACCGCCCACCGATCCGGATATCCGGATTCCTTTGTGGCCGTCGATATCCCGACGCCACGACCCGAACAGCGTTGGCGGCGCGCCACCTCCGCGCGGCTAGCTTTCCCACATCAGAGCGACATGGCCTGCGGCGACGAACCGGAGATGATCCCATGACAGCGAATACCCTCGGCCCGACCACGAAGACGAGCCGCGCGGCGGCGACACGAACCGCCGATCATCGCGCCCCCGATCTACTTCTCGCCGCCCGGCGCGCCTGCGAGCCGATCCTGCGCGAGAGCATCGGCGCGCTGCCCGATCCGCTGCGCCGAATGGCCGGATATCACTTCGGCTGGTGGAATGTCGGCGGCGTCCCGACGGCAGCGGATTCCGGAAAGTCCCTGCGCGCGGCGCTGACTCGCGCCGCAGCGGCGGCCTGCGGGGGCGCCGACTCCGAACGCGCCGCCGCCGCAGTAGAATTGCTGCACAACTTCACCCTGGTGCACGACGATGTGATGGACCGCGACCGCACCCGACGCGGGCGGGCCACCATCTGGGCGATCTGGGGCGCGAACGACGCCATCCTGCTCGGAGATGTCCTGCACACCTTGTCATTTCGCATGGTCTGCACCGGTCTGCCGGTCGCGACCACGGCGGGCGCGGTATCCCGCTTGGCACACGCCTCGATCGAGGTGTGTCGGGGTCAGCAGGAGGATTGCGAATTCGAGACCCGCACCGGCGTCACCATGGGCGAGTACATCGCCATGGCCGCGGGCAAGACCGGTGCGCTGATGGGCTGCGCCACCGCGCTCGGCGCGCTATGCGCCGGAGCGGACCCCGAAACCGTGTCCGCCCTGGACACTTTCGGCCGCGAACTCGGTCTCGCCTTCCAGTTCGTCGACGACATCATGGGCCTGTGGGGCGATCCCGCCGTCACCGGCAAACCGGCGGGCCGCGACCTGGTCCGACGCAAGCGCACCCTACCGATCGTCGCGGCGCTGGAAACCGACACCGAAGCGGCCCGCACCCTGGCGGGCCGCTATCGCTCGAGCCTCCCGATGACCCCCGCCGAAATCGCGGCGGCCACCGAACTGGTCACCGCGGCGGGCGGGCGCGAAACCGCCCTGCGCCATGCCAACGAACGCATCGACACCGCACTGGCGGCCCTGCCCGCCGAGCTGCGCGCCGATGATCTCCGCGCGCTCGCCCGCCTGGTCACCGATCGCGAGCGCTGAGGATTCAGCCGAGATCGGCCGCCGCGATGGTGACGGGCGCGGCTGGCTCGCCGTCGAGTTGGCCGCGCTCGGTCGGGATGATTCCCGCCTCCACCATGCGGTCCAATACCTCCATACCGCGCACCACCCGACCGAGGACCGAATAGTTGGCGGGAATGTGCGCGAAGGAGTGCACGAGGAAGAATTCGCTGCCATTGGTGCCCGGCCCCTGATTGCCCATGGCGAGGGTGCCGCGCTCGTAGGTTTCCGAACCGTCCACCTCATCGGCGAATTTGTATCCGGGACCGCCCTTCTCGACCTCGTAGAGGTCACCGCACTGGAGTACGCCGAGTCGGGTGCTGTCGGTCAGTCGCCAGCAGCGACTGCCGTCGAAGAAGTGCTGGGCGACCAGGCTCGCCATATTCTGTACGGCGCACGGCGCGGCGCCCGCCCGATTCAGGCGCACGGTCACCGGGCCGTAATTGAAATGGAAGGTCACATCGACCGTGCCGATACCGAGCGCGATCGGCGCGGGCGGTTGGACGGGGCGCGCGGCCGGATTCTCCGGGGTCGGCGTGTAGGAGCACAGGGTGATCGGCGGTCCGGCGGCGGCCGGACCCGCGCCTGCCAACAATCCGGAGAACAACAGGGCGGGAATCGCCAAAACGGCGCCCAAACGCGACTTCATAGCCAGGAAGCTAGCTCACATCCGGCAATCTGTCCGGCAAAAGCCGCAATCCGGACGATGCCCGATGCACTGGCCGTACAGACCTCGTTCACATCGTGTTTACGATATCTCGGTGCTAGTGAACGATGTGCGCGCGGAGCAGACCGCCGCGGCAGGTGCGGTGCCCCGAACGCGGCCGGTACTGATGTGGGGCGCGGCAGCGGCGGCGATCTTCGCACTGGTGGGCGGGGAGTTGATGGCCGCGCACATCTCGGCGCTCGGCCCGCTGACCAGCCTGGTGCGCGACTACGCGGGCACACCGAAGTCGGCGACGACACCGTGGGCCGGATTCCTGCTCGCCCTGGTCGGTTTCGCGAACCGCGAGCGGATCGCCGCACTGGCCGCCGCCGTCGGCATCGACGCGATCTTCGTCACCGTGCGCACCCTCGAGGGCAGGCCGTTCACCGTGGGCAACGGCCCGACCATCGTGCTCACCGCGCTCGCGGCACTGGTGGTGCTGCGCTGGTCGGGGACCCGACGACGAACGGCCCTGCGCACCATTACCTTCGGCGCGCTGCTCATCTTCGCCACCAAGGTCAGCGAGATCTGGTTGGACATCACCGCGTGGGCCTGCCCGACGGTGCTCGACCCCTATGTGGAACTCGCCGATCACGCGCTGGGCAACCCCTCGTGGCTGGTGGGTCAGGCGCTCGACGCGGCGGGACCGATACCGCTGGGCGTGGTCCGCTGGGTCTACTTCGAACTGCCGCTGGCGGCCATCGTGGTGGCGGCATGGCAACTGCGCCACGTCACCACCCGAGGCTGGCCGCGGCACTACCTGGTGCGCACCTTCCTGACGCTCGGGCTGGTGGGGCCGATCTGGTATGTCGTATTCCCGGTCGTCGGGCCGATCCTCGCCTACGGGCCGATGGGTCACGGCTTCGAGATCGCCAATATCTGGCCCGATGCCATCCCGACCGCCGAGCCCCCCGCACCGCTGGCTTTCGACGCCATCACACCGCGCAACTGCATGCCGTCGCTGCACACCGCCTGGGCGCTGTCACTGTTCATCCATTCCCGGCGCGGGCCTGCCTGGTTGCGGTGGGGCGGTGCGTTCTGGCTGGTCTGCACGCTCATCGCGACCCTCGGCCTCGGCGCGCACTACGGTATCGACCTGGTCGTCGGCGCGACCCTCTGTCTCACCGTGGAATCCGCGCTGCGCGATCCGGACCGAGGCTGGGATCGCGCCCGCGTCAGGCTCGTCGCCGCGGGCGCCGCGCTGTTCGCCGCACTGCTGCTCGGCATCCGGTACGGGGCCGAGATCATGGCGGCGCATCCGGTCCCGGCCTGCGGCACGGTGCTCGGCGCGCTCGCGGCGCTCGTTGCGCTGTTCTACCGAACCTGGTTCGCGACAACCCCTTCCGAGGTCGACACGGCAGCCCGGCAGTTGGCCGGACGCTAGCGCGGCGCCAACGCGCCGCTATTTGTTGGCACGTCGCACGGAGCGCCGCACCATACCGCTGATCACCGGCCATTGAATGGCGCGCAGCATCACCTCGTTCATGACGACATGCGCTTTGGTGGGTGGCGCGTACTGGACGGCACCGCGCCGGGCCAACGCCTGCCGCTTGTCGACCTCGGGTCGCAACCCGTTCGCCCACTCGGCCAGTGCCGTGGGGATATCGGCATTCCCGAGGGCCGCACCGAGGCGATCGGCGCCGGTGAGGGCCAAGGCCGCGCCGTAACCCGCGAACGGGGTGACGCACCAGGCGGCGTCGCCCAGCAGGACGACCCGGCCGCGACTCCACTGCGGCAGCACCACCTGGGTCACCGAATCGAAATAGGCGCTCGACGGATCCGCCGCGAGTTGGGCGAGTGCGTCGGGGACGCCGCCGCCGAGGTCCCCGAACATTGCCGTGAGGGCCGCGACCGGGCCTGCCGCCAGGTCGGTTCCGGCGTCATCGGTGCGGTAGGTCAGGAAGGTCGAGGACCGATCCGGGCCGAGGTTCATGACCGAGGCGGAGCGGCGCAGGCCGATGAAGGTGGCGCCCGCGCCCTCCGGCACCACCCCTGGTTGCCGGGCGAGCGGGAAGGCCGCCACCATATGCCGCAGATCCACCCGATCGCCCGCCGCCGATCCGAAGATCAGGTCGCGCACGCCCGAGTGGAGTCCGTCCGCGCCGACCAGCAGCTCGGCCCGTTCGACCGTGCCGTCGTCCAGCGTCGCATCCACCTGTGTGCCGTCCTGGACGATATCGACCACGGTGGCGCCGAACCGGATCGGCACCTCGTCCCGAATCGCCTCGTACAGCACGGTTTCCAGATCACCTCGGAAAAGGGTCAGCGCCCGTGCGCCGAGCGCGGCCTGCGCGAGGGCGGGCGGCACGGTGAGTTTCGTCCCGCCGTCCTCGCGGACCAGCACGGTGGTGAACCAGCCGATATCCCGCGCGGTCAGCGCAGGCAGCAGGCCGAGTCGTTCGGCGGCGTCGTAGCCGTATCCGGTGAGATTGACCAGGTAGCCACTGCTGCGCCGAGCGGCGGCTCGCTCGATGACGAGCACATCCCAGCCGTCGCGCCGCAACCGCAGCGCGGTCGCCAACCCGGCGATACCGGCGCCGACCACCACGGCCCGCCGATTCCCGATCTGTCCCATGACTCGAATTCCTCTCCGTATCGGATGCTTTCGATGTCGGCGAGGACAGAAAGGTCATCGTCAACTCGAAGTTGACGATAGCCTATAGCGTCAACCTCGGGTTGTCGATCGAGAACTACCGCAGGTCGAATCCGAGCGCGTCGGCCGCCGCGTCCGGCGTCGGCTGACTCCAGCGCTCCCCGAGTGCCGCATTGGTGCTCAGCGACCGCGTCTCGGCCTTATCGATGTAAATGATCCCGGCCAGATGATCGGTCTCGTGCTGGAAGATCCGCGCGGGCCAGCCACTGAACCGCTCGACATGCTCGCGACCGTCGAGATCGGTAAATGTCGCGAGCACCGATTCCGACCGCCGCACCACGGCCTGATAGCCCGGCATGCTCAAACACCCCTCATAGAAGCCGACATCCGGACCGTCGGCCGCGTAACTCGGGTTCACAATGGTGAATTCGGCCAACTCCACCCGCCCGCGCGCCGCGGCCACCTCCGGTGCGATCCCGCGCGCCGCATCGCCGAGCACCGCCAGCCGCAGCGGAATCCCGATCTGCGGCGCGGCCACCCCGACGCCGGGCGCGGCATGCATGGTGGCGAACATGATTTCGCTCAACTCCCGCAGCAGTTCCGAGTCCACCTGTCCGGCAACCGGTTCCGCTATTCGGCGCACCACCGGATCACCCACCGCGACCAGCGGCGCCGGACCACCCCGATAGCGCTCGACCAAATCCACGACCATTGCGGCAACATTCACCCGGACATTGTGCCGCTCGGGCATCCCGCCCCGGCAGGTCGGGCACCCGCCGCGAGACGGCCCTACCCTGCCGATTTATTCGTCATTGATTCCCGATGAACCCCGCAGGCCCAGGATTACGGTGCCGGTATGCACCCCATCGCTGGGCGCAGACCGTTCACCCCCCAGAAACAGGGGCGGCGCGCGATCACCGGCACCGATATTTTCGGGAGGAGATTCAGTTTCCGCGAATACCGACATCGAATGGAAAACAGAGAACCGTCAATCATTTGGGAGTTCGTAGCATGGATACGATTGATCGCGGAGGAGCAGGTGCGATCGGCCCGAGCCGACTGGCCGTGGCGGGACGATCGACCGATCTCGATACCACCGATCCCCGGTCCCACCGCATCATGATGACCAAGGTGGGACTGCATATCACCGATAAACTGACCTTCGAGACGTGGGAGCTGGCCGGACACCGCCTTTCGGGTATCGTCGATTCATCCACCTGGTGCCTCGGGGATTGGCTCGTCTACGGCAAGAGCAGTTTTCCGGACCGCTATCACCGCGCCATTCGCGCCGCCGGACTGCAATATCAGACATTGCGAAATTACGCGTGGGTGTCGCGCCGCTTTCCGCTGGAACGCCGCCGCGCGCAATTGAGTTTCCAGCATCACGCCGAGGTGGCCTCGCTGCCGATCGAGAAGCAGGATCTCTGGCTCGATCGCGCCGTCGCGTCGACCTGGACCACCAAACAATTGCGCACCCAGATCCGGCAGGCGCAGCACGCAACGCCGACCGCGAAGAAGGTGGACAAGGCGGTGGCGTTACTCCCCGCCATCTCGTTGGAAGGCAGCAGGCTGCCCTCGTGGCGCAAGGCCGCCGAGTACCAGGGCATCGATTTCGACCAATGGGTGATCACCACCCTCGATCGGGCCGCCGAGAGGGCACTCGAGGCGCTACCGTCGCGAAACTAGCGGGGGCGGCCCGCATTCGGAGGGACTCGACGCCGTCATCGATCCCACCGAGACCCGCACCCCGCGCTGATCAGGCCGGGTCGAACAGCCGCGCCGCCAGGTCGATGAGGACGGCATCGCTGCCGGCGTCGGCCTCGGCGGCGATGCCGGTGCGAAACAGGGATGCGCCCTCCAGCACCGCGGTGAACACCCGCGCGCGGGCCGCGCACGCGTCGGCGGACAGTTCGGGACGCCGCGCCCGGACGACCTGCGCGACCTGCTCCTGATACGCGCGGTAGAACTCGCGCACCGCCGCCGCCACCGTCTCGTCCCGACTCGCCAATGCCCACAGTTCGGAGTAGAGCCGCATCGAGCAGATGTCGTGTTCGGCCAGGAGCAGCCGCACCAGATCTTTCGCACCCCCATCGGATTCGGCCTCGGTGAGCAGCGGTGTCAGTCGCTGCAACGATCGGTCGAGGGCGCGGCGCAGCACCGCGCCGACCAGATCGGCCCGGTTCGGGAAGTAGTACTGCAGGTGACCCAGCCGAATGTTCCCCGCGGCGGCCACGGCCCGCATCGTCAACTCACCGTGCCCGGATTCGAGCAGGATGCCCTCGGCGATGTCCAGGATCGCACCGCGACGCCGCTCTCCTTTCGACGTGGCCGCACTCATCCCGACGCTCCCTTCTCACGCGGCGAGACGCGCGCCGCCCATGTCGATCCGCAGCCCGACACCGTACTCCGCGAGCTGATCCGGCACCTGCTCGGGCAGCGGCGTCTGCTCCGGGAAACGGATACCGGGGTCGGCGGGCGCACCGTCGAGGCCCAGGGTGCGGCGCAGCCCGAGGACCGCGCCGACCGCGGTGAGGTGCGCTTGACCCGCCGGATCGCGCAGGTGCGCGGTCGCCGTCCGGTCACCGTTGACGATATCGATGCGAACCTGCGCGGTGCCGCCTTCGCCGGGCGAGTACAGCAGCGACCGGCGCGTCGAGGTGAAAGCCGGGCCGCGTCCCCAACGGAACAGGCCGATGCGCCGCGCCAGCAGCAGCGCGGAAGTCGAAGCGCCCGAACTGAATCCGATGCGGGTGCGCGCGGTGGCGGTGCCGAGGGTGAGCGGCAGGGTGAACTGTTCGGGAGTGTCGAGCCGCGCGACCTTCGTCGCGGTGTCTCCGATACGGACGCTCTCGACCTCGCTCAGCGGCATGACCATATGCCGCGCGCCGGTGGTGACGACCTCGAAATCGAGGCCGAGCCGGTCCATGAACTCCACCGAATCCGCGCCGGCCCGGTCGGCGAGGTCCCAGCGGATCGCGATATCGACCCGTTCGGCCCCGCCGAGCCGCGCGGCCAGGTGGGCCGCGACCAAGCTGGTCACGCCGCCCATCCACGCCGAGGACAACAGCACCGGCGCCTGCGGGGTCAGCAGTGCGGCGACCGTGACGGCCCGTTGCATCCGTGCCGTCCACCGCGTCACATCCGTGAACGGCACACCGCCCGCGATGGCGGCGCGCAGCACCCGATCGTCCGGATCGTTGACCACACCCACCACGGCCCGCACCCCGGCCCGGAACGGCTTCGGATCGGCCAGATCCCAGACCTGGAGCGCCGCATCGGTTTCGGTGGCAAGCGCGCGCCCTCGCTCGGGTGAGCGACCGGTCAGCAGCAGTGGGAACTCGCGCGCGGCCATCCGCGCGACCTCCGTGCCGACGGTGCCGTAGCCACCGACGAGGAGTACCGGTCCTTGCGCGTCGAAAAACAGTTCGTCCGTCATGGCCACCAATATAGGTCAATCGACCTAAACTGTGCCGCATGGTTCGCGCCACAGTCGCGGCGATCGGTGACGCGGCTCGCACGCGGTTGGACTCTGTATCACCGTCCGTGATAGGGAAGATGGTCGTGCAGCGCAGAAACCCAGCCCCCGACACCGTTCGCCGCGCGCTCCGGTGAGCCGCGCGAGCGCTCCGGCGACAACTCCGGTCGCGACCACCCACCACCGCGGCGACCTCGACGGCCTGCGCGGCATAGCCATCGCGCTGGTGGTGGTGTTCCATATCTGGTTCGGTCGGGTCTCCGGCGGCGTCGATATCTTCCTGGCGCTCTCGGGCTACTTCTTCACCGGATCGCTGCTGCGGCGCGCGGAGTCGACCGGGCGGGTCGGTCTGCGCGAGACCGCCGGGCGCACCGCGCGCCGCCTGCTGCCCGCGCTGGTGGTGGTGCTCGCGGCGGTGGTCGTGGCGACGATCGCGCTGCGGCCCTATACCCAGTGGCCCGATATCGCGACGCAGACGCTGGCCTCGCTGCTGTATATCCAGAACTGGCAGTTGGCCCTGTCCTGGTCGGACTACCTGGCCGCCGACCCGTCGGTGAGTCCGCTGCAACACCTCTGGTCGATGTCGGTGCAAGGGCAGTTCTATCTGGCGGCACTGCTCGTCATCGCCGGTATCACCGCGGGCTGCCGTCGACTCGGCATCGCGCCGCGTCCTGCCGCCGCGTTCGTCATCGCGACCATGGCCGTGGCGTCGTTCGTCCATGCCGCGCAGGGGATGGCAGCGCACCAGGGCTGGAACTACTACGACAGCACTGCCCGCGCCTGGGAACTGCTGGCGGGCGCGCTGCTCGCGACCCTCGCCCCCTACCTCACCCCGCCCCGAGCACTGCGCCCGATCCTCGCGGCGGCCGGGCTGGCGATCGTCTTCGCCTGCGGCTGGTTGCTCGACGGCGCGTCCCAGTTCCCCGGTCCGCTCGCTGTGGTCCCGGTGGCCGCCGCGCTCGCCCTGATCCTCGCGGCCCACCATCTCGGACCGACCGAACAGCCCCCGCTCCTCAGCCGCCTGCTGACCAGCGCCCCCGCCGTTCGACTCGGCGAACTGGCCTACGCCCTCTACCTCTGGCACTGGCCCCTGCTGATCTTCTACCTCGCCGAACGCGACACTCCCACCGCCGGATTCGCCGACGGCGCGATACTCATCGCCGCCGCGCTGGTCCTGGCTCAGCTCACCGTCCGCTTCGTCGAAACGCCGTTGCGCCGCCCGAAGCGGGCGCCCGCCACCACCCGACGCCTCGTCGCCACGCTCGGCGTCACCCTCGCGGTCGCGACCGTGGGCACACAGGTCGTGCTGCATCTGAATCCACCGAAGGCCGCAGCCGCCCTCGATCCGATTCGCTATCCGGGCGCGGAGGCGCTGGCGCGCGGCGCGCGCATCCCGGATGTTCCCATGCGACCGTCACTGTTCGACGCGCCCGCCGATATCCCGCCGCCCACCGGCGACGGCTGCATCGCCGACTGGGATACCCGCGAGGTGATCACCTGCGACTACGGCGATACCACCGCCGAACGCACCATCGCCGTGGTCGGCAGCTCGCACGCCGAGCACTGGGTTCCCGCGCTGGAAGTGCTGGCCCGCCAACACCATTTCCGCATCGCGGTCTACCTGAAGATGGGCTGCCCGCTCACCGTCGCGCAGGAGCCGAGCTACAAGGGCGAGGCCAATCCGGACTGTCGCGATTGGTCGCGCGAGGTGCTCGATCGCCTCGCCGTGGACCGCCCGGACTGGGTGTTCACCACCGCGACCCGCCCCCGCGACGGCGTCGGCGACGAGACGCCGCAGGACTACCTGCAGGTCTGGTCGGAACTGTCCGATCGGGACCTGAAGGTGCTCGCCGTGCGCGACACCCCGTGGCTGCGGCGCGACGAGGTCCGCTACCGGGCCATCGATTGCCTTGCCCAACACGGCAATCGCCTCAGTTGCGGTATGACGCGCACCGACGCGCTCGATCCGGTCAATCCGGCGGCGGCCCCGGCGGCGGCATATCCCAACGTATTTCCGCTGGACCTCTCCGATGCCGTCTGCGACGAGCAGGTGTGCGCGGCGAGCGCGGGCAATGTGCTGATCTACCACGACGAACATCACCTCACCGCCAGCTACTCCCGTTCGCTGGCACCGGAATTGGGGCGCCAACTCGGACCGATCCTCGGCTGGTGGTGAGCGGCGCTACCACCCGCGCAGCGCCGCGCCCATGAGCGGACCGCCGAGACCGTGCTGTCCCAAACGCTGGACCAGCGCCGCCAATTCGCGTTGGCGTTCACCCGATCCGGCCACGCGCGTCCTGCGCGCGAACCCGTTGAGCGACGGATCATGGCGCAGGATCCGCAGTTCCAGCTCGGCGGTCTCCGGCGAGACCGCCGCGCCCAGGTGCCCGGCCAACCCGGCGCGCAAGGCGCGCAGGCGATTCAGCGCGTCGACCTGACTGCCCGCACGGTACAGCGCCAGCGCGTACATGCGGGCCAACGGTTCGTGCCAGGGATGCTCCCCCGCCAAAATGGCCAGCTCCCTGACCAATTCGGGGCCGCAGCCCTGACGCAGGGCGGCGTCGAACCCGATGGTGGCCACCTCGAGCCGCCACCGGTCCAGCCGCGCCGCCTCGGCCGCCGCGTAGGGAGCCCAGGTGAGGTCGGCCAGCGCCGGTCCGCGCCACCAGCGCAGCGCCTCGTCGGCGGCGGCGCGCGCCGCCGCGTAGCGCCCGGACCGATGTGCCGCGTACATCCGCTCCGCTGCGGATTCGGCGGCGGGCAGATCGCCGACGGACGTCGCTGTCCGATAACCTGCCCGCGTGCGCAGCACGCTCGCCCCGTGCACCCCCAGTGCCGTCCGCAGCCGCGAGACGATCACCCGCAATCGCTGCACCGGACGGCTCACCTCACCGTCACCCCACAGGTCGACGGCCAGCCGCCCGTCCGCGACGGGCACACCGCCCGCCAACGCCAACCGGACCAGCACCGCGCGTTCCAGTGGCCGGTCGACCCTTATCTCTCCCCCACCCGCCCCGATCAGCACGGGTCCCAGCACCCGGACTTGAACATTCGAGCCCCCCTGCACCACACCCATATTCACCCCTCCAGTCGATTCGGCGACGACCCCCCGAGCAGCACGCCGTAGTGCGCGAACTCGGCCTCGACCTCCGCGGCGCGGGGATGGCACAGACCCGGCGGCGGTGGCGCCAGTTCCGGCGCCGCCGTCGCGAACGCCCGATGCGCCCGCTCCACGCCCGCGGGGGTGATCAGCACCAGCAGCCGCGCCTGCGCGGTCCGCACCGCCAACCCGTGCGGTATCCCGCGCGGCAGCCACACCGAGGCGCCCGGCCCGACCTGGATGCGATCCAGTCCGCGCCGCACTGTCAGCTCCCCGTCGAGTACGTAACACAGCTCGTCCTCCCGCGCGTGCACGTGCTGGGGCAGCTCAGCGCCCCGAGGCAGCACCACCTCCGCCATGGCGAGCATCCCACCGGTGGTCTCCGCACGCTGGTGCCAGATCACCAGGCAACCGAGCGCCCATTCCGCGATCGGTCGATGATGTCCCAGTTCGTCCCATCGCACCGACAAGATGCCGCCCCTCTATCGAATTCCTCCGTGCTCAATGCTGACCCACCCGCACCGGGAACGGAAACACCGATCCTGTGTCGGATCTACAATCCACGATTGTGGACGTGGAATTACGGCACCTGCGCGCCTTCCATGTACTCGCGACCGAGCTGAATTTCACCCGCGCGGCGGCCCGGCTGCACATGAGCCAGCAGGCGCTGAGCAATCAGATAAAGCAACTCGAAACCCGGATCGGCGCAACGCTTTTCCAGCGCAATACCCGTCAGGTCACGCTCACCGACGCGGGTCGAACCCTGCTGGCCAGGGTGCCGAGCATCCTGGAGACGGTCGGCGCGGCCCTCACCGACACCAGGGGCATCGGCGCGGGCGAGCGGGCCGAACTCATCCTGGGCGTGCGCGGGGTGACCGGCCTCGACATCACCCCCAAGGTGCTGCGCGCCTTCGCCGCCGACCATCCCGAGGTGGCCGTCACCGTCGGTCGGGTCGATTTCGACGACTGGAGCGCCGGGGTGCTCCCCGGTCGAGCCGATATCGGCCTCGTCTGGCTGCCCGCGCCCCCCGGTGTCGAGGTGACGCCGCTGGTCGAGGAGCAGCGGATCGCGCTGCTGCCCGCAGATCACCGGCTCGCGCGGCTCGAGGCCGTTCCGCCGACGGAATTGGCGACCGAACCCTTCGCCTGGTGGGCGAACAATCGGGACGCGCTCACCCGCGACTACGCCACCCTCGCCGAATATCGGGACGGGCCGGCCGTGATCGGGGCCGAGGTGGCCACGGTGGAGGATCTGCTGGCCGCCGTCGGCAACGGTCAGGCCGTCGCGGTCTCGGTGGCCTCGATCGGCCGATTCTTCCCGTGGGGCGGCGTCGTCACCCGACCGCTGCTCGACCTCGCGCCCGCGGTGCTCGCGGTGATCCGCCGCAGCGGCGATACCCGGCCGCTGGTCGCGGCGTTCATCAAATCCGCGGCCAAAGCGGCGGCCGAGTTCGCTGCCGAGTGAAGGACTCAGAAGCGCCGCACACCCGCGATCGGCATGGACGACACCGGGGACAGCACCACGCCGATGCCGTAGGTGGAGGCGTGGATTACTTGGCCGTCTCCGACGTAGAGCGCCGAATGTCCGCCGTCGTAGAAGGAGACCAGATCGCCGGGGCGCATCTCGTCGACCGAGACCGCGTCGCCGGTGGACAACTGCTCGTAGCTGGTGCGCGGCAGGTCGATGCCCGCCTGCCCGTAGGACCACTGCACCAGCCCCGAGCAGTCGAAGGCATCGGGTCCGGCCGCGCCCGCCGCGTAGTCTGCCCCGAGTTTGCTGCGCGCCGCTTCCACCGCTATCGCACCGGCCGTGGCCTCGGACGCCGGGGGCTGGGCGGGCGGTGCGGCGGGTTCGACACTCGGCGGCATCCACTCCACCCTGGGTAGTTCGATATGCCAGGGCAGTTCCAGCCACGGCGGCAGCGACAGCGGCGGGATGGCGAGCGGCTGCGCGGAGACGTCCGCGGACACCTCGGAAATGGGCGTGTCGACGGACGGATCGCGATGGGGTGTGCCGAGAAATTGCGCCCCGATTACGGCCGCGCCTGCGATTATCGCCACCGGTAGCGCCCGCCGCAGATAACGGCGACGCCCCGGACGAACTCCGGTCGAGAATTCCATCATGCCGTCCTCCGAATTCATCGCGCGGTCGCGGACGGGATTTCGCCCGGTCGCGACCCCAGTGTGAGATCGAGAACATGGCCAGCGGATCCGGGCGTCCATATTTCAGGACGGTGCGACCACGCGGGAATTCGACACGCGCCCGGGCAATAACGAATCGATAACTACCTGTTGCGACGCTCGGTCAGGAGAATATCCAGACCCCACCGGATCAGCCCGGCGGCGATGGCCAGATGAAGGACGAGCGCGGCATAGACCAGCAGCGGGCCACCCTCGGCGGCCCAGTGCGGCAGCCACGGGAGCGAGATCAGCGCCGCGAGTGTCAGCGCGATCCCGAGCGCGATGGCGGGGACCGCGAGCGGACGCAGCTCGGTCTTCGCACCGATGCCGATCCGCGCCTGTTCCGAGTCGGAGATCGAGTCGGGTATGCCGTCCATAACACCCCCATCACGTTGCAGCAAACTTTCAGCTACTCGCCAAACTGCCGCATTCGCCCCGCGAAGGGAAGGGGTAGGTGAGCGGAGTCACACAACTCGCCCCGGCGAGATCAGCTGTGGCCACCCCGCGCACGACCGCCGCGATTCCGTGACGCGCACCGAGTCGGCGGCGGATCATGGGCAGCCATGACCAAGGTATTCCAGGCCGTCGCCGACGCCCTCGCCCAACTCGGCCTCTCGCATATCTTCGGCGTGGTCGGCAGCGGCAATTTCGAACTCACCAACGCGTTGCGCGCCAACGGTATTCGATTCACCGCCGCCCGACACGAGGGCGGCGCGACCACCATGGCCGACGCCTACGCCAGAACCACCGACACCGTCGCGGCGGTCTCGCTGCACCAGGGCTGCGGCCTCACCAACGCCATGACCGGCATCGCCGAGGCCGCGAAAAGTCGCACACCACTGTTGATCCTGACCGCCGACGCGGGCACCGGATCGCTGCTGTCGAACTTCCGGGTGGACCAGGACGCGCTCGCCGGCGCCGTCGGCGCGGTTGCCGAGCGCGTACACACGCCGAAAACTGCCGTGGCGGACGCGATTCGGGCCTACCGCACGGCCCGCGACGAGCGACGCTGCGTGGTGCTCAGCCTGCCCGTCGATATCCAGACCATGGACGCCTACTCCGAAAAGACAGCCCCCGAACGGATTTCGGCCCCGACACCACAGCCGGTCCGCCCCGCCGCCGGTGCCGTCGTCGAACTCGCCGAACTGCTCGACACCGCGCGGCGACCGGTCTTCCTCTGCGGACGCGGCGCACGCCCGTACGCCGGAGAACTGCGCGCGCTGGCCGCAAGAACCGGCGCGCTGCTGAGCACCTCCGCCGTCGCGCACGGACTCTTCCACGACGAGCCGTGGTCCCTCGGCATCTGCGGCGGCTTCGCCGCCCCCGCCACCCTCGACCTCATCGCCGACGCCGACCTCATCATCGGTTGGGGTTGCGCCCTGAACCGGTGGACCATGCGCAACGGCGCCCTCATCGGCCCGCAAACCCGTCTGGCACAGGTGGATCACGAAGCCGCCGGACTCGGCGCACAGCGACGGATCGATCTGGGCGTCCTCGGCGATGTCGGACAGACGGCGCGCGACGTCCTGAATGTCTGTGCCTCCCGCACCGGCTACCGCACACCGGCCGCGGCGACTCGAATCGCGACCGACGCGCACTGGCGCGAGGTCCCCTACGAAGACACCTCCACCGCCGAACACATCGATCCCCGCACGCTGAGCATCGCCCTGGACGACCTGCTACCCGCCCAGCGCACCGTCGCCATCGACTCCGGCAATTTCATGGGCTATCCCAGCGCCTACCTCAGCGTGCCGGACGAAGCAGGTTTCTGCTTCACCCAGGGCTTCCAATCCATCGGCCTGGGTTTGGCCACCGGGATCGGCGCGGCGCTGGCCCGACCCGATCGGATCGCCGTGGCCGCACTCGGCGACGGCGGTGCGCTCATGGCCGCCGCCGAACTGGAAACCGCGGCGCGCCTGGGTATCGCGCTGGTCGTCGTGGTCTACGACGACCACGCCTACGGCGCCGAGGTGCACCACTTCGGCGCCGCCGATATGAGCACGGTCGTCTTCCCCGACACCGATATCGCCGCCCTCGCCCGCGGCGCCGGATTCACGGCGGCCACCGTGCGCCGCGTCGAGGATCTGGCCGTTCTTTCGGAATGGCTCGCCGGGCCGCGGGACCGACCGCTGCTGCTCGACGCGAAGGTGGTCAGCGGTGGATCCTGGTGGCTGCACGAGGCATTCGAGCAGCACTGAGGCTCAGAGCGCGGGCCAGGATCGGGCGCGGAAGGCGGCGGGGGTGAGTCCGGTGCGCTGATGGAAGTATTTGGAGAAGTTGGAGGGATCGTCGAAGCCGAGGTCTTCGGCGATGCGGGCCACCGGATCACGCCCGTGGGCGAGCAGGCGTTTGGCCTCGAGCAGAATGCGCTCGTCGATGAACTCCTTGGCGCTCATACCCGTGTTCTCCCTGGCCAGACGGTTCAGGGTATGGGTGGAATAGCCGAGGCGGGCGGCGTAGTCGGCCACCTTGTGGCGGGTGCGGAAGCGGGCGTCGACCTCGTCGCGGAACCAAAGGAATGCCTCGCGCGTCGCGGGACCGTGCGTGCTGCCCTCGGGTGCGGCGATAATGAGGTGCAGCAGGGCGGCCGCCAGTGCGGCGGAGCGAGCGGCGGCGCGAATCGCCTGGTCCCCCATAGCGTTTCGCGGTTCGGCCGCGGCGGCGGCGAGGGCGAGCGCAGGCGGTCCCTCGACCGAGGCGGCGGGCCAGTAGTTGGGTGTGCTGACACCCGCACCGCGAATGAGCTCGGCGGTGCCCGCCCCGATCGCGGCCGCGGTGAACAGGAACACCGGCCCCTCGATCGCCGCTATCCGCCCCCACTGCTGCACCTGCCCGGCGCGAACCCACAGAACATCGCCGGGCTCGAGCGGATAGCCGGTGAAGTCGACCGTGTGCACGGCATGTCCGGAACCGATGCGGAACAGCAGGTCGAAATCGAGCCGCTGCGGAGCCAGGAATTCGCGCGGACCACCCCGCTCCCGAATCCCGGCCAGCGTGCCGACCTCGATCTCACCGACCGCCCCGGCGGGCGGCGCGTATCGCACCGAACGAATGCGCTGCTCCATTTTCACCACGATACGCACCGTCACGACCGTGAAAACCCCAGTTCATCTCCATAGCCTTGGCATCATGACAGTGAAAATGACCTACGTCTTCGACGCCTACTGCGGCTGGTGCCACGGCTTCGGCCCCACCGTGACCGAATTCGCCGCCGCCAATGCCGACCGCATCGACCTCGAGGTGCTCAGCGGCGGACTGTTCACCGGTTCGCGAGTCGCGCCCATGTCGGCGATGCCGTACATCCCCGAGGCCAACGACCGCATCGCCGCGCTGACCGGCGCGGAATTCGGTCCCGGCTACCAGAAGCTGGTGGCGGACGGCCGTTTCGCCATGGATTCCACCGCGGCGGCCGCCGGATTCGCCGCCCTGCGCGCCGCCGCCCCCGAACGCGCGCTCGCCTCGGCCGAGGCCATGCAGCGCGCCTTCTACCGTGACGGACTGAGTCTGTCGGATCTGGCAACCTATCGGCGAATCGCCGACGAGAATGGTCTCGATGCCCGACGCGTCCTCGAATTCCTGAACGGCCCGCAGGCCGCGACCACCGCACGCCACGATTTCAGCCGCGCCGCACAGCTCGGCGTCACCGCCTTCCCCACGCTGCTGCTGCACACCCCCACCGGAGTGGTTCGACTCGGTGGACCCGCCGCCGACGCCACCCGACTGACCGCCGCACTCGACCGGCAGATCAGCAACAACTGAGACAACCCCCGAAAGGACCCCACCATGTCCGCCTTGGACTACCAGATCCTCGATTTCGCCGACAGCTCCCTCAACAAGACGAGCGTCCTGGTCACCGGGCCGACCGAGGCCCTCGTGGTCGACGCCGCCTTCACCCGCGCCGACGGCCACCGCATCGTCGCCGCGGTGCTGGATTCCGGTAAGCGCCTCGGCACCGTCCTCATCACCGCGGGCGATCCCGACTTCTACTTCGGCGCCGAAGTGATCGCCGACGCCTTCCCGGAGGCACAGTTCCTCGCCCCCGCCGATGTCATCGACCACATTCACCACAGCTACGAGGGCAAGCTCGCGGCCTGGGCGCATCTCGGCGTGAACCTGCCCACCCGCTTGGTCGAGATCGCCCCGCTCCACACGCCCGCCGTCACCGTCGACGGCCTCGCACTCGAGATCCATCGCGCCAGTGCGATGCTCGGCGATCGGTCGTGGTACGTGTACGAACCGACAGGGCGCGCGCTGCTCGGCGGGGTGCTGCTGTTCGAAGGTCTGCACGTATGGACCGCCGACACCCCGACCGAGGCGCAGCGCCGCGAATGGATCCGGGTGCTCGACGAACTCGAGGCACTCGCCCCGGCTTTCGTCGTCGCGGGCCACCGGGCCGCCGACACCCCCACCGACCTGACGGCCATCCGCCATACCCGCGAGTATCTGCGCGACTTCGACAAGATCATCACCGACGCGACCGACGCCGCTTCGGCCGCCGCCGCGCTGAAGGCCGACTACCCGAATGCCGGATTGACCGTCGCCGCCGACCTCGGCGCCAAGGTCGCCAAGGGGGAAATGACATGGGGCTGAACACCTTCGAAGCCGACAGCCCCGCCGGTGTGGTGCGCCGCCAATATCTGGCCTCGGCCGCGGGCGATCTGGCCGCGCTGCGCGCCACCCTCGCACCCGATGTGGAATGGACCGAGATGGCGGGCTTCCCGCTGGCAGGCACCTACCGCACCCCCGAGGGCGTCACCTCGGCGGTGATGGAACGACTCGACAAGGACTGGTCGGGGTGGACCGCCCACGACGACACCTACCTTGTCGACGGCGAGAACGTGGTGGTCCTGGCCCGCTACACCGCCACCCACCGCGGCACGGGCAAACCGTTGAATGTGCGGGTGGCACACCATTTCACGGTGCGCGGCGGGCGGATCGTGCGCTTCGAGCAGTTCGTCGACACGGCGCTGGTGCGCGACGCCGCGAATTAAACGGGCACGCCGACGACGATGCTCGCCGCGCCGTGCAGCGCCAAGGTGTCGGCGTGGTGCAGCCCCGCCGTCGCGAACAGCGCGCCGAATTCGGCCAGGGTGCGCTCGCGGCCCGGATGCAGGGCGAGCATGACGATATCCATCACCTTGCCGTCGTCGGGATGATTGCCCTCGGTGAGCGCCGCGTCCACCACCAGCACGCGGCCCTGCGGGGCCATGGCCTTGCGGATATTGCGCAGGATGAGACCCGCGCGCTCGTCATCCCAGTCGTGCAGGATGCGGGAGAGCACGTAGACATCGCCGCCCTCCGGGACGGCGTCGAAGAAATCGCCCCCGACCAGTTCGGCCCGATCGGCCACGCCCGCCTCGTCGAGCACCCGCTCCGCCTCGCCGACCACGGCTCGCTGGTCGAAGATGACGGCGGTCAACTCCGGATAGCGGCGCAGCAGCGCCGCCGCCAGGTAGCCGCGCCCGCCGCCGACATCGACCAGCCGTCGCACGCCCGACAGGTCGTAGCCCGAGACGGTGGCATCGTGGACCCGGCGCACCTGATAGCCCATGGCGTCGTTGAAGACCGCCGCCTGTTCCGGATGGTTCGCCAGGTGCGACCACCAGTCCGTGCCGGTCACCGACTCGAATGCGGGTGTGCCGGTGCGGACGGTATCGCCGAGGTGGCCGAGCGCCGAGGTGCGTTCGGAGATGCCCCACAGGCGGGCCAGGGCGCGGACCGAGTCCGCGCCCGAACGCAGCGTGTCGGACAGTTCGGTAGCGGCGAAGGTGCGCGACGCGGTCTCCTGGAATATTCCGGCCGCCGCCAGCCCGCGCAGCACCCGATACAGCGGGTCCGGCAGGCTGCCCGAGCGCTGCGCCAACTCGGCGACGGTGCGCGGGCCGTCGGCCACCAGATCGGCCAGCCCCAGTTCGGCGGCCACCGCCACCAAGGGCACGAGTACGGCCCCGTTCAATATCTCCGTCATCCGCCGCTGTGCGTCCACCACCGAACCTCCTCGCATCCGCCCCCAAGCAGTCTGCGCCGACGATCCCGGTTCCGCAAGCGAAACAGCTTGTCTATCAATGAAATTCGCGTGCCGTCCAGACCTCTTGACCGATATCTACTACGGTTCGTAGGATTAATACATGTGGATCATCCTGGTCATCGCAGGCGTGAGCATCGTCGTGATCGCCGTCGGCTTCGCGATCGGTTTTCCCAAGGACTGAACATCCGACCCGCAGCCCCGACGGCCCGCACCCTCGAAACCAGCCGTCGGGGCGTAGCGGGCCGCCCAGCGCCGGCAGACGCGCGGATCGGGCAGGCGCGCAGCAGTGGACGCCGCCGCCACGGCGGCGGCCATCGGCAGTCGATCCGATGAACCACCCGGCGCGGCAAGGTATTCGGCGGCATCGGGAGTCGACTGCCCGACACAGCCCGCCCGCTCGACGACCAGGACGGCCAGCTGATCCCCCGAAGGGCGCTGCGCGCCTCGGCCGCCGGAGCGTATCGACGCTACGCCCGCCTGCGCTGCGGGAGCCGGTGAACGCAGCGGCCGATATCCGCCAGCAGACGCGCGGCTACCTCGGCAGGCTGAATTCCGGGCCGCGAATCAGCGGCGGCCCGAGGGGAATTCGGACCCGAAAGAGGAGCGATACATATGGATTCCGGCCTGGCACCGAAGGTCTTCATCGTCACCGGCGGCAGCTCCGGCATCGGGCTCGCGGTGGCGCGACGGCTGACGCGGGCGGGCGCGGCGGTGGTGATCGGCGCGCGGCGGGCCGGGGTGGGCGAGCAGGTCGCCGCCGACCTGCGCGCCGAGGGCGGCAGGGCGATCTTCGCGCGGGCGGACGTCTCGGTGGAAGCGGACGCGGCGCACCTGGTCGAGGTCGCCACCGGGGAATACGGCCGACTGGACGGCGCATTCAACAACGCGGGCAGCATCGAGGCGGTGGGCGAGCTGAGCTCGGTCGACGCCGCGGACTGGGCCGCCGAACTGAACGCCAACCTGACCAGCGTGTTCTACAGCCTGAAATACCAACTGCCCGAGGTGATCAAGACACGCGGCTCGATCGTCAACAACGCCTCGAATATGGGGGCGGTCGCACTGCCCGCAATGGGTGCGTACGTGGCCGCCAAGCACGGCGTGGTCGGACTGACCAAGGCGGCGGCGCTCGAGGTGGCCGATCGGGGCGTGCGCGTCAATGCCATCAATACCGGCGGCGTGGACACACCGCTGGGCCGCAGCAGCGCCGGATCCGAGGAGGCGCTCGCCGCGATCGCCGCCATGCATCCGGTCAATCGGCTGGCCACGCCCGAGGAGATCGCCCCCATGGTGACCTTCCTGCTCGGCGACGAGTCCACCTTCGTCACCGGCGCGGCACTGGCCATCGACGGTGGTTTCACGACCCGCTGATCCGCCGTCCGCGACCGATCAGCAAACCCATTGAGGTGCACGCGGTTTGGTCGCGATGGATGATGGATCGGTGAAAACGAAACTGAACTGCCCCTGCGGCGAGTACATCACCGGCGCGAACGAGGACGAACTCGTCGAGAAGACCAAGGCGCATCTGGCCGACAAGCATCCGGGCCACGACTACAGCCGCGACGAGATCCTCTTCATCGCCTACTGAAGTTCAACGCCCGCCGAGCATCCCCTGCGATGTAACGCTATCCAGAGCCACGATATCCAGCGTTACATCGCAGGGTGATTCACGCACCGAGAGCCGGCCAACTAGCGGCCGGTTCAGTGCGACCCCGGCCAACCGGCCAGTGCCATGTCCATAGCACGCGATAGCTCGGCAACCGTGGCGCCACCGGCCGCCAGCACCGAAAGTCCGTAGGTGGTCGCCCAGATCGATCGCGCGAGCGCGTCGGCATCGACGTCCGGGGCGAGATCACCTTCGGCACAGGCCCTTTCGAAACGTTCGCGCATGCTGACGTGCGCCGCGCGCCGTCGCGCCGCCAGTTCGTCGCGCACCTGCGCGCCCTGTGCGCCAGTGGCCAGCGCCCCCTGGACGAACAGACAACCACCCGGCCCCGATGTGGTCAGCTCGATCGCCCCGCGCATCAGCGCCTCGGCCGTCGCGCGCGCCGTCGGCGCGGCGAGCGCGCGCCCGACGTAGCTCGCGGGGCCGGCTTCATAGTGATCAACGGCCTTGAGGAACAGCGCCGCCTTGTTGCCGTATGCCGCGTAGAGGCTCGGCTTGTTGATGCCCATCGCCTCGGTCAGATCGGCGAGTGCCGTGCCCTCGTAGCCCTGCCGCCAGAAGACGCGCATGGCCCGCCCCAGCCGTTCGTCGAGGTCGAATTCGCGCGGTCGTCCTGTCGCCACGACCCTCCTTTGCCTGATCTGTACCAATCGGTATAGAGTACCGCCACCCAATCTATACCGATTGGTACACAATGGTCAGGAGTAGTCATGCAGACAGCACTGGCGGGCAAAACCGCACTCGTCACCGGCGGATCGCGCGGGTTGGGCGCGGCCATCGCCCGCGCGCTCGCGCAGGCAGGCGCCGATGTCGCCGTCAGCTACGTATCCAGTCCGGACAAGGCCGACAGCGTGATCCGAGAGATCCGCGCCATCGGCAGACGCGCCGTCGCCTACCGGGCCGATCAATCCGATACCGCCGGGGTGGCCGGACTCGTCGATTCGGTGGTCGCCGACCTCGGCGGACTCGACATCCTGGTCAACAACGCGGGCGTGGTCGCCTACGGCGCCCTCGGCGACGACAGCGCCGATCATCCGACCCTGGACCGCCTGCGCGAGGTCAATATCGACGGCGTGATCACGACGATCAGAGCCGCCGCGAATGTGCTCGGCGCGGGCGGGCGGATCATCACCGTCGGATCCACACTCGCCGCCCGCGCGAGTACACCCGGAGTCGCCGACTACGCCGCGAGCAAGGCCGCGATCATCGGCTACACGAAGGGCGCGGCCCGCGATCTCGCGCCGCGCGGCATCACCGCGAATGTGATCCAAGCGGGGGCTTTCGCCACCGATATGAACCCGCCGGACGGCCCGACTGCCGATCAGCAGCGCTCCTGGAATCCCATGGGCCGCTTCGGTCGACCGGAAGAACTCGCCGCAGGCGTGGTCTTCCTCGCCTCCCCCGCCGCCTCCTACATCACCGGCACGGTGCTCACCATCGACGGCGGCGCGCTCGCCTAGGGCCTGAGACTTCGACACAGACCCTAGCGCTCAGCGCAGACCATTCGCGAGCGCGGTCACCACGCAGGTGCCGAGGCGGCCCAGTCGGTCGTAGAGCACGGCCGTTCCCACCGCGACTCCCTCGGCGGCGACCCGATCCTCGGCCCGCAGGCCGAGTTCGGGTCCGGAGGGGAGGCGCGAAAGGGCCAGTGTCATATCGGCATTGATGTAGCGGACCCCGGCCGTGCCCAGATGGCAGACCAGATTCGTCACATCGGCCATGGCCGCCGCCCGCTGGAATGGGGAGATCTTCTCCCCCTCTACCAGGGGAATCAGGTTCTGCCACAGCACATTGCGCTCCGGGTTGCGTCCCGATGTCAGGTCCTCGGTCCATTCCGCGGCACCGGACCGCAGCAGTGGCGGGTCGCCGTCCGGTGCGACCAGCCGGGTGTCCGGCATCGGGAGTTCTTCCTTCGGCGCCCATACCTCGCCCGCCGAATCCCCTTTGGCCGCCAGGAATACCGCGGTCCCGCGCGTGCGCACCTCCCCCGCCTGGATGACTTGCGCATCCGCGACCACCACCCGATTCCCGGCCCGGACCACCGCACTGCGCACCTCGATCGGCGCATCCGGCACCGCGCGAAACATATCCACCGTCAACCGTGCGGGCACGAATCCGGCCGCAGGACAGTGCCGTTCCAATTCCCGCGCCAGCAGTCCGCACAGCGCCACCCCGCTGACCTGCCCGCCACCCCATTTGGCCAACCCGAGGGGCCGAACCCAAAACACCCCGTCCCGCAACTCGAAGAACGTCTCAGCCAAAACCGACCCCTTTCCGCGCTTCGATTAGAACACGTACTATTCGCGGTTCTCCCCTTGCCCACGCAGAGCGCCCAGCCGCGCGGCGGCAACAAAGTCGAAGGATGGATCGAGCAGCAGCAGTGTGCGTTCCACCCCTGCCAAAGTTCGGAAGGCACGAGCGACCTGCTCCGGAAACCTTCCCTCGGTGCCGAATGCCGCGATGGGATCGGACTTGTCGGGCACAGCCAGAAGGTCGGCGATCACGCGACGCTCGGCTTCGTCCAAGCGCCCGACAGCGGCGAAATCGAGCAGACCGAGGGTGCCGTCATCGTCCACCAGGACATTGTTCGGATGCAGGTTCGCGTGAAAGACACCGGCGATGAGGATCTGTCGCAGCGCCGTTTCGAGTAGTGCGCGGGCGGCGCGGGTTCTGGTGTCCGCGTCGAGCAGAGCTAGGTAGGGTCCGGCCGCTCCGATGGGTGTCCCCGAAAGACGCTGCATCACTAGGATATTCGTGCTGGACAAGGCCGGATACGGCACCGGGATCACCGCGGTCGACCCCGCGTCCGCCGCCGCCACGGCGCGCATATTCGCCAATTCGACTGTGTAGTCCAGTTCTTCGCGCAGTGACGCCGAGAGCCGCTCCGCCACATCGACCCCGCCGGGAACGCGACGGGCCAGCCGACGCAGCACCGGTAGGTCCCGCTCAACCTGCGCACGCACACCCGGCCGCAACACCTTCACCACCACCGGAGCCCCGTCACAGAGTCGCGCGCAGTGCACCTGCCCGATCAGGGATACCGCCAGGGGCGTCCGATCCACCGCCGCGAACACCTGCTCAACCGGCCCGCCGAGCGAATCCCGCAGCACCGCCTCGACATCCGGCCACGACATGGGCACACCATCGGATCCCAGCCGAGTCAACTCCTCGGCAATGGCCGCGGGCACAATATCGCGCCGCACCGAAAGCAGCCGCCCCAGTGCGATATACGTGACCCCGGCCTCCGACGCCGCCCGCCGCAATCGCGCCCCGACCTCGGCATCCACTCTCGCGCCACGCCGCAGATACCCGCCGAGCCCGTGCCGCGACAGCAGCATCCGCAGGCGCAGATACCCCACCCTCTCGCGCCAGGAGCGCGCCAACGCCCCAGCAATCCCGTTCGACACCATCAGAACCTAGCCACGGGAACCCGGCGCGAGCATCAGGGAGAACCCGGAGGCTCTCCCTGATTCCCACCTCAGGAGGCAGGCTGCACCGTCGGCTCCGATTCCGCGACGGCCACGCGACGCGGCTGCCATCCGGGCGGCCCGAACAGGTATCCGGCCCATTCGCGCGGACCGCGCGCGTGCCGCAGATCCCCCGCCAACGCGCGGATCTCATGGGTGTAGACCTTCAACGGATTGTGCGAGCCGACCGGGTGCACCAGCCCGAACTCCACCCGAGCCACTTCGTGCGCATAGGTCCCGAAGAGCCGATCCCAGAAGATGAACATCCCGCCGAAGTTCTTGTCCAAGTAGGGATTATTGGCACCGTGATGCACCCGATGGTGCGAGGGCGTATTGAACAGGTACTCGATGGGCCGCCACATTTGGTTCACCCGCTCGGTGTGCAGCGGAATCTGGACCAGGATGGTGAGCGACTTGGCCAGGAAGATGGTCTGCACCGGCGCGCCGAGCAGCGCGATCGGCACGTACCAGAGTTGGCCGAGCAGATCCATCGCCCCGAACAGGCCCAGCCGATAGTTGGTGGTGAGATTGAAGTTCTGGCTGGAGTGATGCACGCTGTGCGTGGTCCAGAACAGCCGCACCCGGTGCGCGGCGCGATGCTCCCAGTAGTAGGCCAGGTCGGCGAGCAACAGCACGATCAACCAGGCGACGGGATTGCTGGTGCCCCAGTGCAGCGGGGTGATCTGCGCGGCCACCACCACCAGGGCCGCGCCACCGAGCACCTCGGTGAACCGCAGGATGAATCCGTTGGCCAACTCGAGGGAGACATTGGTCGCCGTATCCTTGAGCCCGTAGCCGCGGCGTTCGGGATGTTTGGTGTGTCGGCGACCGAGCCAGTAGGCGGTGATGTCGACGATCAGCAGGATCGCGAGCGCGATATCCGACTTGTTCAACACCAGGATGAGCAGATGTTCTAAGTCCATGGGTGTCCGCCTTTTCCGGCCGTCAGAGGGGCCGCGGACACTGCCCAACCGCGGCGCGGCTTCCCGCCGCGTCCGCTCTCCCTGTGGCGCAACCGGAATCAATTCGACGATAAGCCGCTCAGCGGTTCAGGGCGTCGGCCGAGAGTCGGCATTCGACTCACTCGCGCGAGGGACGCCGATTCGGGGAATCTCAGGGTTGCGCGTCGAAAGCCTCGATTATCGCGCGCCGCACCAACGCGGGATCCACGGTGCCCAGTTCGCGCGCCACCGAAGTCATGTCAACCTCGGGCAATCCGCAGGCAACCGCCCACTGCCAGGGCTGGAGATCGCCGTCCACATTCAGCGCGAACCCGTGACTGGTGACCGCGCGGCTCTGGCGCATACCGATGGAGGTGATCTTGCGATTCGTCCGCGCGACCCACACACCGGTGAGCAATTCCGATCCGGGCGGGGTATCGCGGCGCTCGGCGGGGATGCCGAGACTGTCCAGCGCCGCGATCAACCGATGCTCGACCTCGCGAATGTAGTCGACCACACCCTCATTCGGCGCGAGCCGCACGATCAGGTAGCCGACCAACTGTCCCGGACCGTGATAGGTCAATTGGCCGCCGCGCGTGGTCTCGAGCACCGGGATGTGATGCGCCGGATCCGGCAGATGCTCGCTGGGCGTGCGCCGCCCGATCGTGTACACCGCAGGATGACTCAGCAACCACAGGGTATCCGGCCGCTCGTCCCGCTGCCGCTCCTCGACCATGGCCACCATCCGCGCCATCGCCTTGTCGTAGTCGACGACTTCGCCGGCAGGTTCCTCGAACATCAACATCAGCGGCCTCGACCTCATCCCCCGACCCTACTCGCGCCCCCTGACGGCAGGGCCGGGGCCTGCGCACGACGACGAACTGTCGGTGTGGGAGCGCTGATCGACGAAGGCGCCCTCGAGCAGTGCCGGTACCGACCGGCTCGCATCGAGTTCCAAGGCGATGTCGACATCCGCGCCGAACCCATGGGAGCTCAACTCACGCGCCGAAGAGCTTTCTCTTATCAAGGCCGGAAGATCCGAGATGCCCTGGTAGCTCGCGCAGGCCGAAAGAGCCTCAGGTGATAGTGAATCCGCGCCACCCTGCGCGAGGGCAGCGATCACCGCCGCCGCGCCGAACCAATCCTCGATGGCAGGTCGGAGTTGTCCACCCGGCCAGTGTTCGCCTGCGGCAATGACCGCGATCGGCGATTCCACTGTGCCCCAGCCTTGTTCGAGTATCCAGCTACCGACCGAAGAGGCATTGCGCAGGCAGGAGGCAACAACAGGTATGCCATCGACCGCCGAAGAGATGGCAGATCCGTTGGGCGACGGCAGCACCAGGCGTTTCGCCGCAGGTGCCCTACGCAGGGCCGCAGGCGACAATGACCAAGGCTGCTCCAATGACACAGAACTCCGCCCCACCGCCAACTCCGCCCCTGCTTCCCTGGCGAAATCCGCTGCGCTATCACGCCATGGGTACGGCAATACCGCCATGCCGGCGTCCACCGCCACCGATACGGCAGTCGTGAACGACAGCACATCGACCACCACTATCGCGACGCACTCCGCTGCCAGCGTGGTCGCCCCGGCCAACCCCCATTCCAGCCGCACACCGTATGGCCGCTGCGTGGCCCAATCCGTACGCATACCGGTTTCTATCACTCCCCGAGTCGATGCGACCTGACCGGAGAGCCAACAGGCTGTCCCACCCGCGCGATGTGCAGCAGGCGATCCGGGGCTTCGACGCCCAGTCGCGTAGCCAACCGGGCGCGGGTGGTGGGGTCGTCGATGATTTGGCTCAGTGGGTGGCTCGCGTAGCCGCGGCGGGTCAGTTCGAGCCAGAGGCGCAGGAGGGTTCGCCCCGATTCGACGGTGTCGCGACCGGACTGCAGGATGATCACGTCGCCGTCGCCCGCCAGGGGGCCGTTGGATGCGGCGGCCAGGACTCTGCCGAGTCCGGCGTGCCGCAATGTCGGATAGGCCGCGAGGGCGGTGCGGAGCCCGGTGGCCTCGATTCGGTTGAGGCTCAGTGCCGCATCGGTGAGTCCGTCACAGCGGTAGCGGGCGTGGTGTGGGCTCAGCCGCAGCCATTCGCGCAGTTCCCGAACGGCGGCCGGGGCGGCGAACAGTTCGCGATCGGCGGCGCGCAGCAGCAGGCGGACCTCGTGGCAGTCGAGGCGACGCAGTTGCGCGCCATCGGATTTCGCGAGATCGGCCAGCACACCGAAGCCATCGATGTGTCCGGGCCGGTAGGCGCCCCGGTGCGAGGCGCGGCGGCGAACATCCTCGGTGCGGTACCGGGTTTCATATGGTTGAGCCGCGGGCTCGAGGTATCCGATCCGCCGGTCGCCCGGATCCGGAACGAAGCCCATCGCCAATCCAGCATCGGCGCAGACGATCAGACAGCATTCCACGAACGCGCCGAGCCCCAGCATCAGATCACGCCCGGTGGGGTCGCTCGCCGGCAGGGAACGCGCCGGGTCCCAGCCTATTTCGACACGGTCGGACCGATAGGTGAGCACCCATGGCTGCGTATTGTGCGCACTCGGGGCGCGTCGGAAGTCCGGCTCGAGTGCCCGCACGGCGGCGATATCGAGGGTCACGTCAGATCCTTTTCGTAGAAGGTGTACCCGTGCAGCGGGTGCCCGCCCATGGCTCGGAAATGGTGCGCCGAACCGGGATTCGTGTGCTCGACATAGGTGCTCCGCAGGGTGCGATAGCCACCGGCGCGCAGATTGCGCAGCAGTTCCCGCGACAGGTACCGCATATGCCCGTTTCCCTGTTCGTCGGGAACGGTGCCCTTGATGATGAGCACGGCCTCGCGCCGATACCGCGCTCGTCGAGCGAGCAGCCGAATCTGATTGCGCAGCCGCAGATCACCGCCCACCGCGACCAGGAATTCCGAGATATCCGGTACGCAGAGCACGAAGGCGATGGGCCGATCGTCCTTGGTCAGGTACAGCAGCAGCGATTCATCGAGCAGGTGGGCGAGCCCCTCGGTCTGCGCCGCCAATTGCGCCGCGGAGATCTCGGTGTAGTAACCCAGTTGCGCGAAGGCGGCATTCAGCATCTCCCGCAGGATGGGCAACTGCGCGGCGAACCGGCGGCGCGAGCCGCGATGCAGCCGCACCCCCGGTCCCAACTCCGCACCGGCGAATACGGTGTCCGGATCGGCGGTGACCGGGCACATCCAGGTATCGGACTCGAATCGCCTGACGAACCCGAAGGTTTCGTACTCCGAAGGATAGTGCGCCGGATTCCAGGCACTGTCGATGAATCCGCGTTCCGCGAACCCGGACGTGATGACCCCACCCGCCTGATTGGGCAACAACGCCACCGGGCCGAACACCCCGCCGCGTCCGACCCGATGCGCCCGCGCCACGATCTCCTCGAACAGCGCGGCCCCCGAGTCCTTTTCGAACTCGGTCAGCCCGAATAGTTGCCGCTCCCGCCCGAGTTCGGCATCGAAGGCGGCATCGGTGTGCAGTGTCGTCCGCCCGATGACGCGCCCACCGTCGCGCAGCAGATACAGCTCGACACCCTCGCGATACCAGCGCCGAATGGTCTGGTGCGGCGTCGGCACATAGCGACGGTCGTGCAATCGCCCCGGCAGTTCCAGGAATTCGCGAAGCTCGCCGGTCCCCTCGACCCGGTGCCACCTCATCGCCGCACCGCCGGGCCAACCGCCTCGTGCGAGAGCGGGGTGAAGGTCGGAATATGGCGCATGACATTCTCTTCCGCCCGCCAGACCCCATTGGTGTAGCCGGCGGGGTCGGCGCAGTAGAGCCGGATGTATCCGCCGGTGGCGTGGCGGGCGCCCTCGGTCACCCAGATCATCAGCTTGCGGTGGTGGCGGCTGCGGGCGAAGGCGAGCAGCGCGTCGCGGTCGGTGAAGAAGGCGATGGTGCCGAGGGTGAGCGGAAACTCGTAATACACCTTGTGCCAGCAGTATCCGCGCATCCGCCGCATATCGCGCACCATCCGCAGCCAGGTCAGGGTGAGCACCAAGATCGAGCGGAGGCCGCGGTAGCGGGTGGCCCCGACGAACATGGCGGTGGCCTGCCCCTGCGGCGGGGTCTTGCTGAAATCGGTCGTCCTCATGAGGTCTGCACCAGATAGCTGTTCTTGAGCTTGGTCATGCCCGCGAAGGGACCCGCACCGGGTTCGTGCAGGCGCACGCGCAGGTCGGCGGCGGCCGGGTCCTCGCGCAGCGAGGCGGCGAAGTCGCGCGATACCCGCGCCAAGTGGTCGAGCACTCCGCGACGGCAGGTCTCGGCGAGTATCGGCAGATCGTCGGAATCCATTCCGATGGAATCGATTTCGAGATGCACGACGGGCCGCGATTCGAGGTCAGGGAGCTCTTCGAGCGCAAGGCAGAACCGCGAGATCCTGTCGGCGTGCGGATTGTCCCGGTACAGGCCGTACTCGATATCCTGCGGGTAGAGGTTGGCCCCCATGTACGACACGGTGCTGTCGGCGCGCCCGAAGACGAACAGCAGCGGCAGCCGCATGGTGTCTCCCGCCGCGGCCCTGCGACATTCGGCCCAGAGCTGCGGATCCCGGCGCAGTATCGCCTCCACAGCGGGCAATTCACGCAGCATGACCTCGTCGCCCACGTTGTAGCGCAGTTTGGGCTGCAAGCAGTGCGGGGAGGTGAGGGTGCACAGCAGTTCGCCGCGCGGGTTCACCTCGAGGTAGGTCTCGAGCGGGTTGTAGTGGAAGATCATCGGCAGCCGCTGCTCGTTCGGCCCGAGCAGGGCACGGCGCAGCGCGGCGTCCTCGGACAGCCTGCGGCGCAGCCATACGGTGAATCCGGTCTCCGCACCCAGTCCGATGGTGAGATCGCTCGCGCCGTAACCGGATCGGATCCGCGCGAAGCGCCGTTCCAGGTAGTCGCGCAGCGCCTCGGTCATCGATTCGCCGCCGACCATCCCGCTGATGTGGTACTCGGCCCACGGGAATCCCGTGGCGTCCAGGCGATCCCGCAGATGCTTCAGGAAAGGCGGATACGCGGCGACGATATAGTCGTAGTCCGGTCCGAAGTGCCGCAGCGTGTCCATGATCTTGTCCAGATCCGGCCCGGTGTTCTTCACCATCGCGATCCGCGCCATGGCCGCGCCGGTGGTCGTGCCCGTGGCCCAGGCGCCCATCGAGTACGCGTTGATGACGAACCGCCGCTGTCCCGGAAAGGCCAGTTCCACATAGCCCGCCGCATTGCGGTAGATGTTGCGCAGCTCGCGCGGCCCGCGCACCCAATTGAACGGCGTCCCGGTCGATCCCGAGGATTCGTCGACGATCACGCCTGCCCGGTGCAGCTCGCCCCGATGACAGCGACTCGCCTCGTCGTAGACGCCCGCGTAGTTCCGCTTGTCGGTCTCGGGGAAGTCACTGAGTCGCCGTATCTTTCGCGTACCGGACCGCCGCAGGAAGCTGCGATACGCCGGAACGTCCAGCGCGGCGACCTGACAGGCCAGCAGCGCGTGCCGCGCCGCGAGCCGCCCGAGGGACGGCCGGAAGGTCCGCACCATATACCGCCAGATCGCCGGATCCACAGCGGCCGCACCGTATCCCAGCGCCAGCGCACCCGACACCGCCCGCAAGCGGATCAGCCGCCACCGCTCGCGCGATGTGAGCCCCACCCCGTACCTCATGCCGAAGTCCTCTCCCGAGAGTCGTCCCGGACCTTGCGTCCGGCAATCCATGTCTGCGTCACCCGCAACGCTGTATCCAGCCTCGCCGAAACGGCCGCCGCGAACACCCGTGCCGGTACCCGAATCCGCTAGGTAGGACTACCTGGTCTCGACCAGGGGATTTCAACTTCGACTGCGCGGCGGGAACTTTCACCGGTATCGGTCCGACTCTCTGTGGGACGACGTCGTTGCCCCGTTCCATCCACGCGAGAGGAGTTCATCGTGCGTATCACTGTTCGTCGGAAGAAGACCCGCAGCCGGCTGCTGAACAACCACGGCTGATCCGGACCGGTCGGCGTCCCGCACAGCCGGGACGCCGACCGGCGCAACCCATCGCATCGGAAGGACTCCCGTGGAGTACCGCAGGGCCTCGAGCCTCATCATGTATTGGGACTCCGGCGAATTGACCGTCGAGAACTATCTGGAGTCCCGCTCGACCGACGAGGAGAGCGAGAACGCACTCGCCCTCGACCCGGCCGCGGTCGAACTGCTCGACCGCTTCGCCGAATGGACCGACGACGCCGCCGTCATCGCCGAATATCCGCAGCACGAACCGGATTCGGTGCGCAAGGCGATCGAACTGCTGGCCGAGGACGGCCTGCTGCTCACCCGCGAATCCGCCGGACGCGAGGAGAGATTCCTGGCGGCGTGGGCGAATTGGGGCGAGGAGGCACGCTTCTTCCACTTCGGCACCCGCAATGCCATCTACACCGGCGACAGCCTCGAACAGCGCCGCTCCGACGCCCGCTGGGTGCGCGAGACCGGCGGCGAGCCGCCCGCCATCTTCAAGACCTATCCCGATGCGCCGCGCATCTATCTGCCGCGCGTATTCCGGCCGCTCACCGATGATTTCGGCGCGGTGCTGACCCGCAGGCGCACCCACCGCGTCTTCACCGGCGAACAGGTGAACCTGCACGATTTCGCCACCGCGCTGTTCTACACCTTCGCGCCGATGCAGCTCTACGACGCGGGCGATCTCGGCACCCTGATGCTGCGCACCAGCCCGTGCGGTGGCGCCAGGCACGAATTGGAGGGCTATGTCGCGGTCCTCGATGTGCAGGGGGTGCCGCCGGGGCTGTACCACTACAACGCGGAATCGCATGCGCTGGAACTGATCGACGCGGCCTTCGACCGGGATCGCCTGCACCGGGTGACCTACGAGTCGGAGATGTGCACGCCGTCGGCCTTCGTCTGCTTCGTCACCGCCGTCTACGAGCGCACCATGTACAAGTACCGGCATTCGCGCGCGCTGCGGGTGACGCTGCTGTCGGCCGGACATCTCGGGCAGACCTTCGTACTCACCAATACCGCACTGGGACTGGGCGCCTGGCAGAGCGCGGCCTTCCGCGACGACGAGGTGGACGCGGCGCTCGGTGTGGACGGATTCGCCGAGGGCGCGCTGTACATGTTCGGCGCGGGTATCCCGGTCTACGCCGAGGACGGGATGCCCAAGGGGATCACCCGCGCCGGACTGGTGGACCGGGCGGCGCTCGCGAGCGCGGCCGAATAACGTTCCCCCGGTGGTGATCACGACCTACACGACACTGCTGCGGCAGCGCTGGGTGCCCGCGCTGCTACTGGCGGGCACCCTCGCGCGGCTGCCGTTGCAAATGTATTCGTTCGCGCTGCTGCTGCTCGTGGTGCAGCGCACCGGATCCTTCGCGACGGCGGGTGCGACCGCAGCAGCGGCGGCCGCCGGCTATGCGGTGGCGGTGCCGGTGCAGGGTCGACTCGTCGACCGCTTCGGTCGGACCCGAATCCTGGTGCTCACCGCCGCGATCAACCTGGCCGCCTTCGCCATCGTCCCGCTCGCCGTGCGGGCGGGCACGCAGACCCTGCTGGTCGCCGCGGTGCTGCTGGGCGCGTCGCTGCCACCGGTGGCGGCGGCCCAGCGGGCGCTGTGGCCGGAGGTGGTGGTCGAGGAAGCGGCCCGGCGCACCGCCTTCACCCTCGACGCGCTGCTGCTGGATCTGGCGCTGGTGGTGGGACCGCTCCTGGTGACGGCGATTTCGGCGGTGCTGGGTCCGCTGTGGGCGGTGGAGGCGGGCGGAGTGGCCATCGCGGCGGGCACCCTGTGGTTCAGCGGACTGCCGCCCGCGCGCGCGAGATCGGGCCGAAAACGTTCGGGCGCTTTCGCCGGGCCACTGCGTAGTCCGGCGATCGTGTTGCTGCTGTGCGGTTCGGTGCTGACCGGAACGTTGCTCGGGGTGGTCCGGGTGACCTTCGTGCGCTTCGCCGACGCGCACGCCGCCCCGCATGCCGCCGGATTCGCCTTGGCCGCCTATGGACTCGGCAGTCTGGTCGGCGGACTCGCCTACGGCGCGATCCGGTGGTCCGGCGACGCGGCGCGCCGCCTCGCGCTCATCCTCGCCGGATACGCGGCCGGAGTCGCGCTGCTGGCCTGCGCACCGAATCCGACTGTCCTGGTGGGACTGTGCCTGTTCGCCGGAGTGTGGCTCGGGCCGACGGTGATCTGCACCTTCGAACTGGTCGGCCGGTGCGCGCCACCGGATGCGGTCACCGAATCGTTCGCCTGGGGTATCACCGCCACCTACTCCGGTTCGGCACTGGGCAATTCGCTCGGTGGCGCGCTCACCGCGACCGGCGCCGCATTTCTGGTCGCCGCCTGCTGCGCCGCAGTGGCGACACTCGCAATTTCACTGGGCCGAAAGGTTTTCCATGCTTAGACCACCGCTGCTCGCTCTCGCGGCCCTACTGCTGGCGGGGTGTGGCAGTTCGACGGGCGCCCAGCCCGCCGCCGTCGCTCCCGGCTACGGCGAGGTGCGGGTGCGCGACTGCCAAGGCATCGAATCCCGTTTCACCGCACCGCCGCAACGGGCACTGGTGCTCACCCCGAGCGTGTTGGAACCGCTGTATTGGCTCGGCGTCGCCGATCACGTCGCCGATCTCGGACAGCCGCCGCGACCGGGCAGCCTGCCCCCGCAGTTTCGCGCCCAAGCCGACCAATTGCCCGCGCTGGCCGGGAAGTACGTGGCGGGCGGTGGCTATCAGCCCGTGCCGAAGGAGCAGTTGCTCGCGGCCCGCCCGGATCTGGTGCTCGGTGGTTTTCCGAGCAATTTCGCCGCCAAAGGCGCGGTGCCGCAGCAGGAATTGGCCGACTCCGGGATCCCGTCCTACCTGGCGTTGAGCACCTCCTGCAAGCAGGCGCTGGACGGTCCACAGACCGATCTCGGACTGGTCTACCGCGACATCGACAACCTGAGTCGCGTCTTCGGCGTCGCCGATCGTGGCGCGGAACTCCTCGCGCGAATGCGTGGACAGATCGATGCCGTGTCCGCGCGGGTGGCCAATACCCAGCGCCCCAGTGTGTTTGCGTTCGAATACGACGAGGGGACGCAAACACCGAATGTGCCGGGCAACCGCCAGACCGTCAATGCCGTGATCACCCTGGCGGGCGGGCGCAATCTGTTCGACGATATGGACCGCTCCTACGACAAGGTCGGCTGGGAACCGATCGCGGCGCGCGATCCCGATACCGTGCTGCTCATCATCTATGACACCGGCGAGGAGGCCCGCAATGCGGCGCGTTTCGCCGAGGCCGAGCGGTTCGTGCGCGAGCAGCCCGCACTGAGTGCCACCAAGGCGGTGCGTGCGGGCCGATTCGCCAGGCTCGTCTACGAATACGGGTCGGTCGGCGGCGTCCGCAACGCACAGGCCGTGGAATTGCTCGCGGACCAACTGCATCCGCGATGAGGGCCTACCTGGTCGCAGGCGCGGCGCTGATCGGGGCACTGCTGCTGGCGATCTGCCTCGGATCGGTGCCCATCGCGCCGGGCGCGGCGCTGGAGATCGTGGGGCGCAAGCTGATCGGCGCGGACACCACCATGTTCGCGCCGATCGATGTGACCGTGCTGTGGGCGGCGCGAGTGCCCAGAGCGGTGCTCGGGGCGGTCGTCGGCGCCGGACTCGGCGTAGCCGGGTGCGCCACACAGGCTTTGGTGCGCAACCCGATCGCCGAACCGTATCTGCTCGGACTCACCTACGGCGCGGCGGCAGGCGCCGTCGCGGTGCTCGTCACCGGATTCGCGCCGCTGGGTCCGATGACCGCGAGCGCGGCGGCCTTCGCCGGGTCGATGGCCGCCTTCACGGTGGTCTATCTCTTCGCCAGGGGCGAGGGCACCCTCTCGCCCCTGCGGCTGGTGCTCGCCGGGATCGCCGTGACCTCCGGCTTGCAGGGGATCGTCATCTTCCTGGTGCGACTCGCCGACGATCCGTCCACCACGGCCTCGGTGCTGTTCTGGTTGTTCGGCAGTCTCGCCGACGCCAAATGGTCCCAACTCGGATTGCCCGCGATCGTGCTGGCGATCATCGTCATCGCGCTCGTCGGTCAGGGGCGGGGGCTCAACGCCTTGATGCTCGGCGACGAGACCGCCGCCGGACTGGGGGTGCGGCCGGGACGGCTACGGCTGACGCTGTTCCTGCTCATCGCCCTGCTCACCGGGGTGCTGGTCGCGCTGGTCGGCGGTATCGGGTTCGTCGGATTGGTGGTGCCGCACGCGGTCCGGCTGCTGGTCGGGGCCGACCACCGCCGGGTCCTACCGCTCGCGGCTCTCACCGGGGCGGCCTTCCTCGTTCTCACCGATCTCGCCGCGCGGACGGTTATCGCGCCGGGCGAACTGCCCATCGGCGTCGTCACCGCGGTCCTCGGCGCGCCCACCTTCCTGTGGTTGGTGCGGCGGCGGGCACGAGCCGAGGTCGGGTCATGAGCCGAACAGGCGGTGACGCAACATCTTCCGGGGCGCTGACGCTGTCGGGCATCCATGTGGCCCTCGCGGGCGCCCCCATCGTCGCGGGTATCGATCTCGAGGTCCGCGCGGGCGAACGCGTCGGACTCGTCGGCCCCAACGGCAGCGGCAAATCCACCCTCCTGCGCACCGTCTACCGCCACCTCCCCGCCGACAAAGGCACCGCCTGGATCGACGGCAACGACCTGTGGGCCATGAAACCCCGGCACGCCGCCCGTCGCATCGCCACCGTCCCCCAGGAGACCCACCCGGAATTCGACATCACCGCGCGCGACATGGTCGCCATGGGCCGCACCCCCCACAAGAGCGCCTTCGCCGCCGACGACCCCGCCGACCGGGAAATCATCGCCGAGGCCCTGCGTCAGGTCGACATGCTCGCACTCGCGGCCCGCCGCTTCGCGGCCCTCTCCGGCGGCGAGAAGCAACGCATCCTCATCGCGCGCGCCCTGGCCCAACGCACCCACCTGCTCCTGCTCGACGAACCCACCAACCACCTCGACCTGCACCACCAGTTCGCCCTGCTCGAACTCGTCACCCGCACCGGCCTGACCACCCTCACCGCCCTGCACGACCTCAACCTCGCCGCCGCCTACTGCGACCGCCTCTACGTGCTCGCCGCAGGCGCGGTCGTCGCCTCCGGAACCCCCGAATCCGTCCTGACCCCGACCCTGCTCCGCGACGTATTCCGCGTCCAGGCCACCATCACCGCGCACCCCAGCACCGGGCGACCGCACCTAACCCTGCACCCGCTGACCTGACCGCACCACCGCGAGACTGCTCGCCTCGAGCACGAGAATCAGTGCGACATACTGCAATCCGCTGATCAGCGGCACGTGATCGATCGGCAGCGTGTAGGCGAGCAATATGCGAACCCCCGAGTCGGCGATCAAGCCGACACCCCAGATGACGGTGGCGATGCGCATCTTGCGCTGGAAGGCGGGCGAGTCCACCCAGGATCGTTCGATGCGCTCGTGGGTCTCCCCCCTGGTCATCGAGCGCGCCGCCTGGAAATAGAACGGGGTGCGCGCCAGCGTGGCCAGTATCCACAGTCCGGCCAAGCCGGTGAGCCACCCGTCCTTGGCCAGCAGAAAGCGCGGGCTACCGGTCAGGAAGGAGACCGCGACACTCACGACGATCACGCTCAGCGCGAACAGGGCCAACCCGTCGACGCGTCGCCGCGTGGCCACGGTCCAGCCGGTGCGCAACAGCGGCGGGATGGTTCCCAGCGTCAGCGCCAACCACTGGTCCGCGCCGCACGCTCGCGCGCCGTAGAAAATGGCCAGTGGCGCAAGGACATTGACGCCGATACCGGACATCATGGCCCGGCGCGAATCGTTGCTCATGGCGAACCCCGAGGAAAACAAGCCTGCACAGTCGATGATAGAAGACAACGACCGCCGCCATGCCCCCAACTGTGCGGCAAATATATGGCGAATACAATCGACAAGTCACCGACACCGAATGACCACCCATACCTACCCTTACCACCACCAATTTCCGAACAGCAAGGTATGCACCGCATTACCTCAGTTCGGTGAGCCTTCCATTGCCGGCGGTGTGCTACGAGTTCGAATACGGTCGTACCCATGAGCGCTGACCTGACCACCCTCGCCGTACACCCTGGCGAACCGCACGCCGCGAGCCTGGCGGTGCGGCTCAATTGGTTGCGCGCGGCGGTCCTCGGCGCCAATGACGGCATCGTCTCCGTCGCGGGCATCGTCGTCGGTGTGGCCGCGGCCACACCCGATCGCGGCCCGCTGCTGACGGCGGGTATCGCGGGCCTGGTCGCGGGCGCGGTCTCGATGGCGCTCGGCGAATACGTCTCGGTCAGCACCCAGCGCGACAGCGAACGCGCCCTGCTCGACAAGGAGCGCCGCGAGCTGCGCGAACAGCCCGAGGAAGAACTGGACGAACTGGCCGCCCTCTACCGGGCCAAGGGTCTGTCCCCCGCCACCGCGCGAACCGTCGCCGAGGAACTCACCGCGCACGACGCCTTCGCCGCGCACGCCGAGGCCGAACTCGGCATCGACCCGGACGAACTCACCAATCCCTGGCATGCCGCGCTGTCCTCGGCACTGTCGTTCACCCTCGGCGCGCTGCTGCCGCTGCTGGCGATCCTGCTGCCGCCCCTCGAGTTCCGGATACCGGTCGCGGTCGTCGCGGTGCTGGCGGCCCTGGTGCTGACCGGCAATATCAGCGCCCGCCTCGGCGGCGGCCCGGCCCTGCGCGCCACCGCCCGCATCACCGTCGGCGGCGCGCTGGCCATGGCCGTCACCTATGGCATTGGCCATCTGGTGGGTGTCGCGATCTAGAGTTGGCCGGGTGGATCCCGCCGACGCCCGCGCCCGGCTGAGCGCCGCCAGGGTGGCTCACCTGGCCACCGCCGACGCCGCGGCCGTACCCCACCTGGTCCCGATTGTCTTCGCACTCGACGGCGACCTGCTGTACTTCGCCGTCGACCACAAGCCAAAGAAGGGTCCCGACCTGCGCCGCCTGCGCAATATCGCGGCGAATCCGCGCGTCTCGGTCCTCGTCGACCGGTACGACGAGGACTGGCGGCGACTATGGTGGGTGCGCGCCGACGGCCGCGCAGCTATCCATGCCGAACATCCCGCCGCTGTTGCCGCGCTCACCGCGAAATATTCCCAATACCAGGACATTCCACCCCTCGGACCCTATGTGACAATTACCATCGACCGCTTGGCGGGTTGGTCCTTCGCCTGACCGTTGACAGGCAGCAACACGTTCTGGACATATTGGACGCAGTCCAGAGGAAAGGATCGCGCCTTGTCGACCATCCGCCAGTCCCGCTCCGGTGCCATCGTCACCCTGACGATTGATCGCCCGGACAAGCTCAACGCCCTCGATTACCCCACCATCGACGGGCTGCAAGCCGCGCTGGACGAGGTGGAGGCCGAGGACGCGCTGCGCGCGGTCATCCTCACCGGTGCGGGTGAGCGCGCCTTCAGCGCGGGCGCGGATATCCCCTCGCTGGCGGGTTCCATCGCGGGTGGCACCGACCGGGCGCTGCGCGAGATCGTGCGCCGGGGCCAAGGTCTGACCCGCCGGGTGGAGACCTTCGGCAAACCGATCATCGTCGCGGTCAACGGCCTGGCCTACGGCGGCGGCTGCGAGATCACCGAGGCCGCACCGCTGGCCATCGCCGCCGAGCACGCCACATTCGCCAAACCCGAGATCACCCTGGGCTTTCCGCCGCCGTTCGGCGGTTCGCAGCGGCTGCCGCGTCATATCGGCCGCAAGCGCGGACTGGAGATGATCCTCACCGGCGACCCCATCGACGCCACCCGCGCCTACGAACTCGGCATCGTGAACCACGTGGTCCCGGCCACCGAACTACTCGCGGCGGCAACCGATTTGGCCGAACGCATCATCCGCCATCCGGCGACCGCGGTCACCGCCTGCCTCAATGCCGTCACCAGGGGCATCAACCTGCCCATCGACGAGGGACTGGCCGTCGAGGCGGGGTGGTTCGCCAATACCGTGCCGACCAAAGGTGTTGCCGACGGCCTCGCCGCATTCCTGAACCGGCATTCCTGATCCGGCATTCGTCAACCGGCACTGAGTAATACCCGATCCGACACGACACACCGCACGACACGCGGGCACCCGGCCTCGAGCGGGACACAAACAGCAAATTTGCACCCCCCTCTCGAGATACTCACAGGGATGTACCGATCAAATAGGGTATGAGCACGAGTACGCGACGAGATCGCGCGCGCTACGCGCGATCTCGCCCGATGACCGGCGCCGCCGCCGGAATCGCCACCGTCCTTTGGCTGGGATCGACCACGGCGGCGGCACTGTGGCTGGGTGCGGGATCCGCAGCGGCAGAGGCGCATCGCCCTTCCGGGGCGGTGGCGGACGCGGCCGTCGCGGTCGCCGTTCCCGAGATACCGCAACCCGCCACCGAGGTGGCCGAGCAGATGCAATCGGCCATTCGGGCCGCCTCCCCCGATAGCCGGGTCGGCATCGATGTGGTCGATCTGGACAGCGGCGCGGTACTGGCCGGACTCGATGTCGACCATCCGTTCTTCACCGCCTCGGTGGTCAAACTGCTCATCGCCCTGGACGCACTCAAATCCGCCGACTGGCAACCCGATCCGGCCGCCGCCGCGCAATTGCGCCAGATGCTGGCGGCCAGCGACGACGGTATCGCCGACGGACTCTGGGATGCCAACGGCGGCCCGGAGATCGTCTCGCGCATGATCGAGATGATCGGACTGCCCGGCACCCTGCCGCCGGAGGATCGCTACCAGTGGGGCGAAACCCTCACCACCCCACGCGATGTCGTGTCCATCTACCGCTACATCGCCGCCGACGCGCCACCGCAGGCCCGCGACCTGCTGCTGGGCGCGCTGCACGGGGCCGACAAGATCGCCGCCGACGGCACCGATCAGTACTTCGGCATTCCGGCCGGACTGCCCGGTGTCACCTGGGCGGTGAAACAGGGCTGGATGTCGCTGGATTCGTCCACCACCATCGATACCACCGGCCTCATCGGCCTCACCCCGGACAAGCCCTACCGCTACGCCGTGGTGGTGCTCACCACCCAACCGGCCGACACCGCTTGGGCCGCAGCGGGTTCGGCGGTCACGGCAGGAATCGGCGTGCTGGGCACCATAATCCAGCACCGGTAGCGTTCAGTCGGCGGTTCCCGTGACCACCACCCGGTTGCCGTCGAGTTCGCGTCCGTTCAGCGCGGCCACCGCCGCCGCGGCATCGCGCAGGTCGCCGTAGACGACCGAGCCGGTGGCGCGATCGCGATCCACCCGCGAGTCGAGCACCTGGCCGAAGTCCGAGGCCAGGCGGCGCACCTTCTCGTCGGAGGTCCGGGGCGACAGGTTGCTCAACTGAATCCTCGCGAACATGGGCGAACTCCTTCGACGCATCCGGCAACCACGCGGGGGCCGGCCTGTCGTCGATCGCTGCCGAGTTGCGGATAGTCCGCGCGCCAAGCGCTCTCGATCGCGTGGCGATCGACGGCGGCGCTGACCCCGACCCTTCGAGAATAGCGGCACGGCTCCCTGGCAGCGGGCTAATCCGTTACCAGTCTTGATAATTCGTCGTTTCGAAGTTGTGAACGCCGAAAGTCGCTGAACTGCCGCTCTTTTCAGTGCGCGGTCTGTGAAGCCGCCGCCCGCGCACTCAAATCCGAGTGGGCGAGCAGGTGGCGGGGCGGCGCGTCGAGCACCAACTCGGAGCGCACCCGCAGCCTGCCGTCCACATGCAGCAACTCCCCCGATGCCAGTGCCCGCCACCGCGGATTCTCGTCCATCCGCTCACTGGCCACCACCACCGCCGGATACCGCGCCAGGTCGGCGCTGTGGGTGCGCACGGTGCCGGGCAGGCCGGCGTGGTCGAGATGGCGGTCCCCGTGCGGGCCACCTGCCGCGCGCTCGAGCACGAACAGCTCATGCGTGTCGGGGTAGCGCAGCGCCCACAGCTCGCTGGCGGTGGTGACGAGCAGATTCAGCGCGTAGACCGGCACCGAGTCGGCGATCCAGCGCACCGCGTCCACAATGCCCGCGGTGATATCGCCGCCGTGCCGGTCCACCCGCTGGGTGATCAGCGCGAAGATCCGCTCGGAATCGGTGTCGCCGCCGACCAATTCGCGATAGTCCCCGAGTTCGGCTGCTATCGCATCCAGCCCGTGCACCACGCCGTTGTGCGCGAACAGCCGCCCGCGCTGCTCGAACGGATGGGTGTTGCGCACATTCAGCGAGCCGGTGGAGGCGTAGCGGACGTGCGCGAGAAAGGTGCCCGATTCGCGCTCCCGCGCCGCGCGACCGAATTCGGCGTCGGCATAGGCCGCCACCGGCTCCTTCTCCACGAACGGCGAGCCGTCGGCGCGGTAGGTGCCCAGTCCGGTCCCATCGGGTTCGCGCCTGCTCTGCCGCACCAGGCTGTCGGGAGCGTCGAGCAGCCAGAAAGTGGCCCGCACGCGATGCGGCGCGGCCGTGAGACCGAATAGACGGCACATGACTCCACAATAGGGCCGCGCGGCCGCGCACTCAGGCCGGTCCGCGGGGAAATATCGGCGAGCAAACCTGTGCGACACCGTATCCGGTACCGGGAGTTCGCGGTGCGCATCACATTCGACTGTTGAACGTGACGCGTCCGAGTGATAAACATTGTGCACGAGTCGCAACTAGTGTTGCACATCATGCAATAGAAGGATAGCAATGCCGCACTGTGGATTTCGGCCCGTGCGACGCCTGCTGGGTGTCGCGGCCGCGCTGCTGCTGCTCGCAGGGTGCGCGCCGGTGCATTCGGACCCGGCGGGCTCCGGAGCCGACGAGCGCACAGGCACACTTCGGGTCTGGCTGTTCGACGAGGCCAACCGCGCACCCAAGGCGGCGGTCCTCGACGAGGCCATCGCCGAATTCACCGCGACCCGACCGGATGTGAAGGTCGATGTGCAGTGGGTTCCGGTCGCAGGCCGCGCCGACAAGTTCGCGGGCGCGTTCATCGACCCGGCCAGCGCGCCCGATGTCGCCGAATTCGGCAATACCGATGTCGCCGGATACGCGGCCACCGGCGCGTTCGCCGAACTCGGCCCGGAGGCCGCGGCCATGTCCGACCTGGTGCCCTCGGTGCTGAAAACCGCCGAGTACGCGGGCAAGATCTACGGCCTGCCCTGGTACACGGGTGTGCGGGCGCTCTACTACCGCACCGATATCTTCGCCGAACTCGGTCTGCGCCCGCCCACCACGCTGGACGAACTGACCGCGACCGCGCGCCGGATCCGCGCCGCCAAACCCGAGATGTACGGAATCGCGGTGGGCGGCAAGTACACCTACGCCATGCTGCCGTTCCTGTGGGCCGAGGGCGGCGAACTCGCGAGCTACGACGGCACCATGTGGAACGCGCAGATCAATTCCGAGCAGGCCGCGGCGGGCGTCACCCGCTACACCGATCTCATTCACGCCGATATCTGCCCACCGGCCCAGTGCGCCGATTTCACCGGAACCCAGAGCGTGCAGGCGTTCGCGGGCGGTAAGGCGGCCATGACCATCGGCGGTGACTTCAACCGCAAGGCCGTCGACCAGGGCGCGGTGCAGGGCAAGTACGCGGTGATCCCGCTACCCGGCCGCCAATCGGGCTCCGTGGCACCGGCTTTCGCGGGCGGCAACCTGCTCGGTGTCTTCCGGGCCAGTCGGCATCGCGGACTGGCTCGCGAATTCGCCCGGCTACTGGCCGATCCCAAATATCAGGAGAAGATGTACGTGGCGATGGGCAACCTGCCGACGCTGGCCGGGGTACAGGCCGAACTCGCGGACAATGACCCGTTCCTGCGGCCGTTCGTCGAAACGCTGCGCGCCGGAACCAAATTCGTACCGAGCACGCCTGCCTGGTCGAAGATCGACAGTCAGAACCTGCTGCCGACGGCGGTGCAGCAGATCGCGACCGGCCAGAAGACGCCCGCCGCGGCGCTCTCGGTGGCCGCCGCGGCGATGAACAAGGCATTCCGGTAGGCGCACATGGCTATTCGCGATCATCTCCCGCGCCGCGACACCGCGACCGCCTGGCTCTACCTGGCCCCGGCACTGCTGCTCCTGCTCGCGGTGCTGGCCTACCCGATCTATCAGATCGTGCTCATCTCCTTCTACGACTATGGGCAGCCGCAGGCGGTCGGCACCGCACCGCTGGAATTCATCGGACTCGGCAACTACCGAGAGTTGCTGTCGGACGGACAATTCTGGCGGGTCCTCGCGAACACCTTCGGCTTCGGCGCGGTCTGCGTTGGCGGCTCGTTGGCGGTGGGCACGGCGCTGGCGGTGCTGGCCGCCCGGATTCGGCCGCTGCCGAGGCTGCTGCTGTTCCTGGCGGCGCTCGGCGCGTGGTCCACACCCACCATGGCGGGCTCCTATGTGTGGCTGTTCCTGTTCGACACCGATTTCGGCATCGTCAATGCGGCGCTGGGCGGACTCGGCTTCGACGGAATGCGCGGACACTCCTGGACCTATGACACCCTGTCGGCTTTCGGAATCGTGGCCGCCGAGGTGATCTGGTGCTCGTTCCCCTTCGTCATGGTGACGATGTACGCCGGGATCAAGGCCATACCGGGCGAGGTGCTGGAGGCGGCCGCGCTGGACGGGGCCTCGGGCCTGCGCACCGCCTGGTCGGTGGTGTTGCCGATCGTGCGCCCGCTGCTGCTCATCGCCACGGTGCAGTCCATCATCTGGGATTTCAAGATCTTCACCCAGATCTACGTCATGACCAATGGCGGCGGCGTGGCCGGACGCAACCTCATCCTCAATGTCTACGCCTACCAAAAAGCCTTCGCCGGGCAGGAATACGGACTCGGCTCAGCGATCGGAGTGCTGATGACCCTGCTGTTGCTCTCGGTGACCGGTTTCTACATCCGGTCACAGCGCAGGAGCACACCGTGAAGGCCCGGCGGCTGGTCGCCGACGCCGTCGCGATCATCGTCGCCGCGCTGGTCGCGTTCCCGCTCTACTGGATGGTGCTCGCCGCGGTGAAACCGGCGGGCGAGATCCAGTCGGCCGCACCGCGACCCTGGACGCTCACCCCGAGCTGGGACAGTTTCCACCGGGTGCTGTCCATCAACGGTTTCGGCCGCTACTTCCTCAACAGCATGCTGATCGCGGCGGTCGTGGTGGTGTGCTCGCTGGTGCTGTCGTTCCTGTCGGCGGTGGCGCTGACCAGATTCCGATTCCGCGGGCGCACAGTGCTGCTGGTGATGATCCTGGTGGCGCAATTGATTCCGGTCGAGGCGCTGACCATTCCGCTGTTCTTCCTCATGCGCTCCCTCGGCGGCGCCGTGCCCGCGCTGGGACTCAACGAACTGGGCTCGATCATGCTGGTGGATCTGGCTTTCAGTCTGCCGCTGTCGATCTGGCTGCTGCGCGGCTTCGTCGCCGCGGTGCCCGAGGAGCTCGAGGAGGCCGCCCGCATCGACGGCGCGAGCAGGCTGCGTTTCCTCTGGCAGATCCTGCTGCCGCTGGTGGGACCCGGACTGGTCTCGGTGAGCATGCTCGCCTTCATCCACGCCTGGAACGACTTCCTGTTCGCCAAGACCTTCATCATCTCCAAGACCGAGAATCAGACGCTGCCGCAGGCGATGCTGGTGTTCTTCAAACCCGAGGACACCGACTGGGGCGCGGTCATGGCGGCCTCGACGCTCATGACGATTCCGGCTTTGATTCTGTTCGTGATCGTGCAACGCAAACTTGTTTCCGGATTGGATGGGGCGGTGAAGGGTTGATGCCCGGCTTCGAAACATTACTGCCACGGCCGGTTTCGGCGCAGCCGCGACCGGGTGTGTGTCGGTGGCCCGGCGAGCTCGAATTCCGCACCGACACTTCGCTGCCCGCCGAGGGCTATCGGCTGGAGATCGCACCGCAGGGGATCACACTGCACGCCGCCGACGCCGCCGGGAAGTTCTACGGGCAGCAGACGCTGCGTCAGCTCGCGGGGCCGGATGCCTTCCGCGCGGCCAGGATTCATCCCGGACCGGTGGAGTTGCCGTGCGGGGTGATCGAGGATCATCCGCGCTTCGCCTGGCGCGGATGCATGCTCGACGTGGCGCGCCATTTCCGGACCAGGGCCGAGGTGCTGCGCTTCGTCGACCTCATCGCCGCCCACAAACTCAATGTGCTGCACCTGCACCTCACCGACGACCAGGGCTGGCGCATCGAGATACCCGATTTCCCGCGACTGACCGAAATCGGTTCGTGGCGCACCGGATCCATGGTCGGCAGACATGACGGACCCGAACGCGACGGCCGCCCGCACGGCGGTTACTACACCGGCGCGGACCTGCGCGAGATCGTCGCCTACGCCGCCGAGCGGGCCGTTACCGTGATTCCCGAGATCGATGTGCCAGGGCACGCGCGGGCCGCGCTGGCGGCCTACCCGGAACTGGGTCCCGACACCACCGAACCGTGGCAGGTGTGGACCCGCTGGGGTGTGAGCACCGCGCTGCTGGACCCCTCCGACTACACCCGCGAGTTCTTCCGCCGCATCTTCGATGAGGTGCTGCGGATCTTCCCGTCGCAGATCATCGGCATCGGCGGCGACGAAGTGCCCGGCGCGACCCCCGCACATGGTCGGTTCGCCGCCGATCTGGCCGCCTACCTCACCGAATGCGGTCGCACCGCCTTCGGCTGGGATGAACTGCTCGAAGCGGGCGCGTTGCCGCCCATGGTGATCGCGGCCTGGCGATCCGATGCCGCCGCGACCGATGCCGTCGCGGCGGGTCATCGGGCGGTGCTGTGCCCGGAGGAGCGCATCTACTTGAACCACCGGGAATCCGACCGCACCGACGAACCGATCCCGGTCGGCTACCTGCGCACCCTGCAGGATATGTACGACTACGAACCCGCCTGCGGCCCCGGCATTCTGGGTATCGAGGCCCCGGTGTGGAGCGAACAGCTCGACACCATGCGCCGCGTCGAATACCAGGTCTTCCCCCGGCTGTGCGCCGTCGCCGAAACCGCCTGGAGCACCGGGCCGCGCGATTTCACCGAGTTCCTGCCTCGGTTGCGCGAGCACCATCTCCCCCGCCTCGACGCCCTCGGGGTCGAATACCGGCCCCTGGCCGGGCCGCACCCCTGGCAGACCCGGCCCGATGTGCCGCCGACGGCGCACCGCCCCTGGTAGTCAGTCGAATTTCGCGGCGTAGTCCGCGATTTCGCGCAGGTAGCCGTCCAGGCGGGCCGGGGTGAGCCACGAGGCGCGGAAGGAGTTCTCCGCCAGGGCGATCAGACGCGCGCGATCCAGGTGCGCGTGTTCGGCCAGGCGCAGATAGTTCTCGCCGACGTAGGCGCCGAAGTAGGCCGGATCGTCGCTGTTCACGGTGACGGTGAGACCGCGATCGAGCAGGTCGAGGATCTCGGTGGACTTCATCTGGTCGGTGACGAAGGAATTGGAGACCGGACAGGTGGTGAAGCCGATTCCCTTCTCCTTGGCCACCGCGACCAGGCGCTCGTCCTCGACGATATTGGTGCCGTGATCGATGCGGTCCACGCCGATCTCCTCCAGCGCCTGCCGGATGTGCTCGATCGAATCCTGCTGATCGATATCGCAGTGCATGGTCAGCAGGAATCCCGCGCCGCGGGCGCGCTCGAACACCGCGGCGAATTTGCTCGGCGGATTGCCGCGCTCATCGGAGTCCAGTCCGACGCCGATGATCCAATCCCGGTAGGGCAGCGCCTCCATCAGCGTGGCCATGGCGAATTCGGCCGAGTGATCGCGCAGGAAGCACAGGATCAGCTCGGCCGAGATGCCGAATTCGCGGCGGGCGCGCACGATGGCCGACCGGTAGCCGGACACCACCGTGTCGAACGGGACGCCACGGGAGGTGTGCGCCTGCGGGTCGAAGAACATCTCGACATGGCGCACGCCATTGGCATGGGCCCTCGTCAAGTAGTCGTAGGCCAGGTCGTGGAAGTCGGGCGCGTGCCGGAGCACCCGCATCGCCGGATAGTAGACCTGGAGGAAGGAGGTCAGATCGTGGAAATCGTAGGTCTGCCTGACCTGCTCCACCGTGGTCTCGGCCAATTCGATCCCGTTGCGCGCGGCCAGTCGGAACTTCAGCTCCGGCTCCAGCGTCCCTTCCAGGTGCAGGTGCAGTTCGGCTTTGGGCAGTCCGCGCACGAATGCGGCGAGATCGTTCGACATGCCCGCCATCATCCTCTCCCGTTTCAGCGGGGTTGCTGCGCGGTCACCAGAAACACGTGCGACGTCACCGGGGCGACGGGCAGCTCGCGCCCCAGTTCGCGCAGGTACTCACCCAGCCCGGTCCGCCGTGCCGACCAGCCGTGCTCGGTGAACCACTGCGCCGCATCGGCTCTCGGGTCGTTGTAGATCAGATCCACCCATTGCCGCTGCTCCTCGGCGAGCTCGTGGCCCGCGTTCCGCATGCTCTCGTACAGATCGGCGGGTAGCGGCTCCATGGCCTCGATGGCGACCCGACTGCCGGGCGCGCTGTTGGCCACGACAGCGGCGAACAGGTCGTCCTGCGCCCGCGGGGCGAGGTAGATGAGCAGGCCCTCGATCAACCAGGCCGTCGCCTCGGCCGGATCGAAACCCTTGTCCCGCAGCGCCGTCGGCCAGTCGCCGCGCAGGTCGACCGGCACCTCCCTGCGCTCACCGCGCGGCTTGTGTCCGGCCGCCGCCAGCGTTTCGCGCTTGAATTCGAGGACTTCCGCCCGGTCCAGCTCGTAGACCGTCGCCTCCTCCAGTTCCGCCATTCGGTAGGCCCTCGCATCCAGCCCGGCGGCCAGGATCACCACCTGCCGCACCCCATCGCGAACCGCCGCGGCCAGGTACTCGTCGAAGTACCGGGTCCGCGCGCCCACATGCGCCAGGAACGACGGCCCGAACTCGGGTGTCAGCAGCGCGTGCCCCTCGGCCCGGCCCTCCAGGAGTTCGACCCATTCGCCACCCGAGGCCCGCAGGAACACCTCCGCCAGCGGATCCACCGCCAACGGATCCGGCTCCCGTCCCACCAGTGCCCGCGTCGCCGCCACGAACAAAGCGGTGGAACCAACACTCGTATTGATATCCCAGCTATCCGAATCGGTGCGCATATGCCCACGCTAGTGCGGTGTTGATCATCCCAACAGCAGATCCATATACGTCGAAGGCGATACCCGAGCGCGGTGCGCGCGCCAGGCCAAATGGGCGTCGGGACGGACCAGCATCGGGTCGGGAACATCGGCTGTCAATCCGACCAGCTCGGCGCCGAGTCGCCGCGCCTGCGCGAGATCCGGCACCGAGCCCGAGGGCGCGACCACGGCGAAGCGCCCCTGCAACGCCGCGTAGAGCCGCGTCTGCCGCCCCTCCGATGTGCGAGTCTCGATATCCGGCACCCGATCACCGGGCAGCACATGTTCCGCCGAAGTGTGGCGCGTGGTGCCCAAACTCGACAAAAACCCAAGGGGCGCGAGCGGACCCCGCCGATACGACACCCCCAACTGGCTCGCCGACGCGGTGACCCGCCGCATCAGCCGCCGATCGCGCAGAATCGGCAGAATCACCCGATCCCGCAGGAATCGGGCAGGGGCATTGCCCGCCAACAGAATTCGAGTCGCACCCGTGGTGCCCGCCGCGACATCCGCGCCGACCGGCCTGCGCTCGGCGGTGTAGGTGTCCAGCAGCGCGTCCCCCGCAAGACCTTTGGCGACGAGCACCAGCTTCCACGCCAGATTCTCCGCATCGCCGATCCCGGTGTTCAACCCCTGCCCGCCGAAGGGACTGTGAATATGCGCGGCATCCCCCGCGATCAGGAGACGACCGCGCCGATAGGTATCGGCCAGGCGACGCTGGATACGGAAGGTGGAGATCCACTCGACCGATTCGAACCGCACCTCGCCCCCGGTGCGCGCGGCCACGAGCCGGGCGAGCTGGGCCAGGGTATCGGCCTCCTCGACACCGACCGCCGCGATGATTCGCCACAGGTCCGCACCGGGCAGCGGGAACAGCACCAGCAACCCCTCCTCGTGCATCCAGACGTGGGTTCCCGCGCGGCTCACCGGCAGTTCGACATGCACATCGGCCAGGACGAACCGCTCGATGATCGGTCTGCCGGGAAATCCGATCCCGGCGATCTTGCGCACCGCGCTGTGCGCGCCGTCACAGCCGAGCAGCCAATCGCCCCGCACCTCGCCGACCGGACCGTCCACCCGCACGAGGACACCGGTCGAATCCTGCTCCGCGCCCGCGACGGGCGCACCCCATTCGATCTTGCCGCCGAGCTCGGCCAGTCGGATCCGCAGCCGCGCCTCGAGTTCGGCCTGCGACACCAGGATCACCGGATGACGGCCCGCCGCCGTGGCCGCGCCCACCGGGAAGGTCAGCAGATCGCGCCCGCCCGCATGCACGGTCGCACCGATCGGATTGATCCCGCGCTCGGCCAGATCCCCCAGCGCCCCCAGCCGCTCCAACACCTCCGCCCCGCGCGGCTGCACCGCCAACGCCCGCGAAGTGGTGGCAGGCCCCTCGGCCGCGTCCAACACCCGCACCGGCACCCCGCGCCGCAACAATCCGCACGCCGCCGCCAACCCTGTCGGCCCGGCCCCCGCGACGATCACCACCATGGTTTCCCCTTTCGCCCGAACCCAGGGTAATCGGGTCGCCCGCCGCACGCGGGGGCCTCGACCGTTGGACGGAACGAAAACCACTTGCCGACCGATAGCGGGAACTGCCACCATGTCCCGCGACCCGACCACACCGAGGAGCACCCATGCGCCGATTCCGCGAAACGCCCCAGATCCCTTACCGGACTGTGACTTTCAAGGAATTCGACACCCATGCCCACTCTCAATATCGGTATCCTCGCCCATGTCGACGCAGGTAAGACCAGCCTGACCGAGCGCCTGCTGTTCGACACCGGAGCCATCACCGCCCTCGGCAGCGTCGACGCCGGAACCACCCGCACCGATACCGGACTGCTCGAACGGCAGCGCGGCATCACCGTGCGCGCCGCCGTGGCCTCGTTCGCCCTGGGCCGGACACGCATCAACGTCATCGATACGCCTGGCCACGCCGATTTCGTGGCCGAGGTGGATCGCGCGCTGGAACTGCTGGACGCCGCGATCCTGGTGATCTCCGCCGTCGAGGGGGTGCAGGCGCAGACCCGAGTGCTGATGCGGGTGCTGCGCGAACTCGGCGTGCCGGTGCTGATCTTCGTCAACAAGATCGACCGGGTCGGCGCGCGCTACGCCGATCTCGTCGACGAGATTCGGAAACTGCTTGCGATCCGGGCGATTCCGCTGACGCGGGTCGAGCAGGCGGGCACCTCCGCCGCCCGGATCGCCCCCATCCCGATCACCGAGCACGCCGAGACGCTGGCCGAGGTGGACGATGCGATCCTCACCGGACTGCTCGACGGTCCGGCGCCGACCGCCACCCAACTCGTCGCGGCGCGCGACGCCGCCATCGGCCGGGGCGAGCTGCACCCGATCCATTTCGGCTCCGCGCTGAGCGGCGCCGGAACCGCCGATCTGCTGGATACCCTCGCCCGAATCGTCCCGCCGCAGGCCGATCCGACCGCGCCCGCCGATGGCGTCGTCTTCGCCATGGACCGTTCGACAGGCCCGAAACGCGCGTACCTGCGGCTGTTCTCGGGCACGGTGCACGCCCGCGAACGCCTCACCCTGCGTCACACCGATGGCACCGAGTACACCGGACACGTCACCCGACTCGACGTCGTTCCGGCGGCCGACCACCTCGAAGCGGGCCAGATCGCGGTCCTCACCGGCCTCGCGGAGGTCCGCGTCGGCGACAGATTGGCAGGCTCCCGCCGTAGCGAACGCGGCACCGCTTTCGGCGTCCCCGACCAGCGCACCCTGGTCCGCAGCGACACCCCCCAGCGGTTGCACGCGGCGCTACGCCAACTGGCCGACCAAGACCCGCTGCTCGATCTGCGCACCGAACCGGACGGCGCCGCCACCCTGGCCCTGCGCGGCGAGATCCAACAGCAGATCATCGCCGCCACTCTGGCCCACGAGTTCGGCCTCACCGCCCATTTCGCCCCCAGCACACCCCCGCCACCCGACCGCGTGCTGTCGATCGCGGAGGCCGCGGAGGAAATGGGCTATCGCGCACCTTGCCCCAGCGGCTTCTGGGCCTCCCTCGGCCTGCGGGTGGCGCCGGGTCCGCCGGGGTCGGGCATCGACTACCGCAGCGAAACCGAACGCGGCGCGCTCCCCCGCGCCTTCCACACCGCCATCGAAGTCTCGGTGCGCGCCGCGCTCGCGGCCGGTCCCAACGGCCGCCCCGTCACCGATTGCGTCGTCACCGTCCTGCGCACCGGTTTCGCGGGACCGGTCACCACCGCCGCCGATTTCCGGGGTCTGACCCCGATCATCCTGCACCGCGCCATCCGCAGGGCGGGCACCGACGCGGCCTGCATTGCGCCACAGTCCATTCGGGACCAGCCGCCGATGGCATAGGCGCGATCACGGCTCGGCAACGGTGTGGGGACGATCGGCGTTCTCAGCTATCACACCGGTAACTCTGCTGTTGTGCACGGGATTTCGCGGTTTACTGGAATGGAGCCGCCCCTCGGCATCGGCTCGAGAGGAGTCTCCCCGTGCGCACCGCTGCCACCCTCGTCCTGCATCCGCGCATGCTGCGCGTCCTCGTAGCGGCCACCGCCAGCGGGCGGGGTCCGCGCGCGATCAATGCCGACGCGGTGGCCGGGTACACCGATCCGGCCACCGGGCGCGGCGCGTACGCGGTGGCCGACGGGGTCGGCGATCATCTGCTCGCGGCGCGGGCGGCCCGCACCGCGGCGACGATCGCGGCGCGGGCGGCCGCCACGGCGGGCGCGCAGGTCGGCATTCTCGCCGCGCAGCAGGAACTGCTGCGCGAATTCCCGGAGCCCGAGGCGGATTGCGTCCTGGTAGTCGCCGCCGTGCCCGCCGCGCCCGGTCCGGATGGCCCGACCGATATCGCCTGGGTGGGCGACTGCCGGGCCTACCGCTGGAACGGCCGTGTGCTGCACCAACTCACCACCGACCACACCGTCGGCGAGTATTTTCGATCACAGGGCATTGCCGCCGCGCCCCGGATGGATCACGTGGTGACCACCTCCGCCCGCACCGCGCCGCCGGACCGTATCGGTCGCGCGAGCACCGGCTCCAGCCGGGGCAGGTTGCTGCTCGCCACCGACGGGATCGTCCGTCGACTCACCATGGCCGAGTTGAAATCCGCACTCGCCGAGGGCCTTACGCCGCAGGATACGGCGAACGCACTGGTGCGCCGCGCCTTGCGCGCGGCAGGCACCGACAATGCCACCGCCTACCTCGTCGACGGCCGATAGCCCACGCCGGTTACGAATAGCCGACCGGCGTGTAAATCCCCGAATTCGGGGTGGCACTGTTATAGCCGGCGCAAATTGTCACGATGGTTCCCAGCCGTGAGAGGGTGCTAATTTTCGAACCATCGCTGTTTCACAGGGGCTTGCGGCAGAACCCTTGGGCGATGACAAGGAGGTTCGGTGCCCGAGTTCGAAGGCGCCCCACGACGACCCGACCTGGTTTCGGTCGTAATTCCCGTATACAACGGACTCCCATTGCTGGATGTGCAGTTGGAAGGTCTCGCGGCGCAGGACTACCAGGATTCCTTCGAGGTGATCATCAGCGACAACGGATCCACCGACGGTCTGCGCCAACATCTCGCGAACCATCCGCTGCGCGAAAAGCTGTGCCTGCGCCATATCGACGCCTCCGATGCCAAGGGCGCACCGCACGCACGCAATGCCGGCGCGGCTGCGGCCGACGGCGATTTCCTCGCCTTCACCGACCAGGACGATCGCGTGTATCCCGGCTGGTTGCGCGGATTGGTCGAGGCCGCAGCCGAATTCGACGCGGTCGGCGGACCCATCGAGGTGCACTCGCTCAATAGCCCGAAGGTCGCCAAATGGCGGCCATGCCCGGCCCCCGACCAGCGCTTTCCCTCGCACTACCGCTATTTCGCGCACGGCAACAATATGGCCATGTGGCGCACCACCTTCGAGAAGGTCGGCGGTTTCGACGAGAATATGCTCGCCGGTGACGACCTCGATATTTCCTGGATGATCGAGGAGGCGGGCCTCACCCTCGGACATACCCCCGAAGCGATGGTGGCCTATCGCCTGCGCACGACATTGCCCGAGGCACTGCGTCAGGCAATCGGCTACGGACGCACCCAGGTCGATGTGTATGCCAAACACCGACCGAATGGCTGCCCGCCATATCCGAAAAGGGCGACTCTGATCACGCTCGCGGCCACAGTGTTCTGCAATCCGCTTTTCTTTTTCGTGCGCCCGTGGGTGCCGACCGGACTGTGGGCACTGCACGCCGGAATTCTCATCGGCAGAATTCAGGGATCGATTCGCCTGCGCACAATGGACTATCTCTGAAGATGCCGATGCGCAGGCGCACATTTCTCGCCGCGGCCGCGGGCGCGCTCGCGTTGAGCGCGCCGATAGCGCATGCCGAATCCCCGCGACACGGCTACAACCGCCGCTTCCTCGCCCGCCCGGACCGGCTGCACATCCCCTCCGATACCACGGAATTGCTCGACGCACTGGCCCGATCGGTGCGCGAGGATCTGCGCGTCGCGGTCCGCTCGGGCGGACACTGCTTCGAGGATTTCGTCGACAGCCCGGACACCAAGTCGCTCATCGATCTCCAGTCGCTGAACCGGATCGACTGGGACACCGAGCATCGCGCCTTCTCGATCGGTGCGGGCGCGACCCTGGACACCGTCTACACCGGACTGTCCAAATGGGGTGTGACCATTCCCGGCGGCATCTGCAAGGGTGTCGGCGCGGGCGGCCATATCACCGGTGGCGGATACGGCCCGCTGTCACGGCGGCACGGGCTGGTCGCCGACCACCTGTACGGGGTGGAGGTGGCGACGGTGAACGCGCGCGGCGAGGTCGCACTCACCGTCGCGACCAAGGACGGCCCGCACCGCGACCTCTGGTGGGCGCACACCGGCGGCGGTGGCGGCAATTTCGGCGTGGTGACCCGATTCCTGCTGCGCGCACCGGATTCCGACGGCGCCGACCCACGCACCGCGCTGCCCCGCCCGACCGGGACGGTGCTGGTGGCGCAGTTGCTGCTGCCGCGTCCACTGGCCACCGAGGATTCGTTCGTGCGGCTGGTCGGCAACTATCTCGACTTCCACCACCGCCACAGCGCGCCCGGCAATCGCTTCGCCGGACTCTATGCCCGACTCATCCTGCGCCCGCTGGTCGAGAGCCTGGCCGATATGTTGATCTTCCTGCACAGCGACGAACCGGACGCCGCCGCCCTGCTGGCGGAATTCCTCGCGACCGTCACCGACGGTGTCTTCCCTGCTCCGCCGCGACTGCCCACCGCACGGGTCTCCTATCTCGACAGCGTCGACCGGTACTACGCGGCGCCGCCCGTGAATCCGGCGCGGGTCAAGATCAAGACAGCGCTGCTGCGCCAACCGTATTCGCCGGAGCAACTGCGAGTCCTCTACCGGGCCATCACCGATCCGGGCATCATGGGCGAAACCTTCGTGGAGTTCGCCCCTTTCGGCGGCGCGATCAATGCCGTCGCCTCGGACGCCACCGCGATGCCCGCACGGGACGTGTTCATGAAGATGCTCATCCACGCCGCCTGGTCCGATCCCGCGGCCGACGACCGATTCATCGCCTGGGCGCGCGACACCTATCGCGAGATCTACCGCGACACCGGCGGGGTGCCCGTACACGACGACCGCAACGGCGGCAGCTACATCAACTATCCGGATCCCGACCTGGCCGATTCCACAACCCCCTGGCACGAGTTCTACTACCGCGACAATTACCCGCGCCTGCAGCAGGTCAAGGCCGAGTGGGATCCGAAAAACCGCTTCCGCCACAACCTTTCGATCACCCTGCCCTGATCGCCACTCGGCGAACGAACCTAGGTCGGCAATCCGACGGCCCGCTCGCCGCTGCGCCGCTGCGCCGCTGCTGAATCACCACGGCCGCCACCAGCAGCGACCTGGTCAGCCTCGGCGCGGCCACCTTCGCACTGGAGGGCTTCCTCGCCGACCGGGAGACCTTCGGCTCCATCGCCGCATGGCGCGCCACCCGAACCACGATCACCCCGTGACCCACCGGTATGTTGCGGACATGGCCAAGCTGGGATACCCCGTCGTCGCCGCGCTCGTCGCCCTCACCCTCGCGGCGGGCACCGCCTCGGCGGACTCGTTCTACACGGCGCAGGCGAACCGGATCGCGGGCGAGCACGGTTCGATCATCCGGAGCCAATCACTCGACGGCGATCCGGCCCTGCCCGGCGCACGCAACTACCTGGTGCTGTACCGCTCGGTCGACCTGCAGGGCCGCACCGTAGCCGTCTCCGGCACCCTGGCCGTCCCGGAAGGCTCCCCGCCGCAGGGCGGTTGGCCGCTCATCTCCTTCGCCCACGGCACCACGGGCGTCGCCGATGCCTGCGCACCCTCCCGCGACACCGGCCCCGACTACCCTTCCCACGACTACACCTCCGGCGTGCGCCGCACCCAGGCCCGGTGGATCGCCGCCGGGTATGCCGTCGCCCAAACCGACTACCAGGGCCTGGGCACCGGCGGTCCGCACGGCTACCTCATCGGCGAGACCGAACAGCGCGCCGTCGCCGATATGGCGTTGGCGGCCAGGCGAATCGATGCGAATATCGGCGACCGCTGGATCGCCATGGGCCACTCCCAGGGCGGTCAGGCCGCACTGTTCACCGACGCCCGGGCCCAGCAGTGGGCTCCCGAACTGCGTCTGCTCGGCGCGGTGGCCCTCGCCCCCGCCTCCCATCAGGGCTTAGCACTTCAGGCCGGTCAGCTCGGCGCGGCCACCGGGAGCAGCGGCGCCATCGCGGCGCTCACCGGCGGCGGCGCGACACCTTTCATCCCCCTCATCGTGCGCGGCGCGCAGACAGCCGCCCCGATCGATCCGGCCCGCTTCCTCACCCCGCGCGCCCAAGAGTTGCTCCCCCTCGCCAACACCTACTGCATAGGCGACCTGCGCGACGCCGACAAGTGGGGCGGACTGCCCGGCGGCGAGGTCTTCGCCCCCACCGCGGACATGTCGGCATTCCTCGACGTGCTGGCCCAGAACGATCCCAGCGGACTGACTTTCCCACAGCCCGTACTCGTCCTGCAGGGCCGCGCCGACACCACGATCCCGGCCGTGGCCACCGACGCCATGGTCGCCCAGCAGCGCGCGGCCGGTCAGCCCGTCGACTATCGCACCTACCAGGGCGTCGACCACCGAGGCGTACTCGACGCCTCGTTCGCCGACACCCTGGCCTGGGTCAACGCCCGATTCGGGCGCTAGGCCCCGGCGCGTTGGGACGCAGCACCGCCAAGCTGCCGATCAACACCGCGGCCAGACCGATCAGCGTGTAGGAGTTGCCGACCAGGAATTGCAGCGCGGTCCAGTCGAACTCGCGCCCCATCGTCTGCGGGACGAACCAGATGAGCCCCTGCGGCACCAGCGGCAGATCCGTATCCCACGAGCCGATCGCATCCACCTGCATCGGATAGGCGAACATCAACAGCAGCACCGCGACAGGCAAGGCGACGCGCAGGACCTGATTGCGCAGCGCGAGCACCGCCCACATGACGGCAGGAATCACCCACACCCAGTAGTGCGTCCAGGACACCGGCGACACCAGCAGCGTCACACCGGCCGCCAAGACAATGCCGAGCATCTCGTCGCCGCGCTGCTGTGCCACGCGCGCCGCGGCCATACCGATCAGACCGAGAACGCCCGCGCCGATCAACCACGGCAGGTGATCGGTCCACGTCGTCCACTGCAACCGACCGAAAACGCCATTGAGCGACTGGTTCTGCACATACGCGAATCCGATCCGATTCTGCTGCGCCACCGCCGTCGTCCAGAACTGCCACTGCTGCGCGGGTCGATACCAGAAGCCGATGGCCACCGTCACCGCGAACGCCGCCGTCGCCACCCCCGCGGCTTTGAATCGGCGGGTGATCAGCAGGTACACGATGAATACGGCGGGCGTCAGTTTGATCCCCGTCGCTATGCCGAGGAGAATGCCGCGATACCAGCGCCCCTGCGGAATCGCCAGATCCGCCAGCACCATCGCCATCAGGATGATGCTCACCTGCCCGAACCGGAAGGTCTGCTGCACCGGTTCCAACCACAGCGCCACGCTGCCGATCGCCAGCGTCGCCGCCAGCAGACCCGGACTGTTCTTGAAGCGCAGCAAACGTCCCGAACACCACACGCTCGCGTAGAGCGCGAACAGGGTGATGATCGTGGCCCCGGTCCCCACCTCCGTGATCGGGAATCGCGCCAACTCCGCGCAGATCCAGGCCGCGAACACCGGATACAGGAATGGGAGATACAGCGGTCCGCGCTCGGTGTACAACTGCTCCGGATGCAATGCGGCCGCCTTACCGCCCCACATGTACACCTGGAGATCGATCTGATGCCAGTACACATCCCAGTTGGGCCGCAGCAACAGCAGCCAAACAGCTATGGATAGCGTTGTACCGGCGATCGCCAACAATAGAACAGTTCGTGCAGGCCAACCGCGTGCGCGTGCGGGCGCGGCGGGTGGCTCTGTCGCCGGTGCGACAGTAACCATCGATTCGATTCCTTCATCAGGTTGCAGCAGAACGCATCACGCGAATCCCCTGAATCGCCATCTGCCCGGAAGGCGACGCAGGACAACGGATTTCAGAAAACGAGAACGCCGAAAGGCGGCGACGCACCAGCGACCGCGGCCTTGCAAGCCCGAACGAATATCAACCGTGTCGGCATAATTCAGCGTCCCTCATCACTGTCCAACATCTCGACAAGAGACAAACGCTATCACGCGGCGAACCCGTGCGCCGCGCCGCTATTTCCACAGTTGGCCCGCGCTCTCGGGGGTGAGCAGGTCGAAGCACCCGCTCGACCAGGGTCGTTGGGAGGATAGCCGAGGATCCCGGACATAGGCCAACGCCGCGGTGCGAATCACGGCCCCACCATACGCAGGTACGACCCGAGGACCGTCCGTCCGGTATCCACTCGCGCGGGGCGATCAACGAAACACGGTCGCGCCGAACGGAAGTCGCATCGCTAGCATCTCCCCCGACAGAAGATTCGACCGCCACCGAGCACAGGAAGGGGGCGCGCATGCGGCAGATCCTGTTCGCGGCGTTCATCGCGCTCGCCGTCTCGATCACGTTGACACCGTTGTTGATCAAGCTGTTCACCCGTCAGGGGTTCGGGCAGGAGATCCGGGTGGACGGCCCGGAAAGCCATCAGGCCAAACGCGGCACGCCCACCATGGGCGGTATCGCCATCCTGGTCGGCATGTGGGCGGGCTATTTGGGCGCGCACGCGGTGGGGTTGCGCTATGACGGGAATAGACCGTCGGCCTCCGGGCTGCTGGTGCTCGGCCTGGCGAGCGCGCTGGGTGTGGTCGGCTTCCTCGACGATTTCATCAAACTGCGCAAACAGCGCAATCTGGGGTTGAGCGCAACGGGCAAACTGATCGGCCAGTTCGGCGCGGCGATCATCTTCGGCATTCTGGCACTGCGGTTTCCGGGACAGACGGGTCTGACGCCGGGCAGCAAGCACCTGTCGATCGTCCGCGATATCGCGACGGTGTCCTTCGGGGTGATCGTCTTCCTGCTCGTTGTCTGCTTCCTGGTGCTGGCCTGGTCGAACGCGGTCAATATCACCGACGGACTCGATGGGCTCGCGGCGGGATCGATGGGTATGGCGTTGGGCGCGTACATGATCATCACCTGCTGGCAGTACACGAATTCGTGCGCAAGCAGGCCGGGCGTCGGCTGCTACAACGTGCGCGACCCGCTGGACCTGGCGGTGGTGTGCGCGGCGGGCGCGGCGGCCTGTGTGGGCTTCCTGTGGTGGAATGCGGCCCCCGCCCGAATCTTCATGGGCGACACCGGATCGCTGGCGCTGGGCGGGCTGCTGGCGGGCCTGTCGGTGACCACGCGGACGGTGCTGCTCATGGTGGTCGTCGGTGCGGTGTTCGTCGCCGAGATCACCTCGGTGCTGTTGCAGATCATCGTGTTCCGCACCACCCGCAATCGACTGTTCAAGATGGCCCCGTTCCATCATCATTTCGAGTTGAGCAAGTGGGCGGAAACGACTGTGATCATTCGGTTCTGGCTACTGGCGGGTGTGGCGGCCGCCGCGGGGTTGATGCTTTTCTACAGTGAGTATCTGGCGGCGATCGGGTAGGTCATGCCACCCTGGCGACACAGAACACGCGCCGGAACGGCAGCCAGGTGGCGCCATCGGCCCGCACGGGGTACGCGTCCCGAAGCATCGGCGCGAGCTGCGCGCGAAACTCCGCCCATCGCGCATCGTCGAGTGCGGCGCGCACGGGTCGCAGCGCGGTCCCGGTGACCCACTCCAGCACCGGGTCCGTCCCCGACAACCGCTGCAAATACGTTGTCTCCCAGGCATCCACCGCACATCCGACCCCGGCGAGCAGTTCGGCGTAGCCCGCGGGATCCAGCACCGCCCGCGGCTCGAGTATCCCGGAGGACCCCAACAACTCCCGCCACTGCGCCATCCCGGCCAGCTCGCGGATCGCCACATGTGAGGGCGCGTCGAAGTTGCCCGGCACCTGCCATGCCAACCAGGCCCCGGCCTGCAGCCATTTCACCCAGTCCACCAACAGCTCGGCGTGGCCGGGAACCCACTGCAGCACCGCGTTGCACACCACGACATCGGTGTCCGCCTCGGGCCGCCAATCCCGCACATCCCCCACCGCCGCATCGATCCCGTTCGCGAGGGCCGCCGACACCATCTCGGCCGACGAATCCAGCGCCGACAGCGCCGCGCCGGGCCATCGATCGCCCAGCGTGCGGGTCAGATTTCCGGGTCCGCACCCCAGGTCGACCACCCGCCGGGGCGACGCGGCCCCGACGCGTCGCACCAGGTCGAAGAATGGCCGGGCGCGCTCGTCGTCGAAGGCGAGGTACTGCTTCGGATCCCACATGGTCGCACTCCCTTCAAACAGTACGTACGTACTGTATTACTACCTCCCAAAGGCGGCAAGAGTGTAGTTGTGCCCACGAAAGGGCATTGATCTCACCGATGGGGTATGCGAGGCTCGGCGTGCCCCGATAGCGGGGAAATACAGTGTCGGAAGGGGTTATTCATTTTGTCTATCGCGAAAAGTGTTGCCGTGGCCGCCGGTGCGGCGGCGGCGCTCGCCCTGGCCGCGCCCGAGGCGGGCGCGTCGGTGACGCGCATCGATGTCGCCACCGGGCTGAGCTTCGGCAGTTCCGGATCGATCGGCACCGGCTGCTCCTACACGGTCACCGCGACCGCGCGGCCGGGTTCCTCGGTGGTCTTCCTCGACGAGGTCGACGGATTGCGCACCGACGCCACCTTCAAACCGGTCGGCCCCACCGCCGATGCCAACGGGAAGGCGAGCACCACCTGGACGCCCGCGAAGAAGGGTCAGCACAAGATCTGGGCGGCCGAATACATCTCGGGCGAGACCTATTTCATGACCGCCGTCAACGTGGGGACCGGCCTCAACCTCGGCCCCCTGTGCTTCGTGCTGCCCTGATCATTTCCCCTCGGGTCGCCGACGCGGTCGTCCATTCCGTCGCCATGACGCACTGGGCGGCCGCGCGTCACCACCTGCGGGAATTCACCAGCGCCGCAACCGCTTCGCGCGGCATGGCGGGCGAGCGGTGGCCGTCGCGTCCGGTCATGTCCTCGTTGACGAACAGCGCGTTGAGCACCGCCTCCTCCACGGCGTGCACCGCCGCCGCGTACAACAGGTCCATCCGATTCCAGGGCAGCACCCGCCGGATCTCGATCTCCTCGACCGAAACCTCCCGCATCGGAAACGATGTCGTACTCGGCCTGTCGTCGGCGGTGGAGAAGGCCAGGAACAGATCACCGGAGAACAGACTCCCCGTGGTGCCGGTGCGGGCCAACCCGAGCGGCACCCGCCGCGCCAACGCCTCGCAGCGAGCGCCGTCCAGCGGTGCGTCCGTGGCCAGCACGACGATCACCGAACCCGACCCACCCGGCACGCGCAGATCGCGCTCGAACCACTCGTCGGTCGCCATCGGATTCGGGGTGTCCAACAGCCGCCCGACCGGAACCCCGGCCACCGTCAACTCCTCCCGCGAACCGAAGTTGGCCTGCACGAAGGCCCCGACCGTGAAAGTCTCGGCGCCGAAGGCGATTCGGCGCGAGGAGGTGCCGCTACCGCCCTTGAAGCCGTAGCAGTTCATCCCGGTCCCGCCGCCGACGGACCCCTCGGCCACCGGTCCGGTTCGGGCGGCGTCGAGCGCCTCGCCCACCACCTGCGGGGTGACGTGCGCGCCATTGATGTCGTTGAGGTAGCCGTCCCAGGTCTCCGCGCAGACGGGCAGCAACCACTGCCGCGCCAGCGCGGGATGCTCCCGATTGATCCATTCGATCACCCCGGTGTGACACACGCCGATGGCATGCGTATTGGAAATCGTGATGGGCATGGACAATTCGCCCACCTCATCGATCCAGGCGGTGCCGGTCATCTCGCCATTGCCATTGAGCGAGTAGCGGCCCGCCGCACACGGCCGCCCCACCCCGGCGCGTCCGCGCGGCAGGATGGCGGTGACGCCGGTGCGGACCGGACCGCGCCCCACCGCGAGCGGCCCGGCCCCGGAGATGAGCGTGCGGTAGCCGACCTCGATACCGGGAACGTCGGTGATGGCGTTGTGCGGGCCGGGAATTCCGGGCAGATCCACGCCGAGATCGCGCGCGCGGGAGTTCGTCATTCGGTCACCTCTGTTACGGCCGTGATTTCGGGACAGTTGGTCGCGGTGCGGGCATAGGAGCAGATCAGGGCGGCGGCGCGGGTCGGCGGCACCGCCCGATTGGGGGTGATGATGTGCAGTCCATACGCGTCCTCCAGTGCGACGAGATTGTTGGCGATATCGAGCGCGGATTCGGTGAGCGTGAAATGCCCCTGTGCCACACCGACTTCCAGGATGGCCAGATACAGCGCCACCTGCTTCTCATAGAGCGCGGTGAGCAGCGCCGAGTGCTCGTCGCGGAAGTTCAGGTGGTTGTGCAACTGGTAGAGCGCGACGACGAGCGGATCGTCCCCCGATTTGGGGATGCCCGCGCGAATCATGGCGCACATCTTGGCCCTGGCATCGGTGAGACCGGCGACCATGGTCATCCGATCGGTGAAAAAGCGTTCGCCGGACAGACGGTGCACCTCGCGCAGCAGAGTGCCGAAATCGTCGAAGTAGTAGTGCACGGTTCCGGTGGACACCCCGGCCAGCTCCGCCACATCGCGCACCCGCAGTGCGCCGACCCCGCGTTCGTGGATGGCGGTGAGGGTGGCCTCGACAATGGCGGCCCGCGCGGCCTCCTGGTTCTTCTTCCTGCCCATCCGTCTCCCATCAGAACCCTATTTGCTGACTCTTGGTCAACAAAAAAATAATCCGTTTCTGCCACATCCACAAGCAGCTTCGGTCATTCTTTGACCCATCGTCAAAGAAAGGGGTCGTCGTGTCAGAGCCGATGCCCGCGTACTCCCAACAGCTCGCACGCTCCCTGTCCGTACGGGAGAACATCCTCATCACCCTCTCGGCGGTAACGCCCGCGTCGAGCGTGTTCATCATTTCCCCGACCGTGCTCGGCGCGGCGGGCGGCGCGGCGGTGGCCGTATTCCTGATCGCCGCCGTCGCCGCCTGCTTCGTCTCGCTGTGCTACGCCGAACTCTCGGCCACCTACCCCATCGCCGGCGGTGAATACTCCTGGGCCGCACGACTACTCGGCAAATCCGCCGGCTTCGCCACCTTCCTGCTGACCATGATCACCGGAGTGCTCATCATCGCGGTCATCGCACTGGGCACCGGCGCCTACCTGGGTGTGGTGTGGTCCGGCCTGAGCGGCAAATGGATCGGCGCCGCGGTGATCGTGGTGACCGCCGGGATCGCCATGCTGAATATCCGCGCCAACGCGTGGATCACGGGCATCGCGCTCAGTATCGAGATCCTGGCCGTCACGGTGCTCGCCGTCCTCGGCTTCGCCCACAGCGAGCGCGGACCGAGCGCGTTCGTGCACGCGCAGACCATCGACTCCGGCCAACTGAGCACCGTGAGTATCGGCGCGCTCGCCGCACTGGTCCCGGTGGCGCTGTTCGCCTACAACGGCTACGGCCAGGCCGTGTACTACGTGGAGGAGACCAAGAACGCCGTCAAATCCATCGGGAAGATCATCCTGATCTGCCTGGGCGTCACCGTCGCGGTGGAGGTCATCCCCGTCGCCGCCGTGGTGCTCGGCGCGCCGAACATGCAGGATCTGCTCGGCGCCGACGCCCCGATCAACTACCTGCTCACCACGCGCGGCGGCACGATCGTCAACGAGATCGTCAGCCTCGGCATCGCCATCGCCATCATCAACGGCGTCATCGCCATCGTGCTGCAGATCTCGCGCCTGCTGTTCTCCTCCGCGCGCGACCGCTCCTGGCCCGGCCCCATCGACGACGTGCTCGGCTCGGTGCACCCGACACTGCGCACTCCCGTCGCCGCCACCCTCGTCGTCGGCGTGGTCGCCGCACTGGCCGCCGCCTTCGTGCCGATGAAGGTGCTCATCACCGCGACCGGCGCGGCCGTGGTGCTGGTCTATCTCACCGTCGCCATCGCCGCACTGCGCCTGCGGCGCGGCGGCGCGGTCAGTCGCGGCTACCGGATGCCGCTGTGGCCGCTGCCGCCGCTGATCGTCATCGCGATGATGCTCTACGTGGTGTACCGGACGCTGTCGGACAATTGGGAACAGGTCGCCTTCGCGGTGAGCATCATGGTCGTCGGGGCGCTCTACTACCGGATCTACCTGCATCCGCGCCGCGGCGACCGGTGGACCCTGCCCGACCCGGTACACGAGTCCTAGGAATCGCGCACCGCCGCGGCCGCTTTGCGCGCCGCCACCAGCACCGGATCCCAGACCGGGGAGAACGGCGGCGCGTACCCGAGATCGAGCATCGTCATCTGCGCCACGGTCATCCGGGCGGTCAGCGCGACGGCGGCGATATCGACCCGCTTGGCCGCCCCCTCCCGGCCGACGATCTGCACCCCCAGCAGGCGGCCGGCGCCGCGCTCGGCGAGCATCTTCACCGTCATCGGTTCCGCGCCGGGGTAGTAGCCCGCGCGGCCCGTGGATTCGATGACGACGGTGACGAATTGGAGTCCGGCGGCGCGGGCGTCCTTCTCGCGCAGACCGGTTCGCGCCACCTCCACCTCGCACACCTTGCTCATCGCCGTCCCGACCACACCGGGGAAAGTGGCGTAACCGCCGCCCACACCCGACCCGATCACCTGACCGTGCTTGTTGGCGTGGGTGCCGAGCGGGATGTGGCGGGTCATCCCGGACACCAGATCCAGCACCTCCACGCAATCGCCGCCCGCCCAGATATTGTCGAATCCGCGCACCCGCATGGCGAGATCGGTGAGCAGACCCCCGGATTCGCCCAAAGGCAGCCCGGCCGCGCGCGCCAAGTCGGTGGCCGGCGCGACGCCGATACCCAACACCACCACATCGGCGGGTATCTCCGCCGATGTGGTGACCACCGCCCGCACCCGCCCCCCATCGGTCCGTATCGCGGTGACCTCCGCTCCACTTCGGACATCGATCCCGATATCGCACATGGCCTTTCGCACCAGTGCACCCATATCCGGATCCAGCGTCGACATCGGCTCCGACCCCCGATCGACCAGTGTCACCGCGAATCCGCGGCGAATCAGCGCCTCGGCCATCTCCACCCCGATATAGCCGCCGCCGACCACCACGGCCCGCCGACCCTCGAGCGCCTCCAATGTGTCGAGCAGCGCCTGACCGTCGTCCAGAGTCTGGACCCCGTGCACTCCGGCCGCATCGATACCGGGCAGGTCGGGGCGGATCGGGCTCGCACCGGTGGCGATCACCAATTTGTCGTAGCCGGTCCAGGTTTCGGCGCCGGAGGCCAGATCGCGGGCGCGCACCCGACCGCCCGATACATCGATCTCGGTGACCTCGGCGCCCATCCGCAGATCTATCTCGCGCGCCCGATGCTCCTCGGCGGTGCGGGCGATCAGCGAATCCCGCCGCGCCACTTGACCACCCACCCAATAGGGGATGCCGCAGGCGGAGAAGGAGGTGAAATGTCCGCGTTCGAAGGCCACGATGCTCAGCTCGTCCGGGCCGCGCAGCCTGCGCGCCTGCGAGGCCGCCGACATACCCGCCGCGTCCGCGCCGATGACCACCAGTCGCTCACTCATGTCTGCACCGTACGGCGCGGATGGTAGGAATGGGCGGGTGGGCGACGAATCCAACACACCCGACGAACGGGTCCTCGAACTGGCCGGACAGGTCTTCGACCTCGCGCGCGCGGGCGATGCCGCGGCCTTGGCCGGGTATCTGGACGCGGGCGTCCCGGTGAATCTCACCAACGACCGGGGCGACACACTGCTCATGCTGGCGGCCTATCACGGTCACGGCGCGGCCGTCGCGGCCCTCATCGCCCGCGGCGCCGATCCGAACCGGCCCAACGACAAGGGCCAGACTCCCCTGGCGGGCGCGGTCTTCAAAGGTGAGGACGAGATCGTGCGCGCACTGCTCGAGGCGGGCGCGGACCCCGACGCGGGCACGCCTTCGGCTCGCGAGGCCGCCCGGATGTTCGGCAAGGGCGAGTTGTTCTAGCGGCGCGTTCGACCGGCCAGAAAGAGCAGCACCAGAGCCACGCTGAACCAAACATAGGTATTGCCGATGAAATGCTGCCACGGCGTCCACGCCATTTCCCGTCGGTTCTCGCCGGGCAGCCAGTCCTGCGGGCCGTAGACAAAGATGGCCGCCGTCACCGCCCCGGTCAGATACCACGGCAGCGCCCGCCGCCACGGCAGGCGCGTCGCATAACCGAATACCGCCAGCAGCCCCGGCGCGATCCACACCCAGTGGTGCGACCAGGAGATCGGCGAAAGCAGCAGCGCGAATACCGCATTGAGCGCGAAGGCCACCGCGGGGAGATCGGTCGCCTGACGCATGGCCGTCCAGATGAGGACCAGCAGCACCGCACCCAGCGCCAGCCAGATCAGCGTGCTCGCCGGTTTCTCGACGCCGAGGCGGGTCAGCATGCCCTGGATCGACTGATTCGTCCGGAAGGCCGACCCACTCAATCCAGACAGATTGCCCATACCGCCGAACCAGTACTTCATCGAGGCGCCGGGCAGCACGGCGAAGGCCAGCGCGGACGCCGCCGCGCCGGAGATCGCCGCCGTCACCGCGGCCTTGTACTCGCGGCGGACCAGGAAATACAGCACGAACGCGACCGGGGTGAGTTTGATGGCCGCCGCGACGCCGACCAGGATGCCGCGCCGCCAGCGCGGCTTCTCGGTCAGGCAGTCGGCCGCCACCAAGGCCATGACCAGCAGATTGACCTGGCCGAACTTCAGGGTCTGATGCACCGGCTCCAACAGCATGGCCGCCGGAACCGCGCAGGCCGTGACCATGGCGGCGGTGCCGAGCGTCGGCCAGATCCGGCGCGCCACCAGGTAGAGCGTCAGCGTGAGCGCGAGCGTGGAGGTGATGAAGAAGGCGACCTTGGCGATCCCCCACGGCAGCAGCGCGAACGGACTCAGCGCCAGCGCCGCGAACGGCGGGTAGATGAACGGCAACCCGATGCCCAGGCTGGTGGCGGGCAGCGTGGCGTACATATCGCGGCCGTCGAACAGCGCCTGCACGCCGAGCCGATACACCTGCAGATCGATATAGACACCGTCGAAGCGCTCCAGCGGCCACAGCGGCAGCAACTGGTACACGGCGGAACCGGCAATGAGAACCAGCGGCAGCGGCCACAGCGGCCCGAAACGGCGGATCACGGACTTGGGCCGCAACGCGGTGGTCACACTTGTCATCCGAAGCGACTATACCGACCCGGTCGCGGGCGGCCGAACCTCGGGCAGAGGTGTCCGAATAGGGGGATTCATGATCGCCGCCGCCCAATTTCCACATTTCCCCGACGATCGCCCGCAGTTCGCCGCACACTGTCCCAAACACCGTACAACGCGGGTGTTTTCACGCGGGAGCAGTCATGAATGAGGACGAACGTCGCCTCGCCGAACTCGGCTACCGGCAGGACCTGGCCCGAACCTGGTCCGCCTTCTCCAATTTCGCCATCAGCTTCACCATCGTCTCCATCCTGACCGGCGGCCTGGCCAGCTACGGCATCGGGTTGGCCAACGGCGGGCCGATCACCATGGCGTGGGGTTGGCCGCTGGTCTCGGTCATGGTGCTCTTCGTCGGCCTGGCCATGGCCGAATTGGCCTCGGCCTACCCGACCTCGGGCGGATTATATTGGTGGGCGGCCGAATTGGGCGGTCCGGTGTGGGGCTGGTTCACCGGATGGTTCAACCTGATCGGGCAGATCGCCGTCACCGCCTCCATCGACTACGGTGCGGCGATCTTCACCACCGCCGTACTCAACGTGATCGGCATCCCCGTCGGAACCGACCGCACCGCAATCTTTTTCGTCTTCATCGCGATCCTGCTCGGACACGCGATCCTCAATGCCCTCGGCCCGCGCCTGTCCGCCGTGATCAACAACGTCTCCGCCTGGTGGCATGTGGGCGGCGTGCTGATCTTCGTGCTGGTGCTCGGCTTCGGCGCGAACCACCACCAGAGCGCCGCGTTCGTCTTCACCGAAACCGTGGAGAACAGCGCCATCGGATTCGGCGGCGTCGCCTTCAGTTTCCTGCTCGGACTGCTGCACGCGCAGTACACCTTCACCGGCTACGACGCCTCCGCCCACATGTCCGAGGAGACCCACGATGCCGCGCGCAGCGCGGCCAAGGGCATCATCAACACCATCGTGGTCTCCGCCGTCGCGGGCTATCTGCTGATCCTGGCGGTCACCTTCGCCATTCCGAACCTGGACGACGCGCTGAATCCGGAGAAGAACAGCGGCTATCCCGTCATCTATATTCTCCAGAACTCGCTGAGTCCCTTCTGGTCCGGACTGCTGCTCGTCATCGCCGCCGCGGCCCAACTGTTCTGCGGCTACGCCTCGGTGACGGCGGCCTCGCGCATGCTGTTCGCCTTCGCGCGCGACGGCGCGGTCCCCGGTTCGGCGCACTGGGCGCGGCTGTCCGCACGCAAAGTGCCCGTCAACGCGGTGCTGTTCATCTCCTTCTGGGCGTTCGTGCTGCTCATCCCCTCCATGCTGGTGCCCGTCGAGAACGCGCCGACCGCCTATGCCGCGGCCACCTCGGTGGCCACCATCGGCCTCTACCTCGCCTACGGCATCCCGATCCTGCTGCGCCAGCGCCAGGGCGCTCGATTCCACACCGGCCCTTGGCGATTGGGCCGCTGGCACCGGCCGGTCGGCATCGTCGCGCTGATCTGGATCGTGGTCATCAGCCTGCTGTTCATCCTGCCTACCGATGTCGGGGGCTACCCGTGGCATGCCGAATTCACCTGGAATGCCGTAAATTACGCGCCGCTGACCCTCGTCGCGGTGGTCGGTGCGGTCGGCGTGTGGTGGTCGGTCTCGGCCCGACGCTGGTTCACCGGACCGCGCCGCACCGTCGAGACCGCACTCACGATCGACGATTGATGGCCTCGGTGAACGCCGCCGCGTGCGGACCCGACCACTCGAACTCCACCCTCGGCGGTTCGGCGGGGCCGTGGTTGCCGATGGCGGGGCCGGGGATGATGGATTCCACCAGGCCGCGCACCTCGGGAAAGGTGAGCGCCCCGCCGCCGCGCAACTGCCACTGCACCTCGAGCAGCGGCATCGGCTCGGCGGTGAGCAGCGCCGCCAGCAGATCCTCGGTGCCGATGTAGTTGTGTCCGTGTTCGGCGGCGATCCGCGCGGCCCGACGCAGCGCGATGATCACGCCGGGGGCCGCGCCGGTGATGGTGGTGAGGGTGTTGTCCCGGTCGATGCTGGTCACGCTGGCCTCTTTCGATCGTGCAACTCGATGCCGACCACGCTACCGAAATCCCCTATCGGCCGCCGTGAACTCGGAAAACCTTCCGCTGCAATTGTTTTGGTTACGCCACCGTATCCATCGGCGCACCGAACCACCGGATCAGCGCGTCGGCGAGCCCCTCGGCATCGAAACCGTCTGTGGCCCAAGCGATCACACCGTCGGGACGAACCAGCAATGCCCGTATCTCGCGCGGCTGCGCCGGTTTCGCGGCGATCACCCGCACCCGATCCGACCAAGCGGTCCCGACCGTGCTCGCCGCGCCGGAATCCGACAGGTCCAGCAAAACCCCTGCGCCCGTGTGGAAGTGGTCACCGACGCGGGTACCGTCGGACAATTCGAAATCCGGTGCGGACGCACCGAGCAGCCGGTGACCGACGCCGAGATCGCAGCGGTGCGACACACCCGAGAGTTTCTTCGCGAGATACGTGACGCCGTCGGGAGTGTCGAGCAGATCGGTCATCACCTTCCGCAGCGCCCGGCTGCGCGGATCCAATCGCATGAGCGCGACCTGCGCCCTGGTCCACTCCAGCACCCACGCGCCGACCGGATGCCGTTCGGCGCTATAGGTATCGAGCAGATCCTCCGAGGCCCGACCGGTCACGACCGCCGCCAACTTCCAACCGAGGTTGATCGCGTCGCCGATACCCAGATTCAAACCCTGCCCGCCGAAGGGTGAATGGATATGGGCCGCGTCACCGGCCAGCAGCACGCGACCCATGCGGTAATCCGGGACCTGACGGGTGTTGTCGGTGAACCTGGTCGCCGAGCGTACTCCCGAAATCTCTACCGGCACACCGGAAACCGCGCGCAGACTGTCCTGCAGCTCGGCCGCGGTGATCGGTGCGTCGCGCTCGGTCGGCGGGCCGTCCAACTCCACCGTCAAGAACCGGCCCGCCATGGGGCCGTGCACGTAGATACCGTTCTCGGTGGAGTTCCAGCCGCGACCCAACCCCTCGGCATTTCCGATCTCCGCCAGCGCCTGATGTCCGGTGATCTCCGCGTCGAGGCCGGGAAATTCGAAACCCGCCACCTTGCGCACGGTGCTGCGCCCGCCATCGCAGCCGACCAACCACGACGCGCGAATCTCGGTGTCGCCCAGCCGGATCGACACACCCGAACCCTCGTCGGTGAAATCGGTGAGCTCCGCGCCGCGCCGGAGAGGGATCTCCAGTTCGTCGGCGCGCCGGGCCAGGATCGCCTCCATCTCCTGCTGCGGGACCAGCATCACCTCGCTCGCCGGACCGAGGTCGGCGAAGGCCGGGTCATCGGCACGCAGTTTGGCCGCACCGGCCATGATGCCCGCGAAGTGCCCGACGATCGGAACCCTCCGCCCCGGCTGTTCGACGGGGTTCGGGGCGAAGTCCGCGAGCCCCCGCAACGCGGCGGCCTGGACCCGCAGCAGTTCCGGCAACAGCCCGCGGCGGTAGAACGCCTGTGCCGTAGGCACAGTGATGCCACCGGCCTTGACGGTGGGATCGGGTTCGGTCAGGCGTTCCACCACGAGCACCGAGGCGCCGCCGAGTCGGAGTTCGCAGGCGAGCATCAGACCGACCGGACCCGCACCCGCCACCACCACGTCGAAAGTTTCGTTCATGTACCCACTGTCGGTGGCCTGCCTGGCACCGGACTTGCGTGACGCTTGCGTGCATCGGTCACCGGACGGAAACCGATTTATTTCCCAGCCTGGTGAAATGCCGACCGCACGGGGATTACCATGCAGAAATGACGCGTCACGCGGGTCCGGACGCGGGGGCAGCCGAGGCGGTTGCCGGATTCACCGCCGCCTGGCGCGACGCCGTCGATCCGCCGAATCTCGACGATTTCCTCCCCATCGCCGCGGGTCCGCGCCGCGCCGCGCTGGTCGAACTCGTCAAAATCGATCTGGCGCAGCGGTGGAGCCGCGATATCCACCCCAAACGGCTCGCCGACTATGTTCGCGAACTGCCCGAACTGGCCGACCATCCGCTGCCGCCCGACCTCGTCTACGAGGAGTTCCGGCTGCGCCGCCAAGCGGGCGGTGATGTGCGGGCCGCCGACTACACCGCCGCCTACCCGGCGCAGGCCGAGCAATTCACCGAGATGCTGGCCGACGACGAACTCCCCCGCCCGCCGGAGGAACCGGTCCCGCTCGATGATCTGGGGCCGGGGCAGACCGTCGACGATTTCGACCTGATGACCGGACTCGGCCGCGGCGCGTTCGCCCGCGTCTTCCTCGCCCGCCAACGCTCCATGCAACGCCTCGTCGCCGTCAAGATCTCCGCCGACAAAGGCACCGAACCCCAAACCCTCGCCCAACTCGACCACGACTACATCGTGCGCGTCTTCGATCAGCGGATCATGCCGAAACGGCGGCTGCGCCTGCTCTACATGCAGTACATCCCCGGCGGCACCCTGTTCAGCGTGCTCGACAAAGTCCGGCACACCGAACCCGCCGAGCGCTGCGGCGCCACCCTGCTTGATGCCATCGACTCAGTGCTCGGGGAAAAGGGCGAGATCCGCCCCGGCGAATCCCCCGTCCGCGGCGAGATCGCGACACTCACCTGGCCCGAAACCGTCGCCTGGCTCGGCCGCCGACTCGCCATCGCCCTCGATCACGCCGGACACTGCGGCGTCCTACACCGCGACATCAAACCCGCCAACGTACTGCTCACCGCCGAGGGGATCCCGAAACTCGCCGATTTCAATATCAGTTTCAGCGGCAATGTCACCGGCGACAGCCCCGTCGCCTACTTCGGCGGCTCGCTGGCCTACATGTCACCCGAACAACTCGCCGTCATCCACCCCGAACTCCCCACCAAGGCAGCCGATCTCGACACCCGCAGCGACCTGTACGCACTCGCCGTCGTCCTCTGGGAACTGCTCACCGGCACGAAACCTTTCGGCGAGGACACCGTCGCGGGCAGCGACCGGGCCGCCCTGGACGCCATGCTGAAACGCCGTACCGGCGATCCGCGAACCCTGCTCGTGCACCACCTCCCGCCCGACTGTCCACCGGCCCTGCGGCGCGCGCTCATGCGCGCACTCGACCCCAACCCCGATCAACGCTGGTCCAGCGGCGCGGACTTCGCCCAGCAACTCGATATCTGCCTCGACGAGCGCGCCCGCGATCTGGTCGACCCGCCCGCGCACAGTTGGCGACGCTGGGCGGCGCCCTACCTGCACGTGGCGGGCGCACTCGCCATCGCTGTGCCGAATCTGCTGGCGATCCTCTACTCCAGCAATCACAGTCGGCGGCTCATCATCGACAAGCTCGACACCGCCGCGCAGCAGCATTTCACCACCGCCGTCAACGCCAGTTTCATCGCGACCTTCGTCTTCGGCTATGTGGTGATCAACGCACTCACCCTGCGCGCCTGGTTCACGCTGATGGGTCTGCGGCGCGGGCGCACCTACGATTCGACACGATTGGCGCACGTCCGCGCCGACACGCTGCGCTTCACCATGCGCTGCGAACTGATCTGCGCGGTGCTGTGGGGGGTTGGCGGGCTGGTCGTCCCGGTCGCGGTCGAATTGTCCGGCAATAGCGTTCCGGCCGACGCCCATGTGCACTTCTTCCTCAACCAGATCATCTGCGGCGGTATCGCGCTGGCCTATCCGTACTTCCTGATCAGTTACTTCTCGATCCGCGCGGTGTATCCGATATTCATCCCGCATGGCGGTCTGGATCGCACCGACGATCGCCAACTGTGTGAACTGGGCCGCAATAGCATCTGGTTCCTCGGACTCGCGGCCTCGATCCCCCTGCTCGGCATGGCGGCGGCGACCTTCATCCCGGCCGCCGATCTCCCGCGCGTGGTGGTTCCGCTGCGGGTGCTCGGCGTCGGCAGCGCCCTCGGATTCCTGCTCTGCTACTGGCTCTATCGGCAACTGGAGGGCGATATCGCGGCTCTGCGCCGCATCGTGCACCGCTGATCGCGGCAATCCCGGAGCGAATGCGGTCTACGACTCGAAGTAGTATGACGCCGTGCGGGAACCGAGGGATGCGACGGCGCGGGCGCGCGGCGCGTTCGTCGGCTCCGCCTCCGGTGCGGTCGGTATCGCGGCGCACGCGCTCGGCGGCGGGGAGGTCGCACTCGGGCAGTCCGGGCTCGCACTGCTGATCGCCGCCTGCGCCCTCGTCGGTCATCTCGTCGGATCGCTGCGCAACCGGTACGGCCTCGTCGAGGTGATGGTGTTGCTGGCGGGCGGGCAGACGCTCGGGCACACCGCGCTCTCACTCGCGCCGGGACATCAGCACGGCGGCGCGACCGGCGCCATGCTCGCGGCGCATCTGGTGGCCATTCCCGTGGGCGCGGTGCTCATTCGCGGCGCCGAACTGGCCATCACGCGCGTTGTCTCCAGCGTGCGGCGCATTGTCGCGGCACTACTCCCCCTGCCCGCGACAGAATCCACCGGCGTGCGCGCGTTCGGCTCGCTCCCGGCGCTGCGCCCGATACTGCTCGGTTCGGGCACCGGCACGCGCGGACCACCCCTGTTCGGATAGCACCTTCTCCCACCGCCGTCAGCGGATCGATCGTTTGATCCGCCGCGCTCGGCGGTATCTCGCAGATCGTCATCCGAATGGAGTTCCCATGCTTTCCACCCGCTCGCGGCTGCTGTCCGGCGCCGTCGCGGTTCTCGCTGTCCCCGGCCTGCTGATCGGCTGTTCGAGCAACAAGGACGACGCGGCCGCCAAGGCCGCCGACTCGCTCACCATCAAGGATCAGTGGGTCAAAGCGGCCGACGCCGAGATGTCCGCCGCTTTCGCCGAATTGAGCAACACCGGCGACAAGCCGATCTCGATCGTCGGCGCGACCAGCCCCGCCTCGCGCACCGTCGAACTGCACGAGGTGGTGCCAGGGGCCGACGGCGCGAAAACCATGCGGCCCAAGCCCGGTGGGTTCGTCGTCCCCGCGCACGGCAGCACCAAACTGGTCCCCGGCGGGGAGCACATCATGTTCATGGGGCTGACCGGACCGCTGCGCACCGGTTCGGAGACACCGATCACGCTCACCCTCGACGACGGGTCAACCAAGACCTTCACCGCCAGGGTTCGCGACTTCCACGGGAACCAGGAGAACTACGCCCCCGAGCACGGTGGCTGAGCCGCGCGCGGTCAATCGGCGGCGACTGCTCGGCGGCGGTGCGGCGGTCGCCGGTGCGGCCGGAATCGGCTGGGGCGCGGCAAGTTCGAGTACACGCGCGGTCACGACCGCACGCGACCCGATGGCGACCGTACCCTTCCACGGCCCGCATCAAGCCGGAATCGCCACCGCGCCACCGGATCACGCCGCCTTCGTGGCGCTGGACCTGCGGCCGGGCGCCACGCGCGCGGACGTCATCGGCGTGCTGAAGATCTGGACCGATGACGCGGCTCGCCTGACACAGGGCGGTCCCGCACTGGGTGACACCGAACCCGAACTCGCGCGGCGACCTTCGCGACTGACCGTCACGGTCGGCCTCGGCCCCAAGGTATTCGGGGTCGCCGGCGTCCAGGCGCGGCGACCGTCGTGGCTCGCGCCGCTGCCGCCGTTCACCATCGATCGGCTCGAACCGGCCTGGTGCGACGGTGATCTCGTGCTCCAGGTGTGCGCCGACGAGCCGACCGCGGTGGCGCACGCGGTGCGGGTGCTGTGCAAGGGCGTGGCGTCCCTGGTGACGGTGCGCTGGGTGCAGCGCGGTTTCCGCAATGCCGAACCCGGCGCCTCGCCGCGCAATCTGATGGGTCAGGTGGACGGCACCGTCAATATCGCCCCCGGCACCGCCGATTTCGATCGGCTGGTCTGGGATGACGGCGCCGCGCAACCGTGGTTGCGCGGCGGCACCTCGCTGGTGCTGCGGCGGATCGCCATGACGCTGGACACCTGGGACGAGATCGACCGCGACGGAAGGGAATTGACCGTCGGGCGCACCCTCGACACGGGTGCGCCGCTGACCGGGACCAAGGAATCCGACGACCCGGATTTCGCCGCCGTCGACCGCTACGGCATTCCGGTGATCCCGCCCTCGTCGCATATCGCCCGCGCCCACCACACGAGCGAGGGTGAGCGCTTCCTGCGGCGTGGCTACAACTACGACGATGCCCCGATTCCGGGACACACCTCGAATTCCGGTCTGCTCTTCGCCGCCTTTCAGCGCGATGTGGCCGCCCAGTATCTGCCGGTGCAAAAGCGGCTGGCCGAATTCGACGCGTTGAATGTGTGGACCGTCCCCGTCGGCTCCGCGGTGTTCGTCATCCTGCCGGGGGTGCGGACACCGGGTGATTACCTCGGGCAGTCGCTGTTCGAGGGATGAGGGGGGTTCGTTGCCCGGTGCGCCGGGCAACGAACCTCACCGGAGCTCCGGATCGAGCACGCTCGACAGCGCCGAGAGCGCGTCGCGGCGGGCGGCATGGCGCACGCTCATCCCGTCGCGGGCCGAACTGACCAGTCCCGCGCCCCGCAACTGCCCGAGGTGGTGGCTGACCGTCGACTCCGACAGGGCCAGCGTCGCGGCCAGATCCCTGGTGTTGATCGCGCGCTCGCGGCCCGCCAGCAGCAACGACATCAGCTTGACCCGGACCGGATCGGCCAGCGCCTTGAGCCGCAGCGCCACCTCGAGCGCGGACCGGTCGTCGACCGGGGCGGCGGCCACCGGGGCGCAACGGATCGGCGCGGACACATCGAGGACGGGCAGTGTCTTCGGCATGAGTCAATAGTGCCCGTCCGCGCCGAGTTGGGCAGTGTCCGTCCGTGCGGGACTAGGCGACGCCGAGCTTCTTTGCGTCGCTTCGCATTCCGAACGCGCCGATGACCTCGACGATACCGACGGCGAGCAGCCACACGCCGACGACGACGGTGAGGGTGCCCAGCGAGGTCAGCGGCCAGGCGATGACCACGATGCCGCCGATGATGATCACCACGCCGAAGAAGATCGTCCAGCCGCGCGCGGGCATCTCCGGCTCCGACAGTGCCGTCACGGCGGCGGCGACACCGTGGAACAGCCAGCCGATGCCGATCCAAATGGCAAGCAGCAGAATGGATGTCAGCTCGTTGCGGAAGCAGAACACGCCGATCGCGATGGACAGCACGCCGCTGATGAACGAGAGCACCCTGACCCCGGTGCTGGTCGGCAGGCCGAATGCGCCGAGCAGTTGCAGGAATCCGGAGACCACCAGGTAGATTCCGAACAGGATGCCCGCCGCCAGCAGCGTCGGACCCGGCCAGACCAGAATGATGATCCCGAGGATTACCGAGAGGATGCCGGTAACCAGGACGGTCTGCCACGCACTGCGGGCAAGCATTTTCATTGGCCCTTCTAGCACGCTGTTTGTCGTCATAGCTGAAAATGCTAGGCGGTGAAACGTCGGTATCCAGGAATTTGCCAATACGGGTGGGGATCACGCGGGCCACAGTCACGTTTACCGGCCCACACCTCGGGTAGTCATCCCTAAGTGGCCCGCGTCGACGGGCGGAAGGTATGTCGGCTAGGAGATCTAGAGTGTCGTTAGTACTCGTGCTGCAGGCACGCGGCCTCGGTGATCTGCTCACTGCGGTCCCGGCACTGCGCGCCCTGCGTCGGGCTCGACCACACGATCACATCGTGCTGGCCGCGCCCCAGCGGGTCAAGCCGATCGTCGATCTCATCGCCTCGGTGGATGAACTGTCCCCCACGGCGGGCGGCATGCTGCGCTGGGACGGTCCGCGTCCGGCGCTGGCGGTCAACCTGCAGGGTCCCGACGCCGCGAGCATTGTCGAACTGACCAAGACCGATCCCGAACGCCTGCTCACCTACCGCAATTCGGCCTTCCCCGACCTGGAGGGACCGCCCTGGCAGGAGGAGATGCACACCGTCGACCGCTGGTGTCGGCTGCTCGAATCCGATGGGATCGGCGCGGATCGGCGCAATCTCGGTCTGGTGCCCCCGGTTTCGACCACCAGCCACCGCGATTGCGTGGTGGTGCATATCGGCGCGGGGGCCGAGGCGCGGCGCTGGCCCGCGGACCGCTTCGCGGCGGTGGTGCGGCATCTGCTGGTGACGGGGCGCGATGTGGTGCTCACCGGTGACGAATTCGAACGCGAGATCGCGCTGCATATCGCGGCGCGGGCCGGGCTCGCGGTGCGCCGGGTGCTGGCCGGGGAGCAGAATCTCACCGAACTGGCCGCGACGGTGGCCGAGGCCGGGCTGGTGATCTGCGGCGATACCGGGGTGGCACATCTGGCCACCGCCTTCGGCACCCGCACGGTGCAACTGTTCGGGCCGACACCGCCGCGCTGGGCCGGGCCGCCGCCGCATCTGCTGGGACGGCACGCCGTGCTGTGGGTGGGGCAAATGGGCGACCGCGATGCCGACACCCCCGATCCCGGACTGCTGCGAATCGGGGTGCCCGAGGTCATCAACGCGGTGGACAAGCAACTCAACAAGCGGAACTGGCCGGGGACCGGGGCCTCGGAGCGGCGGCGCACTACCTATCGCAGGGTCGGCTGAGAGATCGCCGCGGCATACGCGGCCAACGCGCTGGGCCAGAACCGCTCCAGATAGTCGCGGGCGTCGCCGAGTCCGCGCGGGTCCAGGTGGTACATGCGGCGATTGCCGTCGGGACGCATCCCGACCAGGCGCGCCTCGCGCAGGACGCGCAGATGCTGGGAGACCGCCGAACTGCTGACCCCGACCGCGGCGGCGAGCTCGCCGACCGAGCGCGGAGCCGGCGGCAGCGCCTCGAAGATCGCACGGCGCGTGGGGTCGGCAAGTGCCTCGAGCGCGCGGACTCCATTAGTGGCCACTGAAATAGTGTGCGTTGCGGCTACCGTCTCGTCAATTTCGCGCAATACCCGCACTTCGCGGCCTGACCGGCGCGACACGCACGTGTGTAACCTGTTTGTTACAGACGAACCGGGCTTTTGTACCAAGGTGAGGATTGCCACTCGATAACGGCGGTTCCGGATCGGCCCGCTACCTTCGATCCATGACCGTGACCATTCCGTTATCAATCGCGACCCGCGCGGTCGCCGTCGCCGCCGTGCTCGCCGCCGGTGTGACCGCCGCGTCCGCCCTTGCCAACGACCACACGGCCGCCGCCGCCCCGACCACTCGATTGGCGGCCTTCACCCCGCACGAAGCCCAGATGCCGCAGACGGTGCCCGCCGCCGTGGTCGCCACCCAGGAACGCATCGCCGCCGATCTGGCGCACAAGGCCGCCGAGGCGGCCCGCCCGCGCACCGTCCGTCCGGTGGCGGGCGTATTGACCTCCTCCTTCGGCCTGCGCTGGGGCGAACTGCACGCGGGCATTGATTTCGGCGATCCCCTCGGCACCCCCATCGCGGCCGTCACCGACGGTGTGGTCATCGAGGCCGGACCCGCCGACGGCTTCGGACTGTGGGTGCGAGTCCAGCAGGACGACGGCACCATCGGCATCTACGGCCACGTCAACGAGATCCTGGCCACCGTGGGACAGCAGGTGAAGGCGGGCGACATCATCGCCACCGTCGGAAATCGCGGCTACTCCACCGGACCGCACCTGCACTACGAGATCCACACGGCCGCGGGCGAACCCATCGACCCACTGCCCTGGCTGGCCGGACGCGGACTGCGCCTGCTGTTCGATCCTTCCTGAGAGCGGCAGGCCCCGTAGGATCGGCCGATGCAGTTCCGCGTCCCGATCTCCCTCGCCGCCGCCGCGCTCGCCCTCGGCCTCACCGCCGCGACCGCGCACGCCGACACCACCCGACTCCTCACCGTGCGCGCGGCAGGCACGCTGCGGGTGTGCACCACCGGCGACTATCCCCCGTACACGGTGCGCGAGGCGGACGGCTCCTATCGGGGCATCGATATCACCCTGGCGACGGAATTGGCCGCGACACTTGGTGTTTCACCGCAGTGGGTGCCGGTGACCTGGGCCGCACTCACCGAGGATTTCGCGGCGCGCTGCGATATCGCGGTCGGCGGCATCTCCGATACGGCGGCGCGGCGGCAGACGGTGGACTTCTCCGTCCCGCTCTCCACCGACGGCAAGACGCCGGTCAGCCGCCGCGCGGACGGGGACGCCTACGCCACCGTCGAGCAGATCAATCGCCCCGGCGTGCGGGTGATCGTGAACCGCGGCGGCACCAATGAGGCATTCGCGCGGGCCAATTTTCCGGCCGCCGACCTCACCCTCTGGCCCGACAACCTGACCATCTACGACGAGATCGAACAGGGCCGCGCCGATGTCTTCGTCACCGATTCGGCCGAGGGACGCTACCGGCAGCAGACCCATCCCACCCTGCGGGTCCTGCATCCGGACGCGCCGTTCGACTCCTTCACCAAGGCGTACGCGCTGCCGCGCGGTGACGCGCCGTTCGCCGCGGTCGTGAATACCTGGTTGGCCGTGCAATCGCGGACCGGACATGTCGAGCGGCTGACCGAGGACTGGATCGGCGCGCAGTAGGGTCACGCCCGTCGGGGCGATACCGAAGTGCTAGGCGCGAATCACGCCCGCGCGGGATGTGGTGCGGCGCTTACCATTCCTACCGTCGGGACATGACGCACCCGAGATTGTCGCATCGCCCCATGCTGTACATGGTGGGCGCGATGGTCGCGCTGGCCGTCTTCGCCGCGATCGGCATGGTCGTCGACGACCGCGTGCTGCTCGGCGAATCGGTGTGGCTCAAACCATTCAAATTCGCCGTCGCCTTCACCGTCTACGGGCTCACCCTCGCGTGGCTGCTGTCGCTGCCGCATCGGGGCGCTCGTGTCACGTGGTGGTTCGGGCTGGTATTCGCGGTGACCGCCGCGATCGATGTCGGATTCATCGTCCTGCAGGCGGCGCGCGGCACCTTCAGCCATTTCGATAAGGCGGGCGACCCGGTCAACTCGATCGGGCAGCAGGTGTTCGCCGCAGGCGTACCCGGCCTGTTCATAGCGAATCTCGTTATCGCGCTGATCATTTCGTGGCAGCAGGTGGCCGACCGACCGATCTCGCGCGCCATCAAGGCCGGATTGGGCATCGCGGTGGCCGGGATGTTCCTCGGCTACCTGATGGGCTTCACCGGCAAGCGGATCGAACGCGACGCCAATGGCAATCTCGTCCAATTGGCCGGTGGGCACACGAAATTCGCGAACGGACCGGAACCGGGCCGCTACGACGGGCTGCCGATCACGCACTGGAGCACCGTCGCCGGCGATCTGCGCGTCCCGCATTTCCTCGGATTGCACGGTATCCAGGCGCTACTGCTCGCGGCCCTCGTACTGTCCCGGCTCGCCTCGCGTGTGCCATGGCTGCGCGAGGAACGGACCAGGGCGCGCATCGTCGGCGTGCTGGCCTGCGGCTATGCCGGAGTCGTCGCCATCACGCTGTGGCAGGCGCTGCGCGCCCAATCGCTGATCCACCCCGATGCGACGACCCTCGCCGCATGCGGCGCACTCGGCGCCCTGGTCCTCGTCTGTCTCACCGCGATCGCGGTGCGCGCTCACTCAGCGCAAACGCTCCGCCTCGCGGGTCAGTTCTAACAGTGTCTTGCTCAGCCCCGTCAGTTCCTCGGTGTCGGCGCCCTCGCCGATGGCCGTCGCGATATCCTCCGCGGCACAGCGGGCCGCGAACCACCGGTCGGCGAGATCGCTGGCCTCCTGAGCCGACAGCACCACGGCATCGGAGGGTATTCCCGTGCCCTTCAAGCTATTTCGATGCTCATAGGCCCGCTGGCGGCAGGATTGGCGGCAGTACCGACGCCGACGTCCGGCCTCGGACTCCACGATCTCCCGCCCGCACCACAGACAGGACAGCTGTCGTTTGGGGGCGCTGGGGCCCGACCAGATCGCATGCTGCACGTCGGACACCATAGCCCCATCGGCCGCGCGATCGAGCAATCCAGTGTCCCCTACAATGGAAGGGTTCGTTGGCAGGGTTATCGTGCCGGGAACTATTCGGGCAGGCGCGCGCGTTGTTCTGCAACGAGAGATATCGGCGCAGCATTCAGCTCATGGACACAGGGAGAGGACCGCACACATGGCAGATCGCGTACTCCGGGGCAGTCGGCTCGGAGCGGTGAGCTACGAGACCGATCGCGACCACGACCTGGCCCCGCGCCGGATTGCCCGGTACCGGACCGATAATGGCGAGGAATTCGACGTCCCCTTCGCCGACGATGCCGAGATCCCGCCCACCTGGCTGTGCCGCAACGGTCAGGAGGGTGTGCTGATCGAGGGCACCAGCCAGGAGGCCAAGAAGGTCAAGCCGCCGCGCACCCACTGGGATATGTTGCTCGAGCGTCGCAGCAAGGACGAACTCGAGGAACTGCTCAAGGAGCGCCTCGACTTGCTCAAGACCCGCCGCCGCGCCTGAGCACACAGCTACCGCCCCCCTCGCCTTCGCGCGAGGGGGGCGGTTCTGTTTGCCGTCTTCTCAGCGACAGCCTTCTAGCGACTGGCGACCTTGCGGTAGCGCAGCAGCGACAGCGGGACCGCCACCGCGAGAATCACCAGCGAGCAGGCGATGGCGTACGGCACGCAGTGCTCGGCGGGCCACCCGTGCGGGGGGACGAAGGTGGGCGGCGCGCCATTGTCGAACAGTTTGCGACCCGCCGCCGCCACGGCGGTGATCGGATTCCACTGGGCCAGCGTGCGCAGCGGCCCCGGCAGGGTCTCCGCGGAGATGAAGGCCGAGGAGATGAACGACAGCGGGAACAGCCAGATGAGTCCGGCGCTCTGGGCCACCTCGACGGTCGGCGCGAGCAGACCGGTCAGCGCGCCCACCCAGGACATGGCGAAGGCGAACAGCAGCAGGATGCCGAAAGCCAGTGCGGCGTCGGCGATTCCGCTGTGGATGCGCCACCCGACGACATAGCCGCAGCCCGCCATCACGACCAGGCTCAGCAGATTCACCACCAGATCCGACAGGGTGCGGCCCAGCAGCACCGCCAGCCGCGACATGGGCAGCGCCCGCATCCGGTCGATAATGCCCTTCTGCAGGTCACCGGCCAGACCCACGGTGGTGAAGGCGGCATTGAAGGCGACCGTCTGGGTGAAGATGCCCGCTAGCAGGAATTCACGGTATTGGCCGCCGCCCAACGAGGCGCCGAAGATATAGGCGAACAGGAACACGAACATCAGCGGCTGGATGGTCGCCGTGACCAGCAGGGTCGGGACCCGCAGGATGGTCAGCAGGTTGCGGCGGGCCACGATGGCGCTGTCACGGAAGACACGCAGCGAAGGGGATGGATCCCGCTGCGCCGCTACGGGTTCCGCAGTCGGCTCCGGCTCCGGAACGACGGCTTTCTCGATGACTGGAGCGGTGGTCACGCACTTACCTCCTGGCCGGTGAGCGAAAGGAATACATCGTCGAGACTGGGGCGGCGCACCGAGGCGTCCAGCACTTGGACGCCCGCGTCGTCGAGGCGGCGCAGCGCCTCGACCATGGTGCGGGTGCCCTCGCCGACGACCACGGTGATCTCCTCGGCGCCCGCCGCGCGCGCCGGTTCGCCCAGGCCGACCAAGGCCAGCACCATCAGGGCGGGATTGACGTCCTGGCCGGGGGCCAGGGTGACGGTGAGCTTCTCGCCGCCGATCGAGGTCTTCAGTTCGTCGGCCGAACCGCGCGCGATGACCCGCCCGCGATCGATGACGGTGATCCGGTCGGCCAGCAGGTCCGCCTCCTCCAGGTACTGGGTGGTGAGCAGGACCGTGGTGCCGTCCTTGACCAGGTCGCCGATGATCCGCCACATATCGAGGCGGCCGCGCGGATCCAGACCGGTGGTCGGCTCGTCGAGCACCACCACCGGCGGCCGGGCCACCAGCGCGCCCGCCAGGTCGAGGCGGCGGGCCATACCGCCGGAGTAGGTGCCCGCCCGACGGTCGGCGGCGTATTCGAGGCCGAGCGCGCCGAGCAGTTCGCTCGCGCGTTCGGCGGACCGCTTCTGGGACATGCCGTAGAGGCGGGCCACCATGTGCAGGTTCTCGTAGCCGGTGAGGTTGGCGTCGACGGCCGCGTACTGACCGGACAGACCGATCCGCTCGCGGGCCGCGCCCGGATCGCGCAGTACATCGACCCCGGCGACGCGCACCGATCCGGAGTCGGGCCGCAGCAGGGTGGTGACGATGCGGACGGTGGTGGTCTTGCCCGCGCCATTGGGACCGAGCAGACCAAGTACCGTGCCCGCCGGGATCTCCAGGTCCACACCGTCCAGAACGCGTACGCGGCCATAGTGTTTCACCAAGCCGGACACCTCGACCGCGAAACTCATGCTGGGAATCCTTCCTGAAGGTGGCGGCGCAGTACCGGACCGAGCGCCGCGAGCGCGGCGGGAGTCGTCATTTCCGAATGGGCACAGTCGATTTCGTGTTCGGTGATGGCCCCGGTGACATACGGTCGCCACGCCGAGGCCCGCCGCTCGGGATGGGCGCGGTTGACCGGGTCGGCCGCAGCGGCGAAGAACAGCAGGTCACCCTTGAACAGCGCGGGCGCGAATCCGTTCGCCTGCGCGGTGCCCGCGGCGTAGCCGTGGTAGAGGCGTTCGAGATGGTCGACGGTGAGCGCCGCGAACGGACCGGGTTGCGAGCGCAGCAGATCGGCGGCTTCGCGCAGGCCCATGGCCGGATCGAGGCGGCCGTCGAGGGTTTCGCTGCCGAATTCGTCGAGGATCTCCGCGACGCTCGGCATGGCCGCAGCCAACAACTCGTCGGAGAGCAGGTGGCTGTCCAACATGGCGAGCAGGGCCACCTCGTCGCCCTCGACCTGTAGGCGCACCGCGATCTCGTGGGCGATGAGTCCGCCCAGCGACCAGCCGAGCAGATGGTAGGGACCTTCCGGTTGGATCGACTTGATATGCGCCGCATAGTGTTCGGCGGCATCGGCGATGGAGGCGAACGCCCGCTCCCCCGCCACGTGCGGCGCCTGCAGACCGTAGACCGGACGGTCCGGACCGATGTGGGCGAGCAGACCGGAGTAGCACCAGGACAGTCCGATCGCCGGATGCACACAGAACAGCGGTGCGAGGGTGGAACCGCCCGTCCGGATCGGCAGCACCGGGGCCAGTGCGGCGGCGGCCACCGCCTCGGTGCCGTGTCCGTCGAGTTTGGCCGCGATGGCGGCCGGGGTGGCCTGGCCGAACATCAGCGCCACCGGCAGTTCGATCCCGTTGTCGCGCACGTGCGCGACGACCTTGGTGGCCAGCAGCGAGTTGCCGCCGAGTTCGAAGAAGCCGTCATCCGCGCCGACCCGTGCCACACCGAGCACTTCGGCGAAGGCCGCGCACAGCGCCGCCTCGGTGGCACCTACCGGGGCGCGGTAGCCCTCGGTCGCGGCGAAGACCGGTTCCGGAAGGGCCTTTCGGTCGAGTTTGCCCACCGGGTTCAGCGGGATCCGGTCGATCAGCATGATCGACTGCGGCACCATGTAATTCGGCACCCGCTCGGCGAGATGTTCCGACAGCGCCGCTGTGGTGAGCGCGTTGCGCGGCTTCACGTAGGAGACCAGCGCGGTCGCGCCCGCCGGGGTGGTGTGACCGATGGTGAGCGAGAACTCCACCTCGTGGTGCGCGGCCAGCGCGGCGTCGATCTCCCCCAGTTCGATGCGGAAGCCGCGGATCTTCACCTGGTGGTCGGTGCGCCCGACGTATTCCAGGTCTCGGGCATCCGAACGCACCAGGTCGCCGGTGCGGTACATGCGCGAACCGGGCGCACCGAACGGGTCGGCGACGAAACGCTGCGCCGTGAGACCGGGCCGGTTCAGATAGCCGCGCGCGAGGACCGCGCCCGCCAAATGCAGTTCTCCGGTGACGCCGACCGGTGCGGGATGCAGCCTGCCGTCCAGGACACTCGCGCCGACACCGCGGATCGGGCCGCCGATGGTGATCGGGCCGCCCGGTGTGAGCGGCGTCGACATCAAGGTGACGATGGTGGTCTCGGTGGGGCCGTACACGTTGTGGAGCTTGCGGCCCGGCGCCCACCGGGTGACCAGATCCGGCGGCAGCGCCTCGCCGCCGACGAGCACCTGCCGCAATTCGGTGACATCGGTCGGATCGACCGTGGCCAGTGCCGCGGTGGTGATGAACGCGTGGGTGATCGCGCTGTCGATGAGGAACCGCGAGAGTTCCGCGCCGCCGACCACACCGGGCGGGGTGAGCACCAGGGTGGCCGCGCCGCCGAGCGCGAACAGCAGGTCGAGCATGGCCGCGTCGAAGCTCGGGGTGGCGAAATGCTGGACGCGGCAGCCGGGTTCGACCTCGAATCGGGCCGCGGTCTCGGCCGCGAAATTCGACAGGCCCGCGTGGGTCACCACCACGCCCTTGGGGGTTCCGGTGGAACCGGAGGTGTAGATGACGTAGGCCGGATGGTCCACGCGCAGTGCTGCGTTGCGGTCCGCCTCCGCGATGGGCGCGTCGTCGGCGGCCAGCACCGCGGCGCGGAAGACCGGATCGTCCAGGACGATCCACTCGGCGCCCGTGTCCGGCAGCGCGTTTCGGTGCTCGGCCAGCGTAATGCCCAGCGCCGCTTGGGAATCGGTGAGCATGTGCGCGATGCGCTGCGGTGGGTAGTTCGGATCGACCGGGACGAAGGCCGCGCCCGCCTTGGCCACCGCGAGCACGGCGGCAACCGATTCCGCCGAACGCGGAATACCCAGCGCGACAAGAGTTTCCGGTCCGACGCCGCGATCGATGAGCACCCGCGCCATCCGGTTGGTCCAGCGGTCGAGGGCGTCGTAGGTGATATCGGTGCCCGCGGCGGACAGGGCCACGGCCCGCCTGTTCATCCCCGCCGCGGCGGCGAAGACCTCGGGCAGGGTGCGGGGTGCGTCGGCCGGGGCGCCATGAATCCGGGCCTCCGCGTCGTCGAGCAGTTCCAGATCGCCCACCGGGGTGGTCGGATCGGCGGCGATGGCGCTCAACAGGCGAACCAATCGACGACCGAAGCGGTCCGCCGTCGCCGCGTCGAACAGGTCCGCCGCGTAGTCGACCGACAGCGCGATACCGTCGCGCGCCGATTCCACCAGCGTGAACTGGAGGTCGAATTTGGCGATGCCGCTGTCGAATTCCACCGCCTCGATGCGCAGACCGGGCAGGGCGGGCAGGCGGGCGGGTTCGTCACGGACCGAGAGCATCACCTGGAACAGCGGGTGATGGGCCGTCGAGCGCACCGGATTGAGCACCTCCACCAGCCGCTCGAAGGGCAGATCGGCATTGGCGAAGGCATCGAGATCGGCATCGCGCACCGCGTGCAGCAGGTCGGTGAAGCGCGCGGCCGGATCGATGCGGGTGCGCAGCACCAGGGTATTGACGAACATGCCGACCATCCCGTCCAGCGCCGGATGATCGCGCCCGGCGATGGGGGTGCCGACGGCGATATCGTCGGCGGCGCTCAGGCGATGCAGCAGGACCGCGAGGGCCGCGTGCAGCACCATGAACATGCTCACCCGCTGCTCGGCGGCCACCGCGCGCAGGCGCAGATGGGTGGCCGCGTCGAGCGCGCCGCGCGTGGTCCCACCGCGATAGGACGGGGTGGCGGGGCGCGGCCGGTCCGTGGGCAGGGCGAGCAGATCCGGGCCGCCGGTCAGCGCGGTGCGCCAGTAGTCGAGCTGGGTGCGCAGCGCCGAATCCGGATCGTCCTCCGTGCCGAGCGTATCCCGCTGCCACAGCGTGTAATCGGCGTACTGGATCTCGGGTTCGGTCCAGCCGGGAACGCTGCCGCCCGCCAGGGCCGCGTAGGCGGCGGCCACATCGGCGGCGAGCGGACCCAGCGACCAGCCGTCCATCGCGATGTGGTGCACCACCAGCACGAGCATCCGCTCCTGCGGGCCGAGTTCCAGCAGTGCGGCACGCACCGGGACCGAGGTGGCCAGGTCGAAACCCGTCGCCGCGAAATACCGGACGGTATCGGCGATCTCGGCCTCGGTCACGGTCAGCGTGGTGAGCGGGACGGCGGCGGCCAATGGTGCGATCACGCGCTGGCACGGTTCGCCGTCGAGTTCCGGGAAGACGGTGCGCAGCGTCTCGTGTCGGTCCTGCACCGCGTGCAGGGCCGCGCGCAGCGCGACCACATCCAGTGGACCCGTCATCCGCAGCACGACCGGGATGTTGTAGGCGGCGGCGTGTTCGCCGACGGTCGCCGCGTGGAAGCGGTGCAGGAACCACAGCCGATACTGCGCCGCCGACAACGGAATTCGCTCGGGACGCACCCTGCGCCCTGGTGCGGGGCGTGCCGCCGCGCCGTCGCCCGCGTCCAGCAGCGCGGCCAGTTCGGCCACCGTGGGATTGGCGAAGACGGCCCGCACTTCGAGTCGCACCCCGCGCGCCGCCGCCAGCCGGGCCACCAATTGCGTGGCCAGCAGCGAGTTTCCGCCGACATCGAAGAAACTGTCGGAGGCCGCGAGGGCATCGACCGCGACCAGTTCACCCATGATCTGCGAAACCAGGTGCTCGGACGCGGTTTCCGGCGCGCGGCCCGCCGGGTCCGCGAGCAGTTCCGGTTCGGGCAGGGCGGCCGAATCCAGCTTGCCGACCGGAGTGAGCGGAATCCGTTCCAGCACAGTGATGCTCGCAGGCACCATATGCGCGGGCAGGTGGGCCGCGACATGGGCGCGCAGCGCCGCCCGGTCCGGATCGGACCCCGCCGTTTGGACGAACGCGACGATCCGGTCCACCCCCGCGATCCGCCGCACCTCGGTGTGCGCGAAACGGATATCCGGATGCCCGGCCAGCGCGGCGGTGATCTCGCCCAGTTCGATGCGGAAACCGCGCACCTTCACCTGGTGGTCGCTGCGGCCGAGGTAGCTCAGCGTGCCCGCCGCCGTCCAGCGCACCACATCCCCGGTGCGGTACATGCGCGCGCCCGCCGGACCGCACGGATCGGCGACGAAACGCGCCGCGGTGAGATCGCCGCGGTGGAAATAGCCGCGGGCCAGGCCGATCCCGCCGAGGTACAGCTCACCCGGCACACCGACCGGCACCGGGCGCAACCGCTCGTCGAGCACCAGCGCCCGCGCGCCGCGCACCGGCGCGCCGATGGTGATCGGCTCGCCCGCCCGCAACTCGGCGATGCAGACCACCACCGTGGACTCGGTGGGGCCGTAGCCGTTGAGCAGGCACCGGCCCGGCGCCCAGCGGGCCACCAACTCCGGCCCGCACGCCTCGCCGCCGACCATGAGGACGCGCAGATCGGGCAGCGGCCAGCGATCGTGATCGATGGTCGCCAGCGCGGCCGGGGTGAGGAAGGTGTGCGTCACGCGCTCGCGGGCGAGCAGTTCGGCCAGCTCGTCGCCGCCGTAGATATCGGGCGGGCAGATGACCATGGCCGCACCGGAACCCAAGGGGAGCAGCAGATCCAGGATGGCCGCGTCGAAACTGGGCGTGGAGAAGTGCAGGGTGCGGGCCTGTCCATCCATGCGCATGCGCTCGCGCAGTTCGTCGACGAGATTGGACAGGCCCGCGTGGGTCACCGTGACGCCCTTGGGCTTTCCGGTGGAACCCGAGGTGTAGATGAGGTAGGCCGGATCGTCGATACGCAGCGGGCGGACCCGCTCGGCCTGCTCGATCCTCGTCTCCGGGGCGGCGGCGAGTTCGGCGAAGCAACTCGGCTCGTCCAGCAGCAGCCATTGCGTGGCTGTATCCACTCGCGGCAGGGTGGCGGCGACGGAAATCCCCGCACGGCAACCGGAATCGGTGAGCATGTGCTCGATCCGGTCGGCCGGATAGTTCGGGTCCACGGGGACGAAGGCCGCGCCCGCCTTGGTCACCGCGAGCGCGGCGAGTACCGATTCGATCGAGCGGGTCAGGCCGAGGGCGACCCGGTCCCCGGCGCCGATACCGCGCGCGATCAGCAGGCGCGCCAGGCGATTCGAGCGGCGATCCAGTTCGGCGTAGGTGAGGCTGGTGGTGCCGGGCCGCTCGGCGGAGCCGACCTGGCGCAGCGCGGTGCGCTCGCCGTACATATGCGCGGTGGCCGTGAAGCAGGCGGCCAGGGTGCACGGGGGCGCGCTGTCGGCGCCGCGCGCGGGGGCCAGCAGCCTGCGTTCGGATTCGGTGCGCGCATCGATATCGCGAACGCGCACACCGGGATCTGCCGCGACCGCCGCGAGCACCCGCACCAGGCGCGCGCCGAGCAGCTCGACCGTGGCATGGTCGAAAAGTTCTGCGGCGTAGCCGAATTCGAACTTCAGGCCGGCGTCGAACGAACCGGTGACGCGCAGTTCGAGATCGAATTTGACCCTGGCGATATCGAGTTCCTCGGCGCTGATCGACAATCCGGGCAGTGTCAGGACCGGGGCCGTGCCGTCCTGGACACCGAGCGCCACCTGGAACACCGGACTGCCCTGGGGTCGGTCCAGCGCCTCCACCACGCGCTCGAACGGAATATCGGTGTGCGCCATGGCGGTCAGCTCATTGTCGCGGTCGGCGCGCAGCAGGTCGGCGAAGGTGCCGTCCGGATGAACATGCGAGCGCAGCACCACCGTATTGACGAACATCCCGACCAGATCGTCGAGCTTGGTATCCGCGCGACCCGCGACGGGTGTGCCGATCGGGATGTCGCGGCCACCCGTGACACAGCGCAGCAGCACGGCCAGCGCCGAGCGCAGCACCATGAACAGGCTCATACCGTGCGCCGAGGCCACGGTGGCCAATCCGCGCTGGACCGCCTCGGGCACGGTGAAAGACACCGCGCCCGAAGTCATTTCGGGCTCGGCCGGGCGCGGGCGATCGTAGGGCAGCGGCAACTCGCCCGGCAGTTCGTCCAGCGCGGCGCGCCAGTGGGTGAGCTGCGCGTTCGCGCGGCTGTCCGGATCGGTTTCCGCACCGAGCAATTCGTGCTGCCAGAGCCCGAAATCCACGTACTGCACCGGAAGCGGACTCCAGGTGGGCGCACTACCCGCCCGCCGGGCGGCGTAGGCGAGGGCCAGGTCGCGGGTGAGCGGAGCCAGCGACCAACCGTCCGCGGCGATGTGATGCAGCGCGATACCGAGCACGTGCCGCTCCGATCCGGTGCGCAGCAGCAGCATTCGCAGCGGCACCGCGGCCGCCAAGTCGAATCCGGTTCGGGCCATGGCCGTCAACGCGGCCGACGCGCCCGCCTCGTCCAACTCGATCGGCGGCGGCGCGGTGAAAGCCGCTTGCAGCGGCAGCACCACCTGGTGCGCGCCCGCCTCGTCCTCGGGGAAGACCGTGCGCAGCACCTCGTGCCGCCCCATCAGATCGGCCAGTGCGGCGCCCAGCGCGGGCACATCCAACGCACCATCGATGCGCAGCGCGAAAGCGATGTTGTACGCACCGGATTCGGGGGAAAGTCGATTCAGGAACCACAGCCGACGCTGTGGCGGCGACAATGGAAGACGTCCCGGACGCGGGGTGTGCTCAGCCAGCGTGGGTCGCCGCGTCCGGGGCGCGCGATCGATCCGCTCCGCCACCCCGGCCACGGTCGGCGCCTCGAACAGGGTCCGCACCGGCAGTTCGACCCCGAACTCGGCGTGCAGCGCCGCCGTCAATCTGGTGGCCAGCAGCGAATTTCCGCCGATATCGAAGAAGCTGTCCTCGGCGCCCGGCACCGGATGTCCGAGGACGGCCGCGAAGATCGCCGCGACCTCGCGCTCCCGCGTCGACTCCGGTGCGCGCGAGGGTCCCGTCGCCACGAAAACCGGTTCCGGCAGGGACTTTCGGTCCAGTTTGCCCGCAGGCGACACCGGCAGCGCCTCGAGCACCGTGAACGCGGCGGGCACCATATATCCGGGCAGTCGCTGCCGTGCCGTCTCCGCCAGAGCGGCGGTGTCGAGCGGGCCGTCGGCGGTGAGGTAGGCGGCCAGGCGCTGCTGACCGTGCGCGTCGGTGTGCACGAGGGTGAGCGCGAAGCCGACACCGGGATGGGTGCGCAGCACGTGGTCGATCTCGCGCAGTTCGACGCGGAAACCGCGAATCTTGATCTGATCGTCGGCGCGGCCGAGGAAGCGCAGCCGACCGGCGGCGTCGGCGACCACCAGATCGCCGGTGCGGTACATGCGTTCGCCGCGACGACCGTGCGGATTGGCCGCGAAGCGTTGCGCCGTCAGACCGAATCGGCCGTGATAGCCGCGACCGAGGCCGGGACCCGACAGGTACAGCTCACCCGGCGTCCCCGGCGGCACCGGATGCAGGCGCGCATCCAGGACGAACAGGCGCATACCCCGGATGGGCAGACCGAGCGGCACCGGGCGGCCCGGTATCAGCGGTCCGGTGGCCGTCGCGGCGACCGTGGCCTCGGACGGGCCGTACATATTGTGCATGCGGTGCCGCGCGGTCCAGGTTTGGACCAGATCCTCGCCACAGGCCTCGCCGCCGACGATGACCGCGTCGAGATCGTCGAGCCCGTCGTCCGGGACGGTGGCCAACGCGGCCGGGGTGATGAAGGCGTGGCTGATCCGCTCGGTGCGCAGCAGCGCCGCCAATTCCGCGCCGCCGTACATGGTCGCGGGCGCGACCACGATGGTGGCCCCCGAGGCGAAACCGAGCAGCAACTCCAGCACCGACGCGTCGAAGCTGGGCGAGGAGAAGTGCAGGGTGCGTGCCGAATCCGTGACACCGAACAGGTGCGTCTGCTCGTGTGCCAGCGAGGCGAGGCCCGCGTTGGTGAGGATCACCGCCTTGGGCGTGCCGGTGGAACCGGAGGTGTAGATGAGGTAGGCCGGATGCGCGGCGCACAGCGTGCGGCGCCGGTCCGCGTCGGTGATCGGGTTCGCACCGTGGCGCGCCACCTCGGCGGAGCCGAGCGCCAGCCAGTCGACGCGGCCGCGGCGATGTTTGCCGCCGCCCGCGAGCCGGGATGGCAGCGTCGTCGAGAACTCGGCGTCGGTGAGCCCCAGCGTGACGCCGGAGTCCTCGATCATGTGCGCGATGCGCTCGGTCGGGTAGGCGGGATCGATCGGCACATATGCCGCACCGGTTTTCGCCACCGCCCACACCGCGAGGATGGATTCCAGCCCGCGCGGCAGGGCGATGGCGACCACCGTCTCCGGACCCGCGCCGTGTTCGATCAGGGTGCGCGCCAGGCGATTCGACGCCAGATCCAGCTCGCGGTAGGTGGTGTCGACCCCCAGGTGGCGCACGGCGATCCGGTCGGGCACCCGCTCGGCGGTATCGGTCAGCAGTCGGGCCAGCGTGAGCGAGGGCTCGGCGGGCGAACCGGCGATGGGCACCAGGTTCGCGCGCTCGCGGCGGTCCAGGATGTCGATATCGCCGAGCGGGCGGTGCGGGGCGGCGACGGCCGCGCCCAGCACCGCGACGAAGCGGCGGGCGAAGGACCGCACCGTCTGTTCGTCGAAAATATCGGTGGCATAGCCGAATTCGGCCTGCAACGGACCGTCGGCCGGACCGTCGCGCACCTCGAGGCGCAGGTCGAATTTGGCGATCTCGGTCTCGATGGGCAGCACCTCGGCCCGCAGGCCGGGCAGTTCCACCCGCAAGCGCGGAGCGTGGTCGTAGGACAGCATGACCTGGAACAGCGGATGTCGCGCGGCCGAACGCTCCGGATTGACCGCCTCCACCAGCCGCTCGAACGGCACATCCGGATTGGCGAAGGCATTGAGGTCGGTTTCGCGCGCCACATCCAGCATGCGGTCGAATCCGGCGGCCGGATCCACCTCGGTGCGCAGCACCAGGGTGTTGACGAACATGCCGACCAACTCGTCCAGGGCCGGATCGGAGCGGCCCGCGATCGGGGTGCCGACGACGATATCGGCGCCGCCGCACAGCCGGGCCAGCAGGGCGGCCAGCGCGGCGTGCAGCACCATGAACATGCTCACACCCCGACCGGCGGCCAATTCCACGGCGGCACGGTGGATTTCGGCCGGGATGACGAAATCGACCCGGCCGCCGCCGGTGCCGCGCCGCGCGGGGCGGGGGCGGTCCAGCGGCAGATCCAGTTGCTCGGGCAGGCCCGCGAGCGCTCCGCGCCAAAAGTCCAGCTGCCTGCTCAGGGAGCTGGCCGGATCGGACTCCTCGCCGAGCAGTTCGCGTTGCCAGAGCGCGAAATCCGCGTACTGGACCGGCAGCGGCGTCCACTGCGGCGCGGTCCCGGACACGCGGGCGGCCACCGCCGTCATCAGATCGCGCGCCAGGGGGGCGATGGACCAGCCGTCGCCGCAGATGTGGTGCAGCACCAGCAGAAAGACATGCCGCTGCGGCCCGGTGCGGTAGAGCGCCGCCCGCACGGGGGCCTGATCGCGCAGATCGAAGCCGTAGCAGGCGAATTCGGCGATGAGGCCTGCCACCTCGGATTCGGCGACCTCGACCGGATCGGTGGTGAGCGGGATATCGACGGCCGGGTGGATCAACTGGTAGGGGCCGGTCGGGCTGTCCGGGAAGGTGGTGCGCAGACTCTCGTGCCGGTCCAGCACGTCGACCAGACCCGCGCGCAGCGCGGCCACCTCGAGCGGACCGTCCAAGCGCACGGCCAGCGGCATGTTGTAGGCGGCGGCATGCTCGGCGAAGCGGTTCAGGATCCATAGCCGCTGCTGGGCGGGTGAGAGCGGAATGCGCTCCGGTCGCGCCGCCGCCACCAGCCGGGGCGAGGTCGTGACCGGGTTGTGCGTGGCGAAGCGCTCGGTGAGCGCCGCGATGGTGCCGGTCTCGAACAGATCGCGAATCGTCAGTGCCGCGCCGAGGGCGGCATTGATTCGGGCGACCGCGCGGGCCGCGCTCAGCGAATTGCCGCCGAGGTCGAAAAAGCTGTCCGCCACGCCGATCTCGTCCTCGGGCTGGTCCAGGACGGTCGCGAAGATCCCCGCGAGCACCAACTCCACCGCGGTCACGGGCGCCGCACCCGACCGGCCCGCGTGCGCGGGTGCGGCGGGCGCGGGCAGGGCGCGGCGATCGATCTTGCCGTTCGGGCTGAGCGGGAGCTCGTCGAGCTCCTGGAGCACCGCGGGCACCATGTAGGCGGGCAGGGTGCGGCGCAGACCCGCGAGCAGGGCCGCGGTGTCCAGGTCCGCACCGGGCGCGGCCACCAGGTACGCCACCAGGTCCGTGCCGTTGTGGGCGACGCAGACCGCGCGGGCCACCCGCTCGTCGGCCAGCAGCGCCGACTCGATCTCGCCGAGTTCGATGCGCAGGCCGCGGATCTTCACCTGGAAGTCGGTGCGGCCCAGGTACTCCAGGGCACCGCCGACCAACTGCCAGCGGGCCAGATCGCCGGTGCGGTACATCCGGGCGCCGGGCACGAACGGATCGGCGACGAAACGCTCCGCGGTGAGCCGGGATTCGCCGAGGTAGCCGCGGGCCAACTGGATGCCGGACAGGTACAGCTCCCCCGCCACACCCGGCGGCACGGGCCGCAGCCCGGCGTCGAGCACATAGGTCCGGGTGTTCCAGACCGGCGCGCCGATCGGCACCGACTGCGGCTCGCCCGCGCACGGCCAATACGTGACATCCACCGCGGCCTCGGTGGGGCCGTAGAGATTGTGCAATTCCGGCTCGGGCAGCGCGGCCCGGAAATCCCGCACCGTGGCCGCGGGCAGCGCCTCACCGCTGCAGAACACCCGGCGCAGACCCGAGCAGCCGCGCACATCGGTGTCGGTGACGAACACCGACAGCATGGACGGCACGAAATGCACCGTGGTGATCCGCTTCTCGGCGATGACGCGGGCCAGATAGTCGGGATCGCGGTGGCCGTCGGGCGCGGCGATCACCAGCCGCGCACCCACCTGCAGCGGCCAGAAGAACTCCCAGACCGAGACATCGAAACCGGCGGGCGTCTTCTGCAGCACGGCGTCGGCGCCGTCGAGCGGGTATTCGTGCTGCATCCAGCGCAGCCGGTTCACGATGGCCGCGTGGGTGACGGCCACGCCCTTGGGGCGGCCGGTTGAGCCGGAGGTGAAGATGATGTACGCCGGGTGGTCGGCGCGCAGCGGTGCGATGCGCTCGGCGTCGGTGAGGGGGCCGTCGTCGAGATCGTCGGTATCCAGGGTGTCGAGCGCGAGGCGGCATATGTGCTCGGGTAGGGGAAGGCCGTCGGCGGCGGCGGTGAGCACACCGATCGGGGCGGCCCGCCGCAGGATCTGCTCGACGCGCTCGGCCGGGTGGTCCGGATCGAGCGGGAGGTAGGCCGCGCCCGCCTTGATGATCGCGTACATACCGACCACCAGTTCCACGCTGCGGCGCAGATAAAGGGCGACAACGGTTTCCGGACCGGCGCCGCGCGCGACGAGCAGTCGGGCCAATTGGTTGGCGCGTTGGTCGAGCTCGCGGTAGGTGAGCGATTGCGCCCCGAATTCCAGAGCGACGGCGTCCGGGCAGCCTGCGGCCCGGTCCGCGAACAGACTCACCAGGGTGCCCCGCTGCGGCACCGTCGCGGTCGCGTTCCAGGTCCGCAGCACCAACTCGCGCTCGTCGTCGGTGGTGACCGGGATGGCGGCGGCGGGCGCGTCGGGACCCGCCGCCAGGAAGCGGTTGAAGAAGTCCAGGAACCGACCGTGGTGCGCCGCCACCTCCTGTTGGCCGTAGCGGCGCGGGTTGGCCTCGAAATCCAGGTACATCCGGTCGCCGACGCCGTTGTAGAGGTTCATCGACAGGTCCTCCACCGGGCCGGTGGAGAGCACCCGCAGCGAGCCGAGCAGGTTGCCGAACCGCAGATCCTGGTGGAACAGCATGATATTGACCATCGGGCCGAAGAATCCGCGCGCATCCCTGGAGTAGCCGCAGTCGCGGCGGATATCGTCGGAGCGGTAGCGCTGGTGGCGCAGCGCGCCGGTGATCTTGACCTCCGCCGCCTTGACCAGCTCGCGAATGGTTGTCGACGCGGTGCGGCGGAGCCGGATCGGCACCACATTGGACACGAAGCCCGCCGAGCGGCGCAGCGCGACCGTGGTGCGCGCCGACACCGGCAGGCTCAGCACCACATCCGGATCGCCCGTCACCGCGCCCACGTAGGCGGCCAGCGCGGCCACCACGAGCGTCGGATCGGTCGCGCCGAAGGTCGCGGCGGCCTCGGCCATGGCCGCCGTGGTCGGCGCGCTCAGCACGGCCGAGACGTGGCGGCGATCCACCTCCGGACGCGCCGGGGTGCCGCCCATGGCCAGATTGGCCGGTTCGCCCGCGCCCGCGAGCTCGGCGGCCCAATAGTCGCGGTCGGTGTGGAAGCGCCGGGTCTCCCGATAGTCGGATTCGCCCGCGTACAGCTCGGCCAGCGGCGTGGCACGGGAGACGACCGGTTCGGCTCGGTCCTCGAGCGCGGTGTAGATCTCGGCGGTGCGGGTGAGCGCGTTCATCGCGCCGTAGCCGTCGATGACGATGTGATGGCCGCGCGCGTACCAGATGTAGTCCGAATCGCCGGTCCGCAGCACCGCGTTCGTGGTGAGCGGATCGTTTTCCAGGTCGATCGGGGCGGCGGCGTGCTCGCTCATCCAGCGCAGCGCGGCCGCGTGCGGGTCCGCCTCGGCGCGCAGATCGATCCTGGCCCAGCCGGGACGGCGCCGCGGATCGATGAATTGGTGTGGCACACCGTCGATCTCGACCAAACGGACATGTCCGACCTCGGTCTCGGCCCCGAACCGCTCGATCGCGTACAGCAGCCTGCCCACATCGAGGTCACCGTGGATCTCGACATACTGGGCCACGGTGAGGGGCACATCGGGACGAATTCGCTGCGCGTACCACAGGGCGCTCTGCGCGGGCGACAGAGCGAACGGTGGTGCCGTGAAATCATCCGTAGCGGCCATGGCGACCCGGTCGGTGGCCAATGAACCCATCAAACACTCCTTCTGCCGCTGTCGACGCAACTCCCCGCGTTCCCCGAACGTCCGACCGTGACGCACGCATGCGCCACCCGTAGGACGTGATCCACGACCTACATTCGGAGCGTCGCATCGACCGGATTGGCGGCTAAGAGGATTTGTTTCACATCCAACACCGTTGGCGGCGTGGCCAATTCGCTAGCTACATCTGGGCAAATGTGATCTTTCGCCGGCGAAGGACCGAAATACCAGCAAGATCACCGTGTAGAGCGGTCCGAGATCAGTGCTCGAGCTACAGACAGGCGAATAGGTCGGACAGGCCGCGAAGGCCCCCACGCGGCGCCGAAATGTCGGGCATACCAACGGTTCGGTTTGACCGCGTACGGCTCAGGATACGGGTTCGCCCGCGCGTTGCACACCTTTCGAGGCGCCGACCCGATCCCCGCGTCGCCGGTACACTGCGACCGCCACGGCCGCCGCGCACACTGCCACGGCCGCCCATTCGGGCAGCGATCCGAGGCGGGTTGCCAAGGTGGTGCTGTCACGCAGCGGAAGCCGCGCCTCGAGGGCGGCGGGCACGAATTTGGCGGTCTCCTGACGCACCGCGCCGTCGGCGGTGATGATCGCACTGACCCCCGAGGTCGCCGCCACCACCAGGGCACGACCGTGCTCCACCGCCCGCACCCGCGACATGGCTAACTGCTGGTAAGTCATCTCCGAGTCACCGAAAGTGGCGTTATTGGTCGGCACCGTCAGCAATTGCGCGCCCGCCCGCAGCGAATCCTGGAAGGCGCGATCGAAGGCCACCTCGTAGCAGGTGGCCACACCGATATCCACCCCGGCGGCATGCACCGCGCCGGTGCCATTGCCCGGCACGAAATAGCCGGCTTTGTCGGCATAAGTGGAGAACAAACGGAAGAATCCGCGCATCGGCAGATACTCGCCGAACGGCTGGATGATTTTCTTGTCGTGCCGTTCGCCCGGCCCCTCGGCGCCATTCCAGACGATCACCGAATTCGTCGTGGTGCGATCGGCGTTCACCAGAACCGCGCCCACCAGGATCGGCGCCTTGATCAGCGTCGAGGCCCGCGTGATCGCCTGCGCCGCATCGTCATTGCGCAACGGATCGATATCGGAGGAATTCTCCGGCCACACCACCACATCCGGTTGCGCCGCCGCACCGTCGGCCACCGCGCGCGCCAACTCCTCGGTGCGCTTGACGTGATTGTCCAGCACCGCGCGCCGCTGGGCATTGAAATCCAGACCGAGCCGGGGCACGCTGCCCTGAATGGCGGCGACCGTGATCGTCCGATCGCCCGCCTCCGGGCCGGGCAGCGTCGACCGCAGGATCGCGCCTGCCAGCGGCATGACAGCCAAAGTCGCCGTCGCGGCGACAATCCCACTCCGCAGCGCGAACTCGGGACGGCGCAGCGCGAGCACGAGCGCGGCCAACCCGGTGCCCGTCAGCGCGACAGCGAAACTCACCAGCGGCGCGCCGCCGTAGGCCGCCAGCGGCAGGAACCAGCCGTCGCCCTGCCCGAAAGCCAAACGACCCCACGGGAATCCACCGAATGGGAAATTCGAGCGCGCCCATTCGGCGGTCGTCCACGCCAACGCCACCCACAGCGGCCAGCCGGGCAACCGCACCAGCAGGCGCGTCAGCGCACCGAACAGACCCAGATAGAGCGCGCACGCGGTGGACAGCGCCAACCACGGCACCGGACCGACATAGATGCCGGTCCACGGCAGCAGCGGCACGAAAAACGCCCACCCGCCGAGCAATCCGTAGCCGAATCCGCCGCGCAGGCGGCCCGGACCGCGCACCGCCAGCGTCAGCACGGCGACACCGAGCGGGGCGAGGAACCACCACGGGCGTGGAGGGAAGCTGCCGAACAGGAGCAACCCGCCGATAATCGCGGCCGCGCAGCGAACGAGGACGGGGTAGCGCGCGACCCCGCGCGACAGCGATTCGGCTCTCATCATCACGCCTTGTAGATCGTCTCGCCGCGATGCACGGTCCGCAGGCAGCGCGGCAGCGGCGAATCCGATCGCAGCGGCGGCAGACCCGGCACCCGCGAACGGGGATCGGTGGACCACCGCTGCACCGAATCGGCAGCCGCGGCGACCATCAGGTCCTCGGCCTCCCAAATCGCATAGGAGGCGGGCGCGCCGGGCACCAGGGTTCCGGCGACACCGTCGCGCACTCCCCCGGCGCGCCACGCACCTCTGGTCGCCGCGGCGAAGGCGGCACGCGGCGACAGGGCGTTGCTCGCGGTCCGATGATTCACCGCCGCGCGCACGGCCGCCCACGGATCCAGCGGTGTGACCGGCGCGTCCGAACCGATGGCCAGGGAGATACCGGCGGCGGCCATGGCGGCGAACGGATTCAACGCGACCGCCCGCTCACCGAGTCGCGCGGCGTACATACCGTCCGGACCACCCCACGCGGCGTCGAATCCCGGTTGCACACTGGCGATCACGCCGAGGCGGGCCAGCGCGGCAATCTGGTCCGGATCCAGCATCTCCGCGTGTTCGACCCGGTGCCCGCGCGCCGCGACCGACGGGCCGCCCAGTTCGGCGGCCACCCGCTCGAAGCCCGCGACCACCGCGTCCATCGCGGCGTCGCCGATGACGTGGAAGCCCGCCTGGACACCCGCCAGGGTGCAGGCGCGCAGGTGGGCGGTGATGGCGTCGGCGTCGAGATAGCCGACGCCGGAGGTGTTCTCATCGGTATACGGCGCGCGCAACCAGGCGGTATGCGAGCCGAGCGAACCGTCGACGAACAGATCGCCGCCCAGTCCGTGCACACCGAGTTCGCCGACCAGGGCGCTCGCCTCGTCGGCGCTGCGCACGGCTTCGCCCCAGTAGGCACGCACCTCGACACCGTGTTCGAATTCCAGCAGTTCGGCCAGGTCCGCGCGGCCCGCGATCTGCGGGCCGGAGCATTCGTGCACGGCCGCGATCCCGTGCGCGGCCGCACGATCCAGAGTGGCGCGGCGCGCCGAATCCCGTTGCGCGCGCGAAGAACCCGCGAGCGCCGCGACCCGGACCGCATGGTGTGCCTCGGCGCGCAGCGGCGCGCCCGGGGTGAACCCGGTGCTACCGGGGACGACGTCGAGCAGTGCGGTGGAGACGACCGCCGAATGCGCGTCCACCCGCGACAGGTACGCCGGGCGCGGACCGACGGCGGCATCGATCTCGGCGAGCGTGGGCGCGCGCCGCTCGGGCCAGGTCGTCTCGTCCCAACCGCTGCCGAGCAGGACCCCTGCGGGATGGGCGGCGGCGAAGGTGCGCACCAGTTCGAGGCAGTGCTCGAGCGAGCGGGCCTTGGACAGGTCGAGTCCGGTGAGTTCGAGTCCGGTCGCGGTGATGTGCACATGCGGGTCCACGAAGGCCGGGGCGACGAACGCGCCGTCCAGATCGACGATCTCGGCATCGGGATGCAGTGCGCGACCCGGTTGCTCGGCACCCAGCCAGACCACCGTGCCGTCGGCCACCGCCATGGCGGTGGCGTCGGGGGAACTCGGGCTGTGGATGCGACCGCCGATCAACAACTGGGTACTCACGGTGGACAGTCTGCCGGCGCGCGCCGAAGCCGTGGCAGGCGGTGGAGTTCGGGCCTCAGGCCGGACCGATCACCCGGTGCGCCTTGCCCTGTCCGTCGTCGTAGTACTCGCGCACCACGCTGCCGTCGATGACCTCGTCGCCATCGATGACCACCCCGCGATAGGGCAGATGCGTGGTGACCACCGGGCCGAGGCGCCGCGCGGCCAAAGCCGTGATCAGCGGCCGAACCAGGAATCGGGTGGGCGGCAGGAGCAGCAGCAATCCGGCGACGGAGGTAACCAGGCCCGGCACGAACATCAGCAGCCCGCCGGTGGCGACCAGCGCGCCGTCGGCGACGGCGGTGCCCGGCGGGATCTCGCCGCGACCGGCACGCCGGAACTGTTCGAACACCCGCCTGCCCTGCGACCCGATCAGCAGCATGCCCGCCGCCGACCCGGCGATGAGCAGCAGAATGACGGGCACGACGCCGAGCCAGGACCCGACGGCGAACAGCGCGAGAAGTTCGACGACCACATAGAGCACGAACAGCAGGGCGGGCATGGCGATCCTTTCGGACGATCTACCCCTACCAACGCATCGGCCCGCGAATTCTCTCCCGGTGTGTCTGATCTGCGGCGTTCGCGGGTCCCTCCGTGGTTACGCTGCGCTACCGCCTCCGGTCCCGTCGCTCACGCCGCGGGCCTGACAACTCGCTGAGATTCTCAGCCGCCCGGCCGCACCAGACCCGTCTCGTAGGCGAGCACGACCGCTTGCACCCGGTCGCGCAGGCCGAGTTTGGTGAGCACCCGGCCGACATGCGTCTTCACCGTGGCCTCGGACAGGAACAGCTGTTCGGCGATCTCGGCATTGGATCGCCCGGCCGCGATCTGTTCGAGCACCTCGCGCTCGCGGGCCGTGAGCACCTCGAGGACGCGGGGATCGCGGGTGCGGCCCGGATTCTCGGCGATGAGCCGATCGAGCAGCCGCTTGGTGACCTTCGGGGAGACCACCGCGTCACCCGCGGCCACGCTGCGGATGGCCGAGACCAGATCCTCCGGCGGGGTGTCCTTGAGCAGGAATCCGCTCGCACCCGCGCGCAGCGCGCCCAGGGCGTGCTCGTCCAGGTCGAAGGTGGTCATGACCAGGACCCGCACCCCGTCGCCCGCCTCGACGATGCGGCCGGTGGCGGTGACGCCGTCGACCACGGGCATGCGGACATCCATGAGCACCACGTCGGGCCGCAGTTCGGCGGCTCGGCTGACCGCCTCCGCACCATTGGCCGCCTCACCGACCACCTCGAGATCCGGATGCGCGCCGAGGACCATTTTGAGTCCCATGCGCATGAGTTCCTGGTCGTCGACGACGAGTACGGTGATCGGCACGCCCCCAATTTACGGGTGTCCATTCCCTAGTCGCGACCCTCGGGGGCGATGGGTATGGTCGCCGTCACCCGCCAGGCGCCCTCGGCGGTGCGGCCCGCCTCCATGACGCCCCCGAGAACGGCGACCCGCTCCCGCATCCCGACCAGCCCCATTCCGCTGCCTTCGATGCGGGCGCCATTGGCCGGGACCCGCATCGGAACCCCGCCCGAGTCGATCACCTCCACGCACACATCGGCCTCACAGCGACGCACCCGCACCCAGGCCATCGGATGCTCACCCGCGTGGCGCAGGGTGTTCGTCAGCGACTCCTGCACGATGCGATGCACGCCGAGACTCACCTCGGGTGGGATGTCGTCGAGTTGACCGGTGAGCTCCAATTCGACCGCCAGCCCGGTGCCGCGCATCATCTCCACCACCTTGGCCAACCCGGCGGTGCCGTGCTGGGGCAGTTGATCCGAGGACGGCTCGGTGCGCAGCAGCGCCACGGTGCGGCGCAGTTCCCGCAGCGCCTCCCGGCCGGTGCCCGCGATGGTGGACAGCGCCTGCTCGACGACGGCGGGATCGCGGTGCAGCGCGTATTTGGCCCCGTCGGCCTGCACGATGATCACGCTCACCGCGTGCGCCACCACATCGTGCAGTTCGCGCGCGATCCGGGTGCGCTCGCCCGCGACCGCATCGTGCGTGCGGCGCTCCCGGTCGTAGTCGGCCACGGCGAGCCGGGCGGCGACCTCCGCGTCATAGGCGTGGCGGGCGCCGATGAATTCGGCCAGCGTCCAGCACAGGGCGTAGAACAGGCCCGTCATGAAGATGTCGCCGTAGTTGCCTGCACCCTTCACCGCATAGGCGAGCAGGGTCTCCACCACCGCGCCCGCCAGGAACCACAGTCCTTCGAGACGCCCGATATAGGCAACGAGGGTATACAGCTGTATGCCGAGTCCGAGCAGGGCCGGATGATTTGCCACCGAGTCGCCGATGATGTGGTCGATCACCAGGATGAGCAGCGATATCGTCAACATGGTGACCCCGACCGCCCTCGGGTAGGTGCGCCGGAAGACCAAGGGGGCGGCCAGGAAGACCGAGAGCACGAGGTAGGTGATCTTGTGCCTGCTCTCGGCGACCCCGAGCACATCGACCAGCAGCATGCCGAGAGCCAGCAACGCGTCGGTAATCATCGGCTTACCGCGGAGCCACAAACTGAATCGGCGCACGATTTCAGCCTAGGGTGCGGCGAATGGTTGTCTTTGCCGCGTGAGTGTTGCGGACTGGGCGATTCTGTTGACGGCGACCACGGCCGCGGGTTGGGTCGACGCGGTCGTCGGCGGCGGCGGGCTGATCGTGCTGCCCACCCTGCTGCTGGTGATGCCGGGAATCGCGCCGCAGACCGCGCTCGGCACCAACAAGTTCTCCAATGTCGCGGGGACCGCGGCGGCCGTGTTCACCTTCTCGCGCAAGGTGCCGATCGAATGGCGGGTGATGCTGCCGGCGGGCGCGCTGGCCGCAGTGACGGCGGCGGGCGGGGCGGCGGCGGTCTCGCTGATCGATCGGAAGTTCTTCATCCCGATCGTGATGGTGGTGCTGGTGGGTGTCGCGATCTTCGTCACCGCACGCCCGCAGATCGGTCTCACCATGGCCACCCACCGGCCGACCCGGCGGCGCACACTGCTGGTGATCGGGCTGGCCGCCGGACTCATCGGCGGCTATGACGGTCTGCTCGGTCCCGGCACCGGAACCTTCCTCATCATCACCTTCGCCACGCTGCTCGGCACCGAATTCGTGCGGGCCGCGGCCATGTCCAAGGTGATCAACTGCGGATCGAATGTGGGCGCGCTCATCTACTTCGGCGCGACCGGGCACATCATGTTCGCGCTGGGGCTGGCCATGGCGGCGCTCAATATCACCGGATCGGTCATCGGCTCGCATATGGCGCTGCGCAACGGCGCGAAATTCATTCGGGCGGTGCTGCTGGTCGTGGTGGTCGTGATGGTGATCAGACTGGGGTGGCAGCAGTTCGGCTGAGCCAGGGCTGCAACACCTTCGAGGTGGTCTCGTGGATGTGGTGGTGCAGTCGCTCACCGTCCTCGGCGTAGGGCCCCTGGAACAGCACCGTCAGCGCGCCGGAGACCGCGCCGACCACCGCGCCGACCAGCGCGGCCGCGCCGACCTCGTCCAATTCGCTCGGGTAGGCCAGTTGCAGGTGGCGCGCGATCTCGCGCTGGGCGACCAGTTGCGCGTGCGCTGCGCGACCGCTCACCGAGGGCACCGTGCGCGAGACCCGCGCCCGCACACCGGCTATCCGCGCGCCCAGATCGTCCACCAGGTGCTCGCCGGGATTGTCGCCCGCCGCGCGCAACGCGCGCAGCAGCACCTCGACCGGTTGTTCGTCGGGGCGGCGCACGGCGATGGCGGCGACGGCGGCACGCACCCGGTCGTCGGGCTCGGGGAACAGCAGTTCCTCTTTGCTGGCGAAGTAGTTGAAGAAGGTGCGGGTACCGACCTCGGCGGCGGCGGCGATATCGGCCACCGTGGTCTGTTCGTACCCTCGGGTCTCGAAGAGTTCGACGGCGGCCGCGAGCAACGCGCGGCGGGTACGGTCCTTTTTTCGGTCACGCAGGGCGGATGGCGGCACGCGGGCACAGTACGGCATTTCCCGATGTGGATGCGGTAGGCGCGGTTTCGCGCGTGCCGCAGGGAATCTCCGACTGATCGCGCGCCGGGCATGCCGTGCCACTTGGCATCGCGTGCGTCTTTGCACACGATGCAAGTTTGCATGGGACGAATTTCGGGGTCGCCCGCGCGACGGGGGGCACTGCGACTAGCGTATTGCCCGTGACCACCGCGACTTCCAAGGATGTGGACGCCGAATTCCGCGCGCTGCCACTGCGCCTGCTCGCCGACGCCGCGCTGTCCACCGCGAAGGTGGCGGGTGCGGAGCACGCGGATCTGCGGGTGCACCGTCTTGTCACCCAACGTATCTCGCTGCGCGACGGCCGGGTCGAATCCGTTACCAATGGCGTCGATGTCGGGTTGGCGGTCCGGGTGATCGTCGACGGCACCTGGGGTTTCGCCTCGCATGCCGCGTTGACTCCCGATACCGCCGCCGAAGTGGCCACCAGGGCGGTCGCCGTCGCCAAGGCGCTGCGCGCGCTCAATCGCGAGCGCGTCGAACTCGCCGACGAGCCGACCTACGACGCCACCTGGGTCTCCGACTACGGGGTCGACCCGTTCACCGTGCCCACCGCCGACAAAGTGGCGCTGCTGCAGGAGTATTCGGGCCGCCTGCTGGCCGCCGACGGCGTCGACCACGCCACCGCCTCGGTGGATCAGGTCAAAGAGCAGACCTTCTACGCCGACACCTCCGGCTCGCGCATCACCCAGCAGCGGGTGCGGCTGCATCCGCAACTGGAGGCCGTCACGGTCGACAGCGCCTCGGGCGTCTTCGAGAGCATGCGCACCCTCGCCGCACCGGTCGGGCGCGGCTGGGAGTACGTCACCGGCGCGGACGGCATCTGGGACTGGGGCACCGAATTGGCGCAAATTCCGGCCTGGCTGTCGGAGAAGGTGAAGGCGCCGAGTGTGGTCGCGGGTCCGACCGACCTGGTGATCGACCCCACCAACCTGTGGCTGACCATTCACGAATCCATCGGCCACGCCACCGAATACGACCGCGCCATCGGCTACGAATCCGCCTACGCGGGCACCTCCTTCGCCACCCCCGACAAACTCGGCACGCTGAAGTACGGCACGCCCCTCATGCACGTCACCGGCGATCGCACGGTGGCCAACGGCCTGGCCACCGTCGGCTACGACGACGAGGGCGTCGCGGGCCAGCAGTGGGACCTGGTGCGCGACGGGATCCTGGTCGGCTACCAGTTGGACAGGGCGTTCGCCCCTCGGCTGGGCCTGTCCCGCTCCAATGGCTGCTCCTATGCCGATTCGGCACACCATGTCCCGATTCAGCGCATGGCCAATGTCTCGCTGCGCCCCGATCCGGAGCGCGACACCAGCACCGCGGAGCTGATCTCGCGGGTCGAGAACGGCATCTACATCGTCGGCGACCGCTCCTGGTCGATCGATATGCAGCGCTACAACTTCCAATTCACCGGCCAGCGGTTCTTCCGCATTCGCAATGGCGAATTGGACGGCCAGTTGCGCGATGTCGCGTATCAGGCGACCACCACCGACTTCTGGGGTGCGATGGAGGCGCTGGGCGGCCCGTCCACCTGGCAGCTCGGCGGCGCGGCCAACTGCGGCAAGGCCCAACCCGGCCAGGTGGCCGCGGTCAGTCACGGCTGCCCGTCGATCCTGGTGCGCGGCATCAATATCCTCAACACCCGGACGGAGGCGGGTCGGTGATCCCGGCAGGCGAACTGGTCGAACGCGCGCTGAAACTCTCACAGGCCGACGAGGCCATGGTGCTCGTCACCGACAAGTACGACACCTCGCTGCGGTGGGCGGGCAATTCCATGACCACCAATGGCTCCTCGGTGCTGCGCGAGTGGACCGCCCTCGCGATTCTGCGCGAGGGTCCGAATACGGCTCGGGTGGGCAGTATTCGGTCCACCAGCGTCGAGGAGGCCGATATCGAATCGGTGGTGCGGGCCGCCGAGGATGCCGCGCGCACCGCCGAACCCGCCAGGGACGCGATGGCGCTGCTCGAACCGTCCGGCGCGCCCGATACCGATTGGGCGGCCGAACCGGGACGCACCGGGATCGAGGTCTTCACCGACCTCGCCGCGGATCTCGCGCACGGTTTCGACGGCGCGGACCGCCTCTACGGATTCGCGCACCATCAGATGCACACCACCTGGCTGGGCACCTCCACCGGTGTGCGCCGCCGCTTCGTCCAGCCGACCGGTTCGGTGGAGATCAACGGAAAGCGCGGCGACGGTGCGGATCTGGCCAGCGCCTGGGTCGGCGTCGGCACCCGCGACTTCACCGACGTCCGGATCACGCCGATGCTGGAGGAGTTGTCGCGCCGCCTCGATTGGTCGGCCCGCCGCGTCGACCTGCCCGCCGGGCGCTACGAGACGCTGCTGCCGCCCTCAGCGGTCGCCGACATGCTCATCTACATGATGTGGTCGATGGAGGGGCGGGCCGCGCAGGAGGGACACAGCGCCTTCAGCAAGCCCGGCGGCACCCGAATCGGTGAGCGGCTCACCGAACTACCGCTCACCCTCTACTCCGATCCGTACGCCCCCGGCTTGGAGTATCAGCCCTTCGTGGGGGCTTCGTCCTCGTCGGAATCGGTGTCCGTCTTCGACAACGGCCTGCCCGCCGACCGGGTCGATTGGGTGCGCGACGGCGCGATCTCGTCGCTGGTCTACCCGCGCGCCACCGCCGCCGAATTCGGTGCCGCACCAACGGCTCCCGGCCTGAATCTGCTGCTCGACGGCGGTTCGGCGGCCGGCTTGGACGAGATGATCGCGCGCACCGAACGCGGCCTGCTGCTGAGCACCCTGTGGTACATCCGCGAAGTGGATCCGGCCACCCTGCTGCTCACCGGCCTGACCCGCGACGGCGTCTACCTGATCGAGGACGGCGCGGTCACCGCCGCGGTGAACAACTTCCGCTTCAACGAGAGCCCGATCGACCTGCTGCGCCGCGTCACCGAGGCCGGGGCCGCCGAGCCGACGCTGCCGCGCGAATGGAAGGACTGGTTCACCCGCACCGCCATGCCCGCGCTGCGGATTCCCGACTTCCACATGTCCTCGGTCAGCAAGGCGACCTAGGGTCTAGTTCTCGGGAGTCACCTCGATACCCACGGTGCCCGTACGGCCCCGCCGCAGCAGGCTGCCGAGAATGATGAACGGCCCGAGCACGAAATACTTGCGCATCAGCAGTTTTCGCACGCGGGCCGTCTCCTCGGCGTCGAGTACGCGGCCCGCGCCCGCCACGACCGCACCGTGCGGTTTCCCGGTGGGATTGCAGGGCTGCACGGTGACGGCGGGGTTGCGCCGCAGCCGCTTGATCTTCCAACTGTCGGTAGGGGTCCACAGGTAGAGCTTGCCCGCGTCGGCGACCGCCCACAGCGGCGCGGTGACGGGGGTGCCATCTTTGCGGTAGGTGGTCAGCAGCACATAGTCGGCGCGGCCGATGGCTGCGAATGCCGTGGTCATGCGGGCAGCGTATCGCCCTGCCGCCCTTGGGCGTCGGTGAGCACCCTCGGTCCGTCCTCGGTGATGGCGATCGTGTGCTCGGTGTGCGCGGTGCGGGAACCGTCGGCCGAGCGGAGGGTCCAACCATCGGGGTCGGTGACGATGCGGTCGGTGGTGCGGGCGAACCAGGGTTCGATGGCGATGGTCAGGCCGGGGCGCAGACGGAATCCTTTGCCCGCGCGGCCGACATTGGAGACGTGCGGGTCCTCGTGCATGGTGCGGCCGAGGCCGTGGCCGCCGAATTCGTTGTTCACCGGGTAGCCGTAGTCGGCGGCGACCGCACTGACGGCGGCGGAGATATCGCCGAGTCGGTTGCCCGGTCGGGCGACGGCGATGGCGGCGGCCAGCGCGTCTTCGGTGGCGCGGATCAGGCGCAGATCCTCGGGGGCGGCCGTGCCCACCACGGTGCTGACGGCGGCGTCGGCCACCCAGCCGTCGATGCTCACCGCGAGATCCATGGTGAGCAGGTCGCCGTCGCGCAGCGCGTAGTCGAACGGAAGTCCGTGCAGCACGGCGTCGTTCACCGACAGGCAGACCGTATTGCGGAACGGACCGCGACCGAACGAGGGCGAGTAGTCCCAGTAGCAGGACACCGCCCCGCGCAGCGCGATCCGCTGCCGCACATGGGCCTCCAGATCCAGCAGGTTCACCCCGATCCGCGCCTTGGCGCGCAGTTCGGCCAGCACCTCGGCGACGAAGCGCCCGGTGACCGCCATGCGCTCGATCTCGTCGGGAGTCTTGAGCTCGACCATATCCATCCTCTCGGTATTTTAATACCAGGATAGCGGCTTGCGGTATTTAAATACCAACCGTAGCCTTGAGCCATGGTCCGTCTGCCCTTGTCTCCCGCCCAGATCGAGGCCGGCCGCCGCCTCGGCGCCGCGCTGCGCGCCGCCCGCGGCGAACGCGACCTCGGCGAGGTGGCGGCCGCGGCCACCATCTCGCCCGAGACCTTGCGCAAGATCGAGACCGGCAGGCTACCCTCCCCCGCCTTCGGCACCGTGGTCGCCCTCAGTCGCGCGCTCGGCCTTCCCTTGGACGAACTGGCCGAGATCTGGTCCTCGGCCGGTCTGGCGCGCTCGGCCTGACTACCGGCCCCGACTGGTTACTGGCCCCGACTGGTTACTGGTTCGCCCCGGCAACGCCGCCGACGATCGCACCGACGACGCAGCCGGGCACGATCCCGATCACCAGGAAGATCAACCCGATGAGCCCGCCGATGGCGCAGCCGATCAGCGCGTTTCGCACGATGGTGTCCATATCGCCGATGGTCTGCACCGCACCCTGCTCGGGAACGGCCGACCCGACCGGGGTGAGGGTCAGCGTGGTCGCGGCGGCATCGATCTCGGGTGCGACCCGCACCTGCTGACCCGTCACGGTGGTCATACTGACCGGCACCGTGGCGACCTGAGTGCCATCCGGGGCCACCACCGCGAGTCCGGCGTCAGGGGTGCGGACGAACTTCCCCGAGGTGAGATGAACCGTCGCGGCGGAGCGATCCGGAGCCACCGTGGCGGTGTAGGCGATCGGGCCGTCCACCGCACTGAAGGACGGCCCCGCCGGCTCGACCTGACCGTAGGCCGTCGCCGCCGCGATCCCGGTGGCCGCTATGGCCAGAGTCGCCGTCGCCGCCAATTTTCCGATATGCATTGATAATTCCCATCATCTCCGACGAAATGCCATGCACATCATGCGCCATCGGTCGGGCGGCGGGTTACCGATTACTCGAGTTCGCCCTCGGTCTCCAGGTAGATCTGCCGCAGCCGGTCCAGCGTCTGCTGTTCGGGATGCTCCCACAACTGGCGCTCGGCGGCCTCGAGCAGCCGTTCGGCGATGCCGTGCAGCGCCCACGGATTGGACCGCTCCATGAACTTGCGGTTCACCTCGTCGAAAACGTAACTGTCGGCCAGCTTCTCGTACATCCAGTCGGCCACCACATTGGTGGTGGCGTCGTAACCGAACAGGTAGTCGACGGTGGCGGCCATCTCGAACGCGCCCTTGTAGCCGTGCCTGCGCATGGCCTCGAGCCAGCGCGGATTCACCACGCGGGCGCGGAACACCCGCGCCGTCTCCTCCGACAGGGTGCGGGTGCGCACCGCCTCGGGACGGGTGCTGTCGCCGATGTAGGCCTGCGGATCCTTACCGGTCAGCGCGCGCACGGTGGCCACCATGCCGCCGTGGAACTGGAAATAGTCGTCGGAGTCGGCGATATCGTGTTCCCTGGTGTCGACGTTCTTGGCCGCCACCGTGATTCGTCGATACGCCGCGCGCATATCGTCGGCGGCGGGCGCGCCGTCGAGGTCGCGACCGTAGGCATAGCCGCCCCAGGCGGTGTAGACCTGCGCCAGATCGTCGTCGGTGCGCCAACTCTTGGCATCGATCAACTGGAGCAGCCCCGCCCCGTAGGTGCCGGGTTTGGAACCGAAGATGCGGGTGGTGGCGCGGCGCGCGTCGCCGTGTTCGGCCAGATCCGCTCGGGCATGGGCGCGAACATAATTCGACTCGGCGGGCTCGTCCAATTCGGCGACCATGCGGACCGCGTCGTCCAGCAGCGCCAGCACGTGCGGGAAGGCATCGCGGAAGAATCCGCTGATGCGCACCGTGACATCGATGCGCGGGCGACCCAATTCGGCGAGCCCGACCACCTCGAGGGTGGTGACGCGGCGGCTGGCCTCATCCCACACCGGCCGCACGCCGAGCAGGGCGAGCACCTCGGCGATATCGTCGCCGGAGGTGCGCATCGCCGAGGTGCCCCACACCGAAAGGCCCACCGAGCGCGGGTATTCGCCGTGATCGGTCCGGTAGCGCTGCACCAGCGAATCGGCCATGGCCTGCCCGGTCTCCCAGGCCAGCCGCGACGGGACGGCCTTGGGGTCGACCGAATAGAAGTTGCGGCCGGTGGGCAGCACATTGATCAGACCGCGCAGCGGCGACCCGCTCGGCCCGGCCGGAATGAATCCGCCATTGAGCGCGTGCAGCACCCGGTCGATCTCCACACCGGTCTGCCGCAGGCGGGGCACCACTTCCCTTGCGGCGAACCGCAATACCGCGCGCACCTGCTCATTGTCGGTGATGCCGTCGACGGCATCGGCGGACCATTCGGCGGCCTGCAGGGCCGCGACGAGTTCGCGCGCCCGTGCCTCCACGGCGTCCACGCGCTCGCGCGCCTCGCCACCGGATTCGTCCAGGCCCAACGCTTCGCGCAGACCGGGCACGTGCCGCTCGCCGCCCCACAACTGCCTGGCCCGCAGCATGGCGAGCACCAGATCCAGTTCGCTCTCGCCGATCGGCGCCTGCCCGAGCACGTGCAGGCCGTCGCGGATCTGCACATCCTTGATCTCGCACAGCCAGCCGTCGACGTGCAGCAGCATATCGTCGAAGGATTCCTCGTCCGGGCGCTCGGCCAGCCCCAGGTCGTGGTCCATCTTCGCGGCCCGCATCAGCGTCCAGATCTGCTGGCGGATGGCGGGCAGCTTGGCCGGATCCAGGGCCGAGATATTGGCGTGCTCGTCGAGCAGTTGCTCCAAACGCGCGATATCGCCGTAGGTTTCGGCGCGCGCCATCGGCGGGATGAGGTGGTCGACCAGGGTGGCGTGCGCGCGGCGCTTGGCCTGGGTGCCCTCACCCGGATCATTGACCAGGAAGGGGTAGATCAGCGGCAACTCGCCCAGGGCGGCGTCGGTGCCGCAGGAGGCCGACATGCCGAGGGTCTTGCCCGGCAACCATTCCAGATTGCCGTGCTTGCCCAGGTGCACCATGGCGTCGGCGGCGAAACCGTCCGGGGCCGACAGCCAGCGGTAGGCGGCCAGGTAGTGGTGGCTGGGCGGCAGGTCGGGATCGTGATAGATGGCCACCGGATTCTCGCCGAAACCGCGCGGCGGCTGCACCATCAGCACCACATTGCCGAAACGCAGTGCGGCGATGACGATCTCGCCCGCCGGATCGGCCGAGCGGTCCACATACAGTTCACCCGGCGCCGGACCCCAGGCCGCGACCACCGCCTCCCGCAGATCCTGCGGCAATGTCGCGAACCAGGCCGCGTAGGGGGCGGCGCCGACGCGAATCGGGTTGCCCTCCAACTGTTCGGCCGTGAGCCAGTCCGGATCCTGACCGCCCGCCGCGATGAGCGCGTGGATCAGCGCGTCGCCGTCGGCCTGCTCGAGACCGGGAATCTCCCCCGGTGCGCCGAGATCGTAACCGGCGGCACGCATCTCGGTGAGCAGCCGAATCGCGCTGGCGGGGGTGTCCAGGCCGACGGCATTGCCGATGCGGGCATGCTTAGTGGGGTAGGCGGAGAGCATGAGCGCGATCCGCTTGTCCGCGTTGGGAATATGGCGCAGTCGCGCATAGCGGACCGCGATGCCCGCGACCCTGGCCGCGCGTTCGGCGTCGGGAACGTAGGCGGACAGGCCGTCGGCGTCGAACTCCTTGAACGAGAACGGGACCGTGATGATGCGCCCGTCGAATTCCGGCACCGCCACCTGGGTGGCCACATCCAGCGGGGACATCCCGTCGTCATCGGCGGCCCACTGCTCGCGACCGCTGGTGAGGCACAAACCCTGCAGGATCGGCACATCGAGGTCGGCCAGCGCGCCCACATCCCATGCCTCGTCCTCGCCACCGGCCGAGGCGGTCGCGGGTTTCGTGCCACCCGCGGCCAAGACGGTGACCACCAGGGCATCGGCGCGGCGCAGTTCGGCGAGCAGTTCCGGCTCGGCCGTGCGCAGCGAGGCGCAATACAGCGGAAGGGCATTCGCGCCCGCCGCCTCGATGGCGCCGCACAGCGCGTCGATGTAGGTGGTGTTCCCGGCCAGATGCTGTGCGCGGTAATAGATCACCGCGACCGTGGGCGCCTCGGCACGGACCATCGCCGCGCGCGCCAACTCGCCCCAACTCGGCAACTGAACCGGCGGTTCGAAACCGTGCCCGGTGAGCAGCACCGTGTCGGAGAGGAAGTTGTGCAACTGACGCAGATTCTCCGGGCCGCCCGCCGCCAGGTAGTTGTGTGCGTCGGCCGCGACACCGCCGGGCACCGTCGAGCATTCCATCAGCTCCGCGTCCGGCGCGATCTCCCCGCCGAGGGCCACCAGTGCAATGCCACTGGCGCGCAGCGCTTCCAGACCCGCCTCCCAGGCTCGTTTGCCGCCGAGCACGCGCAGCACGACCAGATCGATCCCGTCCAATAGACCGGGCAGGTCCTCGAGCAGCAGCCGGGCCGGATTGCCCCAGCGGTAGTCCGCGCCGCTCGCACGCGCGCTGAGCAGGTCGGTATCGGAGGTGGACAGCAGCAGGATCACGGGGTGACGGCCTTCCTCGGGTGACGCGCCCATCGGGGGGTTTGCTGCTCGCCGGAGAGGGTCTGGCTGTACACAGTGGCGCGACCGCACCGGAATCACACCGGTTTCCTCGTCACCCGCCGAGCACGCGAAGCCTACCGCCCCGCCGGTACGTAGGCTGGACTGGCCATGACCAGATCCGCCCCCGACTCCTGTCCCGGCGTGCTGCGGCTGCACCAGGCGGCCGACGGCCCGCTGGCCCGCGTGCGCGTTCCCGCAGGTCGCCTCGAACCGGCGCAAGTGCTGGCGCTCGCGCGCGCCGCGAGCGATCTCGGCGACGGCAATATCGAGCTGACCTCGCGCGGCAATGCGCAACTGCGCCGGGTTCGCGACGCCGCCGAACTGACCCGACGACTCGAGCAAGCAGGCCTGCTGCCGAGCCGCACCCACGAGCGGGTGCGCAATATCGTCGCCTCGCCGCTGTCGGGGCGCGTCGGCGGCCGGGCCGATGTGCACGGGCTCGCGGCCGATCTCGACGCCGGGTTGCGCGCCGCTCCGCGCCTGGCCGAACTGCCGGGCCGGGTGCTGTTCACCCTCGACGACGGGCGCGGCGATATCAGCGGACTCGGCGGCGATATCGGCGTACACGCCACGGACGCGGACGAATTCGCGGTACTGCTGGCCGGCCGCGACTCCGGCATCCGGGTCTCGGCCGCCGACGCGGTCCCGGTCATGCTGGCCGCCGCGCACGGCTTCCTCGAGGTGAGCTCCGGACAGTGGCGACTGCGCGAAGTGGCGGACGGCCCGCGACGGGTGGCCGATTCGCTCGGTCTGGCCACGGCGCCGCAGCGGCTGGAATTCGGTGCGACGCACGAAATTCCGATCGGCTGGCTGACTCAGGACAACGGCCTGGTCGCACTCGGCGCCTGCATCCGACTCGGCTCACTGCCCGCACGCCTGGCCGAGTTCCTCGCCGCCACCGAACGCCCCGTCCTGCTCACGCCATGGCGCGGCATCGTGCTCGCCGATCTGGAGGAATGGGCCGCCGAACAGGTGGTGCGGGTGCTCGCGCCGATGGGTTTGATCTTCGACGCCGAATCCCCCTGGCTGCTGGTGAGCGCGTGCGCCGGAAAACCGGGCTGCGCGAAGGCGCTCACCGACGTGCGGGCCGATGTCGCGGCGGCGGTCGGCGAGGTCACCGAACGCCAACACTGGTCCGGCTGCGAACGCCGCTGCGGACGTCCGCCCGGCGCGATCACCGATGTCGTCGCGACGCCGGCGGGATACCGAGTCCACCCGGCGCACTGAAGGTCCGCACGAGAGGGGTTGTGGCATATGGCTATCGGCCTCACCGACACCCAGATCGAACAGATGTCGCCGCAGGACCGCAGGGACCTGATCCGCAGGCTGCGGGTGCTGCCCGAGCTGCGACTGCCGCCCCCGCATGTCATCGCGCGGCTGCGGCTGGTCCGGTTGACCCTCATGGTGGGCGGCTCGGTGGCGCTCATCCCGTGGATCGTCTTCCTCGCCCTGACGCTGCCGGACAACTACCAGGCCCGCAATTGGCCCGGCACCTGGGTCGGTTTCGATCTGCTGCTGGTGGTCATGATGGCCAGTACCGCCTATCTCGGGTGGCGCCGCCGCCAGCTGGTCATGCTGCCCGCCTTCGGTTCCGGCCTGCTGCTGCTCGCCGACGCCTGGTTCGACATCATGACCGCCGAACCCGACGATATGTGGCTGTCGGTGCTCACCGGACTCGGTGCGGAAGTGCCGCTGGCGGTATTGCAGATCGCGGGCGCGCTGGCACTGTTCCGGTTCACCATGCTGGCCCACCCGCTGGCCGATCCCTCGGTCAGCGTGTGGCGTCAGCGCTTCCAGATCTAGGCCCAATGCCGCTCAGTTAGCGATCCTGCCGGGTTGTCAACCCGGCAGGATGTGGATGCTGATCTGCGTTTTGTAGCTGTTGCGGTCGATGTCGCCTTTGGCGCGGTGTTTGGAGATGGCGCG
>NZ_QZFU01000030.1 GCF_003598715.1 Nocardia panacis
CCCAACCACGATCACCAGGAAACCCCGAGATCACATCCCGCCCCCGCGACACCACAGACCACAGATCACCCGCAGACCGCACCCCACCCGGAAACCGACAACCCACACCCACAATCGCAATCGGCTCGTGCGCGATCTCGCGCAGGCGCGCCACCTCTTGGTGGAGCCGCTCCCTGTCTTTGAGCGAGGCACGGAGCGCTTCTGCGAGGCCATTCGTTGTCGAATTCATCTAAGTCCCTTTGATCAGTACAGCCATCGAAGCCGAACTCCAAACAGCTAATCGCTCATTCGATTGACGCACCAGAGCCGCTCACTCCCCCGACTAGCGAGTCGAATGGCCCTCGCAGCGTCCTTCCGGTCTGCCCTCAGTAGTCCCCCGACCACGGGGACTCGTGAGCGAGTTGAATTAGCGCCTCATCATCCATCTCATCGATTTCCTGAACCACCGGTCGAGCTATTTCACCGCGCTGGAGGTCATGCCGTTCTGGTATGCCGATGTCGCCCTCTGGCGCGGTCGAGTCGAGGAGGCCGCACAGATACCGCGATACCGCTTGTACAGTCGGATGGTCGAATGCGAACGTAGCCGACAAGGGAAGTTCGGTCGCTGTGGACAGTCTGTGTCTGAGCTCGATCGCCATCAGCGAGTCCAATCCGATTTCACGGAACGGAGCATCCGAATCTATTGATTCGCCCGGCCTGCCGATAACCGCAGCTATATTCGCGACAAGAAGGTCGTGCACAGCCCGTTCCCGTTCCCGCCCTGTCTTAACGCGCAATTCGTGGGCACTTGAGCGATCAGGATTCGGTTGTTCTTGGGAAGCGTTGCTGTTCAGACGCTTCGCCGTCAAACTCCGGAAGACTGGCGAAAGTGTCGCAACATCTCCCAGCTTCGCCGCGTCGATCCCTGCGGGAACCAGGCACGGGCGGTCATAACTCAGCGATGCGTCGAAGAGAGCTAGTCCATGCGCGTTCGACAATCCGGTGATGCCTTGGCGGGAAATACGTTCACGGTCCACCCCGGTCAGATGAGCAGTCATGCCGCTTCGGTCGTCCCACAGACCCCAAGCCAACGATATCGCAGGCAGACCTATGTCTCGCCGGTGGCAGGCGAGACCGTCCAGGAATGCGTTCGCTGCGGCATAGTTCGCCTGACCCACGCTTCCAATGGTCCCCGCCGCCGCGGAGAAGAGGACGAATTTCTCCAGTTCGAGCTCCATGGTGAGCTGATGCAAATGCCAGGCTGCCGAGGCCTTCGGCCGAAACACCATTTCGATACGCGAGGCGTCCAGCTCGGAGATGACCGCGTCGTCGATCACTCCGGCCGCGTGTACGACCGTTGTAACACGATACCGGGTTGTCAGGTTGCGAAGCATGGCTGCCAGCGCTTCACGATCCGAGACATCGCAGGCCAGGATCTCGACATCCGCACCGAGACGCTTCAGCTCGGACGCAAGCTCGGCAGCGCCGTTGGCGCTCGGTCCCCGTCGACTGACCAGGATCAGCCGTGGAACGGAATACCGTTCCGCAAGGTGACGGGCCACCTGCGCACCGAGAGTGCCTGTGCCACCGGTGATCAGCACTGTTCCGTGAGGATCGAATGACGAGAGTGCGTCTGATGTCGCTCGAACCCGCGCCAGTCGCGGAACGAGGCGTTGACCTCGCCTGACCACAAACTGAGGCTCGGGCGTGTCTTCCGCAAGGTATCCGGGGAGCGCCCGCAGTGAATCTTCTTCATCGTCCACGTCGACCAGCACAATCCGGCCTGGATGCTCGGCTTGTGCCGACCGAACGAGTCCCCAAACCGCTGATTGCGCAGGCTCCCCCGCCGACTCGTCCAGTGGAACAGCCATACCCCGGGTGACGAGGACCAGCCGGCACGACGTCAACATCGGCTCTGACAACCACTCTTGGATAGCGGCCACCGCCGACACTACGGCTCGGCTCGCAGCCGTACCGGCATCGTCGCGAACTCCGTGTTCGCACTGCATAAGCACCAACTCCGGGATATCACCCCCGCTTCGGACTGCGGCCGTCAAAGCCGACATGGACTCATAGTTGGACCCAGAGAAGGCCAGATCCGCCGCAGCGACGCCCATCCATCCACTCGGCCAATCGACGTACGACGAAGCAGTCGGAGTTGTGTTCCAGGTGATTTCGTACAATGAATCGATCTGGTCGATGCCAGCAGAGCTACGCAATTGCTCGCCGGAGACGGCGAGCAGGACCATCCCACGGATAGTTCCGACGACCTGGCCGGAATCGTCGAAGAGCGTTATCGATACGCCTTCTTCACTAGACTCGGCTATTCGAACCCGTATTGCCCGCCGACCCTGCGCTCTGATGGCCACACCCCGCCACATGAAAGGAATGCGCGGACGAGCGTAATCCGTGCCTTCATCGGCAACCAGGCCGGATAGGGTCTCTGGTGCCCCGTCGACACCGAGTGCATGCATCGTTGCGTCGAACAGGGCTGGATGCAGATCGAATGAGCCGGAGTCGAGAGAATCGGCATATCTGATCTCCGCGAAGATCTCGTCGTCGCGTCGCCATACCTTCCGCAACGAATGGAAGGCAAGTCCCCAGCCGTAGAATCCTTTTCGAGCGACGCTTGGATAGTAATCCTCACTATCGAGTGGCTGTGCCCCCTCCGGCGGCCACGTCGCTACGGCGATCTCTGCGGTCACAGTAGCGAGATGATCTGGCACACTGACAATTCCGCGTGCGAGGGTGACCCACGGCGCCCCTGGACTGCGCTCTGCGCGGCACCGCAACGAGAACTCTCGCCTGTCCGCTCTGTCCGGCCCCAGTATATGCAGCTGAATCTGTACGAAAATCCCGGACGGCAACACAAGGGGTGCGTGGTGAGTCAGCTCCGCGACTTCGGTGCAGCCCACCTGCCTTCCTGCCCAAGACACCAACTCCACCCAGGTTGTGCCCGGCACAACAACTCTCTCGTGCACAATATGATCGAGGAGCCAAGAATGCCGTTGCGTCGAAATCTGGCCTTGATAAATCACACCGCCGTCCTCCAACTCGACCGATGCGTTTATCAACGGATGACCGGTGCGGGAGCTCGTATCCAGCGAGCCGTCCAGCCAGTACGTTTGGTGTTGAAACGGATATGTCGGTAGGTCGATTCCACTGTTGGCAGGGTAAAATCCGACCCAGTCCACAGCAACACCGCGAATTTGAATTTTGGCGAGTGCGGTGACCACCGTTTTCAGTTCGGACTGCTTCTTCCGCAGCAGCGGTATCGCCGCGAGTTCGTGCTGGTTGACGAACGAGGAGAGCGTGGCATCCGGACCGAGCTCAAGGAAGCGGGTGACGCCGAGACCGCGAAGCGTCTCGACTCCGTCGTGGAAGCGCACCGTCCGTCGAAGGTGTTCCACCCAGTAATCCGGCGAACGCAATTCATCGATGGTGGCGACAGCTCCCGTAACATTGGAAATGATCGGTATGGTCGGCTCGCCGTATTTCAGGCCTGCCGCTACTTCCCGAAAATCTTCGAGGATCGGGTCCATGCAGGCCGAGTGGAATGCGTTGCTGACGGTCAGCCGACGCGTCTTGTGACCACGCTGCTCCAAGACGGCGGCGAGTTCGAGAACGCTTCCTTCCGCACCGGAAATGACAACAGAGAGACTTCCATTGACGGCCGCCAACGATACCTCGTCATTCAGATACGGGACGACATCGCCCTCGGCCGCCACGACGGCCGCCATGGCACCGCGTGCGGTCAGGCCTTGCATGAGGCGTGCACGTGCCGCAACAAGGACGGCGGCGTCCTGAACAGATAGCACGCCTGCGACGTGGGCCGCAGTGATCTCACCGATCGAATGACCGATGAGGTAGTTTGGCTCGATGCCCCAGTGTCGTACCAGCCGGTAGAGGGCTGTCTCAAGAGCGAATAGCGCAGGTTGGGTGTAGCCGGTCTGATGCAGCAGGTCTCCGTCCTCGTCCCACATGACATCCTGGATACGCTGGCCGAGCTCGGCGGACAGATAGCCACACACCTCGTCAAGCGCGTCAGCGAAGACCGGAAACGCGTCGTAGAGCTCACGTCCCATGCCCGAGCGTTGAGCTCCCTGTCCGGTAAACATGAACGCGGTCTTCCCAACGCCTGCGACACCGGAAACCACGTTCGCGACCAGCCGGCCATCGCGGAAGGCAACGAGACCCTTCCGGAAGTCGTCGAGCGAGCTGCCGACCACTGCCGCTCGGTGCTCGAATTGCGTGCGCGTAGTCGCCAACGCACACCCGACAACTCCTGGACTGACGTCCGCAGCCGCCAGTGCGAGAAGTTGTTCCGCCTGAGATCTCAACCCCGCCTTTGTCTTCGCGGAGATCACCCAGGGCAGGACCGCCGGCGCCGTTTCGTTCGGCAACTCCGCCGCTGGCTCGCGTGCGGGTGCCTGTTCGAGAATGACATGTGCGTTGGTACCGCTGATACCGAACGAGGACACCGCTGCTCGTCGGGTTCGCCCGTCCTCGCCCCACGGAGTGGACTCGGTCAACAACCGCAATCCACCACTCGACCAATCCACATGCGGAGTCGGCTCATCCGCATGCAACGTCGGCGGCAGCACCCCATGCCGCATCGCCATCACCATCTTGATCACACCAGCCACCCCCGCAGCCGCCTGAGTGTGACCGATATTGG
>NZ_QZFU01000033.1 GCF_003598715.1 Nocardia panacis
TTCAACAAGGCGAAACACTGGCGCGGTGTCGCTACCCGTTACGACAAACTCGCCTCGACCTACCGCGCCGGAATCGTCATGGCCCTGGCCGTTGAATGGCTGAAACTATTGGGAGACACGACCTAGGTCGAAGCCATCCAACGAAACAGTCTGTGCGTCGGCCTGGATGAAATGAAATGGATACTGCGGCTGTGGATTCACGTCGACGCCGACAACATCAAATCCCGCCATCCAGTAGCCGGCCGAGGCTCCTCCTGCGCCGCAGCACAGGTCAAGTACTCGAAGCCCGTGCGGTTTCCGCCGCCCGAGCGACCTGGTTAGTTGCGCCTCGACTATGTCCTGTCGTTCGAGGTTTTGCATTGCCGCTGTCATGCCTATTTCCCTGATCAAGCCAGCGGCCCGCACCAAAATCGTTTTGGGTTTCGGGCCGCTGGCGCGTTTGTTAAGCTATTGCCGTTCAGGCGGTTTCGTCCGTGCGGGCACCGGCACCGAGTGCCCAGCTCGCGAGGTCCACGAGCTGCTGTGCGTGGTCGTACCCGGTGGCGCGGATTGTGAGCACTCTGCGGGTGCCGTGCTCCAGCAGCGGCGGGTCGTACAGGTCGACCATCCAGAGACCTTTGTCTTGGCCCAGTCGTTCCGGCCCCGCGATGAACCGGCCGTCTCCGGTCTCGCTCACGCCCGGTGCGGTGGGGTGCAGCGGGTTGGTGGGAGCGCCCTCAATCACGTTGTAGGGGTCGATATCGCCGAACAGGTGCGCGAATACGCCCGCCGCGGCTTGCTGTCGGGCGCACGCGGCTTCGTAGCCGTCGTCCCATTCGTCGCGTGCGCGGCCCTCGCTGTGGGGTTCGTCGTGGAGGTAGTCCCATACTTCCTCGTCTGCTGAGACGAGTGCTCGGGCTGCAGCGATCTGCGCGGGGGTGTAGAGAATCATGTCCGGCTCCTCCGGTTTGTGACGGCTATTCCGTCGTGCGATGGGCGACCCGCAGAGTGGTCGGGCCGTGGGGCTACAGATTGACGATCTTGACGCGAACCGATTCGAGCGCAAGTGGTTTGAGGCTGTCAGGGTCTTCTTTACCTATGCGGTGATGCGATGGAGTTCGGGCGGTCGGGCGGGCCATTCGTCTGGACAGTGCACTCGGAACCGGTGGCTCCCGATGACCAGGATGTCGCCGTGGAGAATGCGGCAGGTCAGGGCACCGGCCGGTGCCCCGAAGCTCCAGCCACTCAGGGACGCTGTTGCGCGGCCCGCGTGGTACCGGATGGCCATATTGGTTCCGGGTGCGATCCCGATGGGCTTGGCGGTCCCGTAGTAGACCGGCGTGAGGGCGTCGGCATAGCCAGTGACGACGCAGGGGTCTGCGAGCAGGATGGTACGCATCAGGTCCTTCCATGGTTTGTCGAGCTGTGTGCGGCCCGCCAGGTGCGCGGGCCGCAGAGGATGGTCAGGCGGCGATCAGGTGCGCGGTACGCGGGTACGCGCGCAGCCCTTCGGCCAACGCCGGGTCAGCCGGGCTGTACGCGTACACGTGGATCGGGTAGCCGGTGCTGGCGATGGTCCAGATGCGCAGGGGTGCGCGGCCGGTGCGGGCGCGGTGAGCGGCGGCGATCTTCTTGCCTGCGTGGGAGCCGTAGCGGTGTTGGGTGTCGTCGCTGGCACCGAGCACGGCCAGGTGGGCGGTGACAGTGATCAGTTTGCCGTCCGCGATGGCGGCGGTGATGACGTTGCCGTTGCGGTGTCGGACGATGAGCGGGGCCGCGAGCTGGGTAATGCGGCTGCGGATGGCCTTGGCAGCGGCGCGGGCGATGGTGGAGATGATGGGGCGCATTCCGGCTCCTCCGGTTTATGTCGGCTCGTTCCGACACCACTTACTATACACGCTTATGCGTGTATTAGCAATCGACTGTTCACTCCGAATCCCACCGCGCCAGAACACCAAGTACATAGCTGCCCGCAGGCCACAACCCGAACCCCCACCACCACGGCAGACCCGCCACTACCGCAGTCGGCCACGCGAGCACTGCGCACACCCACCAGCCGAAACACCACGGGCAATGCACCAAGAACGTCCACATGGAGCCGGAGCCGAATCTGCGAATCGCGGCGTTCCGGATCGGGTCGCCGATCTTGTCGGCGACCACGATGCGGGTAAGACGGGCGGAGGCAAGCACGTACACGGCGAGTGCAAGCAGGGTTGCGAGGGTGCTGTGTGGCATGGCGCGGACCGTAAACACCACCCGCGCAACCAGATCCGGCTAGGTGATGTCCGATCGGCGGCGCGTGATCTTGTCGACAGCTCGCACGGCGGCAGGGCCGGGCGATGCGATCTCGGCCGTCCCATGGTCGGCGGCGGCGGCACCGGACGCGAACAGCGGCACCGGGGAGACGTATTCGAGTGCGGCCCGGTGAGTTTCGGCAGTGATCGCGCCCATCGGAACCGCGAGGCGTAGCGCCAGCAGCTCGTCACTATGGCAGCTGGTTCTGGTCGTGGTTGTGAGTGTCGGTTGGTCGTGAATGTGGGCACCACACGCCCGAGTCCGATGTTCGTGGTCGTGAATTTGGGCACCACTGTGGGGGTTGCGTGGCAGGATGACCGTGCTTCACCGTTGAGGTCGTCCGACCTGGGCGGACGGCGCTCGGGTGAGGGAGTCGCTGATGGGGATTGTGTCGCGGGCGGAGGTGTTCGCCGCGATACGCCGGGACTTGCGTGATGGCCTGTCGAACAGGGCGATTCAACGTAGGCACGGGGTGAACTATCGGACGGTGCGCGAGGCGGCGGGCTCGGCGTGGCCGGCGCAGCGCAAGCAGTATCCGGCGCGGGGCTCGAAGCTGGATCCGTTCAAGCCGGTGATCGATGCGATCCTGATCGCTGATCTGGACGCACCGCGCAAACAGCGTCACACCCTGGTGCGGATCTATCGCCGGCTGATCGACGAACACCACATGAGCGATGTGTCGTATCCGGTTGTGGGACGGTATGTTCGCGAACGCCGCCCGCGGATACTCCAGGAGTCCGGCAAGGCGCCGTCGAAAGTTTTCATCGCTCAAACCCATCGTCCGGGTGAGGAGGCCGAGGTCGATTTCGGCGATATCACTATCCGGCTGCGTGGCGAGCTGGTGACGTGCTATCTGTTCTGTTTCCGGATGTCGTTCTCGGGCAAGGCGATCCACCGCGCCTCACTCTCGGCCGGGCAGGAAGCGTTTTTCGAGGGGCACCTGCACGCGCTGCAGAGTCTGGGTGGGGTCCCGACCGGGAAGGTCCGCTACGACAATCTGCGTTCTGCGGTGGCGCAGGTCCTTGGATTCACCCGGGCTCGAGTCGAGGCCGAGCGTTGGACAGTGTTCCGCTCGCATCTGGGTCTGGAGCCGTTCTACTGCCAGCCGGGCATCGAAGGCGCGCACGAGAAGGGCGGAGTCGAGGGCCAGATCGGCTGGTTCCGCCGCAACCATCTGGTCCCGGTGCCCGAGGTGGATTCGATCGCGCAGCTCAATGCATTGATCGACGCCTGGGACGCGGCCGATGACGGTCGGCGGATCGGATCGCGGGCTCGCACGATCGGAGAGATGTTCGCTGCGGAGCAGCCGTTGCTGGCACCGTTGCCGAGTGAGCCGTTCGAGACCGGTCGCTGGTTCAGCGTGCGGGTTGACCGCTATTCCCAGATCTCGGTGCGTACCAACAAGTACTCGGTCCCGGTCCGCTACATCGGCCGCCAGGTCCGGGTCCTGCTGCACGCTTCGGAGCTGGTCGTTTACGACGAGCGGACCGAGATCGCCCGCCACGAGCGGCTGCTGGCCAAATGCGGAACCCGCCTCGAACTGGACCACTATCTGGAAGGGCTGCTGCGCAAACCCGGGGCATTGCCGGGCGCGACGGCTTTGGAACAGGCCCGCGCGACAGGAAAGTTCACCCCGATCCATGAATCCTGGTGGGCAGCCGCCCGCAAAGCCCACGGTGACTCCCACGGCACCCGCGCACTGATCGAAGTACTGCTGCTGCAACGACACCTGCCCCACGATCTGCTCGTCGATGCGCTGGCTGCCGCATTGCAGTCCGGGGCACTGACTGCGGACGCGGTCGCCCTCGAAGCCCGCAAGATCAGCGAATCCCAGCCCGTTCCCGAGACAGTTACCGATCTGGACGCACAGATCGATCCGATCCCGTCGCTGACCGCGCGGCGCCTCGCGCACCTACCTGCGGACCGTCGCCCACTCCCCTCTGTTGCCCACTACGACCAGCTCCTCCGCCTCCCCAGAGCTCAGAAAGGTATCTCATGACCGGCATTCCGGTGATCGGACGGCGCAAAGGCATGACCGAGCAGGCCGCCGACGCGGCCATCGACCAAGCCTGCCGAGTCCTGCGACTGCCGACCATCCGCACCCAGTTCACCGAAACCGCCGACACCGCAGCCAAAGAACAGATGTCCTACCGCGCGTTCCTGGCCGAGCTGCTCCTGGGCGAATGTGACGACCGTGCACGACGGCGGTCCGAACGCCGCATCCGCGCCGCGGGCTTCCCGCGCGACAAATCGTTGCGCGCCTTCGACTTCGACGCCAACCCCAACATCGACCCCGCCGGAATCCACACCCTGGCCACCTGCGACTGGATCCGCAAAGGCTTGCCGCTGTGCCTGATCGGTGATTCCGGCACCGGCAAATCGCACCTGCTCATCGCCCTCGGCACCGAGGCCGCCATGCAGGGCTTCCGTGTGAAGTACACCCTGGCCACCAAGCTGGTCAACGAACTGGTCGAAGCCGCAGACGAGAAGGTCCTCACGAAAACCATCGCCCGCTACGGGCGCGTCGACCTGCTCTGTATCGACGAACTCGGCTACATGGAACTCGACCGACGTGGTGCCGAACTACTGTTCCAGGTCCTGACCGAACGCGAGGAGAAGAACTCTGTGGCCATCGCTTCCAATGAATCCTTCGCCGGCTGGACCAAAACCTTCACCGACCCGCGCCTGTGTGCCGCGATCGTCGACCGTCTCACCTTCGGCGGCCACATCATCGAAACCGGCACCGACTCCTACCGACTCGCCCACACCCGCGCCACCAGACACTGACCAGCGCCTCTGCTGAAACCTGGCTACTGTGGGGATGCTCTCCCACATTGCCGGGTCTGATGATCGTATCTGTCCCGGAGAGCGCCGATGTCGTAGTAGCGGTAGGTTGCGGCGAGGTCGTATACCGGATTGAGCGAGGTGTTGTCGTCGCTCAGGTAGCAGTCGGGTCCGTAGTTGCGGTCGTATTTCCATGCGAGGTGCGTTGCACGACGAACGGTTTCACCGTAGTACCACGCTGCGACGTCGAGGAACTCGGCGTTTTCGGTGTCTTCCAGCAATTCCTCCGGAGTCGGTGTGATTTGTCGCAGGACGGTCTCCAACATGTCGAGCGACTCCGGGGAGAACTCGCGCCCGAGTGTCGTACCGTAGCGCTGTCGCCATGCCGGAAACTGCTGTGCCTGTGTGGTTGTCCATGTGAGCGCGTAGTCAGCGTCGGGCTGCTTGCGTCGGGACTTCTTGCGGTTCCTGCGACGCAAGGCATCCTTGGCACGCTCCCGCAAGGCCGCGGTGACCCAGGAGTCGAAATGGCCGCGTAGTGCTTTCGGGCGTCGCTCGATCAGGTCCGGGGGCCAGAAATGGCGACCATCCCGCAGCGGTCCCGCCACCATGCTATGCAGATCCTGAACAACGAAGACACTCAACGGAAAGCCGGTGTCGGGCCCCAGCGCGCTCACGTGACGGTGCCAGCGGTCGTTGGCGTCGAGGTTGTCGTTGTGATCCCATCGGGAGGGCTTGGCACGGCGCAGGACCTCGCCGTAATACCAGGCGGCCTCGTCGACGAATGCCGCATGCGCGGGATCCTGGAACTGGGTCACGGTCGGCAGGATCGTGAGCACGACATCGGCGAGGTCGACGAGCGAATTGCGGGAGAAATCCCAGGTCCGGCCCGCACCGTATCGGGCGGTCCAGGCAGGGAAGTCATGCTCGCGTGCGGTGCACCAGGATTCGACGAGAGTCGGTGCAGGTGCCGGGTCCAGGCCGGGCGTGGGTTCTCTCGTGGGATGCCATGAGGGGTCTTTTGCTACCTGTTCGGCGGCTAACCGTTCACATGCCTTATAGGCGTGAGTGAGCGCGCCGGGGGCGGACCACCGGCAGGCCATCAATACCAGGTCGATCGGCGAGACCTGGCCCGACATATAGCGGTCACCGTGCACGACAGGTCGGCCGAACGAGACACTGCGGGGCGCTTCGTCGAGGGTCCAGCAGCCACCCTCGATTCGCAGCAGTGCCTCGCCGACGTATGCACCAAGATTCTCGGCCAGATCCCGTCCCAGATCAGTGCCTGCTGTGTGGCAATACGCCTCGAGTCGGTGGAGAGATTCCGCCGAATAGTCCAGGACGATGGACGGTATGACACCAGCCAGGGTGTCGATGCGGGCGGCGATCGATTCGACCCAGTCGTGCACCGGTGTCTGCCAGGCCGTACCGGTCCACCGATACTCGGGCTCGGGCCGATCCGTGGCGTCGCACGGAGTCGTCCATTCTCGGAACGCGTTGTGCAGCCGCAGGGGATTGCCGTCCCGGACGGCTCCCTCGAGGTCGAGTTTCGGTGTCGGCGACCAGTCGTCGCCCGGATGCTTGCGCAGGTGAAAGTTGCGTTCTCCCGCAATCCATTCGCCAGGATCCGCGCGCCGCATCGTCTCGCCGAGATACCACGTGGCGCTCTCCACGAACTCGGCGTTCGTTGGATCGCCGAACTGCTCGGGTGTCGGTGTCACCCGAAACAGAACGCCAGCGAGATCGTCGAGGGTCGACGGCGAGAAGTCCCATTCAGTGCCGGACCCGTAGACGGCCACCCAGTGGGGAAATCCTCGCTCACGCTGGACCAGCCAGGCGGAAAGCCGGTCACAATTACTGTCACTGGTTTCGGTCGGAAGGTCCAACCCTGGCGTGTGCGCCTTGACTGGCCGCCAATCCGGATGTGCCGCAGTGTGACGGTTGACTGCCTGCTCCCAGCAGACATAGGTATCGATGATGGCGTTGTCGCCTTCACCCATCAGGGCGATCGGTGCGAGCGGCGCAAGTCCCAGCTCCGGGGAGGGCACAACCAGCGGCTGGCCGAAAGTGCTGGAATCGGGTGCGTCGTCCCACCCCCACTCACCGCCGGCCAGTACCAGCAAAGTCTGACCGATGTAGGCGGCTGCGGCCTCGTCGAAATCGGGCACGTCGTCGACGTCATCCATGACGTCGACGAACATCTCCAGCGACTGTGCCGAATGGTCTAATACCACATCGTCGGGAATCACCAGATCCATCAAGTCATAGGTGGTGCAGATACCCTTGAGCCACCGCGTGAGAGCCTCCTCCCGTGCACGGGCCTGTCCTGGCTTGCTGTCCAATCGCGTGGCCCTTCCTTTGCCTGACACACCATGTTGACCGAAGCCAAGATCCTCAGCTTCCCGCCGTTGGGGATGTCGGTGGCATCGGGACTATCGCGATCATTCATCTGAACTACCTACCCGTGCGACTGGAACCGCGGACCCGCTCGCAGCAGGACACGGGTGCACCAGTGGTGCCAAAATTCGCGATCGGAAACGAGTCGTTACGACGCTGACCGCTGCCGAGATCCACGACCAAACGACGCCAGAATTGACGACCAAAGCCAGGCAGCCGACCCAGCCCGCGCACATGCGGGCCGCCGGGGTGTCTGGCTCGGTCTGGTGACATTCGAACAGGGCCGTGGGCTGATAGGCGGTGTCCAAGTCGTAGGAGCGGAGTTTGTTGTATTCCGATTCGTGCCAGATGCCGGACGGCACGTCACGGCGATACGGGCAGGAAGCGCAAGGGCGCGGAGCGGGCGGCCCCATCAGTTCGGGCATTGCGATCCTTGGGGCTGTGCGGCGTCGTCCTGGTCAGCCATGGTCGGCTGCCTCCGAATGCGCGGTGAGCACGGCATGCCCGAGTTCAGTCACCCGGACACGACGGCCAAGCCCTCGTGCATGCTCTCCGACGGTGACGAACTGGTCATCGAGCAGCCGGTCCAGATCGACTCGGGAGAAGCCGTTTCCGGGCCTGGTCGGGGTGGGGTAGATGTCGATGGCCTCGGCCGCGAAGCGCCGCAGCAGCTTTCGGCCGGATCTGGCGGTCTTGGGCAACATGGTCACTTGCTTCTGTAAACGCGAACTTCGGTGGCGTCGTCGGTGGTGTGGCCGTCGAGGCGGCGGCGGATGTGGTGCCGAAGAGACTCAAGGGCGAGCGGGTCGCCGGGGAAGGATCGGAGCAGCGCGCGGGCGGACTGGTCGACCTCGCTGCCGGACAGGGTTGGGTTGAAATGCGCGATGATACTCGCAGCGCCGGAACACATTCCGTCGAGGAACAGGTCGAGCAGCACCTCGAACTCGACCTGTTGGGCCGCTACCTTTAGCGTGTTGGGTTTGCCGGTTTCTGCTCCGGCGTCGATGATCTGGGCTTGCTCGGGTGTGGGCTGGTAGGCGGACATGTCGCTCCTGATCCAGTGGGTGAAGGGTGTTTCGCCGTGCGTCGTGGCCCGCCCGATATAGGGACGGGCCACGACGCGGGCGGGGTTAGTTCTTGCCCCAGTTGACCTGTTCGAGCAGGCGCAGATACTCGGCGGCGGACAGCATCACCGCAACGGGGGTGCCGTCGTCGGCGCGGATTACATGTTCGGTGCCGACCGCAATTGCATCGAACTGCTCGGCGAACGTCTCCGCCGCGACATGGCGGCAACGGCAATCGCTGCGCACACAGGTCTCTCCGTCGATGGGGTGCTTGCACTGCTCGCACATGTCCGCTACGTCCCCGGTCGGGGTTACGGAGGTGCGGCGCACGTGGGACATGGTGTAGCCGTATTGGCGGTGCATGATGCGCAGGCGGCCGTTGTCTGCGCCTGTGACCACGAATTCCTCGCCGTGTTCGACGGTGTGTGATCCGTGGTAGGTGACCGCGTCACCTATCGAAAGCAGCGGCAGGCCGATCAAGTACATGGCGGCGTGCACGTTGGGCAGTTTGATACAGGGAATGCGGGCGGTATCGGACATTTCCGGCTCCTCCGGTTTGTGTCGGCTTGCTCCGACTCCACTAAATATACACACCTATGTACGTAAAGTCAAAGGGGTGTGTGCCGACCTAGCCGCCCACAGATCAGCGCCGATATGCCCGCTAGTCACCTTCCGGTGATGCCGTCCGGCATGGCACCCCACCCGCCCGGCCGAGCCGACGAGGACACCTCCCCGCCGCCTGCGAGCACGTCATACGCGATGGTCGCCGCGGCTACCCGGTCGGGTTGGTGCTGCGACTCGAACCAGCGGATCGCGTGGGCCTCCATCGTCGCCAGTTGGTGCGCCAGGACACGGCAGCGACCGTTGCTCACCGCGTGCCGTAGCCCGGTGGACCGGATCAGCGCGTTGCCGGACCGCGTCCATGCCGCGATGTGGAACGGACGCGACAGCGGTACCGCTATCCCTTCCACGGTGCCGCCGTCCGCTTCGGCCACGAGATCGTCATAGGCGCGCTTGAGTAGCCGGTTATAGGCGACCGCGGCCGAATACGCCTCGAATACCAATTCGGTCGCTCCGGTGTGTAGTGCGAGCAGACATGCTTGGCGCGGCCACTGTGCCGAGCTGAGTTGTCCGGACCAGTCATCGGTGAGAATCACGGTGCCGTCACCGGTGAGGCCCGCAGCGATGATGCCCGCTTCGTCGCCCTGCCCCGTCTCGGCCGGGTCGACGCCCACGATCCGCCGGTACAACGACGGTGCGGACGGTAGGCGGTAGGTCTCGAACCATTGCGCGTTGAACAGGGCGCCATCGGCCGGGGTGGGACTGCCTTGGTACATCGAGGACCAAACGCGGGCCGGTTTCGTCGCTCGGATCTTTTCCCAGTCGGTTCGCCCGCGCGGGTTCTCCAGTGGCACACCGGGTTCCCGTCCGAGCGCATCTGGCACGCCCGGTTCGGCGATGGCGGGGAAGTTCAGGACCCGCCACCGGCCTGGCTCCTGACCCATCAGGTAGGCGTGCGCGTCCTGTTCGTTCCATCGGGTGCCGATGAAGATGATCGGCGCGTCCGGCCCTGGCCGTTGGGATGCCACGGAATCCCACCACAGGTTGACGCGCCGTCGCTCTGCGGGTGAGTCGGCTGCGAGCATGTCCGCGTACAGGTCATCGAGGATCATGCAGTCGGCGGGGCGGCCGGGTAGCGCTGTGCCGACACCGCACGCGAATACTCCGCCGCGATGGCCGGCGAGTTGCCATCGGGTCGCGGCGGACTTGTCGCCGATGCCGAGTCCAAGCCGGTCTGGGAGTGGAAGGCCGGTCACGGCGTCGCGGGCACCGGTGCCGTGGGTGCGCAGGACGGTGCGGATTTCCTCGCTGTGTGTGCGGGCCAGGTCTTCGCTGTGGGTGGCGATGATGATCCGCCAGTCCGGGTTTAGCTGGAGCGCTCGCGTGACGCCCCATTTCACTACGCGTTGCGACTTCCCGGTCTGGGATGGTTTCGAGATCATCAGTCGGGCGGCGGGTGTTGTGAACGCCCATTCCAACGCGTCATCGATCATCGCCAGGTCGGGCGTCTGGATCGTGGTCGGGTCGAGCGCTTGCGCGAGTGCTCCGGCGGACGGGTAGACGTGGGCGACCTGGGCGCGGATCATGTTCTGCCGCGCCCAGGTGGCGAATGCCGCCCGCTGGGACGGCGGTAGTTTCGCGGCGCGTTCCCAAATGTCGGTCATGCTCAGCCTTCTACCCGAGGGATATGCCCAGCGTCGTCAGTCGTCCTGATCGTCTTCGGGGAAAACGGGTTCGATTCGTGGGTCGCGTCGCATCGCTTCGGCTACTACTCGCTGCCGCCACAGGTGGCCTGGTTTATGGGTGCGTGCGCCGCGCCATATCCTGACGCGGACCCGTTCGGCGTTCGGTTGCTCGGCCGCCGCCGCGACCACTTCCGCCGCTTCCTCGTCCAGCTTGGCCATTATGTTGTCCAGTTCGGCCCAGATGGTGACGGGGATGGGGTCGCGTCCCGACTCCCAACTTTGGTAGGTGCCGAGCCGGACGCCGAACTGCTCGGCCATATCTTGCTGCTCGAGGCCGAGGTATCGGCGGCTGGCGACCATCCGTGCGCTGCGACCGTGCTCGCGGGCGGGGTGGGTCATCGACTCCCTTTCGTCCAGCGCTCTCGCCCCTCGAGAGTGCTGGACCCCATGGTGGCACGTGGTGCGGTGTCGCCATGGGGTCAGGGAGTGGCGTACGGTCACGCCGCTATCTGGGTGGGAGTGTCCACCTGGCGGGCGATATCGGCCAGGGTGGGATGTACGAACCGCAGGTAGGTGCGAGCGATCTTGACGTCGATTCCATCTTCCCAATCGATTTGGTCACCGATCTGGAGGGCGTTGATGTAGTCGCCCGCGATGTCGCCGGACAGGCAGCGGTCGGTGGTGGTGTATCCGCCTTCTTCGCTGGTGGACCATTCGACCAGGACCGCGCCGGGCCGGCCGGTCTCTTCGCAGCAGGCGTTGTCCCAGCCGCTGTCTGTGACTTCGATGCGGATGCGGGGGTTGGCCCAGATGCCGAGGGCGGCGGCGATCTCGGCGGCGTGGTGGATGGTGGTGTTCATTCCGGCTCCTCCGGTTCGGTGGCGGCTGATCCGCTCCAATAACATTTACTATACACGCATTAGTGTGTATTGACTAGATAGGGTTCGTGAAGATTGGCCAACCCCGGCCCGCAGGAGGCGGGCCGGGACTTTCTGCTCAGATGCCGCGATCGATACCGCGCTGATAGAAGGCGTTCGCGTCCTCCATCGACATGCCCGCGCGTGTGGCGCGGTCGAATGCGCGGGCGACCACATCCACGGTTGACCGCAGCTCTGGGTATCCGTCCTCGTATTCGGCGCGGGCCTTGGCTCCGACCGTGACGAGTTCACGCCAGGGCGAAAGTGCCTCGTCAGGGTCATAGCCGATTTGGAAGGCGGCTTCCGCGACACCTTCGTCCGCGCCCGCGTTCCAGGCGGATTCGTACGCCGATTCGATAGCGGCGGCGGTGTCGCCTCGGTAGTGGCCGTACTCCTCGATCTCGGCGCGAGCGATGGCTCCGATTTCGCCGAGATCGGTCAAGGCGGTCGGCAAAGTGATGGTCATTTTCCGGCTCCTCCGGTTCGTGTCGGCTTGCTCCGACACCGAAAATAATACACACTATAGCGTGTATTGTCTATACGGCTGTCCGACGCTGTTGACTCCGACGGCGCACCGGCTCGGCCCGCAGGCTGAATTCCGCCAGTTCGATTTCCCGCGCGGCCTTGGCGGCGATCCGCTCGGCTGCCGCGGGGGATGCTCCTGCGCGCCGCGCGTCTGCGGCGAGCATCACGCGCCGCAGGTGGTCTATCCCTGCGAAGCCGAAAGCGACAGCGACGCATTCCATTTCGTCGTCGGATGCGGGACGGCCATCGGCGAAGCGATAGCCTGCGCGGCTCACAGCAGCACCACCGTGGCGAGACCTGCCACCACGACCGCGAGGGCGGGCACAACCACGCCCGCGCTGGTCCCGATGACGGCAGGAACGATCGCGGCCATAGCGGCCAGAAATATACCTACCAATGTGAGTGAAAATGCGAGAGAGTTCCGTATCCGTGCGATCGTGAAGCGATTGATGCGTTTGCAGTGATAGAGAATCATTTCCGGCTCCTCCGGTTCAGTGGCGGCTAATCCGCTCCAATAGACTCAATAATACACACCTATGTATGTGTTGACAAGTGGGATGCGTTGGCGGGGTGGGCAATTCGAGCCGCCGAACCTAGGCAACGATTCAGCGATCACTCACCCACTGGAGTCTCGCCCCGAAAATTCGGAGACTTACCCCAGATCGAACCCCCTTCGCCGAACACCCCCAACCCCGCGAAACCCGATGGCGGCTATCACTCCGTACACCCATCGCCGCCCGGTTCCACCAGCTCCGCATCCACCACACCACCACCCGCCCGCGTGATCTCCAGCAGAAAATCCGCCTTCAACCGCTCCAGATCACCCGCACCTGCCCCGACATGCAGTGCCACGTCCGGCGTATCGAGGCCGTGAAGCTTCATCAGCCGTGCGAGCGCGCGATCGGCGACCGCGGCCCCCTTGCTATACCGCTCCATGTCGCCGTCGTTGCGGCCCTCCAGCATCACACCCAACCCGTGCTCCCATAGCCGCTCCGCGCGCGCGATCATCAACGGCCGCACAACCTCCGCCGCCTCCGCCGCCGCCCGCATGAGCGCCGCCTCCACAGCCGCCCGCGCACCGGACTCACTCGCATATCCTTCGCGTTCGGCGATATCCGCGTAGGGCAGGCCGCGGACCTTCAAGTCGAGACAGCGTTGCTGGCGGGCTTGCACTTCCGGGTCGACTCGCCCGCCCGCCTTGCCTTTACGCGCCACCCGCATCACCCCTGACCGCAGAGCTACGCGGCTGTTGGTCCCCGCTCGCGCTACATCCGTGAGAGTGCCGCCCGAAGTGACACGTTGGTTCTATTGGTCGGGTCGGGTCGGGGCGGGGTCGGCGAACTTCGGCGGAAGTTCGCGATGTGTTCGCGCGAACATTTGCCGAACCGTCGTCGCGGTCGGTGGTTTCGTGCGCGCACCAAGTTGCGGTGAAGCTGGCCATATGGCTGGAGGCTAGGAACTGGGTGTGCAGGCGACGGGATCTGCGGCAGGTCACCGGATTTCGCTGCTTGTCGTGCTGGTCGCGACTGATCTCAGGCTGTACGCCCCAGTGTGCTGTTGATGGGGAAGAATCCGGCTATGAACGACGAACCAGACCTGCGGCCGCGGTTGTTGCGCCTCGCCGCCCAGATGCACGAGGTGCAGGCTTCCGCTCTGCGATTCCGCGCCGCCAAGCTGGAGGCTGCTGCGAGTTGTCGGAGGCTCTGCAACGCCTTCCGGTCCGGTGTCAATCGGGACGTGGCCGACCATCCGGATCTGGCCGAGCTGAATGTCATGATGGACGGCCACTACGGAGGAACGCTCCTGTAGCGATCCACCCGAGGTGGATCAACTTTGGGTAGGTGCTGCATCACGCCCAAATGCAGGTGTAGCCGTCTGGTGTTGCCGCACTGAAGTATCGCGTCAATCCTGTGTGCGCTCGATACGTCGACTGTCCGCACGTCGGCTCCGACCGGCGGTAGCGCTCATGGTTGGAGGCTAGGGATGTGGTGTGCAAGAGGCGGGATCTGGCACCGATTCATCGGCCCGCACGTAGGCGCTGGTAGCGTGTGCGGGTGCATTCGACGACCCAGGTGAATGATTCGCATACTGAGGCGAGTTGGGTTCAGCGCGTGGCTGATGCTGCGGTCGAGCACGCCCGAAAATCGTCTTCGGCTTCGATTGTGTGCGCTTCGGGAATCAGCCCGAGTGGGCCGATCCACCTGGGGAATCTACGCGAGGTGATGACGGCGCACCTGGTGGCGGAAGAAATCAAAGCGCGCGGTATTGAGGCGGTGCACGTGCACAGCTGGGATGACTACGACCGCCTCCGCAAGGTACCCGCCGGGCTGCCCGAGGAATGGGCGCGATACATCGGGATGCCCTTGGCGTCCGTCCCCGATCCATACGGCCGCGCCGATTCGTACGCCACGCATTTCATCGACCAATTTATCGCAGCCGTGCGGCGTCTCGGTGTCGAGATGCGCGAGGTCCGTCAGTCTCAGCAATACCCGGCGGGGGCCTACAACGCGTCGATCCGGCACGCGATGGACTCTCGTGGTCGGATCTTCGACATCTTGGAGCAGTTCCAGACCGAGGGCCGCCATGAGACATCGATAGAGGAGCGGCGCGCAGCGTACTTCCCGTTCAAGCCGTACTGCGAGGTGTGTGGGAAGGACGTCACCGAGGTCACCGGTTGGGCCGGGGATTGGGTGTCCTATGAGTGCCGGTGCGGTCACCGCGGTTCGATGAGTTTGGCCGATGGGGCGCGGATCTCGGGCAAGCTGGTGTGGAAGGTCGATTGGCCGATGCGGTGGGCGTTCGAGCGGGTGGCGTTCGAGCCCGCCGGAGAGGACCACCACGCCCCGAGCAGCAGTTTCGCATCAGGCAAGGTGCTGGTGCGCGACATCTTCGGCAGTGCGGCCCCCAGCACCACCGTGTATTCGTTCGTCCGCGTCGCCGGAGGCGGCGCGAAGCTGTCCAGTTCCGCTGGAGGAGCGGCCACCCCGGACACGGCGCTGGATATCCTGGAGCCTGCCATGGTGCGCTGGCTCTACGCCCGGCGGCTGCCGTCCAACTCGTTCACCATTGACCTGGCCCCGTCCGCCGTGCTGCGCCTGTACGACGAATGGGACCGGTTCTCCGCCCGCACCGCCGCCGGTGACGCCTCCCCGGTCGAAGCCCACCTGCATCAGATGAGCGTCCGTACTTCAGCGGGTCCGGTCGAATCGTCCGCCCGGCCTGTCCCTTTCCGGCTGCTGGCCTCGGTCGCCGATATCACCGCGAGCAACGCCGAGCAGATGGAACGCCTTGTGCGCCAACAGCTCACCGCCGATGGTGCCGTAGACCTGCCCGACGACGCCGCGCTACTCACCGAACTCGAACCGCGTTTGAACAACGCTATCCACTATGCGAAGTCGCTGCCCGAGGCCGACCGCACGGTGATCCGGGCGACGTTCAACGCCGAGGCATGGGCGCAACTGGACGAGCATACCCGTGACGGCGTGCAGATGCTCGTTGAGCGCATGACCGGCGCGTGGACGCTCGAGGAGTTGACGACGACGGTCTACGCGGTACCGAAGCTCATGCACGGGTTGCCCGCCGATGCCGCGCCGACGCCGGAGCTGAAGAAGGCGCAGCGCGCGTTCTTCCAGGCCCTCTACCGACTGCTGTGCTCGCGCGATACTGGTCCCCGGCTCCCGACGCTGCTGTTGTCGATCGGGCCGGAGAAGGCCCGGACGCTGTTGGTCCCGCCCGCGTAGTGGTACGCGGGATCCAGCCGCCGGATTCCGGCGGCTGGTCGGTCAGGCCGCGTCGAGCAGGCCCGTGGCCCGCATCCGGGTAACGAACTCGGCCACCGCCTCGCCATCAACGGGGCGGTCGCCGTGGTGGGCGGTTAGTTCGCGGGCGATCTCGGCACAGCTGCGGGTGCCGTCGCAGCGCTGCATCACCTCATAGCCGAGTTCGTCCACCACGGCGACCTCACCGTCTCCGGCGGGCACCAGCACCCAGACATCACCGGTTCGTTTCACCGATGCCGCAACGGCTTTCGGGCGATCTACCATGCTCGTGGTCATTGCGATTCTCCTACGTGTTCGAGCCAGGAATTGACCGCGACCGTCGCCCACAGCGCGGGTCCGTGGTCGTGCTGGCCTGCCAGGTAGTCATCAAGAGCGGCCGCGAGCTTGTCCCCGTCGATCACCGCCCGATCCACCAGCGGACCACCGGCGGCCACCGTGCGGATACTGCTCGCGGCCCGCGTCAGCCCGGCGTGCATCAGCACCCGCGCATCGGCCTTGTCCCGGCGCGCGGCCACCGCCGCGGGCAGCTCGGCGGCGAGCGCGTCCCGCAGCACCACCTTTTCGATTCCGTGTTCGCGCAACATCTCCGGCGGCAGAGCCCACGTCAACGCGGCAAGGTCGGGGTCGAGGAATGGATAGGTGACCCGCACGCCCGCGCGGCGCGCGGTGTCTTCCCACCAGCCGCCGCAGTGCACGCGCCCGGCCGCGCCTGCCTCACCGATCAGCGCCCGCGAATAGGCGGTAGTGAACTGGCCCGGCTCGCTCAGCGTCGGGTAGCCGTCGGCGATCCGGTCCACCAGCCCGCACGCACTGATGTAGGTCTGGGACAGCCACGGCGGGATATCGCCGAGGGCCCGCATAACCCGTGTTCCGCGCCGCTCGTAATCCCCGGCGATCAGGCCATCGACAACCCGCGCCGCGCCCGCCGGATCGGGAAAGGTCACCAGCTCGGCCCGCGCGCCGTCGGTGTCCCCATTGACCCGCCGATCGGCCACGGTGAACACCTGCCCGAGCAGCAGTTCGTCACCGCCCTCGCCCGCGACCACCGACCCCACCGGATCGGGATCAGCCGCGATCCGGCGCAGCATGGCCCAGTTCCGCCCGGCGTAGGTCCACGCCTCCGGCTCATCGCCGAACGGGTACTCGGCCGCCAGCGGCAGCAACGTGTCGGCGGCCAGCCGATCCACCGGAATACCCGTGGCCCGCTCGACCGCATCGACGTACCGCCGTTCGTCGCACGCGGCCAGTTCTCCGGCGCTATAGGTCAGCGCGAACGCTCGCGGCCGCCGATGCAGCCCGCCGGCCATTGCAGCGGCGGCCAGCGATGCCGAGTCGATCCCGCCCGAGAGCAACACCGCGTCCGTGGGACTGCTACACCGCTGCATCGCGGTCAGCAGCCGCGCACGGAACTCGGCCACCAGCTCGCCGCGAGCGAGCCCGGTCACCTGCTCGGCGTCGATCTGCGCCGTTCGGTGCAGGCTGGCCGCGCCGTCGCGCACGATCAGCGCATGGCCAGGCGGCACCCGGCGCACCCCAGCCCACGCGGACCCGGCCGGATCGCACATCGACGGCACCAGGAACGGCGCAAGGCCCATCGCATCCACCGCAATTCCGGAGTTCGCGGCGCGCAGTCCGCGAATCTGCGACGCCACCAGTACCGATCCGTGGCTGGCGAAGTAGAACAGCGGCCGCGCCGACATCGGCGACCGATACACCACCGTCCACCGCTGTTCCCGCGACGCCACAACGCAATGCGCATCCCCGGCGACGGTGCTCAACTTCGCCGCAATCGTCTCCGGCGCGGCCGCGCCATCGAGTTCGCCGAGCCCGACCTTCATCCGACGATGCACCCATGCCGGGGCGGACACCGCCGCCAGCAGGTCACCGCCAGTGAACGTGTACACGCTCCCCGCCGCTGTTCTGCCGTCGTCGGCCCCCGCCGCCACAGACACAGCCGGAAAACCCGCGTGCGCCCATGCCGCGGACCGGTCAGCCATGGCGGCCGCCATCAGCTTCGTATCAGCCCGCGCGTCGCGGCCGGGGGCCACCTGCGCCAGCGCTACCGATGACACCGAGCTACCTCCTCATCCTGGGCCACATGCAGAACCCCCGACAGGGCCACCAGCCGCAGCGCTTCACGGTCGAGTTCGCCGCGCAGCTCCGACACCGCTTCCTCGTCGTCGGTGATCGCGCGACACAACGAGCACATCGAAGAATCGCGAAGATTCCGCGAAACCCGTTGTCTCGCCTCGGAGCTGAGCCGATCGAACAGCGCTCGCGGCCCCCGGGTGTGTATCGAATTGATGATCGGATCAACCGAGGCCGCCGCGAGCGCGCTGCCCGCCTGCGCCGCCGAGTCGATCGACAGCCGCAACGGCGAGTGCACCGTGGCGCCTCGAGCTGGGCCGCAGCAGGTGTAGAAATCGACCTCCGGAGTCAGGATCGGTCGCCCGACCACCCCGCACGGTCCCGTCGGCACATCGGCCATGTCCGCGTCCCGCCGCCGCGCCAAGGCCGCACCCCGACCGAAGGGGAGCACTTCGGCTGTCTCCAGCCGGGCACCGTAGCGTACGGCGGCGGACTCGGCGATCCCGTGCGCTTCGTCCCCGCCCGTGCCGCAGTACTGAACGACCAGTTCCATCCGGGTCGGTGCCGCCGCCTCCAGGAGGTGATGCAGCGTGCCCGCGCCGACGAACCGCGCCGTCTTCTGGGTCAGATGGAACTGGTCGAAGCTGACCGCAAGCTTGTCGAGGCCGGCGGCCACCAGCTCGGCGACGACCGCTGCGGCTTTCGCCGGTGTGCGCGCCCAATAGCCGCTGGTAACCATGGACGACCGCAGCCCGAGGTCATGGGTCAATCGGATCGTCGCCAATGCCAAATCGGGACGGAGCATCGGTTCGCCGCCGGTGACGCATACCCCGTCCACGTATGTAGCCGCGCTGCGTACCGCACCCTCGATCTGCTCCCACGACAAGTCACCCCGCGAACGGGGTGACGAGTCGGTGATGCAGTGATCGCAGGTGAGTGGGCAGGCATTCGTCAGGTGAATCCCGAGCGTGTTGTATCGCATCCCACACCCCGCGCGAACTCAGCTGCTCTGAGAAGAATGGATGTGCGGAGTGATCGTCTCCGGAAGATCATCCACCAGCTCGGATTTCGGGAACGTCGCCAACACGGTGGGCCGCATCGCCTTCCCGGAACTACTCCGACGATCCAGTGCCGCCCTTGGTGAGTCGACTGTCATGATGCCTCTCCTTGTCTATCAATACATTTCGGACTTCAACAGTGTCATGCGTCACATCGAATGGTGTCAATATCGAAAGATGTTGTGGGACTTGATATTTGAAACAAATCGAGCACGTGTCGATGCCGCGTCGCGGCCCTCCTGTGAAGTAGGCCGCAGCGCGGACACTCGATCCGATCATGCGGTGTGAGGTTGGGTGTCGACGCTCCTCCCTGCTGTGTGGCCCGGTGCCGTGTTGGTTCCGGTGCGGCGGATCGGGTAGGCGTAGGGGCGTCGCCTGGCGGTCGGGTCGGTCACGTAGGCGTTGGTCCAGTCCTCAAGTTCCCGCTTGTTCGCATTCGTTTTCCTTTGCTCTTCGTAATAATCTGCGTCACAACATGTTTCACAGTTCGCTGATGTCATCTCGATTCGCGGGGCTTCGTGCGGTCCCCGCCACCGCACGGGCGATACCCGCTCCCACGCGGCGATCACCACGACGCCGGTCGCCACCGTGACAGCGTCTATCCAGGTCACAGCTTGTCCCAACCCTCGTCGGTGCCGGAGTCGTCTCCGTGCACCTGTCGCCAGTACCGCCATAGCTGCCACACGAAAGCGGTGGCCGGGTAAATCGCCGCCGCGAGGAGGCCCCAGGTCACGATGCCGCCTGTTCGGGTTCGAGCCGCGTGAACGTGGTTTTCGGCTCCATCACCAGCACATCGGCCAGGCGCAGCAGCGCCTCGGGCGGTCGACCGTCTACGAAATGCTCGAGGCTGGGCACGATCACGGCGGGTACGCCGGTATTGGCGACCTGGGCGATCAGGTCGTTCTCTGCCGTGAGCGGATCGGAAACCGCCATTGTTTTGGTGTAGCTGTGCCTGAAATCTCCTGCGGCGCTCCGTATTCGGATCTCTGTCGCTTGCTGATGGATACCGGCGATGTCGCGGCGTAGATACCCCAGCACGTCTGGGCGGGTCACAGCTTCGCCTCCAGTTCCGCGTATTCGTTGATCAGTTGGCGCAATCCGTCCACGACCGGCTGCGTCAGGGACAAGTACCTGCCGACTGCGGTCGGGTCGAATCCCTCGCCCCACACAAGGTCATTCATGCCTGCGCCTCCTGCGCGACCGCCGCGAGCGTTTCCTCCGTGGGACTTGCGTCCCGCAGGTATTCGACCCACTTGGGGGGCGGCTGATGCTTTGCCCCGGTATCGAGCGCGCGGTGAATGTGCGTACCCGGAATGCGTTCCGGTACTGCCGGTTTCAGCTCATCAGACACCGGCCACCGCCAGGCCCGCGCAGTCGCCTATCGCCGCCAGCACATCCGCCCCGGACGGCAGGTAGGCGTCCTGCGGCCAATCCACCCACGTCCACCGCTCGACACCGAGCGCGGGACTCGGCAATGCCACCTCGACATCGGTATCGAGCACGTCCCCGTTGACTGGGTGCAGCCATTCCTGTACCCCGGTGCGGTCGTCAATGTCGTTCCGTACGAGGAAGATCCGGCGTCCGGTCGCGGGATGCATTACTACCGGCACGAGCACCCCGTGCCAATAGTCCAGCCGCGCCGCGACCTGCCCGCCGAGCACACCGGGAACGCCGATTGCCCCGAGTTGGGGCGATGTACGTACGGTGATTCGGCCCGTGGCGGCGTACAGGACTGTGGGGAGTCCAACCACTTCCCGGTAGTAGCGGATGCGCGCAAGCAACGCGTTTCGGATTGCCATCGATAGACCTCAATCGGCTTGTTGAGTCGGTCGGAGCCGCCTGCCCGCGCGCTGGTCGGGTCATTTGGCACCTCAACCCCTGTGGCGTGATGAGGTGCCCCCTGCTCGCCCGATGGCTGCCTGGTAGTGCGGCGTTGTTCAACTGTCCCTGTCGGCAAGGGACAGGAAGGACAACGAAGGGACAGGAAGACATCCCAGCTCAGAACCCTTACCCTCGAACCATGGGCGAGCACGTGGGACAGCGCATCGCGGCCGAGCGCAAGATTGCCGGTCTGAGTCAGCGGCAATTGGCCGACCGAGCCGCCTACTCGCTGTCGATGGTGAAAGCCGTTGAGCAGGGACGCGAACCCGCTTCGCCTGGATTCATTTCGGCAGCGGCCAAGGCGCTCAGAGTTGATGCCGACCGTTTGCAGGGCACTCCTTATGTCGAGACCCTGGAAGAGGGGGGACCTATAGAGGGGCTGGTTGAGCTTCGCGCGATACTGGCAGAAGGGTCCTTCGTTCTGCCGACCGAACCGCCTGCCGCAACCGAGTTGGCCGCCTCGCTCGCCGCCGCCGAGAATGCGTTGCGACGGGACAAAACCCGCCAGGCTCTAGCCCTGCTGCCTCTCCTGATTCGTCAGTTGCACGGAGCTATTCATGCGGCCCGTGACGACGAACAGCGTGTCGCCGCTTATCGGATGCTCTGCGCGGCGTACATCGTCGCCGAGGGGGCGTGCGTTCGTCTCGGCTATTCGTCCATGACGGCGTTGGTCCTTGACCGGCTCGACTCGGCGGCGCAGAACGCCAACGATCCCGGATATCTGGTGCGCAGCCTGATGAAGCGGTCCCGGCTGCTGATGGCGCACGACTCGACCGATGTTGCGATGGCGTTGGTAGATCGTGGGCTAGCCATGGCTGCGGGCGGGAGTGATGCGGAGCTGGTACTTCGTGGATACGGATACCTGCGCGGCGCGATCGTGTCGGCGCGCGGGCGACGACTCGACCGCGCGAACGAATATTTGACCGAAGCCCGCGCCATCGCGTCACCAATGCGAAGCGAAAGCAACCTGTACACAACCGATTTCGGCCCCGGCAATGTCGAGATCCACGCGTGCGCGGTCGAACTGGAAGCGGGAGACCCAGGAAAAGCAGCCCGTGACGGAGCCGCCCTGGCGCTGCCGAGCGACGTGCCCGCGCCCAGAGCGGGCCATCACTGGCAGGACAACGCGCGGGCATGGCTGATGACCGGCAAGCCCGACAAGGCGCTCATCGCGCTCAACAAGGCCCGCACGGTCGCACCGCAGCAGACCCGCCTACACCCGTCCGTCCGCGAGACCGTCCACGGTATCGCGCAGGCGCAGCGGCGCCAGTCCGACAGCTTGCTGGGGTTCGCCACCTGGCTGGGGGCCGCGCTGTAGCCATCGTGACCGTGTGAACGGGAATCGGGAGAATTGATACATCACCTGGGTCTGCTGTCGGCTCCGTCTTCGCCGGTTTGTACTTCGCCGGTGTTGCCGCACCAGCGGCAGCCGCCGCCGTTGCAGTACCAGCACAGCGCCCAAGCGTGGGTGCAGATCCCGTGCTGCCGCGGGTGGGCGGCGCGGGATCTGTGTGTCAGAACGGGCACTCGTCGTCCGACGGTTGCGGGTGGCGGACCATCGCGATTTCTTCGGCTGACACGGGTTTCCAGTCGAAGACATGGGTGGCGCGGCGTCGCTGGACGACTTGGGCTTCAGCGGAAGCGAATCCGAGGGCCTTCGCATCGGCGTTCATGCGATCGAAGTAGTGGATTGCGTCATGGAGTGGTGCGTCGTTGTCGAACGTGATGGCTTCGCCGTCACGTTTTCGGACGCCGTATTCCTGGGCTGAGGCGATAGGTCTGTGGCGGGGCGTCGGGGTTTGGTCGTCTTCGGCGGTGGCGTAGGCGAGGGCGTCGGTGAGGGCATCCATGAGTTGGTTGGCGCGGGCGATGATCGCTTTGGTGTCGGCGATATCGGCTTGGTCGGCGCGGGCAGGGATGGCGGATTCTCCGAATCGGGTTTGGAGGTGGTCGGCGACGAGCTGGTGGGCCAGGCGGTTGATGATGTCGATGCGGTCGGGTGTTTCGGTACCCGGCTGCTTGTATTCGGTGGCGTCGGCGATGTTGTAGCCCAGTTTCGCTTTGTCGTGTTCCTGTCCTTTGGTGCAGGTGGCAAGGATCTGCGTCGACCCTGGTGTGGGGTCGTGTACGAAACAGCGTTGGTCGCAGAATTTGCAGGATGGACCCATAGGTTCCGGCTCCTCCGGTTCGTGACGGCTATTCCGTCGCCGAGAAATAATATACATTCATTAGTGTGTATTTTCGAGCGGTTGCTATCTCGAAAATACGTTGTGGTGCAGCGCAATCACGCCGCTTGGCTCTGAGCGCCAATGTGGACATCACGTGAGCGCGAATCCCGACACCACTCCCCGCCCGCTCGATGCCCATGAGCACGAATTTCGACACCACGGTCCGGGCACCGCTCGCCCGGTCCGCGCACCGTCCGGCAGCAGCAGGCCGCCGATTCTCGCTGGTCTGGGCGACCTCCGCACGGACGGTGCGATCCGGTGGCGCGATGGCCGTCTGTGCAACGGCCTGCCCTCTCGTCTAGGTGGTGTCGAAATTCGCGCTCACAATCGGAGGACCAAGATCGCAAAGCGGTGTTCGAATTCGCGCTCGGGTGGTGTCAGTTTTCGCGCTCATAGCCAGCCGCTGACTCGTCATGCGTCAGGCATGCCTTCGCGTGTAGTGGAGCGGTGGCGGACGACCTGCCGTTGGCTGATTCCCAGCCGGTCCGCGATCTCGTCGGCAGTCCGGCCCAGTGCGGTCAGTTGGGCGACTTGTCGGCGTCGTTCGGCGGCGCGTTCCCTCAACCCGGTTCCGGTCGGTTGGCCGGACGGTTTGACCGACACGCGCGGGTCATCGATATCGTGGTCTTCCCAGTCCAGCGGCGGTGCCCAGAGCTTGGTACGGGCGGCATTGCGAACCAATCGCGTCCTGCCTGCGGTTCCCGGTGTGCCGGACAGTCTTTCGTACGCGTCGCGGATCGTGGCCCATGTCTGCCAGGCGATGAGGATGCGTTCATGGCCTGGGCGGGTCATCTGACGGATGGCGCCTGTCGAGATGCCGGGTGTGTGCTCGGCTACTGCCGGCCAGGTCCATCCGATCGCTTGCAGCGCCCGCAGTCGGCGGACCGCCCCGACCGCGAGGACGTTGCCTTGCCGCTCGGTCGGACGGAAGTCGACGGCCATGATCGCGGCGGCTTGCCGGATGCGGATAGTCGCCCATTTCGCTTCTACGACCGAGCGGACACAGACTTCGGTGCAGCCGGCGTCTCGAGCGATGGACGCCATCGGCAGTCCCAACGCCGTCAGCTCAAGTATGTGCGCGCGCACGGGTTCGGGAGAGATGTAGCCGGGCGCTCCCCCGTAACGGGTGCGTAGTTCAAAGCGCGCGCGTTTCCAACCGCGCGCGCGGAACCGTGACGGCTCGTATGAGGTGGTCACGAAACGCAATTCGGGTCTCCGATCTGGAACAGGGGCAGCGTCGCATCGGCGGCAGCGGCCCGTGGGTGAGGGCGGGTGGGATGGATGACCAAAACTTGCGGGGGACAGGGGGTGTCGCAGCGGCGGCGCATCTCGGCCAACTGGTCTATGAGTTGGGCGCGGGAATCACGCAACCGGTCGCGATCCGCGAGTAGTTGTGCCATCGCGGCCGGGGTCACTTGGGAGGCGCGGACCTGCCTCCGCGCGTCCTCGGCCGCGGCTTCGGCCGCCAGCAGACGCGCCGTCAATACGGCGATCGGATCGATGCGCGCCATTTGCACGGTGCGCCGCGAGCAGTGCAACCACGCCGCGATGGTGTCGTTCGGATGGCCGCGGTGGGTGAGTTGGGCGACGAGCCACGCGCGGTCGCTAGTGGCCAGGTCGTTGCTGTGGACGCGGCCCGCTATGGCGGCGTCGATCAGGTGTTCGTCGGGGTGCCAGCGGGCCTGGCGGAGCGGTACGACGGACATGGGTTCACCTCCGGGTTCGGGTGTCGGGGTCGCAGTCGTAGACGGTGGCGGTGCCGCTGCGCAGGTGCTTCTTGCAGACCACGCATGGGGCGGGCTGGGATGCGTGCTCGGGGGTGAGCCAGCCGGTGCCCCGACAGCGGGTGTTGTGCCAGTGCCATTCGCGCGGTGTCGGCTCGCGGTAGCTCACGCGGACACCGGTTCTCGCGTAGGGATGGCGGCGGGCGTGGTGTGGCGGCGGGGTCGGGCGGCGAGGGCGGCGCGCACCTTGTCCGCGCCGCGTCGGGCGGTTTCGATGGCGCACGGATCGTGCAGGCATTTCAGCCCGGGACCGACGTATCCGTCCACGTCGCACGATTCGCAGGCGGCGATCTGGTCGGCCTCGTCGCGGTTGCGGGCGATGACCTCGGCCCGGGTAGCGGCGGCCTGGGCAGCGGCTTGCTCCGTCTCCCATGCTTTGCGGGCGCGGCGTTGGTCTCCGCATGGGCCGCAAGGGGTCTCGGTGCCTCCGGGGTGGTTGGCGCACCACGGTTGCGGCGGGCCTGCCGGATCATCGTCTCTCGAATTCGAGACAGGGGAGGGGTTGTCCACAGCCGGGGCGGGCGCGTGGTGACGTACCCCGGATAAGCAATCCCCTGTTCTATGGACGGTTCTAAAGGACGGTTCTATAGAGGGGGCAGCAGTGTCCCCCGGCGACCGGTCACCCGTGGCCCCTCGCGGGGGGACAACCGTGTCCGCCCGTTCGGGTTGTCCGGCCGCCGATGTCCGGTCGCGGGGGGACAGATTGTCCGGCCGTTTCGGGCAGTTGTCCACACGCTCAGGGTCGTCATCGCGCCGCATCGACATGTCCAGGTCCCACACGATCGGCCGCCGATCCTTCGGCAGGTGCGCCACCAACCGCTGATCACCACGCCGAATCAGTCCCCGTTCCTCCAGCGCTCGCAGATGTCGCCGGACGGTGCGTTCGTCGCAGCGGCCGAACTTCGCGAGGGTGGCCTGTTTCGGGAAGGCGCTGGTGCCGTCACTATGTGCGGCATCGGCCAACCCCCACAGGATCACCAGCTCCTGCGCGGATTTGGTGGGTGCGTCGTGGAGTGCCCACGTAGTGGTGGCGATGCTCAACCCGGCTCCTCCGGTTCAGTGGCGGCTAATCCGCCCAAGCGACCTCAATAATACATACATAAGCGTGTAACAAGGGGGGCTACACGCGGTACTTCGTGGCGATAGTCAGCAGCGGGCCACTGTCGTCGGGCAGCAGCACCCAGCGCCGCCACAACCACACCGCCACATCAGACGACGATTCCCCAGCGCAAAGCCAGAACCCCGAATCCATCGCCGCGGCCGGATTGGCCTCTACCCAACCATGACAACCGGTCGTGCCAGACCCGCACAGCGCCAACAGGTTCGACGGCTCCCAAGTACCGCCCTGGGAGCGCTTGCGGCGATGGTGCACGCTATATCCAGCGGTGCCGCACCGCTCGCACCGCCCTCCGCACCGTGCCTCCACGATGCGGCGGGCCTCCGATTCGGTGATCACGCGGCACCCCGGCCTGCGATCTCATACTGGGACCGAACACTGGCGCCTATCGATTGAACCGCGCTGAGCTGGTCCTTCAACGACTCTGAACGCGACTTCGCGTAGTGGTACGCGATATCGGCGACGGTCAGCTTGTCGCGCAGCTCCGCCGTCGCCAGGATCGCGGCGTACTTCTTCTCATGCGCCGGACCCTTGTGCGCCATATAGGCGCGGGCAGTGGCCTTCTCAAGCTCGTTCTTCGCGTGCGCGTACACGGAATACGCCTCCGCCAGCTCGTCCACACCCTGCGTGATCAGATGGTCGATGGTGGCCAAGCGCTGCTCCACAGCGACCGGTGACCACACCTCACGCGCCCTGGTCATCGACCGCCCTCCGGTCATCGGCGGGAGCAGTACCGTGCTCGGTGCGGTACCGGGCGTCCAGCGCCCGGATAGAACCGGGATCGGTGGCGTCGCGGATGTCCAGGCCATTGTTCGCGGCAGCGAAGTCGTTCATGGCCGTGCGGGGATGGATGCCCAGTTCGCGACACAGGGCCTCCAGCTCGTTGCGCGCATCCTGCGCCGCTTGGCTGTAGGCGACGCGCTCATGTGAGCTGGCGTCGGGGTCCGGCTCGTTCGTCGGAATCGTCAACCCCTGCAACAAGAACACGCGGTAAGCGACACTCTGCGCCTTCGCCACGGCCTTGTCGCCCGCGTCGCTGGCTTGACCGAATGTCACACCGGAGAACGAGTCACCGGCCGGGCCGAACACGGTGTAGCGCATCCGGACGATCACGCCCTGCATGGCCGTGCCCCTGGCAGTCTGATACCGCTCGACCTCGATATCCTCGGCGGTCGGGAGGATCACTACCCCGTGCTCGCGCAGGACCGGACCCACAGCATCGGTCACCGTGTCTATTCCGCGAAAATGAAACCGCTGATCCTTGTTGTATTCCCCCTTGCCGATCGCCTGAACGGCAGCCATCACCGCCGAGAAAGCCTCCACCACCGTTGGTTTCGTATCCGCCATGGTCACGCCTCCAGCTCTCGCAGCACTGAGGATGCGGAAACCATCGCCCGCACCACCGCGCGGGCGTTCGTGGTAGCCCGCACACTCAGCACTGGCGTCGGCAGCCTGCGCTCGGTACCCGGCACGTCCTCGGACTCCGCGCGGTCCAACGCTTGCTCCTTTACCGGACCCGGCACACTCGAATGGATGGTGACCAGGTGCGGGGCGTGCTCGGCCAGAACTGCTGCCACTTCCTCAGCGGGACCGAATTCCGGCCAGACCTCGATACGAGAGGGATAGGTTGACCTGCACCACTTCTCGAATGCGTCGCGGTCAACGATGTATGCCTCTGCGCGCGGGTCCGACATGGTGACCGTGCCCAGCGACAGAGTGTCATCAGCAGGGTGGCGGCCGGTGATCTTCGAGCCGCGCGGCATCCGCTTCGACAGCTCGGCCTTGTGCAGGTCGCGTTGCTCGCCAACGAATTTGGCGAGGTCTGCCAGCACAGCCGCGCGTGCGGCAAGGGTTTCGGTGTCGATCTGTTCGAGCGGTGTGCCCATTGCACAGCCTCCTTGTACCATATCGGGCATATCGGGCATATCGGGCATGTTCAGTGCTCCTCTTGGGGCGCGGCCGTCGGAATCGGCAGCGCGTCACCACCGCCCAGCCGTCTATGCAGGGCGGCAAGACCTTTCGCGGTGATCCGGATCGTCGGCGCGGGAAGACGCCTCTCACCGGATGGTTCGTGCAGGTATGGGTGTCCCAACTTCTCCACCAGGCGGCCGGTGTCGACCTGGGTCTGATACGCCTTCCACGCATCCGTGCTGGCGTCACGGAAAACCCAGCCCTCTCCCTGCATGAACCGAAACAGTCGATCGCGGCCGATCGAGATATTCGAGTCGCGGGAAAGAACTTTCGCTGCGTCAGCGACCGAGTAGTCCCCACTCGATTCCGCGAGATGTGACCAAGCGGAGGCGGGAGCGGTCAAGGCGCGGGCGTGCTGCTCGGCCTCGATGCGCGCGGCTTCCTCAATGGCGGCGCGTTCCTCGGCGGCGACCAGTTGGCGCGCGTACTCCAGCGGGGTGAGGCGGTTCACGGCCTGGCCGTAGCCGCCGGTTTTACGGATCGCGGGCAATACCTCGCCGGTAACCCATCGGCGCACTCGTCGCGCAGTGTCCTTGTTGCTCTGGAAGATCAGCGCGTACAGGCCGGACTCGTTCACGGCAATGAGGGATTGAACCTGCGGGGCGATACTCCGCAAAAACTGCGGAGTATCTGACCTGCGCAAATGGGTCCGGTCGTCTTCGTCCACCATCTTCAGGGCCGATGACGTGTCGCGAAGATCAAGCATCCGGCACGCATCGGCCGCGACAAACCACGGCTCACCGTCGATGACGATCGTCCGTAGTTGCGCACCCTCGTAGATGAAAGGCATCAGATCGACGGTCACGCCGACCTCCGATTGGCCGCGCATTCACGCTCGACCTGCCGCTCGGACGGCAGCGAATTGTAGTAGGACGCCAGGGATTCGGCATCCACGAGGATCTGGGAACCAGCGTACCGAGCGGCAAGCCGGTTCCGGCGCACCAGGTCTCGAATGGTCCACTCACTCATCCCGGTCGCTGCGGCGGCCTGCTTCACGCTGTAGCTGATCTGCACCGCGACAGGCGTTGCCAGGTCGTCCGGTGTTCGCGCCCTGGTCATGACGCGGCATCCCATTCCTGCTGGGCGGCCTTCGTGATGTCTGCCAATGGCTTCCCCAGCCATTGGCAGACGGTCACGAGTTCATTCAGGTCGAAAGCGTATGTGCCTGATACCCGGTTGGTTGCTGTGCCTTCGGAAACCCCGAGGAGCCTGGCCAAATCGACGCGTGATTTTCGTTGACGGGCCATCTCAGCACGGATTTCCGTGGCCACGAAGCTCGCGTAGCTGGCTGTCGGCTGATCCATACCTCAACCCTAGTCCTTAAATAAGGATTGAGCAAGGCAGTTAAGGATTGAATTGATTTGTTAAGGACTGTGCACATCATTGAGGGATTCACCCTCTAACTGGTACCGTTTTGCTCATGAGTAAGGCAGCCAAAGGGCCTGCTGGCCCATACGCCCTCGCGGTGGCCGACGAGATCAGGGCCGAACTGGCGCGGCGCAATCTCGAGCAGAAGACCGTCGTAGAGGTCACAGGGATCTCGTCCAGCTACCTGTCCGCCCGCCTACGCGGAGACAAACCATTCGACCTCAACGACATCGAGACAATCGCCGAAGCGCTCGGCATGAGTCCCCACACTCTCCTGACGCGAGCGGACCTACTGACGCAAAGCCGAGGCGCCACCGCCGAAGACGGGTATGGCCCCCGCGTCACCGGCAAAGGGTCCGTCACCGGCGAGACAAGCATCGAGAAAATCGATCAGCTCAAAGCGCGGCGGTCCGCGACCCGCCGCGCCATCTAGTCAGCGCGGCGGCTCGAACACCGAGCACACCCAACCCAACCCATCCACGCCCCGCCAGCCAACACCGGTTGGCCCATCAATGCGCGCGATCCTCGCCTGTCGGATAAGCTCCACCTGCTGTTCGACCGTCGCATCGTCGGCCGCCACCACCTCGACAGTGCCGTCGTAATTGACAATGAGACAACCGATTTCGGCATACAGCGTTGCCGGATCGATGGCCACACGACCGCACGGCTCCGCCATCACGATCCCAAGCTCACTCAGCGCAGCCAGAGTCCGCGGAATGATCATCTGCGCTCGCGAACCGCGAACCTCGCTTCGATCCCCCGCCGTGCGGCGCGCCCAGTCTGGTGCGCTCACCGCGTCGGCCTCGGATGTAATCGACCGCTCTCTGACTCGCTGCACTCGCCCCTCATCGCCTTGCGACCTCCCACTGCCACTTATCCCGAACATACATTCGGACGTTTCCGAATGGAAGCGCCGCCGCAAAACCCCAGCGACCAAGCCATGGCCACCGGAGTGAGCGGAGGGGCGGAATCTCCATGTGTGTCATCACATGCAATCGCCATAGATCCGCCCCATCCCTCGGCGCTGAACGCGCTGGTAGCCAGTCATGATAGGACGAACCGGCCGGTTTTACCGGCAAATCGTCCGCTTTATGATGTTGTTACCATTTAGAATGTTTGCCGGACCCCTGCGTGTCAGGGTGAGTTGAGACCACCGGTTCACAGCAACTTCTGCCTGACGCGGGGCGAGATCGGATCTATCCGTCGATGACTACGGCGATGCCGGTGCGCGAGACTGGGCGCATGGTTTCTTCTGCTCGGGGCGATGGTCCCCGCCGTCGGCGCGCGTTCACCGCGGCCGAGAAATTGGCGCACCTGACCGCCTATGAGCAAGCGGTCACCGCTGGGAAGAGGGGCGGCAAACTCACCGCCGAACAAGCCGAGATCGCCCGGCTGAAGCAGGAGTTGGAGTTGAAGGACAAACGATTGGCGACCACCGAGGCCGCGCTGGACATCATGGGAAAAGCGGTCGCGCTCTTGGAAACGATCTCCGAGAGCGCGGAGCAGGACCAGCGGCCCGGCAAGCGTTGAGCAGCGCCTACGCCCGACCGCGCGAGGCCGGGGTGGCCACCCGCGCGGCCGCGGCCCTGACCGGCCTGTCGCGAGCCACGATGAACAGGAATACCAAACCCAGTGCCGCGCAACAGCTCCCGCAACGTCGGTCGACACCGCGCAACAAGCTCACCGACGCCGAGCGGGTGCGGGTGCTGGCGGTGCTGAACTCGCCAGAGTTCGTCGATTGTGCACCGTTGACGGTGTGGGCGACCCTGCTCGACGAGGGCACCTACCTGTGCTCGGTGTCCACGATGTATCGGATTCTGGCCGAGAACACCCTGGTCAAGGAGCGAAGACGCTTGGCGCGGCACCCGAAATCGAACTGCCCGGAACTGGTGGCCACCGCACCGCGCCAGGTGTATTCGTGGGACATCACCAAGCCGGCCGGGCCGGGCAAGGGCATCTATTACGACGCCTACGTGATGATCGACATCTATTCCCGCTACATTGTCGGCTGTCATGTCCATCACCGCGAATCCGGTGTGCTGGCAGCGGAATTGATGGAACAGATCTTCGGCACACACGGCGTCCCGCACGTAGTCCACGCCGACCGGGGCACCGCCATGACCTCGAAATCGGTGACCGCGCTGCTGGCCGACCTCGAGGTCACCCGCTAGCACTCGCGGCCACGGGTGTCCAACGACAACCCGTACTCCGCGGCGTGGTTCAAGACCCTGAAATACGCGCCGGAATTCCCCACCCGGTTCGGATCACTCTGGCAGGCACGGCAATTCATGAACCATTTCGTCGACTGGTACAACCACCGACACCGCCACACCGGGATCGGGCTGCACACTCCGGCCGAGGTGTTCCACGGCCTGGCCGCCGCCCGCGACGCCGAACGCCGCCGGGTTCTCACCGCCGCCCGTGCCCGCCACCCGCACCGATTCGGCGCCATCACCACCGCCCCGAAGATCATCGACCTACCCACCGCCGCGTGGATCAACCAACCCGAACAGGAGGACCAGCGACCCCAAGCGGCATAACACACCGAATGGTCTCATTCACCTTGAAAAATTCCGGACCCAGGAATGGGAAAATCAGCGGCTCACTCCAGCTCCAGCAGCGCATCCAGGTTCCCCAGCGCCGACCTCGCCAGCGTCAGATCCACTGTTTGATAGCCGCGAGTCGTCACTACGGAAGCGTGCCCAAGGATCGACTGGATGATCTTCGCGTCGACACCAGCTTCCAGCAGTAGCGTTGCCGTCGTCCCCCGCATCGCGTGAACGTCCACCACATCCTTGATGCCCGCGCGTTCCTGCGCCGCCTTCCATCCCTTCCGATCCAGCACATCCGAAATCGGCATTCCCGGCAACTCCTTCAGCCTCGGCCGCGGCAGTGTCCACACCAGATTCCACGGGTTCGGTTCCCACGTCTCGCGGTACACCTTGAGGATCGCGGCCAGCGGCACAGGCAGCGGGGTAACTCGCTGCGACTTCGATGTCTTCGGGTCCGTCAACGCGGCACCCCGCCACAGCGGCGTGTGTTTGAAACCGGGCTGCACGTCGAAACGCTTCGGGTCGTCCGGGTCGGCTTCCTTCTTCAGCGGCAACCATTCCAACTGCCACGCCAGATCTAGCGACCCTTCCTCGAAATCCACCCGATCCCACTGCAAACCGAGCAGCTCACCTTGCCGGCCGCCGAGCATGAGTCCCGCCGCCCAACGGGTCACCAAGGGGTCCTTGGCCTCCATCGCCGCCAGCAACACCGACCGAGCCTGAGTCGCCGTGAGCGCTCCATGCGACTCGGACAACACCTGCGGCTTCGTCACCTTCTCTGCCACATTGCGATGCGCTTTCCCTTCCTCTCTGGCGGCTGCCAGCGCCGCTGACAAGACGTTGTGCGCCTCCTCGACGCTCCGCGTCGTGTACGGAACGTCTTCCCCGCCGCGCTTGTACGTCCGCCCCAGGATGTGCTTGTGCATGTACCGGACGTGCTTCGGCTCCAACTGCGCCAGCTTCAGATGCCCGATAGCGGGGATGATGCGTGTCCTGATCGCGGACCTGTAGGACCGCCATGCATGTGGGCGCATCCTGAACTTCGCGATATGGTCGATCCAGTACTCGAGCCACACCGCGATGGTCATCTGCTGATCTAGCTGTGTGAGTCCCTGCGACAGCTCACCTTTGAGCTTGTCCAACTTCTTGATTAGCTCCGCCCGGTCCGCCGAGTACACGGGTTTCGACCGCCGCCGTTGCCCATCCGATCCTGCCTCCAATTCGAGCCGCCCCACCCACATTCCATCGGATTCACGTCGGTACACCGATCCTTCGCCGGACTCGCGACGCGGTTTCGGCTTTTTCTTGTCGAATTCCTTAATGGTGCGTTTCACCGCCGCGACGCGTTTTGTCAGATCGGCTTTCGTGGCCGCTTCGATGACGACGGTCTCGACCCATACGCCGTTGCGTAACTCCACTGGTGGCAGCCCCTTCAACTGTGGCCGGACACTGTAGCCAAGGTGGCACAGTTGCCCACTGTTGTACACGTTGAGGCTATGTCTACCAGTCACATTCGTGCAGGTAAACCAGAATCGATGTCCGCCTCACACGCGGAAGGTCGCTGGTTCGATCCCAGCTGGGACCACCACTCGGCGAAGCTGCAGGCCAGAGGGCCTGCAGCTTCGCTGCATTTGAGTATCAACCCGAACCGGGTCGACTTTCGACGGTGCGTAGCCCCAACCGCGGTCCGTTCGAAAGTCATCGGAAGATCGACTGGCCGTGCTGATCCGAGGCGGGCGGAACGGCGTCCGCAATTGCATCGAATATCGGCGGTGTCGTGATCTTGGGGTGGCAGGCAACCGTGCTGATGGGAATCAGCCCTACGGTCGGGTAGTTCCCTGAAAGCGCGCCGCACTGTGTGGCGTCGGCTAGGGCCTCAGAACGATTTTGCCATGGGTGTGTCTGCGTTCGAGTTCGGTGTAGGCCTGACGAACCTGGGTCAGCGGGTAGGCGTTCGCGATCGGGACTTCGAGGTGCCCGTCGGCGATCAGGCCGGCCAGTTCGGCGAGGACCTGGGCGCCCGGCCTGCCGTTGGGTCCGGGTTCGGTTTTGACCCCGTGCTTTGCGGCTGCTGGGAAATCGATGAGGGTGTCGATCCGCTCGATTGCGACGCCGAGAGCGAGGGCCAGTTCGACGTACCCGTCGCCGTAGGTGTCGATGAAGGCGTGGATGCCGCCCGGTGCGGCCGCGGTGATCCGGTCCGTGACACCGTCACCGTATGCGACGGGGATCACGCCGTGGCCTCGCAGCCACTCGTGGTTGCGCTCGCTCGCCAGGCCGATGACCGTGGCTCCGGCGCGGCGGGCGAGCTGGACGGCGAGTGAGCCGACTCCTCCGGCGGCTCCGGAGACGACGATGGTCTCGCCCTTCTCGAGCTGTACGGAATGCACTGCCCCCCATGCGGTCACGCCGGCAATGTAGAGGCCGCCCGCCACCTCCCATGTGACGTTCTCCGGTTTGGGGGTGAGGTTGTCGACGTCAACGAGGACCAGTTCGGCCTGGGAGGAGCGCTTCTCGGAGAATCCGATCACCTCGTCGCCGGGCGCGAATCGGTCGGCTCCGGCACCGATCTCGACGACGACTCCGGCGAGGTCGCTGCCCTGCCCGGAGGGAAAGGTCGAGGGAAAGATGTCCGTCATCGCGCCGGTGCGTAGAGCCGCCTCGCCGGGGTTGATGCCTGCCGCTTTCACCTGCACGAGGACCTGCCGGTCCCCTGGCACGGGGCGGTCGACCTCCTCGATCCGCAGGACGTCGATTCCGCCGAATTCGTCGTACCTGACTGCCTTTGTCATTGTCTTGCTGCTCCTTCGGCGCGCGATGCGCCGCTGACTTCGAGAACGGGAATGGTTCGGACCGGTGCGCCTGTCACCAAGGCACTACTCCGGCGTCGTCGAAGAATCCGCCGGTCGGGCCGTCGTCGGGCAGGGTCGCGAGGCGAATCGCGATCGCCGCCCCCTGTTGTGGTGTGCGGTCGCCGCTGAAACCGGTGAAGTCGGTGGCGGTCAAACCGGGACAGCCCGAGTTGATCAGGATGTTGGTATCACCCAGTTCCTTGACGTACTGGATGGTGACGGCGTTGAGGAAGGTCTTCGACGCCAAATAGGCAGCAGGAACTGGGCCCATGTCGATGCCGGGTGTGGTTTGCAGGGCGAGCGAACCGACACTGCTGGATATGTTGACGATTCGCGGTGAAGCCGAAGCGTGCAGCATGGGCAGCATCGCGTTGGTCACCCGAATGACCCCGATCACGTTGGTTTCCACTATAGTTCGCACGGTCGCGGGATCGACCGTGGTGGGTGTCTGCGGCAAATTGCCGGTGATGCCGTTGATCGCGGCATTGTTGACAAGGACGTCGAGCCCTCCGGCATGATCGGCGATCAGCTTGGCCGCGGTGGCGACGCTCGCGTCGTCGGTCACGTCGAGCGGCACGCCGAACGCATCGATTCCGGCCGCGTGCAACTTCTCCACCGCAGTCTCGCGGCGTTGCCGATCGCGCGCGCCCACACCGATTCGCCAGCCGAGGGCGCCCAGGCCCGCCGCGATCTCGTATCCGATTCCTTTGTTCGCGCCGGTCACCAGCGCGATTGTCTGCTCACTCATGCCGTCGATCTTGATTCGGCCGCAGGTGGGGCGTCCAAGACCGATCGGGTGGTCGACGATACCGCACGGGTATCGGTCGTGGTGGGCGCCGGATACGATGCCACGGTGGAGACCAGGGAGTTGCGATACTTCGTCGCCGTCGCCGAAGAATTGCACTTCGGGCGGGCGGCACAACGGCTCACGATGGCGCAACCACCGCTGTCGCGGGCGATCCAGCGGTTGGAACGACGGCTCGGAGTCGTTCTGCTGCACCGCAATCCCCGCGCGATCACGTTGACCCAAGCCGGGTCGGTGCTGCTGCGCCAGGCCCGCCTCGCCCTCGAAGCGGTCGAAGCCGCCGAGCACCGCACCCGCCGCGCCGCTGCCGACAAGCCCGGAATGGTGCTGGCCACCAAGGCCGGAGCATCGGGCGAACTGTTGTTGAAACTGCTCGACGCCTACGCCGCCGAACCGGGCGCTGTCGCAGTCGAGGTGGTGGTGTGCGGGCCAGGCGAAACGGAAAACCTGCTACGCAACGGGCGTGCCGACGTTGCTCTGCTCCTGAAGCCGTACGACACGACGGCCGGATTCGACACCGAGGACCTGCACACCGAAGGGCAGGTCGTGGTCCTGCCCGCCGGGCACCCCCTCGCCAACCGGACCCACATGTCGATGGCCGAGGTCAACGCCCTGACAGACCTGCCCCTACCGCGCTGGCCTCGACCTGATGGAAGTTATCCGGACGGCCCGGGCCCGCAGGTTCGCGACCACACCCAGTTGACCCAGCTGATCAGGCTCGGACGGGCCTGCGCGGTCATGCCCGAGTCGCTCCGAGCTCAATTACGTGACGATCACGCCATCGTGCCGGTACCGGACGCACCGGCCGTCACAACCGTCATCGCCTGGCCACCACACAGCAGATCCAAAGCCATCGCCGACCTCGTCCGTACCGCAAATACGCTTCTAGCCGATAACATCCGGAAATGTCCGCCTATCGAGCGTTTCTCGGGCAATGAGTGAGCGACTGTCAGTTGCCCCCGCGCTCCACGGCGATTCGTATCGAACGATGGACCACAGCCGGTGGACGAGTCGGGCAGTGACGGATCTGCGCCGAATGTTCCGCAGAACAGTGCCCTCGCCGGCCGCATCAGATGAATCCGCAGGTCAATCCCTTGATGGCGTGCTGCGTGTACCGACTGGCTTGATCCGCAATTGCGATCCGTAGGCCGTGGGGTGGTTCGGGTTGATCATGGTTGGGACCACAAGGAAACGGCTGGTCATCGCAGGTTTTGCGGTGACCAGCCGTTTTTCGTGCAATATACGTGCAATAACACCGGTCGCGTTTGGGTATTAGGTCGGCGATGGTGCCGGTTCACCGCACAGGACGCATGGCGATGTCGAAGTCTTGCGATGGCAATGCGGATCTGGCCGCCGAACCGATAGGCCTTGAGTTGGCCGGTTGCGATCATGCGTCTGACAGTGTCTCTGTGATCGTTGCCGTCGTCTTGTCGGATTCGATCGACAGCCCGTGGGCGTTGGCGCTGGTCGTGCTGCCGTGGCTGGTCACGGGCATCGATCACGCCGTGCAGGCGGCGCATCGACACGCCTGGTGCCCGCGCGTGCGACCTGGCCCGCACCGCCGAACAGGAGTACGAGGCGGTGATCCTGACCCCGTTGGGTGACGCCGCGCGGGCGCGGGGGATCGACCTCGCGGCCGTGGTCGGCTCCGCGCCGCCGAATACCGCGTTGATGCGGATGATGGCGGCGATGGCCCGCACCCATCAGGGGATGCGTGGGCTGCCGGGGCGGTTGCTGGTCCCGGCCCGGCACCTGTCCGGGCTGGGGATACCGGAAATGGCCGTCCGGCATCTGATCTCGGCCACAGCGCCGGCCGTCGAGATCGTCGACCTGCGCCCACCGCCGCTCCGGATGCCCGCGTCACGCACGCTCGATATAGAGTTGCATCGGGTGCGGCCCGCCACCGAGCATTCCGACTGTCTGGTCAACATCTCGGTCCTCGACGAGGATGTCATGGCCGCCGGAGTGAAATTCCGATTCGAACGCGGCGGCCTGGCCCTCCTCGTGCCGCGCGTGCTGGAGTTGCTGCGCGCCGCGATCACACCCCCACCCCGGCACACTCCGCGAACCACCAGCGCGGACGCGGCGCGTCTGCAAATCCTGTGCCCCGCCGGGGCAGCGCTCACGATCCTGCTCTGGGACCCCCACGCCCCGCACGCCGAGATCCCCGCCACGCTCCAGCACACCGCCGACGGCCTCGCGGGGGTGACGGTGGAACGGGCGCGCAGCGAGATCGGCGGCATCGGGACCCGCATCGTCGTCCCCCTCGACAGCGGCGAAACCCTGGAAACCACAATGGAATCCACCACACCCAGAAAGGAATGACATGAATGTTGCCGACCGCCGCCCAGATCCTCGGGGTGTGCCGCAGGGACACCACCGACGAGGCCGACCGACCCCATGACCGCCGCCTTGGCCCGATTCCATACCGAACAGACACGCATCTATCGGGCATTGATGCCTCTCACCGGTAGGACACCGTCGACCTGCCCGCCTACCAATACGATGACGCCCTCGCCCGGCTCGGCACCGCGACCAGGGCCTCGATCGATGCCGTCCTCGCCCTCGATCGGATCATCTCGGCCGAGGTCCCCGCCGGAACGGATCCCCTCGGGGTCCGGCCCCGGATCGAGCGACTCGTCCACCTCGAGGCGTATGCCCGAGTCGGGATCACGGACGAGGACGTGGAGGTCACCGACGGGCTGGCCGACCGCCTCGACCTGGCCGCGGACGCCTACGACCGATACCGCCTCGCCCTCCACGACCCGCAGGCCGTCGCGGCACCGCCGCGCGCCTGACCATGAGCGGCATCCGGCGAAAATGGCTGGGACACAACACGATCCGATCGACGCTTCGACGAGGACGCAGCCCTGGCGTTCAGGTGATGCGGAAGCGGTTGCGGTACTCGGCCGCCGTAGTGCCCAGTCGGCGGCGGAAGGCGCGAGTCAGGGTGTCGATGGTGTTGAAGCCGCAGGCGGCGGCTATCCGGTCCAAGGTGTCGTCGGTGGTTTCGAGGCGGTGCCGGGCCACCTCGACGCGGGCCGATTCGAGATAGGTCGCCGGCGTCGTTCCCAACTCCTGCTTGAAGATTCGGGTCAGCTGGCGCTCGCTGACGCAAACCTGGGCGGCGAGGTCGGCGACAGTGAGGGGGCGTGCGAGGTTGCGGGTGATGTAGTGACGTATCTCCTCGACCCGGCGGGTGGGCGAGACGACGTCCAGGCGGACGCTGAATTGACTCTGCCCACTGGGCCTTTTGAGATACACCACCAGCTCACGGGCCACGCGCAGCGCGACCTCCTCACCGAAATCGTCGGCGAGCAGGGCCAGGGACAGGTCGAGGCAGGCGCTCAAACCCGCACCCGTCCAGACGTTTTCGTCGCGGATGAAGATCGGGTCGGCGTCCACGCGGATCGCCGGGTATTCGGCGGCGAGTTGGGCGGCGGTGGACCAGTGCGTGGTGGCGCGCTTGCCGTCCAGCAGACCTGCCGCAGCGAGTATGTGCGCTCCCACGCACACCGACGCCACCCGGCCGGCACCCGAAGCCAATACGCGAACCCAGTGCACCACAGCCGGATCCGCGACGGCACGGATCTCCGTCCCATCGCCGGACTCCACTGCGCCGGGAACGATGAGGGTATCGATTGCGTGAGTGGACAATTCGTCGAAGGTGAGATCCGGAAGCATTCGCACCCCCGCGGAGGTCGTCACCGGATCCATGGTCGGCGCGGCCAGCACGACGCGATAGCCACTCGGCCCGTCCATCACGCGCTCCGCCAGCGAGAACACTTCCGCAGGTCCGGTCACATCCAGCAGGTCGACACGATCGAACAGCACGACGGCGATCAACCTGTCCATAGCCCCTCACTGCGATGTCCGAATCTGCAGATTACATGACATTGCCGACACGATTCGGTGGCAATACCGTCGAAATCGGCCACCATGAGGTGGCGCCGATCCACCGGAAGGCATATCGATGAGCACCACTCTGCGCGAGATCAACGGACTCGGTCGGACCCCGGCGACGCTCGCCGAGGCGACCCTGATCCTGATCGACTACCAGAACACCTACACACGCGGCGTGATGGAGCTGACCGGATGGGAGCGCGCGCTCGAGGCCGCCGCCGACCTGCTGCGCCGAGCGCGCGAAGCCGGAACGACGGTGATCCATGTCGTACACGACGACGGCCCAGGGTCGCTGTACGACACGGCCGCCGACATCGGGCAGATCCACCCGAAGGTCGCACCGATCGCCGGCGAATCGGTCGTCGTCAAGCACGCACCCGGAGCGTTCATCGGCACCGACCTCGGCGAAAAGGTGGACACTGCAGGCAATTCCGAGATCGTCCTCGCCGGCTTCATGACTCACATGTGCGTCACCTTCACGGCCGAGGGTGCCTTCCTGCGGGGCAATGCCCCGACCGTCGTCGCGGACGCTTGCGCCACCCGGCCCCTGCGTTCCCCGGTCGCCGCCGTCACCGCCGAACAACTTCACCACGCCGCGCTCGCCCAGATCGGCGACATCTACGGCGTCGTCGTCGCCTCGGCGGCAGATCTGAAGTAAGCGACTGCACGACTCCGCGACTTTTATCGGCGCCGGGTCTGTCGATGTATCTGGACAGACCCGGTCCTCGTACCTCCTCGATCACCTCGCCGCGTTGCCGGGGGCCGGGTGGCGGTGGCGGGCGTCGCTGCGGCGAGTGCGCTCGTGCTGGGGGCCGTGGCCCGGTCGGCCCGCGGTCGGGGCCACCCGCAACTCGGTATAGCCGCCCTCCGACATTCCCGCCAGCGTCGCGCGGCCAATCCCTGCCGTTTCCAGCACCACCAGCAGATCCGCGCGGAATCCCAATACGTGAACGGCACATCGGGATCCGACTCCGTCGTGCCATGCCCACGAGCATCCCGGCACAACACCCGAAAGCCCTGCCCGATCAGGTGTTCCGCTTGGGGAGCGAACATCGCCGAATCCAGGAAGAACCCATGCGCGAACACGACCGGCCAGCTCGATTGTCCTCGAAGCGTGCGGGGAATCCCACGCCCACCGCGCCGCGAACTCCTCCGACTACCTGCTCACCGGACGCCTGCGCTGCCCACGCTGCGGCCACGCCATGCTCGGGCACCCGCGTGATCAAATCTGTCACCCGATCGTGCAGCAGTCCCGGGCGTTTGGGTGTTCTGTCAGCGATGGCGGCGGTTCACTGCGCAGGACGCATGGCGATGTCGAAGTCCTCGATTGGGCTGCGGATCTGGCCGCCGAACCGATATGCCTCGAGTTGGTCGGTCGCGAACCTCACGCCCCCCCACATCCCGCGCCCTCGGGTCCGAATCGGATGCGGTCACCGTATGAGCAACGGCGGGGTGGATGTCGCGTCGGGTTTTGAATTCCGCACCGGCGGAATCGATTACCGAGGCGGGCGATCGCTCGGCTCGGGTGTGCACTCGGTAGTTGAACCTTTCACTCGTCATCTCGAATGTGCCGCCGGCGCAACGGGGTCGGTTCGCGCGTGCGCTCGGTGGCGGGTTCCGCGCGATCGGAACCAACGGGCAGACCTGCCCGGATACTGTCCGAGATGCTTTGCGAGGGTTGGATATTGGCCGTGCCGACCTGAATTGTGCTGCCCCTTGAACTATTGGCAGGCATAGTTGGAGCGCGGAGATGCGGTAGTCCGTCACTAGTCTGACCGTCATGCCCAAGAGCTTCTACGACCTGGTGTTCTCGGCGGTGTCAGGCAGTGCGGGAAAGGATGCCCACTACATCAGAGGCACTCTCGACGAGGTGCGGTCCGATCTGGAGAGCGAACTGTCGCAGAAAGGCTTCAATCTGTATCTGCTGTGCTGGTTCGGCTCGGATCTTCGAGTCAATGTCTATGAGCAGGGCAGCCTGGTGCAGACGATCGACCTGCACCCTTTCGTCAAGGTATCGATCGACGGCTATCCGGATCTCATCTTTCAAGCCTCGGAATTCCCGGATCATCCCGATATCGCCTCCGAGGAGTGGCTCCGGCTGGGCGACCGGGTGCTCTCCGGCGAACTCGACGACGCCATCGTGGTCACCGTCGATTGGGACCGGATCGAAGTCCCGCCACTGGTCGGTGAGATCGCGACGAAATACGACTTCGTGAAGATAGTCGATCCGTACGGTGACCACGAGGATCTCGACGAGGATGTCGACGTCGACAGCGACGAATACCTCGAGGATCCCTGCTGCGTCCCTTATGGATTCACCGACCTCGAGCAGTAGGAGGCGCTGGACAGTCGCTGCCCGAGCTACGACGCGCCCGAGTTCGACCCGCCGAACCACTGTTCGGTGCCGTATCCCTCGATCCGCTCCACCTCTTCGAATCCGAGTTTCGCCACCGGCCGCATCGCCCGGTCGGTGGCGCTGTGCGTGCGAAGCGCCAACGGTTCGCCGGGGAGTGCGTCGACGAACCAATCCAGTGCCGCCGCGCATGTCTCGGCGGCATACCTGTATCCCCATGCCGCCGGCGGAAACAGGTAGCCGAGAGCGGCTTAGTCGATCCGTCACCGGTGCGGTGGGGACGTCGGCTCGCTGGAGTAGCGACGTGGCCGGGCGTCATCCGCTCGCGCTGTGAAACTGCAGGTTTGCGCCGGCGAAGGCGGTGAAGAATGGTCCTCGCCTGCGTATTCGGGTCAGGCGAGGGCGAGGAACAGTTTTTCGAGTTCGGCTTCGGTCATTGGTTCGGAGCCGTCGGCGGGGTCGCCGGTGAGGCATTCGCGCAGGCCGGTGGCGACGATTTTGAAGCCGGCGCGGTCCAGGGCTTTGGAGACGGCGGCGAGTTGGGTGACGACGTCCTTGCAGTCGCGGCCCTGTTCGATCATGGAGATGACGCCCGCGAGTTGGCCGTGGGCGCGGCGCAGCCGGTTCAGCACTTGGGCGATGGTCTCTTCGTTGCCGATCATGGCGAGCGTCCTTTCGTCGAAATACCTCAGTTCATGATACCCGTGGGGGTATTTCCGAGCTCGGTGTGAGCCGTGCCGGGGGCGAGCTTGTCGGTTGTGGGCGAAGCTGATCGACGGCAACGCCTTGCGCAGCCGGGCGGGCGACCGCCAGGCGCCGTTGCCGGTCGATCGCAGCAGTACCGGCAGCAGTGCCAGACGCACCGCGAACGCGTCCTCTCGGCGCGCCGCCGAATGTGTCCGGCCGCGTGGGCGTGTGGCTGGGGCGCTGTCGGAGAGTCGCTCATCACTTTCCCTTTCATACCCCCATGGGTATATTGGGCAGAAGATACCCCCAGGGGTATACAAGTCGGAAGAGTGGCATCCGGCGCAGCTGCTGCCGCGGCCCGTCTGAGAGGTGTGAGATGAAAGTTCTGATCATCGGTGGTGTGGCCGGTGGCATGTCGGCCGCGACCCGCATGCGGCGGCTGAGCGAGTCCGCGCAGATCGTCGTGCTCGAACGCGGCGCGCACGTGTCCTTCGCGAACTGCGGTCTTCCGTACTACGTCGGCGGCGTGATCCCGAAGCGGGAGTCGCTGCTGTTGCAGACGCCCGAGTCGCTCGCGGCGCGATTCCGCCTCGATGTGCGGGTGCGCCACGAAGCGACGGCCGTGGACCCGGTCGGCCGGACCGTCACCGTGCGCGAACTGGATTCGGGCCGCGAATATGTCGAGTCCTTCGACGAATTGGTGCTGAGCACAGGCGCTTCCGCTGTCGTTGCGCGCCTGCCCGGAGTTGAACGTGCGCTGGTGCTGCGGGATGTCACCGACGTGGACCGCGTGGTCGAGGCGGTCGGTAATGCCCGGTCGGCGGTCGTGATCGGTGCGGGGTTCATCGGTGTGGAGATGGCGGAGAATCTTGTGCGGCGCGGGATCTCGACCACGGTGATCGAGCGTGGCCCGCAGGTGCTGGGGCCGTTGGATGTCGAGATGGCGGCCCCGGTCGCGGCCGAGATGCGCACCCACGGTATTCGGCTCGAACTGGGTGCCGAGGTGTCGACCATCGAGGCCGACACCGTGACGCTGTCCGACGGCAGTGTGGTTCCCGCCGATCTGGTGATCATGTCGATCGGCGTGCGCCCGGAAAGTGGGCTCGCCCGCGAGGCCGGACTGGAAATCGGTTCCGGCGCAGGAGTGGTCGTCGACGATCGGCTGCGCACCTCGATGCCGCACATCTACGCCGTCGGTGATGTGGTGGAGAAGCGGGACTCGGTCAGCGGCCAATCGGGGTTGATCCCGTTGGCCAACTCCGCGAATCGCCAGGGACGGCTGGTCGCGGACGTCATCGCCGGACTGCCTGCGATCGACCCGCCCGCTCTGGGGACGGCGATCGTTGGTGTGTTCGGTCTCACCGCGGCGATGACCGGATGGAGCGAGAAGCGGCTGCGCGCCGCGAAACGCCCCTTCCGCGTTATCCATTCGCACCCGCTCGCCCACGCGGGCTACTACCCGGACGCGGCCGCGATGTCGCTGAAACTACTTGTCGATCCCGACACCGACCAGATTCTGGGCGCGCAGGCGGTGGGCGCGGACGGCGTCGACAAGCGCATCGACGTGCTGGCCACCGCGATGGCAGGGGGCATCGCGGCCTCGCGGCTGATGGACCTGGAACTGGCCTACGCGCCGCAGTTCGGATCGGCCAAGGACGCGATCAACATGCTCGGCTACATGGCCGACAACCTGCGCATCGGCGCGCTGCGCACCATCCAGTGGCACGAACTCGACGAGGCGATCAGCACGGGCTCGCACGCTGTCGATGTGCGCACGCCGGAAGAATTCGCCGCCGGGTCGATCCCCGGTGCACGCAACATCCCGCTGGACGAGCTTCGCGCTCGTGTCGAGGAGATCCCGGCCGGTCCGATCCTCGTCCTCTGCCAGGTCGGTCAGCGCGGCAACAGCGCCACCCGATTGCTGAACCAGCTCGGCCGCGAGGCGGTCAACCTCGACGGCGGGTATCGAACCTGGCGCGCTGCGGGCGCGGACCGGATCTGCCGCTGAGCGGTACACGAAATAACCTGAGAAGGAAGGAAACACGAGGAATGTGCCACCGAATCACCTGCCGCCGATGCGGGAAGCCCGGCTACTCCGGATGCGGTAGCCACGTTGAGCAGGTGCTCGGCGATGTGCCGAAGGCCCAGCGATGCACCTGTGCTGAGCAGCCGCAACCACGCAGGCGCCGGCTTTTCGGCCGTTGACATCGATCCGAGGAACTCAGGTGTCGTCAGCCGCGACACCGACCGGCTTTCGACGCCGAAGCGATTCTCGTCGAGCGACGGACCGAAGGCCGGTGAACGCGCGGGACAGGTGATGAATAGGCGCCGCGTTGGTCGCGTCGCACCAACGGCGGCGGCGCCGAACCGCCCCAGACTCGAATGAAGGGTCGATATCGCAGGTGCGGTACCGACCCTTCAGCCCTGGAACATCACGGTGAGAGACGTGGGGACCGGAATCAGGGCGTCGAGGTTGGGGTCAGTGGACCCGGCGCGCGGTGAAGGCGCCGTTGTGCAGGTGACCGGCTGCACCGTCGGGGCCGAGGGTGAAGGCGATATCCCAGGTGTGGTTGCCGGTGACGGCGTCGTCGGCGGGCAGGAATCGGTGTGCGGCGATCGGCAGCAGTTCGGTGCGGGCGGCCGCGCCGCCGACCTGCTCCATGTCGAAGAACAGCACACCGTTGTCCATGCTGATCGTGTACTCCACACCGTGGGCGTGGTATCGGCCGGTGTAGACGGACGGATCGAATTCGAGTTCGGGATCGGGAGTCGGGCGGGACGGTTTGGCGACACCGAGCCAGTCGCGGAAGATCACGTCGAAGATCGCGTCGGCGAACGGATACCCCCGCGACGGTGTGTTGACGACCGTGGCCACCGCGATGTCGTGCGCGGGCATCCAGAGCAGGCAGGAGGATCCGTTGGGGGTGGTGCCGCTGTGGCCGAAAACCTCGACACCGTCCCATATTTTGCGGTAGGGGCCGACGCACCAGGAGTCGGCGAACACCCTGGCGGGCACGTCCACCTGCACCGTCTGCATGATGTCGACGGCCTGCTCCGAGAGCACCTGCGTCCCGTCGGCGGCCTTGCCGCGGCGGACGAGGAGTTGGCCGAAGCGGGCCAGGTCGCGTGCGGTGGTGGCCAGTGACGAACCGGCCGGGCCACAGCCGCGGGCGAAGCACCACGGGCGGACCACGCCGGTCGCGCCGGGCAGGTGGCCCACCGCGGTCGGGTGGTAGGGCAGGTCCGCGAACAGGCTGACCGACTCGACGAGCCCGGCCGGGCGCAGCAGCCGCTCGCGCAGCGCCACATCCCAGTTGTCTCCGGTGATCGTCTCGATCAGGCGGCCGGATACGTTGGTGGAGGCGTTGCTGTACCCGTACGCCGTGCCGGGTGCGAAGGCCGGCGGGATCTCGGCGAGCAGGTCGAGGTAGCGGCCGATGCAGTCGTCGTCGTTGCCGGTGTCGGTGTACGGCCCGTTGTCCAGGCCGCTGGTCATCGCCATCAGGTGGCGCGGGGTGATTTCCCGCCAGCGTTCCCCTGCGGCCAGGCGCACGCCGGGCAGGTAGTGGGTGACAGGGGTGTCGAGGTCCACCAGGCCCGCGTCGACCAGTTGCAGGACAAGGGTGGCGGTGTAGACCTTGGTGGTCGAGCCGATCTGGAACACCGTGTTGTCGGTGACCGGAGTCCCGAGTTCGGCGTTCGCGATGCCGGAAACAGCCTGCAGCACCGTGTCGCCGCTCGCGATCGCGACCTGGGCGCCGGTGACGGAGAGCCGTTCGCGCGTGTCGTCGCAGAGTCGCCGCAGCGCGTCGGCGGAGAAGGTGGGCATGTGTCGTACTCCTTTGTGGTTCAGCCGCCGAGCGCTTCGAGCAGCTCGGGTGTGATCGGGACATCGGCGAGCCGGTAGCCCGCCGGGGGCCGTCGGCCCATGAGGTGCCGCACCAGGTGGTCCCAGCGGCGGCGGGTGACGTAGTTCTCGCGGCCGAGGAAGCTGTGCTCGACGCCGGGGACGATCAAAAGGTCGAAGTCCCTGTTGGCCTCGATCAACGCGTCGACCAGGCGCATCGTCAGGTGCGGGGTGACGTTGTCGTCCAGCTCGCCGTGGATCAGCAGGAGCTTGCCGTCGATCCGGTCGGCGAGGCCGATATTGGCGGTGCGCTCGTAGATCTCGGGATCCGGTGGGCCATCGTAGGTTTCGGCCCACAGCGCGTGGTAGCAGCGGTTGTCGTGGTTGCCCGCTTCGGCCACGCCGACCTTGTAGAACTCGGGGTACAGGCCCATCGCCCGGACTGTTGTGAATCCGCCGCCGGACACTCCGAAGATGCCGACACGGTCCAGGTCCAGCCACGGGCGGGTTTCGGCCAGTTGACGCAGTGCCGCGACGTGGTCGTCCAGCGCGCCCGCGCTGCCCAGATTCCGGTAGGAGTAGTCGTGGAAAGCCTTGTCCCGGCCCGGAGTTCCGCGACCGTCGATGGCCAGCACCGCGAATCCGAGTCCGGCGGCGGCTTCGGCTCGGATTCCGTAGAAATCCTGTGTGAAGCAGGGCTCGACGCGATGCTTCTGCGGTCCGGGGTAGGGGTGATCGAGCACCGGATAGCGTTGTGTCTCGTCGAAGCCGTACGGCTTGTACAGCAGGCCGAAGACCGGCGTCACGCCGTCGGCCGCGAGGGTCCGGATCCGCTCCGGCGGCGTCCACCCGGCGGCGAGCAGCGGTCCGATATCGGCCCGCTCCAGCTCCACCAGCACCGCGCCATCCTGTCCACGCACCGTCGTCACCGGCGGTGTGTCCACAATGGACTCCGAGTCGACGAACCACCGGCCGTGCTCGGGTGTGGTGATCACGTGGTCCAGGTCGTCGCCGGTGAGCCGGGTCAGCGCGCCGCCGTCCAGATCCACCCGCACCAGCGACCGACGGTATGGATCGTCGGCCACCAAGCCGGAGACAACGAGATACGCGACCCGCTCGGACTCGTCCACGTGCGCGATGTCCTGCACGGCGAACGAACCTTTGGTGAGCTGCTCGACCAGTTCGCCGTCCTCGTAGCGGTACAGGTGCCCCCAGCCGTCGCGCTGCGAGTACCACAGGACCTCTCGTCCGCCGGTCAGCACGTGCACGATCGGCCGGTGTGCGATCTCCTGAGTGGCCTCGACGCGCGTGTCGCCGTGCTCCTCGAGCACTGTGCGCACCGCGCCGGTCGTGGCGTCGAGGGCATGCAGTCGCAGGGTGCGCAGGTCGCGCGGTTGATCCAGGTAGTACGCCGTCCGGCCGTCACGAGCCCACCACGCCTTGCCGAGGACGATGGGGCTGTACAGCGCGAGCAGGAACGGTTCGGCATCGGCTGCGGTGGCTGTCCGCTCGGCGATATCGAGCACGAACCACTCGCCGCGCGGAAGGTTCTCGCCGGGAATCGCGTAGCGGTAAGCGTGCAACCGGGGCCTGCTCCCGTCCGACGGTCCGGCCTCGACCAGAGGCATCCAGGCCAGCTCGCTCTGGTCGACGCGGTGGGTGAGGATGCGCGTTGAATCCGGCGACCACACCAGCACCGGCGGCGCCTCCGACAGTCCGAGCTTGCCCAGCACGACCCGGTTGCTCGCCGCGTCCGGGTTGGCGGCATAACTCCGGTCCGCGGTGCCGTCGGTGGTGAGCGCGAATTCCGCACCGGTTTCGACCGAGCGCACCCACACGTCGTGTGCTCGACGGAACGCCACCCACTTCTTGTCCGGTGAGGCCACTTCGAGCGGCGAAGGACTGCGGTGCTGCTGGTCCTGCGTGCAGGTGTCGGTATCGGGTCGGTACATCCAGTGCGCTCCGAACGCGTCGAAAGCCACTGCGTCGTCGACGAATTCGATCTCCCGCAATGGCAAGGCGTACGGCTCGACCGGCTGTGTGCTCGCCGCGGCCAGCGCCGCGGCCAGCCGCTCGTGGTCGAACGCGGGTACTCGGGTGCGGGCCGCGACGTCAACCAGCACGAATTCCCCGCCGCGCGCGGTCTCCACGCGATACCAGAACGTATCCGTGTCGCCGATCCAGCGGGGTTTGATCTTCGCGCGCAGGGCCAGCCGGGGCCGGTTGTGCAGTAGCAACCGCTCCGCACGGGCGTAGGCCTCGGCGGGCAGTTCTTCGACGGACATGAGGGTCTCCCTCGTATCTACCAACGGTGAGCCACCGTACAGTACGCCGTACACTATGTTGTTGAATACACTTTGCTGAACATTTCCGAGCGAACGAGACTGGAAGCCGGATGCCGTCGCACAACTCACCGCGCACGCGGGCGCCGCGTGGCACCCTCAACCCCGAGCTCATCGTGGACACGGCGATCGACCTGATCGACCGCGACGGGCTCGCCGCACTGAGCACCCGCAGGCTCGCCGGAGAACTCGCCGTGCGCCCGATGGCGCTCTACACGCACTTCCGCGACAAGGACGCCATCCTGGCCGCGGTGATGACGGAGCTATTGAGCCGGTTCGAATGGCCCGATCCCGACGTCGAGGACGTCGAATGGCTCCGCCAGGTGATGCGTGCCTACTTCCGCCTGTACACCGCGTATCCGGCGCTGCTGCAACTCGATATCCAGTCGACTCAGAAAATCGACGACGTCGAAGCCAAGATCACCGAGCAGCTGTACGGTCGGCTGGCGCGGCTGAACATCGACCACCGCACCGCCATCGGCCTGCTGGCGACACTGATCCGGTTCGTACTCGGCTGCGCGACCGTCTATCCCACCCGGCACGCCTGGGACGAGGACCCGCAGCACTGGGAGCGGGTGCGGCAGGAGTGGGCCCGCCTGCCCGCCGAGGCATACCCCTCCATGCACGCGCTCACCGACGACTTCCCCACCTTCACCCAGTGGGACGTCTTCGAATTCGGCCTGAACGCCATCCTGGCGCCGCTCACCGAACAGGGCTGAAAGCAATTCGCGAGCGCGGCGGAATCGACCATTCGCCGGCTGCGCAAGCTCGTAGTTCGCTTGGCGGTCGGCCTCCGACGCCTAGATTGTTCCGTCTGTCGAGGTGAACACCACGCGGCGGGCGTGTTCCAGGTGTCGCTGCACGAGTTCCTGTGCTCTCGCTCCGTCGCGGGCGGCGATCGCGGCGGCGATCGCTTGGTGTTCGCCGCGCATCAGATCCAATTCGTCGGGATCCCGGTAGTGCTCGCGCTGGTGCAGTTCGCCCGCCAGTTCGGCCTGCTGGCGCACCAGTCGTTCCAATACGAAGTTCTGGGTGGCCGCGGCCACCGCGCAGTGGAAGGCGAGATTGTCCTCCCAGGAGGTCAGGCGGCCCGCCAGCACCGCCAGTGTCTGTGCCTGCTCGGCGGTTCGACGGTCGCAGGCGAGTGCGGCCACCCGCACCTCGATCAGGGTCCGGGCCTCCAGTACATCCGCGATCGAGGCGACCTCCACGGCCGCGCGGGCGCCCAGTCCGTCGTTCCGGGGCTCGGTGGTCTCCCGCAAATAGCGGCCCGATCCCTGCACTGTGCGCAGCAGGCCACGTTCTTCGAGCACACCGAACGCCTGACGCAGCACATTGCGGCTCACCCCGAACAGCTCCGCCAGCTCTCGCTCGGTCGGCAACGCCTGACCGGGCCGTATCCCACGGGCCTCCACCAGTTCCAGCAGGCCGTCCACCACGGCTTCGTACCGCCTCGGCGCATGCGGAACCAGCAATCTCGACGTCTCCCGCGTGGTTGAGACCACTGCGCCCACCTCCGAACATTGGGAATACCAATTTACCGTTCGGTCGAGCATTCTGTCACGTCAACACGTCCTGCTCCATCAACGCTGAGGGATGGCGGACCAATTTGACTCAGATGTGGACTTGTGGGTGACCCATTTGTATATTCGAAGACGCCCGCACCTGCCCGTCCTCGGGGCAAGAAGGAGCACGACACCGCCATGAAGATTCAGTCCGTGGAGGCCGTCCCACTCACCGTGTCGTTCAGGACGGCCTTCCGGTTCGGGACCACTGACCGCACCACTTCACCCAACGTCGTGGTGATCATCCGCAGCGACGACGGTGTGGCCGGATACGGTGAGGCATGCCCGGTGCCCGCGTTCACCGGTGAGACCCAGAAGTCCGTCGTGGAACTCGTCGAGCAGCGCGTCGCCCCGACACTGATCGGCAAGGACCCGGGGAATCGGGTTCGACTGCTGGGCGATCTCGAGCGTGTCGTGAGATCCGCACCGTTCACGGTGGCCGCCGTTGATACCGCCCTGCTGGATCTGCTCGGCCGGGCACTGCAGGTGCCTGTCCACACACTTCTCGGCGGGGCGTGCCGCGACCGCACCGAGGTGCACGGGTCCGTCGGCTGGGACGAGGACCCGGCGAAGATGGTGGAGACCGCGGTTGCGCAGAGCCAGACCTACCGGTGGCTCAAGCTCTACGCAGGCCGGGGCGAGATCGATGCCGACCTGGACAGACTGCGGGCCGTACGCGACGCGGTCGGCCCCGATATCGAACTGTTCGTCGATATCAACGGCATGTGGACACCCAGCGACCTGGTGCGCGCACTTCCACGGGTCGGCGAGATCGGGCTCGCCATGCTGGAACAGCCGCTGCCCCCTGCCGCCGCCGCATTCCAACACCAGCTCGTCGGCGACTTGCGCATCGACATCGCCGCCGACGAAGCCGTGCGCACGGTGTCCGACGCGGCCAGGGTGGCCCGTGAGCGCACCGCCACCGTGATCAACGTCGGGCACGCCAAACTCGGCGGACCCACAGCGGCCTTGCAGGCGGCGCAGATCGCGGCGGGCAGCGGTGTGGGAGTGATGGTCGGCAGCGTCATCGAGATGGGTATCGCCACCGCCATGGGTCTGCAACTAGCCGCCGCTCTTCCCCGACTGGGCTACCCGTCCTACCTGATGGGACCGCTGAAATACCGGCAGCAGATCACCGAGCCGCAGATCGAGGTTCTCGACGGGCACATAGCGGTCCCGCGGGGTCCCGGCCTCGGTGTCACCGTCGATGAGAACGAGCTGCGGCGCCTGGACGCGCGCGCACGCTCGTGAGCAGGCAACAACCCAGAACCACCAGCAGGAGAATCCTCCCGATGAGTTTGCCAACCACCGTCGATGTCATTGTCATCGGTAGCGGAATCACCGGCGCCGCGACTGCCGCCGCGGCCGCGGCGCGCGGAGCTTCGGTCGTCCTGCTCGACAAGGAACAAGGACCCGCGCGGGAAGGATCGGGACGGGCGCAGGGCTCGCTACGAGTCCAGGGCCGCCACCGCGCCGAATTCCCGCTGGCACGGGAGGCGCTCGAGCTGTGGACCGAGGCGGCGGCCGAAAGCGATTTCGAACTGGTCACCGGCGGCAATCTCTACTTCCACACCCGCCATGAGGAGTTGCCCCTCCTGAGCGACCTGGTCATCGAAGCGCACCGAGCCGGACTCACCGAGGTCCGGTTGCTCGACGCGGCCGCGACCCGCCGGATCATCCCGTGCGCCACCGGGCCATTCCTCGGAGCCATGTGGAGTCCCCTCGACGCCCAATGCCGGCCGGACAAGGGCACCGAACACTATGTTCGCCGCGCCGAGCGCGCAGGCGCCCGCATCGCGTACGGCATCAAGGTCACCGAACTCCTCGAGGCAGGCGGCTCGATCACCGGTGTGAACACCACCGATGGGCCGATCCGGGCGGGCGCGGTGGTCGTCGCCGCCGGTGTCTGGACCCCGTACCTCGTCAAGACCGTCGGGCTCGATGTACCGATCATGCCGGTCGTCATGTCAGAGCTGGAAACCGATCCGGTCGAACCCCTGTTCACCCAGACCATCCGCGCGTTCGGATTCGGCGCGCGGCAACGTCCCGGCGGCCAGGTGGTGGTCAGCGCGGGCCTCAACGCGAAGGTCTCCCACGGCGTCTCGCTGGCGGACTTCCACGGACTGCGCTACTGGTTGCCGCGTGCCGTTGCGTTTCGCAAGAACACCAAGCTCCGCCTGGATACCAAGCGCATTCTCGAGCAGATCCGCCACCGCTCCACGTTGGATACGGCCCTGGTGCCTGCGATTTCGCCCGAACCGCCGGTCGACAAGCCCGTCGTGCATACCGCATTGTCCCGGCTATCCACCGTGATCCCGCGACTCCGGAACGCGAAGATCTCCCGCTACTGGGGCGGCGTAGTCGACATGACCCCCGACGGGCTACCGGTCATCGACGGTCACGCTGGACCCAAGGGCCTTGTCGTCATCACCGGCCTGTCCGGCCACGGCTTCACCCTCGGCCCGGTCCTCGGTGAGATCGCCGCCGACCTGTCCCTGGACGGTCATACCGAGCGGTCCATCGAGTCGTTCCGACTCTCGCGCTTCACCGATGCTCCGGTCGGCACCCCCGAAATGATGATCTGACCTCGCGGGGCGCCCTCGCTCTCGCCGGACGCGCCGACCTGAATGCCGACCGCACACAGACAAGGACCGTGACCGATGACCGAGAAGGTCGCGCACGAACTCGCCCAGCTGATCGCGGAATTCTGGGACTGGCGCATCCGTACCCAACCCGACTCCTACGACGATGTCCCACGGGTGGAGCGGCCTGCGGACTGGGTCGCGGACTGGTCGCCCGACGCGATCGCCGACCGCCGACGGCGACTCGGCGAATTCGCCGGCCGCCACAGGGCAATCGACCTGACCGGTGCACCCCTCGCGATTCAGATCGACGGTCGACTCCTGGGGTCCGCGCTGGCCAAGGTCCACTGGGAACTGGAGCTTCTGCGCAACTGGCAGCGCAACGCCTGCTTCTACCTCGACCAGGCCCTGGTGCCCCTGTACACCCTGCTGCTGGCGCCGCCGCCCTTCGAAGAGGGGCGCGCGGCCGCGATCCTTCGCCAGTTGCGGCAAGTCCCCGAGACGCTGCGGCACGCGCGAACCAACTTGACCGAACAGGCCGCCGCGCCGTTCGCCGCCTACGCGGGGCGACTGCTCGCAGATGGCCCCCGCAGTCTGACGCAGGCGCTGGCGGCGCTGGCTCCGCTGCTGCCCGCGCCCTTCGCCGCGGATCTCCCCGGCCTTGCCGAGGCCGCCGCCGGACATCTGGCGGCCTTCCGTGACTGGCTCGGCGGTCGGACATTCACCGGTGCGACAGCAGTCGGCGGCGAAGCCCTTGCTTTCTACCTGCACCGTGTCGCGCTCGTCCCGTACACGCCCGAGCAGATGCGCCAGTATGCGCGCGTCGAGTTCCAGCGCGCCGTACTGACCGAGGCGAGCTGGCGCCGCCGCGCGGCCGGCGGTGCCGCTCCTGTCGCGGATGCCTTCTACATCGACCGACAGCACATCTTGGAGGCCGACGTGCGCCGCTTCTATGCCGAACGCGGTCTGCTGCGGTTGCCGAACACGTTGCGTCGCTACCGTTTCGCCGCCATGCCGCCCTACGTGGCGCCACTGACCTGGCTGGGGGTGCCCCACTACCTCTCCTCGCAGGCACGCCCGGATGAGGACGCACTGCGTTATGTGCGCGCCCCGGAACCTGGCCTGTCCTACTTCCAGCAGGCCAAGATCCTCGACCCGCGCACCGGCATCGTCCACGAAGGGGTTCATGCTCACCAACTGGCCTTGTCCTGGCAGCACCCGAACCCGGCCCGCCGGTACTTCTACGACTCGCTGCCCAACGAAGGCATCGCGTTCTACAACGAAGAGTTGATGCTCTTGTCCGGACTGTTCGACGACACACCCGCCAGTGGCGTCTTCCTCGCCAACTCGATGCGGCTGCGCGCCCTGCGGGTCGATATCGACCTCGGCCTGTCCCTGGGTGAGATCACCCTGGACGACGCCGCCGCTCTGCTGGCCGAGACCGTACCGATGGATCGCGCCACGGCCAGGGAAGAAGCCGCGCTCTTCGCCGCCACCCCCGCCCAGGGCCTCAGCTACCAGATCGGTAAGAGGCAGATTCTGGACCTCCTCGCCACCGCCCACAGTCGGTACGATCATGTGGATCTGCAGGAGTTCCACTACCGGCTCTGGTGCGAAGGCAACGTCCCCTTGGCCCTCCAGCGCTGGGAACTCCTCGGCCTGCGCGATCACCTCGACCAAGCCGACCGCTTGGCCGCGCGGTCCAGTTGACCAGGGGGAGCTGCAATGCTCGAAGCACGGCGGCTGCACATTCTGCGTGCGGTGTCCGACCACGGCACGGTGACCTCCGCTGCCGCCGCGCTGTATCTCACGCCTTCGGCCGTTTCCCAGCAGCTCGCCGCGCTGGAGCGGGAGACCGGCCACCGGCTCGTCGAGCGCAGCGCCCGCGGTGTGCGCCTCACGCCCGCCGGGGAGATCCTGGTGCGCCACACCAACGCCATCCTCGCCCAGTTGGAGCGAGCCGAGGCCGAACTCGTCGCGCACAACTCGGGCACCGAGGGGAGGGTCACCGTCGCGTCCTTCGCGACCGGCATCGGCCTGGTCGTCGCCCCCGCCCTGGCGCGCCTCGCCCGGACGGCGCCCCGGATCCGGGTCCGCGTGCACGACGCCGAGGGCGACGCGAGTCTGCCGATGGTGATGGACCGGCAGGTCGATGTGGCGGTCGCCGTCGAATACCGGGGCGCGCCGGACGCGGATGACGCCCGGCTGACCCGTGTCCCGCTGTATGTGGAGCCTTTCGACGCCGTCGTCCCCGTCACGCACCGGCTCGCCGACGCCGATAGGGTGCCGCTGGCGGAGTTGGCCGGGGATCCCTGGATCGGCCCCTACCCCGGCAATCCGTGCCATGACGTGGTGATCCTGGCCTGTGAGGCCGCCGGTTTCCGGCCGGGTCTGGAGCACTATTCCGACGATTTCCGCGCGGTGGTGGCGCTCGCCGCGGCGGGTGCGGGCGTGGCTCTGGTGCCTCGGTCGGCACTGCGCGATATGGACCTCAGCCGGGTCGTGGTCCGCCCGATCGACGGGGCCGCGCCGACCCGTAGGGTCTTCGCGGCGGTGCGCTGCGGGTCGGAGGATCACCCACTCATCCGGCTGACGCTGGACGCGCTGGGTCGGGCCGCGCCGGTCGGGTAGGGATCGCGGGTTCAGGCCGGTCCGAGTTCCGCCCTCGCCGCCACGAACGCGTCCACGGCCCGGTTCACGTCCTGTCGGGAATGCGCCGCGGACAGTTGAACACGGATACGGGCCAGCCCGTGCGGCACCACGGGATAAGAGAAGCCGATGACGTAAACGCCGCGTTCCAGCAGCAACTCCGCCATCCGGCCCGCGACGGCCGCGTCGCCGATCATGACGGGGACGATCGGGTGCTCGCCAGGCACGATGTCGAAGCCCGCTTCGGTCATCCGCGAACGGAACAGGACCGTATTCTCGGCGAGCCGCACCCGCAGTTCGGTCGCCGACTCCAGCAGGTCGAGGACTTTCAGCGATGCGGCCGCGATCGCGGGCGCGAGTGTGTTCGAGAACAGGTATGGCCGTGATCGCTGGCGCAGCAGGGCGACTATCTCCGCCCGTGCGGCGACATAGCCGCCGGAAGCGCCGCCGAGCGCCTTGCCGAGCGTGCCCGTGATGATGTCGACGCGATCCATGACGCCGTGCGATTCGGGAGTTCCGCGACCACCGGGGCCGACGAAGCCGACGGCATGGGAGTCGTCGACCATCACCATGGCGTCGTAGCGGTCGGCGAGGTCGCAGATCTCGCGCAGCGGGGCCACGTGGCCATCCATGGAGAAGACGCCGTCGGTGACGATCAGCCTGCGCCGCGCATCCGCCGTCTCCTGCAGGCACCGCTCCAGATCGGCCATGTCGCGGTTCGCGTATCGCGAGCGCCGGGCCTTGGACAGCCGGATCCCGTCGATGATCGACGCGTGGTTGAGCGCGTCGGAGATCACCGCGTCCTCGGTGTCGAGGAGTGTCTCGAAGACGCCGCCGTTGGCATCGAAACAAGAGGAGTAGAGGATGGTGTCCTCTTGGCCGAGGAACGCCGACAGGCGCCGCTCCAACTCCTTGTGCACCTCCTGCGTGCCGCAGATGAAGCGCACCGAGGCCATGCCGTAACCCCAGCGGTCGAGCCCCGCGTGGGCGGCGGCGATCACGGCGGGGTGATCGGCCAGACCCAGATAGTTGTTGGCGCAGAAGTTGAGCACCTCGCCGTCCCGACCGCCCGCGGTGACGCGCACGGTGGCGGCCTGCGGGGTGCTGATGATCCGCTCGGGTTTGTGCAGTCCGGTGGCGCGGATTTCGTCGAGGGTGGCGCGCAGGTCGCCGCGAACCGATTTGAACATGAAAGATCCTTTGTCAGAACAGAATTCGGGGGATTGTCAGGAGGTCCAGTCGAGGATGATCTTGCCCGCGCGGCCACTGGCGGCGTCGGCGAAGGCGGCTTCGAAGTCGCGGTAGCCGTACCGGCCGGTGATCACCGGAGCGGGGTCGAGGCCGCCTTGCAGCAGCGCCGACATGGCGTACCAGGTTTCGAACATCTCGCGGCCGTAGATGCCCTTGATCGTGATCATGGACGTGACGATCCGGGCCCAATCGACCGGGAACTCACTCGATGGCAGGCCGAGCATGGCGATCCGGCCGCCATGGGTCATATTCGCGATCATCTCCCGCGTGGCCTCGGGGCGTCCGGACATCTCCAAGCCGATGTCGAAGCCCTCGCGCAGCCCGAGCATGCGCTGCCCTTCGGCGACCGACACCTCCGTGACGTTCAGCGCCAAGCTCACACCGATCTCGCGGGCGAGGTCGAGACGTTCCGCACTGACATCGGTGATCACGACGTGGCGCGCCCCCGCGTGTCGGGCCACCGCGGCGGCCATCAAACCGATTGGACCCGCCCCGGTGATCAGGACGTCCTCACCGACGAGCGGGAAGGACAGCGCGGTGTGCACGGCGTTGCCCAGCGGATCGAAGATCGCCGCGACATCCAGATCGACGGGGGTGCGATGCACCCACACATTCGACGCGGGCAGCGCCACGTATTCGGCGAACGCCCCGTCGCGGTCCACACCCAGACCGACCGTGGCACAGCACAGGTGGCGCCGACCTGCCAGGCAGTTGCGGCACTTGCCGCAGACGAGATGCCCCTCACCGCTGACCCGGTCGCCCGGCACGATATCCGCGACATCGCTGCCGACCTCGACGACCTCGCCGACGAACTCGTGCCCGAGCACGAGCGGCGTTCGAATCGCCTGTCGCGCCCAGCCGTCCCAGGCGCGGATATGCAGATCCGTGCCACAGATTCCGGTGCGCTGCACCTTGATCATGACCTCCGCGGGGCCGATGACCGGTTCCGGGACCTCCGCCAACCACAGACCGGGCTCGGCCCACTTCTTGACCAGCGACTTCAACGCCATGGCTCCCGTCGTTTCGCGCCGAATGCCGGGCGGCCCCGGCTTGTCAGAAGCCTGGCCGACAGTGGCGCTCCCGGTCCATCGAGAACTGCTTAAGCGCCGCAGCAGCTTTCCTACATACGTACGAAGTGTCTTGACAGAACGGCGATTTCGGCCGGGCTCCGTGGCGCGAATACGACGCCCACTCGAAAGGCAGGCGATAGCTTCCACTGCGATCACGCCGGTGGGATGCTGCTCGGATGATCTTCCGAGAGCACGAACGTGCACAGGTGCGTGCGGCTTTGGTCGACGCCGCCACTGCCGACGACCGCATCACGGCGGTCGCCATGACGGGCTCCGCGGCGCTCGGGCGCGAAGACCGCTGGTCCGATATCGATCTCGCGCTACGGCTCGCCGCCGACGCCGACGAGCCCGCGCTGGTCGCCGACTGGACCGAGCGCATGTACCGTGACCTCGACGCGGTCGACCATCTCGACGTCTACCGGGGCGACATCCGTTTCCGCGTCTTCCTGTGCGCCGACACCCTCCAGGTTGATCTCGCCTTCTGGACCACCGCCCCGGAATTCGGCACCCTCCCGGCCTTCCGCCTCCTCTTCGGAGACGGCGACCCGCACCCGGCCCGCCCCGCACCCGACGCCGGCCAGGTCATCGGGGTCGCTTGGCTGCATGCGTTGCACGCCCGCTCGTCGATCGCTCGCGGTCGAGTCTGGCAAGCGCACCACATGCTCAACGGCCTGCGCGAGCAGGTTCTCGTCCTCGCCTGCCTGCACCACGGGGTGAATCCGGTCCAAGGTCGCGGCCACGACGATCTCCCCGCCGACCTCCTCGGGATTCTCGAGCCCACCCTGATCACGGAACTGAGCCCAACCGGCTTGCGATCCGCCCTCGCGGCCTTGGTGAGTTCGCTGCTGACCGAAATCCACCACATCGAACCCGAACGCGCGCAACGCTTATCCGCTCCCTTGCACGCCCTGACCGCGTGAGCCTTCGGTGGGCGGGGGAGAGCGGTCGATCACCGACGACCGGGAAAGCCGTGCGGCGCAACGTATCCGCGCCGCCATCGAGTCGGTCTCCGAACCCTTCGACGCCACCTCGGCGGATTGGCTGTCGGCGCAACGAAATAGGGCAGGCTCGACGGTGTGCTCTCCGCACCGATGCGCGACCGGCTACGACGAACGGCGTAGCCGGTCGCACCTCGGCTACGTGCATTCACGTAGCCGATGACTCCCGGCGCCGGAAGCGGACCGGCACCGGCGAGCGCGACGATCAGCAGCATGAAACGAGTCTGCACCGGCCTGGCGGCTCCTCCGGATACCGATTCCGTCGCAGGACAGAGCATTACCGGGCTGCTGCGCCCTTTTGTCCGGAGTTTCGCCGCCGTTGTCGTTCTCCAGATCATCGGCGCTGTCGCGGGTCTGACGCCCCTGCTGGCCGTCGTCGAACTAGGGCGAATCTTGTTCTCGCCCGGACCGATTGACCACGGTCGTGCCTGGATCGTCGTGGCGGCGGGTGCGATGGGCCTCTTCATCCGGCTGTTGTTCACGGCGGCGTCGTCCGGAATCGGACATCTGCTCGATGGCCAAGTGCAACTGTCGTTTCGCAGGCAACTCGCGCAACGGTTGGGGCGGGCGCCGATCGGCTGGTTCTCCCGCCGCCGGACCGGCGAGTTGGCGAAAGTGGTCGGAGAGGACGTGAGCGCCATCCACCCGTTCATCGCCCACACTCCCGTTCAGCTCGTGTCCGCCTTCATTGTGCCGCTGGTGTCGCTGGTCTATCTGTGCACCGTCGACTGGCGGCTCACGCTGATCACGGCGATACCGGTGCTTTCGGCCGTGGCCCTCGTTCCGCTGATGATGACCCCGGCTCGGCAGCGCGAGCAGGCGGAATTCGACGCGGCCATGGGGCGGATCTCGAGTTCGGTCGTGGAATTCGTGCAGGGCATCGCGGTGGTCAAGGCGTTCGGCGGATCCGGGCGCGCACACCGCGAATTCCGCATGGCCGCAGATGATTTCGTCACCATCTTCTACCGGTGGGTGCGCGGCGTCTCCCCGATCGCCGCGGGAATGCAGTTGGCGCTGTCGCCGCCGTTCGTGCTGCTGGTGGTCTTCACCGGCGGCGCTACGTTGATAACGACCGGCGACATGGCCCCGGCGAACCTGCTGCCGTTCCTGCTGCTCGGACTCGGGCTGACCGCCCCGGTGGCTGCGCTGGGCCACGGCTTCGACGAAATGCGGGCCGCCGCGCGTGCGGTCGGTCGGATTCGGGAAGTGCTTGCGGTGCAGCCACTTCCGGAGCCCGTGCGGCCGGCCGCACCGCAAGGGCATCGGGTGGAACTGCGCGGCGTCCGATTCGGCTACGACGCCGATCGCGAAGTGCTGCGCGGGATCGACCTGACCCTCGAATCGGGGACGGTCACCGCCGTTGTCGGGCCGTCGGGAAGCGGGAAATCCACGCTGGCGCAGCTATTGCCGAGGTTCTTCGACCCGACCTGCGGTTCGGTCACCCTGGGTGGTGTCGACCTGCGCGAGCTCGACAGCCGGGAGCTGCACCGGATGGTCTCCTTCGTCTTCCAGGACGTGCGCTTGCTGCGCGCCTCGGTCGCGGACAATATCGCGCTCGCGGTTGCGCAGGCCGGACTCGACGAGGTGATGCGCGCCGCCCGCCAGGCGAACATCCACGATCGAATACTCGAGCTGCCGCGCGGATACGACACCGTGATCGGTGCCGGGGTGAACCTGTCGGGCGGTGAGGCACAACGGATTTCGATCGCACGCGCGCTGCTCGCCGATACGCCGGTGCTGGTGCTGGATGAGGCGAGCGCCTTCGCCGACCCGCACACCGAACTGGCCGTGCGCCGCGCCCTCGAGGCGCTCGCGGGTGATCGGACGATCCTGATCATCGCTCATCGTCTCGAAACGATCGCCAACGCCGACCATGTCGTGATGCTGGAGAACGGGTCGATCGTCGAACGCGGCAGGCCCACCGAATTGCTCGCGCGCAGCGGAAAGTTCGCCGGGTTCTGGCAATCACGCAGGTCGGCTGTCGCCGCCGAGATCGGAACACATGTCGGCGTATCGCAGGGAGATGAGATCCGATGATTCGAATGCTGTTGCGGGTGCTGGGACGCGAGTTCGCCGGGCCGTTGCGTCGCACACTGGCTCTGATGACCGCGACTGCGGTCGTCGAGGGTCTGTCCTACGCACTGCTGATTCCGATGCTGCGCGCACTGCTCGGGAACAGCCCGCGCGACGCTCGGCCGTGGCTGATCGCATTCGGAGCCGCGGTCGCGCTCTACGCCGGGCTGCGCTACGCCAGTGATCTCCGCGGTTTCCGGGTCGGTTCCGCGTTGTTGCGTGGCATGTATCACCGGCTCGGCGATCATTTGGCCCGCCTGCCGCTCGGCTGGTACAGCTCGGATCGCGTCGGGGAGGTGTCCGTTCTCGCCGGTCCCGGCATACTGCAGGCGATGAGCGTGATCGCGCACCTGCTGGCGCCATTCATCGGCGCCTGCGTGACGCCGCTGACGATCGTCGGTGTGATGTTCGCGGTCAACTGGCAGCTGGGACTGGCCGCGCTCGCTGCCGCACCGATCGTCGCCGCGATCCAGGTGTGGACGGGACGCGCGATGGCCGCCGTCGATGCGGAGCGCGCCGAACGCGACGAGCAGGCCACCGGGCGAGTCATCGAATACCTCCAAGCCCAGCCGGTGCTGCGCGCAGGCGGCCGGACCGCCGAACGCTTCGGATTGCTCGACGACTCGCTGGAGGAAATTCAGCGCACCGCCCGCCGCACCGTACGATCGGCGCTGCCCGGCACCCTGGGGTTGGTCGGCACGGTACAGGTGATGTTCACGGTGCTCCTGGTCCTCGGCGCCTATCTCGCGCTTGATGGAAGTGTCGGTGCGGCAGAGGTTTTGGCGGCTCTGGTGCTGGCCGCCCGCTGTGCGGATCCACTACTGTCACTGTCCGATATCGGCGGCAAGATCCGCGGCGCACGCTCGGTACTGGCCGAACTCGACACGGTGTTGCGCACCGAGCCGCTCGCGCGGTCGCGCGAGCCGATCCAGCCGGTCGGCCATGGCCTGCGGTTCGAATCGGTGACCTTTCGGCGCGGCGGTCGCACGGTGATCGATAACGTGTCGTTGCGCGTGGCGGCGGGGCAGCGGATCGCCATCGTCGGACCGTCGGGTGCGGGTAAGACCACACTGCTGCAGTTGCTCGCCCGGTTCCACGACGTGGACACGGGCTCGGTCGGTGTGGATGGTGTGGACGTGCGTTCCCTCGAGCCCGAGGTGTTGATGGCGCGCATCGCCATCGTCTTCCAGGACGTCTATCTGTTCGACGGCACGATAGTGGAGAACGTCCGGCTCGGCCGCCCCGACGCCGATGATGCCGAGGTGCGGGCGGCCGCGACCGCCGCCGGGCTGGACGAGGTGATCGAACGACTGCCCGGTGGTTGGGCGGCGGAGGTCGGCGAAGGCGGCAAGCTATTGTCCGGCGGTGAGCGTCAACGCGTTTCGATCGCACGAGCGCTGCTGAAGGACGCGCCGATCGTGCTGCTGGACGAGGTGAGCTCCGCACTGGACCCGGTCAACGAGGCCGCGGTCCACGCCGGCATCGAACGCCTGATGGCGGGCCGGACGGTGGTGATGGTCGCGCATCGGCTGCACACCGTCCAACACGCCGACCGCATCGTCTTCCTCGATGGCGGCCGGATCGTGGAAGAAGGCAGTCACGACGAATTGCTGCGTCGCGGCGGTCGCTACGCCGAATTCTGGACGCCCTGGACCGAGAGGGCACTCACCGGACAGGGATGAAGCCGTGGAAAGGGGCCGCTGACAACGCCGTTCGATGCCCCTTCCTCAGTTCTGATTCGGCGAAAAATAATCGTTCGAGGGTGGAGTTTTCGCGTTCGATGTCAGGTATTCCGCTGCGGTGAGATACCCGGCGAGTCGGTTGGCCTCGGCGTCCAGTTCGCGATAACTCCAGGTGCTATCCGGCGCGTGGACGGCCACCGCAGCGGGATGGATATCCACCTGAGCCTCGAACATCATGGCGAGCGTGACGCACTGTGCGACAGACGTTGTCATGGTCAATCCGTCTTTCCGATTCCGGAGTCGTCGAACCGGATACCACGTTGCGCGACCTCGAACTGGAAGGTCGTAGACCTCGTACGGGACTGCGCCTCTATTTATAGGTTGTCCGGCTGAAGGATGACTGACACGTTCCCGACAATGCGTTGACGCGCATCGTGCGGGGGCTGAACCGCCGCCGTTTTCGTGCGCCGCTAGTGAATAGGTTTGACGGCCTTGACAATCGCCGCGTGCATGCCCGCCGCGACGGTGTGAGTCGGGGTGATCTCGATAGCATCGAAGCCGGCTGCCTCGAGGTGGTTTCGGTATTCGGTGAACGACAGCGCGCCCGCGATACAGCCGACATAGTCGCCGCGCTCGGCCCGATCGGCGGGGGTGAGGTCATCCTCGGCGACGACATCGGAGATTCCGACGCGCCCGCCTGCCACGAGTACACGGGCCATCTCGGCGAAGACCGCCGGTTTATCGACCGACAGGTTGATCACGCAGTTGGAGATCACCACGTCGATGCTGTTGGCGGGCAACGGGATCGACTCGATGGTTCCCTTGCGGAACTCGACGTTGGCGGCACCCGCCTTGGCGGCGTTGGCGCGGGCGATGGACAGCATCTCCTCGGTCATGTCGACACCGAATACCTTGCCGGTCGCGCCGACGCGGCGTGCGGACAGCAGCACGTCGATCCCGCCGCCGGACCCGAGGTCCAGCACACGGTCGCCAGCGCGCAGGTCGGCGACCGCGGTCGGGTTGCCGCAACCCAGTGACGCGGCCACGGCCTCGAGGGGGAGTCGATCGCGGTCCGCTGCCGCGTAGAGACCGGGCCCGAAACTCTCGTCGATGTCGATCGCGCCGGTCGCGCAGCGGTCGCTGCCGCCGCAGCAGTCCTCGGCGGTCCCGCCTGCGGCGACCGCAGTCGCGGCGGCCGCGTATCGGGTGCGCACCGTTTCCCGCAGTTCCACGGCCTGCTGTGACTCTGACATGGGAATCCTCTCCGTTGGCCCGGCCGAAATCGAGCTGTATCGATGACTGTCTATGCAAGACTGGACCCTTGCATAGATGTCTGTCAATATTGACCTGTGTCGAAACAAGCGCTTCCGGTACTCGCCGCCGCGGACGGCTGCCGCACCACGTTGACCGCGCCGCTGGACGCCGACACCGCCGCTACCTTGGCGATCGGGTTCAAGGCGCTCGCGGATCCGGTCCGGCTGCGACTGCTGTCGCTGATCGCCTCGGCGGGCGGGGAGGAGGTGTGTGTCTGCGAGTTGACCCCGGCGTTCGAGCTGTCGCAGCCGACCATCTCCCACCACCTCAAGGTGCTGCGCGAGTCCGGCCTGCTCACCTCGCAGCGGCGCGGCACCTGGGTCTACTACCGGGTGGTTCCGCAGATGCTGCAACAGCTTTCGCGAGTCCTCGCCCTCGACTCCTGATCGGCGGCGACCGCCGCATGATCATGGCGGTGAGCGCCGTGGTTCGGGCTGGGGTACGTTTTCCGAGGGTGTGCAAGGTGTTGTGGTGAACGAGGACGCGGGCTCGGTCGGTATCTCGTACTCCGCAACGATAGCCACACCTTGGTGATTTGTCCGAAATAGGTTGTCGGTCAACAGTTTCGGATGTCTTGCTGCTGCGCTTGCCACGAGATCCGCATTGGGCTGGTCGGGTTGTGGGGCGTCGGATCAGTCGCTATTGTGTTCGCCGCCGACGTACTGCCGGGGGATCGGAACATAGGGGGTGAATCGCGCCCTGTATGGAACCAATCCGGTTGTTGCTGCGTCGAAGTTGGTAGCGGGGGGACGTGACAGGAGGCGGAAGTGGTACGAATGTCGGAGCGGGCGCATGAATTGCATGTCGCCGACTACGCTCAGCCTCCGCACGAGGTGCTGCCGGAGCCCGGCGAGTCCGCTTTCGCTTGGGCGCGTGCGCATCCCGGTGAGTGGCAGTACCTGGTCGACCCCCGCTCGGACAGGTCGAAGCGGACCAACGCCAACATCATGGGCGGCAGGCGCGCCGACGACAACGGTGGATTCGACGAGGTGTGGCTGAATCCGGAATTCGTGCCGACGGCCGAGTGGGTCGGCAAGACCCTCTCCAATGGGTTCGAGACGGTGATGTGGATGGCCGAGGTGGGATTCGCCAGTGTCGGCCAGTTCATCGATGCGTTCGCTCAGAATGAGTTCATCGTTGTCATGCCCGCGGACGACCCCAACGGTCAGCGCGGCTTGCCGGTCCTCCGTCGAGGGGACCAGGACCCGGAAGGTTTCGTGGAGGTCTACTCCTCGTCGGCGGTGCTTCCGCGCAATACGAATCCCTGGCTGCGACATCCTATTTCGGGACGGTCGTTGATCAACTACCTGGAGGGGAACCCGCGGAGGTGGGTAACTCTCAATCCCTATTCCAAAGGTGGGGTTTACATGGCGCTGATGGGTTGCGATGTCGCCCGCTGGTGGCGGGAATGGACCGAGGTTCATCCCGACCTGGTCGCCCCGTGGCTGAGGGGAACGTGACAGCGAGTGCGCGAACTCGTTTGCCGTGAGCAGCGGATCCGCTGTTGGAAGCCGGCTTCCGATGAGGAGTGCGGACGACGTGCAGTCGTCGAGGACGTTGCCGCACGAGGCTGCGTCGAAGTTGATAGCGAGTGCGATAGGAGGCGGCGATGAGTCGATTGGAGGATATGGCGCATGAATTGCATGTCGCTGACTATGCGAAGCCCAAGGATCAGGTGCTGCCGAAGCCGGACGACGGCGATTTCGCCTGGGCTCGTGCGCATCCCGGTGAGTGGCAGTACCTGGTAGATCCTCGCTCGGACAGGTCGAAGCGGACCAACGCCAACATCATGGGCGGCAGGCGCGCCGACCAGAACGGTGGATTCGACGAGGTGTGGCTGAATCCGGAGTTCTTGCCGACCTCGGAGTGGGTCGGTAAGACCCTCTCCAATGGTTTCGAGACGGTGCTGTGGTTGGCCGAGATGGGATTCGCCAGTGTCGGCCAGTTCATCGATGCGTTCGCCCACAACGAGTTCATCATCGTCATGCCCGCCGACGACCCCAACGGTCAGCGCGGCTGGCCGGTCCACTATCAAGGCGACCAGGACCAAGAGGGCTTCCTGGAGGTCTACTCCTCCTCGGCGGTGCTTCGGAAGAATACGAATCCCTGGCTGCGACATCCTATTTCGGGACGGTCGTTGATCAGCTACCTTGAGGCGAACCCGCAAAGGTGGGTAACTGTCAACCCCTATTCCAAAGGTGGGATGTACCTGGCGCTGAACGGCGGCGAGGTCGCCCGCTGGTGGCGGGAATGGACCGACGTTCATCCCGACCTGGTCGCCCCCTGGCTGCGGGGAACGTGACGTCGAGTGCGCGATCTCGTATGCCATGAGCAGCGGAACTGCTACCAGGGGGATGGCTTCTGATGGGTAGTGCGGATGATGTGCAGGGGTCGAGGCCGATGCTGCGCGATCAAGTGGACACGCTCCTGGAGACTTTCGAGCAGCAGCGCCGGGATTTGGATGCGGCGCGAGTGAAACTGTCCGCCGCGCGGGTGAAGGCGACTTCCTCGGACAATTTGGTCGAGGTGGTCTGCGGTGCCAATGGGGTCCCCATCGAGGTGAACCTGGTGTCGGAGGCGTTCAAACGCAGCACGCCCGAGAAGCTGGGCAGGTCGATCATCGAGGCCACGCAGGCGGCTGCCGCCGCGGCGGGGCAACTGACCAAGGAACTGTTCGCGCCCATTGTCACCGCTGCCGATGACATTCCCGATCTGCCGGATCTGATACCGGGGGCTCCCAGCATCAGGGGCCTGTTCGATGCGCCGAGCGAACCGGAACCCACTGCTACCCAGAAGAATTGGTCGCCGGTGGAGGAAGACGAATACTACCGCGAGCGTTCGTACCTGAAGGAGCGATGATGGCGGGCTTCCGCCTCGACCCCGCCGCATTGCGGGCAACGACACCGCGATTCGCGGACACCTCGCAGCGGGTGACCAGCGCCCTGGCGGATCTCCAACGGGTGCTCGACACCGAAGGCGAATGCTGGGGCCATGACAAGCCGGGGGCGGCGTTCGCCAAGGGTTACGTTGATCATGCCAAGCAAACCAGTGCCGGGACAGCGAATCTCGCGCAGATCCTGGCGGGACTCGGCGCGCAGATGACCACCATCGCGGACAGTACGCAGGCACAGGATAGGTCGGCCGCCGAAGCAATCGGCAAGCTGACCGCCTGAGATGGGTGTCGAAATCCCCGGCCCCCTGCAATGGGTGGCGAAATATGTAGTCGGCGCGGGTGATTGGCCGGAGGGCGACGAGACCGCGATGCGCCGCATCGCGCATGCGTGGGAAGCGTTGCATACGGCGCTCGACGGCATCGACCACGACGCCGAGAAGACCATGCTCGATGCGCTGATCGCGCTGGACACCGGCGAAACCCACGATGCGATGAGCCAATATTGGAGCAAGGTCGGCGGCAAAAGCGGTCTGCTGCCGGTGCTGATCGCCGACACCAAGCACCGGGCCGAGGACATGAAATCCGGCGCCACGGATATCGAACACACCAAATTCGTGATCATCGGGGCGCTGACCATCTTCGCGATCCAACTGGTGCAGGCGCTGGCATTGGCGGCCACCGGGGTCGGGAGTTTGGCTGCGGCCGCCGAAGAGGCCGTTGCCCAGGTGGCCACTCGGGTCGCGATTCGCATGGCGATCAAGCAGTTACTGCAGAAGTTGCTGTCGCGGGCCGCAGCGCGCGTGGCGGCGAAGGCGGCACTGCAAGGCGCCTTGCAGGGGACGGCCGCCGATCTCGGCGCGAGTCTGCTGCAGATCGCGCAACACAATAAAAGTGGGCTGAGCGGAGAGGATTGGGCGAACCTCGGTCGGGAAGCAGTCTCGGGAGCGGTCGCCGGGGTCGTCGGTGCCGGTCTCGGATCCGGTGGAGCCGCAAGCCCTTTGGCCGGTGCGATCGAATCGAAGGCGGGCAGGATCGTCTCGACCGCCGCCGTCGATGGGGCCGCGGGTGCGGTCGGCGCCGTCGCGGGGACAGCGGCGACAGTGCCGCTGGGTGGGAAGTTCGAAGTCGACCCGACGACGCTGCTGACCTCCTCGGTCGCCGGTGCCGCGGGCACCGGCGCCGCACATGAGGTGGGCGCGAAGGTCCACGAGGTGCGCAACTCCGGATCCGAGGTTGTCGCACCGCATTCCGCGGCCGAGTCGAGGCCAACCGGCGCCGACGCCACCGCGCATCGGGATCCCAATGCCGGTGCGGCGCAATCGTCGCCACTCGCGAACGACAATGCCGCACCGGCATCCGCCGGTGACCGTCCGCATTCGGTGAGCGCCGATATGCCGTCCGCTCATGGTTCCGACACCGGCGGAGCAGTCGGGCCACATGGTGCGGAGCTCGGGGGCGGTGATCAGCTACGCGCCACGAGTCCCGATCCGACGCCGATGCACGGTTCGGATACGGGGGAGACGCCGAAGACGCACGAAACCGGGGTGACCGGCGGTGATCGTCCGAGTTCGGCTTCGGTCCCCGGTCATGATCCCGATGGTGCCGCGCAACCGAGGTCACACGACGCCGGGCCGGCGGTCGCGGGCAGTGATCATCCACGAATCGCCTCCGAAACACCGATCGTTCAAGGTCTCGATGGCGGTCCCAACGTGGGGGCGCACAGTACGGCGGCAGCGGCTGCCGATGGCGGCCATCCGCACGCGGCCGATTCCAATGTGGCGGTTCCCGACACGGGCAGCGGAAGGCCGGGACCGCCCGACTCCGGGGCTGCCATGGCACCGCAGGCGGATGGTTCTGCCGCACACCATGATTCGGGACCTACCAGCCTGTCGCCCACTCCCGGTTCGCATGAGTTCGGCGGGCCGGCTCATGGCTGGAGCCTCAATCTGCCCGGCCTGGAAGCAGAACCACTCGTGTCGGCCGACCATACCGGTTCGGCATCGCACGAAGGCGGCACACCTTCCGATCACGTCACCACGGCCGGTATCGCCGACGCGCCGGATGTTTCGACCGGGACTCGGGTTCAGATGGGGCCTGAAGGTCTGGATGCCGGTCGTCGATCCGATGCATCCGCTGCTGAAGCACCGCAGCGACCGGGAACGGAGGCCACTGCGGGGCATCCGGATCTCGCGCAGCGTCCCGAATCCGGTCAGGCCGCTCAATCGTCAGGGCTGGACCACAGCAGAGCAGGCACCGCCGCACCGCGCTCGGAGGGCAGGTCGACGGAAACGGCTGTGCCACGCCAGGATCGCTCGAACTCGCCGTCGGAGGCGTCGAAGCCGCATGAGCAACGCTCCACCTCGCGCGAACCCGAATCCAGAGCCTCCCATCGAAATTCGCCGCTGCGATCCGAACCGACGTCAACCCATTCGGAAGGAGCGAGGTCGAAGTGGGGCTCGCTGAACCTACCCGATATAGACCCACCTACCGGGACATCGGCGCATCGACCGTCGACGCAAGCGCACCGCGACACCGAGCCCGAACCGCATACTCCCGCGCATCTCGACACCGCGCCGGAGAAGCCGGTAGACCCGTCGGCCAACAGGGAGCCCAGTTCTTCCGAACAAACCGGTACATCGCGGGACGCCGATCCGGGCCAAGACACTCACCGTCCGGATCAGCCATCGGTCCCACATGAATGGGAACCGGTCGACGAACGAGGCCGTGCAGGTGCCACCGAACAGCCCGAAAGTCGCAACCGCCCACTAGATGATGGTCCAGACGCACCGGTGCTTCCGCATCGGCAACCGGTCGATCCGTGGGATACCCGCCTGCACGACGATCGCGTTCTCGTACATGCCGAAGAACATGGCATGTTGCCCGAGGACGTGGTGCGTGACATCGATTCGGGGACACTCGAACTACGTCCGCGCCATCTCCACGAGCCGGCCGCTCAACCGGACTACATCGAGTCCCCGGAGAGGATCACCCGCGAATATCTTCAGGAGGTCGCCGAGAACAAGGTCCTTGAACCGCTGGTGCGGCACCTCTACGCCAATGTCGAACCAGACAAATTCCCCGCCGGGTGTCCGGACAGTGAACTGCCGCAACACCTCACCCGTTCGATGCCCCATGATGCGCTGAACGACGCAGCGGCACAGGTCGATCCGACACAGATGTACGTCAATACCAGGGGCAGCGACGAACGACCGGTCTGGCGTGATCGCAGCGCAGGTGGCGAATTTCTGGAGGAGCGGAATGCGCTGTTCCGCATGGACTCTGGTGGACCCGAGGTTTTCGGCACGGGGTTCAAAGCGCGCGATCTCACGAATCTGAATATCGCATCGCATGTCGGCAGCGGCCGGGCGGACGGATTCGTGTCGCTGGCGAAGAGTCCGGAACGGACCATCCTCCGCGAGCTCAGCCAAATGGGCTTGGGTGGCGCGGAGGCCCTGCCCGACGGTACTTTCCGGCAGATCCGCTACATGCACGAGTTGTACCACCCGTACGGCATCGATGTGGACGCGACTTTCATTGATGTGTCACGCGGTGACCCCATGGCCGCGTACAGCATGAAGGAAGCCGAAATCCTCGCTCCGGGTGGTATTTCCGGTGATCAGATATATCGGCTCTGGCCGAGGGAGGTCATTTTCGATGCGAAGGGCAACCCGCTGTCGGTAAGGGTCGGCGATCCCATTTACAATCCGAACTTCGCCCACCTCGACAATCCTCATTTCGCAGCGACCCGCGACATTCCTGAGCACTTGCGTGGCTCGTCCGACCCGCCCCCGGCCCCGTCGTGGCCGAGCCATGAGCAACATGCGGCGCTACTACGGGAATTTCGGGCGCCGGGACCGGATGACGACTATGTGCCGCCGAGTTCGCGGGAATCGTTCGAATACCCGAGCGCTTCGCATGATCCGCGTATGTACCGTGCGCCGGAATCCGAACCACCGCGCCCGCCGGATCGGTGGCACTCCGAGCCGCGGGACCATGTCCGCACCTTCGACCGTGGCCCTGAGGGCGCCACCAATCATCCGCAATCGACTGTGCCCCACCAGACTTCGCTCGGACCTTCCGATACGCGATACACACCGCCGCAGGCGGCCCCACCGCTGTGGGCGCATCAGGATCCCAACCCTCGCACCAGCATGCTGCCCGACTGGTGGCCGCATCCCGATCGGCCTGCCGTCCCGCATGCGCCCGAGATGCCGACTGCCGATCCGCCGTCGATGCGAGCTCCGGAATCCCTTCCGCCGCCACCACATTCGCCGCCGCCACGGACGGCGGACGCACCGCCTCCCGCGCCGCCGGAATCGTCGCCACGGGATCGGGCGCCACACACCGCCGATGGCCCTGCGCGAGATCAACGTGGCACCGAGCATCGTGCACCGCCGCTATCCGAGCGCGGGCAAGCCATCGGTCCGCGCCAAGAGCCGCAACACTTCTCGCGTGATCGAGCACCGGGGGCGGAGCACGATCCCCACCCCGCGCGGGACTTCGGGCCGCAACCGCGACACCATGCCGATACCCCTGAGCGCCCGCGGCCGGTCGACCAGGAGACGGAGAACGCACTCCAGTCCCGCAAGGCCAGGGAGAGCTATCGACAGCGGATGCCGGAGGACAATCGCGTCATCGACGTTCCCGGAAGCCGGGCAGGCCACGCACCCGGCTACGAGGTGCGGCGCTACACCATAGGACCCGAGCAGCAGGTGGCCGTCGCCCAGGTACGGGTCCATCTCGTGGCAAGCCCGCACCTGTCACCGCAGGAAATGCGGCAACTCATCGAAAATGCCCACCTGGCAACCGATCGCACCTTCAACTCCGGCCATCGCCTGCTCAGCGGCGACTGGTTGATGGTCGATATCGCATTCACGGCCGACCCCTCCTCCGCGCACCTGCTCGCCACGGTCGATCACCTGCCGAACCCGCATTCGTGGCATCCCGGTGACCGGCCCGAAGTCCTGATCGACCGGATACGCGACCAGCTCGGTCTGCCGGACACCTCCGCGCACGATAAATTGGATCCGGCCGATCTTCGACAGTTGAGCAATGACATCGCGCGGGCCAATACGCCTGCCAAGTTCCGCGACATCCACCAAGACCGGGTATTCGCCGAACATCTGTTGCAGCCGTTGGAGAATCCGGAGTTCCAGGCGGCGGTCGAGGATGCGTTGCGGGATGGTAATCGGTTCATGGTGGGTGCGGACCCGCGCACGAATCCCTACGGTCAGTTGATCAATGATGGTGGGCAACATTTCTTTGGACGAGGCAACAATTGCTTGGACCTGTCTCTCGCAGCGCTGTCGTCGTTTCACGGCGACCCTCGAGTAGGAGTGCCGCGCTGGCTTGACCTGCTGTCCACTGGGAAAATCGACATGAATGGTGAGCTGGGCGGTGCCGATCGCGCGGCGCGCATTCTCCGTGGCGACTGGTTGAGCTTCAACAGTCATGGCCGATCGATTCCTGAGCAGTTCAACGCCCTCCACGACTACATCAAGCAGATGGGGCCGGGATCCTCCGCACTCGTGGGGAACTTCTGGCACGCCCGTGACCGGCAGACTGGTGAGTTTCTCTATGACCACAATGGCTGGCCGGTAATCGACGGTGGTCATGCGACCACGCTGGTCTACCCCTATGGTGCGGATGGCCCTGTCTGGTGGGATCCCCAGTCGAATCAGACTTCCGCTCGGCCGCCGGCATATCTGATCGATGACTCGGCGCATCTACAGTTCATTGCCAACGACGCAAATGGAGGAACGTACGGTGTCAGAAACGATTCGCACCAGGGAGCAGGCCCAAAGTTATCTGGCCCGGATCTTCCCCTCAGTGGCAGAGTTCCAGATCGTCCAGAGCGAGTACGGCTGGGTATGCCGGAAAGTGTTGACGCCGGAGGAGATCGCGGCCGGAGCGGGGATGGGCCAAGGGAACTACGTGATCAACGCCCAGACCGGCATAGTGAGCACGTGGGGGAGCTTGCCTCCGCACACGGTGGCGAAGCTGTACGACGAGGCGATTCGGACCGGACAACCGGTCCAGCAAAACCAGATCTATCCACCGAAGTGGCGCATGAGTATTCAGCGGACCCGCGAAGACGACCAGGAGATCCAGTATTCGATCGAAGCGATCTCGCAAACCGACCCACCGGAACCGGGCCTCGGCAGCTACTTGATGACCATCGAGAAGCAAACCCTGTACTTCAGCCCGCCCGGCCCGACGTCGGCCCACGCGGCGGCCTGGGCCGACCTGCAGAACCGGTTGAACGGAACCTGGCCGGACCAAGGGACATTCGAGTTCTAGACTCAATGCCGCGCAGTTAAGTCTTGGCCGGTGTCGTCAAGCCTTGGTTGAGGACTTCGATGTGGATCGTGATGCGGTAGCTGTTGCGGTCGATGCCGACTTTGGCGCGGTGCTTGGAGATGGCGCGTTTGACGACGCGGGGGCAGGCGCGGGCCCGGCGGGCAGGTAGGGGCACGGCCAGGACAGCCCGGCCGATCTGTCCGGCGAGGTCGACGACGGTCCCGGCGATGATGCC
>NZ_QZFU01000031.1:1752-4592 GCF_003598715.1 Nocardia panacis
CTAAAGTAAGAAATGGTTAAGTTAGAAAGGGCGCACGGTGGATGCCTTGGCACTAGGAGCCGATGAAGGACGGGACGAACACCGATATGCTTCGGGGAGCTGTAAGCAAGCTTTGATCCGGAGATTTCCGAATGGGGAAACCCACTGCTCGTAATGGAGTAGTATCCATACTTGAATACATAGAGTATGAGAAGGCATACCCGGGGAACTGAAACATCTAAGTACCCGGAGGAAGAGAAAGCAAATGCGATTCCCTGAGTAGCGGCGAGCGAAACGGGAACAGCCCAAACCAAGAGGCTTGCCTCTTGGGGTTGTAGGACACTCTATACGGAGTTACAAAGGAATGATATAAGCGAAGAGGTCTGGAAAGGCCCGCCAAAGAAGGTAACAGCCCTGTAACTGAAATGTCGTTCTCTCCAGAGTGGATCCTGAGTACGGCGGAACACGTGAAATTCCGTCGGAATCCGGGAGGACCATCTCCCAAGGCTAAATACTCCCTAGTGACCGATAGTGAACCAGTACCGTGAGGGAAAGGTGAAAAGCACCCCGGAAGGGGAGTGAAATAGATCCTGAAACCGTGTGCCTACAAGTAGTCAGAGCCCGTTAACGGGTGATGGCGTGCCTTTTGTAGAATGAACCGGCGAGTTACGATCCCGTGCAAGGTTAAGCAGAAGATGCGGAGCCGCAGCGAAAGCGAGTCTGAATAGGGCGCATGAGTACGTGGTCGTAGACCCGAAACCAGGTGATCTACCCATGTCCAGGGTGAAGTTCAGGTAACACTGAATGGAGGCCCGAACCCACGCACGTTGAAAAGTGCGGGGATGAGGTGTGGGTAGGGGTGAAATGCCAATCGAACCTGGAGATAGCTGGTTCTCTCCGAAATAGCTTTAGGGCTAGCCTCAAGGTAAGAGTCTCGGAGGTAGAGCACTGATTGGACTAGGGGCCCCTACCGGGTTACCGAATTCAGTCAAACTCCGAATGCCGATGACTTATCCTTGGGAGTCAGACTGCGAGTGATAAGATCCGTAGTCGAAAGGGAAACAGCCCAGACCGCCAGCTAAGGTCCCAAAGTATACGTTAAGTGGAAAAGGATGTGGAGTTGCTTAGACAACCAGGATGTTGGCTTAGAAGCAGCCACCATTTAAAGAGTGCGTAATAGCTCACTGGTCGAGTGACTCTGCGCCGAAAATGTACCGGGGCTAAACGTATCACCGAAGCTGCGGACTGTTCTTACGAACAGTGGTAGGAGAGCGTTCTAAGGGCTGTGAAGCCAGACCGGAAGGACTGGTGGAGCGCTTAGAAGTGAGAATGCCGGTATGAGTAGCGAAAGACGGGTGAGAATCCCGTCCACCGAATGCCTAAGGTTTCCTGAGGAAGGCTCGTCCGCTCAGGGTTAGTCGGGACCTAAGCCGAGGCCGAAAGGCGTAGGCGATGGACAACAGGTTGATATTCCTGTACCACCTCCTCACCATTTGAGCAATGGGGGGACGCAGGAGGATAGGGTAAGCGCGGTATTGGATATCCGCGTCCAAGCAGTTAGGCTGGGAAATAGGCAAATCCGTTTCCCGTGAAGGCTGAGCTGTGATGGCGAGCGAAATTTAGTAGCGAAGTTCCTGATTCCACACTGCCAAGAAAAGCCTCTAGCGAGGTGAGAGGTGCCCGTACCGCAAACCGACACAGGTAGGCGAGGAGAGAATCCTAAGGTGATCGAGAGAACTCTCGTTAAGGAACTCGGCAAAATGACCCCGTAACTTCGGGAGAAGGGGTGCTTCTTAGGGTGTTAAAGCCCCGAGAAGCCGCAGTGAATAGGCCCAGGCGACTGTTTAGCAAAAACACAGGTCTCTGCGAAGCCGTAAGGCGAAGTATAGGGGCTGACGCCTGCCCGGTGCTGGAAGGTTAAGAGGAGCGCTTAGCGTAAGCGAAGGTGCGAATTGAAGCCCCAGTAAACGGCGGCCGTAACTATAACGGTCCTAAGGTAGCGAAATTCCTTGTCGGGTAAGTTCCGACCCGCACGAAAGGCGCAACGATCTGGGCACTGTCTCAACGAGAGACTCGGTGAAATTATAGTACCTGTGAAGATGCAGGTTACCCGCGACAGGACGGAAAGACCCCGTGGAGCTTTACTGCAGCCTGATATTGAATGTTGGTACAGCTTGTACAGGATAGGTAGGAGCCTTGGAAACCGGAGCGCTAGCTTCGGTGGAGGCATCGGTGGGATACTACCCTGGCTGTATTGACCTTCTAACCCGCTGCCCTTATCGGGCAGGGAGACAGTGTCAGGTGGGCAGTTTGACTGGGGCGGTCGCCTCCTAAAATGTAACGGAGGCGCCCAAAGGTTCCCTCAGAATGGTTGGAAATCATTCGCAGAGTGTAAAGGCACAAGGGAGCTTGACTGCGAGACCTACAAGTCGAGCAGGGACGAAAGTCGGGCTTAGTGATCCGGTGGTTCCGCATGGAAGGGCCATCGCTCAACGGATAAAAGCTACCCCGGGGATAACAGGCTTATCTCCCCCAAGAGTCCACATCGACGGGGAGGTTTGGCACCTCGATGTCGGCTCATCGCATCCTGGGGCTGTAGTCGGTCCCAAGGGTTGGGCTGTTCGCCCATTAAAGCGGTACGCGAGCTGGGTTCAGAACGTCGTGAGACAGTTCGGTCCCTATCCGTCGCGGGCGCAGGAAATTTGAGAGGAGCTGTCCTTAGTACGAGAGGACCGGGATGGACGCACCGCTGGTGTACCAGTTGTTCTGCCAAGGGCATCGCTGGGTAGCTATGTGCGGACGGGATAAGTGCTGAAAGCATCTAAGCATGAAGCCCCCCTCAAGATGAGATTTCCCATTCC
>NZ_QZFU01000032.1:0-2500 GCF_003598715.1 Nocardia panacis
GGCTTGCGCCCTGAAAACTGGATCGAAACCAAGCCGCTGATCATCTTCATGTGCTTTTTGGATAAGCCCTCGACCGATTAGTATTCGTCAGCTCCACACGTTGCCGTGCTTCCACCCCGAACCTATCTACCTCGTCGTCTACAAGGGGTCTTACATACTGGGAAATCTCATCTTGAGGGGGGCTTCACGCTTAGATGCTTTCAGCGCTTATCCCTTCCGTACTTGGCTATCCAGCCGTGCCTCTGGCGAGACAACTGGTACACCAGCGGTACGTCCATCCCGGTCCTCTCGTACTAAGGACAGCTCCTCTCAAATTTCCTGCGCCCGCGACAGATAGGGACCGAACTGTCTCACGACGTTCTGAACCCAGCTCGCGTACCGCTTTAATGGGCGAACAGCCCAACCCTTGGGACCTACTTCAGCCCCAGGATGCGATGAGCCGACATCGAGGTGCCAAACCTCCCCGTCGATGTGGACTCTTGGGGGAGATAAGCCTGTTATCCCCAGGGTAGCTTTTATCCGTTGAGCGATGGCCCTTCCATTCGGTACCACCGGATCACTAAGCCCGACTTTCGTCCCTGCTCGACCTGTTTGTCTCGCAGTCAAGCTCCCTTTTGCCTTTGCACTCTGCGAATGATTTCCAACCATTCTGAGGGAACCTTGGGGCGCCTCCGTTACGCTTTAGGAGGCGACCGCCCCAGTCAAACTGCCCACCTGACACTGTCCCCATACCCGCTTAGGGCACCAGGTTAGAACTCCGATACGATCAGGGTGGTATCCCAACGTCGCCTCCACACAAGCTGGCGCTCATGCTTCTCAGGCTCCCACCTATCCTGTACAGATCGTACCAAAGTCCAATATCAAGCTGCAGTAAAGCTCCATGGGGTCTTTCCGTCTTGTCGCGGGTAACCTGCATCTTCACAGGTATTAAAATTTCACCGGATCTCTCGTCGAGACAGCGCCCAAGTCGTTACGCCATTCGTGCGGGTCAGAATTTACCTGACAAGGAATTTCGCTACCTTAGGACCGTTATAGTTACGGCCGCCGTTTACTGGGGCTTCGGTTCACAGCTTCGGTCTTACCCTAACCGCTCCCCTTAACCTTCCAGCACCGGGCAGGCGTCAGCCCGTATACTTCGCCTTGCGGCTTCGCACAGACCTGTGTTTTTGCTAAACAGTCGCTTGGGCCTTTTCACTGCGGCCCCCTCGGGCTATTCACCCTACCGGGGCACCCCTTCTCCCGAAGTTACGGGGTCATTTTGCCGAGTTCCTTAACGAGAGTTCTTCCGCGCGCCTTAGCATTCTCTGCTCGCCTACCTGTGTCGGTTTGCGGTACGGGCACCTTCTCCCTGGCTAGAGGCTTTTCTTGGCAGCCTGAACTCATGACCTTCGGTACTCCAATTTTCCCTCCCCATCACAGCCCAGCCTTTCGATGTGCGGATTTGCCTGCACACCAGCCTCACTGCTTGGACGAGCATCCATCAGCTCGCGTCACTATCCTTCTGCGTCACCCCATCGCTCATAACGGTTCACGGTGGTACAGGAATTTCAACCTGTTGTCCTTCGACTACGCCTTTCGGCCTCGCCTTAGGTCCCGACTTACCCTGAGCGGACGAACCTTCCTCAGGAACCCTTAGGCTTTCGGCGGATCAGATTCTCACTGATCTTTTCGTTACTCATACCGGCATTCTCACTTGTAACCGCTCCAGCTGTCCTCACGATCAACCTTCAACGCTGTTACAACGCTCCCCTACCCCAGATATTTTCATATCTAGCCATAGCTTCGGTGGTGTGTTTAGCCCCGTTACATTTTCGGCGCAGAGTCACTCGACCAGTGAGCTATTACGCACTCTTTGAATGGTGGCTGCTTCTAAGCCAACATCCTGGTTGTCTGCGCAACTCCACATCCTTTCCCACTTAACACACACTTGGGGACCTTAGCTGATGATCTGGGCTGTTTCCCTCTTGACAATGGATCTTAGCACTCACTGTCTGACTCCCGGGTTAACGTCTGTGGCATTCAGAGTTTGACTGGACTTGGTAACCCTTGGCGGGCCCCGCACCCAATCAGTGCTTTACCTCCACGACGCATCTCCCGAGGCTAGCCCTAAAGCTATTTCGGGGAGAACCAGCTATCTCCGAGTTCGATTGGAATTTCTCCGCTACCCCCACCTCATCCCCGAATTTTTCAACATTCGTGGGTTCGGGCCTCCAGTGCGTGTTACCGCACCTTCACCCTGGACAGGGGTAGATCACACGGTTTCGGGTCTACGCCTGCAAACTCATTCGCCCTATTCAGACTCGCTTTCGCTGCGGCTTCGGCTTCTCACCTTAACCTCGCTTGCAAACGTAACTCGCCGGTTCATTCTACAAAAGGCACGCCATCACCCTTTAACGGGCTCTGACTTCTTGTAAGCACACGGTTTCAGGTTCTCTTTCACTCCGCTCCCGCGGTTCTTTTCACCTTTCCCTCACGGTACTGCTTCACTATCGGTCGCCAG
>NZ_QZFU01000034.1 GCF_003598715.1 Nocardia panacis
CCAATATCGGTCACACTCAGGCGGCTGCGGGGGTGGCTGGTGTGATCAAGATGGTGATGGCGATGCGGCATGGGGTGCTGCCGCCGACGTTGCATGCGGATGAGCCGACTCCGCATGTGGATTGGTCTGCGGGTCGGGTGGAGTTGCTGACTGAGGCGCGGGACTGGCCCGAGACGGGTCGTCTGCGGCGCGCGGGTGTGTCCGCCTTCGGTGTCAGTGGTACCAACGCTCACGTGATCCTTGAGCAGGCACCGGCTGTCGAGCCGACACTGGTTGCCGATGTGCAGGCGCCGGTAGCCGAATTCGCCGAGACGGCCGACTCTGCGTTGGTGTGGGTGTTGTCGGGGCGTGGTGGGGAGGCGTTGGCTGGGCAGGCGCGGCGGTTGGGGCGGTATTTGGAGCGGTGTCCGGATCTCGGCGTGGCCGATGTGGCGCGGTCGTTGTTGGGGCGGTCGGTGTTCGAGCATCGTGCGGTGATCGTGGGTGGTGATCGGTCGGAGTTGATGGCCGGGTTGGCTGCGGTGGCTGAGCAGGTTCCGGCGTCGGGTGTGGTGTCGGGTGTGGCGCATGAGCAGGGTAAGACGGTGTTGGTGTTCCCGGGGCAGGGTGCGCAGTGGCTGGGAATGGGTCGGCAACTGCTGGCATCGGCACCGGTGTTCGCCGAGAAGATGGCCGAGTGCGACAAGGCGTTCGCTTCGTTGGTGGAGTGGTCGCTGCTGGATGTGCTTGCCGGCGAGGATTCGGTGTGGCTCGAGCGGGTCGATGTGGTCCAGCCGGTGTTATTCGCGGTGATGGTATCGCTGGCTGAGCTGTGGCGTTCTTTCGGTGTCGAACCCGACGCGGTGGTCGGTCATTCCCAGGGTGAAATCGCTGCGGCGTATGTGTCGGGGGCGTTGTCCCTTGAGGATGCGGCCCGGATCGTGATCCTGCGTTCGGCGGCTTTGACCGTGCTGGAGGGTCAGGGCGGCATGATGTCGGTCGGGTTGCCGCTGAAGCAGGTCGAGCAGCTGCTCGAGGGTTTCGACGGGTTGTCGGTGGCTGCGGCCAACGGGCCCCGGGCCACGGTGGTCTCGGGCCTGAGCGAGCAGCTGGATGCCCTGCTGGCGGTGTGCGAAGCCCGCGAGGTCCGCGCCAGACGGGTCCCGGTAGATTACGCCTCGCACTCGGCGCAGGTCGAGCGGTTGCGTGAACCGTTGCTGGAGGCGTTGGCCGGACTCCAGGCCCGCTCGTCGCAGGTGGTGTTCTATTCGACGGTGACCGGCGCAGTGCTCGACACCAGCGAATTGGATGCGCGGTACTGGTATGCCAATCTGCGCGAACCTGTTCGTTTCGAGCACACTGTCCAAGGGTTGTATCGCGATGGGTACACGGTGTTCATCGAGGCCAGCCCGCATCCGTTGCTGGTGGTCGATATCGAGCAGATCGGTGACGCGCTAGAAGAGGGGAAGTCATCTGCGGCGGTGGTGGTGGGCTCGTTGCGTCGTGGCGAGGACGGCGTGGCGCGGTTTGCTCAATCGGTCGCGCAGTTGGGCGTGTCGGGTGTAGGTGTGGAGTGGGAATCCGTATTGCGGGGGCGTGGCCGGTGGGTCGAGTTGCCTACGTATGCGTTCCAGCGGCGCCGGTACTGGCTCGAAAAGACCGCCGATCGGACCTCCTCCAACGCGATCGATGCCGAGTTCTGGCGTGCGGTCGAAAAGGGAGATCTGGGTGCGTTGGGGATAGATCCGGATCGATCTGTCGATGAGGCGCTACCGCTGCTGTCATCGTGGCGGCGACGCCATCAGGATCAGACAGCAATCGGTTCATGGTCCTATCGGATCGATTGGCGACTACTGCCGGACGAGCCGGTGGGTGTGCGCGGAAATTGGCTTGTAGTCGGGTCCAGTGGCGTGGATGCGGGTGAAGGCGTGCTCGAAGCGTTGCGGGAATCCGGTGTCCATACCCGCTACCTTGAGATCAACGCCGACCGTATGTCGCGCCTGGATGTGGTGGACCTTCTGCGCGATGCGACCGGGCGGAGCGAGTTGAGTGGTGTGTTGTCGTTTGCGGCGCTCGATGATCGGCAGTGTTCGCAGAGTTCGTCCGTGACGCAGGGGTTGTTGGCGAATCTGCTGCTGCTGCAGGCACTGGGCGATCTCGGTGGCGGACAGCGTTTGTGGTGTGTGACCAGCGGTGCGGTGAACGTCGTTTCCGAGGAGCGGATCAGCAGCACGATGCAGGTCCAGATGTGGGGTCTGGGTCAGGTAGCCGGGCTGGAGTACCCGCAGTGGTGGGGTGGCCTGATCGATCTGCCGGACGGATGGGACCAGACGGTTGTGCAGCGTCTGTTGGCTTCGTTGTCCCGAAGCGATGGGGAAGATCAGTTGGCGGTCCGGCGGTCAGGGGTCTACGGCCGCCGGATGGTGCGGGCATCGTTGCCCGGATCCGCCGCCGCCGATGGGTGGAAGCCGACAGGAACGGTCCTGATCACCGGCGGTACCGGCGGAATCGGCAGGAATCTGGCGCACTGGGTGGCCGACAACGGCGCCGAGCATGTCGTGCTGGCCAGTCGTCGTGGTCGACGGGCACCCGATGTCGAGGTGCTCGAAACGCAACTGCGTGCGCTGGGCAGCCGGGTCACGATCGCGACCTGCGATATGACCCGACGCGATGACGTGGCCGCGCTGTTGTCGGCGATCGACGACGACCCCGCTCCGCTCACAGCGGTCATCCATGCCGCCGGTGTCGGCTCGTTGACCCCGCTTACCGAGATCGACCTATCGTCACTGATCACGGTGGTGGAACCCAAGATCGCCGGTGCGTGGTATCTAGACGAACTGCTCGGTGACCGCCCCCTGGATGCGTTCGTCATGTTCTCCTCCGGCGCGGTGACTTGGGGCAGCGCTGGCAGCGCGGCCTACGCCGCCGCGAATGCCTACCTCGACGGCCTGGCCCACGACCGCAGAACGCGGGGCCTCACCGCTACCGCACTGGCATGGGGAGGCTGGGCTGGCGGGGGAATGGTCGAGGCCGACGGCAGCGCCGAACTCCTGTCCCACGGAAGCTCCATCGCAGACTTCCTGGCACTCAATGGTGTTCGGTTGATGGATCCGGATCTGGCCTTGCAGGCATTGAGCCAAGCGGTGGGTCGTGGTGAGACGACCATGACGATCGCCGATATCGAGTGGCGGCGGTTCGCACCGATCTACGCGGCGTCGAGGGATCGTTGTCTGCTGCACGAACTGTCCGACGCGCAGGCGGCGCTGCAAGCTGAGCAAGCCGAAGCCGAAGCCGAAGCTCTGGCAGGCTTGCGGGAGCGGGCGGCGGGATTGTCCGAGTCCGATCGGTATGCGGCAGTGCTCGAGATGGTCTGCGGTCAGGTCGCGGCGGTATTGGGTTATTCCGGTGCTGAGGCGATCGATGTCGACCGCAATTTCCGGGACCTGGGATTCGATTCGCTGACCGCAGTGGAAGCCCGAAATCGTCTCAACACCATCACCGGGCTGCGACTACCGGCCACGCTGGTCTTCGACTACCCGACACCGAACGCGGTGACCGGATACATCCTCCAAGAACTCTTCGATACCACCGAATCAGTGGAAGACAGCTTCTTGGAAGATCTGGAGAGGTTTGAATCGACCCTCCGCCGGATTGATCCGGATATCGCGGGAAGTGATTCGGTCACTCGTCGCATCGAGGGAATTATCGAGAAACTTCGCGAGTTGAAGACGCCGGACAATATCGGTAACGCTGATGATTCCAGCCTGATCGACTCGTTGGATCCCGAAAGTCTCGTACGTCATATTATTGAGAAGCAGATGGACTGACCGAGGGGATTTGCGTGTCCATTTCGATTGATGACCTGACCAGAGCTCTGCGAATTTCGGCGCGAGATAACGAGTCCCTACGAAGGGAGAATCGGGAGCTACGTGCACTAGCGTCGGAGCCGGTGGCAATCGTGGGGATCGGATGTCGGTTCCCGGGTGGGGTGTCCTCTGCGGGGGAGTTGTGGCAGTTGCTGGCCGAGGGGCGTGACGTGATCGGTGGGTTCCCGACCGATCGGG
>NZ_QZFU01000035.1 GCF_003598715.1 Nocardia panacis
TGGGTGCGCGGCCGTTGCGTCGCACGATCCAACGCGAGATCGAGGACCAGCTCTCGGAGAAGATCCTGTTCGGCGAGATCGGTCCCGGACAGGTCATCACCGTCGACGTCGAAGGCTGGAACGGCGAGGGTTCGGGCGAGGACGCCAAGTTCGTCTTCGCCGGCAAGGCCAAGCTGACCAAGCCCGAGCCGGTCGAGGACAAGCCGGTCGCGGCCCTCGCGGGCGATACGGCGGCTGCCGCAGAGTAGTCCATACCGAGACCCCCGCTACCGATTCGCTTCGGTAGCGGGGGTTTTCGGTTGTACACCTAGTCCAGTAGCGCGCGGACCGGCGCGAAAGCGGCCGCGAGGTCTTCGGGAACCAGCACCTCGTCGATGCCGAGCGCGTCCCGGCGGGCCGCCAGGGCCGCGGCGGCGCTGCCCGGATCCGGATCGAGGAATCCGGCCGCGCCCGCCGCCCGCAGTTCGTCGGCGGTGTGGCCGAACTGCCGGGCGATCCAGGTGGGCACCTGGTCGCCCAGGCCGACCAGTTGATGACCGAAGCGGATATCGCGGTCGGTGTTGTCGCGCACCACCCGCACCATCTCGGCCAATTCGGATTCGGTGGTCAGCGGTCCGGCGGCGAGGATGATCCGGTCGGCTACGGTCGCGGCCGCCGCCAGCATCCGCGGGCCGCTCGCGGCGATGACGACCGGCGGCGCGGGATCGACGCCCGCACGCACCGCGGCGACCGTCGCCAAGAGGTGGGCGCGCCGCTCAGCCGCGGAACCCCAAGGGCGGCCCAGTTTCTCGGCCTCGCCCGCCGCGTCGGGGCGGCCGATGCCGATACCGAGTTCGAACCGGCCCGCCGAGAGCAGTTGCAGCGCGGCCACCTCGCGCACGGTGGCGGTGGCGGTCCGCAACGGGGCGGCCAGCACATGGGGGCGCAGTCGCAGCGTTGCGGTGACCCCGGCCGCCGCCGCCAGCGTGGGGAACGGCGAGGCGATGTGGAGGGTGTCCGGCAGCAACAGTGTGCGATAGCCGTCGCGTTCCGCCTGCTGGGCGAGGTCTGTCCATTGCGCCCCGGATCGAGGGGTGGCGATGAGACCGAATTGGATGGGCATATCCCAAGCCTGCACCCCGCTGCGGCACGAGACATCGGATTGGCGGCGTAGCTCGAGCTACGCGTGGCGGACTATTGCCAACCGGGACGGACCAGTCCGGATTCGTAGGCCAGCACGACGAGTTGGGTGCGGTCGCGGGCGTCGAGTTTGGTGAGGATGCGGCTGACATGGGTGCGGGCCGTCGCCGGACTCATGAACAGGCGCGCGCCGATCTCGGCATTGGTCATTCCCTCGGCGACCAGGGTCATGACCTCGCGTTCCCGGTCGGTGAGTGTGGACAGGGCAGCGGGCGGCGGCTCTTTGGCGTGGGCGGAGAATTCGGCGATCAGGCGACGGGTGACGCCGGGGGACAGCAGCGCCTCACCGGCGGCGACGACCCGCACGGCGCGCACCAGGTCCGCCGGTTCGGTGTGTTTGACCAGGAATCCGGTCGCGCCGACGCGCATGGCCTCGAAAACGTATTCGTCGAGTTCGAAGGTGGTCAGCACCACCACGCGGACCTCGGACAGTGCCGGGTCGGCCACGATCATCCGGGTGGCGGCCAGCCCGTCCAGCAGCGGCATGCGGATATCCATCAGCACCACGTCGGGGACCAGGGCGCGCGTGCGCTCCACGGCCTGTTCGCCGTTCGCGGCCTCGCCGACCACCTCGATACCGTCCTGCGCCGCGAGCAGCGCGACGAAGCCGCCGCGCACCAGCGCCTGATCGTCGGCCACCAGCACTCGAATGCTCATCGCGCCCTCCGCTCGATAATTCAGCTCGGCCGGACGCCGGGCGGCACGCTCACCGCATCGGCCGCCCGGTCTTCTCGCTGCGGGCCTGGCGCGGGCCGGGCCGGGGGTGCTTCGCTACCGGGTTCGTAGGCGGGCAGTCGGGCCGCCACCCGGAAGCCGCCGCTGGGGCGCGGCCCGGCGGTGAGCGCGCCGCCGAGCGCGTGCGTGCGCTCGCGCATGCCGAGGATGCCGTTGCCGCCCGATCCGGTGCGCGGCGGGTTCTCGGTGGGACGGGTGTTGTCGACGGTGATATCGACCGAGTCGGCGGTGTAGCGGACGGTGACGGTGGCCGCCGCGCCGGGCGCGTGGCGTACCACATTGGTCAGCGCCTCCTGGACGATCCTGGAGGCCGCCACATCGATGACGCTCGGCAGTTTCCGCGCCTCGCCGACCACCCTGGTGCCGACGACGAGTCCGGCGGCGCGGGTGCGCTGTAGCAGCGCGTCCAGGTCGTCGATGCTGGGCGCGGGCGCGCGCGGTGCGGGGCGGACCGGCGGTTCGGGTTGTCGCACGGTCGAATACCGTTCCGGCGCACCGATATCGCGTCCGAAAAGGCCGAAGATCCGTGTATTGGAAGGGTCTTCGTAGCGGCCGGGTTCGCTGTCCGAAACCGGCTGCACCGGTTCGTATTCCGCCCCGGCGAGTCCGGTTCCGGACCGAATCGAGTGCAGCAGTGTGTGCACGTCGGCGAGTGCGTCCTTGCTGGTGGTCTTGATGGTGGCCAGTGCGGCGGCGGCCTGCTCGGGTTTGCGATCGAACAGTTCCAGCGCCACCGAGGACTGCACATTGATCAGCGAAAGACTGTGTGCCAGAACGTCGTGCAGTTCGCGCGCGATGGCGAGGCGCTCCTCGCTGGCGCGTCTGGCCCGCTGTGCCTGTTCGTCGCGATGCGCCGCCTCGGCCCGCTGGCGCCGGGCCAGCAGCGCCGCCGAGCGCTGGCGGATGCCCTCGGCGATGAGCACCAGCACGCTCAGCCAGGCGGCCAAGGCGAAGATCATCGGCCAGTGCGGGGGATAGCCCATGGCCACGGGCAGCGGGAAGACCAGGCACAGGAACCCGAGCGGCGCCACGGGATAGGTCCACCAGCGCGATCCGGTGGTCGCGGCGGTCAGGAAGGCGACGACCAGGCTCAGGAAGATCGGTCCGTACCCGTATCCGGCCATGATGTAGGCCAGGCAGATGCCGACGGCGAACCACAGCACCGGCACCGGCTGGTATCTGCGCCACAGCAGCGCGGCGGGGCCGACGAGCAGCAACAGGTAGCCGAACAGGCCCAGCGGATGCATATCGGGCTGCGCCCGATTGGCGAAGGACCCGCCGAGGACCACCACCGCGGTGACGGCCAGTGCGACCCCCCAGTCCCGCGCGAGCAAGCGACCTGTCAACCCTGGCACCTTCACATGAGTCAGCCTATTGCGCCGAACCCGATTGCGAAGTCCGCCTGGAAACGTAGCCTCGACATCGCTCGCCGACGGATGTGTCGGCGCACCGTCGCGGCGGATGCTTCGGACATGACCGATTCGATCGTGGTCACCGAGGGGTTGACCAAACGCTATGGTGCGCAGACCGCCGTGGACGCGGTGCGCATGCGAGTAGGGGCCGGGGAGATCTACGGATTCCTCGGGCCGAACGGTGCGGGCAAGACGACGACGCTGCGCATGCTGGTCGGTCTGATCCGGCCGAGTGCGGGTCGCGCGACGGTGCTGGGCCGCCCGCCCGGCGATCCGGCGGCATTGCGCCGCATCGGTGTTCTCATCGAGGGACCGGGTTTCTACCCCTACCTCTCCGGTGCGGACAACCTGCGTGTGCTCGCCGATTACCGGGGACTCGGCGGCGCGGCGGTGGCCGAGGCGCTGGACCGGGTCGGGCTCACCGCGCGGGCCGGTGACCGGTTTCGCACCTATTCGCTGGGTATGAAGCAGCGACTGGGGGTGGGCGCCGCCCTGCTCGGCCGCCCCGACCTGCTGATACTCGACGAGCCGACCAACGGCCTCGATCCGGCGGGTATGGCCGAGATGCGGGAGTTGATCGTCGCGCTCGCCGCCGACGGGCACACCGTGGTGCTGTCGAGTCATCTGCTCGGCGAGGTGCAGGAGATCTGCGACCGGGTCGGGGTCATCTCCGGCGGTCGGCTGCTCACCGAGTCGACGGTGGCCGAATTGCGCGGCGCGGCAACCATTCTGCTGCGCGCCGACCCGCTCGAGGTGGCCTACCCGGCGGTGCGGGCGGTCCTCGGCGCGCGCCATGCACTGATGACGGACAGGGGAATTCGGATCGAGGCCGGAGCCGATTTGGCGCCGGTGGTGGCTCGGGCGGTCGTCGAATCGGGGGCGCGGCTGCTCGAGCTGCGCATCGATGAGAAGTCCCTGGAGGAAGTGTTTTTCGAGATGACTCAACTGGAGGTCGCGTCATGATCGCGCTACTCGCCTGCACCAGAGCCGAATTGCGGCGACTGGGCCACTGGCCCGCGTTCTGGATCGTGCTCGGCGTCTGGCAGGCGCTGAACCTGGTGTTCGCCTACGTATTCAATTATCTGGCCTATTCCAGCGGAGAGTCGAGCCGGATGTCGAATGGCCTGCCGCGCGAACAACTGCTGGGGCAGATGCTGCCCTCGGCGGTGCCCGAGGTGTTCACCCAGGGGATGGCGATGTTCGGCGGTGCGCTCGTGCTGGTGCTCGGTGCGCTCGCGGTGGGCAGCGGATTCGGTTGGGGTACTTGGAAAACCGCGTTCACGCAGGGGCCGCCGCGCGCGGCGGTGCTCGGTGCGACGATGCTGGCCCTGCTGCTGGTGGTAGTAGCGCTGGTGTGCGCGGTATTCGTGGTCGACACCGGGGTGGCCGCGGTGATCGCGGGCAGTCAGGGCGCGTCCCCGGCATTGCCCTCGCTGTCGCGTGCGTTGCTCGGGATCGGCGCCGGGATCGCGATCCTCGGCATGTGGACGCTGCTCGGGGCGCTGATCGGCGCGGTGGCGCGCGGACCCGCGCTCGCGGTCGGGCTCGGGCTGGTCTGGGTGCTGGTGGTGGAGAATCTGCTGCGCGGTGTCGGCAGTATTTTCGCGCCGATCAGGGGTGTCACCGATCATCTGCCCGGCACCGCGGCGGGATCGCTGGCCGGTGCCATGCGCACTGTTGCGGGGTCCGCGACGCCGGGGGTACTCGATACCCTCTCCGGGTCGCAGTCGGTGATTCTGCTGGCGCTCTATGCCGCCGTCTTCGTGATCGGAACGCTGTGGCTGTTCCGGCGGCGCGATGTGGCGTGACAGGTCTCCGAACGGCCTGCCGCACACCGATTCTCGGCACCGTGCGGTGTCAGTTCCGATCGGATCCCGCCGCCACAGCGCCGAAAGCGGGCGCGACGGGTAGGTTCGTGCTGAATCGATCAACGGCGAAAGGAATGCGATGCCCACACGTACCGCGCGCACCGCTTGGACCGGCACCCTCCAGGAGGGGACGGGACAGGTGGAGCTGGCCAGTTCCGGCGTCGGCAAGTACGACGTCTCCTTCCCCAAGCGCTCGGCCGACAACGCGGACGGGACCACCAGCCCGGAGGAATTGATCGCCGCGGCGCACTCCTCCTGCTACGCCATGGCGCTCTCGGCGCAGATCGGCAATGCGGGCGGCACTCCCGAAAGCCTGGATATCACCGCTGATGTCACCCTCGGCCCCGATCCGGCGGGCGGGTTCCGGATCAGCCGGATCAAGCTGACGGTGCGCGGCCGCGCCTCCGGTATCGATGCCGCCCAATTCGCCGAGGCCGCCGCTGCGGCGAAGGCGGGCTGCCCGGTCAGCAAGGCGCTGGCGGGCGTGGACACCATCGAACTGGACGCGGTCTTCGAATCCTGAACGCGAGCACCCGGTTTCCCGCCGATCGGGAAACCGGGACGCGACCTGCTACGGCCGAAAATAGGCTCGGCTGTCGGCGCGATACATGGCGCCGATGGCCACGAAGACGGCCGCGATGTGGATCAGGCGCAGCAGGCCGACCAGCACCGCGTCGGCGCTCACGCCGTCGAATAGCGCGTCGGGATGGTAGAGCACCGCTTCGATCGGCCCCACGAGCAGCGAGGCCGACCCGAAGACGCCGATTCCGACGGTGAGCACGGCCCGCGCCCAGCGCGCGCCGTGCGTCATCCGCACCGCGACAATGAAAACCACCGCGTACACCGCCAGACGCACGCCGACATTGATACTGAGCCCGACCCCGTTCGGCTCCGGCTCTCGCAGCGCCGCCGTCACATGTTCGATCCCCTCACCGACCCCGGCCAGCAGCGCGGTCACCACCGCGACGAAGGCCACCAGCACCCCGCGCGGCGGATTCTGGCGTGGTCGGGCGGGAACGAAGAAGGCAGTGCCGGTCATGGAACCGACACTGCCCCGGCACTTCTCGACGCGGATCAGACTGCGGTAGTGATACCGGCTCGTACGGCGGTATCACGTCCCGACGCGAAATCAGTGAGCACGGCGAAACCAAGTGCCAGCGCGGCCCACAGCGTGGCCGTCTCGCCGAGGGAGACCGCGCGGAACTGCCACAGCAGCGTCGCGGGGAAGTCGGACTTCACCTCGTTGATACCCGGCAGCAGAATGTAGCCGACCGCGACGATCACCAGGAACGCCGCGACCCCCGCCGACAGTCGAACTGTATCGCGTTGGGCGCGCAGCACCTTGAACAGGTACACCCCCGCGCCGACGGCCGCGAAACCGAGCAGCACCGCCGCGAACCACAGCAGCGTGCGCTGGTTGATGGTGTCCGGCTCACCCACGGCAGGTGGATTCGCCGGATATTTGAAGAACGGCACCGCGACAATGGCGGCCCAGCCGCCGAGGCCGAGCAGCAGCGCCAGTTTCGGACCCGGCAGCGCGGTGTGGCGTCGGGCGAAATGCGCGGCCGTACCGAACAGCGCCCCGAGCGCCAGCCCGGCCAATCCGAGTGCGAGGAACTGACCCGCCTTCTGGCCGGTGCGGCTGACCAGCGGCTCCCCCTCGTGGGTGTGACCGCCGGATTCGGTGGCGCTGTGTGCCTCCTCGATCGCGATGGCCGCGTCCACCTTGGGCTCGCCGAGGGTGAAACCCACGGTGGCGGCCAGTAAACCCGCGATCAGACCGGCGAGCAGGCCGCGCAGCAGCAGTGTTCTGAGCGGTCCGGTCAGTGGCACGGCACGCCCAGCAGGTGGCGTCCGTCGTGCATCAGCTCGTGCAGGTACATCCCGCTGCGCGAGATGACGCCCTGGTCGAAGCCGACCAGGTACAGCGTGAGCAGTGCGAGCAGTACGACACCGGCGGCGACGAGCAGCGTCGACAGGGAATCGGTCGCCCGGCTGGGCGAGTGCGCGATGGCCATTCGAGTCCTCCTTGGGATGTGCGCGTCCCATCGGGTTGTGCGCGAAGATGCCGGTGTCTGGCTGTCCGGCACCGGGACTCGGTGCGTGGATCACAGTGGCGCGACCGCTCCGGATTCACACCGGATTACCGCAGCACCCTCGCTTTCCCTCGAACTGTGACACTCGCCGCCGGGCGGCGTCAATATGTGGCGGGCGCGCGTCCCGCTAGTTGGACTTGGCCGCCACGTCCAGCACGACCTCGAATTCCAGCAGCGAGGCGCCGGTGGCGACCGGCTTGCGCTCGGATCCGGCGTGCGCGGCCTTGGCCGGGCCGTCGCGCCAAGCGGCGAAGGACTCCTCCGAATCCCACTGCGTGACAACGAAGTAGCGATTCTCGCCCGCCGTCGGCCGCAGCAGTTGGAAGCCGAGGAAACCGGGCGAATTCTCCACCGCGTGCGCGCGATGGGCGAAGCGCTGCTCCAACTCCGGGCCCGCGCCCTCGGGGACCTCGATTGCGTTGATCTTCACAACAGCCATGACTCCGACAATACGGCGGTGCGCGGCCGCCGCGCGGGTGCGGGCAGAATCGGGCGGTGCTATTCGAACAGGGCGGGGCGGGTAGGCCGATCCTGCTGTTGCACGGGTTGATGGGCAGCGCCCGCACCTGGGGCGACCATATCGACTGGTTGCGCGGCTACGGCCGGGTCTACACCTTCGACGCCGCCGGGCACGGCCGCCCGGCCCCGGAGCAGCTCACCACCGAGGCGTTCGTCGCCGATCTGGCCGAGGCCACGGCCGGTATCGCCGAGCCGATGGTCCTGATCGGACATTCGATGGGCGCGCTGCACGGCTGGGTCTTCGCCGCGCACCATCCCGACCGGGTGCGCGCGCTGGTGGTGGAGGATATCGCCCCGGATTTCCGCGGCCGCACCGCGCGCGACTGGGCGGCCATGATCGAGGCGTGGCCGCAACCGTTTCCGGACGCGGACGCGGTGCTCGACTACTTCGGCCCGGTGGCAGGCCGGTACTTCCTGAATTCGTTCACCCTCGGCCCGGACGGATACCGGTTGCACGGGTCGGTGGCCACCTTCCGGGCTATCTCGGAGGAGTGGGGATCACGCGAGTTCTGGCGCGAATGGCGGTCGCTGCGCATGCCCGTGCTGCTGCTCGAGGGCGAGCATTCGATCACCCCGCCGGGGCAGATGCGGGAGATGGCGCGGGTGCATCCGGATGCCGAGTACGTGCTGGTCCCGGATTCCGGCCACCTCGTGCACGACGATCAGCCCGCGCGGTATCGCCAAGTCGTCGAGCGCTTCCTGCGTCGCGTCTAGACCACGGCTCGAATTCCGACCAGCGCGGCTGCGGCCTAGCTCGCCGCCTGGCCGCATCGTCGCCCCCGATAAACCCCGGTATCGCGAACTTCTCCGCCTTGCCGGGCGACGAGCTGAGCCACGGATGCATCCGAATGAGCCTCCGAGAAAGGGCCTAGACACCACCCTCGCCTGCCAGGGCGAACAGTCCGTCGGCGGTCTGCTCGATCAGGCCGTCGACGAGCAGAGAATCCAGAGCGCGGTCGCGCTGGCCCGGATCGCGAGTCCAGGCCAGGTCCAAGCGAATTCGCTCCACCGGACCGGTGGCGGCGCGCAGCACGTCGAGCAGTCTGCCCCGTGCCTGACGATCGGTGCCTTCGTATTTCTGTGTGCGCCTGACGGTTTCGGCGGCCGGGCGGCCCTTCTCGACCCACGAGCACCGGGGCAGCGGGCAGCGGGAGCAGTCGGGGGTGCGGGCGGTGCACACCAGCGCACCCAATTCCATCAGCGCGGCCGAGAAGGTCGCGGCACGGGAAACCGACCGCGGCAGTAGGGCTTCGGTCTCGGCGAGATCGCGCGCGGACGGATTGCCCACCTCGCGGCCGTGTACGGCGCGCGCGACCACGCGGCGAACATTGGTGTCCACCACCGGAACCCGCTGGCCGTAGGCGAAACAGGCCACGGCGCGCGCGGTATAGGCGCCGATACCCGGCAGCGCGAGCAGCAGTTCCACGTCGGCGGGCACCGCGTCGCCGTGTTGTTCGGCCAGCACCCGCGCGCACTCGTGCAGCCGCAGCGCCCGACGCGGATAGCCGAGCTTGCCCCAGGCGCGCAGCACCTCGGCCTGCGAGGAGGCCGCCAAGGCCGAGGGAACAGGCCAGCGCGCCACCCACTCGCGCCAGATCGGCTCCACCCGCACCACCGGCGTCTGCTGGAGCATGATCTCGCTCATCAGGATCTGCCAGGCGCTCACACCGGAGCGCCGCCACGGCAGCTCGCGGGCCTCGTCGCGGTACCAGTCGAGCAGCGCCGCCGCATCGATACCGCCCTGTTCCGCCACGTCTCACCATCTCCGTTTGGACCGGATCGTCCGGTGTTCACCATCGGGTTGCCAGTCGAACTCGCTGGTAGCCGATGCCCCGTGCACAATGGGTTCCATGTCGCAGCTCACCCCGATCACGGCTTGGAAATCGCTCAGGGAAGGCAACGACCGCTTCGTCACGGGCAACCTGCTGCATCCTAGCCAGGGCGCGGCGGATCGGGCCAAACTCGTCGACGGACAGCATCCGGCCGCCATCCTGTTCGGCTGCGGTGACTCCCGCGTGGCCGCCGAACTCATCTTCGACCAGGGCCTCGGCGATATGTTCGTGGTCCGCACCGCGGGACACGTGGTCGACAGCTCCGTGCTCGGCTCGATCGAATACGGCGTTCACGTGCTGAACGTGCCGCTGATCGTGGTGCTCGGCCACGACAGTTGCGGGGCGGTCAAGGCCACGCTGGACGCGCTCGACGGCGGCGAGGTGCCGGGCGGATTCATTCGCAGCGTGGTGGAGCGGGTCACCCCGTCCATTCTCGTCGGCCGCCGCGAAGGTCTGACCACCGTCGACGATCTGGAGGCCAGGCATGTCGTGGAGACGAGCCGACTGCTCATGCAGCGGTCGATGATCATCTCCCAAAGGGTGGCCACCGGTGAATGCGCCATCGCCTGCGTGACCTACCGGCTCTCCGAGGGGCGGGTCACCTTGCAGCGGGTGGTCGGCAATGTCGGCGAATCCGCCTGAGTCCGGCCCGAACCCGACCGGTCGCGCCTGAGCCGCATTGGTTCGGGCGGGTCCGAATCGGGTCGAATTCGCCCCGATTCGGTGGGACTCGGCGAGCCGCGCAATGTACCTGCACCGTGCGTGCCGCCTCATCCGACACGCCGGGGTCCTCAGCGGCTGTGCCCGGCCGTGCCCTTACCGTTGAGGCGTGCTGGAACCCACTGGACCGCTGCCTCCGGAGATCTACTGGCGTCGCCGCGTTTTCGCCATCGCCGCATTGGTGCTGGCACTCGCGCTGGTGATCTGGGTGGCGCTCATGGTCGCTCGGCGCGGTTCGTCCGAGCCCGCGGCGGCCGCGGCGAGTTCGACCCCCGCCGCGTCGCACCGCTCCGCTGAGCCGAGCAAATCGGGTGATCCGGCCAATAAGTCCGCCGAGGCCGCCGCCGCCGGAAAGCCGTCGGCAGGCGCCGAAGCGAGCCCGGTCAAACCGTCCGGCCCGCCCGTGACCTCCGCGGCCGTGCTCGCCGCCCCACCGCCCGGCCAATGCCCGGACCAGTCGCTCGCGGTGAAGGTGACGGTGGAGCAGCCCACCTACAAATCCGGTGAGCAGCCGGTGTTCTGGATCGTCATCACCAATATCTCGCAGGTGGCGTGCTCGCGCGATCTGGGTTCCGGGCTCCAGCAGGTCTCGGTGCAGACTCTCGACGGACAGCGCCGCATGTGGTCGAGCACCGACTGCTACCCGGACGGTCAGCCCGATATCCGCGCGCTGAATCGCGGTGAGCAGGCTGGTTTCACCGTCACCTGGTCCGGATCGACCTCGCAGCAGACCTGCGCCGGTGAACGCGTCCAGGTCCCGGCCGGCGCGTACGCCGTTGTCGCCCAACTCGGTTCCATTCGCAGCGCGGCGGAGCCGTTCAATATCGCCTAGTAGGCGTGTCGGCGCAGCCGTCTTTGAACCCGCACGGGGCCGGGGCGGGGTCCTAGGTGGTGCTGTCGGCGAGGCAGTCCGCAGACCTGCGCATGGCCGGAGCGAAGGCGGAGGTACGCCTAGGACTCCGGGGGGACATCGTCGAACATGTCCGGCTCGCGGTCGAATTCGGCGCTGTTGGCGCGCAACGTCTCGTGCTGGGCGCGAATTCGCTTGGCCAATGTGGTTTCCGAACTGTTGACCGGGGCAGGGCCGCTGCCGGGGGCGCCGTCGGAGCCCTTGGCGCGCTTGGCCAATCCGGCCAGCCGCAGCGCCGACTGGACATCGGCGACCTCGTGCACCTTCATCGTGACGCCCTTGCGTTCGACACCGGGCGGCACCAGCGCCGTGGTGAAGCCCAGCCGCTCGGCCTCCGCCAGCCTGCGCGACACGCCCGAGACTCGACGCACCTCGCCTGCCAGCCCGACCTCGCCGAGCAGCACCCAGCCCACCGGCAGCGCCCGCTCGCGGGCCGCGCTCGCGATGGCCAGGGCGATGGCCAGGTCGGCGGCGGGTTCGTTCAGACGCATACCGCCGACGGTGGCGGCGTAGATATCGTGTTTGCCCAGGAACATTCGGGCGCGGCTCTGCAGCACGGCGAGCACCATGGCGACCCGGTTGTAGTCCAGTCCGCTGACGGCGCGGCGCGGCGAGGGGATCTCGGTGCCGACCGTGAGGCCCTGCACCTCGGCCACCAGGGGCCGCTTGCCGTCCATGGCGACGGTCACCGCCGTACCGGATACCGATTCGGTGCGGTGGTGCAGGAACAGTCCGGACGGATCGGCGACGCCCGCGATGCCGTCGTCGTGCAGTTCGAAACAGCCGACCTCGTCGGCGCTGCCGAAGCGGTTCTTGATGCCGCGCACCATGCGCAGGGTGGAGTTCTTGTCGCCCTCGAAATGCAGGACCACGTCGACCAGGTGTTCGAGGGTGCGCGGACCCGCGATGGCCCCGTCCTTGGTGACGTGGCCGACCAGCAGCACCGCCGTGCCGCTCGCCTTCGCCAGCGCGGTGAGGGTGGCCGCCACCGCGCGCACCTGGGTGACCCCGCCGATCACACCGTCGGTATCCGGGGCCAGCATGGTCTGCACCGAGTCGACCACCAGCAGCGTCGGCCGCACCTGCTCGACATGTCCGAGCACGATCGACAGATCGGATTCGGCCGCGAGATAGACCTTTTCGTGCACCGCGCCGGTGCGGTCCGCGCGCAGGCGCACCTGTCCGGCCGATTCCTCGGCCGTCACGTACAGCGAGATCTCCTCGCGCTGATCGGCCCAGCGGTGCGCGACCTCGAGCAGCAGCGTCGACTTGCCGACGCCCGGTTCGCCCGAGAGCAGCACCACCGAACCGGGCACGATGCCGCCGCCGAGCACCCGGTCCAACTCCGCCACGCCCGTGGGCCTGGCTTTGGTGACCTTGGCGTCGATCCGGGAGATGGGTGCGGCGGCGGTGCTGGGCAGCATGGCCTTGCGTCCGCCGGGACCGGCGACGGCGGCGGCGGAGAGGACCACCTCGTCGACGGTGCCCCACGCGCCGCAGTCCGGACATTTGCCCACCCATTTGGCGACCTCGTGCGTGCAGGCGGAGCACCGGAAGATCTGCTTGGTCTTGGCCACAGCCGCACCTTACGGATCGGTGCCGACACCGGATTCGGCGGCGCGCCGCCCCGCAGGCCCCGATACGGGGGCGCCAGTGTCCCTGGTACGCGAAAACGGCTGCCGCGCAGGGCGACAGCCGTTTCGGCGATGGGGTCAGTGACCGCCCTTGTGCTCGCCTTCGGCGGCCTTGTCGGAGGTGTCGCCCTGGCGCTCGGTCAGCGGACCCGCGTCGACCGGGACCTGCACGCCGACGGTGCCGTTCTGCTTGAAGTTGAAGGTCACCGTGTAGGTGAGGCCCGGACCGATATCCCTGGTGAGTCCGGAGATCTCGATCATGGCCGGGTTGGCGGCCGGATCCTCGGCCTTCTCGCCCGCAGGGCGGGCGGCGGTGGGGCTCGCGCCGTGGCCGGTGGCGGGCGCGGCGGGCGAGGTGGTCGGCGCGCCCGCGGGGGCGCTGGTGGCCGCGGCGGCCGGTGCGGCGTGGCCGCCTGCCTTGGCCGCGGCGACGACCGTGTGCTGCGGTTCGATGACCACCCCGGACTTGCCCGCAGGCGCGGTGAGTTTCACATCGCCGAGATCGGTTTTGACGCTGATGAGTTCGTCGGTGACGGTTTCGCTGTTGTTGATGATCGACAGCGCGATCAGCGCCTTGCCGCCCTTGGCGTTGTTGTATTCCGGACCGGCGCCTGCGCCGGGGTACACGATGTGCACATTGCGCAGCGCGATCCGGCCGATCTCGGCGTGGTTGCCGTTGATGGCGGGGACCTGGTTCGCGGTTTGGGAGACCTGGCCCGCGCCGCAGCCGGACAGGGCCAGCGCCGCACCGGCGGCCAACGCGGCTACCGGCGCCATCCGACGCCACTTCGACGTCCGCGCCCCCGACGCGGCGGTCACAGCTTTCAGGGCAGTCACGATGTCCTCCATGTCCGGCGAGGTGCGGGCGGGCTCGCTCCGCTCGGGAGCGTAATAACTAGGGAGCGTAGTAGTTCCCTCGGCGTCGTGGTCGTCGGGGCTCGCGATCAGGGCGCGTCGCGCGGGCGGGTGCCGGCGTGTCGCGCGGGTGTGCGTCGAAGCCGTTCTGGCACAACGGAATGCACATCGGATCTGTTCTGTCAACCCCGACGGTGCCCTCGTTGTGGCCCTGACCTGCACAGTTGATCGCGCCGTTATCGAGTCGCATGTTAAACTGTGAACATCGAAAGGGGCACGGGACACATGATTTTTAAGGTCGGAGACACCGTCGTTTACCCCCACCACGGAGCGGCGCTGATCGAAGCAATCGAGACTCGCACCATCAAGGGTGTGCAGAAAGAGTATCTGGTCCTGAAGGTCGCGCAAGGAGACCTGACTGTTCGCGTTCCCGCGGAGAACGCCGAATATGTCGGCGTTCGCGATGTCGTGGGCCAAGAGGGTCTCGACCGAGTCTTCCAGGTGCTGCGCGCGCCGCACACCGAGGAGCCGACTAACTGGTCTCGCCGCTACAAGGCCAATTTGGAGAAGCTGGCCTCCGGCGATGTGAACAAGGTCGCCGAGGTCGTTCGCGACCTGTGGCGCCGCGAACAGGATCGCGGCCTGTCCGCGGGCGAGAAGCGCATGCTCGCCAAGGCGCGTCAGATCCTCGTCGGCGAGCTCGCGCTCGCCGAGGGCACTGACGACGGAAAGGCCGAGATTCTGCTCGACGAGGTTCTGGCCGCGGCGTCCTGACCGTGCCCGAGCCCTCCGGCGACGCATCCGTCGTCGCATTGGTTCCCGCCGCCGGTCGCGGAGTTCGCCTGGGTGCCGACGCGCCCAAAGCGTTCGTCGCGGTCGGCGGCGTCCCGATGGTCCGGCTCGCCGTCGATGGGCTCTTGGCCTCCGGCGCGGTGGATCGGATCGTCGTCATGGTTCCCCCCGAATTCGTGGCGGGTGCGGTTGCCCTGCTGCCCCCCTCGGATTCGGTCGATGTGGTGGTCGGCGGGGCCGAGCGCACCGATTCGGTGCGCGCCGGTATCGCCGCTGCCCCCAATGCCTCCTACTACCTGGTGCACGATGCCGCCCGCGCCCTGACCCCGCCCGCGCTGATCGCGCGGGTCGCGGCCGAGTTGCGGGCGGGTCATCCGGCCGTGGTGCCCGCGCTGCCGGTGGTGGACACCATCAAATCCGTCGATGCCGAGGGCGTGGTGACGGGCACTCCGGAGCGGGCGCGGTTGCGCGCGATCCAGACACCGCAGGGTTTCGCCGCCGATCTACTGCGCGCCGCCTATGCCGCCGATCTCGTCGCCACCGATGACGCGGCCCTGGTCGAGCGGCTCGGCGCGCGGGTGCGCACCATCTCGGGCGACCCGCTGGCTTTCAAGATCACCACGCCGCTGGATCTGCGGCTGGCCAACACGTTGCTCGGCCACCCGGCGGGTCTGTCGTGACCGCGCCGGAGCTGCGGGTCGGCATCGGCAGCGATGTGCATCCGATCGAGGTGGGCAGGCCGTGCTGGATGGCGGGTCTGCGCTTCGACGGCGATGACGGCTGCTCGGGTCATTCCGATGGCGATGTGGCGGCGCACGCGCTGTGCGACGCGCTGCTCTCGGCCGCCGGTCTGGGCGATGTCGGCGCGGTTTTCGGCACCGGTCGCCCGGAGTGGGCGGGCGTGTCGGGCGCGGCCATGCTGCAGGAGGTGCGGCGGCTGCTCGAGGCGGAGGGTTTCGCGACGGTCAATGCCGCCGTGCAGGTCATCGGCAATCGGCCCAAGATCGGTCCGCGCCGGGCCGAGGCGCAGCAGGTGCTCGGTGAGCTGCTGGGCGCGCCGGTCTCGGTCTCCGGCACCACCTCCGACGGACTCGGTCTGACCGGCCGCGGCGAGGGTATCGCCGCCATCGCCACCGCGCTGCTGCGATCCTGTCGGTGACCGTGCTCCGGCCGAGTGCGGCCGGGTCCGTTGACCGACCTCCCACCAGCTAGGATCGACTGCCGTGACGCTGCGCCTCTTTGATACCGACACCAGGACCATGCGCGAATTCGCGCCGCTGGTCCCCGGATGTGTTTCGGTATACCTGTGTGGGGCGACAGTGCAGGGCGAGCCGCATATCGGACATATGCGCAGCAGTGTGGCCTTCGATGTGCTGCGGCGCTGGTTGCTGGCCCACGATCAGGATGTCCGTTTCATCCGGAATGTCACCGATATCGACGACAAGATCCTGCGCAAGGCCGAGGAGGCCGGGCGGCCGTGGTGGGAGTGGGCCGCCACCTGTGAGCGCGCCTTCAACCACGCCTACGAGACGCTGGGCGTGCTGCCGCCCTCGGCCGAGCCGCGCGCGACGGGCCACATCACCCAGATGGTCGAGATGATGCGGCGGCTCATCGAGCGCGGACACGCCTACGCCTCGGCGGGCAATGTCTATTTCGATGTGCTCAGCTACCCGGATTACGGCAGGCTCTCCGGTCACCGCATCGACGATGTGCATCAGGGCGAGAGCCTCGGCGCGGGCAAACGCGATCCGCGCGATTTCACCATGTGGAAGGCGGCCAAGCCGGGTGAGCCGAGTTGGCCATCGCCGTGGGGGCCGGGTCGTCCCGGCTGGCATCTGGAGTGCTCGGTGATGGCCGAGTACTACCTCGGCGCCGAATTCGATATCCACTGCGGTGGTTTGGATCTGGTCTTCCCGCACCACGAGAACGAGATCGCCCAGTCCAAGGCCGCCGGGCACGGATTCGCCCGGTATTGGCTGCACAACGGCTGGGTGACCATGTCCGGGGAGAAGATGTCCAAATCGCTGGGCAATGTGCTCTCGGTGCCGAATGTGCTCGAGCGGGTGCGCGCGGTGGAGTTGCGCTTCTACCTCGGCAGCGCCCACTACGCGTCGATGCTGGAGTATTCGGACAAGGCGCTCGCCGACGCGGCCCAGTCCTATCAGCGCCTCGAGTCGTTCGTGCACCGGGTGGTCGAGCGGGCGGGCGCGGTGCCGGTCGGCAAGTGGACCGATGCCTTCGCCGAGGCCCTCGACGACAACCTGTCCGTGCCGCGCGCGCTGGCCGAGATCCACGGCGCGGTCACCGAGGGCAATCGCGCGCTGGACGCAGGCGCGGTCGATGCCGCGCGCGACTCGGCCGCCCAGGTGCGCGCCATGCTCGCCATCCTCGGTGTCGACCCGCTGGACCCGCACTGGTATCGCCCGCAGGACAATTCGGCCGCGCTCGCCGCGCTGGATACCCTGATCGGCGCGGAACTCGACCGCCGTCAGCGCGCCAGGGCCGAAAAGGACTGGGCCAGTGCCGATGCCGCACGCGACCGATTGCAGGCCGCGGGCATCGAGGTGACCGACACCCCGAACGGCCCCGAGTGGTCGCTGAGCGTACCCACCGGAAAGGCTGATTGATGGCAGGCAATTCGCAGCGTCGCGGCGCGACTCGTAAGACCGGCAGCAAGAAGGGAGCCGTGGTCGGCTCCGGCGGCAAGCGCAGGCGCGGGTTGGAGGGACGGGGGGCCACCCCGCCCGCCGAGCAGCGCACCAAGCACCCTGCGGCCAAACGTGCGGCCGCCAAAGCCAAAGCGGCGCAGGTCAAGTCGGGCGCGCAGCCGGGGCGGCCCCCGGCCCGCCGCACCGAGGACGGTCCCGAGGTGGTGCTCGGCCGCAATCCGGTCCTGGAATGTCTGCGCACCGGCGTGCCCGCGACGGCGCTGTACGTCGCGGTGGGCACCGAGAACGACGACCGCCTCACCGAGAGCGTGAAACTGGCCGCCGATGCGGGCATCTCCATTCTGGAGGTGCCGCGCACCGATCTGGATCGGTTGAGCCACAACGGTTTGCATCAGGGGCTCGCGCTGCAGGTGCCGCCCTACCGCTACGCCCACCCCGATGACCTGATGGACAAGGTGCGCGGCTCGCAGGAGCCCGCACTGCTGGTGGCGCTGGACAATATCTCCGATCCGCGCAATCTGGGCGCGGTGATCCGCTCGGTCGCCGCCTTCGGCGGGCAGGGTGTGGTCATCCCGCAGCGGCGCAGCGCGAGCGTCACGGCGGTGGCCTGGCGCACCAGTGCGGGCGCCGCGGCCAGGCTGCCGGTCGCGCGTGCCACGAATCTGACTCGCACGCTGAAGGATTGGGCAGGCAAGGGCATTCAGGTGGTGGGTCTGGACGCGGGCGGCGACACTGCTATCGACGATTTCGACGGCTCGGTGCCGACGGTGGTCGTGGTCGGTTCGGAAGGTAAGGGCCTCTCGCGCCTGGTGCGCGAGAACTGCGACCAGATCCTGAGCATTCCGATGGCTGGTCCGGTGGAATCGCTCAATGCCTCGGTGGCCGCGGGCGTGGTGCTCGCCGAAATCGCGCGCCAGCGCCGGCGGTGAAGGTTACCCACCAAAACGGCTAGCGCCCCGTAGAATTCGGCTGGTGGTCATACCCAACACGGTGCCGGGCAACCCGGTAGAGCATCCCAATGCCACGGCCGTGCTGTTCCTCGGCGCGGCGAGTCTGCTGTGCTGCGGTGTGCTCGGGCCGGTGGCCTGGGCCATGGGCAAGCGCGCGCTCGACCAGATCGAGGAGTCCGGTGGCGCGTACGGTGGCCGGGCACAGGTGCTGGTCGGCTATATCCTGGGCATTGTCACGACGGTCTTCATGGTCGTCATCGCGATCGTCTTCTTCCTCATGCTGCTCGGCGGCAATGCTTGATCAAAGTGACTTGATCAGAGCGGCTCGATCAAGCCGGCTCAACGAAGCAGCTTGATCGAGCCGGTTTGATCAGGCGAGGCCGGGGCGCTCGTTTCCGGTGTCCCATGCGGGCCATTCGCCGCTGACGCTGCCCGACCAGTTCGGCTGGCGGCGATCCTTGAAGGCGGCCATGGCCTCGCCGCCGTCGATCCCGCGGTCCACATGGTGATTGAGGTCGGTCTCCAATTTTCCGACCACGGCCGGGGTCATACCCAGACCTTCCCACAGCAGCCGCTTGGACAGCGCGACAGGCAGCGGGGCCGAACCGTTGGCCAGATCGTGCGCCACGGCGAGCGCGGTGGGCAGCACCTCGGCGGCCTCCACGCAGGCATTGGCCAGGCCAAGGGATTTGGCCTCGTCACCGTCGAAGGTGCGGCCGGTGAGCAGGATGTCGGCGGCATTGGCCATACCGATCAGGCGGGGCAGGGTCCAGTGCGCGTAGCCGTCGGCCAGCACGCCGCGCCGCACCTGATTGAGGCCGTAGACGGCGTCGCGCGCGACATAGCGCAGATCGCACTGGAGGGCCAGCGCTAAACCGATGCCGACCGCATGCCCGTTGACGGCCGCGATCACTGGTTTGCGCACCCGCCACGGCGCGGGTTCGATGGTCGCGCTGACCTCGCCTATCCGATTCGACAGGTCCGCGCCCGCGCAGAAGGCGGGCGGGGTCCCGGTGATGACCACCGCCCGGATGGCGTCCTCGGCGTCGCAGCGCCGCAGTGCCGCGCCGAGCGCCGCGGCCATCGCAGGGGTGACGGCATTCTGCTGGGCGGGACGGTTCAGCGTGAGCACGGCGGTGCCCCCCGAGACATCGACGAGCAATTCCGAACTCATGCCATCGGATGGTAGTCGGCTTGCTCAGTTGTCCCGCAAGATCTTCCGGCCGATCGCGTACTTGTGCACTTCGGTGGGGCCGTCGTAGAGGCGGAAGGCGCGCATATCGCGGAAGATCATCTCCACCACCGTCTCATCGCTGATGCCGATACCGCCGAGTACCTGCACGCAGCGGTCGGCCACCTTGAAAAGCTCTTCGGAGACGAAGGATTTGGCCATCGAACTCTCGTGGCGCGCCTGCTCGCCACGGTCCATCAGCCAGCAGGCGTGCCAGATGGTGAGTCTGCACTGATGCAGGGCGATCTCGTTGTCCGCCAGCAGGAACGACACACCCTCGTGCTCGCCGATCGGTTTACCGAAGGCGGTGCGGGTCCTGGCGTGCTCGATGGCGATGTGTTGGGCGCGCTCGGCCGCACCGAGCCAGCGCATGCAGTGGGTGAGCCGGGCCGGGGCGAGTCGCAATTGCGCGTAGCGCAGGGCTTTTCCGGTCTCGCCCAGCAGTGCGGAGCGCGGCAGCACCAGGTCGTCGAATCGGACGACGCCGTGTCCTGCCACGTAGTTGCGGTCCATTGTGTTCATGGTCCGTTCGATGACGATGCCCGGTTGGTCGCCGTCGGTGAGGAAAAGGGTGGGTCCTGGTTCGAGTCCAGCCGCGGCGAGTTCGGGGGATGGGGCCAAGCGGGCCATGATGATCCAGGTCTTCGCGCCCTTGGCGCCGGTGATCAGCCATTTGCGACCGTTGACGGTGAAATTCGCGCCGTCGAAGCGGGCCTCCGTATTGAGCTGTGCCGGATCAGAACCCGCGCCGCAGGGTTCGGTCATGGCGAAGACCGAACGCTGATGGCCGTCGAGCATCGGCCGCAGGTACCGCTCGGCCTGCTCCGGATCGGCGATCTTGCCCAGCAGGAACATATTGCCCTCGTCGGGGGCGGCGCAGTTCATGGCGACGGGACCGAGGGTGGACCAGCCCGCGGCCTCGTAGAGCACCGCCTGCTCCAGGTGGGTCAGTCCGCGCCCGCCGAATTCCTTGGGGGCCTGGATGGTCAGCAGATCCTCGGCGCGCGCGAGTTCGACGAGGTCCCGGCGCAGTTCATCGGTGGGGCCGTGCGCGGTCAGGCGCGGATCGCGTTCGAAGGGGATGACGCGGTCGGTGACGAAGCGGCGCACCCGGTCGCGTTCGGCGACGAGGTCGGCGGGTATCGAGAAGTCGATCATCGGTGGTCACCTTCGTTGATGGACGCGTGGGTCCGAGCATACGAAATCGGGACCGACTACTGAAGGCACCCGCCATCAATGGGCGCGTGCCAAGGCCCGCCTGCGCGGTCCGATCACCCGACACACCAAATAGATGCCGAAGGAGATGGCGGTGACGAAGGTGGACACCGGAACTCCCGGCGCGAGCGAGAGCAGGATCCCGCCCACCGCGGCCGTCTCGGCGAAGACCACCGCGAGCACGGTGGCCCGCACCGGATTCGCGGTCAGTTGCGCCGCCGCCGCGGCCGGAGTGATCAGCAGCGACAACACCAGCAGCGCGCCGACGATCTGCACGCCGAAAGCGGCCGTGATCCCCAGCATGACGGCGAAGACGATGGACAGCGCCCGCACCGGAACCCCGCGCGCCACCGCGACTTCCGGATCGGCACTGGCGAACAGCAGCGGCCGGTAGACCACCGCCAGCACCGCCAAAACCGCGACCGTGCAGGTGATCAGCAGCGCCAACCCGCTGTAGCCGACGCTGACCACCTGACCGGTGAGCAGCGAGAATTTCGATCCGGCCCGCTCCGGCCCCAGCCACAGGAACAGCACCGACAGACCCAGTCCGAACGAGAGCACCACCGCGATCACCGAATCGCGTTCCCGCGCGCGGGTTCCCAGCACACCGAATAGCAGCGCCGCCACCACCGAACCCGCGATCGCGCCGAAGCCGACGCCGACCCCGGCCAGCAGCGCCGCCGCCGCGCCGGTCAGCGACAGTTCGCTGGTGCCGTGCACGGCGAAGGACATCTGCCTGCTGATGATCAGCGGCCCGATCACCCCCGCCAGCAGTCCGAGCAGCGCGGCCGCCAACACGGCCTGCTGGACGAAGTCGTAGCCGAGCAGGTTGGCGGTGGTGCCGAAATCGAACATCCTGGTGAAGACGCCGGAGAGCTTGTTGTTCACGAGCGCACCCCCACTCGCTCCGATTCGCCTGCCGCGGTCATGGGTTCGCCCGCGGTGCTCGCGGATTCGGGGGTGGTTGTGGCGTGTTCGTTCGCCGCCGTGGCGGTAGCAGGCTCGGATTCGGGCGCGTTCGGCGTGGATTCGCCTCGGGCGGCCTCGGATTCGTGATGTCCACCGAGCGCGTCGATGGTGTCGCCGGTGCCGACGACCACGAGCCGCCCGCGCACCCGCAGCACGTCGACCTCGGTGCGGTACAGCTCGGAGAGCACCTCGGAGGTCATCACCTCCTCGGGCGTGCCGATGCGGAACTTGCCGTCGACCAGGTAGAGGACCTTGTCCACCAGCGGCAGAATGGGATTGATCTCGTGGGTGACGAAAAGCACCGCGGTGCCGTGGGTGCGGCGACGTCGGTCGATCAGTTCGGCGACCAGGCGCTGATTGGCCAGGTCGAGGCTGAGCAGCGGTTCGTCGCAGAGCAGCACCTTGGGATCGCCCACCAGTGCCTGCGCCACCCGCAGCCGCTGCTGCTCGCCGCCGGACATGGATTCCAGTGGGGCATGCGCGAATCGCTCCGCGCCGACGGCGGTGACGGCGGCGGCGATCTTCGCCCGGCGCTCCCGGCGGCCGCGCAGACCCAGTCCCCAGTGGTGTCCGTCGACGCCGAGGCCGATCAGGTCGACCCCGCGCAACTGCACTCCGGTCTCGAACGACTTCTGCTGCGGGATGTACCCGATATCCGGATTGCCCAGGCGCGCGGGCGCTCCCGCGATCCGCACCGAGCCGGCGGCCAATTGCACCTGACCGAGCAGCACCTTCAGCAGTGAGGTCTTGCCGGTGCCGTTCGGGCCGAGGATGGCGACGAATTCGCCCGCGCGAACCGCGAGATCCAGTCCCTGCCACAGGGTTCGGTCGCCATAGGACAGCCGGGCGGCGTCGAGCCGGACCACCGGTTCGACGCCGCCCCGACCATGGTCGGTCGAGAGTGAATCGCTCATGATCTCCCTCAGCTCAGCGCCTTGGCCAGTGCCTGCGCGTTATCGGTCTGCCACTGCACGAAATCGGTGCCTGCGGGCAGGGTCTCGGTGACCTCGACCACGGCGACACCGGAGCGCTTGGCCAGCGCCGCCAGATCCTTGGTGATCTTGTCCTCGGTCTGGGTGTTGTAGACCATGGCGCGAACCTGCTTGCCGGAGAGCATGTCCCGCACGGCGGCCACATCGGCGGGCGTCGGATCGGTGCCCTGCTCGATGGCCTCCTGGAAACTGCGCGGCGTGCGATCCTCGGCATTCGCCGCGCGCAGCAGGTAGTGCGCGATCGGTTCGGTCTGGAGCACGGGCGATTTCGGATGGTCGGCGGCGATCCTGTCCGAGGCGGCGGTGATCGCGCCCAGTCGGTCGCGGAAGGCGGCGGCGCGATCGGTGTAGTTCTTGGCGTGTTCGGCGTCGATCTCGCCGAGCGCGGCGGCGATGCGGTCGGCGACCTTCCCGACGATCGTCGGGTCGTACCAGACGTGCTCGTTCTTGTCGGACTGGTCGGTGCGCGAGTCGAAGGCGGCCACCGACTTCTTGTCGCGCCCCGCGATGGCCTTGGTGGCGAATTCGTCGTAACCGCCGCCGTTGTAGACGACCAGTCCGGCATCGCTGAACTTGGCCGAGTCGGCGGCGGTGGTCTCATAGGAGTGTGGATCGGCGCTCGGGTCGGCGATGATGGCCTGCACCGCGGCGTCGGCTCCGGCGACGGCGGCCGCGACACTGCCCCAGACATTGGTCGAGGCGACCACGGTGGGTTTGCCGGAATCCTTTGTGCCACCGCCACATGCGGTGAGCGTGGCCGCTGCGGCCACTCCCGCGACGATGCCGACAATGCGAAGGGCAGATCGTGACTTCACGCGGGAACTCCTGGGGTGACACGGGCACAGCGGGTCGGACGGGCAGCACGGCTACGGACTGCCGAATGAGTACGGGTTCGCATCACCGACCCATATCAGCCAGTAATGGAAATCGTTTCCACTATAACCTAGCATCCGTCCAAGTCGCATCCGCACCCCGGATACGAATCAGGCCCGCGAACTGTGGTCCGCGGGCCTCTACCAGGGGTGATTCAGACCAGCGCCTCGACGGGCTGGCTCAGGAGCTGGGCGCAGCGCAGCAGGCCCAGGTGGCTGTACGCCTGCGGGTGATTACCCAGCGAACGCTCGGCGATCGGATCGTATTCCTCGCTGAGCAGACCGGTCGGACCCGCCGCGTCGACGAGTTGCGCGAACAGCGCCTCGGCGTCCGAGCGCCTGCCGATCAGCAGGTACGCCTCGACCAGCCAGGCCGCGCACAGATGGAACCCGCCCTCGCCGCCGGGCAGGCCGTCGTCGTGGTGATAGCGGTAGACGGTCGCGCCGCTGCGCAACTCGGCCTCGGTGGCGACCACGGTCGCGGCGAAGCGCGGATCGGACGGGTCGATCAGACCGCTGAGTCCGATATGCAGCGTCGCGGCGTCGAGATCGGTGCCGTCATAGGCGGCGGTGTAGGACCTGACCTCATCGTTCCAGCCATGTTCCTTGACCTCGGCGGCGATGGTCTCGCGCAGGATCTCCCACGCGGGATCGATCGGCCGGTCGAAACGGTGCGCGAGGGTGAGCGCGCGATCGACGGTGAGCCAGCCCATGACCTTGGAATAGACGTGATGGCGCGGATTGCCGCGAATCTCCCAGATACCGTGATCGGGTTCCTGCCAGCGCCGCTGCACCGCGGACACCATGGCCGAGACCAATTCCCAGTCCGGATCGGGCAGCGCCTTGCCCGCATCGGTGATGCCCTTGAGTTCGCGCGCGTGCGACAGGCTGGCGATGAGATCCACGATCGGACCGAAGACGTCCAGCTGGACCTGCATATTCGCGGCGTTGCCGACGCGAACCGGGCGCGAGCCCGCGTAGCCGGGCAGTTGGTCGATCGATGCCTCGGGCGGCAGCGTCTCGCCGTAGATGGTGTAGAGCGGATGCAACCGCTCCGGTCCCTGCAGCGTCTCCAACACCCGGTGCACCCAGCCGAGGAAGTTCTCCGCCTCCTCCAGCGAACCCAGCGAGACCAGCGCCTGCGCGGTCAGCGAGGCATCGCGCAGCCAGCAGTAGCGGTAATCCCAATTGCGCACGCCGCCGATGTCTTCCGGCAGCGAGGTGGTGGCCGCCGCCAGGATCGAACCGGACGGCGCGTGCACCAGCCCGCGCAGCGTGAGCGCCGAACGCTTCATCAGATCCGGCTTCAGCGGCGGCAGATCCAGGCCCGCCGACCACTGGCCCCAGTAGCTCTCGGCCAGTTTGCGCCGCTCCGGCTCGCTGGTCATGGCCGGGGCGAGATCGGCCGTGCCGCAGCGCATCTCCAGGACGATCGGACCATTCGACGGATCGATCACCGCGCGCGCGGTGTGATGCATCCCGTCGTCGATGATCTCCCACTCCACACCGGGGGAGCGCAGCACCATCGGGTCGTTGGTGCCCTGCACCCGCAGGCCGGTGGGACCCGCCTTGATGGTCACCGGCACCTGCCCGAACTCGGGACGCGGTGCGAAGGTGACCACCGCCTTGGCGTCACCGGTGATGACCCTGGTGAGGTCGGTGCGGTCGCCGGTCACGTCGTGCGGCAGGTAGTCGACGACCTGCAGACTGGCCCAACGGGTTTCGACCGTCATGGTGCCATCGACATAGCGCTGCGAGAGTGGCAGTCCCGACCGCTCGGGGGCGATCGTGAAATGTCCGGCCTGCGGGCCACCGAGCAGATGGGCGAAGACCGCGGCCGAATCCGGTTCCGGATGGCAGAACCAGGTGACGGTGGCGTCGGGGGTGAGCAGCGCATTGGACCGAGGGCTGGCCAGCATGGTCAGCCGCTCGATTCGGGGGGCGCTGGCACCGGCCAACCAGGTGCGCCGCTCCTCGAGCAGGAAGGCCAGGGCGCGCGCCACCTCCTCGGTGCTGGACACGCGGTAGCCGGCCAGGGTGTCGCCCTCGCCGACCTTGATGCCGACATCCGGTCCGGACAGGACGCGGAAGGCCTTCTCGTCGGTGACGTCGTCGCCGAAGAACACCGCGGCCGAGGCGCCCGCCTCGTGCCGGACGGTATCGAGCGCCGCGCCCTTGTCGGTGGGCACGACCGCGAGTTCGATCACGGCCTTGCCCTCGGTGACCTGCACGCCCACCCAACTGGCCGGACCCTGTCTGGCCTGGGTGAGCGCGCGGCGGCCGATCTCGGGACCGGCATTGCGCACATGCAGGGCGATGCTCGCGGGCTTGGTCTCCACGCTGACGCCGGGATTCTCGGCGGCGATCCTGGTCAGCGCGGCGGTGACCTCTTGCAGCAGATGTTTGGCGTCATTGTCGATGGCGTGCACGAAGCCGACGTCGAATTCCGAACCGTGGCTTCCGATGAGTTGCACCTCGACCGGCAGTCGAGACAGTGCCGCGAGATCGCGCAGCGCGCGCCCCGAGATGACGGCGGCCGTGGTCGCGGTGAGGCCGGCGAGCGCGCGTAGCGCGTTCACCGATTCCCGGTGGGGATAGGCCTTGGTCGGGTCGGAGACGATGGGCGCGATCGTCCCGTCGTAGTCCGATGCGACCAAGAGCCGTGGCACGCGCGCGACCGTCGACAATGCACGGCGAAGTTCCAGTGGCAGATCCTGTGCGCTCACGCGTCCAACCTAGTGATCGGAGGAGGATTTTCAGGGGCGGGAGAAACAATACTGTGTTGAATTTGCCGCACCGTGCCGCGCCGGTATGCGTGCGCACGATTGCGACGCGCGGACACCGCCGCTGCGCGTGATCATCCCCGCTCGCGCCGCCGCGGACAAGTGCAGCGTGGCCCGGCTCGCACCGGGGCGGCGCCGTGGCTGGGATCTCCCGAGTATGGAATTTGCCGGATATCCGCTGGTGACGTGGCCGCCGGATAGCTGTCCGGCGGCGGACGGTTCCTAGGAGCGCTCGCCCAGCAGCAGATCCACGGTGAGTTCCAGGCGTTCGGTGACATCGGTGGCCGAGGCCCGGCGGGTAAGCCACGCAACGAGATTCGACAGCCATACATCGCTGATTACCCTGGCGATCGCCAATTGACGCTCGGTGGGTTCGCCGTCGTTCATGGCGCGGGCGAAGACGCGGTCCATCACCTTGCCGACCCGATCCACCTCGGCCGCCGCCGAGGCGTCGGCGAACATGAAGGCGCGGGTCATGGCCTCGGTGAGCAGCGGGTCGCGCTGCATCATCCGGGTGATCTGGGTGAGCAGCAAATGCATGCGCTCCTGCGGCGTCTGTCCGGCAAGCGGCTTGCGTTTGCCCTCGATCTGCTCGAACTCCCGCGAGAGCGCGGAGACCAGCAGGTGCACCTTGGACGGGAAATATCTGTACAGGGTGCCGACGGCGACATCGGCGCGTTCGGCGACGGCGCGCATCTGGACGGCGTCGTAGCCGCCCTTGGAGGCCAATGCCAGGGTCGCGTCCAGGATGCGTTTGCGACGCTCCCGCTGTGCGGCCGAACTCAGTTCGTCCTCGCTGAGGGTGGTGACCGTGGTCGGGGCCGCCCCATTCGAGTCGGCTGTCTGCGATCGGGAGGGACTGGCCATTGCTGAGAGTCCTTTCCTGAAACGTCGTTTCGTCGGCTGGCGTTGGCATTCGGTCGATAGGCAGCGCGTCTCTTGACTTCCGCCCGACGATGATATTAGAACATGTTCTAGGTGTGGGAGTCACGCCGGAAAGGCGGTATGGACTGTGACCATCGCCACCACTGACGAGCATAAAGCCGTGCAGGAGTCGATGCGCGGGTGGGCCGCCTCGGTACGCCCGATTGCAACAATGCGGGAGCGTTCCGGGGATTTCTGGCGCTTGTTCTGGCCGGGGCTTACCGAGCTGGGCATATTCCGGGTCGCGGTGGACGAGGTGGCGGGCGGTGCGGGCGGAACCGTCGGCGACCTGGCGGTATTGGTCGAACAGGCCGCGCACGACCTGGTCGGTGGACCGATCCTGACCACCGCGGTGGCCGGGTTGGTCACCGGTGGCGCGCTGGCGGAGAAGCAGCCCTGCGGGATCGGACTGGACGGAATCTTCAACGCCTGCGCCGAGTCTGACGACGCTGTCGGGGCGGTTCCCTTCTCGGGCAGCGTACCGCCCGCGGTATCCGGCATCGACTCGGCATCCAATGGTGTGTTGCTCGATGGTGTCTGGGAGTCGGTGCTCGGCGCGGACGCGGATACCGCCGTCCTGCTGCCCGCGCGGACGCCGAAGGGGTTGCGCTGGTGTCTGATCGAGCCGGGGGCCGCCGGGGTGCGGGTCGAGGCGCTTGCCCCGGTTGACCTTTCGGTGCCATTGGCGCGTGTGCACTGCACCGCCGTGTCGGTGCCCGACGCGCGGATATTCGGTTCCCCAGTCGCGGTTGGGGATCTGGTCGTCGCCTTGGCCGCGGCCGAACTCGCGGGCGTCGCGGGGTGGTGTCTGCGGACGGCAGTGGACTATGCCAAAGTGCGCGAGCAGTTCGGGCGCAAGATCGGTGGCTTCCAGGCGGTGAAGCACCTGTGCGCGTGGATGCTGTGCCGCACCGAGATGATTCGCTCCGTCGCCGCCGATGTGGCGGCGGCTGTGGATGAATCGTTGGTGCGGGCCGGTGGTCGGCCGGAAGAGGTGGACAGCCGGGAAGCTATGGCAGGTCCCGAGGCTGTGGATAACCCAGGGGCTGTGGACAACTCGACCGTATCTGTGGAGAACTCCGCTTTCACTGTGGACAACCGGTCCGAACTGCCCATCGCGGCAGCCATCGCGGCGGCCACCGCGCTGGATGCGGCTGTGGATACCGCGAAGGATTGCATTCAGGTACTCGGCGGCATCGGCTTCACCTGGGAGCACGACGCGCACCTGTATCTGCGCCGGGCGATCGCGCTGCGCCAACTGCTCGGCGGCGGGGCGCGCTGGCGGGCCAGGGTGACCGAGCTGACCCGCGCGGGCGCGCGCCGAACCACCGGGGCCGAGCGGGTGCTCGCCGCCGAAGACGTTGTGGCGGTGTCGGACTCGTGGTTGGACAAGCTGCGGGCCGAACTCGCGCAGATCGCCGCGCTGCCCGAACCGCGGCGGCGCGCCGCGCTGGTGGACGCGGGCCTGGTCATGCCGCACTGGCCGCAGCCCTACGGGCGCGGCGCGAATTCGACGGCAGGGCTGGTGATCTCGGAGGAGTTGCGGCGAGCGGGTATCGCCGCGCCGGATCTGGTCATCGGCGGTTGGGCGGTCCCCACGCTGCTGCGCCACGGCACGCCCGAGCAGATCGAGCGCTTCGCCCTGCCGACGCTGCGCGGCGAGATCATCTGGTGCCAACTGTTCAGCGAACCGGAAGCGGGTTCGGATCTGGCCGCGCTGCGCACCACCGCCAAACGGGTGGATGGCGGCTGGCTGCTCAATGGACAGAAGATCTGGACCTCGGAGGCGTCCAAAGCCGACTGGGGCATCTGCCTGGCCCGCACCGACGCCGCCGCCCCGAAGCATCGCGGCATCAGCTACTTCCTCGTCGATATGCGCTCGGCCGGATTCGATCTGCGGCCACTGGTGCAGATCACCGGGCTGGCCCGATTCAGCGAGGTCTTCCTCGACGATGTCTTCGTCCCCGATGACGGTCTGGTCGGCGCGCTCCATGACGGGTGGCGCATCGCCCGCGCCACCCTGTCGCACGAGCGGATCGCCATGAGCGGCAATGGCATCGGAGACGAGTTGCAGACGCTGATCGACTCGCTGCCCGCATCCGGTCCCGGCGCCGAATTGCGCGAGGACCGGCTGGGCGGCTTCATCGCCGAGGCGGTGGCCGGACTGCTGCTCGAACAGCGCGCCGCGGTGCGGACCCTGGCGGGCGGCGACGCGGGCGCGCAGAGCAGCGTGCGCAAACTGGTCGGTGTGCGACATCGGCAGGCGGTGGCCGAATTCGCCGCCGAGACGATGGGACCCGCAGGCGCACAGGATAATCCGGCGGTTACGGAGTTCCTGCAGACGCGCTGCCTGTCCATCGCGGGCGGGACCGAACAGATCCTGCTGACCGTGGCCGGGGAGCGCATCCTCGGACTGCCGCGCGACGACGGCTGATCGAGAACAGGGAGTACAGCGTGGATTTCACCAGGGACGACAGTCAGGACGCGGTGGCCGAGGTCGTCGTGAGCCTGCTCGAGCGGAATCCGGCGCGCGATATGGCGCTGTGGCCCGCGTTCGTCGACGCCGGACTGCCCGCGGTGGCGCTGCCCGCGCGCTTCGGCGGCGATGACATGGGGCTACCCGAGATATCGGTGCTGCTCACCGAATTGGCGACCGACGCGGTCGCCGTGCCCGCGCTGCCCACGCTGGCCTTCGGGGTGCTGCCGCTGCTGGGTGTGTTGCCGGATCGGTTGGCGGAGCGGATCTATCCGGAGGTCGCCAAGGGCGCGGTGCTCACGGCCGCTTTCCACGAGCCGGGCGCGCCCTTCGCGGCGGCGCCGAGGACGAGTGCGGTGGCGGACGGGAATTCGGTGCGGATCACCGGCCACAAGGTCGCCGTGCCCTATGGCGAACAGGCGCGCTGGCTGCTGGTTCCGACGGACCGCGGTGTCGCGCTGGTCGATTCGGAGGCCGAGGGGCTGACCAAAACCGCCTCGCCCGTCTCGGGAGCCGCGCCCGAATGCACAGTCCGGCTCGACGATGTTCTGGTCGCCGCCGATCAGGTGCTGTCCGTCGATCTCGGCGCCTGCCATCGAATCGCGCTGGCCGCCATCGGTTCGGTGGCCGACGGCCTGCTGAAGGGCGCCATCGCGCTCACCGCCGAACATCTGCGGACCAGACGGCAATTCGGTAGACCCCTGGCCGAATTCCAGGCGGTGGCCCAGCAGATCGCGGACCTCTACGTCACCTCGCGTACCCTGCACGTGGCCGCGCTCGCCGCGAATTGGGCGCTCGCGCTGGATGATCCCGATGCCGAGCGCCGGGAGCGGACCGACGACGACCTCGACATCCTGGCCTACACGGTGTCGGCCGAACTGCCGCGCGCCATGCAGAAGTGCCATCACCTGCACGGCGGACTCGGTGTCGATATCACCCATTCGATGCACCGCTACTACTCACAGGCCAAGGATCTCACCCGCTGGTTGGGTGGCGCGTCCTTCCGGCTCGACCGACTGGGGGCCAGATGTTCATCGATCTAACCGTCGAGCAGCGCGCGCTGCGCGACGAATTGCGCCGGTACTTCACCGATCTCGTCACCCACGACGAGCACGAGCAAATGGCGGTCAATCGACACGGCGACGCCTATCGGGCCGTGGTGCGGCGCATGGGTGCGGATGGGTGGCTCGGGGTCGGCTGGCCGAAGGAGTTCGGCGGTCAAGGGTTCGGGCCGGTCGAACAGCAGATCTTCTTCAATGAGGCGGTGCGGGCCGATGTTCCGCTGCCGCTGGTCACCCTGCTCACGGTCGGGCCGACGCTGCAACAGTTCGGCACCGAGGCCCAGAAGCGTCGGTTCCTACCCGGAATCCTGTCCGGGGAAATCCATTTCGCTATCGGCTACTCCGAACCCGAGGCGGGCACCGACCTCGCGGCGCTGCGCACGAACGCGGTGCGCGACGCCTCCGGCGACTGGATCGTCAACGGGCAGAAGATCTTCACCACCGGGGCGCACGAGGCCGACTACATCTGGCTGGCCTGCCGGACCGGTTCGGTGCCATCGCGGCATCGGGGCATCTCCATCCTGATCGTCGACACCGCGGATCCGGGCTACTCCTGGACGCCGATCATCACCTGCGACGGCGCGCACCACGTCAACGCCACCTACTACGACAATGTGCGGGTGCCCGCGGATCTGCTGGTGGGCGAGGTGGATCGGGGCTGGCGGCTCATCACCACCCAGCTCAATCACGAGCGGGTCAGCCTCGGACCCTCCGGCAAGATCGAACAGCTCTATGACCGGGTGCGCGAATGGGCGGCGCGGCGCGGTGTGCTGGACGCGGCCGATGTGCGACGCTCGCTGGGCCGGGTGCACGCCATGGCGCGGTTGAACGAACTGCTGAACTGGCAGGTCGCCGCGACGGTGGACGGTGAACAGTCCACGGTGATCGCCGATGCCTCGGCCACCAAGGTGTTCTCGACCGAATCGCTGCAGGAGGCGGGACGGCTGGCGGAGGAGATCGTCGGCCGCCACGGCGATCCCGCCGATCCGGAGACCGCCGAACTGCTCGTCTGGCTCGACCGGCGGACCAAGCAGAACCTGGTGGTGACCTTCGGCGGCGGCGTCAACGAGATCATGCGCGAACTGGTCGCCACCGCCGGACTGAATCTGCCTCGGGTGCCACGATGATCCGAAGGAGTCGCGCATGACGAACGCCATTACACCCGAAGAGATCTCGGCGGCGGCCTCGGCCATCATGGCCGAGGGCGACTGCGCGGCGCGGCGCGGGCGCGATCCGGTCAACCAGCCGATGATCAACAACTGGGTCGAGGCGATCGGGGATGCCAACCCGATCTATGTCGACGAGGCGGCGGCGGTGGCCGCCGGACATCCCGGCATCGTGGCCCCGCCCGCCATGGCGCAGGTGTGGACCATGTTCGGGCTCAATGGGTCCCGCCCCCAGGACGATCCGCTGGGACGAGCCAACGAACTGTTCGACGCCGCGGGCTACACCTCCGTCGTCGCGACCGACTGCAGGCAGACCTATCACCGGTATCTGCGAGTGGGGGAGCAGGTTTCGGTGGTCAGCAGGCTCGCCGACATCAAAGGACCCAAACGGACCGCGCTCGGGGAGGGGTGGTTCCTCACCTTCCGGATGACGTGGCAGGTCGGCGACGAGATCGTCGCCGAAATGCTGTTCCGGCTGCTGAAATTCGCGCCGGGCGCCGCGCAGCCCGCCGCATCCGGTGCACGGGTCAAGCCGCTTGTCTCGCAGGACACCGAATTCTTCTGGGACGGGACCCGGCTCGGGGAGTTGCGGATTCAACGCCTGCCCGATGGGACGCTGCGGCATCCGCCCGTTCCGGCGCTGTGGCTCGACAAATCCGAGACCACCGACTACCTCGTCGCGTCGGGGCGCGGCACCGTATTCAGCTACGTCGTCCACCACGCGCCGAAAGTGCCGGGGCGGCGACTGCCGTTCGTGGTCGCGCTGGTGGAATTGGAGGAGGGTGTGCGCATGCTGGGCGAACTGCGCGGCATCGAGCCGGATCGGGTCGAGATCGGATTGCCGGTTCGGGTCGCGTTCGAGAAATTGGATGCCGAGGCGACACTGCCGTATTGGACGGTGGTCGCATGATCGCCGAACCCGTCGTCGAGGTCGGTACGGTACTGCCCGAGTTGGTGATTCGCGCCGATCCCACCTTCATAGTCAGTACGGCCCTGGCCACCAGGGACTTCCAGGATGTGCACCACGACAGGGACAAGGCGGTGGCGCGGGGGTCCAAGGACATCTTCGTCAATATCCTCACCGACACCGGCCTGGTTCAGCGCTTCGTCACCGATTGGGCCGGGCCGAGCGCGATCGTGAAATCCCTGGCGCTGCGGCTCGGCGTGCCGCTCTACGCGGGCGACACCTTGACCCTCACCGGCGTGGTCACCGCCGTCGCGGGAGCCGACGTTCATATCGAGGTGATCGGACGGGATGAACTCGGCGATCACATCACGGCACAGGCCGTGCTCACCTACCGGGGTGCACATGACTGAACAGGGTCTCTCGGGTCGCGCCGCCATCGCGGGGATCGGCGCCACCGACTTCTCCAAGGACTCCGGCCGCAGCGAATTGCGTTTGGCCGCGGAGGCGGTGCGGGCCGCGCTCGACGACGCGGGGCTCACCCCCGCCGATGTCGACGGGCTGAGCACCTTCACCATGGACACCAATACCCAGGCCGCCGTGGCACGAGCCGTCGGGATCGGGCAGTTGAAGTTCTTCAGCCACATCGGATATGGCGGCGGCGCGGCCTGCGCCACCGTGCAGCAGGCCGCCATGGCGGTAGCCACCGGAGTCGCCGATGTGGTGGTCGCGTACCGGGCGTTCAACGAGCGCTCCGGATCCCGATTCGGACAGTTCTCCACCGCTTTGGCGGCCGCGCCCACTTCCTCCGGAATCGATGCGGGTTGGTCCTATCCGCAGGGCCTCGGCACGCCCGCCGCGCAGGTCGCGATGGTCGCACGCCGGTATATGCACGTATATGGCGCTACCAGTGCGGATTTCGGGCGGGTCGCGGTGGCCGATCGCAAGCACGCGGCGGTGAATCCCGCCGCCTTCTTCTACGGCAAGCCGATCACGCTGGCCGAACACCAGAATTCGCGGTGGATCGCCGAACCGCTGCATCTGCTCGACTGCTGCCAGGAATCCGATGGCGGTGTCGCCATCGTGGTCACCAGCGTGGAACGGGCTCGTGACCTGCCCCGGCCTGCCGCCGTGATCGCCGCCGCCGCACAGGGGTCCGGTGCGGACCAGTACGTGATGACGAGCTACTACCGCGATGCCATGACCGGTCTGCCGGAAATGGGTTTGGTCGGCGAACAACTGTGGGCGCAAAGCGGTTTGCGTCCTCAGGATATGCAGGCGGCAATTCTCTACGACCACTTCACGCCGTTCGTGCTGATGCAGCTCGAGGAACTCGGATTCTGCGGCCGCGGCGAAGCGCGGGACTTCATTGCCGACGGGGCGATCGAGATCGGTGGCCGCCTGCCGCTGAACACGCACGGCGGACAGCTCGGCGAGGCGTATATCCACGGGATGAACGGCATTGCCGAGGCGGTGCGCCAGATTCGCGGCAGTTCGGTGAATCAGGTCGCCGACGCACGCAATGTGCTCGTCACCGCCGGGACCGGCGTTCCTACTTCGGGATTGGTCCTCACCGCCGACTGAGTGGTCGCGATCGAGTAGGTGCGGCGCTACGGGTGCGACCGCTGCAGCGAGAGCGGCAGGCCTGCTACCCGCCAAAGCGGCTGGGCGGCGACCACGAAAGCGTCTGGACGGCACGGCCCGAAAGTAGTAACGTACCTACATGGCGGGAAGGTAGTGATATGGCGAGCACTATGACTAGTCGCGAGTTCAATCAGGATTCCGGTCGTGCGAAGTCTGCCGCGGCCGATGGGCCCGTTGTAATAACGGATAGGGGTCGTCCCGCTTATGTTCTGCTGACATATTCCGACTATGAAAAATTGGTAGGGGGCACCGTGACGATGATCGATCTGCTCGCATTGCCGGAAGGCGTCGAGGACGTCGAACTCGAACTACCGGATCGGAAGACCGATTACGGCAGGGCAATGGATTTCGACTGATGTTCCTGCTGGATACCGTCGTTGTCTCCGAGCTGAGAAGGGCGAAGACGGGTCGGGCGGACAAAAACGTCATGGCCTGGGCCAAAGGGGTTTCCGTCGCGAGCCAGTACATCTCGGTCACCACCCTGGAAGAACTCGAAATCGGTGTCCTCCGGGCCGAACTCCGAGATCCGGTGCAGGGCAAGGTGCTACGCGACTGGTTGGACGGGCAGGTGGTGCCGTCCTTCAGCGAAAGGCTGCTGCCGACCGACGTTGCCGTGGCTCGGCGCTGTGCCGCATTGCATGTCCCGAAGAATCGACCGGCCAACGACGCCAAGATCGCGGCGACCGCACTCGCGCATGGCATGTCCGTCGTGACCAGAAATGTGCGCGATTTCGAACCGATGGGGGTACGGATCATTAATCCCTGGGAGGTGTAGGGAGGGCGCGTCCCGGCCGCGAATCATGGTGTGGCTCAGGTTGATTCGCCGCCATCAGACCTGCGCATTGCAGGAGCGAAGGCGGAGGTACGCCTACTTCGCGGCTACCGGTGCCGCGAGCGGTAGCTCGCCGAGACGACTGGCGGTTCTGGCCAGGTCGGGGACGCCGCGCACGCCGTCGACGAGTTCTGTCGGCGGTAGTGTCGCGTAGATGGTCAGTTCGCGGTCGGCGTCGTAGAGCACGTCGATCAGATTGACCAGGCGCGTGGCCCAGTCGGGTGGGACAGCTGCCAGGGGCGGGATATCGCGCAGGGTCCAGCGGTGGAAACGTCGGGCCAGTTCGACGTAGTCGGCGGCGGAGGTGGGGGTGCCGCAGAGGGCGGCGAAATCCATGGCCAACTCATCGGTGCCCGCCATCATTGGTAGTGGATGTGCATCGCTGTGGATAGCTTGCGCGGCGTAGTTGTCGACGGGTGCGCGGGCCTCGAGTTGGTGGGTGCCGATGCGGATGGTGGTGTATCCGGCGGTCGGGGCCGGTTGCACGAAGTATTGCCCTGCGGTGAAGCCGCGGGCGGCCCGGATCCGGTGGGGTTCGGCGGTGCGGTAGTCGGTGGGGCCGTCGACGGTGCGGATGTCGAGGTGGGTGCGGATGGCGGCGATGGTCGGGAGGAATTTGTCGTGGAACAGCGGGTTGGGGAGTAGTTGTTCGGGCGGGTAGTTCGAGGTGACCACCAGGGTGATGCGCCGGGCGAATAGTGCGCGCAACATGCGCGCGATCAGCATGGCATCGCCGATATCGTGCACGTGGAATTCGTCGAAACAGACAACCAGGGCGGCGCCGAGGAGTTTGTCGATGGCGGTGTCGAGTGCGCCGAATTCATGGGTCGTGCGGTGCAATTCGGCAAAGAATTGGTGAAAGTGATAGCGGCGCTTGTGGTCGGAGTTGATCGAGGCGTAGAAGCGATTCAGCACCAGGGTTTTGCCGCGTCCAGGGCGGCCGTGCAGGTAGACGCCGCGTTGTCCGCGCAGCGGACGGCCGCGCCGATCCAGTAGCGCGGCCAGGTGGTCCGCGGCCGCGCGCTGGTCGGTATCGAATGTGATGTCCCCGCCGTTCATGGCGACCTCCTTGTCCTCTACAGTTGTAGAGGGTCGGCCGTGCGGCCGCCAGGGAAGGTGACGATGTCCACAGCCGACCGGCGGGCGCTGATAGTCGACGCCGCCATCGATCTGATTGCCGCGCAGGGCCTTCGGGCACTGACCCACCGCGCGCTCGATGCCGCGCTCGAACTGCCCGCCGGCTCGGCCTCCTACTATTTCCGCAGCAGGCGCGCACTGCTCGCAGGCATTGTCGAGCGGATCGCCGCCCGCTCCCGTGCCGACTTCCTGGCAGGCGGCTTCGACACCCCGGACCTGCGGGACCGCGCCGCGCTCGCACGCGCCATTGCCCGGTGGCTCGATCGCCTACTCGCCGAGCGCCGCCATCACCTCATCGTCCGGCACGCCCTGATCCTCGAACTGCGCGCCGACCCGGAACTGCGCGCCCGGTTGGCGCACGGCCTGTTCTCGGCCGAGGGCGCCCGAGACCTGTTCGCGGCACTCGATTTCGCCGATCCGGACGCGGCGGCCGCCGACTTTCTCGCCGTCCTGGAAGGCGCGGTCTTCGATCGTTTCGCGGGTGCGCGCGCCGATCTGCCCGCGGGCACCCCGCAGAACGTCGACGAACTCGCTGCCCTGCTCATTCGGTTTCTGGCCTGAACGTCGCAGCGCGGCACCGACCATGACACCTGTCATGGTCGGGTCGTGATATTCGGCAGATTCGGCGCGGGACCGGCGACCGTAGCGTTTGTGACGACCGAAAGCGGCACGTCAAGGAGTACACCAATGACTACGGTACCGACCGGGAACGAACCGAAGGCAGCGTCGTCGGTGGCCAAGCCCGTCCTCGCCAGTGTGCTCATGCCGCTGGTGCGCGATATCGGGCTGCCGCTCGGCGCGTATTTCGGCACGAAGGCGCTGGGCGGCTCGGATTTCACGGGGCTGCTGGCGGGTTCGCTGATCGCGGCGACGATCCTGGGCTATTCGGCGATCAGGGCGCGGCGCTTGGACGGTATGTCATTGCTGCTGCTGGTGGTTTTCGCGTTCGGACTCGTCTCCTCGCTGATCACCGGTGACGCTCGGATGATGATCCTGAAGGATTCGGTGGGCACCGTATCCGTCGGCCTGGCGCTGCTGGTGAGCGCGCTGGTGGGGCGGCCGCTGACGTACTACGGTGCGCGCCGGGCGATGGCGGCGCGCGGACCGGCCGCCCTCGCGGATTTCGAGCACCGCTACCAGAACAAGCCCGCGCTGCGGCGGACCATCAAGCAGTCCGGAATCCTTTGGGGGACAGGCTTGACCGCCGAGGCGGTGGCGCGGGCGGTACTGGCCTTCCAACTGCCCGTCTCCACCATGGTGTGGTTGTCGAGCGTGCTGATGGTGGGCACCATCGCCCTGCTGATGCCGGTGAGTATCGCACTCGGCCTGCGCAACAAGCGGGCGGATGCGGCAGGGGGCGCCGAGGCGGCGGCGGTCAGCTCCGCAGCGTGAGGGTGACGTCGGCGAGGACCGGAGCGTCCGCGCGGTCGACAACCGTCGCGACGATGGTCAATTCGCCTTCCCCACACCAGATCCGGGTGCGCACCGTCTCACCCGGATACAGCACGCCCGCGAAGCGCGCGCCGAATCCGGCGACCCGGCTCGCATCCCCGCCGAGCGCCGCGTCGGTGGCCGCTTTGCCCACGATCCCGTAGGTGCACAGTCCGTGCAGGATCGGATTGGGAAACCCTGCGGCGCGGGCGAATTCCGGATCGGAGTGCAGCGGGTTGCGGTCCCCGCAGAGACGATAGAGCAGTGCCTGCTGGGGGAGTGTCGGGGTCGCGACCTCGTAATCCGGTGCGCGATCGGGAAGTTCGCTCTTGCCGCTCGGCCCGCGTTCGCCGCCGAAACCGCCCTCGCCCTTGGCGAAGATGGCCGAGCGCGCGGTCCACAGTGGTTGGCCGTCGGATCCGGTGGCGGTCTGCTCCTGGACGATCACCGCCGCCGACCCCTTGTCCCAGACCTCGACGATACGACCGGTCGTGACGGCGTTGCCCGCGGCGGGAATCGGGCGGTGCACCCGCACTTCCTGGCGGCCGTGCACGACTTTCGCCAGATCGATATCGACACCGGGAAAGCTGACCCGCGGCGGTTCGGTCTCGCCCAGGGTGGGGGCGACGGTGGCGAAGGTGGGCAGCACCTGCGGTTCGCGATCGTCGAGGTAGCGCAGTTCGGTCGGGTCGGTCCAGTGCGCGCCCGCGCCGATGCCGAGGTGGTAGAGCTGGATATCGGTGGGCGTCCAGGAGAATTCGCGGCCGGGCAGTTCCGCGCCGAGTGCGCGGGCGGGATCGATGGGCATCAGTTGCTCTCCTTTTCACCGACCATATCGAGCACGGCCAGGTAGCCGAAGGTCAGGGCCGGGCCGATGGTGGCACCGGGACCGGCGTAGGTGTGTCCCATGACGGGCGCACTGGTATTGCCGCACGCGTAGAGCCCCTGGATCACCGATTTGTCTTCGCGCAGTACCCGTCCCGAGGTGTCGGTGAGCAGTCCGCCCTTGGTGCCGAGGTCGCCGGGGACGATCTGAACCGCATGGAACGGCGCCTGCGTGAGCGCGCCGAGGCACGGGTTGGGCTTGTTGGTCGGGTCACCGTAGTAGCGGTCGTAGGCGCTGTCGCCGCGTCCGTAGTCGGAATCCTCTCCGGTGGAGGCGAATTCGTTGAAGCGGTCGACGGTGGCCCGCAGCCGATCGGCCGGGATGCCGATCTTGGCGGCGAGTTCGGCGACGGTGGGTGCGGAGGACACCACGCCTTTGTCCACCCAGCGTGACGGAAAGCGCTGTCCCGGTTGCAGTCCGGCGAAGATATAGCGGTTGCGGTAGCGCTGGTCGAAGATCAGCCACGCCGGGATGTTCTCGCCGGGACCTTCGCCCTGGCCGAATTCGCCGCCGTACATACGGTGCACGGCCTCGACATAGGGTGCGGACTCGTTGCCGAAGCGCTCGGCGCGGTCGTTGACGATCAGGCTGCCGGGCAGATTGCGTTCGGCCAGGCAGAACCACGGGCCACCGGTCAGCGGAACCGAAGGACCCCACCAGGCGTCGGCCATGAAATCCACGGCCGCGCCGAGCTTCTGGCCCGCGCGAATGCCGTCGCCGGTATTGCCGCCGGCGCCGGTGGTCCATTCGGTGCCAATGGGTTCGCGCTGATACTTGTGGCGCATCTCGGCATTGTGCTCGAATCCGCCGCTGGCCAGCACCACCCCGCGCCGGGCGCGCACCTCGACCTCGCTGCCCTCGTGCCGGACCAGCACGCCGACGACCACGCCGTCCTCGATGATCAGATCGGTCAGCGGCGTCTGCAACAGCAGTGGAACTCCGGCGTCCAGCAATGCCTTGCGCAGCGGCGCGACCAGCGCCTGCCCCCGGCCGACGAGCCGCTGTCCGAGTGCACGTGCCTTGACGGTCCGCGCGCCGACGCGCAATACCCGCAGGAATCCGCGTACGGTGCGGCGATGCAGGTTGAGCCACTTGTAGTCGGCCTGGGTGACCACCACATTCAGCGGCGCCTTGGCGACATCGGGCTGCATGCGGCGGGCCTCGTCGCCGAGGATCTTGGTGTTGAACGGTCGCGGTTCGACCGAGCGGCCGAGCGGACGTCCGCCGGGGGCCTCCGGGTAGTAGTCGGAATAGCCGGGGACCCATTGCATGCGCAACGGGGTGCTGCGCAGCAGGAAGTCGAATGCCTCGGGACCCCGGTCGATGTAGGTGTCGATCCTGGCCTTCTGGACCTTGTCGCCGATGATGCTGTGCAGATAGGTGCGTGCGGCCTCGAGGTCGCCCTCGTCGACCCGGCCCAGGGCCGCGTTGGTCGGAATCCACACCCCGCCGCCCGAGCGCGCGGTGGAGCCGCCGTAGTACTCGGTTTTCTCGACGATCACCGCGCTCAGGCCGTGGTGCGCCGCGGTGAGGGCGGCACTCATCCCCCCGGCCCCACTGCCGACGATCACCACATCGTATTCCCGATCAATCATGTAGAACACGTTATAGAATGACTGCGCTGTTGGTCTATGTCGTGTGGCAGCAGACTTGTGAACCGCAAGAAAACTTGTTTCAGTTTAAGACCGGAGTTGAGTATATGGCGCTGGAATGGGACCTGGCCGCGGATACCGTCGTGATCGGCTTCGGCGCGGCAGGCGCGGCCGCGGCCATCGAAGCCGCGAATGGCGGCGCGCAGGTGCTCGCGCTGGACCGGTTCGCGGGCGGCGGGGCCTCGGTTCTGTCCGGGGGCGTGGTCTACGCGGGCGGCGGCACCTCGGTGCAGCGCGCGGCCGGGGTCGCGGATACGCCGGAGCAGATGCTCGCGTATCTGCGGCGCGAGGTCGGCGACGCCGTCACGCCCGCGACGCTGAAACGCTTCGTCGACTCGAGCCCCGCGATGATCGATTGGCTTGCCGCGCAAGGTGTTCCGTTCGAGGCTTCGCTGTGCCCCTACAAGACCTCGTATCCGAGCGATCGCTACTACCTCTACTACTCCGGCAGTGAGCTCTCCGGTTTCGGGCGCGCGGTGGCCGAACCCGCGCCGCGCGGCCACCGGGCCAAGGGCAGGGGCACCTCCGGCAAGCAGTTGTTCGGCCCGCTCGCCGCCTCGGCCGCCCGACTCGGCGTGCGAGTCGAAACCCTCACCAGGGCCACGCGATTGATCACCGACGACAATGGCGCGGTCATCGGGGTCGAATGCGCGACCCTGCGCGACGCGCCCGGCGGTGTGCGCGCCCGCTACACCCGGATGGCGAAGATCGCGGCCAAGCCCGGCATCTACTACAAACCGTTGCGCAGAGCGCTGGAACGCGAACTCGACGCGCTGGATCGCCGCCACGCCCGCACGATTCGGGTGCAGGCGCGCCGCGGCGTCATCCTCAGCGCGGGCGGATTCATCGCGAATCGGGCCATGGTCAAGGAATTCGGTCCGAACTATCGCGGCGGACTCGTCCTGGGCACCACCGCCGACGACGGCAGCGGTATCACCATGGCCCAGCAGGTGGGTGCCGCGACCGACCGCATGGGCAATATCTCGGCCTGGCGATTCATCCTGCCGCCCAGCGGATTCACGGGCGCGATACTCGTCGGGGCGGACGGTCGCCGGGTCATCGACGAATCCCGCTACGGTGCGGCGGTCGGCCACGCGCTGATCACCGAGCACGGCGGCAAAGGTTGGCTGCTCGTCGACGACACCCTCATGCGCACGGCGATCGGCGAGATCAAGCGGCAGTCGACCTGGTTCCAGCGCGCCCAGTTCGAGGCCATGCGCCGCTCGGCGGTGCGCGGCGGCACCCTCGAGGTCGCGGCGGCGAAGGCGGGTATCGATCCGGCGGGGCTGCGCGCCACCGTGAACGCGCACAACGCCGCCATCGACGCGGGCGAGCCCGATCCGGTGGGCAAGCCGGCGGAATTCACCAAACCTGTTCGACAAGGACCGTTCTGGCTGCTCGACGTGGGGATCAAACCCAGCCTGACCAACCCGTGCGCGATGCTCACCCTCGGCGGTGTGGTCGTGGACGAGCAGACGGGTGCGGTGAAAACGGCCGAGGGAAACGATATTCCGGGCCTCTACGCGGCGGGCCGCACCGCGGTCGGCCTGTGCTCGGACTCGTATGTGAGTGGTCTGTCGCTGGCCGACTGCCTCTTCTCCGGTCGACGCGCGGGCCGCTCGGCGGCGGGTATCGAACCGGTGGAAAGCGATAATGCCATTACAGCGGAAGGGAATTGAAGCGTGCTGTCCGATGCGGTGCGAACCGAACTGGCCGGGGCGCTCGCGCGCGCCGAGCGTGCGAGGATCCCGATCGACCCGCTCATCGCCGGGTACCCGGATATCGATGTGGTCGATGCCTACGAGATCCAGTTGATCAATATCGGCCGCCGCGTCGCGGCGGGCGCGCGCGTGGTCGGCCACAAGGTCGGTCTGTCCTCGGCGGCCATGCAGGCCATGATGGGGGTCGATGAACCGGACTATGGCCACCTCCTCGCGGAAATGGAAGTCCGCGAGGATATTCCGGTCGAGGCGGGCCGATACCTGTACCCGAGGGTCGAGGTGGAGGTCGGCTTCCTGCTCGGCGCGGATCTGCCCGGCGCGGACTGCACCGAGGCCGACGTGCTGGCCGCCACCGTCGCCTACGCACCCGCGATCGAACTGATCGATTCGCGGATCAAGGACTGGAATATCGGTCTGTGCGACACGATTTCGGATAACGCGTCCTCGGCGGGATATGTCCTGGGCGCGGCGCGGGTCGCGCCGTCGGCCCTCGACAGCAAGGGGATCGATGCGGTGCTGACCCGCAACGGCGAGGTGGTGGCCGAGGGGCGCAGCGACGCCGTCCTCGGCGATCCGGTGATCGCCGTGGCGTGGTTGGCGCGCAAGGTGTCCGGATTCGGGGTGCGGCTGCGGGCGGGCGATATCGTGCTGCCCGGCTCGTGCACCCGCGCCATCGACGCTCGCCCCGGCGATGCCTTTCACGCCGAGTTCGCCGGACTCGGTTCTGTCCGTTTGCAATTCACGTAGGAGACCGTCGTGTCCGAGAACGGGACCGTCACCGCCGCGATCATCGGGTCAGGCAATATCAGCACCGATCTGCTCTACAAACTGCTGCGCTCGACCGCGATCGAGCCGCGCTGGATGATCGGCATCGATCCCGACAGCGAGGGGTTGAAGCGGGCGCGCGGGCTCGGGCTGAGCACCTCGCACGAGGGCGTCGACTGGCTGCTGGCGCAATCGGAGCGCCCCGACCTGATCTTCGAGGCGACCTCGGCCTCTGTGCACCGTGCCGCCGCGCCGCGCTACGCCGAGGCCGGTATCCGCGCGGTGGACCTCACCCCGGCCGCCGTCGGCCCCGCCGTGGTGCCGCCGGTCAATCTGGACGCGAATATCGAAGCGCCCAACGTCAATATGATCACCTGCGGCGGGCAGGCCACCATCCCGATCGTCGCCGCCGTCTCGCGGGTGGCGCCGGTGGCCTACGCCGAGATCGTCGCCTCGGTGTCCTCGGTCTCGGCCGGACCGGGCACCAGGGCCAATATCGACGAATTCACCAAGACCACCAGCCGGGGCGTGGAGACCATCGGCGGGGCCGAACGCGGCAAGGCCATCATCATTCTCAATCCGGCCGAGCCGCCGATGATCATGCGCGACACCATCTTCTGCGCGATACCGGAGGACGCCGATACGGCCGCCATCGCCGCGTCCATCCACCGGATGGTCGCCGACATCCAGCACTATGTGCCCGGCTACCGCCTGCTCAACGAGCCGCAGTTCGATCCGCCGTCGGTGATATCCGGTGGTATGGCGCGGGTCTCGGTCTTCGTGGAGGTGGCGGGCGCGGGCGATTTTCTACCGCCCTACGCCGGGAATCTCGACATCATGACCGCCGCGGCGACCAGAGTGGGCGAGGTCATCGCCAAGCAGATCGTCACGGCCAGGGTTTAGGAGCGAAACTATGGTCTATTCAGCCGAACTCGATATTCGCGTCACCGATACCTCGCTGCGCGACGGCTCCCATCACAAGCGCCATCAGTTCACCGCGACCGAGGTGCGCGATATCGTCGCGGCGCTCGACGGGGCGGGCGTGCCCGTCATCGAGGTGACCCACGGCGATGGGCTGGGCGGCTCGTCTTTCAACTACGGATTCTCCAAAACGCCCGAGCAGGAACTGATTACGCTCGCCGCCGAGACGGCCAAGCGGGCCGAGATCGCGGTGCTCATGCTGCCCGGCGTCGGGGTGAAGGAGGATATCCGGATCTCCAAGGACAATGGCGCGTCCATCTGTCGCATCGCCACCCACTGCACCGAGGCCGACGTCTCCATCCAGCATTTCGGGCTGGCGCGCGAGGTCGGCCTGGAAACCGTCGGCTTCCTCATGATGTCGCACTCCCAGCCGCCCGAGGTGCTGGCCAAGCAGGCCAGGATCATGGTGGACGCGGGCTGTCAGTGCGTCTACGTGGTGGATTCGGCGGGCGCGCTCGTGCTCGAACAGGTGACCGACCGGGTCGCCGCGCTAGTCGCCGAGATCGGCGCCGATGCGCAGGTCGGCTTTCACGGTCACGAGAACCTGGACCTCGCGGTGGCCAACTCCGTCTTCGCGATTCGCGCCGGGGCCACCCAAATCGACGGTAGTGCGCGCCGTTTCGGCGCGGGTGCGGGCAACACACCCGTGGAGGCGCTGGTCGGGGTCTGCGACAAGTTGGGAATATCGACCGGGATCGACTTCTTCGCCATCGCCGATGCCGCCGAGGAGGTGGTCCGGCCCGCCATGCCGCAGGAATGCCTGCTCGACCGGCAGTCGCTCATGATGGGTTATGCGGGCGTCTATTCCAGCTTCCTCAAACATGCCGAACTGCACGCCGCTCGCTACGTAGTCTCGGCCGCCGAGATGCTGGTGCGCGCCGGCCGGCGCAAACTCGTTGGCGGGCAGGAGGATCAGCTCATCGATATCGCGCTGGAATTGCAGCGCGAACAGGTGACGGCCTGACGTAGCGCTGCCCGAAGGCGCTCGGGCAGCGCGCAATGTCATCCGCGCAACGGGATTTCAGCGGTGATCACCGTGGGTCCGCCCACCGGGCTGTGCACATCCAGTCTGCCGTCCACCCCGGCGAGCCGATCCGCGAGGCCCGAAAGCCCGTGCCCCTTGCCGAGATGCGCGCCGCCCACACCATTGTCGGTGATCCGCACCCACAGCGTCGCGCGGTCGCGTGTCACGGTGACGGTGCAGACCGAGGCGGCCGCGTGCTTGGCGACATTGGTCAGCGCCTCGCTCGCGGTGAAGTACGCGGCGTTCTCCACCGCCTCCGGCAGCCGATCGGACTCGCCCAACGTGGAGTCGATTGTGGTGGGGATGGGGCTGCGGGCCGCTGCGGCGGCGAGGGCCGCGGTCAGTCCGCGATCGGTGAGGACCGGCGGGGCGATGCCGCGCGAGACCGTGCGCAACTCGTTCAGCGCGGCGTGACTCTGCTCCAGCGCCTCGTCCACCAAAGTCCGTGCGGCCTCCGGATTGTCGTCCATGCGGCGGCGCACGGCCTCCAGATCCATGGTGAGTCGGACCAGACGCTGCTGCGGGCCGTCGTGGATATCGCGCTCCACCCGACGCAGTGTCTGCGCCTCGGCCTGCACCACGGCGCTGCGGCTGGCGGTGAGCTGTTCGGCGCGTTCGCGCAGCGCCGCCTTCTCATTGGTCAAAAGCGCCTTGGCCAGCAGGATGTGCAGGCCGACCAAGCCGTGCAGTACCCGAGGCGCACTCGCCAGGAAGAGCAAGCCGAGAACCGTCTGCCCGGCGATGGTGACCACCTTCGCCGAGGACCCGTGCAAGCTGAGGGCGTTCGCGATGCTCACACCGCCCACTCGGTCACCGCCCACTTTGTCCAACAGATACCAGCCGTACAGCGGATAGAGGCTGCCGAGGACCGCCCACAGCGTCCACCAGACGGTGACGCTCCAGGTGAACAGTGCCACGGGCAGTGCGACGATCCCGAACACCAGATCCCGCCACCGCTGCCCATCTGTGAGTACGGCGCGCATGCGCTGGACCGGGCGTCCGGACCCGACCGCGTAGTGACCCGCGGGCAGCGTGGCCCCGGTATGGGCGAGTCGCCGCCGCTCGAGCTCGGCGAATCCGCGTGCCACCGTCAACGTGCCGACCAATAGCGGCACACCGACCCAGATCACGACGGTGCCGATGCCGAGCAGCAGGGCGCACGCCAGGACGGCGAAACTCGCCAACGCCAGGGCGAGGCCGGGCAGCAGGTAGGTGAGATCGCGTCGGACCTGGTGGTAATCGAACATGCGGCAAGAATGCCCGCCTGCGCGCCCGCCGCCCATCCGGCGGGCCGGTACGCGGGGGTGGGGTTAACCCCACCCGACTAATCGGGAACGCCGATCACACCCTCGTCGACGGCCCACCGGATGGTGCGCTCCAGTTGGGGGCACGATTCCGGGCGGCCGGGACCCTGTGCGCTCAGGCCCGCGAAGAACGGGCAGCGCGCGCCGGGCGCCTCGGTCCACTCGACCGAGGTCTGATGCGCGCTGCTCTTGTGGACCCGCAATTCGGTGGCACAGGTCCGACACGCCAGCGGCGTCAGCCCCTCCTCCAGGTAGCGCCGCTTGTCGAGGACCGTCTGCGCGCGCACCTCGGCCTGCCGCTCGGGTCGATCGGCGAAGTCGGGAGCCTTTGCCCACTTACCGGCGCCCAACCGCTCGGCCCGGCCCGCGACGCTCCCCGCCATCAGAGACTCGCCCCCGCTTCTTCCTCGCGCTTGCGCCGCAGATTCTCCGCGACCTCCATTTCCCAGACCTCGTTGGCTTTGGTGGTGTCCACTTCGAATTCGTAGCGCTGGGTCATCTTCTCGGTGACCTCGGCGGTATCCACATAGAACTGGTCGTACCAGCGGCGCAATTGATAGACCGGACCGTCCTCGTCGCACAGCAGTGGATTCTCGACCTTGGACTTGTGCCGCCAGATCTCCACATCCTGCATGAAGCCGACACTGATGCCCTCGGTCATCTTCTCGGCGATGTTCGCTGCGGCGGCGGCGTCGATGCCTGCGGGCTTCTCGACCGACAAACCCCATTGCAGCACAAAGGAATCCTGCGTCACCGGATAGTGGCAGTTGATCAGCAGCGTCTTGATCTCGTAGCCGCCGTAGATATTCAACAGCGGGTTGATCATGTAGGACGGACCGTAGTACGAGGCCACCGATTTCAGCAGCGTATCCCCGCCGAACTTGACGCCCATACCGATATCGGGACGGCCCTTGGTCTCCAGGAATTGGGTCGCGACATGGCCTTCGAAAACGTTCTTGAAGTACGTCGGGAATGCGAAGTGAATGTAGAAGAAATGCGCCATATCGACGACGTTGTCGATGATCTCGCGGCAGTTCGCACCCTCGATGAGCAGCGAATTCCAGGTCCAGTCGGTCCAGCCGTCGCGAATGGTCTCGGTCCCGGCGCCATTGTCGTCGCGGTACGGACCCTCGGCGTAGGGGATGACGATCTCCGGCGCGGGCGGATTGCCCTCGTGGTCGTGCCAGACGAACAACTGGCCATTGCGTTCCAGCGTCAGCCACGAGCGGGTCCGGGCGAGTGGTGGAACCCTTCTGGCATAGGGGATCTCGGCGCATTTGCCCTTGCCGTTCCAGCGCCAGTCGTGGAACGGGCAGGCGATGTTGTCGCCCTTGATCGTGCCCATGCTGAGGTCGCCGCCCATATGTCGGCAATAGGCGTCGAGCACTTTCAGTTCGCCATTGGTGTCGGCCCACACCACGAGTTTGGTGCCGAATGCCTGCACGGAGTGTGGTTTGCCGTCGCGAAACGCCTTGGCCAGGCCGAGGCAATGCCACCCCCGCGCGTAGCGGGTCGGTGTGCTGCCGACATCGAGCTCCCGGATCTTCACACCGCTCCCTTTCGGGTTGACCGCCATCGCTAGTCCTCCTCCTCTGTACTAGAACACGTTACAGAAATGCCCTGTTTCACGCCAGCCGTTGTGGCCGCACCGTCGGAGAATCTGTCAACCAGGCGGGCGGGCACCGGTTCTCGACAGGAATAAGAACCTGTTCTAGTCTCAGAGGCACGTGAGTACCGGTTACCAATCGATAAGGCAGGAGCGGGTCCGGAAATGACGCAGGAAGTGACCGAGCGGGTCGAGGCGCTGTTGCCGATGCTGCGCGAACGCGCGCAGGAGGCCGAGGATCTGCGGCGCATCCCCGACGAGACCATGAAGGCGCTACAGGCCACCGGCTTCTTCCGGCTCCTGCAGCCCAAGCAGTGGGGCGGGCACGCGGCGGACCCGGTGCTGTTCTACGACACCGTGCGCAAGATCGCGAGCGCGTGCGGCTCCACCGGCTGGGTCGCGGGCATCCTCGGTGTGCACAACTGGCACCTGGCCCTGTTCGACCAGCGGGCGCAGCAGGAGGTGTGGGGCGAGGACACCGAGGTCCGCATCTCCTCCTCCTACGCGCCGATGGGCAGCGGCGCGGTCGTCGACGGCGGATACCAGGTCAATGGTTCGTGGGCCTGGTCATCGGGATCCGACCACGCCGACTGGGTGTTCGTGGGCGGACCCGTGATCAAGAACGGGCGGCCCGTCGACTTCGGATCCTTCCTCATCCCGCGCGCGGACTACCGGATCGACGATGTGTGGAATGTGGTCGGCCTGCGCGGCACCGGATCCAATACCGTAGTGGTCGAGGACGCTTTCGTGCCGACGCACCGGTTCCTGAGTTTCAAGAAGATGGGGGAGCTGGCCTCGCCCGGACTCGAGCAGAATAGCGATCCCGTCTACCGGATGCCCTGGGGCACAATCCATCCCGCCACCATCTCCACCCCGATCGTCGGCATGGGCTACGGCGCGTACGCCGCGCACGTCGAACATCAGGGCAAGCGGGTCCGCGCGGCCTACGCGGGCGAGAAGGCCAAGGAGGACCCGTTCACCAAGGTGCGTATCGCCGAGGCCTCCAGCGATATCGATGCGGCCTGGCGGCAGTTGTCGGGCAATGTCGCCGAGGAGTACGCCCTGCTGCTCGCGGGACGAGAGATTCCGTTCGACCTGCGGGCACGGGCGCGCCGCGACCAGGTCAGGGCGACCGGGCGGGTCATCGCCGCGATCGACAAGCTCTTCGAGAGCTCGGGAGCCACCGCGCTGGCCAACGGCACACCGCTGCAACGGTTCTGGCGCGACGCGCACGCGGGCCGAGTGCATGCCGCCAACGATCCCGAACGGGCCTACGTCATGTACGGGACGCACGAATTCGGCCTCCCCGTCACGGACACGATGGTGTGATGAACGGCGGACGCGGTATCGAGGAGCGAGTGTGACAACGACAGCGGAACTCACCCATGCGGCCACCTCGCGCTACGCGCAGGTCCGGCCCGACCTGAGACTGCACTACCACGAGGCGGGTGCGGGTCCGACCATCGTGCTGCTGCACGGCGGCGGACCCGGCGCCTCCGCCTGGTCCAACTTCGGCCGCAATATCGCGGTGCTGGCCAAGCACTTTCGGGTCCTCGCCGTGGATCAACCCGGCTTCGGACTCTCCGACAAACCCCTCGACCATCCCCAATACTTCGCGCACAGCGCGGCGGCGCTGAAAGACCTGCTCGACACGCTCGGCGTCACCGAACGGGTCCACCTGCTCGGCAATTCGCTCGGCGGCGGCGCCGCGGTGCGGTTCGCGCTCGACTTTCCCGAGCGGGCAGGCAAATTGGTGCTGATGGGGCCGGGCGGGTTGAGCCTCAATGTGTTCGCCGCCGACCCCACCGAGGGTGTGCGCAAACTCGCGGCCTTCAACGCCGAGCCCACCAGGGCCAATATGGAGGCGTTCCTGCGCATCATGGTCTTCGACCAGTCGCTGATCACCCCGGAGTTGATCGAGGAGCGCTTCGCCCTGGCGAGCACACCGGAATCGCTCGCCGCCGCGAGGGCGATGGGAAAGTCCTTCTCCGGAGCGGATTTCGAACTCGGGATGCTCTGGCGCGACGCCTACAGGCTGCGTCAGCCCGTGCTGCTGATCTGGGGTCGAGAGGACAGGGTCAACCCGCTCGACGGCGCGATCATCGCCACCAAGGTGATCCCGCGCGCCCAGCTGCACGTGTTCGGCGGATGCGGACACTGGGCGCAGGTCGAGCGGTTCGACGAATTCAACCGGCTCGCACTCGATTTCCTGTCGACCGGCAAGGGGAAATGATGGGTATTCGTTCGCTCGGCTACCTGCGCATCGAGGCCACCGATATGGCGGCCTGGCGCGAATACGGGCTCAAAGTACTGGGATTGGTCGAGGGCAAGGGCGCCGACCCCGACGCCCTCTATCTGCGGATGGACGAATTCCCGGCGCGGCTGGTGATCGAGCCCGGCGAGCAGGACCGGTTGCGGGTCTCCGGGTGGGAGACTGCCAACGCCGGTGAACTGCAGGATATTCGGGATCGATTGGCGGGGGCGGGGGTGCCGTTCAAGGAGGGGACGGCGCAGGAGAACGCGGATCGGTGCGTCGACGAGCTGATCGTCTTCGAGGATCCCTCCGGCAACACCCTCGAGGCGTTTCACGGTGTCGCGCTGCAACATCGGCGGCTGGTGACGCCCTACGGGCAGCGGTTCGTCACCGAGGAGCAGGGGCTCGGACACGTCGTGCTCAGCACCAAGGACGACAAGGCGGCCCTCGAGTTCTACCGGGATGTGCTCGGCTTCCGGCTGCGCGACTCCATGCGGCTGCCACCGCAGATGGTCGGCCGCCCCGCCGACGGCGAACCGGCCTGGTTGCGCTTCTTCGGCTGCAACCCGCGCCACCATTCGCTGGCCTTCCTGCCCATGCCGACGCCGAGCGGCATCGTGCACCTCATGCTGGAGGTGGCCGAGGCCGATGATGTGGGGCTGTGCCTGGATCGCGCGCTGCGCCGCAAGGTGCCCATGTCGGCGACCCTCGGGCGGCACGTCAACGACAAGATGCTCTCGTTCTACATGAAGACCCCCGGCGGATTCGATATCGAATTCGGTTGTGAGGGTTTGGAAGTCGACGACACCGACTGGATCGCGCGCGAGTCGACCGCGGTGAGCCTGTGGGGTCACGACTTCACCGTCGGACAGCGGCCACGATGAAGGACGGGGCGGTGCACGAAAAGCCCACGCAAGCTTCCTATCCCGAGATCGACGCGCGCGCGTTCCGCGATGTGCTCGGTCAGTTCTGCACCGGCATCACGGTGATAACCACGTTCACCGCGACGGGCGCGCCGATCGGCTTCGCCTGCCAATCCTTCGCCGCCCTGTCCCTGGATCCGCCGCTGATCCTGTTCTGCCCCACCAAGACCTCCCGTTCCTGGTCGGCCATCGAAGAGTCGGGCCGCTTCTGCGTCAATATCCTCGCCGAGGAACAGCGCGACCTGTGCGCCCGCTTCGGTTCCCGCGAACCCGACAAATTCGCCGAAACCCCGTGGCACACTTCAGATCTGGCCCTCCCCGTTCTCGACGACACCCTCGCCGCCATCGAATGCGAGGTGGCGCGGGTCCTCGACGGCGGCGACCACCACATAGTTCTAGGCCGCGTCCTGTCCCTGACCGAACCCACCCCCACCAGCCGCCCCCTCCTGTTCTACAAGGGCCAATACACCGCCATAGAACCGGAGAAAACCACCCCGGCCCCCTGGCGCGCCGACCTCGACCACTTCCTCACCACAACCACCCTCGACACCTGGCTGTGACCCGTCAGGATCCCATCCACTGATGCGGCTGCCCGGTCACGCCGACGACGCAGTCGAAGTCGTGATCGCGATGCAGCAGGGTCAGGCCTCGCAGTTCGGCTGTGGCGGCCACCACCAAGTCGACCGGGCCTGCGCTGCGGTGTTCGCCACGCTTGGTGAGCGCCTCCTGGACCTCCCGCGCACGGTCGAAGGCGCGATCGTCGACCGGCTCCCAGCCGAAGAGAGTTCGCATTTGCTCGTTGATCAACTGCCGATCCGCGTGCGAGCGTGCGCTGTAGCCGAATTCCAGTTCGGTGATCGGACATACGGCGATAAGTCCGGCGACTGCGGCGGCTTGCCATGCCTCGGCGTGCGCATGCTGCCGCAGCAGGGGCGACAGCGCGCTCGTATCGATGAGAAACTGAGCGGCGCTCACCGCCGATAGTTCCGCTTCTCGTCGAGAATTGCCAAGTCGAGGGCACCCTCTGCGACTGCTTGCTGGAGTCGGGTCAATGCCATGGCGCGCCGTCGATTTTCCAGCACCTCTCGCAGCGCTGCGTTCACCGTGTCCTTCTTTGTCGCTGTCCCAAGGGTTTTGGAGACATCGGACATCAGTTGGTCATCGAGGTCGATTACGGTTCTGGTCATAGCACCCTCCCTTGATATCTAATACTGCATCAATGATATCACCGGAGATATATTGCTGTGCGGACAGCTTCGTGGGCGGCGCCCACTAGGCTGCGGGGATGCGTGTGGTGCTGGCGGAGGACTCGCTGCTGTTGCGGGAGGGGCTGGTTCGGCTGCTGGAGGAGGCGGGGGCCGACGTGGTCGCCGCGGTGGGGGATGGGGAGGAGTTGGTGCGGGCGGTGGTGGCGCATCGGCCGGAGGTGGCGATCACGGATGTGCGGATGCCGCCGTCGTTTCGGGCCGAGGGGTTGCGGGCGGCGTTGCAGGCGCGCCGGCTGGTGCCGGGGACGGCGGTGCTGGTGCTGTCACAGTATGTGGAGCAGTCCTACGCCTCGGATCTGCTGGCGGAGGCCGGGGTCGGGGGTGTGGGTTACCTGTTGAAGGACCGCATCTCCAAGCTGGAGGATCTATCGGATGCGCTGCATCGGGTGGCGCAGGGGGCGACGGTGCTCGATCCCGAGGTGGTGGCCGGATTGTTCGCGCGGCGGGCGCGGAGCCCGCTGGATGAATTGACCCCGCGCGAGCGGGAGGTGCTCGGACTCATGGCCGAGGGCCGCACGAACGCGGCCATCGCCAAACGCCTCGCGGTCACCGGTGGCGCGGTGGAGAAGCGTGTGTCCTCGATCTTCGCGAAACTCGGCCTGCCGCCCTCGACGGATGACCATCGCCGGGTCCTGGCCGTGGTCGCCTGGCTCAGTTCCTAGCTGAACAGGGTGCGGGGTCGGTCCTGAAGTTCGCCGTCGAGATAAATATCGACCTTCTCGTTGTAGAACGCGACCAGGCCCGCGATTTTCTCGCTCTCGGGCAGCGGGGTGCGATAGCCCCAGACGATATCGCGGTGTTCGGTCTCGCCGATGCGGACGGACCAGTACTCGGCGGTGCCCTTGTAGGGGCAGGCGGTGTGGGTGTCGCTGGGGCAGAGCAGGTCTTGGCGGACATCGGTGCGGGGCAGGTAGTAGCGCGGTGGCAGCCCGGTTTCGAAGAGGATGCGCGGGTTGTGCGAATCGGCGACGGTGACGCCGTCGATCTCCACCCGCACATGCCGGGAGCTGCCGAGGATGTCGACCCTCGTGTACGGGTCGCGCGGGTGGACGTAGATGGGCTCGTCCTCCTCGAACCATTCGTCCATGCGCGGGAATTCCAGCCGGACCAGCTCATTCAATTGGGGGAGCGGCGAATCGAGGTAGCGCACCGCCGCGCCCGCGGCGGTGATGCCGTCGGCCGCCACGTCGTAGACCGTCGCCTCGCCGCGGCTGGGCGAATGCTGGGTGGCGCCGGTGGGGATGAGTTCGGCGCGGATATCCGCGACGGGCAGGTAGTAGGTGGGGTAGTGCGGGCTCTCCCACACCAGAACCGGCCGCACCGAATCGGCCACCAGTCGTCCGCCGAGGTAGGCCCGTACGCGCTTGTGACTCGTCTCGACTTTGACGAGTCCCCGCTTGGGTTCGGTCATACCGCCCGAGGGTACTCCGGCCCTGTCTAGTGCCGCCCAGCCGTTTTCAAGGCGTCGAGCAGTTCGCTGAGTTCCGCGTCGAGCCGGGCCAACCGCTGCGGGTCGAATCCGGACAGGCGGGAGATGATGGCCGCGCCGAAGGCCCGGCGCGCCGATTCGAGGCGGGCACGCCCGGCCGGGGTGAGTTCGACGAGGACCGCGCGCGAATCCTGCGGGTCGCCGCGCCGGGTGGCGTATCCGTCCGCGACCAGCCTGCCGATCAGCGTCGTTGCCGCCGGCTGTGAGCATCGGTCTATTCGGGCGAATTCGCTGACCCGCACCGCGCCGTGCTCGTCGAGCACGGCCAGCGCCCGCATGATCGCGCGCGGTAGTTCCTCGCCGCTGATCACCCCGGCCAACCGGGTGAGCCGACCTGCGGTGACTAGGAGATTGACCACGCTGTCGTCCGCTGTGGTCACCTGAGTGGGCTGCACCCCGTCATTATTACATAAGCTAACTATCTAAAGCGGGGCGGCGGGCCGGTCCGAAGAGTTGCGCGTCGCCGTGGGCGCGCTTGAAGAACAGGTGCGCGTCGTGCTCCCAGGTGATCGCGATACCGCCGTGCAACTGGATGGTCTCGGCGGCGATGGCGCTGAACGCCTCGGAGCACTGTACCCGAGCCACCCACGCATCCTCGGCCGCGCTCGTGGCGGCCTCGGCCACCGCGGCGCTCGCCAGCGCGGCGGCGGACTTGGCCGACTCCAGCAGCACGTACATATCGGCCATGCGATGTTTGAGCGCCTGGAACCCACCGATGGGACGTCCGAACTGCACCCGTGATTTCGTGTAGTCGACCGTCAGCTCCAGGCACCGCTCGGCCGCGCCGACCTGCTCGGCGGCGACCGCGGCCCAGGCGATCTCGCGCAATCGGACGCGATCGCCCGCGCCGAGCGGCGTGGCTCGCACCGCGGCGAACTCGATTTCGGCGAGTCGGCGCGTGGGATCCATGGTGGGTACCCGGCGGCGCGTCACACCGGACGCGGTCGCCTCGACCTCGAACCAGCCCGATTCGGTGAGCACCACCAAGGTGTCGGCCGAGGCACCGTCCAGGACGTAATGTGCGGTGCCGGTGAGTGTTTCGCCATCGGCATGGACTCCACACCTATCCCATCCGGCGGGTCCGGCCCAGCAGACCGCGATCGTGCGCGTACCTTCGGCGACGCCGGGAAGCAGTCGCGCGCAGGCGGATTCGTCACCCGCCAGCAGTACGGCCTGCGCGCCGAGCACGGCCGAGCCGAGCATGGGCACACCGGCGAGGGTGCGCCCGAGTTCCCGCACCACCATGAGTGATTCGACCAGTCCGGCCCCGAAACCGCCGTACGCCTCCGGGATGGCCAGCGCGCCGACTCCGGCCTGCTCGCACAGCAGTCGCCACAGCGTCCGGTCATAGCCCGATTCGGTGTCCAGCGCGGCGCGCACCGCGTCCCGGCCCGCGTGCTTGTTCAGCAGCGCGCGCACCGAATCGGTGAACTCCGCCAGTTCGCTCATCGCGCATCCACCTCCGCACGCAGTGCCCGCGCGATCCGCGCCCGATGCGAATCCGCTGTGCCCCAGGCGGATCGGAGTGCGGTGACCCTGGTGAGCAGCAGCGACAGATCGTATTCGGCGGTGTAGCCGATGGCCCCGTGCACCTGCAAGGCCGTGCGGGCCGCGCGATGGGCGGCCCGGCCGCAGGCCAGCGCGGCGGCCGACACATCGCGTGCGCCCGTCGGGGTGCGCAGGGTGAGTGCCGCGCGCAGCAACAGTGGTTCGGCCAGTTCCAGACCGATGAGCACGGCGGCGACCTGCTGTTTGACCGCCTGGTACTCGCCGATGGGATGACCATACTGGCTGCGCTGCTTGGCATAGGCGGTGGTGGCGTCGAGCAGCGCCCGACCCGCGCCGAGCAGTTGGGCCGCGCAGGCCAGCGCGCCCGCGTCGAAGGCTGCCGCGATGGCCGCGTCCACGTCGGCGGCGATGACCTCGTCCGGCGTCACCGTGCTGAGCCTGCGTGCCGGGTCCACCGAGCGAACCAGTCCGGTGCGGTGGCCGAAACAGACGCGCCCGTCGGCGGCCAGCAGGACCACTTCGGCATTGTCGGCGTCGAGGGCGGTCGCGCCGAGCGCGAGGGTGGCGAGCCGGTCGCCCGAGGCGAGATCGGGCAGCAGCTCACCCGCCGGTGTGTCGTCCGGAAGTGCTTGCAGCAGTGTGGGTATGGCGACGGCTGATTCGATCAGCGGGCCGGGTGCGGCGGCGCGGCCGAGTTCGAGGAAGGCCACCACCATATCGAGCGGTTCGGCGCCCGCCCCGCCGTGCCGCTCCTCGACCAGTAGGCCGAGCACCCCTGCTGCGGCCAATTGCCGATGCAGCGCGCGTCCCTTTCTGGGATCGCCCGCGCCCCAGGCTCGCACGGCCTCGGCGGTATGTCCCGACTCCAGGATTTTGCGCACACCCGCGCCGAAATCGAGCTGTTCGGGTTCGAGCGCGAACCTCATCGTCTGCTCCCTCGCGGTAGTCCGAGCAGCCGCTCGGCGATGATATTGCGCTGAATCTCATTGGTGCCCGCGTAGATCGGCCCGGCCAAGGAGAAAAGGTATCCCTCGGTCCACGGCCCGGACCGTTCGGCGGACGCGCCGAGGATGGCCAATGCCGACTCGTGCATGGCGATATCCAGTTCCGACCAGAACACTTTGGTGATCGAGGATTCCGTGCCGAGTTTGCCGCCCTCGGCCAAACGGGTCACCGTGGCGAGGGTGTGCAGCCGGTACGCTTCGCTGTCCACCCAGGCGTCCACCACCGCGTCGCGCTGGCCGGTGTCCTCCGGATCGCCTGCCGTCAGCCACAATTCGCGCAGTCGATGGGCGGTGGCGCTGAACCGGCCCGGACTGCGCAGCGACAAACCGCGCTCATTGCTCGAGGTGCTCATGGCCACCCGCCAGCCGTCACCGGGCGCGCCGATCACGTCGCGATCCGGGACGAAGACCTCGTCGAGGAAGATCTCGGCGAAGCCGGGTTCGCCGTCCAACTGCGGGATCGGTCGCACCACGACGCCGTCGGCCGACAGCGGGAACATGACGTAGGTGAGTCCGCGATGCCGTTCGGCTCGCGGATCGCTGCGGAACAGTCCGAAGGCCCAGTCCGCGTAGACCGCGCGCGAACTCCAGATCTTCGCTCCGCTGAGCAGCCATCCGCCGGTGGTGCGCCGGGCGGTCGAGCGGATGGCGGCCAGATCGCTGCCCGCCTCGGGTTCGGACCAGGCCTGTGCCCAGATATCGTCCGCGCGCGCCATGCGGGGCATGATCCGATCCAACTGCTCGGGCGTCCCGTGTTCGAAAAGCGTTGGGGCGAGCAGGAATATCCCGTTCTGCCCGACGCGTCCCGGCGCGCCCGCCGCGTAGTACTCCTGCTCGAAGAGCACCCAGTGCAGCAGTGAGGCCTCCCTGCCGCCGTATGCGCGCGGCCACGACACCACCGACAGTCGCGCCTCGGCGAGGGTGCGTTCCCAGGCGCGATGCGCCTCGAACCCGGCCGCGGTATCCATCGAGGGCAGTGGTGCGGCGGGTTTGTTGGCGGCGAGGAAATCGCGCACCTCGCGCTGGAAGTCCAGGCTCGCCTGGTCGAAATCGAGGTCCACCTACGCGGTTCCGTTCTGTTCGGCCGTAGTCGCCTGCGCCTTCATGGCTTTGGCGGTCATCCCGCCGAGGGAGTCCGCGCCGACCTCGGCATTGTGCGCGTGGGCGAAATGGTGCAGTCCGAAGACCGAGTCCATACCCGCGCGCATCCCCATCAGGTCCTCGGCCTGGTTGACCGCCTTCTTGGTCAGCGCGAGGCCGAATTGCGGCATGGCGGCGATCTGTTCGGCCAGCGCCATGGTCTGTTCGGTCAACTGTTCGCGCGGCGCCACCCGGTTGACCATGCCCCACTCCTTGGCGCGCGCCGCGTCGAAGCGGTCACCGGTGAAGAGGAATTCCTTGGCGGCGCGCGGACCGAGGACCCACGGGTGGGCGAAGTATTCGACGCCCGGAATGCCCATGCGCACCACAGGATCGGAGAAGAAGGCGTCCTCGGAGGCGATGATCAGGTCGCAGACCCAGGCCAGCATGAGCCCGCCCGCGATGCACGCGCCCTGCACCATGGCGATGGTGGGTTTGGGGATCTCGCGCCAGCGGCGGCACATCCCGAGATAGACCTCGAGTTCGCGGGCGAAGCGCTGATCACCGCCTGCCCGGTCCACGTGATCCCACCACAGCACGGCCTTGTTCGGGTAGCGCACGTGGTGGTCGCGGCCGGGTGTGCCGATATCGTGTCCGGCGCTGAAGTGTTTGCCATTGCCCGCCAAGACGATCGCGCCGACCTGCGGATCCTCGACGGCGCGGGTGAACGCGGCGTCCAGGGCGTAGGTCATCACCGAGTTCTGGGCATTGCGGTAGTCGGGGCGGTTCATGGTCACGATCGCCACCCGCCCGCGCACCTCGTAGGTGACGACGTCCGGTTCCTCCGGAATCGGGGCCTGCTCGGCCATCAGTTCTCCTCACGTAGTTGCCGCTTGAGGACCTTCCCGGCGGCGCTGTAGGGCAGCGCGGCGCGGAATTCCACGAATCGCGGCACCTTGAATTTCGCCAAAAGCGCTGTGGCGTGGGTCCGCACCTGTTCCTCGGTGAGTTCGACTCCGGGTTTGGGCACCACGTACGCCTTGCCGACCTCGCCCATCCGGGTGTCGGGGACGCCGATCACGGCGGATTCGGCCACGCCGTCCAGGCGGGCCAGTGCCTGTTCGACCTCGGCCGGATACACGTTGAAGCCGCCGCAGATGTACATATCCTTGAGCCGGTCGGTGATTCGCAGGTAGCCGCGCTCGTCCAGGACGCCGATATCGCCGGTGTGCAGCCAGCCGTCGGTATCGATGGTCTCGGCGGTGCCGACCGGGTCGTCGAGGTAGCCGAGCATGACATTGGGGCCGCGCAGCAGCACCTCGCCCGCCTCGCCGAGTCGCAACTCGAAGTCCGCGATCGGCCGACCGCAGGTGGTGGCGATGGTGACGGCGTCGTCGTCGGCGCGGCACATGGTGCCGAATCCGGCGGCCTCCGACAGTCCGTATCCGGTGACTACGACGGCGAATTCGAGTTCGGCGCGCATCCTTTCGACCAGGACCACCGGCACGGTGGCCGCACCGGTGACGGCGACCCGCAGGGTGCTCAGGTCGAAGGCCGCGCGGTCCGGGTAGTCCAGGATCATCTGGTAGATGGTCGGCGGTCCTGGCAGCACCGTGACGCGCTCGGCGGCGACGAGCCGCATGGTGACGGGCACGTCGAAGACGGCCTGCGGAATCATGGCCGCACCGGTGACCAGGCAGGCCAGCATGCCCGCCTTGTAGCCGAAATTGTGGAAGAACGGGCTCGCGATCAGGTAGCGGTCGTCGCGGCGCAGCGTGGTGCATTCGGCCCAGGCTCGGACCACGGCCAGCGCCTGGCGGTGCGCCACCAGGGTGCCCTTGCTGCGGCCGGTGGTGCCGGAGGTGAAGAGGATGTCCGAAATATCTTCGGGACCAACGGATTTCGCCCGGACCTCGATCTCTTCCGGTGGCACCTCACTCGATAGCTCCGCCAGTCGGGACCAATTGAGTATCGAATCCGTCTCGGTCACTGAGGTTTCGGGCTCGACAGGGACGACGATCGTAGTGTCGATTCGTAAATCCGGTGCCGCCGAGAGCAATTCGGTGAGCCGTTCCCGATTCAGGAAGGTGCCCGCGACGAACAGCGCCCGTGCGTCGACCCGCTCGAGCACCTCGGCGGCCTCCGCGGCGACGTAGCGGGTATTGAGCGGTACGAGGGCCGCGCCGCAGTAGTGCGCGGCCAGTGCGGCGATGACCCAGTGGTGGGTATTGGGCGACCAGATGGCCACCCTGTCGCCGTGGCGCACACCGCGCGCGATGAGCCCGCCCGCCGCCTCCCGCACCGCCGCGAGCAGTTGATTCCAGTCGAGCCGGACGGGTCCGTCGGCCAGTGCGGGCGCGTCGCCGAAGGTGCGCGCGGCCTCGTGCAGCGCGGTGGGGGTGGTGTGCGCAGGGGTTGTCACGGTTGTCCTCACCATCCGGTGCCGACCGGTTATGCCCGGACTCTACAAAGCAAGTGCTTGGTAGGTTATCCTACCGGCGTGGTTGCAATCCAGACCTCAGATTCCGCTACCGCCGCCGGGCGGGCGGTCGATTCCGCCGAAACCGATGCGCGATTCGCCGCCGAAGTGCGCGCCTGGCTGGCGGAGAACCTGCGGGGGGAATTCGCCGCGCTGCGCGGCCTCGGCGGTCCGGGCCGCGAACACGAAGCCTTCGACGAACGTCTGGCCTGGGATCGGCGCCTGGCGGCCGCGGGCTGGACCTGCCTCGGCTGGCCCGAGGCGTATGGTGGTCGCGCCGCGAGTGTGCGCCGGCAGGTGATCTTCCATGAGGAATACGCGAAAGCCAATGCGCCCGCGCGGGTTTCGCATGTCGGTGAGGAACTGCTCGGACCCACGCTGCTGGCCTTCGGCACCGAGGCGCAGCGGGAGCGCTTCCTGCCCGGCATCAAATCGGTGTCCGAACTGTGGTGCCAGGGCTACTCCGAACCGGGCGCGGGTTCGGACCTGGCCGCCATCGCCACCACGGCACACCGCGACGGCCCGGACTGGTCGGTCAACGGTCAGAAGATCTGGACCTCACTGGCCCACGTGGCCGACTGGTGTTTCGTGCTTGCCCGCACCGAACGCGGCTCCAGCCGCCATCACGGCCTGTCCTACCTGCTGGTTCCCATGAACCAGCCGGGCATCGAGGTGCGACCGATCATCCAGCTCACCGGCACCTCGGAATTCAACGAGGTCTTCTTCGACAATGCCCGCACCGCCGCCGATCTGGTGGTCGGCGAACCCGGCGCGGGGTGGCGCGTCGCCATGGGCACCCTCGCCGTCGAGCGCGGCATCTCCACCCTCGGTCAGCAGATCCGCTTCGCCCGCGAACTCGGCGATCTCGAGGCGCTGGCCCGCCGGACCGGCGCGGCCGACGACCCGCTGATCGCCGACCGGATCGATCGCGCGTGGGTCGGGCTGCGGGTGCTGCGCGCGCACGCGCTGCGCACGATGGGGGGCGACCATGTCGATGACGGTGGCGCGGCCTCGGTGGCGAAACTGCTGTGGGCCGAGTGGCACCGCGGACTCGGCGAATTGGCCATGGCCGTGCGCGGTCCGGCGGGCCTGGTGGCGGGCGAGCACGATCTGGACGAATGGCAGCGGCTGTACCTGTTCACCCGCGCCGATACCATCTACGGAGGTTCGAACGAAGTGCAGCGCAACATCATTGCCGAGCGGGTGCTCGGACTGCCGCGTGAGGCCCGCCCGTGAGCGGGCCGTTTTCCATTGCGCCGCAGCAGATTCCGGGACACGGCCTGCTGGCAGACCGGACCGCCGTCGTCACCGCCGCGGCGGGCACCGGGATCGGCTCGGCCACCGCGCGCAGGCTGCTGGCCGAAGGGGCGGATGTGGTCGTCTCCGATTGGCACGAAAGACGTTTGGGGGAAACCGAAGTCGCGTTGCAGGAGGAGTTCCCGGACCGCAGGGTGGTCGCGATCGTCTGCGATGTGCGCAGCACCGATCAGGTGGACGAGTTGATGCGCGGCGCGGCAGTGGCCCTCGGGCGCATCGATATCGTGGTCAACAACGCCGGACTCGGCGGTGAGACGCCGGTGGTCGAGATGGCGGACGCGGAATGGGATCGGGTCCTCGATATCACCCTCACCGGAACCTTCCGCTGCACTCGCGCGGCACTGGGCTATTTCCGATCGGCCGGGCACGGCGGGGTGATCGTCAACAATGCCAGCGTGCTCGGGTGGCGCGCCCAGCGCGGGCAGGCGCACTACGCGGCGGCCAAGGCCGGTGTGATGGCGCTGACCAGGTGCAGCGCCTTGGAGGCCGCCGAGTTCGGGGTCCGGATCAACGCGGTCGCGCCGAGTATCGCCCGACATGCCTTCCTGGACAAGGTGAGTTCGGTGGAACTGCTCGACCGGCTCTCCGAGCGGGAGGCTTTCGGTCGGGCGGCGCAACCGTGGGAGGTCGCGGCCACCATCGCCATGCTCGCCAGCGACTACACCAGCTATTTGACCGGTGAGGTGGTCTCGGTCTCGAGTCAGCACGCGTGAGCGCGGTGCGGACCGTGCCGTCGGTTACCGCCCCGCACGCACCGCCGGGTAGTTGAACATCGGATGACATCCCGATGAATTGTGATTGCCTGCGATTATCTGGCCACTCGAACCCGCCGGGGACAGGTCCGGACACCCGCCCGGTCCCGACGCTGTCCGGACCGTGATGCACTTGCATTTGCGCGTGCATTGCTCGACGGCCGAAGTTTCTCGGTGCCAATGGGTTCGCGCACCGCCGCCGCCAATGCGCCTGACTGCGATCGCTTTTGAACGTCCGTCGGGATGCGGAAATCGGTCCGCCCCCCGTCGAAAAAGGGTGGCGCGCCGCATGGTGGCCTGTGCCATGCTGGTGGAAGTCGGATCCCGAACCTGGCAAGGGGCGGTAACAATGGGCCCCGATAGCTCACCTGCCCGTGAAGAACTGGAATTGGAATTGGTACGCGAGGTCGTGCTCGCGCGGCGTCGGATGGAGAGTCTGATCCGCGCCGCGCTGGTGCTCGGGGCCGAGCTCATGGAGCATTCCGGCGCGGCGACGGCCGAGCGTGCCGCCCGGATCATGGATCATTTCGCCGTCGACGAGGACGAGGTCATCCGCGATCCGCGCGCCGCGCTGCGGGCCGACCTGGCCCGCGACAGCGAGCACGAGCGCCGATTCGGCAGGCGCCGCGCGGATTCGGTGGAGTCCGAACAGGATCGGCGCAGGCGGCGACAGTCCGCGCTGCTGCTCGAGGTGCGCGCCGACCTGTTGGCCCTGCTGCGCCGCTGTCACCAGGTCCGACTGGAGCGTGCCGCGCTGAGCGACGAGATCGCCAAGGGCCTGTGCGAGGCCACCGACAAGTTGGTGCTCGGCGCGGATATGGCGACCTATGACGCCTGGCGGCGCGGTCTGCTGCTCAAGCTGGTGGAGGAGCCGACGCCGCACGGTCCGCCCAGGGTGCTGGCCACCGTCGACGCCGGTCCCGGCCGCGCCCCGCTCACCGTCGACTGGGACAGTTGCGAGCGTCGCCTCGCCCTGGTGGCCCGGTTGGCGCGGGCCGGGCTCTCACCGCTGGTCATCTGTGATCGGCTGCTGGCGGATCTGTCCATGTCCTCCCCGCTGCGGCATTCGATGCGCTGAATCGTCCGTGCGAGAAAGTGCGGCAAGGCATGTCCGATCTGTACCAAGCAAACGCTTGGTTGTATAGTGGCCGATGTGACCGGACCAGACGCCTCGAAATCCGCACGGCGCGCCGAACTGCTCGCGCTCGCGGCCGACCTGTTCGCCGAGCGGGGATTGCGCGCCACCACCGTCCGCGATATCGCGGACGCGGCCGGAATTCTATCGGGAAGTCTGTATCACCACTTCGACTCCAAGGAGTCGATGGTGGACGAAATCCTGCACACCTTCCTCGACGACCTGTTCGGCCGCTACCGCGAGATCGTCGCCGCCGGGCTCAGCTCGCGCGACACGCTCGAGGCCCTGGTCACCGCCTCCTACGAATCCTTCGACCGTTTCCACGCCGCCGTGGCCATCTACCAGGCCGAGGCCAAGCGGCTGCGCGCCGCCGAACGCTTCGCCTACATCGACGAATACAACCACGAATTCCGCGACCTCTGGCATCGGGTGCTCACCAACGGTGTGCGCGACGGCAGCTTCCGGCCCGAACTCGATGTCGAATTGGCCTTCCGATTCCTGCGGGACACGGTATGGGTCGCGGTGCGCTGGTATCAGCCCGGCGGTCAGATCACGGTGCAGAACCTCGCCAAGCAGTACCTCACCATCGTGCTCGACGGACTCACCGTGGCAGAGCACCCGCTATAGGAGTTCCCATGTCTGCTCCCTCCGCGCGCCGCCCCTACGCCCCGATGCGGGAGGCGTACGTGATCGATGCGGTGCGCACCCCCGTGGGCAAGCGCGGCGGTGCGCTCGCCGGAGTGCACCCGGCCGACCTCGGCGCGTCCGCGCTGCGCGGTCTGCTCGATCGCAATAGCGTGGACCCGGTCGCCGTCGACGACGTGATCGTTGGCTGCGTGGACAATATCGGGCCGCAGGCGGGCAATATCGGTCGCAGCGCGTGGCTGGCCGCCGGATATCCGGAGGAGGTGCCAGGCGTCACCGTCGACCGGCAGTGCGGATCCTCCCAGCAGGCCATCAATTTCGGCGCGCAGGCCATCATGAGCGGCACCGCCGAGGTGATCGTGGCGGGCGGTGTACAGAATATGAGCGCCATTCCGATCTCCGCGGCCATGCTGGCCGGACGCGAATACGGCTTCGACTCGCCCTTCGTCGGCGCGCACGGCTGGGACCACCGCTACGGCACCGCCGAGGTCTCGCAGTTCCGCGCCGCGCAACTCATCGCGGAGAAGTGGGATATCGGCCGCGCGGAGATGGAGCGTTGGGCGCTGCGCAGTCACGAGCGGGCGCGCGCGGCCATCAAGGCGGGCCGTTTCGACAAGGAGATCGTGCCGGTCGGCGATTTCTGGATCGATCAGGGTCCGCGCGAGACCAGCCTGGAGAAGATGGCGACCCTGCCCGCCTTGGCGGAGGGCAGCCCGCTGACGGCGGCGGTGGCCAGCCAGATCTCCGACGGCGCGAGCGCCACCCTGCTCGCTTCGGAATGGGCGGTGCGGGAGTACGGGTTGCGGCCGCGCGCCCGGATCCATCACGTCAGCGCGCGTGGCGCCGACCCGATCATGATGCTCACCGCGCCCATCCCGGCGACCAGGTGGGCGCTGGCGAAAACCGGTCTCACCATTGACGATTTCGATGTCATCGAGATCAATGAGGCGTTCGCCTCGGTGGTGCTGGCCTGGTTCAAGGAGATCGGCGCCGACCCGGAGCGGGTGAACGTCAACGGTGGCGCCATCGCCCTCGGCCACCCCCTCGGGGCGACGGGCGCGAAGCTGTTCGCCACCCTGCTCAACGAACTCGAGCGCGTCAACGGCCGCTACGGCCTGCTCACCATCTGCGAGGGTGGCGGCACCGCGAACGTCACGATCATCGAACGCCTCTGACCGCGAATACGGTGTGCTGCCCTGGTGATTCAGCTGTCCAGGGCGGACATCGCCGCGATGCGTGCGGTGGCGTCGGCGACGATGCGTTCGATGAGCGCGCCGCAGGTGGGCAGGTCATCAATGATGCCGGTGACCTGACCGGCCGCCAGCACGCCCGCCCCGGTATCGCCCTCGACGAGTCCGGCGCGCAACAGCATCGGGGTGTTGGCGGCCATCACGACCTGGGACCAGCTGAGATCCTTGGTCTTTCGCATGGCGAGTCCGTCGCGGACCATGGTCGACCACTTCATCCCGGTCATCCCCTTGAAGCGCGCCGCGTTCGCGACGGCGGCGGTGAGCCCGCGCCAGCGGCCCGAATGTTCCAGCCGCCGCACCAATTCGGTGTTCAACACCCGGTGCGGCATACCGTCGACCCTGGTGGAGACGACGGTGTCCTGGAGGCCGCGCCGCAGATACTCCTGTTTGACCGCGTCGGGGACCGTGCTCTCCTTGGTCAGCAGGAAGCGCGTCCCCATGGCGACGCCCGCCGCGCCGTAGGCCAGCGCGGCGGCCAAGCCGCGTCCGTCGAAGAAGCCGCCCGCCGCGATCACCGGGATATCCACCGCGTCCAGCACCGAGGGCAGCAGCAGGGTGGTGGCCACCGGGCCGGTGTGTCCGCCGCCTTCGCTGCCCTGCACGATCACCGCGTCCGCGCCCCAGGCGGCCACCTTGACCGCGTGCTTGGCCGCGCCGATGGACGGAATCACCACGGTCCCGGCCGCTTTCAGCTCGGCGATGAGCTCCTGCTTGGGTGCGAGAGCGAAGGAGGCCACCGCGACCCGCTCGCGAATGAGCAGCTCGATCCGGGCGGCGGCGTCGACGGCGTCGGCCCGGATATTCACACCGAATGGTTTATCGGTGTGCGCCTTGGTTTTCGCGATGGCCGCCTCGAGTTCGGCGTAGGTCATGGTGGCCGAGGCCAGGATGCCGAGGCCACCCGCCTCTGAGGTGGCCGCGACCAGACTCGGTCCGGCGACCCAGCCCATCCCGGTCTGCACGATGGGATAGCGAATGCCGACCAGTTCGGTGAGTGGGGTGCGCAGTGTCATGCCGGGACCTCGTTCTCCCGAATTCGCTTGGGGTCGAGCACTTCGCGGATGAGTCGCAGCTCCTCGGCGGTGGGCAGCCTGGTCTCGCCCGCCAGTTCGAGTTCGGCGATCTCGAAGGCGGTATTCGCGGCGACCTCCTCGGCGCGCACGCCCGGATGCAGGCTCAGCGCCCGCATGGTGTCCTCCGGCCCGCCGAAATCGAAGACGCCCAGGTTGGACACCACGCGGTGGACATGGTGGAACCGGAAGGCGGGGTTGGTCGGATCGACCCGGTCGTAGCCGACGCCGCAGACAATATCCACCGCTTCGCAGAAGACCCGGCTGGTGTGCCGCGAAACCCAATAGCTCGTCGCGTGATTCATCGAGTTGCCGGGTGCGCCGCGCACTCCGAACATCTGTCGGGTCGGGTGTTGCGGCGGCCCGAAGGCGGACAGGTTCTGATTGCCGTACCGGTCGATCTGGTTGGCCCCCATCACCACATGTCGGCGTCCGGAAGCCACCACGTCGAAGACCTTGCGAAACGGGATCCACCCCTCGATGGCCGCCTTGCCGCCGAGCGGGGGAGTGTCGGCCAGCAGCAGCGCCTCGCCGTCGGAGAGCAGCAGATCGGGTTCGGTGGTGAGCCTGGCCAGGCGCGCTCCGAGCGTGGCCATGGGCGCCATCGGGCTGGCCATGATCTCACCCGCGCCGCGGAAGATATCGGCGCAGGCCGCCGCGCACACCTCGGCCCTGGTGACGGTGGATGCGGTGCTGGTCATCGCGCGGCCTCCTCGCCGAATTCGCGGACGGCGGCCTGGTATTCGTCCTCGGAGACCGCCAGATATTTGGCGACGAATTGTTCCCAAGCCTCCGGGGTGCGGGCCGCCGCCGCATAGTGCTTCTGGAACTTCTCGTCGCGGCCGTCGGCGCTCAGCGTGAAGTGTGCGCCCCCTGGCGCCTCGACCACGCCGTCGACCATCATCCGATTGAGCAGCAGCGCCTGCGGCGGTACGGATTTCACCAGTTCCTCGGTGTCCACCAGTCGCTCGACCGACAGGTATCTGCGCTCGGCGGCCAGGCAGAACAGATCGTCGAAGTATGGATCGACGCCGGTGTAGGCGGCATTGCCATGCCGGTCGCCCAGATTCAAATGCACCAGCGCCGCATCGAGATTCAGCGCGGGCATGGCGATCAGCGTCTCGGGGACGCCACCGGGACCCGAATAGGGCGAGACGACGGTTTTCAGTTCGCCTTCCCAGAAATTCGGCACATCGGAGCCGAGTCCGGCCCGGATCGGCAGGAACGGCAGTCGCGCGGCCGCCGCCTGCAGCCCGCATTTGAGCATGCCCTCGTCCATCTCCCTGGCCACCAGCGCACCCGTGGTGCGGGCGTGGGCGAACCACGGATCGTAGAAGGGCGGCGAATCCAGTGAGACGAACCCGTAGTACGCCTTGCGCACCCGCCCCGCCGAACACAGCAGGCCCAAATCCGGGCCGCCGTAGCCGACCACCGTCAAATCAGTGATCTCCGAGCGCAGGATGGCCCGCACCAGCGCCATCGGCTTGCGGCGCGAACCCCAGCCGCCGATGCCGATGGTCATCCCGCTGCGCAGCTCGCCGACTATCGCGTCGAGTGACATTCGCTTGTCCCGCATGGGTTTCCTACTCCTGTGTGGTGGCGGCGCGGCGCGCGGCCAGGTCGTCGTCGAAGCGGGCGCGCACCTCGTCGGCGACGCCCGCCAGATTCAGCTCGAAGGTGAAGCCCTGTTCGAAGCGGTAGCTGCGGTGCACGTCCTGGACGTCGATGCCATTGAGCGCGCGCTTGGCCGCGCGGATGACCCGCGCGTCCTTGGCGGCGATGTTCTTCGCGAGCTCCAGTGCGGCGGCGTCCAATTCGGCGCGCGGCACCACCTGGTAGACCGAGCCGAAGTGGTGCAACTGCTGGGCGGTGACGGTGCCGCCGGTATAGAACAGCGCGCGCATCAGGTGCTGGGGCACCAGCCGCGACAGGTGGGTGGCCGCGCCCAGTGCGCCGCGATCCACTTCGGGCAGGCCGAAGGTCGCGTCGTCGGCGGCGACAATGACATCGGCATTGCCGACCAGTCCGATACCGCCGCCGAGGCAGAAGCCGTGCACGGCGGCCAGCACCGGCACCCGGCATTCGTAGACGGCCGAGAATGCCTCGTAGCAGCCGTGATTGGCATCGATTAGCGCCTGGTGGCCGGGGTCGCGCTGCATCTCTTTGATATCGACACCCGCGTTGAAGCCGCGATTCTCCGCGCGCAGCACCACGACTCGGTTGTTCGGGTCGCGTCCGGCGGCGCGCACGGTGTCGGCCAGTTCGAACCATCCGGCGGAGGGGATGGCATTGACCGGCGGATAGTCCACCGTGATCACCGTGATGCCGGAGGTTGCTGAGTGGACGTCGATCCCCATCGCGTATCCCATCGTGAGCGGCCGAACCGCCTGATCAGTGGCAAAGCAAGCAGTTGCTTGGTAGGTTAGCACGGTGGCACTCGAAATCGATCTGTCCGGCCGCGTCGTCCTGGTGACCGGCGGAGTGCGGGGAGTGGGCGCGGGGGTGAGTCGGGCTTTGCTCGCGGCGGGGGCCACCGTCCTCGCCTGCGCGCGCCGTCCCGCCGACCAGCCCGTCACCGCGGGCGGACGCACCCTGGACTACCTACCCTGCGATGTGCGCGACGCCGACGCGGTGCGCGAGTTGATCGAAACCGTCCGCACCCGATACGGCCGCCTCGACCACCTGGTCAACAATGCGGGCGGCGCGCCCTTCGCCCTCGCCGCCGCCGCGAGCCCCAATTTCCACGCCAAGATCGTGGAGCTGAATCTGCTTGCCCCGCTGCTGGTTTCCCAGGCCGCCAATGCGGTCATGCAGCAACAGGCCGACGGCGGATCCATCGTGATGATCTCCAGTGTCAGCGGCCACCGCGCCTCACCGGGCACCGCCGCCTACGGCGCGGCCAAGGCGGGTGTGGACAGCCTCACCACCTCCCTCGCCGTCGAATGGGCGCCGCGGGTGCGGGTCAACTCGCTGATAGTCGGCCCCGTCGAGACCGAGCGCAGCCACCTGCACTTCGGCGATCAGGCGGGCATCGACGCGGTCGGACGCACCATCCCGCTGGCGCGCATGGCCGGACCCGAGGACGTCGGCGGCTGCGTCGCATTTCTCGTCTCACCGCTGGCCGCCTATGTCAGCGGCGCGGCGCTGCTGGTGCACGGCGGCGGCGAGCGCCCAGCCTTCCTCGCGGCGGCCACCGCCGACCACGAACGCACACCGTGAACGCAGCGAACGATTGAACTAGACGAACAGGACAACCATGGACAACCGGATCTGCGCGGGTCGCACCGTCATCGTCACCGGGGCCGGGCGCGGCATCGGCCGGGCACACGTGCTGGCCTTCGCCGCCGCGGGCGCGCACGTCGTCGTCAACGACCTGGGCGCCACCCTTGCGGGCGTCCTCACCGAGGAATCGCCCGCCGCGCAGGTGGTCGCGGAGATCACCGAAGCGGGCGGCCGCGCGGTGGCCAATGGCGACGATATCGCCGACTGGGACGGCGCGCGGCGGCTGATCCGCCAGGCCATCGACACCTTCGGCGGACTCGACGTGCTGGTCAACAATGCGGGCTTCGTCCGGGACCGGATGCTGGTCAACCTGGCCGAGGACGAATGGGACGCGGTGGTCCGGGTGCACCTCAAGGGCCACTTCGCCACCATGCGTCACGCCGCCGAGTACTGGCGCGGCGAGTCGAAGGCGGGCCGCCCGGTCGATGCCCGCATCATCAACACCAGTTCGGGCGCGGGATTGCAGGGCAGCGTCGGTCAGGGCAACTACGGCGCCGCCAAGGCCGGTATCGCGGGCCTGACCCTGACGGCGGCGGCCGAGTTCGCGCGCTACGGGGTGACCGTCAACGCCATCGCGCCCGCCGCCCGCACCAGGATGACCGAGACGGTCTTCGCCGACACCATGGCCGAACCCGAATCCGGATTCGACACCATGGCCCCCGAGAACATCTCCCCGCTGGTGGTCTGGCTCGGCAGCGCCGATTCGGCGGGTGTGACCGGCCGGATGTTCGAGGTCGAGGGCGGTAAAATCGCACTGGCCGACGGTTGGCGCCACGGCGCGCCGGTCGATCGGGGCGCCCGCTGGGCGCCCGCCGAGGTAGGCCCGGTGGTTGCCGACCTGATTGCCAAGGCGGTGCCGCCCGAGCCTGTCTACGGGGCCTGACAATTCCCGCTCCGAGCGCGTGACGTTCTACCATCCCCCTGCACAGGTCCGCGACGGCCGCATACTATGGGGCTTCCGTCCGAGAAAGTCCCGGATGTGGTCTTGCGACCGGGCGAATAGATCTGCGCAGTATCCATAGATGAAGGGGAAGGCTGGCGCATGGCCGTTGGTCGCACAGTTCGTGCAGTGGCAGTAGCTGGGGCTGTTGCCGGTCTCATGCTGCTCGGTCCGGCACCGGCCCAGGCCAGGGATACCGGTTCCTGCCCTACGTGTGGTTCGTCCGGTTCGTCCGGTCGGATTCCGCTGGAGCCGTCGGGTGGCGAGGTCGCCGGATCCGGCTCGGCCGCAAGCGGTTCCGCTGCGGCGGGCTCCGCCGCCGCCGGTGCCGGATCGGCAGGCCTCGGGGCCATCCTCGGATCCGGTTCGGCTGCCCTCGGCTCCGGTTCCGCCGCCGCCGGTGGAGCGCTCGGATCTGGTTCCGCCGCCGCCGGCGGGGCGCTCGGATCCGGTTCCGCCGCAGTAGGTTCGGCGGGCGCCGCCGGTTCGGCCGGCGCGGGCGCGGCGCTGGGCACGGGTTCGGCCGCTGTGGGTTCGGCCGGTGCCGCAGGCGCTGCCGGGCTCGGCGCGGCCCTCGGATCCGGTTCTGCCGCAGTGGGTTCGGCCGGAGCCGGTGCCGCGGGCGCGCTCGGCACGGGTTCCGCCGCGCTCGGTACGGGCTCGGCGGCCGTCGGTTCCGCCGGTGTCGGTTCCGCCGCGACGGGTTCGGCCGCCGTCGGCTCGGCCGCGACGGGTTCGGCCGCTGTGGGTTCGGCGGCCACCGGTTCGGCGCTGGCCCCGTTGCTGCTGCTGCTGATCCCCATCCCGACGCCCGCCGCGCCGCCCGCACCCTCGATGCCGCTGGCCATTCCGCCCGCCGCGCCCCCGGTTCCGGCCGCGCCGATTCCGGCCGCCGCACCACCACCCCCACCCCCACCGCCCGCGCCCGCCCCGCCGCCGCCCGCCCCGGCGCCGGCCCCCGCGCCGGCCCCCGCCGC
>NZ_QZFU01000041.1 GCF_003598715.1 Nocardia panacis
CGTCAAACGCGCCATCTCCAAACACCGCGCCAAAGGCGACATCGACCGCAACAGCTACAAAACGCAGATCAGCATCCACATCCTGCCGGGTTGACAACCCGGCAGGATCGCTAACTGAGCGGCATTGCACCTAGGGCCTGTGTCGGAGTCTCATTCGGATGCATCCGTGGCTCAGCTCGTCGTCTGGCAAGGCGGAGGAGTTCCCGATACCGGGGTTGTATCGGGGGCGACGACAACGCGGCCAGGCGGCGAGCTGGGCCGCGGAGGCGCCGGATGAGACTCCGGCACAGGCCCTAGGGCGTACCGCCGCCTTCGCTCCGGTCATGCGCAGGTCTGAGGATGGCTGCGCCCACTAAGCCGCGCCCTCGCCCAGGTATTGCAACCACACCGGATCCAGTTCGGAGGTGGTGGACAGCAACCGCCAGTGTGGACCCTTCGGGGAGACCAGCGGCGAGTGCAAGGTCCAACCCAGCTCGGCGAGGAGTTTGTCGGCTTTACGGTGATTGCACGGCGCGCAACTGGCGACGCAGTTCTCCCAGGAATGCTCCCCGCCCCGACTGCGCGGGATGACATGGTCGATGGTCTCGGCCTTGCCGCCGCAATAGCCGCAGCGGTAGCGGTCGCGGTGCATGAGGGCGGCGCGGGTCATCGGCACCCTGGCCCGATACGGGACCCTGACGTAGGTGCGCAGACGGATGACCGAAGGAATGGCGACGGCGGATCCGGCCGAATGGACCACCGACCCGTCGGGGTCGTGGTGCACGGCATCGGCCTTGTCGCAGATGAGCAGGACCACCGCACGGCGCGCGGAAAGGGCGGTGAGAGGTTCGTAGGTGGCGTTGAGCAGAAGCACCCGGCGCTTCAACCAGCTGTGCTGGGACGGCGGCGGGGTGCTGGGATGGTGGTCTTGCGGCCCCGGATAATGATCGGACAGGATGCGCAACGGAGTAGCCCCCGACCCACGGTTGTGGACGTCGGCGGGCTGGAGTTGTCGATGCGTACGCGCCTCATGTGACTTGGCGCCGTGCCGCTGCTTCATCTGAACCTCAATTTCATGATTGGCAGGATCATGTGGTATTCGGGCAGAGACTGCCACCCAGTTGACCATGGAACGGCGGGGAATGCACGGTGATTTCGCGCAATGTCCGGTGAACCTTGGTTGAAGAGCCGCTCGTTCGTGATACGGCACAATGGACGCCGGCGGGTGTTCTACCCAGGGAATCGAGAGGTGTATGACTGCGCGAGAGCAGACGGCTGCTTCATTCTATGAGGCGGTGGGAGGTGCCGAGACATTCCACAAGCTTGTCGCCGCGTTCTACCGCGAGGTAGCGACAGACGAGATCCTACGTCCCATCTACCCCGAGGAAGACCTCGGGCCTGCCGAGCGCCGGATGCGGATGTTCCTCGAACAGTACTGGGGCGGCCCCCGCACCTACTCCGATGAGCGCGGTCATCCCCGGCTGCGGATGCGGCACATGCCCTTCAGTATCGGCCCGATCGAGCGCGACGCGTGGTTGCGCTGCATGCGTATCGCGGTGGCCGAGATCGGCCCCGACGTTCTCGACGACGCGCATCGCCGCCAGTTGCTCGACTATTTGGAGATGGCGGCCAACTCACTGATGAACGCGCCGCTCTGAACACGCGACGCGCCGGATCGTCCGAAATTTGCTGAGCCGCCGGTGTCGAGCCGCATCGGCCGACTACACCGGTGGCACTGCGGTTTTCGATCCGACCATTCGGGATGCTGACGGTTTGCGGAAATCGGAAGCGATTGCCGCCCATCCGGGAATTTGTCGGAGCGTCCTGGCACTATTACGACTGTGACACAGACTTCCGCCGTGCCGCCGTGGTGGCGATCGGCCGTGTTCTACCAGGTCTATCCGAGATCGTTCGCGGATTCCACCGGGAACGGTGTCGGGGACCTGGTCGGCATCCGAGACAGGCTCGGCTATCTGGAACTCCTCGGCGTCGATGCGCTGTGGATCTGCCCGATCACCCGCTCGCCGATGGCCGACGGCGGCTACGACGTGGCCGACCCGCGCGATATCGATCCCCTCTTCGGCGGTCTCACCGCATTGGACGAGTTGATCGAGGAGGCGCACGAGCGCGGCATCAAGGTCACGATGGACCTGGTCCCCAATCACACCAGCAGCGAACACCCCTGGTTCATCGAGGCTTTGGCCGCGCCGCCCGGTAGTCCGGAGCGCGCCCGCTACCACTTCCGCGACGGTCTCGGTCCCGACGGATCGCTCCCGCCGAACAATTGGCCCAGTATCTTCGGCGGTCCGGCCTGGACGAGGGTCACCGAATCCGACGGTGCGCCGGGTCAGTGGTATCTGCACCTGTTCGCGCCCGAGCAGCCGGACGTCAACTGGGACAACCAGGAAGTCTGGCTGGATTTCGAGAAGACGCTGCGCTTCTGGCTCGACCGTGGCGTCGACGGCTTCCGCCTCGATGTGGCGCACGGGATGGCCAAACCCGAGGGCCTGCCCGATATGGCGGCGGTGGCCTCCGGTGTGCTGGCCCACCTGGACGACAACGACCCGCGTTTCAATCATCGCGGCGTGCACGAGATCCACCGTCGCATCCGCCGTGTCCTGGACGAATACCCGAATGCCGTGGCCATCGGCGAGGTCTGGGTGGACGACAACGACCGCTTCGGCGAGTACGTTCGCCCCGACGAACTGCATCTGGCCTTCAATTTCCGTCTCGCCGAGACGCCGTTCGAGGCCGACGCGGTGCGCGACGCGATCGAGAATTCGCTCGCCGCCGTGGCGGGCGTCGGCGCGAGTCCCACGTGGACGCTGTCCAATCACGATGTGCCGCGCGAGGTCACCCGCTTCGGTGGCGGCGTGGTCGGGCTGGCCAGGGCGCGCGCCATGATGCTGGTCGAGTTGGCGCTGCCCGGCGCGGTTTTCGTCTACAACGGGGCCGAGTTGGGTCTGCCGAATGTCGACGATCTGCCCGAGGACGCGCTGCGCGATCCCACCTGGGAGCGGTCCGGTCATACGGTGCGCGGTCGGGACGGGTGTCGGGTGCCGCTGCCGTGGGAGGGGCCGGAGCCGCCGTTCGGGTTCACCACCGGTCGGGCCTGGTTGCCGCAGCCGTCGCAGTGGGCCGAACTCACCGTCGAGGCGCAACTCGAACAGCTGGACTCCACGCTGTCGCTGTATCGCGCGGCCATCGAATTGCGCGGTGCGCGACCGGAATTCGCCGGTCCGACTCTCGACTGGTACGGCAGTCCCTCGGGTTGTCTCGCCTTCCGGCGGCCCGGTGGGTTGATCTGTGTGCTCAATGCCTCGCCGGTGCCGGTGGCGCTGCCGCCGGGGCAGGTGGTGCTGGCCAGTGCCCCGGTCGACGGTCTGAGTCTGCCCCCGGATGCCGCCGCCTGGCTGATGTGAAGCACCGACACGATTCCAGCCGGTGGCGGAACTACTACACAGCATCGTCTACCGTTGGTCCGTGAGCATTCTCGAGACAGTGCTGATCTTCGCCGGTATCCCGCTGGTGGTCTATGGCGTGATCGCCGGATTGTCGTTTCTCGGTAAGCCGCTCGCCGGTGCCAAGCCGACCCACTACGACCTGGGTCAGAAGTGGACGGCCGCGCCGGTGCTGTGGAGCGCGACCGATGAGGTGACCGGTTCCGGTCACCATGACGTGTCGCATGGTTCGCATGCGGCAATCGAATCCGCCGCGGCGGAACTGATCGGAGGCCGGGCAAGTGGCAAGTTCTAAATGGCCCGCGGTGGTCGAGGCCGATCTGCCGCACGGATACGTGATCACCAGCAGCGGTCGGGTATCGGGTGTGCACGAGGCGGGCAAGGTGTTCGTCGAGGCCCCGTTCAGCGATACCGAGCGGCTGATGATGGACAACGTCCTCACCGAGGCCACCAGGGCGACGAAAGTGCGCTTCACCATCTACATCGGTGATCTCGGCGGCGATCCGGCCGCCGGTGCCGACGCGCTGTTCCCGCGCACGCTCGAGGCGGCCCGCTCGGTGCTCATCGCGGTCTCCCCGAACGAGCACGCGATCGAGGTGCGTTCCGGTGCCGAGGTGGCCGACCGGGCCAATGACAGGGTGTGCCAGTTGGGCGTCACCGCCGCGTTGAGCTCGATCCGGCAGGGGCAGCTCATCGACGGGCTGATCTCCGCCGTGCGGGTGATGGCCGCCGCGATCGGGCGCTGAGATCGAGTAGCACCGGACGGGCGCGACCACCGCGGTGGTCGCGCCCGTCGGCGTTCAGGCCTGGTCGAAGGCCCGTGCCCGCAGCGAGCGCTCGATACCCGCCTTACCTTCCAGCACGAGCCGCCTCAGGGCAGGCGGGTGATCACCGCCGAGGAATTTGTCGGCGATGGCCACCGCCTCCTCGGTGATGGCCCAGCTCGGGTACAGCCCGACCACCACGGTCTGGGCGACCTCGCTGGAGCGCCGCTCCCAGACGCCCGCCACCTCGGCGAAGTACCGCTCGACATAGGGTGCGAGCAGGTCGGCTTGACCGTTGGGGGCGAAGCCGGTGACGATGGCGCGCACCGTGATATTCGGCAGCGCATCGTCGAATACGGCTGTCTGCCAGGCCTGTTCCTTCACCTCGGCGATCGGGCGCGTGGTCGCGGCGGTCGCCGCCAGCCGCTTGCCCGCCGCGGTGGGATCCTTCGCCAGTTCGGCATCGATGACCGGATGCGCGATGCCCTCGGCATCGATACTGCCCGCGGCGGCGAGTGCGATGACCACCCGCCAGCGCAGATCGGTGTCCACCGAAAGGCCGCCCAGCCCGACCGCGGTCGGATCGCCGTCGAGCAGGGTGCGCAGCACCTCGATATGCCGGGCTTCGAGCCGCGAGCCGAGCAGCCCGTTGACGAAGGCCAGTTGATGATCCGATCCGGCCTCGGCGGCGCGGGCCAGTTCCAGCAGCCGGTCGGCGTATTCGGGCCAACCGGTCGCGGCGGCCCACTGCGGATCGGCGTAGGAGCCGATGGCGGTATTGGCCTGCATGAGCAGCCGCTGCACCACGCCGACCTCGGATTCCGCGCCGATGCCGCGCTGCACCAGCGCCACGAAATCGCGGGCGCGGAATTCGGCCTGCCTGGTCATCTCCCAGGCGGCCGACCAGGCCAGGGTGCGGGGGAGCGGATCGGCGATATCGCCGATCCGCTTGATCAGGACGTCCAGGGATTCGGCGTCGAGGCGCACCGAGCAATAGGTGAGGTCGTCATCGTTGACCAGCACGAATTTCCCGCGCGGCACGCCGACCAGCTCCGGCACCTCGGTACGTTCGGTCGGGTCGATATCGAGCTCGACGCGCTTGGTGCGCACCAGCTTTCCATCCTGGTCGTCGTAGACGCCGATGGCGAGGCGATGCACCCGCCGCTCGCCCGCGCCCGGCTCCGCACCGCCCTGCAGCACCGCGAAGGAGGTGAAATTCCCGGCGGCGTCCACGGTGAACTCGGGGCGCAGGATATTCAGGCCCGTGGTCTTGAGCCACTGCGCGCCCCAGGTGGACAGGTCGCGGCCGGAAGCCTTCTCCAGCGCGCCGAGCAGATCGTCGAAGGTCGCGTTGGCGAAGGCGTGGTCGTCGAAGTAGGTCCGCAGGCCGCGCAGGAACGGGTCCAGTCCGACGTAGGCCACCAGTTGCTTGAGCACGCTCGCGCCCTTGGCGTAGGTGATGCCGTCGAAGTTGACCTCCACCGCCGCCAGATCCGGGATGTCGGCGGCGATCGGGTGGGTGGAGGGCAGTTGATCCTGGCGGTAGGCCCAGGACTTCTCCGCATTGGCGAAAGTGGTCCAGGCGCTGGCGTATTCGGTCGCGTCCGCCTGGCACAGCACCGAGGCGAAGGTGGCGAAGGATTCGTTGAGCCACAGGTCGTCCCACCACCGCATGGTGACCAGGTCGCCGAACCACATGTGCGCCATCTCGTGCAGCAACGTCTCGGCGCGGCGCTCGTAGGAGGCGCGGGTCACCTTGGAGCGGAAGACGTAGTCCTCCAGGTAGGTCACCGCGCCGACATTCTCCATCGCGCCCGCGTTGAACTCCGGGACGAACAGCTGGTCGTACTTGTCGAAGGCGTAGGGCACGCCGAAGCTGGCGTGGTAGAAGCCGAATCCCTGCTTGGTCTCGGTGAAGAGGCGTTCGGCGTCCATGTACGGGGCGAGCGAGGCGCGGCAGTAGATGCCGAGCGGGATGGCGCCGTGCTCGTCGGTGTAGGTGTCGGTCCACTCGGCGTACGGACCCGCGATGAGCGCGACCAGGTAGGTGGACATGGGCTTGGTGGTGGCGAAGACGAATTTGCCCGAATCGCGCTGCGCGAGCGCGCCATTCGAGATGACCCGCCAGTCCTCGGGCGCGGCGACGGCGATATCGAAGCTCGCCTTGAGATCGGGCTGGTCGAAGCAGGCGAACATGCGCTTGGCATCGGCGGTCTCGAACTGCGAGTACAGGTAGACGGCCTCGTCGGTCGGGTCGACGAAACGGTGCAGGCCTTCACCGGTATTGGAGTACTCGCAGTCGGCCTCGACCACCAGTTCGTTGCGCTCGGCCAAATCGGTCAGCGCGAGCCCCTTTTCGGGGTCGTAGCCGGAGACATCCAGCGCGTTTCCGTTCAGCACGGCCGAACGCACACCGCGGGCGACGATATCGATGAAGGTCTGTGCGCCCGCGGTGGCCGTGAAGGTGACGGCGCTGCGCGAAAGGAAGGTCTGCTCGCCCGGCTTACCGGCGCCATCGGTGAGGTCCAGGTCGACGCGGTAGTTCTCGACCCGCACGGTCGCGGCGCGCTCGGTCGCCTGGTCGCGAGTCAGGTTCGGTGCGGACAAATGGGGCTCCTTCGTGGTCGAAGAACTGGGCCGGGCGGTCGCTCACCGGGGTGGGGTGAGCCCGCGCGGGAGTTTCTGCGTCAACCCTAGCCATCCCAACCGGCTTGTTGCCGCTTGTTATCCACAGGCAGGCTCTTCGCGGACACCGCGCGAATCGCACCGCTGTGTTCGGCGGTAAGGTTCCCGCATCGGGATTCGGAACTGAAGAGAGGACCGACGTTGAAGCATGTGCACGCCGGGAAGGTGCGCGACCTGTACGAGGATGGCGAGAGCCTGCTGCTGGTCGCCTCGGACCGGGTCTCGGTCTACGACGTCGTACTGCCCACGCCGATCCCGGACAAGGGTGCGCTGCTGACCCAGTTGTCGAACTGGTGGTTCGATTTCTTCGCCGACGTGCCCAATCACGTGCTGTCCGCCACCGATGTCCCGGCCGAGTTCGCCGGGCGCGCGGTGCGGGTCAAACCGCTGAAGATGGTGCAGGTCGAGTGCATCGCGCGCGGGTACCTGGTCGGGCTCGGTCTGCGGGAGTACCAGCGCACCGGCGCGGTCTCCGGTGTCGCGCTGCCGCCCGGTCTGGTCGAGGGCGACAAATTGCCGGAGCCGATCTTCACACCCACCACCAAGGCCTCCGAAGGGCATGACGAGTTCATCACTTTCGACGAGGTGATCGCTCAGGAAGGGCGCGAGGTTGCCGAGCGGCTGCGCGCGCTGACCTTGGAGATCTACTCGCGCGGCGCGGCGCACGCGGCCGAGCGCGGGGTCATCATCGCCGATACCAAGCTCGAATTCGGTTGGGACGGTGAGCTGCTCACCCTCGGTGACGAGGTGCTGACCTCGGACTCCTCCCGCTTCTGGCCCGCCGCCGAATGGCAGCCCGGTGGGGCGCAGCGCTCCTTCGACAAGCAGTTCGTGCGCGACTGGTCCACTTCCACCGGCTGGAATCAGGAACCGCCCGGTCCGGAGATCCCGGCCGACGTGGTGGCCGCCACGCGCGCCCGCTACGTCCAGGCCTACGAGCTCATCACCGGACGCACCTGGGCCTAGGGCCTGTGTCGGAGTCTCATCCGGCGCCTCCGTGGCTCAGCTCGCCGCCTGGCCGCGTTGTCGTCGTCCCCGAGACAACCCCGGTATCGGGAACTCCTCCGCCTTGCCAGGCGACGAGCTGAGCCACGGATGCATCCGAATGAGACTTCGGCACAGGCCCTAGATCGCTTCCGCGAGCCGTTGCAGCAGCGGCCGCTGACCGCTGCCGAGCTTGTCGGCGGCGGTGGTCGGATCGAACCAGGCGGCGCGGTCCAACTCCGGGAATTCGGTTCGCACACCGGATTTGGGCGGCCACTCCATTTCGAAGGTGCCCGGCACCACGGTAGCCGGATCGAGATCGGCCTCGATGGCCCAGGTGGACAGCTGCTTTCGGCTCTTGCCGCTGCCGTAGGTCACCTCCCCGAGCGGCAGCCAGGCGCCCGCAGGCACCGGAAGGCCCAGTTCTTCGGTGAATTCGCGGGCCGCCGCATCCCGCGCGGATTCCGCGTCCGGATCGTATTCGCCCTTCGGAATGGACCACGCGCCGCTGTCCTTGCGCGCCCAGAAGGGGCCGCCCAGGTGGCCGAGCAGCACCTCGATCGCGGCGTCCGTGCGGCGGAACAGCAGGATGCCCGCGCTGAATTTGGCTGCCATATCCGGCAGTGTAGGGCCTGTGTCGGTGTCCCATCCGGAGGCGCCGGATGGGACACCGACACAGGCCCTATGGGTCAGCGGGAGCGGAGTTGCGCGGCGCGGATCATCAGGTAGTCGCGTTCGGCGATGCTGGTGGTGCGGCCCGCCGCCGCGAGGTAATCGGAAATGGCGGCCCGATAGTCGCCCGCCATCTCGTGCAGATGCCCGCGCACGGCGGGCAGCCGGTGCGTGCCCGCCAATTGATCGGCGAGTTCGGCGGTGAGCGCGAGCCCGGCGGCCGGGCCGTGCACCATGGCCAGCGCGACCGCGCGATTGAGCGTCACCATCGGATTCGGCGTGCGGCGTTCGATCATGGTGTACAGGGCCAGGATTCGCGACCAGTCGGTGTCCTCGGCGCGTGGGGCTCTGGCGTGCAGCGCCGCTATCGCCGCCTGAATCTGATACGGGCCGTTGAGTCCGTGCCCGAGCGTGCCCGTCACCAAGCGCACGCCCTCGGTGATCATGGTGCGATCCCACTTGGTGCGGTCCTGCTCGATGAGCGGGATCAGCTCGCCGTGCGCACCGGTGCGGGCCGCGTGGCGGGCGTCGGTGAGCAGCATGAGCGCGAGCAGTCCGGTGACCTCGGTATCGTCCGGTCGCAGCTCGCGCACGGCGCGGGTCAGGCGGATCGCCTCGGCGGCGAGGTCGGCGCGGCGCAGATCCGGACCGGAAGTGCTGGTGTGTCCCTCGGTGAAGATCAGATACAGCACGTGCAGGACCGCGCCGAGCTGCCACTGCTGTCCACCCGGTCGCGCGAATGGTCGTTCCAGTGTGGCGAGCTTCCGCTTGGCCCTGGTGATGCGCTGGGCCATGGTCGATTCCGGCAGCAGGAAGGCGCGGGCGATCGCGGCGGTATCCAGTCCACCGACCGCCCGCAGGGTCAGCGCGATCGCGCTCGCGGGGGACAGGGCCGGATGACAGCAGAGCACGAACATGGCCAGGGAGTCATCGCGGTCGGATACTTCGGCGTCGGGCGCCTCCCGCTCGAAAGCGACCGTCTCCCGGCGTCTTCGGGCCACTTCGGCGCGCACCGCGTCGGTCATGCGGCGCTGGGCGACCTGAATGAGCCAGGCGCGCGGGTTGTCCGGGCGGCCCCGCGTCGGCCAGGTGGCGCCTGCCGCGACCATGGCTTCCTGGAGCGCGTCCTCCGCGGCGTCGAAATCGCCGAATCGGCGGGTCAACGTGCCGAGAACCTGCGGGGCGAGCGCACGCAGCAGGTCCTCGTCGCTCGGATCCACTCGCGGTCAGACCTCGTGGGGCGGCGCGGACATGAGCGCGCGCACCTCGATGTACTCCGCGACCGGCACCCCGCCGGGACCCGGCCCGGCCGAGGCCAGCGCGGCGATCTCGTAGGCACGCTCGGGCGAGTCGACGTCGATCATCCAGTAGCCGGCCAGGAACTCCTTGGTCTCCGGAAATGGGCCATCGGTGATGATCGGCGCGGAGCGCCCATCGGAGCTGACGATGCGCGCCTGCTCCGGACCGGCGAGCCCCTGCGCGTCGACGAACTCGCCCGACTGACGCAGTTGTTCGGCCAGGGCGAGCTGGAAGTCGATATGCGCCTTGATCTCCTCGGGCTCCCAATCGGGCAGGAAGGTGTCGCAGTTGCGGCTGGGCGCCCAGTGCTTGAGCAGGATGTACTTCATATCGATGCTCCTCCTGTAGGGGTGTTCGCCCCGTGGTCGGAGCTGTCCGTCCCGATTCGACCTATCGCCGACTACAGCGGCACCGAATCGTCGGCCAGCCGGGCCGGATCGACGGATTCGCGCGACAGGATGAGTTCCTTGATCCGCTCGGTCGCATCCCAGATATTGACATTCATCCCGGCCTGGACCCGGTTGGCGGCGTCGAGCCAGAACGCGACGAACTCGCGCTTGTCCATGTCGCCGCGAACCAGCACCCTGGTGGCCTCGGCCGCATCACCGGTGTACTCCATGCCCAGGTCGTATTGGTCGGTGAAGAAGTAGGGGAGTCGGTCGTAGCTCGCGACCCTGCCCAACATGGTCTGCGCCGCCACCGCGGGCTGGTTGAGGGCGTTGGCCCAGTGCTCCACCCGAATTCGCCGACCGTAGAACGGATGCTGCTGCTCGGCGATATCGCCGACCGCGACGATATTCGGATCGCTGGTGACCAGGGTGTCGTCGACCAGAACCCCGCCCGCCACCGCCAGACCCGCCGAGCGAGCCAGGTCGAGATTGGGCGCCGCGCCCACCGCGAGCAACACCGCGTCGGCGGCGATCACCTCGCCATCGGCCAGCCGGACGCCGGTGGCCACCCGACCGTCGACCACGATCTCGGCCACCTCGGCGTTCAGGCGCAGATCGACACCGTGCTCGCGATGCAGTTCGGCGAAGACCGCGCCCATCTGCGGGCCGAGCGCCGCGAGCAGCGGTTGCGCGGCGGCCTCCACGATCGTCACCGCCACCCCGGCCGCCCTGGCGGCCGCCGCCACTTCCATACCGATCCAGCCCGCCCCGACGATCGCCAATCGCCGCGCGCCGCCGAACAATTCGATCAGCGTGTCGGAATCCTCGATGGTGCGCAGCGTGTAGACATTGGGCGCGTCGGCCCCCGCGATCGGCAGGCGCCGCGGTGTCGAACCCGTGGCCAAGGCCAATTTGTCGTAGCGCAGCGTCGACCCGTCGGGCAGTGTGACCGCTTTGGTCCGCGCGTCGACGGCCTCGATCGTCGCGCCCAAACGCACGTCGACATGATGGTCGCGATACCACTGCGGGGATTCGACGGTGAACTCCGCGAACGACTTCTTCCCGAGCAGATGCTCCTTCGACAGCGGCGGTCGCTCATAGGGGAGATGTTCCTCGGCGGTGAGCAGCGTGAGCGCGCCCGCGAAATCGGCGCCGCGCAGGGCCTGCGCCAGCTTGGCCGCGGCCAGTCCGCCGCCGACAATGACGAATTGCTGCTCGGAGGTCATATCCGGCTCCCGTCGGTCGCTGGTATCCAGTGCCGACAACCCTACTGGCGCGACCGGTCCGAATCCGGCGTTCCGTAGGGGATTCGGGTGATCGGATCCGGGGAACGAATCCGGACGCGCCGTGGTTGGTTTGGAATGGCGTCGGCGTGTCCGCCGGGCCCACCTGATCGAGAGGACCCCTGGTGAGCGACAGCACCAAAAATGTAGCCGACTTCTGGTTCGACCCCCTGTGCCCGTGGTGCTGGATCACCTCGCGCTGGATCCTCGAGGTCGAGCAGGTGCGCGATATCGAGGCCCGATTCCACGTCATGAGCCTGTCGGTCCTCAACGAGCACCGCGAGGAGTTGCCCGAGGCATACCGGGAACTGCTCGCGACGGGATGGGGGCCGGTGCGCGTACTCATCGCCGCCGCCCAGCAGCACGGTGACAAGGTGCTGCTCCCGCTCTACACCGCGATGGGCACCCGCATCCACAATCGGCGCGAGGAATACGCGCGCCCCACCCGCCAGGAGAAGTTGGCGGCGGTCATCGTCGACGCCCTCGCCGAGGTCGGTCTGCCCGCCGAATTGGCCGCGGCCGCCGAGAGCACCGACTACGACGCCGCACTGCGTGCCAGCCATCACGCGGGTATGGACAAGGTCGGCCCCGACGTCGGCACCCCCACCATCCACATCAATGGCACCGCCTTCTTCGGGCCGGTCCTGTCCCGCATCCCGCGCGGTGAGCAGGCGGGCAAACTCTGGGACGCCTCGGTGACCCTGGCCGACTACCCGCACTTCTTCGAACTCAAGCGGACCCGCACCGAGGACCCGGCCTTCGACTGAGTCCCCCCGGCATGGCTCGGCAACCCGCCTGACACAATGCGTGCCATGCGCGTATACCTGGGTGCCGACCATGCCGGTCTCGAATTGAAGAATCACGTCAAGGCCCATCTGGAGCAGGCCGGTCACGACGTAGTGGACTGCGGCGCACTGGAATACGACGCCCAAGACGACTACCCGGCCTACTGCATCGAGGCCGCCCGCCGCACCGTCGCCGATCCGGGCAGCCTCGGCCTGGTCTTCGGTGGCAGCGGCAACGGTGAGCAGATCGCCGCCAACAAGGTGCCCGGCGCCCGCTGCGCCCTGGCCTGGAGCGTGCAGACCGCCCAGCTCGCCCGCGAGCACAACAATGCCCAGTTGATCGGCATCGGCGGCCGCATGCACAGCACCGAGGAGGCGCTGGCCATCGTGGACGCCTTCGTCACCACCGCCTGGTCCGGCGAGGAGCGCCATCAGCGCCGCATCGACATCCTCGCGGAGTACGAGAAGACGGGTGTCGCCCCCGCCGTTCCCGCGTACTGATGCTGCCCCCCGCCTGTCAATGCGGCTGACAGGCGGGGCACCAGAACAGGTTTCGGGACGCCATGACCGCGTGGACGACGGTGGCGCCACACAGGCGGCATGGCTCGCCCGCCCGGCGGTAGACATAAGTGCGGGGGCGGTCGGCGGTATAGGACGGGGCGCCGTGGTCGTGTTCGGGGCGTACCACGTGCATCACGCCGCGCCGGACGCCGACTTTCATCAACTCGACCAGGTCCAGCCACAAAGCATCCCATTCGGTGCGGCTCAGGGACTTTCCCTGGCGGTGCGGTGAGATGTCGTGGCGGAAGAGGACTTCGGCGCGATAGACGTTGCCGACTCCCGCGATGATCGACTGGTCCATCAGCAGTGCGCCGATCGCGCGGGCCGAGCGGTGGATCCGCTGCCAGGCGCGCTCGGGGTCGGCGTCGCGGCGCAGCGGGTCGGGGCCGAGGCGCGCGGTGAGGCCGGCGACCTCCGGTTCGTGCAGCACCTCGCATGCCGTCGGGCCGCGCAGATCCGTCCCGCACAGCGGCCCCGCTTTGCCACTCCCGATCATGCGCATGCGCACCTGGCCGACGGGTTCGGCAGGCGGACCGGCGGATTCGGTGAACATGCCGTACAGACCGAGATGCACGTGCACGACCAGGCCCGACTCGTAGTGGTGCAGCAGATGCTTCCCCCACGCCTCGGATCTGACCAGCACCCGACCGTCGACCAGCGCCGCGCCCTCGGCGAAACGACCCTGCGGACTCGACACCCGAACCACACCGCCCGCGAAACTCCGCTGATGCGCGCGCGCCAACCGGTGCAGGGTATGTCCCTCGGGCATGCGCGCCGCTCACCTCATCCGCATCGGAGCCGAGCTCATCGGCATATCCCGGTATCAGCCCGACCAGGTTACCGATTCGCGAGACTCACCCCGCGACCGCGGCCTTGATCTCCTCCTCGGCGTCGGCGGGCACGAAACGCTTGCCGCCCGCGGTCTTGGCGGAGTACATGGCGCGGTCGGCTCGGCGGAGCAGATCCGTGAAATCGCAGGCGGTTCCGGGCCTGGAATAGGCGGTGCCGACACTCGCCGACACCGGAACCGGCCCCGCCGAGGACCACACCGGATCGCGCAGCGCCGAGACGATGCGATGGGCCAGGTCGCCCAGGTTATTGCGATGCGGGTTGACGGCGAGCACGAATTCGTCGCCGCCGTAACGGCAGATGACCGTATCGGGCGGGCACACCTCGCGCAGGCGGTTGGCCAACTCCACCAGGACCTCGTCGCCGATGGCGTGGCCGTAGCCGTCGTTGATCTGCTTGAACCGGTCCAGGTCGATCAGGAGCAGGCCGACGCCGCGCGTCGGGTCGGCGGCCATCAACCGCACCCGGTCCTGGAGCAGGGTGCGGTTGGCGAGGTCGGTAAGCGCGTCGTGGGTGGCCTCGTGCCGCAGGCGATGCTGCAGCGCCGCGATCTCGCGCACCCGCACGGAGACGGCGGCCGAGATGTTCTGCTCCTGTTGCTGTAGCGCGCGCTCCTGCAGCGCCTGCGCATAGCTGTCGATGGCCTGGCTGGCGACGAACGGCCAGCGCGTGGCGACCAGCGAACCGGGTGCGCCCGACGGAAAGCCCAGCAGCCAGCGGGTGGCCTGGGCCAGCATCCGAATCCGCTCGAAGGGCGCCTCGACCAGTCGGGCGCCGAGCGCGCGCGCCTCGATCACCGGAAAAGGTTCGTTCCTGGCCAGCACCAGCAGGCGCTCGACGATCTCGACCAGCACCGGTTCCAACTGGTCGGCGGACGCGCCGGAACCAGGTTCGGCGCACACCGCGCGCGCCCAGGCGCGACACATCTGCGCCACCGGAGGCTCGATGTCGGTCGACATCGAACTCACCCTGCGAGGGCGACGTTGGCCTCCGGATGCCCTGTGCTCACACAGGTGCCGGCGTCACCCCGATCGTTCCCACTGCTACGCGGTTGTGTCCACCTCGCTCGGCGCACGCTCACCGCCCCCTTTCCAGATACCCCCGTCCGGCAAAAAGGATCCTAGCAAGCCACTCGGCATCGAATAACGTCGTTTCATAACGTGTTCTCGACGCCCGGCGAATGGCGATCGGGTATGTCATCGTTCCTGTTGGTCGCGCGTTACAGAGAATTCGGGTTCGCCGTGTGATTGTCATCACCCCGTTCACCCTCGGCGGGCCTGCCGCGCCCCCTCGGAACGGGCATTCCGGTCACCGGTTCACTGCTTCGCGCCACCCACCGCATCGCCCCTGGCTTCGATAACCGGTGGTAGTCAGGGCTTGTCACCCGATCGGACCACTCTGGGCCAATCCTCGACCAATTGCAAACCGGCCGGTCCGCATCTTCGGCACGCCCGACCCCCGCTTCACCAAACCGCGCGGTGGTGTTCTAGCGGATCCCTGTTAACCCCTCGAAACCTCGCCACCCATCCCACCGCCGGGGGCGGATTGGCGTTCGGGCAACCGGATTCGGTACAGTCACACACGCACACGGCATCATGGCGATCCCACAGATGTCGTATGCCCAGCGGGTGTAGTTCAATGGTAGAACCTCAGCCTTCCAAGCTGATGGTGCGGGTTCGATTCCCGTCACCCGCTCTCCACCCCTTCGGGGGCCGTTTCGGGGTGTAGCGCAGCTTGGTAGCGCATCCGCTTTGGGAGCGGAGGGTCGCAGGTTCAAATCCTGTCACCCCGACCAGTTTTTCGTGATCTACCAGCCGGTTTCACGATCTACCGGCGTCTGCGTACACCTTCGTCGCGCTGTTTTGTGACGATGTCCTGCGGTCTGCATCCCTCTCGGAAACCCTGTGGCAAACCCGGTTTCCGAGGCGATCACTCCTCGGTCCGCCAAACCTTGGTGTGATGCCAGGTGTGATGGTTGAGATGCCTCCCGAATTTGGTGTGATGGTGCGCGTTTCGCGCCAGCCTCAACGTACCTCGATACGAAGCGCCAGCGACTTCTGAGTCTGGAACGTTCGGTTGTCGTTCCGGCTATCTGCCGATGTCGAGCTCGCGCCGCTGTTGACCGTTTGCCTCACCATTGGTGATTTGTATCACGAGAAATCCGGTCAGCCCCTGGTTGCGTCGTACATACGACGTATGTACGTTGATCATGTACGACGCACATGGGGCCGCCACCCCGCCGAGTACCAACCACCCACCCGAGTGAGACCGCCGCCACGGTCGCGCTCCGCGAAAGGAACCACGACATGAGCGCGTTCGCGCCTACCCCCGAGCAGTTGCACATTCACGACCTGTTCAAGACCGGACAGCCGATCCGCGTCCGCGCTGGAGCGGGCACCGGCAAGACCACCACACTCACCCAGCTCGCCGATATCGTCCAGGCGCAGGGTCGCGCCGGTCTGTACGTCGCGTTCAACAAGTCCATCGCCGAGGAAGCGAATTCCAAGTTCCCCAATTGCATCTCCGCATCGACCGCGCACTCACTCGCGTACCGGAACCTCGCCAACACCCGCCATGCTCCGCTGCTGGATCGGATGCGGAAGGGCACACGGATTCCGATCGGCGAGACGGGCAAGCGTCTCAGGGTGGATCGGTTTCTCGCGCATGTCGGCGGCGAGACCATCACACTCACCGCCTACGAGGTCACTCGGCACGCGCTGGCGGCTGTCGACCACTTCTGCAAGAGCGCCGATAGGGAGCTGACCCAGCGGCACATCGCCCGCATCCCCGGCCTTGACGACCGCGACGCGCACAGCCAACTCGTCGACTTCGTCTACCCAGTGGCACAAGCCATCTGGAACGATCTCCAGAACCCGCGCGGAAACGCTGTCGCGTTCGGTCACTCCCACTACCTCAAGCTGTTCGCGTTGGAAAGACCGAAGGTCAGCCGGGATGGGGGCGTCATCTTCCTGGACGAAGCACAAGACACCAGCCCCGTGCTCGCGGGCATCATCGCTGACCAGACCCATTTGCAACTGGTTGCCGTCGGCGACCAAGCCCAGAGCATCTACGGGTTCACCGGAGCGACCGACTACATGACGCAGGTCAGCGAAGCCGTTGAGGGCCGCCTCACCCAAAGCTGGCGGTTCGGATCCGAAATCGCCGACGCCGCCAACGATCTACTCGCCCGGCTGGGCGATGACCTGCGCCTGACCGGAAACCCCGGCCGCGCCAGCATCGTCGACCACACTGCCACCGGGTTGCGCGTCACCCTGGCACGCACCAACGCCACGGCTATCGAGCACGTCATGGCCGCCCAGGCAGCCGGACGGCGCGTACACCTAATGAGCGAGAACCGCTACGCCGTGCAGTTCTGCGAGGACGCCGACCTCCTGATGAACGAGCGCTGCCCCGCATGGAAGAAACCCCGACTCGCCGACCTCGCCGCATTCCGCAACTGGGAGCAGGTCATCGCACACGCCAACGATTCCGCGGACTCGGCGGACTGGAAGGTACTGGTCGCCCTGATCGAGAAGCACGGCACGGCGAAAGTTCGGACCGCACTCGGCGGCGTGGTATCCGAAGACGAGGCCGACTTGGTCGTTGCCACCGCGCACAAGTCCAAGGGCCGCGAATGGAGCAGCGTTCACCTCGCAGACGACCTGGCGGAAGGCGTCGAGCAGGCGGCCGAGGCCGTGCGTCAGTCAGAGGCGTGGCTCGCAGACGGCGGGCGGCTCCGGTTCGCCCTCGAGGGCAACGAGGTTGCCAAGCACGTATACGAGTGGCGTGTGCGCCGCTCGAACGACGGCCAGACCCCGGAAGAAGCGTTGCGCCGCAGTCAGAAGCGCCTCAAAGACGAGTTGATGCTGACCTACGTTGCTGCCACCCGCGCGCAGAACCTACTCAACCCCGGCGGCCTGATCGCCGCGGCCAGCACGATGAACCGAGCCGCAGCATAATCACCTACAGTCCTAGTCGGCCGCGTACATTCGCGGTATGTACCGGCGAGAGGGCTTTCCGGATGAGTAGGGCCGACCCTGACACCTGGTGGACAGCGCAGCAGTGCGCCGACTACATCGGCGTAAAGCTGCGCACCTGGCACGGGTATGTGAACCGGCCGACGAAGACCAACCCGGCACCCAAACCGATCGACAAGATCGGCAGCACTCCGGTATGGGACAGCAGGGAGGTCATCGCCTGGAACGAGTCCAGACCCGGAGACCCCATCAACGCATAGAGCTGGCCGCCACCAGCGCCCCCGAAAGGAACCACCCCCGAATGCTTTCCGCTGCCCGGACAGCCGTCGCAGGGACAATCGTCATCGTCGCTCTGTCGTCGGTGCTGTCGTTCTCCGCCCTCAGCGATATCGCCCGCCGATCCGGTGTCTCGATACCGGTCCTGTGGCCCCTCATCGTCGACGGACTGATCCTCGTCGCCACGTTCGCCGTCGTCGCAATCCAAGGCTCGCGCTACGCGTGGACCATGCTCGGGTCCGGCGCGGTCGTGTCGATCGCTGGGAACATCCTGGACGCGGTCATGCCCGAAGGGCAGATGCCGCACCAGTTCGCTGCCGTCGTCGCAGCGGTGCCGCCCGTCGCTCTCGTCGCCGTGACGCACCTGACTGTCCACCTTGCACGCCATGCGTCATCAGTGCGTCGCGCTGCACCTCCGACAGGGGACGGCGTGCAATGGGAGCCGGGCGAGCCGCTGGCCCCACTGGAATCCGAACCTGGAGTTCCATGGCCAGCTAAGCACTTTCGCCCACCTAGCGCCGCATCCTGGCACCGAAGCGACGCAACAGGCGACCTGCTGTCGCATAGCAACGGTGTGGAAGTTGTTGTACCCGAAGCACCGTTGGAATCGGCCGTACCTGTGGCCGAAGAAGGCATCGGCGGCGACATCGATGAGTTGCATGTGCTGGCTGATGCGACGCGCGAACCGCGTGACGTCGCAGAGGAATTGATGCGCAGCACCGACCTGTCGAACTATGCCATCGCCGAGCGCGTCGGCGTCTCAGAGGCGACAGCGCGCCGCTGGCGGCGAAAGCAGTTGCTTGCGACGAAAGCGCTGTAATGCCGATGAGCGCAAGCCGATACGTCAACCTTCTCCACTGAGCTGGAGGCGTGCTGGGCAGGCTCGCAATGCGTCACCAATCGTGAAACATGCAGCGGCACAACCGATGCAGCCGATTTGAACGTGCGCCACAGTTGCTGTCCTGCAACACTGGTACACCAGAGGCCAACCTGAAGGGTAACGATGGCGGAATACGAGAACGACGAGACATGGGTGGAACTCGAAGCTGAGGAAGGAAGTCCACATGTCGAAGCCGCCACGGCGGACGAACTAACTCCCCTAGAGGCGAGCGTCGTTGCGGAGTTGGCCAAGCGCGGGATAGCCTTCAAAAGAAGCGATCTTGCGTACCCTGGATTTCTCGGGTTCGTAAATCCAAGATGGCCCGGCAGGGCAAGGGCCAACTTGTTATCCAGGCAGTGTATGGAAACGCTGGCCGGGCAGCTAAAATCCGGTGTCGAACTAGCCACTAATTGGGCCGGAGTCGTGATTCCGAAACTTGGATACATTGAGGTCCTGGCTTCGGATGCCAGAAGGAATTACACAGTCGAACTACCCCGATATATCTCGACTGATCCTGCTAATATCGAGTGCCCGAACTTCTCAGACTTTCATAGTGCCGATTTAGTGATTCAGCCGCTCGGACGCAACGTGAGACCGCTGTTGGATGAGGGCGATCGCAAGCCGGAGCGAAATTCGATCGAGATTCACGGTGAGGGGTGTTGTATTTCGATATCGATGCCTTCGCCTGCCTGTCATGTGCTCGCGAACCGGGGGACCTTTGGTGGTTCCATGACGTGGCGTATGTCGATTCGGGTCCGATTCGATCGGACCATGGCCAAATCGGCACTTGAGTCTGACGCTAAAGCTCTGCTGAATTCTTTAGTGTATGAACTCGATGTGCGCAACGATCTCAAGTTGCGACTGGTCGCGTGGCCCATCGAACAGACGAAGAAGTTCCCCGTCCGTCGTCATCGTAACCGTGAGGTGCGGTTCCCTGAGATCGAAGTCGACCCCCAGGTCGCAGCCCTCTTCAGTTTCGCTGGCACCGCCGCCGAGAATCCGCCGCTAGCGTTCCTATCGTACTATCAAGTACTGGAAACGTACTTCCCGACAGCGATCAAAAGAAGTGCGCTGCGCGAATTGGAGTTGGCGCTTGCTGATCCTCGCTTTGATCGAAAGAATAAGAAGTCGCTTGGGCGGATTCTGTCTATAGGGGAAGGAGTCGCTGGCGCGTCAGAGAACTCTGCGCTCAGAGAATTGATCGAGCATAATGTTCGAGACGAAGAGTTGCGCGATTTTTTCGTGCGCCACGACTGGGGTAAACAGTTCACCAAACAGGGGCCTATCATTGGTATTGAAGACAATATTAATGTGGATAACAAGCAGGTTCCTCTGGCGTATCAGGTCGCAGACCGAGTCTATCGAATTAGAAATCGAATTGTTCATACCAAAGGCGATTTCAAATACAAGACAGTTCCTCCCTTGTTGCCGCAGAGTGTCGAGGCTGAACAACTGTATCCCGATATTGAGCTGCTAAGACTTCTGGCCTACGAGGTGATTCTATGCATCTGATCCCGGCAGTCTCCGATGATTGCATCGTTCAGTTGGCGACCCCGCACGTCGAGTATCCAACGTGCACCGCACGGTTCGCCGGGTTGCGGGGCCACGCATTGACCCTGGGACGATGAATACGCTAGCCCGGTTCATCTCAGACGGGAGTGATTCGCGTTCAGGTCTTCGTCGACGACGAATCGGGGAGCTTGGACTCGAATCGGTCGATTGCCGGAGAGTTGTACTGCTGCTGGAACAGCGGGTAGTTGCCGGTGAGCGCAATCTTGAACGCGCGGTGCGTGGCGTCCATCTTGGATTCGTTGGCCGAGTCGGGCCATGACGTGATGACCGCCTGGGTATCGAGGCGGACCACCGAGTATGTGCGGTCCACCGCCCGGAACTCAAGGTCAACGTCGAACGGGAAGGTTCCCTGGATGCCGCGTGCGGTCTGCTTCCCGCCGATCATGGTCATGATCCGGGCCTTACCTCCGATGAAGACCGCCCAGACACCGTCGTCGGTCGAGGCGTCATCGGTGCAGCGCAGCGCGGCGATGGTTTCGTTGTCGTTGCCCAATGCATACGGAGTGGGGGCGGTGAGTCGGAAACGGACTGCGACGTCGTCCTGTGGAGCGACGACGCCAGCAGGGCGGTACCAGCAGACGACCTTGCTCGTTGTTCCTGTCGCGGCCAGTACTGCGTGGCCGTTGACCACGCGCCCCTTCACTCCGGACATGTAGGTCCAGGCCGGGCCGAGTGAGTCCGGGTAGGCGGTGTTGAACTCGTCGATGAATCCGAAGGGCGGGACGGTGCTGAAGACCTTCTTCCAAGCAGAGCCGTTCCACAACCACGCCTCTTTCGCTTTCTGCCCACCGGCGTTCAGCGTCTTGATCTTCTGCGGTCCGACATAGAGGGGCATGGGTTACTCCGGGATGCAGTACAGGACACCGGTAGTCGGTGTGCTCGGAAGTGACGTGACGAGCTGGATGGCGTCGCCGCGCAGCGCTGTCGTGGCCGTCGTGCCGATTGTCAGCATCGCGGCCGGGAGGCCGGTCACGTCGGAGATGGTGTGCGCGTGTGCCTTCGGTGCGCGAGCGTCGGACAGGCGCGGGTCGTCGCCCTGCGTCACCGTTCCAGCGGTCGAACCGAACAGTGACGCAACTGCTGTCGCGACGCGCGCGTCAGTGAAATAGCGGTTCGTCGTTCCCTCGCGCACTGCGTCAGTGGACGGTAATTGCGTCGCGGGCACCTTGCCGGATGCGTCGAGCGCGGCGTACCCGTTCGCCGCACCTCGTCTCGAGGCCAGTTCATGTGCGTTGATCGCGTCGCTGATCACGCCCGATACCGCGAGCTTGGCCTGCGACAGTGCGCCATCGGCGATGTGGGAGTTGGTGACGCCGTTCGGTGCGATGGACAGCGCGCGGTCGGTGCTGAGGTCACCGCCGCCGGTCAAGCCGCCGCCTGTGGTCACCGAGCGGGTTGACGGGACGCCTCCGGTGTTTGCCGCGTCTTGTGCCGACTTCGCCGCGTCAGCCGCCGATTTCGCCGCGTCGGTGGCCTTGCCCGTCACGACGTCGCGCGCCGCGACCGCTGCGTCACGCGCGGAAACCGCTTCGGTCTTGGCGCCTTCCGCTGTTGCCCGGTCGGCCGCAGTGCCAGCGGCATTGCTAGCCGCCGCGGCCGCCTTCTCCGTCGCTGCGTCGCGTGCCGCGTCAGCCGCGACGCGTGCTGCGTCAGCGTTCTGGCTCGCTGCGACGGCTGCGGCGCGCGCCGCGACCGCAGTTGTCTTGTCGGCGGCGACTTGGGCTGCGTCCTTGGCGATATCGCGTACGCCCTCGGCCGCGAGCACCGCTTGGTCGCGGGCTGAGCGTGCCTGATTCGCCGCGAGCCACGCCTCGGAGACGATGGCGGGTGGTTGCGGCTCGTACTGGCCGAACAGCGGCGTGAGCCGAATCGGTGTCTCCGACGCCGGAATGATGATGTTTCGGGGTTCGGTCCAGTTCCCGAGCCGCAGCATCACTTTCGCTGGGCCGGGGTCGAGGTCCGGTGTCCGCAGGTTCCCGGCGACGATCGGAACGACAACCCGGTTGGGCGTGGTCACCCCTTCGCCGTCCACGTCGGGGCCGAGCGTTGGCCGCCAGATCTCGCAAACGCCAGTGATCGGCGCATCCTGCAAGTCGCTGAACTGATCGAACAGGATGGTCATCGAGACCTCCTTCTAGCTTGATGGCGGGCTAACCGAGGACGAACCACGGAATCCATTCGCCTTGTTGGATATCGGTGGCCTTGATGAAGTCGGGGATGGTTCCAAGGTTTCTGATGTAGCCGTAGATGTTGCGGGGGTAGACGCCCGGCGGCTGTGCGGGTTGGCTCTGGTGCACGCACGCGAGGGGGCGATTCGATGTGCCCGGCAACGGAGAGATCTGGAAGACGCCGACGGCGTGCACGTCGCCTTGCCTCGCCCTTATGGTCGGCATCGTGAGCCGGAACTGCGTACCGGCGGAGGTGATCTGGTTCTTGACGTCGCCACTGTCCCAAACCTTCGACAAGTTGCCGTTGCCGGGATCCATCTTGAAGACGGCAACGGTGAACGATTGCGGATCGAATCCCCAGCCGCCTCGGCCAGTGATCATGCCGACCGTGCTGTAATTGCGGTCGCGGGTGGCGCGGATGAAACCCAGTTCGAGGCTTCGGGTTTTCGGTGTGTAGTCGGGATTCGTGGACTCGTCGCTGGAAGCGGACGAGTTGCTGTCACCGCCATATACCCTCGTCCAGTTGACGAGCTGCGATAGCGGGAAGGTCGGGTCATCAACCGCGTTGATGTTCTGCCAGAGCGGAATGTTGGTCGGGATATCGGTGAAGTTCGGTTTGCCGTTCGCCGTCGTCTGCGCGACGTTCGCCACGCTGCGTGCATCGCTGGCGGCCTCGTGGGCTGCGGCAGCTCGTGAGTGGGCGTCGTTGGCTACCTTCGTCGTTTCCGCCAGTGCCCCCAACCCGGAGCGGGCAACGAAATTCGCCAGGCCCCAGGAGTAGTTGGGGATGATGCCTTGGAACCGTGTCTCGGAGGAAAAGCCGACGGTTCGGTGACTGGCGTCGACCGGGTACCCAGCGGTGTCGGTGTATTCGACCACGGTGGTGCGGTTGACGATCACCTTGTAGGTGGAGCCGTCGGCGACGAGTTCGACGGTGTCAGACTCTTGGACGCCCCTGGCGATGTGCTTCCAGTCGTTGAATTTCCAGGAGTTCCCGTTGCGGGTGCCGCGACCGAGTTGGATCGACCGCTTCCACACGTTCGCGTACACGAACTCGGTGAGGTCAGCGTTGGCGCGCACGAAAAGCGCTGTGGGACAACCGTCCATCACCCCGGCAGGATTGACGATCGCCGCGACCGAGTGATTGTCCTCGCTCATGAGCTGCGGGCAGATGGCGTACCGGATGCCGGTCGAAATGCCGTGGTTGTTGAGGCGGGCAGCAAAGTCGATGATGCCGAGGCCCTGGCCCGTGCCGCCCTGAACCCAGCCGTTACCCAGCAGGTTCGACTCTTGACGGTTGAAGTTGTCGACGTAGGACGCGCCGGTCGCGAGTCGGGACTCCAGTTGGGCGATGGCGGAGCCGTGCGCGGAGGTGATGCCGAACAGGCTTTTGAGGAATGCGTCGAAGAATCCGCCGAAGATCGGCATGACCTCCGGCGGTGGGATGAGACGTTTCACGGAGTCAGACCTCGTCGGCGATGAGTTGCGGTGGTAGGGGCGCGGATTCGCTGTTCCGGGGGCGTGCCCAGGCGAGGAGTTGACGGATGTAGTCGATGGCGACGCGGTAGCGGGCGCGGAGCGCGTCGATGACGCTGTGCAACTCGCGGACTTCCTTGCGGAGGGTGTCGACGTCGTCTCGAAGCGGCTTGACGATGGACTCGAAATCCGCGCGCTGGGCGTCGAGCAGCATCTTCAGGTGCTCGCCGTCGAGTCGGTGGCGTTCGATGTCGTCATCGGCCCTGGCATTGCGGGCTTCCATCCTGGTCTTGAGCCGGGCGGCGTGCCAGACGCCGAGCGCGCCCGCGAGAACGCCTGCCAGCGTGAGGATGTCGTTGACGTAGGGAGCGATGGTGCTCATCCGGCCTCCCGGAGACGGAACGGCGGAGGCCGCCTCCTGGAAGATCAGGGGCGGCCTCCGCTGTGGTCGATGGAAGGTCAGGCCAGCGGTTCGGCGAGCAGCCAGGGCGCGAAGCGGGCCAGCAGCTCGTTGACTGCGGGCAAGGCCATGACGCGGGTGATGCCCGCGCACGCGGCGAGAACGACCGCTACCGCGCCTGTGGCGGGGATACCGCCTGTGATCACGACGACGGGGATCAGGGTGGCCAGAGCGATTACGACCTGGAATACGGTCCGGATGGTCGCGCGCCACGGGTATGCGGTCTGCGACGGTGCGGGCAGGGAGTGTTCAGCCATGCGGGCTCCTTGGTGAGGATGGTCAGGCGGCGAGCTTGGCGAGGATGGCGTCAAGCTTGGCGTCGAGAGCCTTGTCTCGTTCGTCCTTCGCGCGCCGCCAGCGGTCGAAAGACTCGACCTTGCGATCGGTTTCGAGGACGTAGCCGACAAGCGAATCGCGGTAGTCGGACTGGCCGCCGAGCTCGTCTTTGTACCGGGACTGGAACCGGTAGCCGAGTTCCTTGGTGACAAGGTTGTACAGCTCGTTCTGCTTCTGTTCGGACAGTGCCATGAGGAAGCCTTCGTTTCGGTTCTCGATTTGCGCCTGGACGTCGGCGCGGAAGCGGTCCATGTCGAGCAGGCCGGGGTCCCATTTGCCCTGCTTCCGGCCCGCCCATTCCTTGTGCGCGATAACGCGATCCGCGCCGTAGTCGAGCTTTCGGCAGATCGCCGCGCACACCTTCACGTAGGCCCAGTACTGGTCTGGCCCCCAGCCTTCGGTGCCGTTGTTCGCGGCCTCGATACCGATTGTTCGGTTGTTCGCGGCATCTTCCGGCAGCCCCGGATACGAGCCGTACCCGGCGTGCCAGGCGACGCCGACGCCGCATAGGGTGACCGTGCCGTCCTGCGCGAGATGAATTTGCGACAGCAGCCCTTCGAGGCCGGGCACGCCGTACATGATTTCCGTTGCCGGAGTGCGTGACCCGCCCGTGTGGTGGCAGACAACACCCCAGATGTCCTGGAAGTCGCCCTGGCCTCGGTCGCGCCATCCTGGCGCTTCAACAACATTCAGCCCTTCGGCCCGCAGAACGTCCGCGAGCCATACAGGGTCGCCGTACCAGCCCATGCCGGTACCTCCTTCGTTCGGTTCGGTGGTCGCCGCCCGGATCGAGTGCACCGCGCAGGGTCGAGCGCGGAGCTGTCTAAGTGGCGGATTCAGTTGGTGCCGTTGGCGATGGCACGCGACAGACCGGCAAAGCCCTTCATCCGGTCGATGAGCCTTTCCCAGGCGTCCTTGACCTCGCCGTCGTCGCCGATGGTGATGAACTCGGTGCATTTCTCGCCTCGGGAGTCTTCGACCTCGACGGCGGAGATGTAGTCCTCGATGACGGTGCCCCGGTCGTAGAAGGTCATGATGTCGCCGACCTTGAAGCGTCGGCCGGAGCCGTCGTCCTCGCCGAAAGAGAAGCCGCGGCCGTCGATGCCTCCGGCCTGGACTTCCAGTTTCAGAGATTCTCCACCGCCCGCTGCTTTGAGGCCGGCCAGGCCGACAGCGAATGCGTCCAGCGAGTAGGCGGTGGTGTTGTCGACGAATATTTCGCCGAAGGCGTGCGGACCGAGGTCGGCCTTCAGCTTGTGATCGTCGAACTTCTGGTAGGCGAAGAAGATATCGTCGAACAGGTCGCCCACGAGGATGTCACCGAGCGACGCACCGGGCAGCAGCCAGTTCAGGATTGCCTTGATGGCGGCGTTGGCCGCCCACTCGACCACCTGATTGACGAACTCCGGTGCCTTGCCGCCCACGACCGCCGAGTGCGCCTTGGGATGCGAGACGCCGCGTGTATAGGTGGTGATGTGGCCGGAGTCGGTACGCCACTGCATCCAGCGCCGGTCGCGCTTCTTGTGCGTGTCGAAGACGTACCCGGCCCTTTGCATCTTGCCCCACTGGTCCGGGTTCGCCAGGCCGAGGATGTTACCGGGGTTGGCGAACCAGAAGAAGTTGTCGCCGGACAGGTCCAAGACGTTCTGCAACCGGGCCAGGGTGTCGGTATTGAACACCCAAGGCGACGGACCGTCCTCCGGAATCCACAGGTCGCACGACAATCCCAGGTCCGCGGAATCGGCAGTCGTCTTGTACAACTCGTCGAGCTGCGTGAACCGGGCCGAGATGACGACCAGTTCGGCCGTCAGATCATCGATGGCGGCGAGGATGTCATCGAGCGACTTGAGGTCCTTCAGCTGCGGCAACTCGGGGACCTCGTACCGGATCGGCAGCTTCATGTAGACCGGCTTTTGCAGCCGGATCACATTCTTCGCGAGGAAGTACTTGAACACGAAGTCGGCCGGGCCGAACATGATGTCCTGCTTGCCGGTCAGCCCGACCTGAACCTCCGGCGGGAACAGGGGGTTGACCCACGCGAGAATCGTGAGCAGCCAGTACAGGTTGGAAACGCAAGTGGCGGTGACGATCTCTTCGCCGGGTTTGCCCTGGATGGTCGCGGACATGACGCGCCCGTCCCACGGAATTCCGTTGTAGTAGGTGCGGATCGGCACGACATCGCGCTTGCACTGCATCAGCCGGTCGGCCAGCGGGTGATCCGCGCGAATCTGAATCGTGCCGGTGCCGGGCACATTCCAGAACCAGCCGAACCGAGACTTGACGTACGGGCCGAGCGGCCGGGACTGAGTGCAGTCCTGGTTGAAGACCGTGATGTCGAACGCCGGAGGCGTTTTGATGTTCGGCCGCCATAGTGGATTGGGCGGGGCGTAGGTGGCCGTCATGCTGCGGCTCGCTGATACTTCTGCGGCAGCCACACCTCGACGCGGCTATCGGCGCTGGTGCCGACGCCCTCGATGTTCAGCGGCACAGTGGCTTTCGCGGGCACGTTGTCGTACCAAGCGACATTGCCCGCCTTGCCCCACACGTCTTTTCCGGTCCAATCCCTGATGTGCGGGAACTCCGGATTGGTCTCGACGGTCCACACCTCGTTGGGCTGGAGTTTGGGCAGCAGCACCCGTTCGGTGCCGACTCCGATGCTGAATGTGCCGGGGCCGGTGAGCTTCCAGAACGGCCAGGTCGCAACGTCGCCGTCGTTGCGGATGACCCAGTTGTCGAAGTTGTCCGCAGTGAACGGTGCGGGGTTGATGGTCGCGCCGTTCCACCAGGATTCGTCGGAGACGAGGACTGCTTCTTCGGTGCACCATCCGACGTTCTGGAGGAGTTCAAACGGCTGATCAGCGATGGCGGATTCGAGCCGCACGTACTGCCAGCGGCTTCCACCTCCCGGTGAGACGACGTGGAATTCGGCGAGATTGGTTCCATCGCCGAGGCTTTCACGCCAGGTGTGCCACAGGTCGAAGGCGTCTTCGCCCGGCTTTACGGGACCGACGCGGACGGTGACACTGATCGGGTTGATCTCTCGGTTGGTGCCTCGGTAGGTGGCACCGGCTTGGCGGGCGTTTGCTTGCCGGACATGCCCCATCGGCGCTCCGCCTACGCCCAATGGGGCCTGGGCGAGACGGAGCGGGCATTCGGGTTCGCCGAAACGCCAGATGGTTCGGGGTTGTCCGGGATACTCGACGCCGCGCAGCTCGTAGCGAACTGCCATTGCAGCTTCCCGTCTAACGAAGAAGCCGGAGCCTAAAGCCCCAGCTGAGTGATGTTGATGGTTGCGGTGCGCGCCCCGGAGTCGATGTCGACCGAAACCTCAACGGGATCTGGCGACTTGGCCGCCGCGACGATCTCGTCGAGCTTCGCGCCCAGTTCCTCCAGTTGGCCGTCCAGTCCGGGAACGGCGGTGTTGCCGGTGTCGAAGCCGACGAACTTGCCGTCCGCGTCCCAGCCGGACCGCAGCGCGAGCGCACCGCCGGCTAGAAAGCTGGCAGCTCGGTATGCGTCAGCAGTCAGGCTGTTGAGTCCAGCCGATCTGCTGGGGGTCGATAGTGGGATGTCTCCCTGGTCGCCCTGTGTGAGAACTGTCCACGAGCCGGTATGCAGGCCGCCGTCACCGGAACCTCCCACTCCGCCGAAACCGCCGTTGGCGTAAGGGGTCAGGGAGAATCCGAACCGGTCTGCGACTTTGCGCAGGATATCGGTGGAGCGGGCTCGCTTCGCGGCAGATAGCGGAATGTAGGCCTCGCCGCCGGTCTCGGGTTCGGCCCAGACGCGCATATCTCCAGACTTGGCGATCTGTGCGATGTGGTTCTCCGTGCCGTCGGCGAAGAATCTTGCCGAGAAGCTGGCCAGCGGTGTTCGCTCGGCGGTCTTGCCGCCGAGAGTATCCGGCCAGTTCGTCACGTAGACGCGGGTACCGTCGCTGGCGCCGCTGGAGTTCATCTCTTCGACGTTCGCAGGCGCGGACCTGCTGCCGTTCACGCCACCAAGGTTGGCCGAGCCGCTGCCTTTGCTCGCGCCCGCGTCGCCGCCCGGCACGAAGAAGGCATGGTCGGTGAACATCGGGTCGTCCGCGCCGGTCTTTCCTCCGATGACGACTCCGTCGGAGCCGTTGGACTCGAAATTCGTTCCGTCGGGGAAGGTCCCGGCGGTATGACCACCGCCAGGGCCGCCGTTGAGCCACCCGATTCGCAACGTGCCCGCCGGGCCGCGACCGAGCTGTGCACCGAGCCCCGTAAGCCATTCTCCTTCGGTGGAGGTGGCCATCCGCGAGTTGTACGGATCGAGGCCCACCGCCTCATTGACGACCGCAGACACAAAACCCGAGCAGTCGATGCCATCCGCACTGAAACCGCCCAACTGGTACCGGACACCGGACATGCGCTTGGCGTACGCGATTGCTTCATCCATACCCGGTTTGCCGATCTGGCCCGTGATGCCGCCATCGGCGAACCGCAACAGGTCGTAGCCGAAACGCTTGGCCACATCGGCGAGGATCGTCACCGACCGGGTCCGCTTCGACGGAGCGAGAGGAATGAACGCCTCGCCGCCGGTCTCCGGCTCCGCCCACTGCACCAAACGTCCTGAAGCCGGTTTGATTTCGGCGGTCTGAGGTAGTTTGCCGTCGGCGTACCGGTCCACGTCGATGCTGCCGTCGGCTCTCCAGGTGCCGTCGGGCATCCGCACCGGACCCTGTACGAGACCCTGATTCGGGTCAGCGCCCGTGCGCTGCGTCGCCTGCACACGGACATCGCGGATCTCGTTCGTCGTGTACGTGGTGATCTTGCGGCCGTTGTTCTGAGTGATGAAGGCGTCAACGACCTTCTGCGCCTCGGCGGTCTGCGCGACGATGGTCGATGTGCCGTCCGGCAGGTTCTCGACCTTGAAACCGAACGCTTCCAGACTGGCCTTGGCCTCATCGGTCAGGGCGCGGACGGTCACTGTGCGGCCATCCGGGATGTCGGAGACCGCGCCACCGAGGAGGCGAGTCATTTCGGCTGCGCCGGAGGCTTGTTCACCGGCCGAGCGGACCGACTCGCGAACCGCGTCGATCTTCGGTTTGGCGGAATCGAGCTTGTCCGCCAGCGCGCGTGCCCGGTCCGCGGCTTGGTCCATTTGCTGTCCGTACCACCGGGCCGCGTCGCCACCGCCTTCGATGGCCTCGCCGACATCCTTCATGCCGGGGATGTGTTTGATGATGCCGCCGAGCTTGGACGAGAAGCCGCCCAGCACTTCCAGCGACTTGCCCATCGTGTCGCCGATACCTTCTTGCAGGTTCGCGAACATGCGCAGCGCGCCGGAACCGAACGCGATCAGCCCGTCCAGACAGGCGAGTCCCGCGTCGGCCAGCTGTGTGAAAAACGAGATGATCTCCGGCTTGTGGGTCGATACCCAGTCGGCGGCCTGCTGCAAAGTCGGCCCGAACGCCTCGGCGATGGAGAATTTCACCTCGTTCATGGCGGAGGTGATCGAGTTCTTCGCGGCCTCGAATCGGTGCGCGGTGGTGTCACCGATCGTTTGCGTGGCTTTGTCAGCGGCGCCAGCGACATCGCCGAACTGTTGGACGGCGGTGTCGAGATTCAGCGCGAACGCCGCGCCCTGGATGTCCTCGAACTTCGTTCCGAACAGTGCGAGGGCGGCGTTGTAGCGGTCCTGCGGGTCTTCGAGCTTCTGAAGCCCGCGCAGTAGCTGCGCCATCATATTGCGTGCCGCTTCGCCGCCTGTGGTCATCGCCTTCTGTGCGTCCTCCACGGAGACACCGAGCTTGTCGAATCCCGCTGCGCCTTCTGCGGTTCCGTCCGACACACGGAGCTTGAACTCCTTGAGGCTGTCGATCACGACATCGGTATCGCGGGCTCCGGCCTTCACCCCCTGCGCGACCAGTGCCCAGCCTTCCGCGCCGACCAGGCCGAGCGCGCGCAACTCGGTCGAATACTCGTCGAACGAGTCGAGCAGATCCTCCGACACGTTCAACCCGTTCTGCTGAGCCTTGACCAGCAGGTCGAATGCTTCCGTGCCGTCTTTGGCGATGCCGTTCTTGATCGCTTGACCGGCCGATCGAGCAACCCTCGGGACCTCTTCACCTAGCAGGTCGGAGACCACATTCAGCTTCGTGATGACCGGTGCCATCTGATCGGCCCCTTCAGTACCGTTCAACAGGCCGGATTCGATGGCGGACTGCACCGCTTGCATATTGGAGTTGACCGAGTCGCCCCAGCCGTTCGAGAAGGCGAGACCGGCGGCGTGACCGATGACGGTCATTGCGTCGTCGGCGACGCCCAGGCGGGCCTTGATGAGGGCGGCGTCCTGCTCCATCCGCATTCCGTCGGAAATGGTCTTGGCCAGAACGGCACCGGCGGCCAGACCGATTCCGGCGACGCCCACCAACGCCATGGCAATGGGGCCGCCTTTGCCGCCCAATCCTTGGAGCTTGCTGGCAAACCCGGAGACGAAGGAATTGCCGAACGATGAGCCGGTCGCCGCCGCCCCCGAAGCGCGCTGTCCGAGATTTGCGAGCGCTTCGGAGGCGCGGCGCGCGGACTGGGCCAGGCTGGCGGGCAGGTCGATCCTGCGGGTTGCGTTGGCGGCGCGGCTAGCTGAGCGCTCGATCCGTTCGACATCGCGACCCGCTTCCTGCGCGGTGTCGCCGAAGCGGCGGACATCGCGAGAGGCGTTGCGTGCGCCGAGACCGCCCCGCTCGATGCTTGAGCCGGAGCCGGAGAAGCTGCGGTCGATCTGCCCGGCCGCTCGTTCGGCCGCGCCACGCAAGCCGGTGAAGCCTCGTTCGGCGTTGCCTAGCGAGCGTTGGAATCGGGAGTCGTCGAGGGTGAGTTCGGCGTAGATTTCGCCGACCCGTGTAGCCATGTGCGGCTCCGTTCAAAAGTTAATCGGCGCTGCGGGTTCCGGTGTGCTCGTCGGCATCGATGACGTCCCGGATGTCGATGAAGTCGGCGAGTTGCCCGAATTGCCAGTTCGCCCGGCCCATGTCAGGGCTGCCACCGAAGTGCAAGAGCGCGGTCCGGCCCGCGTGCATCGCCATGGTGTCGGGGACGCCGTCGCGTGCCATGTCCCCACGCGCTGCGCCGAGGATCTTGACGATCTCCTCGTATTCCTGTGCGGCGGTGAGGGAATCATCGATGATGAGCAGCCGCAGCCGGTCCGCTTCGCGGATGCCGGGACTCTTGATCTTGTAGACGACGCCGCCGATCGGCAGCGAGAGGTCCGGGTCGTAGAACTCGGAGAGGTCGCGCAGCGCGGCCATAGTAGTAGTCCTCATGTGGTAGGGGGAAGGATGGCGCGGTGCAGCCGCGTGCCGGGCGTACTGGCGAGATCACGGATGCGGACTTCGAGCCACCGCCATGGACGTTCGTGCAGCACACCGGAATTGACGTCGATTCCGAACACGGAATGCATGTCGAGTTCGATTTCGGTCCAGCACGACAACACTTCGCGCCACGACAGGGTGGGGGAGGTGGTGTTGGCCGCTGCCAGTTCCGGGGGGTTGAACCAGGCGCGCAGACCGGTCGCTGGGTCGATCGGGCCGCCGCCGGGGTCATCGGGTCCGAGATGGCCGGGCGCGGATTCGTCCACGGCGATACCCGGTTCGTTGTCGCCGTCCGGCTCGATCTCGCCGTTCCAGAACGATGCCGCCGCATCCGAGTTCTTGCCGAAGTGCAGCAGCGCGGTCCGCCCGGCGAGGGCAATGACGGTGGAGTCCGCACCCAGCCGGTCGAGCTGGTCCCACGCGGCACCGAGCATCCGCCGCACCTCGCCGCGCTCCACTTCCGGTGTGAGCGAGTCGAGGTCGCTGAGAAGCCTGCGCAGCCGCAGCCCGTCCCAGGCGGAAGGGGATGCGACGCGCACCTGCTGGCCGCGTACGGGCAGGTAAAGGTCCGGGTCTAGGAACTCGTCGAATTCCCGCACGATGCGTGCCTTTCGGGGTCAGGCGACGGTCACGGTGCCCGAAGGGGTCAGGCTGGAACCGGACGCGGTCACGGTGGTCACGGTTCCCGGCAGCGTCACGGCGTAGGAGCCGCCCGCGCTGCCAGTGACCGTGGCATTACCGGTGCCGACGGTCGACAACGCGTCCAGCGCGGTCCTCACCGCAGCCGCGGTCGCGTTGTACGTGATACCGCTGGCGGTCTGACCGTCCACGGTGATCGAGAAGGTGCCACCGGTCGAACCGCTAGGCAGGGTGATCGTCTTCGCGGTCGGCGCGGTGGGCTTGGCGATCTTCTTGTGCTGGCCCTTACCGGTCAGGGTGCAGGTGAAGCCATACAAACCTTCCTTGTCGTCGGCGGCCGAGACCCAGGAGACGGCGAAGTAGCCTTCCTTGGCCTCGTCTATGCCGTCGGTGCGCCAGTAGCGGACATGCGCGGTGTTCGCGGCACCGATCTCCTCGCCGTGGCCGCGTAGCTTCTCCTGACCGGGGTCGGCGACGAATCCTGCCGCCAGGTTGCCCTTGCGGAGCCCGGCTAGTTCCAGGTTTTCGCCGATAGCCGTTGCGATCTGGCTTTTGCGGCCGTTGGAGTGGATGTCGCCATCGTCCTGCAGCGTGATGTCGTTGGACGGCGAAACCTTGTTCAAGCCCATCACGAACACCCATTCGGGGCTGCCCGCCTTCTCGGTGCCGAAGTTGACGTCGACCTGAATGGCGTAGTCGCGAGCGAGCGCGGTCGCCATACCCGCCGAGTTCGGAGCCTGGAGAGTGGTCACGATGTCGTGCCTCCTGGGTTGAGGGTGAAAACGTAGGAGTCGGCGCGCTCGTAGCGGCCGTTGGAATCGGGAGTGGTGAGGCCGCGAACTTTTCTGCGGCACAGCAGCACTCGCACGTTGCCGGGAAAGGTTAGGTGCGCTCGGTCGTGCAGGATGCGGCTGGTGGCATCGGCGGTGAGGTCGACGGTGCGCGGGTCGGTTCCTGCGGCCCGCCAGCGGAGCTGTACGAACAGGTCTGGATTGTGATCGTCGCGGTCGAACAACTCGTCATAGACGGTGATCGCGAGCGCCGCTTCGGGTTTCGCGGGCAGCAGGTTGAAGAACACCGCCGGGATATCGCCTTCGGGGTATGCGCCGATCGGCTGGTAGCGGGCCATGCCAGCACTGTGGAGGTACCGGGCGAGGGCGTCGACGAAGCGGACGGTGTCGGTGCTCATTGGCGGAGCCGTCTTGTAATGGCCGCTCCTGCAATGGCTTCGAGTTGCGGCCCGAACTGGTTGAGTGGCTTCTCCAGGTACTTCGCTGTGCGCCCGTTCGGATGGCGGAGGGTCAAGTCCTCATGCTGGCGCAGCGCGTACGGGGTGTTGTAGCCGACGCGGCCCTTGCCGTCGCGCACCTCGGCGGTGCCGGAGTTCTGGAGCGTGCCCTCCTCGATCGGGACGAGCGCGTTCGACTGAGCGAGAAGCACTTCCGCCGCCTGGAAAAGGCCCTCCTCGAGACCAACTCGGGCTACTGCCGAGACTGCCCTGCCTTCCCAGCGCATCGAGAATGCCATGGCGCGGCCTCCTTCTATTCGAGACTGACGACCTGGGTGTCAGGGAACGGTGGGCCGGCATGAGAGACCGCGACCGAGACAACATTCGCAGTGCCTCCACCGAATTCAGCGGGTAGGACGATCTCGGAGCCGGGCGCGATGTAGGGGACCGTGGGCGGGAATACGACCGTGATGGACGAGGTGAACTCGTCGCCGCTGCTGTCCCGCACAATCTGTCGCTTGACGGCGACGTTGCATCGTTCGCCGACTGGCGCTTGATAATCCGATCCGGCCGCGCCATTGCCGTTGTAGCGGCGAACCGGAACCCAGTGGTGCCAGAACATCGCGAGCGTGTCGCTCATGGGGTGGCTCCTTGCCGTGGGGACTGTCGATCGCGCGCTGGTGCGGGCTCTTCATGCGATTCAGCGGGAGGAGTTGTCGACAACTGACATGAGGTATTCCGGAACCTCGTGGACCCGCAGCGACGGACTGAACTACGTTGTGTCAGTGGCCAACACAACCGGCGACCGACGGGTCGGCAGTCTCCAAGGAATGCTCCGTAAGCCAGCAACGCTTCAAATCGCGAGTATTGAAGTTCTCGAATCAAATGTTCTCGCGCCGCAGACCATCGAACTCGACCGACTAACCGCAATCGTTGGTGCGCATGGTGCTGGCAAGAGTCTAACGTTGCGCCTCATTGAGGCTTTGTTCGGGAACGTTCGTCAGGCTTTCGCGCCACCATTCCTGCCTGGGTATGGATGGGATGACGCACAACCGAAGCCGATCACTGCTGTAGCTAACATCACAGTAGTCTTCAATCGTGCACACGTAACAGTGCCTGTTGATCTTTCCGAAGATCCAAGGGTAAACAGCGAGAAATGGCTCGAAGCTCTCGGGCTGAGATCCAAACTAGAGTATATTGGTGTACCGCACATGCTCTCGGATCTAGCGATGTATCTACAGAATCGCGAGGAGTATGAGTTCGCGGCTGCGAGTGATGGATATGCGGATGAATTACCCATTCCGGAAGATCTTCAGCTACTCCGATCGTATCGACGCAAGGATCTCGATGCGGTTAGAAATATTCTCGGGAAGGACTATCTGTCGGTATCAAGTTATGGTTGGTATTTTAACCATAATGACCGGTTCGACCCCTTTCCGCACGTCATTGCGGAAGCTGCAGGAGGTAGGCGAATTGACAACTTGGTGATGAGTCTAGGTGAACTCTGGACTCACTGGTTGTTTGGCTGGAAGTTTATCTTCGCCGAGGGGTGGCCTCGGTTGCTCGATGAGCCCGAGTCTTTCTTGGCTCAACGCGGTCATCGCCCGGTTATCGACGAAGTATTCCGTCGTTGTCTTGAGCATGACAATCAGTTGATTGTGGCTACGCATTCACCGCAAATACTGTCGCGCTTCCCGTTGTCGAACATTCGTCTCTGCGTGCCCAGCTCGGATGGAATTCTTATCGCACCAGCAAAGAGTGCTTCGCAAATGTTCGACTTGCTTGGGGTGGCTGGCATGGCTCGGACCGTAATTCTCGTGGAAGATGAAATGGCCTCAGATATTCTGAATGACCTATTTTCCGAGCTTGACTGGGATCTCGCCAGGCAAGTGGAAATCGTCCATGCGGAGGGTGAGGGTAATGTAGTGCATGGGTTGAGGGCAATGAAAAACTCACGCGAAGTAGCCTACGTAGGAATCCTTGATGGAGACTGTCGAAGCAAGGACTTGTTTCCGAAAGGAAAAGTTGGCGAAGAAGCCTTCGAGTACCTCACTCGTCAAATTCTATATCTTCCGGGTGGACAAGCGCCTGAGACAGAACTAGCGCAGGCCGCAGCCAAGAATTCCGTACGGCTCGCGAAACTTCTCAACCGTCAGACGATCGACATGTCGACCGCAGCGGCGGCGTGCGCTGATCTCGACCACCAGTACTGGCTTACTCGCTACGCTCGCGCCCTAGGCTTGCCTCAGGATGTGGTACGCCACAATATCGTCCGGGTATGGCTCACCTCGGAGACCGTCACCGACCAGGCCAACGAGTTGATTCACCGCCTCCGGGCCTTTGTTGATCGGTCGCAGTAACACGTTTCCAAACTAGTGAGAAACCTGTCTATCATCGGCGCGCCACCATCGCAGAAGCGAGGCCCGCACTCCGCAGCTTGGTGCGGGCGGTATCCGTCAACTCGGTGAGCAGACGCGCACGGGCAACGGCCTGTTCGGTGGAGATGTAGCTGACCGACGAGCCGTTCGTGGACGCGGAGGCGACGGTCGGGGTGAGCCCGGCCGCGCCCGCAAGCGGGTTGATGTCGTTGCGGATCCACTCGCGCACCTGGATGCAGGTAGCGATGGCCAGCGCATCGGCAAGAATCGGGTCGGTGGGGACTCCGGCGGGCGTGACATCGTACATGTCGTTCTTCGTCGCCGTCCGCACAAGCTGTGTGGCTTCCCGGATGTAGCGGGCGGCGTCGCTGTCGGCGAGCTTGTCGAGCTGGGCCGCGGTGACGTGCTCGGCGAGCTGGTCGACAGTGGCGTAGGTGAGCACGAGATTCCTTTGTGGATCGCTCATAGCGCGCACCTAGCCCGATTGGTCCGGGCTGGTTGTGCGCTATCACACGGGATGGATCAGGCGGGAGGAGCCAGCAGGACCGAGGCAGCGGCCAGGCCTTCGGGGCGGAAGACCTTGCCGCCGTAGATGTTCACGCCGCGAACGATGTCGGCGAAGCGGTTCTGATCGCGGAGAGTTTCGACGTTCGAGAGCTGGTTCGCGAACGACAACGCCTCGGAGACGCCCGCGACGATCACGTAGTCGTCCTTGGCCGCGCCAGCGCCACCCACTTTGTTGACGTTGTTCGACTCCAGGATGTCGAACCCGGCCATCCGACCTACGGTGCCGTTCAGCAGCGGCCCCACGCTGCCGAGCTTGTCGGCGTGGATGAAGCGTTCATCGAGCAGTAGCGGAGACAGCAACTCCGGAGGGATCGCCAGGTAGCGGCCATTTTTGGTGACCGATGCGCGGTCCAGCTTCTCGCGGAGCTTGACCGCGACGCGGTACATGCTGAGTTGACCGGCGGTCGCTTTCTCTGGCTCGCCCTCGGTCACGGTGACGCGGCCAAGCTGATTACCGGCCAGAACACCCGCCTGGAGCTGCTTGTACAGGAACAGGTCGACCTGGTTCTGAAGCTTGTAGCCTGCGCGCGCGGTAGCCGGGTCCTCGAAGTTCACCGCCGACTGGAGTTCATCGACGTCATTGACACGGAATGCGAAGTAGTCGCCTTGGTCGATGACCATTGCGGTTTCGCTGTCGGTCAGATCCTCGACGTCGAGATTGGTGTTTTTGTCGTACTTCTTGACCGTCGGGTCACCGATCGACGAGACGTGCACGGTGTCGCCCTTCTGGCGAATGGTGCCCTCGTATTTGCGGTTCGCCACCTTGGGCTGACCGAACACCAGGTCTGCCTCGAACGGCATGAGCACCTGGTCGGACCAGAATTCGGGGATGAAGTTGATAGCCATGTGGCCACTCCTTGATGGGGGTGCGGGTTACTTACGGCCGAGGATCTGATTTGCTCGGCCTTCCTTGACCGCCTTCACGCGCTCGGACGGCGAAAGGGCCTGGTACTGCGCGTAGGTGAGCTGCCCGGAGTTCTCGCCCCTACCCGAGCCGGTATCAGCGCCGGAACGTTTCGGGGGCTTGGGTGGCTCCGCCATGGGAGCAAGACGGAACTTCGGGTTCTTCTCGACGGCCTTGGCGATCTCCGTTGCCACCTGGGCAGTGAAGTCGTCGGCGGTGACGTCGAGTTTGGAGACGGTCGCGGCGAAGGTCCGGGAATCGAGCAGGGCGTCCGCATCGATGTCCTTACCGGCAGCGCGGAAGACCGCCAGTTCGATGCGAGCCTCGTTGGCGTCATCGACAGCCGACTTGAGCTGTGTGGTCAGCTTCTTCGGGTCGCTGGCCTCCTCGGAGACGAAGCCGAACAGCTTGCCGACCTGATTCTTGAACTCGGTCAGGTCGGTTTCGGCCTTGCTCGCGCGGGTGCGGTAATCGGCGGCATCGTTGCGTGCGGACCGCAGCCGCGGATCTTCGGCCTGACTGCCCTTCGGCTCACCGGTGCCGCCTTCACCACCTTCCGTGGCATCGACACCAACGGAACCCTGTCCGGTGCTCTGCGGCGCATCCGGAGTGTCGAGCGCGGTTTCGCTGTCGACGTCGGCGGTCTCGGGCGCGGCGGTCTGTTCGGTTGCGAGCTGGGCGGTAGACATGGCGAACCCTCCTGGGGTACTGGGTGATTTGGTTCGTCCGCGCCAGGCGGTGCATGAACGCGCCCCGCCAGCGAATATGGGGCGCGGGTATCGGGGTTGGTAGCTACTCGGTGCGGGGCACGTCGAGCGCGTGCTTCAGTCTTCCGCGTAACCACATTCGGGCCAGCAGCTCACGAGAACTACCGGCTGGGGCTGGCGTGTGCGGATTGACGGCGTCCGCCTGTCCGGCGGCTTCCAAACCCTCTTGATACGCGCGGTAGAGGTCGCGTCCGCTCATCGCAGGAAATCCCCTCTCGCGCTTCGTATCCGGTTGGCCTCATGCGGGTCGAGCAGATCGGCTTTGAACTCGTCGAGAGTCGGTCGGCCATGCTGGTCCCAGTAGGCGCGCAGTTCTTCCGAAGCGTACTTCTCGGCGGTCTTGGCGTTGCCGAACCAGAGTGAGCGCGGGTCGATACCGGCGGCCTGCCCGGCCTTCGACAGCATGTAGCCGTTCGTGGCTTCCTCGGCGGCAAGCCAATTCGTGTAGGCGTGGTCCTTGAAGGCGTGACGGGCAAGATCGTTGAACGACTTCCCCTCGTACCCTTGCCCGCGAAGCATCGAGATCGCCGCTTGCGAACGCTGGGTCTTCACCGAGATTCCGTACGCCTTCTCGACGGCGGATTCATGATCCCAACCGTCGGCCGTGAGCTTGTCGTACTCGCGCTCGTATCCGGCCCACCGCGCGGTCTGCTTGGCGGCGAGCTTGCGGCGGTGCAGATCCTCGGCGTCGATGCGGTCGAGGAGGTCCATGTCGAGATCGTTGACGGCTCGTTCGGCGAGGTCGGCAAGCTGCTGCTCGTCCAGGTGCTCCAACTCGCGCTTGCGGCGCGCAAGTTTCGTATCCGCTTTGGCCGCTGCTGGTTTGGTGTCGATCTCCGGCGAGAGCTCCCGGCGGATCAGTCGGGTTGTCGTCTGCGCGTTGTCTCCGTCGCCCTGGCGCAGTTGCTCGCGTTGGGGGCGGCGGGTGACGCCGGTCCGCTCGACATGGTCGCGGATAGCAGTTCGGCGGGCACGAATCTTCGCCGCTGCCGCCCTCTTCGCGTCGGGCGTGATCGCGGCGGCCTGCTGCCGTTTCGCGTCGCGGACTTGTCGTTCCAGACGGCGCCGCTCCTGTTCGTCGGCGTAGCCCTGCTCGTCGTACGGTTCAACGTTCGGACGCGGTGCACCAGGAACCCATAAGGTGTGGGTGTGCCTGCAATTCGGATGATGCAGGCCAGCGGATTCCGCCTCCTTCATCGTCGCGGCAACCGTTTCGGTCACCGTCGCACCGGTCAACGGAGATATGGCGTCTACCTTGCCGTTCGGGGTGCGGCCGGTCAGCGAAACGATGCGCCCCTCGAACTTTCGGCACTGCGGTGCCGGGCGAGGATGGCTGGAGATGACGACCAGGTCGTAGCCGCGCTCCAGCAACCGGTCCGTGTGCCCCTGTTTCAAGGCGCGCAGTGCGGCGGTGCGCACGGCCATCTCGGCGTAGGTGTCGATCCGCCAGTTCCGCCCGGCCTTGTCGCGGAAGCTGTTGATCCCGCGCGCCGCGAACTGGTCGAGGGCGGCTTGTGTCGCTTCGCGTCGGGTGCCGACGCCGGTCACGATACGCCCCGCGACATCGCCGACGATCTGGCGGTAGCTGTCGACCGTCGATCGCAGGATTTGCGAATGCGTCGACACGACAGCCGCAGTGGCTTCGGCCGCGAGTGCGGCCACGGCCTCTTGGGAGACCACTGGGGCGGGTGCGGTGGACGGCGGCCCTGGGATATCTCCGTCAGCGGCGGCGATACCGGTTGCGTGCGCGGCCAGCAGTGCGGCCTCGATCTGTTCTGCGACAAGTGGATCGAGGGATAGCAGGAATCCGCGGGCGTCCTTGGACAGGCGGGCGATCTCGCCGAGCTGCACGCTCACCCACTGCGGGGTGTCGATACCCTTCTCAATCGCCTTGGCAATGCGGGCGAGAAGTTGTACCTCGGCATCCGCGTAGATCTGGGCGACTCCGTCCTGCAACCCTGCTACTGCGGCGGGCTCGAATGCCATCGGCTGACCCACCTTCTGCTATGCAGCGAACAGCAGCTCCTCGCTGTCGTCCTCTTCGTCGTCGGTGGTGCGAGGTTCGTCGTCGACCGGTTCTTCCTCGGCGGCATCACGTTGAGAGAACGGTTGATCTGCGCCCAACCTCAGCGGATCAGCGACCGCGCCTTCGTCGAGAATCCGAGCGACTTCGTGTGCGACCTGCTGGTCGTCATAGTCGGGATTCAGGTAGCGGACCTTCCATTCCGTGGATGCCGCTTTCGCGGATTCGAGCGCCTGGAGGGTCTGCCCCTTGGACTGCACCGATTCACGCGCGGCGGGCGGCCAGTGCACTTCGAGTTCCTGACCCACGACCGCGCCGGTCTCGAACACAGCGGCATCGACTTCGATCAGCGTGCGTGCGGCCCTTGTCAGTACGGCCTTCCAGATGCCGGAGCGGGTCTTGAACGTCGCGGTGCTGGCGTCCTTCTTCGCGTCCACTTCGGTAGCGGTCATGGCCGCGCCGGAGTCGTCCGAGAGGCCGAAGGTATACGGGGAGAACCCGACTCGGCGCAGGATGGCGCGCAGGAATCCTTCGCTGGTGCGGAGGTGGTCGTCGACTCGGATCGCGAATTGGTGCGCCTCGATGACCGGGCTACCGTTCGGGACGCCGCCGACCTTCTCGTACACCTCCTGTTCGACGTTGAAGGCCGTGCCCTTGCCTGGCCCCTTCACCTCGAGCAGGTGCTCGGAGACCATCAGCCGAGCCTTGGCCAGGCGCACGTCACGCGCGAGCGAGGAGTAAGTTTCGTCGATCTGGTCCATCAGGCCGATCACGGCCGGGTCGCCTATATCGGAGCGGCCGAAGTGCCGCAGAGTGCCCTTGCCGCGAAACACGGGGTTGGGCAAAGCGTTCGGGAAGTAGAAGGCGGTCAGGCCAGCGGTACCGGTGTCGATGTAGCCTTCGTCGTTGACGGGAATACCCTCGGTCTCGGGATGCTCCCATAGTTCGATCCGTCCGCCGAGCGTGATGGCGGTGCCTTCGTACAGGCCGTGATAGATCCGGCCGTACACCTGCCTCTGGGTACCGTCGCTGTAGAACTCGGTGAAACCCGGCTCGTGCCGTTCCAGATGCCGTAGCACGCGATCCTCGGCCTCATTCTGGTCGACGACTTCCCAGAAGGTCACCGCGGACAGTTCGCCGTAGATGAACTCGGGCACAGCTTGATCGGCATCGACGAAATCGAGCCAGGCGTGGTCCTTGACCGCAGTGTTCCACACGATGCGCGCGTAGACGCCGCCCAGCGCCGAGCCCGATTCCGCGCCTTGGAGCATCGCCGAGTGCATATGCGGCGAGTTGAGGATCTTGTCGATGCGCTCACGGGCCTCGTCGTTCGCGTCCTGGTCGTCGGCGGCAACCCGAAAAGCGACGGGATCGGGTAGCAGTAGCGACGCGGCGGTCTGCACGATATCGGCGGCCACCGGGATATGGATCTGTCGAATCTGGTTCGACACATCGGGTTTCGTACCCCAGAACAGGCGTTTGATCCGATCGCGCCACGTCGCACCCAGGCCTGAACGGGTCGGTTCGCCGTGGCTCGCCGACAGCTTCTCGGCGTCGCCCTCCCACCACACCTGGCAGTTGGCGAACATCCGGAAAGCGGGGGAGAGGTGGCGGGGCGGCCAAGGAGTGTTCGCGGTCGGCAACGGCATAGCTAGGCTGCCTCCTTGGCTGCGGGGATCGGAGTTGAAAGGTGCGAGAACCAGCGGAATTGCGAGGACACGACGGCGTATCGCAGGGCATCGCAGAAGTGGTCGTCGAGCTTGACCGGCTTGTCGATCCCCTTCTCCGACTGCTTGGAATCCCAGACATAGCCGTGGATTTCATTCAGCAGTCGTTCGCAGCGGTCGGAGATAAGCAACTGTCTGGTGGAGAACAGAGCGGCGACGGTACGGATACCGTCGAGCACTTCGTTTGTGGCGTCGGCGACGCGGGCGGTGTCGTCGCGGTAGAGCTGGAGCTTGAAACTCGCGGCGGCCGGGTCGACGAACACCCACTCGGGTTCGTGTTTGGTATCGCGCAGCCACTCCGCCAGCGCCGCAGACAGTTCGGCGTCGGTGCCACGCGGCGGTGACCATTCGTCGATCGCATACAGACGTCCGTCCGCGCCGATCCCTAGCAGGATTCCGGCGGTCGGGTTCGTCGTTCCGTAGTCGATTCCCAGCGCCAGGACCCGCGACATCTGGGGCAGGTTACCGTGGGGCACTTTGTGTTCGGCCTCGTCGAAGGATTCGTAGATCGCTCCATCGGCGACAACCCACTTCCCCAACACGAACCGCAGGTACCAGACGCCGGTGTAGCTGGACTTCAGCGAGGCGACGAAATCCGGGTCGAGGTTCGGGTTGTCATCCAGGATGAACGTGAACCGGTGCAGATCCAGCGGTCGATCCGGGTCACCGGCCTGGAGTCGAGCGAAGTCTCCTCGGCGGTCAATGATGCTGCCGTCATCGCGAATCCAGAATTTCGCCCGGTCGAGCCATTGCGTCTTGAACCAGTGCCGGGGCGACTCCGGGTTGCCCGTGGCGAACATCTGTGCGCCGGGGACCGAGAGTCGGGAGAAAAGCATGTTCCAGTACGACTCCGGCAGGGTCGGCGCCTCATCGACATACGCCCCTGCCAGGGTCAGGCCCTGAATCTTGGTGCGGGCGGCCTCGTTGTTCGCGCCGACGAGGATCACTATGCGCCCGCAGATGTTGACGGTGCCGTTGCCTCTGTTGATTGAGACGCGGCCCGGTCCAAGCATTTCCTGAATCGGCAGGATCAGGTTGTTGATGATGGTGCGCTCGGTGCGGCCGGTCATGAGAAGCGTTCCGGGCGGCCCCTTGCGGCAGTAGCGAATCCAGTCGATCAGAGAGCAGATCGTTTTCGACGAACGCACCGAGCCTTCGTACACGTTCAGGCGCGCGGTCGAGTTTTGCACGGCGAGGAGCTGCTTGCCGACGAGCGGCCGGATCGCACTCATGCCGCCTGCCCGAGTTCGCCGGGATCGCTGGTGGCACTGCCGAGCATCGCGTCCAGCCATACGTCCACGGCGGGCAGGTCTTTCCCGTCATGCAACATCTTCTGTGCGGCGAGCTGGTCGAGACCGGTGTACTTCGTGCGGCGCTCCATGATCTTCAGGGCGCGGTCGATTGCTTGCAGGTCGCCGCGCGATGCCTTCTTCCAGATGCCGAGCAGCATGGCGTCCAGCCGGGAGATTTCCAGCGAGAGCATGGATTCCGCGGGCTCTCGCGTGAGTTCTTTCATCGACTCTTCGACGTAGGAGTGCGCGGTCGAGGTGGAGATGTCCAGCGCTTGGGCGATCTGCCGGTAGTTGGCTCCCGTCTCGCGAAGCTGGAGCGCTTGGGCCATTCGTTTGCGCTTGTCGATGGATTCGGGGCTGGTTCTGCTTTTGCCTGGCACCGGGGTGCCTCCTCGCGGTGCGTCGGACGCACCAGGCGGCCGGATGCGGTGGCCGGGCCGTCTGGGCGGGCCGTCCTCGCCCCTCCCAGCGAGGCCGGGCCTCATCCGCCAATGAGCGCTGTAGTTGTGCGCGGGGGCGGCCTTGCTGAGGAGGAGCGAGGAAAGTGCGACGCCCCCGCTACGACCGGTGGGGAATCCGGGAGCGGGGGCGTCTGTGGAGGGCGCGTGGTGCGAACACCGCCTGCTGCCCTCGGCTCTATCAGGCGCTATGCGGAGGAATGCACGCGACGCCGATGGCTGGAGTCTATCGGTGGGTCTGCGACACTGCGGATTTGGAGTCGCACTCTGCCGCACACGCGTGACTTCGGTACTGTGTCTATCGCCCCTGAGAATCCTCCTCCGATCTCCACAAATGGTGGAGCGAGGCTGCTCGCTATGTCCTCACTCTGCCAGGACAGGACTTTTCAGTGAATTTGCTTGGGGCCTTGGCGGGAGTTGCTGGGTTGATCACTGCGTCGGCTGCTGCGGTCGCACGGATCAGGATTGCTAGAGCGAAGGCGGCCGTGGCCGAGCAAGCTGTGAGGGATCTCCCGCCAGAGCAGCGCTCGGCGGTAATCCATGCTCTAACAATGCTTCTCACGACACGTAAGGATCTATGAGAGGGAGGAGATCGGGCCGTGCCATGGTCAAGCCCGACGCTGCACACGAGAGGACGCTTCGGCCGTGCAGGTTCGCTGGTCTGGTTTTCCGGCCCACTGTCCGATGGCTTCGGCGAACCGAATGAGCAGATCTACCGGCGGTGAGTCAAACGACAAGTCAATCTTCGTGGTGTGCTGCTCTGGAATCCGCTGTGGTAGTTCGCTACTCATGGCTTCCCCTTGCGGTTCGATGCGCCTCTTGATGTTGGCCGAATGACGTTCTGGCGGTAGTTGAAGTGTCGAGTTCTGCGACTTCAACGGCCATGCTCGTTCGCGATTCGTCGATATGCATTCGACGCATAACCTGCTCGCGTTGAACGAACTACGCTCGGAGCGCTTGACCCACAGTTGCTTCAGCGGTCCAGTTCAACACATACGTTTCGTTCTGAAGGGAGATGTCTTGGAAACGACAGTCGAGCCGAGTCAGACGGCAAAGCCGCAGCGACACAAGGTCACCGGTGACGTGCACCTGATCCTGCGTCGTGGCGATGAGGTGCTGTTCGGGCAACGCCAGAACACCGGGTACGAGGATGGCGCGTGGCATTTGCCTTCCGGTCATCTCGAAGCCGATGAGTCGGTTGTCGAGGCACTGATTCGGGAGGCTGATGAGGAGATCGGGGTGCGTATCGTGCCTGCGGATGTCCGCTTCAGCCACATCATGCACAACTCGTCGTCCGGTGGTCGGGTGGCGTTCTTCTTCACGGTGGACCGCTGGGATGGTGAGCCGACCAATCGCGAACCGGACAAATGCGCTGCACTGGAGTTCTTTCCGATCCGGGACCTGCCCGACCACATGATTGAGTACTGTCGTGCGGCTATGGGGCACGTGAGCGATGACGAGCCCTTCTCGGCATTCGGCTGGTAGCACTATGACCACGCAAGACAGACCGGTGGTGTGCATCAGCTATCTGGCATCAGCCGAGCTGTGGAGCGTGCCGAAGTTCCCCGCCGTGAATCACGGAGCCGAAATCCGGGCAACGGAGATGTCTATCGCGGCAGACGGTCCCATGGTCGCGGCAGTGTTGGCGGCGCTGGAAGTGCCGACCCTGCTCGTGGCAAACGATTTCGGCAGTGACGAGGCGGGCCGACGAGTCGGGCACTGGCTACAGCAACACGGCGTTGGCGCGACGGCTGTAGCCAGTACCGACTACGCAACTCGGCGAGTCGTGGTTGTCTCCGACGGTGACCACACCCGCACGTGGTTCGCCTACCTTCCGGGAGTGGCCGACGCGCTGGAGCGGGTGGATTTATCCAGCATCGCCACGGCTTCGTTCGTATATCTTGACGCCTACCAGCTCATCGAGGCTGCGGCGATACGAGTGATCAGGACTGTCCGTGCCCACGGGCAGCGCCTGTTCGTCAACCTCGGAGGGATTCCACTGTCCGACGCACTGCGGCACGAGTTGGCGGGATACTCGAATCTGCTGATCCAAACCAACATCGACGATGACGACCACGTCGAGGCTCCGAGCGTGGCCCGAAGATTGCTCGAGTGGACATGCGCGGACTGGGTCATCGTGACCACGGGCCGCTACGGCGCGCTCGCCGCCAGCCACTCGCAGTTGCTGACTACCTCGGCGGTTCCGGTCGAGGTCCGCCATACCCATTGCGCGGGAGCCGCGTTCTCTGGTGGACTCCTCTACGGACTGCACGCCGGTATGCCGATGCGGCGCAGCCTGATGCTCGCCTCGGCGAGCGGGGCGCTTCGCTGCGTTCGCGACCAAAGCGCCCCGCTGCCTTCACTTCACGATCTCGAATCGCTTGTCACACTGCTGGCGCGCCCCGCTTCCAACTAGAAGAGGCCCCATTCCTCCAGGCGCACAACGAGTTCCTGAAAACGCTCCGGCGTCATCCGCTTCTTGAAAGACTCCTCGGGCGACTCCTGACCAGCGCCATATTGCCACCACACTTCGCCCGTCGCACGGTCGCCGACCAGAAAGCGATCCTTCACAGCCGGGCCTCGGACGACCAGCGAAACAGTGAAAGGTTCCGCCACTACGGCGTGCACCATCGTGTGATGGAGCGCGTAGCCGACGCCGACCGGTTCCTCCCGCACCTGAAGAACCGGCAGCTTCACCGGGTCGATCTGATCGTCAACCTCCGCGTTGCCGAACAGGTAGTGCCGGTACTGCCCGCGAAGTATGCGGCTCGCGTATGACCACCGGTGATTGTGCGGCCGATCGAAATAGCCCGGCAGGAACACATGCAGGCGAATCCGCACTCCCGAGTCGTCGTCGTTGAACAATACGATCTTGTCCAGGATGTCGTAGTGTTCGCACAGCGTGAGCAGTTCCGGCTGGTTCGGCAGGCCCCAGAGTCGGCTGCGCACAATGGCGGGATCGGCAGCCACCTCCTCGAAGAACTCGAACGAGGCGCGCTCCACTTCGTCGATGTCGTTCCAGTCGATGCCGCACACTTTGGCCGCCGCGAGGTCGAGGTCGGACGTGTTGGTCTCATACATTGGCTGTTCACTCCTCGGGTTTGGCGCTGGATTTCCACAGTCGACAGACCGGCACGATGTCGGGGTAGGAGCTGCACGAGGACGCGCCCATCACCAGCTCCTCCGCCGGGCAGCCCCCCATACATGCCTTGGCTTTGCAACCTCCGCAGCTACTTTCACTGAGGACGCTGGTGAACAGCTCGAATTCGTTGGGGCCGTGGTTGAGCTGGACCTGCCCGTCGGTCATCTGGGCGTAGTTCATCTTCGTGTCGAACAGATAGCTGCACACGTACGCGCGGCCGTCCGGGAAGATCGAGATCCGGTCGAGCGTGCGCCCGATGCATCCCTGATAGCCCTCACTTGCATACCGATCGATCTGATCGCGTCGGACGTATGTCGGCTGGTACCAGACTCGCGTTCGGTATTCGGGCGCAACCTGATTGAGGTTGTCGCAGAACGCGACCCATTCCGGCGGAGTCATCGCCATCTCGGGATTGCCGTGCCCGACACCGATCGTGCTGAATACGTGGAACTTGACCAGGCTGACGCCCAGTTCGTCTGCGACGGTGAGCAGTTGGAGGGCGTCGGTTTCATTCGATTTGTTGACCGTGCAGATGATCCGAGTATCGAAACCGCGGGCGGTCAGTTCATCGATTGTCGCCATCGCGATATCGAACGTTCCAGGTCCCCGCACGACGTCATGGGTCGTCTTGCTGCCGCCATCAAGACTGACCTGGATGTATGCGAAATCGGAGGGTTCCATCTGTCGGAACTTCTTAGCAGCCGGGACCTGCGCGTTTGTCGTGGTGATGACGTGTTCGTACCCGATCTTGGCCGCCGCGCGTATCGAGTCGACGAAGTACGGGTGCAGCGTCGGCTCGCCTCCGAGGATGGTCACCTTGCTGCCGCCCAGCTTGCGCCACGTGGTGAGCCAATCGACGATTCGAGGAAGCTCGATCTTCAGCGCGCGCTCCAGGCGCTCACCCATATAGCAGTGCTCACAATGCAATTGGCACGCCTCGGTGATGTAGAGGTAGACGTTGCGGAACCGTCCGTAGGCGACAGGGTCGATGCGTTGGGGCTCCGGCATGGTGATCTTGCGAGGCATCCGGGCATGGCCGTAGCCGTCGCCACGGACCTTGGGTGCCGGCAGTGGAACAGATGTCATTTGACTGCGCTCCGAGAAATGAGAAGGGGGGCAAGCAGATTCGCGGACCCATCGATCGTCGAAGTAGTGTCGAGTTGGGTGACGGTGATGCCCGCTTCGGTGAAGCCGGTGCGGATGCCGCTGGCAGCGTTCTGGTAGCGCTGAAGCCTCGCCCGCAGCAGGCGAGGGGAGTCGCCACGACGTGGATGCAGCAACCCGTCGCAGCGTGAGCACGCCCAGGGATCATCCGCCCGTGGAATCACCGGCAAGCGCGGGTCGGAAATCGGGTCGCGCTCGCAGCGATGGCAGACCTTGCGGTGTTGTGCTCGCTGCTTCAATGTCTTGGCGTCGGTCAGGAGTTCGATCGCCTCGACATGGCATCGCGGCTCGACCTGTGCCACAACGGACAAGAGTTGGCCGACCTGATTGGCAGCGCCGGGGAAGTTGTCCAGCAATACGGTATGGGCGTTCGGGTCGTCCGATACACCTCGGCAGTAGTCCCGAAGCGCCAATTCAACGGTTTGCTCGTCGATCCATCCCAGGTGCCGACTGTCGGTCGCCGTTGCCAACAGGACCTCTTGCGGTACATGCTCGCGAAGGCGAAAAACCCGTCTTCCCGATTCAGCCCCGAGCACCATCGTCAGCGTGGTCTTGCCCGCAGCCGGTGGCCCGAACAGCGGAACGACCAAAAATAGCCCCACAGGCCCGCTCCTTCCTCGACGCGATTTCGGACAACCCAAGAGTCCGACGACGAAGAAGGCGAAACCACAACACCAATGCATTCGGGATATGCGCCGAACGCATAGACCGCTGCGGCACTGCGTGATACCTTCCGCAGATCAGGGAGATCGAGGGGGTCGACGCCCCAAAGTCCAGCCGGAGCGGTCGCATGAAGCCGAATCCGCGGTCACGGCGCTACTGTGCCCATTGCGGTACAAGGCTGAACTCCTACAACAACGAATCCTTCTGCGGCGCTTGCGAACCCACCATCCTGAAACCGCCCACCCTTCCGCCCGCGTTCTGGCAGACCGACCTGATGCGCGACGCTCTCGCCACCTGGCATATGGGGCGCGTGATCTACGCCTATCGGACCCACCCCTTCCACAGGCGAACGCTCGCGCAAGACATGGTGGCCGGCTGGCTGAACCTCACCCAAGGCCAATTGAGCAGGCTTGAGAAGGGCACCGCGCCGGAGCAACTGAGCAAGCTCATCCACTGGGCCGAGACTCTGAACATCCCGAGTGATCTCCTTTGGTTCAAGCTGCCGAAGCGAAACGCCGATACGCTCGAGGATGTGAACCGCCATGGATTCCTACGAGTCGCGACAGCAGTCACGCTCGTCCCTGGAACCTTGCTCGAACTGATCTCCGCCCTCAAAACGACACCCGTTCCGCCGACAGTCGGACAGGACGAGATCGACGAGATCCGGACCGCAGCCAAGCAGATCAGTTCATGGGACGCGACGGATGGTCGCGGCCTCGTACGCGAAGCGGTCTTCGCGCAGCTGCGGTACGCGGTTCGCCTGCTCGGTGCGAACGCGACTCCCAGAGACAAGATGGAACTTCGCTCGGCCGTAGGATTCCTCAGCCACACAGCCGGATTCATGGCATTCGACCGCTACGACCACAAGGATGCCCGTAGCATGTTCGAGCTCGGGCTGGCCTGCGCCGAAGACGGCAAGGACTGGAACCTCCGCGCGAAAGTCCACTCATCGATGGCCCGGCAGTCGATCTGGCGCGGCGATCCCGACGACGGATTGACCTCCGTCGAACTGGCATTCGTACGATCCGACCGGCTCACCGCGACCGAACGGGCCATGTTGCACACGACAAAAGCTCGCGCGCTGGCGAAGCTCGGGCGCGTTCAGGAGACCCTTACCGAGATCGGCAGGGCCGATGAAGAATTCGCCAAAGCACGCCCTGAGAACGACCCCGCGTGGATGAAGTATTACGACCTCGCGCAGCACTCCGGTGACACCGGCCACGCACTATATGACCTCGCTATGGCCGGCCAGTTCTCCGGGGAAGCGCGAATCCGCCTCTCCGACGCTGTAGACGGGCACACCGACGCCTATCTCCGCGCCCGCGCGATCTCGGGAATCAAACTGTCGTCACTGGTGATGGCGGTTGGTGATCCGCAGGAAGCGGCAGCGATCGGACACCACGCACTCGAAGACGCCGAACATCTGCGGTCCCGGCGAGCGGCCGACGACCTCCGGGATCTGTACCGAATCGCATCGCGGAGAATCGACCAGCCCGAGGTGGCAAACCTGACCGGCCGAATCGAAGGACTCTTCGCCACATGACCGCCGAGACCATGCCGGATCCAACCAGCGAGATCCTGCGCACCGCGTGCGCCCGCGCCGGTCTGGACTCGGCCGGCGCGACGGTCCTCAACCGCAGTGAGAATGTCATCTATCGGCTCCCCGGTTCCGTGGTCGCGCGAATCTCCAGGCCGGGCCAGCGCGCCGCCGCCCTCCGCGAGGTCGAGGTGGCTCGCTGGCTCGAATCAGTCGACGTTCCCGCCGTCCGTGTACTGCCGCAGACTGATCAGCCGATCGTTGTCGACGACCAGGCAGTGACCTTCTGGCGAGAATTGCCGCCACACCGTCACGGAACGCCGACCGAGGTGGCAGGGGCGCTTCGCAAGCTGCACGCGCTCACCCCTCCGGCAACATTCGACCTTGGCAGGCTAGATCCATTCGTCCGGCTGGGCCAGCGGATCGAATCGGCGAGCACCATATCCGCCGACGACCGCGAATGGATGCGTGAGCACCTGGCGGAGTTGAAGGAGCATTGGACTCGGTTGCCGGAGGGGCTTCCTTGGTGTGTTGTGCACGGGGACGCCTGGGTTGGGAACGTGGTAGCCACGGAGGACGGCGAAGTCGTTATGCTCGACCTCGAACGGACATCCATCGGTCCACCGGAATGGGACACGGTCCACACCGCGATCAAGTACAAGTCACTCGGCCAGATCACAGAGGACGAGTACCGTTCCTTCTGCGAAGTCTACGGATCTGACGTCACGATGTGGGACGGGTACGAACTACTGCGTGATCTGCGCGAATTCCGGATGACGACCATGGCGGCTCAGACCGCCGTTACGATCGAAGCCGATCAGCCACAAGCCGACCACAGGATCGCTTGTCTCCGAGGAAGGCTTGGCCCCCGACCTTGGTCCGGATGGTGGCCGGTGCCATCCCGATAGCCCGGAAAACGCGGCCAGTGGCTATGTCGAAAGCAGCGTCGATCGCAGGGGTGTTGCTCGAACACGATGAAGTGCCAGCACGTCACCGAGACGGAAGACCGTACCGCGCTTCTCGATACAGCCGGACAGTTTGCCGCGCTCGTGCCATTTGCGGATGGTCGCTGCCTTGACAGGGGAGTTGTCGAAGTGCGGTAGCAGCCGCGCCAACTCGGCGGCTGTACCCGAAACCTGCTGCGCTTCCTGCCACATCCACGCGCGATGCTCGGCCGCCTGATGTTCACCCCCGCAGGCCCGGCACGAAACCGCCCGCAGGTGCCCAGGCGCGGACACAGGCGCGCCGCAATCGAAGCAGTAGCCCGAGAACGCCAGGCTGGCGGGAGCGTCCACCACGCCCCAGGCTTTGGTGATTTCGCGCAGTATCGAGCGGATCCAGAATTCAGCGCCATGTCCGCGGCTGGTGTGTGGAAGTTGGTCGAGGATGGCGAGCGCAGCGGCGCCGGGCCTGAGTGGGCGGGGCGCGTAGGGCACTGGGGCAGCGGCATGGCGCAGGGTCCGCAGCAAGGAACGGCGCTGTTCGCTGGCGCGGTCATTGAGGATAAGCGGTCGATCATGGCCGCTGCCTGGCGAGCCGTCCCCGCGCGGGCGCGTGACGTCGGTCTTGGTGATCGTCACGTTCAACTGCTCGAATAGCTCGGGGATGCGCCGCAAGTCGCGTACGAAGGTGGCGAACAGAGCGTCGGGGACGGCAGACAGCAGTATCACCTCTCAAAATGGCTGGTCGGCTGGGGCATTCGGGTGTGTGAAACGGACAGGCGCGAGGGCATCGAGGTAGGTGGCTCGCCGCGCGGGGTTGGACTTGCGGCCGGGCCAATGGTTGGAGCAGCCGACCAGAAAGCCCTTCTTGATGGCGTAGAAACCGCCCCGTTGGGTCTGCGGGTCGGGTCGGTGCCCGGCGCGAATCCAGGCGGCGTACTCCTCCCACAGGTCCGGCTGCCGGAATCGCATATGCAAGATGAGGTGGCAGGTGATGCACAGCGGCACATACGTTTCCGGCCGCGAGTAGTCTTCCAGGTGCCCGTGGATCGCGCCGCTGGTCTGCCCGCACACGGTGCATTCCGACGGCGGCTCCCACAGTCCGGATGTCCACATGGCGTTCAGTTCGTCCTGCGCGCGTTGCCGGTATGCGCCATCGAACCCGTTGTAGGTGGACATCCCCATGGTGACTACTCCTTTAGCGTCAGATACGCGCGGTGGTTGCCAGCGAAAGTCGCTGGCCGCCAATCTGTTTCAAGACCGGCAACTTCGTCGCTAACTGAGCGTAGCCTGTGTTTCGCGTCCTGCCGAGGCGCGCGGCCTTCCAGGAACAGATGGCTCACACCGGCATTAGCCAGCGTCTCGCCCAGCAGCTCCGGCGTGACCCCGGCGTCGTCGAGCTCGGGGAGCACGCGCCGCGCTACCACGATGGTGATGCCCGCGTTCGCCAGGAACTCCCCGAACTCCGGCATCTGGCCTGGTGTGAGCATCCAGTGCCGAACCGGCACATTCGGGCCGTAGGTGCCCGCCGTGCGCCCGGCGTCGATCGAGTTGGCGTCGGCCTCGACCGCGTGCACCGCGAACCGGGCGTGCTGAAGCCGCCGCGCGAGCAGACCAGTCGACGAACCGAGGTCGAGCACCGGGCCGTCCGACGGCGACACCTCCGACCTGATCAGGTTGTAGATGTCGTCATGGATACGCGGGAACCGGCCGGAGCGCTGCCAGTCGTACAGGTGCTCCGCGGAATCGAATCGGCTCATACCGCAGCGTCCTTCGGGTACCAGGCGGGCGAGTACGCCCACTCACTGATCTTGCGGGCCGAGAACACGCCGTCCTGGGCGAGTAGGTCGACTTCGGCGCGGGTACCGCCGATCTCGGCCGCGATCTGGTCCGGGTCCATGTGGTGTGTGTCCAGCAGTTCGCGCACGATCGCCGACATCTCCACGGCCGCATGGCTTCCCTTGGCGCGATTGATTCGGATCGTCATCAGCATGGCCGTCGGCTTGTCCACGTCCAGCACAGCGACCGGCACGCGGCCCTTCCAACGCTGCCGCACGGCCTTCGAGTCCTGCGAGAGCCGCCAGCGGTGGAATCCGTCGATGATGATGCGGTCCGGGTTCACCAACAGCGGCTGAATCCAGTAGGTGTGCAGCAGCGACCGTTCCAGCAGCCGCAGCTCGGGTTTGTGAACCCGGTTGGGGTTCCACACGTTCGGGTCCAGTGTGTCGGCCGGAACCCACTTGATGTGGTCGATCGGGTTCGCGCCCGCCGGGGTCGGGTCCAGGCGGGGGAGTCCGTCGGTGTTGTTCACTTGGCGGCTCTCTTCTTCTGCTCGGCCTTGGTCATCGGGGTGATGGTGCGTTTGTAGGCACCGGCCATGAATTGCTTGAGTACGTGGTCGGGCGGGTAGGCGGCCGGGTTGCGGGCGGCGGTGATGCGGATCCGCTTGAGCACGGTGAGCGCCTTCTTCCGCTGTGCCTCGTCGGTGATGGTCTCCTCCACGTACGCCTGCACGCCGTCGAATGACTGCCCGTACCGCGTCATGAGCGCGCCCCGGTCCAGCTCGCTGTAATAGCGTTCCTGCACAGCCATTTCCGGTACGAGCGAGATCACCTGCTCGTAGAACGTCGGCGCGTAGGCCCGCAGGCGGCCGAATGTCTTCGCGCTCTCCGCGTGCAGCGGCGTCGAAACCCTCAGCGGTGTACCGGAAAGTACCTGCGAGTCGTAGATCGGGCAGTACATGATTCCGCGGTCGTAGAAGTACCGGAAGATGTCGTTCTCTTGCCAGTCGAACAGCGGCTTCACCGTCATGACTCGCTGGTCTTTTGTGGCGTTGATGTAGTTGTCGTGCAGCTTCGCCTTGAGCGCGTTGAATCGCATGATGGACTCTGCGGCTCGCACGCCGGTCACGATGGCGACCTTGCCCTTCTCCTCGCGCGAGACCAGGGTGTCGGCGGTGTACTGGTCCAGCACGAGATCCGTGGGCAGGCTGAGCTTTTCCGGCGTGAGCGCCCATTCGGGTACAGGTCGCATGTGCTCGCGGGCCGGGTCCCACTGGATGTAGCGGGTCGACTGGCCGAGGATGTACTTCGTCGATTCCAATGGCACGCAGTACCAGCGCATATCGATCCAGTCGAACTGCCGGTACTTGTCGACGAAATCGACGACCTGATCGGGGATCAGTTCCTCATCGCGGAACACGACCTTCAGCGGGCGGGCGTCTCCGCGCTCCAACGCGACCTCGCGCACCAGGTGCAGCGCGGCGAGGGAGTCCTTGCCGCCCGAGAACGCGACCATGACCGTGTCGAACAGGTCGTAGACGCGGTGCATCCGCTTCTTCGCCTCCTCGTACACGTTGGCATCGATGAAGCCCTTGACTCGCGCCATCAGGCCGCTCGCTCGCCCGCTGTGGCTTCCAAGTACTCGGTCAACCGCTCGGCGACTGTGTCCTTGTCCGAGTAGGTGCGCTTGAGCCACTTCGTGAACTCGAACCAGACGTCCTGCTGCTGCTCGTCGTCGAAGATCAGGTTGTAGGAGATGACCGGGTTGCCGAGGCCGGGCTTGTCGTCTAGGAGGTCGGGGTCCTGCGGCTCCAGTTGGTCGAGCATGGCGTTCAGCTCGTCCTCGGTGTAGCCGGTGCCCTCCAGGTCGGCGACATCCTGGAGGAGGTCGGTAAGAGCGGCGATATCGTAGCGGCCTTTGTCTGCCAGCCGGTTGTCCGCGAGCACGATCTTCTTGGCGCGGTCATGGTCGCAGTCGACCCAGTGCACGTCGATCTTGTCCCAGCCCAACGAGATCGCGGCCTGCATCGTGTGGTTGCCCGCGAGCACATAGCCGGTGGCCTTCTGCACGACAATCGGGCGGAACTGGCCGTTCGACTTCAAACTCTCGGCGATACCGGGGACATCACCCCGGCGCGGGTTGCCGGGAAAAGGGGTCAGCTTGGAGACGGCGACGAGGGTCATTCGGAGATCCGTTCTGCCAGAGCGGCATAACCGCAGATGTCGGTGTAGTCGTCGCGTTGATAGGCGTGCCTCGAACGCGAGACCTTCAGCAGCACCATGAGGTTGGCGACGTCGCGGGCGTGAACCGGGTGGCCCAGGTACGCCGACCACAGGCCGGCGATCCGCTCGAACGATTCGGCCGGGTTCCCATAGGTGTTCATGCGGTCGCCGTCGGTGATCGCGGCGGCCTCGTGCAGCGCGGTTGCCGCGGGTGGGGCCGGGGTCGGGCCGGAGGTAGCGAACTTGGCGCGGGCGGCCCAGTCGGTGCCGATCTCGTCCAGCTCCTCGGCGATGTCGGGTTCAGGCTCGGCGGCAGTGGCGCCAAGGATCGAGCTGCTTGTGTCGGCCGAGGTCGGCTGGCCGTTGGCAGTAGCGATGCGTTCAGCCTCGGTCGGCATCAGCGGGTTCGCGCCTGCGGCGACAGCGCTGGTGTCGATCGGCAGCGGTTCTCCGTCGGGGAAGCGGCCGAGCGCGTCCTCCAACTTGGCGCGCAGCATCTCCTTCGTCACACCGATCATCTGTGGGGGCACGGTGTATCTCCTTCGGGGTCACGGGTTACGGGAAGTCACATACGCCTGACTGGCACGCGAAGGGCGGTGGCTCACGCGATGCCTGCCGGTTCCGCCACGTAGCGCCAGTTGAGTTCGAGCCACAACGCGCCGGTTTCGCCTTTCACGGCCTGGTGGATGATCGGTTCCGGCTTTGCCATCCAGCGGGGCGAGTCGTCTTGGACCATGCCGTAGCCGATCTGGGCGGGGACGGGGCGTTTGGTGCGCGGTGAGATACTGGGAGGCTTGCCGACGGTGAGCGCGTCACAGATGGGTTTCAGGGTGGCCCAAAGGTTGTCGGTGTCGCGGACCCTTCTGTCGCGCGGCCGATAGTGCAGTTGCACGGTCAGGTGGTCGACGCCTTTCGGCAACCATGCGATAGCGGCCAGGCGGCATACGTCTTCGCGAATCTGTTTGCGGGTGCGGGCTTTCGCGAAAGCAGCGCCACGGGAAGCGCCGGAGTCGTTCAGCGACAGCGGTGGTTTCGTGTAGGGCAGCGCCAGAATGGCAGTGTTGTTCATCGGGTGGTTCCTCGCGGGTGTCGATGGCGGTCGATGGGGCAGGTCAGAGTTCGACGGTTACTTCGATGTCCGCTGGCAGTGTGAGCGGCCGTTCGCCGGAGTATCCGGTGGTGACGTAGGCGACGAGATAGCTTGATTTGTGTTCCAAGCCAGCGATTTTCACGCGGTGCGTGCGCCCTCTATCGCGGTAGACGAGGGCCTTGCCGACATCGTTGCTGTTGAGGTCGCCGAATCGTTTGGTCATGCTGCCTTCCTGCTGGCGCGGCGGTAGGTGGATTGGCAGCCGAGGCAGCGGCCGTCGGAGTGGAAGCGGGCGTGGCCTTCTGGCACTGGATCTTCGCGTCCGACGAGGGGGCGTTTGCAGTCGGCGCAATGGTCGGGCCGCAGCTGGTAGACCTTCGTGAGCTGACCGGATCGGGCGGTGGCGGAGTAGCAGCCTTTGCATAAGCCTCGGGCGGCCAGGCGGGCTTCGTTGAGGCCCAGGGGTTCTCCGGCGAGGACGAGGCGACGTTCGCATCCGGGGCAAACGGGGATGCAGTCTTCTGGGCGGCCGTACCGGTTGATCACTTCGCGCAGGGTGAGGGCGGTGTCGTTGTCGCCTCGGCAGATGATTCCGGCGGCGATGACGCCGTCTGCGGGGAGGGTGACTTCTGGCTCGGTGGCAAGTTGTCCGGACCTGAGTGCAGCACGGGCACATCTGACTAAATGGCTGATAGGGCAGATTGTTTCGCAGACGGCGACGGCTTGGATGGTCTCAGGAAAGAGATGCCAGTCGGGTTCGTCGCCAGGCTGTAGGAATCGGGGGTCGAGGTGGCATGGTGCCTGCTCTGCCCGCGTGTCCCTCATGCTCAGATCCTCTGCCGCTGCGCAGACACTGCGCAATGCGCTGCGCACCGCAGTGTGTTGCGTTCGTCCTGGGCGCGCGACTTCTCCCGACGTCAGGAGGCGGTTCTCGGAGGAAGACGCAACACGCTGAGCGAATCGACACTCCACGACGAGCGTTTGTGGCCCCGACATCATGTGAGTCGGCCGGGATCAAGCTCCCCGTCAGGCTTCGCCGACGGTGATTCCGGGACCCGCATCGAGGCCTGATGTGCGAAGTGCCGACGTCTGCCGTGCAGCTACGAAGCGACCAGCGGGCCGACAGCTTTCATCAAACAGATGTGCGGGCCTGGGAACCTCCCGCACGTCTAGTATTCCCCGGTGTGAGTGCTGTGTTGTCGTCTTTGGTTGCTGTTGCGGGAACACTTCTCGGGTCCGCTGCGACCTTCTTCTTTCAACGGGCGAGTGCCGATCGGACGGCTGCACTAGGGTTTGTGGAGAAGCTAAGACAGGACCGACTCAACGCGTACAACGCTTTTGGAGATGCAGCGATCGAGTACCGGAGAGCGGAGAACGACCGGTGGTTTCGACTTCAGGAAGGCGACGGCGAAGCTAGCCAAGCGGCGGCAAAGGTGGCCCATACAACGCGAGCTTCGGCCCGCAGTGCGCTGGTGCGCATTGCGTTACTGACGAGCGACACACGAATGCAGGATCTCGGCAACGAGATTATTCAGGTCTCTCGGTCGATCTCGCAGGCGAACGGTGCGGACGAACGGGAGAAGCGCGCAGCGCGAGCTAAACTCTTGATCGATGCAGTGATTGAACGGGCTGCAGCTCAGGTCCAGTCGCCGCCTCGTCAGCTTCGACCGACGCTGGGACTTCACGAACGACGCGACCGGCGATAGAGCCATCGATCGCGCCGCGTGGACCCGGCTGCGGCGTCCCCCTCGTCGTTCATTGGTGGCCGTGCGCGACCACGAACACGGTGTCTCCGGCCAGGATGGTCATGCATCTGCGATCCGGGTCAGGGGCGTGAATCTCGATGTGGTCGAGCGCATCCCGGTTGCGAGTCCAGGAGCGAGTCGGACCAACGGCTTGCGATACAAGACTTCGTGATTTGGCGTTGGCCCAGCTCGGCGATGAGACTCATATCCGGCCTACATGGGTTCGGTCAGAACGGCGAACGGCCCCTGCGCCGCCACGTCGAGACTATCGAGCGCAACCTCCGAGCCGGTGGTGTACCACCAGCCATCGACCTTGTGCCAGATGGTTTCGAGGAGTTCGGACCGAAGCACGGTGCCATTGCGGCATTCTTTGAGCCAGGACGCAGGGAAATCGGGATGCGCAGCGATCACGGCCGGACCATCCGCGGCTGGAGCGAGTTTTGGTTGGTCGGTGAGTTCCAATGCCGCGGCAAGGTTGGCCAGCGTGCTGAGCGTGCGGGCCAGGACCAGCAGCCGACCTTGCCCGCGCGGAGTGGGATCGCTGACGGCGTCGGTGATGGCTTCCAGGATGGATTCGATTGCGTCGACGGTGGAGTCGGACACGGGCATAGGTCTCCTCATCCGGTGGGATGGTGGTTCGTTCGGGTGCGCCTGGCGGGACCGGGGTCAGTCGGCGGTGACGTCGTAGGCGTCGGCGATGGTGTCCGCTGAGGTCGGCGAGAATTCGCCGGATGTTCCTTGAAGTACCCAGTCGCCCGACTTGAGTGGAAGCCATTGCGAGAGAGCGGAGTTCCACACCTCAGCGGTGATGTTCGGGTCGTGGTAGGCGGCGGGGTACGCCTGGTCGCCTGGGTAGGCGCGGGTACACGGGGTGTTGCCATATGCCTTGTGGCCCAGCATTTCCGCGTTGACTTCGTGCAGGTTGTTGCCGGTGTACTGGATTGCCTTGATGTTGATCGGTTTGGTCCGGAGGGTTTTGGTGGGCATCAGAAGGTCACCTCGTTCGGGTACGCGTCGTACGGCTCGACGATGCTGGCGAAATCGTTGGCGATTTCGACGAATCCGATGTCGTCGCCTCGTCCGTCGAAGGTGATCCGAGGGACGACGTAGACGCTATGGCCTGTGTAGCCGGTTGCAGAGTTGGAGTCGGGCCGCAAGCGTCTCGTGCACTTACGGGCAGTGGGTTCCGGAGACGACGCCCTCAAATTTGCCGAGACCGCCGATCTGCGCCTTGCCGAGCTGGCCGACCGCGAGCGTTCCGTTGGCAAGCCGATTGTCCGCCTTCGCCGTTCCGCTGGAGGCGCAGTTGATCCGCACCCAGTAGCCACCGTCCGCTAACGTCGACTGAAGTGTGCGCGCCAACTTGTTGTAGGTGTTCAGCAGGTCAGAGGGGTCCGCGCTGACAGTTGCGACGCGGATCTCCTGGCCCTGGATTTCGTAGGTGTAGCGGGGCGGCTCCGGGAAGGCGGTCGTTGTGGGGGCCGTTTTCGTCGACGAGCTGGTTGCCGTCGGCCTGTCAGTGGTTGTCGAACATCCGACCAGAGGGGCAGATGCGGCGACGGCCATGCAGAGGGCGAATGCGGCACTCCAGGCATGTCTCATAGCTGGGCATCCTGCCAGCCAACCCCGGCAGTGGCAGAACTCCGCACGAGGCGGAGTTGGTCACACCTGGCGAGTTCCGGTCCAGCCCACCGATCGACGGAAGGCGTCGCCCCGCTCCTCCTGCAATTGCTGAAGCTTCAGCAAACCCTGTCGATGTTCTTCGAGCCGGATCGACGGGCCGCCCATCGACAGCTTGTCTGTAAGGGTCCGGATTTGCTGATCGAGGGCAATACGCTCGGCGTTAGCGGCCTCGTCGACAATCCGCGGCTGATCGATGTGAGGGTTGGTCATTTCGGAGATCCTTCGGTGTGAAGGGTTGCGGCGGTGAGCTTTCCAGCGGCGGTATCGGCGATGGTCGAGCATAGGCGGGTTTGCGGGCCGTGACGCGCGGCTGGATGGTCGAGCGTTGATCGGATCCGCTCGAATGACCCCACAGCCTCGGTCGCAGCCTTCCGGAGTTGATTCGCGCGATGGTCGAGCGCTTTGCGGGCCGTGATCAGGTCGCGGAACCGGCGATTGACGGTCGATATGTGGATGAGCAAGTCGGCCACTTCGCCCGTGGTCAGGGTCAGCGTTGGGTGGCTCTCCCCGGTGAGGATCGCCTCTCCGGCGGCCTCGGCGCAGCGGGAGTACAGGACGTCCAGGATGTCTGACATCAGATCACTTCCCAGATCGCGGCGGAACGGGCACTGGATAGCTTCGGAGGCTCGGCCATCCGGATACGGCCCTGGCGATTGGCGGCCTGGATGACGAGAGACACTGTGCTCGTGAGCGCATGAGGGATGTCGATGTCGCTGGTGGAGAATCGGAAGCCGGGGCCTCTGGCGATCAGCGCGTCGATACGTCGCTCGACCGCGAGTCGTTCGGGAGTGCGATACATGAACCCTGCCCGGCGGAGCGCGACCTCGAGCCTGTCGACGGTGTAGCCGAGGCGTTTGGCGATGGTCTCGAATGAGAGACCGCAATCGACCAACCAGCAGAAATCGACGACGAGGTTGGCGTTGGCGATCTCGGATGCGATTGTCGTGGGTTTGATGCCGAGCGGTCGACGGCGTGCGGTGATATCGCCGAACGTGAGGTCTTCTTCTACCTCGAACATGGTGGCGGGCATAGGTTTCGTGTCCTTCCGGACGGTCGCTGTGCGTCGTGGGAGCATGGAGGTGCTGGGTGGGCCGGAATCCCCTTCTCCGGCCCACCCAGCATGTTCACGTCGGTTAGAACGGGGCTTCCTCAGCGGAGCTGGAGGCCCACGGGTCATCGCCGCCGCGCTGCTGCGGACGATTGCCGCCGCTCCTACCATCGCCGCGCGTGGTCTTGGTGACTTTCGCGACGGCGTACTTCAAGCTCGGGCCTATCTCGTCGACCTCGAGTTCGACGACTGTCCTCTTTTCGCCTTCGCGTGTTTCGTAGCTGCGTTGTTTCAACGCGCCGGTCACGATGATGCGCGAACCTCTGGTCAGTGACTCGGCGACGTTCTCGGCTGCCTCCCGCCACAGATTGCATCGCAGGAACAGGGGATCGCCGTCCTTCCATTCCTGGGTGTTCCGGTCGAACACGCGCGGCGTGCTCGCGACGGTGAAGTTGGCGACGGCCGCACCTGCTGGGGTGAACCGGAGTTCGGGGTCGGCGGTCAGATTGCCGATGACGGTGATCACCGTGTCGTTGGCCATGAGTTGGCGCCTTTCGGGGTGGAATGGATTGGGATTCAGGAGAATTCGCGGAGGATGGCGGTCAATGCGCCGCCGATGTCCGGAGGCGTCCAGCCTTCGGGCTTGAGCACCTTGCCGTCCTCCCGCTTCAGGCACGTGCCGTCCGGGAGGATCTTCGCGAGGTTGGATCGGGTGACTTCCGCTGCGGCGGCGTGGGTTCCGGCCAGGCCGGCAGTCTCCAGGCTTCCGCCGTACGCCACTACGGCCATGTCGAGGAACGCGTCCACCATCTCGACGAGGTCCGGCCCTTTTCCGGTGCGCCACCCGTCTTCCAGCAGCCCGGCCAACCACTCCGCGCCATCGCGCGAACCGTGGGCTGTCTCCACGTCGACTGCTTCGATCCCGAGTGCGATCAGCAACTCGTCGAACTCCTCGAACAGCATCAGCAGACGGGCGGCGAGAATGCGGGTTGGCGGGACAGCGGGCTTGGTCGGGATCGGCTGCTCGGCGGCGGCCATGAACGTCTCGACACCTTTGAGCAGGTTCGGTGTGGTCACTTCAGAGTTCTTTCTGGGAGGGGTGCATGATCGGCGGCCTTGGCGACGCGGCAGGAGAAGCAGCGGCATCCCCAGTTCTGATATGTCGACGGTGTGCCGTGCTGGAGGTAGTTGCCGTTCTGATCGACTGCGGCGAACGGGCGACCTTTGACGATGACTCGTCGGGCACGGCGGCGCGCGCGTAGGTCGGCGGTATAGCGTCGCAACGCTTCTCGACATTCGGTGCAGCGGCATCCGCTGGTGTAGCTGGAGACCTTGCCGTGCGTGAGACCGGCGGCCTTGACCATCGTGTTGGTGTATGTGTTCACAGCAGGTCCCAGTCGCGGTCGAGGTCTGTGAAGTGGTCGCTGGCATCGACGCCGTAGACAGATTCCAGGGCGGCTATCCACGTGGCCGAGGGTTCGGATTCGATGCAGTCGGAACATTCACAAGCCGCGGGCTCGTTGTCCGGGTTCGTGCACCAGGCGCAGCCGCATTGGGGGCCGTTGGTGAGCTGGTCGGGGTGGCAGGTGGGGCAGTCGCCGGTGTCGTCGCACAAGTGGTGTGCGTCGATATCGGTTGCGGGGTCGACGAATTCGACTCGCATGGGTGGTTCCTTTCGATCGCCGGGGCGCGGGCTGGCGGACCCGTGGTCCCGGTGTGGTGGCGGTTCAGGCCGGGTTGTCGAGGTGGAATGAGAGGCGACGGGCTGCGGCTTCGATCGCTGCGTCGTTCTCGGCGAGGAACTTGATGCGTGCGTCCTGAAGCTCGACGATTTGGCTCTGTTCGCGGCGAATCTTGGCCTCCCACAACGCATGTGGCGTGTGCACGGTGTCGAGTACCTGGGCGATTAGGGCCTTGAGTTTCGCCCTGGCGGCGGCGGTTGGGAAGTCGTCCCAACCGCCGTCGGACTTCCGCCACCATTGTGCCGCGTAGACGCCATCGCGCGGGGCGCCGCAACCTTTTGCGATCTCGACAATCAGGTCGACGTGGACGGTGTAGTCGACGCGGTTGACGTGTAATCGCTTGCCGCTGATCCGCAGGACCCAGCCGCCGATATCGCTGCCGTGTTGTTTCTCGCGCCACGCGTACGCGACCTGGAACGCTCCGGTGACGGGGCCTTCGGCACGGTAGATGTGGTGTCCTTCGGAGGTGGTTTCGCCTGTGTCGGTGAATGTTTGGCTGGCCATGATTTGGCTCCTTTCGCGCCCGGTGGCGGCCGGATTGGTGGTGACCGTGGCGGCGGTCAGGCGGCGTCGTCGGCCAGGTCGAGCAAATCGTGCTCGTACTCGTGGCCTTCGTCGTCGATGTTGAACAACAGCCCGAGGGGCTGTTGGGTTTGGTCGATGATGCGGAGCGCGGCTTTGATTCGGCGGTGCTTCCGATCGTCGGTGGTCACAGGCCGGCGGGCTGCCACAGCTTGTTGTCGTAGAGGGCGTTCAGGTCCCACGCCCAGTCCTCACCCATGTATCTGGCGAAGGCTTCGCGGACGTCGGCGATCTGCTGCTCGAACATGTGGCGCGCGGTGATATGGATGGTGTGGAATTCGCCCTCGTCGTCGGTGGCAGCGACCGGCCATGCCTTTTCAAGCCATCCGGCGACGTTCTCTGCCGGGACGAATAGGAAGTCTCCGTCTGTGATGTCGTCGCGCCACTGGCTGTGGTCGTATGCCTCACCGCTGGAATCGAATACATGAATCGTCATGGGTTTGCCCCTGTGGGTGGTGGTTCCGGCCACCTCGGTCGATGGCGGTCGACCGAGGTGGCTCTTTCGGGTGGTTTGTTCCCGTTGGCGGCCGGAAACTGTTGTGCCTCACTACCGTTCGATTATGGGGCCGTACGGCGCAACGGATATGACACTAACCTGCCGATGCTTCACTTCGCAAATGCTGCGCATGACCTGCGAGAACGGTTCTGTGTCATATATTACCCGGTCAGGGGCATTGTCAAGTTGGCGTATATGGCCCATATGGGCGCTATGCCCCACCCGTCTGCGAACTTTACTGCGCGCCATACTGCGCACCATCTCTCACGCCATCTCTTGTGTCGTATCTCGTGGCGTATAGCGCGCCGTATCTCGTGTCATATAGCAGGTCGTATAGCACGTCGTATCTCATGTCGTATGGCGTGTCGTGTGTTGCTCGCCCGAGCGCAACCGTGGCCGTCGCAGAATGTCCGCTAAATCGGCTGAGAACGCGGGAACAGGATCCGGGCCGGACGCAACCCCATTCGATCCATCCACAACCCGCCTGCGCCGTGCGAAAGGCTTCCGAGGTTCGTGTGTTCGGGTCGTCGCGTCGAACAGCGCCCGCGCCGCAGCCCGAGCCTCTTCGGACGCTGGTGGCGCGACTGGAAGTTCCGGCAGGTATTCCGGAGCGTAACCCGGAGCCTTTGCCGCCGAACGGATTCGTGCGGTGACGTGGCCGGGCATGATGCGCTCTGTCTGCTCCGCGTAGTGGCCGCGGATGGCTTCGGCTGCTGCCTCGGGCGTCCAGGGTGCCCGCCTGGCGGCGTCGAGCCACGAATCGACCATGAGTGCGTCGATGTTCCGGGAGTCGTAGCTCTGCGCGAGTTGGAGCAGCGCGACCACGGTGTCTCTGGGATTGCTGGACACGGCGAGTCTCCTATGCGGTGATCGCGCTGGACGATCCGGAGTTCGACAGCGCGCCTTGCGGGTTGGCGGATGGCGGGACGGGAAGTCCTGCGGCGCGCAGGATCTCCGGATTCGGGTTCGACTTGAGCGCTTCGGCTTGGGCGAATTTCATCTCGGCCGGGGTGAGCCGGTGGCCGTTCGGCATGACCGGGCGGTCCGTGGTCGCCGAGCGGCGGGTCTCGGCAGCGCGGCGGATCCAGTTGCGCCAAGCGGCTGTCCAGTCGGCGCGGCGTTCGCCTTTACTGAGCCAGTAGTCCGCGAATTTGCGGTGCTCGGCTTCGAGGTCGACGGTGGGGCATTCGGCGCGCATGGCGTCGATGACGGTCCAGCCGGGCATCCAGCCGTCGGGGAGCGCGGTCGCGCGCTTTTTGCGCGGCTCTCTAACTACTTCGTCAGAAGTAGTTGGTACGGGTCGGGTCGGGTGTTCAACGGGCGATGCTTCGTTTGTGCTCGGCACGATGCTCAGCCTCGGCGAAGCATCATGCTTCGCGATCGGTTCGCTGTTCGGTTCGTTCACCTCTTCCCTTCTGGATTGCCCGGACCGCCTCCCACCTGCGCGTCCTGCTTCGCGGAGCCGTTCGCGTCGGGTCTCGACTTCGGCCTTGGACGGGTTGAATTTCGACCAGTTTTTGAACGAAAAGTCGCCGTTGTCGTGCTCGTGCCACAGCCCGATTTCGACCAACTCTCGAGCGATTTTCGGTCGGATTCGGAGCATTTTCTGCGCGTTCTTCGAGACGACGCCGTCAGTGAGCTGGTCCGCGCAGTAGCTCCCGGCGGTGGCCCAGACCCCAATGGCCGCAAAGCTCGCGCCTAGTCTCTCCGGGCTGGACCAGAACTTGTCGTCGACCTTGAACCAGGTCATACCGCGTACTCGCTTTCGGTGGGGTGGTTCGGGCGCAGGAAGATCGAGTCGCGGATACGGGCGGCGGTGAAGAGCGTCCACTGGGTGCGCGAGGCGATCTCCAGGTCGGTGAATCCGTCCGCGACCAGTTGGCGGACCAGTACGCGACGGTCGTGCGGAGTGAGTACTTCGGCGGGCAGTTCACCGGCCTCCACCCTTGTGTAGGTGAACGGCTGCTCTGCTTTATAGCGGGCGGGCATGGTCATGGTGGTGTGCCTGAGGGGTTTCGGCGCGCTGCCGCGCGAATGGCTGGCCGTACGCCGTCCCGGCGACTTGGTCGGGACGGCGCACGGGCGGTTGTGCCGCTGGGTTGTTGCGCGTGTGGCGGCTGACTTCATCGGTTCGGGCCACGCGGGGTAGGTGGCCCATGTGGTTCACACCGTCGACTGGGTCGAATTCGGAGACGGCCATAGCTCGGCCGTTCCCTTCTGTCTGGACTGCCGACTCGGGTGCGCACGTTTGTGGCATGTGGGAACAGAATCTGTGTGCGCCAGTCGGTTTCGCTGCATCAGGCAGCCTCACGCTTGGCGATCACGCGATCGAACTGGGCGACGAGCCGGTCCACGTTGTCGCGGCCGAGAGCGGCTTCGATCTCGATCTGACGGGTCGGTGTTGTGTCGAGGTACATGCCGGTGAAAAGGTGCGCATCGATGACCACGACCTTGCCCCGGCCATGCAGCCGCGGACGTTCCCTGCGCCGTTTACGGGCGGACTCGTTGTGTGCTTCGCGGCACCGTTCGCACGGTTGCTCGTCTCGGCGGTAGTGGCGGTGGTATCCGGCGTCGGTGCCGCAATTCAGTTGGATGGTGTACGTTTTCACGCCGCTGTTCCAACGGTTTTGCTTCTGTCCGTGGCCATGGCGCGGATGTCGTTGGCGAGAGCCTGAGGCAGATCCCCGGCTGCTTTCCAAACCGCCTGCAACTCTTCGCGGTTGACGTCCGCGCGTTCGATGGTGGCCCGCATGACGTTGGCGCGCTGCTCGTCCTCTTCGGTGATCGGGCGTGCGGTCTGGCGTCCGACGGCAGCCCTTGCACGGTCGGCTACAGGCAGCGGGGCGGCTGAGGAATTCTCCTGCACAGGCCCGGCTTCCTGTGCCTGGTCTGGGGTGAGCTGCACGTATTCGCGCGGCTTGGCTGTGGTCGGGTGGCATTTCAGCACGTCGAAGATCAGCCATTCGAGGGTGAACGAAGGTGCGGGGACGGGTTTGTCGACGCCGGGCCGGATACCGGCGTGCACCGACCGGACTCCGATCACACGGGGCGCGGTGTCGCGGGAGAGTCGGACCCATGCGGACGCGTCGAATGCCAGATTCTTGTGTCCCTCGACCTTGTAGTCCTTGCTGCCGGGAATCGGCTTGCCCTGGTTGTCCAGCGCTGCAACCTCTTTGCCGCGTGCGGTCACGACGACGATGCCCGGGAATGTCATGAGCAGTCGCATCAGGCGGCCGTGTCGCTCGGCGGCGTCGTTCCACAGGTTCATGGCCGGTTTTATCTCGGCGTTCGGGTCGTCGCGCAGCAGCTTCTTCGCGTACTTGGACTCGCGGGCGCGTTCGGAAACCCAATCCTTGAGCAACTCCCACTCGGCGGTCATGGAGTCGATCAGCAGGGCTACCGGCAGCTCGCCTGCCTCGGCGGCCTTCGCGGCGATGGTCCGCACTTCGGTGAGCTGGTCGTAGATATCGCGGTAAGTGCCGTTGTGCTCGATCACTTCGTAGTCCGCGCCGGGGATTGCGGCGTACTCGTCGGCCGCGCCTTCGCCGAGGTCGAGCCAGAATGCTCGGCCGATCCGGTCGCTCGCGGTGAGTTCGGCCATGGCCCAGGACTTTCCGGTCTTCTCGCCGCCCTCGACCAGGATGAACGGCCACGGGGTCTTGCCGGTGGGCTTACGGGTGCGAAGGGACATCAGTTGGTTCCTTTCGGGTGGGGCGGCAACGTGGCGGCGTGCCAGTCGATCGGTTTGCGGAATTTATAAAGGGCCACACCGTTTTTCGTCGGTTGGCGGGTGGCGACAGTTTGGGCGTTCTTCCCGTGTCCGACCACTGCGCGGCGCGCGTTTCCCATGGCGCGCAGTAGCTTGGACCGGGCCAGGTTGAGGGCTTCGTCGGCGGCATCGACCCCGAGAACGGCGGCCTCGAATTCGCGGGCGGTCTCGATCGACACTTCCCAGTCCCAGTCGCGTTCGATATCGCGGTGCGTGCGGCGGATGGCGTTGTAGGTCTCGCCGTGCCCGTCGACGTCCGGCGGCTCCCCGGTCGGGTCCATTGCCTTGCGGTAGAACTCGGCGCAGTGGGCCTCGATCGCTGCCGCCAGCTCGGGGTCGTAGGTGATGATGTACTCCGACTCGTCGTAGAACGGTCCCAGGCACACCACATACGTCTTGCGAAGCCCCGACATGTGCATTTGCCACTGGACTTGCAGGAAGTACCCGAGAGGGATTTCGGTTGAGCCGGGCGGCCCCCATTGGTAGTCGCCGCGCCCGTCGGTCTTGGCCTCAACTCCGAACGTCTCGCCGGTGTGCTCGTTTACGGCAATATCGTCTGGGTTCGCGGCTGCCCATTCCTCCAAGCCGGGACGGCTGAATGTCCTTGTGCCGCGCTGGCGTAGCTCGGGGTGACGGCGAAAGAACCGGCGGAGAATGATCTCCTCGAAGTCCTGGCCACGCTCAGTGGCCTCGCTCGGCCCGTCTGGGGCGATCTCGCCACGGAGGAGGTGGAACTCCTTGGTGGGTGAGCTGAATTTGCTGGCGTTGAAGATGCCGGGGATCTTGGACGCGGTGATCTTGCGCGACCACCGGGAGCTACCGGGCTCCAGGGCCGTGACCTCGACGCCGGTCATCCGCGCATTCTTACGCGAGCCGGCAGCGTCAGACCGATGCACATGAGGGTCGGTGCCGCGATGAACAGGTGGATGATACTGGCGGACAACGGTTCTCGGCTGCGAGCATTCATACCGCCGCCACCTTCGCCTTGAGCTGCGCATTGAGCCGGTCGATCAGATCGAGTGCGTTGTTGATTGCATCGACCGCCTCGGTGCCATCCACAGTGAACCAGTAGTACTTGCCGCCGGTCCGGGTTCCGTCGAGCCCGGCGTACGCATCGGGTAGGTGGACGAATACCTCGAATCCGCGCCATTTGTTGCTCAGGCTCCATTGCGGAGTTGTGCCGTTGACGTGCGGCGCACGCTCGTTGAGGTGGGCAATGGCGTCGGTGAGGATGGTACTGTTGTGCTGCATCTGTGGGTGGTTCCTTTCGGGTGCACCAGGCCGACGCTCATCTCTTGGCGGAGAGGCGTCGGCCGCCTCATATCGAGCAAGGGCTATCCGTGCTTGGGCGCGATCAGGCGCTCAGTGGTTCCCAGGGAGTGGCCTGCAACCAGGCATCGACATCGGCGGGCCGGACTCGCTTGGAGCGACCGCTGCCTCCGGGCGCGCACGCGGCGAGATTCCCTGCGGCGATCTGTTGGTCGATGAACGGATAGCTGAATCCGGTTGTGTCGGCGACTTCCTGGACAGTGAGTGCCAGACGTTGATTCAGCGGAATTGGGTGGCGTTCGGCCTTTTTGGACACGGGGTGGTTCCTCTCGGCGTGCGTGGCGGCGCACGGTACGGCGTGTTCGTCATCCCGTTTGTCGGGGTGACACTACGATCCTATGCGAAGTGATTTCGCAGAACAAACCGCCGGTATCATCAGGGATGATGGGGCGTATGTCCTGCTCAGATGTGATATGCCTAGATGTTCTGTGCGCACTGCGTGCGCAGTGCGCACAGACTTCGCAAGCTTCGTCTTTACTTCGCGCTACTGCGCAGGCGAGACTATAGGAACTATGGAGCAATGGGAGTTCGGTCGACTGGTGCAGGAGGCGCGAGAACGCGCCCGCCTGTCCAAGCGTGAGGCGGCCAAAAGGGCTGGGATCAGCGAAGCCCGGTGGAGGCAGCTCGAACTCGGATACGAGACGGTTCGGGGGCAGACCCTCCCGGTGAGGACGACGCCGGAGACGGTGTCGGGCATAGCGGAGACGACCGGTGCGGACCGTCGCCAACTGCTGGCTGCGGCAGGGTTCGACCCTGCCGTGGCCGATGTCCCGGTGGGGCTCATGCCTCAGACCATCTATGTCGGCGGGCTGGCCGCTGACGACATCGAGAAGGTGCGTTCCTACGTCGCGTTCTTGAAGTCGCAAGCTGCGCAGGCTGACTAAGCCGCCTGCGCGAGTGGCTTCGGTACAAGTCGATAGGTGAACCAGGGGCGCCGTGGGAACTCGGGGCGATCGATCCGAATCAGATATGTCTCTTCGGCACCGAAGCTGGGGGCGTTGATTCGCAGTGTCTCGTTGAGGACTGAGTGAGCGGGAAACTCTTTGGCTAGCAAGCGGTCCCACTCGGGGCTTGCTGCGCAAACCGCGGCGATGGTTTCGTAGCGGCCCGGCGCGAACAGGGTTGCCCCGGTGATGTGCATGTTGTGCGCCAGCCCCAGTGCGTAGGTTTCCCAGTCCGCCAGGATTTCAGGCGCGTCCGGATCGGTGAAGACCCATTCGATGAGGTTCGACCCGGCGACCAAGCCGGGAAGCGTGAGCGGCCACGATGGAGAGGTTGCGATGACATCCGCCTCCGGCAGTTTCAGGAACGCGGCGGGGTACGGGTAGCTGCCGAGATCGATCAGGTCACTCGGGAAGGGCTCATCGGGGAGCGGGCCGTACATCTCCTGGATGGCGCCTGGGTACATGAGGCTGAACAACTGTTCCCGGTACATCGTCGGGATCAGGAGCGCGTCGAATAATGCCATGAGCGTGTCGACAGTGGGAGGGCGCGTGCTCTGCTCGATCTTCTCGATGGTCGCTCTGGACCATTGAGTGCGCCTCGCGAGGTCTTCGCGGGAAATCCCAAGGTATCGGCGGCGCTCTCGTACGAACGTGCCAAATCTGAGGCTGGCAGCCATCGGTCTCGCTTCTACTGAGCTGGTCGGGCGGACAAATTAGGTGACGCTAAGAAGTTTGACGCGAACGCTGGTCGGGTAGGACGCTTGACCCGCACAAACCGGACAGTGCATCGTCCGGCTAATTCGTGGCAATGTCTTCGGACATTGTGGATAGCAGCCGGACAATTGGCTGGTCAACTTGATCGAGATGGTCGCGGCCTGGGCTTTTGGGAGGAATCTGAGTGCTTCACGCGCTTCGGCGCGGCGGATAGCCGCGTCGACCTGGTCATGTGCCAAGTCTCCACCGCTACCTGCGGCTGTCTTGATAGCCAAAATGTATGGCCGAACTCACCTGACCTGCGCGGCGCACCCCAGCGCGCCGCTGTCGGGGGATCCTGACAATTCGGTCCTCCTCGCTGTCCAAAACGGGCGGGTGCTATCGAACGCATGATCAGCGGTTGGGTCGAAACGACGTCGCTGCACCGGCTACTGGGCCAGTGCGCACCCAATGGAGGACACCCCTGTGTACGGTGCCGTATTGCCCGACTATCAACACTTGGCGCGCACCCATTTCCCTGGGCTGATCGTTGCCGCTGCTGAGCTTCCCGCTGGATTGTCCTGGTACATCAGCGAGGATCGCACCATCCTTATCGACAGTCGGATGTCTCCCCGTCGCCAACAGATCCAGGTCGTGCACATGCTCGCGCACCTGAAGCTCGAGCATGACCATGCGAACTTCGGAATCCGGGAGGAGCTGGACGCAATGTGCCTGTCGACACAATGGATCCTGCCCCCGGCCAAGCTCGCCAATCTGCTCGAAGATGTATCGACCGATGCGATGCAAATTGCGAGCTACCTTGGCGTCGCGGTTCCCATCCTCGCCGCAGCACTGCGCACCCTTCCGCGCGATTATTGGCGCGATGTACGCGCACGGACGAATCGGCGGCTCGAATGGCCGTCGATTCCGCCTGTCGCACATCCCCTTTGCGTCATTCTCGACGCTCTCCCGGTCCGCTCGCCCAGCGCTTCTGCGCTTCCAGGCAAAGCTTTGGTGCCAAGCGGGTCCGGGCTGCACGATGGCCGCCCGGACCCGGCCGGACTCAGGACGCGGTCTGGAATACGAGACTTCGCCAAGCGTCCGGCGAAGACACCGTCCGCGGCTGCATGAATGGTTCCGCCTTCTCGACGTCGTAGTTGTCGTCGAATTCGCTGAACTCCTCATCGAACTCGGCGTCGATCACCTCGCCCGGTGCGGCCTCCAACGCGGGCAGATCCTCCTCCCAGATGTCGATCACCTCGGCATCGATCAGGTTGTCCAGTGCTGCGAGGCCGGCGCGCTTCACCCCGATATCAGCGTGCGCGTATCCCCGCTGTACGGCGGCGGAGCTGTGACCCATGATCGCCATGCGCACGTCCTCCGGCACGCCCGCTTCCAGTAGCAGTGTGGCGGTGGTGTGTCGAGCCGCGTGCAGCACGACATCCGGTGCGCTGGCACGCTTCAACGCCTCGGCCCACAGCAACTCGTCCAGCTTGGAACGGATGGGCGTGCCCGGCTTCACGAGCTTCTGGTCCGCAGGCGCAACGAACAGCAGTCCCCACGGGTTCGGAGCCATGGCTTTGACATGGGCGCGCAGCAGGACCTGCAGCGGTTCAGGGATCGGCGTCATTCGCTGGGAGTCGTTCGTCTTCGGTCGTACCAGGCACATCGCCTTGTACAGGGGCCGGATCTCGAATCCCGCTGCGGTGTCGTACGCCTCCAGCGGGTAGACGTCGCCGGTCCAGCGCTTCCCGTCCGACCTGCGGGTAAGTGGGATCTCCTGCAACGCCCACGAGAGGTCGAACTTCCCCTCTTCGAGGTCCAGGGCATCGAGGGTAAGGCCGAGGCATTCGCCCTGCCGGACACCGGTCAGCAGTGCCGTGGCCCAGCGGACCGCAAGCGGGTCGCGAGCTTCGACGGACGTGCTGATCACCGCGCGTGCAGTGGAGGATGTGAGGGCCTTGCGTGGCTTCTGTTGGCGGCCGTGCCCGGTGGGCAGCGCCTTCTGAGCGCCGGTGTCCTGGCTGTTCGACTTGGGCTTCGGTCGGTTGACCATCAAGAGCACGTTCGTCTTCAGGCCGAGATTCGGCTCCTTCATGGCGTCCTTGATCGCTTTGTTCAGATTGTTGTAGGCGATCTCGGCGGTCCGCAGTGACCGACCGGACTTCAGGATCTCCTTGATCATGAACCGGATATGCTGCGGCTCCAGGTCTTGCAGCTTGTGTCGCCCGACGTGCGGGATGACGTTGCACTTCAGGTTTGACTGCACGCCGTGCCAGGCGCGTGGGCGCAGCCGGGGTTTCTGGATCTCTTTCAGCCAATACAGCAGCCACGACTCAACGGTCGTGTTGTCCTTGCGCAGCGGCTCGCCCTGCTCGAGCTTCACCAGCGCTTCACGGCGGGCCTTGATCAGGTCGTTGCGGTTCTTGCGTCGGATGGCGATCCGGTCGGGCGTGCCATCCGGCTTGACGCCGATCTCCATGTACCAGGCGTAGAGGGTGTACTCCTTGCCGTTGCGCTTGCGCGTCTCTTTGAGGATCTTGCCCTCGCCACGGTGACTCGGCATTTGGGTGGCTCCTTGGTGCTCCCAGCCCGTGAGGTGGCGGCCTCGGCGGACTGGTTTTGGTGTGATGGTTGGTGTGAGGGATGTGGAATAACCCCACATAACGAGGTATGACGAGAAGTACGTCTACCAGGGGTTTTTCAACAAACTCGCAGGTCAAAGCTTACACACCGTCAGACTTCCAAGCTGATGGTGCGGGTTCGATTCCCGTCACCCGCTCTCCACCCCTTCGGGGGCCGTTTCGGGGTGTAGCGCAGCTTGGTAGCGCATCCGCTTTGGGAGCGGAGGGTCGCAGGTTCAAATCCTGTCACCCCGACCATTTTTGGGATCTGCCGGCAACGACAGCCCCGGCGAGTTGGGTGTCGACTCTCGTTTCTCGTATCCATTTTTCGCCGCAGTACCGAGTGAAGATGCGCATGTTCGGGTGTGGTGAGTTCAGGGCGCTTCCACCGGAGGTGTTGGGGCAGGATGGGCACCGTGAATGTGGACCGGGACATCCTCAGGTTCTTCAGCGGGCATCGAACGGCGGTGTTGACCACGGTGGCGCGGTGGGGGATGGATATCGGGACCGGCGATCTGGCGATAGGGCTCGCGGGACTGATGTTCGTGGGACTGGTGGTCGCCACGCGGTGGTGGCGGGCGGGTATCACGATCGGTGTCTCGGTGCTGGTTGCGCAAGCGTCGGCCAGGGTGTTGAAGCAAATCATCGCGCGGCCTCGACCTCCCGAGGATCTCGCGGTGGTTCAGGTCGGGGCGTTCTCCATGCCGTCGACCGTTGCTGCGATGACCGCGGCCCTCGCAGTGGCCGTGTACTCGGTCGTGCCGTGGCGCGTGGGGCGTCGACGGTACGCAATAGGACTGCTCGCGACGGGTGTCGCGCTGATCGGCTGTGCGATGGTCTATCTCGGCGCGCATTGGCCGACGGACGTGCTGGCCGGGTGGACTGTGGGCGTGGTCGTCGGCATAATCGTGGTTCGGTTGTCCCGGACTGTGGGCCGTCGGAATCCCACGCAGGCACCCGCCGCGACGCGTGCCGCGTCGGCGTCCTGACTCGCTGCGGCGCGCGCCGCGACCGCAGTGTCAGCGGCGACTCGGCCTGCGTGTATGGATTTCGACTCGATTAAGTTGGTGAGCGTTGCGTGGTTTGCGTTCTGTGGGATTTGCTATCCGAACACGGGGCCGGCCGTTGTATTTACCGCCACGCCTGCATATGTTGATGTTGAAGCCGCCACGTACATGTTCCGTCTTCACAGTTCCGCCGCCATTTTCGCGCATTTGCTCGGGTCGGGGGCTTATCGTTGATATTGGTTCCCGATGGATCGGCGTTGGCTGTGCCCAACGCGAGCCGCACTGCCCCGTCTCACCGAGCGACAGTGATACTGATGGCACCACTGCCGCGGAACCAGCTTTCTAATTCTCTTCCATCCAGCAGTTCGGGCGATTCCTTACCTACATTGACCGGTCCTGTTACTATGCCGGACGCGCCGATCAGTACGCAGCCCCACATTCTGGATTTGGCGAGGGATAAACCATCGAAAGTGCATCCACTGAAATCGGCTTCCGTAAGATCGGATTCTGTGAACAGCACCTTTCTCAACTGTGTGTCACCGAAATCGGCGCCGCGCAGGTCGCTGCCGCCGAAGTCGCTCTTCTGTAGATCGGCGCCGCAAAACCTCGCCCGTACGCCACGGCAGCCGCGAGCCTCGACTTTCCGCAGATCTGATCCGCTGAGATCTGCACCGCTCAGGTCGGCACCCGAAAGCCATGATTCGTAAAGGTCCGCTTCGGTCATCGGCACATTGCGCAGTATCGCGTCGGCCAAGTCTGCGCTGTTCAGGTCGAGTGCGGACAAATCGGCGCCAGTGAAATCGAGTCCGGCGGCGGCGAGTACCGTCGACACGGTAATCTCCGCCATTGCGTCGACCGGCAATCCGTCGAGATAACTTTCGAGCGCATTGCGGGTATCTCGGTCGTCGGGCCACCGGCGAACTGCCGCCCGAGTTCGACCATAGCTCTTGTTCACCGCGTCCATATTACCTTGCCTTGCCACTGGGGATTGGCATGGACGAGGCTCTGTACTTGAGCCAGTCGGCCAGGGGTCATTCCATCCGGATCGAGAAGGACACCCTCACCATGGTTCAGACTACTTTCGACCATCGTGACGAAATCTTGTTCGGACTGCGGATTCGGCAATGGAGTGCCTGCACCCGGTCGATAGCTCGGCCGAACATCAGGGGAACTCTTCACATCCCATCGGCTTCCGTCTGCATCCACGAATTCGCCCATGTCCTCGTTATTCGGACCCGGTTGTGCTCGCGTAATTGGACCCGGTATCAATCCATCGCGCTCTGCCGACAAACCGACTGCCGCTTCCCTTCGAGACTGGGGCGATATCTTGCCATTCTTCGCCGGGTCCTTCGCGAGTTCCTCGATCCGCTTGTCGAATTCGGGGTTTCCTGGAGTGTTGGAGGGATTAGACCCAGGGGGTTCGTCGTCCTTGCCGAATTTGGCCAGCTTTGTCTTGGCTTCCTCGACCCATTTCTGCAGTCGTTCCAGGAGTGGTTTCAGGCGGCCGAGGATCGGCCCCACTCTGCTTGCGATGAATTCCCCCGCACGAGTGACGAAGGACCCGATGATCTCGGCGATCCGTGACGCTGTGGCGGTGACTCGTCCCGCGATGGCCGTGTTTCCGACCCATTCGGATGCGGTTTCGGTGAGGGGAGCCAGCGCGGCGAAGAGTACTTCGAATCCGGCGGTTTGCGCGAGGAGATCGCCCAGTTCATCGAGGATCTGGTGCTGTGCCGCTTCGAGGTTGTTGGCGAAGTCGCCGCAGGCGTCGCCGATGGTTTGGCACGCGTCGGCGAGATCGTTGAGGTCGGACTGCCGTTGTCCGCAGGTGGCGACCGCGGTGCCGATCTCGTCGGATCGATTGGCCCCCAGCAAATCGATGGCGCGGGCGACTCCGGAGGTCATCGATCGGTAGTCGGTAGCCGCATTGTGCCAGGCGTTGGCGGCGGCATGCAGTTTGCCCGGTTTGCCGTTCGGCCACGCGTATTGGATGAGATCTCCGACAAGCGACCAGCCGAAGGGAACGTCGGAGTCGTCATCGGCTGCGGACCCCACCGTGGTGGATAGGCACGGATCAGGTGTCAGATACGGCTTATCCGGTTGTGGGGCGTTCGAGTGGTGCGCGTTGGCGTCCGCGACGGCGTGATTGTAGGCACCGGTGAGGATCAAGTTCCGGGTTTCCACGCACGCGGTGGCCAAAGTCGACGACGCCGAGACCGCCAAGTGCGCCGCATTGTCGTAGGTGTCGACGAATTGCTTACCCGAATTGTCGCTTCCGGCCATCCCGGTGCAATAGTTCAGTGTTTGTAGCAGCGCGCCGTGGACTTCGGCGATCGTGCCTGCGATTGCACCGAATTCGTCGCCTGCGTCGCAGTATTTCAAGGCGAAGAACCGGATCAGCGGAACCGTCGGAGGCGGTGGCGGGGCCGGGGGTGGCGGCGGCGCGGGCAAAACCTTCGGTGGTGTCGTCGGGGCGGCGGGCTTCGGGGCCGTCGTGTCGATCCCCGACGGTGAAGGTGTCGGCGTGGGAGTCGGCGTCGGCGGGGCACTCATATCCGTGGCCACATCTGGTGATTGGTCGGCCCGACCTTCGCATAGGCGGCGTGCGCGTGGGCCAGGCGTTGCCGCAGTGTCGCCAACGCCTCGGTCATGTCGGCAAGTGCCCGAATCCTGCTGTCGTGTGCTGTCTTGTGGGCTGTCGCACCCACACCGATCCAGGTGATGTGTAGGTCTGCCACAGAGCGGTCGATCTCCTCGGCGAGCGCAGCGAGCGCCGACTCCAGTTTGGCGGTAGCGTCGATTTGATACTGGAGTCCGTTCAGATCGACTCCGTAGTCGGTTGTCACGCGGATGCCTATCGGGTTGTGTCAGGCTCTGTCCGGCGGCAGATCCGTCGCCCATATGAGCCGATCGATCGACTTCTTGTTCCGTATCTCGGTGGTGGTGTACATGTTTGCGGCGCTGTACAGCGCATCGACATCGGTGTAGAAGGACGCGACCATCCGCTCGGCGCCGTCTGCCCAGTCCCGCCACGGGATTTCGTGCGACGACGCGCCCGCGCCCGACCAGGCGTCACCGAGGAAGTCCGACAGTTCCTGGACACGCTTTTCGATGGCATCGGCCATATCGTCCGATTGCCGTCGGACCCAGTCCGCTGTATCCGCGATGGCCTGCGCGTGAGCTTCCAATGTCATTGCCTACCCCCAAAAAAGTCACCGAGGACATTTCCCGTGACCCCTTCGGGCACCTTACGTTTTCGACGACAGCATATCGTTGACGGGCTGCGTCCGGAGCGGGTTCCCACAGTACTCGAGGAGCGAATTCAATACCGGGGCAGTCCTTTACGATGTGCCGCCGGTTTGCCTTCGATCGTGAGGGTGGAATGAACGCCAGGCACCATGATCAATTCTGCGATATTGGGGAGCGGAGGGTCGCAGCTTCAAATCCATTCACCCCGAGCGCCTTTCAACCCCTGGGGGATCGGTTCAGGCGCAGTGGAATTCGAAGGGGAGGGTGGCGGTGGCGGCGGGGGTTACCTCGATTTGGAGGTAGGCCATGCTCGCCAGGGAGCAGCCGGAGGGGGTTTTGGTGATTTCGGCCATGTAGCAGTCCGGGGGGAAATCGCGGGTGGCGGTGCCGTCGCCTCCGGTGGTGAGGGTGGCCAGGACCGAGCCCGCGCGGCAGGTGGTGATACCGAATTGGGCGCCCGCGACGGGGAGGTGGTCGGCGCCCGTGGTGGCCACTACGCGCAGGGTGCCCTGATCCGGGTCGGCGTGGGCGGCGGGGGCGGCGAAGGCGACCAATGCGGCCGCGCCGAGCAGGGAGGTGAGGATCGATGTGGTGCGCATCCGAATCTCCTTATGGCTGAACGGAAGGGCCTGAGCCAATATAGGCGCGGATTCGGGTGGACACGCAGAGGGAAGGCGGGCGGCGCGTCTGCCGGGTGGTGTCCGCGCCGCCGGGCTTCACAGGCGCGGGTCGACGGGTTCGGGCGCCAGCGCGAGCACGGCGAACACCGCCTCATGCACCCGCCACAGGGGTTCGCCCGCGACGAACCGGTCCAGGGCCTCGAGGCCGAGGGTGTATTCGCGCAGCGCCATGGCACGTTTGCGGTCGAGTCCTCGGTCGCGCAGTCTGCGCAGGTTGTCTGGAAGGGCGCGAGCCGCACGCCGTCGAGGTGCGATGGTCGCCCGCGGATCCGGCGCGGGCAAGGAGGTTTCAGCCGTAGTAGGTCCGGTAGCGCAGGCTCGCGCGGATCCGCCCGACGAACACGCCCGCGTGCAGCACCCATAGTCCGTGTGGAATTCTGTTGCGGGTCAACGGAATATACGGATTGTGCCGTACGGTCATCAGCAGCGACTGCAGGGTCGCCTGCCACGGCAGCCGCGGGCAGCCATTGGCCCGGTGTTTCACATATACCTGTACGGCCCCGTAGCCGTAGTTCACCGACTGCTGCCAGGCGGCGTCCCAGTCGTGCCGCAGCCGATAGGCGACCAGTGCGTCCGAGGCGTGCCCGAAGCGCAGTCCGGCCAGTTGCAGCCGCCACGAGATGTCGACATCGTCCCCGGCGATGATCAATTCCTCGTCGTAGCCGCCGATCTTCTCGAAGGCGCTGCGCCAGTAGCTGGTGTTGTTGCCGTTGGCGTAGGGCAGCCAGTGGGTCGGGAAGCCGTCCTCCGGTGCGGGCAGCGGCCGCGACAGCGCGACCTCGGGCGTGTTGAGCGAGGTCACCTCCAGTGCGCCGCTGACGGCGTCGTAGTCGGCGGCGGTCCGCACCAGCGCGCTCAACCAGCCGGGATACACCCGGTCGTCCTGGTCGACGAAGGCCAGGAACTCGCCCTTGGCCACCTTGGCCGCATTGTTGCGGGCGAAGGGAGCGCCGCGCTTGGCCGAGCTGTCGACGTAGCGCAGCCCGAGTCGCGAGGTCAGCGGATGGTTCGAAATATGTTCGCGCAGACCGTCTTTGGAGCCGTTGTCGCTGACTATCACCTCATAGGACCCCTGATAGTCCTGTTCGGCGAGCCCGGCGAGTTGTTCGTCCAAGTCGGGAAGCCCGTTGTAGACGGGAATGATGATCGAAACGAATTCGGGGCCTGCCTGTGCGGACCCATTATCAATGCTCACGGCGTTCTTTCTCGTATGCCCACTTCGCCGTTCGCCAACGCTAGAGGCAAGCCCCGGTGACCCGCAACCCGACGGCAACCACGCGTGGGTGGTCGCGGTGGTTTAGGTTCGGCCCATGCATGCACTCGCCAGGATCATCGGATTCGGCACGGCCGCCGCGGCCGCCCTCGCGCTCACCGCCTGCGGTTCGAGCGATGACAAGTCCACCGCCCCGGCAAAATCCTCCACCGTCGCCGCGCAGTCCGCGCAGGGCAAGGGCCGCGAATGCGCGGCCGAGGATATCGGCGTCGACGGCGGATTCGGCGCCGCGCCGAAGATCACCATCCCGGACGACTGTGATCCGCCCAAGCAGTTGATCGTCAAGGACCTGGTCGCGGGCAAGGGGCCGGGCGCGGCCGTTGGCGAGCCGCTGACCATGAACTACGCCCTGGTGACGTGGTCGGACCACAAGAAGAAGGACAGCTCCTTCGACCGGGGCAAGCCGTTCCAGCTCACCCTGGGCGCGGGCCGGGTCATCCAGGGTTGGGATCAAGGTTTGGTCGGTGTCCAGCAGGGCGCGCGCAGGTTGTTGATCGTGCCGCCGGATCTGGGCTACGGCAGCGGCGGCAATGGCATCAAACCGAACGAGACCCTGGTCTTCGTGACCGACGCGGTCGCGGTCGGCAAGTAGACACACACCGCCTGAAGGGCGCTCGGGCCGGTCGACTAGCCTGGAGCGGATGCGTTTGCCGCGTCCCTCATCGTTCGCCCATCCCTTGATGAGGGTTGCGCCCACCCGTTACGAACGACGAACAAGGAGCATGTCCGTGAAGAGCACCGTCGAGCAGCTGAGCCCGACCAGGGTCCGGATCAATGTCGAGGTGCCCTTCGATGAGCTCAAGCCCGACTTCGACCGCGCCTACAAGACCCTGGCCAAGCAGGTGCGCATTCCGGGCTTCCGGCCCGGCAAGGCGCCTGCCCGGCTGCTCGAGGCCCGCCTCGGTCGTGGCGCGATCCTGGAGCAGGTCGTCAACGACGCGCTGCCCGGCCGCTACAGCGAGGCTGTCACCAGCACCGAGGTGAAGGTCATCGGTCAGCCCGAGATCGAGATCACCAAGATCGAGGACGGCCAGGAGTTGGCCTTCACCGCCGAGGTCGACGTCCGCCCCGAGATCGCGCTGCCCGACTACACCGCCATCGAGGTCTCCGTCGACGCGTTCACCATCGGCGATGAGGACATCGAGGAGCAACTGCAGTCGCTGCGCCAGCGTTTCGGCACCCTGACCGGTGTCGAGCGCCCGGTCACCGAGGGCGATTTCGTCTCCATCGACCTGTCGGCCACCGTCGACGGCGCCGAGGTCCCCGAGGCCGCCACCACCGGCCTGTCGCACGAGGTCGGCTCCGGCCAGTTGATCGAGGGGCTCGACGAGGCCCTGATCGGCCTGTCGGCGGGCGAGTCGAAGGATTTCACCTCCACGCTGGTCGCGGGTGAGCACGCGGGCAAGGAGGCGGTCATCACCGTCAAGGTGCAGACCGTCAAGGAGCGCGAACTGCCCGAGGCCGATGACGAATTCGCCCAGCTGGCATCCGAGTTCGACACCCTCGACGAGCTGAAGGAAGACCTGAAGACCCGCGTCGAGCGCGTCAAGAAGGTGGAGCAGGCGGGCGAGATCCGCGACAAGGTGCTCGAGACCCTGCTCGAGCAGGTCGAGGTGCCGCTGCCGGAGAAGGTCGTCCAGGCCGAGATCGACGCCGTCCTGCACGATGCGGTGCACCCCTTCGATCACGACGAGGCCAAGCTCGCCGAGGCGCTCGAGGCGCAGGGTTCCAGCCGCGAGGAATTCGACAACGACACCAAGGAGTCGGCGGAGAAGTCGGTGAAGACCCAGCTGCTGCTGGACGCCATCGCCGAGGCCGAGGGCACCCAGGTCGGCCAGGAGGAGCTCACCGAGCGCATCCTGTTCCAGTCGCAGCGCTACGGCCTCTCGCCCGAGCAGTTCATCCAGCAGGTGCAGCAGGCCGGTCAGTTGGGCGCGATCTTCGCCGATGTGCGCCGGGGCAAGGCGCTGGCCGGTGTGGTCACACAGGTGAAGGTCACCGATTCGGCGGGCAATGCGGTGGACACCGCCGAAATGTTCGGCGCGCCTGCCGATTCCGAAGCCGAGGATGCGGCGGCCGAAGAGGTCGTGGCCTCGGCCGAGTAGTCCGTGGGACCGGGCGCGTGATTGCGCTGTAAGCGAAGAATGGGCGGTGCCGGGAGTTCGGTGCCGCCCTGCTTCGTTAATGTTTCTGACAAGCGAACAGATGGCTGCTCGGATCATCAGCAACGAGCCGGCGAGAGAAGGCAGGTACCCGTGACAATCAACCAGGCAGGGGTCGTCATGACATCCGCGACGGCTGGTCTCAACCTCAGCGATTCGGTCTACGAGCGGCTGCTGCGCGAGCGCATCATCTTCCTGGGCACCCAGGTCGACGACGATATCGCCAATAAGTTGTGCGCTCAGATCCTGCTGCTGTCGGCCGAGGACCCCACGCGCGATATCGCGCTGTACATCAACTCGCCGGGCGGCTCGGTCACGGCGGGTATGGCCATCTACGACACGATGCAGTACGCCGACTGCGATATCCGCACGTACGGAATGGGTTTGGCGGCCTCGATGGGGCAGTTCCTGCTCACCGCGGGCACCAAGGGCAAGCGTTTCGCGCTGCCGCACGCGCGCATCATGATGCATCAGCCCTCGGCGGGTATCGGTGGTTCGGCCGCCGATATCGCGATCATGGCCGAGCAGTTCGCCCACACCAAACGCGAGCTGAACGAGTTGCAGGCCCAGCACACCGGCAAATCGGTGGAGCAGGTCGCCGCCGACGCCGATCGCGACCGCTGGTTCACCGCCGCCGAGGCGCTGGAGTACGGCTTCATCGACCACGTGATCAGCCGCGCGAACCAGAACGGCGCGAGGTAAGCAGCGCGTATCCCGCTCACCCACACAGACTTTGGAGAGAAGATGGCCCTGATCGATCCGCGCGCAGGCCTGAGCGGCACAGCTCCCGCGATGCCGCAGTCGCGTTACATTCTGCCCTCGTTCATCGAGCACTCGAGCTTCGGTGTCAAGGAGTCCAACCCCTATAACAAGCTGTTCGAGGAGCGGATCATCTTCCTCGGCGTGCAGGTGGACGACGCCTCGGCCAATGACATCATGGCGCAGTTGCTGGTGCTGGAATCCCTGGATCCCGACCGCGACATCACCATGTACATCAATTCGCCCGGTGGTTCGTTCACCTCGCTGATGGCGATCTACGACACCATGCAGTACGTGCGCGCCGATGTCGCCACCGTCTGCCTGGGTCAGGCCGCCTCGGCCGCCGCGGTGCTGCTGGCCGCGGGCACTCCCGGCAAGCGCGCCTGCCTGCCCAATGCCCGCGTGCTGATCCACCAGCCTTCGGTGGAGGGCGGCATTCAGGGTCAGGTCTCGGATCTGGAGATCCAGGCCGCCGAGATCGAGCGGATGCGCAGGCTCATGGAGACCACGCTGGCCCGCCACACCGGCAAGGACGCCGACACCATCCGCAAGGACACCGATCGCGACAAGATCCTGACCGCCGAGGACGCCAAGGAGTACGGCATCGTCGACACGGTGTTCGAATACCGCAAGCTGAGCGCCAAGAAGTAGGCAGTTTTCCGGCTCCGCCGGGCCTGGACCGGATCGGGACGCAGGATTGCGGTCCTTGTTCGGGGCGGCGGATTCGATAGCCCAGTAGATGGCTCGGAAGTTGCTGTGCGGCAGTGGAATACGGCTGGTGACGGGCCGGTGGACGGCCCGTCCCGCCGTTGGGCTACGGTGTTGCGCACCGATCCGATTCGGGTCCGGCGCGGCGGTGTCGGGTCGATCGGGACGGCGGCGGTTGCCGGCCGCCGGGTCGAGGTGCGGGCGATGCTCCGGTGAGAACCCGCACAACCCCGACGAGAAACATGCTCGAGTTGTCGCCCTCGGTCGCGCACACCGGGTACGGTCAACCTAGGAACCTTTGCTCCCGGTTGACAGCACTGCCCCTCCCGCCGGAATCGGCAGCGGCGTCCCCGAATCGCCCGAGGATGGCAGACGGCTGGCAATCAGGAACGACGGTTGCACGCGGACAAGGAAGTAGGGACCCACGAGATGGCGCGCATCGGAGACGGCGGCGATCTGCTGAAGTGCTCGTTCTGCGGAAAGAGCCAGAAGCAGGTCAAGAAGCTCATTGCGGGACCAGGGGTGTACATCTGCGACGAGTGCATCGATCTGTGCAACGAGATCATCGAGGAGGAGCTGGCCGAGTCCAGTGAGGTCAAACTCGATGAGCTGCCCAAGCCTGCCGAGATCCGGGATTTCCTGGAGAACTACGTCATCGGGCAGGACACCGCCAAACGCACCCTCGCCGTCGCCGTCTACAACCACTACAAGCGCATCCAAGCGGGCGACAAGAGCCGAGACAGTCGCGGGGAGACAGTCGAACTCACCAAGTCCAACATCCTCATGCTCGGCCCCACCGGCTGCGGTAAGACCTACCTGGCGCAGACGCTGGCCAAGATGCTCAATGTCCCCTTCGCCATCGCCGACGCCACGGCGCTGACCGAGGCGGGCTATGTCGGCGAGGATGTGGAGAACATCCTGCTCAAGCTGATCCAGGCCGCGGATTACGACGTCAAGCGCGCCGAGACGGGCATCATCTACATCGACGAGGTCGACAAGATCGCCCGCAAGAGCGAGAACCCGTCCATCACCCGCGACGTGTCGGGTGAGGGCGTGCAGCAGGCGCTGCTGAAGATTCTGGAGGGCACCCAGGCGAGCGTTCCCCCGCAGGGCGGGCGCAAGCATCCGCATCAGGAGTTCATCCAGATCGACACCACCAATGTGCTGTTCATCGTGGCGGGCGCGTTCGCGGGTCTGGAGAAGATCATCTCCGACCGCATCGGCCATCGCGGTATCGGCTTCGGCGCCGAGGTGCGTTCCAAGGCCGAGATCGATACCACCGATCACTTCGCCGAGGTGATGCCGGAGGATCTGATCAAGTTCGGTCTGATTCCGGAGTTCATCGGCCGCCTGCCGATCGTGGCCTCGGTGACCAATCTGGACAAGGAATCGCTGATCAAGATCCTGTCCGAGCCGAAGAACGCGCTGGTCAAGCAGTACATTCGCCTCTTCGAAATGGATGGCGTCGACCTGGAGTTCACCCAGGACGCGCTGGAGGCCGTCGCGGATCAGGCGATCCTGCGCGGCACCGGTGCGCGCGGTCTGCGCGCCATCATGGAGGAGGTGCTGCTCCCCGTGATGTACGACATCCCGAGCCGCGACGATGTGGCCAAGGTCGTCGTCGATGCCGACACCGTCAACGACAATGTGCTGCCCACCATCGTCCCGCGCAAGCCGCAGCGGCCCGAGCGTCGGGAGAAGTCGGCTTGATCCGCTAGGGCCTGTGTCCTAGAGCGGCAGTGCCCGGTCGGTGACGATCTGCTTCATTACCAGGGTCGAGGTCAGTCGGCCCACGCCCGGCAGGGTCGCCAGTCGGTCGTCGTAGAGCCGCTGGAAGGCCGTGAGGTCGGCGGCGACTACCCGCAGTAGATAGTCGGGTTCGCCGAAGAGGCGCTGTGCCTGGACGACCTGGGGGATTTCGGTGAGCGCCTGTTCGAAGGCCGAGACGGTGCCTCGGTCTTCTTGATTCATGCTCACGAACACGATGGCCTCGAAGGTCAGGCCCACCGCGGCCGCGTCCACCACGGCGCGGTAGCCGCGAATCGCGCCATTGGCCTCCAATTCCCGCAACCGGCGATGGCACGGTGACAGGCTCAACCGCACTTTGGCGGCGAGGTCGGTGAGGGTGATCCGGCCGTTGCGCTGGAGCTCGGCAAGGATCTTCCGATCTATGGCATCCACGGAGAAGATTCTTCCACGCCGGGGCGATTCGCCGAAAATACTTGGAATCCTGTTCGGCCACACTGGAATTAGTCTCCTCTTCGAGAGAAATAACGGTGTTTGTCGAGAAGAGGGAGACAGTCGTGGCCGCCGGTTCCGTCGCCGCCTTTTGGCTGGTGTCGTTCCTGCTCGTCCTGGTTCCGGGTGCGGACTGGGCCTATGTCATCGGGGCGGGGGCGCGGGAGCGCTCGGTGCTGCCCTCGGTCGGCGGGTTGATCGTGGGATATGTGGGATTGACCCTGGTGGTCGCCGGGGGAGTGGCGGCGGTGGTGGCGCGCAACCCGGCGGCGCTGACCGTGCTGACCACGGCGGGCGCGGCATATCTGCTCTGGCTGGGAGGTACGGCGCTGTTGCGGCCGGGTGGGCCGCCGGAGGTGATGCTCGGCGAGCCGACGCCGTGGGGTGCGCGAATTCGGCAGGGCGCGGGCATCAGCGGATTCAATCCGAAGGCGCTGCTGCTGTTCCTGGCGCTGCTGCCGCAGTTCACCGATCGAAACGGCCAGTGGCCCATGGCGATTCAGATCGGCACACTGGGCATGGTGCACACCGTGACCTGCGGTGTCGTCTACCTCGGAGTTGGGTTGGCGGCGCAGGCCCTATTGCGGAATCGGCCCGGTGCGGCCAAGGTGTTGAGCCGCGTCTCGGGGATCGCGATGATCGTTATCGCGGTGGCGCTGCTTGTCGAACGCTTCGCTTGAGGTCGTGATTAGCGCGACGACTGGAAACGGGCCGACAGGTCGGCCATCTCGCGTTGGAACTCCGTCTGCGGGGCGTCGTCATCGAGCGCGCCGGGGGGCATCTGCGAATACGCCGGATGCGGATTGGAGGTGTCGGCCTGCGGCTCCTCGGCCGATTCGGCGTGTTCGCCGCTCACCGGGTCCGGGGAATCGCGGACCAATTGGGTGGCGCGCGTGATGGCGAGGCCGTAGCGCGCACTCGCCGCGTCGTGCACCAGGAGGGCGACACCGATCATGACCGGGGCGATGCCGTGCACCGCCGCGTCGTACCAATTGCCCTTGTGCACATACGGATAGGTGTTGAGGCCGACCGTGAGTGCCAATAGCGCGACCTCGGCCATGGCCACCTTGCGGCGGCTGTCCAGAATGCCCCACTCGGCGACCTTGTTGGTGCCGATCATGATGATGACCAGACACGCGCTGATCATGGCCTCGATGAGGTAGCTGAACCAGTAGAGCGGATCGGCCGCACCCGTCGGCGCGATATTGTGCTGCACGTTGACCGCCGACCACAGCATGCCCGCGACCACCACCCCGGCCAGCGCGCGCAGCGACCAGGCCCTGGCTCGGTACAGCGAGGCCAGCCTGGCGTGCGGGCTGGACTCGCGGCGCTGGGAGGCGATGGCCCTGCGGGCGGCCATCAGATCCCGGATGTCGGCCTTCTCGATCTCCTCGACCGTATCCCTGACCCGGTCCGAGGCCACGCCCTGAGCCTGCGAGTGCTTCCAGCGCTGCTCGCGGTCCAGGGTGCGGATGCGTTCGGCGAGTTCGCGTTCGGCCTGGAGTTCGTCCTCGGACAGTGCCTCGTTGAGCGCTGGGTCGAACTGGTAGGCCAGGCGGCCACGGGCCCGCTCGACGCGCGCCGCGAGGAAGGCGACGTCGTCGTCGGGTTGCTGGTCGGGCATGCGGCTCCAAACAGGCTGGACGGTAAGGGATCTCGCGTGGGCAGGACCGAGATCCCTTCCTGCGTCGATCGTCCCGGTAGGCGCGAGGATTTTAACGTACACTCTCACGGCCCGAACCGCAGCACCGGAGGGGTCAGATCGGTTCTGCTCGCAGGTCCTCGGAGCCCCAGAAGGCGCGCATGGTCAGGATTCGGCCGTCGGCATCGAATTCCATGACGTCGATGGGGGATACGGTGAAGCGCTGACCTGCCACGGTGGTGACGAGGGTGAAGCGGAAGGCGGCGTGTCGGTCGGCGATGCGGACCGCGTCCTCGTGCAGTTCGGCGTGGCGTTCGAGTCCGGTGAGGACGTCATAGAACTCGCGCAGTTGTTCGCGGGTGGTGCGGATCGGTGTCCCCACCGGATCCTCGACGGTGGCCTCGGGGGCGTAGAGGGCCAGGATGTCGTCGGTGTCGCCCGAGCCGACGGCCGTGACGTAGCGCTCGATGGTGGCCCGAATCTGTTGCGCCATGGTAACTCCCGTGAAATTGGAACGTGTTCTAGCATGCAGCATATCAGTCCGCAAACGCATTTCGGTGGGATGTGGCGAGCCCCGTCGACGGCGATCGCGGCCCTTTCACGACCGGATCACCCTCGGCGGGGCGGATTCGGGTTTCCCCCGTGTGGGCACGATTTCGGGATTCGGTGCCGACGATGCCGGTGGCTCGCCGCTCCCATCGCGGAAATCCGCATCGATTTCCCTGGTTCGCCGTTGAACCCTGTTCCCGATCAGGTGCTCGCACCTATGGAGTCGACATTTCAGCTCCGCTCGTTACCTCGCGTGCACCGAGGGCGAGCCACGCGGTGTCGAGCCAATTCGTCCGGTTCGCCGCGCCCGCAGGCATTTGTCGGGGCGGCCGCCAGAAAACTCATCGCTACCGCGTCCCGGTGTGTCGGCGTCGCGCCATCGACGTCGTGCGGTTTACTCGGTCCGGTCCAACCAGATGTTCGAGTGACGAGTGAAAGCGGAGGAGACATGGCACTGCCTACCATGACCGCGGAACAACGCACTGAGGCGTTGGCCAAGGCGGCGGCTGTTCGCAAGGCGCGTTCCGAACTGATCGGCAAGGTGAAGGCGGGCAAGGTTTCGGTCGCCGACCTGCTCAAGAAGGCCGACAGCGACGATCTGGTGAAGAAGACGAAGGTCGCCGCCGTCATCAAGGCCCTGCCCGGCGTCGGACCGGTCAAGGCGGCCAAGCTGATGGATCAGGCGGAGATCCCGGAGGACCGCCGCATCGGTGGCCTCGGAGCCCGGCAGCGCGCCGCGCTGCTCGAGGCGCTCAAGGACTGACCGCGCCCTCCGCACTCGGAGGGTGTCGGACCGGGTCCGACACCCTCGTGTGCAGCTATCGGGCGGCGGCGACGCGGGACTCGATCAACCGTTCCGCGCCGGTGTAGATGTTCATGGTCGGTCCGCGCAGGAATCCGACCAGGGTGAGACCGGATTGGGCGGCCAGGTCCACGGCCAGCGAACTGGGGGCCGAGACCGCGCCCAGCACCGGAATACCCGCCATCACGGCCTTCTGGACCAGTTCGAAACTGGCCCGTCCGCTCACGATGAGCACCAGATCGCGCGCCGGGACGCGGTTTTCCCGCACTGCCCAGCCGATCACCTTGTCGACGGCGTTGTGCCTGCCGATATCCTCGCGCACCACCAACGGTGCGCCCTCGGCGGTGAACAGACCCGCCGCGTGCAATCCGCCGGTGACCTCGAAGACCGACTGCTCGGCCCGCAGCGCCGCGGGCAGTCCGGCCAGGGTCTCGATCTCGACCAGCGGGGTCGGCTCCGGTAGCGGATAGCGGGTGCTGGTTCGCACGTCGTCCAGCGCGGTTTTCCCGCACAACCCACACGCGCCGGTGGAAAGGAATGTGCGCGGTTTGGGTCGGTACGGCTCGCGTAGGCTGATATCGAGCACGTTGTAGGTATTGCGGCCCTCGTCGTCGGCGCCCGCGCAGTAGCGGGCGGCCACGATATCGGCCGCGTCACCGATGATGTTCTCGCTCAACAGGAATCCGTGCGCCAGATCGATATCGCCGCCGGGCGTGCGCATGGTGACCACCAGCGATTCGCCCGCGATGCGCATTTCCAGCGGCTCCTCCACCGCGAGGGTGTCGGGCCGCTGCACCGCGCCGGTCGGCGTGATCCGGCGCATGGGCCGACGCGCCGTGACCCTAGCCATGCTCGTGGCGCTCCAACCGCACCACGACAGCCTTGGACACCGGCGTATTGGAACGCTCCGCCACATGATCGAGCGGAACCAGCGGATTGGTCTCCGGGTAGTAGGCGGCGGCATTGCCGCGCGGGGTCGAGTAGCCGACCAACCGGAATCCGGTGACCCGGCGCTCGATGCCGTCGTTCCACTCGGTGACGATATCCACCAGGTCGCCCTCGGCGAAGCCCGCGGCGACGATATCGTCCGGATGCACCAGAACCACCTTGCGGCCATTGTGGATACCGCGATAGCGGTCGTCCAGGCCGTAGATGGTGGTGTTGTACTGGTCGTGGCTGCGCAGCGTCTGCAGGATGAGCCGGTCCTGCGGGACGGGCAGCCAGGTCAGTTCGTTGACCGCGAAATTCGCCTTGCCGGTCGCGGTGTGGAACTCGCGGGCGTCGCGCGGCGGATGCGGAAGCTGGAATCCGTTGCGCTGCCGGACCTTCGCGTTGTAGTCGGCGCAGCCGGGCACCACCCTGGCGATGGCGTCGCGGATCCGGTCGTAATCGGAACGCAGCGCCCGCCACGGCACCGGATGATCCGGCCCGAACAGCTCCTCGGCGAGTTCGCAGACGATAGCGACCTCGCTGCGCAATTCCGTGCTGACCGGATCCAGTCGACCCGTCGACAGGTGCACCATGGACATGGAATCCTCCACCGACACCTGCTGTTTCACCCCGCCCTGCAGATCGGTGTCGGTGCGGCCCAGGGTGGGCAGAATCAGCGCGGTCGCGCCGTGCACCACGTGGCTGCGATTGAGTTTGGTGGAGATCTGCACGGTGAGCGCGCAATTGCGCAGTGCCGCCTCGGTGACCTCGGTATCGGGGGTGGCCGAGACGAAATTGCCACCCATGCCGAGGAATACCCTGGCCCGGCCGTCGCGCATGGCGCGAATGGAATCGACGGTATCCCAGCCGTGTTCGCGCGGGGAGGCGATACCGAACTCGCGGTCCAGCGCGTCGAGGAAGGTATCGGGCATCTTCTCCCAGATACCCATGGTGCGGTCGCCCTGCACGTTGGAGTGACCGCGCACCGGGCAGACACCCGCGCCGGGCTTGCCGATCATGCCGCGCACCAGCAGCAGATTGGTGGCCTCCTCGATGGTGGCCACCCCGTGCGTCTGCTGGGTCAGGCCCATGGCCCAGCAGATGATGACGCTGCGCGATCGCGCCAGCAGGTCGGCGGTGCGCTCGATCTGCGCGCGGCTCAGACCCGTCGCCTCCTCGACCACGGCCGGATCGACCGCGCGCGTCTGCTTCTCGTATTCGGCGAAACCCGCCGTGTGCGCGTCGACGAAGGCGCGATCGACCACCGTGCCCGGCGCCCGATCCTCGGCCTCGAACAGCAACCGGCCCAAGCCCTGGAACAGCGCCATATCGCCGCCGAGACGGATCTGCAGGAAATCATCGGCGATGGGGATGCCGGTGGTGAAACCCTTGATCGTCTGCGGGTCGCGGAAACCCATCAGCCCCGTCTCGGGGAGCGGGTTGATGGCGATCACCTTGGCGCCGTTGGCCTTCGCGCGGCCCAGGGCGCTGAGCATGCGCGGGTGGTTGGTGCCCGGATTCTGACCGGCGACGATGATCAGGTCGGCCGCGGCGAAATCGTCGATGGTGACCGAACCCTTGCCGATACCAATGGAACTGGTCAGCGCGGCGCCCGAGGATTCGTGGCACATGTTCGAGCAGTCGGGCAGGTTGTTGGTGCCGAAGCCGCGCACCAGCAGTTGATAGAGGAACGCCGTCTCATTGGCGGTGCGGCCCGAGGTGTAGAACAGCGCCTCGTTCGGGGAACTCAGGGCGCGCAGATTCTCGGCGATGAGCCGGTAGGCGTCGGCCCAGGCGATGGGGGAGTAGTGGGTGTCGCCGGGGTGCAACACCATCGGATGGGTGAGTCGACCCTGCTGACCCAGCCAGTAGCCGGACTTCTCCGCCAACTCGGCGACCGAATGGGTCGCGAAGAATTCCGGGGTGACGGTGCGCAGCGTCGCCTCCTCGGCGACGGCCTTCGCGCCGTTCTCACAGAATTCGGCGGGGCGGCGGTGGCCGGAGGGTTCCGGCCAGGCGCAACCCGGACAGTCGAACCCGTGTACCTGATTGACCCGCGACAGGGTGCGGGCGGTGCGCAACACACCCATCTCCTCGACGGAGCGCTTGAGCGCTACCGCCACCGCTGTCACACCAGCGGCCTGCGCCTTGGGCGCGCTGACGCGCAGGGCGGATTCGTCGATATCCCGGCTCGGCCCATTTCGGTGCATGTGACCATTGTCCTCTCCACTCGGCGAGCGGTTCGGTGTGCCCTCGCCCTGCCGGTGGAGTCACCTAACCTATCGGTCGGTTTTATCGCACCCTGCCGGATATCGCGTGGCAAATCGTGATCTACCGCCGGGTAATCCAGCGGTGCGGACTTACGATATTACTGGTCATCGACCCGATCGAAGGCAGTGTGCCGATGGGGATGCGGATACCGATCGCCGCGCGTGTCGAGGGCGCCGCTCGGCAGCGCAGGGGGACTCGCACGCTCTGGGTGGCGTGCGGCTTATTGGTGATCTTGCTCTGGTCGGGTGGGATGGTCGGGGCGGCGCCGCCGACTCGGGTGCCGCCGGGGCCGTGTGCCGGGCAACCGGTGTGCCCTCCGCCGATCGTTTTGCCCTCTGTGCCACCGATCAGTATTCCGCCGCTGCCGCCGATGAGCAGTGCGCCGCCGCCGACTACCGAGCCGCCGCCGGGGACCGTGCCCGCGGGGCCGCCGGTTACCTCCGAAGCGCCGCCCGAGGGTGATTCGCCCGGTCCGGCGGTTCCCGTGCCTGCCCCTGCCCCTGCCCCTGCCCCTGCCCCTGCCCCTGCCCCTGTGCCTACCCCTGCGCCCGAGGCGCCCGCGCCGGTTCCTGCTCCCGCCGGGACGCCCGATGCAGTGCCCGCTGGGCCGAATATTGTTGCACCACAACCTATTTCACCCGCAATTGGTCCCGCTGTGCTGCGGCTGGATCCGGTCGCGGTCGCTCCGGCCGGGATGGTGACCGCTTCGGGGTCCGGATGTGCGCCGCTTGGTCCGGTGGAATTGTCGATCGGCGATGCGCGGGTCGGTAGCACCGTCGCGGGACCGGATGGGGCCTTTCGGACCTCCTTGGCCGCTGCGTCCGCCGGGGTCGGGCGGTACGAGGTGAGTCTGCGGTGCGGGGCATCGGCGGTCGCGCCCCTGGATGTGGTGCTGGTCAGCCGGGTGGACACCGGGACTTCGACGCTGATCGTGATCGTCTTCGCCCTGTTGCTCGGCGGGGGGTTGTTCGCTCGGCGGGTCGTCTCGGACGCGGTGGATAGGAGGCGGTCGTGAAAGTCTTGCGAATTGTTCTGGCGCTCTTGGTGGTCGGGCTCTCGTGGCTGCCGTCCGCTCCGGCCCGTGCCGCCGACGGGGTGCGCATGATGGTGAGTATCGATGATCGCGATGTCGGTGGATCCGCGGCGAATTCGCCCATTCCGCTGTCCTCGGAGACCGGGGCGCGGGTCACGGTCGCGTTGCTGAACAAAACGGAGACCCCGGTGGTCGCGCACCGGGTCGAAATGACCGGGAAGGTGCTGGGGCTCACCTTCTTCTCCTACGCCACAGCCGTCGAATTGACCATCGCGCCGGGGAAAACCGAGACGCTGCACTATGTCCTCGACCTCACCGGGCTGGCACGGCAGACCACCGGGCTGATCGGCGGCGAGGTGGTGGTCTACGGGACCGGCGGCGAGCGGTTGGCGGGCGTGCCCATTGTCGCCGATGTTCGTGGCTCGCTGTGGTCGGTGTACGGGTTGTTCGGACTGGCGCTGGTGGCTCTGACCGTCGCCGCCATCGCCGATGTGACGCTGTCGATCGTCCGAAACAGGTTCCCGGACAACCGTTTCCGTCGCGGCCTGCGGCTGCTCGTCCCGGCCCTCGGTATCGGCATGGTCTTCGGATTCGTCGCCTCGGTAGCGCGCTGGTGGGTTCCGGAGGCCGATATGTGGTGGGCGGTGGCAGGCGGGTGCGCGGTGCTCGGATTCCTGCTCGGATACTCGTCGCCGGTCGCGGAAGCAGGCTACGCCGTGCCCGAATTCGCGGAGTTGACCGGTGATCTCGACGATGAGCTGGTCGATCCTTCGGCCGGAGATCGGGAACCGGTTCGCCTCGAGGGGGGACGCACTTCGCTGCCGCCCGGTGTCATTTCCGGAGGAGCGCAGCGGGTTTCGCCTCCGGTGGACACGCGGTGAGTGGTTTCGTCGCCGCACTGCTGTCGTGTGACGAATAGTGCCCGCCCGGGATGGGGCGGCAATTGATTCGCGGGCCGTCCCTGCCTGCTTGATCCCTCGGAATGCGGGAAAACGGACGACGCGAAATTCGCGGGACTCAACTCGTTTTTCCCGATTCAATACTATCGCGCGGATATGGGCTTGCGGCAAGACCCCCGTAGTGGTTCATACTCGCTGACCTGGGGTTTTATCCCCGGATCTCGGCAGCGCGGTTCGGAATCGAAGACGGAATGAGGTAGCGGGTGGCCGAAGAAATGATGCGCGAGGTAGGGCCGTCGCGGATAGCGGTGGCCTATGAGAGTTTGGGTGAGGTCGGTGCACCGACGGTGCTGCTGATCATGGGTGGCGGCGCGCAGCTGATCCACTGGCCCGATGAGTTCTGCGCGGAACTGGTGGCGCGCGAACTGCGGATCGTGCGATTCGACAATCGGGATACCGGCAGGTCGACGCACTTCCCGACGGTCGGGACGCTCGATTTCGATGCGGTGTGGGCGGGTGATTTCTCGCAGGTGCCCTACACGCTCGCGGATATGGCCGGTGACGCGATCGGCCTGCTGGACGCGCTCGCGGTGGATTCGGCGCATGTCGTCGGTATGTCGCTGGGCGGCATGATCGCCCAAACGATGGCCATCGAATATCCCGCCCGCATTCGTTCGCTGACCTCGATCGCCTCGACCACCGGTGATTCGTCGGTGGGGGAGTCGAATTTCGCGGCCATCGGTCCGCTGGGCGAACCGCCGAGCGAGCGCGCCGAATTCATCGCCTGGCAGGTTCGTGCGCTGCGGGCTGTCAGTGGAACGGCTTTCGAATTCGATGCCGAAGCCGTGGCGCGACGTGCGGGCCTGGCCTTCGATCGCGGCTATGAACCTGCCGGTATGGGTCGGCAAGGCGCGGCGGTGGCGGCCTACGGCGACCGCACCGCCCGCCTACGGGAGCTGCGGCTGCCGACGCTTGTCATCCACGGCACCGCCGACATCATGATCGGCAGCAGCGGCGGCCGCGCCACCGCCGCGGCGATACCGGGCGCGGAACTCGAGATCTTCGACGGTATGGGCCATGGCCTGCCGCGCGAACTCTGGTCGACGATCGCCGACCGGATAGCCGACCTCGTGCATCGCACGGAATCGGCTCGCGCGGTGTGAGTTCGGTGCTGAGCACCGAGGGGTGTGCTCAGCACCGGAGGAGGAGTGGCGGGTCGTAGACCTGCCACTCCCGCCCTAATCACCGGGGCGGAAGGTCATGACACGGTTGCTGATTCGGATGAGCCAACCGGGTGGGAGTTCGGTGGGGTCGCCGGTGATGCGGGTCCACTGGTCCACCGCCGAGGCGGCGATGAAGGTGCCGGAGCGGGTGCCCGCGTCGCGCACATAGACCTTGCCGCGGTCGACGGTGATGTAGGCGTGCACGCGGGAGACGTGCCGGTCGCGCGGCAGGACCAGCGGTGCGGCGGAAGCCTTCTTCACCAGATCGTCGGACTGCGGGCCGCGCCCGATCACATACGGTCGGTCCAGTGGATGCACGGAGCCGTCGTGCATGACCAGGGTGCCTGGGCCGTTGCTGCCGGAACCGATTCCGGCGGCCGGGCGCATGATCCGTGTCCGGCCCTCATCGGGTGGCGGGAACGGGTGCAGGGCAACAGGTTCCAGCGGTGGGGGCGCGGTGTTGTGCGGCGGCCACGAGTGGGCTCGGGAATCCTGGGCCGGATAGTTCGGTGGCGGCAGAATCCGGTTCGCTGCCGGGCCTGCCTGAGGTGAGCGATCGATCAGTGTCGGTTCGGCCGCGCGTCCGTACATCGGCATTCCGTACCGCATCGCGCCGCTGGGCGCTTCGGTTGGACCGATCGGATTCGGTCCCGAAATATGTTCCGGCCGCGTGGATCGCACCGTCGCGTCATTGGCGTGCACCGCCTCCTGCGCGGCGGAGTCGGCGGCCGCGTCCCAGGGCGCGGTGGCGGGCTGGTCCTTGGTGTCGATGTGCTCGACCGGTTGCGGAGTGCTCGTCTTCGCGATATCCACCGGCGCCGAGTGGCTTTCGTCGCCGAATCGGTTGTCGACATCGAATGTGATTGCCGCGCTGGGGGATGCGGTTGCGGCGGCGGGTTCGGAGCTCTCGGTGAACTCCGGCAATTCACCGGACCACACCTCGTCGGCGGCCCAAGGTGCGGTGGCCGGTTGATCCCCGGTGTCGATCCGGTCGGGTGCGTCTTCGGGTCGGCCCTGTGTGTCGAGGTCGGGCCTCGGTTCGCGTTCCACTGCTGCGCGCGGCCGTCCGATCGCCTCGGTTCGGGCGTTCGCGGGCTGTTCGATACCGCTGTGCACGGTTATATCGCTCGACCAGTCGGCCGCGGTGGATCCCGTTGCCGGGTACGGCCATTCAACCGGATCGTGCCGACCTGTCTCGGGCCCGGAGGGTTGGTTGCTGCTCGGCTGCTCGGAGTTCGTGGCGTCCTGTGCGGTGGCATCGGGGCCGACGACGCCATTGGCCCAATCGTCCATCGCGCTCGGTTGTCCGAGTGCTTCGGAGTGGCTATAAGGGGTGGCGGCCCAGCCCGATACGCCGTCATGATGTGCGCCTATGACGCCTTGAACGTACGGGGTGGGGTCGAACTCTTGACCAGGGGTTTCGGAGTGGCCGGCTGTGTCGGGTGTGCCCGGCATCGCCTCGGGCCGGTCGGCTGTCGCGGTCGAGTTCGTCGCGTCGGCCAAGTCTGCCGCACCGTATCTCGTTGTCTTGGGCCAGTTGATGGCGGCTTCCGCGCTCGACTGTCCGTTGGCGGTGTGGCCCTTGGACTCCGGGGTTGTCTCGGCGGGGCGGTGCTGCGCGACCGGTCCGCTGTTGTGGACGGCCGTTTCGAGTCCGGCGGTTGCCGGAGTGTCATCGGGTGCCGCTCCGGTGAATCCGGGTGGGTAGTGCTGTGCCGCCGTGTAGGGGCGCAACGGCGCTTCGGGTTCGGCAGGCGCCTGCGCGCTGAGTGGCTGTTGCGGTCGGTATTGGGTAGTGGCGTCGAATTCCGCTACCGGGCTCGGCCATGGGGGAGGTGGCGTGTATTCGGGGGTGCGTGGGACGGGCTGGCCGAATCGAGTGGTGGGTCCCCGGGAAGGGTCGGTGGTGAATCCCGGTGTGGGGAAAGGGTGTCCGAGGCTGGGTTCGCCGGGCCTGCCATTGGTGAAGCCGGGGCGGGTGAAGCCGGGGTGCTGCTCGGGCTGGGGCTGGAATCCCACGGGGATATAGGGGCGATTCGGCGGGGTGGGGCGAGCGGGCTGGGGAATGGCGGGGTTGGCGTCGGCGGCGGGTTCGGCGGGGAAGCCGGTATGCGCGGTGGCCGGGCCTGTGGGGGGCGTGAGGAAGCCTGTCGTGGGGCGCGCGGGTTCCGCCCCGGCGGGTTTCTTGGTGCGGCGCACCGTTTCGAGGACGAATCCGCTGCCCGGCACCACCCCGGAGTGCAGGTCGGAGCGGGGATGGGCGCGGGTGGGTGTGCCGGTATCGGCGCCGACGGTGATGCGGCGCACGGGTTCTCGGACGATCTCGTCGACCCAGGTGAAGGCGCGCGCGCCGGTGAGGCGGCGCATACCCTCGGCGCCTTCGATGACGGCGCTCACGGGGCCGCGCAGCAGGATCAGGGTGCCGTCGGCGGTGGGGGCGACCACGCCGAAGGGCGGGGGTTCGGATCCGGTGCCGAAGACCACGGCGGCCAGGCGCTGGGCGATGGCCGCGCCCGCGTGTCGGTCCTCGGCGACGGCCTCGACCGCACCGAGTATTCGGTCGGTGGAGGCGGTCTCCTCGGCGAGATACACCACGACCTCGCCGAATCGCGCGATGAGTCCCTCACCAGCCGCGATTGCCACGGATATCTTGCTGCGCACGCTGCGCCCTCCTTCCCGGCGCATGAAACCGGCGTCCAAGCCAGGATAGTGGTTCGCGCGGGGTCCTCGCGCCGCCCGCTTCGGCTCACCAGTTGTCCCAGTGCAGCACCTGCGCGCGCGGAATCCGCGGGGCCGGTTTGAATTCGGTGCCCAGGGTGTAGGCGAGGGGGATCAGCGCGGCGAGCATCACATCCCGGTGCGGGACGCCGAGGGTTTGGGCGAGTTCACGTTCCAGCGGACCCTGTGCCGAGGTCCACACGGTGCCGAGGCCGCGGGCGCGGGCGGCGAGCATGAAGCTCCATACGGCCGGGAGGATGGAACCCCAGGTATTGGCTTGGATCTCGACCGGGGCGCGGTCGGTGCGGCCCTCGATGGCGGGGATGACGTAGGCGGGCACCCGGTGCGCGTTGTCGAGCAGGTGGCGCAGTCCGTCGAATACCGCGGCGGTGGAGGCGGGGTGGTGGTTCATGCGGCGAATGTCGTTGTGGCTCAACGGTTGGCCCGAACCCGATGCGGTGGCGCGGCGGAAGATGTCGGCGACCTGCGCGCGCTTGCGCTCGTCGGTCACGACCAGGAAGTGCCAGCGCTGGCGGTTGCGTCCGGTGGGCGCCTGGGTGGCCAGGTCGACGCATTCCTCGATCAGGCGCCGAGGCACCGGCCGGGTGAAGTCGAGGCGTTTGCGCACCGCCCTGGTGGTGGAAAGCAGCTCGTCGGGGGTGAGGTCGAGGGTCATGGGTTCGCTCCGCGACTAGAGGAATCAGTGCCAAGAAGATATTGGCGAAGATAATCTGTTGTCAAACAATCTGCTTCCGGATGGTAGTCTGTCGACATGAGATCCGGCGCCGAGCCCGACAGGGCGAACTACTTTCCGCGCCTCGCCGACGAGCGGGTCGATATCGCGCTGTGTCGGGCCGCCGCGCAGGTGGCCAAGGCGGCCGAGACCCACGCGGGCGCACAGGGACTCGGCGTCGGCCAGCATCTGGTGCTGAAGATGCTGGCGGGCGCGGGACCGTGCGCGCAGCAGACGCTCTGCGAGGAATTGCGGATCGATCGCAGCGTGATGGTGGGTCTCTGCGACGACTTGGAAGGCGCCGAATACATACGTCGCGAACGCAATCCGAAGGATCGGCGCTCCTATGCGGTCACCGTCACCGAGGCGGGTCTGACCCGGCTGAAGCAGGCGGAAGGCGCGGTCCCCGGATTTCTCGACGCGACCTTCGCCCCGCTGAGTGTCGCCGAACGCCGACAGCTCACCGACCTGCTCGGAAAGCTGTTGGGCATCGGGGAATAGCGCTCAGTCGAAGAGCTTTTCGGCAGCGGGCAGGGCCGCTGCCCGGTCCTCGGCGACCAACCCGATGCGGGTGCGTCGGTCGAGAAGGTCCTCGGGCGTCAATGCGCCTTCGTGGGAGATGCCGTAGGCGAATTCCGCCGCGGTGACATCTATTCCGGGTGCGACCGGTTCGCGCGAGGACGGATCCGCCGACAGGACGACCGATGCCGCACTGCCGTAGCGCTCGATGAGCAGCGGGGGGATCGCCAGTCTGTCGCGCGCCGCGCCGGATACCGCCCCGACGAGCGGCAGCCGTCGGGTCCGACACGGACCCGCGGCGATGCCGACGCGCGCGACGGCGGCATCGATCGCGTCCTCGGCCATGCGTCGGTAGGTGGTGAGTTTGCCGCCGACAATGGTGATGATGCCGGAGGGGGAGTGCAGGACCGCGTGCTTGCGGGAGATATCGGCGGTGCTGTCCTCGGCGGTCTTCAACAGTGGACGCAGGCCGGCGAAAGAACCGCGAATATCGCCGCGGGTCAGGGGTTCCCGCAGTGCCTGGTTGATGGTGTCGAGCAGGAAGTCGATCTCGGATTCGCTGGGCTTCGGTTCGTCCGGAATGGGGCCGGGCGCGTCCTCGTCGGTGAGGCCGAGGTAGACGCGGCCGTGCGGGGCGGGCAGGGCGAAGACGAACCGGCTGATACTGCCCGGCACCGGCACGGTGAGCGAGGCGGTGAGCCCGCCGAAGGCGGCGGCGTCGAAGACCAGGTGGGTGCCCCGGCTCGGACGCAGTTCGATGCTCTCGTCGACCGTATCGGCCCAGACGCCGGTGGCATTGACCACCGCGCCCGCGCGCAGGTCGAGGGTCGCGCCGGTCAGCGTATCCCGCAGGGTGGCCGAATTGCCTTGCACTGCGATGGCTTCGACCCTGGTGAGGACGGTCGCGCCCGCCGCCGCGGCCGTCCGGGCCAATGCGACTACCAATCGGGCGTCGTCGACCAGTTGACCGTCCCACGCTTGGAGGCCGCCGCGCAGCCCGGCCCGCCGCACCGTCGGCGCGAGCCGCAGCGCCTCGGCCGCCGCCACCCGGCGTGCGCGCGGCAGCAGCGCGGGCGGTGTTCCCGCGCTGCGACGCAGGGCGTCTCCCGCGACGAAGCCCGCCCGGATCAGCGTGCGCTGCGACGGTCGGATCTGCGGCAGCAGCGGCACCAGTTGCGGCAGCGGACGCACGAGATGCGGTGCGGTGCGCCGCATCAGGATGCCGCGCTCGACCGCGCTCTCGTGCGCGATGCCGACCTGTCCGCTCGCGAGGTAGCGCAGCCCGCCGTGCACGAGTTTGGAACTCCACCGGCTGGTGCCGAACGCCAGATCGTGTCGCTCGACAAGTACGGTGCGCAGTCCGCGGGCGGCGGCGTCGAGTGCCGCACCCGCGCCGGTGACGCCGCCGCCGATGACCAGCACATCGACCTGTGGGTCGTCGCCGAGTGCGCGCAGTTCCCGCGCGCGTCGTGCGGCGTTGAGCGCCGAATCTCCGGTGGTGCGCGTATTCCGGGTCATCACAAGCCCTTTCCTAGCGGGTCCAGGTATCCGCTCAGCGCGGCGGTGAGTTCGGTGTCGAGGTCGGGTCCGGCGAGCAGTGCGGCGACGGTGCCTGCGGATTGGACCGCCGACTGGGCGATGAGCAGCAGCATGGTCGCCATCTGCTCGGGTTCGCCGCCGCGAATGGATCCGTCCTGCTGTCCGAACCTGATGCTTGCGGCGAACAGGTCGATGAGCATGCGCTGATTGCGCCCGAGTCGACCGAAGACGTAGGTCAGCATCAGGTCGGTGTCGGTGCGAAAGATCTTGTCGAACAGCGGATTCGTGCGGACGGTCGCCGCGCCCGCGACAATGCCGTCGACCAGTCTGGCGCGGCCGGTTCCGGTGGTGGGCATGGCGACGGCGACGATCTCGCGCAATTCGCGCACCAGCAGTTCCGCCACGAGCGATCCGGTATCGGGCCAGCGCCGATAGACGGTGGGCCTGCTGACACCCGCGCGGCGGGCCACCTCGGTGAGGGTGGTCCGGCGCATCCCGAATTCCCGCACGCAGTCGCGCGCGGCCGCCAGGATCGCGAGATCGATTGCGGAAAGCGGGATTTCGGCCTCGGTGCGGCCGTGGTCTGGCATGCGGGAATCACCACCGGAGTTCGAGGTATCGTTACTGCTTGACAGTCTATGTCAAACTGTAACGCATGGTCGAGACGCAGCGACAGGACAGCGCCGCCGACAGTCCCGCGACGAGCGGCGATACGGCGGGTATGGTGTGGGACGCCTGGGGTATTCCGGCCGGACACAAACCGCTCTCGGCGCAGGTCCGCAATCTGCTCGCGCAGGTCTTCGGAATCTCCGGCGACCCGTTGGCGCGCCGCGACGAGGGCGATGTGCCGCTGCGCGCGTCCGCGCTCCGGCAGGACGCGCGCGCGGGTTTGAGTGCGGTGGTCGGTGCGGCGCATGTCTCGGTCGACCACGATGATCGGCTGCGGCACGCGGGCGGCAAGAGCACCCCGGATCTGCTGCGTCGCCGGGCGCAGGGTCCGCAGGATGCCCCGGATGCCGTCGTCTTCCCCGCCGATCACGAGCAGGTGCTCGCCGTGCTGGCCTACTGCGCCGAGAATGCCGTCGCCGTGGTGCCTTTCGGCGGCGGCACCAGTGTGGTCGGCGGTGTCGAACCACTGCGCGGCCGGTTCGCGACGGTCATCGCGCTGGATCTGCGGCGGCTCGACACGGTCACCGGAATCGATCCGATCAGCGGCACGGCGGTGCTCGGTGCCGGGCTCACCGGCCCGCGCGCCGAGGAATTGCTTGCCGCGCACGGACTTTCGCTCGGCCACTTCCCGCAGAGCTTCCAATTCGCCAGTATCGGCGGATTCGCGGCGACCCGCTCGTCCGGACAGGCATCGGCGGGCTACGGCCGTTTCGACGACATGGTTCAGCGTCTGCGGGTGGCCACCCCAAGCGGCACAATGGATATGGGCCGCGCGCCCGCCTCGGCCGCCGGACCTGATCTGCGCGAGCTGTTCGTGGGCTCGGAGGGCACGCTCGGGGTGATCACCGAGGTCACCGTGCGGGTGCACCCGGTGCCGGAAACCACTGCGTACCAGGCGTGGTCGTTCCCGGACTTCGCGACCGGAGCGGCGGCACTGCGCGCGGTGGTCCAGGCGGGCGCCGCGCCCACCGTGCTTCGACTGTCCGACGAGGCGGAGACCGGCGTGAACCTGGCCCGTGCGGGCGATATCGGCGGCGCGGCGGTGACGGGTTGTCTAGCCGTCACGACCTTCGAGGGCAGCGCCGCGCACGTGGCCGCGCGCAGCGCCGAGGCGTACGACCTGCTGGCAGCCGCGGGCGGAAAGGCACTGGGGGAGACTCCGGCCCGCGAATGGGAGCACGGCCGCTTCGCCGCGCCCTATATGCGCGACGCGCTCCTGGATCTCGGCGTGCTCTGCGAAACCCTGGAGACCGCGACCAATTGGTCGAACCTGTCCGAGCTGAAGGCGAAAGTCACTGCGGCGCTGACGGATTCGCTCACCGCGCAGGGCACCCCCGCACTGGTGATGTGCCATATCTCGCACAGCTACCCGACCGGCGCCTCGCTGTACTTCACCGTCATCGCCAAACAGCTCGATGACCCGATCGCCCAGTGGCACAGGGCGAAAAACGCCGTGGGCGACGCGATCGTGGCGTCGGGCGGCACCATCACCCACCACCACGCGGTCGGCGCGGACCACCGCCCCTGGATGTCGGCCGAGATCGGCGAACTCGGCGTGCGGGTGCTGCGCGCGGTCAAGGCCGAATTGGATCCCACGGGCATCCTCAATCCTGGAAAGCTGGTTCCGTGAACCAGGTTTCGCCGCGCAGACTGACCGTCGTCACCAATCCGCTGTCCGGACTCGGCAAGGGCGAGCAGGCGGCCGTCCCGGCATTGGCCCGGTTCGCCGCGCGCGGTGCGGTCGTCACCGAGATCCGCGCGGATTCGGCCGCGGCCTCGGTTCGGCTGCTGCGCGAGTCGATCGAGCGGACCCGACCGGACGCGGTGGTGTGCGTCGGCGGCGACGGCCTGATCGCGGTGCTGCTGCCCGCACTGGCCGAGACCGGTATCCCGCTCGGCATGGTGCCCGCGGGCACCGGCAATGACCTGGCCAGGGAATTGGGTGTGCCGACCGATGATCCGGCCGCCGCGGCGGATCTGGTGCTGGACGGGCGGATTCGCGTCATCGATCTGGGCCGCATCGAAGCGGGCGGTCCGCGCACCGAGCCGATGTGGTTCGCCACGGTCACCGGCACCGGACTCGATGCGCGAGTCACCCTGCGCGCCAACGCGATGCACTGGCCGCGCGGTCGGCTGCGCTATACCGTCGCGGCACTGGCGGAACTCTCGGGCGGGCTCACCGTGCCCTACCGCATCGAGTTGGCCGGTGTCACCGCCGAGGGCTTGGCCAATCCGGGCGCGAGCGCCGACACCGTCGTCACGACCGAGGCCATCATGGTCGCGGTCGGCAATGCCCGCACCTACGGCGGCGGTATGCGGATCTGCCCGGACGCGCTGCTCGACGACGGCCTGCTCGATCTCACGGTGGTCGGTGCGCTGTCCCGCCTGGAGATGCTGCGGTTGCTGCCCGCCTTGGCGGCGGGCAAGCGGCTGGATCATCCGCGGGTCGAGCAGTATCGGGCCGCATCGATCACGCTGAGCGCGCCGGGCGCGCCCGCGACGGCCGACGGCGAACCCGCGGGCATGCTGCCGCTCACCATCCGGGTGGCGCCGGGCGCGCTGTCGGTGCTGACGCCCTGATCACGCCCGTTTCCGGAAGGTGTGCGGGGTGGTGCGCGCCCGCAGGTGCATGCGCTCGCCCTGGGTGCCGAACAGGCTGAGGATCTCCACCGGACCGCGTCCGGTGCTGCCGAACCAGTGCGGTTGCCTGGTGTCGAATTCGGCGGCCTCGCCGGGGCCGAGCACCAGATCGTGTTCGGCCAGGATCAGCCGCAGATGTCCGGCCAGGACGTAGAGCCACTCGTGACCGTCGTGCACCTTCGGTTCGGGTTCGGTGCGCTCGGGTCCGATGATCATCTTGTACGCCTGGAGCGGTCCCGGCTGCCTGGTCAGCGGAATCACGGTGTTGCCGTTCACATTCCGGGCCGTGGTGTGCACCCTGGGATCGGCCACCCTCGGTCCGGAGATGAGCTCGTCGAGCGGCAGTTCGTGCGCGGCGGCGATGGGCAGCAGCAGTTCCAGGCTGGCCTTGCGCTGGCCGGATTCCAAACGCGACAGCGTGCTCTTGGAAATGCCGGTGGCCTCGGCCAACGCGGTGAGCGTCATATTGCGCCGGGTGCGCACCGAGCGCAGGCGCGGGCCTATGGTGGCCAGTGTCTGAGCGATAGCCTGCTGGGTCATTTCCCCAGTGCACACCCCATTCCCGATATTGGCAAAATTCGTTGCCGAAACAGCTCTGGTGCGTGCAGGGTGGTCGGCGGAGGTGGACGACTAATGACTGAACAGATATACGACACGGTGGTTATCGGCGGCGGAGCGGCGGGCCTGTCCGCGGCATTGGTACTGGGCCGCGCGATGCGACGGGTGGCCGTGGTGCGCGGCGGCGCCGCGCGAAATGCCCCGGCCCAGCATATGCACGGCTACCTTTCCCGCGAGGGGATGCCGCCGCACGAACTGCTGACCCTGGGCGCGGCGGAGGTGGCCGACTACGGCGGCGAACTGCTCGACGACGAGGTGAGCTCCGCCGAGAAGGCCGCGGACGGAAGGACATTCACGGTCCGCCTGGTCAAGGGCGGCGAACTGCGCGCCCGCAGACTGCTGGTGGCCACCGGCCTGCGCGATGTGCTGCCCGAGATTGCGGGCGCGGCCGAGCGCTGGGGCCATGAGGTGCTGCACTGCCCGTACTGCCACGCCTACGAGGTCCGCGATCAGCGACTGGCCGTGATCGGCGGCACCGAACCCGGCGCGCTGGCCAGGGCCTTCCATCTGGGCGTGCTGGTGCCGCAGTGGTCGCAGGACACCATGTTCTTCCCGCACACCATGCTCTTGAGCGCGGAACAGCGGGCGCGGCTGGCCGGGCGCGGTGTCATCGTCGTCGACGGCGAGGTGGTTCGGTTCGTCATTACCGACGATCGGTTGCGCGGTGTCGAACTGGCCGACGGTCGGATCATCGAACGCGATGCGGTCTTCGTCGGCCCCACGTTCGTCCCCAACGCGGCGGTGCTGGAGAGCCTCGGCGCGACGTTCGACGCGGCGGGTTGGCCGGTGACCGATCCGAGCGGGCAGACCACCGTGGCCGGAGTGTGGGCGGCGGGCAATGTCAACAATCCGGGCGCTCAGGTGATCACCGCGGCGGGCGCGGGTTCGACCGCGGCCATCGCGCTCAACGCGAGTCTGGCCGAGGAGGATTCACCCGTTCCGGCCGCCTCGATGTGACGCGCCCCACCGCACCCTCGGCAGGCCGCGCGAACAAGCCCGATTTCCGTGGCGAAAAAGGTCGGAAGCTGAGAATTACTTGAGGATTCCAGGCTCCGACCTGGAACGGCGGTAAGCTACAAGGCATAGGCGGAGTGTTCGGTGTCCCTCATCCACCGAAGACTCCGCCTAGTTTTGTGTCCGGGATCCCCCGATGGATTGCCTTGCGGCCGAACCCTTCCGGCGTGCCGTGCGGGTCTGCGAAATCCCGTCGGCAACGGTCATTAGAATCGCGGGGTGACCAGCGCAACCCCTGACAACACGCGTAATCGTGCCGATGCCCTGCCCAAGAACTGGAATCCCGGTGCGGTAGAGGCCCCGATGTACGAGCGCTGGGTAGCGGCCGGTTATTTCACCGCCGATCCGAGCAGCGCCAAACCGCCGTACTCGATTGTGCTGCCGCCGCCGAATGTCACCGGCAATCTGCACATCGGCCATGCCCTCGATCACACCTTGATGGACACGCTGACCCGCCGCAAGCGCATGCAGGGCTACGAGGTGCTGTGGCTGCCCGGCATGGATCACGCGGGCATCTCCACCCAGACCGTGGTGGAGAAGCAGCTCGCCGTCGACGGCAAGACCAAAGAGGATTTCGGCCGCGAACTGTTCGTCCAGAAGGTCTGGGACTGGAAGCGCGAATCCGGCGGAGCCATCCAGTGGCAGATGCGCGCCCTCGGCGACGGTGTCGACTGGAGCCGCGACCGGTTCACCCTCGACGCGGGCCTCTCGCGCGCGGTGCAGACCATCTTCAAGCGCATGTTCGACGCGGGCCTGATCTACCGCGCCGAGCGCCTGGTGAACTGGTCGCCGGTGCTGCGCACCGCCATCTCCGATATCGAGGTCAAATACTCCGATGTCGAAGGTGAGCTGATCTCGCTGCGCTACGGCTCGCTCGACGACGCCGAACCGCACGTCATCGTGGCCACCACCCGGGTGGAGACCATGCTCGGTGACACGGCGGTGGCCGTGCACCCGCAGGACCCGCGCTACCAGGCCCTCATCGGCGCCACGCTGTACCACCCGATCACCGGCAAGCAGATTCCCATCGTCGCCGACGACTATGTCGATCCCGAATTCGGTTCCGGCGCGGTGAAGATCACCCCCGCCCACGATCCGAACGACTTCGAGATCGGTCTGCGGCACGGTCTGCCCATGCCGACGATCATGGACGAGCGCGGCCGAATCGCCGATACCGGAACCGAATTCGACGGTATGGACCGATTCGAGGCGCGGGTGGCCATCCGCGAGCGCCTGGCCGCCGAGGGGCGCGTGGTGGCCGAGAAGCGGCCGTACCTGCACAGCGTCGGCCATTCCGAGCGCACTGGCGAACCGATCGAACCCCGGCTGTCCATGCAGTGGTGGGTCAAGGTGGAGTCGTTGGCCGAGGCGGCGGGCGACGCGGTGCGCAACGGGGACACCGTGATCCACCCCGCCAGTTCCGAACCCCGCTGGTTCGACTGGGTCGACAATATGCACGACTGGTGCATCTCGCGCCAGCTCTGGTGGGGCCACCGCATTCCGATCTGGTACGGGCCGGAGGGCGAGGTCATCTGCGTCGGTCCGGACGAGCAGGCCCCCGAGGGCTACGTCCAGGACCCGGATGTGCTCGACACCTGGTTCTCCTCGGGCCTGTGGCCCTTCTCCACCATGGGTTGGCCCGATGCCACACCCGAACTCGAGAAGTTCTATCCCACCAGCGTTCTCGTCACCGGCTACGACATCCTGTTCTTCTGGGTGGCCCGGATGATGATGTTCGGCACCTTCGTCTCGCGCGACATCGCCCTGAACGTGGGCAAGGACGGCGACTATCAGATGCCGTTCCGGGATGTGTTCCTGCACGGCCTGATCCGCGACCAGTTCGGCAAGAAGATGTCCAAATCCCGCGGCAATGGCATCGACCCGCTCGAATGGATCGAGCAGTACGGCGCCGACGTGCTGCGCTTCGCCTTGGCGCGCGGGGCGCAGCCGGGCAGCGACCTGTCGGTCGGCGAACCGCACGCCTTGGCCGCGCGCAGCTTCATCACCAAGGTGTTCAACGCGGGCAAACTCGCCCTGATGAATGGCGCGCGCCCCGGCGATCTGCCCGCCCGCGCCGCGCTCACCGACGCGGACCGCTGGATTCTCGACAAACTGGAAGAGGTTCGCGCCGAGGTGGATTCGGCCCTGGACGGGTACGAGTTCGGCAAGGCGTGCGAGGCGCTGTACCACTTCTTCTGGGACGAATTCTGCGACTGGTACCTGGAATTGGCCAAGGTGCAGTTCGCCGAGGACGACGCCCGCGCCGAGGCCACCAGGGTGGTGCTGGGCACCGTGCTGGATGCGTCGCTGCGGATGCTGCATCCGGTCATCCCGTTCGTCACCGAATCGCTGTGGCAGGCGCTCACCGGTGGTGAGTCCATCGTCGTCGCGCCGTGGCCCACCGCCACCGGTATCGAACCGGATACCGGTGCGGCGCGGCGTATTTCGGACGCGCAACGCCTGATCACCGAGATCCGCCGGTTCCGCAGCGATCAGGGCCTGGCCGAGAAGCAGAAGGTGGCCGCCGCCCTGGTCGGCTTGGACGCGGCCGAGCTCGGCGGTCATGAGGAGTCGGTGCGCAGCCTGGCGCGGCTCACCGCGCCCGCCGACGGATTCGCCGCCACCGCCACGCTGGAGGTGCCGCTCGGCGTAGGCACTGTCACCGTCGAACTGGATACTTCCGGCACCGTCGATCTGGACGCCGAACGGCGCCGCCTGGAGAAGGATCTCGCCGCCGCCCAGAAGGAATTGGTCGGCACCGAGGCCAAGCTCGGCAACGAGGCGTTCCTGGCCAAGGCCCCCGAACAGGTGGTCGACAAGATCAAATCCCGCCGTGCGGCGGCCACCGCCGAGGCGGACCGGATCACCGCGCGCCTGACGGAGTTGAGCGGCAAGTGAACGACGAACCGGAACCGCAGCACGGCACGGCCGCCCGACTCGGCGCCGGACCGTCCCCGGTCGAACTGGCCGAGATGGCGCTGGTCGAGGCCGAACTCGACCGGCGCTGGCCCGAGACCAAGATCGAGCCGTCGCTCACCCGCATCGCCACCCTGATGAATCTGCTCGGCTCGCCGCAGCAGACCTATCCGGCCATCCACGTCGCGGGCACCAACGGCAAGACCTCGGTCACCCGGATGATCGACAGCCTGCTCACCGCGCTGCACCGACGCACGGGTCGAATCACCAGTCCGCACCTGCAACTGGCCACCGAGCGGATCAGCATCGACAATGCCCCGATCAGCCCGGCCCACTACGTCGCGACCTACCGGGAACTGCTGCCCTACATCGAGATGATCGATAAGCGTTCCGCGGCCGAGGGCGGTCCGGCCATGAGCAAATTCGAGGTGCTCACGGCGATGGCGTACGCGGCCTTCGCCGAGGCCCCCGTGGACGTGGCGGTGGTGGAGACCGGCATGGGCGGCACGTGGGACGCCACCAATGTCATCGACGGGCAGGTCGCGGTAATCACCCCCATCGGCCTTGACCACACCGACTACCTCGGCCCCGATCTCGCGTCCATCGCGGCGGAGAAGGCGGGCATCATCAAGCGCGCGCCCGAGGGGCTGATCCCGCACGACACGGTGGCCATCATCGCCGAGCAGCAGCCGGAGGCCATGGAGGTGCTGCTGCGCCGGGCCGTCGAGGTCGACGCGGCGGTGGCCCGCGAAGGTTCGGAGTTCCGGGTGCTGGCGCGGCGCGTCGCGGTCGGTGGTCAGCAGCTGGAATTGCAGGGCCTCGGCGGGGTCTACGACGACATCTTCCTGCCCCTGCACGGTGAGCATCAGGCCCGCAACGCGTCGCTGGCCTTGGCCGCGGTCGAGGCGTTCTTCGGCGCGGGTGCGGGCAGGCAGCTCGATATCGAGGCGGTGCGCGCGGGCTTCGCGAACGCGACCAGTCCCGGCAGGCTCGAGCGGATGCGCAGCGCGCCGACCATCTTCATCGATGCCGCGCACAATCCGGACGGGGCGCGGGCGCTGGCCGCCGCGCTGAACGCCGAATTCGATTTCCGCAAACTGGTCGGGGTTCTCGCCGTCCTCGGCGACAAGGACGCGGCCGGCATCCTCGAGGCCCTGGAACCCGTTTTCGACGAGATCGTGGTCACCACCAACGGATCCCCGCGCGCGATGGATGTCGAGCGGCTCGCCGACCTGGCGGTGCAGCGCTTCGGCGATGAGCGGGTGATCCAGGCCGCCACACTGCCCGACGCTTTGGAGACGGCCATCGCGCTCGCCGAGGAAATCGGCGAGGCGGGGGAGATGGTCTCCGGCGCAGGCGTGGTGGTGACGGGATCGGTCGTCACCGCAGGCGCCGCCCGCGCACTGTTCGGAAAGGATCCGCAATGACGGAGTCGAACGGGGAACAGTCGAACGGCGAGCAGCCCTCGCCCCCCGACCCGTGGAAGGGCCTGCGCGGTGTGATGGCCGGGACGTTGATCCTGGAGGCCATTGTGGTGCTGCTGGCACTGCCGGTGGTCGGATCGGTCGGCGGCGGCATCACCTGGCTATCGGGTGGCTATCTGGTGGCGCTGGCGGTGATCATGATCCTCGGTGCGGGTGTGCAGCGGCGTTCCCGGGCGCTGCCGTTCAATCTCGCGCTGCAGGTATTGACGATCGCCGGGATGTTCATCCACGTATCCATCGGGGTCATCGGGGTGCTGTTCGCAGTGGTGTGGGCCTTCATCCTGGTGCTGCGATCGGATGTCAAGAAGCGGATGGAGCACGGTCTGCTGCCCGGTCAGCGGATCCGACGTTCCTCCTGAGGCGGCCGTTCGGCACGGCGGCCACTATGCTTTGCGCCGTGACAGAGCAGACGTTGGTACTTATCAAGCCGGACGGTGTCGCCCGTGGCCTCGTCGGCGAGGTGCTCACCCGTATCGAGCGCAAGGGCCTGAAGATCAAGGCCCTGGAATTGAAGAATGTCTCCGAGACGCTCGCGGGCGAGCACTACGCCGAACACGCCGAGCGGCCGTTCTTCGGATCCCTGATCGAATTCATCACCTCCGGCCCGGTCGTGGCGGCCGTCCTGGAGGGTCCGCGGGCCATCGCCGCCTTCCGTCAGATCGCGGGCGGCACGGACCCGGTCGAGAAGGCCGTCCCCGGCAGCATCCGGGGCGACTTCGCGTTGGAGACCCAGTACAACCTGGTACACGGCTCGGACTCGCCGGAATCGGCCAAGCGTGAGATCGCGCTCTGGTTCCCCGAGCACCCGGCCTGATCATCGACCCGCGCCGTGCGCTTGTCCACCGGGCTCACCGGCCGAGCCGAGCGCCTATGGCAAAGCTTCGGCGCACGGTGTGGGATACTGGCACTGGTTGCCTTCTATGCCGATAGTTCGCGCAGGTACGCGAGTTGTCGGTGCCGTGGCAGCCGGATGACACCGCGGTTCGCTGCCGATCATCGCTGCCGAAGGACCATCGACCTGTAATCCGGGTCCGTGGCACACCGAGGCACGCTGGATGATCGCGCAACCCACGGAGGTTCAGCCAACAGCCAGGCGCCGCGTGACCAGTTAGCCCGACGACGAGAACAACAACGGTGATAACCGGGCACGCGGGGCGAGACCAAACGATTCGCGCCAGCGGGCGCGCATCGATAACGGACAGTGCCCCCGCGTCGGCCGCTTCACTCCGTACCGGGAGGGACGCGCCCGGGGGCCTCGAGGAGACTTCGTGGCCGATCAAGAGCCGCTGGACACAACAAAACAGGATGCCGAACAATTGCCGGAGCGAATCCGAGTGCATGCGCTGGCCAAGCTGCTGGGTACCACGAGCAAGCGCGTCCTGGCCAAGCTGAGCGAGTTGGGAGCCGAGGCGCGCAGCGCCCAGTCGAACGTGGACCGCGCCTTCGCGGCATCCGTGGTCGACGCATTGGGTCCGCGCGCGTCCGAAACCAGCGAACAACCACCCGCGCCCGCCGAGGTCGCGCCACCCGCCGAGCCCGCTCCCGCTGAACCGGAAGCGGTCGTCGAGGTCGTGGCCGAACCCGAGTTCGAGCCGCAGCCCGAGGCCGCGGCGGTCGCCGAACCGGGAATCGCCGCGGGGCCGCTGTTCGCGGCCGCCCGGCCCGAACCCGAGCAGCTATTCACCAGTGCCGTCCAGGAAGCGCCGCATGTCGCGGAGCCGATCTTCCAATCGGCCGTGGTGGCACCCCTGTTCCTGCCGCCGGACGCGGCCGTCGCCGAGGAGGCGCGCCGCAGGCGCAAGGCCGAACGCGAGGCCCGCCGCGCCGAACGGCCCGCCCCCGAGCCGGTCGAGGAGGAGCAGGAGCCCGTCGAGGACGAGGCCGACAACGCCGAGCACGGCGAGGACTCCGAGGATCATCCGCGGCGGCGCAGGCGCGGTCGGCGCGGTCGCGGTCGGGGCCGGGGCGAACAGCAGGCCGACGCCGAATCCGATGAGGACACCGAGGGCGAGTCCGCTGAAGGCGAGTCCGCCGAGGGCGAGGACGTAACGTCCACCGAATCGGTCGAACCGGCGCAGCGGCAGGCCGATGAGGAAGCCGCCGACGCCGACGACGACTCGGAGTCCGACGGATCCAGCCGTCGCAGGCGTCGCCGTCGCCGTCGCAAGGTGGCGGGCGAATCCGGCGAATCCGAACCGTCCGACGACGATCCGCCGAATACGGTGGTGCACGAGCGCGAGCCGCGCAACAAGAGCCGCAGCCGCGCCGTCGCCGTCGACGAGGTCCAGGGCATCACCGGCTCCACCCGGCTCGAGGCCAAGCGGCAGCGCAGGCGCGACGGCCGCGAGGCGGGCCGTCGGCGTCCGCCCATCCTCACCGAATCCGAATTCCTGGCCCGCCGCGAGGCGGTGGACCGGGTCATGGTGGTGCGCGAGAAATCCTTCCCGGATCACGCCGCCGCCACCCAGGTCGCGGTGCTCGAGGACAGTGTCCTGGTCGAGCACTTCGTCACCAATACCGGCTCGGCGTCCATGGTCGGCAATGTCTACCTGGGCAGGGTCCAGAATGTGCTGCCCAGCATGGAGGCCGCCTTCGTCGATATCGGTCGCGGCCGCAATGGCGTGCTCTACGCGGGCGAGGTCAACTGGGAGGCCGCCGGACTCGGCGGTCGGGAACGCAAGATCGAACAGGCGCTCCGGCCGGGCGATCAGGTGCTGGTCCAGGTCTCCAAGGATCCGGTCGGGCACAAGGGCGCACGGCTGACCACCCAGATCAGCCTCGCGGGTCGCTTCCTGGTGTACGTGCCCGGCGGCACCTCCACCGGGATCAGCCGCAAACTGCCCGACACCGAGCGCAAGCGGCTCAAGGAGATCCTGCGCGATATCGTGCCCGCCGACGCGGGCGTGATCATCCGCACCGCCTCCGAGGGTGTCAGCGAGACCGAACTGGCCCGCGACGTGGAGCGGCTCCAGGCCACCTGGCGCACCATCGAGAAGGCCGCCGCCAATCGGGACTCCGGCTCGCCCAAGACGCTGTACGAAGAGCCGGACCTGTTGGTCAAGGTCATTCGGGACCTGTTCAACGAGGACTTCTCCCGACTGGTCATCGAGGGCGATCGGGCCTGGAGCACGGTGGAGACCTACATCCGCACCGTCGCGCCCGACCTGCTGGCCAGGGTGTCACGCCACGACAACAACGGCGTCGACGTCTTCGAGACCTACCGCATCGACGAGCAGTTGGCCAAGGCGCTCGACCGCAAGGTGTGGCTGCCCTCGGGCGGCACCCTGGTCATCGACCGCACCGAGGCCATGACCGTCATCGACGTCAATACCGGCAAGTTCACCGGTTCCGGCGGCAGCAACCTGGAAGAGACCGTCACCAGGAACAATCTGGAGGCGGCCGAGGAGATCGTGCGCCAGATGCGGCTGCGCGATATCGGCGGCATGATCGTCGTCGACTTCATCGATATGGTCCTCGAATCCAATCGGGACCTGGTGCTGCGCCGACTCACCGAGGCGCTGGGTCGCGACCGCACCCGCCATCAGGTCTCGGAGGTCACCTCGCTCGGCCTGGTCCAGATGACCAGGAAGAAGCTGGGCACCGGCCTGGTCGAGGCCTTCTCCTCCACCTGCGAGCACTGCCACGGACGCGGCATCATCGTGCACACCTACCCGGTGGAGCCGGCCGCCGTCGAGGAAGGCGCGGCGCGCACCCGCGAGACGGGCTCGCGGCGCAGGCGTGGCCGCGACAAGTCGGCGGCTCCCGCCGAACCTGTCGTGGCGACCAATGGGACCGCGGCGCACGGCGATTCGGTCGAGGAGGATGCGGCCGTCAAGCGGGCGCATCCGGTGGCGTTGGCCATGGCGGCGCATTTGGTTGAGGAGCCGGTGCACGGGGAAGCGGTTGCGGCCGGGGATGATTCGGTCGAGACCGAGTCTGTGCTCGCCGATTCGGCCGACACTGTGTCCGATTCGGCCGGTGCCGAGGTGGTCGAGAGTCGGTCCGAATCGGGATCGCGACCCGTGGAGACCGGTGTTGTTGTCGCCGAGGCGGATTCGACTCGCGTCGAGGCGGGTCGGACGCCGAAGGTCACCGAAAGCGGTGCCGTCGAGACGGTTTCCGTGTCGGCGCCCGAGCCCGAACCCGCGCACCGCAATGGCACGGCCCGCAGGCGCAGGGTCGCCCGTTCGACCGCCGCGCCCGCCGCGGATTCCGCCGGTGCGGTCTTCGTGCTCTCCGCCGAGCAGCAGCCCGCCGCGCCGATCGATTATGTCGGTCAGGACGCGGTGGAGGTGCCGCATCGGGCTCGGCCGCGCAGGCGGGCGGTTGGCCGTCCGGCGGGCGCGCCCGAGGCAGAGGCCTGACCGGGAACTCGGTTCGCGGAATCGAATCGGAATAGCCGCAGTGGTCCCCGTCGCATTCGATGCGACGGGGACCACTCGCTGTGTGGGTCGTGCCGCTACCTGGTGCGTCTCGCCCGTCATGCCCCGCAAACCCGGCTCGGGATTGCGCCGCACCCGGTTTGGTTGTGGTGGCGCCCGTCCTGTAGCCTTGGACAGTCGCTGCCCGGTGACAGTGTGTTCTGTCGTTACACACAGAGCCTGTCTTCGTGGCCCGGTAGAGGGTCATCGGTCAGCCAGGGCGGCGGCAATACCAGACCAGTCGTGGCGGTTTCCGGCGGAGTGATCCGGCCGGAGGGTCGCCATGAGCAAGTGCACAGCACTTTTAGAGGAAGAAGGGCAGCCGACCGATGGCAACGTACGCGATCGTCAAGACCGGCGGAAAGCAGTACAAGGTCGCGGTCGGTGACCTGGTGAAGGTCGAGAAGCTCGAGGGTGAGCCGGGCACCGCTGTGGCGCTGTCCCCGGTCCTGGTGGTCGATGGCGCCCAGCTGACCACCGATGCGGAGAAGTTGGCCAAGGTCTCGGTATCGGCCGAGATCGTGGACCAGACCAAGGGTCCGAAGATCCGCATCCACAAGTTCAAGAACAAGACCGGCTACCACAAGCGTCAGGGTCACCGTCAGAAGCTGACGGTTCTGAAGGTCACCGGCATCAAGTAAGCGACTACGGGGTGCACACCCCAGGTACGAGGAGTTCCCACAATGGCACATAAGAAGGGTGCATCCAGCTCCCGGAACGGTCGCGACTCCAACGCCCAGCGGCTCGGCGTGAAGCGGTTCGGCGGCCAGTCCGTGAACGCGGGCGAGATCCTGGTCCGCCAGCGCGGTACCCACTTCCACCCCGGCGTCAATGTCGGTCGCGGTGGCGACGACACCCTGTTCGCCCTGGCGGCGGGTGCGGTGAAGTTCGGCATCAAGCGCGGCCGCAAGACCGTCAATATCGTCACCCCGGAGCCGGCCTCGGCCTGACGCCGCCACTCCGAACGACGTAAGCGGGTCAGGGTAGACAAACCCTGGCCCGCTTTCGCGTGTAGGCACACCGCCGCGAGTACGACCCTTCCGAAGGAGGATGATTCGGCGTATGTCCAAGTTCATCGACCGTGTCGTACTTCATGTGCGCGCAGGCAAAGGCGGCCACGGCTGCGCCTCGGTGCATCGAGAGAAGTTCAAACCGCTCGGCGGACCCGACGGCGGCAATGGCGGCAATGGCGGGGATGTGATTCTCGAGGTCGACTCGAATGTGCACACCCTGCTGGACTTCCACTTCCATCCGCACGCCAAGGCGGGTAGCGGCAAACCCGGCGAGGGCGGCAATCGCGACGGCAAGATGGGCGCCGACCTGGTGCTGAAGGTACCCGACGGCACCGTGGTGCTCGATCGCGACGGCGCGATGCTCATCGACCTGGTCGGTGCGGGCAATCGCTTCGTCGCGGCCAAGGGCGGACGCGGCGGACTCGGCAATGCGGCGCTGGCCTCGCGGGCGCGCAAGGCCCCCGGTTTCGCGCTGCTCGGCGAGGAGGGCGAGGAGAGCGATCTCGTCCTCGAACTGAAATCCGTCGCCGACGTCGGCCTGGTCGGATTCCCGTCGGCGGGCAAATCCTCGCTGGTCTCGGTGCTGTCGGCGGCCAAACCGAAGATCGCGGACTACCCGTTCACCACGCTGGTGCCGAATCTCGGTGTGGTCGCCAGCGGCGACACCACCTTCACCATCGCCGATGTGCCCGGCCTGATTCCGGGCGCGAGCGCGGGTCGCGGCCTCGGGCTGGACTTCCTGCGGCATCTCGAGCGCTGCGCGGTGCTCGCGCACGTCGTCGACTGCGCGACGCTGGAGCCCGGTCGTGATCCGGTCTCCGATGTGGACGCGCTGGAGGCCGAGTTGGCCGCCTACAAGTCCGCGCTTAGCGCCGATGCCGGTCTGGGTGATCTGGCCGATCGGCCGCGCGTGGTCATCCTGAACAAGACCGATGTCCCGGACGCGGCGGAACTGGCCGAGATGGTCACCGCGGAGTTCACCGCGCGCGGTTGGCCCGTCTTCGAGATCTCGGCGGTCACCAGGGACGGGCTGCGCCCGCTCACCTTCGCGCTGGCCGACCTGGTGCGCCAGTACCGGGAGGATCATCCGAAGGCGGCGCCGAAGCGGCAGGTGATCCGACCGATCGCGGTGGACGACACCGGTTTCCGGGTGCTGCCCGATCCGGAGGTGCCGGGCGGGTTCATCGTGCGCGGCACCAGGCCCGAGCGCTGGGTGCGCCAGACCCAATTCGACAACGACGAGGCCGTCGGCTACCTGGCCGACCGGCTGGCCCGCCTCGGTGTCGAGGATCGACTGGTCAAGCTGGGTGCACAGCCCGGCGCGCCGGTCACCATCGGCGATGTCACCTTCGACTGGGAGCCGCAGATCTCCGCGGGCATCGATATGGTGCCCACCGGGCGCGGCACCGATATCCGCCTCGAACAGTCCGACCGGATCAGCGCGTCCGAGCGCAAGCACGCCTCACGGGTGCGGCGCGGCCTGGTCGAGGACGAGCAGGAGTAACGGTGGGTTGGCATATCCGCGCTGCGGATTCGATCGCGGGGCAAGGGGTTCGATAGTCATGCGGGTCGGGGTCGAGGCGTTGAGCGAGGCGCGGCAGGCCATTGTCGCGGCCCGCAGCGTGGTGGTGAAGATCGGGTCCTCGGCGCTGACCAGCCTGCGATCCGGGCTGGATATCGAACGACTGGACCGCCTCGCCGACGCGGTCGAGGCGCGGATGCGCGCCGGATCGGATGTGGTGGTCGTCTCCTCCGGCGCCGTCGGCGCGGGCCTCGCGCCGCTCCGATTGACCAAGCGCCCCAAGGATTTGGCCACCAAGCAGGCCGCGGCCAGTGTCGGTCAGCTCGCCCTGGCGCACGCCTGGGGCACCTCGTTCGGCCGCTATGGCCGCACCGTCGGACAGGTGTTGCTCAGCGCCGACGACTTCGCCCGGCGCGAACATCACCGCAATGCCCAGCGCACCCTCGATCGGCTGCGCTCGCTGGGCGCCATCGCGGTGGTCAACGAGAACGACACCGTCGCCACCGAGGAGATCCGCTTCGGCGACAATGACCGGCTCGCCGCACTGGTCGCGCACCTGGTGGGCGCCGACGCGCTGGTGCTGCTGTCGGATGTCGACGGCCTCTACGACGGCGATCCGCGCAAGGGCGGCGCGCATTTCATCCCCGAGGTGCGCGGCAGCGCCGACCTCGACGGCGTCATCGCGGGCAGTGGGGGTGCGCTCGGCACCGGTGGCATGGCCTCCAAACTGTTGGCGGCACGGCTGGCCGCCGACGCGGGCGTGCCCGTGCTGCTGGCCGCCGCCTCCGACGCGGCCGCCGCGCTCACCGCGGGCACCGTCGGCACCGCCTTCGCCGCTCGTCCCACCCGCATGTCGGCCCGCAAGTTCTGGGTGCGTCACGCGGCCGACAGTCGCGGCGCGCTCCTGCTGGACGCGGGCGCGGTGCAGGCGGTCTCCGACCGTCGCCGCTCCCTGCTCGCGGCGGGCATCATCGGTCTGCGCGGCACCTTCTCCGGTGGCGACGTGGTCGATCTCGTGGCCCCCGACGACCGCGTCGTGGCGCGCGGTGTCGTCGAATACGACAGCGTCGAACTCGAAGGGATGCTGGGGCGTTCCACCGCGGATCTTCCGGAGAATATGCGCCGGGCGGTCATTCACGCGGACGATCTCGTAAAGGTCTGATACACAGCGCGTTCGGTCTTGGGGACGGTAGTCGCGCGTGCGTCCTCGCGCCGCCCGACGGGCTCCGGCCGCCGGGTCAGCTCGGGATGACGCCCGGTTGGTCGGTGTCGGGGCCGGTGCGGTGCGTGGCCGGGATGGGACCGGTGATACCCGGTTGGCCGCCGGGGTCCTGATACGGGGCCGGTTGGGTCGGGGGTGGGATGACGCCCGGTTGACTCGGTGTGGGTGCGGCGGGCGCCGGGGCAGGCGGTTGGCTCGGTGGGGTCTGCGGTTGCGGTGCGGGCGCCTGTTGCGGTTGCGGTTGCGGTGCGGGCGTGGGGGTTTGCTCGATAGGGGGTGCCGGGGCGGGGGTCGGATGGGGCTGGGGGGACGGCTGTGCCGGTTGCGGCTGTTGGTTCGGGACCTGTTGGGGGGCTTGATAATCCGGTACCGACGGGGTGGTTCGCGGAGTTTGCGGGGCGTGGTCCTCGTGCGCCGGGGGAGTGGGGTCCGGCTCCGGTTGCGGGTCGGGGGCCTGCCACCGTGGCGGCGGGGTGTACTCCGGGGCGGGCTGATACGAACGCGACTGCGCCGGAACGGGTTCCGAGCTGTCCGGCGCGGAGGGCAGAGCCGGGACATCGGTGCCCGCCGCGCTGTAGGCGGGCTTGTAGATCATATTCATGGCCAGCACGGCTTCCTGGCGCAGCGTCTCGGCCACCATCTGCGCGTCGATGACGTGGGCCGCCTCCAGCACCTGCGCGATCGCCCCGATCGGGCCGACATCGCCCGGCGGCGCGACCGCGATCTTCACCGCCTCGGCCGCCGCCGCGACACCGCCGAGCCGCGCGCCGACCTGACCGAGAACGGCGGCCAGTTCGTCGACCGAGGCGGCGAAGCTGCGGGTGCTCTCGTAGGCGGCCTCGGCGGCAGCGCCCTGCCAGCCCATCGTGTTCATCGCCCGGTCGGCATTGAGGCGGCCGAGCGGGAACGCGGCGGCCAGGGTGCCCGCCACCTCCAGCCAGGCTCCCGAGATCTGCAGGATGGCGGCGGCATCGATCTGCTGGGCCTTCGCGTAGATCTCCTCATGGGTCATCGACTCGAAATGCTCCATCGAGTTGATATAGGTGGGGTCCGTTCCGGTCATGACCGCCCCTCGCGCGCCCGCCGCCCGCTCACCGGGGCAGCCTCGACGAAACCGCCCGCAGCGCCGCGGCATTGGCGGCGTCGGCCTCCTCGTAGAGTCCGGCGCTGAGCAGGAATGCCTCCTTCATCCGGTAGGCGGCCTCGATATAGCGGTCCAGCAGGGCCGCCGCGTCGCGCGCTTTGTGACCGAAACCCGCCTGTAGTTGCTGGGCGGAGATGAAGCCGCCGAAACCCTTCGGGTCGGAGACGCTTTCGAGCTGCTGCTGCAGGTTCATCAACTGCTCGGCCTGGTTGTCGTACATCTCGGCGCATTGGCGCGCCGCGGCCGGATCGAATCGGACACCGCCGCTTTGGACCTGCTGCCGGAACCGCGCGATATCGGCTCGGCTGGTCTCGATCGTCATGGTGCACCCCTGGATCGGTCGGTCCGCTCAGCGTAACGGCAAGCCGAGCGTCCGGTCAGCAATAGTGGTCGGTCCGCGCCGCTCAGCGTGCCTGTGCGGGAATGCGTTTCTGAAGCTGCTGGGCGATCTGCTCGGCCGCGGCGGGCACGATGTGCACCTCGGCTCCGGCGCGAATCAGGTATCGCCCATCGCCTTTGACATCGATCCAGGTGTAGTGGACCGGTGGGGGCGGCGCGGATTGGTCCAGGCGTGACTCGACACGGATATGTCCTTCCGCCGTATGGGGTTTGAGCAGCAGTCTGCGGATGAGCTGCGCGCCGCGCTGCGCGGGCGCCATGGTCTCCTCGTCGCGCACGTCGCCTGCTCTGGCCGCGCGCGCGGGCTCCCGACCCGCCGGGGTGTTCGGGAGCGCCGCGGCGATCCTGGCGCCGAGTTTGCCCGCATGGCCGATCGAGATCCGTACCTGCCCACCGTAATCCGGCGATCGGCCGGGTTCCTGGACGGCGAGTACGGCGTGATCGAAGATGGCGCAGGCCAGCAGCCGCAGTTCGCTGCCGGGCCGGTGGCCGCCGCCGACGGCGATGATGCGGGTGTGCGGGGCGGAAAGGATGCGCAGACAGGCCGACAGATCGGGATCGGCGCCCAGTGGCAGTCGTTGGCTCAAGTGCGCCCGCAGTTTCTCGGCCTCGGTGTCGGTGCGCGGCGTCTCCAGAACGCGGATCGGATACGGGTGTCGATCCGTATCGGTCTCCCGCCAGACGTGGGCGAACTCGTCGGGCGTGAAGGTCCAGCTCACCCTTGATCACATCCTCACCGCACCCACGAACTTGGGGGTAGCCTATCCGGGCGGCCGCCCCGCCGCCCAAATCTCGGCAACTAGATCCCGAACCCCGCGCGCGGCAGGGCCGCGTTCGCCGACGAAGCCCGATGCATGGTACGGCCGAGTCAGCGTGTCTTGTCGAGGATTTCGACAATCTCGGTGGTGGTTCCGGTTTCGCCGAGGCGCGGGAAGATCTTGCCGACACTGTGGCGGTGGGCCTCGGTATCGGAATCGGTCATGGCGTCGGTGGCCAAGGCGAGGTGATATCCGTGCTCGTGCGCGGCGCGGGCGGTGGATTCCACGCCGATACTGGTGGCGATCCCCGCCAGCACGATCTGGGTGATGCCGCGGCGGCGCAGTTGCAGATCCAGGTCGGTGCCGTAGAACGCGCCCCAGTTGCGCTTGGTGACGTGGATATCGCCGGGATGTCCGGCGATTTCGTCCACGATCAGATCCCAGCCCTCCGGCGGCAGTCCGCCCGGTTGCGGAGATTCGTTGCGCCCCTTGGGCGAATCGGCCCAGTCGGGTGCGAAGCTGACCCGCACCAGCACCACCGGAAGTCCGTGCGCGCGGAAGGCGTGGGCCAGCGTCGCGGAGTTGGCGATGACCTCGGCGGCGGTGTGCGGTGCGCGCGGACCCGCGAGGACGCCGTGCTGCAGGTCGATCAGCACGAGCGCGGTCCGCTCGTCCAGGGTGGTGACGGCCATAATCCATTCCTTTCGAGGGTGAAACAAACTGTGGGGCAAGTCATTCGGACGCGTGTGAACGTCACGATCGGGAGACCTCATCGAGCAGCGCCATGGCCTCGACGATGGTGCGGCGCTGGGTCTCGGAGAAGCGATCGTGCAGTGCGCGGGCCAACCATTCGATCCGGGCCGCGCGGTCGCCCAGCGCCATGACCCGTCCGGAGTCGGTGAGCGAAAGCACCTGTCGGCGACCATCTTCCGGGTCCGGGCTGCGGGTGAGCAATCCCTCCCGGTCCAACGCCGCGACCGTGGCGGCCATCGACTGCGGGCGCACCCGTTCGGCGGCGGCCAATTCGCTCGCCGAGGCAGGCCCTTCCTTCTCGAGGCGATTGAGCACCGAGGCTTGGGAGGGGGTCAGATCCCCGTCGGTGGCCAGTTCGAGCATTCTGCGCCGCAGTCGGTTGAATACCACCCGCACGTCATTGGCGGCGCGGACGGCGGATTCGGAGATCGTCTCGTCCATGCGGCCCACGGTAAATTAATCAGTCCGAACTGTCCAGTTGTAACTGTTCAGTTTGAGCTGCTGATTATCGGGCGGGCGGTCGTGGCAGCGGCTATGGTCGGACGGGTGGCAGGCAAGTCGGCGGCACCCGCGGTCGAGATCCCGGTGGGCGACCACCTGGTGCGCGTGTCCAATCCGGACCGGATCTACTTCCCGCAATCCGGTGCGACCAAGCTCGACCTGGTTCGCTACTACCTGTCGGTCGGTGACGGCATCGTCAACGCGCTGCGCGAGCGTCCGTGCATGCTGCATCGCTTCCCCAAGGGGCTCGCCGGGGAGAAGGTGCACCAGAAGCGACTACCCGCGGGCGCGCCGGACTGGATCGGCACGGTGCGCGTCTACTTCCCCCGCTACGGCCGGCACGCCGACGAACTGTGCGTGCGGGAGTTGGCGGATATCGTATGGGCGGTCCAGATGTCGACCGTCGAATTCCACCCGTGGAACTCCCGCGCCGCCGATACCGAATCCCCCGACGAGTGGCGCATCGACCTCGATCCCATGCCCGAGTGTCCGTGGTCGCGGGTCCAGCGGGTGGCGGGCGTGGTCCGCGAGACGCTCACCGAACTCGGCGCGGTCGGTTTCCCGAAAACCTCCGGCGGCAAGGGAATTCACATCTATGTGCGGATCGCGCCGGAACACGGCTTCCACGAGGTGCGCCGCGCGGCGCTCGCCTTCGCGCACGAGGTTCAGCGCCGCGCCCCGGCGGATGTGACCACCACTTGGTGGCGGCGCGACCGCGATCCGCGGCAGCTATTCGTCGACTACAACCAGAACGCCCGCGACCACACCATCGCCGCGGCCTATTCGGTGCGCGGCGTCCCGTCCGCCACCGTGTCCACCCCCGTGCGCTGGGACGAGATCGAGGATATCGACCCGCGCGATTTCACCATCGCCACTGTGCCGCAACGCTATGCGGCACTTGGTGATCTGCACGCCGACATCGACGCCGAGGTCTTCCGGATCGAACCGCTGCTGCAGTGGGCCGACCGGGACCGGATCGTGGAACTGCCCGACGACGCCTCCTGAGCGCGTTGCATAATGGGCGCTGTCGGCGTAGCCGTCCTTGGACCTGCGCATGACCGGAGCGTTTGCGGAGGAACGCCCGAGGTCGCAACCGCGCTGTGTCGTGCGGACATTCGCATATCACCTACCCGAGGAGGACCTCCGATGAGCCGACCAGAGATCTGCCCGGTGGCCATCGGTCCCGCCGTGCCGCCGCCCGCGCTGTTGGAGAAGGCGGTCTTGGAGGCGGGTGCGCGGGTCGCGCCCTTGGCCGAGGCGCGGGCGCTCATCTGGTCCGGCGGGATCGCGGAATTCCCGAGCGAGCTACCCGTGAATATCGAATGGGTGCAACTTCCCGCCGCGGGGGTCGAGGACTGGTTCGACGCGGGCATCCCGCAACGGCATTCGAGTATTCGATTCACCTCCGCCGCAGGCGCTTTCGCCGCCAGCGTGGCCGAGCACGCGCTCGCGATGCTGCTGGCCGGGGTGCGCTACCTGCCCGAGCATCTGCGGGCAACGCGGTGGCGGCAGCAGGACTTCTTCCCGCATGTGGCCACCCTGCGCGGCAAGACCGTCACCATTGTGGGCGCGGGCGGTATCGGGCGCGCGCTGATTCCCATGCTCCTTCCGCTGGGCACCCATGTCATCGCGGTCAATCGGACGGGACATCCGGTGACCGGTCCGGGTATCGCGGAGACGGTCGAGACGGTATCGGCCGCCCACCTCGGCAAGCTGTGGTCGCGCACCGATCATGTGGTGGTGGCCGCGCCCGCGACCGTGCACACCCGCCACCTGATCGGCGCGGACGAGCTGTCCCGGTTGCAGCCGAGTTCCTGGGTGATCAATGTGGCGCGGGGCAGTCTCATCGATACCAACGCGCTGGTCGCCGCGCTCGCCTCGGGCGCGATCGGCGGCGCCGGACTCGACGTCACCGATCCCGAGCCGCTGCCCGAGGGGCATCCGCTCTGGTCCCTACCGAATGCCATTGTCACGCCGCATGATTCGAACCCGCCGCAATTGCGGTTGGGGGCGTTCGCCGATCATGTCAGCGCCAATGTCGCGCGGTTCGCCGCCGGGGCGCAACTGCTGGCTCCCGTTGAGGTCGAGCGCGGATACTGAGCGATGGGGGAGCCCGGTGCACCGGGCTCCCGTAAAGCCCTACGTTGAATGTGCCATTGACAAATGGCACATTCAACGATGATTCTCGAACCATGACCGGGTCAACGAGGACTCGCCGGACCGTGGAGCGGGTGAGCTGACATGTTCGGCCTGGAGAAACTACTTCCGATCGAGCGGCGGCCGCGCCGCACACAGGGCGCGCGAGCGGTGGTGACAGGTGCGGGCAGCGGCATCGGCCGCGCCTTCGCCCTGGAACTCGCGGCCCGCGGCGGCGCGGTCATCTGCGCCGATATCGACGAGGCCCGCGCCGCCGCCACCGTCGCGCTCATCGAGGCCCACCATCCGGGCCGTGCGCACGCCATCGGCTGCGATGTGGCCCGCCGCGAAGATGTCGAGATCCTCGCGCGCTTCGCCGATTCGATCTTCGACGCGCCGGTGACCCTGGTGGTCAACAACGCGGGCGTCGGCATCGGCGGAAAACCGGTGGGGGAGATCGGATTCGCCGACTGGGAGTGGACACTCGGCATCAACCTGTGGGGCGTCGTACACGGCTGCGAGATCTTCACACCGCGACTGCGCGCGGCCGGACGCGGCGGCATCATCAATGTCGCCTCGGCCGCCGCCTTCGCCGCCGTCCCGGAAATGGCCGCCTACAACGTCTCCAAGGCCGCGGTGCTCGCACTGTCGGAGACCATGGCCGCCGAACTCGCGCCCGCCGGAATCGCGGTGACCGTGCTGTGCCCCACCTTCGTCAAAACCAATGTCGCCAAGGACGGTCGCATCACCGCTCAAGCCATGGGCTTGGCCGAGAACCTCATGCGCTGGACCGGATTCAGCCCCCAGCGGGTGGCCCGCACCGCGCTCGACGCGCACGACCGGGGACAACTGCATGTGCTGCCGCAACTGGACGCACACCTGGTCTGGCTGCTCAAGCGCTGCTTCCCCGCCCAATACACCTACGCCCTCGGACTACTGGAACGGATCCTGCCGCACGCGGATTCGGCCACGCACCGCCCGGCGGTCACCGACAGAACGGGAGTCTGACATGGCCATCACCATGGACTTCGACGACATGCTGCGCAAGATCAAGGACCGGCAGTGGGCGCTGGCCGATATCGACTGGGACGCGCCCGGCGCCGAAACCATCGGCCCCGACCTGCATGCCAGGCTCAAACCCTTCATGACCGACCTGATGTGGATCGAGAACGTCGGTGCGCGCGGCTTCGCGGCAATGGCCAAGAAGGCCCCCACCGAGACGCTGCGCGAGATCTACCGCTACTTCCACGCCGAGGAACAGAAACACGCCAATGCCGAACTGGCGCTGATGCGGCGCTGGGGGATGCTCGACGGCGAAGAGATCCCGCAGCCGAATGTCAACGTCAAACTCGTCATCGACTTCCTGGACCGATACGCCGACGAGATGTCGATGTCGTTCCTGGGCACCGTGATCCCGATGCTCGAGGTGGCACTCGACGGCGCGCTCATCAAATTCATCGTCGACGAGATCGAGGACCCGGTCTGCCAGGAGGCGTTCAAACGCATCAACAGCGACGAATCCAGGCATCTCGCCGTGGATTTCGCGGTCATGGACCTGCTCGGCCACACCGCGCTGCGCAAACTGCTGATCGAACTCATCGGCGGCTGGGTGCGACCCACCTTCCTCATCGGCGTGCTCAGCTATGTGCCGCTGCTGAACAAGATGCGCGACAACATCGTCGCGATGGGCGTGGACGAGGAGAAACTGTTCGCGGCGATGCGGCGCTACGCCAATGTGGGTGAGCGCAGCGAATTCGCCCGGCGACTGCCGATGTATCAGATCGTCAAGCGGCACAGCACCTGGGTTGTCGATCGCGGCCACCCTTACCACCTGCTGGCCGACGCGTTGGTCAAGATCACCGGCCTGGTGCCGCGGCAACTGCTGCGACCCGACCCCACCTGGTCCAAGGAACTCACCTATCGGAGTGCCGCGTGAGTGTGGACATCGCCGTCATCGGCGCGGGCTTCGCAGGGATCGGCACCGCGATCAAATTGCGGCGCAAAGGCATTCGCGACTTCGCCATCCTGGAACGGGATTCCGCCATCGGCGGCACCTGGCGCGACAACACCTATCCCGGTGCGGCCTGCGATATTCCCTCCCGGTTGTACTCCTACGGCTTCGCACCCAACCCGGACTGGTCCCACACCTACTCCGGCAGCGCCGAAATCCTGCGCTACATCGAGACCATCACCCGCGAGCACGGGGTCATGTCACATATTCGGTTCGGGCACAACGTCACCGGGATGGTCTTCGACGAGGCGGCGGGCGAATGGGAGATCGCCGTCGCGGGCCGACCCGCCCTGCGGGCGCGCGCCGTGGTGCTGGCATCCGGGCCGCTGGCCAATGCGAGTTGGCCCGACATCCCCGGACTCGACACCTTCACCGGACACAAGATCCACAGTGCGCGTTGGGATCACGACTACGACTTCACCGGCAAACGCGTCGCCGTCATCGGGACCGGGGCCAGTGCGGTGCAGATCGTGCCCGAACTCGTCGAGAAAGCCGCCGCCGTGAAGGTCTTCCAGCGGACGCCGGGCTGGGTGCTGCCCAGAGTGAATCGGCAGACCAGCGCCCTGGTCCGGGAGATCTACCGGCGGGTGCCCGGCGCGCAGGAATTGGCGCGGGCCGCCTGGTTCTACGGACACGAGTCGGTGGCGCTCGGCGTGGTCTGGAATACGCCGCTCACCAGGGTCGTCGAACTGGTCGGCAAGGCCCAGCTGCGTCGGCAGGTCGCCGATCCGTGGCTGCGTCGCCAGCTCACCCCCGATTTCCGGGCGGGATGCAAACGGCTGCTCATGACCGACGACTTCTATCCCGCCTTGCAGCGCGCCAACTGCAAGCTCGTCACCTGGCCCATCGCCCGCATCGCCCCGCACGGCATCCGCACGGCCGAAGGTGTCGAACATCTCGCCGATTGCCTCGTCTTCGCGACCGGATTCGAGGTGGGCAAAGCGGGAACGCCGTTTCCGGTGCTCGGCCGCGGCGGGCGCTCGCTCGGCGACGAATGGGCGCGCGGCGCGTACGCGTATCGCAGCGTCGCGGTTTCGGGCTATCCCAACCTGTTCCTCACCTTCGGACCCAATTCCGGGCCGGGACACAATTCCGCACTGATCTACATGGAGGCGCAGATCGACTACCTGGTGCGCGCCATCGGCATCATCCTGGACCGGGACTTGCGCACGCTGGAGGTGCGTCGGGACCGGCAGGACCGCTACAACGCCGGACTGCAGCGCAGGCTCGCCGCCACCACCTGGAATTCGGGCTGCCGCAGTTGGTATCTGACCGCCGACGGATTCAACGCCACCATGTATCCCGGATTCGCGGGGCAGTACACGCACCAGTTGCGTGCGGTGCGGCTCGACGATTACGCGGCGATGCCCAGGCGCGCCCGAACTGCGGCAGTGTCCTAGTGGAGGGCGGGCAGGCGAGGGCCGGATAAACTCGGCTCGGTCATGGCAGGTGTGCATAGGAGGTGAGTTTCGGTGCCGGAGTACCGGATCGACGATCTCGCCCGCGCGGCGGGCACCACCACCCGCAATGTGCGCGCCTACCAGGAGCGGGGTCTGCTGCCGCCACCCGTCGGCCGCGACGGGCGGGCCAGCATCTACGACGACTCGCACCTCGAGCGGCTGCGCCTGGTCGACGCACTGCTGCAACGCGGGTTCACCACCGCCCACATCGCCGATTTCATCACCAGCTGGGAGACCGGCAAGGATCTCAGCGAGGTCCTCGGCCTGCAACACGCGGTGACGGCGGCCTGGGCCAAGGACGAATCCTTCGAGGTGCCGCGCGAACTCGTCGGCGCCATCCTCGGCCCGCAGGTCGATGAACTCGTCGACCGCCTCGGTGAGCTGAAATTGGCCCGCGTCGAGGGCGACACCGTCGTCTTCCCCGACACCCAATTGCTCGCCGCCTTCGCCGAACTGCACGAATACGGCCTGGAACTGCGCACCCTGCTCGATATCCACGGCCGCGTCGCCGACCGTATCGACGACATCGCCCGCACCATGATCACCGCCGCCAAACAGCACATCATCGACCAGCGCGGCCCCGGCTGGCTCCCCGAGACCACCCCCGAGATCGCCGAAACCACCGCCATGCTCAACAAAATGCGCGAACTGGCCACCGCCTCCGTCCACGCCACCCTCGCCCGCTCCCTCGACGCCACCCTCCACCGCGAACTAGGCGACTACCTGGCCACCGCCGCCGACCGCAACCCCCACAAAAACCCCAGCTGAACCCACCTTTATAAATTTTCCGAAATCCCCCGGTGAAAATTTATACTCGCAGGATGGCACCCATCAGACTCTCCCGCGCCGAGGTGGCGGTGCTGTCTAATCTCGCCGACAAACCCGCGCCGATTCGACAGGTCCGGATCGCTGCCGCGACCGGTGGGTCCTAGGTGACGGTGGCGAGGGTGAAGGGGAGGACGGCGGTGGCGCCGGATTGGCGGAGGGTGTGGGTGGCGAGGGTCAGGGTCCAGCCGGTGTCGGTTTGGGCGTCTACCAGGAGGATTGGGCCGGGGTTCGCGGTGAGGTTGGGGGGTTGCCAGGAGTTGTAGAGGGCGGCTACGCGGTGGGCGGAGTTGGCGGCGGAGACGGGGGGAAGGTCGGGGCGGCGGAGGAGGGTGCCGAGGTTGTGCAAGCGGCCGATCTCGGCCAAGCGGGCGGCCAGGGTGCCGGTGAGGATGGGGTGGTCGGGGGAGTCCATGGCGAGGACGGCGGTGGGGCGGGTGGTCCAATTCCATTCGCGCAGCACGGCTATGGCGGCTTCGACCACGACGTCGGGGACGGGGGCGTCGGGGGCGTCGAGTAGGGCGCGCAGGCGTTGACCCCAGCCGAGGTCGGTGAGGCGGCCGATGGCGCGACCGGTCTCGGCGCCGGAGGTGATCTTGCCGGACAAGGGGATTCCGAGTTTGGCCAGACCGGTGGGCCACTGTTTGCGCGGGGCGAGATCCAGGCCGGGGCGATCCAAGCGGGCGCGGGTGGCGGCCAGGGCTTCCTCGGCGACCGCGGTATCGAGGCGGGTGCCGGTGCAGTTGTCGCAGCGTCCGCAGCCCGGTGAATGCGGTTGGGACGCAGGCAATCCCGGATCATCCAATTGGCGGCGCAGGAATTCCATCCGGCAGTCGGCGGTGCTCTGATAATCCAGCATGGCCTGCTGCTCGGCCTCGCGGGCGGCGGACAAGCGGGTGTAGCGTTCGGTGTCGTAGGTCCACGGCGCACCGGTGGCCAACCATCCGCCGCGCACCCGGCGCACCGCGCCATCAACGTCGAGCACCTTCAGCACCATCTCCAGCCGGGACCGATTGAGTTCGACCAGCGGCTCCAGCGCCACCGTGGACAGCGGTCGGTCCGGATTCAGCGCCGCGAGCACCGACCGCACGATGTGCTCGCGCGGAAAGGCGACGGAGGCGAAGTAACTCCAGATGCGGGTGTCCTCGGGGCCGGGCAGCAGCACCACCTCGGCGCGGGCGGTGCCGCGCCCGGCGCGACCCACCTGCTGGTAGTAGGAGATGGGGGAGGAGGGCGCGCCGACATGGACCACGAAACCCAGGTCGGGTTTGTCGAAACCCATGCCGAGGGCCGAGGTGGCGATGAGCGCCTTGACCTCATTGCCGAGCAGCGCGGCCTCCAACGCCTCCCGCTCGGCCGGATCCGTCTGGCCGGTGTAGGCGGCGACGCGATGCCCGTGCGAACCGAGCACATCGGCCAGGTCCTGCGCGGCGGCCACCGTGAGCGCGTAAACGATGCCGGAGCCGGGCAGTCGATGCAGTTGCTCACCGAGCCAGGCCGTGCGCGCCACCGCGTCCGGCAACCGGACCACCGACAGATGCAGCGACTCCCGGTCCAGCGTTCCGCGCAGGACCAGCGTGTCGGTGCCGATCTGGGTGGCGACATCGCGGACCACCCGATCGTTGGCGGTGGCCGTGGTGGCCAGCACCGGAATACCCGTGCCCAACTCGTCGACCAGGGTGCGGATGCGGCGATAGTCGGGGCGGAAATCGTGGCCCCAGTCGGAAACACAGTGCGCCTCGTCGATGACGACCAGGCCCGCGTCGGCGGCCAGCCGGGGCAGCACCTGATCGCGGAAGTCCGGATTGTTCAGCCGCTCCGGGCTGACCAGCAGCACGTCGACGGTGCCCGCCGCCACTTGGGCGTGGATCTCGTCCCACTCGGTGACATTGCCCGAATTGATGGTCGCCGCAACGACTCCCGCGCGTTCGGCGGCGGCCACCTGGTTGCGCATCAGCGCCAGCAGCGGTGAGACGATCACCGTCGCGCCGCGACCCTGCGCCCGCAGCAGTTTGGCCGCGATGAAGTACACCGCCGATTTGCCCCAGCCTGTGCGCTGCACCACCAGGGCGCGCCGCCGGTGCACCACCAGCGCCTCGATGGCGCGCCACTGGTCCTCGCGCAGCCGCGCCGACGGCCCAGCCAACTCCCGGAGCAGCCCCTCGGCGCTCTCGCGCAGGGCAGGGGAGGTGGGGTTCGCGGTGGTCGTGGTCACCGGGACCATCCTGCCCGACGACACCGACAAGAGCGAACCGCTATCGATCGTCGCCGGATAGCGCCACGCCATTCACCGCGAATTGCCTGGCGAGGACGGACAATAGGGCGGACAGCATCCCGGCAGGCGGGACCGTGCAGGAGGGCATCGATGTCGAGCAACTATCAGTCCCCGGCGGGTTGGACACCGCCCGGTGCGCAATTCCGCAGTAAGAGCACGATGGCCCGGACGGTGACCGGCGCGGTGCTGGGGCTGGTGGTCACTCCCGTCGGCATCGCCCTGGCCGCGAACGGTGCGGCCGATACCCGACAGTGGATCATTCTCGGCGACACCACCGCGCGGTGGAGTTCCTCCTTCCAAATCATGGGCGGCGCGGTACTGCTGTTCCTGGTCGCGGTGCTGGCCGCGTACTCGCCTGCCGGGGCGGCCATCACCGGATTGATCTGGGGGTTGGTGCCCGGCCTGGCGCATGTGTTCTACCCGGAGGGCACGTTCACCACGATCAATGATCTGCCCGCGCTGTCCGACAGCGTGCGTCAGGCGCTCTACACCTGGGTGATCAACGGGTTCCCGCTGCTACTGGGTGCGCTGCTGCTCGGGACGGCGCTCGCGGCGACGTTGCGCAAGCGCACCGATTAGAACCGGTGCCGCCTTCGGGCGGCACCGGTTCAACCCTTCACGCAGAGCACCTGTCGGAGGGTGGCCACCACCTCGACCAGGTCCCGCTGCGCCGCGATGACCTGGTCGATATCTTTGTAGGCGGCCGGGATCTCGTCGACCACGCCCGCGTCCTTGCGCGATTCCACGCCCTCGGTCTGCGCGATCAGATCCGCGATGGTGAACTGCCGCTTGGCCGCGGTGCGGCTCATCCGTCGCCCCGCGCCGTGCGAGGCGGACTGGAAGGAATCCGGATTTCCCTTGCCGCGCACCACATATGAGCGGGTGCCCATGGACCCCGGAATCAGCCCGAGATCGCCCGAGCCCGCCCGGATGGCACCCTTGCGGGTGACCAGCATCGGCACGCCATCGATCAATTCTTCGGCCACGTAGTTGTGGTGGCAGGAGATGGGTGTCTGGAAACGCACCGGGCGTTCGGCGAATTCGTCGCGCACCGCGCGGCACACCAGCGACAGCATGACCGCGCGATTGCGCGCCGCGTACTCCTGCGCCCAGGTGAGGTCGCGGCGGTAGGCGTCCATTTCCGGTGTGCCGGAAAGGAATACCGCCAGGTCGCGGTCGGGTAGGTCGCGATTGTGCGGCAGCGACCCGGCCACCGTCATATGCCGCTCGGCCAATTCCTTGCCGATATTGCGGCTGCCGGAGTGCAGCAGGATCCATACGGTGTCGCGCTCGTCGAGGCAGACCTCGATGAAGTGGTTGCCGCCGCCCAGTGAGCCCATCTGCTTGTGCGCCTTGGATTCTCGCGCGTGCACCGCCGGGTCCAGTGCGTCGAAGGAACGCCAGAACTCCGTCCACCCCCTGGTGGCGCGGGCGGCCGCGCCATGCGAATCCGCGAATTCGGCGCCCAGGCGGGCCACGTCGACCGGGTCGGGGTGCGCGTGGAAGCCCACCGGGACCGCGGCCTCGATGCGCGAACGCAGCGAGTGCAGGTTGTCGGGCAGGTCGGCGGCGGTGAGGTCGGTCTCGACGCTCTCCATTCCGCAGCCGATATCTACCCCGACGGCCGCCGGGGCCACCGCATCGCGCATGGCGATGACCGAACCGACCGTGGCGCCCTTGCCGAGGTGCACGTCCGGCATGACGCGGACGCCGTGGACCCATTTCAGCGCGGCGATATTGCGCAGTTGTTTCAGCGCCGCCTGCTCGATCTCCTGCTCCGGGACCCACATCAGCGTCCGCGCCCGCGTTCCGGGCAGCTCGACGGGGAACATTCGCGTCGTCCTCTCTCGTGATCTTCCTACTGTCCACGGTAGGGATCGGCGCACCGCCGCGCACTCGAATATCCGGGTCAGGCCGCGTCCGGGAAACGGTAGGTGTGCTCGGCGTTGCGGTGGGCGAGCGCGGTGACGAGTCGGTCGGCGTCGGCGGGGGTGATGGCGTCGGAGGCCAGCCACTCGTCCAGGAGTTTGCGCAGGCCCGTACGCCAGAGTCGTGCGCCGAGGTAGTGGCGCTCGGCCAGGCCGCAGCCGTCGGAGGCATACAGCACCGAGCCGAAGGGCGCCAGTTCGAGGGTTTCGGCGAGGATCGCCGAAGATTGTTGTCCCACAAAGGGAATCGCCAGACCGATATCGATGCGGACGTGGTCGAAGGCGTGGGCGAGGTAGGCCGCGTTGCGGTGGAACGGCCAGCAGTGCAGCAGTATGACTTTCAAGCCGGTATCGGCGGTGGTGCGCAGGAACTCGGTCAGCAGGAGCGGATCGGCGTGGCGCAGGTGCAGGTCCGGATCGCCGAATCCGGTGTGGAATTGCAGGGGGAGATTGTATTCCGCACCGAGTCGGGCGCCGAGTCCGACCAACCAGCCCTGCAGCTGCGGATTCTCGAGGTGCGGAGCGGATTTCGGGGCGGTGGTGACGAGCGGGAAGTCCAGGCCGCAGCGGTAGGCGACAATCGATTTGAGGCCGACCGCCGTACGCAACCGGTCTCGCAACGCCCTTTCGATATCGTCGAAAAGTGTCGCGGCCGACGATGATTCGGCGATGACCTGTTCGGCGACCTGCTCCAGCCGGACGATCTCGTGTACTCGGCCGCCGCCGAGTTCGGCGAATGCGGTCGGATCCGAGCCGCCGAAACCGGTGTCGAGCAGCCAGCGCATCGTGCCGGTAGCACCCAGCAGTCGGGAAGTCGCCTCGCGCCAACCGATTTCGGCGCGCCGTTCGAGGTAGTCATCGGGGTCGGCATGCGCGGGTAGGTCGAGCAAGGGTGCGCACCACCGGCGCACCGCCAAACCCAATGCGGAATCGAAACTGCCGCGCGGACCTTCGCGCAGATGACTCTCGAAGTCGGGACGTTCGAGATCGCCCGCGACCACCGCGTGGCAGTGGTGGTCGATGAGCGGCACCTCATCGATCCACATGCTAGAACCGCCAGCGCGTGCGCTCGACCAGTTCGGCGGGGGAGGTCGTGGCCTCGCGCTCGGCCTCCGCGCGCCGCACCGTCAGCAGGGCATCGTGCAACTCCTGGCCGAGGGCTTCGGCCAGGACGGCGGACTCGGCCAGTTGGTCGGCGGCCTCGGTGGAACTGGTCGGCAGCCTGCGCACCCCGGAGAGCAGCAGCATCTCGGCGTCGAATCCGGCCGGGTCGCCGCTGATCTCGGTGGGCAGTCGCAACTTCTCCGCGACACCCGCCAGACCGGCCGCGATGACACAGCCAACGATCAGGTACGGGTTGCCCGTCGCGTCGAGGCATTTCACCTCGGCATTGGCCGCCCACTCCTCGGTGCCGCGCACCCCGGTGATGAAACGCAGTGCGGCCTCGCGTGTTTCGCGACCCCAGCACTGCCACACGCCCGCCCAGCGCGAAGGTTCCAGGCGGAGGAAGCTCGCCGGATTGCCCGCGCCGACCGCCACCAGCGCGGGTAACTCGCGCAGAATGCCCGCCAGGAATGCCTCGCCGTCGGGGCGCATGCTGTAGGGGCCGCGACCGCCCGCGAGCAGCGACCCGCTCGAGTCGCGCACCGAAAGATGCAGGTGCGCACCCGAACCCGCGCCGTCGGGTTCGATACACGGGGCGAGCATGGCGCGCCAACCGTGCCTGCGACTCACCTCGCGAATGGTGTGCCGCACCAGGACCGCGTCATCGGCCGCCGCCACCGGGTCATTGGGCGCGACGGACAGTTCGACCTGCGAGAGCGCGTATTCCGGGTGGAACTGCTGGACCTCGATCTGCTGACGGGTCAGCGTATCGACCAGATCGCGCGCGTAGTCGGCGATTTGGCCGAGCCGGGTGATGCCGTATCCGGGACCGTGCAGCACCGGCTGGAAATCCGTCGAATCGGCGCCCAGCGCCCATTCCGTCTCGAACGCCATCGAAACGCGCAGCCCCAGTTTGCGTGCCGCCTCGGCCTGGGTGGCGGCGAAATTGCGCTGACAGGCCGCGAAACGGGTGCCGTCCAGGGTGTACTTGTCCGCGGGAGCCCAGGCCCAACCCGGTTGACAGGCCAACTCGGTGAGCCGCGACAGGTCCGGTATCAGGCGCAGATCGCCGTCGGGGCCGCCGAGGAAGCGACCGACCACCATGGCATCGTCGTAGGTGAAGGTTTCGAAGCAGGGCGAGACACCGATCCCGAAGCGCGCCGCATCGGCCAGCCGCGCCGCGGGCACGGCCTTCACCCTGGTGATGCCCGCATTGTCGACGAAGGACAGTGCGACCATCTGGGCATCGATGCGACCGATCGCGCCGAGATCGCCGTCTGCCGGTATGCGTTCCGGCGTGGATGACATGCCATTGAGACTAGATGTCGCAGCCGAATCCGGCGTGCCGTCACGGCCCGATCATCCGTTTCCCGCGAGCGCGGCGGTTTCTTGGGCGGAGCATCCCTGCTGTGTTCATTGATTACCGAGTTCATTGACTACCGACGCCGGCTGTGTCATTGGTCGGCGGCTTCGCCGCCGACGGTGCCCATTACGCTGTACAGCATGACGGTAGGGACCACGCAGGGGCTCGATACCCGCGAGGCGGTGCACGCGGCCGCGCGCCGGGCCAGGATCGCCGCGCGGGCGCTGGCGCAGTTGACGACAGCGCAGAAGAACACGGCCCTGCACGCCGCCGCCGACGCCCTGCTGGCCGAGGCGGACGCGGTGCTCGCGGCCAATGCCGAGGATATCGCCGCCGCGCGTGCGGCGGGCACCGAGGAATCCCTGCTCGATCGGCTGCGCCTGACCAAGGCCCGCGTCGACGGTATCGCCTCCGGGCTGCGACAGGTCGCGGGCCTGCCCGATCCGGTCGGTGTGGTGGTGCGCGGCTCCACCCTCCCGAACGGCCTGGAGATCCGACAGGTCCGGGTTCCGCTCGGTGTCCTCGGCATGGTGTACGAGGCGCGGCCGAATGTCACCGTCGACGCGTTCGGTCTGGCTTTGAAGTCGGGTAACGCGGCGCTGCTGCGCGGATCGTCCTCGGCGGCGAAATCCAATGCCGAACTGGTCCGGGTGCTGCGCGAAGCCCTTGCCGCCCTGGATATCCCGGCCGACGCGGTGCAGTTGCTGCCCAGCGCGGACCGGTCGAGCGTGACGCATCTGATCCAGGCGCGCGGCCTGGTCGACGTGGTGATTCCGCGCGGCGGGGCCGGGCTGATCAATGCGGTGGTCCGCGACGCGCAGGTGCCCACCATCGAGACCGGCACCGGCAACTGCCATGTCTACGTGCACGCGTCCGCCGATCTGGATATGGCCGAGCGCATCCTGATCAATGCCAAGACCCGCAGGCCCAGCGTGTGCAATACCGCCGAGACGGTGCTGGTCGACGCCGCCGTAGCCGAGGTCGCGGTGCCCCGGCTGACCAGGGCGCTCGAGGCGAACGGCGTCACCATTCACGGCGATCTGCCCGGTCAGGTGCCCGCCACCGAAACCGATTGGGCCGAGGAGTATTTGAGCCTCGATATCGCGTTCAAGGTGGTCGCAGGCCTGGACGCCGCCGTTGAGCACATCACCACCTGGGGCACCGGACACACCGAGGCCATCGTCACCGACGATCTGGCGGCGGCCCGCGAATTCACCGCCAGGGTCGATGCGGCGGCCGTCATGGTGAACGCCTCCACCGCGTTCACCGACGGTGAACAGTTCGGCTTCGGCGCGGAGATCGGCATCTCCACCCAGAAGCTGCACGCGCGCGGCCCGATGGGCCTGCCGGAATTGACCTCCACCAAGTGGATCGTGTGGGGCGAGGGCCAGATACGGCCTGTCTAGTTGCAAATGGAAGGACCCGCTCGTGCCGCAGGAGCCCATTTTCACCTCGGTCGACGATGTCGTCGAACGCCTGGCCGCTACCGGCTATCTGGCCGATAAGTCCACGGCCACTTCGGTTTTCCTCGCCGACCGACTCGGCAAACCACTGCTGATCGAGGGACCGGCGGGCGTCGGCAAGACCGAACTGGCCCGCGCCGTGGCGCAGACCTCGGGCGCGGAACTGGTGCGCCTGCAATGCTATGAGGGCGTCGACGAGTCGCGCGCGCTTTACGAGTGGAATCACGCCAAGCAGATCCTGCGGATTCAAGCATCCAGTGAGAACGACTGGGCGGAAACGAAGGCCGATGTCTTCACCGAGGAGTTCCTGCTCTCGCGTCCGCTGCTGACCGCCATCCGGCGCACCGAGCCGACCGTCCTGCTGATCGATGAGACGGACAAGGCCGATGTCGAGATCGAGGGTCTGCTGCTCGAGGTGCTGAGCGATTTCGCCGTCACCGTCCCGGAATTGGGCACCATCACCGCGGCGCGCACCCCGTTCACGGTGCTCACCTCCAATGCCACCCGCGAACTGTCCGAAGCGCTCAAGCGGCGCTGCCTCTACCTGCATCTGGACTTCCCGGATGAGGAGTTGGAGCGGCGCATCCTGGCCAGTCGCGTGCCCGAGCTGTCGGCGGCGGTCTCGGCGCAACTGGTGCGGGTCGTGCAGGTGCTGCGCGGGATGCAACTCAAGAAGCTGCCCTCGGTGGCCGAGACGATCGACTGGGGCCGCACCCTGCTCGCACTCGGCCTGCACGACCTGGATGACGCCGCGGTGCGCGCCACCCTCGGCGTCGTCCTCAAACACCGCAGCGACCACGAGCGGGCGCTGACCGAGCTGAAGTTGGCCTGAGATGCCCGCGCAGCCATCCTTGGACGCGCCGCACGGGGTGCCCGGCCACCTCGTCGGGTTCGTCGAGGCGCTGCGAGCGCGCGGCATCCCGGTCGGCCCTTCGGAGACGGTCGACGCGGGCCGGGTCCTCACCGTGCTGGACCTGATGGACCGCGAGGCGATGCGCGAGGGCCTGGCCTGCGCCCTGCTGCGCCGAACCACCCACCGCGCCACCTTCGACGGGTTGTTCGATCTCTGGTTCCCGGTGGCGCTCGGCGAGCGCGCCGGGCAGCAGGACGAGGTCGAGATTGCGCACACCCCGTCCGGCGCGGTCGACATTCCCGCGCTGCGCGCCATGCTGGCCGAACTGCTCGCCCGCGACGACGCGGGCCGCGAGTTGGAGATGGTGGCCGCCCAGTTGGTCGAACAGCTCGGGCAGTACCAATCCGCGCGCGGTCCTTCGTTTTCCGCGTATCAGGCGCTGAAAGACGTACAGCCGCAGACGCTGTTGGCCAAGATCCTGGCCGGACTGGCCGCAGGGTCCGATGTCTCCGAGTTCGCCCGCGAGGTGGATCGACGAGCGGGTCGAGCGCGCATCGCGGCCTTCCGCGAAATGGTGGAGGCGGAGACGCGCAGGCGGGTCGCCGAGCGGATCGGACGCGAGCGGGTCGCGACCTACGGTGTCCCCCGACAAGCCGAGGAGGTCGACTTCCTGCGCGCCTCCGAGCGGGAGTTGGCCGAATTACGGCGCGGCGCACAGCGTTTGGCCCGCATCCTGGCCTCGCGACTCGCGGTGCGGCGGCGGCGCGCCCGACGCGGCGAGATCGACCTGCGGCGCACCCTGCGGCGGTCCATGTCCACCGGCGGCGTCCCGATCGACCTGGTCCAGCGCAAACCGCGCCCCGGCCGACCGGAACTGGTGCTGCTGTGCGATATCTCGGGTTCGGTCGCGGGATTCAGCAACTTCACCCTGCTGCTGGTGAGCGCACTGCGCGAACAGTTCTCCAGGGTGCGCATCTTCGCCTTCGTGGACCGGGCCGACGAGGTGACCAGATTCTTCGCGCCGCACACCCAGTTGGATACGGCGATGGCGCGCATCATGACCGAGGCGCAGGTCATCGGCATCGAGGGGCACTCCGACTACGGCGCGGCGCTCTGCGGCTTCGCCGAGCGCTGGTCCGAGGCGGTCACCAGCCGCACCTCGCTGCTCGTCCTCGGCGACGCGCGCACCAACTACCGCGATCCGGAACTGAATACGCTGCGCGCGCTGGTCGGCACGGCCAAACACGCGCACTGGCTCAACCCGGAACCGGTGACCCAATGGGGTACCGGTGATTCCGCCGCGAACGCCTATCGACAGGTCATCGAGATGCACGAGTGCCGCTCGGCCCGTCAGTTGACCGAGGTGGTGTCCCGGCTGCTGCCGGTGTGATCAGCATTCGTTAAGCCGGCCTTATGGTCGGCCCATCACCATGCCGGGCATGGTGCATACGACGCGGGTCGCCCGCGGCGAGAGTTACGGCCGCGCAATGGGGCACGGCGATGGGGGATGGCGGCGATGAACGAGACTGCGATCGACTCCGAGGATATCGCGGGCGAATTGGCGCGCTGCCGCACGATGCCGCGCGGGCGCGGGCGGATCGAATCGCTCGAGGCGCTGGCCGAGGTCGCCGGACTCGAGCCTCGGTCGGCGGCGGAGGTGCTGCTCGCGCTGGTCGAGGCGTATACCTTTGGTGGCGGCGGGAATTCGGGGTTGGCCGCCTATACGAGGCTGTTGCGGATCCACGACGAATACGAACTGGGGTCGATGTCCGACGCGATCCACTGGTCGCTGAAGTGGTTGGCGATCGGCCTGATCGACGATCCCACCGTTTCGCTGACGACGGTGCGGCATTGGTTGGATCAGATCGAATCGCGTTATCGGGACCGGGGATACAGTCCGCGTCCGGTGTTGGCGCTGCGCGCCCGGTTGGCCCGCGAACTCGGTGACGCGGGCGCCACCCGTGCCCTGCTCGATGCCGCGACGGCGGCGCCGCGCGATCGGATGGCCGATTGCCTCGCCTGCGAGCACAGCGAATGGGGCACCGGCAGTGCGATTTTCGGTGCGGACGCGTTGGCGTTGGCACAGTGGCGGCCCGTGCTCGACGGTGACTTCGATTGTCTGCACGAGCCGCACCGGGTTTACGCTCGTGCCTTGATTCCGCTGGTGCGCACGGGTGATGCGGTTGCGGCGCGGCGGGCGCATCTGGTCGGGTATCCGCTGGTGCGGCGCGATTCGGGTCTGCGGTCCGCGGTGGGGGAGCACATCGAGTTCTGCGTGTTGTCCGGAAACCCAGCGCGTGGGATGGAAATCCTTGCCGCACACGTCGATTGGCTGGGTGACCGCGGTTTCGGAGCGGCCGATCGGCTGGGCTTCATCACCGGGGTGTGTGTCCTGTTGCGCCAAGTCGACGCCCAGGGACGCGGTGGGTTGCCCGTCGGGGTCTCGACCGTGGAATCACTACTGGCGGAGTTGGATTCGGAGATTGCGCGATTGTGCGCGGCGGCCGACGCACGCAATGGGAACGGCGCGGTCAGCGGTCGGGTGGCACGTCGCTTGGCGCGGCGACCTCTGGATCAGCGGATACCTCTGGGCTTGCACGGCGGATTTCCGAGCCGGGGAGCGGAATCCGATATCGAACACGATCCCGCCGCGGTCGCGGCCGCGCACCGCATGGCCGACCTCGGCGCGGCGCTGCTCGCCGACTCACCCGACGCGGCGGAAGATCAACTGCGGCAGGCACTTTCGGTGGGCGCGCAGGTGCTGCCCGCCGAGCACACCGCACGGCTCAGCGCCCAACTGGTGAGCGCGATCTCGAGCCGACCCGGCCGGGAGGGTCGACTCGCGGAGGCCGCACTGCAGGCCGCGGCCAGGTGGGAGGATATCTCGGCGGCCGACGCGGTGCACCACACGCTGATCGCGGCACGAGCGCTGCACCGGGTGAGTGCGCACGGGGAGGCCGCCGCACTGTTCGAACAGGCGTTGGCCGAACCCGATATTCCCTATCCCGATTCGGAATTGGCCGTGGTTCGCGGCGAATTCGGCGATTCGCTACGCGCGCTGGATCGACATCGGGAGGCGGTCGAGCAGTTCGTCCTCGCCTTCGGATTGGTGCGCGCCGAACCCGCCCGCATCCGGTTGCGCGCCGAACTTGCCTGGTCGGCCGCGGCGGCATTGGACGCGTGCGAGCAGGATCGGCGCGCGCTGGCCGCCTACCTGCACGCGGCCAAGCTCTTCGGTCGGGCCGGGCTGCGGGTGCGACGCGCCCGCTGCCTGCGCTCGGCGGCGTGGATGCAGCGGTGGCTGGTGGAACAGGGGGCCGCGCCCTCGACCGTGCGGGGGCGCACCGGCTCGCCGGACAGTGCCGAACGTCCATGGCTGGACACCATGGCGGCCGCGCTGGCCGCACTCGCCGAACCCGAGGATGCGGCCGCGGCGGCGGAACTCGCGCTGACCCGCGAACAACTGGGCCGGATGCGTGAACTGGATGGTCTCGCGCCCCCGACTGTGTGACAGCTCACCGCTCCCGACGGGACTCGGACAACCCACTAAGCTCGGCCATTATGCAGGAGAACGGTCGGCGTCGACGCAAGCTGGGGGTGATGGGCGGCACCTTCGATCCGATCCATCACGGCCATCTGGTCGCGGCCAGCGAGGTCGCCAACAGATTCGACCTCGACGAGGTGATCTTCGTCCCGACGGGCGAACCGTGGCAGAAATCGGGCAAGGCGGTGAGTCCGGCCGAGGACCGCTACCTGATGACCGTGATCGCGACCGCGTCCAATCCGCGCTTCTCGGTCAGCCGCGCCGATATCGACCGGGGCAAGGACACCTACACCGTGGACACGCTGCGCGAGATGCAGTACGCCAATCCCGACGCCCAACTCTTCTTCATCACCGGAGCTGACGCGCTGGCCAACATCCTGACATGGCACGATTGGGCGGAACTGTTCGACCTGGCCAAGTTCGTCGGGGTGAGCCGTCCCGGATATGAGCTGAACACCGATCATCTCGAGGAACATCTGCGCGATCTTCCCGCCGATGCGGTGACCATGATCGAGATCCCGGCGCTGGCCATCTCGTCGAGCGAATGCCGCCGCCGTGCCGCCGAGAACCGGCCGGTGTGGTACCTCGTCCCGGACGGCGTGGTGCAGTACATATCGAAGCGGCACCTGTACGTGCCCGAGGATCGGAAGGTTGGTTTATGAGTGCGTCGGTGGAATCGGTGGAGATCGCACAGGTCGCCGCGCGCGCGGCGGATGAGAAGCTCGCCTCCGATGTCGTGGTGCTCGACGTCTCCGAGCAACTGGTGATCACCGATTGCTTCGTCATCGCCTCCGCGCCCAACGAGCGTCAGGTCAATGCGATCGTCGACAATGTCGAGGAGCGGTTGCGTGCCGTCGGACACAAGCCGGTGCGCCGCGAGGGCACCCGCGAGGGCCGCTGGGCGCTGCTGGACTACGTCGACGTGGTGGTGCACATCCAGCACAGCGACGAGCGCAATTTCTATGCGCTGGAACGACTCTGGAAGGACTGCCCGGTGGTGCCGGTCGAGGGCATCGGTGATCCGCGCGACGCGGGGACGGACGCGGAAGGCGCCCGGTGAGCAAGTACGCCGGTGTGCGCACGCTGATCCTGCTGCGGCACGGGCAGACCGAGTGGAACGCGGTGGACCGGATGCAGGGCCGGATCGACACCGATCTCACCGAACTCGGTCGACACCAGGCCAAAGAGGCGGCGCGGGAACTGGTTTCACGCAAGGCCATCGCCATCGTGTCCTCGGATCTGCGCCGCGCCTACGACACGGCCGTCGCCCTCGCCGACCACACGGCCCTGACGGTGCGGTCCGATCCCAGGCTGCGCGAAACGAGCCTGGGCCGCTGGGAGGGGCTCAACCACCGCGAGGTCGATGCCGAATATCCCGGCGCGCGCGCCGAATGGCGGCTCAACGCCGACTATGTGCCGCCCGGCGGGGAGAGCAAACTCGAGGTCGGCGCCCGCGCGCTGCCCGTGGTACGCGAACTCTATGCCGAGCGGCAGGATTGGCCGGGCCACACCATCATCCTGGTGGCGCACGGTGGTTTGATCGCCGCGCTCACGGCCGCGCTGCTCGACCTGCCACCCGCCAACTGGCCCTGTCTCGGCGGACTGGCCAATGCGAGTTGGGTGCAGCTCAGCGGTCACGGCCCGACTATCGACCGGCCCGGCTGGCGGCTGGATGTGTGGAACGCGGCGGCGAAGGTGGCGCCGGATGTCCTCTGAGGACGGCGTCGCCGCGAATTCGCGCCCCGCACTGCTGGTGATCGCCGATTCGCTGTCCTACTTCGGCCCGAAAGGCGGCCTGCCCGCCGACGATCCCCGCATCTGGCCCAATCTCGTCGCGGCCGAACTGGATTGGGATGTCGAACTGGTCGCGCGGATCGGCTGGACCTGCCGAGACGCGTACTGGGCGCTCATCGGCGACCCACGGGTATGGGCGGCGGTGCCGCGCGCGGGCGCGGTGGTCTTCGCCGTCGGCGGGATGGACACGCTGCCCTCGCCGCTGCCCACCGCGCTGCGCGAATTGATCCGCTATGTCCGTCCGCCGTTGGTGCGCAGGGGAGTTCGCGAAACCTACAACTGGCTCCAGCCCAGGTTGTCGAAACTCGGTCGGCCCGTAGCGCTGCCACCGCACGTCAGCGTCGACTATCTGGAGCAGTCGCGAAATGCGTTGGCGCAGTTGCGGCCCGAACTACCCGTGCTCGGCGTGCTGCCCTCGGTGCACCGCTGCGATGCGTACGGGCTGGTGCACACCGGCCGGGAACCGGCGGTGCGGGCCCTGCGGAAATGGTCTGCGGCCCATGATGTTCCGCTGGTCGACCTGGCAGCGGCGGTCCGCGAGAACGTCATGTCCGGACAGGGCAATCCCGACGGCATCCACTGGGGATTCCCGGCACACGTCGAAGTGGCCAGGGCCATGACGAAAGCCCTGCAGGAGGTCGGGTAGGTGGCCGTCGTGGTGGTCACCGACTCCGCTGCCTGCCTGCCCGCCGACATGGTCGACGAGCTGGGTATCGCCGTCGTCCCGCTGCATGTGCTCATCGGCGACCGGGCCATCCGCGAGGGTGTGGACCGGATGGAGATCGACTATTGCGCCGACACCGTGACCACCTCCGGCGCGTCATCGGGGGAGATGCGCGAGGTCTATGAGGCGGCCCTGCGGCGCAGCGGCGGGGATGGTGTTGTGGCCGTCCATATTTCGCGTCAACTCTCCGGCACCTGGGAATCCGGTCGACAGGCCGTGCGCGATATGGACGCCGCCGACAAGGTGCGCCTGGTGGATTCGCTCAGCGCGGGTCTGGGCACCGGGCTGCCCGTACTGGCGGCGGCGCGCCGGGCGCGGGGCGGAAGCCCGCTCGACATCGTCTACGACGCGGCGGTCGCCGCGGCAGGGCGGGCACGGTCGTTCATCCTCGTCAATCGCACCGAACAACTCCGCAAGGGCGGCCGATTGAGCAGTGCCGCAGCCTTTTTCGGCAGCGAACTGGTCACCAAACCGCTGCTGCAGATGGTGGCGGGCCGGCTGGAGCTGCGCGAGAAGGTGCGCACCCGCGCCAAGGCGTACGCGAAACTCGTTGCGGCGGCGGTGGATGCCGCGGGCGAGGAAGGTGCGGCCGTCGGTGTGCAACATCTCGGCGCGCCCGAGGCCGCCGAGACCGTCGCCGGACAATTACGGGAGCTGGTTCCCGCTGTGCGGGAACTCATCGTCGGCGAATTCGGGCCGACACTCGGGGTGCATCTCGGAACGGGCGCGGTGGGCGTGTTGGTCGTGCCGGGCGGATGCGGATAGTTCCGCTTATCCACACATTCGGGCACGATCCCCGGGCTTGTCGAATCGCCTGGTCGGGCCGCCGATTCCGTAGCGTGCGCCGCCTAGCGTCGACGCCATGCCACGACATGACGAACGCGAGCGAATCCGGCGCCGACTCGGGACGCTGCAACGGGATGTGACAGCGGGTCGCGCCTCGGGGACGGGGCTGCCCGGTGGCGTTCGGCGGCAGGCGCGCCCACCGGCCGAGGAAGGGCGGCCGGAGGCCAAGCCCGAGCGCCGTGGTCCGGTGGCCGCGAAGGGTGCGGCGCGGCCGGGTGCGCGGTCGGTCGTGGCACCCGGCTCGCCGATCAGCGGGTTCCGTTCCGGCGGGGGAGATTCGGGACGCGGCGATCGGCTCCGGGGCGCGGCGCCTGCGAGTCGCAGTCGGCAGATCGGGGCCGATTCCGTGGAATCCGGTTCCGGGAACTGGGATCTCGAGCGGTTTCCGTCAGGGGCGGGAGTTCGTCGCGCCGGTCGGGATGGGCAGGTCGCGGCAGTTCCGCCGTGGCTGGATGAACCGGTCCGGTCCGAGGGATGGCGGGATCGGTTGGTGCCGGAGCGATTTCGGGGCACCCGACTCGATCCGGGGCATCGTGGGGTGGCGACGCTGGCGGCACTCGGTTTGGCGGCCGTGCTCGTCGCGGTGGTGCTCGTGCTGCGCGATCGGCCGGTCGCGCAGTCGGTTCCGGTGCCGGTCGCGCACGCGGTGACACCGACGAGCCAGGCGAAGTCCGCGAGTCCCGGCCCCGCAGCGGGACACACGGGAGCGAGCGGTGCGCCGAAGACACCGGATACCGCGCCCGTGCCGGAACTCGTCATCAGTGTTATCGGCTTGGTGCCTCGTGGCGGCCTGCTGCACCTGCCCGCAGGCTCGCGGGTCGCCGATGCCCTGACAGCGGCAGGCGGCACCGGACCCGAGGCCGACCTCTCCGGCCTCAACCTCGCCCAGCGCCTCCAGGACGGCGACCAGATCGTCATCGGTCCACCCGGCCCAACCCCGACAAAGCCGGGCAGCACCACCGTCGCCGCAGGCGGCCACGCCCCGCCGAAGCCGGGCACACCGCACAGCCCCGCCGCCCGCGTCAATCTCAATACCGCCTCCGAATCCGAACTCGATGCCCTTCCCGGCATCGGCCCGGTGACAGCTCGCGCGATCCTCACCTGGCGCACCGCCCATGGCGCGTTCACCGATGCGGCTCAACTGACCGAAATCGACGGGATAGGTCCGGCCAAATTCGCCCGCCTGCGCGACCTGGTGAGCGTATGAGTGCGCGGGGTGGGGTGTGAGTGGAATCGAAGGGGTCGGCGATGTGGATCGGCGGGTGGTCGAGGGCGAGGACGCGGTGGCGCTGGATGGGCGGTTGTTGCCTGCGGCGGTGGGATGTTGGCTGGCGACGATCGCGGCCCTGGTGTCGGGGTGGCGCGTCGGGGCGCTGGTGGCGGGTGGGCTGGTGGTGGCGGCGATCGGGCTGTGGGTGCTGCTGCTGTGGGCTGTGGCGCATCGCCGGGAGCGGGTGCGGGTGGTCGCCGTGGTGGCGCTCGGGGGTGTGGTGATCGGTGCCGGGTTCGCGGTGGCGGCGGCCTGGCGGGAGTATCGGGTGTCGGCGCATCCGCTGCGGGCGGTGGCGGGGCAGACGGCACAGGTGGTGCTGACGCCGACCGGCGACCCGAAGGCGGTGCGGGCCAAGGCATTCGGGGGCGAGCGGTGGGTGGTGCGGGCGGAGTTGCGTTCGTATCGGCGCGGTGGCGTGGATACGGGGGCGGGCGGTGCGGTCGTGGTGCTCGCGTCCGGGGCTCAGTGGGCGCAGGTGCTGCCGGGGCGGCCGGTGGCGGTGCGGGCGCGGGTGGAATCGCCGCGGCGGCATGATCTTACGGTCGCGACCCTGTTCGCTTCCGGACCGCCGGAGGTGGCAGGTGAGTTGCCGTGGTGGCAGGGCGTGGCCGGGGTGGTGCGCCGGCGTCTATCGGATGCGGCGGCGGGCGCGCTGTCACCGGATGCGGCGGGTGTGGTGCCCGCCCTGGTCGCGGGGGATACCTCGAAGCTGCCGGAACAGGTGGAGCAGGATTTCGAGATCGCCGGACTCGAGCACTTGCTGGTGGTCAGCGGTGCGAATTTCACGCTGTTGCTGGCGGCGGTGCTCTGCGTGACCCGATTCCTCACGCTCGGTCCGCGGACGAGTGTGGTGCTCGCGGCGGTGGTGCTGCTGTTGTTCGTGGTGGTCGCGCGGCCGGATCCGAGTGTGTTGCGGGCGGCGGCCATGGGCGCGGTGACGCTCCTGGCGTTGCTGACGGGTCGGCGCAAGCAGGCGCTGCCCGCGCTGTGCACGGCGGTGATCGGTTTGTTGGCGGTGTGGCCGGAATTGGCGGTGCGAGCCGGGTTCGCGCTGTCGGTGCTGGCCACGGCGGGGTTGATTCTGCTGGCACCCAGTTGGGCGGACTGGTTGCGGGCGCGCGGGTGCTGGCGCAGACCCGCGGAGGCGCTGGCGGTCGCCGTGGCGGCGTTCGTGGTGACGACGCCCTTGCTGATCGCACTGTCGGGGCGGATCAGTGTGGTGTCGATCCTGGCGAATGTCCTGGTGGAACCGGTGATCGGGCCGATCACCGTCCTCGGTGTGCTCGGCGCGGTGCTCGCCGTGTTCTGGATGCCGGGAGCGGAACTGGTGCTGTGGTGTGCGAAGCCGTTCGTGTGGTGGCTGTGCGCCGTCGCCGAACGCCTCGCGGCCGTGCCCGGTGCGGAGATCACCGTTCCCGGTGGGGCGGCCGGTGGTCTCGCGGCCGCCGCGTTGCTTGCCGTCGGCGTGATCGGGCTGCGGTCCCGGCGGGTGCGGCGGATCGCGGCCGTCGTCGCCATCGGGTTCGGCGCGGTGCTGATCCCGGTCCGGCTCTGGCATCCGGGGTGGCCGACTTCGGGCTGGATCGTGGCGGCCTGTGATGTGGGGCAGGGTGATGGCTTCGTGCTGGCCGTGGCCAGGGGGAGTGCGATCGTGGTCGATGTCGGACCCGAGCCCCGCGCCATGCGCGCCTGTCTGGATCGCCTGGGCATCAACACGATTCCGCTGTTGATCCTGTCGCATCCGCATGCCGATCACATCGGCGGACTCGCGGGCGCGCTGCAGGGGCGTGCGGTCGCGGCCATCGCGGTCGGGCCGGGCGAACTCGTCGCGGAGGCGCCGCGGCCGGCGAATCATCGGGCAGCACACGGTGTTTCGCACGCAGCATCGGGAGGTCACGGCGAATCCGGCGATATCCGCACCGTGATCGCCCTCGCCCACGCCGGGCGCATACCCCTCATCGAACTGGCGGCGGGCGAGGTATTTCGCTTCGGCACAGTCGAATTGGACATACTCGCACCGATCGACTCCGGCCGCCGCCCGACCCAACCCCTACCCAATGACGAGGCCAACAACAGGTCGATCATTCTCACCGCCACCACTGCCACCACCCGCATCCTGTTCACCGGCGATGCGGAGGCCGATGCCCAGCGCGCCCTGCTCCGTTCCGGAGCACTGGTCCGTGCCGACATCCTGAAGGTCCCGCACCACGGCTCGCGCACCACCGCCCCGGAATTCCTCGAGGCCGTCCACCCGCGCCTGGCCCTGGTCAGTGTCGGCGCGGACAACACCTTCGGCCACCCCAATCCGGCCATACTTGCCCAACTCGCGGGGCTGGGCGCCGCGGTCGCCCGCACCGACCGCCAGGGCGACATCCTGGTCGCCACCGCCGGTCCGCACCTGCGTACGCTCACCGCCCACCGGCGCGACCGTGCCCACTGATCCCGAGGTGTCGGCGGCGGATCGTAGGATCGCGGGGTGGCCGAAACCCTGACACCCGTGCATCTCGTCCTCGGGGAAGAAGAGTTGCTGATCGAGCGGGCGATCGCGGAGATCACGGCGGAGGTGCGGGCCGTGGCCCCGGATCCGGAGGCGGTCCCGGTGGATCGGCTGCGCGCGGGGGATGCGAGCACCGCGGAGTTGTCCGAACTGCTGAGTCCCTCGCTGTTCGCCGAGGACCGGGTGATCGTGCTGGAGTCGGCGGCGGAGGCGGGCAAGGAGGCGGTCGGGGTGATCACCGCCGCCGCGGCGGATCCGCCCACGGGGGTGGTGCTCGTGGTGCTGCATTCCGGGGGTGGGCGGGCCAAGGCGTTGGCCCCCGCGTTGCAGAAGTCCGGTGCGCAGGTGCACAGCTGCGCCAAGCTGACCAAGTCCGGGGAGCGGGCGGAGTTCGTACGCGCCGAGTTCCGCACCGCGGGCGTGCGGGTATCCGGCGAGGTGGTGCAGGCGCTGCTGGAGTCGGTCGGCTCCGACCTGCGGGAACTGGCGGCGGCCTGCTCACAGTTGGTTGCCGACACCGGCGGCAAGGTGGATGTGGCGGCGGTGCGCCGCTACTACTCCGGCAAGGCGGAGGTCTCCGGCTTCGATGTGGCCGACTTCGCGGTGGCGGGCGACCGCCCCGCCGCGATGGAGGCGCTGCGCTGGGCCAATGATCGCGGTGTCGCGCACGTGCTGCTGGCCGACGCCCTGGCCGACGCCGTGCACACCATCGCCAAGGTGGGTTCGGCCGGTCGCGGCGATCCGTTCAAACTGGCCTCCGACCTGGGTATGCCGCCGTGGAAGGTGAAGAAGGCCCAGCAGCAGATGCGCGGTTGGACCCCGACCACGATCGGTTCGGCACTCCAGGTGGTCGCCACCCTCAATGCCGATGTTAAGGGCGGCGCGGCCGATTCGAGCTACGCCCTGGAATATGCCCTCATGCGGCTGCTGGACCTGCATGCAGCGGGCTGACCAGGAGATATCTATCACTCGATACCTCGGCGAACCGGTTCATCCAGGCAAACTGGGAACTGGTTATGAACGAGCAAACGAAACATCGCATCGCATCGGAGCGAGCGCGTGCCCGGCATCGGCGGGTGCGCGGCGTCCATCGCCGTCGAGCGCGGCAGCGGATCGGGCGCACCGCGGTGAAGGTGTGCGCGGGCGCGCTGTCGGTGGCGGTGCTGGCCGCGACGGCCGTGGGTTGGGCGGCGGCCGGGAGTTTCGACAGCGGATTCGGTCGCTCCTCGGCCCTGGCCGATGACGCCCCGCGCTCGCTCGGCGACGACCTGAATATCCTGCTCGTCGGCCTCGATACCCGAAAAGACCAGAACGGCGACAATCTTCCCCCGGAGATCCTGTCCCAGTTGCACGCGGGCGACGGTGAGGAAGGCGGTTACAACGCCAACACCCTCATCCTGGTGCATATCCCGGCCGATATGAAAAACATTGTCGCCGTATCGATTCCGCGCGACGACTATGTTCGGGTGACCGGAATTCCCGGCTATGGCAAGGCCAAGATCAAAGAGGCGTACGGCCTGAAGAAGGCCGCCGTCCAGGACCGCATGATCAACCAGGGCGTCACCGATCAGGCCACGCTCGAACACGCGGGCCGGGAGGCGGGTCGCGCCTCCATCGTGCAGGCGGTGCGCGACCTCACCGGTGTCCCCATCGACCGCTTCGCCGAGGTCACTCTCGGCGGTTTCTACGATCTCGCCAATGCGCTCGGCGGTGTCGAGGTGTGCCTCAATCATGCCGTACAGGACCTCGAGTACTCGGGCGCCGATTTCCCGGCCGGACGGCAGCGGCTGGATCCGGCGCAAGCACTGGCCTTCGTCCGGCAGCGGCACGGCCTGGAGAATGGCGATCTGGACCGCACCCACCGCCAGCAGGCGTTTCTCACCTCGGTGGCCAATGAGCTGAAGAGTTCGGGCACGCTGACCGATGTGCGCAAACTTTCGGCGCTCATGGATGTCGCGCACCGCAATATCGTGCTCTCCGACGGCTGGAATGCCACCGATTTCGTCCGCACCCTCGGCTCGGCCGACAGTCCGACCGTCGAATTCCGCACCCTGCCCGTGCTGCGCTATGACGTCGTCAACGGTCAGGACGTCAATATCGTCGACCCGGTCGCCATCCGCCGGGAGGTGCAGTCGGCCTTCGGGATGGCGGTGTCCCCGACGACGCCCGCCACTTCGACCCCGAATATCTCCGATGGCGACGCGAGCTCGGACGGTTCGACCTTGACCACGATGCCGAGCGGCACACCGGGCACCTCGACCACCCCGATCCCGGACAGCGGCAAACCGGTCGAGACGACGATCACCGGGAGCTCGGTCCCCTGCGTGAACTGAATCGCCGCGGCTTTCTCAGCGGCGTTGAATCGTCAACCCGCCGAACGCGACGGTCTGCGTCATCGGACGCGCGATCATGTCGTGCGGGAATCCCAATTCGATCGCACTGACCTGCTCCAGCCGAGCCAGCTGATCGTCGGAGAATTCCACCTCGAGCGCCCCGAGGTTATCGGTCAACTGCGCGGCCGTCCGCGCCCCGATGATCGGCGCGGTGACACCCGGCTTGCGCAGCACCCAGGCCAGCGCCACCTGCGACGGTGTCCGCCCCAATTCCGCGGCGACCTCCTTCACGGTGTCGGCGATGGTGAGCGCCCGCTCGGTGAGCGCTCCGCTCGCCGCGGCGACATTCTTGCGGGTGCCCTCCGGCGAACCCTCGGCTTGGGATCCCAGGTCGGCGCGGGTGTACTTGCCCGCGAGCACCCCGCTGGCCAGCGGTGACCACGGGATGACGCCGAGTCCGAGTTCCCGCGCCATCGGCACCAGGTCGCGTTCCACGGTCCGTTCGACCAGGCTGTACTCGATTTGCAGGGCGATGAGCGGCGACCAGCCGCGCAGCTCGGCCAGGGTCTGCATGCGCGCGACCTGCCAGGCGGGCGTGTCGGAGATGCCGACGTAGAGCACCTTGCCCTGGCGCACCAGATCGTCGAGTCCGCGCAGGATCTCCTCGACCGGGGTGGTGGAATCCCAGACGTGCAGGTACAGCAGGTCGAGGTAGTCGGTGTCGAGGCGGCGCAGGCTCTCCTCGACCGAGGCGAACATGCTCTTGCGGTGGTTGCCGCCGGAGTTGGGGTCGCCGGGGCGGCGCAGCATGGTGTATTTGGTGGCGAGGACGAGGCTTTCGCGGATGCCCTTGCTGAATTCGCCGAGCAGCCGCTCGGAGCTGCCGTTGGTGTACTGGCTGGCGGTATCGATGAAGTTTCCGCCCTGCCCGACATAGGTGTCGAAGATCTTGCGCGACTCGTCGCGCTCCGCGCCCCAGCCCCAGTCGGAGCCGAAGGTCATGGTGCCGAGCGACATCGGCGATACCCGCAGACCCGAGCGGCCGAGCAGCCGGTAGGTGTCCAGGGTTGGCTTCTCGTTTGTGCCCGCTTCGGTCATGTCCAACTCCCGTCGATGAATCCCATTGATCGACAGCAAGTCTGCGTGGCGGTCGCAGCGACAGTAAGGGAAGGAACTTCCTGGGAAAGCCAGTCCTAGTCGCGAACTATCATCGAAGGCGATGACTGGAATGGTGGCGGCGCGCCAACCCACCGAGTTGCGTACCAGGGAGTTGGCGGCCTTTCTACGGGATCGGCGCGAGCGTCTGACACCGGGCCAAGTGGGGTTGCCCGATCGCGGGCACGCGCGGCGCACGCCCGGACTGCGCCGCGAAGAGGTCGCCGAATTGGCCGGGGTGAGCACCGACTATGTGGTGCGGCTCGAGCAGGGCCGCGGGCTGCGGCCCTCGGTCGAGGTTCTCGCGGCGCTGGCCGAGGCCCTGCGCCTGAGCACCGCCGAGCGCGCGTATCTGTTCAACCTGGCCCAGCAGCGTCAACCCGATGCCGACAAGCCGAGCACCGAACCCGCGCCCGCCCTGACGCGACTGATCGAGGATCTGCGCCCGCTGCCCGCCATGCTGGTCAACCACCGTTACGACATCCTGGACTGGAATCCGGAGATGGCGCGGCTGATGCTGGACTTCGGCGAACTGCCCGGATCGCAGCGCAACACGATGTGGCTGTGCCTGCTGCATCCGGATATGCGCGAGTTCTACCCGGATCGCGACCAGATCATCCGGGAGGGCATCGCCGACTTGCGGGCCGCATGGGCCGCCTACCCGGATGATCAGGCGCTCGCCGATATGGTGGCGGGCTTCCAGGCGCACAGTCGCGAATTCGCCGTCGCGTGGCGCCAGCACGATGTGCGCGCGCGGGGCCGCGGTCGCAAAGCGATGCTGCATCCGCAGGTCGGGCCGCTGGTGGTGAATTACGAGGCGCTGATGCCCCTGCAGGATCCCGATCAGCGTTTGATCATCTACCGCGCGGCGGATGCCGAATCGCAGGCGGCATTGGACCGCCTGGCGGCAGCCGCCGCGCCGTAGGTTTGCCTGCCCGCTTACTCGCCGGCAAGCACCGCGTTTAGTTCGATGTCGTCGGCGTCGTCCGACTCGTCGTAGCGGCCCTCCCACTCCTCGTGCAGGGGAACCTCTTCGTCGCGGGTGACGATCCATTCCAGGGAGTAGCTGCCGTCCTCATCGGGAACCATGACGTTCTCGATCTTCAGGCCGAAACCCAACACCTCGGCCGCCCGGATGATGTCCGGAAGATCCTCGGCTCGCACCACAGTCTGATTGGCGTACACGGTAACCATGCGCGGCATCGTAACCGGCTCGGGTGACAGGTCCGACCCGGATTCGAAAACAGGCCGTTGACCGGGGGAGGTGTGGACACGACAAAAACCGCCGCGGTCGTCGAGGCCGCGGCGGCTATGCGAGGGTGGTGCGTCAGAGCTTGTTGACGGCCACGGAGAGGGCCGACTTCTTGTTGGCGGCCTGGTTGGCGTGGATGACGCCCTTCGAGGCGGCCTTGTCCAGCTTGCGGCTGGCGAACTGCAGGCGCACGGCGGCCGTGTCCTTGTCGCCCGCGGCGACGGACTCCCGGACGCTGCGGATCGCGGTGCGCAGGGCCGACTTGACCGACTGGTTGCGCTTGCGCGCCGCCTCGTTCGTGCGGATCCGCTTCATCTGGGACTTGATATTGGCCACGCCTGTATCCTCTGATTCCTGTCGCTGAGTGGACGGTGCTGACGAAGTTCGCGAGCTTGCGCCGCACCCGGAATAGGGGTAACGCAATGCCGAGGTTCGAGGTTACCAGGATCCGCGTCGGAACTTGAAATCGGCTGCGCCGCCCACTACCGGTCCGCATTTGCCGATCGAATGCCGAATCGACCCGCGAACGCGCGCTGAATCGGTGGACGATACCGGAAACGGCCCGGCATCGGCGCTGTTTATAGCAGGATTCCGGTATGACGGTGTCGAGGCTGCGTACCGCGCAGGTGTCAAGCCCGCGGACCGTGGAGCGCTCAATTCGGCCTCTTGCGCAACCGTCCGGCAACGTCGACCTGTTCGCGGGCTACCGCCCCGGCCGCTTCGCCGACGCCTGGGACGAGGTCTTCGACGCGGGTGGCCGGGTCCGCCCGCCCTATCGCGGTATCCACGCCGCCCTCGCACCATTGGCCGCGCCGGAGCTGACCCGGCGCGCGGCCGCGTTGGATCGCGCGTTCATCGACCAGGGCGTCACCTTCGCGCTGTCCGGTCGGGAGCGGCCGTTCCCGCTGGATCTGGTGCCCAGGGTGTTGTCCGCGGCGGAGTGGGCAGTACTCGAGCGCGGCATCGCCCAGCGGATCACCGCATTGGAGCTGTTCCTCGCCGATCTCTACGGGGCACAGCGCGTGCTGCGCGAGGAGGTGCTGCCGCGCAGGCTGATCACCTCCTGCGCGCACTTCCGCCGCCAGGCCGCCGGACTCGCACCGCCCAACGGGGTGCGCATCCAGGTGGCGGGTATCGACCTGATCCGCGACGAGCAGGGCGGATTCCGGGTGTTGGAGGACAACCTGCGCTCGCCGTCCGGCGTCTCCTACGTGATGGAGAACCGGCGGACCATGGCTCGGGTCTTTCCCGATCTGTTCGCCGCGCACCGAGTCCGTCCCGTCGACGACTATCCGAGCCACCTGTTGCGGGCGCTGCGCGCGGCCGCCGCCCCCGGCGTCGCCGATCCGACCGTCGTCGTACTCACCCCCGGCGTGCACAACTGCGCCTACTTCGAGCATTCGCTGCTGGCCCGGCAGATGGGTGTGGAACTGGTGGAGGGACGCGACCTGTGCTGCCGGGACAATGTCGTCTACATGCGGACCACGGCCGGGGAGCGCAAGGTCGACGTCATCTATCGGCGCATCGATGACGACTTCCTCGATCCGATGCAGTTCCGGCCGGATTCGGTGCTCGGCGTGGCCGGACTGCTCAATGCCGCGCGGGCGGGCGCGGTGGTGCTGGCCAATGCGGTCGGCAACGGTGTCGGCGACGACAAACTCATCTACACCTACGTCCCGACGCTGATCGAGTACTACCTCGGCGAGCGGCCGATACTGCCCAATGTCGACACCTATCGGTGCTGGCTCGCCGACGAGCGGGCCGAGGTGCTCGATCGGGTCGCCGAATTGGTGATCAAACCGGTCGAGGGTTCCGGTGGTTACGGGATCGTCATCGGGCCGGACGCGAATCCCCGTGAGCTGGCCGCGATTCGGCGCAAGGTGCGGACCGATCCGCGCGGTTGGGTGGCCCAGCCGGTGGTGCAGTTGTCCACGGTGCCGACGCGGATCGGCGACCAGGTCCGGCCCAGGCATGTGGATCTGCGGCCGTTCGCGGTCAACGACGGCGACCGGATCTGGGTGCTGCCCGGCGGTTTGACCAGGGTCGCGCTGCCGGACGGTTCGCTGGTGGTCAACTCCAGTCAAGGCGGCGGGAGCAAGGACACCTGGGTGCTGGCCGGACCCTCGGCCGCCGCGCAACCGGAACCCGCCGGGCTGGTGGGCGATCCGCCACAGTCACCCGCGCGCGAGCTGGGGCGGGAATTGACTGCGGCACAGGCGGATCGGCATCGCCAACAGGAACAGCAGCAGCAGGCCAGGATGGAGGTGTCGCGGTGCTGGCTCGCAATGCCGAATCCCTCTACTGGATAGGACGTTACGTCGAACGCGCCGACGACACCGCGCGCCTGCTCGACGTCGCGGTGCATCGACTGCTGGCCGACGCGACCGTCGACCCGGACCACACCTGCCGAATCCTGCTGCGGGTCCTGGGAATCGAACCGCCGCACGGGGAGCTCGATATCTGGTCGGTCACCGAACTGGTGGCCTTCGGCAGTGCGCACGGCGGTTCGATCGTCGATTCCATCGCCAAGGCCCGCGAGAATGCCAGGGGCGCGCGGGAGGTCACCTCCTGCGAGATGTGGGAATGCCTCAACGCCACCTACAACGGGCTCGCCGCGGCCGAGCGGACGGCCCGCACCCTCGGCCCGCACCAGTTCTTCCGCTACATCGAGGACCGCGCCGCCATGTTCGCCGGACTCGCCGACAGCACCCTCAGCCGCGATGACGGTTACCGATTCCTTTTGCTCGGCCGTGCCATCGAACGCGCGGATATGACAGTGCGCCTATTGCTTTCGCAGTCGGGGGACCGGTCGGGTGCGCCCGCGTGGGTGAGCGTGCTGCGCTCGGCGGGCGCGCACGACACCTACCTGCGCACCCATCGCGGACTGCTCGACGCCGCGCGGGTCATCGAATTCCTGTTGCTGGACCGGCTTTTCCCGCGCTCGGTCTTCCATTCGTTCGCGGTCGCCGAGACCTGCCTGACCGAACTGGCGCAGCCGCCCAGCGGGCGGCACGAGGCGCAGCGGTTGCTCGGCCGCGCCCGCAGCGATCTCGAATTCCTACCGCCGGAAGCGCTCTCGGACCAGCTGCCGGACCGTTTGGCGGCCCTGCAGCGGACTTGCCGCGAGGTCGGGGCCGCCATCGCGCGGCAGTACTTCCATGCCGCGCCCTGGGTGGCGTGGACCGACCTGCGGGCGGGGGCAGCACTATGAGCTGGCGTGTCAGGGTCGTGCACACCACCGGCTACGTCTACGACGCGCCGGTCACCCGATCGTTCAACGAGGCCAGACTCACCCCGCGCGCCGACAGCAGACAGAACGTCATCCTGAATCGAGTGGAGATCGCGCCCGCCGCCCGCTCCTACCGCTACACCGACTACTGGGGCACCGCCGTCACCGCTTTCGACCTGCACACCCCGCACACCGAACTCGAGGTCACCGGATCATCGGTGGTGGAGACCGAGCCCTGCGCAGGCCCCTGTCACGAACTCGACTGGGACACCCTGCGGGCCGGACGCATCGCCGACCATTTCGACGAAATGCTGTCCCCGACAGCGTATGTGCCGCGCGACCGCGGGCTGGCCTCGGTCGCCAAGCGTTTCGCCCGCGAATGCTCGCCCGCCAAAGCCGTTGTGGTGGCGGCGGAATGGGTGCACGAGACCATGGAATACCTGGCGGGCAGCACCTCGGTGCACACCTCGGCCGTCGAGGCCTACACCGAACGCAAAGGGGTGTGCCAGGACTACGCGCACCTGACGCTGGTCTTGTTGCGCAGCATGGGAATTCCCGGCCGCTACGTCTCCGGCTACCTGCATCCCGCGCCCGCCGCCGAGACCGGCGTGACGGTCGCCGGACAATCGCACGCCTGGATCGAGGCGTGGACCGGGGGCTGGTGGGGTTTCGATCCGACCAACAACCTCGCCGTCAACGAACAGCACGTCTCGGTCGGCGTGGGCCGCGACTACGCCGATGTGCCGCCATTGAAAGGGATCTTCTCCGGTGGCGGCTCGACCGACCTCGAGGTCGTTGTGGAGATCACCCGCCTCGCGTAGCGTCCGGTCTTGCATCACCGGTTTCGTCGAGCACAACGAACGGAAGGTGGTCAGATGTCTCCCACGGCTCAGGAAGTTGTCGAGGAACTCGCCGAGAACGCGCCGACACCCGAGACCAAGAAATGGCTGGCCGAGGCGCTGGGCACCTTCGTGCTCGTGATGTGCGGCGTCGGCACCGGGGTGCTGGCCGCGCAGCGGGTCGGGGCGCTCGGGACGGCTCTCGCCTTCGGGTTGACACTGCTGTTCCTGGTGTACGCCATCGGGCCGATCTCCGGCTGCCACGTGAATCCGGCGGTCACCATCGGTCAGTTGCTGCTCGGGCGGATCAGCGCGCTCAGCGCGGCGGGCTACATCATCGCCCAGTTGATCGGCGGATTGTTGGCCGGCCTGGTGCTGTTCGCGCTCGCCAAGAATCTGCCCTCCTACGATCGGGCCGTCACCGGGCTCGGCGCCAACGGGTGGGGCAGGCACAGTCCCGCCGCCGAGACGGGTCCGCTGGGGCAGGTGGTGATCTCCGACGGTTACGGGATGGCGGCCATGATCATCGTCGAGGTGATGTTCACGGCGCTGCTGGTCTTCGTGGTGCTGGCCTGCACCGATCAGATCTCGGATCTGCCGCAGGCCGGACTCTCGATCGGCGTCACCCTCACCGTCATCTATCTGGTGGCCATTCCGGTCGACAACGCCTCGGTGAATCCGGCGCGCAGCCTCGCCGTGGCGCCCTATCAGGACGGGGCGATGGGGCAGGTGTGGGCGTTCGTGGTGTTCCCGCTGATCGGCGGGGTGCTGGGGGCGCTGGTGTACGGCATGCTGTTCGGGCGCTCCCGCGACATGCTGAGTTGATACTGCCTGGTCAAAACCAGGCGTATTCCGCACATAACCGGTGCGCGACCAGATCGAAGACCTTGCGTTCGACAATCGCGCCCTCGCGGCGGATGCCCGCTTCCGGCACATCCAGGACCCGGTCCAGGCCGACCCAACTCGTCCCACCCATCGAATCCCAAGGGCCGCCGCCGATCGCGACCCAATTCGGATCGAAGGCGCGCAGCGGATCCGAGTCCACCAGCAGACCGAAAAGTGTCTGCCGCTCCCGCCCGACGACAAGCACCGGGCGGTCGCGCCCACCGGCGGGGTCCGCCTCCAACCCACCGCCGGGGTCCGCCTCGAACGGCGCCCACGTCCACACGATCTCGCCCGGATCCGCCCGCCCCTCCAGTCGCGCCGAATACACGATCTGCCGGGCTCGCTCCCCGGTAGGCATAGGCCCTGATGCCGCGGGCCGTACCACCACCCCTGGCCGCGCCGCCACCCTCGGTGCCTGCCGCACGATTCGTGCCCCCTGCTCCCTGGCCAGCAGACCCAGTTGCCTACCGAGCAAGCTCCAACCACGCCCCATCAAGGCAGAATAGCCGCGCCCCTGGAAACCTTCACCCCCTCCACATTTCGCCACGCCCACCCCCAATCCACCCAACCGGTCGGCATTTACACTCCGACGTCGATCGATGCGGACCTGTTCGGCGACGGCTACCTGAAGCCGGAGCAGGCAGGCGGCCATGGGACGATGGAGGGCGCGCAGTTACCGACATCGACCAGGAGTCCCGTGGCCCCCAGCTTCGCCGATACGACGTTCACCGATCCGTCCCGGATCCGGAACTTCTGCATCATTGCCCATATCGACCACGGCAAATCGACGCTGGCCGATCGGATGTTGCAGCTCACCGGTGTGGTCGAGGAGCGGGCTATGCGGGCCCAATACCTGGACCGGATGGATATCGAGCGCGAGCGCGGCATCACCATCAAGGCACAGAATGTGCGGTTGCCGTGGCAGGTCGATGGCACCGACTACGTCATGCACCTGATCGACACACCGGGGCACGTCGACTTCACCTATGAGGTGTCGCGCGCCCTGGAGGCGTGCGAGGGCGCGGTCCTGCTCGTCGACGCGGCCCAGGGCATCGAGGCGCAGACGCTGGCCAATCTGTACCTGGCGCTGGACAAGGACCTGACGGTCATCCCGGTGCTCAACAAGATCGACCTGCCCGCCGCCGACCCGGACCGCTACGCCGCCGAGATCGCCCACATCATCGGCTGCGAACCCTCGGATGTGCTGCGGGTCTCCGGCAAGACCGGGGTCGGCGTACCGGAGCTGCTGAATGAGGTGATCCGCCAGGTGCCCGCACCCGTCGGCGATGCGGACGCTCCGGCACGGGCCATGATCTTCGACTCGGTGTACGACACCTACCGGGGTGTGGTCACCTATGTCCGCGTGGTGGACGGCAAGCTCACCCCGCGCGAGAAGATCAAGATGATGTCTACCGGCGCGACGCACGAGCTGCTGGAGATCGGCATCGTCTCGCCCGAACCCAAATCCACCGGCGGGCTCGGCGTCGGCGAGGTCGGCTACCTGATCACGGGTGTGAAGGATGTGCGCCAGTCGAAGGTCGGCGACACCGTCACCCATGCCCGCGGCGGCGCGACCGAACCGCTCACCGGTTACCGCGAACCCCGCCCCATGGTCTACTCGGGCCTCTACCCGGTCGACGGCTCCGACTATCCGGACCTGCGCGACGCCCTGGAGAAGCTGCAACTCAACGACGCCGCCCTCAGCTACACCCCGGAGACCTCGGTGGCGCTCGGTTTCGGCTTCCGCTGCGGATTCCTCGGGCTGCTGCACATGGAGATCACCCGCGAACGCCTCCAGCGCGAATTCGATCTCGACCTCATCTCCACCGCGCCCAATGTGGTGTACCGGGTGGAGATGGAGGACGGCACCGAACAGGTCGTCACCAACCCCTCGTACTGGCCGGAGGGCAAGACGCGCAAAGTGTTCGAGCCGATCGTCAAGTGCACCGTCATCTCGCCGAGCGAATTCATCGGCTCGATCATGGAACTGTGCCAGGCCCGGCGCGGTGAGCTCGGCGGTATGGACTACCTGTCGGAGACCCGCGTCGAACTGCGCTACACCATGCCGATGGCGGAGATCATCTTCGACTTCTTCGACTCGCTGAAGTCGCGCACCCGCGGTTACGCCAGCCTCGACTACGAGGAGGCGGGCGAACAGGAATCGCAGCTGGTGAAGGTGGACATCCTGTTGCAGGGTGAGGCGGTGGACGCCTTCAGCGCCATCGTGCACAAGGACGCCGCCCAAGCCTACGGCCACAAGATGACCACCAAACTGCGCGAACTCATCCCCCGCCAGCAGTTCGAGGTCCCCATCCAGGCCGCGATCGGCTCGAAAATCATTGCCCGCGAGAATATCCGCGCCATCCGCAAGGATGTCCTCGCCAAATGCTACGGCGGCGATATCAGCCGCAAGCGCAAACTGCTCGAGAAGCAGAAGGAGGGCAAGAAGCGCATGAAGACCATCGGCCGCGTCGAGGTCCCCCAGGAAGCCTTTGTCGCCGCCCTGTCCTCCGACGCCCAATCCGACAAACCGAAGGACAAGAAGTAGGTTCGCCGGTCGGGCGCTGGGGCGCGGACTGCGGGATAATTGCGTTGTTGGGGGTATCACCCTTAAGGCAGGATCCCTATGACAAGCGGTGCGCGACCCAGGAGGAGGCCCATGACTGCGGTGCACGAGGACCAGCTCCTCGCTTCGGAGTTCGAGCCGATCGCTCGTGCCGTCGAGCGTGAGACCGAGGGCCTGCGCGTCGAACTCATCGGCGGACGACTGGGGGTCAAGGCTGTGCCGGACGGGGATCACAACCGGATTCTGAACTGGCTGTTACTGATGCTTATGCCGTTGAGTCCCCGGTTGTTCCTACATATCGCGGGTCAGGGACTCGTGGTCGGCGCGTACCGCAAGGGCCGTGCTCGGCCCGATGGGGTGCTGGCGCCGATGGATGCGTTCGTCGGGTACGGCGAGTGGGCACCGGCCGACGCGGTCGCGATGACGATCGAGGTCACCTCGCACGATTCTGACACCAACCGGCGCGATCGGGTCGAAAAGCCCGCGGCCTACGCTCAATCGGGGATTCCGATCTATTTGCTCATTGATCGGGACGCCGCTGAGGTCGTGGTGCATAGTCGCCCCGATGGCGGGCGCTATCAGGATGTGCACAGCTATGCCATCGGGCTGGAGATCACCTTGCCGGAACCGGTGGGGGCCAGCTTCGACAGTGGGCCGCTCAAGGATTGGGTTGGCTGAGGTCTGGGTGGAGGGGGATTCGGAGGTTTAGGCGGGTGCCGCCGAGGGGGGATTCGGTGAGTTCTGCGGCGCCGCCGTGGAGTTCGGCCTGTTGGCGGATGAGGGCCAGGCCGAGGCCGGAGCCGGGGGAGCCGGGGCCTTTGATGAAGCGGTCGAAGGCTTTGGTGCGCAAGGGGAGTGGGATGCCCGAGCCGTTGTCGTCGATGCGGATGTCGACGGCGTCGGGGGTGGCCGCGGCGGAGACGATGACGGTGTCGGCGCGGCCGTGCTGGACGGCATTGGCGATGGCGTTGGCGGCGATGAGCATGATGCCGCCGGGGATGCCGGTGACGGTGGTGGGGGTGCAGGCGGCGAATTCTATGCGGGTGTCGGGGTGGCGGCGGCGGGCGTCATGGACGGCGCGGTCGAGGGTTTCGCACAGGTCGAAGGGTTCGTAAGCGTCGGATTCGGTGAGTTCGCCGATGGCGAGGCGTTCGAGATCGGTGAGGGTGGTCTCGATCCGGCGTTCGGTCAGCAGGACATCGGCGAGGATGGCGGCATGCTGGTCGGCGGGGATGTCCTTGGTGGCCAGCACTTGCAGGTCGGTGCGCAGCGAAGTGAGCGGGGTGCGCAGTTCGTGGGCGCAGACGGCGGCGAAATCGCGGGCGCCCGCCAGGGCGTTGGTGGTGGCGGTGTGGGCGGCCTCGAGCCGGGTGAGCATGCGGGTGATCGCGTCGGAGAGTTCCTCGGCCTCGCGCGCGCCGCGTCCGGACAGCGGCGGGAGCGCGTCGAGGGTTTCGATACCGTGCGTGGCGGTGGCCAGTCGGCGCAGCGGGCGCGCCGCGTAACCGGCGAGCAGCCAGCCGAGCACAGCGGCGAGCAATACCCCGGCGACACCGATCGCGACACCGAGCAATTGGCTCCGCTGTACCGCGGTGGCGACCCGATCCCGGTCCGGGCTCAACGCCACGGTGATACCGGGGAGACCTTCGACACTGGCGAGGGTTTCGTCATGCGGTGCGGAGTTCGCCGGTGCGGGTGCGGTATTCGCCCGGATTCCTGGCGATGGCGCCGAATCCGCCTGTGCGGGAGCATGCGGGGGATTGGCGGGTGCGAAGGACTGTGGTGCGCCGGGCGGACGCACCACCGCCACATCGATCGAATGCAGCGTGTCGTCGAGTTGCCGTGCGCCCGCCGCGCCGAGCAGCGCGGTGTAGCTGATGCCGAGGGTGAGGGCGACGAGGGCGGCGACCGCGCCGGAGACCAGCGCGACCCTGGTGCGCAGGGACGGTGATCGGCTCACGGTTGCTCCCGCAGGACGAAGCCGACGCCGCGCACGGTGTGCACCACCCGCGCGGCGCCGGAGGATTCGAGTTTGCGCCGCAGGTAGGAGACGAAGACGTCGACCACATTGGTGTCGGTGGTGAAGTCGTAACCCCATACGGCGGAGAGGATTTGCTCACGGGTGAGCACGATGCCGGTATTGGTGGCGAGCAGGGCGAGCACCTCGTATTCGCGTTTGGTGAGGTCGACGGGAACACCGCGTGAGAGCACCCGGCGGCCGGCCGGGTCGATGCGTATCTCGCCGATGAGATGTTCGCCGCCGTGGCGTTCGGGTGTGGTCCGGCGACGCAGCAGGGCATGCAGTCGGGCGACGAGTTCGCCCAGGTCGAAGGGTTTGGTGAGGTAGTCGTCCGCGCCGCGTTCCAGGCAGGCGATGCGGTCGCTGACGGCGGTGCGCGCGCTGAGTACGCAGATGGGTAGGTCGTTTCCCATGGCGCGCAGTGCGGTGACGACCCCTACCCCGTCGAGCACCGGCATATTCACATCGAGCACCATGGCGTCGGGGGCGCTGTCGCGGACCTTGGTCAGTGCCTCGGCCCCGTCGGCGGCGGTGACCACCTCGAAGTCGGAGAGTTCCAGGCCGCGGCGCAGCGAGGTGAGCACTCGAACCTCGTCGTCGGCGACCAGGATTCGGCGTCCGGTCATGGCGTCACCCTATGGCGGGTCATCCGGTGTGTTCTCCTTCACGGTACGGGGTGATTCGGCGAATTCGACGGTAGGGCAGGGTGCTTCAGCATCGATTGAGCAATCATTAGAGATCTCTGAGTTTTCCGAGTTGGGTCGGGGGGCGGATTGCGTGGGCAATCGTCGTGCGTATCCTGGATGGCGAGCTGAGAATGCGTCCAGTACGGAAGTCCGGTAAATAAGGGGCTTCCGTTCTGCTTTCACGGCCGGCAAGGTGTCCCCTGAACTGTGGTTGTCGGGGATTTCCAGATATCGTTAAGTGATCTTCCCTCGGGTCGCCCGAGCGTATGAGGATGCTTGATGGCGAGAGTGGAGCTTGTATGACGCGTGACCTGCCCTGGAAAAAGACTGCCGAGGCAGCCGAGGCTGTCGATGCCGCCGAGACGGGCGAGGCCGCGAACGATACCGCCTACCGGGTGGCCACCGGCGTCGCGCGAGTCACCAGGGCCGGTGCGATCGTGACCGGCGGCGCGCTGGTGGCGTCGGCCGGAGCCAACCACTCGGTCTCCGGATCTTCCCGACTCGACAGTTGGAATACCGGTTGGGGGCATGGCGGCGACCCGGAGGCGGGGACGCCCAGCCCGGTGGTGACCTATCCGGATCCGACGCCCGAAACCGTCGCGCCACGCCACAGCGCCAATCAACCTCTCGCCAACCAGCCCGTACATGACGGGACCTTCGGTCTGCACGGTTCGGGTCCAGGCGGATTGCCGGTGCCCGGAATCGACTACGCCGGAACGGACGCGGGCATGCACCTGCCCGGCGCCTACCCCGGCGAATCCGGATTCGGTGTCCCCGGAATCGGGCCGCAGCAGAGCTTCGGGATTCCAGGTCAGTCCGGGGTGGGCACCGATGCGATACCGCCGATTCCGGGGACCTCCGGCGGCAGCGGTATGTCGATTCCCGGCACTTCGGGTGGCAGTGGCATGTCCATCCCCGGCACTTCGGGTGACGGTCCGTCCATTCCGGGCATTCCGGGCATTCCTGGTGATGGTGGTCTGTCCATTCCGAGTATTCCGGGCACCACCGATGATGGTGGCTTCTCGATTCCGGGCACCCATTCCTCGCACGCGCACGATCCCTGGGGCGGGCACAGCGCCTTCGACCAGCCCGGCGGATTCGGTCTGCCCGGACACGGGCTCGGCGGCACCGGTTTCGGAATCACGGGAATCAATGGCATCGGGGCGCCGGACCAGGGCCAGGCATTGCCCAACCACGCCGGCAGTGCGTTCGACGGTATCGGTCATTCGGACGGTGTCGGCGTATTCCTCGGTACGGAGACCCACTTCAATGCCGGGATCGGTCCGAACGGGATCTACGTGCACGCCGATATGAAGGTGGACTTCGCGGTTGGGCGGGTCGGCGATCAACTCGACCACTTCACCAATCATCTCGGCAGTGCGCTGCCGAGCCAGGCCGGTTCGCCCTTCGCCACCGATCATCAAAACAGCCAGGGCTACGCGAGTGGTTTGTCCGGCGGATCCGGACAAACGTCGAATGTCTCCCAGACACAGGGTGTTTCGCCGACGGTGGGACAGACCCCGCAGTCCGCGACATTCGGTCAGCCGCAAGCGGCCGGTCAAACCCAAGCCGCGGCCCAGCCGCAGGCACTGAGCCAGCAGGCGACGCAACCGCAGGCGCTGAGCCAACCGCAGCCGGTCTTCCAACAGCCCGCCGCGTCGACCCAGTTGGCCTCCACCCAGGTCGCCCAGCCGATCGCGCCGACGGTCCCCATCGCGCCCGCCCCGGCGCCGGTAGCCGTGGCCCAGCCGGTGGTGACGACCCCATTGCAGACCACCATCCAGCCGGATGCCGCACACGCGCCGATCGCGAATGTGATGGGCGCGCAAAACGGACCCTCCCCGCTGACCGCGCCCGCCGCGGCCGTGCCCGCGCTGTTCGATCACGGCATCAAACCGACCCTGGTCAAGCCGACGCAGCCCGTCGACCACACGGTCACCGATCCCACCACGCGACCGAGCACCGCGCCGACGACCGCCACCCCGTCGACCGGCAAGGTGCCGCCGCCGGTGGTGCCGAGCACCGCGCCGGAGCCGTCGATCCCGCGCACGCAGGATCACACCGGCGTGACCACCCCGGTGGTTCCGGTCAACCCGACCCCGATCGTCCCCGATACGGAGGGCGGTGTCACCAAGGTGCCGGGCACCCATGTGGGCGTTACTCCGACACCGGGCGCGGGCACTACCTCCGGTGACGGTGAAACCTCCGGCACCGGAACGGGTTCGGTGCTCACACCCGCGAGCCCGCCCACCCAGGGCGGCGGCGCGAGTCAGCACCCGCAGCCCACTCCGGCCCATCCGCCCGTGGTCACACCCCAGACCCACGATCCGCTGCCGAGCACGGTTCCGGTGAATCCACCGGTCCAGGTGACTCCGCAGCCCGCGCCGATGGATCCGGGACACAATGTCCCGACCATGCATCCGCAGCCGGTCCCACCTCCGGTGACCCCGGTGGTTCCCGCGCAACCGGTCGTCCCGGTCAAGCCGTTGCCGACGTTCAACACCCAGCCGCACGCGGTCGCGGATTCGGATACGGTCTTCCAGGTCGCCGCGCCCGATCCGGGGCTGTACGCGCTGCATGTGGTGGACAGCTACGGGCACGGCCTGATGACCGGATCGCTCTCCGGTGCGCTGCTGCCGGATGCGACCATTGCCGAGACGCATCACCCGGTTGTCGGACCGGATATCGTCCTGATGTGAATCCGGCTGGGGCCGTTGAGGTGTCGCGATCGCGACACCTTTCATCGCGAGTGAACCACTGTAAGGAGGAGGGTTGTCTGCCGCTGCCGGGATTGAGGCCGCGACGGTGAAGCATCCGGACGCGATGGCCCCGGTGCTCCGGATCATCGATGAACTGCGGGAGATGACTCGAATGACCGGTCGGGAGGATCTCGGCGGTCGGCTCGGTATGGTCCGGGCCAGGGTGAGCGATCCCAGGGTGCGGTTGGTGGTCGTCGGCGAGGCCAAGAGCGGTATGAGCACCTTGGTGAACAGCCTGGTGCGTGCGCAGGTGAGCGCGACCGACAGCGAGTCGAGCGTGCCGGTGATCGTGGAGTACGGCCCGGAGTCCACGGCGACACTGGTGCGTGCGGTCAACGGGCGCACCGAGCGTCAGCAGGTGGATCCGCTGAATCCCGGACCCGCGCTGAACGCGGCGGGCGTGATTCGCGCGGAGTTCACCGAGCCGAGTCGACTGCTGGCCGATGGCATCGTGGTGATGGACGCGCCCGGCGCGCGCGGTGCGGACAATACGACCTGGTCCATGATCGCCGCCGCCGATGTGGTGTTCTACGTCGCCGACGCGGGCAAGGAGCTGACCCCGGCGCAGGTGGCCTATCTGCGCCGCGTCGAACAGGTCTGTCCGACGGTCGTCTGCGTGCTGAACAAGATCGACCTGTATCCGCAGTGGTCGCATATCCAGCAGCGCAATCGGGATCTGCTCGACGCCTCCGGACTCGGGTTCGCGGTGGCCCCGGTCTCGGCGCTACTGCATCGGCAGGCCGGCGCGACCGGCGACTATCAGCGCGATATCGAATCCGGTGTGCCGCAGTTGATGGACCATCTGCGCGATTACATCGTGGCCCGTGCTGACGAGGTCGCGGTGACGGCTGCGGTGCGGGATATCCGGTTGATCTGCGATCAGTTGGCGCAGACCATGCGCGCCGAGGCCGATGGACTCGGTGATCCGCGCAGGCGCGGCGAACTGACCCAGCGGCTGACCGCCGCCCGCGCCGAGGCCGACGAGTTGCGCCAGCGCACCGCCACCTGGCAGGTGACGCTGCTCGATGGTGGCACCGAGCTGATGGCCGATGTGGAGCACGATCTGCGCCATCGCCTGCGCACCATCGTGCGCACCGCCGAGACCGAGATCACCAAGACCGATCCGGCCCGGCGCTGGAAGGAGTTCGGCGCGGATCTCGATGCCAGGATCGCCGAGGCGGTGGCGGAGAATTTCGAGCTGGCGCATGAGCGGGCGGTCGAGCTGTGCGAGCAGGTGGCCGCGAAATTCCCGGCCGATCACCGCTCGCCGCCCGCATCGGAGCTGCGGTTGAGCAATCCGGGTGAGGTGCTGGAACCGGTGCAGTCGCTGGAATCGCTGGAGAGCGCCGACGCCGGGATCACCGAGCAGTTCCTGTCGGCGCTGCGTGGCTCCTACGGTGGCATCCTGATGGTGGGTTTGGTGACCAGCCTGCTGAAAATGTCGCTGGTGAACTGGTATTCGGTCGGCGCGGGCGTGCTGTTGGGCGTCAACGCGCTGTGGGAGGTGCGGCGCACCCGTAAGCAGCGCCGTCGGGCCGAAGCCAAGGTGGCCGTCTCGCGTTTGATGGACGATGTGATCTTCCAGGTGAGCAAGGAGTCACGAAATCGGTTGCGCGCCATGCAGCGTGCGTTGCGTGATCATTTCACCGCGGTGGCCGACGCGGTGGGGCGCGATGCGGAGCAGACGTTGCGCGCCGCCGAGGAAGCCTACGCGCACTACGGCGATCGCGGCCCTGAGCGCGCGGCGGAGTTCGAGACCAAGCTCGGTCGTCTGCGAACCCTGCGCGCTCAGGCCGATCAGCTAGCCGCCTAGGGCCTGCTCTAGCCCTGCCCTAGCCCTTTTCAGCCGGGGTGCGCGGCCGGGCCGTGCGCGGGCTGGAACTGCCCGGCATGGCGCGACTCCTCGGCCCTGATCACATGCGTCACCGCATTGATCAGGGCCAGGTGGGTGAATGCCTGCGGGAAGTTGCCGAGGTGGCGGCCGCTGCGCGAATCGATCTCCTCCGCGTAGAGCTGCAATGGGCTGGCATAGCCGAGCAGCCGCTCGCACAGATGCCGGGCGCGTCGAATCTCACCGATCTCCACCAGCGCCGAGACCAGCCAGAACGAGCAGATGGTGAATGATCCTTCCGCGCCGCTGAGCCCGTCGTCGGTGGTTTCGGTGCGATAGCGCAGGACCAGGCCGTTCTCGGTGAGCCGGTCGGCGATGGCGAGTACGGTGGCCCGCACCCGGTGGTCGTCGGGCGGCAGGAAGCGCACCAGCACCACCAACAGCAGTGAGGCGTCCAGGGTTTCGCCGCCGTAGGTCTGGGTGAAGACGCCGTAACTGTCGACCCCGTGGGTCAGGATGTCGTCCTTGATCTCGTCGGCGATGGCGTACCACTCGGTGGCCCGCTCGAATTGGCCGTGCATCTCGGCCAGTTTCGCGCCGCGGTCCACGGCGACCCAGCACATCACCTTCGACGAGGTGAAGTGCTGTGGTTCGCCGCGCACCTCCCAGATGCCACGGTCGGGTTCGCGCCAGTGCGCGATGGCGGCGCGCACCTGCCGCTCCAGCAGCGGCCAGAGCGTCTCGGGGACCTGCTGGCGCGATTTCACGTGCAGGTAGACCGCGTCGAGCATGGTGCCCCAGATATCGTGCTGATCCTGGTTGTAGGCGCCGTTGCCGATCCGGACGGGCCGCGCCTGGTCGTAGCCGGTGAGGTTGTCGAGGGTGGATTCGGTGATATCGCGCTCGCCGCCGATGCCGTAGAGCACCTGCAGCGGGACGGTGTCGCCGTTCTCACCCGAGGAGGCGTCGCGCAGGAAGGCGAAGAAGTCGTCGGCCTCCCGATCCAGGCCAAGGGTGTACAAACCCCACAGGGCGAAGCTGGAATCGCGCACCCAGGTGTAGCGGTAGTCCCAGTTGCGTTCGCCGCCGGGGGTTTCCGGCAGTGAGGTGGTGGCGGCCGCGAGCAGCGCACCGGTGGGCGCGTAGGTCAGACCCTTGAGGGTGAGTGCGCTGCGCTGCAGGTAGCTGCGCCACGGGTGGTCCGGGAAATTGCCGAGGGTGACCCACTGCCGCCAGTACTCGGTGGTCTGCCACATCTTTTGCGCGGCGTCCTGATAGGTGCGCGGTGCGGGCAGTTCCGACCAGGTGAGCGCGACGAAGACCTGGTCGCCCTCCTGCATCCTGGTGCGCGCCCGCGCCTCCCGACCTTCGAGTCCGAGCCGCAGATCGGTGGTCAGCACCAGGGTGGGACCGGCGGCCGGGTCGTCGCCGCGGGTGGCGGTGGCCTCCTCGTAGACCTTGCCGGTGTACTGCCAGTTCGCGCCGCCCCGGTGATAGTCGAAGGAGGGTTCGCAGCTCATCTCCAATTCGACCGTGCCATTGACGCATTTCACCGTGCGCAGCAGCAGATGTTCGGCATCCCAGTCCATCGGGGTGCGGCGATGGGTGCGGCTGCGCTGGTCGTTGTTGTGCCAGGGACCCAGGACCAGCGCGTCGCGCACGATGAGCCAACCGGTCTCGGTCTGCCAGGTGGTCTCGAGGATCATGCCGCCGGGCAGGTAGCGCCGCGCGGCGGGCACATTGACCCCGTACGGGCCGATGCGGAAGTGACCGGCGCTGCGATCGAGCATCGCACCGAAGACACTGGGCGAATCCGGGCGTGGCACGCACATCCACTCGACCGAACCATTGCTCGCGACCAGGCAGCTGGTCTCGCAGTCGGAGAGGAAGGCGTAGTCGTCGATCGCGGGGTAGACGGCCCGGCTCTGTATATCCATGAGCGGGCTGAGCACCGGCAGGTCGTCCGGCTCGGCTGTTGCCGCGTCCGATTCGGCTGTTGCCATGTCTGCTTCGGCTGTCGCAGTGTTTGCTTCGGCTGTCGCAGTGTTGGCTTCGGCTGTCGCCGCGGGGCTATCGAAATCCTCGGAAAACGCCATGCTGCCATGATTGGCCGCCAACAGCCCTGCGTCCACTGCGACATCCCCGGGTGTGCGGAGTTATCCACGCCCGCGACTCTTGGCTTGCGCCCGGCAGCTACTAGGCTGGGGATGTGCACAGCATCGCGGGTTGGTGGGACGGCTTCGAACTCTGGGTGGCGGGACTGCCCTTCATTCCGCAGTTCCTGGTGGTGCTGCTCGGCATGGTCCCGGTGAGTTTCGCGATCGCCTTCGCCCTGGACCGGGGGTTGCGGGCCGGGCTGCGCCTGCTCGGCCGCGACCGGATCGCGGCCCGTCGGGAGCATCCCGCCGAGCCGGAGATCACGGTGCCGTCCTCCCCGGCCGAGCTGATGGACCATGCGGCGCACCGGACCGTCGTGCAGAGCGGGGCGCGCTGATGCCGCGCTCGCGGGTGCAGTTGGCGCTGATCGGGCTCATCGTGCTGGTCATCGTGGCCTGGTTGGTGACCCGCTGACGGCGTTGATCGACCAGCCGAGGGCGCCTATTTCTCGTCGCCGCCGGTGCGCCAGTCGTTGAACCGCTTGCCGATCTTGGAGACCGCGTCGCCGACCTCATGACCGACGGTGCCCACCGCCGAACCGACATCGTGGCCTAGATTGCGCACGGTCTTGATCAGCGGATCCTCCGACTGGTCGAAGTTCTGCCGGTAGGTTCGGGCCGCCTCCTTGACCTCCTCGCCGATGCGGATATTGCGATCCTGGTCCCGGCGCGGGTAGTCGCCGCCGAGGACGCGACCGTACTCCCCGGATTGGATCCACCCGCGCAGTTCAGCGGCCCGCAGCACGGCGAACGGATGCGAGGCCAGTTCCAGGTTGAGCAGTTTCAGCACGCCGTCGCGCAGATCGCCCGATCGTTCGTAGTCGTCGGCCTGCATGAGGAACGCGCCGTGGTCCATCTCCTTGATCCAGGTGCCGCCCGCCGTCTTCATGTGCACCCGCACCGACGCTTCGACATCCTGGCCGCAGAGCAGGCCCGCGCGATCCCCCGACAGTTCGGATTTGCGGCTCCACTCCATGAGCGCGGCCACGATGGCGCGCAGCGCCCACCCGCCGACCGGCAGCCAGCCGATGGTGTCCGACAGGCGCAGCAGATGCAGCAGCATGGTCCGGTACACCGCGTGCCCGGATAGGGCGTGGCCGAGTTCGTGTCCGATGACGAAGCGCAATTCCTCGGTGTCCATCAGGTCGATCAGTCCGGTGGTGAGGACGATGAACGGTCGGTCCATTCCGATGGTGAACGCGTTGACAGCGGGGTCCTGCAGGACGAACATCTCCGGAACCGTTGCGGCGTCCAGGATTTCGACGCAGTCCTGACGCAACTGATGCAGTGAGCGGAACTGGCGTTCGTCGACCCGGACCGCGGTGGCCAGGTAGAGCAGCCGGTGCTGGCGCTCCTGGAGCAGGCCGGACAGGGTGCGCAGCACGGTGTCGAATCCGCCGAGGCTGCGCAGGGTGACCAGGGCGGTGCGGTCGGCGGGATGCTCCCAGGCGCGGGTGCTGATATCGGGGAAGCGGGTGCGGATGCGGTCGGGACTGTTGTTCACAGGTGTACCCCCAGGAGGTCGATAGGCGGTTTCGGTCCGGGATCGCGATGATTCGGACGCGTTCGTCGTGCTCTGCTACAGTCTGCCCGTGTCTTCGAGTGCCGTCCCGCAGGTCCGCCATGAATTGGCGTTGATCGCGGTCGGTGATCTCGCGGTCGCCGACATTCTCTGTCGCTGATCGAGATCGGCGCCTCCGCCCGCCCCCGTACACTGGCGTGCACTTTCGCGGACGTGCCGAATCCGACGACCTCGCTGTCGCCATCGCGCCACTGCCGCGTGTTCGGCACGGCAGGTCTCCCGAATCGACACAGCTTCGCGCCACCGGTGTCGGTGGTCACCAGGAAAGGCCCCTCCGATGTCCCGTATTCTCCGGATCCGACGAGGTCATCTCGCCGTCGCGCTCACCGCGCTGGTGGCCGTCGCGCTCACCGCGTGCGGTGGCGGTGCGAGCGATTCCACCTCGGCGGGCAGCGGCGACAAGAGCGGCGGGACCTTGAACCTGTACGCCTACGCGGTCCCGAAACCCGGATTCGACAAGGTGATCGTCGAGTTCAACAAGACCGAACCGGGCAAGGGCGTCCAGATCAATGGGTCCTACGGTGCGTCGGGTGACCAGTCGCGCAAGGTCAAGGACGGCGCCGAGGCCGATCTGGTCAACTTCTCCGTCGAACCCGACATCACCCGCCTGGTCGACGCGGGCCTGGTGGAGGCGAGCTGGAATGCCGACGCCACCAAGGGAATTCCCTTCGGCTCGGTGGTGGCCATTGCCGTGCGCAAGGGCAATCCCAAGGGCATCAAGGACTGGGACGACCTGCTCGAGCCCGGTGTCGAGGTGGTCACCCCCAATCCGTTCAGTTCCGGTTCGGCCAAATGGAATCTGCTCGCGCCCTACGCGGCCAAGTCCGACGGCGGCAAGAATCCGCAGGCCGGATTGGACTACCTGAGCCGGTTGATCTCCAAGGATCATGTGAAGGTGCAGCCCAAGTCGGGTCGCGAGGCCACCGAGACCTTCCTGCAGGGCACCGGAGACGTCCTGCTCAGCTATGAGAACGAGGCCATCTTCTCCGAACGCAATGGCGACAAGCTCGAGCATTTCGTCCCGTCGGTCACCTTCAAAATCGAGAATCCGGTGGCGGTGCTGAAGAACAGCCGCAATGCCGAGAAGGCGGTGGCCTTCCGCGAGTTCCTGTACACCCCGGCGGGCCAGAAGGCTTGGGCCGAGGCCGGTTTCCGTCCGGTCGATCCCGGTGTGGCCGCCGCGTACGCCAAGGATTTCCCGACACCGCAGAAGCTGTGGACCATCGCCGATCTCGGCGGCTGGAAATCCGTCGACAAGGAATTGTTCACCCCGAATACGGGTTCCATCGCGGTGATCTACGACAAGGCCACCAAGTAGGTTCGGATTCAGGACATTTCGTGACTGTGACAGATCGCGCCCCGCGCCGGATGGCCTCCTGGCTGCGGGTGACAGGTTCGGTCGGCCCGCTCGGGATCGGCACGGCGGTGCTGTGGTTGAGCGTGATCGTGCTGCTGCCCTTGGCGGCGCTGACGGTCTCCTCCTTCGAGCAGGGGTGGTCCGGCTTCTGGGCGGCGGTCAGCGCGCCCGCCGCCTTGGATTCGCTGCGCATCACCGTCTTCGTCTCGGTGCTGGTCGCGCTGGTGAATGTGGTGATGGGCACCCTGGTGGCCTGGGTGCTGGTGCGGGATCAGTTTCCGGGCAAGGCGATCGTGAACGCGCTCATCGACCTGCCCTTCGCGCTGCCCACCATCGTGGCCAGCATTGTGCTGCTGGCCCTGTACGGTCCGCAGAGCCCGATCGATATCCACCTCAACGCGACCCAGCCGGGCCTGATCGTGGCGCTGGCCTTCGTGACCCTGCCGATGGTGGTGCGTTCGGTGCAGCCGGTGCTCATCGAGGCCGACCGCGAGGTGGAGCAGGCGGCCCTGTCGCTCGGCGCGAGCGGTTGGACCACCTTTCGCCGCATCGTGCTGCCCACCCTCGCGCCCTCGATCATCTCGGGGGCCGGGCTGGCCTTCGCCCGCGCCATCGGCGAGTACGGGTCGGTGGTGCTGATCGGCGGCAATATTCCGCGCAAGACAGAGATGGCCTCCCAGTATATCCAGAAGCAGATCGAGATCGATCGTCCGGTGAACGCGGCGGCGGTATCGGTGGCGCTGCTGGTGATCTCGTTCGCGACGCTGCTGGCACTGCGGCTGCTGGCGGGGCGGGCCGCGCGGAAGGAACAGGCCACGCGATGAAACCCTCCGCGCTGACGCGCGTTTCGCTGCGGACGGTGGCCCTCGGCTACCTGATCGCACTGCTGCTCGTCCCGCTCGTCATCATCCTGTGGCGCACCTTCGAGCGCGGTATCGGTGCGTTCATCGATTCGATCAGCACGCCCGCGGCCATCTCGGCCTTCCAGCTCTCGCTGCTGATCGTGGTGATCGTGGTGCCGGTGAATGTGGTGTTCGGCGTCGTCACGGCCATCGCGCTGGTGCGCGGGCGCTTTCCGGGCCGAAACCTCTTGCAGGGCATAGTCGATCTGCCGTTCGCGGTCTCGCCGGTGGTGATCGGTGTCGCGCTGATCCTGCTGTGGGGTGTGGACGGTTGGTTCGGCGGGCTGGAACACCTCGGCCTCAAGATCATCTTCAATCTGCCGGGCATGGTGATCGCCACCATCTTCGTCACCCTGCCGTTCGTGGTGCGCGAGGTCGAACCGGTGCTGCACGAGATCGGCGACGACCAGGAGCAGGCCGCAGCCACCCTCGGCGCGTCGCGCTGGCAGACGTTCTGGCGGATCACCCTGCCCGCCATCCGCTGGGGCCTGACCTACGGCGTGGTGCTCACGGTGGCGCGTGCGCTGGGCGAATTCGGCGCGGTGATCATGGTGTCCTCCGCGCTGCCCGGCAAATCGCTGACGCTGACCCTGCTGGTGCACGGCCGCTACATCAACGACCACAACACCTTCGGCGCGTACTGCGCCGCCACGCTGCTCATGGGCATGGCCCTGGTGACCCTGCTGCTGATGACCCTCCTCGAACGGAAGCGAACCACGCGATGACCGCCGAGACCGAGTCCTGCGGGACTGCCACCGCCGAGCCGAAGCCCGCCGGAACCATGATCGCCGTCACCGGTGCGAACAAGCGCTACGGCAGCTTCGCGGCGCTGGACGATGTCTCCATCGATATTCCCTCCGGCGCGCTCACCGCCCTGCTGGGTCCCTCCGGCTCCGGCAAATCCACCCTGCTGCGCGCCATCGCCGGACTGGAGACGCTGGATTCCGGGTTGGTCGTCATCGGCGCTCGCGATGTCACCGGCGTGCCGCCGCAGAAGCGCGATATCGGTTTCGTCTTCCAGCACTACGCGGCCTTCAAACATATGACCGTGCGCGACAATGTCGCCTTCGGATTGAAGATCCGCAAGCGCCCCAAGGCCGAAATCGCCCGCAGGGTGGACGAGTTGCTCGGCATCGTCGGACTCGACGGGTTCCAGCACCGGTATCCGGCGCAGTTGTCGGGCGGTCAGCGTCAGCGCATGGCACTGGCCCGCGCGCTCGCCGTCGATCCGCAGGTGCTGCTGCTCGACGAGCCCTTCGGCGCGCTCGACGCCAAGGTCCGCGCCGATCTGCGCACCTGGCTGCGCCGCCTGCACGAAGAGGTGCACGTGACAACGGTGCTGGTCACCCACGATCAGGAGGAGGCGCTCGATGTCGCCGACCGGATCGCGGTGATGAACAAGGGGCGGATCGAACAGGTCGGCACCCCCGAGGATGTCTACGATCGTCCGGCCAACGAATTCGTCATGTCCTTCCTCGGCGCGGTGGCCCGATTGAACGGACATCTGGTGCGCCCGCACGATATTCGAGTCGGGCGGGATCCGGAGATGGCGTTGGCCGCGCACGAGGGCACGGCGGCTTCGGCAGGGGTCACCAGGGCGACGGTGGAGCGCGTGGTGCACCTGGGCTTCGAGGTGCGGGTCGAGTTGCGCAATGGCGCGACCGGAGATCTGTTCGCGGCGCAGGTGACTCGCGGGGATGCCGAGGCGCTGCACCTGCGCGACGGGGAGACGGTGTATGTGCGGGCGACCCGGATTCCGGAGCTGCCCGCCTCCTGAATTCCGTTGTGTCCACAGGGGTGTGGTTGTCCACAGGCGGTGGGTTCGGGGTTGTTCGCGGTCGAGGCCGCGCGGGATGATCCTCGTATGGAAAAGGCGATGCGATATCAGCGGGGTTCCATATCATCGGAGATATTTTCCGATGAATTGAGCGATGTCCGAAAATTCGGGATATTGCCGGTATTCGGGCCGTTGCGGTGCGGTCCCGCAATCGGCTCGTAATCGGCGACACGCCAGTGTGAAATGATGGTTTATTCGATTCCGGTGTGATCGAATACGAAACATGATGTAAACCGATTGTTTTCGGGACGCGTCTTGTCGGGCCGCTCAGCGCCCACGTTCGACTCGCGATCTGGTGGCGGGTCTCCCCAATAATTCGCCGAGTCGGTTTCGCGTGCGCGGGGAAGGTGAACGCGAGACGGGATATTCGGCGCATACGGAATGCATGGGTATGCCATGTCTCTTCGAATGAATCCGATATTCGCCGCGCTGGTCGCGGTGGTTCTCGCGGTGGTTCCGGTGGAGTCGGCGCGAGCCGATCCGCCGCCGGTCGGTATTGCCGAGGTGGAGCTCGGCTCGGCCGGAGTGGATCTCGGCCCGGTCGAGGTGCCGCGCGGCGTCGTTGTCGCGCGGGCGGTAGAGCCGGTGGGCGCCACCTTCGAACAATTATTGGTCGGGATGCAGGGCGCGCAGGTGAGTTTCGAGCCGGATGCGGAGCAGTTCGAAAATGCCTGGCGCATAGTGGATATCGTGCGGCAGCGGCAAATGCCCGCGCGGGCGGCGGTCATCGCGCTGGCCACGGCGACGCAGGAATCGTCGCTGCGGAATCTGACGGTGGCCGTCGATCACGATTCCTTGGGATTATTCCAGCAGCGGCCTTCGGAAGGATGGGGTCCGCCCGAGCGACTGATCGATCCGGGTTTCGCGACGAATGCGTTTCTCGACGCATTGGAGCGGGCGGCGCCGGACTATGGGTCGATTCCACTATGGCAGGCGGCGCAGGCCACGCAGCGGTCGGCATTTCCCACCGCCTACGCGCGTTGGCACGAGCAGTCGGCGCGATTGGTGCTGCGAATGCTGGCGGGGGAGTAGGGAGTTCGGTCCGGCATCCGGCCGCAGGTGGGTTCCGGATGTCGGACCGAATGAACTGGACGGTCCGGATTTGTTGCGCGCCAAGGGATTAGGTGCACGATGAGGTGCGGCGGCGGCAGCGGACAACCCGATGTCCGGTGGTTGGCAGGCGGTTCGCGCAGTGGTTGCGTGAACTGCGTTCGAAGCATCCGGCACGGCGATCGGGATGGATTGCGATGGCGATTGGGCTCGGATTGAGTATCGGCACGGTGAATACGGTCTCCGCACTCGCCGAGGTGGTTTCGGCCAGGGCGGGCCACGGTCGCTGGCGGCGGTGTCGGCGCGCACGGGCGGTCACCCGCCGCACCACACTGACCTTCGACAGCACCGGATTGGTCCGGGTCGGCATGATTCCCCGACACGGGCGCGCGATCACCGAATTCGCGGATCTCACCCGGCGCTCGGCGGTCCGGGCCAGGGTCGGTCATCGGTCGCTGTCCCAGGCCGATCTGATTGCGCTGGTGGCGGATTCGGTCATCGGCGAGGCGCTGCCGGACGGGTGCGGCACCGAGCGGCACGGAATCGGTATCGCGCTGGCCTATCCGGTGTACTACGGGTCGGACCATATCGGGGATCTGCGCGCGGCATTGGACGGGCAGGGTCTCGGTGCGGTGGCGCTGGTGGCCGAGCCGGTGGCGGCGGCGGCCTGGTTGGATGCCGAGCGCGGGCCGCTCATGCCGGGGCTGGCGCTCGTCTACGACCTGGGCGGATCCGGACTGGATATCACCCTGGTCCGGGTCGGCGCGGGCTGTCCGACCGATCCGATCGTCGGAGAACCGGTGCGCTCCACCGATTTCGGCGGGCAGGCCTTCGGTGCGCTGATCGCCGCGCGGGTGGGGCGCCTCCCCTCCGCGCTCCCGTTCGCCGGGGTGATCGATGGTTCGGTCGCGGATGTCCTGCGGGCCGAGCATATTCGCGATTCGCTGGAATTGGTCTACCGCTGTTTGAGTATCGCGGATGTGACCATGGCCGATGTGGATTGTGTGCTGGTGGTCGGCGGGGCGGCTCGGCCGGTGGAGGTGGCGCAGGTGCTGGCGGGCGCGCTGGCGCGGCCGGTGATCATCGCGCCGGATCCGGAGCGCACCATCGCCGACGGCGCCGCACTGCTCGGCCGCCGCGCGGCCGCCGCGGCCGAGGGGCGCGTCGGGGCGCATCCCATCCGATGGGGAATCCAGCGGGCGGTGCTCCGGGCGCGGGCGCTGTCGCGGCGCATCAGACGCGGGTTCGTCGAGGTGGCGGTCGCTGCCGGTTTGTCCGATCCGCAGGTCGCCCCGTTCGCGCGGGAGCGTGGTCGACCGGCGGCGCGTCGGTCAGCGGTGGAATAGTTCATTACTTCCAGGCTGTGAGAAGTTGACGTGACTCCTCGTAGGTGTAACTATGGGATACAGATAAGTGATCCCACGAGGAGAGGCAGTGACGACGATGTCCGCAGCCGTGACGCCCGCCGTCGATCCCGACGTTGCCAAGGCCGAGGAGTACGCCGCAAAGCTGCTGTTGCTCTCCGAGGGCTCGGTCAACAAACACTTCGACCCATTCGAGGACATCGACTGGGAGAATCCGGACTTCGCCCCCGATGCGGGGGAGGAGCGCTGGGTGTTGCCGGAATCCGCCGATCCCCTGGGCCGCCACCCCTGGTACAAGGCGCTGCCGCTCGAGCGCAAGATCGCCATCGGCAAGTACCGGCAAGCCAATATCGCCAAGGTCGGCTTGCAGTTCGAATCCATTCTGATCAGCGGAATGGTGGTCCACAACTTCAACCTGCCCAATGGTTCGCCCGAGTTCCGGTACTGCTCCCACGAGATGATCGAGGAGCACAACCACACCCTGATGTTCCAGGAGATGGTCAATCGGATCGGCCTGGACGTGCCCGGTATGGGTCCGCTGGTCAGCAAGTTCAAGTACCTCGGCGCGCCGGTCGCCTCCTTCATGCCGAACCTGTTCTTCATGGCCGTGCTCGGCGGTGAGGAACCCATCGACCACATCCAGAAGCAGATCCTGCGCTCGGATGAGGATGTGCACCCGATCATGCGCGGCGTCATGGCCATCCATATCGCCGAGGAGGCGCGCCACATCTCCTTCGCGCACGAATACCTCAAGCAGCATGTGCCCGAGGCCAATCAGCTCAGCAAGCTGACCCTGTCGGTGGCCATGCCGCTGGCCATGTGGATCCTCGGTCGCGCCATCGCGACCCCGCCGAAATCCTTCTTCAAGGAGTTCGATATCCCGGAATCGGTGCGCAAGGAGCTGTTCTACGGCTCCAAGGAGGCCAAGCAGACCTTCGGTGACTACTTCGGCGATGTGCGCACCCTCGCCAAGGAGATCGGCCTGATGAATCCGATCTCCAAGCGGGTGTGGAAGCTGCTCAAGATCGACGGGGCCACCACCCGCTACCGGTCCGAGCCGCTGCGCGCGGTGCAGGCTGCCTGACGCCCATGCCCTACGTCGTCACTCAATCGTGCTGCAGCGACGCGTCCTGCGTTTACGCCTGCCCGGTGAACTGCATTCACCCCACGCCCGACGAACCGGACTTCCTGAGCGCCGAGATGCTGTACGTGGATCCGAAGGCGTGCGTGGACTGCGGTGCCTGCGCCTCCGCGTGCCCGGTCGATGCCATTGTGTCGTCGAAGAAGCTGACGCGGGAACAGCAGCCGTTCATCGAGATCAATGCGAACTTCTTCCGGCAGTCCAGGCCGCGCCCGCTGCTGGCGCGACCGGTGCCCGCCGCGCGGATTCGCACCGGGCGGCAGCCGCTGCGGGTGGCGATCGTGGGCTCCGGCCCCTCGGCCATGTACGCCGCCGACGAACTGCTCACCCAGCCCAATGTGGCGGTGACGGTTCTCGATCGACTGCCCAGGCCCTATGGTCTGGCTCGCTTCGGTGTCGCACCCGATCACGAGAAGACCCGCAAGGTCGGCACGCTGTTCGATGTCATCTCCGCCCAGCCCGGTTTCGGCTCGTATCTGAATGTCGAGGTGGGGCGCGATATCTCGCATGGTGAACTGCTCGACAGCTTCCATGCGGTGATCTACGCCGTCGGCGCGTCCACCGATCGCAAGCTCGGCATCGCGGGCGAGTCGATGCCCGGCACGGTGTCGGCCACCGATTTCGTCGCCTGGTACAACGGCCATCCCGACCATGCCGCCGACGAGTTCGACCTTTCGCAGCCGCAGGCCCTGATCGTGGGCAATGGCAATGTCGCCCTCGATGTGGCGCGCATCCTCACGGTCGATCCGGCGGTGCTCGCGGCCACCGATATCGCCCCGCACGCGCTGAAGGCGCTGCGGGAGAGCAAGATCGAGGAGGTGGTGCTGCTCGGTCGACGCGGGGCCGCCGAATCCGCCTTCACCGTGCCGGAGTTCGTGGGTCTGCTCGGCGCGGAGGTGGATATCGTGGTCGACGGCGAGATCCCGGACGACGATTCCGGTTTGTCGTATCAGGTGGCGCAGAAACTGGAGTTGCTGCGTTCGACGCGCACCAGACCGGTAGGCGGACGCAAGCGAATCGTACTGCGCTATTTGACCTCTCCGCTCGAGATTCGCGGCACCGACCGGGTGACGGGTGTCCAGGTCGGCCGCAATGAATTGGCCGCCGATGCCGAGGGAGTGCCGCGCGCGGTGCCGACCGGTGCCACGGAGGTGCTGGAGACCGGCCTGGTGCTGACCTCGGTCGGCTATCGGGGTGTGGCACTGCCGGGGCTGCCGTTCGACGAGAAGGCCGGTGTCATCCCGAATTCCGGGGGCGGGGTATTGACCGAGGCGGGTGGCGAGGTGCTGCCCGGCGTGTATGTGACCGGTTGGATCAAGCGCGGACCCACCGGGTTCATCGGCACCAACAAGTCCTGTGCGCAGGAGACGGTGCGGCGGCTCGCGGAGGATTACAACGCGGGTCGACTGAGCGAACCCGGCGGGGACGCCGCGGATTTCGATCGTCTCATCCGGTCGCGGCGGCCCGCCGCGGTGGCGGGTGGCGCGGCGGTCAAACCGGGTCGGCTGCGTCGGCTGCTGGCCAAGTCCTGAGTGCTGTCGCGGAATCCCGCTGCTCCCAATCGCTTTCGTGATTCGGACAGCGGGATTCTCGGGTGTTGGGGTGTGGTTCGCTACCTGTGTGATCGGCCGCTAACCCGATCCGAGTTTGCTGGTTATATTCTAGCTACCGACCGGTCGGTGTGTCCTGCCGAATGGAATCGATGGTGGGAAAACGGGGTTACGGTTTGTTGCGCACCTCGTTTTCCTGATCGCTGAGAGGTAGCCAAATCTGGTACGACACAGATGTTTTCGTTCCGTCCAGTGGGGTGAATACCTGCGATGGAATCGCTCTACCAGCGAATATTCGAAATGGTGGCGAACGGGCAAACGTTCTGTCTCGATTGGGTTTCCGGTTGAATCCGAAACAGCTAATCTGTGGGGGCTGTTTGGAAGACGACCGCGGCCACATGATTCGGCATGTGCTGGACGTGGTCTCGGTACGTTGACGGGATGGCGAATGACCACAGGGCTCGGTTGCAGCATCGGCACAGTGAACTCGGTGACGGCCTCGGTAATTCCGGAGCGATCACTGCCCGCCGTACGCACCCGCCGCACCTCGGTGACCTTCGACCCGGCGGGCGGCGCCCGGATCGGCGGCATACCCCAATTCACCATGGCGGTAACGGATTTCGCTGATTTATCGCGCGATCCCGACGCGGTGGTGGTGGCGGGACGGCTCTGGTCGCCCGCGAATCTCGTCGCCGCCGTGGTCAATGGCCTGCTCGAGGTGGCGCAGCCGGACGGCGGGGTCGTATCCACCTATCCCGCAGTCTATTCCGAGAGGCAGGTGGCGCTGCTGCGGCAGGCACTCGACCTGTCCGGCGCCGGACATGTGCTGCTGGTGCCGGAGCCGGTGGCCGCCGCGGAGTGGCTCGCGCACGAGCAGGGGTCGCTGCGAGACGGTCTCGTCCTGGTCTACGACCTGGGCGGCAGCAGCCTCGATGTGGCGGTGGTGCGGATCGGCGCGGCGGGTCGAGGGTCCTCGATAGTGGGAGAACCGTTGCGCTCCTACGATTTCGGCGGTCGTCCGCTCGGGACGATGATCGCCCGCTACGCCACCGATGCCGCGCCGGGGCGCGTCCGATCCGCCCTGTCCATTGTCGATATCGACGGCCTGCGCACCGAACACATCCGTGACTCACTGGAGTTGGTGCGGGCCTGCGTGCGCTCGGCCGGGCTCACCATGTCCGATATCGACCGGGTGTTGCTGGTCGGCGGCGCGTCCCGCCCACCCGAGGTGGTCCGCACCGTCGCCGAACTCGGTCTGCCCGTGGTGATCTCGGCCGATCCGAGTCACTGCGTCGCGGCGGGTGCCGCCCATCTCGCCGCCCGCACCCACACCCTCGGCAGCGGGCATCCTGGCGGGCGCACCCCGCGAGTGGCCGTATTCTCCAGCGCGGCAGCGGTTTCGGCCATGGCCATGTCCGCCATGACGGTCTTCGGGCCGGGCGGTCCCGCTCCCACCGCGGCGCTCGACCGGGTGCCGAGTGCCGACGCGGCGATCGGTTCGGTCGTTTTCGACCTGCCGCGCACCGATCTCAGCGCTCGCACCCTGCGTGTTCCCGATCGTGGCTCGATATCGGACACCCGTGGTTCATCGACCCTCGTCGGCGATTCCGCATACGGCCGCTTCATCACTCCCGTTTCGCGGAGCGTCGCCGTCGGTCCCACCGTCACCGAGTCGCGTGGGAGCCACCCCGAGCCTCGGCACTGCTGTAGTGCGAACGAGACCACTCCCACCTACGCCAATCCGGCCCGGTTCACCAACCCCCTGCCCTTCGCGCCGCTGCCGCATTGGCAGTTTCCCAGCGTGTCCGGACCCATGACTGGAACACCCACCAGCGCACCGGTTCTGCCATCTACTCCGACGGAGATCGCCGGGGGTGTTCCTTCGCGGACCGGCGGCGTCGCACTTCCTGGCAGCGGGCCATCCGGCACCGCACCTGTGGTCGTCCCGGTCGGCGGAGCGATGAGCGGCGCCGGAAGCAGTGCGGGAACGAGCGCAGGCGGCGTCGGTAGTGGCACTTCGACCGGAGGCGTCCCCGGCGGCAGTGCCCCGAGTGGAAACGCACTGGGCGCGAATGGATCCGGTGGCAGCTCCACCTCTGGCGGGTCTGCGACAAGCGGCGGAGTCGGTAGCTCCGGCGGCCCGTCCGAAGCAGCGTCGCACAACGGCGCATCCGGGAACTCGCCGTCGAATGGCGGCGCATCCGGTGGCAGCGCCTCGGGATCCGAGTCCACCGGTGGCGCCATGTCCGGCAGTTCGTCGTCGTCGGGTGCTGCTTCCGGTGGCGGCTCGTTCGCGGGCGGCTCATCCTCCGGCACCACCTCGAGCGGTTCGTCCCACAGCGCCGCCTCGGGCGCGTCGGCTGGAACCGCGTCCGGCGCAACGTCTTCGGGCGGATCCGCTGCGGGCGGCTCGGATCACGCCTCGGGCGGCGGTGCCCGCGACCGCTGACGGCGGCTACCAGGCCGACTCGAAACCCTCCGGCACCAAAGGGGCTTCGTACACCGGAGCCGGAGGGTTTTCGAGTTGCCTGTGCGCGGCGTTGGCGGCCACATAGGTGGAGATGGCGGTGAAGTGGGAGTCGGCGCGTACCTCGCGCATCGCGGCGTCGAGGCGGGCGCGCAGGTCGTCTCGGGCGACCTTGTAGGCGGCGATCAGGGCTTCGGCTCGGGGGATGGAGGTCGCGACGAGATGGTTGTTCGGCCGTGGTGCCCGGTCTGGCCACCAGCGCCACCGCGTCGGCGTTCAGGCTGCGCTGATGGCCCTGCGCGGTCGGTGCCTTGGGCCGCCTCGGCGAGGCTGTCGAGGTGGTGCTGTACGAGGCCGGGCAAGCTCGGATGTTCGCTGCCGGCCGGTACTTTGGGGGCGGTGAGATTGCCCGCGTCGTCGACGGACGTGCCGTCCTCGTGCGATGCCTTGTCGACCAGTTTGTAGCAGCGCGTCGCGGTGGCCGAAGAGTTGCGCGCCGAAATCGTTGTAGTGGGCGGCGATCGCGATGACCGTCTCGCCCAAATGGTTCGCGTCGAGCTGCTACGAAAGGGTCCGGGTGGCGGTCGCCGAGGTGCCGCGACCGCTCCAGGTGTCCATTCCCGATCCATGTCGCGGGCCAGGTCCTCGATTCGTCCGGTGAACGAATCGGCTTGTCGGGCCGGGTGTTCGGCGAAGGCGATCATGGTGTCGGGTAGCGCGCCGCGCACATGGAGCACGGTCGCCACCTCAGGAGCCCAGGTAGCGGCGCAGTTGGTCGGCGGAGGCCTGTTCGAAGGCGGTATAGGTGGCCGCGTCTGCGTGCATGCGCTCGGTCATCTCCCCGATGTTGCCCCCGATCAACCCGAATGCCTTCGCCACGGCCTGAGTTACCCGGTTCGACGCCTCCGTGACGGGGCCGTGGGTGCTCGGCCCTATTGTCGAATGCGCGTCGCTGTGCTGGGTTCCTATCGATCAAGCCGCCGGGCCGGTGAGATCGGTGGGATCGGTATTCGCCCCGCAGAGGATGGCGCACACCTGCTCGCCCGGCTGGGGGCGATAGACCTCGGTTTCCAGGGCGGCGAGGGTCGTGGCGGCGGCATGCTCCACGGCGAGGCGGTGGTCCTCCCAGAGGGTGTGGCGGGCGGCGACGATGGCCGTATCAGGGACGAGAACCGAATGCACACTCGGCTTTTGGGCCGCCTTCAAGGCCAGTTCGGTGGTGCGGCGCGCGCCCAGGGAATCGGCGGCGATCGAATCGACCGGCACATCGACCAGTTCTCCCGCCGCGATGGCGGCATTGAGCGCGCGGCAGCGGTCCGGTTCGACCGCTACCGTGCGGATGCCGAAATGCTCTGCCACCGTCGCGATTCCGGCGAACAACCCGCCCCCGCCCACGGCGACGACAACGGTATCCAGCTCGGGCAGCAGCCGCTGGATCTCCGTCATGAGCGTCCCCGCGCCCGCGGCGATGAGCGGATGATCGTAGGCGTGCGACATGAGCGCCCCCGATTGGGCCGCGAATTCGTCGCAGGCGGCCAGGGCCTCGGAATATTCGACGCCGACCAGCCGCACCCGCGCGCCATAGGAGACCAGCCGATCGACCTTCACCTTGGGCGCGGTGGTCGGCACGAAGACGGTGGCCGCGACCCCCGATTGCCGCGCCGCCCACGCGCACGCCAACCCGGCATTGCCGCCCGAGGCGATGGTGACCCCCGCCGCGGGCAGTGTCCCGTTCTCCTGATGCGTCCTGATGAAGTTCTGCGCCCCGCGTGCCTTGAACGACCCGGTGTGCTGCAGGAACTCCAGCGCCAGCGACACCTGCGGCGACTCGTCGCCGACCGTGCCGTCACCCAACGGCGCGATGGTCACCGGTCGTACCCGACCCGCGATCCTGTCGGCTGCCGCCACTACGTCGTCATAGGTGAGTTCCATCGCGCTCCTCGATATCTGGACGCCGGGCCGTCGCGGCCGTTACATCAGGTCCGAATACACCGTATCGGCCCGCCGTGACCTGGTGATTCCCGCCTCGGGGATGCCGCGGCACGCGGTCGCGGGCGTCGCGGTCCGGGGTCTCGAATCGGCAACTGCCGGTGGCGATCTCGGCGGGTCGAAGATTCGGCCGGGGCAGAATGGGGCGATGGTGGATGTCGGGGGTGCGCCCGAATTGGTGGCGCTGGATGTGGATGGGACACTGCTGCGGACCGGGTCGCCGATCACCGCGCGGGTGGTCGCGGCGGTGCGCGCGGCGGTGGCGGCGGGCACCTACGTGGTGATCACGACCGGGCGGACCTTGTTGACGACCCGTCCGGTGTTCACCGAACTGGGTTTGGTCGAGGGCCACGCACTGTGCTCCAACGGTGCGGTGCACATCGATGTGGCGCGCGGCGTCCCGGTGACAGTACGGAATTTCGATCCGGCGCCCGCCGTGTCGGCGCTGCGAAAGCTGTTTCCCAGCATGATCTTCGCGGTCGAGAAGGTCGGTGTCGGTATCTGGGCCACCGGCTTCAGTCCCGGCGAATTCTCCATCGGAGACTATGTGCTCGTGGACGACGGCGCATTGGGCAGTGAGCCGACACCCAGACTCAACGGCTGGTGGCCGGACGGGTCGCTGGAGGAACTGCTGCACCGGTTGCGCTCGCTCGAGGTGCCGGGTGCGAGTTGGGTGCACGGCGAATTCGGGCCGTGGCTCACGGTGGCGCCGGACGGGGTGTCGAAGGGGTGGGCACTGGAGCGACTGCGCACCAGCCTCGGTATCGCGCCGACGCGCACCCTGGCCATCGGCGACGGATACAACGACCGCGAAATGCTGGAGTGGGCGGCACATTCGGTGGCCATGTCGAATGCGCCCGCCGACGTGCGGGCGCTGGCGGACGAGGTCACCGCCGATGTGGTCGACGACGGTGTCGCGGTGGTATTGGAGCGCTGGTTCGGGTAGCCGTCAGATCAGATCGATCCGCGCCACCAGCGGTGTGGTCGGTCCTACCGATCCGGTATTCGGCTCGGTCGTGATGGTGACCATCCGGGTCTCTTTCGGCAGGTCTGCCACGAGTTCGGCATGTCGACCCGAGGTGCGCATCATCCCGGCCGAATACACGAGCCCGTTGCGGCGCACCACCCAGAGTTGATAGCCGCGGCCGGTTTCGAGGGTGGGCAATCCGGTGGCGGAGACGGCGACCTTGCCGGTGCTGCGCGAGAGGACCGCGCTGGCCGAGCCGTCCCCCGCGACGAGGATGCCGTCCCTGGTGACGGCGTCGTGTTCGCGCCGGACCTGTTCGAGCGCGATGGAGGTGTGCGGTTCCGGTTCCTTGTCGAGCAGTAAACCGCCGACCAGCGCCGCGGCGACGGCGAGTGCGCCGACGCCGCCCGTCGCCCAAGCGATCCGGTGCCGCTGCGGTGGGTCCGGTTCGGTGCGTGGCGGCCTGCTCGCGGTTCGGATCGGTGCGTCGACGCGCGCGAGGACGGCGGTCCGTTGTAGTCGCTGATGGGTTCGGATGTCGGCCATGACCCGGTCCTTGATCGACGCCGCCGGGACCGGCGGCAGCGCGAGTGCCAAATGCGCCGCGACCGTGCGCAATTCGATGACCTCGTCGCGGCACGACTCGCAGTCGCGCAGATGTTCGTCGAAGGCGGAGCGGTCGGCGGCGTCGAGCGCGTCGAGGACATAGGGTCCGGTGTAGTCGTGGATCACGCCGCGCCCCCGCCGAGCAGCGCCGCGCGCAGCCGCAGCAAGCCGTCCCGCATGCCGGCGGCGACCTCCGGAATCGGCGTGTTCAGCGCCGCCGACACCTCCCGCGCGGTGAACCCGCTGTAGTAGGCGAGCACGATCGACCTGCGTTGCAGTTCGGTGAGTTCGTAGAGCGGAGCGAATTCCAGCGCCTGCGGTGCGGGGCCGCGCGCGCCGCGCTCGTAGCGCACCCGCTCGACCGCCCGCTGATGGGCGATGGTCAAAACCCAGGCCATGGTGCCTTCCCGCGCCGGATGCCGCCCAGCCTTGCGCCAGATCTCTAGCAGTACCTCCCGCGTGACCTGTTCGGCCGAGGCCGGATCGCGCAGAATGCCCGCCGCGATGGCGAGAACCGGCCCCGCCGCGGTGTCGTAGAACTCGGCGAATGCGGACTCATCGCCCCGTGCGGCACGGTCGAGCAGCCGCGCGGGCGAGGCGGTTTGTGCTGTGGTCATGCGGTTCCTTCCAAGCCGGGGCCGGAAGCCGTCCGCGAAACCCGACGGCATATTGCAGGTCAGATCATATGACCACGATCACATCCGGTGGTCGGCACCTCCGGATAGTGCGAATCGGTAATGAGTTCGAGCATATTGCCGAAAGCGGTCGAGTGCCGCCGCGGTCGAATCGTGAAATGCGTGACCCGATTTGGCGGATTCGCTCGTGAATTGCGAGATTCGTTGTGGCAGAAGCTGCCTCGGTGACTTCCCGCATTTGGCGGGGTCCGAAGTGTCCGATATGTTGGGGAGCTCGGCTCATCCCGAGTCGGGGTTTTGTTTCAGTGACGTCGATCGAGGCGTCAGGGGAAGGGGTAGTGAATATGGTCCGTCGGACCTTCGGTCGCACCGGTGTCAAGCTGATCGCGGCGGCCCTGCCGCTCGCGGTGGGCGTCATGTTCTCCGGTGTGGCCGCGGCCGATCCGGGGCAGGCCGTCGCCGCCCCGGTCGCGGTTGTTCAGCCCGCTGCCGCGTCTGTGGACGCGGCCCCGGTGGCACAGCCCGCCGCGGCGGCGCAGGCGCCCACCGCCACCGCCGTGGCCGGGTTGCCGCTCGATGAGGTGGCCACCAATCCGGATGCCCAGAACCACGACCCGCTGGCCAACGGCGCGGTCGCGGGCGCGCTCGCGGGCGCGGCGGGTTCCGGCATTCTGGGCGCGCTGGGCGGTTTGGGTATCGCCAGCATTCCGCTGGGCATCAGCGGCGCGATCACGGGCGCGCTGTGGGGAACCGTGATCGGCCTGCTGGTCGGCGCGGTGGCACCGCAGGCGGTGCCGCAGGTCCTGCCGTAACCCGGCGGCCTGCTCGACAAGTCGAACCATCCCCCGACCGGGGATGAAATACCAACTCTCGCAAGGGGTTGACACCGGGCCGCGGCGAGGCGACACGGCCTCGCCGCGGCCCTGGCGTTATCGGGTCCGCGTGATCGCCTCGGGCGTAAGATCGCGGCGACCGCGAAGGTGACCCGAAATGAACGGGGGAAATATGGATTCCAGGATCATCGGTGGCGTGATGCCGGTGCTGGAGATCACGCTGAATCCGGGCGACAAGCTCAATGCCGAGGCAGGGCAGCTGTCCTGGATGACCGAGTCGATCCGGCTGCACACCTCGACCAAGGGGGCCAGCACCAGCCTGCTCGGCGCGGTCCGGCGCGCGGCGGGCGGCGGCGGACTGTTCATGACCGAATACAGCGCGCACCACGCGCCCGGTCGAGTGGCGTTCGCGGCCAAGTTGCCGGGGCATATCGTCCCGCTTGCCCTCGATCGCGACGGCGAATACCTGGTGCACCGGCACGGATTCCTGTGCGCCACCGAGGATGTGCGGCTGGCGCTGAGTTTTCAGCGGCGGTTGGGCGCGGGCATCTTCGGCGGCGCCGGATTCACCCTGCAGCGTTTGAGCGGGACCGGGCACGCGTGGGTGGAGTTGTCGGGCGAGGTCATTCCGTACACGCTCGCGCCGGGCGAGACGCTGCGGGTGCATCCCGGCCATATCGGATTGTTCGATGCCTCGGTGGATTTCGATATCACCGTGATCAAGGGCATTCGCAATATCCTTTTCGGCGGTGACGGCCTGTTCCTGGCCCAACTGACCGGTCCCGGCCGAGTCTGGTTGCAGTCCATGACGATCAGCAACCTGGCCCACGCGCTCACGCCCTACCTGCCCTCGGGCGGATAGTCAAGAGCGCCGGAACCCGCTGGGTTCCGGCGCTTTCGCGATATCAATGGTGGTGCGCCAGGTGGACGGCCGTTCCGGTTCGATCCAGTCGACGCGAGACCAGGGCCAAACCGAATCCGCCTGCCGCGATCAGTCCGCCGACCCAGTCCACCGAGGTGACACCCAGTCCGCTGTCGATGGCCGCGCCGCCCAGCCAGATCCCCAGCGCCGAACCGAGTGTGAAGGCCGAGATATTGGCCGCCGACGCGATATCCGGCGCGTCGGCCGCCTGCTGCATTACCCGCAGTTGCAGCGGGGCGACCACGCTGAAGGCGCCGACGCCGTAGGCCAGGATGCCGATCGCGGCGGTGATCGGATGGTGGATCAGCGCGGTGAGCGCGAACAGTGCCACTGCCAGCCCACCGATCGAACCCATGAGGGCCTGCGGCAGATTCCGATCGGCGAACTTGCCGCCGAGGTGGTTGCCGAGGAACAGCCCGATACCGAAGAGCAGGAACATCGGTGTCACCCAACCCGATCCGAGCCCGGTCGCTTCGCGAAGCTGGGGCGCCAGGTAGACGTAGCCGGTGAAGACGCCGCCGTAGCCGAGGAAGGTGGTGAGCAGGCCGATCAGCACACCGGGTCGGCGTAGGGCGCGCAATTGGTCGCGCAATGATGCGGTGGCTTCGTGGTCGGCGCGGCTGGTGGCTTTGTGGCCGAGGTCGCGGGGGAGCAAAAGCAGTAGGCCGACAATGGCGAGGCCACCGAAGAGGACCAGCGTGCCGAAGGTGGCGCGCCAGCCGAGCGCCCGACCGACGGCGGCCCCGATCGGTGCGCCGAGAATGGTCGCGGCGGTGGATCCGGCGAAGACGGTGGCGATGGCGCGACCGCGCAGTCGTTCGGAAACCAGTTGCGCGGCGAATACCGCCGCGATTCCGAAGAACGCGCCGTGCGCCAATGCGGCGACAATGCGTCCGGTCAGAATCCAGCCGTAGTTCGGGCCGAACAGGGAGATGATATTTCCGGCGAGAAAGACGCCGGTGGTGCTCAGCAGCATGAATCGGCGGCTGACTCGGCTACCGATGGCGGTGAACAGCGGTGCGCCGATCGCGACGCCGAGCGCGTAGGCGCTTTCGAATCGTCCTACTGCGCCGAGGGAGATATGCAGGGCGGCGGCGATCTCTTCGACGACGCCCGCGACTACGAATTCGTCCGCGCCGAGCGCGAAGGCGGCGATGACCAGCGCCCAGAGGGCCATGGGAAAATTGCGCATCGTAAACACTTCCTGGATAACGGATTTGAGGGTGGGTCGCGGGAGTTGTGACAGCGGCACATGGCATTTCCTCCGGTGAGTCTCAGACGGTGGGCAGGGTGAAGGCGGCGGTGCGGACTTTGTCGCCGTGCTTGAAATCCAGGAACAGACGGTAGGTTCCCGGACCGGGGACCACGGTATGGAAGGTGATATCGGGACCGGGGGCGGTAATGCCGTCGCCCGGTTCGCCATTCGGATGCACGTGGACGTAGGCGAGGTCGCCCGCCCGCAGAATGACCAGATGCCCGAATGCGGCCAGATACGGCTGGAGATCGGTGACCGGCGCGCCGTCCCTGCGCACCGTGAGAGTCACCATCTGCCCTTGTCCGGGAACCAGATTCCCTTGCAGCGCGACCTCGTACCCGTCCACCACGGTGGTGCGGGCCGGTTCCGGGGTCGGCTCCGGCGCGTAGTTCCCGGCGACGGCCAGATCCGCACCCAGGGTGATGGTGCGGCCCAGCGCGACCGGTGCGATATCGGTGAACACCCGATACGCGCCCGCCTCCGGCAGATTCAGTCGGACCGACCAGGTGCCGTCGGCCGCGAGCTGCGGGTGCACATGCCAGAAGCCGGTCAGCTCGCGGCGGGCCACGATGAGGTGCAGTTCGCGATCGTGGATCGGCGCGAAATCGGTGACCGGATCGCCTTCGGGGTCGAGGATGCGGAAGCGGAAGTCGATCTCGCCGGGCTGGGCGATGGGTTCGGCCAATTCCAGGGTGTAGCCGTCCAGGGTGATCTGGAGGCCGCCGGGGACCGCGGGCGCGTCGTGGGTCGCGTGTGCGTCGTGGGCTGCGTGATCCTGATGCGCGTGGCCCGCATGTCCGTGATCCTGGTGTCCGGCGTGGATGGTGGCGTTCATGGTGTGGGCTCCTCGATCTTGTTCTCTGTTCGAGACGAATTTATACCCCATAGGGGTATGTAGCCAAGATGGGGAAATGTGATGTGGAGCACCTCGTGTTCGCGGTTGCGACGCGTGACTCGGCTGGGGGAAGCTACGCGGTTCGGGCCAGGGAATCGATTGCGGCGGTATAACGGTCGCAGATGACCTCGACCAGCGCCCGGTGTGGGCCGATAGCAGTGGCGTGCCGATGATCCGGTGTCGCGGCGCGGAGGCGATCGGTCAGCAGGCCGGGGGCGAGGAACCAGGGCGCGACGACGATTCGAGTGGCGCCCCTGGCGCGAAGGCGTGAAATGGCTTGGGTTACCGACGGTTCAGTGGTCGCGAAGCACACTTCCGTGCGCCAACCGGTCTCGGCGGCGAGTCGACGCGCGATATCGGCGGTCCGGCCATTGGCTTCGGCGGAACTCGAGCCGACCGCGGCGACAGCGACACCGAGGCCGTCGGCATACGGCGGATCGGCGGTCGTGATCGGTGCGTACAGCGGGACCACGGCGCCGCATGGCGTGGGCAACATCGCGGCTCGATTCGAGTCCATCCCGGTGGGAACGGGAGCGGACGCGATCGGGCTGAGCTGCCGGGTGCACCTGTCGGCCCGCACCGGCTCGGACCGCAGCGTTTCGCGGACCCGATCGGCGAGCGCCCCCAGCAGACGCGGATCCGGTCCGAGGACGTCGGCTTGGGTGAGGTGCAGCCGGGGATGCCTGCGGCGGGCGGCGGCGAGCAGTCCGGGCAGATCCACCCTGGCGTGAAAAGCGTCGCCCAGCAACAGGGGCACGACCACCGCGCGGCTGTGCCCCTGTGCCGCAAGGATATTCACGACCTGATCGACAGAGGGCGAGTTCAGATCGAGGAAGGCCAATCGGATATCCAGGTCCGGCCGCGCGCCCGCGACGCCCGCGACCACCGCCGCCATGGTGGCGGCCGAGCGCGGATCGCGGCTGCCGTGGGCGACCGCGATCAGCGCCGGTCGCGCGGCCTGGCCGGGAAGTGTCGCGGCGGGAGGCATCTCAGCCGCCCGCACCGACTTCGACGCCGCTGAGGACGTCGCCGACGAGTCCGGCGGCGAGGGTGTTGCCGCCCGCGGGATCGATGAGCAGGAAGCTGCCGGTGTGTCGGTTGACGCGGTAGTCGTCGGCGGGGATGGGTTCGGCCAGCCGCAGCGAGATGCGGCCGATATCGTTGAGGGACAGGGTTTCCGGATCGGGTTCGGGGGCGAGGCGCTGTTCGTCGAAGCGTTCGAGCAGCGCGCCGACGATGGCCTGTGTGGTGCGGGTGCCGTGCTTGAGCAGCAGGCGCGCGCCGGGCCGCAGCGGTTTGTCGCCCAGCCAGCAGACGGTGGCGTCGAGGGCGTCCACCGGTTCGGGGGCGTCGGCGGGGGAGGCGAGAATATCGCCGCGCGAGATGTCCACCTCGTCGGTGAGCAGGAGGGTGACGCTGCGGCCGGTCTGCGCGAGGGCCAATTCCCCGTCGGGGGTGTCGATTCGGGCCACGGTGGTGCGAATCCCGGAGGGCAGCACCACGATCTCGTCTCCCGGTGCGACCGAGCCCGCCGCGATCTGCCCGGCGTAGCCCCGGTAGTCCGGATAGTCGGCGGTGCGCGGTCGGATGACGTACTGGACGGGGAAGCGCAGCCCCAGCGCGTGCCTGCCCGAGGAGTCCGCGTCCACCGGAACGGATTCCAGGTGTTCGATCAGCGAGGGGCCGTCGTAGTACGGGGTGTTGTTCGAGCGTGCGGCGATATTGTCGCCGTGCAGGGCGGAGACCGGAATCTCGAGCACATCCTCCGGCGCCCAGCCGAGTGCGGCGGTGAGCGCGGCGAATTCGGCCGCGATCTCGGTGAAGACCCGCGCCGCGTCGGCCACCAGGTCGATCTTGTTCACGGCGAGCACCAGTTTGGGCACGCCGAGCAGCGCCAGCACCGCTGCGTGCCTGCGGGTCTGTTCGATGACGCCCTTGCGCGCGTCGACCAGCAGGATGACCAGTTGCGCGGTGGACGCGCCCGAGACCGTATTGCGGGTGTACTGCACATGCCCCGGTGTGTCGGCGAGTACGAAAGTCCGCTTGGGCGTGGCGAAATACCGGTGCGCGACATCGATGGTGATGCCCTGTTCGCGTTCGGCGCGCAGACCGTCCACCAGCAGCGACAGGTCGGGGGTGGCCAGCCCCTTGTCCACCGAGGCGCGGGTGACGGCGTCGATCTGGTCGGCCAGTACGGATTTCGTATCGTAGAGCAGGCGTCCGACCAGGGTGGATTTTCCGTCGTCCACGGATCCCGCGGTCGCCAGCCTCAGTAGTTGCGTCGTCGACTCGGCGGCCATATCAGAAATATCCTTCTCTCTTGCGGTCTTCCATGGCGGCCTCGGAGACCCGGTCGTCGCCGCGGGTCGCGCCGCGCTCGGTGAGTCGGGAGGCGGCCACCTCGGCGAGGATGTCGGCATTGGTGGCGGCCTCGGACAGGATCGCGCCGGTGGAGGATCCGTCGCCGACGGTGCGGTAGCGCACCGAGCGCACACTCAGTTGCTCGTCCTCGCGCGGTCCGCCCCAGACGCCGGGAGTCATCCACATGCCGTCGCGCTGATAGACCGGGCGCCGGTGGGTGTAGTAGATACTCGCCAGATCCACGTTCTCCCTGGCGATGTAGCGCCAGATATCCAGTTCGGTCCAGTTGCTGAGCGGGAAGACCCGCACGTGCTCGCCCGGTGCGTGCCGACCGTTGTACAGGTTCCACAGTTCGGGCCGCTGCCGTTTGGGATCCCACTGGCCGAAGGCGTTGCGCAGAGAGAAGATTCGCTCCTTGGCGCGGGAGCGCTCCTCGTCGCGGCGCGCGCCGCCGAAGACGGCGTCGAAGCGATGCTCGGTGATGGCGTCGAGCAGCGGGAGGGTCTGCAGCGGGTTGCGGATGCCGTCGGGGCGTTCGGTGAGCCGCCCGTCGGCCAGGTAATCCTCAACACGCGCGATATGCAGGCGCAGACCGAATTTCGCGACGACGGCATCGCGGAACTCGAGCACCTCGGGCAGGTTGTGCCCGGTGTCGACGTGCAGCAGCGCGAAGGGCAGCGGTGCGGGCCAGAATGCCTTGAGCGCCAGGTGCAGCAGCACCGTGGAGTCCTTGCCGCCGGAGAAGAGGATGACCGGCCGCTCGAATTCGCCCGCCACCTCACGGAATACGTGGATGGACTCGGATTCGAGCGCGGCGAGGGTGTCGAATTCGCTGATGCCGAGGGTGCGTTCGGTGGTGGTGTCGGTTTCGGTCATGATTTGTGCAACCCGCATTCGGTCTTGGCGAGACCGGCCCAGCGGCCGCTCCTCGGATCGGATCCCGGCTCCGGCTTCCGTGTGCACGGTGCGCAACCGATGGACGGATATCCCTCCTCCACAAGGGGATTGACGAGGATGCCGTGCTGTTCGACGTAGTCCTGCATATCCCGGTCGGACCACGCGGCGATCGGGTTGATCTTGACCAGTCCGAAGGCGTCGTCGTAGGAGATGAGCGGCGCGTTGGCCCGTGTCGGCGCCTCGACCCGCCGAATGCCCGTCACCCAGGCGCGATATCCCGAGAGGGTCTTGCGCAGCGGCACCACCTTGCGCAGCCTGCAGCATTCATTGGCGTCGCGTGCGAACAGGTCCTTGCCGAGCAGCCGATCCTGTTCGGCCACGCTGTGTTCGGGCCGGACATTGACCACATTCACCCCGTACACCGCCTCGACGGCATCCCTGGTGCCGATGGTCTCGGCGAAGTGGTAGCCGGTGTCGAGGAACAGGACATCGACGCCGGGACGCGTTTGCGCGGCCAGATGGACCAGCACGCCGTCCTGCATATTCGAGGCCACGATGTACTGCGGGCCGAAGGTGCGTTCGGTCCACTCGAGCAGGTCGGCGGCGGTGGCGTCGGGTCCGAGTTCGGCGGCGCCGCGCGCGGCGATGGCGCGCGACTGCTCCTCGGTGGCCTCGGCCGAAATCGTTTCTGGCATAAGCTTTCTCCTAGCGAAGATCTGCCTCATCGGCACGGACGGCCCACTGCGCGAACCGCTCGCCCGCATTCCTGTTCTCGACGAAGTTGCGGACCACGCGCTCGATGTAGTCGCCGAGTTCGGCGCTGGTCACCTTGTGCTGGCGCAGCTTTCGACCGAAGGCGCTGTCCAGGCCGAGGCTGCCGCCGAGGTGGACCTGGAAACCCTCGACCTGATTCCCGGTGCCGTCGTCGACCAGTTGGCCCTTGAATCCGATATCGGCGATCTGGGCGCGGGCGCAGGAGTTCGGGCAGCCGTTGATATTGATGGTGATCGGGACATCGAGTCGGGCATTGATATCGGCCAGGCGCTGCTCCAGTTCGGGGGCGAGCGCCTGGGAGCGTTTGCGCGTCTCGACGAAGGACAGCTTGCAGAATTCGATCCCGCTGCACGCCACCAGATTTCGCCGCCAGATCGACGGACGTGCCTGCAGGCCCAGTGCTTCCACCTCGGCGATGAGTCCATCGACCTCGGCGTCGGGCACATCGAGCACGATCAGCTTCTGATACGGGGTGAAACGGATGCGGTCCGAGCCGACCCGCTCGGCCGCGTCGGCGATCTTGGTGAGAATGGTGCCCGAGACGCGTCCGGCGATGGGGGAGAAGCCGATCGCGTTGCGACCATTGCGCAGCTTCTGCACGCCGACGTGATCGATGGGGCGCGTGGGCTGTTCGGGCGCCGGACCGTCGATCAGCTTGCGCTTCAGGTACTCGTCCTCGAGCACCCGGCGGAATTTCTCCATGCCCCAGTCCTTGACGAGGAACTTCAGGCGGGCCTTGGTGCGCAGGCGGCGGTAGCCGTAATCGCGATAGAGCGAGACCACGGCCTCCCACACATCGGGCACCTCGGCCAGCGGGACCCACGCGCCGACCCGTTGGGCCAGCATCGGATTGGTGGACAGTCCGCCACCGACCCACAGGTCCAGACCGGGACCGAATTCGGGATGCACGGCGCCGACGAAGGCGATGTCATTGATCTCGTGCACCACATCCTGCTGACCGGAGATGGCCGTCTTGAATTTGCGCGGCAGATTGGAATATTCCTTCTTGCCGATATAGCGGCGCACGATCTCGTCGATCGCCGGTGTGGGATCGAGGATTTCGCCCAGCGATTCGCCCGCCAGCGGTGAGCCGAGCACCACGCGCGGGCAATCCCCGCACGCCTCGGTGGTTTTCAGACCGACGGCCTCGATGCGCCGCCAGATCTCCGGAACGTTCTCCACCTCGATCCAGTGGTACTGCACATTCTCCCGATCGCTGAGATCGGCGGTGTCGCGGGCGAATTCGGTGGAGATCGCACCCAGTGTGCGCAATTGCGCGACATTCAACGCGCCCGCATCGCAGCGAATGCGCATCATGAAGTATTTCGCCTCGAGAATGTCGATGTTCTCGTCGCCGGTCCATGTGCCGTCGTAACCCTGTTCGCGCTGGGTGTAGAGACCCCACCAGCGGAATCGACCGCGCAGATCGCCCTTGTCGATGGAGTCGAAGCCATTGCGGGCGTAGATGTTCTCGATGCGGTCGCGGACGTTGAGCGGGTTGTCGTCCTTCTTGCTCTGCTCATTGGGGTTGAGCGGCTCGCGGTAGCCGAGCGCCCACTGGCCCTCGGCCTTGCGGCGCACCGGTTTCGCGGTGCGCTCGCGCGCGGCGGGCCTGGTCGGCCGCTGGGCGGGGGGAGTATTGGGGCCGGCGTCAACGCTCGACGTCATAGGGGTCGCTCCTGCGGGGTGGGGGGTACATCCGTGCCGGAACACCGGTGTCGGCGGGCGCGAGGGGCTGGCTCGTGCCCGCGGTGTCAGCGGACCGATGCGTCGATCTTCGAGAGTGCTCGAGGCGGATCCTCGGGGCGTACCCGGACGGCGGCGCGCTGGACTACCGGCGGAATTCGGCCAGACAGCAGGCACTGCAGACGCGCTTGTAATCGACGTGGCGACGTGCCACCAGTCGTACCTCCGAAGCGCGCATGAGCACCATTGTGCCACGTCAGCCGGGTCGTTCCGACGGCACGGTCATATTTCCCGGAATTCTGCGGGAAATCCCCTGGACGGTGCGGTGTCACTGTGATGGGTGTCATAGCGGACCCGGCTCGGATCGGCAGCCATGTGGTCGCGGCGTCGATTGTGGCATGTCCCATAGCGGGTCACGGGCCGCGGCGCTGTTCGTCTACCGGGACACGCCGTCGGCGACGCGCCGAATTCCCTTGGGATATTTATGGTTTTCGCGCGAACCGCGCGCAAATCGATGGGGGAGCCTGCACTATGGAGTCCCGTCCTGCACTGTTCGTGGTTCAACCGCTTCGGGAGAATCTCTTGAGCAATCGATCGGGCACACATTATTTCCTCGCGCGACTACTAGGCGTCATTCGTCGCGTGCGCGGTCCGTGAGCGGCGCCGATTCCGGGTTGATCCGTCAGTATTATTGGCGGACAAGGTAGTTCAACGTCCCGGCGGCGCAGTTTCGTGGCCCGCCGCGGCAATCGATCGTGTGGGGATGCCGGGGAGTGCCGACGTCCGCGTGGGAAGGGGCGTCGGCGCTGCTCGCGGCTTCGATCCGGCGAATGGTCCGCTGTGATCCGGCCGATATTCGCCCGGTCGCGGCGGGACCGGTCGCGGGCCGCGCGGCGGGCGCGGGCAGAATTGGGTGGTGAACTCAGCAGACAGTGAGGTGGCCGCGCCCGAACTGCGGGATTTCGGCGGCGGGCCGTTCGGCGTGTACATCCACGTGCCGTTCTGCGCCACCCGCTGCGGCTACTGCGACTTCAATACCTACACCGCCGGTGAACTGGGCACCTCGGCCTCGCCGCAATCCTGGTTCGAGGCGCTGAAAGGCGAGTTGGCGGCCGCCGCGACGGCATTCGACGCATTGCCGACGCCCACCCCCGAGGTGGCCACCGTCTTCGTCGGTGGTGGCACCCCATCGCTGCTCGGCGGCGACGGTCTGGCCGGGGTGCTCGACGCCATCCGGGCGAATTTCGCGCTCGCCGCCGATGCCGAGGTCACCACCGAATCCAATCCCGAATCCACCTCGCCCGAATTCTTCGCCCGGCTGCGCGCGGCCGGATACACCAGGGTCTCCCTCGGTATGCAGTCCGCCGCCGCCCATGTGCTGCGGGTGCTCGACCGCACCCACACGCCGGGCCGGGCCGCGGCCGCCGCCCGCCAGGCGCGCGCCGCCGGTTTCGACCACGTCAACCTCGACCTGATCTACGGGACGCCGGGCGAACGTGACGAAGATCTCGACGCCAGTCTCGACGCGGTCCTGGAAGCGGGCGTCGACCATGTCTCGGCCTACTCGCTGATCGTCGAGGACGGCACCGCACTGGCCCGGCGGGTGCGGCGCGGCGAGCTGCCCGCCCCCGACGACGACGTGCTGGCCGCACGCTACGAACGCATCGACGCCCGCCTCACCGCGGCCGGGCTCACCTGGTACGAGGTGTCGAACTGGGCGGCGGGCACGGCCGCACGGTGTCGGCACAATCTCGGCTACTGGGACGGCGGCGACTGGTTGGGCGCGGGGCCCGGCGCGCACAGCCACCTCGGCGGGGTGCGCTGGTGGAATGTGAAACACCCTGCGCGCTACGCGGATCGGATCGCGCGCGGCGGACTGCCCGCCGCCGGGTGGGAGGTGTTGACCGCCGAGGAGCGCCACACCGAGCGGGTCATGCTCGCGGTGCGCCTGAGCAGCGGACTTCCGCTGGGCGAGTTGGCCGAGGACGAGGCGCGAGCGGCCGAGCGCGTCATCGGGGACGGTCTGGCCGCGCGCGCGGGCGCGCGTTTGGTGCTCACCGACCGCGGTCGATTGCTGGCCGATAATGTGGTGCGGCAACTGTTGGTGCCCTGAGACTTTCGCGGACGGGCGCGACGTGTTGTCCGCGTTCCGGCTGCGGGGGGCCGTTGGGGGCGTTAGGCTGCGGGCAACCCGAAGGAGCCCCATGTCTCTCGACAGCCATCGTCGTCCGCAAGAGAGCCGGGATATCGGCAGCTCGGATGTCAGCGTGCTGCACGCGGATATCGCTGCGCCTCACGAACCGGGGGAGTTCGCCGAGGCGCGAGCAGCCGAAAGAGCCGAAACCGCCAGGCAAAGCGCGATCGCCGCGCGCACCGTGGCCAGCCATGCCCACAATGCCGCCGATTGTCGGTCGCTGCTGGCCATGCTCGGCCTGGATGCGATGGCGGGTAAACGCGCGGGCGGACAACTCTGACCTGATTCGACATCGCGCCCGCGCGTTCGCGCGCGGGCGCGAACGCGCGCGTGTCGACCGGTGCGCCATAAATTTTCGCCGCGGACCAGGGACGCGGCGCATGATTTCACGCGCCGGTATTCCGCTGGGGAAAGCGAATTATGCTGTGCGGCTTCCGAATGCGCCCGCGCCCATATATCCTGGATCATCACAGGCAGTGTTCGCGCGATCTTCGGTTCTCGCCAGACACGGGTTTCCGGGATACGGGTCTTGGAGCCAGTGCACGAATAGCCCGGCACCGCCCTCGGGGAAGACGGTTTCGCGTGGGGAATATGACAGGCACTCGGGGAAGATTTCGAATGCGCGGCGCATCCGTCGCTTCCTCGGGCCGCGCTGCCTATCGCGCCGCGCACCGAAACGTGGCCGGATCGAGTCGAACCCCTTGCGATTCGATCCGGCCGCTTCCGGCGATCCGGCGCTTCGGCCGAATATACCGATCCGCGTGGATCGTCGGGCCTCGTGACCGAAAAACTCTCGGATTCGCACGGTTTCGCGCGCGATTTGTGTCGGATTCCGTTCATGCGTCGATATTTCGCCGCATTCGATAGTCCGACGGGTTTCGCGGTTTCGATACGACCCGGCGTGCCGGACCGACTCCGGCACGCCGAGTTCGAAACCTCTTACCAGAGGGATACGTTCACACCGCCGCCGGTGCCGAGCGTCGCACCCGAACCGGTGAGGCCCGCGCCCGCGCCGGTGCCCGCGCCGACACCGGCGCCGAACGGACCGACATTGGCCCCCGCGCCCGCGTTCGTGCCAGTTCCCGCCGCAATGCCGCCGGGGCCGACGTTCGCCGAACCTCCGGTGCCACCGCCGAGGCCGAACGAGGCGGCACCGGCCTGCGCCGGAATCAGAACGCCGAGTACGGCGATCCCGGCGATGGCGGCGGAAGCGGTGATCTTCTTGATGGCGTGCATGTCATCTCCTAGTGGCAGACTTCCGGTGCGAGCGCACCGGTGTTGTTGCGAGGTGGATTCATGGATGTAGGCGCGTCATCTGCGACACGCCGCCCCGTGGGCGGAAGCCCTCGTGGACGGGACCGGCCGCGGCGGCGGACACGGATCGTTGTTCCGAACACGACCCGGTGGCGTACCAACCGTTCGGCACCATGCATGTCGGTTCGCGAGCCCGATCTATTACACATCGCTATGATCTGGGGATCTTTCGGCGCGGGTCGGCGAGTTCGGGTCCTGCGCGGGCACGGAGAACTACCGTGGAGATATGACGGCCCTGGAGAATAGGCATGTACTTCTCGCGCGGGACGGCGACACCGTGCGCATCACCATGAATCGCCCCGACCGGCGCAATGCCCTCTCGGCGGAACACCTGGGCGAACTGCTCGCCGCGTTCCGCGCCGCCGCCGCGACCGATGCCACCGGGATAGTGCTGGCGGCCGAAGGGCCGGTGTTCTGCGCGGGCCACGATTTTGCCGATGTGGCCGCCCGCGATCTGCTCGGGGTGCGGGAGTTGCTGACGCTGTGCACCGAACTGATGACGACCATCCACGCCGCACCGCAGGTGGTGATCGCCAGGGTGCACGCGCTGGCCACCGCGGCGGGCTGCCAACTGGTGGCCTCCTGCGATCTCGCCGTCGCCGCCGAATCCGCGGGCTTCGCGCTGCCGGGCGGCAAGGGCGGATGGTTCTGCCACACACCCGCGGTGCCGGTGGCGCGCTCGGTCGGTCGAAAGCGGTTGATGGAGTTGGCCCTGACCGGTGATCCCATCGACGCGCGGACCGCCGCCGAATGGGGTCTGATCAATCGTGCCGTCCCCGACGCCGACCTCGACGCGGCCGTCGCCGACCTGCTCGCGCGGGCCACGCGCGGCAGTCGGGCCAGCAAGGCGCTCGGCAAGCACACCCTCTACGCCCAGCTGGATCGCCCCGAAACCGACGCCTACACAGTGGCTTTGGAGGTCATGGCCGCCGCCGCGCAACTTCCCGGCGCGCGGGAGGGCATGGCCGCCTTCCTGGCCAAGCGCCCTCCCGTGTGGACCGATTAGCTAGTACAGCCCTGGACCGAGTTCGCGAATCACGGCGACCAGCAGATCCGCGTCGGCCTCGGTGATGCGCCAGTTGACGAAGGTGGGCCGCAGCACGGTCATCCCGCGATAGGTGGTGGTGCCGACGTAGACCCGTCCGTCATCCAGGATCGCGCGGCCCAGGCGGGCATTCAACTCGTCGAGTTCGGCCTCCGGTACGCCCGGCGGCCGATAGCGGAAACAGGTGACGCACAGCTGAACCGGTGCCAGCAGCTCGAAATCGGCTGCGGCGTCGACTATTCCGCCGAGATGCTCGGCCACGGCCACATGACGCTGCACCATCTCGCGATAGCCGTCGCGGCCGTAGGCGCACAGCGTCGCCCAGATCGGCAATGCCCGTGCCCGCCTGGAGGATTCGGGGCCGAGCATGTTGTAGCTGATCCGCTCGGCGTCGAATTCGGGCAGGTAGGCCGCACCCCACGCGCCGAAGGTCGCGGCGAGCAGCGATCTGTCCTTGATGAAGGAGAAGCCGCTCTCGTGCGGCACATTCAGCCATTTGTGACCGTCGGCGGTGATGGAATCGGCGCGTTCCACACCGCGGGCCAGGTCGGCGGTGCGCGGGGAGGCGGCGGCGAACAGCCCGAACGCGCCATCCACATGCAGCCACGCGCCGTATCTCGCGGCCAGGTCGGCCATTTCGTCGATCGGGTCGACATCGCCCGCATTGACCTCGCCCAGATTGCCGACGAGTATCGCGGGCGCGCCGTCGAGTTCGGACAGTGCGCGCTCGAGTGCGGCCAGGTCGAGTCGTCCGGCGTCGTCGCGGACGAAGGTGCGCACGCTGTCGCGGCCGCAGCCGAGGATCTGCAGTGCCTTGCGCGTGCTGGGATGCACGTAGCCGCTGGACAGCACCGGCATGACGGGCAGGCCCGTCAGTCCGTCGGCGGCCACGTCGACGCCGTGCCCGCGCGCCCACCACTGCCGGGCCACCGCGAGGCCCGTGACGTGGGCCAGGGTGGCGCTCGGGGTCAGTACCCCGTCGAATTCGCTTGGGAGACCGAATAGGTCCTTCAGCCAATCCAGCACGATGGTCTCGACCTTGGACGCCAGCGGCGAGCCGACGAACAGCCCGGAATTCTGATCCAGCAGGGAGGTCAACCAGTCGGCGGCCATGGCGGCGGGTGTCGCGCCGCCGACCACCAGGTGGAAGAACCGCGACCCCGTGGAATGCACGGCCGCCTCCGGCGCCACCGCGAGCAACCGCTGCACGGCCGCGATCGTGCCCGCGCCGGATTCCGGCAGCGGGCCGCCCAGCCGGTCGATCAGCGCGATAGTCGCCGGATCGTGCACCGGGCGGTCGGCGAGACTCGCCAGATACGGTCCGGCGGTTTGGTGTACGAGTGCCAATGCGCGCTCGGCGGAGTCCTGTTCCTGCAATGGGTCAGCCATCGCTCCACCGAACCCCGCCGGAGCCCCGGTGTAAAGACCCCGTGACGCGGCGTGGATGGGTCGATGGCCCGAATGTCACCGGAAGTAGTGTCCCGCTTCGAGATCCGGGACGAGTTCGGCCTGCTCCGGTTGCCAGCCGAGCAGTTCGCGGGTCGCGGCGCTGGAAGCCGACAAGTCCCAGGAGAAGAAGCCACCGATCCAACCGAAATGCGCGTCGACGTCGTCGCGTGGGATCGAGCGCACCGGGATATCGAGTTGGGCGCCGATGACTTCGGCGATCTCCCGCGCCGAAATGCCTTCCTCGGCCACGGCATGCAGACGCGATCCGGCGGGAGCGCTCTGCAGCGCCAGCCGGAAGGCGCGCGCCGCATCGAGGCGATGCACGGCGGGCCAGCGGTTGGCTCCCGTCTCCGGATAGCCGGAAATCCCTTTCTCCCTCGCGATTTCGATCAGTCGCGGTACGAAGCCGTGATCGCCGTCGCCGTGCACGGAGGCGGGCAACCGCAGCACCGAGACGCGTACGCCGCGCTCGACATGGGCCAGGGCTGCCAGTTCGGCGGGCACCCGTACGGCCGACGGGGAGTCGAGATTCCCGGTGTCCTGTTCGGTCGCGAGTCTGCCGGTGGCCAAACCGCCCAGACCGGAGGCGATCACCAAGGGCCGTCCCGTTTCGGCGAGGGCGGCGCCGAGGGCGTCGATGGCGCGTCGATCGGCGGCCAAGGCCGCCGGGAAGTCGGCGAAATCGTGGATGAAGGCGGTGTGGATGACGCCGTCGGAATCTGCGGCGCCCGCGCGGAGGCTGTCGAGGTCGGTGAGATCGCCGCGACGCACCGCCACACCGGCGGCCGCGAGTCGCTGCGCGCTCGCCTGCGAGCGGACCAAACCGACCACTTCGTGGCCCGCCTCGCGCAATTCGGCGACAATGGCGCTGCCGATGAATCCGGTGGCGCCGGTGACGAATACCCGCATGTGCACTCCTGAGTTCCGGCCCGCTTCCCTCGGCGGGCTGATATCTCGACCCTGCAGGCCCGGTGCGGTCCCGGTCCAAGACCTGTTTCTCATTGCGCAATACGATTTGGGCAACACCACAGGTCACCAACTATTTCCAGTCGAGCGGTCCCGGGATCGGGCGATACCATGGGCGCATGGCCGATCTCGACCTGCGCCTGGTGCGCTACTTCACCACCGTCGCCGAGTTCCGGCATTTCGGTCGCGCCGCCGACGCGCTGCGCATTGCCCAACCCTCGCTCAGCCGCCAGATCCGCCGCCTCGAACAGCAGTTGAGCGTGCGACTGCTGGATCGCACCCCGCAGGGCAGCAGGCTCACCGAGGCGGGTGAGGTCTTCCTCCCGCATGCCGAATCGCTGCTGCGCGGCGCCGCCCAAGCGGCCGCGCAGGCCAGGGCCGCCGCCCAACCCGGCCGCGTCACCGTCGGCTACACGCTCAACCTCATCATCACCCCCGCCGTGCGCGAACTGCGCCGCCGCCATCCGGAGGCCGAGATCCACGCCCAACATCTCGCCTGGAACGACGCCGGACCCGCGCTGCTCGAACATCGCGCCGACGCCGTCGTCACCCGCCTGCCGCTGGTGACCGACGATCTGCACGTCACCGTCCTCTACGACGAACCGCGCGCCGTGCTGCTCCCGTTCGACCACCGGTTGGCGGGCCGAGGGTGGCTGACCCTCGACGATATCGCCGACGAACCCCTCCCCAAAGTTCCCGACGACACCTGGAATGCGTTCTGGCGCATCGACCCCCGCCCGGACGGCAGCCGCGCTCCCGACGGTCCCCTGGTCCGGGCCAATGAGGACAAACTCGAACTCATCGCTGCGGGTGAGGCCATCGCCATCGTGCCGATGACCCTCAGCGGCGCGCTGCGGCCCGACCTCACGCTGGTCCCGCTGCGCGATGTCTCGCCCAGCCATGTCGTACTCGCCACCCGCGCCGCTGATCGCGGTCGTCTCGTCGCCGACTTCCACAAGATCGCCCGGACCCACCTGCGCGGTCCGGGCAGTCCGAAGTGACTACCGTCGGCGGGCGCGATAGGCCGCCGCCGCATTGCGATTGCCGCACGCGACGCTGCAATAGATGCGGGATCTATTGCGGGACAGGTCGAGAACGATGCCGTCGCAGGTGCTGTCGGCGCAGATCGCCAGGCGACTCAGCTCGTCCGATCGGATCACATCGATCATGGCCATGGCGGTCTCCACGGCTATCCGGACCGGGAATGGGGCCTCGGAATCCACGGCGTGGATGTGATAGTCCAATGGGTCGTGGCGGACCAGTTGCGGGAGGGCTCGGTGCTCGGCCAGGGTTTCATTGACCAGGCGGGCCGCGGTGTCGCGGTCGCTGGTGAGCATGGCGCGCAGGGGGGCGCGCATCGCGCGGATCGCCCGTAGTTCCTCCGCGTCGCCTTTGTGCGCGCCCGTGAACCCGTGTTTGGTGAAAAACGCGTCCAACTGGCCGATTTCGGTCAGCGTGTCGGGTTCCGCCGCAGAGTTCACCAACTCGACAGCCGACAGCAGCGCCGCCTCGGTGTCATGGGCGAAAGTCATATTGACATATTACTGCATCGGACCTTAGCGTCATGAGCCATGGGGACAGTTGTTCATGACAGATTGGCCGGGGGACGCCTGCGCTCCGGACTCATCTGGGCGGTTGTCTCGGCGGCATCGTTCGGACTATCCGGGCCGCTGGCGCGCGGATTGCTCACCGCGGGCTGGAGTTCGGCCGCCGTGGTCGCCGCCAGGGTGCTCCTCGCCGCGGCCGTCCTCATGCCCATCGCCGTGACCCAATTGCGGCGGGACTGGAATCTGCTGCGGCGCAACACCCCTCTCATCATCGGCTACGGTCTGCTCGCCGTCGCCGCGACGCAACTCGCCTACTTCAATGCCGTCGGACATTTGGCGGTCGGGGTGGCGCTGCTCGTCGAATACACCGCGCCGATCGCCGTCGTCGGTTGGATGTGGCTGCGGCACCACCAGCGACCCGGTGTCACCACGGTTTTCGGCGGGTTGATCGGCATAGCCGGGTTGGTGCTCGTCATCGATATGCGGTCCGGGTTCAGCGCGGACGGGGTCGGTATCGCCTGGGCGCTGGTCGCCATGGTCGGGGCGGCGGCGTACTTCGTGCTCTCCGCGCACGGCGGCGACGACCTGCCCGGCACCGTACTCGCGACCGGCGGGCTGCTCGTCGGCGGCTTGGTGCTGCTCATCGCGGGCGCGCTCGGGATCGTGCCGTTCACCGCCACCGTGAATCCCGTTGCCTATCAAGGATTCACCGTCGACTGGTGGGTGCCGATCCTCGCCATCGGGACCGTGACGGCCGCACTCGCCTACGTCGCGGGCATCGCTGCCACCCGCCTGCTCGGCTCCCGCCTGGCCTCCTTCGTCGCACTCGCCGAGGTGCTGGCCGCCATGACCTTCGCCTGGTTGCTGCTCGCCGAAACACCCACGCCCCTCCAGATTCTCGGCGGCGCGCTCATCCTCTCCGGCGTCGTCGTGGTCCGTTGGGGCGAACCCGACTGAAGCGCAGGCACGGCTATGACCGCGCGATCCGTTGGAGCGCGCGATCGAACCAGGCCGCGAACTGCGCCGACAATTCCGGCACAGTCGTCGGGCGGACCGTCACATGTTCCGCTCTCACCTCGGTGTAGCGGCCGTCCTCGCTGATGTCATGCCACTGCAACGTCTGCCACGGTTGAGTCCGCGTATGCACCGAACCGGGCAGCAGCACCGCGGTGCCGCTGCCGTCGGTGGGCCGCCGCAACAACCGCCGATAGTGCTCGCGCGGGGTATTGCGCGCCACATCCTGCAGGTAGGTGTCCTGACGCGGTTTGAGCTCCTCCGGGTGGAAGGTCATCGGTTTCGCCGAACCCGGCGGGCACGCTGGAATACCCGCCGCCAGCCGCGACGGCACCGCCTCCGCCCCGCACGTCCGCACCCGAATCGCCCCGTACTCGCCGTCGCTGCCGTACTGCGTCATCACCACACCGCCATGCGGCGTGCGCCCACCGACCATCCGATACAGCCGAATATCCCCCGGCCCCTTACTGTTCCGATGCTTGCAGGTGCCACCGATGATCTCGATCCGCGCCTGCGCCCGCCCCAGCGTATCCAGCGCCGCCCGTATCTCCTCGAGCTCCCGCGGCGAATACCGCCCCAACACCGTCCTCCGATGCGCCTGGAACTCGTCCCGAAACGCGAACCGACTGGTGTAATGCAGCGGATTCGGAAGCCGATCGTAGGCGTCGCTGTACCAGCGCCGCGAAATCATCCGGATCCCAACTCCACTCGGCCACCGACCGAACCTTCCTTCCACCCCTACCGGCTCAGCTGTCCCTGAATTCCGGATTCGTCCCGATCACACCCTCCGGCAAGGTCTTCGGTATCTCACCCAGCAGTTCATCGGTATTCTCCTGAGTGATCAGGTAATCCGGAATCTTGTGCTGGGAATCCTCCTCGCCCTTACCCTTTCCGGCCGCGCCCGGTGCCATACCGCCCGGCATCCCGGTTGCCCCGGCCTTCGCTGCTGCGGGGTTGCCTGCCAGTGGCGATGCTGCGAGGCCCGAAATGCTCTGGCGCGGAACGGGAATCGGCGCGCCCGGAGTGCTGGGCCTGCCTGCTGTTCCCGGCGAACCAGGTCCGCCAGGTCGTCCACCGGGTATTCCCGGCCCTTCGGGGGTTCCAGTAGGCGTAGGGGTTGTCCCGGTCGGAGAGGTCTTCGTCGCGTCGCTTCCGGCTTGCGTGCCCGAATTCGTCGTGGGCTGAGTCTGTTTACCCGAAGTCACCCCGCCATCCCCGGTCGATTGCGGCTCAACCTTTCCCGGTTGATCTCCGGTCTGCTGCGGTTGCGTACCGTCGGGGTTCCCGGTGGCGCCGCCATCTCCACGGCCGGGAGAACCGCCAGGCCCTGGACCGCCGGGACCCGAATTGGACCAACCCGTCGGCGGAACCGAGATATCCACCGAATGCGTGGGGCTTACCGGAGTCGGCAACACCGGGATCTTGTTGTCGTATTCTTGGAAGGGCTTCACATACTTCTGGTCCATGGCCTCCCGAGCTTCCTCGGTATTCCTGTTTCGCTTCTCCTCCAGCCCCCAACTGAAAGGGTTGATGTGATATGTCCAGTCGATGATCACCGGGTCGTTCGGAATGGCCTTTTTGGTTTCGCTGATCTGATTCGCTGCATGATGAACCCAGGTATACATCTCCGTGAGCGACTGAATCAACGCTTCGGAATCTTTCGTATACTTCTGAATAGCGGTTTTGGAGGCTTCGGCGGCCGGGCCTTCCCAGGCATGAGAGATCGAATTGTTTATCGACCTGGCGAAGGTTCGGAGACCTTGCTCCCAGTCGTTGCGAACCTGCCAGTACCTATCTGCCTGTATGAATGCGTCGCGTGGATCCAGGGTTTTGAAGGCGTCCAGGATATCCGGATGGGTCCAAGATTTGGAATTCTCGCCACCGTGGGGGATTTGAGGACCCTCGTAGCCGGTCATCTCGTTGTCCGATCAGGGAGAATGTAGGGGCCGAATTTATTGACCTCGGGAGGCCTTTCCGGCAATGTGTCTTTGACCGAATTGAACGCATCGGCAAATCTTTGATCGGCCTGCATCATTCGCGCTCGCACAAGTTGGTGGGCTTCCTGGATATCCTCGACTATCTGGTAGTGTTTCTGGAGGGCATCCCACACGCTGTTGCCATCTCCAGCGCCTTTTGCTTTGGTCTTGAATCGGTTGACCAAGGTGTTGGCGGATATCAATCGCTGATTTCCCTCGCCCAAACCCCAGTGCTGTTGGGTCGATATGCTGTCCATAGTTTGCTGGCAGCGTCGTATGGCTTCCTTGAAAAAATCGCAGTCGCGATCCAGGTAGATGAATTCTTCAGGCGTCATCTTGAAGCGAACGTTTCCGTCGCGTGCCGCGCTGACAAGGTTGGCGAGGGGTCGCGTCGTCGGCTGATTCTCTTGACTCAAGGTTCCTCCCGGAAAACTCTTCCTGAATATCTATGCGTTCGCGGGTATTGTCGGAACAATTCTTTCCGCCAGCATTCGTCCAAGTTCGCAGGTATCCTGGTTGCCGGTGCCTCGGTCGGATGGCGGGTTGGTCAGATTGAATTCGAGGCTGCCGCCCTTCATTTCTATATCCACGGTGCAGACTGCCTGTGGGTGTTCTTCGACCTGGCGGGATGCGATTGCACGGCGGCCGCCGATCGTCAGCTCGCGGGTATCTTGGAAGTTCTTTGTTCGAACCATGTCAATTGTGATATTTGTCGTTTGGATTGTGACCGCGTAGCCATTTTTCTTTGCCCATTGACATCCGTGCCACTTGATGCCCGCAGAATTGCTGGAGTCGGCCGGTGTTTGTTGCCGAAATTGTTCGGAGTCGATTGTTTCCTTCGGAATGTCTTTGCAAGGGTCGTAGCCTGCAGGAACATCTGCCGCCACACTCGGCCTTGACGACGCGCCGCCCTCAGTGGATTTCGCACCATCACTACTCGATCCACACCCCGCGATCGAGAGGGCAACCCCAAGTGCAAGCGTGGTGATCTGCGCGAACCTCAACCTGCTTGTCATCTGTTCCCCACATGCCGGTGCCTCGATCGGCGTCCCAGGGCTGGACCGGCTCCTCCGCCCGATTGACCGCCCACCCTACGTCAGCCGACCCGGACGTTACCGACGGGTTCGACGACACGCAATCGTGGCGCACCAGGTGAGCTTCACGGCGGAGACCATGGCCCTGCAGCGGGCGTTGGAGTCGGCGCGGCCTGAGGGAACGCGACTGTTCACGGATCCGTTTGCGGTGTCATTTCTTTCGAGGCCGCTGTGGTTGGCGGCGGAGGTGGCCCGGGTGCCGGTGGTCGGGGGATTGGTGGCGCGGTTGTATGACGCGGTGGTTTCGGGGCCTCGGGCTTCGGCGGTGGCCGGGACCAAGCTGATCGATGACACGGTGGTCGAAGCGGTGCGGGACGGGGTTGGGCGGGTGGTGCTGCTGGGGGACGGATTCGACAGTCGCGCATGGCGGTTGGCCGAATTGCCGGGGAGTCGGGGTGGTGGAAGTGGATCGGCTGGGACGCAGGAGGCGAAGGTGGCCGCGGTGCGTGGGGTGGAGCCGGTCGGGGAGTTGCGGTTCCTGCCGGTGGATTTCGAGGTAGATGATCTCGAAATGTCGTTGCGTGCCGCCGGTTTGGGTGCGAGCGCGTCATGATCGTGTGGGAGGGGGTGACGAACTACTTGACCGCGCAGGCTGTCGATCGGACGTTGGCGGCGCTGCGCGATGTCGCGGGATCGGGTAGCAGGTTGGTCTTCACCTATGTGCATGCGGGTGTAATCGATGGCACCGCAACGTTTCCCGAGGCGCGGCGTTGGGCAGGCGGGGTGGCGAGAGTCGGTGAGCCGTGGACGTTCGGTTTGCGCCCCGAGGAGCTCGGCGAATTTCTCGGCGAGCGCGGGTATGAGCCGGTGTGGGAGGAGTCGACGGCTGCGGCGGGTCGACGCTATTTCGGGGCGCGGGGTCGCAAGGATCGCGCCTCGGATCTCTACCGGGTGGCCCTGGCATGCCTCGGCTGACCCCGGCCACGGAGCGGGAGCGTCGTCGCCGCGTTCTGGATGCCGCAGTGGACTGTTTCGCCGAGCGCGGTCTGCATGCCACCACCATGTAGGAGATTTGCAAGCGCGCGGGTTTGAGTCCGGGGTCGGTCTACTGCTGGTATCCGAGCAAGGAATCCATTGTCGACGCGGTGGCCGAGGAGCGGCACCGGCACGAGCGTGAACATTTGGAGACGGCGCTGCGCGCGGCCGACCCGCGTACGGCGTTGACCGGGTTCCTCGATGTCTATTTCACCTGGCTGGCCGATCCGCGGGAGCAGCGTCGCCGCAGGGTCGGCATCCTGGTCTGGGCGGAATCGCTGGTCAGCGAGCGGATGCGACCCGCGGTCCGCGCGGGGATCGATCAGCGTGGTTTGGCAGCCGACGCGGTGCGCGCCGGGCAGGCGGCGGGCACGATCGCGGCGGGTGTGGACCCGGATACGGTGACGAGGCTGATTCTCGCGGTCATCCAGGGCTTCATCCTGCAGCAGTCCCGGGATCCGGATCTCGATCCCGCCACCTATCGGCGGGCGCTGGACTCGCTGACGCCGTGATGTTCCGATCACCTGACCGGGTGGTTCCGCCGGCGGCCAGGAGGGCAGACGATGATTCCGTCGCGGTGTCCGCCAGAGGGATTCCGAAGGGCGCCGAGCAACGACGCTCGGTCCCGCGACGACTCGCCCGCCTCCGGCAACGAAGCCGGCCGCTGGTCGAAACGGGTCGATCGCCTCGGGATGCCCCACCGGTGGGGATGCTCGGGTGCCAGGGGTGTGGTTCTCGAACAACCCGCTGACGGGCACTGTGACGTGTTTGTGTCGGCGTGTGGGCGGTCGGTGGGTGGCGGCTGGGCAACTAAAATGATTAGTTGTACGAATCGCTGACCGTCTGCGGCGCTACGCGGTGGGCATGCGCCGCGTGCGGAGATCACAGCCATGCGATGACGAGAGCGAGGAGGTGGGCCGATGTCGAGCACCGAGGATCGGCGCTTCGAGGTCCTGCGCGCGATCGTCGCGGACTACGTCGCGACCAAGGAGCCCATCGGGTCGAAAACCCTGGTGGAGCGCCACAATCTGGGTGTTTCCAGCGCCACCATCCGCAATGACATGGCGGTGCTGGAGGCCGAGGGCTACATCACCCAGCCGCATACCAGTTCGGGGCGCATCCCCACCGATAAGGGCTATCGCCAATTCGTGGACCGGATCGCCGAGGTGAAGCCGCTGTCGGCGGCCGAGCGCCGGGCCATCATGGAGTTCCTGGAATCCGGGGTCGATCTGGATGATGTGCTGCGGCGGGGGGTGCGCCTGCTGGCCCAACTGACCAGGCAGGTGGCCGTCGTGCAGTATCCGACGGTGTCTGCCTCCACGGTCCGCCATATCGAGGTGGTGGCGCTCAATCCGGCCCGCCTGCTGCTGGTGGTGATCACCGATACCGGTCGCGTCGATCAGCGTCTGGTCGAGTTGGGCGCGCTGGTGGACGATGACGATTTGGCCGCGCTGCGCGCCATGCTCGGTACGGCCATGGATGGCAAGCGTCTGGCGATCGCCTCGGCGGCGGTGGCGGAACTGCCCGAGCGTGCCCCGCAGCAGTTGCGCGATGTGCTGATCCGGGTGTCCACGGTATTGGTGGAGACGCTGGTGGAGCATCCGGAGGAGCGGCTGGTCCTCGGCGGCACCGCGAACCTGACCCGCAATGCCGCCGATTTCGGCCTGCCCGGTTCGCTGCGCTCGGTGCTGGAGGCGCTGGAGGAACAGGTGATCGTGCTCAAATTGTTGGCCGCGACCCAGCCGCCCGGCACGGTGACGGTCCGCATCGGCGAGGAGACCCAGGTCGAGCAGATCCGGGGGACCTCGGTGGTGTCCACCGCGTACGGCACCTCGGGTGCGATCCTGGGCGGGATGGGCGTGCTGGGGCCGACCAGAATGGACTATCCGGGAACAATCGCCTCGGTCGCCGCCGTTGCCCGTTATATCGGCGAGGTGCTTGCCGAGCGCTGATCGCGGGGCGGCACTGTTAGCCTTGAATTCCGGCCGGATAAAGTTGAGTGCATCCGACTAATGTTGTGCGGTCGGTGTGATGCAGCCACCGGACGAAGCGACCAAGGACTAGAGAACTCAAGTGGCACGGGACTACTACGGACTGCTCGGCGTTTCCAAGAACGCGACCGACCAGGAACTCAAGCGCGCGTACCGCAAGCTGGCACGCGAGCTCCACCCCGACGTGAACCCGGACGAAGCGGCGCAGGCGCGGTTCAAAGAGGTATCCGCCGCCTACGAGGTGCTCTCGGATCCGGAGAAGCGCCGCATCGTCGACATGGGTGGCGACCCGCTGGAATCCGGCGGTGCGGGCGGCGGTTTCGCGGGGGCCGGATTCGGCGGACTCGGCGATGTCTTCGAGGCGTTCTTCGGCGGAATGGGCGGCGGCGGTGGTACGCGCAAGTCGCGCGGGCGGGTGCAGCCCGGCGCGGATTCGCTGATTCGCACCCGGCTGAGCCTGGCCGAATGCGCGGTCGGCGTCACCAAACACCTCACGGTCGATACCGCGATCCTCTGCGATGTGTGTCAGGGCGCGGGCACCAATGGCAATTCCAAGCCGGTCCGCTGCGAGACCTGCTCCGGTGCGGGCGAGGTGCAGTCGGTGCAGCGGTCCTTCCTGGGCCAGGTGCTCACTTCGCGGCCGTGTCCCACCTGTCGCGGCGCGGGCGAGATCATTCCCGACCCCTGCCACAAGTGCGGCGGCGACGGTCGGGTGCGGGCGCGCCGCGAGATCGCCGCGCCGATTCCGGCCGGTGTCGCCAATGGCATGCGGGTGCGGTTGGCCGCGCAGGGCGAGGTCGGGCCGGGCGGTGGACACGCGGGCGACCTGTATGTCGAGATCGTCGAGCAGCCGCATGATGTCTTCGTCCGCGACGGCGACGACCTGCACTGCACCGTGCGCGTCCCGATGGTGGACGCCGCACTGGGCACCACCGTGGTGATCGACACGATCCTCGACGGCCCGACCGAGCTGACCATCGCTCCGGGCACCCAGCCGGGGGAGATCTCGGTGCTGCGCGGGCACGGTATGCCCCGCCTGCGTTCCGGCGCGCGCGGCGACCTGCTGGCCCACCTGGATATCGTCGTCCCGACCAAACTCGACAGCAAGCAGACAGAGCTGCTGCGCAAGTACAAGGGGATGCGCGAGCGGGAGCGCGCCGAGGTCGTCTCGGCCCAGTCCGAGCACAACAGCGGGCTGTTCGCTCGGCTGCGCGCCTCGTTCAGCGGGCGCTGAATCCGTTGGCCGCCACGGTTTTCTATCTCGACGAGATACCCGCGCCCGGCGCGGTCGCGGTGCTCGACGGTCCCGAGGGCAGGCATGCCGCCACGGTGCGGCGCATCCGCGTCGGCGACCCGATCACCCTGTCCGACGGGCGCGGCGTGGTCGCGCGGACCACGGTGGTCGGTGCGCAGAAGGATCGGCTGGAACTCGAGGTGCTCGATCGCGCGGTGGCCGAACCGGTTTCGCCGACCGTCACCGTCGTGCAGGCGCTGCCCAAATCCGAGCGTTCCGAGCTCGCGGTCGAGTTGATGACCGAGGCGGGCGCGGATCTGATCATCCCGTGGCAGGCGTCGCGCTGCGTGGCGAACTGGGAGACCAAGGCGCGCAAGGGTGTCGAGAAGTGGCGGGCGGCGGCACGGGCGGCGGCCCGGCAGTCGCGCCGGGCCTATATCCCGCTCGTCGCCGACCTGCACAGCACCTCCGATGTGGTGGATGTGATCCGGGAGGTTCGGGCGCGCAAGGGTATCGCCGTCGCGCTGCACGAGTCCGGTGGCGGCTCGCTGAAGGAGTTACCGCTGGCCGACGCGCCGGAGATCCTGCTCGTCGTCGGCCCCGAAGGGGGTCTCGACGAGTCGGAGCTGCGTGAGTTCACCGAATCCGGCGCGGCTGTCACGCTTTTGGGGCCAACGGTGTTGCGGACGTCGACGGCGGCGGCGGTCGCGTTGGGTGCGCTCGGAGCATTGACGCCGCGCTGGTAGGCGCGGGACCGGCGACGCGGACGGTGGCGCGGCCTGCCCGGTCGGGCCCGCCGGCGATGAGTTCTATCAAGTGCGTCCCTTCCGGGAGCCAGGTGCTGAAAGTGCTGCCCGCGCCCAGGGTTCCGACGATATCCGAGCGCCAGACGAGCGGTTCGGTGACGGGGAGGGAGTTGCCCGCGTCCCGGGCGCTGCCGAGGAAGGCGATCGGAAAGGTCGGCTCGCCTTCGGGTGGCGCAGCACCCGGATACAGTCGCGCGACGCCGTCGGACCCAGCACGGCGGTCATGCGAATCCTGGTGGTGGCCATGGCATCTCCTTGTTCGCCGAGGTGGATCGACTACCACCCTCGCCGCGACCGCCGCCTGTTGCGCGAGTACCGGGCTACTCGATAATCGCCGGATTCCAGACGCGATCTACCGGGCTTCGCCGAGGACGGTGCGCACCATCCGGCGCACCGCCGCCTGGCTCGGCGGCTCCGCCTGGCGGTCGGCGAACAGCAGATGCGCCGCTCCGATCACGGTGGGCGCGAGGGCGTCGATATCGATATCTTTCGGCAGTCGTCCCAATTCGCGCTCGGCGGCGAGGTATTCGGTGATCATGGCGGTGGCTTCGGTGAGCAGGGGGACACCGACGGGTGTGGTGCGGCGCAGCCGTATCCGCAACTCGTCGCGGAAGATCACCAATCCGACGATGGCCACCGCGACCGTCTCGAAGAGGTCGATCATGGCGGCGGCGAGATTGTCGGCGACGGTGCCGGTCCCGGCGGCGGCGCGCAATTCGGCGGATCCGGTGTCGAGTCGGGCGATGCGGTCGAGCACCAGTTCGGCCAGGAAGTCGTCGAAGTCGGTGAAGTAGCGGTGCAGCACGCCTTTGGCGCATCCGGCTTCGGCGGTGACGGCGCGGCTGGTCAGGGCGGTGGGTCCCGTGCGGAGCAGCAGGCGTTCGGCGGCGGCGAAGAGTTGGTCGCGTGGGTCGCGCAGGGCTACTCCGGTCGGCATGGTGCGAGTTCTCCTTCGGCGTAGTCGAAATCCAGCTTTAGTGGGCGAGTGCCCACTAAAGTGGGCGCATGCCCATACAGCAGAGTAGTTGGTCCAACCTCGAACCCCATCGGCAGCGCGCGATCGCGGAGTCGTACGGGGTCGATGCCGCACGCTATGACCGGACCAGGCCGCACTATCCCGAACAGATGGTCCAACGCATAGTCGCCGCGACGCCGGGGCCGGATGTGCTCGATATCGGCTGCGGGACCGGCATCTCCTCCCGGCAGTTCGCGGCGGCGGGTTGCCGGGTGCTGGGTGTCGACGCGGACGCGCGCATGGCCGAATCCGCTCGACGGCTCGCAATTGCGACCGAGGTGGCCCGATTCGAGGAGTGGGATCCCCGCGAGCGCACCTTCGACGCGGTCATCGCGGGCCAGGCCTGGCACTGGGTCGACCCCGTCGCGGGCGCGGCCAAGGCGGCCAGGATCCTGCGCCGGTCGGGTCGAATCGCCCTGTTCTGGAATGTCTTCCAGCCGCCGACCGAACTGGCGGAGGCCTTCGCGGCGAGCTATCGGCGCGTGCTGCCCGACCTCCCCGCCATGCCCGCCCGGCCGGCGGCGGAGTTGTACGAACCCATGCTGACCATGGCGGACAACGGACTTCGCGCGACCGGAGCTTTCGCCGAGGCCGAACGCTGGACCTGGGAATGGCAGCAGCGCTACACCCGTGACGAATGGCTGGACCAGGTCCCGACCCACGGATCGAGCACCCAACTGAGTCCGCAGGATCTGCGGACAGTGCTCATCGATATCGGTGCGGCCATCGATGCCGCGGGCGGTGAATTCGTCTGCGACTACACCACGGTCGTGCTGACCGCAATTACGGAATAGTCGCGGTTCGCTTGATCACCGCAGGCACCGGAGCGGTCTGCACGATGTGGATGCCTGCCGGTATCAAGCTGATTCGATCCAGACGGCTCGCGCCGCAGGGCGACTATCCCTGCGGCGGGTGCTCGGCGAATTGCGCCTGCGGCGCGGCCTGGCCATTGGCCTGGTGCATCAGCCCCGCCACATCCTGTTTGGGCACCTGGACCTGTGCGCCGCAGAAGGTGCATTGCAGATCGTATTTGGTGCTGACAGGAAACAGCGGAATGAAGAACAGCGTGAATTTGGTGACGTATTCGCGCAGCGCGTGCGCCGCCGGATTGTGGCAGTTGCCGCAAAGCAGCGTGAGCATGGCCATGGTGCGCACGTAGCGCCGCCAACCCCAGATGAGCACAGGTGGAACCCCCGGAAGAGAAATAATGTCGTCGCGACCCTACCGCGTCGGCGCGGGAGAGGAAACCGCTCGGGTGTGTGTCGCGAGGATCGCCAGTAGAGCGGCCGCCACCACGAGCAACCCCCCGACGCCACAGGCCAACCCGGACCAGCCGCCTGCCGCGTAGGCGATACCCGCCGAACCACCGACGAGCGCGCTGCCGAGGTAATAGGCGAACAGGTAGAGCGAGGCGGCCGCACCCCGATTCTCGGCCAGCGTGCCGACCCACGCGGAGGCCACCGTATGCGCGGCGAAAAAGCCCGCGGTGTAGAGCAGCAAGCCCACGAGGATGGTCGGCAGCCAGTCCGGAATGCTGAGCACCAGCCCCGCCGCCATGAGCGCGATCGATCCGATCAGCACCCGGTGCGGGCCGCGTCGATCGGCCAATCTACCTGCGAGGGTGGAGGTCACGGTGCCGGCCAGATACAGCACGAAGACCGCGCCGACCAACCCGGCGGGCAGGTCGAACGGCGCGCGGGTGAGTCGGTAGCCGAGGAAGTTGTAGACCGAGACGAAACCACCCATCAGCAGGAAGGCCAGCCCGAACAGGGCGAGCAGTCCGCGATGGCGCACCTGCGCCACCAAATCGGCGGCGACGGTGCGCCATCCGGACGGTCGCGCGACGAATCCACGCGAGGCGGGCAGATCCCGGACGAACCACAGCGTGCAGCCGGCGGCGGCCACCGCGATCACCGCCTCCGCCCAGCGCCACGAACTCAACTGCAGCGCGAATGCCGGAATCAGCCGCCCGGCCAGTCCGCCGACACTCGTTCCGGCGACATAGACCCCCATGGCCGCGCCGAGACCGGCCGCGCCGATCTCCTCGGCCAGATACGCCATGGCCACCGCGGGTACACCGGCCAGTGCGACACCCTGCACCGCCCGCACCGCGAGCAGCGTCTGCAGTGATGGACACAGCGGTAGCAACAAACCCAGCGCGGCGGCGGCCACCGCCGACCACACCATGACGCGGGTGCGACCGACCCGCGAGGACAGCGCGCTCACCGGGAGGATGGCCAGTGCGAGGCAGCCGGTGGTCAGCGAGACGGCGAGCGCCGCGTGGGCCGGGGTGGCCCCGAATGCCGCCGACAGGCTGGGCAGCAGCGCCTGCGCGCTGTACATCGAGGCGAATGTGGTCAGTCCGGCCGCGAAAAGGGCTCTGGCAATGCGCTTTTCATGGGTTCGGTCGGTGGTGCGCATTTCGCCGATCTCGGTGCGGGTCATATGCCTAACACTGAACGCCCGCCTTTAGCGGAGGAAATGAATAATAATCGGATTGTTGATGCACTGAAGACATATAGCGAGGAGCGAACGTGCTCGGGGCCGATCTGGAGTGGTTCACCACACTCGCCGAACTCGAACGGGTCGGCGCGGCGGCCGAGCGGCTGCATATCGCGCAGCCGACGCTGTCGCGCATGCTGGGTCGGTTGGAGCGGCGCCTCGGAGTGGAACTGTTCGACCGGCGCGGAAAGCGGATCGCGCTCAATGATTTCGGTCGCGTCTACTACGAGCACGCCCGACGGGCCCAGGCCGAACTCGCGGCGGGGGAGCAGGCGCTGGCCGATCGGCGCAACCCGGCGAAGGGCGTCGTGCGCCTGTCGTTCCTGCATTCCTTCGGGCGGCGGCTGGTGCCGCAGCTGATCGGGGAGTTCCGGCGCGGATCCGGTCCGATCGCCTTCACACTGCGCCAGGGTGCGGCCGAATCGGTCGCCCGGCAGGTGCTCGAGGGTGAGGCGGATCTGGCCCTGGTCTCGCCCCGTCCGACCGCGCCCGGTCTCGGCTGGCGGCCGCTGCTGCCGCAACCGCTGGTGCTGGCCGTCCCGGTCGAGCACCGGTTGGCGGGTCGGCGTCAGGTGTCGCTGCCCGACCTGGCCGCGGCCGAATTCATCGCCATGCCGCCGGGATTCGGTATGCGGCGGATCTTCGATGAACTCTGCGCCGCCGCGGGCATCCGACCGCGCGTCGCCTTCGAATCCAGCGATCTGATTACCGTAGGCGGGCTGGTGGCCGCCGGACTGGGCGTCGCGATCATGCCGTTGGAGGAGCCGGTGCCCGCGGGCCTGGCGATGGTCGGATTGGCCGAGGCGAATGTGCGCGAAGTCGGCCTGGTGTGGTCGGCGGCGGCGACACCCTCCGACGCGGTGCGCCGCTTCCGCGATTTCGCCGACGAATGGGCCGCGCGCCGCCGCGACGAGCGCGCCATGCGCGGTCGTTAGCGACTTATTCACTGGGCGGTGTCGGTGGCGGGCGTTAAACTTTCAGCAAGAAACCGTCTAGACCGGAAAGCAGGCCCTAGCACTTTTGAGAACACAAGGCGAGATCGGCGACCCGACAACCCCGGCAGCAGGCATCGGCGAGAACGGCTCGGGTCCCGCAGCGCGCACCGTGCGCTCGAGTATCGAACTCGCTCCGGAATCCGTGTTCCCATTCCTTGGTTCGGCCGACCAGAATCTGCGTGAACTCGAGCAGTTGTTGGACGCGGACATCCACGTCCGCGGCAATTCGGTCACCCTCAGCGGCAAGGCGGCCGATGTCGCCCTCGCCGAGCGGGTCATCGAACAGCTCGTCGCGCTGACCGGCCGCAATCGGGTGGTGACGCCGGAGGCGGTGCGGCACACCGTATCGATGCTCACCGAGGGCACCTCGGAATCCCCGGCGGAGGTGCTGAGCCTGGACATCCTGTCCCGGCGCGGCAAGACCATCCGCCCCAAGACGCTCAACCAGAAGCGCTACGTCGACGCGATCGACGCCAACACCATCGTGTTCGGCATCGGCCCGGCGGGCACCGGCAAGACCTACCTGGCCATGGCCAAGGCCGTGCAGGCGCTGCAAACCAAGCAGGTCAACCGCATCATCCTCACCAGGCCCGCGGTCGAGGCAGGCGAGCGACTCGGCTTCCTACCCGGCACGCTCAACGAGAAGATCGACCCCTACCTGCGCCCCCTCTACGACGCCCTGCACGACATGATGGATCCCGAGGCCATCCCCAAACTCATGGCCGCAGGCGTCATCGAGGTCGCGCCCCTCGGGTATATGCGTGGTCGCACCCTGAATGACTCTTTCATCATTCTGGACGAGGCGCAGAACACCACGGCCGAACAGATGAAGATGTTCCTCACCCGGCTCGGTTTCGGCTCGAAGATCGTGGTGACGGGCGACGTCACCCAGGTGGATCTGCCTACGGGTGCTCGATCGGGTTTGCGTGCGGCGAGTGAGATCCTCACCGGCATCGAAGATATCCACTTCGCCTATCTCACGAGTAGCGATGTGGTGCGGCACCGTCTGGTGTCCGACATTGTCGACGCCTACGACCGCTTCGAGTCCGAGTCGCGTCCCCCCGTGGCGGCGGCGCACTACCCGGCCAATAGGGCGCAGCGTCGCGCCGCGAGCCGGGGCGACCGCAGATAGGTGCCGTCGTCGAGGCGTACCTCCGCCTTCGCTCCGGCCATGCGCGCGGGTCTGGGGGCGGCTCCGTCGACAGTGCCCATTAGGCTGTTCGGGTGAGTATCGAGATCGCCAACGAGTCGGGTATCGACGTGCCCGAAGAGGATCTGGTCAGCGTCGCGCGGTTCGTGATCGGCCGGATGGATGTGCACCCGGCCGCCGAACTGTCGATGGTGCTGGTCGATCTCGACACCATGGCGGATCTGCACATGCGGTGGATGGATCTGCCCGGCCCCACCGATGTCATGTCCTTCCCCATGGATGAGCTCGAGCCGGGCGGTCGGCCCGACAGCGCCGAACCGGGTCCGTCCATGCTCGGCGATATCGTGCTGTGCCCCGAGTTCGCGGCCGGTCAGGCGCGTAAAGCGGGCCATTCCCTCGACCACGAACTGGCGCTGCTCACCGTGCACGGTGTGCTGCATCTGCTCGGCTACGACCATGCCGAGCCGGAAGAGGAGAAGGAGATGTTCGCCCTGCAGGCCCGGCTGCTCGAGGAGTGGTACGAGAGTCTGCGCGAGGCGGCCCGCCGCGCCGAACTGGCCGAACGCGATACCCGCCTGCTCGGCAAGACGGGCTTCACCACCCAGGGTGACGCGCCCGCGTGAATGCGTTCACCCTGATCCTGCTGGCCATTGTGCTGGTGCCCGTCGGTGGGGTCTTCGCGGCCATCGATTCCGCGCTCAATACCGTCTCGCCTGCGCGAGTGGAGGATCTGGTGCGGGCCGACCGGACGGGCGCGGTGCGGTTGAGTCGGATCGTCGCCGATCGGCCGCGCTACGTGAATCTCATGGTGCTGCTGCGCATCCTGTGCGAGATCACCGCGACGGTGCTGCTGGCGGCCGGGTTGATCACCATGCTGGAGGACGATTGGGCGCTGCTCATCACGGCCTTCGTCATGGTGGTGGTCGACTACGTGGTGATCGGTGTCGGCCCGCGCACCCTCGGGCGGCAGCACGCCTATTCGATCTCGCTGGCCGCGACGCTGCCGCTGCAGTTCATCGGCGCACTGCTCGGCCCGGTGAGCAGGCTGCTGATCCTGGTGGGCAATGCGATCACACCCGGTAAGGGTTTCCGCAACGGTCCCTTCGCCTCCGAGATCGAACTGCGCGAAGTGGTGGATATGGCGGGCGAGCGCGGCGTGGTGGACGCCGAGGAGCGCCGTATGATCCAGTCCGTCTTCGAACTCGGCGACACCAGCGCCCGCGCGGTCATGGTGCCGCGCACCGAAATGGTGTGGATCGAGGCCGACAAGACGGCGGCGCAGGCCATCTCGCTCGCGGTGCGCAGCGGCCATTCCCGCATCCCCGTCGTCGGCGAGAACGTGGACGACATTCTCGGCGTGGTGTATCTGAAAGATCTTGTGCCGCACGCGGATGAGGCGCGCGGGGTGCGGGTGCGGCAGGTGATGCGCGCCGCGGTGTTCATTCCGGATTCCAAACCGCTGGACGAACTGCTCGACGAGATGCAGCGGCGCCGCAACCACATGGCGCTGCTGGTGGACGAGTACGGCGGTATCGCCGGACTGGTCACCATCGAGGATGTCCTCGAGGAGATCGTCGGCGAGATCGCCGACGAATACGATATCGACGAGACCCCGCCCGTCCAGGATCTCGGCGACGGCCGCTACCGGGTCTCGGCCCGGCTGCCGGTGGAGGATCTCGGCGAACTGTACGACCTGGAGATCGAGGAAGAGGATGTCGACACCGTGGGCGGACTGCTTGCCCACGTGCTCGGTCGGGTGCCGCTGCCCGGTTCCAAAGTGGTCGCGCACGGGCTGGAACTGCGCGGCGAGGGCGGCCCCGACACACGCGGGCGGATGCGGGTGAACACGGTGGTGGTCGCGCGGGCCTCGGGACCCGCCCCGATCGACAGCCGAAAAAGCAACGGTGGCAAGCGAAAACGCGACGAGGATGGAGAGATCGATGACTGAGCTCGATGCCGAGGACGGCAAGCTGGTGACGTTGGCTCGCGGCGCGATGGGCCGCACCGGCGGTGGCAGTGGCGCGGCGATCCGCGATACCGATGGCCGCACCTACGCGGCCGGTGAGGTCGATCTGCGCGCGCTGCGGCTCACCGCGTTGCAGGCGGCGGTGGCGGCGGCGGTGTCCAGTGGGGCCGAGGGGTTCGAGGCGGCGGTGGTGGTCGCCGGTCGGCTGTCGGATCCGGGTATCGGCGCGGTGCGCGAGGTGTCCCCGCGTGCCCGGCTGGTCTTCACCGACAAGGCGGGCGCGGTCTTCGACATTCTCGACGACGCGGCCGATACGGTGGTGCAGGATGGCTGAATTCCGTTCCGGTTTCGTCTGTTTCGTCGGCAGGCCGAATACCGGTAAGTCCACGCTGACCAATGCCCTGGTCGGCGCGAAGATCGCGATCACCTCCTCGCGTCCGCAGACCACCCGCCACACCATTCGCGGCATCGTGCATCGCGAGCACACTCAGCTCATCCTGGTGGACACCCCCGGACTGCACCGCCCGCGCACCCTGCTCGGGCAGCGGCTCAACGACCTGGTGCGCGATACCTATTCCGAGGTCGATGTCATCGCGATCTGCATTCCGGCCGATGAGAAGATCGGTCCCGGCGACCGCTGGATCGTGCAGCAGATCAGGCAGATGGCACCCAAGACCACACTGCTCGGCGTGGTCACCAAGATCGACAAGGTGGGTCGCGAGCAGATCGCCCAGCAACTGCTCGCCGTCGTCGAACTGCTCGGCCCCGACTGCGATGTGGTGCCGGTGTCGGCGGTCAAGGGCGAACAGGTCGAGGTGCTCGTCGACGTCATCGCCTCGAAGATGCCGGAGGGTCCGGCCTTCTACCCCGACGGTGAGCTCACCGACGAGCCCGAGGAAACCCTCATGGCCGAACTCATTCGCGAGGCCGCCCTGGAGGGGGTGCGCGACGAGTTGCCGCATTCGCTGGCGGTGGTCATCGAGGAGGTGCTGCCGCGCGAGGAGAACGAGGACATGCTCGATGTGCACGCCCTCCTCTACGTCGAGCGTCCCAGCCAGAAGGCCATCATCATCGGCCGGAGCGGGTCCCGCCTCAAAGAGGTCGGCACCAACGCCCGCAAACAGATCGAGCACATTCTGGGCGCGCGCATCTACCTGCATCTGCATGTGAAGGTCGCCAAGGATTGGCAGCGCGATCCCAAACAGCTCGGCAAGCTGGGCTTCTAACAGATCGTGTAGGGCAGGTTGCGCAGCGTGCTGCTCGACTGCTTGACGATGGTGCTGAAGTGCGCGGCGGCCGGATCGGCGCGTGCCGCGGCGCAGACGGCGGCGGGGGTGCCGTTCGGGTTGTGCGCGGGCGGGTCCTCGTCGGAGTTCAGGTATTCGACGTGCAGGACCGGTTTGTTCAGTTGAACGAAGCCCGGTGTGGTCGCATCCCCGACCAGTGGGGCGCAGGGCTGGATGTCGGCGCCGTTCCACTGGCAGGATTCGATGATCGCCAAGTCGTAGTCGGCGGCCAGCTCGGCGGCCTGCACGGTGTCGTTCTTCAGTGCGATGGCCAAGCCGTTGCGGTGGGCCAGGGCGGCGAGCATCCGGTTGTAAGCGAGTTGGTCGGCGGCTGTGAGGGTGGGCAGGCGGTTCTCGTCATTGTGCAGCCAGCCGTCGGCCCAGTCCGGGTCGACCGCGTCGAAACCCGCCTGCCTGCACAGGCGCATCCGTTTCTCCATGATGTCGGCGAGGAATTCGAGGCGGCCGCGGCCCGGTTTGATATTGAGCCAGCGCTCATTCGGATAGGACGAGACGGGGCCGCCCAGGAGATTCGCCTCCGGATGCTCGCGCGACCAGCGCAGGAAGTCCGGCGCGTCCGGTCGCCAGTCCTCCAGGGAGCCGCCGGAGAAGTAGCAGATCGCATGCGCGTGACCATCGGCTTCCGCCGGGGCCGGTAGTCGATGCACCGCCGCGACGGCCTGCGCATTCGGCCGCTGCGAATCGGTCCACAGGTCGAATCCGATAGCGGTGGCGCAGATTTCGCCGATCGAATCCGGTGGGTTCCGGCACAGGGTGCGTCGGGTCAGATCGATGCCCGCGACGAATCCGTCCTCGCTGTCGGCACTCGGCTGCAATTGATACTGCCAACGCAAGCCGGGCCGCGGCTGCCAGCGCGGGATCATCGGATCGGTCCCACCGTGCGGGACATCGGTCGGTGCGCCTTCCGGCCCGCCCGACTCGTTCGAGGCGCATGCGCCGAGCAGCGCGACGCAGACCAGTAGCGCGGCAAGGCGAGGGAATTTCACGGTTCCCAAGTCTGTGACAGCAGGCATTAACGAATCGTGAGAGCGCTTGCCGGTGTCCCGGCAGCGGCCACCTTGTCGCCGACCTGTTCCCCGGCATTGGTCGCCGCAGCATCCGTCGAGTCCTCGCCGGATGCTGCGGGCGACGACTAGGCTACCGGCGACGTCGAAAAAGTTGACAGCGCACGAGAACGATTTGTCGGCGCCAAGTGGCATAATTCGAATATATGTTCGATGATCGGCGTGGGGAGGTGTAGGTGACACACTCGGCTGCGGCCAACGACTGGGATGGTGCGATGACAGGTGCGGGCGTGTTGCCCTGGGATGACGAGGAGCGCGCCGCGCTGGTAGCGCTGATGCGCCTGCATCCGAAGAACGCCGAATGGTCCGCTCTCACCGAGCGAGTAACCGACAGGGGGAGTGCCCGTCGGTTGTGGGAGGACGAGCATCCGACGGATCTACTCGGCGAGGGCTCCGAAGTCGAGATACTGCGCACGGCCGCCCGTGATATCGAATCGTGGAAACGCGCGCGGTTCGTATTCCACGCCTTCATGGACGACTCGTATCCGGAGCAATTGCGTTCGGTGCGTCGAATTCCGCCCGTAGTATTCACCAGCGGCGAGTTGCGTCAGGATGATTTCGGTATTTGCGTTGTCGGCTCTCGGCAGGTTTCCGATCAGGGGCTCAAGTTCGCTTATTCCGTCGCCCGCGGACTGGTCGAGAATGGTGTCACTGTCATTTCGGGACTCGCCAGGGGGGTCGATACGACCGCACATCGTGCCGCGCTGGATGCGAGCGGGCGAACGGTCGCGGTACTTGGAAATGGACTCGATCGGGTATACCCCAGGGAGAATCGTGGACTACAGGAGGAGATTGCCGAGCGTGGCATGCTCCTGACCCACTATCTTCCGGAGTACGCGCCGACCCGTTGGTCTTTCCCTGCTCGCAATGTCACTATGAGCGCCTATGGGATGGCGACGGTGATCGTCGAAGCGGGTGAGACGAGCGGGACGAGGATCCAGGCCCGCGAAGCTGTCGCCCATGGTCGTCCCGTAATCCTCAACTCATCGGTCGTCATGTCCACCACCTGGGCTCGCGAACTACGCCATCAGCCGGGCGTCTATGTGGCGAGGTCACCGGAACACGCGACCGAAATCGTGTCGACTATTCGCGAGAACAGGAATCAAGTATCAAGGTGGTTGAGTAAGCTATCGTAATCTCGCTTGGGCAGGATGCCCTGAAGGTTCGATCGATTGTGCGGGAGCGGGTGGGTGCATTTTTTCGAAATACCTATGCGCCGGACTCGCACGGAGTATGCAATGTCTGCCGTGGCCCCGCATCGGGGGGAATATGCAGAATATGCGCACGTCATCGGAACGATTATGGCAATGGGCTGGCCGATCGGACTGTTCTGCTCACCTATGCGCAGGGCAGTCATCCTGATGGGCCTCATCAATCGGCACACGAAGTGCGAGCCTATAAAGGATACAAAGGGACACCGCCGGTCGAGCGATGCAAGGAGAATCTCCAACTCGTTGTCAACACTGCCATACAGGTGCACTATCCTTGTATCAGTCGGTGGCTGAATGCGTCGTGGGACGGTATTACATTCGTTCCGTCGCGAGATCGCCCCGGGAAGAACCATCCTGTAGCGGCATTGGCCAATGCCGTACTTTCCAACTCTCGGTTGGAACTTCAGAAGTTTCTGCTCGAGCCGGGTCCAGGTAGTGACAACAAACATCAGTTGGTGGCGGATCGGTTCACCGTGCCCGACCGATGGCGGGATGTTGTGGATGGCAAGAACATTCTGATCGTCGATGACACCTGGACGACCGGTAGCAGTGCGCAGGGAGCCGCCATCGCCGTGAAGGGAGCCGGGGCCAGTTCGGTGACGGTGCTGTGCGTCGATCGGTGGCTGCGTCATGACTGGGAGGATCACCGGACGCTGATCGATACTCTCGACAACCCGTATGACCCGTTGATTTGTCCTGTCGTCGGCAGGGTTTGCTCGCGGTCGGCTGATTTCCGGTTGACGCGGGTCTGATCCTCGGCGCGGGTTCGGTGGGGGTTGAGGTGGGCGTGGGAGGATGGGGCGGTGCGGTTGTATCGGGATGAGGCGGTGGTGGTTCGCCAGCACAAGCTGGGGGAGGCGGATCGCATTGTCACCTTGTTGACGCGGCAGCACGGGTTGGTGCGGGCGGTGGCCAAAGGGGTGCGGCGGACCAAGTCGCGGTTCGGGGCGCGGTTGGAGCCGTTCGCCTATGTGGATGTGCAGTTGCATCCGGGGCGGACGCTGGACACGGTCACCCAGGTGCACACGGTGGAGGCGTTCGCCGCCGATATCGTCGACGACTACGGGCGCTACACGACCGCGTGCGCGGTGTTGGAGACGGCCGAGCGGCTGGCGGGCGAGGAGCGTGCGCCCGCGCCGAAACTGCACGCGCTCACCGCGAGCGCGCTGCGCGCCATCGCCGCCAAACAGCGTCCGCACGAGCTGATCCTGGACGCGTACCTGTTGCGCGCCATGGGTTTCGCGGGCTGGGCTCCCGTATTGGACGAATGCGCCCGCTGTGCCACTCCCGGCCCGCATCGCGCCTTCCATGTCGGGGCGGGCGGCGCGGTCTGCGTGCACTGCCGCCCGCCGGGGGCCGCCACCCCCGCACCCGGCGTCCTCGAATTCCTGGTCGCCCTGTTGGAGGGCAAATGGGCCGAGGTCGAATCGGTCCCGGACTCGATGCGCCGCCAGGCCAGCGGTCTGGTCGCCGCGCATCTGCAATGGCATTTGGAGCGGCAACTGCGCACCCTGCCCTTGATCGAGCGTTCCCGACCGCGGACCGCGATGGAAAACGCCTGATCGTCTTCGCCCGAGAGATCGCGGGGTCGACCGCGACCGTGTGGGGCGGTCTTGCGGGGGCGTGGGCATCGGGCAGGATGGTGCGTGTGATCCTCCGTCGAGACTCCTCCAGCAGGACCGCGCCGAGCGCCGGTCGGGCGGTCCGGCCGCCGTCGCCGCATCCTTCCGGGGCGCGCCCGCCGCAATTGCCGCCGGAATTCGTGCCGAATCACGTGGCGTTGGTGATGGACGGCAATGGTCGCTGGGCGCAGGAGCGCGGACTACCCCGCACCGCCGGACACGAGCGCGGCGAGGCGGTGCTCATGGACACCGTCGAGGGCTGTATCGAGATCGGCGTGAAATGGCTCTCGGCCTATGCCTTCTCGACGGAGAACTGGAAGCGCAGCCCGGATGAGGTGCGTTTCCTCATGGGGTTCAATCGCGATGTGATCCGCCGCCGCCGCGACCAGATGCACGAGTTGGGTGTGCGGGTCCGCTGGGCTGGTCGGCGACCGCGCCTGTGGCGCAGCGTGATCAACGAGTTGGAGGTCGCGCAGGAGCTCACCAAGGACAATACGGTGATGACGTTGACCATGTGCGTCAACTATGGCGGTCGGGCCGAGATCGCCGACGCGGCAAGGGAGATCGCGCGGCGGGTGGCGGCGGGTGAACTGGATCCGGAGCGGGTCGACGAGGCGACGGTGGCCCGTTTCCTGGACGAGCCGGATATGCCGGATGTGGATCTGCTGCTGCGGCCCTCCGGTGAGCTGCGCAGCTCCAACTTCCTGATCTGGCAGGCCGCGTATGCCGAATTCGTTTTCCAGCAGACGCTTTTCCCGGATTTCGACCGGCGCAATCTGTGGGAGGCGTGCCTGGCCTACGCCCAGCGGGATCGTCGTTTCGGTGGCGTCAAGTGAGCGATATCGACGCCCCGGCCACTCCGGCGGAGCAGTTGCAGGCGCGGGCGGGCGCCGTGCTGTCGCAATACAACGTGGCGGTTCGGGTGGAGCACGACGGCTCGATCGGATTCGAGTACGAGGGCGGGCTGTGCTCGCTGCGCGGGGTGAATCTGGCCGACGGCCTGGATGTGCTGACGATGACCTGCGTGCTGGCCTGGGATCGGCCGCGCAAACCGCAACTGCACAAGCGGGTGGCCGAGCGGAATGCGGCGTTGCAGTTCGGTCTGCTGACGGTGATCGCGCGCGGCGACTTGGCCGATATCATTCTGCGCTACACCTTCCCCGCCGCCGGTCTCGACGATCAGGCGCTGGCAACCATGCTGCTGCTGGTGCTGTCGGGGGTGGGTCGGTCGCGGGTCGGGCTGCTGCCCTGACATTTGTCATGCCCGAACCGTGACAGCCGTCCGGGCCTGCGGTCGCGTTCGCGGCGCATGATTTCCCTGGAGCGGAGGTGTGGGATGTGGGAGCGGCTGTCGCGTTTGGTCGACCGGATTTTCGGGGTGGGCTCGGTGGAGGTGAGTCCGCTGCGGCGCGGCTGGTTCGGCGCGATGCTGGCGGTGGCCTGGTTGTTCTATCTGATCGGGCCGATCGTCGATAGCTGGGGTTCCGGTCATCCGGTGCGGGCGATGATCGGGGCCGGGTGCGTGGTCAGTTTCGCCGTGCTGGTGGCGGCTTCCTTCGCCGCTGCCAAGCAGCACGAATGGGAGGATGTCGGCGAGCCGCCGCACCCGGCCGCCTGGGTGTGGCTGCTGTTGCTCGGGTTGACGGCGCTCACGGCGGGCATGGTGGCCACGCTCGGCCCGCCCGCGCTGCCCACCGCCATCTACATCTCCACGGTCGCGATATTCACCATGCCGATCCGCCAATCCGGCTATGTCGCGATTGTCGTCTCGGTGACGATTCTGGTAGCGATCCTCGTGATGCCGAGTTGGCGGCTCGGCGGTTTGTCGATCGTGTTGTCGTTTGTGCCGGTGGTTATTTGGGTGACGCGCGAGGTCGGGAAGCGGGGGGCTCGGCTGCGGCTGCTGGCCAGGCGGCAGCGGGCGGAGTTGGCGATCGTGGCCGAGCGCAACCGGGTGGCGCGCGACGTGCACGATATCCTCGGGCATTCGCTGACCGTCATCACGGTGAAATCCGAACTGGCGCAGCGGCTGATGGATGTCGATCTGGCCAGGGCCAGGACGGAGTTGGCCGATATCGAGCGGTTGGCGCGCGAGGCGCTGGCGGGGGTGCGCGATACGGTCGGCGGGTTGCGGGAGGTGTCGCTGCGGGGTGAGTTGGCCAATGCGCGCTCGGCTTTGGCGGCGGCCGGGATCGAGGCCGTGTTGCCGGAGCCGGACGGTTTGCCTGCGGGGGAGGCGGAGCTGTTCGGTTGGGTGCTGCGCGAGGCGATCACGAATGTGGTGCGGCACAGCGCGGCCCGGCATTGCGCGGTCACGGTGACGAGCACCTCCATCGAGGTGCTCGACGACGGTCGCGGGATGGATCGCACCGCCTCCGGTTCGGGTCTGTCCGGGCTGCGCGAGCGGGTGCGGGCGGCGGGCGGCACGCTGACCGTCTCGTCCACCGAGGGCGGGGGCGTCCGCGTGGCGGCGACGGTGGGGGCGGGGCGATGATCCGGTTGCTGCTCGCCGACGATCAGGCGCTGGTGCGCGGCGCGCTCGCGGCCCTGCTGGGTTTGGAGCGCGATTTGGAGGTGGTGGCCGAGGTCGGTCGCGGCGACGAGGTGGTGGACGCGGTGGGCGCGGCCCGGCCGGATGTGGTGCTGCTCGATGTGGAAATGCCGGGGCTGGACGGGATTTCGGTGGCCGAACGCTTGCGCGCGGCCCATCCCGAGGTGCGGGTGCTGATGGTCACCACCTTCGGTCGGCCCGGTTATCTGCGGCGCGCGATCGATGCCGGGGCGAGCGGGTTCGTCGTCAAGGACACGCCCGCGCGGGAACTCGCGGACGCGGTGCGTCGGGTGCATCTGGGGTTGCGTGTCATCGATCCGGCCCTGGCCACCGAATCGTTGACCACCGGCGCCTCGCCGCTCACCGCCCGCGAACGCGAGGTGCTCGCCGCCGCGGCGGGCGGCGCGACGGTCGCGGTGCTGGCACGCCGTCTGCATCTGTCGGAGGGGACGGTGCGGAACCATCTTTCCGCGGCGATCGGTAAAACCGGCACGTCGACCAGGGCCGAGGCGGTGCGTCAGGCCGAGCGGCTCGGCTGGCTGTAGTCAGTGAGGTCCGTAGGGATCAGTGAGGTCCGTAGGGGATATCAGTGAGGTCCGCAAGGGATCAGTGAGGTCCGAAAGGGATCAGCGGGGTCCGTAGGGGAGCAGGGCGCGGATGCCGCGGGCCATGGTCTGCGGGTCGACGTCGCGCAGGATCAGATGCTGGAGCAGGAAGCCGGGCAGGACGCCGAGGATGGCGGCGGCGACCGCGTCGAGGTCGGCGTCGGGTGCGAGCCAGCCTTCCGCGCGCATGCGTTCGGCGTAGGTGCGCCAACTGGCGCGCAGCTTGCGAATACCCTCGCCGACGAAGTCGGCGACCTCGGGACGCACCATGGCCAGCGCCCACGCCTGCGGGGCCAGGCGGATGCGTCCGGTGGGTTCGCTGTTGGCCACCACCACCTCCGCCATGGTGGCGACGAGTTCGTCCGGTGTCGGCAGTGGATGTCGGTCGATGAGGGTCGCGATCGTGGTCCCCAGCGTGCCGATGGTTTCGGCGGCTATGGCGGCGATCAGGTCGTCCTTGCTCTTGAAATAGCGGTAGACGGCCCCGGCGGACAGGCCGGATTCGGCGAAGACGTCCTGCATGGAGGTCTCGTGGAATCCCTTGCGGGTGAAGCACAGTTGCGCCGCGTCGAGGATCTGCTGTCGGCGGCGGTCCAGGTGTTCCTGGCTGACTCGCGGCATGATTCAAAATAAAACGAATGTTCGTTCTTGACAAGCCGGCGGGCGCGGTGGGACCGTGGAGATGTCTAAAAGAACGAACATTCGATTTATGGACAGATCCGACCGCGCGGGGTCGACCGGATCGCCGCCTGGGCGAATACCGGAATCCGCTCGAGCGCAGCATCACTCGATGTGTACCCACCCAAAGATGTTGGGCTCGAAAAGGATTCCGGCATTCGCCGAGGAAACGATCCGACCTTCGCTCGGCTACCCGGTGACGCGGGTCGGGTTGTGCTGCCGTCGCGAATTGAACTGGTGCACGGGCGCTTTCGCTAGGTATAGGCGCGCACGAAGGTGTCCGTGGCGGAATCGGCGATGGCGCGCAGTTCGGCGGCGGTGGGTGTGCGGGTGCCCAGGCGGGTTCGGGTTTCCAGCGGGGCGGTGAGCAGGGCGAGGAACTGTTCGGCCGCCACATCCGGATCGCAGGGGCGCAGCGTGCCCGCCAGCGCGAGGCGGGCCAGGCGGTCCGCCAGGGCTTCGCGCAGGTGAATCATGGTGCGCCGCATGACCTCATCGACCAGCGCCGGATATTCGGCGGAATGCGCGCTGGCGAGGCGGTGCAGGGCGCGGCCGCGCTCGCCCGAACCGCCGCGCAGCAGGCGCGCGGCGGTGTCGGTGAGGGCGGCGCGCAGATCCGGACCCGGATCGCGCAGTCGGTCGACGGCGGCGGTGTATTCGGCGGCCGCGGCGTCGGCCGCGGCCAGCATGGCCTCCCGGAACAGGGTTTCCTTATCGGCCAGGTGGTTGTAGACGGTGGGTTTGGCCACGCCCGCCGCATCGGCGATTTCCTGGACGCAGGTCTGTCGGTAGCCGCGCTCGGCGAACACCGTGAAGGCGACATCGAGGATCGCCTGCCGCTTATCCGCCCGTCCCCGTCGGGTTTTCGTCTCCGCCACATTCGGCATCGTAGCGCACCGCATCGCCCATTTTAACCTGATGGTTCCTTGCATTAGACGGATTGATTCACTACTTTGAACCAGCAAGTTCAAAATGGAGGTACTGATGATCATCCACACGCTCCGGTTCCGCTTCAGGGACGAGACGACAGCGGCGGAGCAGGCCGAGGTGCTCGACCTCATGCGGCGCACGTCCGCAGTGGCATCGGCCCGCTTCGGCACGGTCGGCCAATGTCTCGGCGATCCGGCCGCAGGCTTCACCCACGCCTATTGCGTCGGGATCGATGATCTCGCCGCGCTCGAGCGCTACATGCACGACCCGGTGCATCTGGCGGGCGATCCGCAGATCATTCCGCATCTGGCGAAACTGGCCATCGGCCCCGATGTCTCCGACGATCTCGATCCCGACCTCGGCGCGAAAATCCTCGCGCTGCACCAGCGGAAGATGCGGATGTATCCGGAATGGGCCGCCCGGATGGCGACGATTCCGGAGGTCTCGGTGGCTTGAGAAGAGACGAAAAACCCCTTCGCTCAGGATTATTCGAGCGAAGGGGCGGAATATGCGTTAGGAACGGCGCGCCTTGCCGCACGCCTTGCAGGTGCCGAACACCTCCATGGTGTGGCTCACCTCGGTGAAACCGTGTTCGCCCGCGATGGATTCGGCCCACGCCTCCACGGTGGGACCCTCCACCTCGACGGTGTGGCCGCAGTGGCGGCACACCAGATGGTGGTGGTGGCCGCTGGAGCACTGCCGGTACACCGACTCGCCGGAATCGGTGCGCAGCACGTCGACCAGTCCGGCGTCGGCCAGCGATTGCAGGGTGCGGTAGACGGTGGTCAGGCCGATGCCCTCGCCGCGGCGGCGCAGTTCGTCGTGCAGTTCCTGGGCGGATCGGAATTCGTCGATATCACCGAGCAGCGCGGCGATGGCGCTGCGCTGCCTGGTGCTGCGGACCCCGACCGGTTTGGCCTGCGCGATCGTTTTGTCTGGCACGGATCACCCTTCCTCGGCGTGCGCGACGGCGTCGACCACGATATGGGCCAGGTGGTCGTCGACGAGTTCGTAGAGCACCTCGCGACCGGACCGCTCCCCGTGCACGACGCCCGCGGATTTGAGTATGCGCAGATGCTGGCTGACCAGCGGTTGTGTCACTCCCAGCGCATCGACGAGTTCGTGGACGCAGCGCGGCGACTCGCGCAGTTGCAGCACGATGGCGATGCGGACCGGTGCGGCCAGCGCCCGGAGTAGTTCGCCCGCGTCCTCGAGCACCGTGCGCGCGGGAACCGGCGCGGGGGCGGGCGAGCGGTACGGGTTGTGCGGGTGGGCGGCGGCCTCGGTGGGCATGGGGACCAACTCCTTATTGGAAAGCGATCCCATTTTGATATGCACAGGTGCGCATGTCAAACTCGGCACGCCGGGTAGTGGTCGAAGATCAGGGGGTTGCTCCAACCGTACCGGGTGGAATGCCCGAATGGTAAGGAGCGGGTGCGAGCCATCCTCGGGCCGATGGATACGCTATGGGGTACGCGGCCCGACTCCGGGCCGAACGAATCCGATTCGCAGTGGATGGAGAAATCTCGCGTGGCACCCAAGTCGAAGGTGGACACCGTTGCCAACCTCGCCAAGCGCCGGGGTCTGGTGTACCCGTGCGGTGAGATCTACGGCGGCACCAAGTCGGCATGGGACTACGGGCCGCTGGGCGTCGAACTCAAGGAGAACATCAAGAAGCAGTGGTGGCGCGCCATGGTCACCAGCCGCGAGGATGTGGTCGGACTCGACTCCTCGGTGATCCTGCCGCGCCAGGTCTGGGTGGCCTCCGGCCACGTCGGTGTCTTCAACGACCCGCTGGTCGAATGCCTCAACTGCCACCACCGCCACCGGCAGGACCACCTGCAGGAGGCGTACGCGCAGAAGAACAAGGTCGACGATCCCGACTCGGTCGCCATGGAACTGGTGGCCTGCCCGGACTGCGGCACCGTCGGCCGCTGGACCGAACCGCGCGACTTCAACATGATGCTCAAGACCTACCTCGGCCCCGTCGAATCCGAGGAGGGCCTGCACTACCTGCGTCCCGAGACCGCCCAGGGCATCTTCGTCAACTTCGCCAACGTGATGACCACGGCGCGCAAAAAGCCGCCGTTCGGTATCGCGCAGATCGGCAAGAGCTTCCGCAACGAGATCACCCCTGGCAACTTCATCTTCCGCACCCGCGAGTTCGAGCAGATGGAGATGGAGTTCTTCGTCAAACCCGGCGAGGACGAGCAGTGGCACCAGTACTGGATCGACACCCGCTTCGCCTGGTACACCGACCTCGGCATCGACCCGGAGAACCTGCGCCTGTTCGAACATCCGAAAGAGAAGCTGTCGCACTACTCGACCCGCACCGTCGATATCGAGTACCGCTTCCGCTTCCAGGGCAGCGAATGGGGTGAGCTCGAGGGGTTGGCCAACCGCACCGACTACGACCTGAAGACCCACTCCGAACATTCCGGCGCGGACCTCGCCTTCCACGACCCGAATACCAAGGAGCGCTACATCCCCTACGTCATCGAACCGGCGGCAGGCCTGACCCGCTCGCTGATGGCGTTCCTGGTCGACGCCTACGCCGAGGACGAGGCCCCCAACACCAAGGGCGGTGTCGACACCCGCACCGTGCTGCGCCTGGATCGGCGGCTCGCGCCGGTGAAGGCGGCGGTGCTGCCGCTCTCGCGCAATGCCGACCTGACCCCGAAGGCGAAGGATCTGGCCGCGCGACTGCGTCGCAACTGGAATGTGGAATTCGACGACGCGGGCGCGATCGGTCGCCGCTACCGTCGCCAGGACGAGATCGGCACCCCGTTCTGCATCACGGTCGATTTCGATTCCCTGGACGATCATGCCGTCACCGTGCGCGAGCGGGATTCCATGGCGCAGGAACGGATCTCGCTCGACCAGGTCGAGTCCTACCTGGCCCAGCACCTCATCGGCGCATAGGTTTCTCGGCCCCGCTTCGGGCGGGGCCGAGAACTCTCACTGCTTGGGTTTGTGGATCAGCACGCCGATTCCGGTCGGGATGAGCAGCGCCGCCGCCGTCGGCGCCGCCGCCCAGAACGGCCAGAAGTAGCCCGCGCCCGTGGCCACCCAGATGGTGAGCAGCAGCGCGTTGATCGCCACCCACGGGATCCACATGATGATCACCCACTGCGGCACGGCGGCAACCGACAGCGCCGGTGCGTTCTTCTTTATCGCGCGCAACTCCTTCGGCACCGGCAGATCCGCCAATACCGGACTCAGTTCGCCATAGGTGCGCGCCGCGTATACCTTCTGCAATCGGTCGTCGAATTCGTGCACTGTCAGCCTGCCCTCATTCATGGCCAGCCGCAGTTGTTCGACAATCTTCTCCCGATCGCCGTCCGAAGCGCGCAGATTATCCTCAACCACGTTGCCAGCGTAGGGCGTTCACGTCGAAATGGCGTTATCGAGCGCGAAAAAGCGTTCGGCGCCGGATTATTCGCGCTACGGCACGCTCCAGAAGGCGAGTTCGTGGCGCATGGCCGCCATGAACAGGGATTCGGCGCGGGCGCGGGGCGGCGCGGATTCGTCGAGGAGTCGGGCGCACCGGGTGGTCAGCGAAAGGAATGTCGGATCGGTGTAGGTGTCGATCCAGCGGCGGTAGCGCGGATCGGCGGGTGGGTTCTCGGCCAGGGCGGCGCCGATGGTGGTGTAGCCCCACATGCAGGGGTAGAGAGCGGCCAGTCCTTCGGCATAGTCCGCGGCGGCGGCCAGGAGGAATGTCGTATATGCCTGGCACGCCGGGCCTTTGGTGGCGTTGTCCAGGTCGGCGTCGAATTCGGCTGCCAGTGCGCGATGTAGGGCGAGTTCATCGTGAAAGGTGGCGTGGGCCAGGTCGACCAGGTAGCCGAGATGGGTGTCCGGGGCCTGGGCCGCGAGCTTGCTGAAGACGCGAACATAGTCGAGCAGGTACAGGTAGTCCTGTTCGAGCCAGGAGCGGAAGACCGGGTCGGGCAGGTCGCCTCGGGCGATACCCGCCACGGTCGGGTGCGCCAACTGCTCCTCGATGAGGGGTCTGCCGATTCGCTCCAGGTGTGCCGCGAGACTCATGCCCCAATAGTGCAGGATGCGGTGCTCGCGGCGGTTGCCGGCGCGGTCGCCCAAAGGGCTCGCACGGCGTCCGAGTCGAACCCGGCGATAGCATCGTCGGGTGATCACCATCGACCGCCAGTACACCGGTCATGTCGCGCCCGGTGCGAATCCGCAGCAGCGCGACCTGCCCGGAGCCAGGATCGTGAAGTTGTCCGTCGGACCGATGGACAATAACTGCTACCTCATCCAGGACACTGCCTCCGGCGCCGCGCTGCTCATCGATGCCGCCAACGAGGCCGAGCGTCTGGCCGAACTGCTCGCGCAGGAAGCGCCGGGGCAGGTTCGCCTGATCGTCACCACCCATCAGCACGGCGACCACTGGGCCGCGCTGCGGGAGACGGCCGCCGTCACCGCCGCGCCGACGGCCGCGCACCCGCTCGACGCCGACCCGCTGCCGGTTCGCCCGGACCGCCTGCTCGACGAGGGCGATGTCCTCGAGATCGGCGACCTGCGTTTCGAGGTGATCCACCTGAGCGGGCACACGCCGGGTTCGGTCGCGCTCGCCCTCACCGACGGCGCCGGTCGGGTCCATCTGTTCACCGGTGATTCGCTGTTCCCCGGCGGTGTCGGTCGCACTCTCAATCCCGAGGATTTCGCTTCGCTCCTCGGTGATGTCACCGCCAAACTGTTCGACCGCTACCCGGACGACACGGCCGTCTATCCCGGCCACGGCGATGACACCACCCTGGGGGTGGACCGGCCGCACCTCGATGAGTGGCGCGAACGCGGCTGGTAGTCAGGGACGCAGGCTCTCGAAGATCCGTTCCCAACCCTCGCGGCCGTGCCCGGACGCGATCTGGCGATCGATGAGGTCGCGCACCGCGCCGATGATGTCGAGGTCGACACCGGCGGCGCGGCTGGTCGCCACGATCGCGTCCACCGCGGACTTGGTGAAGTACAGATCCTGTTCCGGATCGGAATAGTCGCCGCTGTCGACCCGCTTGCCCACCGTGGGCAGCGAGAAGGTCATGGCGGACAGGAAATTCGCGGCCCGCTGCCCGAAATCCTCGGCCGACATGCCGACCGAGCGCACCACCGCCGCACCGTGCAGCACACCGGCGAACATGGTGTACATCGCGGCGAGCAGCGCGAAGTCGACCGCCGCGGCATTTCCGGCGTCCGCGCCGAAATACTCGGCCCCGCCCAGTGTTTCGAGGACAGGGCGGTATTCGTCGAAGGCCCGCCGCGAGCCGCTGTAGTAGATCGCGGCGGCGGGTCCGCCGATGAGGTGCGGGGTGGCCATGATGCCGCCGTCGAGATACTCGATGTCGTGCCGCCCGGCCCACTCGGCCAGTTCGCGGGCCTGATCCGGGCGAGTGCTGGTGAGGTTCACCAGGATTCGCCCGCGCAGCGATTCGACCACCGGATCCAACGTTTCGTGCACCGAGGCGTGATCGAGCAGGCATGCCACGATCACCTCGCCCGCCGTGAGCGCTGCCGCCAGGGCGCCGGGGCTCTGCGCGCCGAGCGCGATCAGTTCGGCGTCCTTGCCGGAACTGCGATTCCACACGGTCGTCGAATATCCGCCCTTCACAAAGGTTTCGGCCAGGGCGCGGCCCATTGCCCCGAGTCCGAGCACCGAAATACGCGGCGAATCCGCCATTGTTCACTCCTCTATCGAATTTCCGAATCCCCCGGCGCGCCCTGCAAATCCTGATCCCACACCGCATGATCCGACAAGTACTCACTAATTTGTTCAGTACTCACCTATCGGTAAGTTTTGCCGGTATCCTCGATCCGCTGTGGCGGGGGTCATAGGTGTCGGTGCGTCGGGTGTGCGGCGACCTGGCAGACTTGGGGAGTGAAATCGGCACTGGGCGGCGCTTCGGTTCGCGAATCCGGTCTGTCGCGCGGCCCCGGTCCCGCGATGGCGCGGTGGTCGCGCCGGTTGGTCGCCGGTGGGGTGTTGCTGGCGCTGGTCCTGGTCGGCGGCACGGCGTTGCGCGTCTGGCAGGTCGCGCGCATCGACGACTACACGAAGGCCGACGCCATCGTGGTGCTCGGCGCGGCTCAGTACTCGGGTACGCCCTCGACGGTATTCGAGGCGCGACTCGACCAGGCGTACAAGCTGTTTCGCGCGGGTGTGGCGCCCAAGGTGATCACCGTCGGCGGCAAGCAGGAGGGCGACCTCTACACCGAGGCGGCCTCGGGCAAGAACTATCTGCAATCGCGCGGCATCCCCGCCGACCGCATCCTGGCGGTGGAGACCGGCTCGAATACGCTGCGCAGCATCGAGGCGGTGGCGGTGGCCATGGCGGCGCGGGATATGGGGTCGGCCGTGCTGGTCAGTGATCCGTGGCATTCCATGCGCACCAGGACCATGGCGCGTGACGAGGGTCTGCGGGCCTGGACCGCGCCCACCCGCACCGGACCCGCGGTGTACACCAGGGAATCCCAGGCGCACGGCATCGCCCGCGAGACCGGCGCGCTGCTGTGGTACCGGTTGACCCACTTCTCGGCGGACTTCAAATACACGGCGGGACAGTGATATTCGATGGGTTATACCGAATTCGACACCGAGCGGATGGTCACCGAAGCACCGAAGACCGCGGGTCTCGGCGGCTCGGAAGCCGGTCATCGCAGCGAATTCTCCAGGGACAGGGCGCGCGTCCTGCATTCGGCGGCGCTGCGCCGACTCGCGGATAAAACCCAGGTGATGGGTCCGCGCGAGGGCGACACCCCGCGCACCCGGCTCACCCATTCGCTGGAGGTGGCCCAGATCGGCCGCAGCATCGCCGACGGCCTGGGCTGCGACCCCGACCTGGTGGACCTGGCCGGACTCGCCCACGATATCGGGCACCCGCCCTACGGCCACAATGGTGAGAAAGCGCTCGACGAATTCGCCGACGCCCACGGCGGATTCGAGGGCAATGCCCAGAATCTGCGCATCCTCACCCGCCTCGAACCCAAGATCCGCACCCCCGACGGCGCGAGCGCGGGCCTGGACCTGACCCGCGCCGCACTGGACGCCACCCTCAAATATCCCTGGGGCAGAACGGGTTCCGGCACCAAATTCGGCGCCTACGATATCGATGCCGACCGACTGGCATGGATCCGGCGCGGCGCACCCGAGCGCAGGCGCAGCCTGGAATGCCAGATCATGGACTGGTCCGATGACGTCGCCTATTCGGTGCACGATGTGGAGGACGGGGTGATCGCGGGCCGAATCGACCTGCGCGCCTTGGCCGATCGCACCGAACAGGCCGAGCTGGCGGCCCTCGGCCATCGGCAGCATCCGGAGCTGACCGCAGCGGAGTTGATCGCGGCCGCCCAGCGCCTGTCGGAACTGCCCGTGGTGGCGGCGGTGGCGCCCTACGACGGCACCTTCGCGGGCTCGGTCGGGCTCAAGCAATTGACCAGCGAACTCGTCGGCCGCTTCGCCATCGCGGCCATCACCGCCACCCGGCGCGTCGCGGGCGCCGGTCCGCTCACGAGATACGCCGCCGATCTCGAGATACCGCCCATCGTGGCCGCCGAGGTGGCCGTTCTCAAAACGGTGGCACTGCGCTACGTCATGTCGGATGAGCGACACCGACAGCAGCAGGCCGAACAGCGCGCCCGCATCCACGCGGTGGCGGCCCGACTGCTCCACACCGCGCCGCGCGAACTGGACCCGGTGCTGCTGCCGTGGTGGCACGCCGCCGCCGACGACCGGGCGCGGGTGCGGGTCATCGTCGACCAGATCGCCTCCTACACCGAGAGCAGGTTGGAGCGGATCGCCGCCGCGGTGCCCTGACCGGCCGCCCGGCGAACTTTCCGCGTGCCGGCCTAGACTCGCTGCGTGGCAGGACGACTCTCCGACCGCGATATCGCGGCGATTCGCGACCGCGTCCGAATCGAGGACGTGGTGGGGGAGTACGTCGCCCTGAAGCGCGCGGGCGTGGATACCATGCGCGGTCTGTGCCCGTTCCACGACGAGAAATCGCCCTCCTTCCACGTGCGGCCCAACCACGGCCTGTTCCACTGCTTCGGCTGCGGTGAGGGCGGCGACGTCTACGAATTCCTGCGCAAGATCGAGCACATCGGATTCGTCGAGTCCGTGGAGCAGATGGCCGACCGGATCGGCTACCAGATCAACTACGAGGGCGGCGGCCCCTCCGTGCAGCGTGACAGGGGCACCCGCTCCCGTCTGGTCGCGGCCAACGCCGCCGCGCACGAGTTCTACATGTCCCAGCTGCGCGAACCCGCGGCGGAGGCGGCCCGCAAATACCTCACCGACCGCAGCTTCGACGGCGCGGCGGCCCAACAGTTCGGCTGCGGCTACGCGCCCGACGGCTGGGACACCCTCACCAAACATCTGCTGCGCAAGGGTTTCGAATTCAAGGAACTGGAGGCGGCAGGCCTGTCCAAACAGGGCAAGCGCGGCCCGATCGACCGGTTCCACCGGCGGCTGCTGTGGCCGATCCGCAACCTCGGCGGCGAGGTCATCGGATTCGGCGCGCGCAAGCTGTTCGAGGACGACACCATGCCGGGCAAATACATCAACACCCCGGAAACGGTGCTGTACAAGAAGTCTCAGGTGCTGTTCGGACTCGACCACGCCAAGCGGGACATCGCCAAGGGCCATCAGGCGGTGGTGGTCGAGGGCTACACCGATGTGATGGCCATGCATCTGGCCGGGGTCAAGACGGCCGTCGCCTCCTGCGGCACCGCCTTCGGCGAGGATCACCTGGCGATCCTGCGACGCCTGCTGATGGACGACAATTTCTGGCGCGGGGAGATCATCTACACCTTCGACGGCGACGCGGCAGGCCAGGCGGCGGCGCTGAAAGCCTTCGCGGGCGACCAGCGCCTGGCCGGGCAGACCTACATCGCGGTGGCCCCGGACGGACAGGACCCGTGCGAACTGCGCCAGCATTCCGGCGACGGCGCGCTGCGCGACCTGGTGGCGCGTCGAACGCCGCTGTACGAGTTCGTGATTCGTGGTCTGCTCGCCGAGAACAACCTGGATACCGCCGAGGGGCAGGTGGAGTCGCTGCGGCGCGCGGTGCCGGTGGTGGCCCAGATCAAGGACAACGCCCTGCGCAAGGCCTACGCGACCAAACTGGCGGGCTGGGTCGGCTGGGACGATATCCAGACCGTGGTCCGCCGGGTCGGCGACGAGGCGCGTCGAACGCGAAATGGCACCGCTCCCAATGGGTCCCGGCCCGCTGCCAACGGTGCGGCGGTCGCCTCGCAGGTCGAGCGCGATGCCGGACGACCCAACCCCGGCGATCCCGCGCTGCTGCCGCAGCGCCAAGTCCTGTGCGCCGCACTGCAATACCCGGCCATCGCGGGCGCGGTATTCGATGCTCTGGAGCCGGAGGCGTTCACCCATCCGGTGTATGTCACGGTGCGCGGTCTCATCGCCGAGGCGGGCGGCACCGCGGCCGGGCTCGGCGGCGCGGAGTGGGTCAACGCGGTCGCGGATCGGGCCGAGGACCTCACCGTGCGCGCCCTGATCTCCGAATTGGCGGGCGAGCAGCTACCGGTGAAGTCCGCGGGCGATATTCCGAGATTCGTCACCGGAGTGTTGGCGCGGGCGCAGGAATCCTGGGTGGGGCGGCAGATTGCCGAGCTGAAATCCAAACTGCAACGCATCTCCTCCACCGAGGAATCCGATGCCTATATGGCGCTGTTCGGCGATCTGGTGGCGCTCGAACAGTATCGAAAGAGTCTGCTCACCCAGGCCATGGGGAATTCGGACGATTTCGCGCCCAGCAAATAGTGGGGTGTGGAGAACTTCGCCGCCTGCGTCCGCGGTGACCCTATCGCTGCGATGCCGGATACGCGGCAGGCTCGTGGACGCCCAATGGGCGCTGTCGGCGCATCATGGCCGAAGCGAAGGCGGAGGTACGCCTCCCTCGCCGCGACCGGCCTGCGCGCCCCGGAGGAGCTGCAGGCCGACGCGGCTCAGGTGGTCGCCCTGGCCGGCTAGCGGCGCAGCTGGTCCTGCGGGACCAGCAGGGTGGTGCGCTCGTCCAGTGGCCGCATGGGCTCCAGTTTCGGGCGCGTGCTCAATTTGTCCGACAGTCGCTGCCTGCCGATGAGCACCAACCTGCGTGTGACCGGACTCTCGGTGACGGCTCGGGTCGCGGCGCTGATCTGCTCATAGCGGACCCGCCCGGCCTTGGTACCGAGCACATAGCCCGCCGCTATGCCGATCATCAACCGCAACATCTCGATCTGCTCCTCCCAGTTGCCAATTCGCGGCTCCCATCCTGCCCGACGCCCCCAACGGGTGTCGATCCGGATCCCCCTGTCCCCACCCCACCCCCACAGCGCCCGGTTCTCCGCATGCCCCCAGGTAGAAGCGCGATTTGGGAACGCTCACACCAATACGCTAGAGTTTGTTCTCGGCCCGCCCGAGAGGGAGAGCCGGGAACAATCCCCTATAGCTCAATTGGCAGAGCAGCCGACTGTTAATCGGCAGGTTTCTGGTTCGAGTCCAGATGGGGGAGCGTATAAGCAACCCTCTACCTGTGCAAATAGGTAGAGGGTTGCTTTCGTTCTGGGGTGTGCGTGCGGAATCTTCTGTACTTTCCCCTGATGTTCATTCCCGTACTTCCCGGAAGTGTACTGGTCGAGCACTTGCCGAACGTCCTGTCGACATAGTGCTGTTCGATAGTCGAGCGCATTGCGTCGAGAACTGATGCACCACGGGCGCATAGCCGCGCAACATACTGAGCGAACGGCAGCGGCGTGTCGAATTCGCACACAGCGGCTCGGGTCGCCGTTTGCTTGCGTTACCGGAGAGGGTCCGCTCGCCCTGCTCAATAAACCGAGGTGTGCGCTGGATATCTCAACTGAGTGACAGGCGGGCGGCGAACCCGTCGAGAAGTGCGGCAAGCCCTTGCTCGAACTGCTCGCGCAGGGCCGGATCGGTCATCGGTGGGGCGGTCGCGTCGCGCTGTTCCCGATAGGCCGCGTCGAGTTCGGGGAACTCGCCGGTCTCGAGTAGTGCCTCGCCGAATTGGATTGCCGCGGCGACGGATTCGGTGGTCGAGTCGGCGCGGGAGGCCAATTCGATGGCCTGTAGGGCGGTGCCGAGTACGTAGGCGTCGACGGCGGCGATGAGCGCGAATTTCTCGGTGATGCCCAGTTCGGTCGCGGCCAGGGTTGTCAGGTTCTGTTCCATGTGCCGCATGGCATTCGGGCCGAACGCGGCGTCGGTGAGTGATAGCGCCGCCCAGGGGTGTGCGATGAGGACGGTGCGGGTGCGGCGGGCGATGGTGGCGGTGGCCGCGCGCCAACCCGCGCGCAATTCGGCGTCGGGCACCAGGAGGTCGGCCAGGATGGCGTCCTGCATCAATGCCACCACATCGGCCTTGTTGCGCACGTAGTAGTACAGCGTCATGGTGCCTGACCCCAGTTCCGCCGCGATGCGTTTCATGGTGACCGCGTCGAAGCCATCGGTGTCGGCGACGCGCAGGGCGGCGGCGGCGATCTGATCCCTGGTGAAGCGCGGTTTGCGCCCTGCCGGTTCGGGTCGGGTCCAGATCGGTCCGGTGTCTGCCGTTGACATGCGTACAGCATACGAATACCGTATTCGTATCGCATACGAACAAGGCGTATGAAATACGAAAAGGTCTGGCCATGAGCCGTAGCGAATCCATCATCGACCGCCTCCACCTCGCCATGCATCGCCTCCCCGGCATGCCTGATCACGAGCGCGCACCCGACCGAAACTCCAATAGGGCGGGCCGGGTTCGTGCCCTGCGCTGGAACTCTGCCGGGCGGGACCGGGCCGCGCGCTGGAATCACACAGTCAACGAGTCCGCCTGCGTCCGGGCGGCACGGTGGAATTCCAACGCCGTCGCCGAACGGGTGCACGCGCGCCCGCCCCGCGTATTAGTGGGCTGGCAGACCTGGATCGGCGACCGGCTGGGTCGAGGCCGGTGATGATCTCGGCGGAGGGCGTGACCAAGGTATTCGACGGCGGCACCGGACTGCACGGCGTCGACCTCGCGGTCCCGGCCGCGACCGTGACCGCGCTGCTCGGTCCCAACGGCGCGGGCAAGACGACGATGGTGCGTATCCTGACCACCCTGCTGCGACCCGATTCCGGCACGGTGCGGGTCGCCGGTCACGATGTGCGGCGCGAACCCGAACGGGTGCAGGCCCGCATCGGGATGACCGGTCAATCGGTCGCCGTGGACGCCAAACTGTCCGGGCCGGAGAATCTGCGGAGGAAGTCACACAGCAATTGGCCGCGCTGTTGATCATCCCGGTGTTCTTCAGCAGTGCGCTCGTGCCCACGGAGACGATGCCGGGTTGGCTGCGGATCATCACCACCGATCAGCCCATGACCCATGCGGTGGATGCGCTACGCGGGCTCCTCCTCGGCGCGCCCATGGGAGATCATCTGTGGCTCGCGGTGCTCGAATTCGGCGGGATCAGCAGCGTCGCTTGCCTTCTCGCGGGCGTCCTGTTCCGGCGGTCTACTCGTTAGGTGTTTGGTCGACGGCCCAGGGCGACACGGTGTGGCAGTCCGTTCCGGGCCGGTAGGGGGTGGTGGGGTGGATGGGGAGGGTGGTGAGGCCCTGGATGACGAGGCTGTAATGGTGGGTTGGGGTGGGTGCGGCGGGGGCGAGGGTGGGGTAGCGGTGAAGCAGGGAGGTCAGGGCTATCTCGGCTTCGAGGCGGGCCAAGGGGGCGCCGGGGCAGTGGTGGATGCCGTGGCCGAAGGCGAGGTGGGGGGTTGGGGTGGGGAGGGTGATGGTGTGGGGGGGGGGGTAGTGGGCCGGGTCGCGGTTGGCGGCGGCGAGGCTGATGGAGACCAATTCGCCCTCGGGGATCTCGATGGGGCCGACGGGGAGCGGAGCGGCGGTGTAGCGGGGTGTGGTGAAGTCGACGGGGCCGTCGAGGCGGAGGAATTCTTCGATGGCGGAGGGGATTCGGGTCGGGTCCTGCTGGAGGGTGCGCCGCAGATCGGGGTGGTGCAGCAGGGTGTTGACGCCGGAACTTATCAGGTTGACTGTCGTTTCGTGGCCCGCGATGAGCAGCAGGTAGGCGGTGGCGAGTAGTTCGTCGGCGGTCAGGTGGGATGCGGTGTGGGCTCGGACGAGGTCGGACAGCAGGTCGGCGCCGGGGGCGGATTTCTTGGCTTCGATCAGATCCGTTAGGTAGGCGGACATTTCGCGGGAAGCGGCGTGGCGTTGTTCGGCGGTGCCCGTGGAGGTGACGAGCAATTGGGACCAGGCGCGGAAGCGGGGGCGGTCGGTGTAGGGGACGCCGAGCAGTTCGCAGATCACCATGACCGGCAGCGGCATGGCGAATGCGGCTATGAGATCGACGGTTTCGTGGTCGGCCAGACTGTCGAGGAGTTCGTCGGTGATCTGTTGGATGCGCGGCCGCATGGCTTCGGCGCTGCGCGGGGTGAAGGCCGGGCCGATGAGTCGGCGCAGGCGCGTGTGGTCGGGTGGATCGCTATTGAGCGGGTGCGGGCCGAGATTCAGCGATTCCGGATTGAAGGCGGTGTGCGGATTCTGCTGCCGCGTCGCCGCGATCATGCCGTCGATATCTTTCCGCAGGCGGGAATCCGTCAGTGCCGCACGGGCTTGCGCATAGCCGAGGATGACCCACCGCGGCGTTCCCCTCGGCAGCCGCACCCGGTGCACCGGCCCCTGCTCGCGCCAGCGCCGATAGTGTCCGTGTGGGTCCGCGAAGAACTCCGGCCCAAGTGCTTCGATTTCGTCGACCATGTGCACCCCTGCCGCCGCGACCCCTCGATCCAACCTACTCCGCGCCCGCCCCGCTCGATCGTGTTTCGGCGCTCGGGCGCGCTCGGATGTCGGTGTTCACGAGATCAACGATCTAGCGTTGGAGTTGGAGCAGCGCCGAGAGGAGAACCCAGTGTTCGATGCGCTTGTGGTACTCGATATTCGCAATGATGCGATTGTCCGGATTGATCCGAGAGCCGGGTCGGTGACGGTCGCGGTGGCGGATGCCGGGCATTTCCCGGACGGGTTGGTGTACGACCCGACGGCTGATCGCCTGTACTGGACCACCATGGGCAAGCCGACCTCGAAGGGTGCGGTCAAGGATTTCTCCGCGCCCAACGGTTCGATCGAATCCGTGACGTTGCACAGCGGCACGCGCGAGACCGTACTTCCGGAGGGTGCGCTGACGACGGGGAAGCAGCTGGCGCTGAATGCGGGACGGCTCTACTGGGCGGATCGGGAGGGGTGCAAGGTGAGCACGGTCGAGGTCGGCGGCGGACCGGTCACCGATCTGATCGTGAACCGGCCACTGGGCAAAATGGCGCAGTGCGTCGGTATCGCGATCACCGCGACAGACCTGTACTGGACGCAGAAGGGTCCGGCCAAGGGCGGCAAGGGGCGCATCCTGCGCGCGGGGCGCGAGATTCCGGCGGGGGAGTCGGCCGCATCCCGCACGGATATCGAAACTCTGTGGCGGGACCTGCCCGAGCCGATCGACCTGTGGGCCGACCTGGTGAACGGCTACCTGTACTGGACCGATCGCGGCGCGAAACCGAACGGCAATACCCTCAACCGCGCCCCCATCCCGGCGCGGGGTGAATCCGGTGCGCCACCGCGGATCCTGGCCGGCGGCTTCCACGAGGCCATCGGCTTGACCGTGGACATCGCCGAGGACACGGTGTACGTCTGCGACCTGGGCGGCACGGTGCGCGCGGTCGCGGCGGACGGTTCGAGTGAGCGAGTGGTGGCACGATGCGACGATCGCGCGTTCACCGGGATGGCGGGGATTGCGGGATGAGCAGACGCGGCGATCCGGTACTCATACAAGAACTTTGACACCGCGAATCGCCCGCAGCTCACCCAGCAGCGCCGAGGACACCGTCACCGGATACCGGTCGACCGCGACGGTGGTGCGCCGCTTGCCGTAGCAGACGACCAGCCGGACCGGTGTCGCCCCGCGATGCGCGTCGAGCGCGGATTTGAGTTCGCGGACGGTCTCGCGATCGGTATGCACCGCGGCGAGTTCCAGGGTCAGCGGCGGTTCCTCCGCACCCGCCTCGAGGGTGGCGAGGTGAGCGCCGAAGATCGCCATCCGCTCCTCCCGCCAGTTGACTCGCCCCGCCACGGCGACCACCGCGTCGAGGGCGAGTTCGGTGGCGAACAGCGCGTAGGACTTCGGGAAGAACAGCACCTCGACGGCGGCGTCCAGATCCTCGACCTGCGCGATGGCCCAGCTCTCGCCTTTCTTGTTGACCCGGCGTTCCAGCGCGGAGATCATTCCCGCGATGGCGACGTTGCCTTCGCGCGGTGGGTTGGCCAGCAGCGCCGCAATGGGTTTCGGCGCGTGTCGCCGCAGCAGGTGGTTCGCGCCGTCGAGTGGATGCCCGGATACATAGAGCCCCAGCATCTCCCGCTCGAGTCCGAGCAGCTCGTCGCGCGGCCACTCCTGGTCGCCGATCCGCAGATGTGCGAGCGGTGAAGCGTCGCGGGCTGTTTCGGCCGCGCCGAGGTCGAACAGGTCGAATTGGCCGAGTGCCCGGCTGCGTTTGAGTCCGGTGATGGCGTCCACGGCATCCTCATGGATATCGAGCAGTGCTCGGCGTGGTTGTCCGAAAGAGTCGAACGCGCCTGCCTTGATGAGGGATTCGAGGACCCGCTTGTTGCAGCAGAGGAGTTCGGACTTCTCCAGGAAGTCGGTGAACGAGGTGTAGTCGCCTTTGTGCGTGCGGGTTTCGATGATCGAGTCGACCACGTTGGCACCCACGTTGCGGACCCCGCCGAGTCCGAACCGGATATCGTCCCCGACGGCGGCGAAGCGCAGCGAGGATTCATTGACATCCGGTGGGAGCACCCTGATGCCGAGTTGGCGGCATTCGGCGAGGTAGATGGCGGATTTATCCTTGTTGTCGGCCACCGAGGTGAGCAGTGCCGCCATATATTCGGCCCGATAATTGGCCTTGAGGTACGCGGTCCAGTAGCCGACCAGCGCGTAGCCCGCCGCATGCGATTTGTTGAACGCGTATCCGGCGAAGGGCAGCACGGTATCCCAGAGCGCCCGCACCGCGTCGTCGGAGAAGCCGCTGTCCCGCATACCCGCCCGGAAACCCTCGAACTCCTTGGCCAGCACCTCGGGTTTCTTCTTGCCCATGGCGCGGCGCAGCACATCGGCGCGACCCATCGAGAATCCGGCCACCCGCTGGGCGATCTGCATGATCTGCTCCTGATACACGACCAGGCCGAAGGTTTCGGCGAGAATATCGCGCAGCGGTTCGGCCAGTTCCGGATGAATCGGCTCGATGGCCTGCCGGTCGTTCTTGCGGTCGGCGTAGTTGTTGTGGGTGTTCATCGCCATCGGACCGGGACGATAGAGCGCGTTCACCGCGATGATGTCCGGAAAACCGGTCGGCGCCATGCGGCGCAGCAGTTCGCGCATGGCCGCGCCGTCGAGCTGGAAGACGCCGAGACTTTCGCCTCGGCCGAGCAGCTCATAGGTTTTCGGGTCGTCGGTGCCCAACGTGTCCAGGTCTATGGTCTCGCTGCGGTTGGCGACGATATTGTCGATCGCGTCACCGATCACCGTGAGATTGCGCAGGCCGAGGAAATCCATTTTCAGCAGGCCGATGGCCTCGCAGGACGGATAGTCCCAGCCGGTGATGATCGCGCCGTCCTCGCGTCGCCACAGCGGAATCACCTCGCGCAGCGGCTGCGCGGACATGATCACCGCGCACGCGTGCACACCCGCATTGCGAATCAGCCCCTCCAATCCGCGCGCGGTCTCGAACAGGGTGGCGACATCGCGGTCGGATTCGAGCAGCGCGCGGATCTCGGCGGCCTCCGGATAGCGTTCGTGGGCCGGGTCGATAATTCCCGACAGCGGAATATCCTTCGCCGCGACCGGTGGCGGCAGCGTTTTGGAGACGCGGTCGGCCAGGGCGAATCCCGCCTGCCCGAAATGGACCCGCGCCGCATCCTTGATCGCGGCCTTGGTCTTGATCTTGCCGAAGGTGATCACCTGCGCCACCCGGTCCGCACCGTATTTGGCGGTGGCGTAGTGGATCATCTCGGTGCGGCGGCGGTCGTCGAAATCCATATCGATATCGGGCATGGAGACACGTTCCGGATTCAGGAACCGTTCGAACAGCAGACCGTGCTCGATCGGGTCGAGGTTGGTGATGCCCATCGCGTAGGCGACCAGCGACCCGGCGGCGGAACCTCGGCCCGGTCCCACCCGGATACCTTGCTCCCGTGCGTAATTCATCAGGTCGGCGGTGATCAGGAAGTAGGCCGAGAAGCCCTTGCGCACGATGATGTCGAGTTCGAACTCGGCGCGGCGCCGGTACTGCTCGGGCACCCCGCCGGGTAGGCGGCGGTCCAGGCCGCGCAGCACCTGCTCCCGGAACCAGCCCGGCGCGTCGTAGCCGTCGGGCGCGTCGTAGACCGGCATCCGGTCGGCGTGCGCCCAGACCTCGGCATAGGATTCGACTCGCTCCGCGATGCGCAGCGTGCTGTCGGCCGCGCCGGGCACCTCGACATCCCAGTAGGCGCGCATCTCCTCGGGCGAGCGCAAATAGTAGCCGTCGCCGTCGAATTTGAATCGCGTCGGATCACCGAGCGTCTTGCCCGCCTGCACACACAGCAGCGCCGCGTGTGCCTCGGCCTGTGCGCGCGCGACATAGTGGGAGTCGTTGGTGGCCAAGGGCGCGAGCCGCAGTTTCGCGCCGATCTCCAGCAGCCCTTCGCGCACCGAGCGTTCGATGGTCAGGCCGTGATCCATCAGTTCGACGAAGAAGTTCTCCGCGCCGAAGATATCGCGGTAGTCGGCGGCGGCCCGCAGCGCTTCGTCCCGCTGACCGAGTCGCAGCCGGGTCTGCACCTCGCCGGACGGGCAGCCGGTGGTGGCGATGACGCCCGCCGCGTGCTCGGCGATCAGGTCCCGATCCATGCGCGGTTTGCGGTAGTAGCCTTCGATACTCGCCAGCGAGGACAGCGCGAACAGATTGCGCAGTCCGCGCGCGTCGCGGGCCAGCATGGTCATATGCGTGTACGCGCCGCCGCCGGACACATCGTCACCGCCGCGCTGCCCCGCCTGCCCCCAGAGCACCGGCTTCTTGTGGAACCGACTGCCCGGTGCGACGTACGCCTCTATCCCGATGATCGGTTTGACGCCCTTCTCGGTGGCGACCCGATAGAACTCGTCCGCACCGAACATATTGCCGTGATCGGTCATCCCGACCGCGGACATACCGAGCCGCGATGCCTCGTCGAACAACGGCTCGATCTTGGCCGCGCCGTCGAGCATCGAGTACTCGGTGTGGACATGCAGATGGACGAATGACGACACGGGCGGCCCTCCTTGCTCGGCTGGCGTCATTCGAGCCGACCGACCGGGAAGGGGTCAAACAATCGACGCGCCCATGCGACACAACCGAAAGTTGTTGCCGCAGGTGCTTGGTCAGCAATACGCGGCTGCGAACCGCCGCTACGGAACCACTCCCGCCGAGGGCGATGGCGCGGATCGATGGCGTGTATCGGCGCTACCTGTCGACTACCTCAACAACCACCCATTGTGCCGCCCCACAGCGATGCGCCGACCCGTCCCCTCTCACGTTTCGGGTCGGCGCACCAGGTGGGAGAACCGCCGGTGCCCGGAAAGACACCGTCCCGCTGGATGATGTCGCATCGGCGAACGACAACGTTTCGCTCGGCACGTCGATCGAGCAACCAATCGGCGTGTCGCCCCGCCCCACTGGCACCGGTCTCAATATTCGACACCCCACTCCCGCGCGGTGGGATCAGCGGTGGTTGGACAGGAGGTGGGTGTGGGTGTGGGCCTTGGCCCGATATAGCTCGGTGTCGGCGGCGTCGAGCAGGGATTCGGCGTGTGCGCCCGAGACCTCGGTGCGCACGGTGCCGATACTGGCGGAGACGCGTAAATGGTGCTCGCCGATGACTATCGGATCGGTGAGGGCGGCGCGCAGGCGGTGGGCGATGGTGGTGACGCGGTGGTCGTCGGCGGGCGGCGGGATGAGCGCGACGAATTCGTCGCCGCCGATCCGGGCGACGAGGCAGTCGTGTCCGCGCACGCTCTCGTGCAGGCGGGTGGCGACCGCGGTGAGGACCCGGTCGCCGACGCCGTGGCCGAAATGATCGTTGACCTGCTTGAAACGGTCCAGATCGGCGAAGCAAAGGCCGATCTGGTCGTCGCCGCGCGCGGTGTCGATGGTGGTGGCGATACGTTCGAGCAGGTGGCGGCGGTTGGGCAGGCCGGTGAGCGGGTCGTGTCTGGCTTGGCGGTGCAGTTCGTCCTGGAGGCGGCGGCGTTCGGTGACGTCCTCGCCCACCGCGAGCAGATAGTCGCGCCTGCCGTCGACACCCTTGACGAAGGTGATGGCGAAGGAGGTCCAACCGACGCTGCCGTCGGCCCGCACCATTCGCCGATCCAGCTTCAGCGTGCCCTGTCCGCGCGGCACCAGTTTGTCGTAGACCAGGGCGCGGATCTCCGCCCTGTCGTCGGGGTGGGCGAATTCGTAGACGGAGATCCCGCGCAGGGATTCCACTGGGACGCCGATCATCTCGGCCAAGCCGCGATTGGCTTCCAGCAGAACGCCGTTGGTGTCGCTGATCGCGATGGCCAGTGCCGCGTTGTCGAAGACGATGCGGAAGCGGGCATCACCTGCCCACTGCATCGGATCCGATTCCACCCACTGTGTGGGCTCGGACCGCACCATCGGCTGCGATCCGACTGCCCGGCGTGTGGGTTCCGATCCCGCTCTCGCGCAAGGCGTTCGGTCGATCTGGGCCTGGTAGCCCCGGCCGAATTCCGCCAGAATGGCGGCCACCCGCTCGGGTGCGTCGGGGCGCGGACAGTGCGCGCCGAGGCGATACAGTATCCGTGCCGAGGCGGCGCAGCCGCTGCGATGGGCGCGCGCGAGCGCGCCGCCGACCGCCGCGCCCACGCTCGCGTCGAAGGGATCGGCGGCCAGCGCGTCGGCAAGCGCGTCGATCCACTCGGCGAGTCGATGTGCCGACCCGTCCTCAGCTGTCAGCACTTGTCGCCACGCGGAAACCAGTGCCGTACGTTCGAACTCGTTCACCGCGCCCCCTCATCGTTGTCGCCGCGAACAACCCCCTGTTCGCGGTGACGTGTGTGTCTGGCTAGCGATCATGAAAAGCTACCGCACCGGGTGAGTTTCGGAAATGGCCGATGCGGGTGATGCGCTGGTCAGGACCTACGGATATGGCGTTGTGCCGCAGTGGGTTCGGGTCGGACGCGGCGGCGGGACGTCAGGGAGAAACTGCTTGTGACAAGGTGTTATTTAGCAGCGCCGCGGCGGTTCGCCGGGGAGCTCGCGCCGCCCGCGAGCAGCATCGGCGACGCCGTACAGAAGGGAAACCGGTATCAGATCGAAATCCGCGGATCCGAGGTACTTCCCGGCAAATCGGACGAATCGCAAAACTCCGCACCGGCATCGCGGATCGCCTGCGCGCCAACATTCTCAACGACCGAGATCCTCGGGCAGCAGGATGGCTCGCAACTGTTCGGTCATCCGCAGCAATTCTTCGCGGACATGATCGATGAAGACGGCGACATCATGCAGGCGCGCGCCCGCCGGGGTGGCCGGGCCGAGTAGATCGCCACCCTCGCGGGTGGCCGCCGCGAGCGTGGCGGCGCCTTGGCAGGCGAGCAGTGTTGAGCGGAACCAGGATTCGGTCTCCAGGACGTACTGGGCGCGGCGGCCGGGACCCGGTACGCGGCGGACGAAGCCGCGCGCGATCAGGTATTTCAGTGCGGGGCTGAGCGCGCCGGGACTGACACGCAGGCGTGCGGTCAGCTCGGCGGCGGTCAGGCTGCCGGTATCGGTGAGCAGCAGGCAGGCCAGTGTGCGCGCCGCGGTCCTCGGGGTGCGATTGTCGCGGTTGAGCAGTGCGGCGATGCGTTCGGCGAGGGCGCGCACGACCTCCGGATCGCGCCCGGATTCGGAGGGGATATCGAAGGTTTCGGCATCGGCGGGGCGGCGTCGATCGCGCCGCGCGCGCCGTCGGGCGGCCAGATGCGCCAATTCGGCGCTGTAGCGGCCCGGTCCGCCATTTCGGCCGACCTCCCGGCTGATGGTGGAGGTCGGGCGCTCCAATTGCCTGGCTATTTCGGCGTATCCGTGCCCCTCGGCCAGGCCGGTGGCAATGCAGATCCGGTCCGTATCGGTCAGTCTGCTCGCCACGAAACCCACCTCCGGGGCAAGTATGCGTTCATCCGGGACTCACCGCAACGATGCCTCTTCGCGGAGCGCGACTATTGCCGTTCTTTGCGCGAATTCACCTGGGCGTCCTGGTATTTCCGTATCGCATACTGCCGAACACGGCCTACCGTTCCGGCATCCGATGTTGAGGAGTTGCGATGACCGAAACGAGGACTGTACTAGCGGCCCTGCCGATCCGGCGGCCGACCGGACGCCCTTTCGACCCACCCGCGGAGCTCACCGAATTGTGCGCGCGAGAACCCTTGGTCCGCTTGCGCTTCCCGGATGGCCACCTCGGCTGGCTGGCCACCGACCACGCGACCATCCGCACCGTGCTCGCCCATCCGGATTTCAGCAATGAGCTGCGACGACACCATCAACCGGTGCTTTCCGACGCCGCGCCGCTGCGAGTGCCGCCGGGGGAGTTCCTCAATACCGATCCGCCCGAGCACACCCGATTCCGAAAGCTGCTCGCAGGCCGGTTCACGGTGCGTCGGATGCGTCAACTAGCCGACCGCGTAGCGGAATTCACCACCGAGTGCCTGGACGAGATGGCTCGCGCGGGCGGTCCGGTCGACTTGGTGACCGCACTGGCCCGCCCGGTTCCCGAGTTGATGATCTGCACGCTGCTGGGCGTGCCGCAAGCCGATCACGACCGCTTCCGCCGCATGAACAATCCCGCGGCCACACCGGCGGAAGCTCGGGCGAATACGCAGGCCCGATTGGACGAGTTGTTCGACTACATTCGGGCGTTGATCCTCGCCAAGCGCGCGCACCCGACCGATGATCTGCTCACCGATCTGACCGCCACCGACCTCACCGATGAGGAATTGGTGGGCGTCGGCGGTCTGCTGCTCGCGGCGGGCCTCGACACCACCGCGAATATGCTCGCCCTGGGCACCTTCGCGCTGCTGAGCAATCCCGATCAACTGGCGTCGTTGCAAGCCGATCCGGATCTGATCGACGGTGCGATCGAGGAGATGCTGCGCTATCTCAGCATCGCCCACCTGCTGATCCGCACGGCGGCCCGCGATGTCGATATCGCGGGCGCTCAAGTGAAATCCGGTGAGACGGTGGCACTTTCGATCCAGGCGGGCAATCGGGACGCGCGCCGGTTCGACAATCCCGACGAGTTGGACCTGCGGCGCGGCGCGGTGGGGCACCTGGCTTTCGGTCACGGTGTGCACCAGTGCTTGGGACAACAGTTGGCGCGCACGGAGATGCGGGTGGTGTGGCGCGAACTGCTGGCCCGCTTTCCAGGACTCCGGTTGGCCGTGCCGTCGGGGGATGTGCCGCTGCGAGGCGTCTACGAGATCGCGGGGGTGATCTCGCTGCCGGTCACCTGGTAGTGGCGGACATGAAGGGGGCCGGAGAATCTCCGGCCCCTTCGTCGTGGGTGTGGATGCCGGATGCACCGGTACAACGCCGACACCGCGTTCTCGATAACCCGGCAGGTGAATGTCGTGCCCATCACGCCGAGCAATTCGTACTACATCTACGCCGACGCGTCGAGTGCTACGACCACGGACACCAATTCTGGTCACGGGACTACAAATCGCCTGCAAGGCGGTATGACTCGGCGCGTCCTCGGGTCTGCGTCAAATCGGGGACGAAATATTTTCGATATGCGCCAAGGTAGTTGACATTTCATTCGACGAATTCGCCTCGGTGGCAAGGCGATTAGGAGATGATCGTGATGGTCGCAGGCGGGATGAAGTGAAAACCATTACGGAGACCCGATGTTCAAAAATATGAGGCGGCTGGCCGGGGGCGCGTTCGTACTCGCCCTGGTCGGTGCGATGCTCGCATGTTCGGATGAAAAGAAAAGTGACACAGTGGCTTCGGGGGTGGCGCTGGGCGATGTGCTCCCCATACCGGCGCAGGTGCACCCCGACTCCAATGCCGACTACACACTGAGCGAGGACGATTCGATCGCGGCCGATCCCGGTGCGGAGCTGCCCGCCGGACTGCTGGCGGACCTGCTGCGGACACCTACCGGATTCCGATTGCCGGTGGTGCCCGCACAGGGGTCGATCGCTTCGGGAATCGCGTTGACACTCAACAAGAATGCCGACAGTGCCCTGGGTGAGCAGGGCTACCGGATGACGGTCGGGAAGGGCATCACGATAGCGGCCAACGGTGCGGCCGGGCTGTTCAATGGCGTCGCCACGCTGCGCCAACTCTTCGGCCACGAAATAGAGACCGACACAAGGGAACCCGGCCCGTGGAAGGTCGCGGGCGGTACCATCGTGGACTATCCGCGCTTCGCCTATCGCGGCGCGATGCTGGACGTGTCGCGGCGCTTCCGCCCCAAGACCGAGGTGCTGCGCTACCTCGACGATCTCGCCCGCTACAAGATGAACTATCTGCAACTGCACCTGACCGACGACCAGGGCTGGCGGCTGCGCATCGACAAGTGGCCGCTGCTCACCGATATCGGCTCGAAGTACGAGGTGGGCGGCGGTCCCGGCGGCTACTACACCAAAGCCGACTACGCCGAGATCATCGCCTACGCGGCAGGTCGCGGGATCACCATCATCCCGGAGATCGATGGTCCCGGACATACCAACGCGGCGCAGTCGGTGTACCCGGAACTCAACTGCGACGGCAAAGCGGTTCCGGCGCGCAACGATATCAGCGTGGGCTACTCGTCGTTCTGCGTGCACAGCGAGGCCACCTACGCCTTCCTCGACGACGTGATCGCCGAGGTGGCCGCCATGACCCCCGGCCCGTACATCCACATCGGTGGCGACGAAGCGCGGGCCACCACCCCGCAGGACTATCGAACCTACGTGGACCGGGTGCTGCCGATCGTGACCAAGTACCACAAGATTCCGATCGGTTGGCACGAGATCACCAAGAGCGACAAGCTCTCCGCGCCCACCATCGCCCAATACTGGGGCACCACAGGCGATCCCAGTGGCACGGGCGACGCGGCGCAGGAAGCGGCCCGCATGATCGAGGCCGCGAAGAAGGGTGTTCCGGTCATCCTCTCGCCCGCCAATCGGTCCTACCTCGATATGAAGTACACCCCGCAGACCAAACGCGGCCTGATGTGGGCGGCCTATATCGAGATCGATGCGGCCTACGACTGGGATCCGGGCACCTACCTGAAGGGTGTGGACGAGAAGGCGATCCTCGGCGTCGCCGCGCCGCAGTTCTCCGAGAGCATGACCTCGCTGACGGATGTCCGCTACATGGCCTTTCCCAGGCTCACCGCCACGGCGGAGTTGGGCTGGTCACCTGCGGCTACCCATGATTGGGAAGGATTCAAGCGGCGGCTCGCCGAGCATGCGCGATTCTGGGAAACCGGCGGTATTCCCTACTACCGTTCACCGAAGGTCGACTGGCCTGCGCGAGCGGTTCCCCAATTTCGATAGGCGGCAATGACTTCCGTGGTGATCGCCGGTGCGGGCATCGGCGGTCTCACCGCCGCCCTGGCACTGCACGAACTGGGTGTGGCGGTGCGCGTGCTGGATTCGGCCGCGCGGCTGCTACCGCTCGGCGTCGGAATCAATCTGCTGCCGCCCGCCGTGCGCGAGTTGGCCGGGCTCGGACTCGAGCCCGCGCTGGCCCGCATCGCGGTGGCGACCGCGCAGATGGCGCATTTCGACCGGCACGGAAATCTCATCTGGAGTCAGCCGCGCGGGCGCGCGGCAGGCGAGCAGTGGCCGCAGTACTCCGTGCACCGGGGTTGGTTGCAACAGTTGCTGTACGAGACGGTGCGCGAGCGCCTCGGCCCCGATGCGGTGCGCACCGGCGCGGCCGTCCGAGACTTCGACCAAACCGCCGACGCGGTGAATATTCGTGTGGCGGTAGCCGATTCGGAATTCGAACTGCGCGCCGACGCCTTGATCGGCGCGGACGGACTGCATTCGGCGGTGCGCGCACGGCTGTATCCCGAAGAGGGCGCGCCGATCTGGTACGGCCAGCGGATCTGGCGCGGCGTCGGCCGGGCCGCACCCTTTCACACCGGTCGCACCGTGGCCATCGCGGGCGACAATGCCACCGCGAAGGTGGTCGCCTACCCGATCGCCGAGGAGTTGGACGAGCAGGGCCGCGCGCTGATCAACTGGGTGTGCGAGGTGGCCGATCCCGGCGCCGAACCCGGCACCGCCGACTGGGACCGCACCGGGCGACTCGCGGATGTCCTTCCGCACTACGCGGATTGGCATTTCGACTGGCTCGATGTGCCCGCCCTGCTCGCCTCCTCGACCCGCATCCTGGAATACCCGATGGTCGACCGGGATCCGCTGCCCGCGTGGACCAGCGGCCGGGTGACACTCCTCGGCGACGCCGCGCACCCCATGTATCCGCTCGGCTCGAACGGCGGCACCCAGGCGATCCTCGACGCCGCCGCACTGGCCGCCGCGTTCGCCACCGACGGCGCTGACGTCTCATTCAATACCGACGGCGCGGACGTCCCATTCAATACCGACGGCGCTGACAGCTCATTCAATACCGACGGTCTCGACGTACCCAAGGCATTGGCCCGCTACGACGCGGCCCGCCGCGAGACGGCCAATGCCATTGTGACGGCCTGCCACGATATGCCCGCCGACCGCATCCTTCGCACCGTCGCCGAACGTGCACCCGAAGGCTTCACCGATATCGCTCAGGTGCTGACCCCGGCCGAGTTGGCCGCGATCACGGACGCCTACCGGCAGACCTCGCCCACCGAATCGGCATAGGCCCCGGCCCTCGATCCGGCACAGCCCCCGCGGCACAACCTCGGCTTCGTTCGGCACAGCCCCCGCCTTGGGAGACCTCCCATGAATGCCGTCCCCGCTAAGGCTCCGTTAATGTGCACCCGAAACTGTGCACGCGCCCGTACCGCAGCTCTGGGGTATCGGGGATGTTCCGAGAGGTAGACGGTGACAACATCCGCGGACCGGCGGGCCTCGGCCTTCCGGGGCTGGCTGCTGGAAGGCACCGCCGACGAACGCTATTCGCAGCATCCCGGCCCGATGCGCAAACCCGGCGACGCCGAACACGAACACTCCTGGTGGAAGGTTATGTGCCTCACCGGAGTCGACTATTTCTCCACCCTCGGCTATCAGCCAGGTATCGCGGCGCTGGCCGCGGGAGTGCTCTCGCCGATGGCCACGCTGGTGCTGGTGGCACTGACCCTGTTCGGTGCGCTCCCGGTGTATCGCCGGGTGGCCAAGGAGAGTCCGCACGGCGGCGGCTCGCTGGCCATGTTCAGCCATGTGCTGCCCCGCTGGACCGGGAAATTCTTCATCCTGGTGCTGCTCGGTTTCGCGGCGACCGATTTCGTCATCACGATGACGCTCTCGGCCGCCGACGGCGCGGCCCACATCGTGGAGAACCCGTATGTGCCCAAGGCGCTCGGACAGCACAGTGTGCTCATCACACTCGTTCTGCTCGCCCTTTTGGCGGCCATCTTCCTGAAGGGTTTCGCCGAGGCCATCGGGGTGGCGGTGACACTGGTCGGCAGCTATCTGGCGCTGAATCTGGTGGTCGCGGTGGTCGGGCTCTACCAGGTGTTCAAGGCCGGTGATCTGGTCGTCGACTGGTCGCACGCGCTCACCGCCGAACACGGCAATATCGCCGCGATGATCGGGGTCTCGCTGCTGGTTTTCCCGAAACTCGCGTTGGGCCTGTCCGGATTCGAGACCGGTGTGGCGGTGATGCCGCAGATCAAGAGCGCGCCGGGTGAGCCGGAGGACAATCCGGTCACCAGGATCGCCGGTGCGCGCAAACTGCTCACCACCGCGGCGATCATCATGAGCAGCTTCCTGGTCGTCACGAGTTTCATGACGGCGGTGCTCATTCCGGAAAAGGAGTTCAAACCGGGCGGTGCGGCGAACGGCCGAGCGCTGGCCTACCTCGCGCACCAGTATCTCGGCGACGTGTTCGGCACCGTCTACGACATCAGCACCATCGCCATCCTGTGGTTCGCGGGTGCGTCGGCCATGGCGGGTCTGCTCAATCTGGTGCCGCGCTATCTCCCGCGTTACGGCATGGCTCCGGAGTGGGCGCGCGCGGTGCGCCCGCTGGTGCTGGTGTTCGCGCTCATTGCCTTCGGGATCACCTGGTACTTCGACGCGAATGTCGACGCGCAGGGCGGCGCCTACGCCACCGGCGTCCTGGTGCTCATCACCTCGGCGGCGGTCGCGGTGACACTGTCGGCCGCGCGAAAAGGCGAGCGGCACAAGGTGGTGGGCTTCGGCGCGGTCTCGGCCGTCTTCGTCTACACGACCATCGCGAATATCTTCGAGCGGCCCGAGGGCGTGCAGTTGGCCTCGCTGTTCATTCTGGCCATCATCGTGGTGTCGTTCCTGTCCCGCGCGCGCCGCTCGTTCGAATTGCGCGCGCTCGAGGTGAGTTTCGACGCGGCGGCCGCCGCCATGATCGATCAGGCCGCCGCCGAGGGCATGATCCGGATCGTCACCCACGACGTGGATCAGCGTCAGCCGCAGGAATATCGGGAGAAGGCGGCCGAACAGCGGCTCGAGAGTCACATTCCCGATGACGCACCGATCATGTTCCTGGAGGTGGTCGTCGGCGACGCCTCGGATTTCAGCACCGATCTGCGGGTCACCGGGATCGAGGTGGAGGGCTACCGCATTCTGAGCGTGGAGGCCACCGCCATCCCCAACTCCATCGCCGCCATCCTGCTGGCCATCCGCGATCGCACCGGACTCGAACCGCACGTCTATTTCGAATGGACCGAGGGCAATCCGCTGGTCAACCTGCTGAAATTCCTCTTCGTCGGCGAGGGTGAGGTCGCGCCGGTGACGCGGGAGATCATTCGCCGTGCGGTGCCGAATCCGGCCGATCGTCCGCACGTGCACGTCGATAGCTGACCGCGCGGTCGGGTCCGGCGATTGTTGGCGGCATTACCCAGTTCCTGGATCTGGGCTCGGGAATTCCGACCGTCGCGCACCCCGACCCCGGTGGTGCTGCGCGCACGGGACGAAATCGCGGCATTCCTGGACGGATTCGAGCCGGTCGAGCCGGGGCTGACGTATCTGTCGCAATGGCGGCCCGATCCGGGCGATATCGTCGAGATCCGGGATTTCGACGGCTGGGAGGGCATCGGCCGCATTTGATCGATCGTCCGCATGATCGGAGACGAACCGACCATGCGGACCATCCGGGCATTGTGGAAACACAAAAAATCGCGCCCCCTCGGGTGGTGGACACCCCGGGGACGCGTCGCGCGGATTTGCTACTTCTGGGCGCTGTTGTAGGCGGCGACCACATCGGCGGAGATACGGCCGCGTGCGGAAACCTTGTGGCCGTTCTTGCGAGCCCATTCGCGGATCGCCAGCGACTGGTCGCGATCGACGGTCGAGCGGAAATCCTTGCCCGCGCCACGGGTCTTGGTCTTCAGCCTGCCGGTGCGACGGGCGTTTTCCGCCCACGGCTCGAGTGCGGCACGCAGCTTGCCCGCGTTCTTGGTCGACAGATCGATCTCGTAGGCCACGCCGTCGATGGAAAAATGAACGGTCTCGTCCGCCTTCGAAGTGCCATCGAAGTCGTCGACCATGGTGACGGTTACTTTCTTGGCCATGCGGCAGTCCTTAGGGTAGGTGCGGGTATTTCCATTGGATGCTAATGCTCATTCGCGACTCGACCAAATCCCCATTCACTCGAGTTCGCTATCGTCCGTTGTGGATTTTGCAATCGCGGCGATTCTTTCGTTGCCGCCCCGCGCTTCGCGGCGCGGCCATACCCTGGCACCATGGGAACCCGCGAGCACAACCATCCCTTCGTATCCTATTGCCCGCCCCGTCCGGATGAGTCGACGGGTCTCGAACGCGGCGAACAGTTCCACGAATTCCTCGAAACCCGCCGCAGCGTCCGCTTCTTCGCAGGCGATCCGGTGCCGCGCCGGATGATCGAACTCGCCGTGGCCGCGGCGAATACCGCGCCGTCGGGCGCGCATCACCAGCCGTGGAAGTTCGTCGCCATTGCCGATCCGGAGGTCAAACATCGGATCAGAGTGGCGGCCGAACACGAGGAGCGCATCAACTACGAGGGCGGTCGGCTGCCGCAGGCGTGGCGAGAGGCGTTGGCCCCCTTGGAGACCACCTCGGACAAGTCCTACCTGGATGTGGTGCCCTGGATCGTGGTGGTCTTCGCGCAGAAGAGCGGTCTCGGCGCCGATGGCGCGCCGCGCAAGAACTACTACGTGAACGAGAGCGTCGGTATCGCGTGCGGAATGTTCATCGCCGCACTGCATTCCATGGGCCTGGCCACGCTGACCCACACACCCAATCCGATGGCCTTCCTCTCCGAGATCCTCGGCCGTCCCGGTTCGGAGCGCCCCTATATTCTCTTTCCGATCGGCTATCCTGCCGCCGACTGCGAGGTGCCCGCGCTCACCCGCAAGCCGCTGGCGCAGGCATTGGAGTTCTTCCCGCGGTGAGTGTGTCATCGGGTCCGGCGTTTCCGCGTGCGTACTCTGGCCCGGCGCGGTGGCCTGGCTCTACAATCTCCCACGTCGGATGCTTGTCGTTTCCCCGTGCGGGCCGAAGTGCCGGATCGGGGTGCGCCCTCCGGCGCGAGAGAGGCTCGGCGTGTCGAATCATGCCGCGACAGCGAAGTATTGGTTTCCGTGAGGGGGAACAGTGGACACGCTGAAGCTCGACCCGGCGGCAATGGCCGCCTACACCAGGATCGCGGACGCGGTGTCGGCGCAGTTGACCTCGGCGGCCGAGGTCGCGGGCGGCGCGGTCGCGCCCGAGCGGCTCGCCGTCGATCTGGGGCTCGTCGGCGCGCAGTTCGCGCAGCGGTTCACCGCCGCGGTCACCGAACATCAGCAGGCGCTGTCCACCGCGGGCCGCCTCGTCGGCGCCTACGGTGACGTGCTGCGCGGCCACACCACCGAAATGGGCGATTCCGATTCCGAGACCGCCGCCGCGCTCGCCCGGACGAAAGAGACACTGGCATGAGGAGATTGGCCACCCTGCGGCGCAGGCCCGCGACCGCGCCCGCCCGCGACTCACGCACCCAGCCCACCGAATCCGGCGGCGATCCCGCCATCGTGGCCGCGCTGATCCAGCCGATGCTGCGCCTGCGCGCCTCGCTGGGCAGCGGTGCGTCCGCACCCGACGAGGGCATCACCAGGGCGCTGTCCACCGCGTCGGCCCGCGCCGCCGATGCCGAGGCCCCGCATCGCGCGGGTCTGCACGCGCTCGAATCCACCTGGGAGTCCAAGGCGGCCGACGCGGCGGTGCCCGCGCTGCGCACCACCCAGACCCAACTCGGTGATATCTCCGATCGCGGCCCGGCCTACCTGTCGGTGCTGTCCGACGCGCAGGGCACCACTTCGCGCGCCGCGCAAAAGGTGGACCAGATCATCGCCGATTTCCGGCGCGATGCCAAACAGATCCTCGGCAATGCCAGTTCCTCCCCGGAGACGGACGCGGTGATCGCGCGGGCCACCCAGGCCCTGCGCGACGCGGTGAGCACGGTGCAGACCGCACGCACCGAGATGGACAGCCACACCCAGCGTTTGGACGCCATGGGTCCGCTCACCGTCACGCAGCCCGCAGGGGTCGCGGGCGGCTACAGCACCCAGTACGTGCCGGGCGCCACTCCCGGTGTGGCCACCGTGCCCGGTGTCGCGGGTGCGGCGCAGGTCGATCCGGTGCAGGCGGCCCAGCTCCAGGTGCAGCAGCAGCTCATCTCGGCGGGCGTGCAGGTGGGCACCGCCGCCATCGATGCCGGGGTGAATATCGGCACCCACCTCATCGACAAGATCGTCGAAATCGGCACGCACGCCATGGATACCGTCGCCACCTCCGCCGACAAGGTGATGGACAAGGCGATCCCGGAACTCATCCATCCCGGATCCACCCAGCAGAACGGCGCGGGCGGCCAGGGTTCCGGAAATTCCGCCAAACTCTTCGATTTCGGTGGCGGCACCGGCGGCGGCACGAGCTCGCCCTCGGCCAATTCGCCGTCCGGTCCGCCCTTCACCGGCGCGCGACCCGAATCCAAACCCGCCGCGCCCGAGGCTCCTTTCCAAGGCGCCCCGCCGCCTCCGGTCATCAAGCCGGAGCCCGCGCCCGCCCCGCGCTCCGGTGGCGCCGAGACCAGAGCCGAACCCGCCCCGAACAATGGCATGCTGGTGCCCCCGGCCGCGTCCGGCGGCGGCGATTCCGAGCACAAGCCGCGCGACGGGCAGCTCGGCGTGACGACGCCCGCCGCGCACGAGACGGTGCCGGTCGCCGTCATCGGCGACTTCGGTGACGATGCCCTCTGATTCTCAGTCGCCGGATCCCCAGCGCGCCAACCCCTTCGATTCCGGCCTGCCCATGCTGCGGCTGCCCGCCAAGCAGCCGCAGAAGCGCAAGCGGCGCGGTATAGGTCGGCGCGCGCCGCACGTGCCGCACACCGCAGCGGATCCGGGCGTGCCCAGTCCGGTCGGCAGTCAGGAGGAGTGGCAGCGCTGGCTGGATTACGCGCCGCAGCGGCCCGCGCCCAAACCGGAGCCGGAGAAGGTCCGCTACCGCGAGCCGCGACCGGAGGCACCGGCCCGCGAGGAGAAGCGGGATCTGGTGCCCGCCATCATCGATCGCACCGGCGGCAATCGCGGACTCGGGCTGCGCCGCGCCCGCCGACCCGAGGTGCAGGCCAGCGGCGCCAATCGGTTGCTGCCCGTGCTCATCGTTCTCGGCGTGACGGTGCTGGTGGTTTCGGTTGTGCTGCTGGCCTTCCGGGCCTCCGGGAAGACGAAGCATCCGCTCGCGCCCCCGCCGCCCGCCGCGTCCGGTGCGGCGCCTTCCAGCGCGCCCACCACGACGACCGAACCGGTGACGGCCGTCGCCACCCCCGGTTGTGTCCAGTCGCGTTCCACAGACGTTGTTTCCGGCACCGATCCGGGGGGCACCACCGATGGTCCCTCGGCCATCCTCGCCTTCGAGCGCGCCTATTACGTGCAGCGCTCGGGTTATGCCGCGCGCGCCGTGGTGGCTCCCGATTCGGCGATCCCCGCCGCCGACCAGATTCAGCGCGGAATCAATCAGCTCGCCAACGGAACCCGCTACTGCGTGCGCATCACCCGCGCACCCAATGGGCCGCCGGAGGAGACGCGCTGGGAGGTGCAGTTAACCCAGCAGGAGCCGGGCGGCGATCCGCAGACCTTCACCCAGTACATCACCACCCGCACCTCCTCGACCCGGACCCTGCTCACCGGCATCGCGGCAGGCTGAAGGCTTCAGCGCCGAATGTGTTCGGTCTGTGCCTCGGCGAGATTGCCGGGCGGGCGCGGTGGCGGCGGCGCGGTGCTGCGGGCATCGTGCGAGATGCGGATCAGCAGCGCCACGATGATGTAGTTGGCCAGCAGCGAGGAGCCGCCGTAGGACATGAACGGCGTGGTCAACCCCGTCAGCGGAATGAGTTTGGTGACGCCACCGACCACCACGAACAGTTGCCAGGCCAGGGTGAAGGCCAGGCCGCCGCCCAGCAGTTTGCCGAAGGCGTCGCGAGTGCTGAGCGCTGCCGAGAAGCCGCGCACCGTGAGCACCAGGAAAAGCGCGATGATCGCCGTCAACCCGATCAGGCCCATCTCCTCGCCGATGGTGGAGATGATGAAATCCGTCTTGGCGAACGGCACGTTCTGCGGATGCCCCGCACCGATTCCGGTGCCCGGCATCCCGCCGGTGGCCAGGCCGAACAACGCCTGCGCGATCTGATAGCCGGTGGTGTCGTAGCTGGCGAACGGGTCCTGCCACACCTGCACCCGCACCCGCACATGCCCGTACAGGTTGTAGGCGATCACCGCGCCGACCGCGAACATACCGACCCCGATGATCAGCCACGACCCGCGCCCGGTCCCGATATAGAGCATGGCCAGCACGGTGCCGAAGATGAGCAGCGAGAAGCCCAGATTCTTCTCGTAGACCAGCACCAGCACCGCGACGAAGGTGACCACCAGCAGCGGGCCGAGGTCGCGCAGTCGCGGCACCGTCATCCACAGCACCCGCTTGCCCGCCGTCGTGAACAGCTCCCGATTGGCGACGAGGAAGGAGGCGACGAAGATCAGCAGCAGCACCTTGGCGAATTCACCGGGCTGAATCGAGAACCCGCTCAGCCGAATCCAACTCTTGCCGCCATTGACCTCGCTGATACTCGACGGCAGCACGGCAGGAAGCAGCAGCAGGACCACCCCGGCCAGTCCGCAGGTGTAGCCGTAGCGGGCGGGCACGGCATGATCGCGAATCAGGATCAGCACCGTCGCGAACAGGCCCACGCCGATCCCGGTCCAGATCAACTGGTGCGCGGCATCCGAGGCGGGCTCCCCGAGCAGCGCGTCCGCGCGATCGAGCCGCTCGATGAGCACCAGACCGAGCCCATTGAGCGCCACCGCGCACGGCAGCAGCACCGGATCGGCGCGGGGCGCCCAGACCCGGACCGCCAGGTGGGCCAGCAGCGCGATCACCGCGAAGACCCCGAGCGAGGAGGCCAGCGGACCCGCGCCGATACTCGCCGTCAACGCCAAACCGGCGAAGGCCGTGATCCCCACCGCGGCCAGACAGAGCAGCAGTTCGGCCCGGCGCGGCCTGGGCATACCGGATCTGTCGGGTACGCGTCCACGAAAGATGCTCTCCGGCCGCATCGTTCACGAGCCTGCCGGGGACTGGTGTGGCCGCGGACACGGCCCTGCGCCGAATATCACCCGTCGACCCTAGCGTGCGAGCATCCGGGCGGCGGGCGGTCCCGACATTCCGGCGGCGCATACTGGCTCGCGTGAGTTGGATCGATACGCCATTGACCGTGGGCGCGGCGCTGGGTTCCTGGCGCTGGGATACCTCGACCGTGCTGGTCACGGCCGCGCTCGGCGCGGGCTACCTGACCGCGTGGTCGGCGGCCCGCAGGCGCGGCACGGCGGTGCCGACCGGTCGGGTCGTCACCTTCCTCGCGGCAGGGCTCGGCGTGTGGCTGCTCACCGGGATCAGCGTCATCGGGGTGTATTCGAACACGCTGTTCTGGATGCGGGCGCTCCAGATGCTGCTGCTGCTCTATGTCGTCCCATTCGGACTGGCCTCCGGAAAACCGGTGACGGTGCTGCGCGACGCGCTCGGACCGGCCGGTCGGTCCCGGCTGGATCGGATACTCGGCAGCGGATTCGCCCGTGCGCTCACCTTTCCCGCCGTCGGCTCGCTGCTCATTCTCGTGACACCGTGGCTGCTGTACCTCTCGCCGTGGCTGCCCGCGCTGCTGCGCGCGGGCTGGGTGGACATCGTGTCCCGATTGCTCATGGTGGTCATCGGCTTCATCTACTTCTACGCGCGTTTGCAGGCCGATCCGGTGCCGCGCCGCTACACCCAGTCGATCTCGCTGCTGATCACGGTGTTCGAATCACTGGCCGACGGTGTGCTCGGACTGGTGCTGTGGCTGGGGCCGCTGCTGGCTTCGGACTACTACGAGCAGGTCGGACGCACCTGGGGGCCGGATCCGCGAATGGATCAGATCATCGGCGCGGGTGTCATCTGGCTGCTCGGCGATGTGCTCGGGTTGCCCTTCCTGCTGGTGCTCATGCGTTCGTTCGCCGCCGACGAGCGACGCAAGGCGCGCACGGTGGACGCGGAACTGGATGCGGCCGAGGCCGAGTCGCGACGCGCCGCCCCGACGACGCGGACCGCCCCGGCCGTCGAGGAGTCGGGGCACTGCGCGACCTCCGGACTCTGGTGGGAGAACGATCCGCAACTGCGGGACCGCTTCCGGCGCTAGCGCCGATTCGAAACCGACCGGGTCGGTTCGATTTTCGCGTCACCGCCGCGTAGAAGGTTCGCTTTGCAGGACTCGTGGGGTTCGGGGCGGCCTTCGGCGACACGGCCGGAGGTTCGACGCGCCGAAGCGCGGTGGCGCGGCGGTGCGCACGATGGTCTTCACACGCCAACCTTCGCCGAGCCGCACCGTCCACCGAAGAGTTTGCGGTGATTGCGAATCGTGCTGTTGCGGTTAGTGTTTCGCATTGCTCCCCTGGTCGGGGCGGCATCGACGCCGCGGCCGGGGGATCGAATAGGGGGGTAGTAGGGGTGCTCGATGTGTCAATGGCGCACCGATCGAATGCGCGGTTCGCCCTCCGCCCGGTAGTGTGGACGCACCCGGCGGCCGCCCGAACCTGTTGCGCACCGGCTGGATTCAGCGGGCATCGAGGCCCGTGCTGCGACGATGCCGCGCTCCCCGCACCCATGCTCTCCCTTCGGGGGTGGCTCGTACCCAGTCGGCGCACCCGATCGATGAAGGGACCGAGCATGTTGCAGCACAACGTAATTCCCCCGAAACGAGCCATAGTGATGGATTTGGCGCGCGGGGAGCAAACCGCCTCCGCGGAGCGCGTCGTCCTGCCCGACGACGCGATGTTCTCCACCGAGGGCGTCTTCGGACCCGACGCACTCGAGCCCGCGCGCTCGCCCGCCGCGGCGGCGCTGCTCGCCGACGCCGCCGCCGCGGCGGCCCACGACGAGGTGGACCGCGCGGTGGAACTGCTGGAACGCGCCTTCCGCGCCAGCGGACGAGCGGGCGGACGGGCCGCGATCTCCACCCGACTGGTCTCGCTCGAGTGGCGGACCAACCCCTCCACCCGCACCAGGAACTTCGCCAGACTCAAGACCGCCCTGTACGCCGGTCGAATCCCGAATGACGAACTGCCGTCGGTGATTCCGCACCTGCTGTGGCACGGCTTCGACGACGATGCCGAGCAGGCGCTCGACCAGTTGGAGCGCGGCCCGGCCTGCGTCACCGACGCCACCGGGTTCGACGGCGACCGATCCGACAGTATCGATCGGCTCGAATTCCTTTGTCAATGGCTGAAATACACGCATCCGGTCCATGCGGAGCGACACGATCGGATGTGCGCGCTGCCGGTCCGCGCGGGCAGCGGTTCGGTGCATCGGGAGTCCGCGGGCATGCTGGCCGAGTTGTTCAGCGGCGGCGCACCGGACCGGTCGGCCGCATTGGCGCAGCGCGTGCTCACCGGCCACCGACTCACCGAGGCCACGGTGGAACCGCTTGTCGCGGCGATCTATTGCCTCGGCTACGGCGGCAGGCTCGATCGCGCGGAGGCGTGGTGCGAGGCACTGGCGGCGCAGGCACAGGCCAGGCGCGCGCCGACCTGGCGGGCCATCTTCACCGGTCTGCGCGCGGAGATCCTGGTGCGCAAGGGTGATCCGGTGGCCGCGGCCCGCTACGCGACGCTGGCGCTGAATCAGGTCCCCGCCGAACATCTCGGCGTCTGGATCGGCACGCCGGTGGCCGCGCTGGTCCGGGCACAAACCCTGCTCGGCAAGTATTCCGAAGCCGAGGCGCAGTTGCGCAGGCCGGTGCCGCGCGCCATGTTCGACTCCCGCTTCGCGCTGCCGTATCTGCGGGCGCGCGGACAACACAGTCTCGCGGTGGGTCGGGTCTCCGAGGCGCTGCGCGCCTTCCGGCGCTGCGGACAGCTGATGCGGCGCTGGCACATGGACTTTCCGTGGCTGGTGCCCTGGCGCAACGATCTGGCCGCCGCCTATCTCAGCGCCGGGAATCCCACCCAGGTGCGCACCTTCGCGACATTGCATCTCAAGCAGCTCGGCACCGCCGAGGACCACCCCAGCGGCGGTGTCTCGCTGCGCCTGCTCGCCGCGACCGCGGACCGCTGCCGTCGCATCGCGCTGCTGCGCCGCGCCGCCGCCATCGCCCGCACCGGCGGCAGCGATCACGAATTGGCCACCGTCCTCGGCGAACTGGGGCGCGCGCACCGCGCCATCGGCGATCACGAGAAGGCGTGGGCGCTGCTGCGCGAGGCCACCGCCCTGGCCGAAACCTGCGGCGCCGCCACCCTGCTGCGCGACCTGGGCGGTGAGCCGGACCGACCGCCCGCGCGTCCGCCCGCGCACGCGGTCGACACGCTCACCCCGGCCGAACGCCGGGTAGCCGAACTGGCCGCGGTGGGCAGGCGCAACCGGGAGATCGCCGCCACCCTGGCTATCACCCCCAGCACGGTCGAACAGCACCTCACGCGCGTCTATCGAAAGCTGGCCGTATCGCGCCGCAGTGAACTTCCCTTCGCATTGCCGCAGAGCGCCGAGCGGGGCGCCCACTGACGGGCGCTCGGTGCCGACGCCAGGGTGCGCGCGCCGGAAGCGGGTGTGGTCAGGCGGGTTTCGGTGCGCGGTCGAGCAAGGTGCGCAGGAACTGATCGGGGTGGGTCCACAGGATCGCGCCGCCGATATCGGGGACGAGGTGGTGTTCCGCGTTCGGGATGCGTTGGGCGAGGCCGATTCCGAGGTCGGGGGAGTGAGTCGTATCTTCACGCGCCGTACCAGAGGTCCACTGGGATTTCGATGGCGCTCAGGTCGATCGACCAGCGGCCCATGGCCAGGGCATCGACCACTCCGGCCTGTGCGCAGGCCAGTGCGAAAGGCGCGCCCTGGAATTGGCGACCATCAGAGGTGCGTCGACACTCCTTTGCGCGCACAGCGTCGCCATATCGTTCGCGAAATCCTTGAAGGTGCGGCCCGCGTGCGGTGTCGAGACGCCCAGGCCGGGGCGGTGACGTACGTGGTCATCGAGCCATTGTGTACGTTGCCGTACCCGACGGTGCGCTGGGGATCGGTACGGTTCGTTCAGAGCGCGAAGCGCGAATCGTCGGCCAAGTTGTCATCCGATAGCGGCCCGTAGTTCTGCGACGCATCCGTCCGCCGCAGCCCACTGAGCCGGTCGAGGTAGGAATCCCGCTGCGCGCCCAGCAGATCCGCACGGAAGCGGTCGGGATCCTGCGCGTACATATCCAGGCCGATCCGCGACCACAGCGCGGTCGGCGGCACCGCGCCGCGACCCGCCGGAATGAACTTCACCACCTCATCGATCGCCGCCGCCGCGCACGTCAACCACACCACCCCCTGCGCCGGATCCGCCGCATCCTCGCCTGCGGCCTCGGCGTACTCATCCGAAACCCACAGCCACCCACCCGCATCGATCAACTCCGACGCCCGCTCCGCCCCGAACCTCGGATCGTCATCGGGAATCTCGCCCGCCGCAGGCACCAGAAAAACGAACTCCCGGTCCTCGCCGCAATATTCACAGCAGCCGCTGTGGTGCCGCGCGAGCCTGCCATCCGAGCGCGCCACCACCACTTCGGTTCGCTCGAAACGCGTCTCGCCGCAGTCGCAGGCCGTCATATCCATGAAGACCCTGGCTTCGCGGCTCGAGCGAGCCACCGGAAGTTCCTCGTCCTCTTCGGGAGAGATCTGTTCCGGTTCCGGACTGAATGTCGCGGAGATGAATCGGGAGTAGGCGGGTGTGTCGGCGGAGTTCCCCTGGTGGAAGGTGTCCCAATCGGGAAGGGGCGTCGATAGTTCGGCTTCGTTCGGGTCTATCGGGTATCTCGATTCGGGCAGGATCGGCGGTCCGAAGTCGGCCCAACCCGACCCATTCGACCGGTCTGCTGTCCGGTGCTCCGCCGAGGGTGTTGTCGTCTCGGAGAACTCGGCCGGAACGGGTGCTTCCGATTCCGGCAACTTCTGAGCCGATTCCTGTGCCGCCCACGTCGATCCGTCCCTTCGCGCATCGGCTTGCGGACGGATGGGTTCTGTCGAGGTCGGCACCAGAGGTGCCTGAGTCGGATTGAAGGCCGCGAAGTTCGGTTCCGGTGCGGCCCACGCCGCTTCGGGCGCCGCCGATTCGGCCGAGTGGAATGCGGCCCAAGAGTTGCTCCGTCCATGGGCTGCCCGGTCTATGGGTGGCGGCGTTCCCGACTCCGGTGCCCATCCCGGACCCAATGCGGGTGGGGGCGATTCTCTCTCGGATCCAGTGGATTTCGGCTCGAGATCCGCCGCGATTGCGTCCCGGACCGGCGGGATCACCTCGTGCGCCGGTTCCTTCGATCGGAATGCGGTCCAATCCTGTCCGAATGCGGCCGAGTCGACGGACGGCAGGTGCGATCCCGGTGCGACTGTCGATTCGACCGGCCGACTCGGGTTTGGAGTGGGTGCGGTCGGCTCTACCTCTGGGCCGGCGGGTTTCGGCTGGGTCCAACTCGTCTCCGGCTCAGTCGGCTGCTGGGTCGCCCAGATCGGCGCGAGTGCCGCCCAAGTGGACTCCGGGGGCATCGATGCCGTGTTGGTGGTCTGCTGCGGGGTAGCCCAATGTCGTTCCGACGCGGGCGGGATGTAAGCGGAATCGGTTGGCGACGGCTGGTCCAGGGGATGTGGATCCAGCGCTGAATCTGTCGGCTCCGGCTGCGTTGTTCCCTGGCGTCGCGACGCGGCCGGGTTGTGGGCGGAACCAGTTGGAGAGGACTGGTTCCATGGTTGTGGAATCGGCGATGGATTGGCTGGTTCGCGCTCTGCGGCACCCGGCCGGCGCGGCCTGCCGGCGGAGTCGATTGGTCTGCCGGCGGAGTCGATTGATGAGGGCTGGTGCCAGGGTTGGGGATTCAGCGGTGAATTGGTCGCGTCCGGTTGCGCGGCTGTTGGCCATGGCGCGGCTGGGTTGCGAGCCGAATCTATTGCGGAAGCCTGTTGCCAGGGTTGGGCATTCGGCGATCGATAGGTCGGGTCTGGCTGCGGGGAAGTCGGCCATGGCGCGGCGGGGTTGCCGGTGGCGTCGGTTTGCGAGGACTGATGCCAGATTTGCGTATTCAGCGATGAATCGGTCGGGTTCGGGTCGGTGGTGTGCTGCGGAACGAGCCCAGAGATGGTGGCACCCTGCCCCGTCATCGACGAATCATGGGCATCGGCAAGGGGATCAGCGCCCGGCTGGGTGCGGGTGACATTGGGGTTGGTCGAGTTGGGGGCGGCCTGCAAGCGTGCGGATTCGGCATGGGTGGTGGGTTGTGCGCGTGCCGGTTCGGTGAAGGTGTGTGCGTTTGCCGATTCGCTGCCGATCGAGGGGGTGGCGCGGTGGTGTGCGAGCGCGGACTCGGGGGCGGGATCGGTTGTGAGCGTGTCGGGGCGAGTGCGACGCGCTACTACGTTCAAGCCGACGGCGGCGGCGGCGGAGGCGGCGCGGTCGCCCCACCAGGTGACCTCGGTGCCTGCGATGCGCATCCCCGCGGGGACGTCGATGCTGAAGGCCCAGCCGAATTCGCCGTGCCGCCAAAGCTTCAGCGACATGGAGTGGATATTGCGTTCCGGGCTGCCGAGATCCGGGACCGCTCTGGAGCCGAGCGTGCCGTCGGCGGGGTCGGTGATCTGGCCGAGGCCGTGCAGGCCGAGACGTTGGCGCAGCTCATCCAATCCGGGTTGATCCAATTGTCCGGATAGGGTCAGCAGGAGGCGGCGTTCCACCGTCATCGTCGTATCTCCGAGCTCGCGCACGCCAACCAGCATTACCATTCCGGCCGGTCGGCGCGAGTTGAGCATAGCCGCGAATGCGAAGTCGCAGAGTCCGATTCGGTCGCGGCGACCGTGGGTGTCCGGTACGCGAAAGTACTCCAGGGGCATTCGGGTCGGTTCGAGATTCGGCTGGTGTGCGTGGGCGTTGCGTGGCGGGGTGCCCGCGCCGCCCGCTTCTCGAGCCCTGTTCGGTGGCGCTTGACCTGAACATTTATTCAGGTTCTAGCGTGGCGGCCATGTCTACAGCGAACCAAGTCAAACGCACCATCCTGGTGACCGGTGCGACCGGCAATATCGGCGGCCAACTCGTCATCCGGTTGGCCGATACGCCGAATATTCGGGTCCGTGCCGTCACTCGCCGTCCTGACGCGGCGATCGTGCCGCCGAATATCGGCACGATCGCCGGGGATCTGAGCCGTCCGGAAACTCTGGCTTCCGCCATGGCGGGCGTCGACGCGATGTTCCTGGTATCACGGGTCGGTCCGGACGCCGACCTGCTCGACCTGGCCCGCCGCTCGGGGATCCGGCACGTCGTGTTGGTCTCCTCGATCACCGTGCAAACCCACCCACACCTCGGACCCGCACAGGAGAACGCCGCTGTTGAAAGCCTCTTGCGCGAGAGCGGTATGGATTGGACCATCCTGCGCCCAACCCAATTCGCCTCCAACGCGATGCTGTGGGCGGAGGAGATTCGCGGAGCGGGCGTTCATCTCCCCTTCCCGGACATCGGGGTGCCCACCATTGATCCCGCCGATATCGCCGCCGTCGCGCACGCGGCGCTGACCGAGCCCGGACATCGCGGACAGATCTACCCGCTCACCGGACCGGCGGCGATCACCGCCCGCGACCAGGTCTCGACCATTGCCGAGGCCATCGGCCGCACCATCCCGATCATCGAGATCACCCGAGCCGAGGCGCGGGCCGGGATGCTCCAATTCCTGCCGCCCGAGGCCGCCGACGCGATACTCGAGGTGACCGGTGGCGACGTGAACGCGGAACTGAGCGCGGTGCGCGACACTGTCGCCCGCATCACCGGCACGAAACCGAGAACCTTCGGTCAGTGGGTCGATCGAAACCTCGCCGCGTTCACCTGAACTGGGCTGCTGCGGTCACCCCCCCTGAGCTCGTAGTGCTGATAGCGATGGCGGCGTGGTGAGCGCGTCATTCGGTGGGTGATCTCCGGGCGGGCGGCGGCAGCGCCGCGGCGGCCGCGGCCGCGATGGCTTCGGCCGCCGCGTTCAGCGCGGGAGAGTCCAGCCGCCACTGTTGCCAGTACAGCGGCACATCGATGTGCGCGTCGCCATCGATGGCGACGAATCCGGGATCGCCCGCGACCTGGATATCCGGGAGCATGCCCCACCCGAGTCCGAGTCGCACCGCGCTCGCGAAGCCGGCCGAGGACGGTACGTAGTGGCACGGTGGATCCGCCGGATGTCGTGTGCGCCTGCGCAGATGGCGGTTCTGTAGTACGTCGCTGCGATCGAACTGGACGACGGGCGCGACGGCGAACGCCTTGGTGGCGGGTCGGTCGGCGAACCAGGTGGCGGCGAATTCGGGGCTCGCCATCGGTCGATAGCGCATGACGCCGAGCCGCGTCACCCGGCAGCCGGGAACTGGCGCGGCGGTCGCGGTGATGGCCGCCATGACCGTGCCGTCGCGCAGGAGTTCGGTGGTCCGCGTCTCGTCCTCGCGGTAAAGGTCGAAGCAGTTGCGGTCGGGGACGGCGGCCAGCGCGGGCAGCACCCAGGTATCGAGCGAATCCGCGTTGACCGCGATCGGCAGCCGCACGGGCGTCGGTGTGTGCGACTCGTGCGGCGTCACCGTGCCTGCCCCGGTGTAGTCGCCGCCGAGTTCGCGCGCGGCGTCGGCGGTGAGCAGGTCGAGTTGACGGGCCAAGCGCAGCAGGGCGCGTCCGGATTCGGTGGCGCGCACCGGTTTGGTGCGCTGCACCAGGACGCGGCCCGTCGCCGATTCCAATGCCTTGATGCGCTGGCTGATGGCGGACGGTGTGATGCGCAGCCGTCGTGCGGCGGCCTCGAAGGTGCCCTCGGTGAGCGCCGCATTGAGCGCGCCGAGTTGGTCGAAGCGCAGGTCCATGTGAAGCAACTCTAATGATGGGTAAGAATCTTTAGTTTGTCTGCCGATTACCTACGCCCCTAGCCTCGGTGCGATGGAGTTATCGGCGGTGCTCGCGGCCGCGTCGGGTCTCGGCTTCGGATTCGCGCTGATCGTGGCGATCGGCGCGCAGAACGCCTTCGTGCTGCGGCAGGGTTTGCGCGGGGAGCACGTTTTCGCGGTGGTCGCGGTGTGCGCGATCTCGGATATCGTGCTGATCCTCGTAGGTATCAGTGGTCTCGGCGCCGCGTTGGCCGCCGCACCCGCTCTGATCACTGCCATTCGATACGCCGGAGCGGCCTTCCTGTTCTGCTATGGACTGCTGGCGGCGCGGCGGGCGCTGAGCAGCGCGACTCTGGTCGCCGAACCCGGCAGCACCGTCGCCCTCGGCGCGACCGTGGCCACCGCACTGGCGCTGACCTGGCTCAATCCGCACGTCTACCTCGATACCGTGCTGCTGCTCGGATCTTTCGCCAATACCTATGCGGGTGCGGATCGCTGGTTCCTCGGCCTCGGCGCCATGGCCTCGAGTGTGCTGTGGTTCACCGGTCTCGGCTTCGGGGCGCGGCGGCTCGGGCCGCTGTTCGCCCGCCCGATGGCCTGGCGGATTCTGGACATTCTCATCGCGGTGACCATGGTGGCGTTGGCATTCGGATTGGTGTTCGCGCAATGAGGTTCGCGTGTCGCATGATTCGGCGCTGGTAGCCGCAACTATGCTCGCGGGCGTGAAATCGCAGTGGGAGAAGCAATTTTCGGCGCGGGGGGAGCAGCGGTGAAACGTTGGATCGGTGTAGTGGGGTGGATAGCGCTGCTGCCTGCGCTCGGTTGGGCGATACGCAGGCGCGCGGCAACCGAACTCGACCCGAGTGCTCTCGGCGTCGAACTGCTGCTCGGGCGTTAGCGGCTTCGATCCGACGCCGCCCGCGGTGCCGAACCCGACCGCCACGACAACGCCCACACTCTCGCGCACGGTGACTCCGACCAAGTGCCGCGATGAAATGTGCCGTCCGGTATGGCACGGTGGAACGATGGGACATCCGGGATGGCGGTTCGGTGCGGCGCTCGCGGGCTGCGCGCTGCTGCTCGGCGGATGTGCGGAAGACTCGTCGCGGGCCGGCGTGTCGTCCGCGACCGTGCCGTCGAACAATGGCACGGTCCTGCCACAGGTCGGGCCGGTGAATGGCAACCCGACCGCCAAGACGATCGCCGATGGCCGAGTCATTGTCCTGGATCCGGGACACAATGGCGGCAATGGCGGATCGGCGGCGATCAACCGGCAGGTGCCCGACGGTCGCGGAAGAACCAAGGCGTGCAATACCACCGGGACCTCGGCCGGGGACGGCTATTCCGAGCACGCTTTCAACTGGGCGCTCGCGGTCCAGGTCAGGGATCTGCTCACCGCGCGCGGCCTGCGCGTGGTGCTGACCCGCGCCGATGACTCGGGTATCGGCCCGTGCGTCGATGAGCGCGCCGCCATCGCGAATGCCGCTGTCGCGGCCGCCGTGGTGTCGATCCACGCCGATGGTGCGGACACGGCGGGCGCGCACGGCTTCCATGTCGCCTATTCCGCGCCGCCGCTCAACCAATCCCAAGGCGAACCGTCCACCAGATTGGCGAGCACACTGCGTGACACGCTGTCCGGTGCCGGATTCGTACCGTCCACCTATGTCGGTGCGGGCGGACTGAATCCGCGCGCGGACTTGGCGGGGCTGAATCTGTCCGAGCGGCCCACGGCGCTGATCGAATGCGGCAATATGCGCGATTCCGGCGATGCCGCGCTGCTCGAATCACCGGAGGGGCGTACCCGTCTCGCGACCGCTATCGCGGCGGGAATCACCGCCTACCTCGCTTGACCTCGCGCGCCGAATATCGGTAATCCCTTCCCACTCACGGCTATAGCGGTGCTATAGCCGGTGCCATAGTTCGTGGTGCTCGTTGATCGGTAACGGCCCCATCGAATTCCGTGACAACCGGTGGCGGAGTGGCGAGAGATGTTAGAAGGAGGAGTTTTCCGGATGACAAAGACGCTCGAGCGTCCGCGCCTGCGTACGGCGGCGGCAACGATGATCATGACCCTGGGACCGGTGGTGGCATTGCTGACCGGATGCCAGGACTCGAACGACTCCGGCACCAAGCCGACCACCACCGCGAAGGTGGCCGTCACCGCGACAGCGACCCACGGTGCGACGGCCACGTCGAATCCCGGTGCGCAGGCCCCGAATCCCGGTAACCAGCAGCCGAATCCGGCGCCGGTCGATGCCCCGCAGCCCGGTCAGATCACGACGGCTCCTGGCGATTCCGGTCCGCAGCCCGGTCAGATCACCACGCCCCCCGGCGATCCCGGTCCGCAGCCCGGTCAGATAACGACGGCTCCCGGTGATCCCGGTGCACAGCCGGGGCAGATCACCACCTCTCCGGCCGCGCCGAGTCCGACCACGACGGCGCCCGGTGCGGGCGACGAGCCGCGCAATCCGGTGCCCAGCGCGGCGCCCAATGCGAAGTGCACCGAAAAGATCAACTACGTGGGCGATCCGCGCTCGAACGCCGAGATCAACAGTATCGGCGAGCAGACCGGCAAATGCCCGGAGCCGCAGCGCGCCAAGTGAACCGAAGCGGGGGTCCGAATGGCCCCCGCTTTTCGGGGTGGAGGTAGCTGTGGGATTGCCTTGAGGGGCAAGCGAATCCGTCCGCCACTCATACGGGGGTATGGGGCGGACGGTTTGTTTCACATGCGATAGGCTGCGGATATGGCCGGGTTGGCGAAGGTGGCGGTCGGGGGGTTGCCGGGGTCGGATGCGTTGCGCGATGAGGTCGTGTGAACTGCGCCGCCGTCGGTGGTTATGTGCTGGATGTCGCCGCGTTGATCGGCGCGTGCAGACGTAGACCGTATCCGGAGTCGGTGGTGTGGGGAACGGTGATCACCCACGGCGTGCTGGTGGTGCCTGCCGCCGTTTTGGACGAGGCCAGAGCGCGGGTGCCCCCGGCGAGCGCGGATATCCTGGAAGTCCTGCTGTCACTGCCCAATACGGTGATAGCCGATCTGGATGAGGCGGTGGCGGCCCGATGCGGTGCGCTGCTGGCCGACGCGGTCGAGCAGCGGGCAGGTCACCTATCGGCGGCGCATGCCGCGATCGAGGGGGTATCTCGAGGGTGGCCCATCGCCACCGACCGCGCCGAATTCCTCATCAGCCTGCTACCGAGCGCGGATGTCGATCCGCTGCCGTGATCCAGGCCCTGCCATCAGTACAGATCGCGCAGTTGCCGTTTGTACACCTTGCCGGAGTCGTCGCGGGGGAGTTCGTCGACGAGGCGAATCTCGCGGGGAATCTTGTAGTCGGCGATGAGACTGCCGAGCCGCGCTCGGATCGTGGCGGCGGACAGTTCGGCACCCGGACGCAGAACAATATGCGCGGCAACGGCTTCCCCGAGATCTCCGGAATGCGGGATCCCGAAGACGGCGACATCCTCCACCTCGTCCAGCGCACCGATGGCGGCCTCGATCTCGGCGGGATAGATATTCACCCCGCCCGCGATGATGATCTCGCCGCAGCGTCCCGTCAGATAGAGGTATCCGTCGGCATCGAGATATCCGGTATCGCCGACGGTGATGAATCCCGGTATCGGACTGGGCTTTTCCGTCTCGTTCAGATAGGTGAAACGCGGCCAATAGTCGGCCCCGCGCACGAACACCGTGCCGATCGTACCGGCAGGCAAGATGATTCCGTCCGCGCTCGCCACGACCGCGGCCGACCCATCGGCGCCGCGTCCGACACTGCCGGGATGAGTCGACCACTCCATGGCACTGATCCAGGTGATGCTGCCCGCCTCGCTGCACCCGTAGAACTCGGTCAGCGCCGAGCCGAACCAGGCGATGGCGGCCCGCTTGATCGCGGGCGGGCACGGCGCCGCCGAGTGGATCAGATGGGTCAGGCTGCTCACGTCGTAGCGCTCGCGCACCTCGGCGGGCAGTGAGAGCAGCCGCGAAAGCATGGTGGGGACCACTTTCGCCTGGGTGATGCGTTGCCGCTGCACCAGTTCAAGGAAGCGCTCGGCATCCCAGCGCGGCATGATGGTGATCTCCGCGCCCATCCGAAGGGCAAGCACCGCAACGGCATTCGGGCTGGTGTGGTAGAGGGGTCCGGCCACGAGGATCCGTGCGTCCGGAGTCAGGCCCATGCGCTGGGCGGTCGCCCCTGCGATGGACAGCAACTGCTCGGCCGTCATCCGTTCGCGCAGTACACCTTTCGGCCTTCCAGTGGTGCCGGAGGTGTAGATCAGCCCCATTGAATCCGCGACCGCGCCATCCCGGTGCCCGAGCGGATCTCGTTGCACCGCAAGCCATTCCTCCAGGAGTAGGTGGCGTCCCGTCGGCTCGGCGAGCGACTGCGGCAACCGAGCCTCATCCAAAAGCTCACTCGGCATGGCGACCTCGACAATCAGCGCCGCGATCCCGGCTCGCCGCACCGCCTCCTCGACCCGGTCGACGAATTCGGTATGCGTCAATACCGCGCGGATCCCACTGTCCCGCAACACATGCTCGATCTCCGGCACCTGCCACCGCGTATTGATCGGCACCGGATTGGCCCCGCACGCCGCGACCGCGAGCGAAATCTCCAGGAACTCGATGTCATTGCGCAGCAGGATCGCAACCCGCTCGCCATTGCCGACTCCCGCCTCGGTGAGCGCCGCCGCCAACAATCCCGCTCGCCGCTTCGCCAGTTCCTGCGTGCGCGCCCGTCCGGCGCATTCGATCATCGGTGACCCCACCATGCCCCGAGTCTGCCACGTCCGACCCACCATGGAGCGCCGGGTAAATCGTCAGCGCAGGGCGCGGAGTTGCCGAGGGGCGGTGCGATCGCGGCAGCGCATAGGTGCGCGGACATCGGCGTTGGTCCGCGGCACGGGAACCAGCGGTTGTCACCGCAAGGCGAGGTGTCGGGTGCGCAGTGTCGAGACGGTGGTGGTGAAGCGGCCGGTGGATTGGGCGGCGACCAGGACGGCATCGGAGAAGGTGTCGACATCGCGGTGGGTTGGGAGGGTATGGATGTGTAACCCGCAGGTGTGGAGGGCTTCTCGGGTGAGCGCGCCGGTGTTCGGGGTGGACATGGGGACGGTGATCAGGGCGCGGGCGGGTTGTGGGGTGGCCAGGCCGAGTGCCCACCAGCCGCCGTCGGCGGCGGGGCCGAGGACGGCATCGGCGGCGTCGGTCAGCAGGTCGGCGGCGGTCGTCAGGTCCTCGGGGGTGAGTTGCGGAGTGTCCATGCCGATTTGGAGTACCGGAGTGCCGAAGGCGGCGGCGTCGGCATGGGCATTGGCCAGGCGCTCGCCGAAGGTGCGACCGCGCTGCGGGACCAGCGCGAAATCGGCCAGCGACCTGGACAATTCGTCGGCGCGGCAGGCGTCGGCGAGGTCACCGGTCCAGGCGAGGACGCGGTGGTCGGCGGCGGTGTGCCGGACCGCGTCCAGGGTGTCGAGCAGTGCCGCCGCCGCCACTGTCGCCGCTTCGTTCGGGGACAGCGGCGGGGTCAGCCGAGTTTTGGCGAATCCGGGAATCGGGGCCTTGGCCAGCACCAGCAGGGTCGTCATCGCAGCACCGACCAGAAGTCGCGGACCGCGCGCACTGAGCCGCGCCAGGAACCGGAGACCTTGGATGTGCCGCCCGCGCGCGGTCCATAGCTGATGTCCCGCTCGATGACGTCCCATCGTGCCCGGCCCGCGCGAATCAGCAGCTCCAGCGGATACCCGCACCGGTCGTGCATCGGTCCCAAGGACAGCAGCGCCGTGCGCCGCGCCACCCGCATGGCCCCGATATCGTGCACGGGAATCCCGTAGCGCCGCCGCAGCCGCCGGGCCAGCAGTCGATTGCCGAGTCGGGCGTGCCACGGCCAGACGCCGCGTCGGATCGCGTGCCGTCGTCCGACGGCGAGGTCCGCGCCGCCGCGCACCAAGGCGACCAGCCCCGGCAGGTCGGCCGGGTTCATGGACCCGTCGCCATCGAGTACGGCGACCAATTCGGTATCGGCGGCATCTATTCCGGCCTGCACGGCCGATCCGTAGCCGGGCCGCGGCTCGACGACCACGCGGGCGCCCGCGCGTCGCGCCACCGCCGCCGTCGCATCCGTCGATCCGTTGTCGACCACCAGCGCCCGGTAGTCGGCGGGAATGGCCGCGAGCACACCCGGCAGCGCCTCGGCCTCATCGCGGCACGGGATCACCACCGTCACCCCGTGCTGGAGCTTCTCGATATCGGTCACGGGTTCGACCGTAGGCCCCGGTGGACCGGATCCACCTCGAAAAACGGTGACGAAACGCTGACGTCCTCCGAAGCGCCGCCGATATCGGCGGGCACCGGCCTATGGTGACTTTCGTGCAGCTCAGCACCCGAACCCCGGCCCGGCTCCGCATGGACCTGCTCGCCGCCGCCTCCGCCGCCGTGCTGGTCGCGGTGGCCTTCGCGGTGCCGCGCTTGGCGGGCGAGGAGTTCCGTCGCACCCTGTACGCGGGGTCCGCGCCGATCTTCGGCATCTGGCTGCCGCATATCGGATGGGGGACGGGGCCTGCGATCCTGATCGCGGTGCTCGTCGTGCGGTACGGCCCCGAATTCGCGGCGCGACAACCTTGGTCGCGTCTGCCTGGCCTGGCGTATGTGACGTCGCTCGGGTGGACGTTCGCCCTCGCCATGGTCGACGGTTGGCAGCGCGGCTTCGTCGGTCGGCTGTTGGATCGCAATGAATATCTGCGCGAGGTCGGCGGTGTCACCGACATTCCGGCCATGCTGCGCGGTTTCTCCGGGCGGATTCTCGACTTTCAACCCGATTCGTGGACCACCCATGTCTCCGGCCACCCGCCCGGTGCGCTCCTGTTCTTCGTCCTGCTGGATCGTGTCGGCCCGGGTGGCGGAGCGTGGGCGGGTGCGGCCTGTATGTTTCTCGGCTGCTCGGTCGTACCCGCGATACTCGTGGCATTGCACGCGCTCGGTGTCGAGCATCGGGCGCGCGCCGCACTGCCCTACCTGGTGCTCGCCCCCGCCGCCATCTGGATCGCGGTCTCGGCGGATGCCGTCTTCGCCGGGGTCACCGCTTGGGCGCTCGCGCTGCTGGCCCGTGCGACCCGCGAATCGGCGTGGGGCACAACGGCAGTGGGTGCGGGTGTGCTTTTCGGGCTCGGCGTCTATCTGAACTACGGTCTGATTCTGATGGCGATTCCGGCGCTGATCCTGCTGTGCGCGCGTCGGGCGGTGTGGCCCCTGCTGCCGATGCTCGCGGGCGCGCTGGCGGTCGCGGCGGTGTTCACCATGGCGGGATTCTGGTGGCTCGACGGCTATCACCTTGTGGTGCAGCGGTATTACCAGGGCATCGCCAGCGAGCGCCCGTTCTCGTATTGGTGGTGGGGCAACCTGGCGGCCGCTGTCTGCGCGGTCGGAGCGGCCGCGATCGGCGGGGTGCCGCGCGCACTGTCACCGAAGATGTTGCGCGCGTTGGACCCGGCCGCCCTGCTGGTCGCAGGCTGCCTGGTCGCCATTCTGGTCGCCGATGCCAGCGGCCTGAGCAAGGCGGAGACCGAACGGATCTGGCTGCCTTTCACCGTCTGGATTATCGTCGCCGCGGGCTTCCTGCCCCGCCGCGCCGCGCGAGCCTGGCTCGCGGTCCAGGCGGTGGGCGCACTCGCCCTAGTCCACCTGCTGCTCACGAATTGGTAAGCGTCCCATGACCATTGTTATCGCCGACGACGATCCCGTGGTGCGCGAAGTGGTGCGCCGCTACCTCGAGCGAGATGGTCGCACCGTGCTCGAAACCGGTGACGGCGCGACCACTTCGGCCGCGCTCGCGGCACTCGGCCCGGCTGTCGAACTGGTGATCCTCGATGTGATGATGCCCGCCCCGGACGGTGTCGAACTCTGCCGCGCGGTGCGTTCGGGCCCCCGCCCCGATACCCCGATCATCCTGCTCACCGCGCTGGGTGATGAGGACGATCGTGTCATCGGCCTCGAGGCGGGCGCGGACGACTATGTCACCAAACCGTTCAGCCCGCGCGAGCTGGCGCTGCGGGTGTCCTCGGTGCTGCGCCGCGTCCGGCCGCAGGAAGTCGAGCTGCCCACGCTGCGGTGCGGACCGGTCGAGGTGCGTCCGGTCGAGCGGCTCGCCTTCCTCGACGGACGGCCCGTCGAGCTGACGCCGCGCGAATTCGATCTGCTCGCCTTCCTTTTGCGCAATCCGCGTCGGGTCTTCGGTCGCGAGGAATTGTTGGCACAGGTGTGGGGTTGGGATTTCGGCGACCTTTCGACGGTCACCGTGCATATAAAACGCCTGCGGGCCAAGCTCGGCGGGTTTCACCGCATCGAGACCGTCTGGGGCCGGCGATATGCCTGGGACCGCAGCGGCGGGGATTCGTGAAATGTTCGGGCACTCAGTGGATTTGATCGCCTATACGCTGGCGGGTTCGGTGCCGGTGGTCATTGTGGGCGCGCTGCTGTTGCGCGCCACCAGGAATCGGTCCCTGGTGCTGAGCATGGCGGTGCTGGTGCTGATTCCGATCCTGTCCGCCCTGGTCGGGATGATCGTGGTGGGCGGGCTGATGTTCACCGACGAACTCGAGCGCACGCTGATCGTGCTGGCCGTGGTCGCCGCCGTCACCCTGCCCGCAGCGGTGCTGCTCGGGCGGCAGCAGGCACGGAAGACCGTGTGGGAGAAGCAGATCCGCGAACAGGAGCGCGCTGCCGAACAGTCGCGTCGCGAGCTGGTCGCCTGGGTGAGTCACGACCTGCGGACTCCGCTGGCCGGAATCAAGGCCATGGCCGAGGCCCTCTCGGATGGCGTGGTCGTGGGCGGCGATGTGGGCCGCTACGCCGATCGCATCGTCAGCGAGACCGACCATCTCTCCGATATGGTCGATGACCTGTTCGAGATGTCGAAGATCAATGCGGGCGCGCTGCGTCTGCGCCTGGAACCGGTCGACCTGCGCGAACTTCTCGACGAGGTCCTCGCCGCCCACCGCCCCACCGCCGCCCGCACCGGCATCGACCTGCGCGCCCGGCAACCCGACACCCGAATCATGGTCACCGCCGACGACCGCGCCCTGGTCCGGGTTCTCACCAACCTGGTCTCCAATGCCATCGCCCACACCCCACCCGCCGGTCGCATAGAACTCTGCGCGGGCCGCACCGATTCCCACGCCTGGGCCACAGTGGACGACTCCGGCCCCGGCATCCCGATCCTCGACCTGCCTCGCATCTTCGAGATCGCCTACCGGGGCACCGCCGCCCGCTCCCCGATCTCCGCCAACGGCCTTCCTTCGGGCAGCGGCATGGGCTTGGCGATCGCCGCAGGTCTGATCGCCGCCCACGACGGCGCCATCACCGCCGAGAACCGCCCGACAGGCTGCCGCTTCGAGATCCGCCTGCCCTTGGCAGACTGATCATCCGCACCCGAGGGCCGATCGCAGTGGTGCGAAGGCGAATTCGGCCAGGCCCGCGGTCGGGGAGACGCGGGCCGCGAATCCGAGGACCGAGCGCGCCCGGTCCGGGCTCGCGACGATGTGCCGGACGTCGCCCGCGCGGTGTCGCCCGCTCAGCACCGGTTCCGGTCCGCCTCGTGCCGCCGCCAGCGCGGCAGCGACCTCCCCGATGGTGATGGGTTGGCCCGAGGCGATATTCAAAGGCGCGAATCCGGGAAGCGGCCGTTCGATCGCCGCGAGATTGGCGGCGGCGATATCGGTGACGTGGATGAAATCCCTTGCCTGGCGGCCATCTTCGTAGACCTCGGGTGCGCGTCCCAGCTCCAGGGCGGAGCGGAAGATGGCGGCCACGCCGGAATACGGTGTATCCCTGGGCATTTCGGGACCGTACACATTGTGGTAGCGCAACGCGGTGACGCTCGAACCGGTAGCCGCCGCCCAAGCGGCGGCGTAGTGCTCCTGCGCCACCTTGCTGGCCGCGTAGAGGCTGCGTGGACGCAGCGGGGCCGATTCGGTGACCGGAGCCCAACCGAGCGGTGCGTCGGTAGCCGGAGAGCGGTGCTCGAAATTGCCTGCGGCGAGGTCGGTCGCGCGCCGGATTCCGACCTCGACCGCGGCGCCCCCGACATCGATGTAGCGCCCCTCGCCGTAGACGACCATCGACGAGGCCAGCACCAGCCTGCGGCAACCCGCCCGATCCATGGCGGCCAGTAGCACGGCGGTGCCGAGATCGTTGTGACCGGCGTAGGCCGGGGCGTCGCCCACACTCACCCCGGCTCCGACCACCGCCGCCTGATGGCACACCACATCGATGCCGTCCAGTAGCGGCTCGATGGCGGCGGCATCACGAATATCGCGGCGCAGTACCCCGATCGGCGGTTCCGCGTCGGGACCATGGGCGGTGGGCAGCATCGCGTCCAGAGCCGTCACCTCGTGTCCGGCCGCCGACAACGCCCGGTGCACGCTGGACCCGATGAAGCCGGCCGCGCCGGTCAGCAGTACCCGCATCAGCGATCGTCCATCCGCACGGTTCGAGGAATCCACATGGGGTGATTCTGGTTCGTCGACACTACGCAATCTCGAGTCATGGCCCGGCCGTCACACTTTCGTCAGCAGTTGCTGGGTGCGGGTTCGCCGCGGAAACGCGCATCGATCCACGCGACGGCGATGGGTGTGCCGAGAACCGCGGTCGTCAAATGATCCGGGCTGGGATACTGGTCGGCCTGCACCGGTGTGCCCGCCGTGCAGTAGCGGCGCACGGTGTTGTCGATGGCGTCGGTCGGAATGAGAGCGTCGTCGCGGGAGCGCCATTCGTAGATCGGGACCCTCGGCACACCGTCGAACAATTCGAGGCTGTTCTCCTCGAGCACCGCTCGCGCGCGCGGATCCTGCGCCAGCGAGGTCTCGTTGGCGACGTCCATGACGCTGTGTCCGGCTCCGCGGACCAGAATCTCATTGGTGCATCCGTTGGCGATCTGATCGCGCAGCTTGATGCCGAGCCCGTTGAGGTGTTCGCTGATCGGGAGTTGGTTGGGATATTCGCGCTCGAGTCCGATAGCGGCGGCCATGGCGAGTCCGAATACCGGATGCCGGCTGTAGCCGAGACCCTCCACCATTTTCACCAGATTCATCGGGACACCGCCCTCGGCCGCGCCGACGATCGGCAATTCCGGGGCATAGCCGGGTGCCAGGGCCGCCGCCCAGGAAGTGGCCATACCGCCGCCGGAATACCCGAGCAAGGCCATACGGCTGTTCCCGAGAGCGAGTTCGCCGACGCGACGGACCGCGCGCAAGCCGTCGAGGGTGATCTGGCCGCCCAATTTGGCCGCACCGTAGGCGCTGGTCGGGCCGAGATGATCCGGTAGCGCGACCGACCAGCCGCGCAGCAGCAGCGCGTTCAGCGCGGGCGCCTCGCGCACTTGCAGATTCGGATCGCCGGAGTAGAGCACCCGTGATACCGCGCACTGGGTGCCGAGTCCGTTGATGATGTGCTGATACGACAGCAGCGGCCCATCCGGCGCGTGATTGTTCGGAGTGAGCACCGTCGTAGTCGCGGCAATGGGCTCGCCGGTGGAATTGGTGGAGCGGAACTTCACCATGGTGACCGTGGAGCTCGGAAAGGCGAGCAGCGGTGGCATGGGTCGAACGGCGATGACATCACCGGGCTGCAGCGCGGGCAGATCCGGTGGTGCGGCATAGAACGGATCGGGATCCGGTGCGGGATACAGCGGTTGGGCGACCGCACTGGCGGACATTCCGGTCACCAGTGCCGCCGCGGCGCCCATTATCGCGAGAATTTTCGCCGCATTCGCCCCGATGCGCGCGATCGTCGACCTCAACGGTTCCGCCTCCTCGTCTTCGACCTGTCGGTAGCTGTCCTGTTGCCGCGTGGAATTCTTGGTGCCGGTTGGCAATTCATTGGCACGCGACACGCCGACTTCGCGGAGAATTCATCTCAGCCCGCGCGGGCGGGCCACGATTCGTGCGGATCGATCTCCCGGTGCGGCCGGAATGCGTGCCCACCGGGCGGTCGGCCGCGCTCGAATTCCGAGGTGCGGCCGCACGCGGCGTACTCGAGCATGAGCGGTGGCGGTTCACGAAAGATGTGCGAGATGGGGACGAATTACGCCGTCGGCCCCGAATACCGATCGGTCGGTGCTCAATGGCGAACACCCTAGGGTATTCGGGGCCGGAGCGCGGTTCGCCGCGCCGACTATGGCGCGCTCAGGAAGATGCTGTGTGCGGGATGCCCACCGTGAGCCCGCCGTCCACCACGAATTCCGCGCCGGTCGAGTACGAGGATTCGTCGCTCGCGAGATAGACGACCAGTGCGGAGACCTCGCTCGGATCGGCGGCGCGGCCCAGCGGGATCTGCAGCATTGCGGCCGGAATGGCTTCGGTCATCGGCGTGGTGATCAGCCCGGGGTGGACGGAGTTGACCCGAATTCGGTACTGCGCCAACTCGAGTGCGGTGGATTTGGTGAGTCCGCGCACCGCGAATTTGGTGGCGGTGTAGCCGTGCAGGCCTGCGCTGCCGCGCAATCCCTCCACCGAGGAGATATTGATGATCGAACCGCCCGCGCCCGCCGCGATCATGGCGCGTCCTGCGGCCTGCATTCCGAGGAAGGTCCCGGTGAGATTGATATCGATGATCCGCTGCCATTCGGACAGTGCGAAGTCGACCAGTAGATCGCCATTGGCGATGCCCGCATTGTTGACCAGGATATTCAGCCCGCCGAATCGCTCGACCGCCGCGTCGGCGGCGGCCTGCCACTGCGCCGGATCGCGCACGTCGAGCGGGACGTAGCTCGCCGCGTCGCCGAGTTCGGCGGCCACGGCGGCGCCCTCGGCATCGAGTACGTCGCCGAGGATCACCCGCGCACCCTCGGCCACCATGGCTCGCGCGTGTGCCGCGCCCATGCCGCGCGCCGCACCGCTGATCAAGGCGACCTTGCCGGTCAAACGTCCCATCCGGACTCCTCCATCGCTGGTCATCGGGTATTTTCCCGGCCGAATCGCCCGATGGGCCAACGACGCTCGGGTTCCGGACGGACTACCATCACCATAGAACGAGTTCTAGTTATCGGCGATGGAGTGGCAATGACGCGGCTGCGCACCCGATTCGGTGTGCCGGAGGGCGCGGTGCCCGCCGGGCGGATGATCGACCTGCCCAATCGTGGCACAACATATCTTGTGGACATCCCCGGCCCGCCCGGCGCGCCCGCATTGATTTTGCTGCACGGTGTGGCGTGCACGGCCCGACTCAACTGGTTTCCCGCGCTGACAGCGCTGTCGGAACGCTTCCGTGTGCTGCTGTTCGATCAGCGCTGGCACGGTCGCGGAATTCGCGCGGGCAGCTTTCGTGTTGTCGACTGTGCCGATGACATCCCAGCGGTGCTCGACGCACTCGGACTGGAGTCGGCACTGTGCGCCGGATACTCCCTCGGCGGTGCGGTGACCCTGCTCGCCGCGCGGCGCCATCCGAATCGGATGCGCGGACTCGTGCTCTGCGCGACGCCGTACCGATTCCGGGAAACCCTGCGCGAGCGCGCCTTTCACCGGACGTACGGCGCATTCGCCGAATCCGTGCGTCCCTGCGCCGAACGCGCGGCGACCGCGCATCACGATCGACTGCGCACCCATCCCGTATCCCAAAGCGCCTCGGGCGAATTCACACGCTGGGCACTGCGTGAACTCCGGAGCACCAGCGGTTGGTCCTCTGCCATGGCCATTGCCGACATCGGTGAATTCGACGCCACCGCTTGGCTTCCCGAGATTGCCCATCCGACAGCCGTGGTGATCACCACCCGTGATCACGCCATTCCGGTGCGCAGGCAACTGGAGATGGCCACGATGATTCCCGATGCCGCGATCCATCTCGTGAACGCGGGCCACACGGCATGTGTCCTGCGCGCCGACCGCTTCGTTCCGGTGCTGGTGCGCGCCTGCGACGAGGTGGCGGGCAGGTCGGCGAAATCATCTCGCTCCCTGGGGCGAGGCCAATTGTCGTGCCGCGCTGAGTAGTTCATCGACAGCCTCGGGCACCGCCGCGCCCAGCTCCTCGATATCGGGCACCAGATCCCGGCAGGCGATGAAGCCGAAGTCGAGATCGCCATTGTTGGACAGCACCGTCACCGTCAAACCCGCGCCGTGGAAGACGGGGCCGAACGGGTACATCGCATCGATCGGCAGGCCGAGGAAATACAGCGGCACCGCAGGACCCGGCACATTCGACACCACCAGGTTGTGCACGACCGGATGATGCTCGCACAGCTTCAGCGCCGAGTAAATGCGGGAGGCGAGCCGAAAGGTGTTGGGCGGGGCGTATTTCGACCAGTCCTGCAAGAAGTCGGCGCCGATCAGATCGTGTTCGGACTTGGCGCCGCGATTGGCCGCGGCCACCAGCCGCAGCCGTTCGACCGGATCGGCGATATCGGTGCCGAGTCGGGAGAAGAGCGTGGATACCTTGTTGATACCCGAAGTGTGCCTGGTGGATTCGTGCACCGAGACCGGGACCGAGGCGATGAGCGAGGTCTCGGGTAGGTGGCCGTGTTTGTCGAGGTAGGTGCGCAGCACACCGGCCACCACCGTCAGCACCACATCGTTGACCTTGACCTCGAAGGCCGTTTTGATCCGCTTGATATCGGCCAGATCCACCCCGGTGAATGCCACCGAGCGCCGTGCCGAGATGGCGCGGTTGAACGGTGTGCGCGGCGCGGTGAACGGAACAGCCATGCCCGCCATATTGTTTCGTCGTCGCTGCGCCGCGCTCGCCATGATGCCGAGAGTTCTGGGAACCATGCCGACCAGACCCGCCCTGGCCGGGAAGTGCGTGATGGCCTCGGCGAGCAGCTTCCAATCATTCGGTTCGGGCTCGCTCGGAGCGGAGGCGAGTTCGCTGCTGTCCGTGGGTGATTCGCCGACCGGATCGCGGGGGGTCAGATCGCAGAGATGCATCATCATGTTGGTTCCGGTGATGCCGTCCACCGCGGCGTGATGGTATTTGCAGATCACCGCGACCTTGCCCGCGTCGAGGCCCTCGACCACGGTCATCTCCCACAGCGGGCGGTCGCGGTCCATGGGTCTGCTCGCGATTTCGCCGACCAATTCGGCCAATTCGGCCTCCCCGCAGGGGCTCGGCAGGCCGGCCCGCTGCACGTGGTAGTCCAGGTCGAAATTCGGATCATCCGCCCATACCGGGTGGTCCAGGTGAAATGGCACCTCGTGCACGCGCCGCCGCATCTGCGGAACGAGTGGCAGGCGCCGGGCCAGTTCGGCCTTGAATCCGTCGAATGAGTATTGGTCGGGGGTCGGTTCCAGAATCAGCAGTGCGCACACGTGTAGATGCTGGGTTCCGGTCTCCAGGTAGAGAAAGCTCGCATCCAATCCGGTCAATCGTTCCATAGCGAGAGACTACTAGAACTCGTTCTAGTTATCGGCTACCAAAGGAGGTATTCGGATGCTGTCAACGGCGGAATCCTCAACTCCCCTAAGGCTTTTCGGGGTGTGAACAGGTCGGTGACTGTGTATGTAACTCAACGTTGCATGTATGTGTATGATTCTTGCTACGGCCATGCAGGAAACGTGTGCGGCGGCACGATCGCGATCGTGCCGCCGCACACGGTGAACATCGAGGAGTACCGATGAAGCTACTTCGCCGGCACCGGCGACCGGAGATCGATCCGGGTGAGGTCGCGCTGCATGCCCGCAATGTGCGATTCGACTGGACCGACACCCCGCTGCGGTGGATGCCAACGGAGCCGATCGGCTCGCACGTGATCAACGCGCTCAATCTGCTACTGCCCGAGGGCGAGCGGATGTTCTGCGCCACCTATTCCGAGGCGCTGCCGTATGTGAAGGACGACAAGCTGCGCGAGGCCATGCTCGGCTTCATCGGCCAGGAGTCCATGCACGCCGAAACGCACGACAAGGTGCTCAACGAGGTGCTGGCCGTGCACGGCATCGACCCGGAACCCTATGTGCGCCAAGCGGAATACCTGTTCCGCAACACCCTCGGCTCGCGCGGCGATGAGACCGTCGCCGGTCGACAGATGCTCGTCGAGCGGCTGGCCTTCATCGCCGCGCTCGAACACTTCTTCGCCTACCTCGGCGACTGGGTGCTCAATGCCGACCTCGAGAAGTTCGATGCCGATCCCGGGGTGGCCGATCTGTTCCGCTGGCATGGCGCCGAGGAGGTCGAGCATCGTCACGTGGCGCACGATGTCGCGTCCTACTTCGACGTGGGCTACCTGCGCCGGGCGGCGGTCATGACGGTGACCTTCCCGATCTTCCTGATCCTCATCGGTCGCGGCGCGAAATTCCTGGTGCACCAGGACGCCACACTCCCGAATATGGGTTACCCGCGCCTGGTCCTGCGCATCTTCGGCTCGATGTGGCGCGGCGCGCTGCCCGGTGTGCCATCACTGCTGCGCAGTGCGCTGTCCACCTTCAAGCCCGGCTACACCCCGGAATCGGTCGGCTCGACCGCCCAGGCCGTGGCTTACCTGGCCCAGTCCCCGGCGGCGCGCGCGGTGGCCTCGTGAGAGAGGTTCCGGCACACCTACCCGCCGACCTGTTCGGCAAACGCGACCGCGACCGGGCCATCCAGGTGCTCGACGCGGTAGCCTCGGCCCGAGTGCGCTGGACCGCGGTCGTCAACCGTCGCGACCTGAGGCCGAAGGTCGACGACCGCCGCATCGAGGTGGTGGTCACCGAACGCCGCGTCGAAGCACACGATCAGGATGTGGTGAGCCTGCTGCTGCGAGCGCCGGGCGGTCGGGAGCTGCCGCGCTGGTGGCCCGGCGCGCACCTCGATATCGAACTGCCCTCCGGATTGCTGCGCCAGTATTCGCTCTGCGGCGATCCGGCCGATACCCGCGCCTATCGAATCGCGGTGCGCCGCATACCGAATGGCAACGGCGGTTCGATCGAGGTACACGACGCGCTCCCGGTGGGGACGCGGGTGGTGGTGCGCGGCCCGCGCAATGCCTTCCCCTTTGCCGTGCCAGGGCACGGATCACCCGCCGCCCGTTTGCATTTCGTGGCAGGCGGGATCGGCATCACCCCGATCCTGCCGATGATGCGACTGGCGCATCGACTGGGCGTCGACTGGTCCATGGTCTACACCGGCCGTGCCCGCGACACCATCCCATTCCTCGACGAAGTCGAAAGCTTCGGCGGTCGTGTGCGAGTTCGCACCGATGACGAGCACGGCCTGCCCGACGCCGCCGCGCTGCTGCCCGGTGTCACGGCCGATACCGCCGTATACTGCTGCGGCCCGGTGCCGATGACCACGACGATCGCCGCCGCGATCAATGAAATGCCCGGCGTGGAGCTGCATTCCGAGCGCTTCTCGCCGCCGCCGGTCGTCAACGGCGTGCCGTTCGAGATCGAATTCGCCTCCACCGGAACGGTGGTCGAGGTGGCAGCGAATCGATCCGCGCTCGACACGATTCTCGAAAGCAAACCCGATCGGCCCTATTCGTGCAGGCAGGGATTCTGCCGCACCTGCAAGGTGCGTGTCCTCGCGGGGGAGCCCGACCATCGCGAAACCGTGCTGACCCCCGCCGAACACGCGGCGGGGGAGATGCTGGTCTGCGTATCCCGCGCGACCGGTGGACGACTCGTGCTGGACCTGTGAAGATGCCGCGGCCGCAGTCGGATCGCGCAGGCAAGGAGATAGATCGATGACAGCCACGAACCAACCCGCGAAATGGCGGACCGTGCGCAGCGGCGAGTTCGATATCGCCGTCTTCGAAAGCGGCGACCCGACGGCGGAAACCATTGTGCTGGTGCACGGTTGGCCCGACACCCACCATCTGTGGGATCGGGTGGTTCCGCTGCTGACCAAACGGTTCCACGTGGTCACCTACGACACCCGAGGCCACGGTGAATCCACCAGAACCGCCCGCACACAGGACTTCCGGCTGGAAGAACTGGCCAAGGACTTCTACGCGGTGATCGACACCGTCAGCCCGGATCGGCCCGTGCATGTACTGGCCCACGACTGGGGTTCGGTGCAGGTGTGGGAGGCGGTGTGCGAACCGGCCGCCGAGACGCGGGTCGCGTCGTTCACCTCCGTCTCCGGCCCCAACCTGGACCACCTGGCCAAATGGATGCGCGACAGGCTGGCCCGGCCGACGCCGCGCAATGTCTGGCAGCCGTTCACCCAGGCGCTGTCCTCGGCCTACACCTTCTTCTTCATGACCCCCGGCCTGCCGCGCGCCACCTTCGGCGTCATCGGCACCGAACGGCTGTGGCGCGGCTTCGTCGGACTGCTCAACGACACCGCGCCCTCGAATATCGAACTGGGACCCAGCTTCCGACGCGACATGGTGGACGGTCTGCTGATCTACCGTGCCAATATCGTCCAGCGCATGCTCGCGCCCCGCGAACGCCGCACCGAGGTGCCCGTGCAGTTGATCGTCGCGGGCCGCGATATCGCGGTGCGACCCGCGGGCTACGACGACGAGCCCAAGTGGACCTCGCGCCTGTGGCGGCGCAATGTCGCTGCGGGACACTGGGTTCCGTTCTCCCATCCGGAACTGCTCGCCACTTCGGCCATCGAACTGGCCGATGCGCTCGGCGGCGAACCGTCCCCCCGCGCACTGCGTCGCGCCGAAGTCGGACGTGCGCGCAAAGCTTTCGAGGATCAACTGGTGGTGATCACCGGCGGCGCCAGCGGTATCGGCCGCGAGACCGCGCTCGCCTTCGCCCGGCGCGGCGCCGAAGTGGTCGTCTCCGATCTCGATGTGCTCGGCGCGAAGGACACCGTCGAGCTGATCGCCGCCGAAGGTGGTGTGGGGCATGCCTATTCGCTCGACGTCTCGGACGCGAACGAGGTGGCCGAGCACGCCGACGCGGTCCTGGCCGCGCACGGCGTGCCCGACATTCTGATCAACAATGCGGGCATCGGGCAGGCGGGCGACTTCTTCGATACGCCCGCAACGGAATTCGATCGCGTCCTGCGCGTCAACCTGGGCGGCGTACTCAACGGCTGCCGCACCTTCGGCAAGGCCATGGCCGATCGCGGACTCGGCGGACATATCGTCAACCTGTCGAGTATGGCCGCCTACAGCCCGCAGCGTGGATTCAGCGCCTACGCCACCTCGAAGTCGGCGGTCTTCATGTTCTCCGACTGCCTGCGCGCCGAACTCGCGGGCAGCGCCATCTCCGTCCACACCATCTGCCCCGGAATAGTCCACACCAATATTGTTGCCAATACCCGTTTCTCGGGTCTCGATGCCGAGGATGAACGCCGCAAGCAGCAGCGTTATGACGGGCTCTACCGCAGGCGTGGGTACGGCCCGGAGAAGGTGGCCGAGCAGATCGTGCGTGCGGTCGAGCGGGATCGTGGGATTGTGCCGGTGACGCCGGAGGCGCGGGTGCAGTATGTGGTGAATCGGGTTGCGCCGGGGTTGGTCCGGTTCTTCGCGGCGCGGGTGAAGTTGACGTAGTTCAGGCGGCTTCGGAGCACGCCGCGGTCAAGGCAACCGAAACCGCGATGGGCGCAGGCACCGCGACCATCACGCCCGGCGCACCCATCCCCGCCGCCGCGAACGGCGACGGCACCGCATCGGTGGTGATTGCGCGCACGGCAACGAGTTCCGCACCCGCGACCGGCGGCGGTACAACCTCGGCCGCCGTGACGGTCGGCTACCGCTGGGCCGACTCGTTCGACCGGGCCGACGATGTCTCGCTCGGCACGGACTGGCGTATCGACCGTAACGGGGCACCGAGGATCGCCACCAACCGCGCACAGATGAAGACGATGAACCGCGGCGACGGCCGCGCGGGATGCTGGGCGAGCTACCAGGGCGGCGGCGCTGCGGCCGGTCGATTCGGCAGCGACAACTACGCCGTGAAGGCGCAGCTCATTGCGCCTGTGGGGAATTCGGCGACGGACAACTTCACCGCGATCGTGCTCGCTGTCGCCGATGCGTTCGGTGCCGGGGTCATGTGCTACCTGGTGGTCAGCACCGGCAGCGGATGCGGCATCGTGACCCAGTCCGGGCTACCACCGAGCTCAGGCGTCACCACCGATCAGACCGGCCAAACGGTGCAGGCGTCGACCGTGACCAACATCGCCGCGGGCGATCTGATCGAATTCCGGCGAGTCGGCAAGGTATTCACCGCCTACCGCAACGGCGCAGCGCTGTTGACCTGGACCGATATCAACAACATCGTCGGCAGCGGACCGACGAATCGGCGGTGGGGGTTCGCTGTCGAGGGCAACTATCCCCTCTTCATGAGCGAATACCGCTCGCCCGCCGTCGATTCTATCCAGGCATACGACCTGTAGCGCGGACACACCGAAAGACCATGGCCCCAACCGGTTTCGCGGTTGGGGCGATGCTGTCGTGTCCGGGTTACCCGCTCAGAACGGGTATTCCCACCCGGGCTGGCCGGTTGTGGGTACGAACGTCAAAAAGCCTGTTGGGGTGGGTGAATCGAATGTGAGGTGGAACTGATACCGCGATCCCGGCGTGAGGTCGACCGGCCAATCCGCCTTGGTGCAGCGGTAGGTCGGATCGGTATCCGGGTGGACGCGGGTAACGCCGGTGGCGTCGACGACATTCCAGTAGTTGCCGGGGTGAAAGAACCCACCGGGCAGCCTCGACGGTTCGAGATCCGTGGAGGTTTGGGCTTCGACCGACACCACGACGAAATGCCCGTTCTGTGCGGGCTGCGGCGAGGCGGCGGTACACGGTGCACCCACCTGGACGTTGGTCACCGTCCACGAGATCACCGGCACGACACCGGGTTTCCCGATCCCCGCCTCGGACCCAATCGGCTTCACCAGGTTGCCGCGCGGGGACTTGGCCGACACAGTGGCCGCGGTCGACGTCGTTGTCGTGCCGGCAGGTGACGAACTGGGCGCAGCGGCGGGCTTGTCGGCTGCACCACAACCCGCGAGTAGTGGTCCGGTGAGCGCAGCGGCGAGTAGTGCGGCAGTCCTCATAAGTTCCCCTCGTGTGATTGCGACGAGGCTACAACCGCGACAAATGCTGCGTCCAGACGCATCGAGCGATCGACGTTGCGGTGATTTCGCCTACTGCGGAGCCTATTTCGGCTACGGTTCTCTCTGCTTCCCCTCCTGCGGGACGGGTCGCCGAGCAGTGTGCTTGGCGACCCGTCCTGAAAGGAGGAACGCTGGTGCCAGATGATGGGTGCCGGGGTGACGCACGGGCAAGAGTCTCAGCGGTGATAGCACTCACCGCTGAGATTCCCTTGCGCTGCCCATGTCCAGCGCTGCTGTTGCTGCTGATCTACATGATCATTCAGCGCTGAACCCGGTCCCGGGTCGGCCACTACGGTGGTCGGCCCGGTCCTCGTTACGAGCCGACCTTTACGTTACCTGCTAACAAAATGGCTCGCGCCAGACGATACCCTCGACGATCCGAATCGGGTAGCGATCAATTCAAATGAACCGGCCAAGCGCGCGTGGTGGAATCGGGTAGTGAATCGCGCTCGGTGCGGGCGTGACCCGGTCCGGTGCTGTCGAGGCTTCTCGGTCTGGCATCAGTCCCGTGTGCGTTCGATGCCTCTGCCGCTGGGGTCGCCCCGGCTGCGGCCCTGCACCTGCGGCGGCTCGACTCCAAGCTCACGGCCGCGCTCCATCGCGTGGTCGAGCGCTTCTTGGTGCTGCACGAGCGCGGCTATCTCGGGCGGTATTCCGCGCTGTCGTAACGCCTGGCCGTACGCTTCGCGCGCCTCCCGCTCGCGCTGTTGCGCCTCCCGCTCGCGCCGATCCTTCTCCACCGCTTCGCGTCGCTGGTCTTCCCGCTGCACGGTGAGCGCTATTTCATTCAGGCCCTTCACCACGTCTTCGCGTTTTTCCTCGCGGGACAACTCGAACGCGAGTTCCATGCTGCGTGCCTGATCCCTGCTCACATGCAGCGTCTCAAGCATTTCTCGGGTGTCTTCCCGTTCCCGCTCTCGAACCACATTCAAGCCCTGCACGAGGTCTTTGTGAATTTCGTAGAGCCTGTCGGGGTCGATTTCTCGACCGGATTCGCGATCCCGCGCTATCTGCTTGGTTTGAGCCTGGATATCCTTACTGAGCTGGTCCCGTATTCTGGCGGTTTCCTCACGCTGCCGGGCTTGGTCTTGTTCTCTTGCCTCTCGGTCCCGCTCGGCCCTTTCGCGGGCTTCCACCTGTCCGCGCTCGACACCTTCCCGGAACCGTTCCATGTCGCGGAACAGGGCGGCCCGTTCCCGCGCTTTCTCTATATCGCGTTGCCGGGCTTGTTCTTGCTCTCCGGCTTGTTGGGCACGTTCGGCCCTTTCGAGAGCTTCGGCGCGTTCCCGTGCCTTCACTATTTCTCGAATATTCTCCAGCCGCAATCGCGCCCGCTCGGCGCGGTCCAATTCCAGCCGTGTCCTAAGCTCGAGTTGCCGGGCATCTTTCTCGTAGGCGAGCCCCATATCGAATGCTAAACAGGCTTGTTCCCTTGTGAGTTCCTGGTGGATTACCCGGCTGCCGAGTTCCTGCTGCATCTCCGTCAGAAGTTCCCGGTAGGCCGATGACATCTTCTCACCTGCTACGGTCCGGACGCGGAGCGTTTCGATGACACCTTTCCGGAGCAGTTCGCGGTCCTTCTCCAACTCTCGTAGATCGTTCCTGCTGCCGGTCTTTCCTGATTTGTCTTCGGCGGCGTGGATTCTGCCGTGCTCGTCGGCCCTCGCCTTGTCGTAGTGCCGAGGGCCGATCGATGTAGAGTACGAATCGGGCTTCGGCACATAACCGTTCTGTCGATCATGAAACAGTTGCTCGATACCGTTCTCGAATATCCTTCCTCGAGCCGGGTTGTCGTATGGTTCACGGATTTGATCGTATTCGTCGGGCATGACGGAACCCACCCCCGGTTACTGTCATATGCAAGAAAGAACTGTATGTCTATGTGTCGCTGTTGGACGCCGCGTATTCTTCCGCGAACTCGCGCATCATCTCGGCCATACCGGCGAACATGCCACCGTCGGCGGGATCATAATGATCAATCATTACTTTCATCAACCCAAAAGCAGTATCGCCATCGGTATCGAAACCATACTCGAGCATCGGATTCACGTCGTCATAGAACGACTTGTCGCGGCCGAACCATTCATAGGGCTCCCAGCGTGCGCCCGCGAACTTAATGAAGCACTCACCGAGAAAACAGATGAAAGCATCCGCCATATCGGCGTTCTCCGGGGCCATTGCGGTAGCCAAGTCCGGAAACAGGCGCTCGACAACGGTGTCGAGCTGCTTCAGCTCCGGTGAGTCTTCGGGCCACGGTTTCGTGGGGATACGCGGAATCTGGGCGTAGTCCAGGAACTTCCGCACTTGCGCGGCCCGCCGGTCCGGATCGACCCACTTGCCCCAAGCGGTCTGTTCAACGTCGATATCGAAGCCAAGCTGCTCGTCGCTCACCCGGTGCCTCCGTGTTCGTGTCGGGGTGTCGGACAGGTCAGTATCGTCCATCAGACTCGCGTATCCGGTCCGATCCTCGGTCGATTCCGCCGGGGTGGGGTGGTCAGGTAGGCGGTAGTGGCGTCGCCCGGCGGTCAGGTCGGCAACCATGGCCTCGTAGGCGCTGGTCCAGTGTTCGAGTTCCCGTTTGTTCGGTGCCGCACCGTGGTCCGGTGGTACCCGGCCGTGCTCGCGCTCGTAGCGGGCGATCTGGCGGTCGGCCTCTATCGCGGTCCAAGCGCGCGCCATGTTCTCTATCGCCTCGCCGGGCGAGAACTCCAGCGGCGGCGCGGCAGAGTCGCCGGGAAGGTGACGGGCGAACTGGTCTTCTATCTCGACCCGCCGCACCGCCAACTCCAGCGCGTGATGCACCGGGAAATCGCCCTCTCTGGCCAAGAGTTCGGGTGCCGTGGCGTCCGGATGCTTCACCGCGCGTTGCAGGACCCATACCCGCATACTCCACTGGCACTTCGCGATGTCGATGGCCGCCGCCAACAACGCTGGTACGCCCGCTGTCTCGGGAGCCAGCCGCTTGTCCCACGCGCTCACGATCACCTGCCCCGTCGGGACCACGACACCCGAACCCCGCCCGGCGATCACCGGCACACCGCCGTTTCCCATACCCATCCGGCCGCCCAGCCGACCAGAACGCCGACCGCCCACCCGAGAACGAACCCCGCCACGCGGCGGGAATCGGCACCCCGCGTGGTCGTCACCGCCCTGAGTGCGCCGTTTGCGTTCGGCCTCGATTCGTCCAGAATCGCGCGGGCCGGATGCTCCTGCAGGATGTCTCCGTGCGTTGCGGCCACGATCTCCACCACAGCGGGAAGCCGCGGCCGGTGGGGCTGCTGAGGACTCGGGTCACGCATGCGGTGTCCTCCTTGAATATGTTGTGTCACAACGTGTTACGCGGTCATTCAGGTCATCGTGTGTCGCGGGGTCCCCGTGCGGTCCCCGCCACCGCACAGGCGATATCCGCTCCCACGCGGTGATCACAACCACGCCGGTCACCGCCGCGACTGCGTCTATCCAGGTCACAGCTCGTCCCAGCCTTCACCGGTGCCGGGATCATCTCCGTGTGCTTGTCGTCGGTACTGCCATAGCTGCCACACGAAAGCCGTGGCCGGGTAAATCGCCGCCGCGAAGAGGCCCCAGGTCACGATGCCGCCTGTTTGAATTTGATCCGGTCGAACTTCGTTTTCGGCTCCATCACCAGCACGTCCACCAAGCTCAGCAGCGGCTCAGGCGGCCGACCTCCCTCGAAATGCTCGACGCTGGGTACAAGCACGGCGGGCACGCCGAGAGTGGACACCAAAGCAATCAGGACGTTCTCCGCTGTGTCCGGGTCGGAAAGCGCCAGAGTTTTGATGAGGCTGTACCCGAAATTTCCTGCTGCACTGCGCATCCGGGGCTCTATCGCTGTCTGGTGGATACCGGCAATGTCGCGGCGCAGATACCCCAAAGCGCTCGGACGGGTCACCGCTTCGCCTCCAGTTCCGCATGCTCGGTGATCAGTTGGCGCAATCCGTCTAAGACCGGCTGCGCCAGGGACAAGTACATGCCGACTGCGGTCGGGTCGAATCCCTCGCCCCACACAAGGTCATTCATGCCTGCGCCTCCTGCGCGACCGCCGCGAGCGGTTCCTCCGTGGGACTCGCCGCCCGCAGGTAATCGACCCACTCTGATGGCGGCTGATGCTTTGCCCCGGCATCGAGCGCGGGGTGGATGTGTGTCCCCGGAATACGGTCCGGCACTGCTAGTTTCAGCTCATCAGGCACGGGCCACCGCCAGGCCCGCGCAGTCGCCTATCGCCGCCAGCACATCCGCCCCGGACGGCAGGTAGGCGTCCTGCGGCCAATCCACCCACGTCCACCGCTCGACACCGAGCACCGGGCTCGGCAATGCCACCTCGACATCGGTATCGAGCACGTCCCCGTTGACGGGGTGCAGCCATTCCTGCACCCCGGCACGGTCGTCAATGTCGTTTCGTACGAGGAAGATCCGGCGTCCGGTCGCGGGATGCATTACTACCGGCACGAGCACCCCATGCCAATAGTCCAGCCGCGCCGCGACCTGCCCGCCGAGCACACCGGGCAGACTGATCGCCCCGAGCTGGGGTGAGATGCGTATCGCGATTCGGCCTGTGGCGGCGTGCAGGACTGCGGGGAGTCCACACACATCCCGGTAGTAGTGGATGCGCGAAAGCACCGCATTACGAAGCTTCATCGATAAACCTCAATCGGATCGCTGAAGTTGGTCTCGTGCGCGCGGAGCCGCTGGCGGCTGTGGTGTTCGGACCGACGCGCGCGGTCGGCGTATCGCCGTAGTTGGGCAGTTGGATCGCAAGCCGTAGAGGTCATGTCGTACCTCGAAGTCCGCAACGAATGGTGTGCACCCGGAGTCGGGGGGATGGCCGGCCCGGCACCGGGGCACTTGGGAACGTTACGCAGGTCACATGTCGTGAAGTTTCCTAAAAGTTTCCTTCAGTGTTTCCCTGGAAACTTGGTGCGGCGTAGCGTGAGATCCATGCAGGAAGAGGACTCGGTCGGTCGGCGAATCGCGAAGTATCGCAAGCTGCGTGGGATGACGCAGCTTCAGCTCGCGCGGGCCGCGGGCGTTGGGAAACAAACGTTGGCCAAGGTCGAGAGTGGGCACGCTGCGGCCTCCCAGGTGTGGGTCGGCTACGTCGCGACCGCGCTCGGTGTCGAGGCTTCATTGCTGTACGGGGAAGACTCTGAGTATCCGAATCTCGACGGCATCATTCCGACTGTCCGGCGAGTGCTGGCCGCTACCGACCTGCTGCCCGACCTTGAACCCGAGCCGTTGGATCGGTTGCGCCCGTTGGTTCTTCGGATGATGGAATGGCGGCACGCGGCAGCCTACGACAAGATGACCAAACTCCTGCCGGACCTCACGGACCAGCTCCTCACGGCGACGCAGCGCGACGGTGCCGAGGCATATTCGCTGCTGACCTACGCCTACCGCGCTGCGAATACCCTCAGCCACAAACTGGGACATCACGACCTATCCATGCTGGCCACCGATCGAATGGTCTGGGCCGCGTCGCAATCGGATGATCCTCTCCTGCTGGCGACGACGCGCTACGTGAAGTCTGCGGCGCTGGCTCGAATTGGCGCGAGCGCACAGGCCATTCAGCTCACCGACCGCACTATCGCCGATGTCGAGCCGTTGGCCAATGACCTGACCGGGGCGGCAGTGCTGTGCGCGCTTCACATGCGACGAGCGGGCCTAGCCGCAACAGGCTGGGACGCGGATACGACCGACACCCACTATGCCGAGGCCACCGCGCTAGCGGCGCGCGTCGGCGATCGTGAGGTATTGGGAACCGTTGTTGGTCCGACAAACCTGAAGCTATGGGAGATCGGGTCAGCCGTCGATCTTGGTCGCATCGGCGTAGCGGATCAGATCGCCGAAACGGTCCAGTTGCCTACGAGCTTCCCCCGCGAGCGACAGGCGCATTTCTGGCTTGACCTCGCGCGAGCCGCGCTCGTCGCTGGCAAACCAGACAAGGCCGTTGATGCTCTGCAAGAGGCGCGATTGTGCGCGCCCGAGTACTTCAGGCATTCCCGAGCAGTCAAGACGGTCATAAAAACGACCGCCGAACAGCAGCGACGCGCCTCGAGCGGATTGCGCGCTCTCGCGAACTATGCCGGAATCCAGGACTGATGGGCCTCCCATCGCAGCCGGGGGTCTATCGAGATGGCCGTAGTGATCTGTGGATTCAGAACACACACGGCCAATGGCTCCACGCTGCCCGCCGCCTGAGTGGCGGCGAGCTGAAGTTCACACTCGGCGCGTTTACCGGGTGGCAGAACGGCGAACTGCTGGAGCACCCCGACCCAGGCGCCGAGGTTTTGCCGCTGGAACGAATCGAATTCGATGACGTCCCTGGTCATCTGCGTGAATTGCTTTCCGCGCTCATGAATGGGCACCGGGATCTTCCTCCGCACTAGGGTGACTTGCGGTCGGACGGCCGGGACGCTGCGGTAATCGATCTCGGCTTGCCGGTGCGCCGTGCCTTGCTCCGTGGTTGCAACTCGCTCAGTCCAAGACTCGACGCTCAACATGGCACATCTCGAATCAGAGGCCACCTGTTCGGCATATCGATGGGGGTCCACTGGAGCACGATCAGGGGTGCCTTGCATCGTCAATCCGGTTGTCGCGCTACGGACTAGCCGTTCGCGGCGCACCTGCGCCGTGGCTCTGGAAACATAACAAATTGGTGCACTTCGCGCCTTCTGCCCTGGTGTTGTCCACACGAACATCGTTGCCACGACCACATTCTCGGGTGTGAGCGCGGCGGAGGAGAAGCAGAAGCAGGAGCGCTACGACAATCTGTACCGGATGCGGCGCTACACCCCCGACAAGGTCGCCGAGCAGATCGTACGGGCCGTCGAACGCGACCGGGACATCGTGCCGATCACGCCGGAAGCGCGAATGCAGTTGCAGTTCAACAGGTTCGCGCCCGCAATGGTGCGGTTCTTCGCAGCTCGGGTGAAGCTCACCTAGTATTCGACCGTGGGACCAACATATTCAGCCGATCCCGCGGGAAGGACACTGTTTCGACTCGATCACCAGTGACGGCGGCCATCCACCGTGTTGTGCGCTCTGTAACCGCGCACAACACGGCCTTATGTGGCAACCCGCTGAACAGCGTGTCTCAGTCCGCTCCGCTTTGACTTTCATACTGGTCGATGAGGCCCTGGTAGACACCGTTCGGCTCAGATCTCGACGAGATGTCGCGCAGACCGAGGGTGACCGTTCGGCCAGCCGCAGCTGAGTAGCCGTCCTTATCGATGCCGAGGTCTTCCATGATCACCGGCAGTAGTTCGTCCAGTTCGTCGTCGGCAACATATACGGTGAGGGTGCATTCGACCGGCACATTGACCGGATCATAGGCGTCACCCTGAAGTCGTTCAGCCAAGTTGTCGATCTCACTGACCTGGCCGAATTCGGAATAGCACGGAATCCTGTTCACGCCGCGGATCCGATGCGCACTCCCTTCAAGGATCAGCGCGATCGGGTGGATCTCCTCGCTAGCAAGAGATCCAGGCCCAGTGAGGTCAGGTAACCCGAGCCCTACTGCGATCTGCCAGATGCGGCGATCATCGTTGTCCATGTAATCCATACTCCTCTACCAATTTACTTGCCTACGCTCACTGTGCGGCAATGCTTCAACTTCTTTCCTGCTGGTACAGCCTTCTGAGCGTTGTTCTTCGCATCATTCACTGCACCATCCTTCGTCTTACCGGTGCCGGTGAACGTGAACGGACCCGTGGCGTCTGTCCTGTCCAAGTTCTCGAAGTAGCAGGACACCGTTGCCTTGTAGGTGGCGGTGAATTCGAACTGCCATCCCGGCTGCGTAGCGCCGATCGTCTGAGCTGCAGCAGGCGGTGCCTCCGCCGCCGCGAGCCCTACCCCCATCGTTGACGCCCCTGCGGCGCAGGCTGCGGACAGGGCGATCGACGCGACGAACCGGCGGGCGGTCATTGCAGTGTTCATGGATTTCCCATCTGACAGTCCGATTCCTTCACTGTTCTTTGACGCCCTTGTGGCGCAGCAGGTTCCAGACGACTCGGTGACGTACGTCACTGGAATCGCTTGGTGCACAATCAGTTCGATTTTCCGATGAACGGGGCGCGCTGTACGCCGATCGCCTCGCCACCAGAAACGTGCAATTGGTGCATTCTCAACCGTCTACCCCGGAATAGTTCACACCAATATTGTTGCCAATACCCGTTTCTCGGGTCTCGGTGTCGAGGACGAACGTCGCAAGCAGCAGCGTTATGACGGGCTCTACCGCAGGCGTGGGTACGGCCCGGAAAAGGTGGCCGAGCAGATTGTGCGCGCGGTAGAGCGGGATCGTGCCGGTGACGCCGGAGGCGCGGGTGCAGTATGTGGTGAATCGGGTTGCGCCGGGGTTGGTCCGGTTCTTCGCGGCGCGGGTGAAGTTGACGTAGTTCACGCGGTTAGGAGCAGCTCCGCTTCGACGCGGGTGGGGTTGGCCGTGACCGCCCGCCCACGGCAGCAGCGTCGATCGGCGAGCCGCCGCGTCGAAACCGTCATGGCCTACATCTGTCGGAACTGTCATTATTTCGTCATTCGCCCCGTTCGGGCCGGGAAATATGGATCCCGAAACGGGGTTTCAGCGCTCGTGTCGACCAGAACACCGGAGGTCGCGAGGTATCTTCAACTCATCGCACCGCTGAAACGCGGTGTCACCGAGTTCCGACACGAACGCAAAATATCCGCGGCTTCGCGGGGCGAGAGACGGAATGACCATGAATGAGCGCATTCGATCATTGCCGCGCCCTCGGTGGCGCAGCCCGCTGCGGGGTCCGTGGCTGACCTCGGTGTTCGGTTCGGTGCTGCTGGTGGGTCTTTCGATTGTTGTCCTCACCGGCTTACTGTCGTATATCGCCTACGGTCCGCAGCTGGGGCAAGCGATCCCGTCACCCGTCAGGGGCCTCGGACTGCCCACCTTCGATTGGCCGACTCGCCCCTCGTGGCTGTACCGGCTCACCCAGGGCTTGCATGTCGGGATGGGGCTCGCGCTGGTACCGGTGGTGGCGGCGAAGCTGTGGTCGGTGATCCCGCGACTGTTCGCGCGGCCTCCGGTGCGGTCGGTCGCCGAGGCGATCGAACGGGTGTCGTTGGTGCTGCTGGTGGGTGGCGTGTTGTTCGAGATCGCCACTGGAATACTCAATATCCAGTACGACTACATCTTCGGATTCTCCTTCTACACCGCTCATTACTTCGGAGCGTGGGTGTTCATCGCCGGATTCGTGGCCCATGTGGCCATCAAATTGCCGCGCATGATCACCGCATTGCGGTCACGATCACTGTGGGCGGTGCTGCGCACCTCCCGTGCCGATACCGAGCCAGAACCGGCGGATGCGGACGGTTTGGTCGCCACCGATCCCGCCGAGCCGACCATGAGCCGGCGCGGCGCCCTGGCACTCGTCGGCGGTGGCGTCCTGTTCGTCGTCGTGCTCAGCGCGGGCCAGACCCTCGGCGGGTTCACCCGCCGGGCCGCACTGCTGCTGCCGCGCGGCGGTGGAGAAGGCCACGACGCCAACGACTTTCAGATCAACCGCACCGCCGCCGCGGCCCGAATCGCCACCGCCGATGTCGATGATTCCTGGACGCTGAGTTTATTGGGCGGGCCTGCTGCGGTACGCCTCGGCCGAGGGGAGTTGCTGGCCATGCCCCAACATGTCGCCCGGCTGCCCATCGCCTGCGTCGAGGGGTGGTCCACCGTGCAGACCTGGACCGGGGTGCGGCTTTCCGATCTGGCCCGACATGCCGGTGTCGAGCAACCCCTTTCCGCGGTGGTTACCTCGCTGGAAAGGGACGGAGCATTCAATCGCGCGCTCCTGCAAGCGAATCAGGTGCTCGACTCCGACGCACTGCTGGCATTGCGGGTGAACGGCGCGGATCTCTCGCTCGACCACGGATACCCGGCGCGAATCATCGTCCCCGCCATGCCGGGGGTGCACAATACGAAATGGGTCTCCAGCATTGAATTCCGGAAGGTTTGAGATGAGCACGACCAGGCTGATCCGCCGCTGGAAACGTGCGTACGGAGCACACCCACTGCATTTACTCGTACTGCTGATGGCATTCGCGCTCGCGGGGTACACCGTATGGGTGCTCGGATTCGATGCCCTGTGGAACCATCAGGTGTGGTGGCAGGCGATCGCGGTATGGTTCGTGGCGGCCATTATCGCGCACGACCTCATACTTTTTCCCGCATACGCGCTCGTTGATCGCATCCTGGCCGCGGCGTCGGCCCGAACTCGACTCCGGGTGTCGCCATTGAACTATGTCCGGGTGCCCCTGCTCGGCATCGGGCTGTCGTTTCTACTGTTCTTCCCCGGCATCATCCGGCAGGGTGCGGTGACCTATCACGCGGCCACCGGAGGCACCCAGCAACCGTTTCTCCAGCGCTGGCTCCTGCTATCCGCGGCCTTGCTCGCCGTCAGCGCGATCGTCTATGCGATCCAGAGTCTGCGCGCGCGCCGACCCCCCTCGCGATCGGCGCGAGATTGACCATCCATTCCGGCATCGGGCACGCCGATAGCCCTTCTTCGGTTGACGACCATCGCACGCGGCAACTCTTCGCGGGCACGTAGGTTATGCGGTTCGGAGTAGTTCGGCCTCGATGGCTTCGACGCGGGTGGCGTCGATGCCCCACGGGTTTTCGACGCCGACCCCGCGGTCCAGGTCCCACAGGACGCATTCCTCGCCGGGTTCGCGCATCATCGACCAGGCGACCACCGTGCGGCCCAATTGTTGGGCCATGGTGCCGTGTGCCGGATTCGGCGGACCCGCGCCCTCCGGATGATGGTGCAGGAAGCGCCCATACGCGTCGGTGCAGAAGCGGGCATAGCGTTGCGTGCACAGGATCAAGCCGTGCCACGCCTCATCCACCGCGTGCGAAGGCATTCCGATGATCTGGTCGTCGCGCAGGGCGGCGCCGCAGCAGCGCAGCCATTGCCGCAGGCCCGTCTCGACCAACTCCCTCGGCTGCCACGGGCAGGTTTTGAACACTGCCTCAGGAAGTTCCAATGCCGCTACCGCCGCCGCGACTGTCTCCCGGTCGATTCGGCGACCCCTCCTGAAAAGCGACACGGTTCACTCTATCGGGCTACGGTTGTCGCATGGGAGGGATCTTGGCCTTGCTTCTCGGTATCGGATGCGTACTGCTCATCTTCGCGATTCCGGTGTGGATTGTTCGGAGTTTCCGGGGAGTGGTAGAGCGTCGAAGGGCCGCTTCGGGTGTGAGCCCTTGGGTTGTCGGGTCTTACGGTTCGTCGTCGCCGGATTCCGGTGGTGCGAGCGGTTTCTACGATTCCGGGACCTCCGATTCCGGATCCTCCTCGGGTGGCCATCACGGGCATTCGCACAGCGGATGCGGGGGAGGCAGTGGCTGCGGTGGCGGAAGCAGCAGCAGTTGCGGCGGTGGCAGCAGCAGTAGCTGTGGTGGTGGCAGCAGCTGTGGCGGCGGCGGAAGCAGTTGCGGCGGCGGTTCATGAACCTTCGCAATGGAAATGGGCACGGGTTCGCCGTGCCCATCCGCTAGCGGAGTTCGCCTTGAATTACTTCGCCCTGTTCCGGAAGCATCGCCGCCAGTAGGTGTTCGGCCCCCACCATGTCGTGTCCGTGCCCGGTGGCGATGGCAGCGGCCTGATGCAGGACCCCGACCAATCCGGGCGAGGCCGGGGCCACGGTGACGGTCGCCTCGTTGCTTTCGCCGAAAGTCATGGCCGACACCGTGATTCCCCGTGCGCCCGGACGCGCCCCGAACAATCCCTGCACTACGAATAGCCCGAAGATCCCCAATAGCATCCAGCCAACTTTGCTGCGCACCACGACCCCAATCGTTCGTGGCGAGACCCCTCTCGCCGTCAATGCTGTCGCGATATAGGACGTACGGGGCGGCCGGTCGGTTCCATCTATTTCGAGATAGGTGCAGTCGACCGATATTCAGAGAGTCGCGCCGATCTGAGCCTGCCCACGGGCATCTACTTGCCAATAAGGAAAGTAGATGCCACGATTGGGTACAACCTCGCGGCGGGATCAGCTCGCCGCGCTCGGCAGGAATGACCAGATATGGACGCAGAACAAGCAATCCGCATCGCCACCGACGCGCAGCGGGCCGCCGCTCGCAACCGGGCGCCGAAGTGGTATCCGCCGCTGGTCGGCGTGCTATGGGCCGCCGGTGCGGTGGTCTGCGGGGCTTCGGCGCTGGTGAACGTCTCCCCGGCATCGCATGTGGTGCTCCTCGCGGTCGGCCTCGTCGCCTGGGTGGCCATGGCCGTCGTCATCGTGGTGATGACCCGCCGAGGCGGCGTCCTCCGCCGGCCTGCCGCGCGATCGAACCGCGAGCGTTGGGCCGATAGCGCGCCGAGCCTGGCGGCGGCCGCTATCACCCTGGTCGTCGGCCTGACGGCGGGAGCGGGGTGGATGCTCGTCAGCATGGGTCTGACCCTCGGCCTGACCGAATGGTTCCGCCTGGCCCGGCTGCACCAATGACCAAGGCGCACCAAGGATTGGAACCCGCCTTCCTGCACCCGACAAGGCTGGCCGTGGTCGCGTTCCTCTCGGGTTGCGTCGAGGCCGAGTTCCGCGCGGTCCGCGAGAACTGCGAAATCTCCGAACCGACCCTGAGCAAACTGGCCACCGCTCTGGAATCGGAGGGCCACCTAAAAATCCGCAAAGGCTATATCGGGCGCCGCCCCAGAACATGGCTGTCCCTGACCGGATCCGGCCGCATCCGGCTGGACTCCCATCTGGCCACGCTTCAGGAAATCGCCGCCCAAAACACCCGGAACGCGGCAATTCTGGAAACCGAACCGGGCCTTTCGGATTAGATCCCTATTCTCCTTCGGGTAGCGCACGAGAACCCATCTGTGGCGAGTGAAATCGACGCGACACCGCCTGCCACTCCATTTCGGGGATTCGGCCTGTTTCGCTGCTAGCCTGAGTCGCGGTCCGTTTCGGGGTGGTTGATCACTCGGCGGGTCGGTCGAACATTCACCAGCTATGGAAGGGGTAGTGCTATGCGTGCACACCGTGCCGAGGGCAGGTGGTTCGCGGTCGGGGTCCCCGATCCGATTGTCGGTGGCGGCGAGTGCCATCGCGTGTCGAAGAAGGGAATTCGCATCACCCGCGGGATATCGCGAATGCTCGGCATCGTTGCCGTCGGGCTCGCGGTCGCAGGCATGATGGGCGTTGCCGCTCCGATCGCGGTCGCCGATCAATCCGAGATCGCCGATGGCAATGTTTTCCGGATTTCCAGTCTGGCGGAGGGAAATCCGCCAATCGGTGTCTTTCCGATCCTGCCTGCGGTCCAACCGGTCCGCGCCCGAGCCCCGATATCCGAATGGAAGGTGGTGAAGGTGGGGCAGGATCGGTATCGGCTCTCGGTCGGCCGCTATCCGCACACCGGCGTCGCGGAGAACAAGGTCATCGCCAGTATCCATCCCGAACAAGAGCGGGAATGGGTGATTACCCATCGGGAAGTCCAGAATGCCTTCACAATCGCGCTCGCCGATCAACCGCAACTGGGTTGGACGCTTCCGACCGACCAAGGCGAATCTCCGGCCATCATGATCTCGCCCATCATCTCGACGCGCTCGATGCCTCCGCAATTCATGCCCCACCAACTCTGGAAATTCGAACGGGTGGAATGACTTCGGCGTTCCGGCGGCGGAATTCGAACGCGTAGTCGAATGCCTACCGTCGACCCGGCTGGGAATTCGCACCCCGCCGGGTCGACGGTCGCTCGCGGATACACTTGACCGTGCCACTCACCTTTCCCTCGCATGCGCTAGCGGTGCTGCCGCTGAAGATTCGTTGGCCGCGCCACCTCGATGGTGTCGCATTGGTTGTCGGATCGGCGGTGCCGGACGCGGCATATCCACTGGCCGGATTGATTTCGATGCCCGAGCCGCACTCGCTCTCGGCGTTGCTGTGGTGGTGCCTGCCGATCGGGATAGTGGCGACAGTGGTCATCCGTCGGTCCGCCGGGACGATCGCCGCCCACCTGCCGCGCCTGGGCGAATTCGACCTGCCCGCCTATGGTGTGCTCGGCTCGGTGCGACATCGCTGGTACATCACCGGATATTCGATTCTGCTCGGCGCGCTCACCCACATCTTCTGGGATGGATTCACCCACGATCCCGCGGGCGGGCACGGCTGGGGAGTGGCGAGCTTTCCCGTTCTGACACAACAGAGTCCGCTCGGCAAGCCGTGGTGGTATCTGCTCCAACAAGCCTCGACTTTCGGTGGCGCACTGCTCGCGGTCGGAGTGTTCTACCTCATCGGCCGTCGCGGACTGCTCCGAGAATGGCACGGCGCACCGCCCACCGTTCGCCGTAGGCCGCGCCGATTCTGGCTGACATCCGGAACCGTCGCCGCTTTGGCGCTGGCATTACTCCCGCTGCTGCCCTTGCCGTTTCAACCATTCGTCCTCGGCGGTCGCCTGCTCTGGACAGTGGCGCTGGCACTGCTCGCCGGCGCGATCTCGGTGCGTCTGGCGGGCGATGATCGCCGAGTTGTCCATCCGGGTTGATTCGGCAGGCAGACCCGAGTCCGAAATTCGTCGCGTCGGCGGGGTAGGGCACCGCAGTGTCGTATTTTTCCAATACTTGGTCGTCGGTAGCCCCCTAGCCTTCCAGCCGTGAATGAGATCTTTTCCGCGATGAAGGAGTGTGCCGCCGAAGCCGCTCGGGTAGCCAGGGGAGTGGGTGCGGACCAGTTGTCCATGCCGACTCCGTGTACTGAATTCGATCTACGTGCGCTGGTCAACCATTGGGTGCTTCACTCGTCCTACGGGCTGGAGTGTCGAGCGTTGCGCCGATCGATTCCCGAGGAATTGCGCGATCGTGACTTCACGACCGACCCGGAATGGGCCGAAGCGTATGCGGCACAGTTGGATCGAGCAGTGCACGCCTGGACCGATCCCGGCGTGTGGGAGGGGGAGATCGACCTCAGCGGGACGTCGACGCCCGCCCCCGTTGTCGCTACGATGCTGCTTCCCGAGCTGGCACTGCACGGGTGGGATGTGGCCGTCGCGACCGGCCAGAAGTTCAGAATGTCCGCCGCGTCGGCGGCGACCCTGCAGCAGATCATCGATTCGGGTGCCCAGCGGTACCGCGCCTACGACATGTTCGCCCAAGCGGTCGCGTGGACCGACGGCACCGACCCGTTCCTCCGGGTCGTAGCGGCATCCGGACGAAACCCGCACTGGGCGAGCAGCATCCGGACCTAGACCTTAGAGCCGCAAGCGCCGAATCTATCGCTCGCGCTCCATTCCGCGCGGCTCGAGCGCTCGGGCGCGCGCTTCCCTTCCGGCGCGGGTGGTTTCGGCGGACAGTTCGGGGGCGGGCGCATCGAGGGTCAGATCCAGCGGTTCCGGTTGTCCGAGCAGCAGGACGGCCGCGACTTCGATCGGAAGTATCGAGCGCACCTCTTGCTCATACGATTCCCGTGCGGCCCTGGCTCGTTCGGCGCGCACCGCGGCATCGCGGGCGGCCTTCGCCCTCGCGGCGGCCTCCTGAGCCCGTGCGAGGGCTCTGGCCTGTTCGGCGCGTTCCCGTTCGCGCTGCTGCTCGCGCAGCCGCTCGGCATTTCGGATCAGCTCGAGCTGGCCGCGGTCCAAGGGGCGGCCCTCCCGCAGTGCGCGAATTGCGTGGTCGAGATCAGACATCGGATTCCCCCGGTGTACGGATGATGGTGTGTGAGTTCAGATATCGGTGCGGATGCGGCATCGGTCGGCGTGATCGGTCGAACCCGCCCACGTGCGATCGCGCGGGGTGTGCTCGTCGAAGTCATCGCCCATGACCGCCTCCGGACTCTGCTCTTCACGGTAGCTCCGAATCGCAGGTGGTGCCCGCCTGTCGTCACTGTTTGTCGAAGCGTCGGGTTCCGCAACCGGCCGCGCCTACTCGACGACGAGGATTCCGGCATCCCGCAACTCGGCCAACGCGGCTCGGTCCCCCTCGGGATGGGCGTGTCCGAAGGCCGTGGCTTCGACCGGGACCGTCACCTTGTAGCCGAGGCGCACCGCATCGCGCGCTGTCGCGGCGACGCATACGTCGGTGGCGATACCGACGACGGTCACCGAACCGGCCCCGCTGGCGCGGACCAGCCCGACCAACGGTCCCAGACTGCCGCCTCCGTATGCCTGCTGGGGTTCCAGCACCGGGCCGAGGACGAAGCCGGAGAAGCCGCCGCGTTTTCCCGGCCCCTTCTCCACGACAGTGCCTCGAACATCCAGATCGGGATGCAGTCCGGTCCGGTTCTCCGGATCACCATCCGGAAGATCGATCGGCGCGAAGTCGCGGGTGTAGAACACCGGGCGACCACTCTCGACCGCCAGCGCCACCTGCCGGTTCACGGCGGCGATGACCCGTGGACCCTCGGCGCCGACCACGTCGACGAACAGGTTCTGCATATCGACCACGATCAGCGCATCAATCATGGAGTCAACCGTAGAAGCTGAACCATAGTGCAGGTCAAGGCAACGGGCCATGCCGCCTACCAGGATGTTTCACTGTGCCGCCTGCTGTGTCGGAGCCGGTCGCGGTGGGCAATGATGAACGCCATGGATATCGAGTCGATCCGCATCCACCAACTCGGCCCCGACGACTGGCAGCGCTTGCGCCGCATCCGCCTGCTGGCCCTGGCCGAAGCCCCCTACGCCTTCGGCTCCACCCTGTCCTGGGCACAGACCCGCACCGACCAGAACTGGCGCGACCTGCTCGCCCTGCGCACCCAGTTCCTCGCCACCGCGGACGATCACGATCTCGGCACCGTCGGCGCCATCGCGGAAGACAATGCCGCACATCTGATCTCGATGTGGGTGACTCCCGAAGCGCGCGGCACCGGCGTCGCCGACCTGCTCGTCCGCTCCGTCATCGACTGGGCCACCGCCAAGAACTATCCCGACATCCACCTGGAGGTCTCCGCAGGCAACGCCACCGCAGAACGCCTCTATCACCGCCACGGTTTCCGCCGCACCGGCGTCACCGGAACCATCTCCCCCGAAGATCCGCGCCTGGAATTCGAAATGCGGCTCACCCTATCGACCAACCCGTAGCGCACGGTATCGACGGCTCTGTTTTCCGCCGCTGAACCTACCCAGCGCATCCCGTCCCTGCCCGATCGGCGTATTCATCACCGTGGCAGCCGGTTTCGTCCGCCGGACAATCTCCGCGGCATGTCTCGACAGCCGAGGCAGCAGGTGATCGGCGAGTTCACGCCCTGGCTTGCCGAGGTCGGCCAACTCGTCCCGGAACAGGTCGGTGATCGCGGCGGCCATCTTCGCGGCACGATCAAGTCGCTCACCGGGATCCATTCCCATCTCGTGGGCGTGACGAATCCAGTTCTTCTCGATGACCTGCCCGAACTTCCGCCTGCCTCCGATCGACATGGCCGCTCCGGACAGGTCGTAGCCACCGCGTCGCGGTTCGTAGGCCATCGCGGTGGACAGGTCGTACAGCGGCGCCATCCGAGCCCGCCCGTCGGGGGCGTACGGCCCATCGCCTGGCAGAAATCGACCTGATGCAGCCGAAAGATCTGTTCCTGCACGCTGATCCGGTCGAAGCGCTCGACGACGATCGCGGATTCCCCTGCGAAATCGCACAACTCGACGTTCGCCACTCGCAAACCGAGCCTGCGAGCCACCCGCATGGTCGCGTATTCCAGCACTGCCTGATGGTGCAGCCGATGGATGCCCGGCTTGACGATGTGCGTCGAGGATCCCGACCCGAATGGTTCGCTCCACCGGCCGCGTCGCGCGGTCAGTGTGAATTTGTCCTGCGCGCCCGGCAGACTCCAGTGCTCGCCCGGCAACGTCCACGAGGCACCGGTCTCCCGGAGAGCCCGCAACCGCGCCCCGATCATTCGATCGGTCCGATCCGGGTACTCCGCGTTGCGGTCCAAGATATTTCGCTCGTCGCCGGGGCGAACGAACTGCACAGCGCCGACGCAATCCAGACCCATGCCACCCAGAAGGGAGATCACCTCATCGGTAGTGCCGAACTCGGCCGCCCAAGCCGTGCGTACGTCGACCTTCTCCGGCAACAAGCCGTCGAGGAACGCCTCCACATGCTCGGAACGAAACGGTCCGTCACCGATCCGCAGGACAGGGCTCAGCGGCACCTGGCCGTGCCTGCGGTACTCGGGGGCATAGGTGAGTCGGTACCGCCCACCCGGCGAGCGATCGACGTAACCGGCGAGCCGCCCCGCCAGAAACACCACCAACTCGTCAGCCATCCACGATCCTCTCGAACGCCTCACGCAGTAGGCGCTCCTCGTCGGACTCGGTGACCGCAGTCACGCCGAGCCGAGCGCCGAGTGCGGTCAGCACTTGCAGGATCGTCCCCAACTCGGCAGTTGGGTGCCCTTTTTCGAGTCGAATGAGATATCCGCGCGAGACATGAGCCCGCGCGGCAAGTTCCGCCTGGGTCAACCCCCGTGCTTGCCGCAACTCCCGGACAATCGCGCCGAGACGTTGCGCATCGGTGACCTGGAATTCTTCGGGCACGATGTCATCGTACGCGGACATGACTCAAATGTCATCGATGGCGGACATTCGCAATTTGTCATCGCTCACGGACAAGCCGCAGGTCGCTTCGGTTGCCGATATCTCGGTTGACGGTGGTTGCGGTCGGGCTGCTACAGTGGATCGCGACCGTACCGGTCGTTTTCTGTATGAACGGTTCTAGAAGGATGGTGTTGATGTCCCGGCCAGCGCCGAGCGCGCCTCGCAGCGCCGCGTAACCGTGCGTCCACCCCGCCGTTGATTCCGGCGCGCCGGACGCGTCTGTTCCGGTGCCCCTTTCCCGACCTACCCGTCGAACCCTCGTGAATCCGGGAGATTTCGATCGCGGGTAGGTCCTGTCGAGGATCGCTCGGCCTGCTCCTGCTGTCTGTCGGACTTTCAGCGCAAGGAGTATCCGGGTGTCTACCATCAGCACCTCTCAACAGCTCGAAACCTTCACCCGCATGTGGTGCGGACTCGTCGTATCCACTTGCGCGGGCGCACGTCGCAACGACTGCGCGTCGTGTCTGCGGTCCCGGCACGCGTCGACCGCGTCGCAGGCGGGTGCGGTGCACGCATGTCGCCGTTGTCCATCGCGAGGCCGATTTCCGTTGCGTCGGTTGCTGTCTCGATGTGCCGGTGCACGCGCCGGGCATCGCGATCATTGCCCGAACTGTTCGACGCCAGTGCACGTGGACCGGCGGATTCCCGCCGATCGCCGGGCAACCTGTCGCGGTCGGATGGACACGGTGAGCGTGACGCCCCGGCCCGACGGTGAATGGCTGGTCATCCACCAACGACCGGCCTGCGGCGAACTCGGCGTCGATCTCGCGTTGCCGGTGACGAGCACCCACTGCGGCTGACGCTGCGGCCGATCCGCGACATCGCGCAGACCCGCGCCCTTCAACCCGAGCATTCGGCGGAGCAGATACGACTGCCCCGCCGAGCAATCATTTCCCAACATCCGAAAGGAATCCGTCATGCGACCCATGACCCGAGACGAGGTACGCGCCGCCATCGTGAATACCGACCCGCCGGGCAGCCGGGTGCGGCTGCCGACCTGGTTCGACGAGATCGACTGGGACAGGCTCGAATACCTCGGGTGGCGAGATCAACGCTCCCCGAGGCGCGTCTACCTGGTTACCGAGATCGACGGCGCCGCGGTGGGCGTACTGCTGGAGCAGACACCCACCCGCGCCGAGCTCGGATCCAGGGCGATGATGTGCGATCTGTGCCGATCTTCGCGCCGATTCAACGAAGTCGCGCTGTTCACCGCGCGTCGCCCGTCCAAGGACCGGCGGCAGCGATTGTCCGGACGCGGTCTGCACCTGTGCGCCGACTTGGACTGCAACGTGAATGCGAACCGGAAACCGTCCGTCGGTCGGTACGACCCGGCGACCGACGAGTTGATCGCGGACCGGCGTGCAGGTCTGCGCGCACGCACCGCCGCGTTCTTGGTCGCGACCTCGGAAACCCAGCAAACGGTGCGACGCCCACGATGATGGAAACCCGCTGCGTCGCAACCGATGTCAACGGTGTGTCGGATCAGCCGGAGTCAGGTCGACACGCAGGCGGCGCAGCGACCCGTCCATGCTGGTGACGAACAGCGCCCACCCCTGGCCATCCGGACCGAGGTGGCGCCGTCGGGTGGCATGCGGGTCGCGCCGGGTTTGCGGAGCCCGGTGACGATGGTGCAGGCGGCTCCGGTGGCCGGATCGATCCGGTAGACCGCGCCCCGCAGGTGCCCGCGAGGTAGAGCGAACCGTTCCTGGTCGCCTCCATATCGTCGGGCAGGGCGAGCAACCGTGGTGGGCCGACCACCACGGTCGCCCCATTCGGCCGGTCCAGGGAATCTGGAAGACACGCAGCGTGAGATTGTCGGTGTAGATGGACTTTCCATCCGGTGCCGGCGCAATGCCGTTGGTCCACGGCAGATTCGACCAGGTTCGCGTGTATTCCCCGGTGGCGGGCCGGTATCGGGAGATACCGTCCGGTGTCCCGGAGATGCCGATCGTGGTGAACAGCAGGTCGCCCTCGGGCAGCAGCAGTAGCCCGTTGGGGCCGTTGAGGTTTGTCAGCAGGATGTCGACCGCGCCGGTGTCGCGGTCGTAGCGGCGCAGGGTGCCAGGCGCTGCGGCCGCCCCATCGCCGGGCCTCCGCCCGCGCTGTTCCGGCGGCCGACAAGGCGGCGACCGAGAGCGCCACCAGCAGGCTCGACAGCATATGTCGAGCTCCCGACCTGGAACGCCTCCGCTCGCCCACGCCGAGAATCGTAGTGCTCACGATGGGAGATGGCCCACAACAATCGCGTAGCCGATCTTGTCGCGATAGATCGGCAGCAGCAGACGCATCGCCTGTTCCTGTGCCTCGACTCGTTCTTGGCCGATTGCCGCCACCAGGCTCGGCCGCATTCGTGCGAGTCGGTCGAAGTACGCGGAATAGGATCGCCGGATCTGTTGGCTACAGGGACGGACTTCGTCGACGAGCAACCCGCTGCGGCGTACATCCTCGACAACTTCGTGCTCGGTCGTCGGTGGCTGGAGGCCGACACCGCGCAGAATCGCCGCTTCATCGCTGGACAACGCGTCATCGCAGGTGAATTCGGTCAGCACGACTCGGCCGCTCGGCCGCACCACGCGTGCCATTTCGCGCAGCCACTGCCCACGATCCTGTGCGTGCGGAAGCGATTCGAAAGCAAGCGCGGCGTCGAAAGAGTTGTCGGGGTACGACAGGGCGGCGGCGTCACCGAATTCGATGCGCACCTGTCCGCGCAAGCCGGCCGCATTCGCGCGTCGGGTGCCTTCGTACACCTGCCACCGACTGTTGGTGACCCCGGTGATATTCACGTCGGTGCGTTGCGCGAGGGTGATGGCAGGCTCGCCGACTCCGCAGCCGATATCCAGTACCTGCTGTCCGGGTTGGAGATCCAGCATTCCGCAGACGATGTCCGTCAATCGGTTGATGGCCTCCAGAAGAGGTGTCCGATCATCGTCGGACTCCCAATATCCCACATGAATACTTCCCCCTTGGACCTCGATCATATCGGCCATCGCGTCGTAGATATCGCCGACCTCGTCGATTCGGGACGCCTCATCAGTGGACATCAAAATCTCTTTCGAAGTGTGGAATATGGTCGTGCCAGGTCGGCAGGCTGCATGGGTATGTCCCTCTCCGTCGTTTCGAGGGACCGCCTGCGGTAGGTGTGAGATGAGCACAGGTAGCGGCGCGAAATGGCCGAACGCTCTCGATCCTCCCCGAGTCGGTGATTGCTATCGTCAAGTTAACGCAGTCAAATAGTTGCATATCAGGTGGTCGCAGGGGAGCGAATCGTCGGTGTCGAAGAGGTGGACTGTGATCGGCCCTGGTCGGCCGCATGTTCGCGGTGCATGCGATAGCGGGTGTCGCGGATATGAAGCCGCGCAGTCTGATTCGGCGACCGACCGGCTGTATCCACTCGGGGCGAGCAGACCGAGCGCGGGATGTTGCCGCACCTTGTCGAAATGTAGTGAGTTCTCATCCGATATTTGCTCCGAAAGGGAGATTCAAAGCGATGTCTGTGCCGACGAATCTTCCTTTCCGCGAGCGGCTTTCGCACATGAATGGTTGAGGTCCGGATCGGGTTCAGGCAAAGACGGATCCGGGGATTCATTGTCGCGGCGCGGAACTCCGGGGGTTACTTGATGCGATGGCGGGCGAGCGAGTAACGGAGCGTGGGTCACCATGAGCGGTGGGGTCGGTGCGAAGCAGGCCGCGGATCGATCCCGGCGGATGCCCGAAGCCGCGCCTCCGATCGTGCACGAGGTTCTGCACTCGCCCGGACACCCGCTCGATCAACGAACCCGAATGGCCATGGCATCGAGATTCGGCCACGACTTCAGTCATGTTCGGGTGCATACCGATACCAGGGCGGCCGAGTCGGCGGAGGCGGTGCAGGCCCTCGCGTACACCGTCGGTCATCATGTTGTGTTCGGGGCGGATCGGTACCGTCCCGCGAGCTCGACCGGGTCGAGGTTGTTGGCGCACGAGTTGACCCACGTCGTTCAACAGAGCGCCGCGGCCCGAGGACCGGTCCCCGGACGCCTCGACATCGATCGGGATTTCACCGGCATCCCGGTGCACGGACACGGCGATTCCCGTGGACCGCAATCGATTCGGATGCCGGTCCTGCTCGCGCGAGCCCCGAAGGACGATGCGGACGTCGAGACGGCACCGGCGGATCCCATGGCGGGCTCGCGTGTCGAATACCTGGTGATCTCGCTCGCTCGTGGGCGCGTCGGCTTCTGGGTGGTCGGGCGAATGATTCTCGGAAAGGTGAGCACGGATCTGAAGCCCGGCCGGTACCGGCTCGCGCTCGATCTGCCGCACCGACAATGGTCGATTCGGGAACCCGCGGTCCGCAGCGGACTGCGGTTCGAGGTCGGTCTCGAAGGCGCCGATCCGTGGACCCTCACCTATCCCGCCGAGATTCCCCTGTTGGTGGTGCCCGGTCTGGCGAAGGAGCCGAAGACTTGGGGCGAGTCGGTGGACGAGGCCGGGCAGCAGAAGGACCCGCTGTGGCTCTACGAGGGATGGCCGACCGTCACCCCGCCGGGACCCGATGATTTCGAATCGACCCGGTATGACCTGGACTATCGATCCGAAAAGGGAAATCTCTCCAAATGGTTGACGGTGACCTATCCCTATGGCGTCACGAAAGATATCGCGATCGACTCCATCACCGAGAAAACGCCGCGCCTATGGGCTGCCAAGCGAGAAGCCCTGAAGGTGATGGAGGAGTACAACCAATTGTTCTTCTTGGGGGTTGTCCCGACAGTATTCTTCCTCATCACCATCGGCGCGGGCGCCGTTGGCGTGGAGAGCGCGGGCGGGCGCGGTCGACTGATCGCGACCCGTCGGACGGTGCCGAAACAGGGCAGTGGGAAGCCGCCGATCGCACCGAGGATGAACATCCACGAACGCCTCGATGTGTATTTCGCGCGACTGCGGGCTCAGCCACCCGCGTCGAGCGCCGACGAGGCGTTCGCACAAATCTCCCGAACCCTGGACCAGGTGGAAGACGAACTGTCCGGCATCCCCAAGAAGACACCGCCGCCCGCGCCGAATCAATCGGACGGCCGGATGTACCCGCCGCTGGCGGACAGCGTGACGCGCGCGGCGGACGGTAGCATCCGAGCCAGAACACGCGGGCACACCATCGACATCGACGCGAACGGTGGTATGACATTCAAGACCCGGCGTGGTGATCCCACCGTGGTCTTCAGCAAGCCGGGAGGTGGCAAACCGTGACGGACGACCCGCGAAAGCTGGCCCGAGCGCTCGAAAGCGCCTATCCGGGAACGGCATCGGAGGTCGATCAACTCCCCAACGGAGGTTTCTATCTGACCGTCCGGCGCGGCGATCGAACCTGGGTCATGGACCGGGTGCGCGGCCGGTTCGGCGTGGACGAATTGCGCCCCGACGATGGCGGTCTCGATACGGCCTATCGTTTCACCACCGACGAATTCGCGGTGGCCGCCGCCGAACTGCACCGCCTCATATCCGAAGGGTAGGTATGCGAGATCCGATGGGCGCGGCGTCCCCGGCGCCCCTGTCTGTTCGACGGTCGGGTTCAGGCCCGTCGGTTGTGCTGGTGCACGGCGGAATGCCTGCCCGCGTCACGTGGTCGCGCCAGTCGGATCTGGAATCCCGTTGGTCGCTGATCATCCCGAGTCGGCGAGGATTTCCCCCGAGCCCTGCGGCCTCGTGGCAGGACTTCTTCGTCGATGCCGAGGATTTGGTGGAGTTGATCGACCAGGAGCCCGAGGCCGTACACCTCGTCGGCTTCTCCTATGGCGGTTTGGGGTCGTGTCTCGCGGCCGAACAAGTGCCGCACCGGATTCGATCACTGACCCTGATCGAGGTGCCGCTGTGGGTCGCGGCCGATGGGGACGAGTCCGTTCGGGAGTTGGCGGCGCTGACCACCAGGTTCGCGGCCGACGCCGACGACAGGCAGGCCGAACGCGAGTTCTTCTCCTTGGCCGGGGTGGACGAGAACATGTCCGCCGGTGCGGATGACATCCGTCGGGCACTGGAACTGGCGCGTAGGCATCGGGATCCGTGGGAGGCGACTCCTCGATTCGAGGTGCTCGCCGCGGCGGGGCTTGCGGCGCTTGTTGTTTCGGGTGACAGCCATCCCGCGCTCGAGCGACTGTGCGACGCGGTCGCCGACCTACTCGGCGCGGAGCGCGCCTGCGTACCCGGAGCCGGGCATGCCGTACCGCGTGCGCCAGGGTTCAACAGCGTGTTGGAGACCTTCCTTGCCGCTGCGGAACGCCGTGGAGCGGGCCGGGTGTCAGGATGATGGTCGCTCCGCCGATTTGGACGTGGGTCGCGCGTGAATTCTTCCAGTGTGACCGGGAAGTAAATTCTCCTGTGGCATATTCAGGGAACGACCGCATGAATTAGCCATGGGTGCCCCGGTTGCCCATTCGGTCCGAGGGTACCGGCTTATCTCCGCCGTTGCTTCCCCCCATTCGGGGGGAATGTGTACGGCGGTACCGCCGCGCGGGCTCCAGGGGCAGCGGCCTCCCCGAATGGGGGGTATGCGCACAAGGAGAAGCTGCCTAATATTCCTTTGGCAACGTGGCGTGATCTTCGATGTTCGTCGGGCAACCAGAGCGTTACCGCTCTACAGCGAAAATATCGGATCGATCAATGAAGAAGTTGCCAACGAATAGGGAAAGGGGCCTGCCGTGCCCACGCTACTCGAGGTCACTACCCACTTCTTTCTCCAGGTGGCCCTCATCCTGGTGACGTGTCGACTGCTCTGGTTCGTTTTCCGGCGCATGGGGCAGACACAGGTGGTCGCGATCATGGTCGCCGGATTCGTCCTGGGTCCGTCCGTGCTCGGAGCGGTCCTACCGAAGGCACAGAAATGGTTGTTTCCGACGACACTGGGCGACACGTCGATCACCCATCCGAATCTGGTGGCCATCTACGTGGTGGGCCAGGTCGGATTGGTGTTCTACATGTTCTTGGTCGGCGCCTCGTTCAAGTTGAACATCCTCGGTGCGCATCTACGCCAGGCGGGTGCGACATCGTTTGCGGGCGTGTCCGTTCCGCTGCTGCTCGGCGGTCTGGTCGGCTGGTGGATGGTCGGCCACGGCAACTACTTCACCGGCAAAGTCGTCGGCTGGCAGGGCGGATTGTTCATGGCCTCCGCAGTCGCCATCACCGCGTTTCCGATGCTGGCGTGGATCATCTACGAATCCGGACTGCTCAATACCCGCTTGGGCACCATGTCACTGTCGTGCGCGGCCGTTGACGATGCGTGCGCGTGGATCCTGTTGGCGACAGTGGTGGCCACGACCAAGGAGAATATGAGCGGTGCGTTGTGGACCGTCACCGGTGGCCTGGCATTTCTGGTGTTCATGGTGTTCGTGGCGCGACGCTGGCTGGCGAAGCTGAACACCTGGACTCCGCCAGGGAACACCCAGCAGGTGGGGGGCCTGCCTGTCGCGCACCTGTCCATCATTCTCATTGTGGTGCTGCTGGCCGCCTGGTTCACCGACTGGGTCGGCATCTACTCAGTGTTCGGCGCCTTCGTGGCCGGGGCGGTAATGCCGCGGGGTGAGCTTCTGGACCGCATCCGCGATCGGTTCGAACCGCTGGTGGCCTATCTCCTGCTGCCCGCGTTCTTCATCTACTCCGGGCTGAACACCCAGCTCCGCTTGATATTCAAACCGGATGTCCTGCTGATGGCGGCACTCGTTCTGCTGGTGTCGTTCGCCGGAAAATTCTGCGCCGTCGGATTGGCGGCACGGTGGCAGGGCATGGGTTGGCGAGAATCGGCCGCGATGGGCGCATTGGCCAACGCGCGCGGTCTGATGGAACTGATCCTGCTCAACATCGGCCTGACCGCAGGCTTGATCACCGGTGAGCTCTACACCATCCTGGCCCTGATGACCATCATCACCACCTTCGCCGCCACCCCGATCCATCGCCTGATCGACCGTCACGCGCGCCGGAACGGCAAAGTATTCGGTCCACTCGGGGAAGAGTCTGTCGACGGCGACCGAATCGTCCGAACGGCAAGGTAGCTGAGCATGGGCTGTCGGTTCAGTAGGGGGCAACGACGGACCACACCGCGGCGATCAACAGCAGCAATGCGGTCAATCCGATGAGCGCCGGTGCCAGGTTGTACTCGACGTACGCGACTGTCGGCCATTCATGACCGGCGACCTCGCTGATCTTCGACGACCTGACCCAGAGGTGGTTGTCGTCGAGTTCACGTTGTAGCAGGGTCTCGGCCCACTGAAATCCGCTGTACGCATACCCGATACAGCCACCGGTCACCAGCGCCGCGGCGATGAAAGCCGCGCGGAGCCAGTCGGGGACCAGCAGGAAGACGTCCTTGGCCAGATCGCCGAAGAGTACGAGACCACCGAGCCCGCCACCCAGGTAGATGGTCAGCTTTTGAAACCGGGCGTACTTCTCGAGTCGTCGGCCGATCGTGTCGTTCACGCGGCTGGTCGGCTCGTCGCTACTCATGCCACCAGCTGTTCATGAAGCGGCGGAACACATCGACGAACGATGCCAGTTCGTTGAAGGACAGTTCGGGCTCCCCGTAGTGGATGCGCATTGTCGCGGCGATGGCCACCATTTCGATGGTGAGTTCGGTCGCGCGGTCGGGCACCGCTGGTCCGGAACGCAGCAACTCGTTCGCGCCGGCAAGCGTTTGTTCGATCGCTTCTTCGGAGAAGGCCACGTCGTAGCGAACGAGTCGCGTCCGCGCCAGCTCCAGACCGTCTCCGACGGGGTCGCGGGCCACCGGCATCATCTTTGCCTCCTCGGTGAGATCGAGGGTTTGAAATCGGGACTACGGTGATTGCTGATCGAGGCCAGGCAAGCCTACCTGCCGTTTCGTCGATGCCGCGTCGGCGAGTCCGATCGAACCTGGTTCGATGGGGCAGGGGCTTCGGAGCGATCTCGCGCAGGTGCTCGCCGAACGGGCGCAGACCTGGTAGGTGGGAATTCGATCTATTTTCGTCACGCTAGCAGTTTGGTGTCGAAAGTCTGCTGCTGTAGTCGACCGTGTCGAAAGCTGAGCCCGAAATGCAGCTAATCTGGCATGTAGTGCAAACTTTCGGGCAATTGGGTACGGTGTATTTATGGCACGTACACCGTACTCGCTTGCGCGACCGAATGCGGCCACTGCTCGCGCCGGCGTGGAACCGCGGCTTCCGGTGCGCGCCACCCACGAACAGCCGCTCATTACCCGAGCGGCGCGGGATCGACCAGTTGCCTGCTCCACATCGAAAGTAGGTTCACCATGACCGAGAATCGCGAATTCGACCTCGTATTGTTCGGCGCCACAGGCTTTGTCGGACAGACGACAGCACACTATATGGCGGCATCGGCACCTGACGGTGCGCGGATCGCGCTGGCCGGGCGGTCCGTGGAAAAGTTGAACGCACTCCGCGACCGGTTGGGGCCGGTTGCGGCGGCGTGGGAACTCCTCGCTGTCGACGCGGCCGATTCCGAAGCGCTGGATGCGCTCGCCGCCCGGACCGCCGTCGTGATCACCACCGTCGGTCCGTATCAGCGGTACGGGCTGCCACTACTGGCGGCATGTGCGCAGCGCGGCACCCACTACGCCGACCTCACCGGCGAATCGATCTTCACCCGCATCGCGATCGACCGCTACCACGATCTGGCGATCGCGACTGGCGCCAGGATCGTGAACTCGTGCGGATTCGACTCGATACCCTCCGACCTGAGCGTCAACCTGCTGCACCGGACCGCCGCCGCGGACAACGCGGGCGCACTGGGGCAGACGACCCTGATCGCGACGGTGAAGGGCGGGGTCAGCGGGGGCACAGTGGATTCCGCGCGGGCGATGTGGGAGGCGATCGCCGCCGAACCAGCCCTGCGGGCGGTGATCGCGGATCCGTATTCGCTGAGCCCCGACCGAGCGCGGGAACCAAGAGCGGGCGGCCAATCCGACCACGCCCTCGGACGGGCGAAAAGCATTGCCCCCGAACTGAAAGGCTGGGTCGGCACCTTCGTCATGGCGCCGCACAACACGAAGATCGTCCGCCGCAGCAACGGACTGCTCGGGTGGGCCTACGGACCGGAGTTTCGCTACCGGGAGGTCATGGACGCGGGCGCCGAACCCGCCGCCCCGCTCATCGCCGCCGCGACCGCAGGGGGAGTGGCGGCCGGTATGGGGGCGGTGGCGGTGCTGTCCAGGTCGCGACCGGGACGCCGGTTGCTTGATCGCCTACTGCCCGCGCCGGGGACAGGACCGAACGAAAAGGACCGCGCCGCAGGATGGTTCCGCACCGCGACCTACACCCGGACCGTGACGGGCGCGAACTATCTGGCCACCTTCGCCGGACAGGGTGATCCCGGATATCAGGCCACCGCCGTCATGCTCGCCGAGAGCGGCCTGTGCCTGGCCTTCGACACGGCGCAGCTACCCGACCGCGCCGGAGTCCTCACACCGGCCACCGCGATGGGCGATGCGCTCGCCGCGCGGCTGCGCGCGGCCGGGATGACGATCAAGGTGGACCGAGACCTGTCGATATCCCAGTGACCCGCCGACCGGATCGGCTCGGCCGCCAACCGGTCTTCTCTTCGACACCTCGGGCCGCTGCCGCGTAGTGGCGATTGCGACTACATCATCGCCGGACCAAGGTCGAGGTTCGCTCGACAACCGGTCGGTGGTTCCACAGGTCCCAGTTCGCCTGTCGGTGTGCCCGATATCGAGCTGCGGCAGAACGCTTCGAGAAGCAGGACCTGGCGGCGCGTCTGCGGTGTGGCGCTTCCTGCACTTGCGGCGAGAGCCAACCAATCCGCGTAGCGACGGGGCCAGGCCAGCCGAATATGGTTGTCCTGGTTCGGAATTGCTGCAAACGGGGCCGGTCGTTCCGCTCATCGGATAGCGTTGGTGTCGCTCGAGGAGGCACCCGATGATTCCATCCGACGATCCGAATCGACAGCTCACCGTTGTCCGGCCGAGCAGTGACGAACTGCGCAGTGTCGCGCTGGTCGGTGATGTCTACACTATCCTGGTATCCGGCGCGCAGACCAGCGGCCGGTACTGCCTGATCGATATGCGTATTCCGCCTGGCGGTGGCCCGCCGCCACATCGGCACGATTTCGAGGAACTGTTCCTCGTCCAGGAGGGACAGCTCCTATTCACCTTCCGCGGCGAGGAAGTGGTGGTGCACGCCGGTGAATCGGTGAACATCCCCGCCAACGCCCCGCACTTCTTTCGCAATGTCTCCGACCGTCCCGCTCGAATGCAGTGCATGTGCACACCCGCCGGCCAGGAGGAGTACTTCCTGCAGGTCGCCGTTCCGGTCGAGAGCGCGACCGCCGAACCACCCACCCTGAGCGAGTCCGAACAAGCCGAATCCCGCGAGCGGGCCATGCGTTTGGCCGATCAGTACCGCACCGAGCTGCTGATCTGAAGACGGCGGGCGATCGATCACTATCGCCTGTGGATCGCCTACTCCTCTGCTTATCTCGTCGAGAACGAGCTGTCTCGCCCCTGACATCACCAGAGTGGTCGTCTTGCTGCGATTCCTGCGCCGGATTTCGGTCTCGAAGTGCTGCTTGAGCTCGCGTAGGTCGTCCAGCTCAAATGTCCCCGTGCGCTCTGCCGTACCGATGAAATACATTGCTGTACATGCGCTGTGCTGGATTGATTCGGCTGTTGACCTGGGAGATTTCCCAGGTCACGCCTTGTTTGTGGACCTAACGGACCGGCATACGAACCGGGCGATGCTGGTCGACGGGCCGGACGTGATCATCCGGGCCGTAGGTGCCCGACCGGTCGCGGGCGGTGGTGCCCGATGACCGGCCACGGTGACCACGGGGCCGCGTTCGGGTCGGCGGTTGGTGGCGCGGATGGGTCGGCGTCTGCTCGGCGTCCTATTAGCGCCACCCCAAACGCCGAACACCGCGTCGGCGTCCGCGCCGCTGACGCCGACAATCCGAGGGTGGGTTCGAAATCCCGACTCAGTGTCAACATCGGGACATACTCGCGCGAGGGGTGGCGCGGCGGGCCAGAGACGAGATTATTTCCGAACTCGACGACTACGTGGCCGACCTGAAATATGAGATTAGTGATCGAGATCGGCGGATCACCGATCTGGATCAGGACAAATCCAACCTGACCCTCCAACTGGTTGAAGCTCGAGAATGGGCTGCGGCAGATCAAGCCGAAACTGGTGCCGCAGACCAGCGACAGCCGGGTCCGGCACCGAGCACCCGGCCGTGCCGTGCACCGTGGCGGACATCCGGACGCGGGTCCGTGGTTTCGTCTGCTCGATCGTGACCGTCGTCTTCTCTCACTACTTGCCGAACACAAGGTGTTGACCACCGACCAGATCGCGAGCGTTGAGTTTGCCTCTATCCGCCGTGCGCAGGATCGGCTCCGTCGTCGGGCGTTGCTGCAACGTGCAGGCGGCCGGAGAGAACCTGTAGTCGGTCGATTCCCTCGTACTGCTGTTACAAGCCGTCGTCCAGCATCTCGAGGTTTCGTACCTCGGCCTCAGCGCAAGGGTCGCAGAATGTCAGCGGACCGTTGACCGGGTTCCTTTCGCAGTTGACGCACACGGCGTTGTGGCAGTGGTAGCAGGTCATAGAGGCGCTGTCGGCAAGATCGAAGAACAGTCCGGGATTGGCTCGCTCAAGGGCGCGTTCTGTGGATTCGCAGGTACCGTCAGGACAGCGCTCGCCCCCCGGTACATCTCGGTGTGGTGGGAATACCGTGCATCTGGGATATCTCACCAGTGGGTCGTGCGGCTCCGTACACCCGTTCGGGCAGGACCATGACTTCGGCGGGGAGCATTTCATGCAGTCGCGGGGTCGGCGGCCGTGCTCACACGCTCGAGTCAGCGGGAAGTCCTGGCCGCTGCTCGGGCGGCAGTATCCTTCGGGCGCATGTGAATCCCATAGCCGGTACACGCAGTTGTAGCAGTTCGCCTGCAGATGCCATTCGTCCGATTTCGTCGTCACGGTGACGGCGGTACCGGGAATCTTTGCCCCGCATACGGTTTTCGTCCCGTCCAGTGTTACGTGGTTCTTTGTCGGCTTTTCGTGGTCGACGTACTGGCCGCCTACCAGGGGGCGGGACCTGCGGGTCCATCGGATGACGGACAGCCGTTCGGTCTCGACCGACGGTGGGGGAACCGTCTCGGGTCCGGGATCGGGCGATTGGTGCATCGAGACTGCGGTCATGACGTCGTACAGCTCGGTCCGCCAGATATCTCCGTCGATCAGCTTCTCCAGATAGGCAATCGGTCGTTGAGGGTTGCTCGGAACCAACCCGTCGGCATGTAACTGTGCGGTGGTCTTGAAGTTTGCCGGCGCTGCCTCACGGTAGGTGGGTGGAAGCGCCTCACTGGATATCATGGGGGACAACCTCTCTCGTGGAGCGGACATACCGACAGGATCAACCAGGGGACCGACAACTTTCGTGGTTTGGCGCCGGTTCGTCATCGGCGGCCCGGTTGGCGTTTGGCGCCCCGCGCCCACGTTGGTTTGGTCGATCGGCGCGTATGCGGCCTCGGTGTTCTGTCCGGGTAGGTGATGGCGGCGGTGGCGAACCGGTAGTAGGCGTGGTGGTCGAGGTGGAAGGTGGTGTGGTCGGTCGGGTCCTGGTCGGCGAGGAAGAACATCCAGGACCGGACCGAGCTGCCTGCATGTTCGCGTGCCTGTTTGGCGGCGGAGGTGATTTCCCGGCGCAGGCTGGCGCGGAGCCGGTTGTCCCAGGACGACCAGTCGATGACGACCAGGTAAGGGTTGGTTACCTTCGCTGGTGTGTCGGGGTCGCGTTCGCCTGCGTAGAGGTAGACGGTTGCGGCCGTATCGGTGAGGTCGGGGCCGATGCTCCAGGCGACCTCTGCGTAGAAGATTCGCCGGTTCGGGTAGGTGGTGATGGTTTCCTTGTCCAGGCGCTTGAATGCGTAGAGGTATTTGTCTGCGTCGACACCGGGCAGGCTGATGGACAGCTCGGCCCGGTTGTTGGGGTAGAGGATGAACGTGCGGCAGAACGGCCGGATCGTGGTCGCGGTGCTCAGTCGCCGCCCCTGACCGCCTCTGGTGGATCCCGCTCGTTGTCTGCTGCGAGTCGAGGGCCGCTCCGGTGGGTCCACGGCCGCGGAATCGATCTGTTCGCGTTTGTCGGGTTCGACCATCCGAGCGGGATAGTCGGCGGTATCGGTGAGTTGTTCGCGGGCCGGTGCGAGCACGCCGTCTCGGCGAATCAGGGCGGGGTCGCCCGAGATCATGCAATCTTCGAGGTGTTTCGCCCGGAAGTGTGCCGTGGTGTGTTCGGTGTGGACCGCGACCGCGGTGGCCGGCTGGAAACAACCGAGACACTCGAACGGACCCAAGTCTGCACCCTGGTGGAAGGCGAGTTCAGAGGCCTCGACGATCACCTGCTGCCGGACATCCCACGCCACGTCCATCTCGAGCTCCTCCCCGCTCGTGCTCGCGCTGCACCTCGTGGTAGCCGAGCCCGACCAACAGGATGGCAGCTCCGGGTCGGCCGCTTAGCGGTTATCGACGCGGTTGTGAGGTGGTGAACAGGGTGACGTCGCCGATGTCGGTCAGGTGATACTCGCCGAACGCCGCGCCGAGTACTGCGGCGAGATCCGTCCGGGTGTCGTCACGGTTGTTGAACGCTGATGCCAGCCCGTCGCCGCCGCTCTTAGAAGAAACCAGCTTGCCCGGCGCGTGGGGTACCGAAGAACGAATTCCCTAGCCGCGCACGATCAGCCGCAGGGACGTACAGGTCGGGATAGCCGTTGACGATCAGCCGTCCCCGCAGCACCGACAGGTCCAAATCCCACGCGAACCGATCCAACGCCATGCATCGATCGCTCGAACGGTTCAGGTCCTGGCCAGCCTGGGCCTCTGTCCAGTTGTTCAGCCTGCGCAAGCGGTCGATGACCTCATGCTCGCGGCCTTGCACCCGCGCTAAACCGGAGTGCTGCACCTGGTGGCAGCCAGGGCATAGGGCAATCAGGCGAGCCAGTCGCTGCACTGGTCGCCGGTCACGGAACTCGAACACCCACTTCTCGTGACAATCTGGACGAGACGGACGGCCGTTCCTGACTGCCTGCGAACCGCAGACCTCACAGCGGTTTCCCGCGGCCGAGCACACCGGAATTCGCAGCGCATCCCACACGTTCTTGTCCACGATCCCGCGGATGTTCGACCCGTGCGTAGTCGGTGGAAGTAAGTCCGACCGGATCACCACCCCATCCGGGGCACCGGGGCCTGCCAACGTGTCGATCGCCAATGATGAGAACTCCCCTGTGGTCATGGTCACAGAGTGTATTTGAGACCACCGACACGCGGCCGGAGGCAGGGTGGTCCGGGCGGATGTCTATCCAGTTCAGGTAGGCCGCCGCTTGGACGACCACGGCGTGGTCGCTCGGTCCGGGTTGGGGCTGCCATTTGTCAATGCCGACCGAATCCTGCGCAGCGGTTGCCGAATCGAATCTGAGCAGCCCGGGGTTGGTCAGTTGCTGGTGACCCGGTTATCTTTCGCAAGCAAGTCGCGTCGCTGCCGGGTCCGGTAGGAGTCCCCGGTCAGTGTCAGGACCTCGGCGTGATGGACCAGGCGATCGATCATCGCCGCGGCGACAACGTCATCGGAAAACGTTTCTCCCCACCGCCCGAACGGCAAATTCGATGTCACCATTATCGAGCCCTGCTCATATCTGGAAGCCACTAGCTGGAAGAAAAGATTGGCGGCATCCTGATCGTGGTCTCAACTCACCCTGACACGCAGGGCCTCGCCGCTCCCACGCGAAGTATCCGCGTGAGCGGACCAGGGTCCGGCCACGAGGTAGTCCTGCCGCCACACCACCAGCCAGTCAGCGGCCTCGTACGGTGCTTGGCACCGTTCGATCATCTTCGGGTCGGGGTCTTCGACGAACGCCATGAAGGCGTCGCCGCCCGGTGTTCCGGTCTACTTCTGCGACCCGCAGAGTCCCTGGCAGCGCGGCAGCAACGAGAACACCAATGGCCTTGCCCGCCAATACCCTGGCTGCCCGCGCCGCAGAGATGCCAGATCGGGGCTGAGCTACCTAGTAATCGGCATCACGCCGCCACCCGGTGCTTCCCCAATTTCTCCATGATTACCTGATTCGCCTCCCACCCGTCTGGAAACTTCGCCGCCACCCTCAGATGTACCGGCTCGGTCGACGGATGGGTGTCCAGCAGGTCCGGGATTCCTTCTCGTGCAACCACGATGCATGCCTGTCGGTGTCTAGAGGTGAGGACGCACAGCCTGCCGGCTTCGAGGTGGAAGGAGGTGGCGTCGCGGCGGCCGGAGAGGGGGTGGACGACGATCATTACGTCGTATTCGCGGCCTTGCAGCCGGTTCGCGGTGTCGACCGCGATGTTGGGGGCGTGCGGGTGACCGGTGTTGGACAACGCGATTCGGGCCAGGTCGGCTTGGTCGCGGTGCGCGACGCCAATGGCGATGTCGGTGGCGGTCAGGACTCGGCCGTCGCAGTGGCGTTCGCATGTGGCGACGGCACCGCGGTCGAGGATGCGGGCGGCGAGATCGGCTGCGGCCTGGATGGTTTCGCCGTCGGTGCGGGGCACGTGACGGCGAGGCAGTTCATGTAGTGCCCACCCGGCCGTGAATGCGGTGGCGAGGGTTTCGTCGAGATCGGTGCGGCCGAACCCGGCGGTCCGGAACTCCATGGCGCGGGTGCCGGGTCCGGTGCCGGACGAGAAGAGGGCTTCGGGGTAGAACGCGTCGGCGACGGTCGGGGCCGCGGTATCGGGAAGCCGCCACGACACCGGTAGCTGACGCACTGGGGTGGTGGGGTTGTGGTCGAGCATGACGGTGACCCCGTTCACGGTGGGGTCGTGTGGCAGGCCGATCCAGCGTTCGGTGCCTACCATGGTGAACGGGTCCAACTGTCCCGGGTCTCCGACGAACAGGCCACGGTCGAAGCGCGCCACGATCCGCAGCAGCATGTCCGATCGCATTTGGTAGGACTCGTCCAGGATCGCCCACCCGTATCGTCCATCGGGTACGGTCGCCCATTTCGCCGATGTGCCGACGATGATCTGGCATCCGGTCAGATCGGTGATCTTCTGCCCGACTGTGGCCGCGGCCCGCACGGCCGGGGTCGGGACGTAGGTGTTGCCCGAGAGGCGTCCGATGTTCAGCTTCGGATGTTCGGCGGACAGGCGCGCGATCATGTCATCAACCTGATTGTTGGTCTGCGCCACGATGATCGGTTGCTCGTCGTGGTCGACGAGGTGTCCGGCCGCACGCACTACGAGTGTGCTTTTACCGGCGCCGGGTGGTGAGTCGACCACGATCGCGCGGTGGCCGGCGTCCATGTCGGTGAGGATCGTGGTCGTGGCCGCGTCGGCGGCCTCGGCGGCGTTCGTGTGGTCAATCATCATCGCCCCATTCCTCTGCGTGCGCGTCATCGGGGATCACACCGTCGTCGGTATCGGGAGCTTCGGCATCGGTGTGGGTCCAGGGTGTGTCGGCCCGGTCCGGGAACACCGCTCGCGGTCGCCAGCCCGGGTTCGGCAGGTAGGCGATGCGGCGGCCGATATCCGGCACTGCCGACCGGTTCGGCTTGGCAGGGGTGCCCATACCGCCGTTGACCTCGATGGTCACGATGCTCGCGGAACCTTCCCACACGGTCGACATGATGGTGGCTTTGTGGCCGTCGGGCATGTGCGGGCTGATCAGTTCGGTGCCGTCAGCGAGCCGGGTGGGGTCGAGGGTGCGGAGGGTGATCAGGGGCCGCAGCGTGGCCCGGTTCTTGTCGCTGAGCACGGTCCGGTCGGGTTCGGTGTCGATGACCTCGCCGGCGAACGCTTCACCGACACTGCGGCGGTCGGCGAGTACGAATTTGTCGTCCATCGCGGTGGCTGCTTCGAAATCGGCCAGCGCGCGCTCGAGCCGGTCGAGTCGCCGGGCTGCGGCGACGGCGCCGTCGCGGGCGGGTTGCGGTCGGGCGTCGGGGCTGTCCTGGAGGTCGGAGAAGTAGGTGAACTGCTCGCGGTCGTTCGTGAATCGCCGTTCGACGCGGGGTGCTTCGGGTATTCCCCGCAGCAACGCGATGGCCTGCCACATCATCCGCCAGGTCGGGTTGATCTGTCCGCTGAGCAGTTCGCGGAGCTCGGTCCGCGCCGCAGCCAGCGCGGTGTGGTCGCCGTGTGCGCGGGCGGCGTCGAGCTGGCGCAGCGCTGGACCCAGGTCCTTGGTGTCGAAGTTCGGGTCGGTGACCGGCCCGGCGGGTGGCCACAGGATCGGGTCCTCCGCGTCCAGGATCGCTTGTTCGACACTGGTTCCGGTGGGTGGTTCGATCCAGGCCATCAGCGACGCCAGATTCCGGTCTTCGAGGCCGCTCTGCCCGGTGGCCCAGTGTTCGGCGAGCAGGTCGGTGACCGCCATCAGCATCGAGGTGCCAGCTTGTTCGGCGGAGTCGGCGAGAAAGGTCAGCCAGCGACCGAATTCCGGGACGCCGGCGGGAACCGGGTAATCACCGCCGGTTTCACGGAACCGGCAGGCGCGTCCCAAGGTGGCCAGGAACCCGATACCGCCGGAGTTTGGGACCAGGATCTGCGGGGCGTCGGTGTAGAAGGACTGGGCTTCGCCCCTCGTCTTGGGCTTGTTGCGGCGGTCGATGCGGCAGGAATTGATGTGTCCCATGACTTCGCGGCCCAGGTCGGCGGTGAATTCAAACCGCTGCACCCGGTCACGTGGCTGCTCGATGATCAAGAGTGTCGGCCCGTGTCGGGCCTGGCCGACGATCGCCGCCAGCGGCGCCCCGGCTTCCCCGGCCATCGATAGTGGCACGACCACCAGCGGCCGCGGCGACAGTCGCCGATGCCGGTACTCGGTGATCGGGACCGCCCGCATGGTCTCCATTGCCTCGAGGCGCAGTAGCGCGGTCACTCGGCTCATCGCGCACCTGCTGCCGGAGTTTCGGCGAGTTCGGCACGCAGGCGGGCGGCGTGCCGTAGGGCCGCGGCCATCTCGGCCTGATCCGCGGTCGGGGTCAGTTCACCGCGTGCCAGACCCAACGCCATGGTGACGGTGTCGATGCCGCCGAGCTGTTCGCGCACGGCCGGACCGAGGACGTCCACCGATCCGCACGCCCTGGCCTTGGACCGGCAGAAGAACGCCATTTCACAGTGATTCAGGCAGCTCGGCCGGTAGTCCGACTCCACAGACGACAGCGCCTTCTGCAGGTCTTCTTTCGCACGTTCGCCGCTGACGCCGTCGGACAGGTCGAAGGTGAGGCCAGCGGGCAGCTTGTCGACGAGATCGCTGATCTTCTCAAGCCGTTGCAACTGGCGGGTGAGGTTGCGGACCTGTTTGCGGGCGTCGATCTTCTCGCCGGTGGGCCGGTTGCTGAAGTTCTTCGGTGCCACAAGAACTACCTCGTCCGACACCGCCGTCGGGGCGATGCCGTGTTCGGCGAGCATGGCTCGCAAGGCGATGATGTAGGCGGCGGCTTGGGTGGTGGCCGAGCGGACCAGGTCCGGGTTGGCTTGCCGGTCGATGATCGGGAAGCTCTTGATCTCCACGATGTGGAACTTGCCGCGGACCCGGAACGCCACCAGGTCCGGTTCCAGGAACGCCCTATGCCCGCCGACGGTCAACATCAGCATCGGGTGATCGAACAGCGTGCCCTGTTCTTCGCCGCGGGCGACTGCGACCAGCCGATGACAGGTTCGGGTGTACCGGACCGAGGGTGTCGGGTCGCCGGAGACCTCGTTGAGGTCGGCGTGCGCGACCTCGGACGGATCCAGCTTCAGAGTTTCCCGCAGTACGCGCAGCAGTTCGGTGCCGCCGTTGTCCTTGACCATCGCTTCGAACGAGTTGCCGCGGGTGATGGCGAAAACGGACTGCCCGTAATGGGTTTCGTAGCCGGCGGCTTTCGCGATCGCCTGTTTGTCGGAGCCGGAGGCGTCCAGGACCGCGCGCAGGGAGCACCGCGGGTTGTTCTCCAATGCCGCCAGGGATCTGGCGTTGTAGGGCAGGCGGGCCGTGGAGCCACGCAGCGCGTCCAGCCGGGTGTCGGGGGCTGTCACAGGGAGTCGATTTCCTCGGTGATGGTAAGGAAGAGCAAGGACAGTGGGATGGAACTGGTGCGGACCGGTCAGCTGCCGGTCCGCACCTGGTTGATCTGTCGCATCGAGATGCCGAAGAGTTGCTGTTCTTCGGTGAGTTGTTTGCGGGCGCGCCGCGCGGCTTCGGCGCGAGTGGTCTGGTCAGCGGATTCGTGGATCGCCAGTTCTGCTGCGGCGGCGTCGATCACCCGTTGTGGATCCATACCGATTCCCCCGGCGGTCGACGTCGCCGCGGTCGCGTCGGTGATGGTCGCCGCGAATCGCCACAGTAGGCGAAGCGCTGCCGGGGTGGGGCCGACTCCGCCGGCCAGGTGGACCGCCTCGGCGATATTGATCGTGCTGGTAAGGAAGTCCACTCGCGGCGACAGTGGCCCGAGGATCCGCTGTTCCAGCGACCAGGTGCTGATGGTGATCAGTGCGCGGGCGGGACCGAGCAGGTCGTAGTTCAGTGCCGGGCACAGATAGTAGGGACGCGCGCCGGGCGCAGTCCGGTAGGACCGTTCCTCGTCGCGGCGCAGGCTCGACAATTTCGCCGCAGACAATTCGCCAGGGAAGAACGCCTCGTGCACGGTGACGATCAGTTTCGGGGCTGCCGGGGCCTGCAACAGCATCAGCGCACGGTGCGCATGCTCGCGCGCTGGCAACATCATCGCCTGCGAGACCAGTGACTTCGTTGCTGCGTCTGCGGCCGGATCCTCGGCGCGTGCAGGCGCGGGTTCGGTGGTGTCCAGCAGGGCGTCCCACGCGCGTTCGGCGCGCCGGAGTTGGGCGCGGAGTTCGGTGGCTCGTTCGGCGTCGCCGGAGGTGGACGCGTCGCGGATAGCTCGACGCAGCGCGGCGATGTTTCTCTCCAGCACGTCCAGCGGTTCGCTCATAGCTCCACCATACCAGAGTTCCAGAATTTTCCAGACTTTCTCCCGAGTTTGACGTAGAGTCGTGGGTGCTCGGCTCCATTCGGTTCGCGACGGCGCAACGTTCGTCGTCTGTCATCTCCCGGAGAAATCCCAGTGACCGCACGCATCTTTCACACCTCCGACTGGCATCTGGGCCGCCAGATCGGTCACCGCCGGTACCGTCGCGACGACGAGTTCGACGCGGTGCTCAACGAAATCATCGCCATCGCAGAGGATTTCACGCCTGACCTAATCGTGCACAGCGGCGACTTGTTCGACGGGCCGCGCCCAAACCTCGAGGATCTGCGGCGGGCCGCCGACACCCTGCGCAGCCTGGGGAACATCGCGCCCACCGTCGTCGTCGCCGGCAACCACGACACCCGCGTGGTGCTCGGCTTCCTGCAATACATGCTCACCCTGACCGGCGATTCCAGCCGCGTACGTTTCGCCACCGGTGCCGACGGGCTCGTGGTCGCCGACTATCCCGCCGCCTGCGGCGAGCAGACCATCCGCATCGGCGCGCTCCCCTACCTGCACCCGAACCGGTTCACCTACGAATTTGGTGATCCCGCTGCGACCACCGCATCGTTCGCGCAGCAGATGCGGCACGTACAGGCCGACGTCGCCCGTCGGCTGGCCGTGGGGCGCGGTCCCGGAGACGTCCTGGTCTACGCCGCGCACCTGTTCGTCGAAGGCGCGGTGCCGGCGTATTCGGAACGACAGATCTCGCTGGCCTCGGATTACGCGGTTGCGGCGGCCGGTCTGCCGCTGGTCGACTACGGCGCACTCGGGCACATCCACAAGCCACAACGGATTGACACCATTGGCTTTCCCGCTCACTACGCGGGCTCGCCGCTGCAACTAGACTTCGGCGAGACCAAGGACACCAAGAGTGTGGTCCTGGCCGAGATCGAACCCGGCCGCGATCCCCACATCGAACTGGTTCCGCTCAGTGCCGGCCGGCGGCTGGCGAACCTGACCGGAACCCTGGACTCGATCGCCCAGCGCGCCAACCGGATCGGTGACGCCTGGGTGAAGGTGATCGTTGACACCGACGGCCCAATCACCGACCTGTCACAAACCTTGGCCGCCATGCTGCCCAAAGCGACCATCGTGGACATCCAGGAGCGTCGCGCCGGCGCGACCAGCGAAGTACTGGACCGATCCGCCGCCGCCGAGGTTCCCGGCGTCACCGATCTGCTGCGCGACTACCTGACCGACCGCAAGGTCACCGGACAGCAGCTCGCCCACGTACTGGCCGCACTCGCACAGATCCAAAACGAACCCGACCAAGCCGAACCGGCACCGTGCTGCGAGGAGAACGTACTCAACGCCGCGATCGGCGGGCACGACATCACCGACACCGACCGCGCCGGGCTGCTCCACGCTACCGGCACCGAGGCAAAGGCGGCCTGCTGATGATGCCATTGACATTGTCGGTCACCGGGTTTCGCAGCTACCCGGCTCCGGCCACCATCGACTTCACCGGCAAGGGGCTGACCGCGGTCCTCGGGGACACCGGAGCGGGCAAGAGCAGCATCCTGGAAGCGATCACCTACGCGCTGTTCGGTGTGACCACCTGGGACGCCCGCAGCACCAGCCAACTCATCGCCGACAAATGCGACGCGATGAACGTGGACTTCACGTTCCGGCACGACGGACATCGCTGGCGGGTGTCACGGACCAACTTCCGCAACACGACCCCGGCCCGGCACCACCTCACCAATCTCGACACCGGCGAGGAGATCGACAATGCCCGAGCGGTCGACGCCCGGATCAAATTGATCCTCGGGATGGGATCGGAGACTTTTCTGCGGGTTGGGCTGCTGCCGCAGGGCCAGTTCGATCAACTGCTCGTCGCCTCAGGCAGGGAACGCACGACCCGGCTGCGTGAACTGTTTGGCGCGGACTTGCTGACCCAGGCGCGCGAAACCGCACGAGCCCAACACGACCGGTTGAACGGGTTGATCGGGCAGGCGGAGCTGAAACGCGCGACCATGCCGGACGATCCCGCTCAGGCCGCGCACGACGCAGGTAAGTCGGCCGCGGGGTTCGAAGCGCGCGCCGAACAGCTGTCCGGGGTCATCACCACCATTTCGGTTCTGTGCGAACAGATTTCCGACTGCAGGGAGACCATGCGACGGGTGGGCGACGCGGCCCGCCGGCTTGAGGGTTCCGCCGATGCGAACCCGGTGATGGTTCTGGACGAACTGCAGCCGGTCGCCGATCGCCTCGCCGGCCAGCAGGCCGCGCTCGTCGGCCGCATCTCCGAGGCCACCACAGCCGAACGTGACCTGGTGGAACGGATCGCGGCCCGGGAATCAGCGGAAGACGGGGTCGAGGTTCTCGGCAAGGCGGTCGTTCTGATCGACGGTCTACTCGCCCGGGTCGGAGACCATCGCATCGCCAGCGCTGACGCAGCCGAGCGGAACACCCAACTGGCCGCCGAGAACGATCAGATCGGCGCGGCCACTACCGAACTCGACCAACGCTCAGCGAAAACTACCTCGCTGACCGAATCAGCGGAGGCCGCCGAGTTGAAGGCGGCGGCCGCCCGCGCGCGAGCGAGCGCGGCACGAGCCGCAGTCACTGCGGCGATAGCATCCGCGTCCAGGACTGTTGAGGCCGTTGGCACCTGGCAGGACGCGGTGCGACGGGAAGGAGCGGCGACGCAGGCATTCGAGACGTTGGGTGCCGACGGGGCTACTGTTACTCAGGATGTCGAGACATCCGAGGCCCGCGTAGCGACACTCACCCAGCGCAACCAAGCCGCCGTGCTCTCCGCAAACCTACATCCGGGCGACGATTGCCCGGTCTGTCAGCGTGAACTTCCCGCCGCCTTCGCCCCCGGCGATACCGCGACCGGCACCGAGATCCATGCCGCACTGACAGCGCAGGCCGCAGCCCGAGCGCGGTGGCGCGAGTTCCGCGACAAACTCGCCAAGGCACAAGTGACGGCCACCGCGGCTGTGGACACGGTGAACCGACAGGAGCGGACCCTCGAGCAGGCTCGGGTGGCTACCCGTGAGGCGACCGAAGCTGCCGACCAATCACTCATGGAATTCGCTCCGCTCACGGACACGTTCGACGCTAAAGCCGCAACCGCGGCGCTCGAAGCGGCCATCACCAAGGTGACGGAAACAGTCGGTGATCCGGAAACCCTGATTGCCGACCTTGTCACCTTGATCACTGATGCCGAACGTGAGCTCGACGACCGGGCACGATCCAAGCGCCGGGAAACCGACAGCCATGCCGCTTCCGTCGGCGCCGAAACTCGTGTGTTACAAGACCGACGCGATGCGCTCAAGAAAGCTCGTCGTCAAGCCGCTGCGGGCTCGACACGGCTCGACACGGCATGGACCCGGATCACCAGCGATGTCGCGACGTTGCCGACGTCCATCCGCACCCTGCTCCCGAACGATCTCCACGACCTCGGAGCAACCGAAATCACCGCCGCCGCAGCCGCGATAACCGACCGTTTGGCACAGACCAGAGTGCTCGTCGACTCGCGAGAAAAGGCTCGCCGGCTGCTGGACACACTCCAGGCCGACCAACGTGAGCTCGAGAAGTCCATCCGCGAGCAAGTCGAAACGCCCGTCGGTGAACTGCTGCACCAACTTTGCACGCGGGCCGGCACCGCCGAGCGCATCAGTGACCAGCACCACCTCGGCCACCGGCCGCCGCCGCGACCCGCAGTACCCGACATCGGTGCGGTGCGGGAATTCGCCGTCGATATGGCACAGGTCACCGGCCTGCTGATCCAGGAACTTACCGTGATCCTCACCGGACACCAGCACTCCGTTGACGCCCACACCACCGAACTGCGCGAGCTGGCCGGAACCCTCAATGACATAGACGGATTCGACCCCGCAACTGACCTGACCGAGCCGAACGCGCTGCACCCGCTGGTCGCGGCCAAAGCCACTGCGGTCCGGCAAGCCGAAGAGCGCCGAACCGCTGAAGTGACCGCCAGCGCCCAGGTGAAGCCGGCCGCCGACCTCGACTTCGCGATTGCGGCCGGGAAGACCCGGGCGGCCGCCGTCGATGTGCTTCGGCGTGAACTCGTCGACGCCAAATTTCTGCGGCACCTGGCACTCAGCAACACTCGCTCCCTGCTCGGCATCGCCAGCGACCTATTCGGCAAAATGACCGGCGACCGGTTCGGTTTCGCCGAAGACTTCGAAATCGTCACCCGAGCCACCGGCGTCAAACATCCCGCCGGGCGGCTCTCCGGCGGAGAGAAATTCCTCGCCTCCCTCGCTCTGGCGCTGGCGCTTGCCGATCTACACTCCCGCAGCGGCCCCCGCCTAGGATCCCTATTCCTCGACGAGGGATTCGCCACCCTGGACACGGACGCCCTCGAAGCCGCACTGGACGTCCTGCGTACCCAAGCCGGCAGCGACCGCATGGTCATCGTCATCAGCCACCTGCTCGCCGTCGCCGAAGCCGTCGACGACGTCCTGTGGGTACAACGCGAACCCACCGGATCCACAGCACACTGGCTCACCGCCGCCGAACGCGACCAACTGGTAAACACCGATGTAGCCAGCGGATTGCAGGCGCTGAAGTAATGGCATTCAGGGATATCGAAGGCGCATACCAAGGAGCGCTTCGGGCGTTCAAGACACCGATGCTCGACCTGCTCCACCAGACCTACGCTCCGTTCGTCGTCACCATGTTGGCAAGCATGTTCACTGCCGACCGGCCCACGGTGACGGTCGCCGACGCACAAGCCGAGATCGGTGACGCGTTGAACCAGCTGCGGTCATCCGGATATGGTGAAGACGGGCAGCTACCGCTGCCTACCGGTAACGCCCGCGAGCTGTGCCGATATTGGGTGAATGCCGGCTGGCTCATCTGCCAAGCGCTGGAAGACAACACGGAGGTGTACCGGCTGTCCGCCCACGGCGTGGGCGCATTGGAGGTCGCCGGCCGGGTGGCGGGATCACGGACCCGGGTGTCGGAGTCGAGGGTCCGCACTCTGCTCGACGCGGTGGAGCGGCTGGCACAGAACTCCGACCCGAATCTGGCCGATTACGTCGCCCGCCTCGAAACCGAGATCGCCCAACGCCAGCAGGAGCTGCGGCGGATGGAAGCCGGCGGCGATATCGAGGCGGCCGACGATGATCAACTGGTCGAAGAAGCCGAGAACGTACTGCATCTGGCCCGAGAGCTACCCGCGGACTTCGCTCGGGTCGCGGAGTCGATCAAAGCCATACAGCGAGAGGTCGTCACTGACCTCCGCCAGGATATCCGGCCGACGGGCGAAGTCTTGCGCGAATACCTCGAACGCGGGCAGCAGATCATGGACGCGACCCCTGAAGGGCGGGCGTTCGCCGGCGCCTTGCGGCTGATCGGAGACCCCGAGCAGATCGACGAGCTGTCCAGCCGCCTGCGCACGGTGAGTCGGCACCGGTTCACCATCCAGATGAGCGAACCACAGCGACGTGAGTTCACCGAAATCGCCCGCCGAATCGAACGGGGCGTCAAGGAGGTACTGACCGCGCAACGGCAAGCGTCACACGTGATCACGACCCAGGTGCGGAACCACGACCCGATGCGCGACCGGCAAGTCGACGAGCTGCTGCGCGACGTGGTGGTCGGACTCCACCGGGAAATGCGTGACCTGCGCCGCGGCGAGGCGATCCAACCGCTGCGTCGGCTGCCGACTCTGAACATCGACCACCTACGTCAGACAGTCACCGATCCCCGGCCCGCAGTGCCACCGCCGCCACTGGCCGAGTGGGACTACGACACGACGCAGACGACCGACACCCGCGTCTGGGGCGGACCGAATTACCTTGCGCTGGCGGCCTACCTGGCCGAGTATCCGGCGAACGAACACGGTTTCACCGCCGTCGCCGATGCATTCGGCGACGCCCCCGAAGATATCCGCCGCCCGGTGGATCTCCTTGGCCTGCTCGAACTCTCACACCGTGCGGGCATGACCGAGACCGAGGAAGTCGTCACCGTCGAGGCGATCAGACCCGACGGCACCCGCCGACAGTTCGCCTTCGGCGGCGTCCTGTCGACCCCAAAGCGCGAGAAAACGGAAGATAGAGATGGACGAAGAACGTCAACTAAATCAGGTCGAGGACTTGGGCTTCATCAACCCGGTATCGATGGAGGAGGACCCGGACGAATTGTTCCCGGGTGACGCCGGAACCCTGCCACCCGAAGTGCGGCGGACATTGGTGCGGCTGCTGCAGCGACGAGTTCTGTTCGCAGACAAAAACTCTGCCCAGTGGCGCACGCTCCTTGAGAACCAGCAACTCATCGAGTCTCGGCTGCACGACCTGTTCGTCCGGCTCGTCGTCGACCACGATCGCGGTATCGCCTACAAGTATCAGGTTCGCTCGGAGGAGCTCGACGTACCGATTCTACTGAAGGAGGACCCCTACAACCGGGCCGAGACCCTGGTAATGGTGCACCTGCGCACCGTTTTTCAGCGGGAACGGACCGTCGGGGAAACCACCGCACGAGTCGACGTCGAAGAACTCGAGCAGACGGTGCTCACCTACTTCAACCCCGAGGACCCGAACATCGCCAAGGCACAGCAAGAGATCCGCACCGCGACAGCCCGCCTGGTGAAAGAAGGGCTGATCGAGGAGGAGACCGCCGGACGGTACCGAATCACCCCGCTGGTGGAAGTCGTGATGAGCACAGAGAAATTGGGGGAGCTGAGCCAGTGGCTGCGCAGCCGCGCAGATGGCGCAGGCGGCGCCGAATCGGTGGGGGCTGAATAATGACCATGATCGACACGCTCTTCGGGCTGATCCCTCAAGCGTCGCGCGGTGAGCAATGGGTCGCTCGCGACCTCCAACTGATCAACTGGGGTGGATACGACGGTCACCACCGCGTGCGTCTCTCTCCTGGCGCGACTCTGCTCTGCGGCGAATCCGGCTCCGGCAAGTCCACGCTGATGGACTCCTACATCGCATTGATCATGCCGCACACCATGCCGTTCAACGGTGCCTCCAACGGCGGCATCGTCGGCCGCCCACGCGGTAAGGACCAGCGAAACATCGTCTCCTACGCGCGCGGCAAGATCGACGAATCCCGAACCGCCGGCGAGACAAAAGCCCGAGTCCTGCGCGGCGACGGCCGGGACACCTGGTCGGCGATCGCGATGACGTGGGTAGATCAGACCGGTAAGACCTTCACCGCGGTCCGTGCATGGTACGTGCCGTCAGCCGCCCGCTCGGTCGACGATCTCGTCCAGCTGCGAGCGACCTGCGACAACACCTTCGATCTCCGCATGCTGGAACAAGCCTCGAAGAATCGGCTCGCGGACCAGGCGGTCAAGGCACTTGGGCTAAGACCACACAACACCGACAAGGAGTACGTCGCGCGGCTACATACCGCCCTCGGGATTGGCGCCGCCGGCGACGGTAACAAGGCCGTGGCGCTACTCGGGCGAATCCAGGCCGGACAGCAGATCACCACCGTCGACGCGCTGTACAAGACGATGGTCCTCGAAGAGCCGTCAACACTCGCCACCGCCGACGAGGTGGTCAAACAGTTCGACGAACTATCGAACACACGAATCCAGATGCAGACGGCGCAGCAGCAGGTCAACGCCCTGTCACCGATACGCGGACACCGTCGGGCGATTTGCGACGCGAACGAACAGATCCAGATGATCGACGATATTGGTACGTTCAACGCCCCGTCCTCTACGGCGGGACTGTGGTGTCTCGGCAAGCGAGTCGAGCTGCTCGAAGCAGTCCGTGCAGACCTCGAGACCCGTCGCAACAGCGCAAAGTCCGAATTCGAATCGGCATCGGTCGTGGCCGAGGCGGCTGTGGCCGAGCGAGACGCCGTCAAGGAAACTCTGCGGGTGTCCGGCGGCGACAGGTTGGCCAATGCACTCCGAGAGCACGAAGCCGCCGAACGGCGGCTCGGCCCAATACGGCAGGCGCGCTCGCGACTCGACAACCATCTCAAGGTCCTCGGCAGAACGGCAGCAGACAAGGACGAGTTCGCCGCTTTGGTCGAGCAGGCCCGCAGCATGCTCGCGGATGAGAAGGCGCGTGAGTCTGCCCGCGACGAGTTCGCGGATGCCAGGTCGCACGTAAAGGACCTCGAGAAGCGGCTGACAGCCATGGGCGCGGAACGTAAAACGGCGCTGGCTCACCGGAACAACATTCCCAACGATCTACAGCAAGCACGGGCGGAGCTTGCGGAGGCCGCTGGCCTCACGCTGGAACAGATGCCGTTCGTCGCCGAGTTGATCGAGGTACGTACCGAATTCGAGCCATGGCGCGAAGCGTTCAACCTGGCGCTAGGCGGCTTCGCGACCAGGATTCTGATCGACACCGCCCACCTGGACAACTTCCGAGCGAAGATCAACTCGGTGCGCACCGCGCGCCGCATCCAATTCGAAGGCGTGCCCACCGGACTGCGCGATCAGATCAGCCTGAACGACCGCGAGCTCCCTGGACGGCTGGAGTACCGGAACTCGCCCTTCACCGCATGGCTGAAAAATGAACTCGCCCAACGGTTCCGCTACGTGTGCGTCGAGTCGCCCCGCGCGCTGGGGCATCATTCGATGGCACTGACGATCTCCGGCCAAACCTCGGACGGCCGTCGAGGCGCACATGGCGGGCAAGGTCGACGCAACGTTCTCGGCTTCACCAATAATCGACTGCTCAAGCTGCTCGACGAACAGATTAATGCCCTCGAGGAAGAAACTGCCGGGGCCGCAAAGCGGCTCGAACATGCCGACGCCGCCCTGAAGTCCTTCGAAAACCACCGCTTGGCCTACTCCGTGGTCGCCGAACTGGCTTGGGGGCAAGTCGATGTCGACTCCGTCATCGCGGAACGAGACCGGTGGGCGGGGATCATCGACGACGTCCAGTCCGGAAATCCCGAGATCAGCCGACTCCAGGACCTAGCGAAAAAACTCGACGCGAAGGTGAAAGACCTCGGTGGTGCCAGGGCGCGGGCCGAGGTGAAGGCACAAGACACGCAAAACGCTTTTTCCCTTCGTGATACCGAGACCGAGGACACCCTGCAAGCCCTCAACGACGCCGTCGAATCCGGGCAGGACGTATCCGAGCAGCACCGTGACTACTTGACCGAGTTGTTCTCCACGAATGACGGAGGTGACGCGCCGCCGGAAAAGGCCCTCGACTGGTTCGATATGGCCATCAGCCAGGTAGCGAAGCTGATCACCGCGCAACGGCAGACCGCCGAAGCCGCGATCTCCGGTGCTCGGCGCTCGTTGGCCATCGCGTTCTCCAGCTTCGTCGAGCGCTGGCCGAACCCGAACCTCGGCACCGACCCGGACGCATCCTACGGCGACTTCGAGCGCGTACTCGACGAGCTGGAAGCCAGCCAGCTGCACGAGCTGCAAGAACAGTGGCGCGACAGCCTGCTCAAACTGTCCGGCAATGACCTCACCAGCCTCGACAGTGAGCTCAACGCGGCGATCCGCGAGATCAAAGATCGGATCGAGCCGATCAACCAGATCCTCGCCGGCCTCGCGTTCTCCGACGACGACCACCGACTCCGCATCGACGTTCGAGACAGCCACACAGCTGTGCGCGCGGGATTCCGCAATGAGCTGCGCGCGGTTCGCCAGACGATCGATCAGGCAGCCGGCGACACTGAACGCGAGCAGGCCTACTTGCGGATGAGCAAGGTGATCAACCGGATTAGGCGTAATGCACCCGACTTCGGCGACCTGGTCGACGTCCGCAACCACATTCGCATCAGTGCGGAGAAGCTCAACGCGGCCGACGAGCATGTCGCCCTCTACGACCACATCGGGGAGAAATCGGGTGGCGAGTCTCAGGAACTCGTCGCGTTCATAGTGGGGTCTGCCCTGCGATACCAGCTGGGCGACGGCAACGCGGAACGGCCAAGGTACGCACCGGTGTTCCTCGACGAAGCACTCATCAAGGCCGACGCCCGCTACACCGGCCGCGCGATCCAAGCCTGGCGGGGCCTCGGGTTCCAGCTGATCGTCGGCGCCCCCAACGACAAGAACAGCGCTATCGAACCGCACGTCGACGCCCAATACCTGATCCTCAAGACCGCACAGAGCAGATCTTGGGCCAAACCCATCGTCGGCGTGCCCGAGGGAGAAGGCCAGTGACCAGCCGACTTCTCATGCCGAACGAGGCCGTTGTAGTCATCCAGCGAAGGATCGAACAGAGGTGGGCCGAGGCGGTGTGCGCAGAGCGCGGCATCGGCGCACACGTCAGCTTCCAAGTTCAGCTGCGCCCGGGCATATACACGGGTAAGGCGGTCGAACAGCTGGGATTCGGTCGGTGGCACGAATGGCGCACGGCGTGGCGAACATTCGACCAACAGATCGTCGCTGGCGTACCCGGCGCCAGCATCATCGGCAAACCGATGCCGGTCCGCGGCTTGACCGATGAGGTCCCCGCAACCCTGGTCGCCGAGACTCTGGGCGCCGCCGTAGAGCTTGTGAGCCGCGCGGAGGGTCCGACCTCGACAGTCGACGCCGTGCGCGCCCATTCGCTCTCGGCATCGCTCCACGACGCCGGGGGAATCCTCACAGCAGCCACGTTGAAGGCAGCGTGTCGTCTTGGTGACTCCGATGCCGCAGCGCTGGTCGCGGCGGTGTCCTGGCTGGCCGGGCACCCCGACCTCAGCGGCTGGACCGCGCGGCAGCTCCCGATCCCGGGAATACATTCGAAGTGGCTCGAAACCCACAGCTCGGTGCTGCAGATGGTGTCGGGGCGTGACGTGCGGGCCGAGGTCCGACCTCGACTCGCTGTCGTTCACCTGACCTACGTGGACCCTGAGTACCTCGCCACAGACCGGCGTCGACACGACGCGTGGACCACCGGCGATGGCGACGTTCTCGCGTACACGCCCCGAATTGTTCTCATCGTCGAGAATCGCGATTCCCGACTGTGGTTCCCGCCGGTGCCGGGCACCATCGTTGTCGAAGGCAATGGGAAAGCGGCCGCCGGCCTGCTATCGGAAATCCCCTGGATACGCGATGCCGAGCACGTCGTCTACTGGGGCGACATCGACGCCGACGGCTACGGCATCCTCGATCGGCTCCGCGCTGCAATGGCCACACCCACCGCCCACGGCGGTCCTGCCAAGATCGTCCCCTCCATCCTGATGGATATCACCGACCTTCAGCGCTACGCCCAACACGGCGTGAACTACGACAAGTCCGGCAGATCGATCAAGCCGTGCGCAACGAAATTCGCTCACCTGACACGATCCGAAGCATCTGCGTACGACTTCGTGGCTACAGCAGGAGCCGCGCCGTTTCGGAGAATCGAACAGGAGGTTATGTCATTACCGGAGGCAGCCGCCAGGCTGGACGACATCACGCACAACACCATTGCGGGCCTTGCCAATTCACCAAGGACAGGATGCTGACGGCTTGCGATCTTGGCGGGCCACCGGTCACCTACTGTGTTCCGATTCGGGTCTATACGCATGGGCAGTAGCGCTCTGGCCGGTCTGGTTTGGGCCGTATGGGCTTGGAACCCCTATCCGCCGAACCAAACCCTCCGATCAACGCGACCCGCAGGAGTTCGGCGCCCGCGTGCGGGACCGTCGCAACGAGATCCGACTGAGGCGGGAGTCCGTTGCTGTCCGCTGCGGCATTCACTGGGCTGAGCTCGGCGAGGTAGAACGTGGGCAGCGCAGCCTCCGCTGGAGACCATCGTCAAGATCGCCGACGGCCCGGACTAACCTCGGCCAATCATGGCAATTGCCGGTGTGACCGGCATCGCAAACCGGGACCCGAACTACCACGATCCCCACGTCCAACTACCACCCCGCTGGGATGCGTTCGGCAAGTGGAAGATCACCAACATCCGGTCTGCCTCAGGAGCTAGCGAGTTCCCGCCGAATGCGTGCCCCGGTACCACCAGCAGTTCCCCACCTACATCAAGGACCCCGAGTTCAACAGGCTCAACGCTCCACAGAACATGACAGTGCCGCATCAGCCTGTAGCACAACAGTTTCCCGAGTGGATCGGACCGTCGAACTCGTGAAACCTGGGCCGGATCAGGCAGGACGGGCTCCATTCTCCGTCAACCAAGCTTTCGGTTAAGGCGTCTCACTCGCTGTGGCTTCGAGCGGGCCCGGCCCGGTCCCGGCCACTCGCCGCAGTGAGTGTGAACCGTCACGGGTTTGGGGCCGCCCATCAATGGACGAGTAGCGGCAGATCGCCGCCACTCTGGGCTGGCACGCAATCGTGACCGACGTCCCTACCCAGCACGCTTATCAACTTCGGGGGCGAGAACGGATAGCCGATCGGCCCACGTCGAGCGGAAGCGCTGCGGGGAATCGCGGAATATTAACTGGCTCAAGGCCGTTCACGGATCACATCTCGATCGGATACGAGGATCCGGATGGAGCGGTCTGCTGTGAGTCGCGATGTCGCCCGGAGGTCGTGACCGGTACTGTCGTGGGTCACAGCATTGGACTTGGGCGCTACGAGCGCCGGACTGGGTGAGAGGTAGTCGGGCATGGCATCGGTGCATGAGGTCATCGAGGTGCTTCGGCAGATTCCGAACAACGCGGAACGCGGAATCAAGTTCGAAGAGCTGATGGTCCGGTACTTCCAGCATGATCCTCTGCTCACCCAGCAGTACGACCAGGTATGGCGATGGAAAGACTGGCCGGGACGCGACGGCAAGCCCGACACCGGTATCGATCTGGTGGCCAGGGAGCGAGACTCCGATGAGTGCACCGCGATCCAGTGCAAGTTCTATGACCCGGCCCACCAGTTGGCCAAGGAAGATATCGACTCGTTCTTCACTGCCTCGGGCAAGAAGCCCTTCACCAACCGGCTGATCATTTCCACGACAGATCGTTGGAGCAAGCACGCCGAGGATGCGCTCGACGGTCAGCTGATCCCGGTGGAACGGCTCAGCCTGGCCGATATCGCCGATTCACCGATCGACTGGGACATTGCGTGGCCTGGGGGCGAGGTGCTGTTCTCCCTCGCCCCGGCCACTCGCAACGAGCCACGCCCGCATCAAATCACTGCGATCGAGAAGGTGTTCGAGGGGTTCGGCACCGGTCATGACCGCGGCAAGCTGATCATGGCCTGCGGTACTGGCAAGACCTTCACCGCGCTGCAGATCGCGGAACGCACGGTGCACGAAAACGGCGGTGCAGCAAGGGTTTTGTTCTGTGTCCCGTCGATTTCGTTGCTTTCACAGACTCTTCGCGAGTGGACTGCGCAAACGCGACTGGACCTACGGGCATTCGCCGTCTGCTCGGATACGAAGGTTTCCCGAGCTGCCGAGGATTTCCGGGTCCACGATGTCGCGATCCCCGTCACTACCGACGCGACGAAACTCGCTCAGGAGATGGCGCACCGCAGACGCGCCAAAGGGCTGACTGTCGTGTTCACCACGTACCAGTCGCTGCCGGTGGTGGCCGAGGCGCAACATGGTCACGGTGTGGATGCCTTTGATCTGGTGATCTGCGATGAAGCGCACCGCACCACTGGCGTCACGGCGGCGGGCGCGGATGAATCGAACTTTGTCCGGGTACACGACGCCGACTATCTGAAGTCCACGCGCCGCCTGTACATGACCGCCACACCGCGCATCTACGACGAACGCGCGAAGGATCAGGCTGACGAGCACGGCGCGGAGCTCGCCTCGATGGACGACGAGTCCGTTTTCGGTCCGGAGTTCCATCGCCTGTCCTTCGGCGAGGCCGTCGACCGGAACCTGCTCACCGACTACAAGGTGCTGGTCTTGACCGTCGACGAGGAACTCATCGCCTCCCCGATGCAGCAGCAGCTGGCTGGCGAGCACAGCGAACTGCAACTCGACGACGCGTCCAAGATCGTCGGTTGTTGGAACGGGCTTGCCAAACGTGCCGGTCAAACTCCGGACGGCGGTCTCGGTTTCGCGGTCGGGGAACCTCCTATGCGGCGGGCGGTCGCCTTCGCCGCCGATATCGCCGACTCCAAGGGAGTCGCCAGGGTCTTTCCGGCAGTGGTCGACGCCTACCGAGATCTGCTTGAGAACAACGATGCCGCAGACCGCACCAATATCGACCTACACTGCGAGGTAGAACACGTCGACGGGACCTTCAATGCCCTGGAACGCAACCGGAAACTGTCCTGGCTGAAGGCGCCTATCCCCGAAGGCGAATGCCGCATCCTCACCAATGCCCGCTGCCTGTCCGAAGGCGTGGACGTCCCGGCACTAGACGCGGTGATGTTCCTTCATCCCCGCAACAGCGTGGTCGACGTCGTGCAGTCCGTAGGCCGCGTCATGCGTCGCTCGGAGGGTAAGGATTACGGTTACATTATCCTTCCCGTGGCTGTTCCCTCGGGAATCAGCCCTGCACAAGCACTTTCTGACAACCGCCGCTTCCGGGTCGTCTGGCAGGTCCTCAATGCCCTGCGCGCCCATGACGACCGCTTCAACGCGATGGTCAACTCCATCAATCTCAATACCGGCGACCCCGGCACCGGCAGGGGCACCGACCGGCTTCTCGGTGCCCACATCGGCCCCACCACCGATACCGACGAACGCATCGATACCGGTAACCCCGCCACCGACACCACCAACACCCCTGCTGCCGATGCCCAGACCGGCACCGCGATCGCTCAGCAGATGGCGCTGTTCTCCCTTTCCGACTGGCAAGAAGCCATTTTCGCACGCATCGTCGACAAGGTCGGCACCCGCGTCTACTGGGAGGAGTGGGCCGCCGATGTCGCCGATATCGCGGCCACTCTGATCATCCGGATCAACAGCGTTCTCAAAGACGCGGAACCGGCAGTCACTGATGCCTTCGACGCATTTCTACAGGGCCTGCGTGACAACCTCAATGACTCCATAACGCGCGACGACGCAATCAGCATGCTCGCGCAGCACCTGATCACCAAGCCCGTCTTCGACGCCCTGTTCGCCGACCACGATTTCGCCTCCCACAACCCGGTTTCCCGCGTCATGCAGTCCATGGTCGACACCCTCGGCGGCGCAGGCTTGGAAGCCGAGACCGCCCAACTGCAAGGCTTCTACGACTCGGTGCGGATGCGTGCCGCCGAAATCACCACGGCCGAGGGCAAACAGCAGATCATCGCAGAGCTCTACGAAAAGTTCTTCCGCATCGGCTTCAAGAAACAAGCCGATGCCCTCGGCATCGTCTACACCCCGTGGCAAGTCATCGACTTCATCCTCACCGCCGCCGATATCGCCCTGAGGGACGCCTTTGGCCGCGGCCTCACCCACGACAACGTCCACATCCTGGACCCGTTCACCGGCACCGGAACCTTTATCACCCGCCTACTGCAATCCGGGCTCATCCTCCCGAGCGACCTGGCCCGCAAGTACGCGAGCGAACTGCACGCCAACGAACTCATGCTGCTCGCCTACTACATCGCGGCCGTCAATATCGAAACCACCTACCACGCCCTCACGGGGAAGACCGAGGATACCGACGCCTACGAGCCGTTCCCCGGCATCGTCCTGGCCGACACCTTCCAAATCAGCGAACACGGCGACAGCCTCGATGCACTCATGTTCCCGCAGAACAACGCGCGCATCACCCGTCAGCTTGAGACACACATCAACGTCATCCTCTGCAACCCTCCATACTCGGTCGGCCAGACCAGCGCCAACGACCTCAACGCCAACATCAAATACCCCACCCTCGACAGTCGCATCGAAAACACCTACGCCAAATACTCGACGGCCACCAACAAGAACAGCCTCTACGACTCCTACCTGCGCGCCTTCCGATGGGCCAGCGACCGTATCGGCGACACCGGTATCGTGGCATTCGTCTCCAATGGTGGCTGGATCGACGGCAACACCGCCGATGGTATCCGCCACTCCCTCGCCGCCGAATACTCCCGCATCTACGTCTACAACCTGCGCGGGAACCAACGAACCGCAGGAGAACTCTCCCGTAAGGAGGGCGGCAAAATCTTCGGCTCAGGCAGCCGCAACACCGTCGCCATCTTCATCGGCATCAAGGACCCAGCGCACAGCGGCCCTTGCGACATCCGATACCGCGACATCGGCGACTACCTGACCCGCGACGACAAGCTTCAGATCCTCGCGGACACACCTCTCAATGAGATCGACTGGCAGACAATCACTCCCAACCAACACAACGACTGGACCAACCAGCGTGACGAGGAGTACCTGAGCTGGCCCGCAATAGGTGAGAAGCCCTCAAGACAGGGGCAGGCCACTGTGTTCTCCACGTTCTCGGCAGGCTTGCAGACGAACCGTGACGCGTGGGTTTACAATTACTCCAGTGCCAATCTCTCGGCGAATACGCACCGGATGATCGAAAACTACAACGCCCAGCGCGCCTCATTCGCTGACTTCTGCCGCGCCGCTGGCATCACCAAGCCGAACGAAGCGACCGTTGCCGATTTTCTCGCCGCGAATCCCGACGTAGCACAAGCCGACTACATCAAATGGTCACGGAGTCTCCGAACCCACTTGGCTCGTGGAACTAGAATCGCATTTCATCCCGAGGGTCTCATCGCAGGCCATTACCGGCCATTCAACGCCCAGCACGCATATTTTGACCGGCACCTAAACCACGAGCGATCACAGCTCCCATTAATGTTCCCGACCCCGCACCACAAGAACATCGGCTTCATGGTGATGGCACCTCGCGAAGGAACTGAATTCGCGGCTCTCGCGACCGACCTCATACCTGACCTGTCGTTCTTTACATATACTGTCCAGTTCTTCCCTCGCTGGACCTACCGTAAGGCCGAATCCGCTGAGGGTGAACTGAATTTCGATTCCATCGATGCCGGCGACATCGATGAATATGGCTACTACAAGATCGACAACATCACGGATGAAATCCTCTTTCTCTACCGCGCGGCAGTCGGAGATCGGGTCAGCAAGGACGATATCTTCTACTACGTATACGGCCTCCTGCACGACCCCGTCTACCGCAAAACCTACGCGGCGGACCTTAAGAAGATGCTTCCGCGTATCCCCACCCCGACATCGCTGGAACGTTTCGAGACACTCGTTGCGGCTGGCCGGGGACTAGCAGATCTGCATGTGAACTACGAGACCATCGAACCGTATCCCCTTGACGTCCAATTCAAGGCGGGGACTGATACGAACGACCGCGAGACCTGGCGGGTCCAGAAGCTGAAGTGGAAGTCGAAGACTGACCGCACCACAATCGTCTACAACCCAAAGGTTACGATCGCCGGCATCCCCGAGAATGCCCAGGGTTACATGCTCGGCTCCCGCAGCGCGCTCGATTGGATTATCGACCGCTATCAGGTGAAGGACGACAAGGCATCGGGAATCGTCAACGATCCCAACGACTGGAGCGACGAGCACTCCGGCCCCACCTACATCGTCGAGCTCATCAAGCGAATCACCACCGTCAGCTCGGAGACGCTGAAGATCATCGACCAGATGAGCGAATCCAGGTAGATTCCGTTCGGCCGGACCATTGAGGCGTGGGAACAAAGCAAGCGGGGAGACTGCGTGTACTTGAATCGTGTTGTCGTGCACGGTTTTCGAGCGGGTGCCGAGGATGATCTCACCTGCGAACTGCCTGGACGGATTTCCGTTCTGGTCGGCATGAACAACGCGGGCAAGACGATGGTGGCCGACGCGTTGTATCTGGCTCACCCGGACAGCTTCCCCCAGCTTCCCAGGCCGTCGGACTATCTGCTCACCGGCCGCCTGCGCTGAACCAGCTGTGGCCACGCGATGGTCGGTACCCGTGCCACCGGCCGCAATCGCTCGTACCGCTACTACACCTGCTTCGCCCGCAATCGCTACGACAAGCACAAGTGCGACTTCACCCGGCTGGACGCCGACGCGGTCGACAAGGCCGTCCTCGAGGCGCTCGCCGATTTCTACCGCACCCGTCACGACTTGATCGGCGAAGCGGTCACCGCCGCACGACACCGACACCGCGCCGCCGGCAACGACACACGCACCGAACTGGCCGCGGTCACCGCCGAACTGACCAAAGTCCAGCAAGCGACCGACCGCTACCTAACGGCCTTCGAAACTGGTGCCCTCGACCCGGAACTGCTCGCCAACCGATTGGTCGAACTACGGGCCAAGACAACACAACTCGTCACCCGACGCGATCAACTCGCCGCCGATCTGACGAACGTGCCTTCCGTCCCCGAACCGCGCGTTCTGGACGAAGTCGCCGACTACATCGGCGACATCATCATCGGCGGCGACCACACACAGACGAAAGCATTGATCGAGACCTTGGTCGCCCAGGTCAAGATCCTCGGCCCCGATCGACTCGTCCCGACATTCCGCATACCGCAACCCGAAAACGACAATGGGGCCGATACCGCAGATGCGACATCGGCCCCATCAGGGTCGGTTCGTGCAATGACCCGTTTGGTGGGGCGGGCGGGGCTCGAACCCGCGACCAATGGATTATGAGTCCACGGCTCTAACCGACTGAGCTACCGCCCCGTGCTGCGGGGACGCAGCTTGCGTGGATGGTACCGGGTAGGGGGTGGTTGGTGCCAGTTGCGGGTGGGGAGGGATTAGGGTTGGGCGGTCAGGACGTACTGGGAGGTTGGTGTATGGCCGGCTTGTTGGGGAATGTGTTGAAGGGGCACCAGTGGGTGTATGAGCACACCGATGGGGTGCTCGGGCATCGGCTGCTGTTCGGGAATCCGACGCTGCTGTTGCGGACGGTGGGGCGCAAGACGGGGCAGACGCGGACCAATGCGCTCACCTATGGGCGGGATGGGGATGCGTATTTGGTGACGGCCTCGAATGGGGGGTCGCCGCGGCCGCCGGGGTGGTTGGCGAATGTGAAGGCGCGGCCGGAGTGTGAGATTCAGGTTGGGCGGCAACGGATTCCGGTGGTGGCTACGGCGACGTATCCGTCGGATCCGGACTATGCGCGGCGATTCGCCCTCGTGGACAAGGTGAATCAAGGGCGGTACACCGCGTATCAGAAGATGACGAAGCGGCCGATCGCGGTGGTGGTGCTGCGGTCTGTGTGAGGGTCAACGGTCGTCGTCGCGGGGTGGGCGGCTCGCCAAATGGACTATGACCGCGACGATGACGAGAATGACGATGACCACGATCACGGTAATCACGCACGCACCCTAACGCTGACCGGGGCGATACGGAGGGCGATGTCGACGGGAGGCGGCGGTGCTCGACTTGACGGCGCGGCGGCGCGCGGAGTTGGTGGTGAGCCCAGCGGCGGAAAGACCGGCGACGCACCGTTCGTCACCGCCCTCGAGCACAACTGGACGCTGACTTCCCGAGACTCCCACCATGTCTCATGGTGGGACCTCGCCGACATCGCCCAAGCGTGGACGCTCAGGAGAAGACGTTGAACACTTCCTCCGCGCGGTCGCGTTCGCGGTAGAGCCGCCATGCGATCTCGGCGACGGCATCCGGGTCGAGCGTATGTCCGGTTGTGTCGCCGTAGGTTTCGGGATGCGCGGTGACGTGCTGGTGGATATCGCCCCGCTCGATCAGACCGCCAATGGTGAGAGTGCCTATGTAGATGCCGTTTTCGGCGACTCCCGCATGCAGGGTCAGCGCATAGTTGCGCAGCGCGGCGGAGGAGACGGCGAGCGCGCCCAGTTGCGGCATGGGCAGCACGGAACTCAACCCGCCGGCGAAAAATAGTGCTCCGCTGCCCTTTTCGAGCATCGAGGGCAGCACCGCCTGTGCGGTCTCCACGGCGGGGTACATCCAACTCATCGCGCCCCGAACGGATTCGGCGCCGGTTTCGGCAATCGGCCCCAGATGCGCGTTCTGCCCCATATTGGCGGGTCCGTAGTAGACGACATCCGCCGGGCCGATATCGGTCAGCGCCGCGCGGAGCGCTTCGGTATCGCGCACGTCCGCGGTCAGGGCGCGTGCCTCGATTCCAGCGGAGGCGAGGGTGGACAGATAGCCGGGGTGACGGTCGGCGGTGCGCGAGATGAGTGCGACCGCGAACCCTTCGCGCCCGAATCGGTGCGCGATCGACATCCCGAGTCCGGGACCGACCCCGATGACAACGGCGGTAGGCATGGCATGACCCTTTCGGAGGATTAAGTCGAGGCAAACCTCGACTTAATCGACATTAGCATTGATCTCGAGGGATGCCTCGACTTTGTAGAATGGGCCGCATGACCAAACCCCTGCGCGCGGACGCGGCCCGCAATCGCGACAAGCTGCTGACGGCCGCCACCGCCGTCTTCGGCGAGCGGGGGCTCGACGCGCCGCTGGAGCACATCGCTCGCCGCGCGGAGGTCAGCATCGGCACGCTCTACGCTCACTTCCCCACGCGGGAGGCGTTTTTCGACGCGATCTTCCCGCAACGCCTTGCGGCGCTGGACCGTATCGCCGAAGCGGCGCTGGCCGAGCCGGACGCCTGGTCGGGCTTCGTCCACTTCCTGGAGGGCCTGTACGCCCTGCAGGCGCAGGATCGCGGCCTCAATGACGCACTGGCCCAGCGCTATCCGGAGGCCAAGGGGGTGGCCGAGGCGTGTGGACGCGGCATTGTCAACGCCGAGCGCATCATGGAGCGGGCGAAGCGATCGGGCCGGTTGCGTGCGGACTACGGACTGGCGGATCTGGCCGCACTGACCTCGGCCATCTCCCAGATCATCCGCGATTCGAGCGGGGATGAGCCGGGAGCGTGGCAACGCTTCCTGGCTTTGTATCTCGGTGGGCTACGTACGCAATAGACGTCAGCGGCCATCAAGTTCGGCCTGCGCCCAGCGCGCCCACTCCTCGTTCATTGCCCAGAACCGCTTACCCCAATCCATGGCAATGCGGCCGAAGGTGGAGAAATCATCTTCGTCCCAGTCGATCCGGGCATCGATCTCGTCCAGTTCGCGTCGTCCTCTCGCGGCTGCCTGTTCGATTCCACTGAGGTAGTCCCGAGCCTGCTCGGGGTCGACCACGCCGAGGAAGAACACCCGCAGCAGCATCTCATTGCGGGTGGGGGTCTTGAATTTCGTGGTGGTGAGCCATTCGCGCAGTTGGGTGCGACCCGCCTCGGTGAGCGAGTACTCCTTGCGTCCGCGCGGACCCTCGTCGGTGACCGCGATCAGCTCGGCCTCGGCGAGTTTGGCGAGTTCGCCATACAGCTGACTCTGCGTGGCGGGCCAGACGTTGCCGAGGGAGATTTTGAACTTGTTCAGCAGGTCGTAGCCGCTGCCCGGCCCATCGGCGAGCAGGCCGAGGACGGCGTACCGGAGACTCATGCCGATCATCTTACATTCCAGTATTGACATGTCGAGACAGGAGGTTCTATCTTCGACATGTCAAAACAGGAATATCGAGGGATTTCGTCATGTCATACCTGCGCACGTTTGCCCCCTGGGTCGTCTACGCTCTTGTCCCCGACCGGTTTTGGCAGTGGGGCGCGTTGGCCGCGCTGGTGCTGTCCCTGGTGGAGATCGCGCGGCGGACCAGAGCGGGTCATCGGCTCGACGCGCTGATCCTCGACGCGGGCACCGCCCTGTTCTTCGTAGCGCTCACCGTCCTTGCCTTCGCTGTCCCCAACAGCCCGCTGCACGCCTACGGCGCCGCTGCGTCGAACGGCGTGTTGGCGCTGATCGCGGGCGTCTCGATAGCCGTGCGTGTGCCGTTCACCCTCGGCATCGCCAAACAGACGACCCCGCGCGAGATTTGGGACCATCCGATCTTCCTTCGGATGAACTACCTGATCACCGCGGTGTGGACGGCGAGCTTCGCGCTCGGTGCGCTCGCCCTGGTCCTACTCGCGCATTCCGGTGCGGCGCTGCGGATTCCGACCCAGGTCGCCGCCTTCGCGATTCCCATGATCTTCACCATCCGCTATGTCGCCCACATGCAGGCAAAAGGCCGCGCTGCGGGCCACGCCTTGTAGAAAGAGGTTCCCACTCATGACCGCGCCCCATCTCGCAGGCAATTTCGCGCCGGTGCCCGATGAGTTGACGGAAATGGATCTCCCCGTGACGGGCGCGATCCCGCCGGAGCTGTCCGGCTGGTACCTGCGCAACGGCCCGAACCCGGCGGCCGCCGCCTCCGCCCACTGGTTCCTCGGCGACGGCATGGTGCACGGCGTGCGCGTGGAAGGCGGCCGGGCCACCTCCTATCGCAACCGGTGGGTCCGCACCAGCACCTTCACCGACGGCATCCGCAATCGCCGCTCCGACGGCACCCGCGACCTCACCGCCGGTCTGGCCAACACCCACGTCATCCGGCACGCGGGCCGCACCCTCGCCCTGGTCGAATCGTCCTATCCCTACGAATTGACCCGCGAGCTCGACACTGTCGGCCCCTACGACTTCGACGGCGAACTGCGCACCGCCATGACCGCGCATCCCAAGACCTGCCCGGTCACCGGTGAACTGCACTTCTTCGGAATGGACGCGCGCGAGCCCTATTTGGTGTACCACCGGGCGGATGCTGCCGGAAACCTGGTGTTGAGCCGGGAAATCGAGGTGCCGGGGCCGACCATGCACCACGACTTCAACCTCACCGCCGAACATGTTGTCTTCATGGATCTCCCGGTGGTCTTCGACAGGCAGACCGAGGGTATGCCCTTCCACTGGAGCGAAACCTATCCGGCGCGTTTGGGCGTGCTGCGGCGCGAGGATCCTCAAGGTGCGGTGCGCTGGTTCGATATCGACCCGTGCTACGTCTTCCACGTCCTCAACGGACACGACGAACCGGGACGCATCGTCCTGTATGTCTCGCGCTACGACCGGCTTTGGGCGTCGAGTTCGCACGATGTGGATGCGGCCACCCTGTGGCGGTGGACCATCGATCTCGTATCGGGCACGGTCACCGAGACACAATTGGATGACCGCGCAACGGAATTCCCGCGCCTGGACGACCGCCTCGTCGGCGTTGCCGCCCGCTTCGGCCACGCCACCGATGTCGGCAATCCGATCGGACGCACGACCGGCGGCGCGCTCGTGCGCTACGACCTGAGCGCCGGGGCCACCGTCGCCCACGAATTCGGACCGGGACGCACTCCTGGCGAGGCCGCATTCGCCGCCGCCGACGCGCGGCCCGGCGGCGCGGGCTATCTGATGACCTACGTGTACGACGCCGCCACCGACCGCAGCGATCTGGTCATCGTCGATGCGGACGACCTCACCGTGCCCGCCGTGGCCACCATCCACCTACCCCGCCGCGTCCCCTTCGGCTTCCACGGGAGCTGGTTGCCCGATGCCTGATCTACCGCGACTCACGACACCGCAGCCGCCCCCGATAGGGATCGCGAGGTGTGAAATGTCCGCGGCGCTCGCCCTGGCGGGCGCCGGGTAGTCGCCACGCGTCCGAGCCTGCGGGATCCTCGGGGGAGATGTGGGGCCGTTCGAGCTCCGGGTCCTCGTTCCACCCTGGTGTCTGCATGAATGCCAGGGTAGGAGCGGGATATAGGAGGGAGCTGAGATCGACGATTCCCAATTCGTCGAGCGGGCCGGGCAATAGAGCAATAGGCTCTAGCCAGTTTGTCTGGAAGGGTTGTCGGATGGGGCATGTGGAGGTCGGCGCTACGGCGCGGGCGGCGATCGAGGCCGCGTTCGAATACGTGGACGACTATCGCCACGTGCCGGACTGGATGTTCGGCGTCAAACACTTCACTCCGCTGGGCGCGCAGACCAGCGGGGTGGGCGCGAGATTCGATACCGCGTTGAATCTGGGGCCGACCACCCTGCACCTGCAGGGCGAGGTGGTGGAGTGGGCGCGCGACGCGGTGGTGACACTGCGGGTGCGCAAGGGTATTGAGGGCACGCTGCGCTTCACCTTCCAGCCGCTGGACGCCGAAGCCACCAGGATCGACGCCGTGGTCGACTACAAGGTGCCCGGCGGCCTGGCCGGACTCGCGCTCGATCGCGTACTGCGGGCCTTCATCGGCCCGGCCGTCCGACACACCGAACGGAATCTGCGCGAACGGATCGAATTCGACTATGCGGCAAGAAAGGACTGCGGCTCCTAGGGTTCGACACCGGCCCTAGGTGCCGATGACGGCGCTCATGATGGTGCCCGCGCTGGTGGCGACCACGCCGCCGATCATGGCGCCCGCCACCATCTTCGGGGATTCCAGACCGCCGCCGGACCACTTCTCCCATGCGAAGCGGCCGCCCGCGTAGACGATGCCGCAGATACCGGACAGCAAAACGAACCAGGTGAGGTAGCGGACCAGTTGGAGGATCTTGTCGGACACCGGGGGCGCCTGCGGAGTCGGGTTACCGATCTGCGCCAGCAGGGTGTCGTATGCGGCGGCGAGGATCATCGTGAGCTGCTCATTCCGGATTCGGGACAGGGACGGGTTCGCTGACCGAATGGTATCGGCCCGCGGGCAGTGGTGCAGACGCCTTGGTACGCAACACCAGAGCCTACCGGCCCTTGCCCGAGTTGCCGTGTTTGCTGGATGATGGATTCGCTCGACGGACGACGCGGTCCGAGCGATGGGTTGGCGCAACGGATTCCGGCACATTCGCACGGGTGGAGGGGGTGGCGACGTACCCTTGCCCGTATCCTCGACAACGATCGAATTCAGCGGCAGCCGAACATGTTTGGGTACCCTGCGGTTCGATCCACTGGCCGGACAGGAATAGGGAGCAGACGGTGAGCATCATCTTGACGTCGTTGGGGGAGACTTTCACGACGCTGGCGCAGATCGGTAACCCCACTCCGCAGGCGCCGCCGCTGGCGGACAAGATCACGCAATTGGTGCGCTACCTGACTTGGTTCGCCATCCTGTCGGGCAGTGTCAGCATTGTCTACGCCGGCGGGCGTTTCGCCTGGGAGAAGTGGAGCGGTGGCGGTTTGCAGTCGCCGAAGATGGTCGCGGGCGCGATGGCGGGCGGTGTCGTCGCCACCAGCGCGGGCACCATCATGAACGCCATAATCGGCACTTAGCGCCGCGAGCGAGGTGGCGGCCTCAAAAATAAACGGGTTTTACTAAACGGTGTTCACGCGCCGTCGATCTGTGCTTCGATATCGATTGGAACATGTTCCACACAGTGTCGTGAGGTCTGCGCCCAGTGCCAGACCGGAGGAGTATGCCGTGACCGTCACCTCGCCCGCGATTCCCTCGGGATTCGACTTCACCGACCCGGACCTGCTCGCCGCCCGGCTACCGATCGCCGAGTTCGCCGAGCTGCGCCGGACCGCGCCCGTCTGGTGGTGCGCCCAATCCGGCCGCGCCGGCGGATTCGACGACGGCGGATACTGGGTGGTCTCCAAACTCGAGCACATCAAGGAGATCTCGAAGAAACCCGAGATCTTCTCCGCACAGCGCAATACCGCCATCATCCGGTTCAACGAGGATATGACGCGCGAGCAGATCGACATGCTCGGCTCGATGCTGCTGCTGAATCTCGACCCGCCCAAGCACACCAAGATCCGCCGCATCATCTCCAAGGGTTTCACCCCGCGCGCGGTGGAGAGCCTGCGCGCCGCCCTCACCGAGCGCGCCGCGCGAATCGTGCACGAGGCCAAGCGCTCCGGGCACGGCGACTTCGTCGAACAGGTGGCGTGCGAACTGCCGCTGCAGGCCATCGCCGAACTCATCGGGGTGCCGCAGGCGGATCGCAAGAAGATCTTCGACTGGTCCAATCAGATGATTTCCTACGATGATCCGGAGTTCAAGGGCGACCACTACGCCGCCACCGCCGAGGTCATGGGGTACGCCTGGAATATGGCCGAGCAGCGGCGCAAGTGTCCGGCCGAGGATATCGTCACCCAGTTGGTGAACGCCGACGTCGACGGCGAGCACCTCGGCTCCGACGAATTCGCCTTCTTCGTCATCCTGCTCGCGGTCGCGGGCAATGAGACCACCCGCAATTCGATCACCCACGGTATGAAGGCCTTCGTCGACCATCCCGAGCAGTGGGAGCTGTACAAGGCGCAGCGCCCGCGCACCGCGCCCGACGAGATCGTCCGCTGGGCCACTCCCGTCACGGCCTTCCAGCGCACCGCGACCACCGACACCGTCATCGGCGGTCAGGAGATCAAGGCGGGTCAGCGGGTCGGATTGTTCTACAGTTCGGCCAATTTCGACGAGGAGGCCTTCGCCGACCCGTTCGCCTTCGACGTGCTGCGCGATCCGAACCCGCATGTCGGCTTCGGCGGCACCGGAACCCACTACTGCGTGGGCGCGAACCTGGCCCGGCTCCAGATCGACCTGATGTTCAACGCCCTGGCCGAGGCCATGCCCAACCTGCGTCAGCTCGCCGAACCGGTGCGGCTGCGGTCGGGCTGGTTGAACGGAATTAAACGCTGGGATGTCGAATACGCTTGAATCATGGGGTGACTGAGTCCAGAACGCGCGGTCGATCGCCCCTGGTCAGCGCGGTCGATATCCGCCGCGTCGCCCGCGAGCTGCTGGTAGGCCAAGGCACGGGCGCGGTGACACTGCGGGCCATCGCCCGCGAACTCGGCGTCACCGCGCCCGCGCTGTACCGGCACTACCATTCCCTCGAGGACCTGCTCAACGGTCTGCGCCGCGAATTCTGCGCGGATCTGGCCGCGGAGTTGGCCGCCGAGATCGCAACGCTCCCCGAGGACCCGGCGCTCCAGTTCTTCGCCATCTGCAAGGGTTTCCGGCGTTGGGCGCTCGAGCACACCGGTGAGTTCACCCTCGTCTTCGCCTCGCCGGGCGCGGATCGGTCGGGCAGTTTCGACGAACCCTTCGGACGGATCTTCCTCGCGGCCGCGGGCCGACTGCTGACGGCCTACGACATTCGCACCCCGCCGACCGAGGTCATTCCGCCGGAACTGCGCGCGGATCTGGCCCACTTCCAGACCGAACTGCTGGCGGCCGTCGCGGAATCCGGTCAGAAGTTCCCGGCCGAGAAGCTCGACCTCGGGGTGACCTACCTGATGATCCAGACCTGGGCCAGGCTCTACGGTCACGTCACCCTCGAGGTGTTCGGGAATTACCCGATCCCACTGGCGAATCCGGAGATCCTGTTCGAGGCGATGCTGGCCGACCTGGGACGGAATCTGGGGTTTTAGATCCGAACCCCCTTCGATCGATTGCACGAGCGACAAAGGATCTGGAGGTTGCTCGCGCTGGTGGCGCCGCCGCGGCTGAGCGGGATGATGTGGTCGAATTCGAGGTAGTGGCCGTTGCCGCACTCCACGCATCGGCCGCCGTCGCGCTGCCAGACCTCGGCTTTGACTTCCTGCGGGATGGAGCGGGTGTCGAGGCGGCCCGGTGCGAGGACCAGGCGCTTGGCCACCCGCAGCGCGCCTTCCAGCGCGGCGGCCACATAGTCGGGATCGTCCACCTCGAAGGTGGCGCCGCCGCGCGCCGAGGTCGCGTCCAGGACGACGGCGTCGTTGGCGACATGTACGGAAACTACTCGGGACCAGGGCATTTCGGTTCCGGCACCGGTGCCGACGAAGCGCAGCTTCTTATTGCTGGCCAGCAGGCGGCCCGCCGTGGTCTTCGGGCCGCGCGCCAATTGCCGGACGTGGACGGCCGGGATGTCGAGATGCACCCGCTCCTCCGAATCCAGATGCAGGCCGGGGGTGCGGACCGTCGGCAGATCGCCGGAGCGCAGCCGCGAGAGGGTGTGCCCGCGTTGCATGCGTCGGCGCAGATCCTCCACCAGCGGGCCGCGCAGGTCGAACTCCGCGGCCGCGAGTTCGAAGGCGTCGAGTTCGTGCTGTTCGACCTGGCCGTCGGCGAAGGCGAAGGCCACCAATCGTTCCGCGTGATCGAGTCCGAGATCGCGCAGCGCCGCGCGGCCGTGGCCCTCGGTTATCCGCTGATAGCGCAGCGCCGCCCACAGGTCGGCCCATTCCGGACCGCCGACGCCGGGACCGGCCAGCACCCGGCGTGCCCTGGTCTGCCAGTGGGTCAGGAATTCCTCGGTCTGTTCGGCGCAGCGACCGCAAGGCGCGGTGCCACCGAACAGTTTGCGGCGCAAAGGGACCCCGCAGCGCGCACATCGCTGGGGATCGAGTGGGGGCGGGGTGTGGGTATCGCCGGTCCACTGCTCGCCGTCCCACCATCGCAGGCGCGCAGAGCCCTCCGGATCCGGATGCCAGTCGGCGCGTTCCGGATTCGGTGGCGGTGGTGGGGGAGCATCGATCACTCGTCGGCTCAGATCCACCGGGCGTGCTGGGCGGTTCGTCGTAGCATCGACCGGGGCTCGTCCACGGGAATCGACTGTGTCGACGCCGAATTCGGCGATCAGGCCGCAGAGCCCGGTATCCCACCCCTGGGCGACCGCGCGGAAGCGCCAGCCCTCGTCGCGGCGGTAGAACTCGCCGAACATCATGGCCGCCACCGGATCCGGTGCGGGCATCTCGAAAACCAGTGCCGGTCCGTCGGCGTCGTGCACGGTGAGGGTGAGGCCGGTGAGATCGGCGAAGGTGCCCTCGTCCACGGATCCGGCCAGCACGATGCGGTGGATAGCCGCCTCGGTGCGCGGCAGGGAGACACTGAGCCGGGCCGTGCGCGGGGCGGGTTCCTGGTCCAGGGTGACGGCCTGGGAGATGTGGCGCGGGGCGTTGTAGAACACCAGATCCCGATCCGTGCGCACCGCGTCGGTGCTGTCGAGCAGCAGCGCGTGCGCGTCGACGGCGTGCGCGGAATGCCATGAAACGACCACGGCCAGAAGCGATGTCGGAATCGGTGCGTTGGCACCCCTGCTGAGTCTCATCGTGCTCGAACTATGCCACGCCCCTCCGACACGCCGAGCGGGACCTGCCCGGCCTACGGCGTGTGGTGGTCGACCGCGCGGTAGACCGCCGCGGCTTTGAGCACCGTCTCCCGGAATTCGTCCTCGGCATCCGATTCGAGGACGATCGCCCCGCCCGCGCCGATCCGCCACCGTCCCGCCTGCCGCACCGCCGTGCGGATGACGATATTCAGATCGGCGGTGCCCCCGAGCCCGAGGAAGCCGATGGTGCCCGAATAGACTCCGCGCGCCTCGGTTTCCAACTCGTCGATGATCTCCATGGTGCGCAGCTTGGGGGCGCCGGTCATGGATCCGCCGGGAAAACAGGCCCGCAGGCAGTCGACGGCATCGAGTTCCGGCCGCAGCCGACCGCGCACCGTCGAAACCAGTTGGTGCAGCGTGGTGTAGGTCTCGGTGGCCATGAGTTCGGGTACGTGCACCGAGCCGATGCGGCAGACGCGGCCGAGATCATTGCGCAGCAGGTCGACGATCATCAGGTTCTCGGCCCTGGTCTTGGGACTGTCGGCCAGTTCGCGGCGCAGCCGCTCGTCCTGTTCGGGGGTGGCGCCGCGCGGGGCGGTGCCTTTGATGGGTTTGCTCTCGACGACTCCGGCCCGATCGATCTTGAGGAAACGCTCGGGGGAGGAGCAGGCGATCTCCAGATCGGCGAAGCGCAGGTAGGCGGCATACGGTGCGGGATTGCAGCGCCGCAGTGTGCGATAGAGATCCAGGCCGCCGATCGCGGCGTCGGTGACGAGGCCGTCGGTGAGGGTGATCTCGTAGGATTCGCCCGCCCGCAGGCGCTGCTGACAGGTGGCGATATCGGCGAGGTACTGCGCGCGGCCCCTGGTGAGCCGGGCGGCCACCGCGTCCAGGTCGGCGCGCACCGCGAGTTCGGCCGGATTGGACCAGGTGGGCAGGGCGGCGAGGATTTCGCGGGTGTCGCGCAGCCAATCCGCGCCCGCCCGAACGGCATCCGGTTCGGGCGCGGTGAGCGCGAGCAGATGGGTGCGGCCCGCGACATGATCCACCACCACCAGTCGGTCGGCGAAAATCCATTGCGCGTCGGGTGTCTCGGCCCGATGCGCGGCCCGCCCGCCGCAGTCCGCCTTCACCTCGTAGCCGAGATAGCCGACGTAGCCGCCCGCGAAATCGAAGGGCAGCTCCGGTATTTCGGCTCGGCGCCGCCGCAGTTGGGTGCCGAGGTAGTCGAAGATGTCGCCGTCGACGGTGCGGCGCCGGCCGTCGGCGGATTCCACCACCACGCCCGCGCCGACCCGGTAGCGCACCACCTCCGCACCGGGACCGCCCGCGTCGCCGAGGAAGGAGAAGCGGTCCAGTCCCGGTTCGACGTATTCGCTATCGAGCCAGAAGGCGGTTTCCGAATCGCCGTAGAGCCGCAGGAAGGCGGCCTCGGTATCGATCGGTCGCTCGATGACCTCGTGGTGAACCAGCCACGGCGGCTCGGGGGTTCCAACGCGCGTTCCGAGCACGGGGACCGTCGGGAAGCCGTGCGAAACAGGCCGCACCGCACTGAGTTTCGCGAAGTTGCGCAGCAGCGCGGCACCGTATTCGCCTGCGATGGACTCCGGATGGAATTGCACACCCCACTGCGGCCGCTCCCGATGCCGTACACCCATGACGACCCCGTCGGGCGCGAGCGCGGTGACCTCGAGGGTGTCCGGCAGTGGCCGCAGCGCGCACAGCGAGTGATAGCGGACGGCGGTGAAACCCTGCGGCAGACCGTGGAACAACTCGCTGCCGTCGTGTTCGATCGGCTCCGGATGACCGTGGCGCGGTGCGGGCGCGGGACCGACGAGCCCGCCTTCGGCGAGCACGATCCCCTGATGGCCGAGGCAGACCCCGAGCAGCGGTAGTTCGCACTCGCGGATCACCGCGGCCGAGATGCCGAAATCGCGTGGCACATCCGGTCTGCCGGGGCCGGGGGAGATGACCACACTGTCGAAGTCGGTGAGTCGCACCGAATCCGGTGCGACGTCATTGCGCACCACGGTCGGCTCCACGCCGTTCACCTCGCTGATCAGTTGATACAGGTTGTAGGTGAACGAGTCGTAGTTATCGATGAGCAGCGTGCGCATGGCGGCCTCAGCCTACGCCCCGCCGATTCGGAGAACTGTGGTCGCCTGACCTCAGTTGCTCGGCGCGGATGGTGCACAATGTGGGACATGTCTGTAGCGCAACCCGTCGAGGTGGATCAGGACGTCGTCGATTTCGCCGCCGTCGGCGGGTGGATGGAGGATCGGGGCCTGCCCGCCGGTGCGTTCACCAGGGTGCAGGCGCTGGGCGGTGGCACCCAGAACATCATGCTGCGCTTCCAGCGCGGCGGGCGCGACTTCGTGCTGCGGCGCGGACCGAAACATCTGCGCGCCAAGAGCAATGACGTCATCCGGCGCGAGGCCAGGCTGCTCACCGCGCTGGATGGCACCGATGTGCGCGCCCCGCGTGTCATCGCTGCCTGCCAGGACGAATCGGTGATCGGCGCCGTCTTCTACCTGATGGAGCCGATCGAGGGCTTCAACCCGCAGAACGAACTGCCCCCGCGCTACGCCGAGGATCCTGAGGCGCGCAGGCTGATGGGCCTGTCGGCGGTGGAGGCCATCGCCCGACTCGGCGCCGTCGACTACACCGCCGTCGGTCTCGTCGATTTCGGCAAACCCGAGGGCTTCCTCGAGCGTCAGGTGTCGCGCTGGTTCGGCGAACTCGAATCCTATTCCGCCAACGCGGGATATCCCGGACCGGAGATTCCCGGCCTCGAACAGGTCGGGGAGTGGTTGGATCGCAACCGTCCCGCACGGTGGACCCCCGGCATCCTGCACGGCGACTGCCACCTGGCCAATATTCTCTTCGCCTACGACGAGCCGAGGGTGGCCGCGCTGGTCGACTGGGAGATGTCCACGATCGGCGATCCGCTGCTGGACCTCGGCTGGCAGATCGCCACCCGCCCGGATCCCGGCACCACGCTCGCGGCCCTGCTCGGAAAGCTCGGCGCGGTGGGCGGTCTGCCGACGCCCGCGGCGATGACCGAGCACTACGGCCGATTCTCCGATCGCGATCTGAGCGCCGTCCCGTGGTACACGGTGCTGGCCTGCTTCAAACTCGGGATCGTGCTGGAGGGGACGCACGCGCGCGCGTTCGCGGGCAAAGCGCCCAAGGAGACCGGCGATTTCCTGCACGCGATCACCCTCGAACTCTTCGAGAAGGCGCACCGCTTGATGGCGTGACGGGATCTCCTCACGACCTGGTGCACCCTGCCTACGATCTAGAACGCGTTCGCTAGTCGTTCTCGGGAGTGGCAGGGGATTTTCTGGACAGGACTAGAACGCGTTTCACTTTTCTCGTACTGTGGGTGCAGTCACATTGAAGCACGCGCATGCGAGAGGGCGACGGGAATGAGAACGAAGGGCGCCATCCTGTGGGGCATCGACCAGGAATGGTCGATCGAGGAGATCGAGATCGGCGATCCGGTCGCCGGTGAGGTACAGATCCAACTGGAGACCGCGGGGATGTGCCACTCCGACCACCACATCGTCACCGGCGCGACCCCGATGCCGTCGTTCCCGGTGATGGGCGGGCACGAAGGGGCCGGAGTCATCACCAAACTCGGTCCCAACGTCCCCGCCGATCTCCAGGTCGGCGACCACGTGGTGCTCTCGTTCATCCCCGCCTGCGGTCGCTGCCCGGCCTGCGTCGCCGGACATATGGCGCTGTGCGACCTCGGCATGGGATTGCTGTCGGGACAGGCCGTCAGCGACGGCACCTACCGGATCCAGGCGCGCGGACAGAACGTCATCCCGATGTGTCTGCTCGGCACCTTCTCGCCGTATATGACCGTGCACCACACCTCGGTGGTCAAGATCGACCCGACCATCCCGTTCGAAGTGGCCTGCCTCGTCGGCTGCGGCGTGCCAACGGGTTTCGGATCCGCGACCCACATGGCGCAGATCGGCCCCGGTGAGACCGCCGTCGTCGTCGGCATCGGCGGTGTCGGCTTGAGCGCGCTGCAGGGCGCGGTGCTCTCCGGCGCGTCCAAAGTGGTCGCGATCGATCCGAATCCGTGGAAACGCGAGCAGGCCGAGAAGTTCGGGGCCACCCACACCTACCCGAGTATGGGCGAGGCGCTCATGCCGCTCATGGAGGCCACCGAGGGGCGGATGGCCGAGAAGGTCATCCTGACCATGGGCGAGATGCACGGCGACTACGTGGAGGAAGGACTGCTGCTCACCGCCAAGGCGGGCACCCTCGTCATCACCTCCATGGGTCGGATGGACGCCTTCGAGGTCCGCATGAACAACTTCCTGCTGTCCATGCTCCAGAAGACGGTGAAGGGCTGTATTTTCGGCGGCGGCAACGCGCGCCACGACATTCCGCGCCTGCTGCGCATGTACCAGGCCGGACAGCTCAACCTCGACGATATGGTCACCCGGTCCTACAGCCTGGAAGAAGTCAACCAGGGGTACCGGGACATGCTGGATGGCAAGAATATTCGCGGCATCATCAAGTACACCGACGCTGATCGGTAGCTCAGCTCCGCTTCGGCTCGGGCGGCGCGGCGGCCATCAGATCGGCGATGGTCTGTCGCGCCAGCTCGCGCCGCCAGGCGAGTTCGGCGCGGCGCATGGCGACCGAGACACCGCACGGCCGGGCGAAGCGGCCCTTGGTCGCGTCGACTCCGTGCTGACGAATCTCGGCGCAGCGGAAGGCGTACTCGACCCCCTCGACGGCGGCGACCACATCCATCAGGGTGATCTGCTCCGGACGGCGGGCCAGGTCGAATCCGCCCGCCGCACCCGGAACCGAGGCGAGAATGCCAGCCCGGACCAGGGCCTGCAAACGCTTCTTCAGATATTGCTGCGGCAGGCCGAATCGCTCGGCCAGTCGCGCTGTCGACACGGGGGATTCACCGATGCGCTCCAACTGGCCGATGGTCATACAGCAGTGGATGCCCCACTCGACACCCTCGCCCATCCGCATGAAACGGTATCGTACCCATCCCGATTGCGGTGGGACTTCCCGAGCGGGGCGGGATCAGCCGACGTCGCGACGCAGCCAGGTCACCTCGGCGCCGGAATCGATGCCGTAGCGGTAGATCTCGAGATCCTCGTCCCATGGGGCGCCCAGGGCGCGATCTATCTCGGCGGCCAGATCGTAGGCGCTGTAGCGGCCCAGTTCGCGCGCGGCCTGCACCATGGCGCGCAGACGCAACTCGCCCAGCATCACATCGCCATTGGCGCTGGTGGTTCCGTGCCACAGGCCCAGACCCGGCACGAAACTGTAGCGTTCGCCATCCACGCCGTCGGTGGGATCCTCCGTCACCTCGAAGCGCAGCACGGGCCAGGACCGCAGCGCCTGGGCGATACGTGAAGCCGTACCGACCGGGCCGATCCAGTCACTGGTGGCGCGCAGATGTCCATCGGCGGGTTGGGCCGTCCAGCGCATTTTGGCGGGAGCGCCGAGGGCGGAGGCGAGCGCCCATTCGACGTGCGGGCACAGCGCGGCGGGCGACGAGTGGATGTAGACCACACCCGCCGACGCGTCCGCGAACTGACTCGATGCGCGCACCACCAACACCTCCAGCTTCGACGTGGACCGTCTTCCCCAACGACCCGTCTACTCTGGCTGGCTGGTGCCCGAGTGTACTGGAGTGCACCAAGTTACACATGTTACTTCGCGGCCGTGTTGCCTGCGCGTGACATTTCGGCGATGACCGCATCGCTGAAAGGGGGCCACGCCGCCCGTGACCAATCGCCGAAATTCTCGTCGGTGAGCGCGAGACACGCCAGCGCCGACTCGGGATCCACCCACAGAAAAGTGCCCGACTGGCCGAAATGCCCATACGTGCGTGGCGAATTCGTCGCGCCCGTCCAGTGCGGGGACTTGCCGTCGCGAATCTCGAAGCCCAAACCCCAGTCGTTCGGGCGCTGCACTCCGTAGCCGGGCAGCACACCGTAGCGGTCCGGGAATTGCACCGTGATCGCCTCGGCGTGCGTCGCCGCGGAAATCACCCGCGGTTCGAGTAATTCGGCGGCGAAGGCCAGCAGATCGCGCGCGGTCGAACGCCCGCCGTGCCCGGCCGAACCCGCCAGCACCGACGCCGTCATCCCCAGCGGGGCGAATACCGCCTCGCGCAGATACTCCTCGAACGCGATCCCGGTCCGCTCCGTCAGATGCGCCGCCAGCACCTCGAATCCACTACTGGAATAGATGCGCTTGGCGCCGGGGGCCGCCAATACCTCGGCGCCTGCGAAAGCCAGGCCGGAGGTATGCGCCAACAGATGCCGCACCGTCGCCCCCGGCGGACCGGCGGGCTCATCCAATTCGATCGCCCCCTCCTCCAACGCCACCAGCGCTGCATAGGCCACCAGCGGCTTGGTCACCGAGGCGAGCGGGAACACCCGATCGAGATCGCCCTCCGCCGCCACCGCCCCATCGGAGGTGACGACCGCGGCCACCGCATGCCGTACGGGCCATTGGCGAATCATTTCCAGAGAACGCACGCTGCGAGCCTACCGACTGCTCCGGATCCGCCCGAAAACAGCGCGGTCCGAACACGCGCCGTGAGCGGCGCCATCGAATCGCGCTGTGAACGACGTGCCCGGAGGAGGTAGCGGAGCGTGACCACGGAGGGCGCCGTGAGCAGCGCCATTGAATTCCGGCTGTGAACGACGTGCCCGGAGGAGGTAGCGGGGCGTGACCGCGGCGGGCGCCATCGGATTCCGTAGGTGAATGTGATCCGGCCGTGGTATGAACGGGCGATGTCGGAGGATCCGGATCTCGCGCAGGCTCGCGTGTTGCTCGACGCGCTGGCGGCGCAACTCGTTTCGCTCAACCGGGCGTTGGATGTGGCGCAGCGCAATGGGCGGGCGGCGGAGGTGCACGCGTTGACTGTCGATTTGCGTACGGTGGATCGGTATATTGAGCGGCTGCATCGGAGGTTTCCGCAGACGCAGGAGGTTCGGCCGTGAGGACAGGTTCGCGGGTCGCCCATCTGCGTGCGTTGATCGATCATCCGAATACCGGTGCGGCGGAGCGAGATACGGCTCAGCGAATGCTCGCTCGGCTGAAGGTCGATGGGCCGGTGGGGGACCGCAGCTACGGTGGGCGGCACGGACGCGGCGGACGGCATGCCGGTTTGGCCCGCATAGCCGAGCTGATTCGCGAGGATATCGCTTTCGCCCAACGCTTTTCACCGGCCGCCGCCCCGACCGAACTCGCGCCCTACAGCCCGCTGCGCGCCGCGCCCGCATCCCTCGTCTACTCCGTCGACACGCCCTACGAGGGCCGCATCGACATCACCATCGACGGCATCCCACCCGAATGGGGTTGGACCGCTTCGGGTCCGAGTCCCGCCCTGTCCGCGCTCGCCGCCGAATTGTCCGACATCCTCGACGAATACAACCGCGACGGCACCGATATCGGCCGCCGCTTCTTCGGTGGCGTCCGCGCGGGCGAGACCACCCTCCTCTTCTGATCCTTGCCGCGTGCGTGCGGCCTTGCCTACTGTGGTCGGCATGGCGCTCCTCGACGTGGACAGTTTCCCGCCCTCCGCCGCGGCCTTCTTCCGCCGCCGCGCCCGTGCCGCCGGAGTCTCCGTCACCGAACAGCTCCGTCGCGAACTCCTCGGCGCGGCGAGTCGCCGAGCGCCCATCGATTCCGTGGTGGAGTTTCTGCTCGCGCATCGCCCCGCCTTCCCTGATCCCGAACCCGACAGCGACGCAACGGTATTGGCCCGCGTCTACCGCCTTCCCACCGAGGCCCTCACTCGCCTATACCTGCGTGCCACCGCCGCCGCCCAACCCATCACCGCGTACCTGCGCCACGAACTGCTCACGGTGGCCCGCACCCCGACCGTCGAAGACCTGCTGCTCGAGTTCCAGGAACTCCCCATCCCGGTCGACCTTGCCGAAGTCCGCGCCGCCATCCACTACGCGCGGGCGATTTAGACCCACCTCGCGATCGATCGCGTGTCTCCAATGCGCCACTACGGGTGTCGAGAAAGTTACCTGGATCACAGTTAGGCTAGGCAAACCACATAGCGGGCTGTGGGGCGGGGGATGGGTGAGTGTGGCGAAATGTTGGCTAACTCTTGGGTTTGTGGATCGGCTGTGCACCGAGTGGGGTGCTGGTATGATAATTTTCATTCGGAATTAATAATGAATCATGATGGTTCGCGCTGTGTCGAGTCGCAGGCCGATGTTTGCTCGATGATGAGCGCAATTCCACACGAATTCTGACCTTCCGGTCGTTTTGTGTGGCGACTTCCCGTACTCGTCGCAAGCGCGGCACCGATTCGCAGCGAGTTGCCGGAAGGATTGTCGAAATGGTAAATGGGGGTTTAGCGAAGTAGGGTTTCCGGCCTTCGGTTCCCGGTGTCCTGCGGTGCGTGGCACGTCGAATGATCGCATTGTCGGCATTCGACGCGCACCGGCCCAACGTATCGCATCAGCACCGGTCGACCTGCGTTTCGGTGCGCGTCATCGCGTGCGCCCGCGTAACGGATTCGTGGTGCGCCGATTTGTTGTGCTTTGGGGAAGGTGAATTGTTTACGGGCCGCAGGGAAAAAATTGTGGTAGACCGGAACGCGCAGTTGACTTGAACTTGAGTTCAAGTGCCAGCCTACTTCAGGCGAGTCGCATCGGATCCGGCGCGATGCGCCGCAGCGGCCCTTCGGAACGGATGATCGGAGGTACTCGGGACTCTGGGAAATTCATGCGCTCATAATTCCCGTGATTGTCATCCGCCATCCATTTTCCCATCGCCTCGTGGTCCGCATCGATATGATCGCCGGAATTCCGCCGGCAGTCCGTGCGAGCCGGGCGCGGCGGCCGCTGCGAGTATTTGCCGTCGTGTCGCGGCCGGATCGAAACGGTCCGGTCGGTCGGTGGGAAACCGGTCCGATTCCCGCGAGTGCGGGATCGGACCTTCGACAGACAAGGCCAGACATGTTTCGAATCCATGCGAAGTTGCTGATACCGGGACACGGGCAACCGGTCCCCGACGGTGTGGTGGTACTCGACGGGGACCGCATCCACTACGCCGGTGCGCAGGCGGCGGCGCCGGTCGCCGACGAGGCCGAGGAATCCGTGCGGGTGCCCGTCGTCATGCCCGGAATGTGGGACTGCCACACGCATTTCGCGGGCCTGCGCGACGGGGTGAGCACCGAGCGTCTGGTGCTCACCGGCGCGGAGGTGGCCATCGCGCGATCGGTGCGCGACGCGGAGGTGGCGTTGCGGGCCGGATTCACCAGCGTGCGCGAATTGGGCGGCTACGGCATCTATTTGGCGCGCGCCATCGATGAGGGCACACTGCCGGGACCGTCGATCTACGCGGCGGGCCGACTCATCGGACCGACGGGCGGACACTCCGACGCGCATTCGCTGCCGTACGCCTGGGTGGCCGATCCGCGCCGCACCCAGGGCATGTTGCAGATCGCCGACGGCGTGGACGAATGCCTGCGGGCGGTGCGGCTGCAATTGCGGCTCGGGGCGCGGGTGATCAAGGTGTGCACCTCCGGCGGTGTCATCAGCGAGGTCGATCATCCCGGGCATCAGCAGTTCAGCACCGATGAGTTGCGGGCGATCGTCGAGGAGGCGGCGCGCGCCGAACGCGTTGTCGCGGCGCACTGCCACGGGCGCGCCGGGATTCTGGCGGCGCTGGAAGCGGGCTGCCGAACCATCGAGCACGGCACCGAGATCGATGCCGACATCGCCGCCGCCATGCGCGAGAGCGGGGCGATCCTGGTGCCGACACGCACCGTGTACGAAGGCTTCCTGGCGCGCAAGGATATGTTGCCGCCCGCCGCGGTGCGCAAACTGGAGGAGGTGGCCGACCGGCATCGCGCCGCGCTGGTCACCGCGCACGAGGCCGGGGTGCGCATCGCCGCGGGCACGGATCTCGGTGTCTGCGCGTCGGATTCACCGCTCGCCTGGGGCCGCCACGGCGCGGAGTTCGCCCACCTGGTCGCCGCGGGACTGGATCCGCTGGCGGCGATCGAGGCGGGCACCGCCACCGCGCCGCTCACCCTCGGCCCGCAGGCGCCTCGGTCCGGACGGTTGGCCGCCGGATACGACGCCGATGTGCTCGCGCTGTCGGCCAACCCGCTCGACGATATCGGCGTGCTCGCCAGGCCCGAGGCGATCACCCATGTGTGGAAAGGCGGCGCTCTGGTGAAAACCCCTGCCGCACAAGACTTACCGGAACTAGCAAAGGGATGACCATGTCGCTGACGCCGCACAAATCGGGGGAACTGGCCTCCGTCCTGCGTTCGATCGATGATGTGCTCGCACATTTCCAGGTGGTCGGCGACCTGGCCAGGGAGGCGCGCAGCAAGTTGGCGGCCTACGAGCGACAACCGGTGGAGGCCCCGCCTCGCATCCCCCGGCCCGAGCCGCCGAGCGCACCCGGCGAGGTCACCCAGCGCACCATCCGGTTGACCCGCCGCCAACAGCAGGTGCTCGAACTCCTGGTCCAGGGCATGACCAATCGCAGGATCGGCCGCACCCTGCACATCACCGAACAGACGGTCAAGGCGCACCTGCACATGATCTACCGGCAGCTCAATGCCAACGACCGCACCGAGGCCGTGGTGATCGCCCTGCGATCGGCCCTCGTACCCGGCCGACTACCCGACGGCCGCACCTTCACCGGGGCGGCCTCGTGAGCCGTATCGCGCCGAATCCGGCAGCGCCGGACCAGATGTCGGGGCGCGAGACCTCGCGATCTCTGCGGCGAGCTCGGATTGTCCTCGCCGAAGTCGGGTCCCGTGCCGGAGTTCCACCACCGCACTGAATCCCGGTGCGCCCGTGGCGATGTCGCCACCCGTAGCGCTCCTCATGAGTTGATATCGCGGACCGCGGCGGGACGAGCAGGCACGCCTCCCGCCGCGATTCGCGCCCGATCGCCTGATCCTTGTGAGGACCACTCGCCAGAATCTGGCGAACACGCCGACCGGGCACGGCCGATCCGGTATCCCGTGTGGAATGATCCTTCGGTATTCCCATCTATTCGTGGCAAGTCACCGAAGGAGTGTGGAACTCATCGTGAACGAACGTCCGAATTCGCTGCAACGGATAAATGATGATCTCTGGCTCGTCGAAGACGACCGGGATAATATGAAGATCAGCTATCGAATAAAGGAAGTAATCTTCGCCGAATCCTCCGATTTTCAGCACATCATGATCCTGGATTCCTATGATTTCGGCCGAATGCTGGTGCTGGACGGTGTCGTGCAAATTACTTCCGTGGACGGGCACATATACAGTGAGATGTCTGCTCATGTCCCCCTGTCGATCCATCCGAATCCGGAGCGCATCCTCATCGTGGGCGGCGGAGACTGCGGTGTCGCCCGTGAGATGGTGAAGTATGACCAGGTCAAAGCGATAGACATGGTCGAGATCGATGAGATGGTTGTCAAGGTGTGTCGGGAGCATCTGCCCGAGGTGTCGGGCAATCTGTCCGATCCCAGGGTCGAATTCGTCTTTGCCGATGGTGTCGAATTCGTGAAGTCGAAGAAGAACTGGTACGACGTGATCGTCGTCGACTCATCCGATCCGGAAGGGCCATCCATTCGGCTGTTCGAATACGATTTCTATCGCGATGTCCGCGACGCATTGCGGGACGACGGCCTGGTTGTTCGGCACAGTTTGTCTCCACTGTTCAATCGCGACGTGATGTGTCGAACCGTGCGGCATTTCGAGACTCTATTTCCGGTGACGCGGTTGTTCGGCGCTACGATTCCTACCTTTCCCGGTGGATTCTGGAGTTTCACTCTCGGTTCGAAGAAATACCGGGATCCGGTGCGCGAAGTCGATCGGAGCGCGAAGTATGTCGATGCCGCCATGCTGCGCTCCTGCTTCGACCTGCCGCCGTTCCTGCGGACCTCCTCGGACCGGGGCGAGTAGTCGATCCGAGGTGGCGTGCTCTCGTAGGCGCGATACGTTCGATCCGTGGCGAATCATCGAAGGAGTGTGGAACTCATCGTGAACGAACGCCCGCAGTCGTTGCAGTCGATTGATGATGATCTCTGGCTCGTCGAGGACGAGCGCGACAATATGAAGGTCAGCTATCGGATCAAGGAGGTGCTCTTCGCCGAATCCTCCGACTTCCAGCACGTCATGATCCTGGATTCGTATGATTTCGGCCGAATGCTGGTTTTGGACGGTGTCGTGCAAACCACCTCGATGGACGGCCACATCTACAACGAGATGCTTGCCCACGTCCCGCTGGCGATCCATCCTGCCCCCGAACGTGTGCTTGTCGTGGGCGGCGGGAACTGTGGGGCCGCCCGCGAGGTCGCGAAGTACGACGAGGTCCGAGAGATCGACGTGATCGAGATAGATGAGCTGGTCGTCTCGGCGTGCCGGGAGCACCTGTCGGCGGTATCGGGCAACCTGTCCGATACCAGGGTGAATTTCATCCATGCCGACGGGGTCGAGTTCGTGAAATCGAAGAAGAACCGATACGACGTTGTCATGGTGGACTCCTCCGACCCGGCTGGCCCGTCCGCTCGGCTGTTCGAACACGCCTTCTACCGCGATATCTACGACGCACTGCGGGTGGACGGCCTGGTCGTCCGCCAGAGTCAATCCCCACTTTTTCATCGCGAGGATATGTGTCGAATCGTGCGGCACTTCGAACAAATATTCCCCATCACCAGGGTTTACGGTGCCACCATTCCCACCTACCCTGGTGCGTTCTGGAGCTTCACTCTCGGTTCGAAGAAGCATCGGGATCCGGCGCACCGCGTCGACCTGGCCACGAAATACGTCGATGGCGCCGTGTTGCGCTCCTGCTTCGACCTGCCGCCGTTCCTGCGGATTCCTCCGAACCGGCCCGAGCCGCTCCGCCGAGGCGGTGACCACCGGCGGACTAGATCCGCTGCAGGACAGGATTCTCTATGACATAGCGCTTGCCAGGGCCGGGCATCGAGCTGTCGTTGTCGGTATTCGGAGCTGTATCGCACTGCACCTCGACGACGATTCCGGTGACCTCGAATGCCGCACCTACATCCTCGTCGTTCCATTCGGAAATGCCCGCGACATGAATGCGCGTTGCCATACCGCAACGCAATATCGCTCCGAAAACAGTGTTCTCCGCGACGCCGAAGATTATCGATTCTTTGTCTACATATTCCGACAGATCCATCCATTCTCCATTAGATAACATCCAGGATATAGCCTTCTGCCGCGACAGCCGGCTCGTTCCTAAAGGTCAGGCAGATTGGTGAGCTATCGAAGAATGGAAAGCTGCTGAAAAATTCCTCCGGTGTGCTCTGGAATACTATCATTGGATCACCTGGAAAATCACCGTGATTGGCGCTCCACCACGACCTTGTGTGTTCATCGTAATATCCGTAGTCGTAGTTCAAGTATCCAAGTCTTCCTCTGAATAAATCCCCCGTCATATCAACCTGGCCGGTATGAGGGTCAGGGGCGAATCTCCATTGATTCGAGGTCGATGTTGCTTCGGCGACTGGGAATCCGTCCTCGAACATCGGCATGCCATCCGGTCCCAATGAAGTTCGTTGACCCGACCAGAAATGCTTGGAAAATATCTTCACCTTCCAGTCCGCCGGGTTTCCTTCCGGGAGCTGTTGCGCAATTCCCTTCAATTTCGATAGTTCTGGATCCAAATTTGCCAATCGCAGAAACTCGCCAGCGGTGGCGGGCTTGGTATCGATGATCGCACGAAATCGGCTCGCCAGATCCTGGACGCGATCGAATGTACGAATATCGCCGGCAATCCTGGCGGAATGTCGCGAGTCCAACATCTCCTTGAGTTCTTCTTTTGATGCTCTGGACCAGATCTCTCGTGCCTTGTCTCGCGCATCCCGAAGGGCGTCTTCACGGTATTTGACTGAATCAGCGGCGGTCATTTCGACGCCCTGCTTGTTCTTTTCGGTCCAGTTCCACCCTTCTGTTTCCACTCGCTTCTTGACGCGGTTGAAATGATATTTCGCTGCTCTGACTGCTCCGTTGGCCGCCTCTCCCTCGGCCAGGAGTTTTTGAGCTCGTTGAATTATTTCATGGGAGGTCGGATCGGAGAAAGCCAGTGTCGGGGCGGGTACATGGATCTTGCTCAGGATACCCAACTCGATTTTGGTCATCCCGATACATCCCTGTTTCAGAATCTCACGCTCCACAGGTCTCATCTTGCGGCCACGTTGACGTTCCCACATCCTGATGTATGTTTTCATCGGATAGCGTCGCTTGGTTTCCGGCATGCCATATTCATCGAACATGAGCTTCGAGAACATCGGCGGTGCCATAACGCGCGTGGATGGAACCGGTATGTGACGGCCTTTCGGCAATTCGCTGACGATCCGGCCTATCGAGTTCCGATCGGCATCGACCATCAGTTTTGTTGCACCGGAAATGTAGGCACTGCCGCCCCGCAACACATCGTTCGCAATCGCATCGGCCATTTTATGAATGCTTTGTCGCAGCTGCTTCATGCCGGATGTGGCAATGGCGACCAGTGGCTTGCTCACGTCGACTCCAACTCGGTCGGAGTCGAGGATCGAGACGACCGACCGCGGCGGGTTCGCAAGGTGCCGATACGAGTCCGATGGAACTCGGGCATCATCGGTTGACTCCTCGCGGTATGTAAACCAGGTCAGCCGAACCGATCTCGCGCTACCCGTATCCGCGCCGATCATATCCGCTGTCCCGAGCGGTATTCCCGGCCGAGAGAATATGTGAGTCGGTCGATGCCGCAATGCGCGAGCAATCAATCAATCAATTCCTATCTCATACGCACCGGCGGCGAGTCGACAACGTCAGCCCTGTCGCCGTCCTCGCGGCGAGCGGAGTTGCGATATTCCTCGGAATCTGCCACACGGGGCGGCTCATTCGACTCTCAAGGTGTATGCGCCGGGGCGAAGGCTGCGAGTGCTTCGGAGATGAGGGTGAGTGGGGGTTCGGGGTGGTCGAAGAGGTAGAAGTGGTCGCCGGGGAATTCGGTGATTCGGCAATTTGCTGAGGTGTGTTGGGTCCAGGCTTCGAGTTCGCTGCGGTGGACGTCGGGGTCCTCGGTGGCGCCGAGGACGGTGAGGGGGCAGGGGAGGGGTGGGCGCGGGCGGTGGCGGTAGGTTTCGGAGATCTTGAAGTCGGCGCGCATGGTGGGGAGCAGCATGCGCAGGAAGTTCGGGTTCTCGAGCAGAACCTGCGGGGTGCCGTTGAGTTCGGCGAGCCTGGCGATGAATTCGCGGTCGGGTAGGTGATGGATGGATTGTTCGCGCAGGGGCAGGTGTGGGGCGCGGTGCCCGGAGATGAACAGGTGCGCGGGGGTGCGTCGATGTGCGGCCTCGTAGGCGAGGACCGCGCCGAGACTGTGACCGAACAGGGCGAACGGGAGGGTGGTGGAGATGGCCGCGTGGATCTGGTCCAGGGCCGCTTCGAGGGTGTCGACCGGCGGGTGCGGCAGCCGTTCACCGCGGCCGGGCAGCTGGATCGGGCACACCTCGATATGGTCGGGTAGCAGTACCGACCACGGCGCGAACGCCCTTGCGTCGCCGCCCGCGTGCGCCAGACAGTACAGCCGCACGGTGGCGCGCCCCGGTCTGCTGATCGGCCGCCGCACCCGCCCGGTCATCTCGGCTCCTCCGGCAGCGCGCGGGCGATGCTGCGCAGCAGGATATTCGAGGTGCCTTCGTAGATCTTGCCCGCCTTGGCGTCCCGGAACAGCCGCTCGGCCGGGTATTCGCGGGTGAAACCATTGCCGCCCAACACTTCCACCGCGCGCGAGGCGGCCCGTTCGGCGACCTGCGAGGCGAAGTATTTGGCCATCGCGGACAGCCGCAGCCGCTCGGCCAGTGAGGTGCCTTCGGCGACGATCCGGGTGACGTCGTAGAGCAGCGCCCTTGCCGCCTCGACTTCGGTGGCGATATCGGCGAGGGTGAACTGCACGCCCTGGAATTCGCCGATGGATTTGCCGAACTGTTTGCGGGTCCGGCTGTAGGCGAGCGCGCAATCCAATGCGCCCCGGGCCAATCCGACCTGTTGCGCGGCGATGCCGACCCGGCCGATGTCGAGGGCCGCGACGGCTACGGTTTCGCCGTGGCCGAGTCCGCCGAGGCAGTGCCGTGCCCGCACCTCGACATTGTCGAGGATCAGGTCGGCTGTGGACGCGGCGCGCACCCCGAGCTGTTCGGTGCGTGGTTCGATCGCGAGTCCAGGTGTGGTGCGTTCGACGAGGAAGGCCGATGGCCCGTGCTCGTCCGCCCGGGCGAACACCAGGTACACATCGGCGTTGGCGGCATTGCTGGTCCAGCGTTTGCGTCCGTTGAGGACGTAGCCGTCGCCCTTCGCGGTGGCGGTGGTGGCGCCCGCGAACGCGTCGCTGCCCGCGTGTTCCTCGGACAGGGCGAACGCGCCGACCCACCGATTGGCCAACAGCGGCAGGTACTTTCGCTTCTGGTCGCCGGTGCCCATCCGCAGCAGGGTGGCGACGATCAGCGCGTTCTGGACGTCGACCCCGACTGCCACGCCGGGATCAATCCTGGCCACCTCCTCGATGGCCACGACGACCCGCATCAGCGAGCCGCCGCCCCCGCCGTAGTGCGCGGGGGCCTCGATGGCCATCAGCCCGGCGGCGAAGAGTTCTTCGCGCAGTGCGGGATCGAGGGTGGCGGTGCGATCCATGGTGTCGGACAGGTGCGCGATCCGGGTGCGGGCGAAGTCGCGGACGTGGGCGCGCCAGCGGTCGTCGTCGGCAGCCGCGGCCGTGACGCGTTCGGTGGCGGTCTGATTCATGCGAGCTCCCGCGAGACGAGTTCGGACAGGGTGCGCAGGGTGGGTGCGGCGAAGAGTTCGCGCAGCGGCAGCGAGACCTCCCAGCGCGACCGGATGACCACCATCAGCCGCATGAGATGGGCGGAGTGCAGGCCGATCTCGGCGAAATCGTCGGCCATGCCGATGCGGTCCGTGCCGACGAGTTCGGCCACCACGCCCGCGAGCGCGCGTTCCAGATCGGTGCTCGGCTCGACGATCTCGGACCGATCGGTGGCGGTGAGGTCGGGTAGCGCCCGCGCGTCGATCTTGCCGCCGACGGTGGTGGGGATCTCCGCGATGCGTCCGAGTGCGGTGGGCACCATGTGGTCGGGCAGTCGCCGGGCGGCGAAGGCGCGCAGGTCGTCCAGGTCGAGCGTGTCGTGTTTGGGGACGACGTAGGCCAGCAGCCGTGCGCCTGCGCCTTGCTGACGGGTGATGGCCACCGCCGAGCGGACGGCGGGATGGGTGCGCAGCACGGATTCGATCTCGCCGAGTTCGACCCGGTAGCCGCGGATCTTGACCTGGGTGTCGGCGCGGCCGACGTAGTGCAGTGCGCCGTCGGGCATCAGGCGGACGAGATCGCCGGTGTGGTACATCCTTTCGTGCGGTTCGGCGGGTTCGGCGCCGAATCTCGCGGCCAGTTCGGGGCGTTGGTGGTAGCCGTGCGCCACCGCCGCTCCGGCGACGCACAGTTCGCCGGGGGCTCCGGGCGGGACGGCGCGGCCCTGGTCGTCGAGGACGTAGGCGCGCTGGTTGGGCAGGGCGGTTCCGATCGGGACCGGGATCTCCTGACGGACCAGATCGGCGGTGACCCGGTGGAAGGTGGAGACCACCGCGGCCTCGGTAACGCCGTAAAGGTTGTACACGCGCGGGTATTCATCGCCGTGGCGGGTGATCCAGTCGCGCAGGACGGGGGTGTAGAGGCGGTCGCCGCCGATGAAGATCAGCCGAAGCGCCTGTGCCGCACCATTCTTCGACTTCGACTTCGGCTTCGTCCCGGCGCCTGCCGCGTCGGCGGCGGCGAAATGTTCGAACAGCGTGGGCGTTTGGCTGCACACGGTGACCTTCTCGGTCCGGACCAGCCGATGGAAGTCCTCGGGGGAGCGCACCGTCCACCTCGGGACGATCACGAGCCGCCCGCCATTGCCCAGCGCGCCCCACATCTCCCACACCGAGTAGTCGAAGGCGAAAGAGTGGCTGAAGGTCCACACGTCCGAGGCGGTGCTGCCGAACTCCGCGCGACCCGCGGCCAACAGGCTGACCACGTTGCGGTGGGTCACCACAACACCTTTGGGTCGCCCGGTGGAACCGGAGGTGTAGAGGACGTACGCCGGATCCTCGGGTCCGATGGCGGGCAGCGCGGGATAGGCGGGCTCGTCCGCGGGGTCCTCGGCCAGGATCACGCCGTCGAAGGCGGGCAGGTGGGCGGCGAGTTCCGGGGAGGTGATGACCGCACCGGGCGCGGCGTCGGCCAGGATATCCGCCAGCCGTTCGGTGGGCTGTTCGGGTTCGAGCGGCACATAGGCCGCGCCCGCCTTGAGCGTGCCGAGCAACGCGGCGATCAGGCGCGTGGACCGGTCCAGGTGCAGGCCGACCCGCCCGCCGGGGCGGATACCGGCCTCGATCAATTGGGCCGCGATGGCGTCGCTCTGCGCGTCGAGTTCGCGGTAGCTGGTGCGCTTGTCACCGTCGACCAGGGCGACCGCGTCCGGGGTCCGGTGCGCGTGCTCGATGAATATGGCGGGCAGCGAACGGTTCTCGACCTCCAGTCCGACACTGCCACTGACCGGCGCGGCCGTCGCGCCGCCGGGGGACAGTTCGCCGAGGGTCAACTCGGGATGTTCGACGAGTTGGGTCAGCACCTCGCGCAATTGATCACAGAAGCGCTGCGCGGCCTCGGCGGAGAAGCGGCCCCGGTCGTAGATGACTCGCAGCGGCATCCCGTCGCCCGGCATGATCACCATGGTGATCGGGTAGTGCGGCCGCCCGTCGTAGCGCATCGATCGCAGCGTCATCCCGGTTTCGGCGAGCGCGAAGTCCGGCATCGGCATGTTCTCGTAGGAGACGCTGCTCTCGAGCAGCGGCACGGTCAGCGGCCGTCCGAGCACCCGCTGCACATCGAACAGCGGCAGTGTGGTGTTCTCCCGCACGGCGGCGATGTGCACCTGCAGATCGCCGAGCCACGACAGCGCGGCCCTGGTCATCTCCAATTTCTCCCGCACCGGCATGGTGGCGATGAGCGGGCCGAGAATGGTTTCGCTGCCGCGCAATTCGGCGGGCCGGTGCGCCATGGTGAATCCGCAGGCCACATCGTTGGTGCCGTAGTAGTGCGCGAGGACCAGCAGCCACGCGCCCTGGACGAGGGTGTTCAGGGTGAGCTGGTTGGTGCGGGCGAGTTCGCGCAGTCCCGGTTCGATCTCGTCGAGCTGCAATTCGACGAAGCCGTGGCTGGGTTCGCCCTCCGGCGCTTTGCTGCCGCCGAGGAACAGCGGTGCGGGCGGCTGGAAGTCCGAGAGCTCCCGCTCCCAGAAATCGCGTCCGCGCACTCCATCCTGCTTGTGCCACCAGGCGGCGTAATCCCGGTAGGGGCGCATGGGATTCCACTTGGGCTCGTGGCCGAGGCAGGTGGCGCGGTAGGCGCCGACGAAATCGGTGACGGCCAGACCGAAGGACCAGCCGTCCATCAGCAGATGCGACAGCCGCCACACGAATTGCCAAGTGCGCGGCGCGGTTTGGATGACGCTGATGCGCATGAGCGGCGCCTTGGTCAGTTCGAAACCCTCGATGCGCTCGCGGTCGAGCCATTTCTGCAGCCTGTCCTGCTGTTCGGTCTCGGAGAGGTCCTGCCAGTCGAGCACTTCCAGTGGCAGTTCGGCCCGTTCGTGCACCACCTGCAGCGGCAGTTCCTCGGCGCGCCAGTGGAAGGAGGTGCGCAGGATGGGATGCCGGTCCACCACCAGTTGCCAGGCGCGCTGGAAGGCGTCGGTGTTCATGGCACCGTCGAAGGTGAGTACGAGCTGCTCGTAGTAGACACCGGCCTCGGGACGCTTGAGCTGTTCGAACAGCAAACCCTGCTGGATGGGCGTGAGCTCGTAGACGTCTTCGATGCCCTTGCTGACGTTGGATCGCACGGCCTTACCTTTCTTCGGTGTCGAGCGTGTCGAGGAATGCGGCCAGCTGTGCCGAATCCAGCCCGGCCAGGGGGAAGTCCGAGGGGTCGTAACTGCCTGCGGCGGTGCGGCGGCAGTGCTCGGTGAGTGTGGCGACGGCAGTGTCGAAGGCGGTGATGACGGCGGTGTCGAAGGTGTCGTCGTGGCGCCAGCGCAGGCGCAGTTCGCCCGCGACCAGCGCGGTCCCGAGTTCGGCGACGGTGCCCGCCGGGACCGATGTGCTTGCCGGGCCGTGGAATTCGGCCATGGTGAGCGGACCTGCGGCGGATTCCCAGTCGTCGTTGACGATTTCGCGCAGGACCAGTCGCCGCGTGCCGGGTTCGGGTGCGGCGGTGCGGCGGTAGTCGGTTTTGACGGAGGTCAGCACCTCGGCCGGATCGGCGGGGCCGGTCGGGTCGAGCAGCACCGGTTCGGTGAACTGGCCCGCCGAGTTCTCCACGGCGGCCTCGCGCAGGGTGCGCAGTGTGGCGATCGGCAGTGTCGTGCCGGATTCGCGCAGGGCCAGCACCAGTGCCGCCGCCACGGCCTCCGCGAGGTCGAGATGGTATGCGGAGAACGCGGATTCGGTCAGGTCGGCGACGGTCGCGGCGGATAGCGAGGTGGTCACGATTCGCGTCGGATCGACCGTCTCGGAGCCCGGCTCGACCGGGTCCGGCCCCGTATCGGGTCTGGCCCGTGACCAATCCAGGAAGCAGGTCGGCCGGTCGGTCCAGTCGACCGAATCGTGGTCGGCCAGTTCGCGATAGGCGTGCGCGAAATCGAACAGCAGCACCCGCCACGAGGTGTCGTCGATGGCGGCGGCCGAGCCGAGCCAGACGAGTCGGGCCTGCGCCGTCCCGGTCAGGTAGGCGAGTTTGGCGCCGGCACCCGCACCGAGGTCGATCTCCGCGGCGATCTCGGCGATCAGCGCATCGGCCGCCGCCCGCTGACCCTCGGCGGGTATGCCGCTCAAATCTATTTCGGTGAGCGGATTCTCGGCGGGCGCGTCGAGCAGTCCCGGTGTGCCGTCATCGAGTGCGCCGATCCGCAGTCGTAGCGCGGTATGGCGCGCGGTGACCTCGGCGAGCGCCCGCTCGGCCAGCGCCGGATCGAATCCGTCGCGCACCGCGACGTCGATCCGCCCCACCGCGTTCTCGGCGAGCAGTCGGGCCTGGTGGGTCGTGAGCGGGACGGCGTCGGCCACGGTCTGCGCGCCGCTGCCGAGGCCGCGGGCCAGGTCGAGGAAGGTGTTGCTCTCGAACAGATCCTGCGGTCCGAGCGGCAATCCCTGCGTGTTGGCCTGGCTGACGAACTGGATGCCCATGATGGAGTCGCCGCCGAGTTGGAAGAAGTTGTCGGCCGGGCCGATCTCCGCCACCTTGAGGACCGATCGAGCCAATGTGATGAGCTTGTCGAGGTTTTCGCGGGAACGCTCGTCGACGGCCTCGGCGCCTGCGCGGCCCGCGTGTTCGGGTGCGGGTAGTGCGGCCCGATCCACCTTGCCGTTGGCGCTGAGCGGAAGTTCTTCCAGCACCACGATATCGGCGGGCATGAGATAGCCGGGCAGGGTTTCGGCGAGGTGTTCGCGCAGCGCGGCCACCAGCGCTTCGGTCTCGGTCGGCGCGCCGGGCACCACGTAGGCGACCAGTCGCTGCTGGGTGCGCGGCCCGAGTGCGGCGGCGACGGCCGCGCTCACCGACGGGTGCGCGAGCAGCCCGTGTTCCACCTCGCCGAGTTCGATGCGGAACCCGCCGATCTTGACCTGGAAGTCCTCGCGGCCGAGGAATTCGATGGATCCGTCGGGCAGGTAGCGTCCGAGATCGCCGGTCCGGTAGAGCCTTTCGCCGGTGCGCGGATGGGTGCGGAAGGATTCGGCGGTGCGCTGCTCGTCATTCCAGTAGCAGGCGGCCAGGCCGACACCGCCGATGTAGAGCTGTCCCGCAGTCCACACCGGGCAGGGTTCCATGCGGTCGTTGAGGACGTGGAAGCTCTGGTTGCGCAGCGGACGTCCGTAGGGGATGGAGGTCCAGTCCGCGGGCACCTCGCCGATGGGGTAGTGGATCGACCAGATGGCGGCCTCGGTCGCGCCGCCGAGGCTGATCACCGCGAGATCCTCGGCCAGTGCGCGCGCCCGATCGGGCAGCCGGACCGGGATCCAGTCGCCGCTGAGCAGCGCCAACCGCAGCGGCAGTTCCGCTGCCACGCCCTCCAGGTGCGTCACCAACATATCCAGCAGCGCGGGCACCGAATTCCACACGTTCACTCGATGTTCGGCGATGAGTTCGAGCCAGCGCGCCGGGTCGCGGCGGGCCTGCGTCTCGGGCAGCACCAGCGCTGCGCCCGCGGCGAGAACGCCGAAGATATCGAAGACGGACAGGTCGAAGCTCAGCGAGGACAGTCCGAGCACCCGGTCCTCGGCATTGATGCCGAAGCGCTGCTCGATATCGGCGAGGGTGTTGCGGGCGGCGGTGTGGGTGAGCGCCACACCTTTCGGTGTTCCGGTGGAGCCGGAGGTGTAGATGATGTAGGCGAGATTGTCGGGGGTGGCGGGGGAGCGCCAGCCCGCGATATCGGCGGCGCCCCAGTCGGCGTCCTCGGCGATATCGATGGTGGTCACGCCTGCGGGCCAATCCTGGTCGGCCGCCGCATCGGTGAGGACGCAGTCGACACCGGCGTGTTCGATGAGCCAGGCGCGTCTGCTCTGCGGCAGGTCCGGGTCGATGGGCACGTAGGTGCAGCCCGCCGCGGAGACGCCGACGGCGGCGACGATCTGCCGCCAACCCTTGGCGATACCGATGCCGACCAGTGTCCCGGCACCCAATCCGCGCGCGGCGAGGGTGCGCGCCAGTTCGACCGCGCGCCCGGACAATTCGGCGTGGGTGAGCGTGCGCTCGGCGGTGATGACCGCCGCCCGCCCGCTCAGTTCCGGATGCGCGCCGACGGCGAGGACCGGATCGGCCAGCAGATCGGTGGGCACCGGACCCGCGGTGTCGTTGATCCGCTCGCGGATATCCCGCTGTGCCGCAGGCAGTTCGGGGGCGGGCGGCCGCTGCCAGCCGTCGGGTTCGGCGAGCCCGTTCAGCAGATCCTGGTAGACCTCGAACATCTCGGCCATGAGCCGATCCGGGAACAGGTCGTCCACCGCGTGCCAGGCCAATTCGAGCACGCCGCCGAATTCCAGGACGAAGTGGTCGATGGTGACCTGCGGGGTCTGCGAGATGAATCGGGCCTGCTCGCCGAGCCAGGCGACCGGTGATTCCACCTTGGCCGGATCGGCCTCGGTGGACAGGGCGCTGGTGAATACGACCGGCATCACGCCGCCGGTGGTGTCGCCGCGAACCCGGTTGAGCTCGCGTAGGATTCGCACGCCGCTGACATACCGGTGTTCGAAATCCTCCCAGCTGCGCCGCTGTACCTGCACGACCAGATCGGCGAAGGTCTCGACCGAACGCAGATCCACCTCGAGCAGTTCGAAGGAGGCGAATTCGCCGACGGTCCCGTCGACGTCCTCGTGGAAGGGCAGCCGGTTGACGGCGGTGAAGTTCAGCGTGAAGTGCTGATTCTTGCTCCACCGTCCGACCGCCGCCGCGTAGGCGGCGACCAACACGCTCGAGGGCGTCACCCGGTGCTCGCCGGCGCGTTCCTTGATCTTGGCCCACACCTCGGGCGCCAGATTCGCGTGGCGTCGAACGAATTCGGGACGTTCCCCCGGCGTGAGGGCCGTGGGCAGTTCGGGCGCGGGCGGCAGGTTGCGAACGCGATCCTGCCAGTACACCAAAGACCGTTGGTAGAGCGAGGTCTCGCGCAGCCCTTCCTCGGCGAGCACATAGTCGCGGAAGGAGAGATCGGGTGGGGTCGCCGAAAGCGCTGGGTCATTGTAGAAGTCGCGCCAACTGGGCAGCACCTGGTAGAAGAAGCTCGCGACATCAGCGCACAGCAGGTCGAAGCTGATGTGCACGCGCAGCGCGCCGCTGCGCAATTTGCTGGCCCGGATCTCCCACAGCGGCCAGGTGTCGGCGGGACGCACCTCGACGGCCATCCGCTCGGCGGCCGCGTGCAGCAGCGCCGCCTCCGCGTCGGCGGTGAGGTCGCGCAGGTCGTGCACCTTGATGCGATACGGCGGCACCGAGCCGAGGATGCGTTGGCGGCCGTCGGGCAGCACCACGATGCGCAGCATCTCGTGTCGCTGCACGGTGCGCCGCCATGCACTTTCGAGTTGGTCCAGATCCAGTGTGTCGCTGTCGAATTCGAGGTAGAGGTGCGGGGCGACGCCACCCATGTCGAAGCTGTCGAGCCGACCGATCCACTGCGCCTGCTGCATCTCGGTGAGACCGAACGGCTCGTGCCGCCGCGCGGGATCGGGCACGATCGCGGGCAGGACCTCGACCTCGCCGCCGGGTTCCTGCGCGTCGATCAGTTCGGCCAGGGCCGCGATGGTCGGTCCCGCCAGCAGTTCGGCCGGACTCGCGGTGCGCCCCAGTTCCACTCGCAACTGATTGAGCACCTGGGTGGCCAGCAGCGAATGGCCGCCGAGTTCGAAGAAGTTGTCGTACACGCCGATCGGCTGGAAGCCGAAGAACTTCTCCCACAGTGCGGCGATACTGCGCTCCAGTTCGGTGCGCGGCGCGGTGTAGGTGGTGAGCAACTGTTCGGGCCGGGAGGTGTCGGTATCCTCGGATTCCGGCGGGGCCGGGGTGTCGATGACCAGTTCGGCGCCGGTCACGCCGCGCGGCTCCACCCAGTAGCGCCGGTGCTGGAACGGGTAGGCGGGCAGCGGGATCGGTCCCCGTTTCGGTTGCAGCCGTTGCCAATCCACCTCGACCCCGGCCAGCCACAGCCCGGCGAGCGCGGCCACCAGCGTCTCCTGATCCGGGCGCGCGCCGTCGGGGCGGCGCATGGTCCCGAGAATCGTGGCTCCGGCCGACGGCGGCACCGACTGGCGGGCCAGTGTGCCGAGGGTGTTGCCCGGACCGACTTCGATCAGTACGCAGCGACCGAGTTGGGCCGCGAGTTCGACCGCCGCGCCGAACCGGACCGGTTTGCGCATGTGGGTGCCCCAGTAGGTGGGGTCCGCGGCCTGCTCCGGTGTGATCCAGGCGCCGGTGACTGTCGAGGCGATGGGCGCGATAGCGGCGCGCAGTGCCGTGCCGCGCACCTCGTCGGTGAAGGGGTCGACGATCGGATCGATCATGCCGGAGTGGAAGGCGTGCGAGGTGTGCAGGCGGTGGGTCGCGATGTCGGCCGCCGCCAGCCGTTCGGCCAGCGCGGCGATATCCTCGTGCGGACCGGAAACCACGCACAGCGACGGCGAATTGATCGCGGCGATCGACAATTCGGCCGACAGCAGCGGCTCGATTCGCTCCTGCGGCGCGCCTACCGACAGCATGGATCCAGAGGGCAGATCGCGCATCATCCGGCCGCGCGTGGCGACCAGGCGCAGTACGTCCTCGAGTTCGATGACCCCGGCCAGGCAGGCGGCGACGAATTCGCCGAGACTGTGCCCGACCATCGCGTCGGGGATGATCCCCCAGCTTTCGAGTTGCCGGGCCAGCGCGTATTCGGTGACGAACAGCGCGGGCTGCGCGAAGGCCGTATTCTCCAGCCGCGCGGCCAGTTCCGCCGCATCCCCGTCGGCGTAGACGACCTCGCGCAGATCCGCGCCGAGCAGCGGCTCGAGTATCCTCGCGCAGGTGTCCACGGCGGCGCGGTAGACCGGTTCGGTCTCATACAGGCCGCGACCCATGCCGGGATACTGCGTGCCCTGCCCGGGAAACAGGAATACCACCTTCGGCGGGCTCGCGGGCGCGGCGGCACTGGCTACCCGCGCCGGATCCGACCCGCCGAGCAGCGCGGCGGCCTCGTCGAGACCCTCGGCCACCAGCGCCCGCCGGAAGGGCAGCGCACCCCGACCGAGCTGGGTCGTCGAGGCGATATCGGCGAGCTCGGTGCCCGCGTCGGCCTCGGCCAGGTGCCGCGCCAGATCCTGCGTCGCCTGATCGAGGGCCCGCGGCGATTTCGCGGAGAGCACCACGACCTGCGGTGCGCGCTCGGGTGCGGCGGCGCGGCGGGCCGCCGGGGCCTCCTCGAGGATGACATGCGCATTGGTCCCGCCAATTCCGAAGGAGCTCACACCGATTCGGCGCGGATGGGTGCCGTTGCGCCAATCGGAGAGCTCGGTATTGACGAAGAATGGGGTGGAGTCGAAGTCGATGCGCGGATTCGGGCTGCGGAAATGCAGGTTCGGCGCCAACTGCCGGTGCCGCAATTGCAGGACGGCCTTGATCAGGCTCGCCACACCCGCCGCCGATTCCAGATGTCCGATATTGCCCTTCACCGAGCTGACCGCGCAGAACCCCAACTTGTCGGTGTACTCGCCGAAGGCGCGGGTCAGCGCGGTGATCTCGATCGGATCGCCCACCGGTGTCGCGGTGCCGTGCGCTTCGAGCGCGGTGATGGTCGAGGCATCTATTCCGCTGGCGCGCAACGCGTTCGAGATCAGCCGTTCCTGTCCGGCGACGCTGGGCGCGGTGTAGCCGACCTTGTCGGAGCCGTCATTGTTGACCGCGGTGGCGCGCAGCACGGCCAGCACATTGTCGCCGTCGGCAAGGGCGTCGGCGAGTCGGCGCAGCACCACCACACCGACGCCGTTGCCGAAGACGGTGCCTTTGGCGTCGGCGTCGAAGGGCCTGCAGTGCCCGTCGGGCGAGTAGATCAGCCCCTCTTCGTAGAGGTAGCCGACCCGGTGCGGAACCCGCACGCAGACACCGCCCGCGATGGCGGTCCCGCATTCGCCCGCCAGCAGCGCGCGACTGGCCTGATGCACCGCGACGAGCGAACTCGAACACGCCGTCTGCACCGAGACCGCCGGTCCGCGCAGACCGAGCAGGAAGGCGGTGCGGCTGGCCAAATAGTCCTTGTCATTGTGGATCTGGAGTTCGAACACCGCAGGACTCATGACGATCCGACTGCCGCCCAACAGGTTCGACATCAGGTAGGCGGGCATGTTCGCACCGGCGAACACGCCGACATCGGTATCGGTGCCGGGTCCGCGACCGGCGTCCTCCAGCGCGTGCCACGCCGTCTCCAGGAACAGCCGCTGCTGCGGATCGAGCAGGGCCGCCTCGCGCGCGCTGATCTTGAAGAAGGGTGCGTCGAACTGGTCGATATCGTCGAGAAGCGGTGCGGCCCTTACATAATTGGGGCGGCCGATGATCTCGCTCGCCACCCCTTCGGCCATGATCTCCTGATCGGAGAGCGCGGTGATCGACTCGACGCCGTCGCGCAGATTGCGCCAATAGGTCGCGAGGTCCGGTGCGCCGGGAAACCGCCCGGCCATCCCGACCACGGCAATGGCGGCGGCGGAGGTGTCGTTCAAGCGAGTCACTGTTCTACCTCCATACTGATGGCCGGTCCGAGCCGGCTGATGTCATGTGCGGTGCGGCCCTGCAGCGCGAGGTCCACGCAGATCTCGCCGAGCAGCGGCACGAATTTGAAGCCCCATCCGGAGCTGTAGACGACCAGGTGCTCACCGTGCGGCACCAGATCGCGCATCAGTCCCAGATAGAACTGACGCTCGGGATCCGCGGGCAGTGCCGCGAGACAGGTGGAGGTTTGCACCGGTGCGGGATCCAGGCCGGGCATATGGTTGCCGACCCAGGAGGAGAGCCGCTCGACATGGCGCGGATCCGGTGTGCCCGTGGCGGATTCGGCATCGGGCAGCGGATTCACCTCGAAGACCGGACCCAAGCGGACCAGATCGCTCGGCGACCAAGGGTTGCGGCCGAATCCGTAGAAGAGGTTGGTGTCCTCCTCGGTCGGCTGCTGGAAGACGAACCAGAACGGGAAGTCGATATCGGCCTGCTGTCGGCGCAGCGAGACCAGGGCCATCTCGTAGAGCCGGATATCGAGGCTCGCGCCGAGCGGACCGAGCAGGTCGTTGACCCCGGCGCCGTTGGCCAGCACCACTTTCGCGGCGCGGTAGGTGGTGCGGTCGGTGTGGATCGTCACCCCGTCGGCGTCGGGGAATATGCCGAGCGCGCGTTCGCCCGCGTGCAGCGCGCACCCGTGCTGCTGGGCCAACCCATACAGCGCGGCGAGGGTGCCGCGCACATCGATCACACCGCCGTCGGGTTGCAGGAATCCCGCGTAATGCGAAGGGAGATCGGCGAATCCGTAGCGCCGCTCGATCTCTTTGGCCGTCATCGCCTCGTAGGGCAGATCGAGCCGGTCCATCACCCGCATGGTCTCGCAGATCTGCCCCTCATTGGTCTGGACCTCGGTATCGCCGAACCAGAGGCTGCCGATGTGGTGGATGAGGGTGCGCTCGACCCGGCTCTCCAGCGACCGCCACAGCGGCACCGCCTCCAGCGTCAACCGGGACAGGTCCTCCTGGGTGTACTGGACCCGCCAGTGCCGCTCCGCGCCGCTGGTGCCGCAGCGCTCATTGAAGAACCCGTACCGGTCCATGACCAGGGTGCGCTGTCCTCGGGCGGCGGCCTGCCAGCCACAGGACAGCCCGACCGGTCCGCCACCGACGACAATGAGGTCGAATGAAGTGGTATCTGACATGCTGCGCCGTTCTGTGTCGTATTTCATTCCGTCGAAGTCGTATTTCATACCGTCGAATTGCGCGACGCGGCCTCGGTGAGCACATCGTGGAGCGCGTCGAGTATGCGGCCGAACTGTTCCTCGGAAAGGCTCGGCTGACAAGGGACATTGATCTGCTGGTCGAACCACATGCGTTCGGCCGTCGGACATTCGCCGACCCGATGTCCGCGCGCCCGCCACTCCGGCAGCAGATGCAGCGGGAAATAACGCAGCTGCAATTGGACGCCGTGCTGGGCCAGCCGCTCGACGATCCAATTGCGATTCGCGCCCGATTCCGGATCGACGAAGAACGTGTACAGGTGATAGGCGTTCGCCACGCCCTCCGGTTCGACCACGCGTCGCACGAACGGGAACTGATCCAGCACCGCATCGATGCGCGCCGCATTCTCGCGCCGCCGCTTGACCAGCCGATCGAGCCGACTCAGTTGCGCGATGCCGAATGCGGCATTCGGTTCGGCGAGGGTCGCATTGGTGCCCGCGTGCCGCAGCGTCACGCAGTTGTGCGTATAGGAATTGCCGACGTACACCATCCAGGACGGTGCGCCGTCCAATTCGCCGATGCGGTGCGCGGCGCGGGCGAAGTCGGCGTCGGAATCATTGGACCGCATACGATCCAGCCGCTCCAGCCAGGTGTCCTCGTCGAAGGTCACCATGCCGCCCTCGCCGAGGGTGGTGATGTTCTTGCTGGAATGGAAGCTGAAGCAGCCGATATCGGCGAGCGAACCGGGACGCCGGTCGAAATAGTCGCTGCCGAGGGCGTGCGCGCAATCCTCCAGCACCAGAATGCCCCTGGCCCGCGCCAGCCGCATGATCCGGTCCATCTCGGCGGGCAGACCGCCGTAGTGCACGATGATGATCGCCTTGGTGCGCGCGGTGATCAGTGCCTCGATACTCGCCGGATCCGCGTTGAGCGTATTCGGGTCGATATCGCAGAAACGCACCGAGACCCGCAGATCCAGCAGCGGCTGCACCGTCGCCTTGAAAGTCTGCGGGGTGGCGATCACCTCGTCGCCGGGTTGCAGTCCGAGCAGGTTGATCGCCAGTGCCAGCGCCACGGTGCCACTGGTGACAGACAGCGCGTGCCTGCTGCCGACCATCTCGCGGAACTGCTTTTCGAAGGACTCGCGATACGCGCCACCGGACAGGGTGAGGTTCGAGTTGAGTACTTCGCTGAGTGCGTCCAGTTCCGCCGCGCCGAAAATGCTGCCGCGCTGGGGATAGGGGACCAGATAGTTTCTTTGTGACATCGGGCCGCAAACTCTCTGTAGTTCCTCCAGATGCTTCGCCTCGGCCGAACCGATCGCTCTATCAATGGTGCTTGTCGGCGGTCGGGCGAGATATTGACCAAAGGATGTTGGCGGTTGTAGGACTGGAGAACCGCAGGGGGGTTTAGCACCAGCGGTGTAGTGAATCGGCACCGAATACCGGGCTACCGTCATTTCATGGGCGAACTGTGCGAAATTCTGTTGAAAATAGGTGTCGAGAAAAGCGAGCTCGCCGCGGAGCGCAGGCTGCGGTCGGATCTGGCGCTCGACTCCACCGAAACGGTCGAGCTGGAAGGGGAGCTGCGCCGTCGATTCGGGGTCGAGGTCGACCTCTGGGACAAACACGACTACACCATCGGTGAACTCGCCGCGCGCATCGACGCCGCGCGGGCGCGGGCCTGAGGCGTGCCTCCGCCTTCGCTCCGGCCATGCGCAGGTCTACGGACGGCTTCGCCGACAGCAACAATTGGGAGGAAATGCCATGCCGGTCAACAGGATCGACGAGGCCCGCGCCCGTCGCTATCGTGCCGAAGGTCTGTGGGGCAGCGAGCGGGTCGATCAAATCGTGCTCGGATCCGGTCGGGAGGACGCGCTCGCGATCACGGCGGGAGGGCGGCGGCTGACCAGGGGTGAACTGGCCGCCGCCGTGCATGGTGCGGCGAAGCGGTTGTCCGCGTCGGGGATTCGGCGCGGGGATATGGTCGTCGTGCAGTTGCCCAACGATCTGGAACTGGTGGTGTTGACGCTGGCGCTGTCGAGTATCGGCGCACCGCCGATACTCACCCCGATCATGCTGCGCGAACGCGAACTCGACCACATCGTGCGGGTTACCCAGCCGGTGGCCATCGCGGTGCCGGGGCGGTGGAATCGCTTCGACCACTTGGCCCTGGCCCGTCGGTTGCGCACCGCGCATCCCTGCGTGCGGACGCTGCTGTCGTTCGATTCCGACGACGCGATCGATCTGCGGACCCTGTGCTCGGCCGAGGACACCCTGCCGGATCCGGAGCAGGCGCGGTTGAGCGATCCCGCGCTGTGCCTGCTGTCCAATGGCACCACCGGCACGCCGAAGGTGATTCCCCGCTTGCAGGAGGCGTACGGCTACCAGTTGCGCGCTACGCCGAAAGTTGCCGGAGTAGACCAGGATTCGGTGTACTTGGCGGTCATGCCCGCCACCCACGGCTTCGTTCTGGGCTGTCCGGGCATCCTCGGCACCCTCGGCGCGGGCGGGCGGGTGGTGCTCGGAGTTTCGACCGAACCGGAGGTCGTCTTCGAGTTGATCGAGCGGGAGCGGGTCACCCACTGCACACTCGTGCCCGCGCTCGCCGAGCGGTGGGCCGAGGCGGGCCTGGACACCGAGCGCGACCTGTCGAGTCTGCGGGTCCTCCAGGTCGGCGGGGCGCGGCCGCGGCGCGGCCAGATCGAGCGGGTGCCCGAGGCATTGGGCTGTGTCATCCAGCAGTGCTACGGCATGAGCGAAGGACTGCTCAACTACACCGGACTCGACGATCCCGACGATATCGTTTACGAGACCCAGGGCAGGCCCGCGTCTCCCGCCGACGAGATCCTGATCGTCGACGACGACGGCGCCCCGGTCGCGCCCGGCGCGGTCGGGGAACTGCTGACCCGAGGCCCCTACACCGTCGCGGGCTACTACGCGGATCCGGAAGCCACCGCCCGCGCCTTCACCCCGGACGGCTTCTACCGCACCGGCGACCTGGCCCGGCTGCATCCCTCGGGATCGCTGATCGTCGAGGGCCGCTCCCGCGACGTGATCAACCGCGGCGGGGAGAAGATCCCGGCCACCGAATTGGAACTGCTTGCCGCGGAACATCCTTCGGTGGCCGCGGCGGCGGTCATCGGTGTGCCCGACGACCGGTTCGGCGAGGTGGTGCGCCTGTACCTGGTCTGCCGAAACGGTGCGGTCACACCGGAACTGCCGGAGATCCGGCGGTTCCTGCAGGACCGGGGGCTGGCCAGGTTCAAGCTGCCCGAGCAGTTGGCGGTCGTGGAAACGCTGCCGTATTCGGGGATCGGCAAGGTGGACAAGAAGGCGCTGCGGGCGAGCTCGAAGGCCGAAGTGTCGCCTCGCGATTGACCACCGCGCGGACAAACGCGGGCGGGCCGGGCGGATATCGCCCGGCCCGCCCGTCGCGCCTGCCCCGTGCTCAGCCGACAATGACCGCCTTGCTGTGCATGAGGAATTCGCCCAGGTAGCCCTCGTGCGGCAGATCGGGGCGGTTCCAGGTTGTCGGGTGGTCGCCGACGAAGACCTTGCTGATCGTCGGGTCGGCGATCAGCGTCGCGATCAGGTCGCGATCCTCGGTGACGGCATTGAGCGATAACGTATCCCGCAGCGGCGCGACGCCGTCGGCGGGTGACCACGGCGCCACCCAGACACACGGGAAGCCCAGTTCGATGCGGGTCTGCGGCGCGTCGGCCCGATCGAGCAGGAAGACGGCGGGCCGCAGGACCGCAGAGCCGTCGCCCAGGTCGTGCACGATGGTGTCGCCGTGCAGTGCCCGCGCGGCACCGGCTTTCGCGCGCAGATACTCATCGATCCGCTTGGCCGCCGCGAGATCGGTGACCGGCAGGCAGGCGCGTTCGTCGCCCGGCGGGAGCGAGGGCAGTGCGGCGAACCGCCGCGCCAATTCCCGCGCCACCGACTCCGGATCGCCGTCGACGAAGACGGCCGTGGCATTGATGCATCCAGTACCCGCCTGGCCCGCAACCGATTCCGCGATGGTGTCGAGATTCGGTCGAACGCCCGCGGTGAGCAGGATCTTCGAGCGGCCCGGTCCCTGCGGTAGCACCAGTGTGTCCGAACCGTACTTGCGCACCACCTGATCCCCGCCGAAGGCGATGGCCACATCGGCCTCGGCGATCAACTGGTCGGCCGTCGGATGATCGGTGGGCAGCAGCATCACCTGGTCGTTGGCGAAACCCGCCTGGCGCAGCGCGGCCACCAGCCGGTGCGGGGTGAACGGTTCGCGCCGCGACGGGCGCACCGCCACCCGGTAGCCGAGGGCCAGCGCCTCCAACCAGGCCGCGTGCACGGCGGGCGTATTGGCCGGAGCCTGCACGACCAGCACCTCACCGCGCCTGGTCCACACCGCGCACCCGTCGGCGGTGCGCGGATCGCGCCAATCCGCTACCGCGCCGACCGGTCGGGCCTTGTCGGCGCTTTCCATGGCGAGTGCCGCGAACTCGCCGACCGAGCGGGTCGCGGCCCGCACCGCCGTGATCGGCATCCCGGAGACCGCCGCCACGGTCCGATGGAAGACATGCGCGGACATGCCGTCCACGGTGCCGTCGGTGAACAGCCTGCCCGCCTCGGCCAGCAGTTCCCTGCGGCGCTGCGGCGTCGGCGCCTCGCTCAGCCGCAGCGCCTTGATGGCGCGCTGGGCGTAAACCCAAGGTACGAGGCTGAGTTCGGCGATGATCCGACCGGTGACGTCGGTGATCTCCTCGACCCGGCGGCTGCGGAACGCGCCGCCCGCGCCGAGCGCGTCGAGCCTGCGCGGCGGCGCGGACACGGCGGGCATGTCAGTAAACCCCCTCGATCACCTTGACGTCGCCGAAGTTCTGCACCGGGCGCACCTCCGAGATCGAATCGCCCTGATGGCCGAGCCCGTGCGGATGCCGGATCGCGGTATCGCGCTCGAGATTGTTGGGCAGGAACAGATTTCGGGTGATGTGATGCGAGATTGTCTGGCCGCGCTCGCCATAGGGCACCGGCTCGAGAGTTTCCGGATCGACCACCGAGAAGAGGGAGAACGGTGCGGGCGGATCGAAGACGGCGGGCTCTCCGACGGGCAGACCCGCGCGCTCCGGAATACCGCAGAAGATCATGGTGGAGCCGAAGATCCCCACCAGATTCGCCTTGGGGAAGATCTCGGTGCGCAGGACCTGGCGGGTATCGGAATCCATCGACGCGCCGCTCCAGGTGATGGTGCCGACCTTCTGATTGATCAGCTCGACCAGGTCGTCGCGGCGCGAGAGCGCCTCCAGCAGCGGGGGAGTGATGGCCAGCGTGCCGATGTGCTGGCTGCGCAGAATGAACTCGATCTGCGAGATCAGGTGGTCCACATAGTCTTTGAGCGCCTCCACGTTCCCGCGGGCGACACAGCGCTTGGCCCAGCGCGGATCCAGATCGATGGTGAAGAAGATGCCACCGAAGTAGGCCGCCGTGTCGCGGGTCAACTTGCCGACCATATGCGGTCCGGCGGGCACCACCCCGAGCCAGTTGGCCCCGTCCGCCACGCCGTGCTCGCGCAGCCGACCGTGATACCAGGACCACGACTGCTCGAAGACATCCGGATAGGCGAAGACCCGCTTCGGCGCGCCCGTGGTGCCGCCGCTCTCACCGACCACCGGCGGCTCGGTGATGGTTCCGAGCTTCTTGTACCCTACGGGGACCAGGTCCTCGAGCGGCACATCGCGCAACTCGTCGACGATATTCGGGAACTTCGTCAGGTCGGCCACCGTCCGCACATCCCGGCGCGGATCGAAATCCAGCTTTTTGGCCCGCTCCACCCAGTACCGCGAACCCGTCGCCGGATCGAAATGCCACGCAACGGCTTCGCGCACAAAATCGTCGGCATCGGGCGGAGTATCCCACGCAGAATCCAATGCGGATACGCGACGTTCGCTCATCGACTCACTCCTCGACATTCGGGGACGGCACGCGCCGCGGTGCGGGCGGCCCGATTTCAGCATCGCGCCCGCGCCTCTGAAAAACCCTGCGGTGGCACCGAAGTATTGACCGAAGCATCCGGAATTCGCCGAAACAATGCGGGACCGGTTCTACATCCGCCGATTCATCTGCCCGAGACCTTGGTTCAATACCACTGTCGTCGCACGTAATCGGATTGCTACGGTCGTCGCGTGCACCTCGAGTACACGCACGCCACAGGTCCGGCATTCGCGAATTCGCTCGTCGATCGAGCAGCGGAACTAGGGGTGCTCGCGCACCACCTGACGAATATCGCCACAGGGCCGCTGATCCTCGTCGAAGGCGGCGCGGGTACGGGCCGCACCGCCCTGCTCGCCGCCGGGGCGGACGCCGCCCGCGGCCTCGGCCACCAGGTGTTGACGGTCACCGCGAGCCGGTACGAATCGGAGCTGCCCGCGCAGTTGATCCATCGGCTGAGGACCCATGCCGACCCGTCGGCGGCGATCACCGCCCCGCACAGCCTGTTCCGCTGGATCACCGAGCAGGCGCGCCGCACGCCACTGCTGCTCGTGATCGACGACCTGCATTGGTCCGACCGCGAATCGCTGCACTGTCTGGCCTACCTGGTCCGTCGATTGCCCGGCCACCCCGTGGGAGTTCTCGCCTCGCATCTGCCTGCGCACCCCAGCCCCGATCCGGTGCTGCTCACCGAACTGCGGCGGAGCAGTTCCCGAATCGTCCTGCGCCCCTTCAGCGCACGAATGGTCGGTGCGCTGATCGATCCGGGCCGCCACGGTGGTTCGCACGCGGATCGCCTGTGCGACAACGGTGCGGGCCGCTGCGGCAGTGGTGGTCTGTTCGGCATCGAAGGTCGCGGTATCCGTGTCAGTCCGGTGGGAGTCCGCGGCGGCGCATCGAACTTGTCCGCCTGCCTTGCCGAGTGGACGGGCGGCAATCCGTACCTGCTGAATGTCGCGCTTTCCCAGCCGGATTGGTGCGATTGCCCGGCGAAGACGCGGGAGCAGAGCGGGTATGCCGCACGCACGGTCTACAACTGGTTGCGCAGTCGACTGCCACCTGTCGCCGGATGTCTCGAATGTGTCGGGGCGGCGGCGATTCTCGGGTCGAACGCGGAGCCGACGCTCATTGCCGCAGCGGTCGGGATCACGGTGCGCGCGGCCGAGGAGGCGGTGCAGGCGCTCAGTGAGATCGGATTCCTCACCGGCGGTGCGATTGTCGAGTTCGCGCAGCCCATGGTGCGGGCGGCGGTGCTCGCGGCGATCTCGCCCGAGCAGCGGGCGCGGGTGCTGGTGGCCGCCGGTGCGCGACTTGTCGAGATCGGTGCGGCGGACGAGCGGGTGCTCGAACTGCTGCTCGACGGCGAGGTCACCGAGTACGACGATGCGGCGCGGCTGGTTTCAGCGCTGCTCGATCGGATGGTGGCGGCGGCGGCCTCGGTCCTCGCGCGCGTGGAGCTGCTTCGACGGGTGCTGGCTCGGCCTACGGCGCGATCGCTGCGCGCGCACCTGCTCGCGCTGCTCGGTACGGCAGAAACGGATACCGATCCGGCGGCGGCGCAAACCCATCTGGCCGAGGCCGCCCGGCTCGCCACCGATCCGTGGCTGCGGGCACAGCTCGTCTTCCAGCGCGCTTCGGCGCTGCTGCTGCTCGACCGGGGTATCGAAGCCGCCGGGCTGCTCCGCTGTCTCGCGCTGGATTCCGAGGTGGCGCAGTCCGGGCTCCTGGACCGGATCGCGGTTCTCCTCGCCGAACTGGCGATCCGTCACCCGGACCTGCCTGCGGGCGAACCTCCCACCGGAACAGGGGGATCGGCGAAGCGAATAGCGAATCTCCTCGCTGATTCGGGGAGTTCGGGCGGAGGCGACCTATCTTGGCACCAGACCTGGCAACTGCTGTCCCCGGCCGGTCGACTGGGCCTGCCTTTGACCTGGTCGACCTTGTCCACGCTCTCGGAAGCACCCCCGCACCGTCAACTCCCTTACACCACAGCCTGGGTGACCGCTCCTGACCAGGGTCCCCTCCGCAAGGTGCTCGCCCACGCGGCCCACGCCAATGTGCTGCTCGCCCTGGGCCGGATTTCTCGGGCAGCAATCGAAACAGACCGCGCCATAGCACAATTGGCCCAGGTCACCGTGCCGCCCGCCATTGCCGTCGCCGCCTTCGGACCCCTGATCGAAACCCTGCTCGAACGCGACGACCTGCCTGCGGCCAACCGGCTGCTCGCCGAGGCCGACCTGAACGGTCCGCTGCCCACCCGCCCCACCAATGCCGCGCTCCTGCTGGCCCGAGGTCGACTTCGCCACGCCTGTGGCGATCCCGGCGGTGCGCTCGCCGATATCCTCGCCGCCGCCCGATGCGGCCCGCCGATCCCGTGGCGCGCCAATGCGATACCCGTCCTGCTGGAATTGGGCCGTCACGACACCGCTCGCGCCCTCGCCTGCACCGAATTGGCCGCCGCGCGCGCCCTCGCCGGGGTGGACGTGGCAAGCGACCAGGCAATTGCCGAAGTCGACGCCGTCGCCGTCGATTCGGGCGAACGTCCCGCTGTTCTCACCACCGGTGAAGCCGCAGGGACGGGCCGGGGCGACCCGGTGGTCTATGCCGACTCGGCGCCGCCTGTCGCGGTGCGGGAGCATCCGCCGGGCGAACTTCGCGACGCACCCGATCTCCCGGCGGACGAGGTCGCCGATCTGGCGCTCGCCGAGGCGGAACTCGCCCGCACCACAGGCGAATTCACTGCGGCACGCGAAACCGCGGAACAGGCGCTCGGGATCGCGTTGCGGCTGGCAGGGCAGGCGGCGGGACCGTCGGGACTGGGGATGCTGACCGAATCCGTCGCGCTGTCGACCGGCATGGAGACGGCACGGGCGCTGGGGGAGTTGGGCATCGGGCTGGCGCGGGTGGGTCGGGTGGGACAGGCACGCCAGCGGCTGCGGCGGGCACTGGTGCTGGCGGAGGGCGCGGGGGCCGTGCGATTGGGGCGGATCCTGGCACAGCGGCTGCGCGATGCCGGCGGGCGGGTGCCGGGGCGAATTCAGGGGCCGGAGTCGTTGACGGCAAGCGAACGGCGGGTCGCGCGTTTGGCGGCGACGGGGCGGACGAATCGGCAGATCGCCGATGAGCTGTTCGTGACGCGGCGCGCGGTGGAAATGCATCTGACCCAGGCGTATCGGAAGCTGGGTATCGGCGGGCGCGGCGATCTGCGGGAGGTGCTGGGGCGCGACGGCAGGCGCCAGGCTAACCAGCCGCGGAGCGCTTCGAGCGCGGGGCACCCGTCATGGGTTGTAGACGCAGGTGCTGGCCGCGCTGGTAGGTCCCGCTGACGATCTCCTCGACCCGGTCCTGCAGGTGGGCCAGGTAGTAGGGACACTCGGTGAGGGTCGGGTGCGCGCATTCGATGACGTGGCGCAGGAATTGTTTGGCCCGTTCGGCCTGCTCGATGAACCGGTCGAGTTCGGCGAGCCGGGTGGCGGCGGCCTTTTGCGTCTCGTCCTTGGTGTTGGCATCGGAGACGAGTCCGGCGATCTCCTCGACGGTGAATCCGGCCTCGCGCCAGTAGTCTATGGCGGCGAGTTGGTGCACGCCGGTCATGTCGAATATGCGGCGACCACCGAGTCGACCCGCGGAGCGCAGAATTCCGTGGCGTTCGTAGAACCGCAGCGCCGAGGGTTGGATCTTGGTGAGCTCGGCCAGTTCACCGATATCGAATCGTATATCCCTGCTCGGCTCCCGCTCATTCTCCCGGTGTCGGCTTTGTTCGGGATGGGTGTACTCGGTAGCGCTCATCGAGTTACAGCCTACTGGAAATGTTTTGGGCCAGCCACCGTGCACTCCTGCTCGCGACCCCCTACTTCGGCCGCGATCGGATGGCAAACGTTTTGTGTCGCAACCCGGTAGCGGCCCGCATCGATCCGGTCCGCGCACGCCGGTGTCGGAGATTTTCCGATAGGGGGTCGAGCCGGGGGTTCTACAACCGGGGAGCCAACCTAATTCAATCCACCAGGTATTGACAATTACACCCGGTCATCGGCGGATAATGAAATGTGGAAGAAGCGTATGAATACCGCAGCGGCATCAATGCGATATGGCCGGGCACCGAGCATTTGCTGCCGGAATCGGCCGTCGCGGAGCTGGCATCCCTGACCGAGGAAAACGACCGGCGCGGTCGGCTGTCCGACCGCAGTATCGAAATACTCCGGGAGGCAGGCTACTTCGGCCTCCCGGTCCCGAGCGACCTGTCCGGCGGCAATGCCTCGCTGGTGGAGTGCTGCGCGATTCAGCGCCGCCTCGGCGCGGCCGATCCCGGACTGTCCATCGGTGTGAATATGCACATATTCTCCATGGGGTTCATGGTCGAGCACTGGAAGCGCCACCACGACGAGTCCGGGCAACTGCTCGAGCAGATCGCCCGACAGGGGCAGATCGTGGTGTCGGCCTTCGCGGAACCGGGCTTGGGCGGCAGCCTCACCCGCTCCAACTGCACGGCGCGGCGCGTCGGCGACGACTGGCTCACCAGCGGTCTGAAGGTCCCGTGCTCACTGGCCGAGCGCAGCGACCTGCTGTGTCTACAGATGATCGACGAGGCGGGCGGTCCGGAGAGTCTGCTGGTCGGGTTGGTGCCCACCGGCGCGCCGGGAATCAAGGTGGAGCGCACTTGGAACACCCTCGGCATGCGTGCCTCGGAGTCGGACACCATCAAGCTCACGGACTGTCCGGTCCCCGATGACATGATCGTGCACCGCAGCTCACCCGGTTCGCTCGGCGACGAGGTCTTCGCTGCGGGGACCGGCTGGTTCTGCGTCACCTCCACCGCCGCCTACCTGGGCGTGGCGTCGGCGGCCATCGATCACGCGCGGTCGGCGCTGACCCGTTCGCGCATCACGCATTTGAACGCCTCGCGCGCCGAGTTGCCCTCGTTCCAGAACGCGCTCGGCGAGATCCTCACCTCGGTGATGACGATGGAGGCGGCCTGTGCCCAGCTGGCCCGGCTGCTCGACGAGGGCAAGACCGATGCGCGCAGCCTGCTGCCCGCGATGCTCGCGCTGAAGTATCAGGCGGCGGAGAAGGCGATCCACGCCGTGGAGATGACGGCCGAATTGGTGGGCGTCGCCTCGTATTCCGCGAACGGCCCGGTGACGCGGTTGATTCGGGATGTGCACGCCGCGCGTTTCCATCCGCCGACCAATTTCGTGACCCGGCAGTTGCTGGGCCGCTGGGCGCTGGGACTGCCGTGGAATTTCGATCTCAGCGAAGTGCCGGTCGGCCAGTAGGTTTCGAGCAGAAAGGGTGGGACGCGTCGCGCCCCACCCTTTTTCGGACTTCAGATCGGTTCGGCCTCGATCATCGCGAAATCGATATGCCGGGGCAGGGCGATCATCCGGGTGAGGGCGAATCCGGCCCGCGCGCAGAGTCTCTCGTAGTCGCCGCGGGTGCGCTCCCGGCCGCCGAGCAGCAGCATCATGCTGAGGTCGCTCAGGTAGGGGTCCTCGGTCATGGTGTGCTCGGTGGGCACCGTATCGGGCAGCACCGGTTCGACGATCAGCAGGCGCCCGCCCTCGGCCACCGCCGCGCGACAGTTGCGCAGGATGGCGACGGCGTGTTCGTCGTCCCAGTTGTGCATGACGCTCTTGATCACGTACAGATCCGAGCCTGCGGGCACGGACTGGCGGAAGTCGCCCGCGGCGACCTTGCAGCGGCCGGAAACACCTGCGATATCGAGGATTCGGGTCGCCTGCGCGAGGCCCTCCGCGGTGTCGAAGACGACGCCGCTCGGCCCCGGATGGCGCTTGAGAATGGCCGCCATCAGTGTCCCGTCACCGCCGCCCACATCGGTGATCGCGCCGAAGCGCCCGAAATCGTAGTGATCGGGCAGGGCCGCGGTGACACCGTCGGCTCTGGTGCGCTGGCTCATGGCCGAGTTGAAGATCTCCGAGAGTTGCCCTCGCTCCGCGATGTAGTCGAAGGCGGGCCGCCCGTGCACCTCGTGGAAGGCGACCCGGCCGGTGCGCAGGCTCGTCTCCAGATTCAGCCACGCGTCCTGCATGGACTTGTCGGTGAGCAGCAGCGCGAGATCGAGCAGTGAACTCGAATCATCGCTGCGCAGCAGGGATCCGGCGGGTGCGAGCACGAACCGTCCCGGTGTGGTCTCCCGGCACAGGTCCAAGGTGGCCATGGCCCGCAGGAGTCGATTCAGCCGCTCGGCGGGAATCTCGTAGATCTTGGCCAGATCCGCCACATCCCACTCGCCATCGCCGATGGCGTCGGCGAGCCGCAGTCGCGCCGCCACCCCGACCACCTGGGTCACGATGGTGCTGAACAGGGCTCGCATGATCGTGCGCCTGGCACTGTTGTCGATCGAATTCGTCATCATCTGCCTAATCGCTGGTGGGGTAGGTGGATTCACTGCGGGAGCAGTCGACGATCGTCCTGGTCGCGCAGGACGGCACCCAGATCGCGCAGGGCCGCGCCGATCCGCCCGACCTCGGCGTCGGCGAGATGGATGGACGGCTCGAAACGAATGAAGCGCCAACCGGGTCCGGCGGGCAGCACCCGAATCCGATGCTCGCGCAACAGATAGCCCGCGAGTACGAAGCCGAAGCTGCCCGAGGCGGCCTGTTCGCGAATGCGCTCGTTGCGCGAGGCGCTCAGGTCCGCGATCTCGATGGCCAGCATGAGTCCGAGCCCGCACACCTGAGTGATCAGCTCCGGGAATTCGGCGCGCACGGCCTCGAGTTCGGCGATCAGCCTGGCGCCGAGCTCGTCGGCCTTGCGGTAGGCGGCGCCGCCATCGGCCTCGAGCATGTCGAGCACCTTCAGCGCGATATGCCCGGAGAACCCGTCTTTGGCGAAGGTCGAGCTGTGGATGACCTCGAATTCCGGTCGGAACCGGTCCCGGCGGATGAGCGCCACCGAATTCTTGGCGATCCCGCCGCCGATGCTCTTGGCCAGCGTGATGTAGTCGCCGGTCAGGCCGAGGCGCGAACTGGCCAGCAGCGCGCCCGCGCGACCCAGCCCGCTCTGCACCTCGTCGGTCACCAGTGGGCAACCCAGTGCCACGCAGGTCTTCTCGATCTCGCGAGCCAGTTCCGGCGCGACCGGGATCAGGCCGGCGCCACCGCGAATCGGTTCGACGAAGAAGGCCGCGACAATCGGGAAGTCCCGCTCCACCACCTGCACGGTGGCGCCGTCGAGCACCAGGTCGAGCAGGAATTCCCGCTCGTCGGCGACGATCTGCGCGAGCGCGTCGGGGCGGTCGACCGGGACGAAGCGCGCCGCCGAGGCCAGCCCGACGAACGGCGTGCGCCACTGTTCGTTCTGGGTCAGCTGAATACTGCCGATCAGCTTGCCGTGGAAGGCGTGCTCCAGCGTCAGGTAGATCGGTCGCTTCGCCAGCCGCTCGGCATTCCACTTCTGGACCGCCGCGAGGGCCGCCGCGACGGGGAGTTCGGCCGAGATATGCGGTCCCGGCGCGATTTTCGCGCTGCCCGCGCGGAGCGCCGCTCGGGCCTGGGCGATATTCTCGCCGATCTCCGCGCTCAGCACGGCGATGCGCGCGCGGCGCTCGAGTTCGGCGTGCTTCATGCAGATCTCGATCGCCTCGGCCCCGCTGTTGCCGAATATCGCGATATACGAGTCGTCGGTGCGCAGCTCGCGCCTGATGGCCGTATTGAGCGCGGCGGCAACACGATTGGCGTGCGGCTGGTGCGACAGTTGGGCGTGCACCGGAATCTGCGCGTCCAGAATCTGTTTCGCGGCGGCCACTATTTCCGGATTGTTGTGTCCGAAGATCAGGGAACCGAAGCCGCAGGCGAGATCGAGGACCGGCACCTCCCGACCGTTCTCGTCGAGGTAGAACACGGTATCGCCCGCCGCGCGCACATATTCGACCCCGAGACCCATGGCGGTCAGCCATTCGTTGAGATAGGCATCCGCGTACTCGGGATCGCCTGCCGAAGGGCTCATTTGCCACCCCTTTCTATGATCGGTATCGGACACCATTACAGTCGTTGGTCGCCCGGCGTTCAACGGGCTTAAATCGCTGGATATAAACCGGTATTCCAACCAATGGCATATTGTTCGGCGGCCCGCCTGCCTGCGAGGGTGTGGTGGTGGTTCGAACGGTCCGGGACAGCTCCGCGCTGGGCGGAAACGCCTGCTGCCCTGTGGGATCCGGTGCCGGATCACCGAGTCGAGCCTGCGCACCGCACCGTTGGATAGGGAGAATGCCATGACGGACTATCTGACCGAGGACTATGCGGCCGACGCACTCGCCGACTCCATTGTCGTCACCCCCGGTGATGCCCGATACGACCTGCTGGCTCGGGCCGACAATTATCGATTCGTGGCCAGGCCGGACTATTTCCACCTCGTGCACTCCGCCGATCAGGTGGAGCGGGCGCTCGGCGCGGCCGTCGCCGCGGGCAAGCGCGTCACGGTTCGCTCGGGTGGACACTGCGGCGAGGATTTCGTGGCCGCCCCCGATGTCGAGGTGATCATCGATCTGTCGCCGATGTCGCGCGTCGGATTCGATCCGCGCCGGAATTCGTTCTTCATCGAACCGGGGGCGTCCATCGGTCCCGCGCTGCGCACGCTGTTCCGGAATTGGGGCGTCACCCTGCCCGCCGGATTCTGCATGGGTGTCGGTGCGGGCGGCCATATCTGCGGCGGCGGCTACGGACCGCTCTCGCGCCTGTTCGGCCTGACCGTGGACTATCTGGAGGCGGTCGAGGTGGTCGTGGTCGACGAGCACGGCGCGACCGCGACGGTTACCGCCACCCGCGCCGAAGACGATCCCAATCGCGACCTGTGGTGGGCGCACACCGGCGGCGGCGGCGGGAATTTCGGTGTCGTGACCCGCTATTGGCTGCGGGCGCCCGGCGCCGAGGCCACCGATCCGGCGCTGCTGCTGCCGCGCCCGCCGAGCACCGTGCGGATCGTCGAGGTGCAGTGGCCGTGGGAGAACCTGTCCGAATCCGCCTTCGTCCGCCTGGGCACCGCCTTCCAGCGCTGGCAGTTGGCGAACAGCGCCCCGGACTCGCCGAATATCGGCCTCTACGCCCTGCTGCGCTGCATGCACCGGTCGGCCGGACATCTGGCCATGCACGCGCAGATCCCGGACGGACCGGACGCGGGCCGCCGCATGGACGAGTTCCTCGCCGAACTCGCCTGCGGGGTGCCACCTTCGGTGCGACGCCAGACTCTGCCCTGGCTCGCCGCCGCCCGCTATCTCGCGGTGCCCGATACCGGCCCGTGGGCGATCGCGGTGCGACGCAAGGTGAAATCCGCCGACCTGCGCGCCGCGCACACTCCGGAGCAATTGCGCGCGGCCTACCGGCATCTGTCGAATCCGGCTTACACCGGCCCGAATTCGTCGATGGAGTACATCGGCTACGGCGGTCGGGTCAATACGGTCGGGCCGTCGCAGACCGCCATCCCGCGCGGAGCCATCCTCAAGACCTTCTTCATGACGTCCTGGAACGATCCCGCCGAGGACGATGCGCACCTGACCTGGCTGCGCGAGATCTACCGCGACATCTATGCCGAGACCGGCGGCGTCCCGGTCCCCAACGAGGTCAATACCGGTGCGTACATCAACTATCCGGATATCGATCTCGCCGATCCGGAATGGAACACCTCCGGCGTCCCGTGGTCGACCCTGTACTACGGCGCGAATTACCCACGCCTGCAACAGATCAAGGCGCTATGGGACCCCCGGAATGTGTTCCGGCACGCCCTTTCGATTCGTCCTGCCTGACCGGAGCGTGGTTCGGATAGCCCCGTGCGGCGACCGCCGCGACCACGGTCCCCAATGCCGCGAAGACCACCGAGGCGACCGTGACGGCGACGAAGCCGAAACACTCCGCCGCCCACATCCCGATCGGCACCACGATCGCCCGACCCATACCGGTCATCGACATGGGCACGGTGAAATCGGTTGCTGCCGAGGAGTTCCGGACCAGATCCATCGATACCGTCGAGGTCCAGGTCAGCTTCGCGCCATAGATCACGGCCATCGCGATCAGCGCGGGTGTCGTGAGCCAACCGTGGTCCTGGCCCGCCGCGAGGGGGATTGTGGCCGCCACCGCGAGGGTGCTGAGCACTCCCATCGCCACCGCCGGGCCGCGGCGACCATAGCGGGCGATGATCGCCCCGGCGGCCAGTGCGGCGAGGATCTGCCACACGATGGCCACGGTGTACTGGATGAATCCGACGCGCTCGGTGGTCCAGCCGACCCCCATCAGCATCGCGGTCTGTGGCGCGCTCGCCACCCAGTCGCCGAGCAGATACAGCGGCAGCACGACCAGCGACCACAGTGCCGTCTTCGGCCGCCGCAGATAGGTGACCAGCGCCCGCCACGCCACCCGACTGCTCGCGGCGATCTGCGCGGTCGGCTCGTCGAATCGGGCCAGCACCGCCAGCGGAATCACGAAAACCGCTGCGAGACAGCACAGCATCGGCACCCAGCCGACGCTCGCGTAGAGCAGCACCGCACCGCCGGTCCCGATGATCATCGACAGGCTGGCCGCCGCGGTCTGCAAGCCATTGGCGACACCGTGTTCGGCGGGGGCGAGGATGCGGATGGACAGCCCGCTGATCGCGGTGTCGTGGAAGGCCGACAGCACCAGCACGACCGTCATGATCATCAGCGTCGCACCCAGATCCGCGACCGGATCGACGGTGGTCAATGCCAGCAGTGTGAGGATCAGCGCGACCTGAGTGCACATGAGCCAGCCGCGATAGTGCCCATAGGAGGCCGAACCGTAGCGGTCGACGATCGGCGCGATCAGAAAGCGACTGAAATAGACGATGCCCAGCAGGTTGATCATCCCCACCGTGCCCAGGGAGACGCCGCGACCGAGCAGGATGGTGCCCAGCGCACCGAAGAAGAATGAATAGCCGATATCCGAGACCAGATACAGCGAACTGATGACCGCCAAGCGATACGGGTAGGACCCGTTCACATCGCCTCCTTACCGAGGGTCGACTGACCGCCAGTCAGTCGGCGGGTGAATAATCGACCCGTCACCGGGTGCGAGGAATCTGGAGGAACAGGTGGTGCGGACCAAGCCGAGCGCACAGCGCCGCAGCGAATTGCTCGACGCAGCACAGTCGCTCGTGCTCCGCGGGGGAGTGGACGCGCTGACCGTCGATGATGTGACCAGCGGGGCAGGGGTCGCCAAGGGCACCTTCTATCTGCATTTCGCCAATAAGAACGTCCTCATCGATGCGCTGCGCGACCGCTACGTGCGGCGCTTTGTCGATTTGCAGGACGCGGCGGCGCGCTCCGTCGACGGAATCGCCCGTGTCGAGCAGTGGATGCTGGTCGGCATCACCGAATATCTCGCCGATATCCGCCTGCACGATCTGCTGTTTCACTACTCGTCCCGCCCCGAGGAACCCACGCCCGATCGTGCCGTCGAGGCGCTGCGCGAGTTGATCGGGGAGATCGGGGCCGAGGTGCCCCACCCGGAGGCGACGGCGGTGGTGCTCTACCACACCATGCACGGCATCGCCGACCACATCGTGCACCATCCCGAGGACAGGTCGCGCATGTTGGAAGAGGCCGCCAGAACCTGTCGCGCGCTGCTGCCCATTCCCGTGAAGTGATTGCGGCGCCGCGTCTTTAGTCGAAACGGGTGCGGCGCGATCCCGGATCGATCCGGATCTGTCCTTGACCATTAGGATACCCTATCCTCAGTGAGTGACTGACTGTCGGTCAGTGGATGCGAACCGCACTGCCAATACCCCAAGGGAAGGCATATGACGACAACGGAAGTGATCCACCAGAGCCCCGCCCCGGCGGCGGCCCCGCCCCCTGAAGAACCCGGCCCCCAGCTGATCAGCACCGCCGCCGCGGCGCGTCTGCTGCGCCCGGTCCGGCTGCATCTGATCACCTGCGCCGTGCTCTCGGCTCTAGGGGCGGCCGCCGGATTCGCCCCCTACGTGGCCATCGCCGAGATCGCCCGCGCGGTCATCGCGAATCCGAATGTGGCCGCCCAAGCGGGCCTGGTGTGGACCTGGGTCGGCATCGGTGCGGCCGGTGCGCTCGCCCGCCTGCTGCTACTCGGGTTCTCCTCGCATATCGGCCACTACGCGGACGCGGAGATCCTGTGGGATATCCGCACCCGAATCGTCGCGCGACTGGGCGTCGTGCCGCTCGGCTGGTTCCGTTCGGTGGGCTCCGGTCAGATCAAGAAGGTCATGACCGACGACCTGGAGGAGATGCACCACCTCATCGCCCACGCCCTCGGCGAGATCATCGCGGGCGTCACCGCGATGCTCGTCGGCTTCGGCTACCTGATCTTCGTCGACTGGCGCATGGCGCTGGTGACCGTCGCGGTCCCGCTGCTCATGATGATCAGCTTCCGCGTCGCCATGCGCTCCATGACCAGCCACATGACCCGCCTGATCGAGGCCGAGGGCCGCATCAGCGCCGCGAGCGTCGAATACGCCGACGGCATCGCCGTGGTCAAGACCTTCGGCAGCGGCGGCCGCATCCTGGACCGCTTCGGCGCGGCCGTGCGCGAACAGACCGCCGCCATGAAGGTCTGGGTCGACGAAACCCGCTACAGCTCGGCCCTGAGCCAGTTGCTCAGCTCGGAGATGACGGTGCTCACCGTGGTGCTCGCCGCCGGTGTCGTCTTTGTCGGCTCGGGCTCCCTCGCGGTCCCCGACCTGCTGCCCTTCCTCGTCGTCGGCATCGGCCTGCCCACCTCGTTCACCCCGATCATCAATGGCATCCAGGGGCTGCGCAAAGCCCGCATGGCGGCCGACCGCATCGAGACCCTGCTGCACAAGGAGCCGCTGCCCGAACCGGTTCGGCCGCGGCAGCCGCAGGGGAACCGCATCGAACTCGACCACGTGTCCTTCTCCTACGACGGCGTCGGCCAGGCCGTGCACGACATCAGCGCCGTCTGCGCACCCGGCACCGTCACCGCCGTGGTCGGCCCCTCCGGCGCGGGCAAGTCCACCCTGGCCTGCCTGCTGCCCCGCTTCTACGACACCACCTCGGGCACGATCCGCGTCGGCGGCGTCGATATCCGCGAAATACCCACCACCACACTGCTTTCCAGCATGACGCTGGTCTTCCAGGAGGTGGTGCTGCTGCGCGACACCGTCACCGAGAACATCCGCATCGGCCGCCCCACCGCCACCGACGACGAGGTGCGCCGCGCCGCAAAGGCCGCCCAAATCCACGACGTCGTCGAGGCGCTCCCCAACGGCTACGACACCGTGCTCGACGGCGGCACCGGCGGCCTGTCCGGCGGTGAACGCCAGCGACTCACCATCGCCAGGGCCATCCTCGCCGCCGCACCCATCGTCATCCTCGACGAGGCCACCGCCGCCCTGGACCCCGACGGCGAGGCCGCCGTCCAGGACGCGCTGTCCGAACTGGTCGTCGGCAAGACGGTCATCGTGATCGCGCACCGCCTGCACACCATCGCGGGCGCGGACCAGATCCTGGTCATGGATCGCGGCAGGCTCGTCGAATCCGGCACCCACACCTCCCTGCGCGCCGCGGGCGGACTCTACGCCCGCATGTGGCGCGCCCAGCAGAACGGGGACCAAGCATGATCCGCCACCTGTACCGGCTCTGGCCCAACCCGCGGCCACTGGTGCAGCTCATCGCCCTGCACGCCTGCCTGGCCATTCTCCAGGGACTGCTGCTCGGGCTGCTCATCCCGATCCTGCGCGCCCTGCTGCGCCCCGAACCGGATCTGGCCGCCGCCCGCCCGTGGCTCATCCTCGGCGCGCTCGGCGCACTGATCTACGCGGTGCTGAAGGTGATCGCCAGCCCGGTCGGCTTCGCCGCCAGCATGAAAATGGCCGAACAGATGCGCCACCACCTCATGGGGCATGTCACCACGCTGCCGCTCGGCTGGTTCACCGGGGAGAGCAAGGCGCGGCTCGCGCGCACCGTCACCACCTCGGCGGGCAATGTCGCGCACCTGGCCGCGACCTTCGGGCCGCCCGCCATCTCGGGTGTGCTCACCCCGCTCACCGTCGTATGCGTCACCTTCGTCGTCGACTGGCGCGCGGCGCTGCTGTTGCTCGTCATCCTGCCCTTCGCCTTCCTGGCCCTGCGCCGCGCGGGCCGCATCCAGAAGGAGGCCGATCACGAACTCGAACAGAACGCGGTCGAAATCGCCAGCCGCGCCATCGAATTCGGGCAGGCGCAACCGGTGCTGCGGGCGGCGGGGCACGGCGTCACCGGCGGGGCGCGCATGCGCGCCGCCCTGGACGAACACCGCCTGAGCTACCGGCGCGGGCTGCGCCGGTCCTTGTTCCCGGACCTCACCTACACCGGTGTGGTCATGCTCGGTTTCGCGGCCGCCCTCGTCCTGGGCGCCACGTTCCTGCTCGGTGGTGAATTGGCCGTCGCGGATATCGTCGCGCTGCTCGTGCTGGCCGTGCGCTTCCTCGAACCGCTCGGCACCCTCACCGAACTGCTCGGCACCCTGCACGCCATGGACAATGCCGTGGCCCGAGTCGAGGCCGTGCTCAATACGCCCGCGCTGCCGCGCAGTGCGCATCCGGTGCGCGAAATTCGGGACGCCACCATCGAATTCGAGGATGTCACCTACTCCTACGGCGATACGGCCGCCCTCTCGCGGGTGAGTTTCACCTGCCGTCCGGGCACCACCACCGCGCTCATCGGTCCCTCCGGCTCCGGGAAGACCACCGTCACCCGGTTGGTCGCCCGCTTCTTCGACGTGGACTCCGGCAGTGTGCGCGTCGGTGGCGTCGACGTGCGCGATCTGGACCAAGCCGCGCTGCTCGGCGAGATCGCCATCGTCTTCCAGGACGTCTACCTGTTCGACACCACCATCGAGGAGAACCTGCGCATCGCCCGCCCCGAGGCCACCGCAGCGGAACTGCGGGAGGCCGCGCGCGCCGCCCGCCTCGACGAGGTCGTCGCCCGATTGCCCGAAGGGTGGGCCACCAGGGTCGGCGAGGGCGGCGCGCAACTGTCCGGTGGTGAACGCCAACGCGTCTCCATCGCACGGGCTTTCCTCAAGCACGCCCGCATCGTCCTGCTCGACGAGGCCGGTTCGGCCCTGGATCCGGAGAACGAGAACGCCATCGGCGCGGCCATCGCCAACCTCGGTCGCGATCCCGAACGCACCCTCATCGTGATCGCCCACCGCCCGGCCACCCTCGCCACCGCCGACCACGTCGTCACCCTGGACTCCGGCGCGGTCTCCGAGATCGATACCCCCGCCCAACTCCGTGCCGCAGGCGGCATTTTCGCCCGCCTCTACACCCAGTACGAACACGCCAGGAACTGGCATATCACCACCACCGCCTGACCCGACCCGTCCACACCCCGCCCCGGTGCTCGTCCGGGGCGGGGTGTTTCGCTGGACACCCGCAATCCCGTTGCCACACACCACCTTCTCCGCTCGACCATGTCGATTGCCTGCCGGGGTTGACGGGTAACCAAACAAACTCGAGAGCCGGCGGAATCTCGAAGAGGTCGAGTGGATCGCTGAGGTGTCGCCGGTGCTCGAGCGAGTGTCCAGTTTGCGAGACTCGCTGGGAGGTTCGCAGGGGCGGAGTGGAACATGTTCTGGTTGGCTGGGATTGGGTGGGCGTCGAAGTAATTCGTCGGTGCCCCTTGTCGATTCGGCGTCTCGAGGAGTGGGATCCTCTGTGGATGATCCGGGCTGGGCAAACGCTCGGTGACCAGGCAGGAAACGGGAGATTTGGGGGATTGCGTTGTGCTCCATGGCTTTCCATGGAGTGGAAGCCCGCTTCCCCCACCAGTGACTCTGGGGCTAACATCGCACAGTGACAGTCAGCGCCGAGCTCATTCGACATCGTGAGTGCGGCTCGGGCCATTCGCTGGGGCAATCGCCCGACGCGACATAGGATTTCGAGTCGTCCGCCCGCCGAGCGGTTGCGGCGACGGCCGAGTGACTCCATCCGCACCGCGTCCGCCCGACAAGGAGATAACGGCAGTGCAGCAAGAGACGCAACCCGCCCGAATCGAGCATCCGCCCATGCCCATCGAGGAGGTCGGGCCGAGGGTTGCGATCTACACCGAGGAATTCGCGGCCGACCCGCACGGCACCTACCGCTGGATGCGTGACCGATACGGTTCGCTGGTTCCGGTGGAGATCTGGCCCGGCGTCCCGGCCACCCTGGTCATCGGCTATCACACCGCGGTCCGCATCCTCAACGATCCGCAGCACTTCTCCTACGATCCGAGGATCTGGCAGGAGAGCGTGCCCGCCGACCTGCCGATCATGCCCATGATCGAATGGCGGCCGAACGCGCTGCGCACCAACGGCAACACCGCCGAGCACCGGCGCTACCGCACCGCCACCAATGACGCGCTGGCCGGGGTGGACCAGCACGCGCTGCGTCCGATGGTGGCCAAACTCGCGGGTCCGCTGATCAACTCGTTCTGCGCCGACGGCTCGGCCGACCTGCTCGGCCAATACATTCTGCCGCTGGTGTTCTCGGTGCTCAACGAGATGATCGGCTGCCCGCCGGAGATCGGTCAGCAGGTCGCGCAGGCCAGTGCCGCACTGTTCGAGGGCGCCGAGAACGCCACGGTCAACGCGATGTTGGACGCGGCCCTGCTGCAGCTGACCAGGCTGCGCCGCGCCGAACCGGGCGACGATATGACCACCCGGATGCTGCGGCACTCGGCGGATCTGTCCGATACCGAGATGGTGCACCAGTTGGTCACCTGCTATTCGGCGGGTATCGAGATCCCGCAGAATCTGATCGCCAACACCCTGCTGCTGATGCTCACCGACCCCCGATTCGTCGGGGAGAACGTCGGTTTCGCCCCGCCGACCACCACCGCGCTCGACGAGATCCTGGCCACCGACCCGCCGCTGGCCAACTACTGCGTCACCTACCCGCAGCAGCCGATCCTGATCGACAATGTGTGGCTGCCCGCGCATCAACCGGTGATCACCAGCATCGCCGCCTGCAACAACAGTCCGGAGCTCAATACCGGTGACTATCAAAACAATGGCTGGAATCTCGCGTGGGGCGCAGGCCCGCATGCCTGCCCCGCCGGCGCCCGCTCGGCCGCGTACGTGATCGCCCACGAGGGTATCGATCAACTCTTGGACACGCTGCCCGAACTGCGCTTGGCCGTGCCCGCGCGGGATCTGGTGTGGCGTCCCGGTCCGTTCCATCGGGCGCTGTCGGCTCTGCCGGTGGTGTTCCCGCCGTCGCCCCCCATCCGGATGGCAGGTAAGGACCAGCGCTTATGAGTTGAACACCGCAGGGTTTCCGAGCAAGAACCCGGGTGGCGCGCCCGGGGTGGACCACTCCGCGCGTCGCCGCGCGCGGTGTTGACAGATTCAGGTGAGTGTCGATGACAACTACAGATTTCGCCGCCGCGACTTCGGCCCAGCGGGAATCGGAAACCGTCGAAGCATTGCGGGAGGTGATCTTCGGTGCTCACATGGCATTGCACGCCAGAGTCCGCGACGTTGTGGCCGGACTGTCCGACTCGCCCCCGTCGGGACTCACCTTCGCCGCCGAGACCGAGCGCGCGCCGCACCTGCTGCGCGGTGTGATCGCCGGTCTGGGCAGGCCCGCCCGCGAGATCGCCGCCGACGCGCAGCTGCGCGGCGCGCTGTGCGAGTGGGCGCAGGTCGCCGCGCCGCGCTTACTGCTGGTGTTGACCGGGCATTTCGATCTCGCCATCGGCGCCATCCTCGGTTTGGGTGACGGGTCGGCCTACCAGCAGGACTGTCTGTCCGAACTCGATACCGGCGCGGCGATCGGCGTGCTGATGCTGACCGAACTCGGCGGCACGAATGGCGCCGATCATCAGACCACCGCGACGTGGGATCCGCAGGCGGAGGGGTTCCGGTTGACCACGCCGACCGCGACGGCCATCAAGTCCATGCCGAATGTCGCCGATCCCGGCGTCCCGAAAACCGTTGTGGTGACGGCCCGCCTGATCGTCGACGGACGCGATGAGGGTGTGCTGCCGTTCCTGCTGCGACTGCGCACCGCAACGGGTTTGGCCGAGGGCGTGCATGTGGTTCGCCTGCCGGACAAGGGTTCCGCGCCGATGGATCATGCCCTGATTCGCTTCGATCAGGTCCTGCTGCCGCGCGAGGCGCTGCTCGGCGGCGACTGGGCGCGGATGACCCCCGACGGCCGCCTGGAGTGCGACCTGCCGCCGCGTCGCCGCTTCCACGCCGCCATCAGCGTGCTCGGCAACGGCCGCCTGGATCTGGCCAATGCCGCCATCGCCAGCGCCCGCGCCGCCCTCGGTGGCCTGGTGAACTACACCGGTCAGCGCAGGCCGGGCTCCGGGATATCGATGGCCGAGCGCGACGCCGTCAGCCGCGACCTGGTCTCCGGGGTGGCCGCGGTGTACGCGACGAGTGTGCTGGGACGGCGGATTCGGGATCTGCGCGCCGACTCCTCCGGCACCGACCGGCAGCAGGCGCTGTGGTCGATGCTGGCGAAACCGCTGCTGTCCAATACCGCCCGCCAGGTGCTCATCACCTGCCGCGAACGCGCCGGATGGCAGGGCGCGCTGCGCACCAATCATCTGGTCGACTGGATCGGCAACCTCGACGCCATCATCACCGCCGAGGGCGAGAATCAGATCATGCAGGTCACCGCAGGGAAGGCGGTGGAGGATCTGACGGCGCTGCGGCTCCCCGGCACCCCTGCCGAAATGCCCTGGTACATCGACCTTCTCGGGGTGCGGGAACGCGCCATCGCGGACGGGATCCGCACCGGTGATCACGCGGCGGCCGGTATTGCCTTCGGCCCCGATTCGGCGGCCATCGAATTGGCCACCGCCACCGCCGAACGATTATCCGCCACCGCTGTTTTCGCGGCCGCGCGGACAGTAGACGATATCGACGCGCGGGAACTCGTCGAGGCGGCGGCCGCCGCCTACGCGCTCGACCGTATTCACGCCAACGGCACCTGGTACGCCGCGCACGGGCATCTCGCCGCCGATCGGGCCGCCGCCGTGGCCTCGGAGCTGCGCGAGCACTACACCTTCCTGTCCACCCACCTACCCACGTTGGTAGCCGCTTTCGACCTGCCCGAACTGCCCGGTCCTATTTTCTCGGACAACTACGTCCGTGCCTGGCAGGACTACTCCGGCTGGGCCGACACCATTTTCGTGTCGTAATGCCCTGAGTGCGTCGGGGTCTCGCGCAGGTGAGACCCCGAAGCACTTCCTCATCCTTCGCCGGTATGCCCCCCCGCTGGGCTCGCGTGAATTCAGCGGGTGCCGTCGGCCACCCGTTCTCGCATGCGGGGCAGCGGGACGGTGCCCTTTTCGAGCATGGTGCGATGGATATCCCGAATATCCAAGCCGGGGGCGGATTGTCGAGCCTGCTGGAAGGTGAGATAGCGGCGACGGTAGGCGAGGGCTTGGGCGGGGAGATCGGTGGCGTCCAGGCTGCTTCCTTGGCTGCGGGGATCGGAGTCGGAAGGTGCGAGAAAACGCACAATGCCGATGTGCGAACGTAAGCTCTCACGGTGTTGGAGTTCGCGATTGAAGATCTTCGCCACGTCCGCCTTCGGATTGGGCGATGGCATTTCCGCACTTGGCGCACCTGGGGGATGGAGCTACCCAAGGGGTACCGCGAACCGAAACTGGTCTACGCCGTCGAACTGCTCGACGAGGACGACAGAAGTGTGGGCCAACTTGGCGCGTTCGTCTCGAGGGAGATGGCTGAGGCTTGCGTGGCGCGGCTCGAGGTCGAGGGTTGTACCGACCTGGTCATCAATATGATTCCGGTCCACACCCGGCTGGAGGACTGGCAGTTCGATCGGTAGGTTGCGTGAATGCTCACCCTGCGGTCCGCGCGCTGAACCCGATGGCCTTGGCCTGGACTCCACAGGTTCCCGCTGCTGCGGAGTTGTCGAGTGCGAAAGTGGGCCATAGCCAACCGTGACCGTGTCGACTGTCGGCTACTAGAAGTATTCCTTGAGCATTTCGGTCGACCAAGCAGCTTGCTGGACCGGTCCTCGCGGGCCGAACTCGGCGAACCATGGCTTGATGTCCAGTACCGGGGTTCCGTCTACCGCGTCCAGCTCGGCGACGTGCAGATCCAGGCCGTCGACCCGCAGGAGTCGAGTGCGGGACACGCCGAGCCAGTTGACGCGGCGCATGTTTCGGTGTCCGAAGATGCCGACCTTGGGCCACTCAGGGTTGTCCCGCGCGCTTCGAGCACCGAAGTGCAGATCGGTCTGGTCTGTCAGGTGGAAGCGGAACACGACTTCGAGGTGGCTGAAGGAGTCCAAGCCTTGCACGGATTCCTCCGTGAACCGAGGATCATCGATCCGAATGATGGCTTCGGTGCCTGCCCAGTGATCGTCCGTGGGTTCGCGTCTGCCGCCGACGACGTGCGCGATCGGCACTACCTCGAAAGTCTCATCCGACATCGGTTCCTATTTCCCGTCCGCGGCCAGGTAATCGGCCGCTCGCTCATCGATCTCGCGCACGCCTGCGATCTGTTGTCCAACGTAGGGTGCCACAATGCCACGGATATCGCGGGTGATGTCTCGTGTCCGACCGGACCGGACGCCTTCCATCGCGCCCAGTGCGACCGTCCATGTGGCGCAAGCTTGTTCGAGTTCGCCTCGACGGGCCTGCACCGTACCCAAGTAGCCGAGGGTAACCGCGTGTGTTCGTTTGAATGCTTTGACCGTGCGTTTGGCCGCGCTGAGCCGGAACTGTTCGGCGGCTCCGGTCAGATCACCCGAATCGCGCAGCGCACAGGCGGTTTCGTGTGCCAGGCTGGCTTCGGCGAAGAAGAACACGCGCGACGGCTCGTCATCGGCGTTGGTCGCTGCGGCAAGGTCTTCCTCGGCAATGAGTAGTGCCCGCGCTGATTCGCGCCGCTGACCGGCGGCGCTCAATGCCTTGGCATGAACTACTTTCAGCAGTGCGCGTTCGCGCGGGCAGGCGGCCTGGTATCGCCCGTCGGCGACGGACGGTTGGCGTTGACCAAACTCGATCGCTGCGGCATACGAACCGGCGACGACAGTGGTGCGCACGGGATCGTCGTGCCCAGCCTCGCCCATTTGCCCGACGAGGGCGTCTTCGTGGCCAGGGTCGTCGATGTCGTTGTGCCCGGCGAAGGGGTGGTCATCCCGCGCAGCCCGAGTACCACCTGGGCCTACGCCGGACTCCCACCCGAGCGCCGGCTTCCGAGGTCCACGCCGTGAACATTCGCCCCCGACAGCGCGCGCCCCCGGTCCGAGACGGCAGAGGAACCAGCAGGCAGGCTGCCTCCGCCACCCCCGACCTGACGAACCGACATCAGTTCATAAACCCCAGTTTAGGAGAATCGCCATGTCCGAAACCGTCGCCCGCGAAGAAGAGTGGCGCACATCGTCGTTCAGCGGTCCGACCGGCGGCAACTGTGCGCAGGTGAGCGTCCAGACCGATGGCGGCTGGAAGCTGCGGCACTCCAAGCATCCGGACGGTCCGGTGCTCGAGTTCACCCCCGGTGAGGTCGATGCCTTCAAGAAAGGCGTGCAGGCGGACGAGTTCTAGTCGGCTCATCCGCGCGTGGTGACCACCCCGGGTCACCTCTGCCCCGGTGGTAGGCGGTCCGTCGGCGTTCCCGGCGGACCGCCTACCACCACACCTCGCCCATCACGAACCCATACTGAGCGATCAATGAAACACCGACAAATGTCGAGGAAATCACCGACTCGGTTCGACAAATGTATGAGGTGACCTCACCGCAGGACGCGGCGCAGCCACGACAGTCGGGCCGCGTTGGCCGCGCGGGAAACCTCCGCATCGGGGGAGGAGATCGGGAACCCGTGATATCCGCCGGACCAGACGTGCAGTTCGGCTCGGCCGCCGGTAGCCCAGATGCGCAGCGCGTAATCGGTTGTCTCGTCGCGGAACAGCTCCGCCGAACCGACCTCCAGGAAGGCGGGTGGCAGGCGGGACAGGTCGGTCATTCGGGATGGTGCGGCGTAGGGAGAGACCGCGTCGGTGCCGTATCGCAGGCCGAGTAGTGCGGTCCAGCCGACGTGGTTGTTGTGGCGGTCCCACGCACCGAGGCCGTCGTATTGCAGGCCCGAGATATTGGGCACGCGCGGACCGGTATTCGAGGTCGGCGGTCGATCATCGAGCATGGGGCACAGCAGCAGTTGCCCGGCGAGGGCCGGGCCGCCGCGGTCGCGGGCCAGCAGCGCGGTGCCCGCGGCCAGTCCGCCACCGGCGCTTTCGCCGGTCACCACGATCCGGTCCGGGTCGATGCCCAATTCCTCGGCGTGCGTGGCCAACCACACCAGACCCGCGTAGCAGTCCTCCACGCCCGCGGGCGCGGGATGCTCCGGGGCCAACCGATATTCGACGGTCACGCCGACGGCGCCGAAGCGCAGCACATTCGCGACCAGCTCCTCGGCGCCGAGGAAGCGGTTGCCCAGGATCATGCCGCCGCCGTGGATGTTGTACAGAGCGGGTGCGCCGGTGATCTCGGCGCTGGGGCGAATGATGGTCAGTTCGATATCCGGCGCGCCGGGCGGGCCGGGGACGACACGGTCCTGCACCGTGACCGGTCGGTCGCCGACCACTTCGTCCAGCGTGGGGATGATGGTGGCGAAATGTGCGCGATTCTCCGGAATCGTGTCGGCCCGCAACGGGATTCGCTGCACCAGCGCGAGGAATTCGGCGAGGCCCGGCAGCAGCTCCGGATCGTAGGGGACAGGCGGATACTCAGCACTCATTGTCGCTCCACAGGATTGGGCCTATTGCAGGATTCGGCGCGGCCCGTCGGGACCCCGAATCGGGCGCTCCACCACGTGCACCGGAGCGTCGCCCCCCACTTCGGCCGCGGCGGGGAAGGTCAATGCCGCGCGGCGCGCGAGAATCGTGTCCGGAGCGAAAGACGCCACGTCAGTCACCTCCGCGAGTGCAGGCAGGGTCTCCGAATCGAAAGGAACTGGCGGATAAGACATTACGCGCCTTCGGGATCCACCACATCGCGGTCGGCCCAGAACGGCGCGACCAGTGCGCGCAATTGCGCCGCCCCGACCTGTTCGACCAGAGCCACGGCGGCGAGATTGTCCCGCACCTGCGACAGTCGGGGTCGCGCCGAACAGCGTGGTGATATTCGCCGGGTGGGTCAGGGTGAAGGCGATGGCGAGGCGGGCGACACTGTATTTCAACTGTGCCAACCGCGGTCCCGCTACCTTGCGCGTCGCGGCGATATGGTGCAGGGCACGGATATTCGTGGCCGACCAGTTGTTCATGCCCCTGGCCCGGATCAGGCCCGCGCGGGTCGGTTCGGCGAGGTCATCGACCAGATCGGCCAGCGGAGTGCCTCACCAGGGCGGCGGCGATCCTGGACCTCTTCATCGACGTGCAACGGGGGACCGGCGTGTCCTATTTGTTCATATCCCATGACCTCGGCGTGGTGCGGCGGGTCTGCCATCGGGCGGCGGTGCTGTATCAGGGGGAGATCGTCGAATCCGGCCCGGTCGGGCCGCTCACCCACGAACCCACCCATCCGTATACTCGCCGGTTGCTGCAGGCCGCGCCCGTCGCCGATCCGGTCCGGCAGGCCGAACGCCGTGCCGCTCGACTCGGTCCGCGCGACTCGCGTTGACCCGCCTGTAGAGTCGTCGGCTATGCCAAAGATCATCGATCACGATCAGCGGCGCAGGGATATTGTCGAGGTCGCCAAGCGGTTGATCATCGAGGGCGGCTTCGAAGCGGCCACAATGCGCAGCATCGTTTCCGCCGGCCGGATTCGCCAATGGCGCCCTCAAGCGCTACTTCGTCAATAAAGACAGCATTATCTCGGCAACCTACGACAGCGTCATGGAGGAGACGAGACGGCATATCATCGCCGCCGATCCGGACCTCGACGCGACGGAGGCGCTGCGCGGTTTCCTCGAGGCGACCATGCCGCTGGATCCGCAACGCATCACCTCCGCGCGGGTGCTGCTGGTGCTGTGGGAGCATTCGGTCGCCAATCCGGAACTGGCGCGCCAGTATCGCGAACTATTGGTGAGTTGGCGCGCCGAACTCGTCGACCGCATCGCGCTCGCGCGCGAGCGCGGCGAATCGGCGCACGATCCGCGGCTCGGGGTGCTCGCCGACGAGATCATCTCGGTGGCGATCGGCGCGAATGTGGCCAGTCTGATGCATCCGGTGGGTGAGTTGATCGACCGCTACCGCGCCTATGTCGACGATTTGATGCGCAGGATCGCGGCCTGATCGTTGGCTACCCTCGGAGCATGATCGGCGCACTGCCCACCACCCGCGGCGGCCCGCCGCCGATCGACCCGCTCACCGCCGCCATCGCCACCATGATCTCCGCCAGCGATGCCGAATCCCTGCTGCTACTCATCGAGGGGTTGGCCGCCGAACCTTTCGACCCGGCCATCGGTCGACCTCGTGTTCCGACGCTTTTCGTTGCGGGACAGGAGGATCCGGTGGCGGCCGCGGACGATCTCGCAGGCAGGCTCCCCGACGCGCGCGTGCTGCGGGTTCCAGGAGATCACTTCACCGCCATGGCAGGCCCCGAATTCCGCACCGCCGTATTCGAATTCCTCGGCGTCGGTGCGTGATAGCCGCAACTGCCGATGTCGAACGCTCGCGGCCGGTATCGAAATGATCGGCCGCCCCGGATGGTTCGGAACGAAAAGCGAGATAGTGAAGTGATCTGCCGGTAATAGTCTGTTCCCGCAGGTGAAGAGTATGCGATTCGTCTCTCTCGTCGGCGATACGTTCGGTCGAGCCGTGCAGCGCCTGCCTGCTTCGATGATCTCGCACCCGACATGACCCATCCGGGGCTGATCCCGATCCCTCGAGGCTCAATGTTGTTGGGTACATAACGAATTGATGTCCAGTCCATATCCCCCACAGTGGGAAGCCCCTACCCTTCGGTGCGAAGATCGCCTACTCGATGGAGGAACGCATGTCTCGGACCTTGCGGGTGATCGGCGCACTGGGGGCGCTGGTCTTGGCTGGAAACACGATTGTCGCGCTCGGCGCGGGGAGCACCGCCTCGGCGGACCCGCTGCCGCAACTGGTCGGACCGGCCGTGCCCGCGGTCGCCGACCTCGATGGTGACGGATATCCCGATGTCGTGTTCAGCGATTTCCTGCTGGGCGGCGGTATTTCGGTATTCCTCACCGATCCGGCGGGCGGGTTCAAACCCGCCGTGCACTACCCGACCGGCGCGCAGGCGGACTATGTCGCCATCGCCGACCTCAACCACGACAACGTGCTCGATCTGGTCGTGACCAACTTCTCGTCGAACACCGTCTCCATCCTGCTCGGCAATGGTGACGGCACCTTCGCACCCGCCGTCGACTACCGGACCGACCTCGCGCCCGGCGCGGTGGTCGTCGGCGACTTCGACAAGGACGGCAACCTCGATATCGCGACCTCCAACCAGGCGCCTTCGTGGTCGGTGCTGCTCGGCAATGGCGACGGCACCTTCCGACCCGCCACCAATATCTCCACCCAACTCGGAATCGGTTCCGGCTCAGCGGATCTGGCCGACTTCGACGGGGACGGCAACCTCGACCTGCTGCGCGGCAACTACATCAACAGCACCATCCAGATCTACCGCGGCCGCGGCGATGGCACCTTCGAACCACCGACCACCATGCGCGACGGCGCGGGAATGGCCTGGTACGGCATGGCCCGCGATATCAACGGTGACGGTAAGCCGGATATCCTGTTCTCCAACCTGGCCGCCGGTACTGTGACGACACTGATCAACAACGGCGACGGCACTTTCGCGCCCGCGCGCGCCTACCCGACCGGCGGATTGCTGCCGCAATGCTTCGATGTCGCGGACATCAACGGTGACGGACTACCCGACCTGGTCGTCGCCAATGCGGGCGACTCCTCGATCTCGGTGCTGCTGGGGACCGCGCCGGGAGTCTTCGGGCCGCCGCACACCTTCCCCTCGGGCGGGCTGTTCCCACTATCGACGCCGATCCTCGCCGATTTCAATCAGGACGGGAAGCTCGATATGGTCATCGGCAATACCGGGACCGGAAATATCACGCTGCGCTACGGCAATGGCGATGGGACCTTCGGGGATCCGATTCAGTATCAGGCCTGAACGATGCCGATGGGCGCGGTGATCGACCGCGCCCAACCGGGTGACGATCGTGACTGTCCTGCGCCGATCCGATTGTCGGACCCGATCTATAGACTCGCGGCGTGAACAACTCGGATTGTCGGTGCGTCATCTGTCACGACTACGGAGATCGCGCCGAACGGCATCCGGCGGATCAGCGCCTGATCGATAATGTCGGCGAGCACGGCTGGGGCGTGCTCGGAATTCCGGAAGAAGATACGACGGGTAGCTGGGCATACACGGTGGGTCTGTGGCACACCTATCGCATGCCGGAGGTCGCCATGTTCGGAATGAACCCGCAGACGATGATCGCCATGCTCAATATTGTCGGTCGTCAGGTCGCGGCGGGTAATGGCCTCGAACTCGGTCAGCGGCTCGACAGTGTGATCAACGACGGCCACCAGGTCGTATTGCGGCCGATCGACGAAACATGGCGTTGGCCGTTGTTCGGCACCGGATTCCGCTTCTACCGCGACACCCCCGAGTGGCCCGTCCTGCATTGCGTCTGGCCGGATCGTGCACAGCGTTTTCCGGGCGATCCCGAAGCCGCACCCGAGTTCGAGGAACGACAGCCGCGACTCGACCTGACACCCGCCGAGCATCCCCGAGGCAAGTGGACCACAATCTACGAGGAATGGCTGGAGTGGAGCAGGACCTAGCAGCTTCAAACCTTCCGGCCCACCGCGCCATACAGTGAAACGCGTTTGTCGTGGCCGGGAGGGTGACCGATCCCGGCATCGCGCCACCGATGGATCACCTCGACACCCGGATCCACCAGCTCCAGCCCGTCGAAGAATCGACCGACCTCGGCCTTGGTTCGCGGTGTAACGGGGATTCCGCGATCCATGTAGACCTGAAGCAGTCGCGCCATACCGTCCGGATCGTCCGGGCCGTCGTCGAAATCCGTTGTCACATGCGACATCGCCAGATAGGACCCGGGCACCAGCGGCTCCATCAGTGTCCGCACCACCTCGTACACATCACCGGGCACGAAATGCAGCAGCGCCATCAGCGACACCGCGACCGGCTGCGAAAGGTCAAGTGTCGCCAGTAGTTCCGGCGCGGCCAGGATATCCGCCGGATTCGAGGCATCGGCCTCGACATACGCGGTGCGCCCCTGCGGCGAACTCACCAGCAGCGCCCTGGCATAGGTGAGCACGATCGGATCGTTGTCGACATAGACCACCCTGGACTCCGGCGCCACCTCCTGCGCCACCTGATGCAGATTCGGCTCCGTCGGAATCCCGGTGCCGATATCGAGGAACTGCCGAACCCCCTGCTCCGCCAGAAACCGCGTGACCTGCAACATGTAGTCGCGATTGGTGCGCGCCGTCACCCGCACGGCCGGAAACTGCGCCAACGCCTGCTCCGCGGCGGCACGATCGGCGTTGTAGTTGTCCTTCCCGCCGAGGAAGTAGTCATACATCCGCGCCGAATGTGGAATATCGGTGCGTAGGTCGATCGGACCGGACACGGGACTCCTCCCAAGTGAGATTCGACTATCCATGCCCCGCAGGTATACCCCATCCGGCCTCTTTGTCGAACCCGATTGCGCCCTGCCGCAGTGGGAAGCCGTCGCTCGGATCCTGTTGGCTCGCTTCGAGTAATCACCCCCGGCCTCTGCGGCCCTGCACGCCCGTTTCCGCCGTCGGCGCGTCACATCACCGCCAACGATCGTCGTAGGTGCTCTCTGCGCTCAACACGGCGCGGCGCTTCCGAACGCCGGGCGTAGTAGCCATTCGGCTCTGCCAGCCCGCGTTCTACGGTGTTGCGCTCGCCGCCGGTTCGGCGGTAGTTCTGGCTGTGGGCAACCGGCTGGAATCTGTCGATGACAGAGATCTACCCGGGAAGCTCGACCGGACAGAAGGGATATCGGTGGTCGCGATCAATCTCGGTGGGAGAGGGAAATTTGGGCTACCGCCAGGGCTTTCGCGGCTTGGTAAGGCGGGGGTGGGCAGGGTGCCACCGACAGCGCTGGTGCTGGCGGGAATCGTCAGCCTTCAGATCGGGGCAGCGCTGGCAAAGCGGTTGTTCGCGGTCACCGGGCCGGTGGGTGCGGTGAGCGTACGGTTGGGGTTCGCAGGGATTGTGCTGCTGGTGTTTTGGCGCTCGGCATTGCGGATCGAACGCCGCGCACTGCCGGTGGTGCTCGCCTACGGAGCGGTGCTCGCGCTCATGAATGTCTCCTTCTATGAGGCGCTCGATCGCATTCCGTTGGGAATGGCGGTCACCATCGAATTCCTCGGACCACTGGCCGTAGCACTCGTCGGGTCGCGCCGCTGGATCGATCCGGTCTGGGCGGTCCTCGCAGGCGGCGGCGTACTGCTGCTCACCCAGGCCGACGGCCCGGTCGCCTGGACCGGCGTCGCCCTGGCAATCCTGGCAGGCGTCTTCTGGGCAGGCTATATCCTGCTGAGCGCCAAGCTGGGCGAATCAACCAGCGGCGGTGGGGGATTAGCACTGGCCCTGGCCTTCGGCGGCCTACTCATTGCCCCGATCGGCATAGCCGAAGCCGGCACCGCCCTCCTACAACCCGCAATCCTCGCCGCAGGTCTCGGCGTAGCCCTACTGTCCTCGGTCCTGCCGTACTCACTGGAACTAGAGGCCCTGCGCCGCATCTCCCCTCGAGTATTCGGCGTACTCATGAGCCTGGAACCCGGCGCAGCCGCCCTGGCCGGGGTGGTCCTGCTCAGCCAGCCGATGAATATCTCGCAGTGGGCCGGAATCGCTTGCGTGGTAGCCGCTTCCATCGGTGCGACCCGGATGGCTACACCATGACGGCCTATTCCTCGCTCGTATGGTCTGAATCCCGAGCAGTCGGGAGCGAGCGTTGCAACTGCCGCGTGGGCGGTGTGCGAACTTGGATATGGATAGAGTTGGGTTCCGCTGGTGGTCAACAGTTGTGGGTGAAAGTGAATGAAAAATTGCCTTAGTTGATGAATACGCGCTGGTCAGGAAGTAGGCTCCCCGCGCACGCGGGGATGAGCCCACCCAGGACACTCTCAAGGACAACATCCGCAAAGGCTCCCCGCGCACGCGGGGATGAGCCCAGACCGTCGCGAATGTTTCCGATGACGACCGTATGCTCCCCGCGCACGCGGGGATGAGCCTGGTGTCGGAGATGGTGAAGGGCACTGGTCCACGCCCCGCGCGGGCAGGGATGAGCCCGCTCTGGTGGCGGCTGCGGAGATATCTCCGCGATGCTCCCTGCCCGTATGAGGATGGGCTTCCCGCCTGGCATGCCCACTCCGGAAGAAATCATTCTTTGCGCGAATGCAGGATGAACTCATCGACTGCGCGGGACGGATTCGCGCAGCGGACGCTTGAAAGGCGTTGCGAATTCAGGCGGTTGCGACAATCGTAAGGGCGTCGTCGAGGATGGCCAGTGCCCGCCGAGCTTCCTCGGCGGTAACGGTCATCGGCGGAGTCACCCGCAGCACATTCCCATGCAACCCACCTTTGCCGACCAAGAGCCCACGTGAACGGCATTCCGCGAGAACAGCATTCGTGCGGGATACCGCCGGGATCTTGCCGGGCTCGACCAATTCCACCCCGAGCATCAGTCCCGCTCCCCGCACCTCGCCGATCAGGGGACACCGCTCGGCGATCTCGCGTAGTCCCGTGAGGAGGATCCGCCCTACCTCCGCCGCATTCGTCTGCAAATCGTGTGAGTCGATGAAATCGAGGACCGCGGTCCCCGCGACCATCGCCATCGGGTTGCCGCCCGCCGTGGAAATGGAGTTGGCGGACAGGCTGTTCATCAGTCCGCTCTCGGCCACTACGCCACCGATGCTGAGCCCGTTCGCCAATCCTTTGGCGAAAGTGATTGCTTGGGGCCGGATCCCGTAGTGCTCGATGCCGAAATAGGAGCGGCCGGTGCGACCCCAACCGGATTGGACCTCGTCGGAGACGAAAGGTACGTCGTAGTCGTCGAGGACTTCTTTCATCGCCAGAAAGAATCCGTCTGGGGGAGTGGCGAATCCGCCCGCGCCCTGGATGGGTTCGGCTATGTAGCAGGCTATGGATCCGGAGGTGGCGGTTTCGATCATGGTGCGCAACTCGTCGCGGCAGGCGGCGATGAATTCGGCGTCGGGGAGGTGGCCGAAGGGGCTGCGGTAGCGGTATCCGTTGTGCGCGTAGGTGATTTGCAGCGGGCTGAGCGAGGTGGCCGACCAACCTCGGATCCCGGTGGCGGCGACTGTGCCGAAGGATCGACCGTGATAGCTGCCGCGCAGCGCGATGACCTGGTTGGATCGCTGGGCCGCGGTGGTGAGCAGGAATGCGGTCTCGACCGCTTCGGAGCCGGAGTTGACAAAGAAGACGCGCGGATCGTCGACGGGGGCGCGTGCGGCGATCTTCTCGGCCAGTTCGACCTGGGATCGGATGAGGTACAGGGTGCTCGAATGCAGTAGTCGACCCGCCTGTCGCCGCAGCGCCTCGGTGATCTCGGGAATGTCGTGGCCGATCATGGTCGCGAGCAGCCCGCCGAAGAAGTCGAGGTAGGTGCGGCCGTCGCCGCCGGTGACGTGTCGTCCGCTGCCTGAGACCAATTCCAGTGGCTCGTCGTAGTAGGTGGTCAGCCAGTCCGGCATGACGGCCCGGTGCCGGTCGTGCAGGGAGTCGCGCACGTTCGTGTCCTTCCATCGAGTGGATCGGACGGTACCGCGCGGGCGGGCGCCGCCGAGGCTGTCCGCCCGACGCGTTGGACTATTTGAAACTCGAACCTGAGCAACCTGCGGGCAGCATTTCCCGATCGGGTGGCGCCGAAATCTTCAGATGACCTTGTGAACTGCGAAAAGTCTCGAGAACTCGGTGATGTAGGGCTGTCATTCGTGGCTGGAATTTCAGATAATCGAACGCCGATGGACCGGATCTTGCCTACTCAGCAATCTCCGTCCATCGTGTGTCCACTGTCACACCAGCTAGGAGATGCCGATGACGACGTCCACCGCACCGCGCCGCGACGAGGTGCGCGCCGAGATCGGTCGCAGGCGCGAGGAGATGCTGGAGTTCCTGTCGGCATTGGTGCGGTGCGAATCCGTCAGCGGCGCGGAGTTCCTGGTGACGGATCTGCTGGAGTCGTGGCTCGCCGAGCACGGCTGGAGCTACGAGCGTCAACCGTTGACCGAACTCGCCGCCGCGCAGCGTGCGGGTGAGCCGGATATCGAACGTCGAGCCAATATCATCGCGCGGCCGCGTCCGCCGCGTCCGGGCAGGCCGACACTGGTCGTCAACGGGCATATCGATGTGGTGCCGCCGGGTGATTCGGCTCTGTGGACGCATACTCCGTTCTCGGGGCGACGGGTGGACGGTCGCCTTTACGGCAGGGGAGCGGTGGATACGAAGGGTCCGATCGCCGCCGGCCTCTACGCGGTGAATGCCCTTGCCCCGCTGCTGGATTCGCTGCCGTTCGATATCGCTGTGCAGCTGGTGTGCGCGGAGGAGACCACGGGGATCGGAACGCGTGCGACCTTCTCGCGCCTCCCCGATCCGTCCGCCGCGATCGTGCTGGAGCCGACGAATGGGGTGCCCGCGCCGATCGGAACCGGATTGCTGTTCTTCGAGATTCAGGTGACGGGGATCGCGGCGCACACCTCGGCGCCGTGGCGCGGCGCCGATGCCTTCCAGCATCTCCTGCGAATTCATCAGGCGCTCACCGTGATCGCGGACGAACGCGGCGCCCGTTTCGGTGAGCGCTATCGCAGGTATTTCGGCGATATCCCGACACCGGTCCCGTTCGCGGTGGGAACCGTCTCGGCCGGGACTTGGCGGGCGGCGGTTCCCGCAGCGGCCCGAATGGCAGGCCGGTGGGGGACCGCACCGGGCGAGGATCTGGATGAGTTGCGGCGCGAGCTGGAGGCGGTGCTCGCTCGAGTCGACGCCGAGGCCGGATGGAGCGAACGCCCCACCCGTATCGAATGGCAACACGAGTTGCCGGGCTGGCAGACCCCGCTCGACAACCCGTTGGTCGCCGCGGCGCAAGCCGCGACGACCTCGGTCACCGGATCGGATCGACTCACCGGCCTGACCGCCGGAACCGATGCGGCGCAGTACGGCCCCAAGGGCATCCCCACCCTCATCTACGGCCCCGGTGACACCGCCTTGGCCCACGGCGCGGACGAGTTCATCGAGGAGGACGCCGTCGAGATCGGAGCACAGGTCATCGCCGAACTGCTACTGGAATACGCCGAGAGGTCCCGATGACCGAATCACGCAGCAGCACAACACTACTGACCCTGACCCGCGGCTTGGAGGTGCTGGAGACGATCGCCGCCGCCGACGGCACGATGACGGCGAAGGCCATCGCCCGCGCGCTCGGCCTGAGCCAGGGCACCTGCTATCACATCCTGCGAACCTTGCAGCAGGACGAATTCGTGATCCGGTTGCGCGATGGCACCTATGTGATCGGCGCGCGCGGCCCGACTGAGCAAGACCGTCAACCTGCATACCCGGCCGTCGCCCGCACTGTCGGCGCTGCTGGTCGGCCTGAATCAGAAGACGCGGGAAACCGCGTATATCTGCGGCTGGTATCACGGCGCGGTCACCCTTCAGGAATGGATCGCGGGCAGCCACCTGCTCAGCGTCGGCAATCTGGATGTCGGATACTCCGGCAATTTCCATACCAGGGCCTCGTGCAAGGCCATCTTCGCTCATCTGCCCATCGAACGGGTCGAGGCGATGCTGCCACCGGAGTCCTTCACGGCGACAACACCCAACAGCATCACCGACTTCGATGCCTTCGCCGGGGAGTTGACGATGGTGAAGAAGAACGGATTCGCCCTCGACAATGAGGAATTCGAGCTCGGCGTCTCCTGCATCGCCGCACCGTTCTTCGATGCCGAACGCAATCCCGTCGGTGCGTTCGCGGTCTCCGCGCCGACGACCCGCTTCGCCAAACAGCAGCATTCCCTCGCGATCCACGTCCGCGACGCGGCCGATCGCGCCACGGCGTATCTGCGCGCCGAATCCTTTGGGGCCGCGGTCATCCCGCTCGACGGCCACCGTCCCGCCTGATCTGTTCGTACTGAAATCCAGGGAGAACCCATGCCACTGCTCGCGCACTATCGCGAGATGTATCGCATCCGCGTGTTGGAGAACGAGATCCTGCGCCTGCGCAAGATCGAGGAGGTCGTCGGCTCCGTGCATCTGTGCAACGGTCAGGAGGCGATCTATGTCGGCGCTGCGGCCGGTCTGGACCTGTCGCGTGACGCGGTCTTTCCGACCTATCGGGGTCACGGTTGGGCGCTGGCGCTGGGCGCCTCGATGCACTCGATCCTGGCCGAACTGCTGGGACGCACCACCGGAGCCAATGGCGGTCGCGGCGGTTCCGCCTACTTCTCCACCCCGAAAACCGCCATGTACGGAGAGAATTCGATCGTCGGTGCGGGTGCGCCGATCGCGGCGGGCGCGGCATTGGCCGCGAGTTTCGACGGCTCCGGCCGGGTCGCGGTGGCCGCGTTCGGCGATGGCGCGCTCAATCAGGGCGCGGTGCACGAGGCCATGAATTTCGCCGCGATACGCCAACTTCCGGTGATCTTCCTGGTCGAGAACAACCACTACTCGGAGATGACGCCGATCGCCGAGATGGTCAAGAATCCGCTGCTGTTCAAGCGGGCCGCCGCCTACGGCATCACCGGTGCGCGCATCGACGGCAACGACCCGATCGCGGTCGCCGATGCCGTGGCCCGCGCCGCCGAACACGCCCGTGCGGGAAAGGGACCGGTCCTGCTCGAGGCCATGACCCAGCGCCTCGTCGGCCACTACATCGGCGATGCCCAGCAGTACCGGCCCGCCGGGGAGGTCGACGCCGTCAGCGTTGACGAACCTCTGGTCAGGGCCGTCCGTGCGCTCACCGAAAAGGGTGTCGCATCACAAGAACTCGACGCGATCCTCGCCGCCGTCGATGCCGAACTGGTTGCCGCGTCGCAGACCGCGCTCGCCGACCCGCTCGCCGATCCGAACACCGTATTGGAGCATCTCTATGCCTGAGCTCACCTACGCGGGCGCCGTCAACGAAGCGCTGCGGCGCATTCTCACCGAGGATCCGAAGGCGCTGGTCTTCGGTGAGGATGTCGCGGCTCCCGGCGGCGTATTCGGCGTCACCAAAGGTCTGCAACGTTCGTTCGGGGCCAGGGTGTTCGACACGCCGATCTCCGAATCGGCGATCCTCGGCGGCGCGATCGGGGCCGCGCTGTTCGGTATGCGCCCGGTTGTCGAGATCATGTGGGCCGACTTCACTTTGGTCGCCTTCGATCAACTGGTGAACCAGGCGGCCAATATTCGCTACGTCTCGCGCGGCGAACTGACCGCGCCCATCACCGTGCGGATGCAGCAGGGCAGCGCCCCCGGCGCCTGCGCACAGCATTCGCAGAGCCTGGAGGCGCTGTTCGCGCACATTCCCGGCCTGCGGGTCTGCATGCCCGCCACGCATCAGGACGCCTACGATCTGCTGCTGACCGCCGCCGCGACAGCGGATCCGACCATTGTCATCGAGAATCGCACGCTCTATCACCGCGACAGGCAGCCGGTCGAGCTCGGTCGTCCCGTCCAACCGCTCGGGCAGGCCGCAGTGCGACGGGCGGGTAGTGCGCTCACGGTAATCACCTGGGGTGCCATGCAATTCCAGGTCTTGGCGGCAGCCGAGACCCTAGCGGCACGCGGCATCGATATCGAGGTCATCGATGCGCGCTGGCTGCGACCGCTCGACATGTCCGCGATCCTGGCCTCGGTCGCCAAGACGCGGCGGCTCGCTGTCGTGCACGAGGCGCATACCACCGGCGGGCTCGGCGCCGAGATCATCGCGAGCGTGGTGTCCGCCGGAATCATGTTGGACCAGCCGCCGATTCGGATCGGCACGCCCGATGCGCGCATTCCGGCGGCGCCGAGTCTCGCGGCCGCGCTCATACCCGATGCCGCGCGGATCGTCGCGGCGATCGAGCGCGTATTCGCGCTGGTGGAGGTGGGGTCGTGAGCATGCCGGTGTTCGCGCCGCTGTATTCACCCGGCACCGAATCGGTTTCGGTGCGTTGGCTCAGTGTCGTCTATCCCACCACCGAGGCGATCGCCGCCGCGGTGCTCCCGCGACCGTTGACGGTGTCCGAGCCGGAGGTGCTGATCTGGGTCGCCGAATTCATCGGTGCCGAATTCACCTCCGCATCCGGCAGCGTCGAAACCCGGCCCGCGTATATGCAGGCCGGGATCAACCTCCGATGCCGACGCGACCAACAGGACGGCGCCTACGCCATCGGAACGTATGTCGAGGGCCTCAACCACGGCATCCTCGGTCGCGAACTGTTCGGACTCCCCAAGAAGCAATCACGTGCGGTTCGGCTGCACGAAACCTCCCCCGGCCGAGTCGACTTCGCTATCCATGACGCTGCGGGTACCGCGCTCGTCACCGGCTCCGCCGACCTCTCCTCGACCGCCGATCAGGCGATCATCCCGGACTGGTTCGCCACCCAGTTCACCGCGAAGATCATCCCCAGCGCGGAAGGGCACGGCTTCGACATCAGCCGACTGGTCCGAATCCCCTTCGCATTCAACGGGATCACCCCGCCACGCCATGGGGAGGCGACTTTCGAATTCGCCGAATCCCGCAGCGATCCACTGCATCTGCTCACCGTGAACGGACCGGCGCGCGCCGCGTACGGAAACGCCCGTCTCGACATCGATTTCGGAACCTACCTCGATCAGCTCGACCAAGCCGATCTCCCCACCTTCGGCACACCGTCCTGGTGAGCCGCTCTGCAACACCCCTGGGAAGCACCATGTCCATCAATACTTTATCCACCACCGAGACGCTGACCGCCGAGCGACGCAAAGCCGTCATCGCCGCCTGCATCGGCAACTTCCTGGAGTGGTACGAGTTCGTCCTCTACGGCTACTTCGCCGCCATCTTCGCCACCCTCTACTTCGACGACCGCGACCCGGCGGTGGCGCTCATGGTCACCTTCCTCGTCTTCGGCATCAGCTTCATCGTGCGCCCGCTCGGTGGTGTCCTGTTCGGCTACATCGGTGACCGCTACGGACGCAAGGTGACGCTGTCCGCGATCATCCTCACCATCTCCTGCGCCACCGCGCTGATGGCCGTGATCCCGGCCTACGCGAGCATCGGCGTCGCCGCGCCAATGCTCATCCTGCTCCTGCGCTGCCTGCAAGGTCTTTCGGCAGGCGGCGAGTGGATGGGGGCCGCCGCCTACGTCGTCGAATCCGCACCCGCGCACCGCCGCGCCTTCTACGGCAGTTGGCAGACCATCACCATCTGCCTCGGCATGTTCGCCGCAGGCGCGGCCTCGCTCGTCCTGACCGAGGTGCTCAGCGCGGACGCACTGCAATCGTGGGGTTGGCGGATCCCGTTCCTGCTCGCATTCCCCTTGGGACTCATCGGTTTATACATGCGGCTCAAGCTCGAGGAGTCGGCGGAATTCACCGCGATGACCGAATCCGGCCCCAGGGAGTCCTCGCCGCTGACCCGCACCCTGCGCGCGGACTGGCGCTCGATCCTGCTGGTGTGCGGGCTGGTCTGCTCGCCGACCATGTGCACCTACGTCCTGCTGGTCTTCGGCCCCACCTTCTTCGCCAAAAACCTTGGGATGCCCGCTGGTTCGGCGCGAGCCGCCGGTTTGACCGCGATGCTGATCCTGGTTGTCCTGGTGGTGATCTTCGCCCGCGTCTGCGATCGGGTGGGCAGGCGACCGTTCGTGATGTGGGGCGCGGCCTGGGTCGTCATCGCGGCGCCGATCGGATTCGTGCTGATCCACCAGCGCAACTACCCGATGGTCGTCATCGGCACCACCCTGGTGCTCATCGGCCAGGCCATGATGCTCGCCCCGCAACCCGCGCTGTTCTGCGAGCTGTTCCCGACCGCGCGCCGCTACAGCGGACTCGCCGTCGGATACAACCTCGGCGTCGTCCTTTTCGGCGGACTCGGACCGCTGGCCGCGACCGCCCTCATCGCCTACACCGGATCGACCTACGCGCCCGCCTGGTATCTGAGTTTCGGCGCGGTCATCAGCTTCGCCGCCGCCCTGGTCACCCCGGAAACGCTCGGCGTCAGCCTGCGCACCGGGCGCCGCGAACCCGCTGTCGTGCCTGCCTGATTCGTCGAGATCGAAGGAGTTCGCTGTGAGATCGTTCAATCCTGCGGGTGTGGCCGCACCCATCGGCAAGTTCAGCCATGTGACGGTTGTGCCCGCGGGTCGTGACCTCGCCTTCATCTCCGGGCAGATCGGTGCGGACGCGTCGGGGAAACTGGTTGGTGACAATACCTTCGACCAGACCATCGCGACATTCGCCAACTTGGAGAAGATCATTCACGAGCTCGGCTGCGTGCCGGGCGATATCGCCAAGATGCTGACCCTGGTCGTCGGCGCCGAGGGGTTCGTCGAATTCGCCCGTGCCCGCGACATCGTCTTCGCCCGTTGGTTTCCCGACAGCCGCTACCCCGCGCATTCCGCGGCGACTGTCGCCGCCTTGGCGTCGCCGGGCCTGCTGGTCGAGATCGAAGCCGTTGTCGCGGTGCCGCGATGACGCCTGCGGAATTCCGTGCACTGTTTCCCGCGCTGGAGCGCCGGGTGTGGCTCGACACCCCCGGAGCTCCGCCCGGCGCCCAACCGGTGCTGGAGGCCCTTCGCACCACCGTCGACGAGTGGGCCGCAGGGGATTTCGCCTGGGCGGAGTGGGACCAGGCGGCGGATCTGGCCCGCCTCGAATTCGCCGCCTACGCAGGCGTTCCCGCAGATCACGTCAGTAGTCTGGGGTCGCTGTCCGAGGCGCTGTCGACGGTGCTGTCGGCCTTCGACGGCGGCACCGTCGTGGTGGCGGCCGATGAGTTCCGCAGCGTCTTGTTTCCGGTATTGGGTCGTGGTCGGACCTCCGGCATCACCGTGCGGGTTGTCGAACGGACACCCGGAGCGACCCGGACCGAAGATCTGCTGCGAGCCATCGATGAGTCGACCGTCCTCGTCGCGGCAAGCGAGGTCATCACGCGGGACGGCGAGCGCGTGGATCTCGAAACACTAACTGCCGCAGCCCATTCAGTGGGGGCGCGGATGTTTGCCAACCTCACCCAGACCATGGGCGTACTCCACCGGGACCTGTCCACGCTCACCGCCGACTACAAGGCCGCGCACGGATACAAATGGATGCTGTGCCCGCGCGGCGCGGCCTGGCTCGTCGCCGACCCCGCCACCCTCGCCGCGCCCCCACTGGCACCCAGCTGGAAAACCAGCGGCCCACCCGAACAATTCTTCGGCGGCGCCTACCGGGAAGCGTCAAACGCCACCCGCTGGAACACCTCACCGGCCTGGTTCTCCTGGATCGGCGCCCGCGCCGCCCTGAACCTGCTTGCCCAACTCCCACCCACCGTCGAAATCCACTGCCTCGATCTCGCCCAACAGTTCTGCACCCACGCCACCCAACTCGGTTTCGCACCGCGCGGCACCGGATCCCACATCGTCACCGTGGACCCGCCACCGGGCGTGACGATCACGCCCGAACTACTCGCCGAGCATCGAATCAAGGCCACCACGAACGATGGCGGTCTGCGCGTGGGCTTCCACTATTTCAACAACAGCGCCGACGTCGATGCGATCCTGAATGTTTTGCGCCGCGCCCAGTCCGCCTGACCGTCCTTGCGGGACGGACCGCCTGCGCTGGTGCACGAATCATCCGCTGCGTACCATAGGTTTTCGTGGCTTGACCGAAGCCGTCCTCGAAAAATACTCGTACCAAGGGCATTTCGGCCACTTCTAGTGTCCCCAGCTTTGACGATAGGCTGCTGCTACCGACTAGAGTCCGCTTCATGACACGTATTCGACTCAATGGACCTGTTCTGCTTGCCGCATCCGCTGCTCTCGTGTTCGGCCCCGTCGTTGGCTCAGCCAACGCGCAAGGTTCACTGCAAGCTCCGCAGGTGACCTTCACGGGCACCGCGCCCGGAACCGTGACCGCCACCCTGCACAACCCCAACAGCACCGGCCAATGCTGGGCGGAAGCCGGAATCGGCCCGGAGCGGAACCACCGGTTCTTCGCCGACGGTGCCCCCGGCTCGTTGGCGGACCCCGGTCAGACCGTGACCACCAAACTGGAGGGGCTTGAATCGGGCTCCACCATCACCGCCAGGGGCGGTTGCTCGGACAACACCGCCACCGGCGGAATACCGATGAGTGAAACGGTGACAGTGCAGGTTCCCTGACGCACATCTCTGCGACGCGAAGTGCCGGACGCGATTCCCGTCGATAGCCGGACGGGAGAGCGTGCAGTCGCATCGGAACTCGGCACGAGTACGTGAAAAGCCTGATCCGGGAAGGGATCTCGGGTCAGGCCACGTGCCGGCGCCAGGGAACCTCGATGTCGTCGCCGACGACATCATCCTCACCGGCGATGAATCGCGAACTTGCCCTTCGGGTGCGGCATGCACTCGGGGACCGACTGGCAGGGCGTCCGCGATGCGGTGCAGCAATTCGTCGACGCGCGCCTGTCGGCGGTGCGGGTATCGACGCGCTGCGGGGCGAAATCGACGGCCTCGGTATGTACGCGCCACTCGCCGGCCCAACGTTTGAGCGCGACTGGATCCCCGGGGCAAACGCGCTCAGGGCTGGATATTCTCCAGGTCTTCGAGCAAGCGTGGGTGCTCGGGCCGCCAACCGAGCGTCCGCTGCGTGTAGGCACTCGACGAGGGTTGGTCGGTGGCGAAGATGGCGCCGAGTGGACCGAAACCCTCCTGCGGCACCGATTTCACGGGAAGGTCGAGCCTGCGACCGATGACCTCCGCCATATCGACCACGGCGACGCCCTCCTCGTCCACGGCGTGCCACACGGTCCCGGCAGGCGCCTTCTCCAGCGCCAACCGGAAGAGCGCCGCTGCGTCGAGCGCATGTACGGCGGGCCAGCGTTGGGCGCCGTCGCCCGGATAGCCCGATACCCCGGTGCGGCGGGCGATCTCGGTCAGCAGACCGGCGAATCCGCCCTTGCCCTGGTTGTGCACGGTGCGCGGCATGCGCACCACCGCGCTCCGCACACCGCGTGACGCCAACTCCAGCACCGATGTCACCGAGCGGGCGCGACCGCCGAACAGTCCTTCGGTCGGGGCCGGATCGGCCTCGGTGGACACCCGACCGGGCACCGGGGGAGTGCCCGCGACCACGATGAGCGGGCGGTCGCTGTCGACGAGTTCCGCGCCCAGCGCTGCCAGCACGGCACCCTCCTCGGTGATGGCGGCCGCGAGCGCGTCGGGGTTGTCGAAGTCGTGGCCGAAGGCCAGGTTGATCACACCCTCGGCCCGCGCGGCACCCGCGCGGAGGACCGACAGGTCGGCAAGGGTGCCGCGAATAGGCTCGGCGCCCGCTGCGGCGAGGGACGATGCGGACGCATCGGAGCGGGCGAGCGCAAGGACGGTGTGACCGTTGTCGAGCAGTTCGGCAACGACCGCCGAACCGATCAAACCGCTACCGCCGGTGAGGAAGACGTGCATGGCATCACCCTTCACTAGTGATGGGACTCTTATCCCGTCACCGTAGCATCGTGACGGCACTCTTGTCCCATCACCTAGGATGACCCCATGGCTCGATGGAGACCCGGCGCACGGGAACGGCTCGTCCTGGCCGCGGTAGACCTGTTCGCGGAGCAGGGATACGACACGACAACGGTCGCGCAGATCGCCGAACGCGCGGGTGTCACGAAAAGCACCTTCTTTCGGTACTTCTCCGATAAACGCGAAATCCTGTGCGCCGGACAGCAGGCATTGAGCCAGTTGCTGACCGAAGGCATCGCCGAGGCGCCCGAGAACGCCACCCCCCTCGAAGCCGTCGCCGCGGGTCTCGAACGCGCCGCGAGCGCCATGGGTCCGATGAACCGCGAACTGGCCCCCCGCCTGAAGGCCGCGATCGATGCCAATACCGAACTCCAAGAGCGCGATGCCCTCAAACGGGTGGGCCTCGCGGCGGCCATGACCGAGGCGCTGCGTGCCCGCGGCGTGCCGGACGCCCCCGCACTGCTCGCGAGCGAACTGGGCGTCCTCGCCTTCAAACAGGGCTACGCCCAATGGCTACAAGCCCAGCCCGACACCCTGCTGGCCCCATACACCCTGGCAGCGCTCGAAGACCTTCGAGCAACAGGCCGATCTCTCGCCTGATCAGAGATCGATAGGCGATCGGCCGACTGACCGGAAGGTTATCCGGCGGTTTCGGGTAGGTCGGATAGTCCGAGGCGCAGATGTTCGCTGTGGTAGACGGCCTCGTCGAGGAGTTGGGCGACGTGGTTGTCGTAGAGGCTGTAGATGATGGATCGGCCGGTGCGGGTGCCGACGACCAGGCCGAGGTTGCGCAGCAGGCGCAGTTGGTGGGAGACGGCGGATTGTTCCATGCCGACGGCGTCGGCCAGATCGGTGACCGGGCGTGGTCCGTGGCGTAATTCGGTGAGGATCAGCAGCCGGCTCGGGGTCGCCAATGCCTGCAGGGTGGTGGCGACGTGGGCGGCGGATTCGGCGTCCAGCCGCGCGGCGGGGCGATCGCGGCCCTCGATTCCGTGTCCCATACCGGCACAGCCTACCGCAATTCGTATGCATGAAGACGTGTTCATATTTTCTGATATGGTGGCCTCGAATGGAGGTGACCTGTGGTCGCGCCGACCGCCGCATCAACCCGCCCCGTCCCGGCTACCGCCGGGGTGCCTGCCCGTCGCACGAAGCTCTTCGCCCTGCCTGAAATGCATTGGGCAGCTTTGGCTTTGGGTCTATTCCTACTGGGCCTGGCAGTGCAGCTCGCGGAGGGGCCGCACTGGATCCGGTGGGTCTTGTATCTGGCCTGCTACGCGGCGGGCGGCTGGGAGCCCGGATTGGCGGGCCTGCGAGCGCTGCGCGAGAAAACCCTGGATGTGGATCTGCTGATGGTGGTGGCCGCGATCGGCGCGGCCGCGATCGGGCAGCTCACCGATGGTGCGTTGCTGATCGTCATCTTCGCCACCTCCGGCGCGCTGGAGGCGCTCGCGACCGCGCGCACCGAGGACTCGGTGCGCGGACTGCTGGACCTGGCCCCGGAGACCGCGACTCGCATCGATGCCGACGGGCGCGAGCAGACGATCAAAGCCGCCGACGTCGAGGTCGGCGACGAACTGGTGGTGCGCCCCGGTGCGCGAATTCCGGCCGACGCCACGGTGATCGGCGGCGCGAGCGAGGTCGATCAGGCCACCATCACCGGCGAACCGCTGCCGGTGGACAAGAACGCCGGTGACGAAGTGTTCGCCGGGACGCTCAACGGGACCGGCGCGCTGCGGCTGCGCGTGGATCGCCGCGCCGAGGACTCGGTGGTGGCGCGAATCGCGAACCTGGTCGAAGAGGCGAGCCGGAGCAAGGCCCGCACCCAGTTGTTCATCGAGAAGGTCGAACAGCGCTATTCGCTGGGTATGGTCGCGTGCACGCTCGCGGTGTTCATTGTGCCGCTGCTGCTGGGTGATCCGCTGCGACGGGCGCTGTTGCGGGCGATGACGTTCATGATCGTCGCCTCCCCATGCGCGGTGGTGCTGGCGACCATGCCGCCGCTGCTGGCGGCGATCGCCAATGCGGGCCGCCACGGCGTGCTCGTCAAATCCGCTGTCGTGATGGAACAACTGGGCGCCCTCACCCGCATCGCCTTCGACAAGACCGGCACGCTGACTCGCGGCACCCCCGAACTCGCCGAAATCCACAGCCTGGACCCGCGTTTCGGCGAGGACGAACTGCTGCGGCTTGCCGCGGCCGCCGAACATCCCAGCGAGCATCCACTCGCCGCGGCGATCGTGCGGGCCGCAGGTGCCCGCAGCTTGGCTCTGCCGGTCGTCGACGAATTCACCGCCCATCCGGGGCGCGGAGTCTCCGCACGAGTCGGCGACCGGTTCATCGGTGTCGGCTCCCCGGCCACGCTACTGACCGAGCGCACCACCTCCGCGGTGATCGATCGATTGCAGGGGCATGGCTACACCGCCGTCGTGATCACCTGTGAGAACGCGCCGGTCGGCGTTCTGGGAATCAGTGACCAAATCCGCCGGGAAGCCCCGGCCGCCGTAGCCGCCGCTCACCGTGTGACCGGCCGGGTCCCGGTGCTGCTGACCGGAGACAACCAGGCCACCGCGCTGCGGCTCGCCGAACAGGTCGGCATCGCCGACGTGCGGGCGGAGCTGCTGCCCGATGACAAGGTCACCGCCGTGCGAGCCTTGCAAGCCGACGGCGCCAAGGTCGCGATGGTCGGCGACGGCATCAATGACGCCCCCGCACTCGCCGCCGCCCACACCGGTATCGCGATGGGCGGCGCCGGATCCGATCTGACGCTGCAGACCGCTGACGCGGTCGTCGTCCGCGACGACCTCACCACCATCCCCACCGTGATCGCGCTGTCCCGGCAGGCACGCCGCGTGGTGGTCGCCAACCTGAGCATCGCCGCCACCTTCATCGGCATCCTCGTTATCTGGGACCTGATCGGCACGCTGCCGCTACCACTCGGCGTGGCCGGGCACGAAGGCTCCACCGTCATCGTCGGACTCAACGGGCTGCGTCTGCTGCGCGCGACCGTTTGGCGCCGCGCCGCCCGACACGGCTGATCCGCGCGACTCCGATCCGCTGGACGACATCACCTGCTCGTCTCGGGTCGAGCCCGGTTCGCGTGGCTCGCCTCCGCAAGGATCGGCGGCAGCGAGGCGGACAAGCGCCGGCAGGATGGGCGCGACGAACCCGGTGCGCCGACAGCTAGGAGATTTCAATGGATCGAGTCCCGGCGTCCCGAATCGACTACGGCGACAACGGTTTTCATTGCCTGGATGGTGTGCCGTTCACCGGGGTCGCGTGCACCGAGAAGGACGGGATCATCAGGTCCGAGGTGACCTACCGGGAGGGGTTGCGGTCGGGGCCGACAAAGGAGTGGTACCCGTCGGGGCAGCCCATGGTGGACTCGACTTTCGCGCGCGGGGTGCTGCACGGTCGGGCTCGGGAGTGGCACGCGAGCGGGCAACTCGCGGAGGACGGCGAGTACGAGTACGGCATCGCGCTGTGGGAGAAGCAGTGGGATGAGAACGGTGTCCTCGAAGACAGCTACACACTTACCGAATCCGACTCCGACCACCAAACGCTGCTTCATTTGCGGACGCTCTACGACAGAACGTCGTGACCATGCCGCAGAGGACCTGACCTGCGTCGCGGCTCGGGGCACACGGTCCGAGCGCATTCCTGTTCGAGGCGATGGTGCCGGAAACCTGTTCGGCCACACCGAAATCGCCGGCGGGGTGCGGTCGGGGCCGTGACCGCGCCGGTATGCCCGGTGCCATTCGGGCATCGAATTGCACTGTGGCTCAACGACACCGGTCCGGATAGGCGACATCCCATCAAGCCTCCGTGCTAGTTTCGTCGAGTGGACGGGAGGGAAGCCGCTGGTTCCCGGCGGATGCCGCTGTACTGGAATTCCTCGAGGTGGCGGCGATTGTGGGATGTGTACCTCATCGGGGGGTGCGCGAATGCCGCGCTCGTGGTGATGCTGCTCGATCGCTACAGTCCGGGCAACCGCGTCGGCGCGGCTGCCGCCATGGCGGGCATAGCCATCTGGTATTTGGTGTTCGGGCATGCCTTTCTGGAGGCCCGCGCGTTTGGTCCGCGCGCCTGGCTGTTCTCCGGCGGACTCATCGGGCTGTATGTCCTGGGGCTCTATTTCGCGCCGGGAGCGGTCGCGGTGCAGCCCATGGTCTATCCGCTGCTGTTCATGACACTGCCACTGACCGGTGCGGTAGTCGCCGCACTGCTGGTGAACGTGCTACCGATCATCCTCGGACTGATCGAGCACGGTCCGCATTCGCCGCTGCTGCCGATCGCCATCGCCATCTCCTTGGTGGCGTTGGTCATGAGTCCGATCATCGGTGTGTCCATGGTGTGGATCGGCACCCAGAGCGGGGAGCAGGCAGCGCTACTCGACGAGTTGGCGGCGAGCCGGGAGGAGGTGGCCAGATTGTCCCGTGCCGCGGGTACGGCGGCTGAACGTGCCCGGCTGGCGCGAGAGATTCACGATACGTTGGCGCAGGGACTGGCAGGCATCGTGGCATTGGCGCAGACGATCGAGTTCGCCCTGGAACCCGAAACCTCCGGGCAGTCACCGGAGCCGAGACTCGTGACCGCCGGTCGGCAGGCCACGATGATCCGCCGCACCGCGCAGGAGAATCTGCGGGAGGCCAGGGCCATGGTCACCGAACTCACGCCAACCGCGTTGGTCCGCGGTTCGCTGGTGGAATCCATTCGGCGCCACTGCGGGCGTGTCACCGACGAAACCTCGATCGCGGTAACCGTCACGGCCGCACCGGAATTGCCGGAGTTGCCGATGGCGGTCGAGGTGGTGCTGCTGCGGGCTACCCAGGAGGCGTTGGCGAATATCCGCAAGCACTCCAACGCCACCGATGTCCGAGTCGAATTGTCCTGTGTCGCCGATGTCATTCGACTTACGGTGACGGACAACGGAATCGGATTCGCCCCGGAGCAGCGGCACCGGGGATACGGTCTGTCGGGTATGCGCGAGCGGGTGGCCCAGATCGGCGGGTCCGTAGTGGTGGCGAGCCGACCCGGTGCGGGCTGTTCGGTTTGTCTGGAGGTGCCGGTGTGATCACCGTGATGTTGGTGGACGATCATCCGATGGTCCGCGAGGGCCTACGCAGCATGCTCGACACCGATGCCGACATATCCGTTGTGGCGGAGGCAGGTTCGGGTGAGGAGGCACTGGCGTCGATCGCTGCCGTGCGACCCGACGTGGTGCTGATGGACCTGCGCATGCCCGGTCTCGACGGTGCTACTACCACCGAGCGGATCCTGGGACTGTTTCCCGGTGTCAAGATCGTCGTTGTGACCACCTACGAGACCGATTCCGACATCCTGCGAGCGGTGGAATCGGGCGCGGTGGGCTACCTGTTGAAGGGCGCGACGCGTGCCGAGTTGACCAGGGCGGTGCGGTCGGCGGCTCGCGGCGAGACGGTGTTGGCTCCGTCGGTCGCGGGCCGCCTGTTCCAGCACGCGCGCAAACCCATTCAGACGGTGCTGTCCGCCCGTGAGCTGGAGGTGCTCGCGTGCGTCGCCCGCGGCATGACGAATCAGGAGATCGGTAGCGCACTGCGAATCAGCGAGGCGACCGTGAAAACCCATCTGTCGCGTGCCTTCGCCAAGCTGGACGTCTCCGACCGCACCGCAGCCGTCACAACCGCGATCGCACGGGGGCTGCTGACCGGAATCCATCCCACACCCCGGTCAACGGGCGCCTGAGAGTGGATGCGCCCCAGCGGATCACGCGGCGACCGCCCGATAGCTGCGAGACGACGAGCAGGTCGATCGTGCTCTTGCGAGCAACCGCGTCCAGCAGAGTGGGCAGCCCCCAGCACCGGTGTCGACGGATTCCGCTGTCGCCCAATACGATCAGGTCCGCCTCGGCCTCGCAGGCCGCCGCCAGCAGTGCCTTGTCCGGGGAAGTGGCGATCGCACAGCGCGTCACATTCCGCACCGCGCGCACGGCCTCCCGCTCACTCGCCTGACGCACGAGTTCCTCCGCCGGTGCGCCCCCGTGAATGAGGTAGGCATCCCGCTTGAGAATGTCGTCCAGCGCGGCCGGCTGCCTGCCGGCGAGGTAACCGGTGACGAGCACCAGTCGCGCATCGTTCTCGGCCGCGATCAAGGCGGCGGCATCGACCGCCAGATTCGACGCGGCAGACCCGTTGACCCCGACGACGATTGTGCGAATGTGCTTCAAAATCGTTGTCATGCATCAATATTCGTGGCTCCAAGGCGTCGGCCACGACGTCCGTGCGATTGAATTCCGCTGTCGGTCGAACGGACGACAGAGTGTCGCCGATCCGGCGTCGGTATCGAACTGAACGCTTCTCGGCACCGATCGGCTGTGACCCGCCGGCGAAAATTTCTAGACCGGTCTGTCTAGTATTTTCTAGACCGGTCTGTATAGTATTCGGATATGGGACGGAAAACAGATACGCGTGAACGGGTGCTCGATACCGCGGCCGAGTTGTTTCAGACGCAGGGCTACAGCGGTACCGGCCTGAATACTGTGCTCGCACGCAGCGGCGCACCGAAGGGGTCGCTGTATTTCCATTTCCCCGAGGGCAAGACGCAGTTGGCCGTGGAGGCGATCGCGCGGTCGAGTCACGGTGTGGAGGAACGGATTTCCGCGGTCCTCGCCACTGCGGCCGGTGCCGAGGAGGCGGTGGTCGCGCTGGGGGAGTTCTTCGCTGCCGGTCTGGAGGAATCGGAGTATCGCAAGGGCTGCCCGGTGGCGACCGTCGCGTTGGAAGCCGCCGACGACGACGATATTCGCGCGGCGTGCGCGAGCGCGTACCGATCCTGGCAGGAGATGATCGCCGAGGCGCTGTGCCGGTGGGATATCGATCCCGAGCGAGCCGCCGCACTGGCGAGCCTGGTGCTGTCGGCGATACAGGGAGCGCTCGTGTTGGCCCGTACCCACCGCGACGCATCCCTGGTGCGTTCGGCTGCCCGGCAGGTCGGCGTGCTTGCCCGTCCCGCTGTCGACTGATACCGCAACCGATAAAGGAAAGAACCCGATGATGAAGGTCCATCACCTCAATTGCGGCTCGCTGCGGGGCATCGACCCGCTGCCCGGCAGCGCCGATGTCGGTGCGGCGGTCGTGTGCCACTGCCTGCTGGTCGAGACCGACGACCACGGGCTGGTGCTGGTCGAGACCGGTATCGGCAGCGGGGATATCGCCGATCCCGACACTGTGCTCGGCGCGGAATGGTCCGCTTTCGCCCAACCGGCGCTGCGGCCGGAAGAGACTGCGCGCAGGCAGATCACGCGGATGGGATTCGCGCCCGAGGACGTTCGCCATATCGTGCTCACCCACCTGGACCGCGATCACGCCGGTGGGTTATCCGATTTCCCCGATGCCACGGTGCACGTCCATGCCGCCGAGCACGAGCACGCCGTGGCCGGAAAACTCGACCGCTACCGGGCTCCGCAGTTCGCCCACGCCCCGCGCTGGGCCACCTACACCCCGGACAGGGGCGGGGAATCCTGGTTCGGCTTCGACGCGGTACGCGAATTGCGCGGGCTGCCTGCCGAATTCCTGCTCATCCCACTCGCCGGTCACTCACCCGGTCACGTCGGCGTCGCGGTCGATACCGGCGCGGGCTGGCTGCTGCACGCCGGAGACTCGTACTTCCATCACGACGAGGTCCACGCTCCGGCGCCGAGGTCGCATCCGCTGATGGATGTCATCCAACTCGGCGCCGAGGTCGACCGCGATCACCGCCTCGGCAACCAGGCCCGCCTGCGCGAGTTGATTCGCCTGCACGGCGACGAGATCGAGGTCTTCTCCGCCCACGACCCGTGGGAATTCCAGCGCCTGGCCGCGCACGACTGAACCTCCCTGCTGCCCGTGACAAGAGGCGGCCACGCCGCTCATGTCACGGGCACGCCGGTCGACCTCGCCGCGCCCGATCATTCATCGCCGACGTGCTGTCCATCCCGCCGTCGCGTCCTGTCGGATATCGAATTGTGGTGCCCGCGAAACACTTTCGATCCTATTCGGTCGACCGATCACCTCGCCCGAACCTTCTGGAGTTCATCCCGATGACTACCACCTATCCCCGCGCGAGTACATCGCGACGAAACACCCCCGAACCAGCAAGACCGCGGTCGCACTGGTCCGCGACGACCGCACTGGCGCTGACATCCACGGTCGCCATTGTCCCGATCTTCGCACTCGGCGCCATGGCCACCCGCATCCAACCCGATCTCGGACTCACCCGCACCGATATCGGGCTGGCCATCAGTGCCTTCTACGCCACCGCCGCGCTGGGTTCCCCGCTCGCCAAACGCATCGCGGCCCGCTTACCGCCGCCTGCCGTGCTGGCGGTGTCCGCGATCAGCGCCGCTGCGGCGGCAGCGGTGATCGCCACGGCCCACACCTTCGCGACCCTGCTCGCCGCGCTCGTCATCGCCGGATTCACCAATGGCCTGATCCAGCCGGTTGCTGGACGAGTCCTCATCGCCCGCGTGCCCGTCCGCCGGCACTCGCTTGTGGCCGGGATCGTCGGATCCGCGCTCGGCGCAGCCGCTTTCATCCCCGGCGTGCTGGTCACCTACGTCGTCGACCCCTACGGTTGGCGACCGGCGATGGCCGCGCTGTCGCTACTCGCGCTCACAGCGGCCTGCCTCGCCCCGCTGGCAGGCACGAATGTACTGCACGGCAACAACTTCCCGACTCCCATTGCCGCTCCGCCGCGGGCTGTACCCGAAACGGCCGTTCGGCGGGTGCTGGCGCTGTGGGCCGCGGCCGCCGCGCTCTCGGCCATCGGCAGCAATGCCATCGCCGCGTATTTCATCCAGATCGGCCACCACACAGGTCTTTCCACCGGGCTCGCCGGAAAGTTGTTGTCGGCCTGCGCGGTCGCCGCCATCGCGACACGCATTCTCCTCGGCGTGGTCACCGACCGGGCGCCGCACCGCAATGCCATCGTGGTCGCCTGCCTCATGGGCGCCGGAGCCTGCGGCCTTGTTCTCATCGCCACCGGTGGAACGATCGGATTCATCGTGGGGGCGGTGCTCGCCTTCTCCATCGGTTCCGGCTGGACTGCTCTGCTGGTGGTCACAACCCTGGCCCTGGTCCCTGGCCGTGCCGAACAGGCCGGTGCCGTCGTACAGATGGGGCTTTTCAGCGGGTTCGCCGCCGGGCCATTCACCTACGGCGCCCTGTCCGCGACCCTGGGATTCGACACAGCCGCAGCGCTGGCTGCCGCTGCCGGACTGCTGGCCACCCTCTTGATGCTCCTCGGGGCACGCCACGCTCGACCAGCGCGTGCCTGACAGGTACTTGCCGGCCCGGCGGCCGCATCCGGTCCGAACCCGGTGAGACCGCTTCGTCATCTCGCCGCCTATCGCAAATCACCTGCGCCCGTACGTTTTCGCAACCACTTCACCGCACGCCGACCGCCGCGCGACCGGCCGACGATCAGGAACGGGTTCGCTTGTTCGATCCACGAACCGGGCCGCGGTCATGTGACAATGGGTACATCGCGACCGTGAGATGGGTTGCACCTCAACTCGTTTCAGTCAAGTGGGGTGTTGATGGGTACTTCGGTGGATGTCTCATACCCGCCAGTGGCTGTTTTTCGGGAGCCGGGGGATCGGCCGGTGACCCCCGACCTATCCGTCGGTGTCCGGCTCGAGGCGGGGCGAACCGCGGCGGCATTGGCTCGGGTGCCGACCCATGCCGGGCCGGTCGAGCGCACTGCGGCGTTGCGAGCGGCCACACTGGCGGCCGGTCGGTTGATCAGTGCGTTCGAGACCGAGGGCGGGCCTGTCGCCGGTGAGGCGATTCCGGCAGAGTCGGTCAGCCAGTCGTTCTTCCGGGTTCGGGAGGTCGAGTTGTCCGATCAGCAGACGGCTCTGCACGGTGTCCTGGTCGTTCATCGTGGCGTGCGGGATCTGTGCCGGGCGCCATTGTCGGGGGCGGATCTGGTGGTCGAGTTGGCCGGGATGCGACAGGCGGTGCTCGAACTCACCGGCACGACCGTGCCCGACCCGGCCGGGTCGGATGAGGTACGTGCTCAGGAGCCTGTGGGCGAAGAGTTCGGCGTGGATCCTCGCGGTTCCTTGGACAGTGAGTGGACAGCCAGATGGATTGTGGGGCATCAGGTTCACGTGCTGTTCAATATCTGTGCCGCGGTCGCCGTGACCGATGCCGCGGTTCATCTCCGGCACGGCGAGCTCGGGCAGGCATTGGTGCGGCTCGACGACGCGACCACCTATGTGCGTGGCTTTCCCGCGGCGATGATCCACGCAGGCACGGTCCCGGTGGAGTACTACTTGGCCGCCGTGCGCCCGACCATGCAGCCCCCGCAGGTCGCCACCCCATTGAGCGGGCGGCAGCATCGCGGGTACAAGATATTTCGTGGCGCGATGAAGGGTCTGCTCGGCGTGCTGCCCGAGCCCTACGAAGAGTTGGCCGCCAAGGATCGTGACCTCGCCGACGCACGGGACGCGCTGCTCGAGGCCGATCTCATCGACGCCGAACGCCATGTCACGCTCGCCTATTCGATGGTGCGGCTGCGGCATTCGATCGCGCAGGCGCCGATCGGACCCGACAATGCCGTGGGTGAGCTGCGGTTGATGCGTCATCGCCGGGCGGCTCAGTACGCGCCGCTGATCCGCTTCGGCGACCATTACATCGCCGAATCGCTGGCCGCGATGCGGCATCGGTGAGCAGGATGAGGAGCCGAGGTTGACGCCCGAAACCACCGCGCCCGCCGTCGATATCGGCGCCCTGGAGCTGAACCCCTCCGACAGCGGCGCGGTGGACCGCCTTGCCCGTGCCCTGTGCGGCGGACAGGTGGACGACCCGCAATGGGTGGCGCGTGCCCGCCACGCGGGTGACGAACTGCCCCTGCCACTGCGCCGGGGACTGCGAAACTTCCGGCGACACTCCGGATCCCGTGGTCTGCTCGTGGTTCGCGGACTTCCGGTCGATGAGGCAGCGTTGCCCGCGACCCCCTCGGCGCCGGATTCGGTGCAGCGCGCGGCCACCGTCGCCGCGGCGGTGCTCGTCATGGCCGCGTGCGCGCTCGGCGATCCCCTCGCGTATCTGGCCGAGAAATCCGGGGCATTGGTGCAGGACGTCGTGCCGGTGCCGGGCAGGGAAGCCTTCTCCGGCAACGCCGGATCGGTCCTGTTGACCTTCCACAACGAGAACGCTTTCCACGAACACGAACCCGACTACGTCCTGCTGCTGTGCCTGCGCGCCGATCACGACCGGACCGCTGGACTGCGCACGGCATGCCTGCGCGAGCTGCTGCCGATACTGGCGCAGGCAACGCGAGAGGCGCTGTTCGCGCCGGAATTCCGTACCGCGCCCCCGCCGTCGTTCGGCTCCGGCGACACAACGGGTGCCCCGAGCCCGGTGCTGTCCGGTGCACCCGAGGACCCGGATATTCGGATGGCGACGATCGCGACAACCCCGCTCACCCCTCGAGCCGCAACCTCGCTCGCCGAATTCGGAGCAGCCTGCAACGCCGTCGCCCACACCACCAGACTCGCGCCCGGCGATCTGGCGATCGTCGACAATCGAGTAACCGTCCACGGCCGCACCGCCTTCCACCCCCGCTACGACGGTGCGGACCGCTGGCTGCAACGCACCTTCGCCGTCACCGACCTGCGCCGCTCCCGCGACCACCGTCCACAGGACGGCTACATCATCACCCGCTGATCCTGGTTATGGAGCTGCTGCTCAGAAGTCGATCCAAGTTCACACCGCGCCAATTGGGAAGAAACGTCCGCTACTACCGCACTGCGCTATGGTCCGTTCCCTGCGCGCAGAGATAAGCGCGCCGGGCTGCGCTGGTCGAGCGTCAACGCTCCTCCGAAATGGTGGCGCATTTCTTCTGATCAGCTATTGCCGTGTCCACCACCGAGATTCGGTGGTGCTGACGCTGTGCGAACGAACGGTCGAAGCAGGGCCGACAGTGTGGGCCAGGATTGAGCCGATCCGAGGTCAGGTGAATCGCCAGTTCTTTTTTTGCGCCAGATCGTTGAGGTCACACTTGAATGCCTTTAGCGCCGTCGCGCCTGCCCCCACAATAATCGGTCCGGTGACGTGCGGTGGGACGGCGGTGGCAACCAGGCCGCCAACCGTCATACCGCTCGCAATTCCGCACAGTATGTTCTTGAAGAGATCGCCTTCGCTTTGTTCTGCGGCAAGGAGGCGAGCGAGCTCTCCTACAAGTGTGCTGCGCTGCTCGCGGAGACCATCGCGGAGGCTTGTATAACATACTTCAGCGAATGCCCCAAATTCGTTGCCGAACACCTGGTCGACGTCTTGAACGACGGAGCCGAGGCTGTCAGGCAGGCGAGATGCCGCAGCAAGTGCTGCCTCACGTATGTTCTGTATCTCCACGTCGACAACATAGTCTTGCAACCAAGCCGCACCCAGCAGAGCCTCCTCGAGGTCGCTCAATATCGACCCGACAATGGCAGTGAGCGCCGTCTCGTCGGCGGCCGCTACTTGTTCGATCGTCGTCGTGATGCCCGTCCATGCATTGTCGAAAACGATCAGATTTTGAAAGCTCGAGATTGCGCGCGCAAGGGATAGGTGGCCCGCTGTTCGCAACTCGACGCGAGTCGCAGTCGTCATGTCTACACCTCCTCGGCAATGTGAAATTCTGCATTGGCTCCGCACTGCGGACGAACTGAGCGAACATCGGCACCGAGCGCACACTTTGTCCACCAAACGATTCCCTAGTTGAAACTGAGGTGCACCCAGCGAGGCGGTGGCTGATGAGAAGATTGTGACCAACGCATTGTATGCGAACTCAACCGACAGCTTGAACAGTTGGACCAGAACGAAGGGCGGCTCGTCGATCTGGCAGCCGACGGTTCGATGCGGAAGGCGAAGGTGCGGATTAAGCTGCTCGGAGTCAAGAGCCAACCTGCCAGGCTGGTCACCACCTCCGAAGAACTCGCAGTCGGAATCAGTGACTGCTGCGGGGTCCAAGGGGTGAAGTGTGGCATCCGGGGGTTGGTTCAGGCACATCGGGACGGAGCGTCGACTGGAGAGCTTGCCAAACGGCACGGTGTGGCCAAGAGCGCTGTTCTGGAGTGCGGGGTGTTCCGCGCCGGTATCAGTCCCTCGCCGAGGCCGACGTCGTTCGTGCTGAGCGGCTCCATCTCGCGGGTTATTCGCTGACTGCGTGTAGCAGGTTGACCGGTTTCGCTGCGAGCAGTATCAATCGTGCTCTGAACAAGAGGGGTACGCCGATGCGGCCAGCGCGGCGACGGCGCAGGAGCTTGTAGGAACCGTGGATGGGTTCGGCGGGGCGACACGCCGAACCTACGACTATTTCAATCATGGGCAATCTTTCGGCAATTCACGGTCCTCGATGATTGGGACTGCTCGGTATTCGAGTCTGTTCGGCCCGGTATGTTCGTGTGGCAGCTTGCTGATTGAAACTGACTGAAATTTGCCCGGTGCGTCGATGATCGTGCAGGTCAGCAAGTGTCCGTTTCCCGTGTGCAGGGATCAGCCCGCCGATAAGGCCCGCGAAACGGGGGTCGCTGGTGTCCTGGTGGTCGGATTCTGCACGGCCGGTGCGGGTTCCGGGTGTTCTATTCGGTCGCGGGGCCGGTGTCGTCGAAGGTGGTGGTGTTGTGGTGGAAGGCGGGGGTGAGTTGGCTGACGAGGGTGTGGCCCTCGCGGTGGGTGGTGGCGGCCAAGTCGAGTCGGCCGGCGCGCCACCAGTAGATGTGGGGGTTGATGGCCCAGGGGTCGTCGAGGTGCGCGGCCGCGATGTGGGCGAGCACGGTGAGCGCCCGTACCACTTCGGCTCCGTCGATCGGGTACACGTACATCGATTCCTTGGACGGCATGGTCAGGACCGCGCCCGCGGAACCGGTCACCGGGTGGTCGCCGAGCCAACGGGCGTGCGCGGTCAGGTATTCCGGGCCGGTCAACAACGCGATCGGGGGAAGTCCACGCGACGTTCACTTCAGTTTGGCCGCAGCCAAAGCCGCCGACCGTCGCGACGCGCCGGCTGCGGCCCGCGAACGCCACCCACAGCGATTCACCACCACCGCAGCACCGAAGATCCTCGACCTACCCGACACCGTCTGGATCAACCGACCGGCCCAGGCACCCGCCACCAGCGAGGAGACCGCACCCACAGCCGCATAAACACCGACTGGTCTCATATGGCTTGAAAAATTCCGCTTGTCGCGTCGGTCAGGGACTCGGCAGCCTTGAGTCAATACAACCTTGAATAGACTGTTGCAGAGCAACTTCCGTCGGCAATACTCTGGCGTACTCAGTACAGTGACTGAAGCAGTGACACATGCAGGACAGCCGGAATTCTGATCGAGGGGACAATTTGGCGATCAAGGTAGAGACGGTGCGGGGGTACGTGCTCGAGGAACTCCTTGCGAGGCTCTTGCAGGACAACGGTTATCGGCTGCTTGTCGCGGCAGACCAGGACCGGGAAGCGCTGAAAGATAGCGGAAGGGGCCTGCTGGTCCGCGGGCGCGGCACGGACCACCAAGTCGACGTGCTCGGCGAATTGGATCGGCCTCTACCGTTCTCGCTGCCACTGCGCCTATTTGTCGAAGCGAAGCATCGCAGTGACCGAACGGGCATCGAGTTTGCGCGGAATGCCTATGGAACCATCCGTGATGTCAACGAGTACTACGGCACGCAGACTCCAGGGGCGTATCACATCCCAATGAAGCGCTATCAGTATCAGTACGCCCTGTTCTCTGCCAGCGGCTTTACCAAGCCAGCGCAGGAATATGCTTTGGCGCAACAGATCTCGTTGATCGACCTGTCTAATCCGGGTTTCGATGCGCTCTTGGCCGCTGCGGATGATATCGCCACTCGGATCGTCGACCTCGCCGCGCAGGTTGGCCTCGCTTCGCTCCCGTTGAATCAGGTTCGGCACGCACTCCGCCATGCCCTGGGCACTTGGCCGGCCAATGTCGACGACGAGGATTTCCCCGACCTTGCCGCCCACGTCCGCCAGATGCGCGGGCACGCCGGAGAATCGGCCTTCCCAGCGCCCGCCTTCGGCCTGGCCGTCGCCTACGACAGGGAACAAGCTGGGCTGAACGTGGCACAACTGCGCGACGAACCAGGCGACGAGTACTACGTGTACGAAGAGGACGTGTCGCCGCCGCGCAAACTGCCGACCGGCCAGCTGACAGCAATCGTGACTGGACTGGGTGAAGTCGCGTTGGATGACTTCGTCCTCGGATTCCCGCCGGCGCCATTCGTTCTCGTACTGCTGGTCGACAACCCTGCAGCGTTCACGGAGTACGTCGACAACTCACGCAATACCGACATCCGGGTGAATCTCAACTATCCCCGTGACCGCCGTGATAACCGGCCGCTAAGCCGGGATTGGGAGATCGAGCCCGTCGATGGTGAAGCCGGCTTCCGGCTCAGCTTCACGCTCCCGACCATCCTCGCGGACTGGATGCTGGGCGGCGAGGTGCCTACATGGAGCCTGCGGGAAGCCAAGACCACGCTGCTGTCGTCGATCGCGATGGTGCGCGGCAATCGAGTCGTGCGTCTGTTGTACCAGCCACATCGCGGGTGAGCATCCTATGCAGATACTTCAGGGATCTGATGGGAATCTGTGGACCTGGCGGGACGGTATTCGAACCGGGTTGACCTGCGGGAACTCGAAGCAGTGTGCGTCAAGATGAAAGCGGCGGGCGCATCAACGGTCTCGCCGCGGCGGAAGCGGGTGTCGCGGGCGAAGTCGAAGCGGTGGGCTATGCAGCGCTTGGAGCGCCGGCTCGGATCGGTTGCGGTCGAAGAGTTGGTTCGGGCGGATCGAAGGCCGAAGGACTTGGTGGACAGGGACTTTCGTGCTCCGGTGCCAAACCGGTTGTGGGTGGCGGATATCACGTATGTGGAGCTGGCCGGGCGCGGGTTCTGTTACGTGGCGTTCGTGACCGATGTGTTCTCCCGCTCGATCGTGGGCCGGCGGGTGTCGGATTCGTTGAAACGGAATTGGCGCTGGATGCGTTGGAGATGGTGTTGTGGAATCGGCGGGATCGGTTGAGTGCGGCGCTGATTCATCATGGAGATCGTGGCGTTCAATATACGGCGTTGCGATACGGCGAGCGTCTGGCTGAGGCGGGTATCGCGCAATCGGTTGGCAGTACCGGCGATTCGTATGGCAACTCTCTCCCTGAATCGGTGAATTCGCTGTTCAAGAAGGAATTGATCGACAAGTACGTGTGGTCGGATGTGAGCGAGGTGAATCGGGAGACAGCGGAATGGGTTTCGTGGTACAACAATCAGCGGTCGCATTCGTGATGTGGTTATCGTCCATCGGCGGAGTTCGAGCGGGTCTTCTGGGAAGGTCGCGGTCAGCAGCCGACGGCAGTATGAGGCAGTGGAATCGGTAGTTCGGTCTCATCCAAAGCCGGGGCGGTCCACTACGTGGACCGAGCATGACCCGTGTGACGGGTCGGTGGGTGAATCTGCGAGTACGTCGAGACCCGGGACGAGTTGGACGGCGCGGGATTGACTAGAAACCACCATCGCATCGAAAGTGACTCACATCATGCAAATCTGGGGAGGGTCACCCGGAACCGGATGTGGCCTCGACCCATCTAAGTAGTTGAGGGGATTCGAAAGACTGTTCTATGCAAACGATTTGGAGGGGGTTCTATGAACGCGAGCAAGACCGTTGTCCAAGCCGCCATCGCTGTCCTGGGGTTGGTGGCACCAGTTCTGGCGCCGGCCAATGCAGAAGCCGCATCCGGGGACGGGAACGCGGCATGCCATATCACGGCCGACAACCCACACCATTCGAAAGGGTCGCCTGGATGGATCGTGGGCAAGGGGCGAATCTCGTGCACGGCCGATATCGACTCGCTTGAGATCATCGTGCAAATCGAGCGGAAGCAGGGCGGCAACTGGGTGGTTGTTTCCGGTCCCGATAAGACTTCATATGCTTCACCCAAGGCGAACCAGAAATATACTGGCCAGTCCAATTTTGGGTGCGGCACAGGCGAGTACCGAACGGCTGCGAGCGGTAGCGGCGTGTACGGCGGACGCCCGTCCGGATCAATGGCCTGGCAGTACTCGGGCATCGTCACCAACCCCTGCGGCTGACAAGGAGCGACCGAACATGAGCGAACAGGGTGGCTGGGATGAATTCGTTGTGGCATTGTGCGATCTGGCGGTGGAGTACGACGCCGACACCTTCCTTCATGAGTCCTTGGTGCTGCTCACGGCTCGTTCGATTCCGCCCGGCGACAAGTCGGGCAGGATCGCGGTCAGCCGATTCGATGACGAGGCCGCCCGAATAGAGACCGGATGGTGTTTCGACATTGTCACCGACTACATCGCCGAGGACACCAGTCAACTGGTGCCCGCGTTGAGGCTTGTCGAGGCGATTTGTCGCGGTGACGCGGAGGAGCACTGCCTGATTGATGAGGATGGACGTTGGGTCGGAGTGCTCGTCAATGCTTGGGGGGAAGGTGGCAGTTGGATGTCTGGTGACCACACTCGGCCAGAGAGGCGTGCAACACGAAGGTTCCCGAGTTGGGACCTGAAGAGTTCGGCTTGATGTCTTCGGGGGCCGCATCGCCTGCGGCCGATGGCCCGTGGGACGCCCGGTGTCGGCCAACACCTTGCACAGGATGCTGCGCGACTCGTACTACATCGGCTACGTGGTCTGGAAGGGGGAGATCCACGCGGGTCGCCACGAGCCGTTGATCGAGCCGCAGTGTTCGAGCGCGTCCAGGACGTACTTCGAGCGCGGAGCGCGAACGGTAATCGGGACCGGATTCACGATCGCTATCTGAAGGGGGTTCTGTCCTCAGTGTCGCCGCCAGGAGGGCCTGTGTGATCTCCTGGCGCTGCCGATGGAAGCGGTGGAAGAGGTGGTCGTCGAGCGTTACCACACTCTCTGTCTGGCGGAGGATTTCGTAGCGGAGGCGCGAGAACTGCTCGCCGAAGAGAGGTTGGCCACGAAAGAGATGCACGCGAATCTCAACCGGCGGTCGAAGGAGTTGAACCAGAAGGAGAGTCGGCTCGTCGATCTGCTGGCCGACGGCTCGATGCCGAAGGCGAAGGTCCGGATGAAGCTGATCGAGGTCAAGAGTCGGAGTGCCCGGCTGGACGCGGGTCGGCTGGCACATCCGAAGAATTCGCTATCGGAACCAGCGTGCTGTGCAAGGGCTTTGGGAAGGCACGCGGGTATGGAGTCCGGGATGGAGTGGCCCTGGGGTCGCGGGCCGGTGTGGGGTCCGTGGACGAAGTGGTTGCAGGAAGGCGGGCGGTGGTGGGGGCCGAGGGTGGAATAGCTTCGGGGTGGTGAGCTAGTCGGAGATCGAGTGTCGAGTCGCGCCTCAGGCGCGGCAGAGGCCAGTGTGGGACCCTGGGGCGAAGTGGCCTCGGGAGCTCCCGTGGGTGTCCGGGGGTGTAGCGGCTTTGGGGAGGCGCACAGGTGTGGGGGTCTGGGGGCGCAGCCCGCCGGGTGGGGCGTGGGGGTTGCACCCAGGGCTTCGCCCCCGCAAATTCGAGTGGAACGAGAAAGGTGAGCGCTTTCCGCGAACAAGGCGCACCAACGAGTGGAACGGGTGGGCGCAGAGGGTTTCGAACCCCCGACCGCTGGTGTGTAAGACCAGAGCTCTACCGCTGAGCTATACGCCCGGACACCGCGCCGTTTGGGCGGCGGTGACGGTCTATGAATCTAGCGCGGCGAGCGCTTTCTCCCAAGCCGCCTGGTCACGGGGCTCTCCGGGGCCGTTCATTTCGGCGAAGCGGATGATTCCGTCGCGGTCTACGACGAAGGTGCCGCGGTTGGCGAAGCCGGATTTGTCGTTGAAGACGCCGTAGGTTTGGGCGACCGCGCCGTGGGGCCAGAAGTCGGACAGCAGGGGGAACAGGTAGCCCTGTTCGGCGGCCCAGATCTTGTGGGTGGGGGGCGGGCCGACGGAGATGGCGAGGATTTCGGCATTGTCGTTGTGGAACTTGGGTAGTTCGTCGCGGACTTTGCACAGTTCGCCCTGGCAGATGCCGGTGAACGCGAGCGGATAGAACACGAGCAGCACGTTCTTTTTGCCGCGGAAGTCCGACAGTGTGACTTCCTGGTTGTTCTGATCCTTCAGCGTGAAATCCGGCGCGAGCGTGCCAACCTCGAGCGGCATCGCGAATCCTCCATCGTGTCGGGTGGACGCCGGGCGGCGTTGACCGCCCGGCGACACCATAGCGAATTGCTCAGCGCTGTTTGGACGGTGTCTTGGGCTGCACCAGCCTGCTTCCGCTCCAGTGGCCGAGCGTGATGGCCGATGTCGAGGTCAGCCCCGCCGTTTCGGCGGCTTCGGCGATCTCGCTCTGGTCGACATAGCCAGGATTACCGGTTTTGGGGGTGAGAACCCAGACGAATCCGTCGTCGGCGAGTGGGCCGACGATGCCCATCAATTCGTCGGCGAGATCGCCATCGCCTTCGCGCCACCACAGCAGCGCGGCGTCGACCACCTCGTCGGTTTCCTCGTCGACCATCTCGCCGCCGCTGGCATCCTCGATATCGGCGCGGATTTCGTCGTCGGTGTCCTCGTCCCAGCCCAGCTCCTGGACAACCATGCCGTGTGTAATGCCAAGCTTCTGAGCGAAGTTCTGCGCGTCCGCCGCGGCGACCACGGTGGTGTCCTCCTCAATTCCCGACAATAGATAGTTGCAAGCGAACATGGTTAAGCGCCGCAACGCAAGCCGATCGGGCGAATTCTGTCCGAATGTCGCGCGGCCCCGGCGCGCCGGGAGGCCGGTAATCCCTGGTGGGAGGGGTTAGCGGGCCGGACAGGTCTCGCGTACGGCATTGCGCGCGTCGTTGACCCGTCTGCTGGCGATGTTGAGCGGATCCACCGACGCGGTGTAGGTCATCCTCCGGGTTTCGGCGGCAAGGTCGCGGGCGGCGGCGACGTATTCGCGGAGTTTGGCGGTCAGGTCGGTGGGTAGCCGGTCGCCTGCCGCGTCGACCCCGCTTTCCACTTTCGTGGCGGCCTCGGTGAGGGTGGCGGCGGCTAGGTCGCGTTTGGGGAGGTAGTCGGCGGCGTTGGCGTCGTGGGCGTCGACGAATTCGTTGTATTTGGCGACGCCGACGCCGCTGGTGGTGGGGAATTGGCTACAGTTCTCGTCGATGGCCTTGGCTTGCGCCGCCCTCTTCTTCGACGAGGTGACCGCCTGTGAGGTGGCGGAGGCGTCGCGGCGGTAGGCGAGCAGATCCGCCGGATTCGAGGCGGCGCTGCCCGCGACGCCACTGGAACATCCCGCGACGATCAGCCCCACGATGATCGCCCCGGCCGTGCACACCAATCCGAACCCGCGTGGGTCCAGCATGTTCTCGTCCCTCCCGGTGCCATAGTGCTTTTCGATGGTGAGACTCACGGTTGCGTGCGCCACCGTACTGGATTTCCGGGGGCTCTTGATGACCTGCGCCACATCATCGGCAAGGATGGAGGGTGCGCCCGAACCTTTCGGTGCCGGTCGATGCGCCGACCACGCGGATCGTCCGGGGACAAGACGCCATCAGCCTGTCCGAACCCCTTGTACGAGGAGCAGATTTGACCGACCTGATCCACTCTTCCGCTTCGGCGACACCCGCCGCGTCCAACGCCGCTGCCGCGGATCCGAACGGATCGCACCCCGCGGGTCGGGTGCGGGTGATCCGCGAGGGAGTGGCTTCGTACCTACCGGATATCGATCCGGAGGAGACCAGCGAGTGGCTGGAATCCTTCGACGAGATGCTCGATCGAGAGGGTCCCGGTCGGGCGCGCTACCTCATGCTGCGACTGTTGGAGCGGGCAGGGGAGCGGCGGGTCGCCATTCCGGCCCTGACCTCCACCGATTACGTCAATACGATTCCCACCGAGAACGAGCCGTGGTTTCCCGGCGACGAGGAGGTGGAGCGGCGCTACCGCGCCTGGATCCGCTGGAACGCGGCGATCATGGTGCATCGCGCGCAGCGTCCGGGTATCGGTGTGGGCGGCCACATTTCGACCTACGCGTCCTCGGCGGCGCTGTACGAGGTCGGGTTCAATCATTTCTTCCGGGGCAAGGATCATCCGGGTGGCGGCGATTCGATCTACATCCAGGGTCATGCCTCGCCGGGTATTTACGCGCGCGCGTTCCTCGAGGGTCGCCTGAGCGAGGACAGGCTCGACGGTTTCCGCCAGGAGTACAGCCATGGCGGTCCGGGTCGGGGTCTGCCGTCGTATCCGCATCCGAGGTTGATGCCGGACTTCTGGGAGTTCCCCACGGTGTCCATGGGTCTGGGCCCGATGAATGCCATCTATCAGGCGCGTTTCAATCACTACCTGCACGATCGCGGGATCAAGGACACCTCCGAGCAGCATGTGTGGGCCTTCCTCGGCGACGGCGAGATGGATGAGCCGGAGTCGCGCGGTTTGGCGCAGGTGGCGGCGATGGAGGGGTTGGACAATCTGACCTTCGTCGTCAACTGCAACCTGCAGCGGCTCGATGGCCCGGTGCGCGGCAACGGCAAGATCATCCAGGAGTTGGAGTCGTTCTTCCGTGGCGCAGGCTGGAATGTCATCAAGGTGATCTGGGGTCGCGAGTGGGATGCGCTGCTCGGCGCGGATCGCGATGGGGCGCTGGTGAATCTGATGAACACCACCCCCGACGGCGACTACCAGACCTACAAGGCCAATGACGGCGCGTATGTGCGCGAGCATTTCTTCGGTCGCGATCCGCGCACCAAGGCGCTGGTGCAGAACATGTCCGATCGCGATATCTGGAATCTCAAGCGCGGCGGCCACGACTACCGCAAGGTGTACGCGGCGTACGCGGCGGCGATGGCGCACAAGGGTCAGCCGACGGTGATCCTGGCCAAGACCATCAAGGGCTACACCCTCGGCAAGCATTTCGAGGGCCGCAACGCCACCCACCAGATGAAGAAGTTGACGCTGCAGGATCTCAAAGACTTCCGCGATCTGCAGCGCATTCCGATCACCGATGCCGAACTCGAGCGCGATCCGTACATGCCGCCCTACTACCACCCCGGTATGGCGGCCAAGGAGATCCAGTACATGCTGGATCGACGGCAGTCGCTGGGCGGTTTCATGCCGCAGCGTCGGGTCCCGGCGAAGCCGCTGCAACTACCCGGCGACGAGGCGTACCGATCGGTGCGCAAGGGTTCGGGCAAGCAGAATGTCGCGACCACCATGGCGCTGGTGCGGTTGATGAAGGAGCTGCTGCGGGACAAGGAGATCGGCAAGCGGATCGTCCCGATCATCCCGGACGAGGCCCGCACCTTCGGTATGGACTCCTGGTTCCCTTCGTTGAAGATCTACAACCGCAACGGGCAGTTGTACACGTCGGTCGACGCGGAGTTGATGCTTGCCTACAAGGAGAGCACCGTCGGCCAGATCCTGCACGAAGGCATCAACGAGGCCGGTTCGACGGCGTCGTTCACCGCGGCGGGCACCTCCTACGCCACCCACGGCGAGCCGATGATCCCGCTCTACATCTTCTATTCGATGTTCGGTTTCCAGCGCACCGGCGACGGACTGTGGGCGGCGGCCGATCAGTTGGCGCGCGGTTTCGTGCTGGGAGCGACCGCTGGGCGAACCACGCTGACGGGTGAGGGCCTGCAGCACAATGACGGTCATTCGCTGCTGCTCGCCTCCACGAATCCGGCGGTGGTCAGCTACGACCCGGCCTACGCCTACGAGATCGCCCATATCGTGCGCGACGGTCTGCGCCGCATGTACGGCGGCGGCGCACCCTCGGGGACGAATACGCTGCCCGGTACACATCCGCACGGTGAGCCGGGTGAATTCGGCGGCGAGGACATCTTCTACTACATCACCCTTTACAACGAGCCGTATGTGCAGCCCGCCGAGCCGGACGATCTGGATATCGCGGGTCTGCTGAAGGGGATCTACCTGCTCAGGCGCGGTGCTGCGGGTGCGTTGCGCGCGCAGATCCTGGTGGCGGGTGTGACGGTCCCCGACGGTTTGCGCGCTCAGGCGTTGCTTGCCGAGGAGTGGGGTGTGCAGGCCGATGTCTGGTCGGTCACCTCTTGGGGTGAGCTGCGCAAGGAGGCGCTGGCCAAGGAGATCGCCGCACTCCGCGATCCGGGTGTCCCGGCGGGCGTGCCCTATGTGACGCAGGCGTTGTCGCAGGCGGAGGGGCCGTTTGTCGCGGCATCGGACTGGATGCGCGCGGTGCCGGATCAGATCGCCAAGTGGGTTCCCGGCGATTACACCACCCTCGGCACGGACGGTTTCGGTTTCTCCGACACCCGTCCGGCGGCGCGCCGCGTATTCAATGTCGACGCGCAATCGATCGCCGTGGCGGTGCTCGCCGGTCTGGCCCGCGCGGGTCGGATCGAGCAGTCGACGTTGGTCGAGGCGGCCGCCCGGTACCGCATCCACGATGTGGATGCGGCGCCGAAAGCGGCCGTGGGTTCTGACGAAGACCTGGCATAGCGGAATATTGGATGGTGGACCGTAAACCGCCGCGGCCGCGTCGGATCTCCGAAGGCTCCTCCGAGCACGAGGTGTATCTGCCGACCGGCGCGCTCTCCCCGAACCGGCAAACTCGCGACCCGCTCCCGGACACGCTGCTCAAACGGGTGAAGCAGTTCTCGGGCCGCCTCTCCACCGAGGCGGTCGGTTCGATGCAGAGTCGGCTGCCGTTCTTCGCCGATCTGGATGCCGCGCAGCGTGCGGGCGTGCAGATGCTGGTGCAGACCGCGGTGGTGAACTTCCTGGAGTGGCTGCAGGACCCGGATAGCGATATCCGGTTCAGCCTGGATGCCTTCCAGGTCATTCCGCAGGATCTGGCGCGCCGGTTGACGCTGCGCCAGACCGTGGACATGGTGCGGGTGGCCATGGAGTTCTTCGAGCAGTGGCTGCCCGCGCTGGCCCGCAACGACCGCCAACTGGTGGCGCTGACCGAGGCGGTGCTGCGCTACGGTCGCGAGCTGGGTTTCGCGGCGGCTTCGGTGTATGCCAGTGCCGCCGAGTCCAGGGGTGCGTGGGATACCAGGCTCGAGGCGCTGGTGGTGGACGCGGTGGTGCGCGGTGACACCGGCCCGGACATGCTCTCGCGGGCCGCGACGCTGAACTGGGATGCCACCGCGCCCGCGACGGTGCTGGTGGGCACCCCGCCGCGGGAGGAGGGCGTCTCGGCGGTGAGCGCGGTGCACACCATCGCGGCCCGGCACGGTCGGGCGGCTTTGGCGGTGGTGCAGGGGACGCGGCTGGTGATGGTGGTCAGCGGCCATCTGGGCGACGCCTCCTATATTCAACCGTTCCTGGCCGATCTGCTGGCCGAGGTGTTCTCCGACGGGCCGGTGGTGATCGGTCCGACCACGCGCACGCTGGGTGCGGCGCACGCCTCGGCGGTGGAGGCGCTGGCCGGGATGGAGGCGGTGGTGGGTTGGCGCGGTGCGCCGCGTCCGGTGCATGCCACCGAGCTATTGCCCGAACGCGCCTTGTTGGGGGATCGCGCGGCGATCGATGCGTTGAACGAGTACCTTGTGCTTCCGTTGGCGGCGGCGGGTTCGGCGCTTTCCGACACCCTCGACGCGTATCTCGACTGCGGTGGCGCGGTCGAGACTTGCGCCCGTCAGCTGTACGTCCATCCAAATACGGTTCGCTACCGTCTCAAACGGATCGGTGAGATCACGGGTCGTGATCCGATGAATCCGCGGGATGCGTACGTGCTCCGGATTGCCGCCACCGTGGGTCGGCTGACACGAACCCGCAACGAATCGTCAACTCCAGCCCCAGACGCATCATTTGTCCCAATGGGACATGAGGGCCTGTAACGGATCGCCCAATTGGGTCGATCGGGACAACCCACGTGGACTTTTGTGGGGTTCTCACAAAAGCGGTCCGAAAGCTTCATTCGCGTCGACATCTCATGCGGTCCGCCTCACAGTGTTTTCTTAGAGACGTGATCGCGTTGTTCGCCCCTGGACAGGGCTCTCAGACTCCCGGCATGCTCACGCCGTGGCTCGAGGTCGCCGGCGCCGCCGACCGCCTCGCGCTCTGGTCGAAAGCGGCCGGCCTCGACCTGGTTCGGCTCGGCACCACCGCGACGGCCGAGGAGATAGTCGACACCGCGGTCACCCAGCCGCTGGTGGTGGCCGCCGCGCTGCTCGCCTTCGCCGAAATCGGGCGGGATGCGCTGCCCGAGGACACCATCGTCGCGGGCCATTCGGTCGGCGAATTCGCCGCCGCCGCGGTCGCCGGGGTCATCTCGGCCGACGACGCGGTGACCCTGGCCGCGATTCGCGGGGCGGAGATGGCGAAGGCGTGCGCGCTGGAACCCACCGGCATGTCCGCGGTGCTCGGCGGTGACGAGGCCATCGTGCTGGCCCGTCTCGACGAGTTGGGTCTCGTTCCGGCCAACCGCAACGCGGTGGGCCAGATCGTGGCCGCGGGCACACTGGCCGCCCTGGCGGAATTGGCCGCGAACCCGCCCGAGAAGGCGCGTGTTCGTGCCCTGCCCGTCGCGGGGGCTTTCCACACAGTGTTCATGGCCCCGGCTCAGGATGCTGTGGCTCAGGCCATCACCGAGATCGTGCCGAGCGATCCGTCCCGCACCCTGCTGTCGAACTTCGACGGCAAGGCGGTGGCCTCCGGCAAGGATGCCATCGAGAAATTGGCCGCTCAGGTCACCCGGCCCGTGCGCTGGGACCTGTGCACCGAAACCCTGCGTGCCGCAGGGGTTTCCGGAGTCGCGGAACTTCCGCCCGCCGGAACCCTGGTCGGTATCGCCAAACGGGAGCTGAAGGGCACGCCGACGCTGGCCCTGAAAACCCCGGAAGACCTCCCCGCGTTGGCCGCGCTCGGAACCTCCGGCTAGCTTTCTCCTCGGCCATGCGACACGCGCATGGCCGTGACGGAACGAACGTAACCAACGTTCGCTTCGGTCCGACAAAAAATGTAAAGCCCTACACAGTATCAAGAAGGGAGCCACCAAGTGGCCGCTCTGACCCAGGAACAGATCGTCGAGGAGCTCGGCAAGATCATCGAAGAGGTGACCGGCATCGAGCCCTCCGAGGTGACCATCGAGAAGTCCTTCGTCGATGACCTGGACATCGACTCGCTGTCCATGGTCGAAATCGCGGTGCAGACCGAGGACAAGTACGGCGTGAAGATCCCCGACGAGGATCTGGCCAGTCTGAAGACGGTCGGCGACGCGGTGGCCTACATCCAGAAGCTCGAGGCCGAGAACGCGGACGCCGCCGCGGAGCTCAAGGCCAAGTTCTCGAACGAAGCCGAGTAGGGCCGAACCTGTGACCACTCCTTCCACCTTGAACGGGAACTTCCCCAACGTCGTCGTCTCTAGCCTGGCGGCGACCACGTCGATCGCGGGT
>NZ_QZFU01000037.1 GCF_003598715.1 Nocardia panacis
CCAATATCGGTCACACTCAGGCGGCTGCGGGGGTGGCTGGTGTGATCAAGATGGTGATGGCGATGCGGCATGGGGTGCTGCCGCCGACGTTGCATGCGGATGAGCCGACTCCGCATGTGGATTGGTCGAGTGGTGGATTGCGGTTGTTGACCGAGTCCACTCCGTGGGGCGAGGACGGGCGAACCCGACGAGCAGCGGTGTCCTCGTTCGGTATCAGCGGTACCAACGCACATGTCATTCTCGAACAGGCACCCGCCCTTGAAGGCGCGGACAGCCAGCCGAACGTAGTCCCTGTGAATGCCGTGAATACTCTGGTGCCGCTGTTGATTTCGGCGAAGAACAAGGAAGGGCTCGAGGAGCAGGCACAGCGTTTACGGTCGTTCCTTTCTGATCAGCCGGAGCTCGATCTCGGTGTGGTGGCTTATGCCCTAGCCAACGAGCGGGCGGTGTTCGAGTATCGGGCTGTGGTACTCGGTGCGGATCGGTCGGATTTGCTGGCGGGGTTGGAAACCGTTGCTGCTGGTGGGGATTCGGCGAATGTGGTTCGGGGACAAGCTCGTGGGGGCAAGGTCGCGTTCGTCTTTCCTGGCCAAGGAGCACAGTGGGCTGGGATGGGAGCTGCGTTGCTGGATTTTTCGCCGGTGTTCGCTGAGCAGGTACGGGCGTGCGCGGCCGCGTTGGCTGGCTATGTGGATTGGTCGTTGGAGGATGCGCTGCGTCAGGTTCCAGGTGCGGCGGACCTGGACCGTGTCGATGTGGTGCAACCGCTTTCGTTCGCGGTGATGGTGTCGTTGGCGGCGTTGTGGCGTTCGTACGGGGTGGAACCGTCGATGGTGGTGGGGCATTCGCAGGGGGAGATCGCTGCTGCGTATGTGGCGGGTGCGCTGAGCCTTGAGGATGCCGCCCGGGTGGTGGCGTTGCGTAGCAAAGCATTGCTGGAGGTGTCGGGCCGCGGTGGGATGGTCGCGGTGTCGCTGCCGGTGGAACAACTGGCCGACCGTATTCGGCGGTGGGGTGAGGCGATCTCGATAGCGGCGTTGAACGGGCCTGGCTCGGTGGTGGTTTCCGGTGAGGTGACTGCGCTGGGCGAGCTGTTGGAGTCGTTGGAAGCCGATGGGGTCCATACCCGTGAAATTCCGGTTGACTATGCCTCACATTCGGCGCAGATGGAGACGATCCGTGACACGGTGATCGAGTCTTTGGCTCCGATCCGGCCGCGCTTGTCGGTCGTGCCGTTCTATTCGACGGTGACTGGTGGGTTGTTTGATACCAATGGGCTGACTGCGGAGTATTGGTATCGCAGCCTACGCCAGACGGTGTTATTCCAGGACGCGACTGCTGTTGTGCTGGGCCAAGGTTGTCGAGCGTTGATCGAGGTCAGCTCCCATCCGGTGTTGAAGACTGCGGTACAAGCGACAATCGAGGTCGGCGCGGACGGTGACGCGGCGGCGGTACTGGGTTCGTTGCGTCGTGACGATGGTGGGCTGCATCGGTTTGCTACCTCGTTGGCTGAGGCGTTCACCTGTGGTGTGGGGGTGGATTGGGGCCGATGGTTCGGTCCGGTTCGCCCGGGGCGGGTGGAGCTTCCTGGTTATGCGTTCCAGCATCGCCGGTTTTGGCTCGGGTCTCGTTCGAGTGCCGGGGATGCGGCGTCGGTGGGTTTGTCGCGGGTCGATCATCCGTTCGTGGGTGCGGGCGTGGCTCTCGGGGATGGTCGGGGGTGGTTGTTTACCGGCCGGTTGTCGTTGCAGGTGCATGGGTGGTTGGCTGATCACGCAGTGCTGGGCACAGTGTTGTTTCCTGGGACGGGGTTCCTGGAGTGGGCGTTCGCTGCTGGGGGCAGGGTCGGGGCCGAGGTTGTCGAGGATCTGACTGTCCAGGCACCGCTGGTGTTGGCTGAGCACGGTGCGGTGCAGATGCAGTTGTGCCTGGGTGAGGCCGATGCCCACGGGCGTCGTCCGTTCGATATCTATTCGCGTCCGGAGTCTTCCGGGGGGACTGAGACCGGTCCGTGGACACACCACGCCACCGGGGTCTTGTCCACCAATGAGGTTGGTGGACGGGGGAGTTCGGAATCGCTGGCTCAGGAGCTGTTTGTGGGATCGGCGTGGCCGCCCGCTGGAGCGGTATCGGCGGATATCGACGCACTGTATGAGCGTTTGGCCGGAATCGGGGTGGTCTATGGTCCGGCTTTCCAAGGATTGCGGGCGGCGTGGCGTCGTGGTGAGGAGGTGTTCGCCGAGGTCGAGATCGACCAGGAGCACGCCGAGGAAAGTCGCCGGTTCGGGTTGCATCCGGCATTGTTCGATTCCGCGTTCCACGTGGCGTTGGATGTGTTGGGTGCCGGGGATGAGCCGGGGCGGACACCGCTGCTGTTCTCTTGGTCGAGGGTAACTCTGCATGTACCGGGCGCCACGCGGTTGCGGGTGCGTGTGGTGGGTGTCGGAGCCGATGGCTACCGACTTACCGGGTGGGACGACTCCGGTGAACTGGTGGTCACGGTCGAGACGTTGATTGCTCGCCCGGTCGATACCGCCGCGCTCGCGATCGCTCGCGGTAACCACGAAGACCTCTATCGACTCGGCTGGGAGCAATTGGACCCGCAACAGATTGGCGGACAACAGATCCGGGCCGGTTCTGAGGGCAATGCCTTGCGCGTTGCCGTTATCGAGCAGACGGACCACATCGCGTCCAGCACTAATTTCACTACTAATCTGACTGGTGATTTGGCTAGTGATCTCGCTGCGGACTGTTACGCAGATGTGGGCGAGCTCGTTGATGCTGTGGCCGGGGGGTTGCCGGTGCCGGATGTGGTGGTGGTGCCGTTCACCGGTGCGTTTGCTGATGGCGATGCTGATCTCGCGGATGGTGGGTTGGTGTCGGTGGTGAAGGCGAATACGTATGGGTTGTTGGGTTTG
>NZ_QZFU01000038.1 GCF_003598715.1 Nocardia panacis
CCAATATCGGTCACACTCAGGCGGCTGCGGGGGTGGCTGGTGTGATCAAGATGGTGATGGCGATGCGGCATGGGGTGCTGCCGCCGACGTTGCATGCGGATGAGCCGACTCCGCATGTGGATTGGTCGAGTGGTGGATTGCGGTTGTTGACCGAGTCCACTCCGTGGGGCGAGGACGGGCGAACCCGACGAGCAGCGGTGTCCTCGTTCGGTATCAGCGGTACCAACGCACATGTCATTCTCGAACAGACACCGGCGCAGGAACCCGTCCTCGAAGGCGAGGACGACGGGCAGCGGACAGTGATCGCGAATGCAGTGAATGCCCCAGCACCACTATTGATTTCGGCGAAGAACAAGGATGGGCTCAAGGAGCAGGCCCAGCGTTTGCGGTCGTTCCTTGGCGATCACCCGGAGCTGGATCTCGGTGCTGTTGCATACGCACTGGTCAACGATCGGGCTGTGTTCGAGTATCGGGCTGCGGTATTGGGCGTGGATAGGTCCGATCTGCTGGCCGGGCTGGACACCCTCGTGGGTGGTGGGGTTGCGGCGGGTGCTGTTCAGGGACAGGCCCGTGAGGGGAGAATGGCCTTTGTCTTTCCCGGCCAGGGAGCGCAATGGGAGGGTATGGCAGCCGAGCTGTTGGATTCCTCCCCGGTGTTCGCCGGTGAGATACGAGCATGCGCAACAGCTCTCGCCCCGTATACGGACTGGTCCTTGGAGGACGTTCTACGGCAGGTCCCAGGAGCAGCTTGCCTGGATCGTGTCGATGTGGTTCAGCCGGTCTCGTTCGCAGTGATGGTCTCTCTCGCTGCCTTATGGCGATCGTACGGTGTGGAGCCGTCGATGGTGGTGGGGCACTCACAGGGAGAAATCGCTGCCGCGTATGTAGCGGGAGCGTTGGACCTCGACGACGCAGCTCGGGTCGTGGCACTACGCAGCAAAGCCATACTTGCAGTATCGGGCCGAGGGGGAATGGTCGCGGTTTCCTTGCCTGCAGAAGAACTCACCAAACGTATCGAGCGGTGGGGCGATGACATTTCGATAGCGGCATTGAACGGCCCAGGTTTAGTGGTGGTTTCCGGTGGAGTGTCCGCACTCACTGAACTGCTCGAATCCTTGGAATCCGACGGGGTTCACGCGCGGAAGATACCGGTCGACTATGCCTCACATTCTGCCCAGATGGAGTCGATCCGCGCCACAGTGATCGAGGCATTGACGCCGATCGAACCGCACTCGAGCAAGGTCCCGTTCTATTCCACCGTCACCGGCGATCTGCTCGATACAGAGGCGTTGACGGCGGAATACTGGTATCGCAGCCTCCGTCAAACAGTGTTGTTCGAGGACGCTACCGTCGTCGTGCTCGACCAGGGATGCCGAGCATTGATCGAGGTCAGCTCACATCCGGTGTTGACCACGGCAATACGGGCGACCATTGAGGCTGGTGACAACAGCGATTCCGTCTCGGTCCTCGGTTCACTGCGCCGCGGAGAAGGCAACCTTGCACGGTTCGCAATGTCGCTGGCGGACGCGTTTGTGTGTGGGGTGGGGGTTGATTGGGGTCGGTGGTTTGGTGCGGTTCGCCGGGGCCGGGTGGAGCTTCCTGGTTATGCGTTCCAGCATCGCCGGTTCTGGCGCGAGTCACGGTCGGGTGGAGCCGGCATACAGTCGGTCGGCTTGTCGCGGGTCGATCATCCGCTTGTGGGTGCGGGTGTGAATCTCGGGGATGGCCGGGGTTGGCTATTCACCGGCCGGTTGTCCCTGGACAAGCATGCGTGGCTGGCCGATCACGCAGTTTCGGGGACAGTGTTGTTCCCAGGGACCGGGTTCATCGAGTGGGCGTTGGTCGCGAGTGCCCAGGTCGGTGCCGGGGTGGTCGAGGAACTGACCGTGCTGAAGCCGCTGGTGTTGACCGAGCACACGGCTGTGCAGATGCAACTCACTGTTGGCGAGGTGAGCGGGGAGGGGCGCCGCAGCTTCGATATCTACTCGCGGCCGGAACATCCTTCAGGGGCGGAAGCCGGGCAGGGGCAGTGGACACACCACGCCAGCGGTGCCCTCGTCTCGGGTGATGCCGGTGCTCAAGAACATTCGGAGTTGTTGGCGGGGTCGCTGTGGCCGCCTGCCGACGCCACGGCGGTGGAGATCGGTTCGATGTATGAGCGGCTTGCGGGGATCGGAGTCGTTTACGGTCCGGCGTTCCAGGGTGTGCGCGCGGCTTGGCAGCACGGCGACGAGGTCTTCGCCGAGGTCGAGATGGGCGAGGAGCAGGCCGTGCAGAGCGGTCGGTTCGGTATACATCCGGCCTTGCTCGACGCGGCGTTCCATGTCGCGTTGGATGTGTTGGGTGTAAAGAGTGAGCCGGGGCGGACGCCGCTGCCGTTCTCGTGGTCGGGGGTGGGCGTCCAAGGGAGCGGTGTTTCGCGGTTGCGGGTGCGTGTGGCGGCTGTGGGACCGGATGCTTATCGACTCACCGGATGGGACGAGTCAGGGGAGGTGGTGGTTTCGGTCGAGGCGTTGACTGCTCGTGCGGTCGATGTCGCGCAGCTCGAGGCTGCCCGTGGCGGACATGAGGATTTGTATCGGCGTGGCTGGGAACAGATTCAGGTCCGAACTGGTACCGGTGCGGATGGCTTGCGTGTTGTCACGGTCGGGGAGACCGATCGGGTGACGATCACCGCTGGTCTTGCCGCTGATCGTCATTCTGACCTTGCTGCGTTGGCCGAGTCTCTCGTTGAGGGGTTGCCGGTGCCGGATGTGGTGGTGGTGCCGTTCACCGGTGCGTTTGCTGATGGCGATGCTGATCTCGCGGATGGTGGGTTGGTGTCGGTGGTGAAGGCGAATACGTATGGGTTGTTGGGTTTG
>NZ_QZFU01000039.1 GCF_003598715.1 Nocardia panacis
GGATCTGGCGGTGGCGCCGTTGGTGGGTTTGGTGCGTAGTGCTGCTGCGGAGCATCCGGGCCGGTTCGCGATGGTCGATCTCGATGGTGTCGACGGTTCACGCCAGGTGCTGGCGGGGGTGTTGGGGGTTGGTGATGAGCCGGTGTCGGCGGTGCGCGCGGGGGTGGTAATGGTGCTGCGGTTGACGCGGGTGCCGATGGCTGGTCCGGGCACGGGTCCGCAGCGTCTCGATGCGGAGTCCACGGTGTTGGTTACCGGTGGTACGGGGGGTTTGGGTGCGTTGGTAGCGCGGCATCTAGCTGTCGAGCACGGTGTGCGGCATTTGGTGTTGGTCAGTCGCAGGGGTGGGGACGCTGAAGGGGCGCAGGGGCTTCGGGCACAGTTGGGGGAGTGCGGTGCTCAGGTGCGGGTGGTGGCGTGTGATATCGCGCAGCGGGATCGGTTGGCCGAGTTGTTGGCGTCGATCCCGGTGGAGCATCCGTTGTCGGCAGTGTTTCATGTGGCGGGTGTTCTAGAGGATGGTGCGGTGGAGTCGCTGGAGCACGATCAGGTCGAGAAGGTGTTGCGGCCCAAGCTCGATGCGGCCTGGTATCTACACGAGCTGACCGCGTCGCTGGGTTTGGTCGAGTTCACAATGTTCTCCTCGGCCGCGCCTTTGCTGGGTGGTCCTGGACAGGGCAATTACGCGGTGGCCAATGCTTTCCTGGACTCGCTGGCGGAGTATCGGGTGGCTGGTGGGTTGCCCGCGACGTCGTTGGCGTGGGGTTTGTGGGCCCACGCGGGCACTGGTGGTATGCACGAGCGGCTGTCGGCGGTGGATCGGGCGCATACCGAGGCTCAGATCCGTAATCGTCTGGGGTTGGCGCCGATTCCGGCGGGTCGGGGGTTGGAGCTGTTCGATCTGGGGCGGGGCCACTCCGATGCGGTGTTGGTGCCGATGTTGGTCGATGTTGGTGCGTGGCAGGCTCAGGCACGGGCCGGGGTGTTGCCAGCAGCGGTGCGTGGGCTGGTCCCAGCGGCGGTGCGGGCGCCGGGGCGCAGGTCGGGGTCGTTGGTGCGACGTTTGGCGGGTGTCCCCGAGACAGAATGGGATGCCCTGCTCCTGACCGAGGTCCGTACCCATGTCGCAGCGGTGCTCAGCCACGACTCGGTCCAGGACATCGAATCCGGCCGTGCTTTCAAGGAACTTGGGTTCGACTCACTCGGTGCGGTCGATCTGAGAAACCGCCTGTCCCGGGCGACCGGACTGACCCTTCCCGCCACCCTGGTCTTCGACCACCCGACTCCTGCCGCGGTAGCGGCCTACCTCAAAACACAGATACCGCCGGTCGGCGGTGACCGGGCCGCCCGCTCCGGTGGTGGCGAGAAACCTCTTATCGAGGGACTGGACACCATCGAGTCCATGCTCGCGACCCTCACCACCACCCACCGGGTCGAAGGCCACTTCAAGGAGCGACTGCGCTCGCTCGGATTGAAACTCGACGCCCTGCTGGCCGGTATCGAGGACTGGGACGACCACGACCCTGACCAAGACCTGGCCGCAGCATCAGATGACGAACTGTTCGCAGCCCTGAACAACGAACTCGATAACACCCTCGGCACTGCCGTGAGCAACGAGCTCGGCGGCTCCGATTCCGCGGCGACCGCAGCACACGACGGGAGAGCTTGACCTATGGCCAACGAATCAGAACTGCGTGAGCATCTGCGGAAAGCCATCGGCGATCTGCGCAAAGCGAACCAGCGAGTGCGTCAACTCGAACATAATGCCTACGAACCCATCGCGATCGTAGGTGTGGGCTGCCGTTACCCCGGCGGGGTGCGTTCGGCGGCGCAGCTGTGGTCTCTGGTTGCCGAAGGCCGCGACGTGATCTCAACACTACCTGAGGACCGTGGCTGGGACCTGGAAAGCCTCTATCACCCCGACCCTGAGCAGCCCGGAACCAGCTACGCTCGCGAGGGCGGATTCCTCGACGACGCGACTGGTTTCGACGCCGAGTTCTTCAATATCTCCCCCCGCGAGGCCCTCGCGATGGACCCCCAACAGCGAGTCCTCCTCGAAGTCGCCTGGGAAGCCTTCGAATCGGCCAGCATCACACCTGCCACGATCCGCGGAACACCAACGGGCGTCTACATCGGCGAGGTCACGATGGAGTACGGAGCGCAGGCTCCGAGCGAACTCGACGGTTATGTGGTGACAGGCAATACAGGAAGTGTTGCTTCGGGTCGTATTTCGTATGTGTTGGGTTTGGAGGGGCCCGCGGTGACGGTGGATACGGCGTGTTCGTCGTCGTTGGTGGCGTTGCATCAGGCGTGTCAGGCTTTGCGGGCGGGGGACTGCTCGATGGCACTCGCCGGCGGCGTAGCGGTGATGTCGACACCGCGGATGTTCGTGGAATTGTCCCGGTTGCAGGCGTTGACGCCGAGCGGGCGGTGCAAGGCATTTTCGGCCGAGGCGGACGGGTTCTCTCTTGCCGAGGGTGCTGGTGTGTTGGTGTTGGAGCGGTTGTCGGATGCGCGTCGTCTCGGGCGTCGGGTGTTGGCGGTGGTGCGTGGTAGTGCGGTGAATCAGGATGGGGCGTCGAATGGTTTGACCGCGCCGA
>NZ_QZFU01000040.1 GCF_003598715.1 Nocardia panacis
TCGGCGCGGTCAAACCATTCGACGCCCCATCCTGATTCACCGCACTACCACGCACCACCGCCAACACCCGACGCCCGAGACGACGCGCATCCGACAACCGCTCCAACACCAACACACCAGCACCCTCGGCAAGCCCAGTCCCGTCGGCCTCGGCCGAGAACGCCTTGCACCGCCCATCCGGCGACAACGCTTGCATTCGGGAGAACTCCACAAATCCCTGAGGATCCCCCAAAATTGCTACACCACCGGCCAGCGCCGTCGAGCAGTCCCCCGCCCGCAAAGCCTGACACGCCTGATGCAACGCCACCAACGACGACGAACACGCCGTATCCACCGTCACCGCGGGCCCCTCCAAACCCAACACATACGAAATGCGACCAGACAAGACGCTGTCGATATTGCCTGTCAGTACGAATCCGCTAAGTTCTGCCGGTGCTTGGTTCATCGGCCGCCCGTAGTCGGTTGTCATGCCCCCGATATAGACGCCGGTGTGCGAGCCTCGCATCGTCGAGGGGACGATCCCCGCCGATTCGAACGCCTCCCACGCCACCTCAAGCAGCACTCGCTGCTGCGGGTCCATCGCGAGTGCTTCACGGGGGGAGATGTTGAAAAACTCCGCATCGAACCTGGTGGCGTCGTCGAGGAAACCACCTTCACGCGTATACGCGGTTCCCACCCGGTCGGGATCTGGGTCGTAGAGACCCTCCACGTCCCAGCCACGATCATCCGGGAACCCTGAGATCACATCCCGGCCCTGCGACACCAGATCCCACAGATCACCCGCAGACCGCACCCCACCGGGATACCGACAACCGACACCGACGATCGCGATCGGCTCGTGGGCCATCTGTTCGAGTTGACGCACTCGCTGATTGGATTTGCGGAGATCGCCGATGGCCTTCCGCAGATGCTCACGCAGTTCTGTTTCGTTCGCCATGGTCAGGCTCTCCCGTCGTGTGATGCGGTCCCAGCAGAACTGGAACTGTCGAGCTCGTTGTTCAATGCTTCGAAGAGTTCGTCGTCGGATGCCGAAGCCAGGTCCTCGGCGGATTCATCGGTATCCCAGTCCTCGATACCGGCCAACAGCGCGTTCAGTTTCAAACCGAACGACCGCAGCCGCTGCTCGACATGGCCCTCGACCTGGTCATTCGCGGCAAGAGCGGCGATCATGGACTCGATCTTGTCGAGTCCATCGACAAGGCTTTTCTCGCCGACACCTCGCCGAGAAGACCCATTGCCTGCCTTGCCTTGTATTTGTGTTTTGAGGTAGGTGGCCACCGCGGTGGGGGTGGGGTGGTCGAAGACCAGGGTGGCGGGAAGGGTCAGTCCGGTCGCCCGGGACAGGCGGTTTCTCAGATCGACCGCACCGAGTGAGTCGAACCCGAGTTCCTTGAAAGCACGATCGGATCCGATGTCGTGGACCGAGTCGTGACTGAGCACCGCTGCGACATGAGTACGGACCTCGGCCAGGAGCAGGGCATCCCATTCGGTCTCCGGGACACCCGCCAAACGCCGCGCCAGCGACCCCGAACGCTCGCCTCGCACCGTGACCGAGACCAGACCACGCACTGCAGTGGGCACCACACCCGCGTGTGCTTGTGCCTGCCATGCCGCCGTGTCCACCAGCATCGGCACCAGCAACGAATCGTGTTGACAGCGAGCCAGATCGAACAGTTCCATACCCCGTCGCGCCGGGATCGGCACCAACCCCAACCGATTACGGATCTGGCGTTCGACTCGTGCACGATCAGCGGCAGCGAGCTGCTCGTGCATACCACCACCACCGGTATGCGCCCACAAACCCCACGCCAGCGACGTCGCGGGCAACCCACCAGCCACCCGATGCGCAGCCAGCGAGTCCAGGAAAGCATTGGCCACCGCGTAATTGCCCTGTCCAGGACCACCCAGCAAAGGCGCGGCCGAGGAGAACATTGTGAACTCGACCAAACCCAGCGACGCGGTCAGCTCGTGTAGATACCAGGCCGCATCGAGCTTGGGCCGCAACACCTTCTCGACCTGATCGTGCTCCAGCGACTCCACCGCCCCGTCGTCGAGGACGCCGGCCACATGGAACACCGCGGCCAAAGGACGCTCAGCCGGAATCGAGTCCAGCAACTGCTGCAACCGGTCCCGGTCAGCGATGTCACACGCGATCAGCTCGGCCCGGCAACCCAACTCGGCCAGCTCTGCCCGAAGTTCTTGGGCCCCTTCGGCATCGGGACCACGCCGGCTCACCAACAACAGGTGCCGACCACCGTGCTCGCTGGCCAGATGCCGGGCCAGCACCGCACCCAGCCCCCCGGTACCACCAGTGATCAACACCGTGGACTCGGGATCGACCCGCTGTCGGTTCTGTCGTGTCTTGTCGAGGCTTTCTGCTGCCACACGCGTCAAGCGCGGCACGAACACCGACCCCGCACGCACAGCGAGTTCAGGTTCGTCACTGATCCCCAACACCCCCGCCAGCACCTGGCGTGAACCGTCGACACCATCGAGATCGACCATCGCGAACCGGCCCGGATGCTCCGCAGCAGCACTACGCACCAAACCCACCAACGGCGCCACCGCCAGATCC
>NZ_QZFU01000045.1 GCF_003598715.1 Nocardia panacis
TGGACAACCAGGATCCGGAGATCGATCTGGATGTGGTGCACGGCGAGGCTCGCCGCCAGGAGATCGATTACGCGATCAACAATTCCTTCGGGTTCGGTGGGCACAATGTCGCGCTCGCCTTCGGACGCGCATAGCGGTCAACGCGGACCGATGCGGTTCCACACGGTTCCCCTGGTGGGTCCGGCACCGAAAGGTGTTCGGACCCACGGGGTTCCGAGCTCTACAGCCGCGGTGGCGGCGCGTTTTCTGTGAGATGGAGTGCACGCGATGACGATCATTGCTCCCGCGTTCAGCGCGCAAACCGAGACCGATCCGCGCGACCCACTCGGCCGTTTGCGGCGGTTCTTCGATCCGGGGACCATGCTGCTGATGCACCCTCGGGACAGGTCCGGCGTGCTGGCCGCCCTCGGCGCGGTCGACGGTGTGCGCACGGTGGCCTACTGCTCCGATGCGACCGTCATGGGCGGCGCGATGGGCGTCGACGGCTGCAAACACATTGTCGACGCCATCGATACCGCCATCGATTCGAGTCTTCCCATTGTCGGCCTGTGGCATTCGGGCGGTGCGCGACTGGCGGAGGGCGTCGAGGCGCTGCACGCGGTCGGTCTGGTATTCGAGGCCATGGTGCGCGCCTCGGGTCTGGTGCCGCAGATCTCGGTGGTGCTCGGCTTCGCGGCGGGCGGCGCGGCCTACGGTCCGGCGCTGACCGATGTCGTCATCATGGCTCCCGAGGGTCGGGTCTTCGTGACCGGTCCGGATGTGGTGCGCTCGGTGACCGGCGAGCAGGTCGATATGGAAACCCTCGGCGGTCCGGTCACGCACGGCAAGAAGTCCGGTGTCTGCCATATCGTGGCCGAGGACGAGGCCGATGCCTTGCATCGGGCGCGCAGGCTGGTGTCGATGCTGGCCGAACAGGGCGAATTCGATCCGGTCGCGGCCGAACACGGCGATGTGGATTTGAAGGCGCTGCTGCCGGAGTCGCCGCGCCGCGCCTACGACGTGAAGCCGGTCGTGCACGAACTGCTCGACAATGTCGAATCACCCGATGGCGCCACCGAATCCACGTTCGAGGAGTTGCAGGGCGGGTACGCGCGCAGCATGGTCACGGGTCTGGGGCGGCTCGGCGGGCGCACCGTCGGGGTGCTGGCCAACAATCCGCTGCGTTTGGGTGGCTGCCTGAATTCCGAGAGTGCCGAGAAGGCCGCGCGTTTCGTCCGGTTGTGCAATGCGTTCGGCATTCCGCTGATCGTGCTCACCGATGTGCCCGGCTACCTGCCGGGTGTCAGCCAGGAGTGGGAGGGTGTGGTGCGGCGCGGCGCGAAGCTGCTGCACGCCTTCGCCGAGGCGCGGGTGCCGCGGGTGACCCTGGTGACCAGGAAGATCTACGGCGGGGCCTATATCGCGATGAACGCGCGCGCGTTGGGCGCGACGGCGGTGTACGCGTGGCCCGGATCCGAGGTCGCCGTGATGGGGGCCAAGGCCGCGGTCGGGATTCTGCACAAGAAGGCGCTGGCCGCCGCGCCGGAGTCGGATCGGGAGGCGCTGCATCAGCGACTGACCATCGAGCACGAGCGCATCGCGGGCGGTGTGGAGCGGGCCATCGCCATCGGTGTGGTGGACGAGGTCATCGATCCGGCCAAGACCCGGTCGATTCTCGCGGCGGCGTTGGCGGCCGTGCCCGCGCGGGCCGCGCACAACAAGAACATTCCGCTGTAGTCGATTCCCTAGGACGTGGCGTTGATGGCGTCGCGGACCGTGGTCTCCTGCGGGCCGAGGAATTTCGGATCCGGATGGATCAGCAGGTCGTAGACGGCTTTGGTGGCGGCGAGTTGGTCGCGCAGCCAGATCTTGCGGTAGGTCAAGCCGTGCGGTTGGGCGGTATCGGCGACGCCGTTGCTGTCGATGCCCGCGCCGCGACACAGGGCGATGGTGCGGGGCAGGCTGAAATCCTGGGTGACGACAATGGCCTGGCGCACGCCGAAGATGCGGTAGGCGCGCTCGCAGGATTGATAGGTGCTGAATCCGGCGTAGTCCAAGGCGATCTTGTTTTCGGGGACGCCTTTGCGGAGCAGGTAGCGGCGCATCGCGGTGGGCTCGTCGTAGCTCGCGCGACCATTGTCGCCGGTGAGCAGCAGCGCCCTGACCTTGCCCGCTGCCAGCAGTTGGCGGCCGAGGTCGAGTCGTGCGGCCAGATACGGGGACGGTTCCCCGTTGTTGAACACCTCGGCCCCGAGGATCAGCGCGACATCGGCTTGCGGGACGGTCTCGACCGAGTACCCGCCGTCGGCGGCCTGGTGGCGAATCCAGGCGATCGAGCCGAAACCAACGGTGGCCAGCATGAATGCGGCACCCCCTACGGCCCACAAGCTCAGGCGCACGTGTCGGGCTCGTATCCGCCCCCGACCCCGTGCCACAAGGTCACGAAATCCCATGCCACCGAGTGTGCCGGATTTTCAGCCGTGACGGCACCCGCCCCGGTACGGCCGGGTACGGTGCGCGCCGCCGGGCGAGACGCAGGGCTACCCGGCACAATCCAGGGATGGCTTCTGAGGCCGGCGGTCCGGGGGACCGGAAACGGCACGGTAGGCACTACACGCCGCCGGAGCTGGCGCGGTTTCTGGCGCGCCGGCTGCTGGCCCGATCGATGGGCACCCGGCTGCGGGTGCTCGACCCGGCCTGCGGGGACGGCGAGCTGCTCCTGGCGCTCTGCGAGGAAGCCGGACCCGGACTGCGGCTGGAACTGACCGGATACGATCTGGATCCGGCGGCGGTGGCGCTCGCGCGGGCGCGGGCCGCCGAGGCGGGCATCGAAATCACCTGGCACACGGGAGATTTCCTCTCGGCGGCGGGGGAGCAGGCCGACGGGGCGTTCGACGCGGTCATCACCAATCCGCCGTATGTGCGCACCCAGCAGTTGGGCGGGGAGACGGCGCAACTGCTGGCGCGGCGATTCGGGCTGCGCGGACGCATCGATCTCACCCATCCGTTCGTGGCGATGGTGCCCCGGCTGCTGCGGCCCGGTGGCGTGCTCGGATTGCTGTGCGCCAACCGGTTTCTCACCACCAAGGCGGGGGCGAATATGCGGCGCGTGCTGCGCACCGACCTGACGCCGGTGGAACTCTACGATCTGGGCGATACCAAGCTGTTCAGCGCGGCGGTGCTGCCTGCCGTCACGATCGCCGTGCGCGACGGGCGTCCGGGTCCCTGCCGCTATGTTTCGGCCTATGAGGTGCCCGGCGGTGAAATCGTCGGTGACGCGGACCTTTTCGAGGCGCTGGTCGGTGCGCGCGGCGGTCTGGTCGGACACAATGGTCGCACCTTCGCCGTGGAGATCGGGCGGCTCGCGACCGGGAATCCGCTCGCGAACCCACCCGAGAACGGTTCGGTCGCCGCGCGTCCCTCCGACGACGAGGCGTGGCGTCTGTCGCGGCCGGGGGTTGACGACTGGTTGCGGCGCATCGGCGCGCGGACCTGGCGCACCTTCGGCGAGGTCGGACGCATCCGGGTCGGCGTCAAGACGACGGCCGATCGGGTGTTCATCTCCGATCGCTGGGACGAGGTGACCCCGAGTCCGGAGCCGGAACTGCTGCTCGAACTCATCACCCACGACGATGTGGCGCCGTGGCGGGTGCGGCGCGCGGCCGACACCAGGGTGCTCTACCCCTACGACACCGGACAGTCCACCCGCGCACCCATCGATCTCGCCGAATATCCCGGCGCGGCCGCGTATTTGCGTCGACACCGGGCGCAACTGGCCGGTCGCGACTATGTGACCGACAGCGGCAGGAAGTGGTTCGAGATCTGGGTGCCGCAGCGTCCGAATCTTTGGGCCGCGCCGAAGGTCGTGTTCCCCGATATCAGCGACCGGCCGCGATTCGCCCTGGATCGTTCCGGCGCGGTCGTCAACGGCGACTGCTATTGGATCTCGCTGACCGATCTCGCGGCATCGGGCGATCCGGAACTGCTGGCGCATCTGCTGATGGGCGTGGCCAATTCGGCTCTCGGACTGCGCTTCTACGACGCGGTGTGCGGCAACCGGCTGTACTCGGGTCGCCGCCGTTGGATCACGCAGTACGTATCGAGAATGCCCCTGCCGGACCCGGATTCGGCATCGGGTCGCGAGATCGCGAAGATGGCGCGGGATTTCGTCGATGCGGGCGTGCCACCGGATCCCGAGCGGGTGCGGCTGCTCGACGAGCGGGTGGCGGCGGCCTTCGGCGTGGCATGAACTCAGGCATCGGCGCGGACGCCGACCATCGGGAGGAGCACGCGGCGGGCGAAATCCCTTCCCGCGGCGGCATCCTCGACCGGAATGAGGCCATCGGGGGTCAGGGCCAGCGAGAGGGCTAGTCGGGCCATGATCTCGGCGACCAGGTCGGCGTCGAAATCATCGGTGCCGCCCGCGGCACGCAGTTCGCTCAGTTTCTCCGCGAGATAGCCGCGGCCGACCGCGAGGATAGGACCCGCCTCGGTGGTGAGGCGGGGCAGGATGGAATCGGGTTCGGTGCCGAGCAGCCTGCGCAGCAGGTCGTTCTGGGCCAGCGCGGTGATGAAGGCGACGAAGATCTCCACCAGTTGCTCGGCCACGCCGTCGAAGGTGCGCGCCCGCGCATCGATCTCGGTGACCAGGCGCCGCGCCTCGCGCAGGGTGACCGCCTCGACCAGTTCGTTCTTGGAGTCGAAGCGGCGGTACAGTGTGGCCGGGCTGATCCCTGCGCGGCGCGCGATCTCGCCCATGCTGGTGCGTTTGACGCCGAAGTCCAGGAAGGCCGCCAGCGCGCTGTCGAGCAGATGTTCGCCGTCGGCGACCGATTTGTCGCCGCCGGATTTGGCGCTTCCCCTGTCGAAGAGGCGCTGCAAGAGGGCTGAGGCGGTCGGCATCGGACTCCAGTCATTCGGCGCGCGGCCGGGTCCGGTGGGGCGCGGCACGACGACGTGCGGATGGGGGTGCCGCCCATTATTTCACCGAGTGCGCTTCGTCCGGTTCGCACGATCGCGGTGTCGTACCGGCCCGACGGATTCTTGCCAACTGAGACCAGCCAACTGAAACCAACTAGAGGCAGGGGCGCGGCAGATTCAGGGCCACCATCTCTCGCTCGATCGCATTCGCCGCGAATTCGACACCGCTGGAACGCAATTCGTGGATTCGCCGCTGGAGTGCCTCGACTCCACCCGGCTGGGCCGCGATATCGGCGACGCTGATGCGTCCCATCGGCCGGTGCATACTGTCTCGCCCGTACGACACCGTGAAACCTCCTGCCTGCAACGCTCGCGCTCCCACTTCCCCGTGGGATCGGCAGAAGACCCAGGGTCACTGGGAACGCTGGCAGAAATGTTAGCAGCGATTCACGGTGAGCATTTGCTCAGTGTGCCCTGTATCACACCTGCTCGGCGGCTCGATGTGTGGCGATGTTGTGCAGATATACCGCCGCGTTCACGCGGATGCGATCCAGTTCCTCCGGACGCAGTTCGCGACGCACCCTGCCCGGTACACCCGCGACCAGGGAACCGGGCGGGATCCGCGCCCCTTCGGGGATGAGGGCGTTGGCGGCCACGAGGGAGCCCGCGCCGATCACCGCTCCATTGAGCACGGTGGCCCCCATACCGACGAGCACATCGTCCTCGACGGTGCAGCCGTGCAGGATCGCGTTGTGCCCCACCGAGACTCCGCTGCCGACGGTGAGCGGACATCCCGGATCGGCGTGCAGCACACAGCCATCCTGGATATTGCTGCGCGCACCGACCTCGATGGTCTCGAAATCGCCGCGCAGCACCGCCTGGTACCAGATGCCGACCTCGGCGGCCAGCCGCACCCGGCCGATCACCGTGGCATTGGGGGCCAGCCAGGCGCTGTCGTCAATCTCCGGGGCGTAGCCGCCGACCTCGATCCGCATGGCCTCGAACATATCCGGTCGCTGTCGTGCCCTACCAAGTGGCGGGACTCACGAGCGGTGCGCGGCGGGCGCGAATTGCGCGCGATGCGCGGCCGGACTGACGCCCAGAATCCGGTGGAAGTGGTGGCGCAGGCTGACCGCGCTGCCGAAGCCGGTCTCGGCGGCGATCCGGTCTACGGTGTCGGCGGTGGATTCCAGCAGCAGCCTGGCGCGGTCGGTGCGCTGGTGCAGCAGCCAGCGCTGCGGGCTGTCGCCGGTGCGCTCCCGGAAGCGGCGGGTGAAGGTGCGCCGAGACAGGTGGACCGCGCCCGCCCAGCTGTCGAGGTCGATGGGTTCGCCGAGGTGGGCGCGCGCCCAGACCATGGCGCGTTCGATCGGATCGTCGGCGACGCGGTCGGGTATCGCGACCGGAATGTATTGGGCCTGTGAGCCGCTGCGATGCGGCGCGGTGACCAGCAATCGCGCCAGTTCGGTCGCGGCGCGGGCGCCGTGGTCGGCGCGAACGACGTGCAGGCAGCAGTCCAGGGCGGCGGCGACGCCCGCCGAGGTGACGATATCGCCGAGGTCGGTCCACAGTGTGTCGGCGCGGACCCGGACCGCGGGGTAGGCGGCGGCGAGCGCTTCGGCGGTGGCCCAGTGGGTGGTGACCTCGCGACCGTCGGCGAGGCCGCTGGCGGCGACGGCCCACGCGCCCAGGCACAGGCCGATGAGGCGCGCGCCTCGGGCGTGCGCGGTGTGCAGGGCGGCGCGCAGGTCGTCCGAAATATCTTGGGAGACGGTCCAACTCGGGATCACCACCAGGTCGGCGGCGGCGAGGCTGTCCAGGCCGTGGTGCACCGTGATATCGAATCCGGCGGGGGTGGACAGCATTGCGGGACGTTCGGCGCAGATCACCATGCGATACGGTGCCGCTGCCTCGACGCCGACGCGACCGAATACCAGCGTGGGGACGGACAGGTGGAACGGGCTGATGCCGTCGAAGGCGAGGACGGCCACGGTCTGCATGGCCCGATCTTAGCGAGGCTCGGCCTTCGGGCCACTGTTGATCATTGTTCGCCGTCAGCATGATGAACGTATGAGTGAACGCACCCTGTTGGACGTCCTGCACATCGGCGGCCCCACCCTGTGGTTCCGCTACGGCGGGCTGACCTGGCTGACCGACCCCACCTTCGACGAGCCCGGCGATTTCGCGGGTCCGGTGACCCTGCACAAACTGACCGGCCCCGCCTTGAGCCCGGATCGCATCGGCCCGGTGGACGCGGTGCTGCTCTCCCACGACGAGCATCCCGACAATCTCGACAATGCCGGGCGCGCGCTCCTCACCGGCGTCGAGCACGTACTGTCCACGCCGGAGGCCGCGGGCCGGATGAACGGTGTTCGGGGACTGGCCAATTGGGAGACGGTGCAGATCGGCGCGGTGACCGTGACCGGTGTGCCCGCCCTGCACGGGCCGCAGGGATGCGAGGAATTCACCGGCACCGTCACCGGATTCGTCCTCCAGGCCGAGGGGGAGCCGACCGTCTACGTCTCCGGCGACAACGCCTCCGTCGACCTCGTGGCCGAGATCGCCCGGCGCTTCCCGATCGATGTGGCCGTGCTGTTCGCCGGGGCGGCGAATGTCGGACTGTTCGGCGATACCGATATCACGCTGAACGGTCGCACCGCCGTGGCCGCCGCGGAAGTGCTGGCCGGAGCCGCCATCGTCGTCGTGCACGCCGAGGGGTGGGCGCACTTCAGCGAATCCGTGGACTATCTGGCGCACAATTTCCACTACGCGGGTCGCGGTGCGCAACTGCACATTCCGCCGCTCGGCGAGACGTTCCTGGTGCCCGCCTACACGGCTCGGGTCCAGCCCGCCTGAATTTCGCGGCGGGGCGGGCGATTCGAGCCCGGCGTGTAGCCGTAGGCGTGACGGTCGAGCAACGCGCAGGCGTGCCTGAGTCTTTCGTCGCGGGCGGCGGGCAGGCGCAGGGGTTGTTCGGTGGCGCGCGTGAGCTGCCGCCCCCCGGCTGTCTACGCTGACAACGCGTCGGATGGTCGAAGGGGTTGGTGATGGGTTTACAGGTGGCGACCGAACCCGCGGCGAGCGGCTGGGCATTGTGGCGGCGGATGCGGTACTGGGTCATCGCGCACACGGTCGACGACTTCTATCAGGGACTGGTGCCCGCCGCCGTCCCGTTCTTCGTGCTCGAGCGGCACTACAGCTATGTGGCGGCGTCCGGACTGGCCCTGGCCTCCACGCTGGGAAGTTCACTGCCGCAACCGATCCTGGGCTTCCTCGCGGATCGTTGGCGGCTGCTGTGGCTCGCGCCCGCCGGCCTGACCCTGGCCGGGGTCGGCGCGGGCCTGTCCGGACTGGCCCCGAGCTATCCGCTGGTCTGGGCGCTGCTGCTGCTCTCGGGAATCGGTGTCGCCGCCTTCCATCCGGCGGCCGGGCGCGACGCGCGGCAGGCGGCGGGCGCGAGCACCACCGGGATGAGTTGGTTCGCGGTGGGCGGCAATGTCGGATTCTTCCTCGCGCCCGCGCTGGTCACCCCGGCGCTGGTGGCGTGGGGTATCGGCGCGACCGCGATATTCATTCCGCCCGCGGTGTTCATGGGGGTGGTGCTGTGGCGGCATCAGCAGCGTCGGGCGGCCGTCGCCGCGGCGACGGCCGTGAGCGACGGTTCGGATCGATGGGTGCCGTTCCTGCTGCTGTCGGGAGTGGCGGTGGTGCGATCGATCATCTTCTTCGGGATCAGCACCTTCCTGGTGCTGTTCTGGATTCGGCATTTGGGCGCGGCGAAGGGACTCGGCGGTATCGCGTTGACGACCTTCATGATCGGTGGGGTCCTCGGCACGCTGGTCGGCGGTAGGCTGGCCGATCGCTTCGGCGCGGTGCGCACCATCCGGATCGGCTCGATCGCCGCACTGCCCGCACTGATCCTGCTGCGGGTCGCGCCGAATCCGGAGGTCGGTTTGGCGCTCGCGGTGCTCGGTGGTGTCGCGTTGAATATCCCGTTCGCGGTGCTGGTGAAGCTGGGCCAGGACTATCTGCCGCGCAGGCCCGGCACCGCCACCGGGGTGACCCTCGGGTTGGCGGTGAGTATCGGCGGCTTCTTCGCGCCGGTGTTCGGCTTGATCGCCGACGCGCACGGGCCGCAGGCCGTGCTCACCGTGCTGTGCGTGGTTCCGGTGGTCGTCATCGGGCTCGCCTTCCTGCTGCCCGAACCACGCGGGTAGTCGCTGTCCGCGCGGCGTTGCGGCCGACGCGGCGATCGGTGGTCGACGATGACGGTATGCGAATCGCAGTGCCACGGGAGGTCAAGGAACAGGAGTTTCGGGTCGCACTGACCCCGGCGGGCGCGGGGGAGTTGACGGCCTGCGGGCACGAGGTGCTGATCGAGGCCGGGGCGGGTGTGGGTTCCGGCTTCGCCGATATCGACTATGTCGCGCACGGTGCGCGCACGGTGTCGGGGCCTGCGGCGGTGTGGGCCGGGGCGGAGTTGGTGCTGAAGGTGAAAGAGCCGGTGCCGGAGGAGTATTCGCGGCTGCGCGCCGGGCAGGTGCTGTTCGCGTATCTGCATCTGGCGGCGTCGCGGCAGTGCACCGAGGCGATCCTGGCCTCGGGGATCACCGCCATCGCGTATGAGACGGTGCGGGCCGCCGACGGGTCGCTGCCGTTGCTCGCGCCCATGAGCGAGGTCGCGGGCAGGCTGGGGCCGCAGGTCGGCGCGCGGTGCCGCACACCGCCACCGTCGCGCTCACCAACGCGACGCTGCCGTATGTGCGGACCATCGCCGAACACGGTTGGCGGGCGGCTCTGGCCGCCCATCCCGAACTGGCGCACGGCCTCACCGCCGACGCGGGCGAACTGCTGTCGGCGGAAGTGGCCGCCGCGCACGGGTATTCCTAGTCGATCCGATCCATATACCAGTCGGGTTCGCCGTCGGCAGGCAGATCGTGCAGCTTGTCGGGATTGCGGATGACATTGATGCCGACGATCACGCCCTGATCCACGGTGAGCGACATGATCCCGGTGTGCTTGCCGTCGAAGACCATCAGGCCCGGCTCGCCATTGACCAGCACGTGGCGTCCCCACGCGCCGCGGGCCGATGGCGCGTGGTACCAACCCATCAGCAGCTTGGCGACCAGTTCGGCCCCGGAGATCGGGCGGCGCGTCGCGGGCACCTTGCCGCCGCCGTCGGCGGTCAGCTTGACCTCCGCGTCGAGGATGCCGAGCAGCGCGCTCAGATCGCCGGAGCGCCAGGCCACGGCGAAGGCCGAGACCACGCGCTGCTGTTCGTCGCTTGTGGCCGGGAAGCGCGGCGTGCCCTCCTCGACCCGCTTGCGGGCGCGCGAGGCGAGCTGACGCACGGCCGCCGGGGTGCGGCCGACGACCTCGGCCACCTCGGGTCCGGACATGCCGAAGACATCCTGTAGTACGAAGGCGGTGCGCTCGGCGGGCGAGAGTGATTCCAGGACGACCAGCAGCGCGGTGGTGACCCGCTCGTCCTGGGTGACGCGGTCGGCCGGATCGAGCGAGGTGGTCACCTCGGGTTCGGGCAGCCACTCGCCCACATACTGCTCGCGTCGGGCGCGCGCCGAGCAGAGTTGGTCCAGGGCGAGCCGGCCGGTGACGGTGGTGAGCCAGGCGCGCAGATTGTCGATGACGGCGCCCGCCTCGTGCTGACGTTGCAGGCGCAGCCACGCCTCCTGGATCACGTCATCGGCGTCGGACAGGCTGCCGAGTGTGCTGTAGGCCAGGCGGCGCAGGTAGGGGCGATGCTCCTCGAACTGTCGGGCCAGCTCGGTGGGATCGGTGGGTTGCGGGGATGTCACTGCTGTCGCCGTTCGTCATCGGTGGCCTGTTCTGGGCACACGAGTCTAGAGGGGGTCGTCACGGTGACGACGTGGACCGTGCCAGTGTGACATCGCGGAGAGTCCGGTGGTGCGGCCCGTCACATTTGGCGTGGAATCGTGGGTTCGGTGCCGGAAATCACAAGCTGGTCAGTCGGTCAATAGATCCTGCCGCTGACCGGGCGGGGTGGGGTTCACCCTGGTGAACGCGATGTCGCGGTGTCCGATTCACACCCACAGTTCGTTTGCCGATTAATAGCTGTCCGCGTTCACTTGAGTCGTCACAGTAAGGAGCGCGGCTGGGGTCTGGCGGTGCGTATCTCAGAGATGGAAGTGCGGCAGAAATGAAGTTGGCTGGAATTCGACGGGGCAGTGTCGCGGCGGCCGGAGTGGCGTGCCTGGCGACGACAGGTCTACTCCTGGGCACCGGTGTCGCGAGCGCCGATGTCGTCGCCGATAAATCGCGCACGACGCAAACCGATGACGGCTGGACCCTCACCGTCAGCAAGACCGCCGAAACCCTCGACCGCTACCCGAACCTGGCCAATACGCCGACCAGCCGCGAGGGCTTCGTCTCGCTCAAGGCCATTGGCGAATACACCGGCGCGGGCAGCAACAAGGTCGACGCGGGCGACATCACCTTCGGTTACCAGTTGGGTTGTCAGGTCGATGTCACCAGCGGTCTGCAACTGGGTCTCGGCCTGTCCATCGGCCCGAATGTCGGCGTGACCATCAGCGGCACCCCCGGCGTCACCGTCGGCGGTTCGGCCGCTGTCATCCCGAGCGTGCAGACCACGCTCAAGCCCGGCTCCATCAGCACCATTGCCTTCGGCACGAAACCCCTGGTCGGTGACCGCGGTTCGATCGCCGCCGAACAGGTGGAGATCAAGGTCGACGCCTGCATGGGACCGGTGACGCTGCGCTCGTTCGCCACCGCGACCATCAAGACCGCCGCCACCGATCACGCCGTGACCGTCTACGGCGATCCCATCTCGCTGTAGTCCCCGGTCGCGACGGTCGGGGGCGCGACCGGTTACCCTCGGCCGGTGGCATTCTCGACGGCCGCCGGGCTGGTGCTCGGCTTCGCGATCGACCGCGTCGCGGGCGATCCGCGCCGCGCTCATCCGGTGGCCGGATTCGGTTCCGCGGCAAATAGACTCGAGACACTGACCTATGCCGACCGGCGTTCGGCGGGTGTCGTGCACGAGGTGCTCGCGGTGGGCGCGGTGATCGGACTCGGACTCGCCCTGCGTCGCGGCGGCATCATCGCGACGGCGCTGGCCACCTGGACCGTCCTGGGCGGAACAACCCTGGCCCGCACCGGAAACGCCATGGCCGACCTGCTGGAAGCGGGCGATCTGGACGGTGCGCGGGCGCTGCTTCCTTCGCTCTGCGGGCGCGATCCCGAAGTGCTCGACGCGGACGGATTGGCCCGCGCCGCACTGGAATCCATCGCCGAGAACACCTCCGACGCGACCGTCGCCCCGCTGTGGTGGGGTGCGGTCGCGGGCATACCCGGCCTACTCGGGTACCGGGCCGTCAATACCCTCGATGCGATGATCGGCTACCGCAATGAGCGGTACCTCCGATTCGGTTGGGCCGCCGCGAGAGTCGACGATTTGGCGAATTTGATTCCGGCACGTCTCACGGGTTCGCTGACCGCCGCCCTCGCCCCGGTCGTCGGGGGGCGCCCCGGTGCCGCCGTACATGCTTGGCGACATGACGCGGCCAAGCATCCGAGCCCGAATGCCGGTGTGGCGGAGGCGAGTATGGCCGGGGCGCTCGGTGTGCAGTTGGGTGGGCGCACCCAGTATCGCTACGGCACCGAATTGCGGCCGACGCTCGGGGAAGGTCCCGCGCCGACGGTGCGGGATCTGCGCCGTGCGGTGCGCATGTCCGAGGCGGTGCAGGCGGCGGCGCTGCTGGTCGCGGCGGTGTGGGCGGTGCGGCCGTCCAGGGCGTAGTCGCTACGCCGGGTGGCCGTTCGCGCGGTCAGCGACCCCGACCGTAGCGGTCGGCCAAGCGCGCCTGAGTGTTCTGCCGTGTGGGCTGCGTATCCGCTTGCGGGTCCTGCGGTTCCGGATCCGGACCGGTGGGTTGCGGTGTGGCCGCGGCCTTCTCCTTGCGGCGTTCGCGGATCTCGGCGAAGACGAAGTAGCCGAGGCCGAGCGGGGCCATGATGCCGAAAGCCAGCCATTGCAGGCCGTAGGACAGATACGGACCCGCGTCGAGTTGGGGGAGCGGGTCGGGGGTGAACGCGCCGGGCTGCCCCTTCTCCAGTTGGAGATAGCCCTTGTCGGGCAGCGCGGTGAGCGGCAGCTCGAGGACGGTCATCTCCTGGGCCAGATCGATCGAATAGACCTGACGGAAGCCGTCCTGAACGCTCGGATCCTTACCCGGAATGACGCCTTCGGCGGCCCGCAACCGGCCTTCCAGATGCTGCGGGCCTGCGGGCGGGTCCGGAATCGGCGGCGTGCTCGTCCCATTCGCCGCGGCGATCAGGCCGCGATCGATCAGCACGATGCGGCCGTCGTCGAGTTTGAACGCGCCCAGCACCGAATAGGCCGGATTGCCATCCAGGTGGCGCAGGCGCACCAGCACGGTCGAATTCGGGACGTAAGCGCCCGACGCGGTGATCCGCCGCCACTCGTGCGCCGCGTCCCTGCCGTCGAAGACGGTCGCGGCGTCGACCGGTTCGGCGCGCACCGAATCCGCGATGAGCTCATTGCGATGCGAGGTCCTGGTGTTCTTGCCCAGTTGCCACGGCGCGAGCACGGTGAAACACAGATACGCGAACGCGACCACCACCGCCGCCAGAATGACCCAACTGGGGCGCAGCAGGAACGTCAGGCGGCGCATCAGTCGCCGTCCGTAGGGGCCGGCGCGGCGCGGATCCACTCGAGCAGACCCGGTATCGCCGCCTCGATCTGGGTGCGAACCACTTCGAAATCCGCCATATCGCCGTAGTACGGGTCGGGGACATCGAGGCGGTCCGCCGTCGGATCGAAGCTGCGCAGCAGCCGGTGACGTTCGGACGGGACGCCGAGCGCGGCCAGGTCGCGGTCGTGACCGCGATCCAGGGCGACCAGCAGGTCGGCCGAGAGATGCTCGGGACCCAGGCCCGCGGCCCGATGGCCGGTGGGGTAGCCGTGCGCGCGCAGCGTCGCATTTGTGCGCCGGTCGGCCTCGTCGCCCGCGTGCCAGGCCGAGGTGCCCGCGCTGCTCACCCGGACCCGGTCGGCCAGGCCCGCGCGCGCCAGCCGCGCGGCGAAGATCTTTTCCGCCATCGGCGATCGGCAGATATTGCCGGTGCACACGAAGCAGACGTGAAGCTCACCCACGACAGCCATTCTGGCCGGTGCGGCCGATCCGCCGCCACGTAGGGTGGGCTGCTGTGCCCGATGATCGCGTCGATCCCGCGAAACTGCGCCACCACGGCGATGTGGACGTGCGGCCGGGTCTGCTCGATTTCGCGGTGAATGTGCGGGGCGCGGCGCCGCCCGCCTGGCTGCGCGAGCGGTTGGCGGCGCGCCTGGCCGACCTCGGCCGCTATCCGAGCGCCGCGGAGGCGGCGGCCGCGCGCGCCGCCGTCGCGGCCAGGCACGGTCGATCCGAGGCCGAGGTGCTGCTGCTGGCCGGGGCGGCGGAGGGTTTCGCGCAACTGCCGCGCCTCGCGCCGCGCGCGGCCGCGGTGGTGCACCCGTCGTTCACCGAACCCGAGTTGGCGCTGCGCGAGGCGGATATCCCGGTGGCCAGGGTGATCCTGGAACCGCCCTACGAACTCGCGGGCGCGCTCGTCCCCGAGGCCGCCGACCTGGTCGTCCTCGGCAACCCCACCAACCCGACCTCCGTGCAGCATCCGGCCGCCGCGATTCGCGCGCTGCGCCGACCCGGCCGGACCATCGTGGTCGACGAGGCGTTCGCCGACGCCGTGCTCGGCGAGCCGCAGTCCCTCGCCGCGCACCCGCTGCCCGATGTGCTCGTGCTGCGCAGTCTGACCAAGACCTGGGCGCTGGCCGGGCTGCGCTGCGGATACTGGCTCGGCCCGCCCGATCTCTTGGGACGGCTGGCCCACGGTCGAGCCCACTGGCCCCTCGGCACCCTGCCACTCACCGCCATCGCTGCCACCGCATCGCCCGAGGCCGTCGCCATGGCGGCCGCGTTCGCGGAAGATATCGCCGCCGAACGCGATTCGATGGTCGCCCGCCTGCGTGCGATCGGCGTACAGGTGCACACTCCGGCGGCGGGACCATTCCTGCTGCTGCGGGTGCCGGATGGTGAGCTGCTGCGGAAACGACTGGCGGAGCAGGGAATCGCCGTGCGGCGCGGCGATACCTTCCCCGGTCTCGGACCGAACCACCTGCGGGTCGCGGTGCGGGATGCCGCCGCCGTCGATCGGCTGATCTCGGGGATCGAAACGGTAGGAATATGAGGCCCGCGCCGGCCAGGGGTTTCGGGCCGGAGGCGAGGAAGGAGGCTGTGCGGTGACGAGTTTGGCCGAGGTCGTCGAGGTATTGGACGCGGCGTATCCGCCCCGGTTGGCCGAGTCGTGGGATTCGGTGGGGCTGGTGTGCGGGGATCCCGGCGATCCGGTGCGGCGGGTGCTGTTCGCGGTGGATGCCACGGCCGGGGTGGTGGAGGAGGCCATCACGTGGGGTGCGCAGGCGCTGGTGGTGCATCATCCGCTGCTGTTGCGCGGGGTCGACACGGTGGCGGCGGATACGCCCAAAGGGGCGCTGCTGCACCGGCTTATTCGTGGGGGATGCGCGCTGTTCACCGCGCACACCAATGCGGATTCGGCCGATCCCGGTGTCTCGGACGCGTTGGCGGCGGCATTGGGCTTGACGGTGACCGGGCCGATCGCGGCGAAACCCGAGTCGGCCGTGGACAGTTGGACCGTGCACGTGCCCGCCGGATCCGCGGACGCGGTGCTGACCGCAATGTTCGCGGCCGGTGCGGGCGGAGCGGGGGACTACCGCGAATGTGCGTTGCGGGTGCCTGCGGTCGGGCAGTTTCGTCCTGTGGGGCAGGCGAATCCGACCATCGGCGCACGGGGCGAGTTGACGCTCGTCGATGAGGAGCGCCTGGAGGTCGTCGCATCGCCCGCCGCTCGCTCGGCAGTGCTCGCCGCTCTGCGCGCCGCACACCCCTACGAGGAACCGGCCTATCAGGTCACCGAGCGCGCCGAACTGTCCTCACCGCGCGGACTCGGTCGCATCGGCGCCTTGCCCACCCCGGAACCCCTGCGCGCCTTCACCGCTCGCGTCGCCTCGGCACTGCCCGCCACCGTCTGGGGTGTGCGCGCGGCAGGCGATCCGGAACGGATGATCCGCACGGTAGCGGTCTGTGGCGGCGCGGGCGACTCCTTCCTGGACACCGTCGCACGCCTGGGCGTCGACGCCTACGTCACCGCCGATCTGCGCCACCACCCCGCCGACGAACATCTCCGCAAACACGGCCCGGCTCTGATCGACGCCGCGCACTGGGCGACCGAATTCCCGTGGTGCGCACAGGCCGAACAGGTGTTGCGCGCCGCGCTTCCCGACGTGCAGACGCGAATCTGCACGCTGCGCACCGATCCGTGGACGGTCGCCGCGGGCCAATAGCCCGTTCCCGACCGAACTTTCGGCCCGCGTATCGATTGCCGCCGCTTCGGAGGTGCCCATAGGATTTCCGACGGCGGTAAGCGCATCCAAGGCGTGTGAGATCCGCGTCTCGGCCGGATATCGAGATCCTCGATCCGGCCGAGACCCGGCTCGCCTTCCCCGCGCCTCGGCTATCGCGATGCGCCGAAGTCGCTCGGCGCGGGTGGATTCCGGAGTCGGACAGGGTACAACTAGCGCATGAGTTTCCCGGTGCAGTTCGGGTTCCTGCAGGTGGGCCTGATTCTGCTCGTGGTGGTCGCGCTGGCCTTGCTGGTGACCGCCGTGATCAAGGTGCGCAAGGTCGGAATGCGGGCATTGCTCGCGCGCGGGGCGAGTGGTCTCGCGCTCATGGTGACGGCCGTGGTGGCGCTGTGGGTCGCCACACTCATGCAGACCTATCTCGGATTGACCGGGGAGATCAAAGCCGCGCACCTCACCGTGAACTCGGTGCCGGGATCCGAACACCGGCTGAAGGTGGATCTGACACTCTTCGGTGACGACGCGCACCCCGAACAGCGCCGCGCCTACGACGTCGAGGGCGATATGTGGGTGTTGCAGGCCGATATCGTGGAACTCGAGCCCTGGGTGAACGCGATCGGATTCCACTCCGGCTACAAGGTCACCCGCCTGTACGGTCAGCGGTTGGACGGGGTCGCGACGAGTCAGCATCAGATATTCCTCAATGGCGAGGATCAGGACTTCTTCACCGATATGCGGGCGGGCCGCTGGTGGACCGAACCATTCGTGCGCTCGGCCTACGGCAACGCGGTGATCTCCATGCCCGGCGAGTACGACATCTACATTTCCCGCGACGCCATCAAGACGCGTCAGACCGGACGCTAGCGCGCGGGGCCGCGCGGGGTACGGTTGAGGGCCGGCCCAATCCATAGCGTCGAGGAGTTTGTCCGCGTTGAATGTCGAACCATCCGTCCAGGCCACACTGCTTCGGCTCGCCGCTGTCGACGCCGAACTGACGCGGATCGCGCACCGGCGCACCGTCCTGCCCGAACAGCAGGAGGTGACGCGGCTCGAGACCGAGCGCAATGCGCACAAGGATGCCGCGGTGGCCGTGGAGATCGTGCTCGACGACCTCGACCGCGATATCACCAAACTCGAGGGCGAGGTCGAGGCGGTCCGCAAGCGCGAACAGCGCGACCGGGGCATGCTCACCTCGGGATCGGTTGGCGCGAAACAGCTTTCCGAGATCCAGCACGAGCTGGGCAGCCTGGAGCGCCGCCGTTCGGTCCTGGAGGACGAACTGCTCGAGGTGATGGAGCGGCGCGAGGCCTCGGCCGCCGATCACGAGCACGCGGGCGCGCGCCTGTCCAAGACCGAGATGGACCTCGCCGACGCGCAGCGGGTGCGCGGTGAGGCGCTCGCGGATCTCGAAGTGGCGCAGGGCCGTTGCGAGAGCGACCGGATCGACCTGGTGGCCAAATTCCCGACCGATCTGCTCGCCGTGTACGACCGGCAACGCGCCCAGCACGGTGTCGGCGCGGCGCTGCTGCAGGCGCGCAAATGCGGCGCCTGCCGCATCGAACTCGATCGCGGGGAGTTGGCGCGCATCGCCAAGGCCGCGCCCGACGCGGTGGTCCGCTGCCCCGAATGCGGCGCGATCATGGTGCGCACCAAGGAATCCGGCTTGTGATCCCAGCGGTCGTCGTCGAAGCCGACGGCGGTTCGCGCGGCAATCCCGGTCCCGCGGGTTACGGTGCGGTGGTCTACGACGCCGACCATGTGCGGGTGCTGGCCGAGCGGCGCGAGAGTCTCGGTGTCGCGACCAATAATGTGGCCGAGTATCGCGGTCTCATCGCGGGATTGGCGGCGGCGGCCGAGTTGGGGGCGCGCACCGTCGCGGTGCGGATGGATTCCAAACTGGTGATCGAGCAGATGTCCGGTCGCTGGCAGGTCAAGCATCCGGCCATGATTCCGCTGGCCAAGCAGGCCAGGGCGCTGGTCGCCGGTTTCGACGCGGTGAGCTTCACCTGGATTCCGCGCGCGCAGAATTCGCACGCGGACCGGTTGGCCAACGAGGCGATGGACGACGCGCCGATCGTCGATGAGGTGCGGGCAGTGAATTCCACTCTCGCGCAGCGCGATACCGAGGTGGCCGGCTCTCGCTCCCGTGGCGAACCCCGCGCAACCGCCGCGCGCGAGCCGGGGCCGGGTTGGACCGGGGCGCATGGCCGTCCGACGCGCCTACTGCTGCTGCGGCACGGCCAAACCGAATTGTCGATCCAGCGGAGGTATTCCGGGCGCGGCAATCCGCCGCTCACCGAACTCGGTCGCGAACAGGCCGACCGTGCCGCGAGAATGCTTGCGGCCAAAGGGAATATCGCGGCCGTCGTGAGCTCGCCCCTGGATCGCGCGCAGGCCACGGCCGCCGCGGTGGGGCAGGCGCTGCGGCTCCCGGTGCGCACCGTCGACGGGCTCACCGAGACCGATTTCGGCGCGTGGGAGGGTCTGACGTTCGGCGAAGCGGCGCAGCGGGATCCGCAGTCGCACGCCCGCTGGCTCGGCGATCCTTCCGTGCCCGCACCGGGCGGGGAGAGTTTCGATGCCGTGCGCGAGCGGGTGGAGGCGGTGCGCCGCGATCTGGTCGCGCTGCATCCTGGCGCGAATATCGTTGTGGTGAGCCATGTCACGCCGATCAAGACCTTTTTGCAGTTGGCGCTCGGAGTCGGTCCGTCGCTGCTGTACCGGCTGCATCTGGATCTGGCCTCGCTCTCGATCGCCGAGTTCTATCCGGACGGTGGCGCGTCGGTGCGCTTGGTGAACGACACGTCCTATCTTTAGCGTTGGTGTGGCGTCGCACACATCTGTGTTGCCATCGGATCCGACTTCCGCCAAAGTTTGTTTGCTATCAGGTAGCTGACTGCGAGAATCGGACCCTGGCCTGCCGATCCGCCGTCGATGCGCCTATCGTTGATCTTGTCGATGGGCCGCGCGATCGGGGGGAACCGTCCTAAGGAGAGGTTTGTGGCTGGAACTTTCGGATGGGTCGCCGCGCTGACGGCATCCCTGGCCGGATTCGCCTCGGGGTCCGCGCAGGCGGACCCCGGCGCGGTACTGGGCGGTTCGTCGGGCATCATCTTCGACAACAACGCGGCCTGTTCGCTTACCACCATCGGCCATGACAGCTCCGGCCGACTGGTCGGATTCACCGCCGGACACTGCGCCCCGGAAGGCATGCGACTGGTCGCCGAGCGGGCCAGGGAGGAAGGTGTCGTCGGCCGGGTCGTGTTCTCCGACAACGGCAACCGACTCGACTACGCCGTCATCGAATTCGATGCCGCCAAGGTGATTCCGGTGCGCACCGTGGGCGTGACCACCATCGAAGGGCTCGGTGCCGCACCGGGTCCCGGTGGCACGGTCTGCGCCAATGGGCGCAGCAGCGGATCGAGTTGCGGTGTCGTCTGGGGTGTTCTCGACGGGACCACCATCAACCAGGGCTGCTCCAAACCGGGGGATTCGGGTGGCCCGGTAATGGTAGGGGACAGGCTGGTCGGTATGAATCAGGGCAGATTGACGGGGCTCGGCCCGATCGGCTTCGACGTGCCGTGCCTGATCGCGGCCATCCCGTATCACTCGCCCGCGTTCTTCGCGCCGATCGATCAGATCCTCGCCGATATCGATGCCCGCGGCGGAGTCGGTGCGGGCTTCCGGCCCATCTGACGAAATCCCGTGTGCGGCGGTCGATCAACCAACCGCCGCCCGCGCACCGATCGGCCTGTCCGCGAACCGCGTTGCCGCGCACCTTCACCGGGCGAGGGCGGCGGTGAGCTTCTTCAGGAACCGGGGCAGACTCGGATCGGTATCGGTTATCGCGAACGAGTCGATGTCCCACCATTGGCCGCCATCGAATTCCCTTGGATCCAATACGTATTCGCGAGTGCTGTCCCCGCGCAACACGTACCACAGGCTCACGTCCTCGTGCCCGTCCTCATGCGTCGGGGTGATGGTCAGGAATACGGGCGCCGCCCCCAGCAGGCCGAAATCCGCCTCGGGGATCCCCATCTCCTCGTCGGCTTCCCGCCGCGCGGTCTCCAAGGGATGTTCCCCCGGATCCACATGCCCACCGGCAGGCAGCCACAGCCCCGCGAGCCGATGCCGCCCAAGCAATATCGCACCGCGCCGCCCATCCACCAGCACCGTGTAGCTGACCAGATGCCGCGGCGGTGTATCCGGCTTCACCCGCCGAAACACATCATCGGTGCTCGCCAACCACCGCAGCGCCTCCCCGATCTGATCGCGCTCCCTCTCGTCGAATGGTTCGATCGCCCCGACGATCTCGGCGACCACGGCGGTAGCACGGTTCATTCCGCGCACTGTAGTACGCCGCACCGACACCCCGCGCGGGCTGCGGACCCACGCACGGAGGGTTCACTGTCCGCCGCGGTCGGTGAGCCGGGTCCAGGCGGGGGAGGACACCCCCTCGGCCGCCAGCATGCGGGCCACGGTGGGATCGGCGGGCGGGGCGGAGGCGCCGCGGCCCGCCAGCCAGCGGCCGGTGCGCTCGGCGAGGGCGGACAGGCGGGGATCGTCGCAGGCCCAGTCGAATGCGGCGTCGTAGTCGCGGTAAAGCGCGCGGAATTCCGGGTCGTCGAGCAGGGCGAGCTTGTCGGCGATCCAGGCGGCCGCCTGGTCGGGCGATACCGCCTGGACGAGTATCCAGCCGTCGCGTTCCAGGCGCACGGTCTCGGGTCTGATGCCGAGTTCGCGCAGCCGGTCCAGGTAGTCGGCCACCGTCCCGGAGACGAAAAGCCGGTCACCGCCGCGCAATTCGGCGATGCGCGCGCGGGTGCGCGTGATCTCGCGCTGCCGCAGGGCCAGGTCGCGATCGATCTCGGCGAGGCCCGCGGCGAAGGTCCCCTGGTCGGCGGCGAGCAGTTCGGCGATGCGGGCCAGCGGGACGCCGGCCTGCGCCAAGGTTTTGATCTTGACCAGGTCGACGGCGTCCTGCGCACCGTAACGCCGGTAGCCGGAGGCGTCGCGCGCGGGCTCGGCCAGCAGGCCGCGCGCGTGGTAGTGCCGGATCGCCTTGATCGTCACACCCACGTAGCCCGCGAGCTGACCGATGGTGAGCATCCCTACCTCCCCGTGTGGCGGTGGTTAACGGTCATAGTGCCGCCGCGTCATCCTGCCGCCCGCATTTCGGTACGCCGCGCGACCGTCGGCGAAGCCGTGGTAGGAGACCAGCAACTGGCGCAGATATCCATTGAACGCCTGCGCGGGCATGCCCGCGGGGGCGAACAGGTCGCGGCCGATCGGCACGTAGCGCTGCGGCGGCCCCGACACCGCCCCGCCCGCGAAACCGCGGAAGATGCGCTCCTGCTCGGTGTCGAACGGCTCGTAGTGCGTCTGCTCCTCCAACTGGCCGTCCACCGCGCGCACCTCGACCCGCAACTGATTCGACCGATACGTGCCCGCGTACCGGACCAGTTCCCCCGCCTCGGACGGTGTCACCAGATCCGTGACCCGCACCCCCGATTCGGTCAGCAACCACAGCAGCAGCTCGTCGTGCAGCGGCATGGCCCGCATATCGTTGCCGTACGCGACGAAGACCAGGTCCTGTTCCGGGGCGACCGCCAGCAGCGCGACCCCGCCCGGTGAGGCGCCCGACATGGTCAGCACCCGCGCCGAACCGAACGGCATGAGCAACCAGCCCAACCCGATCGGTGCGACATTCGGGGTGCCGAGGTCGTAGGAGGGTTGCCGCATGAGCGCCGTCAGCTCCGCCGACAGCACCCGCGTTCCCGAGGGGGAGATACCGTCCGCGAGGTGGGTTCGCCCGAAGGCCAGCAGATCGGCGACGGTCCCGATGGCCGTCCCACCCGCGGGTCCCCAGGTGTCGGGCAGCATGAACATCTCGGTGCGCCGCGCGCCCTCGGCGGCGGGGAAGTGCCCGACGGCGGTGCTGCGCAGGATGGCCTGCCGCGCCGAGGTGCTCGAATCGGCCATGCCGACACTCGAATACAGTTCCCGCTCCAGCAGTTCGGGATAGCTCGCTCCCGTCACCGCCTCCAGCAGGCGACCGGCCACGATCATGCCGCCATTGGAATAGCTCGCATACTCCTCGGGTGCGAACAGCACCCCGCACTGCCGCCCCAGCGCCGCGGTGTAGTCGCGCAGCGCGTGCCTGCCCGCACCGTCGGCGAAGAGCAGGTCCGCGTCGATCCCATTGGTGTGGTTGAGCAGGTTGCGCACCCGGATCCGCTCGGCCGCACCGGGTTCGGTCAATTCGAACTCCGGCAGATAGCTCACCACGGGCCGATCGAGGTCGAGCAGTCCGCGTTCCACGTGGCGCAGCAGCAGGGTCGTGGTCAGCACCTTGGTCACCGAGCCCAGGAGGAATCCGGTGTCCTCCCGCATGGCGGCGCCGGTCGACCTGTTGGCCGTTCCGTGTGCGAGGACGACCTGCTCCCCGCCGCGATATACCCCGGCGAGATAGCCGGGCACTCCATTGTTTTCGCAGTACGCGGTCACTTGTTCCCGCATCGCGGCCGCTATTTCCGTGGTGGTTGTTTCCATGCCCCCATCGTCGAACCCTGCCCCTGGGGCAAGGTCAAGCCTCGGAATTCGGTTGCGGCGAAGGCCATCCGAGAAAGGGCGAACGAGTTGGCCTGTAAGCCGGATCCTGTCCCCGGCTCGCGCCGGGGGGCGACCATCCATCTGGGTAGCCCGTTGCCGGGTACCTCGAGCGGCCCACCCGCAGGCTCGGGCGAGCAGCCCTCGGACGCCTGCGCAGTCGCACCGCGAGCGGTGCGACCTTCGACCTTGCTCCGGGCGGGGTTTACCTAGCCGCCGCGGTCACCCGCGGCGCTGGTGCGCTCTTACCGCACCGTTTCACCCTCACCACGCGGCATCGGACCTCTCGCGAGGCCGCGACGCCGCAGGCGGTCTGTTTTCTGTGGCACTGTCCCGCGGGTCACCCCGGGTTGCCGTTAGCAACCGCCCTGCTCTGTGGAGTCCGGACTTTCCTCGGCGGCGGGCGGCGACATTCGCATGTCCGTTCCCGTGCCGCGGTCGCCCGGCCAACTCGTTCGCTGCTACAGACTACCCGCTACCCTCGAGCCTCATGGAACGTGTCGAGGTCAGTTTCGCTTCGGGGGGCGAGCAGTGCGCCGCCTGGCTGTACCCGCCCGACGGCGTCCCCAAGCCCCGCCCGCTCGTGGTGATGGGGCATGGCCTGGGGGGCAACCGTGAAATGGGTCTGGATCGCTACGCGCGCCGGTTCGCCGCGGCCGGAATGGCCGTGCTGGTCTTCGACTACCGGCATTTCGGGGCCAGTCAGGGCGCGCCGCGTCAACTGCTGCACATCGCCCGCCAGCGCGCCGACTGGCATGCCGCCATCGCCTACGCGCGCACCCTGCGCGGTGTCGATGCCACTCGAATCGCCCTGTGGGGCACGTCATTCGGCGGTGGGCACGTACTGGCGGTGGCGCCGGACGACGCGTACATCGCCGCAGTGGTCGCGCAGGTGCCGTTCACCAGCGGCCTGTCCTCGGCGCTGGCGAAGGGGCCGATCAGTATGACGAAGGTGTCGGCCATCGCCGCCGCCGACCTGCTGATCGGGCCGCTGCGGCGCAGACCGGTCGGGATCCGGTTGGCGGGGCGCAAGCGGTCGGGGGCGCTGATGAGTGCGTCGGATGTGCCGGAGGGATACGGTCGTCTCGCCGAGGAGAGCCCGCGCTACGAGCCGAGAGTGGCGGCGCGCGTTGCCTTCTCGGCACTGTTCGACGCGCCGGGCAGGCGCGCCAAGTCGTTGAAGATGCCGGTGCTGTACGCCATCGCCGACAATGATTCGGTCGCGCCTGCCAAGTCGGCGCTGCGCGCGGCCGAGCGCACCAAGCACGCCATCGTGAAGCGCTATCCCGTAGGACATTTCGACGTGTACTTCGATGATCATTTCGAGCGCGCGGTCCACGACCAGACCGAATTCCTGGTGTCGGTGCTGCGTCCGTGAACCGCTCACGGAACGGACGAGCTGCCGCGAGATGGTGAGCGGTCTAGGGTCTGTGTCCCTAGATCGCGTCGAAGGCGATCGGCAGGGCGGCGGGGCCGCGCAGGTTGACGTGGTCGCGGTAGGGCGGCGGGTCGACCAGCAAACGGGGCCGCTCGACGCGAGCGGCGAAGCGCGACAGGGCGATTGCGGCCTCGAGTCGCGCGAGCGGCGCACCGAGGCAGAAGTGCGCGCCGAGTCCGAAGGCGAGGTGGCGCGCATCGCGACCGGGATCGAATCGGTCGGGATCCGGATACAGCTGCGGATCCCGTTGGGCGGCAGCGAAAAGCATGATCAGCAGATCGCCGCGCCGAATATCCATCCCGGCGATGCGCATATCCGCCGCGGCGATGCGGGGCGCGAGTTGCACGGGCGGGTCGTAGCGCAGGGTTTCCTCGACGATGGCGGGCGCGAGGTCGGGATCGGCGCGCAGGGCGGCCAGATGTCGTGGGTCGCGCAGTAGTGCGAGGATCGCGTTGCCGATGAGGTTGACCGTGGTCTCGTGGCCCGCGATCAGCAGCAGACCGCAGGTGCCGATCAGTTCGTCGTGGGTGAGTTTGTCGCCGGATTCCTCGGCGGCGATCAGTTGCGAGAGCAGGTCCGGTCCCGGATCGGTGCGCCGGCGCGCCGCCAGATCCTCGAAGTACGAATACATTTCGTCCGAGGCGCGGGCGAGTTCGGTGGGGTCGGCGGCGAAGGCGGCGGTGGAGCGGGCGGCCGGATCGAGTCGGCGCGACATGAGGGCGGACCATTCGCTGAGCCGGTCGCCGTCGGCCACCGGCACGCCGAGCAATTCGCAGATGACGGTGACGGGTAGCGGGTAGGCGAGGTCGGCGACCGCGTCGAACTGTCCGGCTGCCGCGGCCCGGTCCAACGTCCGGTCGACCAGTTCGGTGATTCTCGGGGCCAGTTGCCGCACCGTGCGCGGGGTGAACGCCTGCGCGACCAGTCGCCGCAGTCGGGTGTGGTCGGGCGGATCGAGGAAGAGGAACGACGGTTTCTCGCCGCGCGCGTCCGAGCGCGGGTCGGGGAACTGTGACAGCGGGAATTCGGTGAGCCCGCGATCCACCCTGGCATCCGGATGTCGCAGCACACTGAGGCAATCGTCGTAGTTGGTGAACAGGACGACCGGCGCGGTGCCCAGTCGCAGCGGTCCCAGTGCGCGCAGCTCGGCGAGCAGCGGATACGGGTTGGCGCGATTGGCCGGATCGATCAGGCTGAGGTACTCGGCCACACCGAGGGGCCGATCCGTGGCGGTCATCCGAACCTTCTCTCCAAAAGCTACACTCACCGTAGCTACAGTGTCTGTAGCATCCACGGTCGAATCGTCCGCTGTCAAGAGAGAGGAGTGCGCGATGGCCTCCCGCACCTATGCGCCGCGCATGGCCCCCGAGGATCGTCGCGCCCAACTGCTCGACGCCGTGCTGCGCATCGTGGTCGAACAGGGCATCCACAAGGTGTCGATGGATTCGGTGGCACGGGCCGCGGGCGTCACCCGACCCGTCGTCTACACCCACTTCACCGATACCGACGATTTGCTGCGCAGCTCCCTCGATCGCGAGGAAGACCTGGCCCGCCAACAGCTCTCGCCGATCCTGCCGCTGCGCCCGAGCGGCGATCCGGTCGCCGACGTGCTGCGCTACCTCAGCGGTTTCCTGCAGGCGGTCGGCGCCGCCCCCGACCGCTGGCGCGCGGCATTCGCTCTGGTGGACAGCGAAACACCCTACTTCCGTCGCCGCCTCGAACGGTGGCGGCGCGAATTCATCACCGCCTTCGCGGATTTCCTCCGCGCCACCATCGATACCCGCGCCATCGACATCCCCATGACCGCCCGCACCCTGGACACCCTGGTCTGGAACGCGGGCCGCCTCACCCTCGCCGAACCCACCGAATTCCCCCCGTCCCGCATCCTGGCCCACCACGCGGCCCTCATCCGGACACTTCTCGGCGCGAACTGAAATCACCAGGCCGGCAAGATGATCCGGGTCAATGCAGGCTGCCGAGCAGACCGCCGTGGAAGGGGGTGATCGTCTCGCCCTGTCCGGCGAGCACCTTCGGCAGCCATTCCGGATCGCCCAGCAGCGCCCTGCCGACCGCTATCAGGTCGAATTCGTCGCTTTCGAGTCGGTCGAGCAACTCGGCCACACCGGTGGCCGAACCCGGTGACATCTGCGGGAATTCGCTGCCGAGTCCCACCGATCCGACGCCGATAGCCGGCTTGCCGGAGAGCTTCTTGGCCCATCCCGCCAGTCCGAGTTCGGAACCTGCGAACTCGGGCTGTTGGAACCGGCGGGTGGAGCAGTGGAAGATATCGACGCCCGCCTCGGTCAGCAGGCCGAGCATTGTCTCCAGTTCCTGTGGCGTTTCGACGATCCGGGCCTGATAGTGGTTCGCCTTCCACTGGGACAGTCGCAAGGAGATCGGGAAGTCCGCGGCGACGGCGGCCCGGCACGCGGCCACGATCTCGGCGGCGAATCGGGTGCGGCCCGCGATATCGCCACCGTAGGCGTCGGTGCGCCGGTTGGTCTCGGCCCACAGGAACTGATCGATCAAATAGCCATGGGCGCCGTGGATCTCGATGCCGTCGAAGCCGAGCGCTTCGGCCTGCGCCGCGGCGGCGGCGAACGCGGCGACCACCTCGTCGATATCGACCCGCGTCATCGCGCGACCGGAGTTCGTGCCGTCCAACGCGATACCGGACGGACCGATGCGCGGAGCGTCGGGCACCGGCGGGGCGCCGAGGGCGCGCTCCATGCCGATGTGCCACAGCTGCGGCATGATTCGGCCACCTGCCCGGTGCACCGCCTCGGCCACGGCCGACCAACCCGCCAGTGCCGCGGCGCCGTGCAAGCGCGGCACCCGAGCGCTGCCGCCCGCCGAATCGTGGCCGATGTAGGCGCCCTCGGTGATGATCAGCCCGACACCGGCTGCGGCGCGTCGGGCGTAGTACTGCGCCACGTCCGCACCCGGTACGCCTTCGGGGGAGAATTCGCGCGTCATCGGGGCCATGACGACGCGGTTGGGCAGTGTGAGACGCCCTACCGACAGCGGACGAGTCAAAATGTCGGCGGCGCGTTCAATGGATTTGGTGGACATCGGTATTCGCTTTCGATCGGGACCGACGATCAGGCGGATTGTTGGGGCGCAGCGGCGATGGGGGTGTTCTGCGCGGCGGTGAGCCACCAGCGCCCGTCGCGTTCGATCAGGACATAGAGCGCCATCTCGGAGAATCCGCCGGAATCGATTGCGCGCCTGCGGATCTGCGTCACCACCACGCCCGGCGCGGGAGCCAGGGCCGAGACTATCTCGAATCGGGACGGCGGGGCGACGTGTGCCGTCACCAGCCTGCGATGGATCGCGTTGATCTCAGCATAGCCGGCCACGGTCGCCCCGTAGGGGCTGCCCCACAGGATGTCCGCCGCGAAGGCGGAGTCGTAGCCGTCGGCGTCATTGCTGCCCTGCAGTGTGTCGGCGAATGCGGTGGCGATCTGCCAGGCCCGGTCCTTGTCGGCGGGATCGCTCAGGGTCGGTCGAGTGTCCATCGGTGTGTCCTCACCTGCGTCGGAGTATTTCGAGTACAACGTACTCGAAATGGAACCCCATTTCAAGTACGATGTACGCATTTAGGAGGAGGGCCATGCCGAGCCACGAGAACATGACGATCTGGATGCGACCGGAGCAGCTCGAGCGCACCGGACCGGGACGACGCCCGCGCCGCAGCCGCGCCGAGGTCACCACCGCCGCCATCGAGATCGCGGACGGCGAGGGGATGGAGGCGGTCACCATGCGCCGGATCGCCGCGGAACTCGGCACCGGCGCGATGTCGCTGTACCGCTACGTAACCGGTCGCGACGATCTGATCGACCTCATGATCGACGCCGTCATGGGCGAGATCGACCTGCCGGTCGCGGGCGGCGACTGGCGGCGCGACCTCGCCGCGGTCGCCGAACGGACGCGGGTGGTCGGCCTGCGGCACCCGTGGTGGGGCGCCCTCGCCAACAGGCGACCCACATTGGGGCCGAACTCCCTCGCGGTCCAGGAATTCGCCATGACGGCCCTCGACGGATTCGGCTTGGATATCGACGAGATCGCGGGCCTGGCCTGGATGGTGAGCGACTACACCTACGGCGCGGTGCAGCGGGAGATCGGCTGGTCCGACCAGGCGCGCGCCACCGGAATGGATATGGCCGAATGGATGAGCGGCTACGTCGGACCCTATGTCGCCCAGCTCATTTCCACCGAGCGATATCCGATGTTCACCCGCACGATCAGGGAATCGCGCGTCCCGCACCTGCCCGCCGAGGAGCGTTTCCGGTACGGCCTCGACCGCGTGCTCAATGGTGTCGCGGCCAACCTCCCGGCCGGAACCGACCACGGCGCGAACACCTCTCGCCGCTGAGCGCCCGCGCACGGATTTCTCTGGACATCGCGGTCGGGGGTGGGATTCGGTGCCATGATGGAGATCGAGAGATGGAAGTGTCGCCATGGGAATTCTCGATCTAGTGGCCAGCATTCTCGCTGCGGGCGCGGTGCTCGCCGGAGCCGCCACGGTGCTCAGCGCTCGAGTGGTCGCGCAATACGAAAAGGGACTGGTATTCCGGTTCGGACGGGTGGTGGCCACCAGGGATCCCGGCTTGCGGCTATTGATCCCGGTCGTCGACAAGATGCGCAAGGTGTCCACCAGGATCGTCACCATGCCGGTGCCCGCCCAGGAGGGCATCACTCGCGACAATGTCACGGTCCGCGTGGACGCGGTGGTGTATTTCCGGGTGGTCGACGTGCGCATGGCGGTGCTGGAGGTGGAGAACTACGTCTTCGCGGTGGGCCAGGTGGCACAGACGTCGCTGCGATCCATCATCGGCAAGAGCGACCTCGATGATCTGCTGTCCAACCGCGAGGAATTGAACAAGGGCCTGGAGATCATGATCGACAACCCGGCCCTCGGCTGGGGTGTGCACATCGACCGGGTGGAGATCAAGGATGTGGCGCTGCCGGATTCGATGAAGCGATCGATGTCGCGGCAGGCCGAGGCGGAGCGGGAGCGGCGGGCGCGGGTGATCTCGGCCGAGGGCGAATTCCAGGCATCGGCCATGCTCTCCCAGGCGGCCGAGCGGATGTCGCAAACCCCTGCCGCGCTGCAACTTCGGCTCCTGGAGACGGTGGTGCAGGTGGCGGCGGAGAAGAATTCCACGCTGGTGCTGCCGTTCCCGGTCGAACTGCTGCGCTTCCTGGAACACAACAGCCGACCCGCCGAACCGAAATCCGGCACGGAAACCACAGCGTTACCCGGCGAGGGAACACCGGTGCAACACGGCGAGGGAACATCGCCGTAACAGGTTTCTCAGGAACACATGAGTTTCGCCATTTCGTAGATGGCCTGCGATTCGTCGGTGGTCGCGGTCGCCTGCGCGGATTTGGCGCGGGCGCCGATGGATTGCACCACCGCGTCCTTCGCCTTGCCCGCCTCGAGTTCGACACAGGTATCGGACAGGATCTGCGCGATCTGACCGTCGTTCTTGCCCGCGCTCAAACCCTGAAACGCCTGCTTGAACGAAATGGTGAAGGCGGCGGCCCGCCCCGCGTCGACGCCGACGAGCGCCTTGGCGGCGGCGGTATTCGCGGTGGTGGGGGCGGAGGCCGCGGGTTTGTCGTCATTGCAGCCGGCGAGCAACAGGGTCAATACGGTGGCGCAGGCCGCGAACGCGGCGGGGGTTCGTCTCACGCACCGGCATGCTAGTGGCACGCAACGAAAGTCGCCTCCCGTCCGGTGAACGGGAGGCGACCGCCGATCGACAACCGACCGGTCCGCCTACAGCGGTCCGATGAGCAGAATCCGCGCCCAGAAGGCGGCCTGATCGGCACCGAGCACCGGGAGAAGGTAGTCGTAGAGGATCGAAGACATCTGCGTGGAACTCCCAATTCGTCGTCGTACTGGAAATCTTTCCGAATGCGGGGCTGGAGCACCTCCCGCGTTCGACGGCCACAGTAGCAATCGCGCGAGGGCGGCGCGGAGATCCGGGGCGGACCGGAAAGATTCGCCGCGTACTGGCTTTTCGCGTGAGCGACGTCATAAAGTAATCGCCGTTGGCTAGGCCCGTTGCCGGGCTGCGGCGGGTCGTACACATTCGATCGCGGGAAGCAGGTCTGAAATTCAAATGCGGATAGTTCGCTCATTGGTCGCCGGTGCATTGATCGCCGGGGCCGCTTCGGTTTTCGCCGCGCTGGGCGCGGGGTCCGCGAGTGCGGTCGCGGTCACGCCGCTGCCGGGCGGCGTGCAGGTCGACCTGAGCCCCACCGATACGGCCTGGGTGGCGCAGAGCCACTTCGGCCAGACGCTCGCGGGTCTGCCGCATCCGTCGGCGGCCTCGTTCGGCGCGGCGCTGGACGCGGCGGCGGGTGTCTCCGCCGCCGTGCCCAACGGCCGGGTGACCTTCACCGTCTACGGTCCGTTCGACCAGTTGAACGGCACCATGCTCGCCTTGCAGTAGCTCGTTTTGGCACTGCACCAAAGGATCGTCTCGGCACCGGTGGATTTCGGTGCCATTCGTTCCGAGTTCGGCCTGGCCTCGGCGTATCCCGCCGAGGCCGGAGTCGAGGCCCGCGACGCGGTCGACGCGTTCGCGGGCTCTCGGCTCGACCGCACCGATATCGCGCTGGTCACCATCGATCCGCCCGGCGCCATGGATCTGGACCAGGCGCTGTCGATCCAGCGCACCCGTGCCGGATATTTGCTGCACTACGCGATCGCCGATGTCGCCGCCATGATCCGCCCCGACGGGGCACTGGCCAGGGAATCCGGCGCGCGCGGTCAAACCTTCTACCTGCCCGACGGCACCGTGCCGCTGCATCCGCCGGTGCTCTCGGAAGGTTCGGCGAGTCTGCTGCCCGGTGTGTCGCGACCCGCCGCGCTGTGGACCATCGAACTCGACGAAGCGGCCGAGCCGCAACGGTTTTCGGTGGTGCGCGCCACCGTGCGCTCGGTGGCGCGGCTGGACTACGCGGGCGTGCAGGCCGACGCCGACGCGGGCAACCCGCACCCCTCGATCGCGGCCCTGCCGGAATTCGGCATGCGGCGCATCGAGGCCGGGTTGGCGCGCGGTGCGATCGGATTGCGGCTGCCGGTGCAGCGCGTGGTCCGCGATGGCGCCGCCGACGGGCACTGGCGGCTGGTGGTGGAGCCGCGCACCGCCGCCGAGGACTGCAATGAACAGGTCTCGCTGCTCACCGGACTGTGCGCGGCGCGAATCATGATGGACGGCAACGGATCCGGTGAGCGGATTGGTCTGCTGCGCACGCTGCCGCCGCCCGCCGCCTCGGCCATCGAATCCCTGCGGCGCACCGCCGCCGCGCTCAGCGTCGACTGGCCCGACGAACGCACGGTGGGGCGGGTCCTGGCCGGACTCGATCCGAATTCGCCTACCTCCCTGGTGCTCATGTCCGAGGCGACGAGTCTGCTGCGCGGCGCGAACTACACGGTGCTCGACGGCGACGGACCCGAGTCCGCGCTGCGCCACAGCGCCATCGCCGCGCCCTACGCGCATGTCACTGCCCCGCTGCGCCGCCTCGCCGACCGCTTCGCCACCGAGATCTGCCTGGCCAACTGCGCGAAAGTGCCGGTGCCGCAGTGGGTTCGCGACGGTCTGGTCGCCGCGGCGGAGACCATGCGCCGCAGCGACGGCGTGGCGGGCAAGGTCGAGCGCGCCTGCGTCGACCTCACCGAGGCGACCCTGCTCGCCCCGCGCACCGGCGCGGAATTCGACGCGATCGTGCTGCGCGAAGCCAATGGCAGCCGTCCCGCCGAGATCTTCGTCGCCGATCCGCCCGTGCTCGCCCCCTGTGTCGGCGCGCCGCCCGAAGGGGAATCGGTGCGGGTTCGCCTCGTCTCGGCCGACGTGTCGACCCGCAAGGTGAGTTTCGCGTTTCCTGCCACTCCGGCACCGGATCGGGCCGCACGCCTGCTGTGAGAGAAGACTGCCGCCGAGGCGAATCGGCGTCAGTCTTCGCAGACGAAGGCGGCGGCGTCGGGATAGTCGGCGAGGGCGCGTACGGCGGCGCGATCCTCGGCCTCGGCGAGGGTGCGGTAGATGGTGGCCTCGGCGACGGGGGCCTCGGCGGTGTGCGACAGCAGGGCGTCGCGGGATTCGATGGCGTCGCGGTGGTCGCCGAGGACGGTCTGCAAGCGCTTCGCGTGCCTCCCGAGTTCGGTGGCCTCGGGGCCGAGCACCGCCGCGGCGTCCTCGCAGGAATAGCGAAGTCGCTTGGCACTCTTACGAATATCGTGCAGCAGCTCGATGCGTTCGGCGGCGGGCGCGGCCGGTTCGGCGTAGACCAGGCGGCGTAGGCGTTTGCGGTCGCGCCGCAGGACCTTCTCGAAGACGTGCACGGCGGGTCGGTCCGCTCGGTCGGCGCGCAGCGGCGGTTCGGTCCGCCATGCCCGCAATTCGGTGCGCAGCCTGTGATATCGGCCGCTGTCCAGCGCCGCGAGGACCCGAGCGTGGGCGGTGCGGTGTTTGGTTCGCTCCGCCTCGACCAGGTCGGTGGCAACGGCGCGAAGCGGGGTCATCGGTCCGCTCGAGGTGGATTTACCCCTGGCGCCGGGCATTTCGGTGGCGAGCAACTCGGCGAACCGGTCGGCGCGGACCTCGGCATCGCGCGCCACACCGAGAACGGCCGCGAGCCAAGCGAGTTCCTCCTGCCTCGCCGCCACGGGAGCCTCTTCGAACAAACCTCGGTAGGACCGCAGAATGCTGCGCAGCCGTCGGGTGGCGACCCGCATCTGGTGGATGGAATCGTCCGCGTCGGCGCGGACTTCGGGCTCGACGGCCAGCAGCCGGTCCACCTCCTCGCCCAGTGCGGTGACGAGGGCGGGACCGGCCGCGGCTGTCATCTCAACTCACTTTCGCGAATCCATCGGTCGCTGTCACCAGGTGGTGAACGATGCCGGGTTCGTCGGCGGCGTGGCCTGCGTCGGACACCAGGTGCAGGGTGGAGTCGGGTAGCGCGCGGTGCAGTTCCCAGGCGCTGATGGCGGGGCAGACCATGTCGTAGCGGCCCTGCACGATGACCGTGGGGATGTGGGCGATCTTGCCCGCATCGCGCAGTAGCTGCCCCTCTTCGAGGAAGCCCCTGTTGCGGAAGTAGTGATTCTCGATGCGCGCGAAGGCGAGTGCGAAGCGCGGATCGGAGGCCTGCGCGACGCGTTCGGGTTTGGGCACCAGTGTGAGGGTCGAACTCTCCCAGGTGGACCAGGCGATGGCGGCGGCCAGCACCACCTGCTCGTCGGGGGAGTGCAGCAGCCGGTGGTACGCCTCGATCAGGTCGCCGCCGCGCTCGGCGGGCGGCACCGGCGCGAGATACCGCTCCCACAGGTCCGGGTAGATGTAGGAGAGGCCGCCGTTGTAGAACCAGTCGAGTTCGCCGCGGCGCAGCAGGAAGATGCCGCGCAGCACCAGTTCGGTCACCCGATCGGGATGGGTTTGGGCGTAGGCCAGCCCCAGCGTCGATCCCCAGGAGCCGCCGAAGACCTGCCACCGCTCGATGCCCAGCAGTTCCCGCAGCGCCTCCATATCGGCGATGAGGTCGGCGGTGGTGTTGGCTGCCAGGCTCGCGCCGTCGGCGATGTGCGGGGTGGATTTGCCGCAGCCGCGCTGATCGAACAGCACGATCCGGTAGCGCTCGGGATCGAAGAATTGGCGCTGGAAGGGGGAGGTGCCGCCACCGGGACCGCCGTGCAGGAAGACGACCGGTTTGCCCTCGGGATTGCCGCTGACCTCCCAGTACACCTTCTCGCCCGCGCCGACGTCGAGCAGGCCAGTTTGATATGGCTCGATCTCGGGGTAGAGGGTGCGCATCAGAAGGCCAATCCGGAGGCCAGATCGGTCAGTTGCAGCGCATCGATGGCCTGGCTGCGGACATCGGAGCAACTCTTGGTGGTGATCCGATCGATGACCGGCTTATCGGCGAGGACCGCGAGGTTGATGCCGCCATTGCGGGCGGCCCAGTCCTGCACCATGATGTTGTATCCGAGCCGGCCCAGTGTCGGACCCTGCACCCGCCAGTTGGACAGTTCCGGGCGGATCATGTCGCACAGTTGGCCCGCGGCCTGGTCGTTGATCTGCAGGGCGCCGGGCTTGACGGGGGTCGGCGCGGCGGCGCCGGTCGTGGTGGTTGGCGCGGAACTACCGGACGGGGTCGCGGTACTCCCACAGGCCGTCACGGCGGCTGCGGACATGACCCCCACCGCCAGCAGCAGGCTGCGGGATATCCAACGGGATTGCGGCATAAGCACCTCTGCTCGAGTCGTGTTTGTCCGCATCCACTCTGCCACCTTTCGCGGCGCGATCGAACCCGCGCGCGCAACGGCCGGGCGGCGCGCTGAGCACCGCCCGGCCGAAGGCCCGAATCAGAAGCTGTGCTCGGGCGCGGGGAACACCCCTTGCCGCACCTCGGCGGCGTAAGCGGCGGCGGCCGTACGCAATTCGTCGCCGACCGCGCCGAAGCGCTTGACGAACCGCGCCGTCTTGCCGCTGGTGTAGCCCGCCATGTCCTGCCAGACCAGCACCTGCGCGTCGCAGTCGTGGCCCGCGCCGATGCCGACGGTGGGGATGGTCAGCTTGCGGGTGACCTGTCCGGCCAGTTCCGCGGGCACCATCTCCATCACGACCGAGAACGCTCCGGCCTCTTGGACCGCGATGGCGTCGGCGATGAGCTGTTCGGCGGCGTCGCCGCGACCCTGCACTCGGAATCCGCCCAGCGTGTTGACGCTCTGCGGGGTGAATCCGATATGCGCCATGACCGGAATGCCCGCCGAGGTGATGAGCGCGATCTGCTCGGCTACCCGCTCACCGCCTTCCAACTTGACGGCGTGCGCCTGACCTTCCTTCATGAAGCGGGTTGCGGTGGCCAGTGCCTGCTGCGGTCCGGATTCGTAGGAGCCGAAGGGCAGGTCGGTCACGACGAGCGCGTGTGGTGCGCCGCGCACCACCCCGCGCACCAGCGGGATGAGCTCATCGGCGGTGATGGGCACCGTGGTGTCGTAGCCGTAGACCACATTGGCGGCGGAATCGCCGACGAGCAGCACCGGGATGCCCGCCTCCTCGAACAGCCGCGCCGTCGAATAGTCGTAGGCGGTGAGCATGGCCCATTTCTCGCCTGCGGATTTCATTTCCTGCAGGTGGTGCACCCTGGTCTTGCGTCGGGCCGCCTTGCCGGTCGACCCGGACGCCGCGGGGGCGCCGTAGAGCTGTGTTTCGGTACTCGGGTGCTGTGTTTGCGCGTTCGGTACGGACATCATCGTCCCTTTCGTCGTATGCCTCGGGGCCACGTCGCGGGTCCCCGGGTTTGTCTGACGAAATCAGTCTGCCGCACGGATGACCGGCGGATCAGGGGCCTCCTCGGTGCGATTTGTCACAGGTGGGCGCGGGTGGCCGGTGCGGGACGTGCCAGTATCGGGGGCATGTCAGCGGTGCGGCGGTGGATGTTCCTGGTCGGTGCGGCGGTTCTGGTGGCCGGATGTTCCGGCACGGGGACGCCGTCCATGCCGCAGCCGCCCGCCGGGTTGGCGAAGTTCTACGGGCAGCAGGTGCATTGGGGGAGCTGCGACGGCTTCGGCGAACGGTTGCCGCCCACCGCCCAGTGCGCCAGGGTCGCGGTGCCCATCGACTACGCCGCGCCGGACGGCCCGACCGCGCAGCTCGCGCTCTCGCGGATCAAGGCCACCGGAAATCGGATCGGGTCGCTGCTGATCAATCCGGGCGGGCCAGGGGAGTCCGGACTGGCCATGGCCGCGCTGGCGGGACGCACCCCGGTGTCGGAGCATTTCGATCGGGTCGGCTTCGATCCGCGCGGTGTCGGATCCTCGACGCCCGCCATCGTCTGCCAGACCGCGCAGGAGAACGATGCCGACCGCGCCGAACTCCCGAAGGACAATTCGCCCGCGGGCATCGCCGCGGCCGAGGCGGACAACCGCCGCTACGCCGACCGGTGTCTGACGCGCAGCGGGAAGGACTTCCTGGCGCATGTCGGCACCAGGGAGGTGGTGCAGGACATGGATGTCATCCGGGCGGTGCTCGGCGATCCGCGACTCACCTACCTGGGCTATTCGTACGGCACCCGGCTCGGCACCGCCTACGCGGAGAAGTTCCCCACTCGGGTGCGGGCCATGGTGCTCGACGGCGCGATCGATCCCACCCAGGATCCGGTGGCCGAATCGCTGCGGCAGGCGGCGGGCTTCCAGACCGCGTTCGATGCCTACGCCGCCGACTGCGCGCAGCGCGGCGACTGTCCGCTCGGCACCGATCCCGCCGCCGCCAACGCGCGTTTCCGCGCGCTGGTGAATCCGCTGTGGGACAAGCGAATTCCCACCTCCGACCCGCGCGGCCTCGGCTACGACGACGCCATCACCGGCGTGCGGCAGGCCCTCTACGCCGACGAACTGTGGCCCGGATTGACGCTGGGCCTTGCCGAATTGCGCGACGGTCGCGGCGACACCCTGCTGCGTTTCGCCGATATGTATCAGGCCCGCCGCGACGACGGCACCTACAGCAACCGCATCGATTCGTTCAATGCCATTCGCTGCGTCGACGATCCGCGCGTCACCGATCGCGCGGTGGTCGCCGAGCAGGACGCCGACGCCCGTCGGGTCGCGCCCTTTGCCGACGACGGGCGTGGCACCGGCGCGGCCGCGCTGGAGCTGTGCGCCACCTGGCCGGTGCCCAATACTTCGGCGCCGCATCGGGTTTCGATTCCGGATCTGCCGAAGCTACTGGTGGTGTCGACCACCGAGGATCCGGCGACGCCCTATCAGGCGGGCGTGGATCTGGCCGACCAGTTGGGTGCCGGGCTGCTCACCTTCAAGGGCAGCAGGCATACTGTGGCGCTGGTGGCGGGCGAGTCGTGCGTGGATCGGGTCGTCTTCGACTATCTGGTGGATGGCAAGAGCCCGCCCGCCGACGCGAACTGCTGAGCGTGCTGTGCGGCCGGAACAAGGTGGTCGGCTCGAGATAGCGGGAACGAAACGCGCGAGCGTGATTCGGACGTCGTATGTAACACGGATTTAACGCCGGGTGCTTACGCTCGCGGACATGGATCGCCAGAAGGAATTCGTGCTGCGGACGCTCGAAGAGCGGGATATTCGCTTCGTGCGGCTCTGGTTCACCGATGTGCTCGGCTATCTCAAGTCGGTCGCGATCGCCCCGGCCGAACTGGAGGGCGCGTTCGAGGAGGGCATCGGTTTCGACGGATCCGCGATCGAGGGTTTCGCCAGAGTGTCGGAGGCCGATATGGTCGCCCGCCCCGATCCGTCCACCTTCCAGGTGCTGCCCTGGGCCACCAGCAAGGGTCACCAGCACTCCGCGCGCATGTTCTGCGATATCGCCATGCCCGACGGTTCGCCGTCCTGGGCCGACCCGCGCCACGTGCTGCGCCGCCAGTTGAACAAGGCGGGCGATGTCGGGTTCAGCTGCTATGTCCACCCGGAGATCGAGTTCTTCCTGCTGGAGAACGGCCCCCTGGACGGTTCGCGCCCGACCCCGGCCGATAGCGGCGGCTTCTTCGATCAGGCGGTGCACGACGCCGCCCCGAATTTCCGCCGCCACGCCATCGACGCGCTCGAATCCATGGGTATCTCGGTGGAGTTCAGCCATCACGAGGGCGCGCCCGGTCAGCAGGAGATCGACCTGCGCTACGCCGACGCCCTGTCCATGGCCGACAACGTGATGACCTTCCGCTACCTCATCAAGGAGGTGGCCATCGACGAGGGCGTGCGCGCCACCTTCATGCCCAAGCCCTTCGCCGAATATCCGGGTTCGGCCATGCACACGCATATGAGCCTGTTCGAGGGCGAGGCCAATGCCTTCCACGATCCCGACGATCCGATCAACCTGTCGGAGACGGCGCGCTCGTTCATCGCGGGCGTGCTCGAGCACGCGCCGGAGATCAGCGCGATCACCAATCAGTGGGTCAATTCCTATAAGCGCCTGATCCACGGCGGCGAGGCCCCGACGGCCGCGTCCTGGGGTCGGTCGAATCGTTCGGCGCTGGTCCGGGTGCCCATGTACACCCCGAACAAGTCGTCCTCGCGGCGCGTCGAGATCCGCAGCCCCGATTCCGCGTGCAATCCGTACCTGGCCTTCGCGGTGCTGCTCGCGGCCGGTCTGCGCGGCATCGAGAAGGGCTACACGCTGCCGCCGGAGGCCGAGGACGACGTCTGGTCGCTCACCTCGGCCGAGCGCAGGGCCATGGGTTTCCGCGAGCTGCCCGGCACGCTGGACGAGGCATTGCAGGCCATGGAGCGCTCGGAGTTGGTGGCCGAGACGCTGGGCGAGCACGTCTTCGATTTCTTCCTGCGCAACAAGCGCCGCGAATGGGCCGACTACCGCAGCCAGGTGACGCCCTACGAGCTGAAGGAGTACCTGGGACTGTAGGTTTCGGCCTGCCGTCGGAGTCCGGGTGCCAGGAGGGTCACAGTTCCGGGTAGCTCAGGCATGTCGCGGTGCGCGGCCAGGTAGTTTTGATCCATGGTCCGGCCATCGTCTGCCCGCCCCGTTGTTCCCGGCGTCGGTCGGCTCGGATTGCTCGAGCCGACGGCGGCCGACGCCCTGCGCGAATTGGGCTGGGACAACGCCGAAAGCGTGCCGGTGCTGTGGTCGCTGTCGCGCGCACCCGATGCCGACCTGGCGCTGAGCACCCTGATCCGGCTGCGTGAGCGGTTGGGAAGCGGTTGGGCGGCACTGGATTCGGTAGTGCGCACCGATACCGCGTTGCGGGGCAGGCTGTTCGCGCTGCTCGGTTCGTCGAGCGCGTTCGCCGATCATCTCGTGGCCCATCCCGAGAAGTGGGAGTTGCTGCGGGTCAAGGGTTTGCCCACCCGCGAGGCGGTGCTGGCGGATCTGCTGGACGCGGTGGACGCGGCGCCGGAGACGGGTCCGCATGCCGGACCGATGCTGTTCCGGGCGGGGGTGGCCGGTCCGGAGGCGGTGGCCCTGCTGCGCGAGCGGTATCGCGATCAGCTCATGGTGCTGGCCGCGCTGGACCTGGCCGCCACGGTCGAGAATGAACCGGTACTGCCGTACCAGGTGGTCGGTCGCCATCTCACCGACCTGGCCGATACCGCGCTCACCGCCGCGCTCGCGGTCGCGGTGGCGCGGGTCTGCAAGGACGGGCCGTGCCCGGTGCGCCTTGCCGTCATCGCCATGGGCAAAAGCGGCGCGTGCGAACTCAACTACGTCAGCGATGTGGACGTGGTCTTCGTCGCCGAACCCGCCGACAGCATCGCCACCCGCCTCGCCGCCGAACTGATGACCGTGGGCACCGGCGCGTTCTTCGAGGTGGACGCGGCGCTGCGGCCCGAGGGCAAACAGGGCGCACTGGTGCGCACCCTCGATTCGCATATCGCCTACTACAAGCGGTGGGCGCGCACCTGGGAATTCCAGGCCCTGCTGAAGAACCGCCCCATGACCGGCGATCTGAAACTGGGCGCGCAGTACCGCGACACCCTGATGCCCATGGTGTGGTCCGCCTCCGAACGCCCCGACTTCGTCGCCGATGTGCAGGCGATGCGGCGGCGCGTGGAGGATCTGGTGCCCGCCGACCTGCGCGAACGTGAACTCAAACTGGGCCACGGCAGCCTGCGCGATGTCGAATTCGCCGTGCAGCTCCTGCAATTGGTGCACGGCCGGGTCGACGAATCGCTGCACGTGCAGGGCACCGTAGAGGCGCTGACCGCGCTCGCGGCGGGCGGCTACGTCGGCCGCGACGACGCCGCGAACCTCACCGCCTCCTACGAATTCCTGCGCCTGCTCGAACACCGCCTGCAACTGCAGCGGCTCAAGCGCACCCACACCCTGCCCGCCGCCGACGACGAGGAGGGGATGCGCTGGCTGGCCCGCGCCGCGCACATTCGCCCCGACGGCCGCCAGGACGCCGTGGGCGTGCTCGGCGCGGAGATCCGCCGCAACGCGCTGCGGGTCCGGCGACTGCACGCCAAGCTGTTCTACCGTCCGCTGCTCGAGGCGGTGGCCCGACTGGATTCAGACGCGCTGCGACTGAGTCCGGACGCGGCCGTGCGCCAGTTGGCGGCGCTGGGCTATGCGGCCCCCGAGAACGCCCTCGGCCACCTCAAGGCACTCACCGGCGGCGTGTCGCGCAAGGGGCGCATCCAGGCCCTCTTGCTGCCCACCCTGCTCGAATGGCTCGGCGAGACACCGAATCCCGACGCAGGCCTGCTCGCCTACCGGCGGGTGTCGGAGGGATTGTCCGATCAGATCTGGTTCCTGCGCGAACTGCGCGACGAAGGCGCCATCGCGCAGCGGCTGATGATCGTCCTCGGCTCCTCGGAGTATCTGCCGGACCTGCTGATCAACGCCCCCGACACCATCCGCATGTACGCCGACGGTCCCGGCGGGCCGCTGTTGCTCAGCCCGCGCCAGGAGGATGTCGCCGGCGGCATCCTCACCGCCGCCGCCCGCTACGAGGATCCGCAGCGCGCGGTCGCCGCGGCCCGCTCGCTGCGCAGGCACGAGTTGGCGCGGGTGGCCTCGGCGGATCTGCTCGGCATGCTCGAGGTGGCGCAGGTGTGCCGGGCGCTGTCCTCGGTGTGGGTCGCGGTGCTCGAAGCCGCGCTGCAGGCGGTGATCCGCGCCTCGGAGGCCGAGTCGGGCGCGCCCGCCCCCGCCGATTTCGCGGTGATCGGCATGGGTCGCCTCGGCGGGATGGAACTGGGCTACGGTTCCGACGCCGATGTGCTGTTCGTCTGCGATCCGCGGCCCGGTGAGGACGAGACCAAGGCCGTCAAATGGGCGATCGGCGTCGCGGAGAAGGTGCAGCGGATGCTCGGCGCGCCCAGCACCGATCCGCCGCTGCACGTGGACGCCGGGCTGCGCCCCGAAGGTCGCAATGGCGCGCTGGTGCGCACACTCGCCGCCTACGCCGCCTACTACGAGCAGTGGGCGCAGCCGTGGGAGGTGCAGGCGCTGCTGCGCGCCCACCAGGTCGCCGGCGATCAGCGCTTGGGCGTCAAATTCCTGCACCTGATCGACAAGGTGCGCTACCCACAGGGCGGCGTCTCGACCGACGCGGTGCGCGAGATCCGGCGCATCAAGGCCCGCGTCGACTCCGAACGCCTGCCGCGCGGCGCGAATCCGGCCACCCACACCAAACTGGGTCGCGGCGGTCTGGCCGATATCGAGTGGACCGTGCAACTGATGCAACTGCGGCACGCGCACGAGGTGCCCGGCCTGCACAACACCTCGACGCTGGAATCCCTCGATGTCATCGAGGAGAACAAACTCCTCGATCCCGACGATGTGGCGCTGCTGCGCGAATCCTGGCTCACCGCTACCAAAGCCCGCAACGCGCTGGTGCTCGTGCGCGGCAAACCCACCGATCAGCTACCCGGTCCGGGGCGGCTGCTGTCGGCCGTGGCGCGGGTCGCGGGCTGGCGCAATGACGACGGCAGCGAATTCCTCGACAATTACATGCGGATCACCAGGCGGGCGAAAGCGGTGGTGGAGCGCGTCTTCGGCGGATAGGAACGAGCCTAGAGATGCGCGGTGAGCCAGGTGATCGCGTCGGCGAGCACTCGGTCGCGCTCGGGTTCGTTGAACACCTCGTGATAGAGGCCGTCATACCTGATGACGGTGAGATCTGTTGCGCCGGAACCGCGTTCGATGAGATCCGCGCTGGTGGGATCGGCCAGGGCGTCGGCGGCGCCGTGCAGGACCAGCACCGGGACGGTCAGCTTCGCCAAGCGCTGTTTGACGGCGCCGGTGGCCGCGAGGATCTCCGCACCCGTGCGGGCGGGCAGCATGCCCCGATATACCAGCGGGTCGGCGTCGTAGGCGGCGACCACGGCGGGATCGCGGCTGATCATGGACGAATCCAGTTTCAGCACACCGAGATTCGGGGTGAAGCGGCTCAGCAGCGGGGCCAGCGCGCGCTGGATCGGATTGCCCACCGGGATCACCAGCGGCGGGGCCGACACCACGATGCCCGCGACATCCAAGGGCGCGCGAGTCGCCAGATAGAGCACGATCAAACTGCCCATCGAATGCCCGACCAGGAACGCGGGCAGGCCCGGATGCGCCCCGCGCGCGAGATCCAGCAGCGCGGCCACATTGTCGGCGGCCGAGTCGATCGAACCGATATTGGCTCGATGACCCGCCGACCGCCCGTGCCCCGCGTGATCCAGGGCGTAGACCGCGAATCCGGCCGCGGCGAACGCCTTTCCGACATGGTCGTAGCGGCCCGAATGTTCGGCGACACCGTGCACCAGAACGAGGACGCCCGCAGGCTGATCGGGAAGTCGGGACCGCCAGAAGATCCGACCGCTGTCGAGGGTGCCGGTGGTCTCGGTCATGGCGCTCCTGTCGCGGGTGCGGGCACCGCGTCGTGGGCGAGGTGCTCGAGCAAACGCCGATTGAAGGCGATGAGGCGAGCGTAGTTGACCCGCGAGATGCGTTCATCGGTGCCGTGAATGGTGGCCAGTTCCGCCGCGCCGAGCACGATGGGCGCGAAATTGCAGCGGGTGCCCGCCAGATCGTCGTAGTAGCGGGCGTCGGTCGCGCCGGGCACGATACCGGTGGTGACCGCGATACCGGGGACGATCTCGGTGGCCAGCCGCGCGATCACCTCGAAGGCCGGGCCGGGGCCGGTGCGCCGCGACGGTTCCGAACACACGCCGACGGTCTGCACCGCGATACCGGGATCGCGCACCACCCTGCGGCAGTGCGCCACCACGTCGGCCACCGAATCACCCGGCAGGATACGGAAATTCACCAGCGCCTCGGCCTGCTGCGGCAGCACATTCGCCTTCACCCCGCCGCGGATCACCGTCGGCGCGGTGGTGGTGCGCACCAGCGACTCGGTCTGCGGGCGCGCCGCCAGGATCCTGGTGACCACCGGATCGGCGTAGTCGGCGAAACGAAGCAGGCGCCGACGCAGGGGCGACATGTGCGCGCGCAGGCGGATCAGCATGTCGGAGGCCAACGGCGTCATCCGCAGCGGCAGCGGATGATCCTGGATCCTGGCCACCGCGCGAGCCAACCTGCCGACCGCGGTCTGCGCGCCGGGCATCGACGAATGCCCGCCCAACGCCGACACCGACAGTCGCACCGTGGCATAACCCTTCTCGGCCACCATGATCACCGCCACCGGCACCCCGATGCCGTCCGCGATGCCCTCGGTGATCACCCCGCCCTCGTCCAGCAGCAGGTCCGCGCGTATCCCCTCGGCGCGCAGATACTCCGACATCGCGCCCGCGCCCGCCCCGCCGAAGGCCTCCTCGTCGTGGCCGAAGGCCAGATACACGGTGCGGCGCGGGCGAATCCCGGCCGCGAGCGCGTCCTCCACCGCCTCCAGGATGGCGATCAGCCTGCTCTTGTCGTCGATCGCGCCTCGGCCCCAGACGAATTCGTCGTCCACCACACCCGCGAACGGCGGGTGGGTCCAGCTGTCGATATCGTCCACCGGGACCACATCCTGATGGGCGAGCAGGATCGCCGAGACACCCGGTTCCACGCCCGGCCAGCGGTAGAGCCTGCTGTGCCCGAAGGTGCGCAACTCCAGTTCGGCGTGCACCCGCGGGAACGAGCGCACCAAGTGGGCGGCGAGCGCGTCGAAGGCGGCAGCATCGCCGTCGGCGGGTTCGTCGGTAGAGACGGTGGCACAGCGCAGGGCGGCGGCCAGCCGCTCGGCGGCCGCGGCGTCGACGGGGTTCATCGGTCGCGTTCGGGGAGTGTCATCGGCATCGTTGCATTGTTCACCAGCGCCGGGTCCAGTGCGATCGTCTTCTCATCGCGCCACTTCACCAGTCCCTCGCCGACACCGCCGGGCAGATCGGGGACGCGGGTCGCGGCGAGCAGGGGAAGTTCGGCGGTCGCGGCCGTGACAGTGATCCGCAGGCCGGTCGGCATCCGCGCCCACACATCGTCGACGATATCGGCGAGTCGCACACCGATCCGGTGCCCCGCCGGAATCGGCCAGTCCGTGGCGAGCATGCGGATGCGCGGTTCGCCCGCGCCGATCGGGGCGATACCCCTGGTGATCACGGTGGCGCGGCCACCGGGATCGATATCGTAGATCTCCGCGGCGAGACTGGCCTCGGCCGGACCCGTCGCCGTCGCCGTCACTGACGGCAGCCCCGACAGGTGCTGGGGCTGCGCCAAAGGTTCGGAGATGGACCAGATATCGCGCTCCGGACCGGGAATCGGACCGCGATCGGTGTAGGTCCCGGTGCGCAGCGCGATCGGGACGCGACGAGAATCGGCCGGGGGCCATGCCGTTTCGGAACGCCAGGTGCCGTCGAACGCGCCGACGGTGACGCGCGGTCCCGGTACGGTCACCTCCTTGCCCGCCACATGCCTGTCGAAGAAGGCCAACACCTCCTGGTCGTATTGCGGTGTGCCGCAATTGTCGTGGCAGTCGCGATGACCCCACGGGCCGAACCAGGCGCGATGATCGCCGGGACCGAGCGCGTCCCACACCTCGAACTGGCGGTCCGGCCTGGTGTTCGCGTCCACGAATCCCTGCACGAGGAACGTGGGAATGGTGTTGCCGCGCAGCACATCCGGCAGTCTGCGCGCACGCCAGAACTCGGAGTCGGGATTGTGATCGGCCACATTCTGCACATAGCGGGCGTAGCAGTCGCGAGGGCGGCCGATCGCGTCGGCCTGATATTCGGGGGAGTCATCGGGGCGCGGCGGAGTCGAGGCGATGAGCAGATGTTCGAATCCGGCCATTTCGCCGGGGCGAAGTCCGTTGTCGGTCAACGGCCGCGCGGAGAACCGCCACGCGATGCCCTGCTGATAGAGATAGGCGTTCGGGTCGACCACCGCGCCCGCCGCCAGCACCGCGGCCAAACCGCGCGGCCGCTGCGCCAAACCCATCATCCCCGTCCACCCCTCGTAGGAGGTGCCCGCGAGCCCCACCTTTCCGGTCGACCACGGCTGATCCGCCGCCCACTCGACCGCCGCCTGAACATCCATCCGCTCACCCGGTCCGCCGAAATCCGGGCAACCCGCCGAACCGCCGAAGCCGCGCAGATCGGCGACCACGTAGGTGTATCCGGCATTGAGGAACATCTCGACATTCAGATTGTCGACCGAGGGACTGCGCTGCGGGCGCGTGTGGATCAAATACATCATGTGGGAGCGGTAGGGGCTCACCGTCATGATGACCGGAGTCTTGGTGTCCTCGGAAATGCCACGGGGGCGCAGCACATCCGCGTGCAGTCGGGTGCCGTCGGGTGCGTCGAAGAATACTTCGCGCCACTGATAGGGCGCCTGCACCGGATCGGCGGCGGCTGTCGCCGGAATGGCCCCCACCATGAACAGCAGCCCAACCAGCAGGCGAAACAGGACAGAACGTTCGATCACCATCGCGAGTCTGCCCCCCGCCGGGGCGCGCCCCCAGAATCGGGGTGCGAGCCGTTGCCGAGTCGCCGGTCCTCGGCCACCCGATGTTCACCCGCCCCGATGAGCATGGGCGCTATGCCGCATGCCATCGAGGCGCCCGGCCTCGAACCCTCGGACCTGCGTGCGGCGCTTCCCATCGCGCTCGCACTGATCGCCGCATTCCTTTTCGCGGTCTCGGCCGCGCTGCAACAGGGCGCAGCGCGCCAGGCCGCCAGTATCGCCGGACACGGTCGCTGGCTCACCGTCCTCGGCATCCTGCGCACCCTCGTCACCGACCGCCGCTGGCTGACCGGACAGGGTGCGCTGGTCGGCGGTTTCGGACTGCACGCGCTGGCGCTGCGCCTCGGCGCCATCTCCGTGGTACAGGCGCTGCTGGTGGTGCAACTGCTGTTCGCGCTGCCGCTGGCCGCCGCCCGGCGCCGACGCTCGCTGCTGCGGCGGGACTGGGCGGGCACCATCCTGGTGTGCGCCGGACTGATCCTGCTGGTCGGGCAGGGAGTGCCGGATCATTCCGGGGTGCGCTCGGAGTTGTTGCCGCGCGCCGCGATCGGGGTCATCGCCGCCGTCGGCGCTTTGGTGCTGCTCGGCCGACTGGTCCGCTCGACACAGGTGCGTTCGGCACTGTTCGCCGTCGCGGCGGGCTGCTGCTTCGCCACCACGGCCGTGCTCGTCGTCGTCGCAGGCAATGCTCTACCGGGTCTGAGCTGGGCACTGCCCGCCATCCCGATCAGCACCACCGTCGGCGGTCTGCTCACCCAGGAGGCCTACGCGCGCGGCTCCCTCCCCACCGCCCTCACCGCCATGACCATCACCGACCCGGTCCTGAGCTACATCGCGGGCCTCACCCTGTTCACCTCCACCATCCACCCCAACCCCCGCTGGTTGATCTGCGCGGCCGTCCCCGTCCTCACCGGCGTACTCCTCCTGGCGAATTCGCCCACCCTCCACGACGAACACGAACATCCGGAACCGAATCCCCGCGCCCCCGTCGAAGTTTCGTAGACCGTCTATCGATCAGGCTGTGCGGGAAGTGATTTCGTAGTCGGCGTAGAGGGAGAGCATGCCTGCTACCGTAGCGGACCAGGGGAAGCGTTCGGCGGCGGTGCGGGCGGCGTGGCGGCGTTGGGGGGCGGGCACTTCGAGCAGTTCGCGTACGCCTGCGGCGAGGCCGCGGGGGGAGCCGTCGGAGACGACGCCGGAGCCGGGGGCGTCGACGAGTTCGCCCGCGGCGCCCGCGCGGGGCACGACGACGGGGGTGCCGCAGGCCAGGGCCTCCAGGACGGCGAGGCCGAAAGTTTCGGCGGGGGAGGGGAATACGGCGATATCGGCGTCGGCGATCATGGCGGCCATCGCGGTGCGGTCGGTGAGGTGACCGCGGAAGTCGACCGGGAGACCGGCGGCGAGGCGTTCGAGGCGGGGCCGCAGCGGGCCGTCGCCGATGACGGTGAGTTCGCAGCGCAGTCCGGCGGCGCTCAATTCGCGCACCGCCTCGATGGCGCGTTCGGCGCGCTTCTCCCGCGAGAGTCTGCTGACCAGCACCAGCCGCACGACATCGGCTGCGGCGGTATCGCTTTCGGTGGGGCGGAAGGTGCTGAGGTCCACGCCGAGCGGGATGCGGCGCACATTGGTGGCGCCGATGCGATCGAACTCGGCGGTCGCGAAATCGGAGGTGACCACGACCTGTTCGGCCCGCACGCACAGGCGGCGGTTGGCGAGGTCGGCGGCGGCGGACAGCGGGAAACCGCGCGGCACCCGCGACCGCAGAATGGCATCGATGCGCTCGTGGGAGAACAGCACCAGCGGCACCCCCGTGCGCTTGGCCCACGGCGCCAACCAGCGGACGCTGAGCTTATCGCTGCATTCGAGCACATCGGGAACCAGTCGGTCGAGGACGGGACGGGTGTGCCTGGCGGTCAGCACGTGGTAGCCGCCCGCCCCGAATTTGGGGCTGCGCAGGGTGATTCGCCGTCCGGCCGCGGTGCGCTCGTCGGTGTCGGCGGGGCCGGGCACCACCAGCACCCGCTCGTGTCCGGCGGCGGTGTAGCCGCGACCGATCTCGTCCACGCAGGTCCGCAGACCACCCGAGGCGGGGGTGTAGAAGTTGGCCAGTTGCACGATGCGCACTAGTCGATCACCGATCCGATCAGGTCGGCGTACGTGCTCGCTCGCGCGCCCGCCGCGAGCGCGGCCGCGGCGGCGCGCAGTGTGGTCTCCCGTAGGCCGGGGCGGGACAGATCATCCGGATGCAGTGCGAGCCGCACCAGTCCGCCGCGCGCGGCGGTGCGGCGGGCCGCCCGCTCGAAGACTTCCGCGCCGACCCGTTCGGACCAGCCGCCACCCGGCCGATGCGAGAGGGCGAAACCCCGGTGCAGGTGTCCGGTGCGCAGATCCTTCACCCCGAAATGCGTGGTGGTGTGGGTGAATCCGGCCGCGACGAGCGCGCGTTCGGCCTCGGGTGAGGCCAGCCAGCCGGGCGGGGTGAAACCCGTTGTGCCGAGCCCGCATTCGGCCATCACCTGCAGCGCGTCGCGCAACTTCGCGGCGGCGGCCGTGCGATCGAGGGCGGCGAATTCGGCCGCGCCCCTGGCCACCACCCGCCCGACACCGCGCCGCAGCGCCGAACCCTCCGGTCCGGCGCGATGGTTCCAACCGTGCACCATGATCTCGTCGCCCCCGGCCCGCCGCTCGCGCAGCAACGCCGCGTAGTCCGGGTGGTCGGCCAGGCGTTCGCCGCGCCACGGACCCGGTATCACCAGCAGCGACACCGGAATTCCGAGGGCATCGGCATCGGCGCACCACCGCGCCGTCTGTCTCGCACTCGCCGGTGCGACGTCATGGATGCTCACCACCAACCGCGCACACACGCCCGGAAGGTAACACCGTTCGGTGGCCGCAACTTGAACACCGAGGTGGTGTCTTTTGAAGATCATCGGCCCGTGCGCGGATCCGCCACCGGCGGCCAGGAGCCGCGCGCGGCGGACCTGGGCGAGAGCGCCGGACATGATTTCAGCGTAATGGCACCGGCGGCGCGGCCGACCCGGATTATCCGGCGGTGTCTTCGAGCAGACCGATCTGGTTGCCGTCGGCGTCGAGCAGGGTGGCCACCAGCCTGCCGCCGCCTACCTCGCGCGGCTGGTTCTGCACGGTCGCACCCGCGGCGACCAGCTCATCGATGCGCTCGGCGATCCCTTCGACATGCCAGTAGCCGACCGGCCCCTTCATGCCCTGCTCTCGCGCGCCGTCGGGCACCAGCCCGAGGTGCTGGCCCGCGATCTCGAAGCCGACGTAATACGGAGTGTCCGCGATGGGTTCGTGCCCGGCCAGCGCCGTGAAGACGCCCTTCGACTCGGCCAGGTCGGTGACGGGAAACAGGATGGTGCGCAGTCCGGTGTTCATATCGACTCCTTCGTTGCCGGCGCAGAGCGGTCAGAACTACCTCGCGACCAGCATCGCACTCGGCCGATGGACTCGCGTACCGGATGGCCGGTTCCGTTCGGGCGCCGCCGAAGGCGGTAATGGACGCCCCTGCTCCTCGGTGGGCGACCGCTCACTAAGCTGGACGGCATGGCAGCAGGTAAGCCCACCAAAGAAGCGAAGGCCGCGGCGAAGGCGGCCCGCAAGCAGCAGTCGAAGGAACGCCGTCAGCAACTGTGGCAGGCGTTCCAGATGCAGCGCAAGGAAGACAAGCTGCTGCTGCCACTGATGATCGGCGCGCTGGTGCTCAGCACCGCCGTATTCGTGGTGCTCGGCCTGGTATTCGGGCTGTCGTGGTTCCTGACACCGCTCGGCATCCTGCTCGGTGTGCTGCTCGCCTTCATCATCTTCGGGCGCCGCGTGCAGAAGAACGTCTACGCCAAGGCCGAGGGCCAAGCGGGCGCGGCGGCCTGGGTGCTGGACAACCTGCAGGGCAAATGGCGGGTCACCAACGGTATCGCCGCCACGACCCAACTGGACGCGGTGCACCGCGTCGTCGGGCTGCCCGGTGTCATCCTGATCGGCGAGGGCGCGCCGCAACGGCTCAAGCCCCTGCTCGCCCAGGAGAAGAAGCGCACCGCCCGCCTGGTCGGCGACACCCCCATCTACGACATCGTCATCGGCAACGAGGACGGCCAGATCGCGCTGAAGAACCTCCAGCGCCACCTCACCAAACTGCCCCGCAATATCGATGCCAAGCGCATCGACCTGATCGAGGGCAGGCTCGCGGCGCTGAACTCGCGCAGCGGCCCCGCGCTGCCGAAGGGGCCGATGCCCGCGGGTGCGAAGATGCGAGGTGTGCAGCGCACCATCCGCCGCCGCTGATCCGACGTGAAACAGGCCCGCATCCGGAACTTTCGGATGCGGGCCTGTTCGTTTGGGCGCGCGGGAGGCTCCGTACGATTATCTGCTAGGCACGATTATCTGCTAGCGGGCTCTGACCAAGGCCGTGCCGGTCGCCCGGTCGTGCATGCCGCGTCCGTCGCCGTCGGTGAACAGCGCGGGCACCACGAAGACCAGCAGCGCCTGACGGGCCAGCGCGCGGACGAATCCGACGCCGACCGGCGCATCGATCCGGATCACCCGCAGTCGCAGGAAGTACTGGCCCGGTGTGTAGCCGAACAGCGTTACCGCGGCGACGCCGATCACGAACCACACCAGCAGCGTCACCGTCGATGTGGACCCGTCGCGCACGATCAGCGCCGAGATGCCGAGCGCGATCATCCAATCCACGAACAGCGCCACGATTCGGCGGCCCAGTCCGACCAGCGAGCCCGCGCCGTCACGGGGCAGGCCGAGCAGTTCGCCCTGATAGTCCTGGCGCGGCGCGTCCTCGGATTCGGCGGGGCCGGAGAGCCAGGATCCGGTCATGCGTCCCATGCGTTCACTGTAGGCCGCGTCGTTCAGCCCGGATGACGGCCGCCTGGCTGGATGTGGGATGCGGCACTCGGATTCGTTGCCGCGCGGTAGCTCCTGTCAGGATTTACGATGCTGACCGGGGCCGCCCGCGGTGCGCGTCACCCAGTCGGCGGCACGTGTAACACTGGCGAAACACAACCTTGACTGCTGGGAAACTTCGCGTCCATACCGTCAGTCCGCGACGAACCCAAGCAATCGACACTGGCTGGGAACCGATCCGTAAGGAGAACAAGTGACGTTCAGCACGGCCGACGAGGTCATCAAATTCCTTGCCGACGAGGACATCGAGTACGTCGATATCCGCTTCAGCGACCTGCCGGGTGTCCAGCAGCACTTCTCGATCCCGGCCAAGGCGTTCACCGCCGACCTGGCCGAGGAGGGCCTGGCCTTCGACGGCTCGTCCGTGCGCGGCTTCCAGTCCATCGACGAGTCGGACATGCTGCTGCTGCCCGACTACGGCACCGCCCGCGTCGACCCCTTCCGCGCCGCGAAGACGCTGAACCTCAACTTCTTCGTCCACGATCCCTTCACCAGGGAGGCCTACAGCCGCGACCCCCGCAATGTCGCGCGCAAGGCCGAGGAATACCTCAAGAGCACCGGTATCGCCGACACCGCCTACTTCGGCGCCGAGGCGGAGTTCTACATCTTCGACTCCATCCGCTACGACTCGGCCATGAACGGCGCGTTCTACGAGATCGAGTCCATCTCCGGCTCCTGGAACACCGGCGCGGAGTTCAACCCGGACGGCACCCGCAACCGCGGCTACAAGGTCCGCGCCAAGGGCGGCTACTTCCCGGTCGCGCCCTACGACCACTACGTGGATCTGCGCGACAAGATCTCCACCAAGCTGCAGAACGCGGGCTTCGAGCTCGAGCGCGGCCACCACGAGGTCGGCACCGCGGGTCAGGCCGAGATCAACTACCGGTTCAACACCCTGCTCTCCGCCGCCGACGATCTGCAGCTGTTCAAGTACATCGTCAAGAACACCGCCTGGGAGGAGGGCAAGACCGTCACCTTCATGCCCAAGCCCCTCTTCGGCGACAACGGTTCGGGCATGCACGTGCACCAGTCGCTGTGGAAGGACGGCAAGCCGCTGTTCCACGACGAGGCGGGCTACGGCGGCCTGTCGGATCTCGCCCGCTGGTACATCGGCGGCATCCTGCACCACGCGCCGTCGCTGCTGGCCTTCACCAACCCGACGGTGAACTCCTACCATCGGCTGGTTCCGGGCTACGAGGCCCCCATCAACCTGGTGTACTCGCAGCGCAACCGCTCCGCCGCCGTCCGCATCCCGGTCACCGGCAACAACCCGAAGGCCAAGCGCATCGAGTTCCGCGCGCCGGACTCCTCGGGCAACCCGTACCTGGCCTTCGCCGCCATGATGATGGCGGGCCTGGACGGCATCAAGAAGAAGATCGAGCCCGCGGCCCCCGTCGACAAGGACCTCTACGAGCTCCCGCCGGAGGAGGCCAAGAACATCCCGCAGGCCCCCACCAGCCTGTCCTCGGTCATCGACCGGCTCGAGCAGGACCACGACTACCTCACCGAGGGCGGTGTCTTCACCGAGGACCTCATCGAGACCTGGATCCAGATCAAGCGCGACCACGAGATCGCCCCGGTCAACCTGCGGCCGCACCCGTACGAGTTCGAGCTGTACTTCGACGTGTAAGTCGAATCGGCGCAAGGCGTTACGGCGCAAGGACCCTCCCGCAACGGCGCGGGAGGGTCCTTTTTGCGTCGGGGTCTCAGTCGGCTACCGCGCGCAGCGAGTCGGACAGGTGCGCGGGCATGGGGTCGTGGCGGACGTAGCTGCGGGCGAAGCGGCCGGTGCCGTGCGACAGGGAGCGCAGATCGATGGCGTAGCGGGCCAATTCGAGTTCGGGGACCTCGGCGCGGACCGTGGTGCGGCCCGCGTCGGCGGGTTCGGTGCCCAGGACGCGGGCGCGGCGGGCGGACAGGTCGCTCATCACCGGGCCGACGTAGTCGTCGGAGATCTCCACGGCCACTTCGGCAATGGGTTCGAGCAGGTTGATGCGGGCGGCGGCGGCGGCCTCGCGCAGCGCCAGCGCGCCCGCCGTTTGGAAGGCCGAATCGGAGGAGTCGACCGAGTGCGCCTTGCCGTCGAAGAGGGTTATCCGAATGTCCACCAGGGGATTTCCGGCGACGAGACCGCGCGCGGCCTGGGCGCGCACACCCTTCTCCACGGAGGGGATGAACTGGCGGGGCACCGCGCCGCCGACCACCTTGTCCACGAATTCGATACCGGAGCCGCCGGGCAGCGGCTCCACCTCGATCTCGCAGATGGCGTACTGTCCGTGCCCGCCGGACTGTTTGACGTGGCGGCCGCGTCCGGAAGCCTTGCCCGCGAACGTTTCCCGCAGCGCCACCCGATGCTCGACCACATCGACCTGTACGCCGTAGCGGGCGCGCAGCCGCTCCAACGCCACCTCGCGATGCGCCTCGCCCAGACACCACAGCACCATCTGGTGGGTGTGGGTGTTCTGTTCGAGTCGCACGCTCGGATCCTCGGCGACCAGGCGGGTCAACCCCTGGGAGAGCTTGTCCTCGTCGGCCTTGCTGTGGGCCTGGATCGCCACCGGCAGCAGCGGATCCGGCATGGACCACGGCTCGATGAGCAGCGGCGCGGCCTTGGCCGACACCGTATCGCCGGTCTCGGCGTGGCCCAGTTTGGTGACGCAGACGATATCGCCCGCGATCCCCTGCCCGAGCGGCCGCTGCTGCTTGCCGAACGGCACGCTGACCGCGCCGACCCGCTCGTCGATATCGTGATCGGCCTCGGGCCGGTCCGCGCCGTGCCCGCACACGTGCACCGTCTCGTCGGCGCGCAGGGTGCCCGAGAACACCCGCACCAGCGACACCCGGCCGACATACGGGTCCGACATGGTGCGGATCACCTCCGCGGCGAGCGGCCCCGCGGGATCGCAGGCCAGCGCGGGCGCGGCGGCGCCGTCGGCGGTGTGCGTGGCGGGGGCGGGATGCTCTGTGGGCGTGGGGAATCCGCCCGCGATGAGTTCGAGCAATTCGACCGTGCCCAGACCCTGACGCGCCCCTTCGGGTGCGGGCGCGGCGAGGAGCAGCGGATGGAAACTGCCGCGCGCCACCGCCCGCTCCAGATCGGAAACCAGTGTGGCCGAATCGATCTCCTCGCCGCCGAGGTAGCGCTCCATGAGCGTCTCGTCCTCGCTTTCGGCGATGACGCCCTCGATGAGGCGCTCGCGCGCGCCGTTCGCCGCGGCGGGGTCCGCGCTCACCTGCCGCTCGCCGCCGGAATAGTCGACGGTGCGGTCGGCGAGCAGATCGATCAACCCGCCGACGGGACGCCTGCCGTCACCGCCGCGTTCGCCGAGCACCGGAAGATGCAGCGGCAGCATACTTTCCGGCGAATCCGCGCCGAGCACGGCGCGACAGGTGGCCACCACCTGATCGAAATCCTCCGGCGCCGTATCGAGGTGGGTGAGCACGATCGCGCGCGGCATCCCGAGGCGCGCGCACTCCTGCCACAGCACATGCGTCGCGCCGCCGACCGTTTCGGCGGCCTCGGCGGCATTGACCACGAACAGCGCCGCGTCCGCCGCGCGCAATCCGGCGCGCAGCTCGCCGACGAAATCGGCATAGCCGGGCGTATCCAGCAGATTGATCTTGATCCCGGCCCATGGCACCGGCACCACCGACAACTGCACGGACCGATGCTGCCGATGCTCGATCTCGTCGTAGTCCGACACCGAGGTGCCGTCCTCGACCCGGCCCGCCCGATTCAGCGCGCCCGCGGTGAGCGCCAGCGCCTCGACCAACGTCGTCTTACCGGATCCGCTCGGGCCGACCAGCACGACATTGCGGATGGCCTCCGGCCGCTCCGCCGTCATCGCCTTGCCGTTCGCCTCCGCGGGGACACTCGCTCTGTCGACCATGTGGTTTCGCTCCCGCTCGACACCTGCCGTCCTTCGAGCTTCCCACCAACGTTCACCTGCCGCACACGCTTCGGTCGAGATCGTGTGCCGAAAGGCTGAAGATCGATCAGCCGCCGAAGCGGGCGAGCACGGAGCTGGCCTCCTGAGAGGCGGTGCCTTCCTCGCCGAGATGTGCCATGGTGGCCGGGATCTCGCGGCCGTGATGACGCATGGCCTGCGCGTAGAGCCGGCCCGCGCGGTAGGAGGAGCGGACCAGCGGACCCGCCATGACCCCCGCGAAGCCGATCTCCTCGGCGACCTCGGAGTGGGCGACAAACTCCTCCGGCTTGACCCAGCGGTCCACCGGGTGATGCCTGGGGGAGGGTCGCAGGTACTGGGTGATGGTGAGGATGTCGCAGCCTGCCTCGTGCAGGTCGCGCATGGCCTGGGTGACCTCCTCCGGGGTCTCGCCCATACCGAGGATCAGATTGGACTTGGTCACCAGACCGGCGGCGCGGGCGGCGGTGAGCACGGCCAGCGAACGCTCGTAGCGGAAGGCGGGGCGGATGCGGCGGAAGATGCGCGGCACCGTCTCGAGATTGTGCGCCAACACTTCGGGCCGCGCGTCGAACACCTCGGCCAACTGCTCGGGCACCGCGTTGAAATCCGGAATGAGCAGTTCCACACCGGTATTCGGGTTGAGCTGCTTGATGGCGCGCACCGTCTCGGCGTAGAGCCACGCGCCGCCGTCGGGGAGGTCGTCGCGGGCGACGCCGGTGATGGTGGAGTAGCGCAGACCCATCGCCTGCACGCTCTTGGCCACCCGGCGCGGTTCATCGCGGTCCAGGGCCGCGGGTTTACCCGTATCGATCTGGCAGAAATCGCAGCGGCGGGTGCACTGCTCACCGCCGATGAGGAAGGTCGCCTCGCGATCCTCCCAGCATTCGAAGATATTGGGACAGCCCGCTTCCTCGCACACCGTGTGCAGACCCTCGCGTTTGACCAGGCCCTTGAGTTCGGTGTATTCGGGTCCCATGGTCGCGCGGGTGCGAATCCACTTGGGCTTGCGCTCGATCGGGGTTTCCGCGTTGCGCGCCTCGATACGCAGAAGTTTGCGTCCTGCCGGTGCTGAAGCTGAGGTCACTCGATCGACCTTACGCCCCCGTCGCAACCGGGTCGCAGCACACCTAGTGGACCGCGCCGGGGCGACGCGCGGGAGCCGGACACGAGATATCCCGCTCGGTAACTGGCAGTTCGCCATCGAGTGCCCGAATGATCGCGTCGGCCACTTTGTCCTTCACCTCGGCGACGCCGACATCGCGGCCCAATTCCCGACTGAGCGTGGTGACACCGGCGTCGCGAATGCCGCACGGCACGATGGCCTGGAACCCGTCCATCGCCGAATCGCAGTTGAGCGAGATGCCGTGCAGGGCGACACCTCGCTGCACCCGCACGCCGATGGCCGCGATCTTGCGCTCGGAGTACAACTCGGTGGCGGGCAGCCACACCCCCGAGCGGCCCTCGACCCGGCCGCAGCACACGCCCATCTCGGTGCACACCGCGATCAGCGCCTCCTCCAACCTGCGCACATAGTTGACCACGTCCACCGGTTCGGCCAGCCGCACGATGGGATAGCCGACCAGCTGACCCGGCCCGTGCCAGGTGATCTTGCCGCCGCGATCCACCTCGACGACCGGACTGCCATCGCACGGCATATCCTCGGCCTCGGTGCGCCGCCCCGCCGTGTAGACGCTGGGATGCTCGAGCAGCAGCAGATGATCGGCGCCGAGCCCTTCCGCACGCTGCGCGGCCAAACTGCGCTGCATCTCCCAGGCCGCGTGGTAGTCGATCAGTCCGAGATCCTCGACCACGACCGGGGTGGTATCGAAGCGGGCGGACCACGTGCGCGTGTCGTTCACGGACTCGACGGTACGCTGAGCCCTTTACGATATTCCAGCGACAGGGTGTGTGGAGTGCCACACGGTTGCCGAGTTTACCGCGACGGGCCGCGGATACGCCCATTCGGAACTACCGGGCCGCATGCGGAACCGCTTCTGCGGCAACGACTATCGAATATCGACCGGAATCGTCAACTGCATGAGCGTCAAATCGAGCCAGCGGCCGAACTTCTGCCCCACCTCCGGAAGCTGCCCCACGACGGTGAAACCGAAACGCTCGTGCAGCGCGATCGAAGCGGTATTGCTCGTTTCGATGGCCGCGATAATGGCGTGCACATCGCCGTCGGCGCGCGCCCGTTCGATCAGCGCCCGCAGCAGCGCCGAAGCCACCCCGCGGCGATGGAAGCGCTCGTCGACATAGACCGAATTCTCCACCGAATACCGGTAGCCGATCTTCGGCCGCCACTGACCGTAGCTGGCGTATCCGGCCACCGCGCCGTCGATTTCGGCGACCAGGATCGGTTTGCGCGCGGCGGCGCGATCGTGGAACCAGGCCGTTCGCTCCTCGATACCCACCTGCTCGTAGTCCCAAATCGCCGTCGACGTCGCGATATTCGCATTGTGAATGGCCAGGATCGCGGGCAGGTCGGCCTCCAGGGCCGCGCGCACGAGCAGGGCGGGTCTGGTGTCGAGCTGATCTGTCATCGGGAATCTCCGGATCGGCCGACGGCGGCGGCCAGCGCGGCCCCGACCGTTGGATGGTGGAACTGGTAACCCGCTCGCTCCAACGCCGCGGGAATCGCCCTCGGGCCGTGCAGGATCGCCTCATCGGCGAATTCGCCGACCGCCGCGCGCAGCGCGAACGCGGGCACCACGAACGGGGTGGGCCGATGCACGGCGCGACCGAGGGCGCGGGTGAACTCGGCATTGGTCACCGGGGCCGGGCCGACCGCGTTGATCGGGCCGCGCACCTCCTCGGCGCCCAACGCGAAGACGATCGCGCCGATCTCGTCCTCCAGCGAGATCCACGGGGTGTACTGGCGGCCGTCGCCGAGCCGACCACCGAGCCCGAGCGAGTACAGCGGCTGCAGCAGCGCCAGCATGCCGCCCCGGCGCGTCAGCACCGCCGCGCTGCGCAGCAGCACCGTGCGCACACCCGCCGCCGTCGCCGGATCCGTCGCGGCCTCCCAGTCCCGGCACAGCGAGGCCAGGAAACCTGTTCCGGCAGGGGCGGATTCGTCGACCACCCGGTCGGCGGTGGCGCCGCCGTAATAGTGCGCGCCGCTGGCATTCACCAGCACCGGCACCCCGGCGGCGGCCACCGCCTCGGACAGCACATCGGTGGGCGTGATGCGGCTGTCGCGCAACTCCTGTTTGAAACCGCCGCTCCAGCGGCGCCGGTTCAACCCGACACCGCACAGATTGACCGCCGCGTCCGCACCGCGCAGCGCCCGCTCGTCCACCTCGGCCCGCGCCGGATCCCAGCGGAACTCGTCCGGCGCGGCGGCGGGACGGCGCACCAACCGGGCCACCTCGTGCCCGCCGCGGCGCAGCGCCGCGACGAGCGCCGTCCCGATCAGACCGGACGAACCGGCGATCACCACCCTCATGCGGTCACAAACCGAGGTCGGCCTCGAACGCGGCCTCTTCGAGCCGGTGGCGGATGGTGGTCAGGAAGCGACCGGCATCCGCACCGTCGATGAGGCGGTGATCGTAGGTCAGCGGCAGGTAGCACATCGAGCGCACGCCGATGGACTCGTTGCCGGTCTCATCGGTGACCACCACCGGACGCTTGACGATCGCACCCGTGCCGAGCATGCCCGCCTGCGGCGGAACCAGGATCGGGGTGTCGAACAGCGCGCCCTGGCTGCCGATATTGGTGATGGTGAAGGTGCCGCCCGCCAACTCGTCCGGCTTCAGGCCGCCCTTGCGCGCCCGATCGGCGATATCGGCGATGGCGCGGGCCAAGCCGGCCAGCGACAGGTCGCTCGCATTGTGGATGACAGGGGACAGCAGACCCTGCTCGGTGTCGACCGCGATACCCAGATGCACCGAGGCGTGGTAGGTGATCTCCTTGGTGGCGTCGTCGTAGCTGGCATTGACATTCGGATGCACGCCCAACGCCTCGACCACGGCCTTGGCGAAGAACGGCAGGAACGTCAGGTTGACGCCCTCGCGCTCCTTGAACGAGGCCTTGGCCTGCGCCCGCAGGTGCGCGATCTTGGTGACGTCGGCCTCGTGCACCTGGGTGAGCTGGGCGGTGTTGCGCAGCGACTCCAGGGTCTTGGCGGCGGTGATCTGCCGGATCCGGCTCGCCTTCTGCACGGTGCCGACCAGGTGCGCCAGTTGCGGACGGGCCGCGGCGGGGGCCTGAGCGGCCGGTGCCGCGGCGGCCGCGGGGGCGGGCGCGACGGCGGGAGCCTTCTTCGACTCTGCGGCGGCGAGCACATCCTGCTTGCGGATGCGGCCGCCCACGCCGGAACCGGCCACGGTGGCCAGGTTGACGTTGTTCTCCTCGGCCAGCTTGCGCACCAGCGGGGTGACGTACGGGGACGCGCCATTGGTGGAGGCCTCGGCCGGGGCGGCGGCAGGTGCCGGGGCAGGAGCCGCCGCGACCGGAGCCGGAGCCGGGGCAGGGGCCGGAGCGGGCGCGGGGGCCGGGGCGGCCGGTGCCGGGGCGGGCGCGGCGGGCGCCGGAGCAACCGCAGCGGGTGCGCCGGAGCCGATCACGCCGAGCTGACCGCCGACGGCGACGACATCGTCCTCCTGCGCGGTGATCTCCAGCAGGGTGCCCGCGACCGGGGACGGGATCTCGGTGTCGACCTTGTCGGTGGAGACCTCGAGCAGCGGCTCGTCGACGGCGACCGGATCACCGACGGCCTTGAGCCAGCGGGTGACCGTGCCCTCGGTGACGGATTCGCCGAGTTCGGGCATCTTCACCGAGGTGCCGGACGCGGCGGCAGGCGCGGGGGCCGGGGCGGGCGCCGGAGCCTGAGCGGCCGGGGCCGGGGCGGGCGCGGGCGTCGGGGCGGGCGCGGCGGGCGCCGGAGCCGGAGCGGGTGCGGCGGCCGGAGCCTCGTTCGCGGCGCTGATCACGCCCAATTCGCCGCCGACCTCGACGACATCGTCTTCCTTGGCGGTGATCTTCGACAGCACACCCGCCGTGGGGGACGGGATCTCGGTGTCGACCTTGTCTGTGGAGACCTCGAGCAGAGGCTCGTCGACCTCGACCGTGTCTCCTTCCTGCTTCAGCCACCTGGTCACCGTTCCCTCGGTGACGCTCTCACCAAGAGCGGGCATCTGGACGGAGAAGGCCATGTCCTCTGACTCCTCTGACTGCTCGTCGGGTTCACAACAGTTGATCCCTCGGCGGACGCCGTCGCGGGTTTGCGCGGGACATCCCTTGCCGCCGAACATTCTGCGCGGCCCGGAGGATCCGTGTGGTTCTTGTACCGCGAACCATCCTTGCACTCGTCCGGGTGCGATGGAGCACAGGGCGTGCCCACGCGCGGGACTGGCAGGATGGAATGACCGGTGCGGCCGCGCGGTCCGGCGCCGGAGTCCGATGCGAAGGAGGTCGGCGTCGATGGGTTTGCTGGATCGTTTCCGGGGCGCCGTGACACGGGGTGGCGGCGCACGTCCGAGACCAGGGGGGAATGAGGATTTCGGATATCTCGCGCAGTGGGTGCGCACCCACGTCGGGGTCGAGGCCTACGTCGAGCCCAAGACCACGGTGACCGATGTCACCGTGGTGCTCATCGCCAACGATGGGGAATGGACCCGCCGTCTCGTCGGTGAACGCGGCGCCCAGCGGTTGGCCCGCGATCTGCGCATCCCCGTCTACGACGTGCGCAAGACCGGTTACCCGCAGCGCATGCGCGACCACGACGCCAGGGTGCGGGCCGAGCGGCGGCGCGCTCTGGAACAGGATCTGCGCGACCTGTAGCGCGCGCCGCCGCGTCATGGCTATTCGGTTGCGGTGTCCTCCGAAGAGATGTCCTCCAACACCGCGATGAGCGTGCGCACCGGAACCCCGGTGCCGCCCTTGCCGATATAGCCGAAGGCGCCACCCGTGTTGTAGGCGGGTCCGGCGACATCCAGGTGCGCCCACTGCACACCCTCCGGCACGAACTCCCGCAGGAACAACCCGGCCGCGAGCATGCCGCCGAACCGGTGCGGGGTGACATTGGCCAGATCGGCGATCTTGGAGTTCAGATCCGCCCGCAGTTCGGTCGGCAGCGGCATCGGCCAACCGTTCTCGCCGACCTCGCGCGAGATCCGGGCCACCCGGTCCCGGAAGTCGTCGGTGCCCATCACACCGGGCGTGCGGGTGCCGAGCGCGACCATTTGCGCGCCGGTCAGCGTGGCCACATCGATGAGGTAGTCGGGGTCGTCCTCGCCCGCGCGCACGATCGCGTCGGCCAGCACCAGCCTGCCCTCGGCGTCGGTATTGAGCACCTCGACGGTGACGCCGCCGTACTGGGTCAGCACATCGCCGGGACGCTGCGCGGTCGCCGAGGGCATGTTCTCGGCCATCGGGACCGTCGCGGTCACCGTGATCGGCAGGCCGAGGCGCGCGACGAGCAGCACCGTGGCGATGACCGCCGCCGCGCCCGCCATATCCGAGGTCATGTGGTCCATGTTCTGGGCCGACTTGATCGAGATGCCGCCGGTGTCGAAGGTGATGCCCTTACCGACCAGCGCGACCTTGGTCGGGCCGCCCCGGTAGGAGAGCCTGATCAGTCGCGGCGGGCGCGAGGAACCCTGACCGACACCGACCACACCGCCGTAACCCTGTGCCGCGAGCTCTTTCTCATCCAGCACCTCGACCTCGAGCCCTGCGGCTTCGGCCAATGCCTGTGCGCGGTCGGCGAATTCGGCCGGGTACAGGTGGCTGGGCGGGGTGTTGACGAAATCGCGCGCGGTGGCGACGGCCTCGGCGATCAGTTGCGCGCGGGTCAGCGCGGTCTCCCCGAATTCCGGTGTGGGAATCAGGAATTCGACCCGCGCCACCGGACGCTCATCGGGTTTCGGCGCGGACCTGTCCGAACGGAACGGGCTGAAGGAGTACGCACCCAGATACGCGCCCTCGGCGGCGGCGCCGAGATCGAGTCCACCGAGGGTGGTGGCGACCAGTTCGGTGCCCGTCAGCGCACGGGTCGCGACCCCGGCCGCGCGCCGCACCTGCTCGGCATCCACCTTCTCCGCCGGACCGAGCCCTACGGCCAACACGCTGGTGACCCCGGCCAGTTCCGTGGGCGCGGGCACCCGCGTCAACTCCTCGGCCTTGCCCTTGGCCCCCACCGCTGCGAGTTGATCCAGCAATTGCGCGCGAATGTCCGCGGTGAGGATGTCGCCGAACAGGTCGTCCGGCGCGATCGCGGGTCCGGTATCGGAGGAGGTGAGTCCGATGATCAACACATCGGTATCGGGTCCCAATGTCAGGCTGCGGGCCAGTTCCGGTCCCAGCGAGCGATCTGCAACAGCTGTCATGCGCCCCAGGCTATGCGCTGCTCCATCCCACCTCGGCCGCGGCCGCAGGCAGTCGATCGACATCGCGCGGCCCGACGCGATTCGCTTCGAACCCACCGGAGATAGGCGGCTTTGATCCGAATCACATCGGGCAGGTGGCAGTGGCGTTGCGGGATAGCTACTTTGGCGGCCACGTCGATCAGAGGAGAAGGTCATGGGAAGTGAGATCGTTGTTCGTCGGGCCGAGGTCGCGGATCGGGATGCGCTGATCGCTGCGTTCGCGCGGGCAGCGGTCGATGAGCCCGCTATCGCCTGGGTCATGGCCGGAAGTCCGGTCGACGGATTCGTTGACGGGTATGTCCCCGAAGTGATCGATCGGGCGTTGGCGACAGACGAGATCTGGGTCGCGGGCGTGGAGGCCGAGATTTGGACGGTGTCGATTTGGCAACACGTCACCTCGACCGAGCGGTTCTTCGCGGAGGCGGCCGAGGCGCAGGGGTTCGCCGAGGCGATGCCCGATATGCAGGTGCTGCGGCGGGCCGCGATCGCGACGCGACTGCAGGCAGACCAGCATCCGACGTCGTTTCCGCACCGGTACTTGCAGATCATCGTGACCGTGCCCGAACACCGGGGGAAGGGATCCGGGGCGGCGTTGGTGGCGGATCGGACGGCGGCCGCTGCGGCGGCGCGGAGTTCGGCATTCCTCGAGGCCAGCAGCGCGCAGTCGGCGAGGTTGTACGCGCGGTACGGGTTCGTGGCCGAACCCCGGACACACACCCTGCCCGAGGGCGGGCCGACGCTGCGACCCATGTGGTACCGGCCGGTGATCGACGCTGCGACAAGGTAGTTCGGGGGACGGTTCGGGTACCGGTCCGTGCACGGGATGGGGCCGATAAGCTTCGGCGGGTGACCGAGTCGAACCTGCTGCAAGGCCCCATTCACGCCGTCCATGTCGAATTGGGCGCTACATTCGCGCCGTTCGGCGGGTGGGAGATGCCCGTGTCGTACGCGGGCACGGTCGCCGAGCATCAGGCGGTGCGCACGGCGGTCGGGCTGTTCGATGTGAGCCACCTCGGGAAGGCGACGGTGCGCGGGGCGGGGGCGGCCGAGTTCGTCAATGCGGCGCTCACCAATGATCTGGGGCGGATTCGGCCGGGGAAGGCGCAGTACACCCTGTGCTGCACGCCCGAGGGCGGTGTCATCGACGACCTCATCGCCTACTACGTGAGCGAGGACGAGATCTTCCTGGTGCCCAATGCGGCCAATACCGCGGCTGTGGTCGCGGAGTTGACGAAGGTCGCGCCGGAAGGCATCACGATCACCGACGAGCATCGCGACTACGCGGTGTTCGCGGTGCAGGGGCCGCGTTCCACCGAGGTGCTCGCCGCGCTCGGCCTGCCGACCGATCAGGAGTACATGGCCTACGTCGACGCCGAGTGGGAGGGCCGTCCGGTGCGGGTCTGCCGGACCGGGTACACCGGTGAGCACGGCTACGAATTGCTGCCGCGCTGGGCCGACGCCGCGGCGCTGTTCCGGGCGTTGACCGAGCAGGTGCGGGCCGCCGATGGTCAGCCCGCCGGGCTCGGCGCGCGCGACACCCTGCGCACCGAAATGGGTTATCCGCTGCACGGTCACGAGTTGTCGCCGGACATCTCGCCCGTCCAGGCCCGCTGTGGTTGGGCGGTCGGGTGGAAGAAGCCGCAGTTCTGGGGCAAGGCGGCGCTGGAGCAGGAGAAGGCCGCCGGTCCGCGCCGAATCCTGCTGGGGCTCGAGGCGCTCGATCGCGGTGTGCTGCGGCAGGGGCAGACGGTGCTGCGTGGGGACGAAGTCGTCGGCGAGACCACCTCGGGCACCTTCTCGCCGACATTGAAGGTCGGCATCGCGCTGGCGCTGATGGATACCGCTGCGGGACTGGAGCCCGGCGCGGAGGTCGAGGTCGACGTGCGTGGGCGACGGCTGCGCTGCAAGGTCGTCCGGCCGCCGTTCGTCGAGGCGCGCACCGCGTAGCGGCGCCTCGAGGCAGCCGCCTGCTCGGGTTGTCGCCTGAGCGGGCGGCCGATGTGGACCACGAATTCGTGGCGAGTCGTTCAGTTGTGGCAGGTCGGGTTCGACTGCCATTCGGGATGCGGCGTCTGTCGCCTCGGGTCGGTCGCATTCCTCGTGCGGCGAATTCCGGCATCGCGGGCGATATCCCATGGGGCGGGCCGATATCGGCGTCCGCCTGTGGGGCGCTGGGCGGTTCGTGGTCGAAAGCGGCGGCGCCCCAGTGTGTTTCGGCGCGAAGGTGAGTCCTTGGTCCGAGTCGGCTTGGCGGGTGGTCGGATTCGACGACGGAGGAGTCCGCGTGCAGCCCATCGGTGGAGGAACCGTGTGACGAAATCGGCGTGTCGCACACGGCGTGTCGTGTTTCGGGTCGGAAATTTTCGAATGGGAAGCGGTGGGGTCGGGACGGGCGGGTCGGTTCGTTCTGCTCAGCGCGCGGCGGGGCGGGCGCGGTGTTGCTGTGCAAGGTGCTCAGCGGGGAGGGGAATGGGTGTCCGCGCAGGTCGGCCCGGTCGGGACGGGTGGACAAACGGGTTAGCGGATCGGCCGCCACGCCGCGCGCGGGCGCGGATAGGATCGGGTCATGACCGTCGCTGCACAGTTCACTCGCATACCGCATCCCGCTCCCACCCCGGCGCAGCGAGTACACGAGATACTGGCGGCGCCCGGCTTCGGTCGTCACTTCACCGATCACATGGTCGGCATCGACTACACCACCGAAGGCGGCTGGGACAATGCCGCCGTCACCCCCTACGCGCCGCTGCAGATGGACCCGGCCACCATGGTCTTCCACTACGGCCAGGCCATCTTCGAGGGTCTGAAGGCGTACCGGCAGCCGGACGGCAGCATCTCCTGCTTCCGCGTCGAGGCCAATGCCGCCCGTTTCCGCCGCTCCGCGCGCCGCATGGCCATGGCCGAACTGCCCGACGAGCTGTTCGTCGAATCCATTCGCCAACTGCTCGCCGTCGACGCCGACTGGGTGCCCGCGGCGGGTGGTGAGGATTCGCTCTACCTGCGTCCGTTCATGGTGGCCACCGAGGCCGGGCTCGGCGTGAAACCCGCCTCCGCCTACAAGTACCTGCTGCTCGCCTCGCCTGCTGGCGCCTACTTCCCGCGCGGGATCAAGCCGGTGCGCGTGTGGGTCTCCGCCGAGTACGTGCGCGCGGCTCCGGGCGGCACCGGTGAGGCCAAGGTCGCGGGCAATTACGCCGCCTCGCTGCTGGCCCAGGCCGAAGCCTCGGAGAAGGGTTGCGACCAGGTCATCTGGCTCGACGCCTGCGAGCGCCGCTACGTGGAGGAAATGGGCACCAACAACCTGTTCTTCGTCTACGGCTCCGGTTCGCAGGCCCGGCTGGTCACCCCGGAGCTGTCGGGTTCGCTGCTGGCAGGCATCACCCGCGACTCGCTGCTGACGCTGGCCGCCGACTCCGGCTACCAGGTGGAGGAGCGCAGGATCTCCATCGAGGAGGTGCGCAAGGGCGCGGAATCCGGTGAGATCACCGAGGCTTTCGGCTGTGGCACCGCCGCTGTCATCACCCCGGTCGGCTGGTTCCGTTCCGCCGACGGCGAATTCGCCATCGGCGGCGGCGAGGCGGGCGAGGTCACGATGGCGCTGCGCGAAACGCTCACCGGTATTCAGCGCGGCACCTTCGCCGATATCCACGGGTGGATGTCGCCGATGTGAATCGGTAAGGCGCACCGGCCGCCTTCGCTGCGGCTATGCGCGGGTCTGTGGACGGCTTCGCCGGCAGCGCCCATTGGGCGTACCTTCTGCGCAGGTCCATGGACAGGTAATCGCGCGCCCGTCGACTTCGGTCGGCGGGCGCGTTCGTGTTCTTCGGAGGATGCAAGCGTTGTCCTGCGGAACCTGGCTACCGAGACGACGCTGATCTCGTACGCGAAATTCTCAGCTCGGCATGAGCATGTGCCACTGCTCGAGCGTCTGCGGACGCATGACGTAATTGTTGTCGCGGATATGCGACAGCGCGGCCGAGGGCTCGTCGGAGTACCAGTGTCCGGGATAGACCACCGGGTCGCCCGCCAGACCGGCGAGGTAGCGCAGGCTGCGGAACATCTCCGCCGAGTCGCCGCCCGGAAAATCGGTGCGTCCGCAACCGTCGACGAACAGGGTGTCGCCCGCGATGAGGCGATTGTCGAATAGGAAGCATTGGCTGCCCGGTGTGTGGCCGGGGGTGTGCAGCAGTTCGATCTCGAACGCGCCGACGCCCACCTTGTCGCCGTGCTCGTGCCCGGTCAGTTCGCCTGCGGCGATCCCCGTGACATTGGCGACCCAATCCAGTTCCTGCGCGTTGACGTGCACCGGAACCTGAACCTGCTCCAACAGTTCCCGCACCCCGCCGAGAGTGAACCCGAGCATGGAGCCGCCCACGTGGTCGGGGTGATGATGCGTGGCCAGCACACCGGTGAGCCGCAGCCCGTCCGCCTGCGCCACCTCGACCAGATCGGCGGCCCGATAAGCCGGATCGACCACCACACACTCCCCGGCCTCCCGATCCCCGATCAGGTAGGCGAAATTGCGCATTTGCGTCGCGATGGGATCACCGACCGCGTAGTCGCGTCCGGACAGGAGTTGGCGAAAGTACAAGCGCTCGGAGGGCATCTGCCCACCTTATTTGCCCGACCTGTTGGGTTCTTCGCCAAGCCGCCTTCCAGACGCGGGGCAAGCGCGTGCCTGAATGCTCGACCGGCCGCGCCCCGGCGTGGGCGAATCCCGCGCGTCGGTGGTCGCTCAGCCGAGCGCGCACCCCACTGCCGTGAACGCAGTCGCGACTTCCACGGCCGCTCCGAGCACATCTCCCGACAGCCCCCCGAATCGCCGCACGCAATGCGCGACCACGATGGACGTCATCACCAACACCACTGTCACGGCAATCGGCCCGACCCAATAGTGGTGCGGCCCAACAAAGTACCCGCCAACGATGGCGAGCAGGCCCCAAGCGGCGCCCGTCGAGATCCGCTGTGTCCCCGCCACCAGTGCCCCGAACCCGGCGCCCGGTGCGGCCTCGATCCCGTGTCGGCACGCGAAAACCACTGCGACCCGCCCCGCGGCCACCGCGAGCCCGATCGCGGCCCAGCGCCCTTCCTCGGCCAACCGCGCGAACGAAACCGCCTGGATCCCAATGGCGAACACGATCGCCGCCACCCCGAACGGTCCCGCCCCGCCGCTTTTCATGATCTCTCTGGCCCGTTCCGGCGGCCCATAGACCCCCAGCCCATCCGCGGTGTCGGCGAGCCCATCCAAATGCATTCCCCGCGTGAGCATCCCGAGCGCCCCGACCGCCAGCAAGCCCGCCAGGAGCGTGCCTGCCCCCGCCTGACTCAACCCCCAAACCACCCCGGCCGCCGCACCTCCGAGCAATATCCCAACAAACGGCGCCAACGCGATAGCCCGCCCTGCCATCGCCCGATCCACCGTCCGCGGTCCGCGCACCGGCAATACCGTCAACCACGACAGCGCCAACCGCGCCCCATTCATCCGCGCACTCCGCCCGGTCCGAAACCCGGCCGGACTTCGAGACAGGACTTAGGCGTGTCGGTCATTTACTGAGGTCGACACCGGGGGCCTCGCCGGTACTGACGCCCGCCTCGTCGAAGGTGGACATCTCGGCGAGCGCGGCCACGGCGGCACGGAGCACGGGAAGCGCGGCCAAAGCGCCGGAACCTTCGCCGAGCCGCATATCCAACTCCAGGATGGGTTTGAGGTCGAGGTGGGTCAGGGCCAGGGTGTGGGCGGGTTCGGTGGAGCGGTGGCCCGCCTGCCACCACGAGGTCGCGCCGGGAGCCAGGTCCGCGGCTATGACGGCCGCGGCGGTGACGACGAGGCCGTCCAGGATGACCGGGGTGCGGCGGACAGCCGCTTGGACGAGGAAGCCCGCCATGGCCGCGATATCGGCGCCGGAGGCGGTGCGCAGCAGTTCCACCGGGACCCTGGAGACGGGGCGGGCGCGGCGCATGGCGTCGCGGATGGCGGCGACCTTGCGGCACCAGCCCGCGTCATCGATGCCGGTGCCGCGACCGACGGCGGCGATGGGTTCGGTGTCGGTGCGGGTGGCGATGAGTACGGTGGCGGGGGTGGTGTTGCCAATGCCCATATCGCCCGCGATCAGCAGGTCGGCGCCGCCGTCGATCTCCTCGTCGGCGATGGCGCGGCCCGCCGCCAGCGCGGCCTGCACCTCGGTTTCGGTGAGCGCGTCCTCCCGATCGATGGATCCGCTGGATCGGCGCACCTTGTGCCCGCCGACGCGCGGATCGGTGTCCGCGTCGACGGCGAGGTCGACGACCCGCACGCTCGCCCCCGCCACCTCGGCCAGCGCGTTCACCGCCGCGCCGCCGCCGAGGAAATTGGCCACCATCTGCGCGGTGACCTCGCTCGGATAGGCGGAGACGCCGTGGTGCGCGATGCCGTGATCGCCCGCGAACACCACCACCCTGGCCCGCGCGAACTGCTTGGGCGGGCAGCTTCCCTGGCAGGCCGCGACCCAGTTGCCCAGCGCCTCGAGTCGCCCGAGCGCCCCGGCCGGTTTGGTCAGTCGGCCCTGCCGCTGCTCGGCCTGCTCGCGCACCGCCGCGTCGGGCACCGCAACCGCTCCGAATCCGCTTGTCACTGTCCAGCCTTCCGGTCCGTGGCATCTATCGGCCCAATCTTGCCCGCCCGTCCGGTTCGCGCGCACATCGCCCGTGTTCGGCGAGCCGGAGCGGCGTGTGGCGACACGGTCGCGGATTCGGGGCGGTTCGGCGTCGTCCGGATCCGCTTCCGGACACCCTGTCCTGAAACGGTCGGACGATTTCCGGAAGCGTGCGGGCCTGCGCCGCGCACTATTTCAAGCGCATCGGCAGTCCCGCGACCACCAGGAACACTTCGTCGCACGCACGGGCGAGTCGCTGGTTCACCAGGCCGATCTCGTCACGGAACAGGCGGCCCGAACGGTGTGCGGGGATCACGCCCATGCCGACCTCCGGGCTGACGATCACCAAGCGTTCCCGATACGCGTCGACCGCCGCGACGAGCGCGTCGGCGTCCGGGGCGACGGTGCCGCGCGGGGCGTCCCAGGCGGCGCGGGCATCGAGGCGCGCGGTGAGCCAGGTCCCGATGTCATCGATCAGTGTGACGGGGAAGGGCGTGCCGAGAACGGCGGCGGGATCGGCGCTTTCGATCGTGGTCCAGTCGGCGGGGCGGCGGGCGCGATGGCCCGCGATGCGAGTGGCGAAGTCGGTGTCGCTCGGATCGAGGACGGCGGTGGCGAGGTAGCGGACCGGCCGGGCTTGCCGCGTCACCAGTTCCTCGGCGTAGGTCGACTTGCCCGAGCGGGCTCCGCCGAGCACCAGGGTTCGCTGCGCACTGTCGGACACGCGAGCACGGTAGCAACCCTCCGGTGCGGTGCCCCGAAGTTCTGCGGGCCTGATGATCCCCTATTGCGATAATCGGCCACCGGGAAAGAAAAAGCGCGTGCCCGACCGATATTCGGTCGGGCACGCGCGGTGTCCACCTGCGTGGAACGCGACCTCAGACCGCGGCGCCCGGACTGACCCGCGGCTTGGGCGCGCGCATCTTGCGAATCTGGGAGGCGCGCACGAACGCGTACCATCCGAGCCCGAACCCGCCGTCGGTGGTCTCCGGGAAACGCTCGCGCACCCGATTGTTGACCATGCGGCCCAGGATGACGCCCTCCACCATCATGAACAGCATCATCACCAGCATGGCCAGCGTGACGATGGTCTGCAGCGCGGGCGCGACGAACATGGACAGGATCAGCACCAGCGCCATCGGCATGAACAGCCCGACCAGATTGCGGCGCGCGTCGACCAGGTCGCGCACGTAGGCCCGCACCGGACCCTTGTCGCGGGGGAGCAGGAACTTGTCCTCGCCCGCGAGCATTCTGGCGCGCCGGTCCTGCGCCTCGGCGCGGCGCTCGGCGGAGGACGCCTTGCGCTCGGCCCTGCTGCCGCGCAGGGCGCGGCGGCGGGCGCGCGCCTCCTTGGCCGTATGCGGGGCGGGGGCGACGGGTCCGCGTCGTTTGCCCTGCGCTTCACGGCGTTTCGGGGTTGGTCGGCCCTTACCCTCGGTGGCGGTGGCCGTCCGACGAGTGGATTCTGCGGCGTCGCCGTCCGCGACCGCCGTCGCCTCGGCGCTCGCGTCGGTGGTGCTGGACTCGCCGCGACGGAACAATTTCACGCGACCAGGCTATTCGATGCGCCAGCCGTCGCGAAACGCGGTCCGCCCGCCCGCGCCCGCAGGGGACTGCACCGGCCGCCCGCCTCGGTGGCAAGATGGGAATAAGCAGCCAACTCATTGGTGTTGATCGACACGACCAGACGTGTCCCTTAGGAGAGTTCATGACTGTGCAGAACGAGACCGCCGTCCACGGTGTGACTCTGACCGAAGCCGCCGCCGCCAAGGCCAAGGCCCTGCTGGACCAGGAGGGCCGCGACGATCTGGCCCTGCGGATCGCGGTGCAGCCGGGCGGCTGTGCCGGATTGCGCTACCAGCTCTTCTTCGACGACCGCTCCCTCGACGGCGACCTGACCGTCGATTTCGCGGGCGTCAAGCTCGCGGTCGACAGGATGAGCGCCCCCTATGTGCAGGGCGCCTCGATCGATTTCGTCGACACCATCGAGAAGCAGGGCTTCACGATCGACAACCCGAATGCCACCGGGTCCTGCGCCTGCGGCGACTCGTTCAACTGATCGGCGGATCCACCGGCGGGCGAGTCGGGTGAGCTACGGTGAAGACCGGGACTGTAGTCCCGGTCTTTTTCCGCTGCTTGCCGTCTACCGTTGAAGGGCTCGCTCTCGTGTCCATCGCCGTTTCCGCGTCCATCGCGACCGACCACCTGATGCGTTTTCCAGGTCGATTCGCCGACGCTCTGCTTGCCGACCAACTCGATCACGTATCCCTGAGCTTCCTCGTCGACGATCTGCAGATCCGGCGCGGCGGCGTCGCGGGCAATATCGCCTTCGCCATGGGCGTGCTCAATCGCGCCCCGCTGCTCGTCGGCGCGGTCGGCGCGGATTTCGCCGAATACCGCGCGTGGCTCGAGCGCCACGGCGTCGATTGCTCGGGTGTGCTGATCTCCGCCAAGGCGCACACCGCCCGCTTCGTGTGCACCACCGATGACGATATGGCCCAGATTGCCTCGTTCTATCCGGGCGCGATGAGCGAGGCCCGCGATATCGCCATCGCCGATCTGGCCGAGGATCACGCGCTGGAGTTGCTGCTGGTCGGCGCGAACGATCCGGCGGCCATGCTGGCCCACACCGCACAGGCCCGCGCGCTCGGTATCCCGTTCGCGGCCGACCCGTCCCAGCAGCTGGCCCGCCTCGACGGCGAGCAGGTGCTGACCCTGATCGAGGGCGCCGCCTACCTGTTCACCAATAGGTACGAGTGGGCCCTGCTGCTGCAGAAGACGGGCCTGACCGAGGACGAGGTGGCCGCCAAGGTCGGTATCCGGGTCACCACGCTCGGCAAGGACGGCGTGCGCGTGGTGGATCGCGACGGCACGACCGTCGATGTGGGGGTGGTGCCGGAGAAGGAGCGGGTCGAGCCCACCGGCGTCGGCGACGCGTTCCGCGCGGGCTTCCTCACCGGCCACACCGCGGGGCTGAGCCTGGAGCGTTCGGCGCAGTTGGGTTCGCTCATCGCGGTCCTGGTGTTGGAGACCATGGGCACCCAGGAGTGGACGCTGAACAAGGACGAGGCCGTCGAGCGGCTCACTGCCGCCTACGGCGCGGATGCGGCGGCGGAGATCAAGCCGCTGCTCTGATCGCGGAGCTGAGGGTGCCCCTGAACCGAAAGGTTCAGGGGCACCGCTTTGTTCAGAGCGAGACCGGGTACGTGGGCTCCTTGATGTCCGGCTTGATCCGGTCCTCGACGAAGATGCCGTGCCAGATCATGAACACCAGCAGCGTCCACAGCCTGCGGCTGTGATCGGCCCGCCCGGCCCGGTGCTCGTCGAGCATGGTTTTGACGGCCGCCTTGTGCAGCAGGTGATCGGTCTGGGATTCGGCGATCTGCTGCTGCGCCCAGTCGTAGAGTTCGCTGCCGCGCAGCCAATGCCGCAGCGGCACCGGGAAACCGAGTTTGGGTCGGTGCAGCACATGCGCCGGGATGATCGGCTCCAGCGCGCGCCGCAGCGCGTACTTGGTGGTGTCCCTGGTGAGTTTCTGGTCGACCGGGAGTTGTTCGGCGACCTTCAGCACCTCGGCGTCCAGGAACGGCACCCGCAGCTCCAGCGAGTTGGCCATGGTGACCTTGTCGGCCTTGACCAGGATGTCGCCGCGCAGCCAGGTGAACAGGTCCAGGTGCTGCATGCGGGCTGTCGGATCCCAGCCGCGCGATTCGGCGTAGATGGGGGCGGTGACGTCCTGGTGGGTCCACTCGGGGCGGAATTCCCGCAGCACCGAACGCAATTGGGCGTCGTTGAAATTGCGCGCGTTGCCGTAGTAGCGCTGTTCGAGCGACAGCGAACCCCGGTGCAGCAGACTCTTGCCCCTGGTGCCGTCGGGAATCCGCTCCGACAGCCGCCCCACCAGCTTGCGCAGCCCGCCGGGCAGATACTCGAATGGCTTGAGCGAGAGCGGTTCCCGGTAGATGGTGTACCCGCCGAACAATTCGTCGGCCCCCTCGCCCGACAGCACCACCTTGACGTGCTTGCGGGCCTCCTTGGCCACGAAGTACAGCGGGACCAGCGCGGGATCGGCCACCGGATCGTCGAGATACCAGACGATCTCGGGAATGGACTGCGCGAATTCGGTGGGGGAGACGATCTTGACGATATGTTCCGCGCCGATGGCCGCGGCCGTCTCGGCGGCCACATCGGCCTCCGAGTAGCCCGCCCGCTCGAAGGCGCTGGTGAAGGTGATGAGCTTGGGGTTGTGCCGGATGGCCAGCGCCGCCGTGGCGGTGGAGTCGATACCGCCGGACAGGAACGCCCCGACGGTGACATCGGCGCGCATATGTTTGGCGACCGAATCCTCCAGCGCGGCGGTGATCTCCCGAATGCGGGCGTCCACGGTGCCCGGTGCGAAGGCGCGCGCGGCGAAACGCGGGCGGAAGTAGCGCGAGATCTCCGGTGCGGCACCGGGTTTCACCACCGCGCAGCTACCCGACTCGAGGCGGCGGATAGCGCGGTGCAGCGTCTCGGGCTCGGGCACGTACTGGAGCACCGTGTAGTGCTCCAGGGCGCGCGGGTCCAACTCGTCGGTGCGGCCGAGGGCGGGCAGCAGTTCGAGCAGACTCTTCTTCTCGCTGCCGAAGGCGGTGCCGCCCTGGCCGGTGGCCAGGAACAGCGGTTTGATGCCGAACGGATCGCGGGCCAGGAACAACTCGTGGGTCTCGGTATCCCAGATGGCGAAGGCGAACATGCCGCGCAACTTGCCCAGCACCTCTCGGCCCCAGTAGTGGAAGCCCGCGACGATGGCCTCACCGTCGCCTTCGGTGCGGAACAGCGAATCATCCGGATATTCGGCCCCGTGCGCGGCCGCCAACTCCGCGCGCAATTCGAGATAGTTGTAGATCTCGCCATTGAAGGTGAGCGCGTAGCGCTCCCGATTCTCCGGCGGACCCCACCGCAGCGGCTGGTGCGAATGTTCGATATCGATGATCGACAAGCGGTTGAACCCGAAGATCATGTGCTCGTCGTGCCAGGTCCCGCGCTCATCGGGGCCGCGGTGCCGCACACAGTGCAACGCGTGGTAAACCCGCGCCACGACGTCCTCGGTTGCCGCATCAGATGTCAGGAATCCGAGCAGTCCACACACGGCGTCGGCGACCTCGTTTCTGTCGTGCCCCCTAGGCGGGGCGAATCAATTGTCTTGCGGGGTGTGCTCATCGGCGGCAGCGCACGATACCCGTGCCTTGCCCGCGCGGTGCGGGGTCACCGAAATGCCGTGTCCGAGTATGCCGCACGCGCGGCGCGCGTGCGCGGGCGGTGCGTCGTCCCAGGTGGCCGCCGACGGTGGGGTGTCGGGCCGCCGACGGCGGAGTGTCGTAGCCGACCCGACGCCAAAGATAACGCCGGTTTGGTCTACGCTGCGTAGTACTCAGGTCATTCTCAGTTGGCGCGTGTACGACGCGGCGTCGCCGAGAGGACCTGAAACGTGCTTGATTAGGTGTCGGCGGGCGTTCGCGGTCCGCCAGGCGCTTTTGTCGGAAGTGTGGCGACCAGGAAGGCGTGAGCGTGGCGCACAGGACGAGCGAAGAGATCGGGGCACGACCCGGCACGGGTCGGCGGGGCCGACTCCTGCGGCGGGCCGGGCTGGCGGTGTCCCTTGGGATCACCGCGGTGCTCGTCTCGGGCTGCTCGATCGACAATGTATGGCTGCGATTCGGCTGGCCCTCCGGCGTCACCCCGCAGGCGACCAGGATGCGCGAGCTGTGGACCTGGTCGGTGCTGGCCGCGCTCGCCATGGGCGTGCTCGTCTGGGGCCTGACCTTCTGGACCATCGCCTTCCACCGCAAGAAGGCCGACTCGCCGGAATTCCCCCGCCAGACCGGCTACAACGTGCCGCTGGAGCTGACCTACACCGCGATCCCGTTCGTGATCATCGCGGTGCTGTTCTACTTCACCGTCGTCGTGCAGAACTACGTGCACGAGAAGGTGGCCAACCCGGATGTGACGGTCGATGTCACCGCCTTCCAGTGGAACTGGAAGTTCGGCTACCGCGGTGTCGACTTCAAGGACGGCTACAGGTTCGACGGCATCGACAAAGAGAAGGAATCGGCCAACCAGGAGCAGCTCGAGAAGTACAAGGAGCGCACCGAGGACGGTCACCCGCAGCCGGGTCCGGTGCACGGCAAGCCGGAGAACGACATCCTCTCCTACCTGCACTACGACAAGGTGGAGACCGTCGGTTCCTCCACCGAGGTGCCGGTCCTGGTGCTGCCGACCAATAAGGTCATCGAGTTCCAGCTCGCCGCCGCCGACGTCATCCACGCGTTCTGGGTGCCGGAATTCCTGTTCAAGCGCGACGTGATGCCCAACCCGAAGGAAAACCACTCCGACAACACCTTCCAGATCACCAAGATCGAGAAGGAGGGCGCGTTCGTCGGTCGCTGCGCCGAGATGTGCGGCACCTTCCACTCGATGATGAACTTCGAGGTCCGCGCCGTCACCCCGGAGAAGTTCACCAAGTACCTCGAGGCACGCAAGTCGGGCAAGACCAACGCCCAGGCGCTCGCGGACATCAACGAGTCGCCCGTCGCCACGTCCACCAGGCCGTTCAACACCGACCGCACCCTCAAGACCGCGGCCGAGGCAAAGTAAGGACCTCCATCCCATGAAGATCGAAGCGCGGATTTTCGAACTGCTCACGGTGTTCTTCATCATCGTGGCGATCGTCTACGGCTTCTTCACCGGTCAGTCGCGCACCGGCGTCGAGTGGGCGGGCACCACGGCCATCGTGCTCACCGCCGGACTGTCGCTGATCATCGGCACCTACTTCCGATTCGTGGCCCGCAGGCTCGACCTGCGCCCGGAGGATTACGAGGACGCCGAGATCGTCGACGGCGCGGGTGATCTCGGCTTCTTCTCGCCGGGCAGCTTCTGGCCGATCACCCTGGCCGCCGCCGGTGCGGTGACGGCCCTGGGTCTGGCCTTCTTCCAGTTCTGGCTGATCGGTGTCGGCGTGCTGTGCGTGCTCGCCGCCGCGGGCGGTCTCGTCTTCGAGTATCACCTCGGCCCGGAGAAGCACTGAGCCATCGGCTCGAACGAAGCACTGAGCCGCAGGCTCCGAGAGAGCATTGAGCCGTAGTTCCAGAGCGCCCCACCGGAATCCCGGTGGGGCGCTCTGCTATGGGTGGCCGATGTCAAGGGCGCTGTCGGCGCGGCGGCGGGCATCCGCGCAGCTCACCACGCTCGGATTCGGATGCCGAAAGATAGCCACCGGATTCGGCTACGCGTGGCGCGCCCCACTGTGGTTGGATTTCCGCCATGAGCACGCCGCGCACCGTCGCCGCCGAAGAGTATCTACCCCGCGACACTGCGGATGTTGTTCGCACCGTGCGGGATTCGCGGGTCCGCGCGGGTCGGCTCACGGTGGTCGGCGGCGACCCGGTCGACGAGGGCTTCGCGCTACCCGATCAGCGCGCCGTGGTCTCGCTGCGCCGAATGAATCAGGTCCTCGATATCAACCTGGGGCGCAAGACCGTTCGCGTGCAGGCGGGCGCGAAACTCTCCGATATCGACCGCAGGCTCGGCGCGCACGGCCTCGGCCTGCCCATCGTCGGCGACCACCGCGATATCACCGCGGGCGGCTTCGCCTCGGTCGGCGGCGTCAGCACGGCCTCGCACAAGTATGGCCTGTTCACCGATCAGGTGGTCGATCTGGAATACGTCGACACCGACGGCCGGATCGGCACCTGCGGCCGCGACCACCACACCGAGCGCTTCCATCGCATCCTCGGCGCGAGCGGGCGCGCGGGCATCATCACCGCGCTCACCCTCGACGCGGTGGAGGTCGACAAGGAGCACACCTGGCTCACCACCGACGCGCACCGCTTCCTGGACTTCGACTCCTTCGTCGAACACGCCTACCTGCACATCACCCGGCCCGGTGGGGCGGCGCTGCAGGTGGGGCGCTGGGTGGACACCGCCCCGCTCAAGGTGGCGCGCCCGGTCGGCACCGGCAATATCCAGCTCGGCACGGTGCGCTTCGGCCAGTGGTCGAGTCTGTTCCCGACCACGCCGACGCGCGGTCTGCGGGCCAGGCGCGAGGCGGGCACCCGAACCCGAAAGTCGCTGGGCGCCATCGCTTCCGCCGCGGGTGGCCGCGCCGGTATGCCGGTCCGCAACGCGGCGGCGGCGGCGCTGATGTTCGCACCCAAGGTGCTCACCCTGCGCGACGCCGAGTACCTGGCCGACACCCAGCTCAGCTCCTCCGAGCGCGGCCCGGCCTACCGCGTCGGCATCTTCGCGCCCGTCACGAGCTACACCTCGGTCTTCTACCGCCTGCACGACCTGTTCGCCGGGCATCGGGAGCGCACCGGCTGCTTCACCGTCATCTCCGCCATGACCTACGGGGTGCGCTCGCCGTATCTGCGGGACGAGGCCACCGCGCGCGGCATCCCCGGCGCGGAGCACGGCCTGATCACCTTCACCTGCCGGCTGCGGCCCTCGGCGCTGCCGTCGGAGTTGTTGCGCGACATCGTGTCCGGGATCGATGAGATCTGCCGCTCCGAGCACGCCATGCGGTACGAGTCGGGCGAATAGCGCCGTCGGGGCGGTCCGCGCCGTCGACTGTCCGGCGCGGGCCGTACCAAGCCGAACGGCGGGTTCGCCGCTACTGGGTGGCGCGGGTCAGGCGCAGGACCGGGATCGTCCGATCGGTCTTCTGCTCGTACCCGAAGTATCGGGGCACCGCCGTGCCCATCTTCTGCCAGGCCCGTTCGCGCGCCTCGCCCTCGAGTTGCTCGACATTCACTCGGAATTTCTCGCCGCCGAACTCGACCCACACGCGGTCCGGATGCGCGGCGACATTGTTGTACCAGGCCGGGTTCTTGACCGCCCCGGCGTAGGAGGCGGCGACAAGCCAGCCATCCCCATCCGCGACCCTGCTGATCGTCACGTGGCGCTCCTGGCCGGATTGCGCGCCGATCGTGGTCAGATACAGCAGGTCCATACCCTGGAAGCGATCGCCCTGCCAGCGGTGCAGACGTTGCATGCCGCGCATCATCAGGTGGGTCAGCGGATTGGACGGCATCGGACGGCCGCCGCGCGTCCCGTTCGGGATCTTGTGGAAGCTCATGGCCGATCCTTTCTCGATGGGGGACCGTGATCCATCCAGCATCGCACCGGATCGGTGGATGCGCCGCTTGCAGTGCGCGTGCCGCGGCGCGGGCGGGCAGCGGATTCTGCACGCCCGCATCGAGATCCATGACGTGGAGAGGGTGGCGAAGGTGACCGGCGGTGGTCCTTGTCACCCGCGCTTGTTTTCCTACCCGAAGTAGCGTCTAACTTCGGGTGAGATCGAGCAGGTAGCCGGTGATTCGTTCGATCTCGGCGGGGGAGTGTTCCGAACCCCAAGCGGCCGAGCAGCTGATCCCGTCGGCGGCGGCCACGACGACGCTGTAGACCCGCTCGGGCAACCCGTCGGCGGCCAGGCGCTCGTCCCACCACGTCGCGTCCGCGCGGGCCAGTTCCAACACCGCGGGTTCGGTGCTGAGCAGCGATACCAGTGCGGAGAAATCGCGGGCCTCCCCGGCGAGGGCGGCCGGGTTCATTCGAGTGCGCACATACGCGCGGACGAATCGGCCCGCCTCCTGATCGTGCGGATCGACATTGTTGGCGACCTCTTCGCGGAAGCCTTCGAGTAGATCGTTCGCCAGGGCGCGGAACAGTTCGTCCTTGGAGGTGAAATGGTATTTCAGCCCGCCCTTGGAGACGCCCGCCGTGCGGGCGATCAAATCCAGCGAGGCGGCGGGGCCGAGCTTGCGGATGGTGGTCGCCGCGGCATCGAGCACTTGGCGGCGGGTGTCCAGCGCGCTGCGGCCATTCACGCGGCCCATATCTCGTCTCCCTGGGTTTCGAGGTGATCGGTGTCCATCTTGACAGCTTTATCGATTTGCCAAACTATACCGCCCGGGCGGTACAGTTTCTGGTATGTCCAAACCAGTCGTCTCGGCCCGCCTCGACCGACCACCCCTCTCGGCCGCGCGCCGCTGGGCCGCCCTAGGTGTCCTCGTCCTGTCCGTTCTGCTGCTCGCGGTGGACGGCACAGTGCTCTACCTGGCCGTCCCCGCGCTCACCGCCGACCTCGGGCCGACCGCCACCCAGATCCTGTGGATCGGCGACATCTACTCGCTGGCACTGGCCGGACTGCTGGTCGTGATGGGCAACCTGTCCGACCGGCTCGGACGAAAGCGGTTGCTGCTCATCGGATCCGGAGCCTTCGGCCTGGCCTCACTGCTCGCGGCCTTCGCCAGTTCCGGTGCCGTGCTCATCGTGGCGCGACTGCTGCTCGGCATCGCCGGGGCGACCATCATGCCCGCGACGCTGTCCATCATTCGGGACATGTTCCGCGAGCAGGCCGAACGCACCCGCGCCATCGCCATCTGGTCCGCCGCCTCCGCGGGAGGCGCGGCCCTGGGACCGGTGATCGGCGGCGCGCTGCTCAACCACTTCTGGTGGGGCTCGGTCTTTCTCATCAACTTCCCCATCACGCTGCTGCTGATCGGCGCGGGCGCGGTGCTGCTACCCGAATCACGCGACCCCGAACCCGGCCGCTTCGACCTGATCTCGGCCGTGCTGTCCCTCGGCGCCATCATCCCCGTGGTCTGGGCGGTCAAACGCGCGGTCACCGCCGGATTCGATCTCGGCGTCGCCTTCGCCTTCGCGCTCGGCCTCGGCATCGGATGGTTGTTCGTCCGACGACAGACACGACTGACCAACCCGCTGCTCGATGTCGAATTGTTCCGGCAGCGCGCGTTCTCCGGCGCGATCCTGTCGAACTTCGCCTCGGTCTTCGCGCTCACCGGAATGCTGTTCTTCTTCTCCCAGTACCTACAGCTCGCGCGCGGATTCACCCCCTTGCAGGCCGGTCTCTCCGAACTACCGGCCACCGTGGGCGGACTCGGGGGCATCGCCCTGATCGGCTTGTTGATGACCCGCCTGGGACCCGGCCGCACCACCGCCGTCGCCCTGGCCACCAGCGCCATCGGCCTGGCCCTGGTCTCCCTCGCCGAAGGCGCGGAACACTTCATCTGGCTGGCCCTGGCCATCACCTGCGTCGGCCTCGGCGTCGGCATCGTCCAAACCGTCACCAACGACTCGGTGGTCTCGGCCGTCTCCCCGAACAAGGCGGGCACCGCCGCCGCGACCTCCGAAACCGCCTACGAACTCGGTATGGCCTTCGGCGTCGCCCTTCTCGGCTCCGTCGTCACCGCCTTCTACCGCGCGTCCGTCCCCATCCCCGCCGACCTCCCCCAAACCCACCAATCCGCCCTCTACGACTCTCTAGCCGCCGCCCTGCACACCCTCACCCCCGACTCCCCGGCCGCCGAAGCGGCCCGCACCGCCTTCACCACCGCCATGCAATCCACCGCCCTGATAGCCGCCGCTATCACGGCCATCGCCGCGGTAATCGCCTGGCTCACCATCCCGTCACCCAGACCCCAACCCTGAAATCCCCACCGGCCCATGCGATTGCGCTCCGCAATCACCTGGGCCGCTGGTCCGCGAGTGTGTGTGGCACGCACCGGGTACAGTCCAGTCGGGCAGTCCATGACGAGCGGGGAGGCGGATGGTCGACGATCGAGAAGTTGGAGCGCGATATCCGCTCGCGTTTCACTATGAATTGAATGGTGGCGGGGAAGTCGTCGATTTGGAACGTGAGGATACCGGGGGGCCGGTTGGTCATCCTTATGATCCGAACAAGATCGATATCGTTACCCGCCCCCTCTCTGTCGGCCTGATCCTGTCGCGTTTGCGTAAGGGCGGCATCGACCTACAGCCGGACTTCCAGCGAAATGCGGGAATTTGGAGTGATACCAACCAAAGCAGACTGATCGAGAGCATGCTGCTTCGGATTCCACTCCCGGCGTTCTACGCGGCGGAGAACGCCGGTGATATCTGGGCGATCGTCGATGGTACGCAGCGACTCACCGCGATCAGTCGGTTCATCGACCCGGAATCCGTGCACTTGCCGCCACTCGTGCTGCGCGATTTGAACTATCTCGACTTCAATGGTTCTCGTTTCGCCGATCTGCCGGGACAATTGCAGACTCGGCTGGAGGAGACCGAGCTGGTTCTGCATTTGATCCGATTGGGTACACCGGAGGAAGCGAAGTTCAATATCTTCGCCAGGCTGAACACCGGTGGCCTACCGCTGACGACGCAGGAGTTGCGGCATGCTCTCATCCCCGGACCGGCGCGGGAGCTGTTGGCCGAGCTTGCCGCGTCGGTCGAATTCCAACAGGCGACGGTTGGCTCGGCGAACCGCAGCCGAATGGCCGACCGGGAGATGGTGCTTCGATTCATCGCCTTTCTGAGGTCCGATCCCGGCGAGTACGACGATTGGGACTTCGATCATTTCCTGCGGGAGGCGATGCATAGTATCAACGGTCTCGCATCCCATGAGATCGATGATCTGCGGGTCACTTTCCGTCGGGTTATGACGGCCTCTCGGGCAATTTTCGGGAACGATGCATTCCGCAGGCTCTACGATCGGAGGACGGGGCGAAACCCGATCAACAAGGCGCTATTCGAAGCGGTCAGCGTCGGCTTGGCGAAACGGACATCGGAGCAGGTCAACGAACTGTGCGCGGCCTCTTCGGAGGTGGTCGCCGCATTAACGGAATTGATGAATTCCGATTCGAGGTTCGGGGCGTCGATCTCGACCATGGCCGGGGAACCGCCCAAGGTACAGACTCGGTTCAAGAGGATCGACGACCTTTTCGCACGCTTCGATGGGAGCTGATTCGATGCTGACCGGGGTGGAGCTGGTCAACTTCAAAGCCTTTGCCCAGCAAGAGATGCCGCTTCGTCCGCTGACGCTGCTGACGGGTCTCAACTCGTCCGGGAAGAGTACGGTGCTGCATGCATTGGCGCTTCTTCGGCAGTCGGCGGATGCGGGAACGCTACCTGCGGGGCGGAAACCGCTGGGTCACCACGGGTTCACTCTCAATGGTGATCTCGTCAGCCTCGGGACAGGGCGCGATGTGCGCCATGAGGCATGGGTGAAGTTCTCCGACGCGGATCCCGGTGGCATCGGCATCGGGCTGATCGGTGCCTCGGGTGCTTCGTGGCAGTGGTCGGTCGACTACGTGGCCGACGATGACCTCTTGTCGCTCAGCAGCGACAACCCACTTCAGGATCGGCACCGCCCGAATCTTTTCGATCCGGGGTTCCAGTACCTGCGTTCCGATCGGATCAATCCCGCGGTGAGCTATCCGCGATCCGCCGCGGGACGTCGCGGATTCCTGGGGGTTCATGGCGAGCATGCGGTCAACATCCTGCGCTTGCGTCAGGACGATAGCGTGCCTGCCTCGGTACGACATCCCGACGCTGTCTCGGCCTCATTGCTACGCCAATCAGAGGCCTGGCTCGGAACCTTGTGCCCCGGAATCAATCTCTCGGCGACAGATATCACGGGCACCGACTCCGTGCGGCTCGGATACCGTTTCGGTACGGGCGGTCTCAGCTCATCGAACCCCTACCGGCCGACCAACGTCGGGTTCGGCCTCACCTATGCGCTTCCGATCGTCATTGCCTGTTTGACCGCAGTGCCCGGCAGTCTCATCCTGCTCGAGAACCCCGAAGCGCACCTGCATCCCCGTGGCCAGTCGGCCATGGCCGAGTTGATCGCCCGCACATGTGCCGCCGGTGCCCAAGTGCTGGTCGAGACGCATAGTGACCACGTGCTCAATGGTCTGCGGATCGCCGTGAAGAATGGGATTCTGCCGCATGATCAGGTGTGCCCGTTGTACTTTCGCAGGGACGATGATCACGTGCACCGGGTCGAGGTGCTCGATCTCGGTCCCAAAGGGACGATCTCGCATTGGCCGGAAGGTTTTTTCGACGAGTGGGATCGCGCATTGGATGAACTGATCGACTGACAGCCGAAGCGGAGGGGGATCGGTGCCGGTACTGCTGGTGCTCAACGAATTGTCGTGCGCTCACCAGATGCCGCAGGAGAGCGTCGGCCGGGCGATGGAGGCGTTTGTCGCCACGTTGCGCGCTGTCGAATCTGCCGCTGTGCTCGTGACCTCGGAGAAGCTACCGAATATCGAACTCGCGCAGGGGTATCCGATGTCGCGCTGGGCTGCGGACGGTCGCAACCGCGATCTGTGGCGGGCGATTCGGCTGAAGCAGAGCAGGGCGCCGTTCACCTTCGCCGAGCTCGAACCAGTAGGCCCCGAGGACGGGGAGTACCGGCACGAAGGCGTATTGGCGAAAGGTCTGGGCGTCGCGCACGGCCACGAGGGCCTTGCCGTGAGTCTTGCGACCCATGGCAATTGGTCGAAGACCAGTGTCGGCCTGACCAGGCTGTGGATCGAAGCCGATCAGGTCAATGACGCCGAGGTGGTGGTGCGGCATGCCTCGTGTGCGGATCATGTTGATTCGCATACGGATTGGTTGAAGACGTGTGAGCTCGACGCCACCGTCGAATCCGGACTTCAGATTTGGACTCGCCGCGCCGACTACTTTCCCTCGCTCACCTTCCTGGCACGAGTTCAAAATGATCTCGGGACGCTCACACCCCAATGGGTGCGGCCAGTGCTCATTCGGCTCCGCGAGTTGGACATGGCCATTGGGGGATGGCGTCGAACCGGCGCCGCGCTGCCGGTTTGGGGGAGCCACACCACCGGGGAGTACGAGGGCCGCCGCCGCATCTGTGAATTCGAGGATATGGATGGCGTGACACAGGTCTTCGACTGGCATTCGCGTTTCACACCCGGCCACGGACGGATCCACTTCCGCTTGGTCAGTGCGGATCGGTCTGCTCGGGTGGCCTATATCGGTCGCAAGCTCGGGGTCTGAAGTGGCTCAGCGGAAGCGCTCTATTTCCGTCACGAGGTGGGCGGTGAGCGGAGTGGGGCCAGTCTTCTTTTGTGGTGTCGAGGTAGACCTCGCGGGTGTGGGAGAGAGCTGGGTGGAGGTTGGGTGGGAGGTGGGACAGTGCCCAGGTGGCGGCGCGGTCTTTGGTGGTGATCTCGCCGGTGGCGAGGATCATTCAGACTCGGGCGAGGACCAGTAGGGCGTTGCGGGTGTCGTCGGCGAGGCTGTCTTGGAGGTCTGGGAGGCAGGCGAAGAGGGATTGTTTTAGGTGGGAGCGATCGGTGACGACGAGTAGGTCGAGGTCGCTGTAGGGGCGCAGTTCGCCGAGTACCGCCGAGCCGTGGTGGTAGATGCCGATCACGTTGTCGGCGAGGATGTCCTGGATGAGCCGAACGACCGTTGCCTCTTGCGTCATGCGGGGCACGGTAGCGAAGGCGCGGGGCGGTGTCGAAAGATTTTGGGTCGGAAACGAATCCGCCCGCGGCCGGTGCGTCGGCTGCGGGCGGGGCGGGGAGCGGAGTGGTCAGCCGGCGGCGGTGTCGGGGATGCGGGCGTCGGGGCGGGAACCGGAAGGCACGTCTTTCTTCAGGCTGGCCGCGTACACGTCGACGTATTCCTGGCCGCCCATCTGCATGAGCTCGTACATGACCTCATCGGTGACGGCACGCTCCACGAAGCGGTTGCCGCCCATACCCTCGTAGCGCGAGAAGTCGATGGGCGCACCGAATTTCACGGTGACGCGCCGTCGCCGCCAGCGGAACGGCCCCGGCGGGCTGACCTCGTCGGTGCCGATCACGGCGACGGGGATGACGGGGACGCCGGTCTCCAAGGCGAGCCGGGCCATACCCGTCTTGCCCTTGTACAGGCGGCCGTCGGGGGAGCGGGTGCCCTCCGGGTACAGGCCGACCAGTTTGCCCTGGTCGAGCAGTTTGCGGGCGGCGTTGAGCGCGTCCTCGGCGGCGTCGGCGCCGCTGCGGTCAATGGGGTACTGACCGCTGGCGCTGAAGAAGAACTTCTGAAAACGACCCTTGAGGCCGGGGGTGCGGAAGTATTCGGCCTTGGCCAGGTAGTTGATTCGGCGCGGGCTCATCAGCGGCGCGAACAACCAGTCGGCGAAGGACAGGTGATTACCCGCCATGATCGCCGGTCCGTCGGCCGGGATGTTCTCCACACCTTCCACCGTGGGTCGGTTGTAAGAATGGATGAACGGTCCTATCAGCACGAACTTGAGCAGCCAGTAGAACATGACGTCCTTCCCCCGGAACCGGGATAGAAGCGAGCACCTGCGTCAGAGCGACTGTACCGCTGGTCGGCGATCACATCCAAGCGCGGGTGCGGCCCGTGACACCCGGATTCAGCGGGCCGATCGACCGGCCGCGACCGGCCCGCCGTCGGCTTCGGCGAGGGTGGCCCGCGCCAGTTCCGCCGCGCCGATCATGCCTGCCGCCTCACCCAATTGGGTGGTGCGGATGCGGGCGAGCGGGCGGTGGCCCGCGCCGGTGACGGAGGCGGCGTAGTGTTCGCGCGCGTCATCGAGGAACAGCGGCGCCGAACTGCTCACTCCGCCCGCGATGACGATCAGGTCCGGGTCGAAGATATCGCTGACGAAGGCCAGTCCCAGCCCGAGCCACCTGGCGAAATCGGCCAGCACCCTGGTGGCGAGCGGATCGCCGTCCTGGGCCGCGCCCGCCACCCGGCGGCCGGTGAGCGAGCCGGGATCGCGCAGCACATCCTTGGCCAGCACCGAACGCACCGGATCGGTGGCCAGCAGTTCGATGGCGGTGTCGGCCAGCGCTGTTCCGCTGCAGTACCTTTCCCAGCAGCCGCGTTTGCCGCACGGGCACCCTCTGCCGTCGGGCACCACCTGCAGATGGCCGAGTTCGGGTGCCACGCCGTGGGTTCCGCGATACAACCGGCCGCCGATGAGCAGGGCCGCGCCGATCCCGGTGCCGATGGCCACCAGCACCACATTGTGTCCGCCCGCCGCCGCACCGAAACGGTATTCGGCCCAGGCGGCGGCGTTGGCGTCATGTTCGAGGATGACCGGGAGTGCCAGCCGCTCGGTGAGCCGCCGGGCCACGGGGGCGTCCTTCCACGGCAGGTGCGGGGCGAAACGCACGGTCGAACGGTCGCCGTTGATGAAGCCCGCCACGGCCAGACCGACCGCGCCGATGCGATGGCGGTCGCTCAATTCGCGCACCGCGCGATCGAGAGCGTCCTCCAAGGCGCGCGCCGCGTGCGGTGTCGGGGCCTGCACGGTGTCGAGCACTTCGCCGTCGGCGTCGACCACCGAGGCGCGGATATTGGTGCCGCCGACATCGATGCCGACGGTCAGCGGGGCCTGCTGCCGCGTCATTGTTTGATCGTCACGGGGATACCGACGTACTTCGCCCGCCCCTCCCGCTCCGTCGGGGCGCCCTCGGGGGCCGAATGATGGTGCGGTGCACCGGTTTCCGGATCGTATTCGGGGGGAAGCACGGGTTCGACCGGAACACCGGCCAGCGCCTCGCGCAGCACCGTGACGATCGCGGTGCCGTGTTCGGCGACGGCGGCGAGCACATCGTGGTGTTCGCCGCCCACCAGCGCCGCGGCCGCGCACAGCGGACACCAGGAGCAACTCGACCATTCGGCCTGCCCGGCCATCGCGCCGCGCCGCAGCACGGGCTCGACCCGCTCCAGCATGGCCTCGGCGAGCAGCCGCAGTTCCTCGGCGAATTCGGTGAGCCCGTCGTGCTCGGTGGGTCCGGTCATATCGGCCACACCTCGGGGTCCGGGACGAAACGCACCGTTAGGTAACCCTCGGCGAGTTCGGCCTGTTCGACCGTGCACCGCCGCAATACCGGGGCCAGGCGCACGCGGCGTCGGACCCCGTCCGCTCCCACGATCAAATCGTCCTCCACTCGTCCCAGTCGCAGCGTCGCCGGATCGACGACCGGCAGATGCAGCCGCAGCGCGTACACCGATTTCAGTCCGGCGCCCGATTCCCATCGAACCACCGGCGCGCCGGAATGCGCGCGCGCGGGATTCGCGCCGAGCATCGGGTCGTCGTCGACCGCGTGGGAGAACGCCGTGAGCGAGGCCAAGCCGACCGGTTCGGGGCCGGTATGACCGCTGATCAGCACCGGCACCTCGCCCGCGGTGCGCTCCAAATCGGCGATGACCGCCAATTGCTCGGCGCGGCGATTCGAATACCAGGACACCGCGGGATGGGCGGCCTGCCCGGATTCGGGGTCGGGCATGGGCGGCAGCACCTTGTTCACCACGATCGCGTCCAACCGCAGACCGAGCAGCGCCGCCGCCGAGCGCACCCGCGCCGACTCGGCCACCGTCACCCGCTCCGGCACCGTGACCAGCCGCGCGCCGGTTCGCGCCGGATCGGCGAGCAGTTCGCGAATCGCGGTGACCTCCTTGACGATTCGCTCCACCGCCGCCGCCAGCACGGCCCGCCGCAGTTCGCGTCCGCCCATACTCATGGCGCGCGCGTGCTGCGGCCAGATCCGCTCCAGATAGCCGAGCAGCGTCTCCGGCGCGGTCACGATGCGCAACATATCGGCGGTCGGCGGGCAGTCGACCAGCAGCAATTCCCATTCCCCGTCGGCCGCGTAGGCGGTGATCTCGGCGAGCATGAGCAATTCCTGCACACCGGGCAGACCCGTCAACTCGGCCGGATCCAGCGCGGTCGGATCGATGCCGTGCTCGTGACCGGCCCCGGACAGCACACCCGTCAACTCGCGGAACCTGTCCTCCAGCAGCGCGAGCGAATCCACCTCGATCACCGACAGATTGGGCAGCAGATCGGTGATACCGGTGACCGTGCCGGGATCGTGCGGGAACCGGAAACCGAGCGCGTCGCCCAGCGAATGCGCCTGATCCAGCGAGGCGATGAGCACCTTGCGGCCCGCACGGGCCGCGGCCAGCGCCGTGGCGCAGGCCAGTGTCGTCTTACCCACCCCGCCCTTGCCGATGAAGAGTTCGACGCGGGTGGCGTACCCGCTCAGCCTTCGACCCGTTTCTTCAGTTCCTTCAGGGCGGTATCGGTGATCACCTTCTCGGCCTTTCGCTTGAACATGCCGATCATCGGGATATTCAAATCGACGGTGAGTTCGTAGACCACCTCGGTGCTGCCGTCGGGGAGTTCGGTCAGTACATAACTGCCGTCCTGCGCCTTCTGCAGTTCGCCCTCGAGCAGGGTCCAACTGACCGCCCGATTGTCGGCGCGCCAGCGATAGGACAGCACGTAGGTGTCCTTGACCACGCCCGCGTCCAACACGAAGCGCGCCTTGTGCGCCCGGCCATCGGGACCCTGCTCGAGCACATCGACCGATTTGGCCGCCGAAACCCACTCCGGATAGGCGGATAGATCGGCGATGACGGACATGACCTGCTGTGCAGGGGCCTCGATGGTGATCGACCGCTGGGTCCTGTCGGCCATGGCGGGGGAGTATTCCTTTCGGCGACGGGTCAGGAACTGGTGGGTGCGACGCCCGCAGGGCGACCCGCCTCCAAGCGGGCCTTCACCTCGAAGGCCATATCCTTGCCCGCCACCCGGCGCGCGCGATTGGCCGCCAGTTGCTGTCGGGGCGTCATCGGGCGCGGCGGCGCGGGTTCGGCGTGCAGGAAGTAGTGCAGGATCACCCCGTCGAGCGCGGGTTCGAGCCACACCTCCATGGTTCCGGTGAGCGCGCCCGCGATAGTCCAGCGGATTCCCTTGTCGGCGCGGTCTTCTCGCACCTCGACCAGGAGATCGGGCCACCAGCGCACCCAATTGGTCGGTCCGGCCAGTGCCTGCGCGACGGCGGATCCCGGTGCGGCGACGAAGGTCTGGTCCGCGACCTGGATGGTGCTCACGACTCGGCTCCGGGGAACACAGCCGTTGCGGCTCCGGGGAACACAGCCGTGCCGGCTTCAGGGAACACAGCCATTCCGGCTTCAGGAAACACAGCCGCGCTCCCGGCCGATTCGGTGATCTCGCTGGTTCGCACTCGCACGGTCCGAAGCGTAGTGGATGGCGGCGGATTCACCGCAGCAGCGTACGCAGCCGGGCGCCGAGGGCGTCCCAATGCCACTCGCGCCGCACCCACGCCCTGCCTTGCGCGCCCATGGCGGCGGCCGCGTCCCGGTCCCGCAGAATATCGACGATGGCCGCGCCGACCTCGGAGGTCCGGCGACCATTGACCACCCGACCCGTCCTGCCCTCGAGCACCGTCTCGGGCGCACCGCCCGAATTGCCCGCCACCACCGGCACTCCCGTGGCCGACGCCTCCAGGTACACGATGCCGAGTCCTTCGACATCCAGCCCGGCCCCTCGGGTGCGGCACGGCATGGCGAAGACATCGGCGATGGTGTGATGCGCGGCCAGTTCCGCCGAGGGAACCCGGCCGGTGAACACCACGCTGTCGGCCACGTCGAGGGCCGTCGCCAGCCTGCGCAGCCGCTCCGCGTACGGTCCGCCGCCCGCGATGACCAGCACCGCGCCATCGATCTGCGCGCGGATCTCGCGCATGGCCGCGATGAGCGCATCCTGACCCTTGCGCGGCACCAGCCGCGACAGGCACAGGATGGTGGGGCGTTCGCCGAGTCCGTAGCGGGCACGCAATTCCGCGCGGGCCGCCGGATCGGGGCGGAAGGTCTCGGGATCGACTCCGGGCGGCAGATACTCCAGCCCGGCCTCCGGACCGAAGGCGGATGCGAACCGGTTGCGGGTGTAGCGGCTGACATAGGTGACGATATCGGTGTGGCGGCCGATCGCGCCCAGCGCCTGCCGCGCCCCCGGCAGCATCGACCAACCCACTTCGTGCCCGTGCGTACTGGCCAGGATCCGGGCCGCGCCCGCGCGGCGCAGTCCTGGCGACAGCAGCGCCAGCGGGGCGGCCGCGCCGAACCACACGGTGTCGCAGCCCTCGTCGCGCAGCAGGCGCGCCGCCCGCCGCAGCACCAGCGGGGTGGGCAGCATGAGGGTGGTGGGATGACGCACCACCTGGAACTTCTGTTTGGCATCGAACTTCAGGTGGCTGTCACCGCGCCAGCGCGGCGCGTACACCACCAGATCCTCGGGCCGCAGTTGATTCGTCAGCGCCTGCAGGTAGGACTGTATTCCGCCCGGCCGCGGCGGGAAATCATTGGTAACCAGCAAAGTTCGGGCCATGGGCAACAAAATACTTGGTGCGGCGCGCCCGGCTCTCACCCCACCTGATGGGCCAGCCAGCCGCGCCATCCGTCGACGAATTCGGCGCGGCCCGAACCGAGCGTCTCCCGCAGGATGCGATCGGTGCCTGCCGCGTCGAGGCGTCCCGCCGCGATCCGGTGATAGAGGTCGACGAGTGCGGTCTGCCCGAACCGCTCGGCGATGAACTGGTTGACCGACCATGCCTGTTCATACGCGAATGCCGCGCCCGCGCCGCCGAATTCGCGGTCGGCGGGCAGGTCGCGCGGTGGTTCGCCCGCGCGCAGTCGCGCGGTGAGGGTGGGGGCGATCTCGGCGAACCGATGTCCCTGGCCGTGCTGGGCGACGTAGTCGGCGAAACCCTCCAGCATCCACAGCGGCGCACCGTCGACCGTGCCGGCGCGGGCGGCCACGTGGGTGAGTTCGTGGCGCAGCAGCGTGCGCAGGCCGTCGGGGCCGACGCGGGCGCTCGCGTCGGGGCCGAAGACCACCCGCTGCCCGGTCGGGCGGGTGCCCGGCACGAAGGGGTCGGCGACCGAGGCGGCGGCGATCTCGGTGGGCAGGTCCGCGCCCGCGTGCACCAGCCCGGCGAATTCGGAGATATTCGCGGTCAGCACGACGACCGCCGAACCGGCCCAGTCACGACCCCACACCTGGCTGACCGCCGCGACCGCGCCGGGAAGTTCCCCGGCCAGCACCTCCATATCGCGGCGCTGACCGGGATGACCGACCACCAGCGATTGCGCGCCGTCCCCGGTGGACACCCGTTCGGCGGCGAGTTCCCCGAACGGCTCCATGGTGCGACGCACCGGATCCAATCGGGGATCGCCGACGGCGGCGCGAGCCTGTCCGACGACCGAATCCGCTGAGACCGCACCGGGTTTCGGCAGCACCGAATTGGGGACGAGCAGCAGCGCGCCGCAGGCGCCGGTCAGCGCGATGACCGCGGCGATGGTCAGACAGAACCGGAGGCGGCCGCGCGCCGCCAACCACCGTCGCATCTCACCCATGGCGAACCAGTATCACAGCGGTCCTCCGGTGGACCCTAGAAGCGCCGCGCCGAATGGAAGGGCGTGGCGCCGATCGGCGCCACCGCCACCGGCACCCCGAAGGTGGAGGCATGCACCATCAGACCGTTGCCCGCGTAGATCCCCACGTGTGAGATATCGGAGTAGAAGAAGACGATGTCGCCGGGTTGCATCTGGTCGCGGGCGACCGGGGTGCCGAAGCCCGCCTGCTGCGAACTCGTGCGTGGCACCTCCATGCCGACCTGTTTGAAGGCCCACTGCACCAAACCCGAGCAGTCGAACTGGCTCGGCCCGGTGGCGCCCCAGACGTAGGGGTCGCCGATTCGGGTGAGCGCGGCGGCCAGCGCGCTGGTGCCGCTGCCGGGCACCAGACCCTTCAGCAGTGAGTCCCGGTCGAAACCGGGTGGGAACGGTGTACCGGCCAGGGTGGCCTTGTCCCTGGTGGACAGACCCGTCCACGCCTGGACGACATCGGTGATGGCACCCGATAGGTCGGTGCGTTTGCGTTCGAGATCGGTGCGCACCGCGTCGGCCTTCTTGGCCGCGCCGCGGGCCGCCTCGTCGGCGGTGCGGGCGGTGGATTCGGCGGCGCCCGCCGTCTCGGCGGCCTTCTTGAAGCGGTCGAGTTGGTCGGCGGTTTGGGCGGAGATCAGGTCGAGGGTGGAGATCTGATCGAGCAGTTGCTGCGGGGAATCGCTGAGCAAAACCGAGAAAAGACGGTTGGTGCGCGCGCCCTGGTAGGCGGCGATGGCCGTGCGGTCGATGATCGGTTGGTAGCGGCGGACCTCGTCCTTGGCGTCGGCGACCTTTTGGGTGGCCTCGGCCAGTTTGGCGTCGGCGTCGTGCTGCACGGCGAGTTTGCCGTCGAGATCGGACTGGGCGTCGAGCGCCTGCTGATTGAGCTGTTCGGACTGGCGGGACAGGTCGATCATCCGCTGGATGGCGTCGCCCGCGCTGGAAGGGGCGACGGTCGGATCGGCGCCTGCCGGACTACCACCGCAGGTGGCTAGCACCCCGGCTGCGAACATGGCCCCCGCCAGACGAATACCGCGCTGTCTTCGGTGCGTGCTCACAGCAGGCCGTGCCCCGTTCTCTCGTTGTGGCTGTCCGCGGCTCGAGCTCGAGGTGCGCCCCCGAAACTCGGGAAGGTCTCGATTAGGTTACGGAACGGCGCGGGTCGGTGTCCAGGGAAGCGATGAACCGAGCAAAATCTTGATCCCGCACCGCCCATTTCGTGCCGCGGTGGGCCGCGCCGCGCACGGCCCGACGGGGAGTCTGTCAGAAGCGGCGCGCGCCCGCGAACGGCATGGAGGAAATCGGCGAAACCTGTACCGGGGTGCCCGAGGTGGAGGCGTGCACCACATTGCCGTCACCCGCGTACAGGCCGGAGTGGCCGCCACCGTAGAACGACACCAGGTCGCCGGGCTGCAGGTCGCCCATCGAGATGGGGTTGCCGTAGGCGAGCTGCTCGCCGCTGGTGCGCGGCACGTTCGCGCCCGCCTCGCGATAGGACCACTGGACCAGGCCGGAGCAGTCGAAGGCGTTGGGGCCTGCGGCGCCGTAGACGTAAGGTGCGCCGACCTTGCTGAGTGCGGCGTCGAGGGCCGACTCGCCCAGGGTCTTCCCGGGGGCGGAGAATGGCGGCGCGGGCAGCTCGATACCGGGCAGGCCGCCGGGGGGCAGCGGGATCTCATTGGGGATCTCGAAGGTTCCCACACCGGGGATGGTCACCGGCTGGGCCGACGCGGGGGCGGCCGGAAGCAGGAACGCGCCGAGGGTGGCAGCGCCGACAGCTCCGAAGGCGACGGCACGCCGCGCCTGTCGCTTGACGGTGTTGGTCTCCATGATGCGGTACTTCCAATCTGCCCCGCGACGCCGCACCCGGTGGCGCGTCGGACTCCGCGAGGTCTCGAAAAGATTACGAACACATCACGGCGGTTTGTAAAGTCACCGCTTTCCGAAATGGCCGTGCACCACAATTTCACTCGAGATCAAATGCGAGATATCTCACAACAATCACGAAAAGATAACTCTCGGTTGAATTCCGGGAGTCGTCGGTCCGCTACCCGGATCGATCCGGGCGGTGCGGGTACGACTCGCGGCGTACGGGGTATCAGGGTTTCCCCTGGTCGGTTGGCGCGTCATTGACACTGTGCGCCACACGATCGATGACCTAACGGTCTGTTTTCGGCAACCCCGGTGGGACGGTCCGTCCGCCGGGGGGTGACAATCCGACACGCCCGAAGGATTCATGCGATCCCTACAAAACTGTGATCTGTATCACATTTTATAATTCGAGATCATTTCGCCCGTTTCCGAGCGAAATCCGTCCGATGTAATTCGATGCACGCGGCGCGATCAGACCTGTCGTACCCGCGCCCTACGCTGCACGCCGTGCCCGTCCCAGCGCCGCGCCTGGCCAGACCCACCCAACTGGCGTTCGACGAACTCGACACGCCCCTCTACGACACCACCTTCGTCGTGGTCGACCTGGAGACCACCGGAACCAGTCCGGGCGACGACGCCATCACCGAGATCGGCGCGGTCAAGGTGCGCGGCGGCGAGGTGCTCGGCGAATTCGCCACCCTGGTCGATCCGGGCCGTGCGATCCCGCCCGCCGTCATCCAGATCACCGGCATCACCACGGCGATGGTCCGGGCGGCGCCGCGCATCGAGGCGGTGCTGCCCGGCTTCCTGGAGTTCGCCGCGGGCGCGGTGCTCGTCGCCCACAATGCCCGCTTCGACACCGCCTTCCTGCGGGCCGCCGCGGCCGCGAGCGATACGCCGTGGCCCGCCCCGCAGGTGCTGTGCACCGTGAAACTGGCGCGGCGCGTCCTGGGCCGCGATGAAGCGCCCTCCGTGCGGCTCGGCGTCCTGGCCCGGCTGCTCGGCGCGAGCACCGAACCCACCCACCGCGCCCTCGACGACGCCAGGGCCACCGTCGACGTGCTGCACGCGCTCATCGCCCGCGTCGGCAACCAGGGCGTGCACAGCCTCACCGAACTCCTGGACTACCTCCCGAACGTGACGCCGCGCCGGCGCGCGAAACGGGTGTTCGCGCAGGATCTTCCAGCGCTGCCCGGCGTCTACCTGTTCCGAGGTCCGAGCGACGAAGTCCTCTATATAGGGACCGCGGTGAATCTGCGGCGGCGAGTGCGCACCTATTTCACCGGTTCGGAGACCCGAGGTCGCATGCGCGAGATGGTCGAACTGGCCACCCGCGTCGACCACGTGGTCTGCGCGCACGGCCTGGAGGCGGGGGTACGCGAGTTGCGGCTGCTGGTCGCGCACACCCCGCCTTACAATCGGCGCTCGAAATTTCCCAAGCGCGGTTGGTGGATCTCCCTGACCGCCGAACCCTTCCCGCGTTTCGCCGTGGTGCGCACCCCGACGCGCGACGCGATCGGCCCCTTCCCGGCCCGCGCCGACGCGGCCGAGACCGCGGCGGTCATCGCGGAATTCACCGGTCTGCGCACCTGCACCGCCCGCCTGCCCCGCGACGGCGCGCATACCTGCCCGCCCGCCGTTGTCGGCGGCTGCCCCGCCGCCGGAGCGGCCCCGCTGGATCGCGCCGCCTACGCTCCCGCGCCGCGACTGGTGCGGGATCTCTTCGCCGGTCGCTCCGACGCGACACTGCACACGATGCTCGATCGCATCGAAACGCATTCCGCCGCGCAGCATTTCGAGGCCGCCGCGCGATTGCGCGATCGCACCGCCGCGCTCATCGGTGTTCTGCGCCGCATCCAGCGGCTCGCGGCTATCGCCCGCATCGCCGAACTCGTCGTCGCCCACCCGGACGGGGCAGGCGGGTGGGAGTTCTCCGTCATTCGATACGGCCGACTCGCGGGCGCGGGCGTCGCCGCACGCGGAACGCCGCCCATGCCGGTTGTAGAACGGATCGTCGCGGCCGCCGAGACGGTGATCCCTGTTGGTGACGCATCGCAGGAGGAGGTCCTCCGGCCCGAACACACTCCTATACATATGGCCTCGCACGAGCCCCACGACGACGGTCCACCATTGCGCGGAGCGTCACCCGACGAAATCGCGGTGATCGCACGCTGGCTGGCCCGCCCCGGCGTACGCATCGTCCACACCAGCGAGGGCTATCGGGAACCGCGCTACGGTGCCGCCCGGTGGGCAGGCTGGGCCGAGGTCGCGGCCGCGGCGGCGCGCGGCAACCCTCTTCAGGACGAGTATCTGGATAGGTAGCGCCTGCACGAGCCTGATTTCGCGACGGAACCACTTCCGCCCAGCAGCCGGGCGCGGGCCGGTGTCCCACTACGCTGAGCCCATGATTACCGCGATCGTGATGATCAATGCCGACAGCGGCCGCATTCCGGAGACCGCGCAGGCTCTGGCCGACACCGCCGGTGTCGCCGAGGTCTACTCCTGCGCAGGCGAGGTCGACCTGATCGCGGTCGTGCGGGTGCGCGACCACGAGCAGATCGCCGAGGTGGTGACCAATCGGATCGACAAGGTGGCGGGCGTGGTGCGCACCATCACGCATATCGCGTTCAAGTCCTATCGGCGCGCCGACGTGGAAGCCGGATTCTCGCTGGGCGAGTGAGCCTTTCGCTAGAGCGAGTTGGTGAGCGTCGCCCAGCGCTCCAGGAGCGCGGCGGCGGCGCCCGAATCGATGGCCCGCCCCGCCCGCGCCGCGCCGCGCGCCAACTCCTCGTGCAAGTCCATCTCGTGGTCGACCGTGCCCAGTGACAGGTCGTAGGCGAGGATGGCCGCCGCCGAATTCACCAGCACCGCGTCCCGGACCGGTCCGACCTTCCCGGCGAACACATCCCTGGCCACCTGTGCGTTGACCGTGGCGTCCCCGCCGCGCAGCGCGTCCAGATCGGCTCGGGCGATACCGATGCGGGTCGGGTCGATGGTCGTCTCGCGCATCCGGCCCCCGGAGACCACGAAGGCGTGGGTGGTGTCGGAGATGGTGATCTCGTCCAACCCGTCATTGCCGCGCACCACCAGCGCGCTGGATCCGCGTTCGGTGAACACGCCCGCGATCACCGCGAGCAGATCCGGGAACGCGCAGCCGATGAGACCGGCGCGGGGCTGCGCCGGATTGGTCAGCGGACCAAGCACATTGAAGACCGTGGGAATACCGATCTCGCTGCGCGCCTGCCCGGCGTAGCGCAGCGCGGGGTGGAACAGCGGCGCGAAACAGAATCCGATCCCCATCTCGCGCACGCAGCGCGCCACCGCCTCCGGACCGAGCGCCAGCTTCACCCCCAGCGCCTCGAGCACATCGGCGCCGCCGCTCTTGGAGGATGCGGCGCGGTTGCCGTGCTTGACCACCGGCACCCCGGCCGCCGCCACCACGATCGAGGACATGGTGGAGATATTCACCGAACCCGAGCGGTCCCCGCCCGTGCCGACGATATCCACCGCGTCGCCGTCGATGTGGACGAGTCGGGCGTGCCGCAGCATGCCCGCGGCCAGGCCGGTCAGTTCCGACGGGGTCGGACCCTTGATCTTGATGGCCACACCGAACGCGGCGATCTGCGCGGAAGTGGCGTTATCGGTGAAGATCTCGTTGATCACCCACGCCGTATCGTCGGCGGCGAGATCGCCGCCGTCCGCGAGAGTTCCGAGCACCTGCGGCCAGTTCCGCACAGTCATCGCGATGTCCACTTCTCCCGTCGGCTCAACCCGGCGCGCACCGGGTTGTCCCGAAGCAGCCTAGTGGCGCAGTCGGCGAAGCCGTCCATAGACCTGCGCGCGGCCGGAGCGAAGGCGGAGGTACGCCTTGGTTGGCCTGGAGATTCGGGCTCACCCACCCGCCGTGCGCATCTCAGGTTCCTCTCATCCGGACCTGTCATGATCGGGTCCACGCGACCAACACGCCGCGCCGCCATTCGAGACCGGCTCTGTCCGTGCGTTTTCCGACACGGAACAACAAGTTTCGCACCCGGCTACTCCTGTCGTACTACGACGAGTCATACTTACCGCGTGACGACCGCAGTAGGGACACCAGGATCGGCCATTACCCAGCGTGTGCATTCGCTGAACCGGCCCAACATGGTCAGCGTCGGTACCATCATCTGGCTGTCGAGCGAGCTGATGTTCTTCGCGGGCCTGTTCGCGATGTATTTCGTGGCCCGTGCCCAGGCCCACGGCAACTGGCCGCCGGAACCGACCGAGCTGAACATGAAGCTCGCCGTGCCGGTTACCACCGTGCTGGTCTTGTCGTCGTTCACCTGCCAGATGGGCGTGTTCGCCGCCGAGAAGGGCGACGTGTTCGGCCTGCGGCGCTGGTACGTCCTCACCCTGATCATGGGCGCGTTCTTCGTCGCCGGTCAGGCCTACGAGTACACGAACCTGGTCCGCGAGGGCACCTCGATCTCCAGCAGCGCCTACGGCTCGGTGTTCTACATCACCACCGGTTTCCACGGTCTGCACGTCATCGGCGGCCTCATCGCCTTCGTGTTCCTGCTCATCCGCACCAAGGTGAGCAAGTTCACCCCGGCCCAGGCCACCTCGGCGATCGTCGTCTCGTACTACTGGCACTTCGTCGACATCGTGTGGATCGGGCTGTTCGCCACGATCTACTTCGTCCGCTGATCCGCGCGGGCACAGCACATCAGCAGCATTAGTCGGTTCCGTCTACTTCCAAAGGGACACAGATGAGTTCATCTCCCCCGTCAGCGCCAGCGCCCGCCAGCAACGGGAACGGCGAGGCCAGCAAGACGCGCAGGCAGCGCCGCCTCCAGCGTCGGATCGCGGGCGGCCTCGCGCTTATGGTGGGCCTCGTCGGAGCCGGAGTACTCGCCGCGGTGCTGACCCCCAACCCGCAGGTGGCCACCGCCAAGGAGGAGCAGACCTCGCTGCAGCGCGAGGGGCAGCAGCTCTACGAGACCTCCTGCATCACCTGCCACGGCGCGAACCTGCAAGGCGTGCAGGACCGCGGCCCCAGCCTGATCGGCGTCGGCGAGGCCGCCGTCTACTTCCAGGTCTCCTCCGGTCGCATGCCGATGGCGCGCAACGAGGCCCAGGCCACCCGCAAACCCCCGAAGTTCGACGCCCACCAGACCGACGCGCTCGGCGCGTTCGTGGCCTCCAAGGGCGGCGGCCCCACCGTCATCCGCGACAGCAACGGCGAGGTCGCCCAGGAGTCGCTGCGCGGCCCCGACACCGCCCGCGGTTCGGAACTGTTCCGGATGAACTGCGCGTCCTGCCACAACTTCACCGGTCGCGGCGGCGCACTGTCCTCCGGCAAGTTCGCGCCCCCGCTGGAGCCCGCCAGTGAGCAGCAGATCTACGACGCGATGCTCACCGGCCCCCAGAACATGCCGAAATTCTCCGACCGGCAGCTCAGCCCGGAGGAGAAGCGCGACATCATCGCCTACGTCAAGAACGCGGCCGAGGAGAAGAGCCCCGGCGGCTGGGATCTCGGCGGATTCGGCCCGGCCACCGAAGGTCTGGCCATGTGGGTCGTCGGCATCGTCGCCCTCGTCGGTGCGGCCATGTGGATCGGATCCCGCTCATGAGCGACAAGGAGATCAACGACATGCGGCCGGAAGAGGGCCACGACGCTTCGGCGCCCGCCGACAAGAGCACTGCGCCCGCCGACAAGCAGGAGTACACCGAGGCCCAACTCGACGCCATGTCGCGCGACGAGCTGGTCGAGCTCGGCACCGCACGCGACGGCGTCGACGTCGCCTACCGGCGCGAACGCTTCCCGATCGCGGGCACCCGCGCCGAGAAGCGGGCCGAGCGGCAGGTGGCGTTCTGGTTCGCCATCTCCGGTCTGGCCGCGGCCGTCCTGGTCGGTGTGTTCCTGTTCTGGCCCTGGGAATGGAAGGGCCACGGCGATTCCGGCCACGGCACCTACTCCCTCTACACGCCGCTGGTCGGTCTCGCCCTCGGCGTCTCGGTGCTGGCCATCGGCATCGCCGTGGTGCTGATCCGCAAGAAGTTCATCCCGGCCGAACTGTCCATCCAGGTCCGCCACGACGGCAAATCCGAGGAGGTGGAGCGGCGCACCCTGGTCGCGGAGCTGTCCGACGCGCTCGAGACCTCCACCCTGGGCCGCCGCAAGCTCATCACCCGCACCGCGGGCGCGGGCGTCGGCGTGCTCGGCATCGGCGCGCTGCTGGTCTTTGTCGGCGGCCTCGTCAAGAACCCGTGGGCCAAGGGCGACAAGTCGCCGCTGTGGGTCTCGGGCTGGACCCCGGACTACCCGGGCGAGACCATCTACATTCGTCGCGACACCGGTCGCCCGGACGATGTGGTGCTGGTCCGCCCCGAGGACCTGGACGCGGGCGCCATGGAGACAGTCTTTCCGTGGAAGGAGAAGTGGCGCGGCGACGAGCACGCCACCCTGCAGTCGCTGCGCGGTATCCGCAACGCGGTCATGATGATCCGCCTGCGCACCCAAGACGCGCAGACGGCGATCAAGCGCAAGGGCCAGGAGAGCTTCAACTACGGCGACTACTTCGCCTACTCGAAGATCTGCACCCACCTCGGTTGCCCCACCTCGCTGTTCGAGCAGCAGACCAACCGGATCCTGTGCCCGTGCCACCAGTCGCAGTTCTCCGCGACCGAATGGGGTAAGCCCATCTTCGGTCCCGCCGCGCGCGCACTGCCGCAGCTGCCGATCACCGTCAACGCCGAGGGTTACCTGGTCGCCAACGGCGACTTCATCGAGCCGCTCGGCCCGGCCTACTGGGAGCGTCGTTCATGAGCGCCGAATCCGCCATCGGCCGCAGGGCGGCCGAACAAGCCAATGCGATGGACGAGCGGTACCGCGCCGCCGCGTTCGTCAAGCGGTCGATCAACAAGGTCTTCCCGACCCACTGGTCGTTCCTGCTCGGTGAGATCGCGCTCTACGCGTTCATCATCCTGCTGCTCTCCGGTGTCTACCTGACCCTGTTCTTCGATCCGTCGATGAGCGAGGTCGTCTACAACGGCGCCTACCAGCCGCTGCGCGGCGTCACCATGTCCAGGGCGTACGAGACCACGCTGAACATCTCCTTCGAGGTGCGCGGCGGTCTGTTCGTCCGACAGGTGCACCACTGGGCGGCACTGCTGTTCGCGGCCTCGATCATCATTCACCTGTTCCGCGTCTTCTTCACCGGCGCGTTCCGCAAGCCCCGCGAAGCGAACTGGGTGATCGGTTCGCTGCTGCTGATCCTGGCCATGTTCGAGGGCTTCTTCGGCTACTCGATCCCGGACGACCTGCTCTCCGGCACCGGTCTGCGGGCCGCGTTCGGCGGTATCACCATGAGCGTGCCGATCATCGGCACCTGGCTGCACTGGCTGATCTTCGGTGGCGACTTCCCCGGCACCATGATCATCCCGCGCCTCTACGTCGCGCATGTGCTGCTGCTGCCCGGCATCATCCTGGCCCTCATCGCCGCGCACGTGGCGCTCGTCTGGTACCAGAAGCACACCCAGTTCCCCGGCCCCGGCCGTCGGGAGAACAATGTGGTCGGCGCGCGCATCGTCCCGGTGTTCGCCGCCGATCAGGGCGCGTTCTTCATGTTCACCCTCGGTGTGGTCGCCATCCTGGGCGGTGTGCTGCAGATCAACCCGATCTGGAACCTGGGTCCCTACAACCCCTCTCAGGTGTCGGCGGGTTCGCAGCCCGACTTCTACATGATGTGGACCGACGGCATGGAACGCTTGATGCCGCCGTGGGAGCTGTACCTGGGCCGCTACACCGTGCCCGGCGCGTTCTGGACCGCGGCGATCATGGGTCTGGTGTTCGGCGCGCTGATCGCCTACCCGTTCATCGAGTCCAAGCTCACCGGTGACAAGGCGTTGCACAACCTGCTGCAGCGGCCGCGCGATGTGCCGGTGCGCACCGCGATCGGCGCCATGGCCATCTCGTTCTACGTGGTGCTCACCCTGGCCTGTGTCAATGACATCCTGGCGTACAAGTTCGACATCTCGTTGAACGCCACCACCTGGATGGGTCGTATCGGCATGCTGGTGGTGCCGCCGGTGGCGTACTTCCTCACCTACCGGTTCTGCATCGGTCTGCAGCGTTCGGATCGTGCGGTGCTCGAGCACGGCATCGAGACCGGTGTCATCAAGCGCCTGCCGCACGGTGAGTACATCGAGGTGCATCAGCCCCTCGGCCCGGTCGACGACCACGGCCACCCGATCCCGCTGGAATACCAGGGCGCCCCGGTCCCGAAGAAGATGAACAAGCTCGGCGCCGCGGGCCAACCCGGCACCGGCAGCTTCCTGCGCGCCGACCCGCCGCACGAGAGTCAGCAGCACTTCGAGATCGAGCACGCCGAGGAGCACAAGCAACTCGCCGTCCTCCAGAAGGCTCAGGAAGAGTCCTCCGGCCACTGAGTCACTTTTATCTGGCCACTGAGTCATTTTCACCAGCCCGCGGGCCTCGAGTCTCCATCGACTCGAGGCCCGCGGGTTTTCCCTTCCGTTCGCTCAGCGTGTAAGCCATCATTTTCGTACAGTTTCGACGAAATCTGCCCTCTGGTCGCGGCATGAGTGTGCTCAGGCGGCGTAGTATGGCATCGTGCTGATTCGATTCGAAGTCTCGAACTTCCGATCGATCCGAGACCGGGTCGAGTTGTCGATGGTCGCCATCGACAGGGACCGAGCCGCTGCCCGCGAAGCGTCCATGCTCGGCGAGCATCTGCTGACGGTGGCAGGTATCTATGGTCCGAACGCTTCCGGCAAAACGAACGTTCTGCTGGCGATGAAGTGGCTGAGCGATGCGATTCGCGACTCGATGCGGATGTGGGACAACGAAATTCCGGTGGAGTGTTTCGCGTTCGATGACGCCTGGTCGTGTCCGACCGAGTTCATCATCGAGCTCCTGATCGATGGAGTCCGCTTCGAGTACGCAATCGAACTGGATCGCAAGCAGATTCACTACGAAGGACTGTTCCACTATCCGGAGAAGAAGCGCAGGCGGATCTTCGAGCGGACCGGACTCGATCTCACCCTTCAGCGTGGGCTGGGAGATCTGGCCGGGACTCGTCAGCTATTGACTCCGCGAACGTCGGCGCTTGCGGCGGCCCACCGTTTTGACGAGCCTCTGGTCTCGGGCTTTGCCGATGCTCTGCTCGCAATACAGTTGAAAGGGACGGTTCAAGAGGCGGTCCCTTCCCTGCTCGGTCTATTCGGTGCGGGTCAGACAAACCAGTGGTTTGATGCCGAGGGCTCCGGGAGCGCCTCGCGGAACTCGGGAAGTCATGAGGACTTCGAGAAAGATAGGCAGCGCGCGCTGGAACTGCTGCGGCTTGCGGACCTGGGCATCGAAGATGTTGTCTTCACTGAGGAGTCGAGACTCTCGGCTTCCGAGACCGAACCCGATTCTTGGATGATCAAACTCATCCTCCCGACGCGGCGACCAAGACTTACTCATCGAACATCAACCGGTCCGACGCCTCTCGAATTTACTGGCGAGTCCAGCGGTACCCGCAACTGGTATCAGATGATCGGCCCCTTGCTCGATACCCTCCGGTCGGGTTCGATCCTGGTACTCGATGAGATTGACGCGAGCCTGCACCCGACACTGTCAGCGCAACTCCTGCAACTGTTTCACGATCCTGCGACGAATCCATTGGGGGCGCAGTTGATTTTCACTACCCACGACACGAACCTGCTGAATCATCTCAATCGCGACGAGGTTTGGTTCACCGAGAAGGCATCCACCGGCGCGACGCGTCTCGGCGCGCTGGCCGAATTCGCAGGTGAACGCGTCCGAAAGTCCCAGAACCTCGAAACCGCCTATCTACACGGACGTTTCGGCGCGCTACCGGATATCGACCGCGCCGACCTGCTCCGTGCACTCGGCTTGATCGCCTGAAACCGCATGGCACGACGCAAATCCGCCCGGCCTCTGACCCGCCGGGCGGCCACCCGCGCGGAATACCGGACGGTTGTCATCTTCTGCGAAGGTGTGCGTACCGAGCACGACTACCTCAGAGCGGTCAAAAATCTGCCGGGTGTCCGCGCGAATACATCGGTGCGGATCGAACTGGATCCGAAATGCGGCGTGCCCCTGACTCTGGTGGAACGTGCGATGGAACGCAAGCGGGACAAGGAGATCGACTCCTGCTGGTGTGTTTTCGATGTGGAATGGCCGAGGAATCACCCCCATCTCGGCAAGGCCCTCGAATTGGCCAAGGCGAGCGATATCGGCCTGGCGATCTCGAACCCTTGCTTCGAACTGTGGCTGATCCTGCACCACCGTGACCACACGTCATTCATTGATACGCACTGTGCGGAGCGAGACAGTCGAGGGCTCGACGGACGCGCCGGAAAACAGATCGACGCGGCCCGGTACATGCCGCTGCGAAACCAAGCCCACCGGCGTGCCTCGAGCCTGGCGCGCCTGCACGCCGACAACGGCTCCGAACTGCCACGAAACAACCCGTCGTCGGGGATGTTCGAGTTGCTGGATGCCCTCGAGCGGACCTGAGAATGTGGAGCCGGGGCGTTCAAGAAGCGGTGCGGCGGGAGGCTTCTATGGCTTCGTATTTGGCGAGGTTGTGGCGGGCGTCGGCCAGGGCGTCGTGGGCGTCGGGGGGGGTGGGGGGGGGGGTGGGGCGGCCGTGGGAGTCCCAGTGTTGGCGGAGTTCGTTGGTGTAGCGGGGGAGGGCGGGGGGAAGTTCGGTCATGTCGCCCCACAGTTGGCAGAGGGCTACATGGTCGTAGGCGCCGACCCAGGCCCACAGTTCGGGTTGGACGGTGGGGCGGGGGACGAGGAATTGGTAGAGGTCGTCACGGATCTGGCGACGACTGCGGTACAGGCGCGAGGAGGGGGGCGGCAGTTTGGGCAGCACGTTCCTGCGTACCCACGGCCCCGCCTTGTCCGGATCGAATTCCGTTGAGATGGCGTAGTATTCGCGGCCGTCCTCGCAGACGACGCCGAGGGAGATCAGGTCGATGGTTCGGCCGTCCTCGATGAATTCGGAGTCGTAAAAGTACCTCAGCGAGATTGCTCTGTCCTCCACATCCGGTGCGTCGCGGTCGACGCAACTCGAACATTCACCCTAGGTGCCGCGGATCGGCGATCTATGCCGGGTGTCTGCGGATGGGGTTCGCCGGCCGTATTCTGATGTTGTGAACTGGACCGTTGACGTGCCCATTGATCGCCTTCCGGAACTGCCGCCGCTGCCCATGGAGATGCGCAGACGGCTCGACGAAGCGTTGGCCCGCCCCGCGGTACAGCAACCGTCTTGGGACCGGGCGCAAGCCGCGAATATGCGCACTGTCTTGGAGAGCGTGCCGCCGATCTGCGTGCCCGCCGAGGTCGAGGAGTTGCGTGAGCAACTGGCCCAGGTGGCGCGGGGCGAGGCGTTCCTCATGCAGGGCGGCGACTGCGCGGAGACCTTCGCCGACAACACCGAGCCGCATATTCGCGGCAATATCCGCACCCTGCTGCAGATGGCGGTGGTGCTCACCTACGGCGCGAGCCTGCCGGTGGTGAAGGTGGCCCGCATCGCGGGTCAGTATGCCAAGCCGCGCTCGTCCGACACCGATTCGCTCGGCCTGCGGTCCTATCGCGGCGACATGATCAATTCGTTGGCGCCGGATGCCCGCGTGCGCGAGCACGACCCGTCGCGCCTGGTCCGCGCCTACGCCAATGCCAGCGCGGCGATGAATCTGGTGCGCGCGCTGACCGGCGCGGGTATGGCCGATCTGCATCGCGTGCACGACTGGAATCGTGATTTCGTGGCCCAGTCGCCCGCCGGTGCCCGCTATGAGGCGCTGGCCTCGGAGATTGATCGCGGCCTGCGTTTCATGACGGCTTGCCGGGTCAATGATCCGAGTCTGCAATCGGCCCGCATCTATTGCAGTCATGAGGCGCTGGTCCTCGACTACGAGCGGGCCATGCTGCGGTTGAGCGAGAACGCGCAGGGTGAGCCGCTGCTGTACGACCTGTCCGCGCATTTCCTCTGGATCGGTGAGCGCACCCGCCAGTTGGATGGCGCTCATATCGCTTTGGCCGAGTTGCTGGCCAATCCGATCGGTTTGAAGATCGGCCCGTCCACCACGCCGGAGTTGGCGGTGGAGTATGTCGAGCGTCTGGACCCGAATAATGAGCCGGGCCGGTTGACGCTGGTTTCGCGGATGGGTAACGGCAAGGTCCGCGATGTGCTGCCCGCGATCATTCAGAAGGTGCAGGCCACCGGCCATCAGGTGATCTGGCAGTGCGACCCGATGCACGGCAATACCCATGAGGCGTCCACCGGTTACAAGACCCGCCATTTCGACCGGATCGTCGACGAGGTGCAGGGCTTCTTCGAGGTGCATCACGCCCTGGGCACCCATCCCGGCGGCTTGCACATCGAGTTGACGGGTGAGGATGTCACCGAATGCCTCGGTGGCGCGCAGGACATTTCCGATCTGGATTTGAATGACCGCTATGAGACGGCGTGTGATCCGCGCCTGAACACCTCGCAGTCGCTGGAGTTGGCCTTCCTGGTCGCCGAGATGCTGCGCTGATCGGTGGGGAGCGCGGTCCCATCGGCCGCGCTCCCGACTAGGGGATAGCGACCAGGCTGACGGTGTCGCCCGCCTCCACGTTGGCTCCGGCTCCGGGGTTCTGGGAGATCACCAGCGACCCGTCCATCGGTGCGAACTGTTTGACATCGACCTGGAGGCCGAGCGATTGCAGTTGGCCGCGTGCGGTGGCCACATTGAGTCCGACGACGCCGGGCATGCGCACGGCATTGGAGACCAGCAGCGTGACTTCGTCCCCCGATTGGACGGTCGCGCCCGCGGCGGGGACGGTGCCGATGGCCTTGTCCGCCTCGACACTCTTGTCGTACTGGTTCTTGGTGTCGCGCACCTTGATTCCGACCTGGTCCAGGACGCGGGTGGCCTCCTCGGTGGATTTGCCACGCACGTCGGGCACCTTGACCGGTTGGGATCCCTTGCTGCGGTAGACCTTTACCTGACTGCCCGCGGGCACCACGATGCCGGGGCTCGGATCCACCTTGGCCAGCGTGCCTTTCGATGCCGTGCTGGCCGTCTCGCCCGAGTCGACCGGGATCAGTCCGGCGTCGCGGATCTGCTGGTTCACCTGCGTGATGCTGTCGCCCGCTTTGACGTCGGGCACCTTCGGTTTGCCGCTGGAGACCAGGACGGCGACCGTGGAGCCCTTGGTGACCTTGGCGCCCGCCGAGGGGTCGCTGCCGACGACGCCGCCGACGGGGACGGTGTCGGAGGCCCGCGCTCTGACCTCGGTGTCGAATCCGGCCTGCTGGAGTGCGGCGACGGCGCGCGGGGTGTCCAGGCCCGCGATGGGCGGGACGGCGGCGAAGCGGCCGAAGCCGAGCCACCAGCCGCCGAGGCCGACCAGCAGGGTGAGCACGGCGACGACGGCCACCCAGATCCAGGCGGTGCGTCGTCCGCGTGGTAGTTCGGGCGGACCGAAGGGCTGTTCGCGAAGCTCCTGGGCCGGTGTGTATTCGGTGGGGTGGTAGTCCGCGATGGGGCGCGGCGCGGTGACCACCCTGGTGTGCTGCAGCTCCTGCGGCACCGGTGCCGGTGCGGGGCGCGGTGCGGGTGCGACAGCGCGGTAGGTGGCGCTGAGGTGTTCGGCCGAATCCTTCGGCGCGGGCACCCGGTAGGCGGGGAGGTTGAGCGTGCCCGCGATGGTGCGCAGTGCGGCGGCCATCTCGTTGGCGTCGGCGAAGCGGTGCGTGGGTTCGCGGGCGGTGGCCCTGGCCACCAGGTCGTCGAATTCGGGTGGGACGCCCGCGATGAATCGGCTGGGGCTCGGTACATCGTTCTCGATGCGCTGGTAGGCGATGGACAGCGAGTTGTCGCCGGTGAACGGCACCTGCCCGGTGAGCAATTCGAAGATGAGGATGCCGAAGGAGTAGACATCGCTGCGCGCGTCGGCGGTGCCGGTGGTGACCTGTTCGGGGGAGAGGTAGGCGGCGGTGCCGAGGATGACGCTGGCGGAGGTGGTGTTGGCGGCGGCTACCGCGCGCACCAGGCCGAAGTCGGCGATCTTCACCTCGCCCGCGTCGGAGATGAGCACATTCTCGGGTTTGACATCGCGGTGCACCAGGCCCGCCGTGTGCGCGACCCCGATGGCGGCCAGGACGGGTTCGGCGACGGCGCGGACCGCGTGTGGCGGCATCGGGCCGCGTTCGCGCAGCAGTTCGCGCAGGGTGCCGCCCTCCACCAATTCCATGATGAGGAAGGGGTATTCGCCGTCGATGCCCTGGTCGTACACCGCGACGAGCGCGGGGTGCTTGAGTTTGGCCACCGCGCGCGCCTCGAATTCGAAGCGGGTGAGGAATTGCGGGTCGCCCGCGAATTTGGGATCCATCACCTTGATGGCGACCGGCCGGTCGAGGCGGGTGTCGACCCCTCGGAACACCATCGACATGCCGCCCCGCGCGATCGGCGCGTCGATGCGATAGCGCCCTTCCAGCATCTGGCCGATCAATTGGTTTCCTCCGGCTTTCACAAATGTGCTCACCCCTCGCTGCGCGTGCGACAAGCGACCGGCCGCCCCGTGCGGCCCCCACGATCGTAGCCGTGCCCGGCTGTGGCGCCGGGTGGCTCGGGCGTGTCCTGTTCGCGGGCCTGCTGCCAGGGTGTTGCGCGCTGCGCCGCTGGTGACCGTCTACCGTTGTCCGGGTGAGTGCCTTTCCCTGCAGTGATGATGTCCTTCCCGAATCGGTGGCGCTGCTGCCGCTGCCGGAGGTGGCCGACCGGCTCGGGATCCTGGTGACCCGTGTTCATCAGATGCTGCGCGATCATCAGTTGATCGCGGTGCGCCGCGCGGGTGTCGCGGGCGTGCCCGAGATGTTTCTCGATGCCGACGCGGTGGTCAAACCGCTGCCGGGCCTGATCACGGTGATGCGCGACGCCAAGTACAGCGATGAGGAGATCCTGGAGTGGATCTTCAAGGAGGACGAGACGCTGCCGGGCAAGCCCGTCGAGGCGCTGCACGGTCCGCTCGCCAGGGAGGTGCTGCGCCGCGCGGCCGCCGACCCGTTCTGAGCAGTCGTATAGGACGTCCCGCCCTGTGTCGCAGGGCGGGCAATTCACTTCCGTGTCAGTATTGGAATCCCTTTGCCGGGCGGCGGTAATCCCTTTGCCGGGTGGCTGGAATTGCAGGCTGTATGGCTGGAATTCCCGGCCGTACGGCGGAGGCCGCGAATTCCTTCGCCGCGACACCGATGCGTCGTCGCCGCGACACCACGGCCCTGGACGCGAAGACGGCGAAACCGCCGCGTTCCAGTTCGACCAGAATCTCCGAATACAGGGTGCTCGCCGCACGAATGGCGGGGCGGACCCGCGGCGACAGCAGCGCGATACCCGGATTCGCCTGCCGGTACAGCTCCCGATTGATCGCGGTGAGGTGGCTCAGCGCGCGCCGCACCCGTGGCTCGGTGCGCCCGGTGCGGCGAGCGTGCGTCAGCAGGTCGGCGTCGACGCCGAAGGCGGCGAGTTCCGCTGTGGGCAGGTAGATCCGGCCGCGCTCGAGGTCCTCGGCGATATCGCGCAGGAAGTTGGTGAGCTGGAAGGCCTCGCCCAGCGCGGCGGCGGCGGGTTCGGCCTCGACGACCGGGACCACGGTGCCGAGCACCGGCAGCAGTTGCAGTCCGATGGCGGCCGCCGAACCGCGCATGTAGCCGCGCAATTCGGTCATGGTGGTGTAGCGGTCGCGGAAGTGGGCCGAGCCGGGGACGTCCATGCGCATGGCGTCGAGGAAGATCCAGAAGTGTTCGGGTGCGATGTCGTAGCGCGCGATGGTGTCGGCCGCGGCCCGCAATACCGCCGAATACGGTTGTGCGCCTTGCTCGCCGGATTCCGAACCGGATTCGAGCAGTAGCCGCAGTCGCTTCTCGATCAGGTCGAGTTCACCCGCCGGACCGTGTTCGGCCGTGACGGTGGCCGGATGGTCGACGATATCGTCGACGGTCCTGGCGAAGGCGTACAGCGCGTGCACGGCCGGTCTTCGCTCGGGCGAGAGCAACCGGGTGGCCAGGAAGTAGGTGCGGCCGTGCGCGGCTGCGATGGCGCGACACTCCCGATAGGCGGCGGCGAGTTCCTGGCCGCTCATGACCCGGTGGGGGTGGGGGAGGACGCGGTGGCGGTAGCGGTGGCGGAGGACACAGCGGTGGTCGGGAGCGCGGTGTCGGAGCGAAGCAACGGGGCTGTGCCATCGGGTGCGGTCGGACCGGGGTTCGCGCGCAGCCGCAGCGGGTCGACGGTGCGCAGCGACAGCGCCGCGACCACGGCGGCGAAGGTGGCCGCGGCCACGTGCCAGAAGTTGTACAGCCCGATCGACCCGTCCGGCTGGAAGACCAGCATCAACCACGTGCACACCCCGACCAGGCCCATGAGTGTGCCGGTGGACAGGGCGAAGCCCGCCGCCAGGGCCAGCGGCCACGAGTAGTACCAGGGCAGTGCGGCGGGGGACAGGATGACGATGGCGACGAAGGCGATGAGGATGCCGAGCACCGCCTCGCGCTCGCTGTGTCGGCACCGCCACCAGGTCCAGATCAGGACCAGGCCCAGTGCCAGTGCGCACAGCGCCCTGGCGATGGGCAGCACCGATTCCTGGCTCAGCGGGGTCACCCAGGTGACCATGTGGGAGAGGATGGTGGGCAGCGAGAGCCAGTTGATGATCTTCTTGGAGCCCGACAGCGCGGTGAGCCAGCCGATGCCGACGCCCGCGATGGCGGAGGCGGCGACGAATACCACGCCGAAGACGCCGAGGCCGAGTCCGGCGATTTTGGCGAAGGTCATGGCCGGGTGCGGCATATCCGGGCTGGGGCGCGCGGCGTCGGGGTGGTGGTCGGGGGCGGCGGCGCGCTGTTCGGCGCGGCGTTCGCGCTCGTGCAGCATCCAGATCCACACCAGGAAGGGCAGTGCGACGCCCGCGGTGGCCTTGATGGCGACGCCGATGGCGACGACCACGATGCCCGCCACGTGGTGGCGTTCGAGAACCAGCGCGATTCCGGCGGCCATCAGTCCGACCATCAGCAGTTCGTTGTGGACGCCGCCGATGAGGTGGATGAGGACCAGCGGGTTGAGCACCGCGAGCCACAGTGCGACGGTGGGTTTGCCGCCGAGGTGTTTGGTCAGGTACGGCACGGCCCACATCATCAGGGCCAGGCCGGGCAGCATGACCAGCCGCAGCGCGATGGTGCCCGCGACCACGTTGTCGCCGGTGACCACGGTGATGGCGCGGCCGAGCAGCAGGAAGATCGGGCCGTACGGCGCGGTGGTGTTGAGCCAGACCGGGCTCACATTGTCCAGCAGCACACCGGGATTGGCGGACGGGCCGACCTGGTAGGGATCGAAACCGTCGCGCAGCAGCGCGCCCTGCGCCAGGTAGGAGTAGGCGTCGCGGCTGAACATGGGCACCGCGAACAGCAGCGGGAAGGTCCAGATGCCGACGATGGCGCGCAGTTCGTTGAGGGTGACGCCCGCGCCGGGGCGGTCGTCGCGTCCGATCGTGGTGCGGCCCAGGCGGACCCACGCGGTGATCATGAGCAGTACGCCGATCCAGATGACGATGGTGCTCAGTGCGTAGCCGTGTCCGAAGCGCAGCCAGGACAGGTGCAGCGATTCCAGCAGCGGATCGTTGCGGCGGACGCTGCCCGCGCCGAAGCCGCCGAAGGTGATCATGGTCGCGCCCGCGCATCCGAGCAGTGCCGCGTGGCCCTCGGGGCTGCGGAAGAAGTCGCCCGCGGCGCGCAGGCGCCGGGCGTTGCCGGGTGCGGCGGGGCGGGGCGCGGTCTCGACCGCGGGGAGGTGCGTCATATTGGGGGATGCCATAGTCGGTGTTGGTCCCCCCGGTTGGTCGGCGGTCGCAACCGCGAGTGAATAGGTCGGCGCTTAGTTTACGGCGTTGCCGCGAGTGCCATCCGGCTGGTATGCGCGGTTTCGAGGTGCGGGCCGATGATGCGGTCCGCGGCGAGTTTGCCCGACAGCAGTGCGGTCGGCACGCCGATTCCCGGTGTGGTGCCGCAGCCTGCGAGGACGACATTGGCGCTGCCGCGCGGGAAGTTGCGGGTGCGGAACGGGCCGGTCTGTCGGAAGAGGTGCGCGGCCGAGAACGGGGTGCCCGCGATCATGCCTTGGTCGCGCCAGGTGTGCGGGGTGTCGAGGTGGTCGACGGCGAAATGTTGCGCGATGCCGTGATAGCCGCGCCCCTCGAGCACACCGAGCAGTTCGCTCAGGTAGGCCGGTCCGAGTGCGGTCCAATCCAGGGGCGTCGCTTCGAGATTCGGGCACGGTGCGAGCAGGGACAGCGGTTCGTGGCGGCCGTCGGCGCGCGCCACGCACTGGGTCGGATCGGTCAGCGCGGGCCGGGTGATCAGCACGGACGGGTCGCTCATCGGGCGACCGCCGCGTCGGGCGGTGATCTCGCGGAAGGTCCGGTTCCAGGCCGCGCCGAAATCGATGGTGTGGTGCGCTTGGACCGGCCAGGTCGCGGCGACGGCGGCGGGTATGGTGCCGTGCGCGACGACCGCCGAGGGCGCGGCCCGCAGCCCGCGCCGGGGTCGCACTCCGAATCGGGCGAGCGAGCCGAGGTCGGCGGTGAGGACGAGGGCGTCGCAGTCCACCGTCGCGCCGTCGGCCAGCCGGAGGCGATGGGCGCGTCCTTCGCGGTAGTCGACGCCCGTGACCTCGGTGTTCAGTGCGAGTTTGCCGCCTGCTCCGGTGAATGCCTCGGCCAGCGCGGCGGCGATGGCCCGCATCCCGCCTTCGGGGAAGTAGACGCCGAGCGAGGTGTCCATATGCGGGATGGCCCCGTAGACGGCCAGCGCGTCGGCGGGTGCGATGCCCGCGTAGAGCGCTTGAAAAGTGAACAGCCGGGCGAGTTTCGGTTCGCGCAGCAGTCGGTCGACGCGCGCGCCTAGGCGACCGAAGCCGCCTAGGCGCACCAGTTCGAGCATGGCGCCGCGCTTGTGTGGACTGCGCACCAGATCCAGGGGCGAATCGAAATTGGTGTCCATGAATTCGCGGTATTCGACCCGATATATCGCGGCCAGCCATTCGCGCAGGCGGCGATAGCGTCGGGCGGTGTCGGGTCCACAGGTGGCGGCCACCTCGGCGGCCATCTGTTCGACGTCGGGGAAGACCCTGATGGTGCTGCCGTCGGCGTAGCGGGCCTGGTAGGCGGGGACCAGCCGCCGCATACGCAGCGGCGTGTCGAGCGATTCGGGGGTGCGGCCCACGGCGGCCAGTGCCTCGTCGACGAGTTCCGGCAAGGTGAGAACCGTCGCACCGCAGTCGATTTCGTAGTCCGGACCGCGATAGCGACCGACCCGCCCGCCGACGTGGTCGGCGCGCTCGAACAACGTCACCTGACGACCCGACCCGGTCAGGTACAGGGCGGCGGCCAAGCCGGACAGCCCGGCCCCGACGACGGCGACGCGCCCCGTCGGTCCCGCGACGGTTCTCATGCGGAACTCCCGATCCTTCTGTGGAAATTTGTCGCCGAGCGGGAAATCCTCGACTATTGCGGGGTGTCCGTCTCGGGGCGGCGCGGCGCGGACTCGACCGCGGCGGGCCGGTCGAACACCGTGGCGGGCAACCGCCTGCGCCGCCGGGTCGCCCCGATGGCGCGGCGGGTCGGGAACGCGCCGCCGATCACCACCCGGCGTTCCAGCGGGACCGACCTCCGATTGCCGGTATTGGCCTGCTCGGTATCGGGCTTGTTGGACTCAGCCGTGTTCGCATATGACCCGACGACGACTACGCGATCGTTCGGTCCCACTACGGCCCTCATGCGGCTCTCCTTGTCGCGGCCAATGCCATGGCGCGCAGTCGTTGTTTGGCGGCCGGTGCGGCCGAACTGGCTTGCATCGCGGCCAATCCCCGGTCGGTGAGTTCGGTGATGCGCCGCTCCACCTCGTGGACGGCGCCGAGTTCGATGAGCACTCCGCGCAGCCGCTCGACCTGATCCTGGCTCAGGTCGGTGCCGATGCCTTCGCGCAGCAGCGCGGCCGCGGCGGGGTTGGTGGCGTCGGCGCGCTCGAGCGCCGCCGCCAGCAGAACGGTGCGTTTGCCCTCGCGTAGGTCGTCGCCCGAGGGTTTGCCGGTGACGGCCGGATCGCCGAAGACGCCGAGCAGGTCGTCGCGCAGTTGGAACGCGATGCCGATATCGGTGCCGAAGGTGCGGTAGGCGGCGATGAGTTCCGGATCGGCGTCGGCGATGGCCGCGCCCAGGTGCAGCGGCCGCTCCACGGTGTAGGCGGCGGTCTTGTAGCGGTTGATGCGCAGCGCGGCCGCTACCGATTCGTCGGCCCCGGCCACACCGGAGATGTCGAGCAGTTGGCCGCCGAGCACCTCGGTGCGCATACCGGCCCATACCTCGGCGAATCGGGCCAGTTGGTCGGGGCGCAACCCGGCCGCGTGCACCATGTCGTCGGCCCAGGCCAGGGCCAGGTCGCCGATCAGGATGCCCGCGCCGACGCCGAAGTGCTCGGATTCGCCCGCCCAGCCGCGGTCGCGGTGGCGACGCTCGTAGTCGACGTGGACGGTGGGGTAGCCGCGTCGGGTGCGCGAGGAGTCGATGATATCGTCGTGGATCAGCGCGCACGCCTGCACGAGTTCGAGCGCGGCGCAGGCGGTGAGTACGGCGGCGGCCTCGGGCGCGGCGGGATCGCCGCCCGCGCCGAGCCAGCCGGTCCAGGCGAACGCGGGTCTGGTGCGTTTGCCGCCGCGCAGGACGAAGTGCTCGAGTGCTGCGGCGGCCTCCTCGAAGACCGGTCCCAGATCCCGGACCAGGGGGCGGCGGGTGGTGAAGAACGTTCGAAGTGCCCGCTCCACCGCGTCGACCAGGTCGGGGAGCGGGCGGCCGGATAGCTCGCCCGGTGCGTCGGGGTCGGCCGCGGGGGTCCGAGTCGGGGTACCGGGTCCGGCGGACAGGGGAGCCTCCAGGGTCGTTGCGGTGGATGCCTCGCCTGCGACGGGGCGATATGTGCCGTGGGCGGTGCCCGCGGCGATTCCTCGGGGGTGCGTACGGCGGCATGGTATTCGGCGCCGCCTCGGGTCGAAATATACGCGTCCCGACCCGACGGCTCGACGCCGCGTCAAGGCAGGCCCTCTAGACTGATTCGGTGACTTTCGACAACGTGCCGGGTCGCTCGACCCTGGGGCCGGACCAGCCGCCGCCGAACGTCTCCGCCACCCCCTCCGTCGTGCGTAGCCTGCGGACGCATTCGGGCCGGGCGGTGCCGTTCTCGGTGGAGTTCAATCCGCCGCGTGACGCGGCGGGCGAGGCGCGGCTGTGGCGGGCGGTGCGTCAGTTCGAGCGGATGCATCCGGCCTTCGTCTCGATGACCTACGGCGCGGGCGGTTCCACTGCCGACCGCACCGTCCGGATCACCGGCGAACTGGCCGAGGAGACCACCCTGCTCCCGGTGGCCCATCTCACGGCGGTCGGCCACAGTCTGGCCGAATTGCGTTCCCTGATGGGTGGTTACGCCGATTGCGGCATCCGCAACATTCTGGTGCTGCGCGGCGATCCGCCGGGTGATCCGCTGGGCGAGTGGCACAAACATCCCGAGGGTGTCGAATACGCCGAGGAATTGGTGCGCATCGTGCGCGATCTCGGCGATTTCCACGTCGGGGTGGCCTCGTTCCCGCAGGGGCATCACCGCTCACCCGATCTGGAGTCCGATACCCGGTTCCTGGTCTCGAAACTGCGTGCGGGCGCGGAGTATTCGATCACCCAGATGTTCTTCGACGTGGACCATTATCTGCGCCTGCGGGATCGGGTCGCGGCGTGCGATCCGGTCGAGGCTCTCAAGCCGATCATTCCGGAGTTGATGCCGATCACCTCGCTGCGCACGGTGGCGCGCGCGGAGGAGTTGTCGGGGCGGTCGCTGCCGGAGTCCGTGCTGGCCCGGTTGCGGCGCGCGGCGGGCGATGGTCCCGAGGAGGATCGGGCCGCGGTGCGCGAGACCGGTATCGAGATCGCCACCGAGATGGGGGAGCGGTTGATCGCCGAGGGCGCGCCCTGCCTGCATTTCATCACGCTCAATTTCGCCAAGGCCACCGGTGAGGTGCTGGCCAATCTCGGCTACGGCGTCACCGCCGCGCCGATCAGCGCGTAAGACCGGTCGGGACCCCTGGATTCCGTTGCCGGACAAGGGGTCCCGACTCGATATCAGGCCGCCTGTGCGGCGCGCAGTCCCCAGGCGTCGGCGAGCAGGCGGTGCGATTCCAGCCGGTCGGCGTGCCGATAGGCGACGCTGGTGACGAGCAGTTCGTCCGCGCCGGTAACCCGTTGCAGCGCTTCGAGTTTCGACACCACCGTGGCCGCCGAGCCGACGAACTGGGTGGCCAGCCTGTCGTCGACCAGGCGCGATTGTTCGGCGGTGAGCGGGGCCGCGGTATCGGGATCGAGGTAGTCGCCGGCGCCCGCGCCCGTGCGAATCCCGTGCACCCAGTGACCGTAGGTCGAGGCGAGGTGTCGCGCGGTCGCGTCGTCCTGCGCGACAACCACATCCGCCGACACCACCACGTACGGACGAGCCAGTCGGGTGGAGGGCTCGAACGCGGCCCGATACGCCTCGACCGCGTCCAATGCCGATCCCGGCGAGACGTGATATGCCGCCGCGAACGGCAGCCCGAGCCGCCCGGCCAATTCGGCGCTCTCCCCGGCCGAACTGCCGAACACCCACAGGTCGACCTGCGCGCCCTCACCCGGAACCGCGTGCAGCGCCACACCTTCGGCGCTGTGATAGGTGCCCTCCAGCAGCGCGCGCACCTCGTCGACCTGCTCGGTGAACTCCAGCGGTCGCGCGCCGCGCTGATGCAACGCGCCCAGCGAGGCCAGGTAGCGCGACCTGTCGGCGATGCGGCGGAATTCGAAGGGCGGTGGCACCACGACGCCGTCGCGCACCACGGTGCGTCGGGTCGCGGTATCCACCACGGGTCGCACGCCTTTCTTCGGTTCGGGTTCGGAACCGAACTGCGCCCGGCGATGTCCGGACCGGCCGATGCCGAGATCCAACCGGCCCGGATACAGCGCGTCCACGGTGCCGAACGCTTCGACGATGGCGGCGGAGGTGTGGTGGCCGAGCTGCACCGCCGCCGTGCCGACCCGAATGCGCTCGGTGGCTGCGGCGACCAGCGCGAGCAGTGTCATCGATGAGGAGCTGGCGACCGCGACGAAATGGTGTTCGGCGAGCCAATACCGGTGGTAGCCCCACTGTTCGGCGCGGCGGGCCAGTTCGACGGTATTGCGCAGCGCCTGCTGCGCGGTGGAGCCCGCGCTGATCGGGGCCAAATCCAGAATGGATAGTGGGACGGTCATGCGCGCACCCCCCTGGGATCCTGCTCGCCGGCCTCGATGGCGACCCGCAGCCGGTTCTCCCTCGGCGCGAGGGGGCAGGTCGCGAAATCGGTGAAGGCGCATGGGAGATTGGCCGCCCGCGTGAAGTCGAGCAGCACGTCCCCGTCCGCGTCCGGGACACCGACGACCAGCGATCTGGCTGCGGGATAGGTGGTGATCCCGCTGGTGGCGTCGGTGAACAGCAGCCGCAGGTCCTCGGCCGGGCCGAACACCACGACCCGCTCGGTGACGCCGTCGACGGTGAATTCGATGGCGCCCGAGGCGGTGTGGTGGTGTTCGAGTCCCTCCACCACCGCACCGGTGGTCACCGTGCGCGGTTCGGGGAAGGGTAGGTAGCGTCCGCGCACGACCCAGCGCGGATCCGGCGCGTAGGCCGGGATGCCGGTGAATTCGCGCAGTCCGGGCGCGGCGGGATCGTGCACCCGGACCGCGTGGCGGCCGGTGCGCCGGATCACCTCCAGCACCCGATTCTCGTGGCGCACGGTCAATCCCGGCGCGCCCTCCACGGGGACGACGATCTGTACGCCCGCGATCCGGTCGCCGTCGTAGCTCAGTCGGTCGGCGGGTTGGGCGGTGATGAACACTTTGTCGTCGGTGACCCACCAGGTGCCCGGCACGTCGGGTAGGAGCTCGGGTTGATCGGTGAGCCAGTGCAATCCGGTCACGCTCAGGAAGCCGAGGGGATCGCGGATCTGGTTCTCGCGCGCGGCGTGCCAGGCGGCCCAGTCGGTTTCGAAGAGGGTGGTGGTGCTCGTGGTCATGAGGCGCGGACTCCTTCGGTGGCGGACAGGCGATGGTGGGGGTGGCGCAGCCCGAGGTGCTCGCGCAGCGTCGAACCGGTGTAGGTGGTGCGGAAGCTGCCGCGCTCCTGGAGTTCCGGCACGACCCGGTCGACGAATTCGTCGAGCCCGGCGGGTGTCAGGTGCGGGACGAGGATGAAGCCGTCGGCGGCCTCGGACTGCACGTAGTGGTCGATCTGCGCGGCGACCTGCGCGGGTGTGCCGATGAACTGCTGGCGTGCGGTCACCTCGATGACCAGTTCGCGGATGCTCAGGTGCGCGGCCTCGGCTTTGTCGCGCCATGCCTGCGCCACGGCGCGTGGATCTTTCGCGTGCCGCACCCGGCCCCTGGTGATGTCGGGATTGTCGACCGGATCGATATCGGGCAGCGGCCCGTCGGGGTCGTAGCCGGAAAGGTCGTGGCCCCAGACCTGTTCGAGGAAGGCCAGGGCGGTTTGCGGGCCGACCTGCTGCAGGCGGATGTGCCTGCCGCGCTCCTGCGCCTCGGCTTCGGTATCGCCGAGGACGAAGGTCGCGGCGGGCAGGATCTTCAGATCGTCGTGTGCGCGACCGTATTTGGCCAGGCGACCCTTCATATCGGCGAAGAAGCGCTGCCCGTCGTCGAGGGTGCCGTGGCCGGTGAAGATGGCATCTGCGGTGGCCGCCCCGAATTCGCGGCCGTCCTCGGAGTCGCCCGCCTGCAACAGCACCGGGTGGCCCTGCGGGCTCGGCGGTAGCGGCGCGACGCCCGCGAAGTCGAATTGGGTGCTTCGATAACGGGTTTCGGGAATATCGCGGGCGAAGACGCCCCGGTCGCGGTCCACGGTGAGCGCGTCGGCGGGCCAGGCGTCCCACAGCGCGCGGGCGGCGTCGACGATCTCGGCCGCGCGTCGGTAGCGCTGATCGTGCGCCAGATAGCCGCCGCGCCGGAAGTTCTCGCCGGTGAAGGCATCGGAGGAGGTGACGACATTCCAGGCGGCGCGCCCGCCGGACAGATGGTCCAGCGAGGCGAATTGCCTTGCCACGTCGAAGGGTTCGTTGTAGGTGCTGTTGATCGTCCCCGCCAGCCCGATCTTGTCGGTCACCCCGGCGAGCGCGTTGAGCACGGTGAAGGTGTCCGGCCTGCCGACTACATCCAAATCGTGGATGCGGCCGCGATGTTCGCGCAGCCGCAGCCCCTCGGCGAGGAAGAAGAAGTCGAACAGACCGCGTTCGGCGCTGCGGGCCAGGTGGACGAAGGAGTCGAAGTCGACCTGACTGCCGGAGTCCGGGTCGCTCCATACGGTGGTGTTGTTGACGCCGGGAAAGTGCGCGGCCAGGTGCACGGTCCGGCGGGGTCGCGATGAGCTCATCTAGTGGATTCCTTGTCGGGCGGTCGCGTATCGGCCCTCGGGTCTCGGCAGGCCGAGCCGGGTGCGCAGGGTGGTGGCGGAGAGGGGATTTCGCCCCAGTTCGGGCAGGCGCCGCAGGGCCGCGGCGAGGGCGAGCGGACGCAGGGTGAGTCCGTCGGCGGCGCGCGAGTCGACGGCGGTGTCGACGAATTCGGCGAGTCCCGCGGCGGTTCCGAGGTGTCGCAGCCGAATCGGTGTGGGTGAGAAGTCTTCGAGCCGGTCGAATTCGGCGACAGCCGTCTCCGGGGTGTCGGCGAGGTGGATATCGAGGTCGAGCAGCACTCGGACGGTGTCGGGATCGCGGCCCGCGTCGGCGATGGCGGCCCGCAACCCGTCGCGGCGGGTGCGGGCCGCGTCGAGATCCGGCGCGGCGATGCGGATCAGGTCGGCGCGCCGCACGGCGATGGCGGCGGCGGCCGGATGGTCGGCGCGCACCGTGAGAATCGACTGGCCCTGCGGTGAGCGCGGCGTGATGGACGGACCCTTCACGGAGAAATTGTCCCCGGTGAAGTCGATGTAATGCAGTCTGTCCCGATCGATGAACCGGCCCGTGGGCAGATCGCGGATCTCGGCGTCGTCGTCCCAGCTGTCCCACAGCCGGGTGGCCACCTCGATGGCCTCGTCGGCCTCGTGCCAGAGGCTCTCGGCGTTCTGAACGTTCTTGCGGCCGAATGACTTCGCCTCCGCGGCGGTTTCGGAGACGGTCACTTCCCAACCGGCCCGGCCCTTGGTGGCGAAGTCCAGACTCTGAATCGCCTTGGCCAGGTGGAAGGGTTCGGTATGGGTGACCGGAGCCTGGGGCAGCAGACCGATGCCGGTGCTGCCCGCGGCGGCGCGGGCGGCGACCGCGACCGCGTCCAGCCGCCCGCGCACCACACCGGGACCGCCGGGTTGCGGGCCGAAGGCGTCCGGCAGGAATACCGCGTCTATTCCGGCGTTCTCGGCCGCGCGCACGGCGTCGGCCCAGTAGTCGCCGGTGAACACCGCCTCGGCCCGCGAATCCGCCCGCCGCCACGCGGCCGGATGCGCACCGGCGCCCGCGAGTTCGACGGCGAGGAAGGGTGCGGAAGAGGGCATCAGTACGGTCCTTTCAATTGGGCCGCGTCCCAGACGAGCGGGCGCGCGGCAGGGTGCAGTCCGGCGCAGGCCAGGTCGGGGGCGAGGAAATGGGCGCGCTGCCACAGCGCGTCGCGGGCGGTCGCGGCCGCGCGGCACTGCCGTCGGACCAGGGCGATCAGGTGGGGTGGCATCAGGATCCTTTCGCGGCGGCGGGAACGGGGATGGCGGCCAACAACTCTCGGGTGTACTCGTGCGCGGGACATTCGAAGATGTCGGCGGTGCGGCCGGATTCGACGATGCGTCCCGCGCGCAACACCGCGACCCGATCGGCGATCCGTCGCACCACCGCCAGGTCGTGGGAGATGAACAGATAGCTCAGCGCGAGTTCGCGCTGCAGCCGCTCGAGCAGGTCGAGGATCTGCGCCTGCACCGAGGCGTCGAGCGCGGAGACCGGTTCGTCGAGCACCAGCAGCGCGGGTCGCAATGCCAGCGCGCGGGCGATGGCCACCCGCTGACGCTGCCCGCCGGACAGTTCCGCGGGCCTGCGCGCCGCGAAATCCGCCGGGAGCGCGACCTGTTCGAGTAGTTCGCGCACCCTGGCCCGGCGCTCGGCGCGCTCGCCGACCCCGTAGGCGCGCAGCGGTTCCTCCACGATCGCGCCGACCCGCCAGCGCGGATCCAGTGCGGCATAGGGGTTCTGATAGACCACCTGGAAGCGGCGGCGCAGCGCGCGCAGTCGCTCGCCGCGCACCTTGGTCAGGTCGCCGCCTTCGAACACGACGGTGCCCCGGTCGGCGTCGGTGAGCCGCAGCGCGATCCGCGCCGTGGTCGACTTGCCGGAGCCGGATTCGCCCACCAGGGCCAGGGTCTCGCCGGGGTGCAGCGTCAGGTCGACGCCGTCTACGGCGGTGATGGCGCCGCCGCCCGCGGCCGTGCTCGCGCCGTCCCGCAGCGGGAACCGCTTGTGAATTCCATTGAGCGCCAACAGCGGCGCACCCGCGACGGCCCGTGCGGGCCGGTATTCGGTGAACCCGTTCAGGCTCGGCGCCGCCGCGAGCAGTCGCCGGGTGTAGGGGTGGGCGGGTTCGGCGAGTATTCGCGCGGTCGGCCCGGATTCGACGATCTCGCCGCCGCTGAGCACCACCAGCCGGTGCGCCCGCTCGGCCGCCACTGCCAGATCGTGGGTGATGAGCAGCACGGCGGCCCCGCGCGCGGCGGTGCGCTCGGTGAGGCGGTCCATGACCCGCCGCGCCACCGTGGCGTCGAGCGCGCTGGTTGGCTCGTCGGCGATGATCAGATCCGGCGCGCAGGCCAGCGCGGCCGCGATGAGCACCCGCTGACGCTGCCCGCCCGACAGTTCGTGCGAGTACTGTCCGGCGCGCAGGTCGGGGTGGTCCAATCCGGCCTCGGCGAGCAGTTCCACCGCCCGCCGCCGCGCCCCGCGCGGATTGATCCGGCGATGCACCAGCAGCGCCTCGGCCACCTGATCCCCGATGCGGCGCACCGGATTCAGCGACAGACCGGGATCCTGCGGGACGAATCCGATCCTGGCCCCTCTGATCTCGCGCATGATCCGCTCCGAGCCCGTGTCGAGCACCCTGCCGTCGAAGGTGATCGCACCGCCGCCGACCTCGGCATTGTGTCCGAGCAAGCCGATCACGGCCTGCGCCAGAGTCGACTTGCCCGAACCGGATTCGCCGACCAGGGCCACGACCTCACCGCGTCGAATCGTGAGCGACACTCCGGACAGCGCCGCGATCGGTCCGGATGGCGAGCGGTACCCGACCCACAGATCGCGAATCTCGAGCAGCGCATCGGAGATTCCGGCACCGTCCGGTCCGGGCTGCGCGGCCGAGTCGGCTTCGGTGCTCCGCCGGTCGAATTCGAGGGTCGCCGCTCGCGCGGCGCCGATGCGGTCGGTGGCCGCGACGGCGGATTCACCGTGCATGAGATGGCTGTTCAAGACCGTTCACTCCTTCCGACGGCGCGGCCCAGTCGCTGGGCCGCCAGGACGACCGCGACGATGACCAGTCCGGGCACCGCGGTCATCCACCACGCGGTGGCCATATAGTTGCGTCCCTCCGAGATCAGCGAACCCCATTCGGGGGTGGGTGGTTTGGCGCCGTAGCCGAGGAAGCTGAGCGCCGACACCGACAGCACCGCCATGCCGAATTCGACCGCGGCCAGCGCCAGCACGGGCTGATAGGCATTGGGCAGCACGTGCCGAATCAGCACCGCCCAGCCGCGCACGCCCGAGGCGTGGGCGGCCTCCACATAGGGGGCCTGACGGACCCGAAGCACCTCCGAGCGCATCACCCTGGCGAAGTTGGCGACGAGCGAGACCCCCACGGCCACGGCCACATTGCCGGTCCCGAACCCGAGCGCCGTCACCAACGCCAGTGCCATGAGCAGGGACGGAATCGCCAACAGGACATCGACCACGCGCATGACCACCGCGTCGACCGGACCGCCGAGCGCCCCCGCCAACAATCCGAGCAGCGAGCCCGCGACCAGCGCGATCCCGACTGCGGCGAGGGTCGCGGTGAGCGAGAGCCCCGCGCCGTGCACCATCCTGGTGTAGAGATCGCGGCCGAGATTGTCGGTGCCGAACCAGTGTTCGGCGCTCGGTGGCCGGAACCGCTGTACCGGGACACCGACGCGCGGATCACCGGCGGCGAAAACCGAAGGCAGCAGCGCCCACCCGACGGCCAGCAGTGCCACCGCGCCCGCGACCAGCAGACCGGCGCTGTGTCGCAGTGATCTCCACGCGGCCGGTCGCCGTCGGCGCCGAATCTCGGGGCGCGGCTCCGCTACTCGCCGGGGCAACAGATCAACCATGGGCGGCCACCTCCACCTCGGTGGATCGGCGGCGCGAACGGCCGCCGATGCGCGGATCGAGCAGCGGGTAGGCCAGGTCCACGGCGAGATTCACCGCGACGAACGCGGTCGCGGTGAGCAGCACGATGCCCTGCACCACCGGAATGTCCTGCGCGAGCACCGCCGTCTGGGTCAACCGTCCGACACCGGACCTGGCGAAGACCGTCTCCACCACCACCGATCCGGCGAGCATGGTGCCCACCAGCACCCCACCGATGGTCAACGCGGGCAGGCTCGCGGGCCGCAGCACGTGTGTGCGCAGCACCCACCATCGTGAACCTCCCTTGGCCAGCGCCACTTCGGTGAACGGCTGCCGCCAGGTGTGCTCCAGTCCTGCCGTGAGCACCTGTGCGATCACCGCGCCGATCGGGATGGCGAGGGCGAGCGCGGGCAGCACCGTCGCGCCCCAGCCGTGCTCGCCGAAGGCGGGCACCCATCGCAGCCGGAACGAGAACACCTGCAGCAGCAGCAGACCCGTCCAGAAGGTGGGCACCGCGACCCCGAGCGCGGGCAGCGCGGTGAGCGTCGCGCGCAGTCGCGGTCGGCGGGTCGCGCTCGCGGCCAGTGCCAGGCTGGTGCCGCCGACGAGCGCGAATACCAATGCCAGACCGGTCAATTGGAGTGTCGAGGGCAGCGCGTCGCCCAGGGCGCGGGTCACCGGCTGACCGGTGGCGATGGAGTGGCCGAGATCGCCGCGCACGGCATGGCTCATCGCGGTCAGGTACTGCTCCCAGAACGGCCGATCCAGTCCGTAGCGGGCCTGGAGTTCGGCGATGGCGGCCTTGTCCACCGGCGTGCCCGCCCCGGCGCCGTCCGCCGCGAGCGAGACCGGATCGGCCGGCAGCAGGTACAGCACTCCGAACGAGATCGTGAACGCCGCCCACAGCACCCAGATCGCCTGCAGCAGCCGGGAAATCGCATAGCGTGCCATATCAGCGCCCGCTCAGCCAGGTGTCGAAGAACTGCAATCGGGCCGAGGCCTCGAATCGGATCTCGTGCGCGGCCGGTCCCGCCCCGATGGCCTGGGACAACTCCACGGTCGGAATCCACAGTCCGCCGTCGAGCAGGCGTTGCTGGGCGGTGCGGACCAGCGCGGTGCGCGCGGCCGGATCCACCGCGCTCAACTGCCCGTCGAGCAGGTCGTCCAGTGCCGGGATTCGCTCGCGCACATTGAGATTGCGGGTGTCGACGCCGAAGGAGGCGCGCAGGATATCCCCGTCGGCGCGGGTGGAGTTGTAGTAGACGGAGTCGAAATCCTTGCTGTTCTGGCGCGCCGTTTGCTCGGGCGTGGACACCAGATCCAGATTCATTTCCACCCCGACCTGCCGCAACTGCTGCTGCATCAGCTCGATAATGGCCTGGTTCCCGGCGAAGACCTGGCTGAACATCACCGAGAACGACAGCCGGGCACCCTCTTTGCCGCGGATGCCGTCCCGTCCCGGCACCCAGCCCGCCTGATCGAGGATCGCGCGCGCCTTGGCCGGGTCGTAGGTCAGGCGCGCGGACAGATCCTGGTAGCCGGGCGTGCTGCTCGCGAGCACACTGGTCGCCGGTTTGAACTGCGGCCCGAGGACGGTGTCCACCAACTGTTTCCGGTCGATCGCAGGCAGCAGGGCCTGTCGCACCGCCGGGTCGCGCAGCGGTCCCCTGGTGAGGTTCGGCTGGAAGCCGAAGGGCACACCGGGATTGGCGGCCGTGAGCACCCGCCCACCCGCCGCCTCCAGTTGTGGCGCGTCCTGGGGCAGGGCGTCGCTGATGGCGTCGAGTTGGCCGGAGGCGACGCTGCCCGCGCGCACCCCGGATTCGGGGACAACGGTGAACTCGATCCGATCCAGATACGCCTCCCCGCGATGGCCGAAAACGGCCGAGCCCCAGTGGTATCCGGCGCGTTTCGCCAATGTCGCGGAACTGTCCTGCCGATAGGCGGCATAGGTGAACGGTCCGCTGCCGATATTGTCGCCGAGGCAGCGTTGCTCGGCCGGTTTCGCGGTGGTGACATCGGCGAGTATGCCCAGCTGTGGTGTCGAGGTCGCCTGGAGGAATTGCGCGTTCGGTCGGTCGAAGCGCACCACAGCGGTCAATCGATCCACCACGGTGGTGCCCGCGTAGCCGGTGAGGTAGCTCGTCGGGAGCGCCGCCTTGACCCCGCCCAGGCGCACCACCGAATCCAAGGTGTTGCGCACCGATTCGGCGGTCAGCGGGGTGCCGTCGCTGAAGGTGACACCGTCGACCAGATGGAAGGTGAATTCCCGTGCGTCGGGGCCGATCTCCCAGCGCTGCGCGAGCCACGGCCGCAGTTCGCCGGTCGTCGGATCCTGATCGGTGAGCGAATCCACGATCTGCCGTACGACATATACCGTCTGATTGGTCCCGGCCTGGGCCGGATCGGAGCAGGTCGGAGCCTGCGACAGTCCGTAGCGTAGGGTGCCGCCGGGCCGGGGCGGTCCGGTCTCGGCATCCGGTGTCGAAGCGACGCTGCCGCATCCGGTCAGCACGGTCGCCGCCACTGCCGCCACTGCTGCGAGGCGATATCGAATGCGAATCACCGGGCGACCTCGGTCAATTGGGCGGAGCCTGCCGATTCGGCAACGGTCGGCTGAGCCGAGCCCGCGAGCGGCCTGCTGGGAATGCGGCGGCGCAGCTCGGGCGCCACCTCGGACTGGAACAACTCGAGGCTCTCGCGATACGGGGCATCGGGGCGACCGTCCCGCTCGGCGGACAGGTGGATGACCTCGTGCCCGAACTGCTCGTGATAGCGGCCGACCTTGTCGATCACCTGCTCCGGACTACCCACCAATGCCGAACTGCGGGAAAGGAAATCCTCCAGCGACTCGAACACGATCGGCAGACCGTGCGCGCGGGCCAGCCCGGCGCGCGCCGCGAAGATCGGCTCGAATACCCGCCGCGCCTCCTGCGAGGTGCGAGCCACATGGAAACCCGCGGTGCCCGCGCCGACCAGCGCGTCGGCCGGGTCGTGGCCGTGGGCCGCCCACCGCTCCCGATAGTGCCGCACCAGTTCGGAATAGGGCTCGATCGGATTGGTGACATTGGCGGAGAACAGCGGATCACCGTGGCGCGCCGCCAATTCCACCGAATCCCGACTCGTCGCGCTGCCGTGCCAGATCCGCACCCGTGCCTGCAGTGGGCGCGGCAAAGCCTTGGCCGCGCGCAGTTCCGGGCGGAACCGACCCGACCAGGTGACTTCCTCGCTGTCCCACAGCCGCCGGAACAGCTCGTAGCCTTCGCGATTGCGGTCCCACTGATCCTCGGTGGTGACGTGGTAGAGCCGGGCCTGCGCCGCGCCATTGCCCTTGCCGATGATCAATTCCAGTCGACCGTCGGCGAGATTGTCCAGCGTCGAATAGTCCTCGAAGGCGCGCACCGGATCCAGCAGGCTCAGGGTGGTCACCGCCGTGAACAGCGTGACGCGCGCGGTGACGGCGGCCAGGTGCGCCAGCAGCACCGGCGGCGCGGCCGACAGGAACGGATCCTCGTGCCGCTCGCCGACGGCGAAGCCGTCATAGCCCAATTCCTCGGCCAGCCTTGCCTGTTCGACGACATCGCGGAATCGCTGCCTGGTCTCGGGCAGTGCGCCGGTGCTCGGATCGGGTACCCGCGTGACCAGGGTGAACAATAGGAATTTCATGCGGCGGCCTTTACAGGTAGATATTTCTCGAACCGGTGCGGGCCGATCTCCTCGGCCGAGCGCTCGGCGTCGAACAGCGCGGTGTAGCCGCCCGCCAGATACAGGCCGACGGCCTCGGGTTGACGCGGCCCGGTGGTCAGGACGATGCGGCGGTAGCCGCGCCCGGCGATCTCGGCCTCCAGCCGCGCCAGCACGAAGCGACCCAGCCCACGCCTACGCCGTTCGCGCGCGGTCCAAATGCGCTTGAGCTCCGCGGTTTCCGCGTCGAAGCGCTGGAACGCTCCGCCCGCCACCGCCTCGCCCTCGTAGGTGAGGACCAGCAGCGCGCCACCGGGCGGCGCGAACGCGTCGAGTGGATGTGCCAGCAGTTCCGCGTGTTGCTGCCCCGCGCTGCGGCCGTGGCGGCTGCTGTACTCCACGGCCAGTTCGGCCAGTAGCGGCGCGGCCAGCGGATCGTCCTGCAGCACCTGGTGCACTCGCAGATCGTCGGGGGAAAAATCGTGTGTCATTGGGTGATTCGCTACTTCTTCGGTAGTCCGGGCGGATTGATCCGCGAGGTGGTCACGGCCTCGTCGTGCAGCTTCCAGCGGTCGAGCGTTTGCTGGTACAGGCCGTGCTGGATGGCGTATTCGAGTGCCTGATGAATGGGGCCGATGAGGCCGTTGTCCTTCTTGGTGAGCACCGCTATCTCGCCCTGCAACTGCTCGCCCGCTCCGGAGAAGGTGCCGAGGACCTTCGTCTGCTTGGCAACGGTCGCGTGGTAGACCGCCGTCGGATTCGGGCCGAGATAGCCGTCGAGCCGCTGCGAGGCCAGTGCCAGGTAGTAGTCGGTGACCTGCTTGAAATAGGCGATATCGATCGGGGCCAGCCCCTCGGCGAGATTGCGCCGATTCCACTCGACCAGCAACTGCTCCTGATTGGTTCCGGTGCCGACGCCGATTCGCTTGCCCGCCAGACTCTTTCGGTCCTGGAACTCGAGCGTGCTCGCGATCGGGACCTCCAGAGCGAGGGTGTCGCTGCGGTAGGTGGCGAAGTCGTATTTCTCCTTGCGCTCCTCGGTCACCGTGACGTTGGAGAACATCGCGTCCGCCGCGCCGGAATCCACCCGCACGAAGCTCTGCGACCAGTCCGCCACCTCCTGCTGCGCCCGCAGACCGAGGATGTCGGCGATGAGGGCGCTGATATCCACCTCGATGCCGACCACGGTCTTGTCATCGGTGGCGTGGAAACGCAGCGGCGGCGCGGAACCGGCGGTGCCGATCACCACCAGCGCGCCCCGGTCGCGAATGGCCTGCGGCACGGCCGCGGCGATGGCGTCCACCTTCGGCGCGCGCACCCGCCCGGCCTGCGCGGGGGACAGGTCGAAGCCCGCGGCCTCGACGTTCTGGGACTTGGTATCCGGATCCGGGCCGCCGCAGCCCGCGAGCAGCAGGGCGGCGGCGGTGACCGCGATCATGGCGGAGAGTCTCATCGAATTCCTTGCGAGATCAGCGGACGCGGGACAGGAAGGCTTGGGTGCGCGGGTGCCGCGGCTGGTCGAGCACCACCGCGGGCGGCCCCTGCTCGACGATCGCGCCGTCGTCGAGGAAGACGACCGTGTCGGCCACCTCCCTGGCGAACCCGATCTCATGGGTGACGATCACCAGGGCGGTGCCCCCGTGGGCCAGTCCGCGAATGACATCGAGCACCTCGCCGACGAGTTCGGGATCCAACGCCGAGGTCGGCTCGTCGAACAGGATCACCGGCGGCCGCAGCGCCAGCGCCCTGGCAATGGCCACCCGCTGTTGCTGCCCACCGGACAGGCGCCGCGGATAGGCCCCGGCCAACTCGCCGATACCGACCCGCGTGAGCAACTCCCGCGCCTCGGCCTCGACTTGCCCGCGCGGGCGACCCTGCGCGGCGATCGGGGCGAGCGCGACATTCTCCAGCGCCGTCAGATGCGCGAACAGGTTGAATTGTTGGAATACGAAACCGATCCCGGTGCGCTGCCTGCGCACCCGACGATCCGGCAGCGCGTGCAACCTGTTGCCGCGCAGGCGATATCCGATCAACTCGCCCGCGATCCGCACCGTGCCCGAATCCAGCGGCTCCAGTCGATTGAGCACGCGCAGCAGCGTCGACTTCCCCGAACCGGACGGACCGATCACCGCGACCACCTCACCCGGTCGCACCGTCAAATCGATATCGCGCAAAACCTGATGCGCCCCATAGGCTTTGCGTAGACCGCGCACCTCCACCGCCGGAGTCGGCTCGCCGTGCACGGCACCCGTCGACAGACTCATCGGGTCCCTCCACGCGGTCCGGTCGCGATGACGGCGATCTCCTGAAACCTGATACCGATTCGCTGCAGTGGTGTCGGCGGCGGCGTGCGATGCGCGCCCTTGGCGTAGTGCCGCTCGATGTAGTGCTGCACCACCGACAACACCGTGGTCAGCAGGATGTACCAGACCGTGGCCACCATCAGCAGCGGCACCACCCGCCCATTGCGGCCGTACACCACCTGGACCTGGTAGAACAGCTCGGCGATCGCCATCACCGACACGATCGAGGTGCCCTTGAACAGGCTGATCACCTCATTGCTCGCATTCGGCAGAATCGAGCGCATGGCCTGCGGCAGCACTATCGTGCGGAACTGCCGCATCCGGGGCAGTCCCAGTGCCGCCGCCGCCTCGAGCTGTCCGGGATCGACGGAAAGGAAACCGGCCCTGATGATCTCGGCCGAATACGCCGCCTGATGCAGGGCCAACCCGATCACCGCCGCGGTGAACCCGCTCAGCACCTCGTTCACCGGGAACTCGTAGAAGGCAGGCCCGAACGGGATTCCGATCGAAAGCCTGCGATACAGGTAGGCGATATTGAACCAGAACAGCAACTGCACGATCAGCGGGATGGAGCGGAACGCCCATACATACACCCACGAGATCACCCGCAGCACCGGGTTGTTCGACAATCGCGCCACCGCGAGCGCGCCACCGAGCAGGAAGCCGAGCACGGTGCCCCACACCGTGAGCTCCAGGGTGACCCGCAGCGCGGCCAGTACGGAACTCGCCGTGAAATACTGCCCGAAAGTCGGCCAATCCCAGCCGGGATTGGTGATCAGACCGTGCGCGAACTGGGCCACCAGCAGCAGCGCCACCCCACTGCCGACCCAGCGCCACGGATGACGAGCACGGGCGAGGGTCGGCGCGTCCGATCGCGCCGTCTCGGGTCTGCCGTCGAAGCGGCGGACCGCCGTGGCGGCCGATGCGGTGGACACACTCATATTCGGATCCTTAACAACAGAGCTGCGAGACCGCGCCCCCCTGAGGCGACGGTCTCTCCACCCGGCCAGCGACGGGTGCGTGATCTGGCGCGCGGCTAGCTCGGACAGCTACCGGCGGTAGCCGCGCACAGATCGATAGGGGAGCGTCCCCAGCGGATTCGGTTCGAATCGATGATCATCCCGGTTCCTCCATCGTTCCCGGCGGAAGCACCCGCACCCGATCGGCGGGGGGTTGCTGCGACGTCGACGAGCCAGGTCTCTCGGTCGCTCTGGATGGTGTCGTCCGACTCCGCGACACGAACCGGCCGCAGCGTCGAGTCCAATGATCATGCGTAACAGTCGATCCGCGCGACAACCGTAGGAATCACAGTGAACGTAGCCCTTGTCGGCGGGTGCGCCCCGGCCGATGATGTGGCAGGTTCGCCTCCCACGCCCGGCCGCGACGCGCCGTCGTGTCGATAGCGATCATCTACTGTCGCACGCGGTACCGTGTGCCTCGATCGAGCCCGACGAGGAGGAGGTCCCAGGTGTCCGTGCTACGCCGTGTGATCGTTCTGGCCGCTGCTCTGACCATCCCGTTGGTCGCCCTCCCCGCCGCCAACGCCGCACCGGGTGCGGCGGATCCGCAGCCCGCGCACTCGGGCGATATCCCCTCCCAACCCGCCTCGACCAACGAACTGATCGAGGCATACCAGGGCGCCATCGAACGGTTGCGCTCCTTCGGTATGAATCCCTTTCTCTACCCCACCGCTTCCGCTTTCTGCGTGGGCGGCAGCACACTCGGGCTGGCCCCCGCCCTCGGCGTCGCCATGCCCGGCCCGTGGCCGAAGACGACCCTCGCCATCCCCGGCCTGGACCTGACCGCCGCGAAGGCCGGGCAGACACTGTTCACCTTCGTGCCCTACGGCCTCGGACCCGACAGCGCCAACACCTCGGGTATGCGGGTGGCCTGGGTGAACCTCGGCACCGGCCGCAGCGGCATCGCCGAAATGGGACCGCTCGGCGATATCGTGCGCGCCATGATCCCGCCCTCGGTGCCCGCCGAGATCCGCCCCGCCGCCGAACAGGCGATCCAGCAGTTCTTCTTCGCGGCCCTGCCGGTCGGCGGCGTCCGCGCGGTCCCCGTGGACACCGGCTCGGGCACCGTGCTGGCAGCCGTATACGGCACAGTCGACAATGGCGGCAAATCCTGCTTCTTCCTGCCGACCGTCGGAATCACCGCCGTTGCGTAGGTCATCCGGGCGTCACCTTCTTGCTGACCAACGAGCGACCATGGCGAGTGGTTCGATCGCGCCTATACCGCTGCGACAGGCATGATCCGGGGTTGCCCCGGATCGCCCGAGGTAGACGGTCAGCGTCGACTGCGCTCGCGCCACCACCGCGACAGTGACAGCCGCACCCTCGGATAGCCCTGTGCCGGAGCGGGATTGCGATCCATATAGGCGACCGCCGCCACCACGGCCGCTACCGCCAGGGTGATACCGCCGACAATGCCCGCCCAGCCCGCGAAGGATCGGGTGTTGGGATCGGCGTAGCTGACCTCGGCGCGCAGGGTGGACACATCGCCGGGCGGCAGCTTCCACGACACGGTGGAATCGTCGTCGCGGGTGCCATTGGTCTTGGCGACCCTGGCGGGGAAGGCGATGGTGAACTGTACGTCGGACCCTTGCGGCGGAACGGATTTCAGATCCACCCGCCCCGTCATGCTGACCAGGTCGCCGCTGCGGGCGAACTGGAGGGTGAACATGCCCTGCGTCTGGTCGGACAGGCCGCTGAGTTGCTGGACCTCACCGAAGGACAGGTCGTCGAAGAACACCTGGCTGCCGACGTATCCGTCCTGCGCGTACTTCTCCACCCGCACCTTCGACGAGATCGCGTCGGGGGCCTTCAGTTGCGGTCCCTTGTCATCGGCGCTCGCGGGCACCACCGCGGCCACGATCCGCCCCGACACCCGGTCGTTGGAGGACACCCCCATCGACACCTGCACCCGCAGGCAGCCTGCCAATACGGGCACGACCAGCGCGGCGAGCAGCAGCGCGGCCAGCAGTCGCAGGCGATTGCGGCGCGCCGAACGGTTCGGAGCATCGGGCACGGTGGTGTGGGGACTCGGCTGCACGGCTCACATCGTGCCAGGCCGTCCACCCCGAATGCCACGCGACACCGCCCTACCGGCGAGGTAGTGGAATATGCCGCCGTCGGCGACCCGAAACGGCGGCGGAGCCCCCTACCGGACCCGATCGCCGAGCAGGCCCGCTCCGCGCCGGTCGCGCACCGTCATCGTCTGCGCGGCAGCCGAATTCGTCGACGATCGCGCAGCGCCAAGCGGGCGGCGGTGCGGCCGCTCGCACCCGAGACGCCGCCACCGGGATGGGTGGAGGCCCCGGTCAGATAGAGGCCGGGGGCGCCGGGAACGCGCTGGTCGGCGAGTTCGGGGAGCGGCCGCCAGAAGAACATCTGGTCCAGCGACATCTCCACGTGCATGACATTGCCGCCGCGCAGGTCCATCTCGCGCTCGAGGTCGACCGGGGTCTGGATATGGCGGCGCAGTACGGTGTCGGCGAAGCCGGGCGCATGCGAATCCACCTCGGCGACAATGCGATCCGCCTCACGTTCGGCGTGCTCGGGCCAGGCGCCCTCGGCGAGGCGGTAGGGGTGCCACTGCGACCACAGCGTCAACTGGTGTTCGCCCGCGGGCGCGATGCTCGGATCGAGGGCGCTGAAACTCATGGCCAGGACGACCGGTCGGGGCGGCAGGTCGCCCGCGAGGGCCGCGCCGTGCGCCAGGCGGAGTTGCCGTCGATCGGTGGCGAGAAGCTGGAGCCCTCGGGCGCTTTCGTCGATGGTCGCGCCCGGATAGTGGGGGAGTGCGGAGGTCGCGGCTCTGACGACCATGCCGATGCCCGGTCCGACCCGGATCCGCCGCCGCCAGTCCGCCAGCAGGCCCGCGTCGAATCCGCCCGCCTGCAGCAGATCCAGCGTGGTCAGAATATGGGTGCCCGCGATCACGGTGCGCGCGAACAGATTTCGACCCGACGCGGTGCGCACCCGCCAGCCGTCGCGCTCGCGGCGCAGCGCGGTCACCGCATCGTCGGCGGTGACCGTGCCGCCGTCGGCGCGCAGCCGCGCCACCAGGGCGGCGCTCAGCGCGCCGCTGCCGCCGACCGCCCGTCCGGGCGGCAGCGTGTGCATGAGCGCCGCGAACCCCACCATCGACGCCGTACCCGGCTCGGACATGGGCGGCCCGGACTGCGCACCGAACCAGGCCAGCGCCGCCCGCAGCCGCTCGTCGCGAAACCAACTGTCCAGCAACGCATCCCCGGACTGGAGGAATTCCCGCGAGATGGCCGAGCCGTCGGTGCGCCCGCGCGACCCCTCGGCGCCGCGCGGGTCGAGACCCGAAATGGACCGCAGCAGCGGCCCCGCCGCGGCCCGACCCCCGAACGCCCGCATCACCCGCGCGCTGCGCGGCCCCCACACCTCGACGAACCGGCGATAGGCATCGGCCTCCCGCGCACCGCAGGCCGCCTCGATCGAGGCGCAGGTCCGTGCCGGGTCCCGATGGAAGACCAGCGGCGCCGACCCGTCGACACCGGGCGCGAAAGCCCAAGGGTCGCAATCGATGTACCGCAGCCCGAATTGCTCGAGCGCCAACTCCTCGATGATCCCGGTGTGCCGGATCATGATGTGCGCCGAGGACCCGCGATCGACCCTGTGTCCGGGAAAGCGCTCGACGGTTGAGACGGCGCCGCCGAGCACGGTATCGCGCTCGAGCACCTCCACCTGCTCGCCCGCCCGCGCCAGATAGCAGGCGGCGACCAGCGCGTTGTGTCCGGAGCCGACCACTAGGACAGGCCCTGGCGCGGTCACGGCGCGGGCACCGGTTCCGACATCGGCAGGCGCCGCCCGAGGATGGCGAAGGGCCGGTTGTCGCCCGCGAAGACGAAATTCCGCACCACGTCACCGAATCCGGCTCGCCGATACAGCCGCCAGGCCCGGTTGTCCTCCTCGGCCACCTCGGGGGTGGACAGCAGCACCGCGCTCTCACGCCGCTCGCGCAGCAGCCTGCCCAGCAGGACCCCGCCGATGCCGCGCCCCTGCGCGGCCGGGTGCACGTGGAGTTCGGTCAGTTCGAAATAGTCCGAAAGCAGTTCGCGCGCGGCGTTTTCCGGCCAACCGGAGCGGCGCATCCCGCTCTGGACCTGCTGATGCCACCACTGGTGCGGCGCACCGCGATAGCCGTAGGCGATGGCGAGGATCGGCGCGCGGCGCAGATCGATCTGTCCGGACTCGTCGGGGAGCACGGCGGCGACGGCCTGCCACCCTGGCCGGGTGGTGTGCTCGGTCCACATGGGGGCGCGGTGCTTCTCGGTGCCATGCGGATAGTCCATGGCGGCGACATAGACCGCGAGCGCGTCGTGCAGTCGGGAGCGCAGCGCCGCCACGGACAGGTCGACGACGACGGGGGCTGGGGCGTGATTCGGCTTGACGGCTGTCATATCTCTCGTCGGGCCACGCCGGTTCGGAAGTCGGGTCGAGCCTGCGTGGAAGAAGTTGTCGGTGGGTGTCTCTATATTCAAGCTCAATTCAAACGTTCGAATACCTGTTCGGTCCGCGCGGTGCGATCCTCTCGGGTACGGCGCGCATCAGGGGCCGAGGGTGGCCGATGGTGGAGGGACGACTGATGTCTGGTCGCAACAATCATCCCGGACAGTCCGGACGCGCCGGTGCCCTGCTGCGGCGGGCGGACGGTCTGCTCATGCAGGCGGCGGGCGAGGCGGACCCGCGCGAGCGTTTCCGCACCGGGTATTTGGCCGCGCTGCGCGGTGCGGGCGCCGTGCTCGCCCATACGGGTGCGGATATGGCTCCTCGCGCGCGTTCGCGCAACGCCTGGGTGCTGATGCAGCGCGCCGCACCCGAATTCGTGATGTGGGCCGACTATTTCGCCGCCCGCTCGGAGTTGCGCGCCGCGCTCGAGGCCGGACTCGATCGCGATGTCGATGATCACACCGCCGACGAGTTCGCCTCGCGGGTGGGCGCATTCCTGCACGACGTGGAAGATGTGCTGGCCACTGCCTCGCGTTTGCGGCCCGCGCCGGGGATCTCGGACGGCATGACCGCTTAGTTATGCCGGAGTAGGTGGTACGGCCCTGATCGAACTCGTATCATTGGTGGCAGATGGTCCGAAAAATCGGCCGTCTGTCGCCTACCCGGAGGCGACAGCCAACGTCCTAGTGCCGGGGGAGGTACCGTGCCACTCTCCGAGCACGAGCAGCGCATGCTCGAACAGATCGAGAGCGCTCTCTATGCTGAGGATCCGAAGTTCGCCTCGTCCGTCCGCGGCGGACGTCTTCGTTCCACCTCTAGTCGCCGCAGACTTCAGGCCGCGGCCATGTTCGTCTTCGGCCTGTTTCTACTCGTCGCAGGCATCGCGGCACCCGTGAAGCCCGGCGGCTTTCCGATCATCAGCTTGATCGGATTCATCGTCATGTTCGGTGCGGGCGTGCTGCTGCTGGTCGGCGGCGCGAAGGGTATGGCGCGCGGCGCGGGTCGCGGTGGCGATGCCCACAAGCAGCCCGGCGGTCCGAGCGGTGGTGGTTCCGGCGGGCCGGGCCGCCAGCGCAAGGCGGGCGGATTCTCCGAAAGAATGGAGGATCGCTTCCGCAGGCGGTTCGAGCAGGACTAGCCCGGCCGTAGCCGAGCGTTCTGGACAGGCGGCGGCGTCGCATCGGATTCCGATGCGACGCCGCCGCCTTTTCGGGTATCCGCCGGTGATCTTCGGCATCGGATTTCCACCTCCCCCCACCTTCCGCCCGTGTTCCTCCCGCCCTCCGCCTGTGTTCCTCCCGCCCTCCGCCTGTGTTCCTCCCGCCCTCCGCCTGTGTTCCTCCCGCCCTCCGCCCGTGTTCCTCCCACCCTCCGCCCGTGTTCCTCCCACCCTCCGCCCGTGTCGATCTTCACCTTCCCCCACACCCCACCTCACAGCCCCGCGAAACCGGTCCGAACGGGTCGATGGCGGGATTTGCTGGGTGTTTCCGGGCGATCGTGTCGGCGGGCCGCGCGTGTCGGCAGAACACGCAAAAAGTTCTCCCACCCCGTGATAGCTGGGATGACCAGGGCAATTGCCACGGCGGGGAGCCAGATCACCGCTGGTTTCGATTGAAAGTGGGGGAAAGTGGGGTAATGTGGAGCGCGCACTACAGGAGAGACCGTTCAGCTGAGGTGATCCAGTAGGGAGGTATCGAGGTGTTTCTCGGTACCTACACACCGAAGTTGGACGACAAAGGGCGACTCACGTTGCCCGCGAAATTTCGAGACGATCTGGCGGGAGGGTTGATGGTCACGAAGAGCCAGGACCACAGCCTTGCCGTGTACCCGAGGGAAGAGTTCACCGCGCTGGCGCGGCGTGCCGCCGCGGCGTCTCGCAGCAATCCGCAAGCACGCGCCTTCGTTCGGGCTCTCGCGGCCGGAACCGATGAACAGCGTCCGGATTCCCAGGGCCGGATCACGCTGTCGCCCGACCATCGCCGCTACGCCAATCTCACCAGGGATTGCGTGGTGATCGGCTCGGTCGACTTCCTCGAGATCTGGGATGAGCAGGCGTGGCAGTCCTACCTCGCCGAGCACGAGGAGGATTACGCGCAGGCCAGAGACGAGTCGCTTGGCGGAATTTTCTAACCCGAGCGCGGCGGGTGCCCCGCGGCCTCTGCCCGGACCGGACCCTGACGTACTTCCCCGACGCCAGGTGCCGACTTCGGTCAGAGACCACGTGGCACCCGCTGCCGCGAAATATCAAGTGTGACAAGACGACCGTAAGTGAGGCGGCATCCGGGAGGTCGAGGTGAACCGTGAAGAGCACGGCCCCCGTCATGTCCCGGTGCTGCTCGGGCGCGCCGATGCGCTGCTGGGTCCCGCGCTGGCCGAGCCGGGGGCCGTCTATCTGGATGCCACGCTGGGTCTCGGCGGGCACGCCGAGTATTTCTTGCGGACCTATCCGCGACTGCGCCTGATCGGGCTGGATCGCGATACCGAGGCGCTGCGCCTCTCGCGCGCCAGGCTGGCGCCCTACGCGGACCGAATCACGTTGGTGCACACCCGATACGACGGTATCGCCGCCGCGCTGCGCCAGGCGGAGCTCGCGGTCACCGGATCGGTTTCCGGCATCCTGATGGATCTAGGGGTGTCGTCCATGCAGTTGGACGAGGCCGAGCGCGGGTTCGCCTATTCGGTGGACGCGCCGCTGGATATGCGGATGGATCCCTCGGTCGGTCTGACGGCAGCCGATGTGCTCAATACCTATAGCCACGGCGATCTGGCGCGGGTGCTGAAAACCTACGGGGAGGAGCGATTCGCGGGCCGGATCGCTTCGGAGGTGCTGCGCCGTCGGGCCGTCAAACCCTTCACCACCAGCGCCGAACTGGTGCAACTGCTCTACGACGCGATTCCGGCCGCGACCAGGCGTACCGGGGGGCATCCGGCCAAGCGCACTTTCCAGGCGCTGCGGGTGGAGGTCAACGGTGAGCTCGATTCGCTGCGGTCGGCGCTGCCCGCCGCGCTCGATGCGCTGCGGGTGGGCGGTCGGATCGTGATCATGTCGTATCAGTCGCTCGAGGATCGCGTGGTCAAACAGGAGTTGGCCCCGCGCACGGTCTCGCGCACCCCGGTGGGTCTACCGGTCGAATTGCCCGGCATGGGACCGGAATTCCGGATGCTGACCCGAGGCGCGGAGAAGGCGACCGAAGCGGAGATCGAGGAGAACCCGAGGGCGGCCCCGGTGCGCATGCGGGCCGCCGAACGCATCGAGGAGGGTCGATGAGCGAGTGCGCCCGCCCCGGCCCTGTCGCAAGCGGGTGTTCCGCGCAGACACAGGAGGGGACGGTATGAGCATTCGCACGCGAGTCGAGGCCGCGCCGGGTCGGGTCGCCCGCCGCGCCAAAGCTGCCGACAAGGTGAAAACCGGCGCGGCGCAACGGGCCTACGCGCGGCGCAAACTGCGCGCCGAACAGTCGGGGGACGGTCCGGCGCTGCGGACCCGCACCGGATCGCGCATGGCGACTCGCATCCCGTTCGTCGCGGCGATCCTGGCCCTGCTCGGCTGCGGTTTGGCGCTGACCCTGCTGCTCACCACCCGCGCCGCCGAGGACAGCTACCAACTCAGCGATGCCAGGGCGACCAACCGCAAACTGTCCGAGGAGCGGGCGGCTCTGCAGCGCGAGGTCGAGATGGCCGACTCCGCACCCGAACTGGCCGCCAAGGCAAGGGAACTCGGTATGATCCCGGCCAAGGATCCGGCCCGCCTGGTCATCGCCCCCGACGGCGCGATCACCGTGGTCGGCAAGCCGACCCCGGCCCAGGGCGCCCCGGTCCCGCCGTTGAATGTCTCGCCCACCGCCCCGGCCGCGCCGCAGACCGGCAACGCCCAGGCGCGCGGCGAACGCGTCGTCCCGGTTCCGAAACCGCCCACCCCGCAGCCGAATCCGGCCCAGCCGTCCAATCCTGCCGCCAATTCGGTCGCGGTGCAGGCGGCCCAATCGGCTCCGGCGGTGCCCGGTCCGGCCGCGAACGCGGCACTGCCGCCGGTGAATCCGGCCCAGCCCCAGGCCAATTCGACTCAGGCGGCGGCGAATCAGCCGCAGCGTCCGGTGAATCCGGCCCATCCGCCCGTGAATTCGGCGGCCGCACCGCTGCCCGCGAATGCGGCTCAGCCTGCTCCGGCTCCGCTGAATCCGGGTCTCGCCCCGGCCCAGGCGAATTCGCCATTGCTCGCCGCCAATCCGCCCGCAGGTCCCGCCGTGCCTGCCGATCCCGCCGCGGATTCGACCGCCCCGCAGGCGGCCGTGCCCGCGCCGAATCCGGCGCGGCCCGCTGGTGCGGCGCAGTGACGAGACAGGCCCCACCTCGCAGGCAGAGCAGGCCCGCGCCGCGGCAGCGACGCGGGCCGTCGTCCGCGCCGAAGCAGCGGTCGGGGGGGCCGGATCGGCCGCTGCGGCTGCGGCTGGGATTCGGTCGCATCATCATGCTGATCGCGCTGCTGGTGGTGGCGCTGCAACTGCTGTGGATCCAGAGCATCGCCGCGCCGGGACTCTCGGCGCAGGCGGCCAGTCAGCGCACCACCTACGAGCCGGATTACGCGACCAGGGGACCGATCACCGATCGCAATGGCAAGTCGCTGGCCTTCTCCATCGCCGCCAAGGCGCTGACCTTCCAGCCGGTCCGGGTGCGCAAGGATCTGGCCGACGCCAGGGCCAAGAGTGACAAGGCTCCCGATCCGGACGAGCGGTTGCAGGCCATCGCCAAGACCATTCACGACAAACTCGGTCAGAACGCGCCCGCCGAGGCGGATCTGCTGGCCAAACTGCGCAGCGACGACGCCTTCGCCTATTTGGCGCGCGGGGTGGACCCCCTGGTCTCCGATGCGATCCGCAGGCAGTTTCCCGAGGTCGGCGCGGAGACCACGCCGATGCGCGAACATCCCGGCGGTTCGCTGGCGGCCAATGTGATCGGTGCGACCGGTTGGGACGGGCACGGTCAGATCGGCCTGGAATCCTCGCTGGATTCGGTGCTCGCGGGCACCGACGGCTCGCACACCTATGATCGCGGTTCCGACGGTGCGGTCATCCCCGGCAGTTGGCGCGACAGGGTGCCCGCCGTGGACGGCAATGGCGTTGAGCTGACCCTGGATTCGGATCTGCAGTACTACGTGCAGCAGCAGGTGCAGCAGGCCAAGGAGCTGTCGGGGGCCAACAGCGTCTCGGCGGTGGTGCTCGATGCCAAATCCGCCCAGGTGTTGGCCATGGCCAATGACAACACCTTCAATCCGCGGCTCGGCGCGCAGCATTGGGCCACGGCCGATATGGGCAATCCCTCGGTCTCCGATGTGTTCGAACCCGGTTCGGTGAACAAGATCGTCACCGCCGCCGCCGCGATCGAGAGCGGTTTGACCACCCCGGACGAGGTCCTGCAGGTGCCGGGCGAGATCCGAATGGCCGGTGTGACGGTGCACGACGCCTGGTCGCACGGTGTCGCGCCGTATACGAGCACCGGCATCTTCGGGTTGTCCTCCAATGTCGGCACGCTCATGCTGGCGCAGCGGGTGGGTGAACAGCGTTTCGCCGATATGCTCAACCGCTTCGGGCTCGGTCAGCGCACCGGTGTCGGCCTGCCGGGCGAGAGCGCGGGCGTGGTGCCGCCGCGCGATCAGTGGTCCGGCGGCACCTTCGCGAATCTGCCCATCGGGCAGGGCTTTTCGCTGACCACCCTGCAGATGACGGGGATGTACCAGGCCATTGCCAATGACGGGGTGCGCATCCCGCCGCGCATTGTGAAGGCCAAGGTGGCCCCCGACGGCGCGCGCACCGAGGAGCCGCGCCCCGACGGGGTGCGGGTGGTGAGCCCGCAGACGGCCGCGACGCTGCGGACCATGTTCCAGTCGGTGGTGCAGCGAGATCCGATGAACGCCATGCAGAATGGCACCGGGTGGCCCGCCGCCGTCGAGGGCTATCAGATCGCGGGCAAGACCGGCACCGCGCAGAAGGTGGATCCCGGTTGCCACTGCTATTCGACCTCGTCGTTCTGGATCACCTTCGCGGGGATGGCGCCCGCGGACAATCCGCGCTATGTCATCGGACTCATGATGGACAATCCGGTGCGCAGTTCCGATGGCAGCGGCGGTCAGTCGGCGGCGCCGCTGTTCCACAGCATCGCCTCGTGGGCGCTGCAGCGCGATCGGGTCCCGCCGTCGCTGGAGCCGTCGAAACACTTTGTGCTGCAAGCGGGTTGAGTGCGGATCGCGCGGCGGCGCCGAAGTCGCCCGGCCGCGTCCGAATCCCGCCGCTCCTGCCCGTTTTGTCGTGTTCGCTCGACCTCTCGGCGATCGCGCGGCGACCGCGTCCGGCGCGGCGAGTCACCGGGCAGCGTGGCGGTGCCGAACCCGATTCGGCGACACCGTAGGGTTGGTGCCGCCGGGACTGCGGACCGGGCCGCGTCGTCGCGCGGTGGTCCGCCGCCGGTAATCTGACGCATCGATCGCCGCCGCTGAGAGGAGCCTGATTTCTGTGCAGTCCGGTCAACCGCGCGTCCTGCGCCCGGCACGCCCGCCCGCGACACCGCTCGCGGCGTTGGCCTCCGCCGTAGCCGCGCGATGGGGCGGCGCACCGGATAATGCGGTGCGGGTGACGGGAATCGAGCAGCGCTCCGAGGCGGTCGAGCCAGGTGACCTGTTCGTGGCGCTGCCGGGCGGACGGGCGCACGGGGCGAGTTACGCCCGCGAGGCCGTGGCGCGGGGGGCGGTGGCGGTGTTCACCGATCCCGCCGGCGCCGAAATCGTGGGCGCGCTGCCCGTTCCGGTGCTGGTGCGCGCCGCGCCCCGCGCGGTGCTCGGCGAATTGTCCGCGACCGTCTATGGCAACCCCTCCGAGAAGTTGCGCATCATCGGCATCACCGGAACCTCCGGCAAGACCACCACCGCCTATCTGGTGGAGGCCGGGCTGGCGGCGGCTGGTTGGTCCACGGCGCTGATTGGCACCATCGAGACGCGCATCGGCGGGCAGCGGGTGCCCAGCGCCCTCACCACCCCCGAGGCGCCGCAATTGCACGCCATGTTCGCGCTGATGGTCGAGCGCGGCGTGGCGGCGGTGGTGATGGAGGTGTCCAGCCACGCGCTGGCGCTGGGCCGGGTGGACGGGGTGCGCTTCGCGGTGGGCGCGTTCACCAATCTCTCCAGGGATCATCTGGATTTCCACGCCGATTTCGAGGATTACTTCGCCGCGAAACGCCGCCTGTTCGAGGCGGATTCGCCGATCGCCGCGCGCAGCGCCGTGATCTGCGTCGACGACGAATGGGGTCGCAGGCTGGCCGAGGGGTTGGCCGAGCCGATCACGGTCTCGGCGAGCAGTCCCGGCAGCGGCGACGACTGGCGGGTCGCGGGCGGTGTCCGCGAGCACGGCGGTGGGCAGGAGTTCACGGCGGTGGGTCCGGTCGGAGAATTCCCGGTGCGGGTGCGCCTGCCCGGCCACTACAACGTCGCCAACGGCCTGCTCGCCCTGGCGATCTGCGCTGCGGCGGGCGCTGATCCGGCCGCGGCGGCCGCCGCGCTGGCCAGGGTCGAGGTGCCGGGCCGCATGCAGCGGGTCGAGTGCGGACAGGATTTCCTCGCCGTGGTCGACTACGCGCACAAGCCTGCCGCATTGCAGTCGGTGCTGGCTACCCTGCGCGGCCACCTCGCCGCCGAAACCGCTTCGACCCCTGGCCGATTGGCTGTCGTCGTCGGCGCGGGCGGCGATCGGGACGCGGGCAAACGCCGGTACATGGGCGCGGTGGGCGCGCGCGCCGATCTGCTGGTCATCACCGACGACAATCCGCGCAGCGAGGATCCCGCCGCGATTCGCGGGGCCATACGCGCGGGCGCGCTGGAGGTTCCGGAGGCCGAACGCGGTGAGATCCGCGAGATCGGCGACCGGGCCGCCGCCATCGAGGCCGCCGTGGCCTGGGCGGGTCCCGGTGACGCGATCCTGATCGCGGGCAAGGGCCACGAGCCGGGGCAGGAGATCCTCGGTGTGAAATATCCGTTCGACGATCGCGAAGTATTGGCCGCCGCGCTGCAGCGGCGGAAAACCACAGAGGATTTGACGGTTTCATGATCGAGATGACACTGCGGGAGATCGCGGCGGTCGTCGGCGGCACGCTGCACGACGTCCCCGATCCGGAGGCGCGAGTGCCCGGAAAGGTGGAATTCGATTCGCGCCGAATCGAATCCGGCGATCTGTTCCTGGCGCTGCCCGGTGCGCGCACCGATGGCCACGACCATGCCGGTGCGGCCGTCGCGGCGGGTGCGGTCGCGGTGCTGGCGGCCAGGCCGGTGGGTGTGCCCGCCATCGTGGTCGCGCCGCGTCCCGGTGCGGTCCCCGCGACTTCGGTTGCCCTGGAAGGCGATTCGGACGGTTCCGGGGCCGCGGTGCTGCGGGCGCTCGGTGAGTTGGCCCGCGTCAGCGTCGAAAGGCTCGTCGCGGCAGGCGGTCTCACCGTCATTGGGGTGACAGGTTCGGCGGGCAAGACCTCCACCAAGGATCTGCTCGCGGCCGTGCTGGCCCCGCTCGGCCCCGTGGTCGCGCCGCCCGGATCGTTCAATAACGAACTGGGCCATCCGTGGACGGCGCTGCGCGCCGACGCCGCGACGCGCTACCTGGTGCTCGAGTTGTCCGCCCGCGGACCGGGCCACATCACCGCCCTGACGCGCCTGGCGCCGCCCGCGATCGGCGTCGTACTCAATGTGGGCACCGCGCACCTGGGCGAATTCGGCAGCCGCGAGGGCATCGCGCAGGCCAAAGGCGAACTGGTGCAGGCACTCGCGGCCACCGGCCTGGCGGTGCTCAATGCCGACGACCCGCAGGTGGCCGCCATGGCCGCGCGCACCACGGCCCGCGTGCTCACTTTCGGTCGAGTGGCGGGCGCGCAGATTCGCGCCGAGAACATCCGACTAGACGCCGAGGCCCGCGCGAGCTTCACCCTGCATACTTCCAAGGGCTCGGTCCCGGTCGAACTGGCAGTACACGGTGAACATCAGGTCGGCAACGCCCTGGCCGCGGCAGCCGTGGCGCTGGAATGCGGCGCGACACCCGAGCAGATCGCCGCCGCGCTGTCCGGCGCGCACGCCGCCTCGGCCCGCCGCATGGATGTGCGGACCACCCCCGGCGGCATCACGGTGGTCAACGATTCCTACAACGCGAATCCGGATTCGGTGCGGGCCGCGCTCAAGGCGCTGGTCACCCTGTCCCGCGCGGGCGCGACACCGCGCCGCAGCTGGGCCGTCCTCGGCGAAATGGGTGAGCTGGGACCGGAATCGGTGGTCGAACACGACCGCATCGGACGGCTGGCCGTGCGCCTCGACGTGGACCGACTGGTGGTCGTCGGCACCGGACGCCCGTCCCGCGCGATGCACCAGGGCGCGGTCATGGAAGGCTCGTGGGGCGAGGAGTCGGTCCTCGTTCCCGATATCGGCGCGGCCATCGCGCTGCTCGACGCCGCGGTCGAATCGGGTGACGTGGTGCTGGTCAAGGCATCCAAGTCGGTGGGTCTCTGGGAGGTCGCCGAACATCTGACCGGTGCGCAGGGCACAGAGGAGCAGCTGTGAGGCAGATACTTTTCGCCGCCGCGATCGCGCTGGCGGTGTCGATCCTGCTGACGCCCCTGCTGATCAAGATGTTCGCCAAGCAGGGTTTCGGTCAGGAGATCCGGGTCGACGGCCCGGCCAGTCACCAGGCCAAGCGCGGCACCCCCACCATGGGCGGGGTGGCCATTGTCATCGGCATGTGGGCGGGCTACCTCGGCTCGCATCTGATCGGCATCGGCTATCGCGCCGAGGGTCCCTCGGCGTCGGGGCTGCTGGTGCTCGGCTTGGCGACCTTCTTGGGCGTCGTCGGCTTCCTGGACGATTTCATCAAGATCCGCAAGCAGCGCAATCTGGGTCTGACGGCCGCGGGCAAGTATGTCGGGCAGCTCGGGGCCGCGGTGGTTTTCGGCGTACTGGCGCTGCAGTTCAAGGGGCGCAACGGTTTGACCCCCGCCAGCAGGCATCTGTCCTATGTTCGCGATGTGACCACGGTGTCCATGGGCGTGATCATCTTCCTGCTGTTCGTCTGCTTCGTGGTGGTGGCCTGGTCGAACGCGGTGAACCTCACCGATGGCCTGGACGGGCTCGCGGCGGGCTCCATGGGTTTGGTGCTCGGCGGCTACGTGGTCATCACGTTCTGGCAGTACTACCACGCCTGCTCCACCAAACCCGAGGCAGGCTGCTACAACGTGCGCGACCCACTGGATCTGGCACTGGTGTGCGCGGCCGCCGCGGCGGCCTGCATCGGGTTCCTGTGGTGGAACGCCGCGCCCGCGAAGATCTTCATGGGCGATACGGGTTCGCTGGCGCTGGGCGGTCTGTTGGCCGGACTGTCCATCACCAGCCGGACCGAACTGTTGATGATCGTGATCGGCGCGCTGTTCGTGGCCGAAGCCGCCTCGGTGGTGTTGCAGGTGGTGGTGTTCAGGACCACCCGCAACCGGCTGTTCAAAATGGCCCCGTTCCATCATCACTTCGAATTGAGCAAATGGGCCGAGACGACCGTGATCATCCGATTCTGGCTACTGGCCGGAATCGCCTCTGCGGTCGGCCTCGGTCTGTTCTACAGCGAATACCTCTCAGCGGTCGGGTGAAGCACAACGATGGTCGAACACTCTCCTCGGGCTCTGCGTTCACCGGGACCCATGCTCGAATTCCTGCGCGGCCGTGACGTTCTCGTCGCGGGCTGGGGCGTATCGGGTCGATCACTGATCGAACCGCTGCGCGATATCGGCGCGCGTCCGGTGGTCACCGACGCGGGCGCGGCGGCGCTGGCCGAGGCGGCGGGTCTCGGACTCGAGATCGCCACGTCGGTCTCGCTGGAGACCACGGATTGGAGCCGGTTCGCGCTGGTCATCACCAGTCCGGGCTGGCGGCCGGATTCGCCGGTGCTGGCCGCGGCCGTGGCCGAGGGCGCCCCGGTGTGGGGCGATGTCGAATTCGCCTGGTGGGTGGATCAGGCCAGAATCTATGGGCCGGTGCGCAAGTGGCTGGTGGTGACCGGCACCAACGGCAAGACCACCACCACCTCGATGGTGCACGCCATCCTGCGCGCCGCCGGTATCGCCAGCGTGGCCTGCGGCAATATCGGGCTGCCGATCCTGGACGCACTGCGCCGCAATCCAGGCCCGCAGGTGCTCGCGGTGGAACTGTCCTCGTTCCAACTGCATTGGGCGCCCTCGGTGCGTCCCGAGGCGGGCGTGGTGCTGAATGTGGCCGAGGATCACCTGGATTGGCACGGCGGCCTCGACGCCTACGCCGCCGCCAAGGCCAGGGCGCTGTTCGGTCGGATCGGGGTGGTCGGCCTCGATGATCCGGTGGCCGCCAGCCTGGCCCGCAAATCCAAGGCCCGCCGCACCGTCGGGTTCCGCATCGGCGTCCCGGCCGACGGCGAACTCGGCGTGGTCGACGGCAAACTCCTCGACCGCGCCTTCACCAAGGCCGCGATCCTGGCCGAGGTGGGCGATATCAGCCCGCAGGGTCCGGCCGGGGTGGCCGACGCACTGGCCGCCGCCGCGCTGACCCGAGCCATCGATGTGGCGCCGCAGTTCGTGCGCGAGGGTTTGCTCGAGCATCGGGTGGGTCCGCACCGTTCGGCGCTGGTGCGCGAGGTGGGCGGCGTGGAATTCATCGACGATTCCAAGGCCACCAACCCGCATGCCGCGCGCTCGGCGATCCTGGCCCACCAGCAGGTCATCTGGCTCGCGGGCGGTCAGTTGAAGGGCGCGCACGTGGACGATCTGATCGAGGAGGTGGCCGACCGACTCGTCGCCGCCGTCCTCATCGGGGCCGATGCCCCGACGATCGCCGCCGCGCTCGCGCGACACGCGCCCGAGGTCCCGGTGGTCGAGGTGGACTCGGGAGACGATGGGCCGATGGGTGATTCGATGCCGATGGGTGGGGGGGCCGACAAGGCCGATGCCATCATGGCCCGCGCCGTCGCCGTCGCGGTGGGATTCGCCCGCGGCGGCGATACCGTGCTGCTCGCCCCGGCGGCGGCCTCGCTGGATATGTTCGCCGACTACACCCACCGCGGCCGCAGTTTCGCCGCGGCGGTCAACGCGCTGGAAGACGGTGACATCGGGCGGCAGTCGTGACCGAGCGACGCGGGCGAGCGGTGAGCACCCGATTCGGGGCTTGGTTGGCGCGTCCGCTCGCGTCGTTCCACTTGATCGTCACCATCGCCACCCTGCTCACCGTGCTCGGGTTGGTGATGGTGCTCTCGGCCTCCAGTGTCGAGGCCTACGCCGAGGCCGGTTCGGCCTATTCGCTGTTCGTGCAGCAGGCAATGTTCGCCGGGATCGGTTGCGTGCTGTTCTACCTGGCCCTGCGCATTCCGTTGAAGCGGTTGCGGCAGTGGTCGTTTCCACTGTTCGCGCTGTCGGTGCTGGCGCTGGTGCTGGTGCTGATACCGGGGATCGGCACCCAGGCGCAGGGCGCGCGGCGCTGGTTCGTGCTCGGTCCGATCTCCATTCAGCCCTCGGAGTTCGTGAAGGTGACCCTGGTGGTCTGGGGTGCGCACCTGCTGGCTTCGCGCCGTTCGGAGACGGCGGGTCTGCGCGACATCCTGGTGCCGCTGGTGCCCGCCGGTCTGCTGGTGTGTCTGCTGGTGGTGCGCCAGCCGAATCTGTCCACCACCATCGCGCTCGGCATCGTGCTCACCGCGCTGCTGTGGTTCGGCGGCCTGCCGGTGCGGCTGTTCGTCACGATCGCGGCCTCCGGTCTGGTCGCGGCGCTGGTGCTGGCACTCTCGGCCGGCTACCGCTCCGATCGCATGCGCGCGTTCTTCAATCCGGGCGACGATCCGCAGGGCATCAATTACCAAGCGCGCCAGGCGCTCTACTCACTGGCCGACGGCGGTATCTGGGGGCGGGGGCTCGGCCAGAGCCGGGCCAAGTGGAGCTACCTGCCGAATTCGCACAACGACTTCATCTTCGCCATCATCGGCGAGGAACTCGGCTTCCTCGGCTGCGCCCTGGTGCTCGGCCTGTTCGCGCTGTTCGTCTATACCGGTCTGCGCATCGCCAGCCGGTCGGCGGATCCGTTCCTGCGCCTGCTCACCGCCACCGCCACCACCTGGATCACCGCGCAGGCGCTGATCAATATCGGCTACGTGGTCAATCTGCTGCCCGTCACCGGCTTGCAGTTGCCGCTGGTGTCGGCGGGCGGTTCCTCATTGGCCATCACGCTGTTCATGTTCGGCATCCTGGCCAGCGCCGCCCGCCACGAACCCGAGGCGGTGGCCGCGCTGCGCGCCGGACAGGACGGCCGGTTCAGCCGATTGCTGAGATTGCCCAAACCCGAGGTATATTCGCCCGCTCGGGCCGGTGTGGCCAGAGCGCGCGCCGCATCCGGCGCGCCACCGCGCCGCGGCGCGGCGGCGGCGCTGCCGTCGCGGCAGGCCGCCGCCCGCCGTACGCTGGCCGGCGGTGAGCCGCGCCGCCGGGGCCAGGAGAGCCGCGGCACCAGCTCCGCCCGCGCGACCAGGGCGTGGGAGCCGAACTATCCGATGCCGCACGCGAGAGAACGGGGTAGACCGAGGTGAGTTCCGACCTGCCGACGCTGTCGGTGATCGTCGCCGGTGGTGGCACCGCAGGCCATGTCGAACCCGCGCTGGCGGTGGCGGACGCGCTGCGCAGACTGGATCCCTCGATCCGGGTCACGGCATTGGGGACCCGACGCGGTCTGGAGACCGAGCTGGTGCCCGAACGCGGCTATCCGCTGGAGCTGATCCCGCCGGTGCCGCTGCCGCGCAAACCCACCGCCGACCTGCTGCGCCTGCCCGGTCGGGTGCGCGCCTCGGTGGCCAGGACCCGCGCCGTCATCGACGAGGTCGGGGCCGATGTGATCATCGGGTTCGGCGGCTATGTCGCGCTGCCCGCCTACCTGGCCGCCGGTTCCGGTGTGTTCGGGCGCAGGCGGAAGGTGCCGGTGGTGGTGCACGAGGCCAACGCGAAAGCGGGTATCGCCAATAAGATCGGCGCGCGCCGGGCGGCCAGGGTGCTGGCGGCCGTACCGGATTCCGGTCTGGCGCGGGCCGAGGTGGTCGGCATTCCGGTCCGCGAGTCCATCACCTCCCTCGATCGGGCGGCGCTGCGCGGCGCGGCGCGCGCGCATTTCGGGCTGCCCGCCGAGGGACCGGTCCTGCTCGTGACGGGCGGTTCGCAGGGCGCGCGCAGCATCAACGAGGCCGTGTCGGGCGCGGCGACCCAACTGCTCGCGGCGGGCATCTCGGTGCTGCACGCGCACGGACCCAAGAATTCGCTGGACCTGCCGAGCCAGGGCGAGGGTGCGGCGCGCTACGCGGCGGTGCCCTACCTGTCCCGAATGGATCTGGCGCTGGCCGCCGCCGACGCGGCGGTGTGCCGCTCGGGCGCGATGACCGTCGCCGAGATCTCCGCCGTCGGTCTGCCCGCGTTCTATGTACCGCTGCCGCACGGCAATGGTGAACAGGAATTCAATGCCAGGCCGGTGGTCCGCCAGGGCGGTGGCAGAATTGTGCCCGATCCGGAACTGACGCCGAAGTACGTGATCGACGAGGTGATTCCACTGCTCATGGATTCCGTACGGCTGACCGAGATGTCCCGCGCCGCCGCGGGCGCCGGACATCGCGACGCCGCCGACACGGTGGCGCGCATCGTGCGGGAGGTGGCAGGCCGATGACGGCGCAGGAGCAGCGTTCCGAGCTGCCCGCCGCACTGCGGCGGGTGCACATGGTCGGCATCGGCGGCGCGGGGATGTCCGGTATCGCGCGGATCCTGCTCTCGCGCGGCGGCGCGGTCTCGGGATCCGACGCCAAGGAGAGCCGGGGCGTGCTCGCCCTGCGCGCCAGGGGTGCGCAGGTCCGCATCGGCCACGACGCGACCGCGCTGGATCTGCTGCCCGGCGGCCCCACCGCCGTGGTCACCACCTACGCCGCCATCCCGAAGACCAATCCCGAACTGGTCGAGGCGAATCGGCGCGCCATCCCGGTGCTGCTGCGCCCCACCGTGCTGGCCGCGCTCATGCGGGGGCATCGCACCCTGCTGGTCTCGGGCACCCACGGCAAGACCTCCACCACGTCCATGCTGATCGTCTCGCTGCAGCACTGCGGGGTCGATCCGTCCTTCGCGGTGGGCGGGGAGCTCAACGAGGCGGGCACCAACGCTCACCACGGCACCGGCGATATCTTCGTCGCCGAGGCCGACGAGAGCGACGGCTCTCTGCTCCAATACGACCCGGATGTCGCGGTCGTCACCAATATCGAATCCGACCACCTGGACTTCTTCGGCACGGCCGAGGCGTACACGCAGGTATTCGACGATTTCGCCGACCGGCTCGGTCCGGGCGGGCTGCTGGTGGTGTGCCTGGACGATCCGGGTTCGCGCGCCTTGGCCGCCCGCGTCGGCCCCCGCCTGGCCGAAAAGGGTGTGCGCGTCCTGGGTTACGGGTCCGGCGAACTGGCCGACGCTCCGGTGCCGGTCGGGGTGCGGCTGCACAGTTGGGAGCCGCGCGATGTAGGGGGGCTGGCCCAATTCCAACTGGCCGACGAGCCTGCCCCGCGCACGCTGCGACTGTCGGTGCCGGGTCGACATATGGCGCTCAACGCGCTCGCGGCGCTGCTCGCGGCCCACGCCGCGGGCGCCGAGGTGGGCGAGATCGTCCAGGGGCTGGAGGGTTTCGGCGGTGTGCACCGCCGGTTCCAGTTCACCGGCCGAGAGAACGGCGTGCGCGTCTTCGACGATTACGCCCACCATCCCACCGAGGTGCGCGCGGTGCTCAGCGCCGCCGCCGAACTGGTCGAGCAGGAGGCCCGCGATGGCGCGCGCTCGCGCCAGGGTCGGGTGATCGTGGTGTTCCAACCGCATCTCTACAGTCGCACGGCCACTTTCGCCGCCGATTTCGGCGCGGCGCTAAGCCTGGCCGACGAGGTGGTGGTGCTCGATGTCTATGGCGCGCGCGAGGATCCACTGCCCGGTGTGAATGGCGCGCTGGTGGCCCAGTACGTCACCGAACCCGTGCACTACCAACCGGATATGTCGCGCGTCGGCCGTCAGGTGGCCGGGTTGGCGCTGCCCGGCGATGTGGTGATCACCATGGGCGCGGGTGATGTGACCATGCTCGGTGGTCAGATCCTCGACGGGCTCAGGGCGCGTCCGCACAGCGGGCGGTGAGCGGGTGCGCGCGGCGGTGAGCCGGATGGCGGTGCGGCGCACGCGTTTGTGGATCGCGGTGGCCGTCGTCGCGGTGCTCGCGTTGGCCGCCGCGGCCTGGTTCACCCCCGTGCTGGCGGCGCGCACCGTCGAGATCGACGGCGCCGCCGCGGTTTCCGAGGACAGCGTGCGCGAACTGCTCGAGATCCCGGATGGCCGTTCGATGCTGCGGCTGGACACCGAGGCCATGGCGCGGCGGGTGGCCGCGCTGCCGAAGGTGCGGTCGGTCCGGGTGCAGCGCCTGTTCCCTTCGACGGTGAAGGTGACAGTGCAGGAGCGAGTTCCGGCGCTGTACTTCGACAGTCCGCAGGGCGCGCACCTGGTCGACGCGCAGGGCGTCGAGTACGCCATCGAGGCCCCGCCCATCGGTGTGCCGAAGCTGATCACCGCGCATCCGGCGGGTGCGGATCCGGTGACCGAGGCCGCGGTCACCGTGGTGGCGGCGTTGCCGCCCGCGCTCACCATTCAGGTGAACGAGGTTGCGGCGCGCTCGATTTCGGATATCGCGCTGAATCTGAAGGATGGGCGCACGGTGCTGTGGGGCGGTGCCAACGAGGTCGCGCGCAAGGCGGCGGTGGTGGTGGTGCTACTGACCCGCGAGGGAACGGTGTTCGACGTTTCGAGTCCCAATCTTGTCACGGTAAAGTGATCCATACCCATTGTGCCCAGCGAGTTTTCGAAGGTCCGCTACCGGAGGAGTTCCGGGCAGGGGGGCAACCGTCCCACGATACGGTGTGCGGAGTGGTGAGACGAGAGGGATCACACAAGATTCTGTCTCTTGTTTCGGCGCGCCTGCACGCCGATCGCGGCGGCTGCGAATAGCGTTCCGCACCAGTCGGATACTTGACATAACGCTAACCCTATGGTTGAGGTTTAGGGTTCGCTCGGTTCACCCGAGCGGCGGACCGCTGTGGCGGTGGCGCCGCCCGCGCGAATAATGTCTCGCATCCGCAAACGACAGGCTTGAGATCGAAGGAAGGCGAGAGCCCATGACGCCCCCGCACAACTACCTTGCAGTGATCAAGGTCGTCGGTATCGGCGGCGGCGGCGTGAACGCCGTCAACCGGATGATCGAACAGGGACTCAAGGGAGTCGAGTTCATCGCCGTCAATACCGACGCCCAGGCACTGCTCATGAGCGACGCCGACGTCAAACTCGACGTCGGCCGCGAACTGACCCGCGGCCTCGGCGCGGGCGCGGATCCCGAGGTGGGCCGCAAGGCCGCCGAGGACCACAAGGACGAGATCGAAGAGGTGCTCAAGGGTGCCGATATGGTCTTCGTGACCGCGGGTGAGGGCGGTGGCACCGGCACCGGTGGCGCGCCCGTGGTGGCCAGCATCGCGCGCAAACTCGGCGCGCTCACCATCGGCGTGGTCACCAGGCCCTTCTCGTTCGAGGGCAAGCGCCGGGGCAATCAGGCCGAAGTGGGTATCAACCTGCTGCGCGAATCCTGCGACACGCTCATCGTCATCCCGAACGACCGACTGCTCCAACTCGGCGACGCCGCGGTCAGCCTGATGGACGCGTTCCGCTCCGCCGACGAGGTGCTGCTCAACGGTGTCCAGGGCATCACCGACCTGATCACCACCCCCGGCCTGATCAATGTCGACTTCGCCGACGTCAAGAGCGTCATGTCCGGTGCGGGCAGCGCCCTGATGGGTATCGGCTCGGCCCGCGGCGAAGGTCGCTCGGTGAAAGCGGCGGAGTCGGCGATCAATTCACCGCTGCTCGAGGCATCGATGGACGGCGCGCACGGTGTGCTGCTGTCGATCGCGGGCGGTTCGGATCTCGGCCTGTTCGAGATCAACGAGGCCGCCTCGCTGGTGCAGGAGGCCGCGCATATCGAGGCCAACATCATCTTCGGCACCGTCATCGACGATTCGCTCGGCGACGAGGTGCGCGTCACCGTGATCGCCGCGGGATTCGACGGGGGCGGCCCGGCCCGGCGCACCTTCGAGAACCATCGTGATGTCACCCGCACCGGGTCCTCGTCGTCCACCTACACCGCGGCCGTGTCCACTCCGACGCCGCGGGCCGAGTACACCCCGGTGTCCCGCACCGAGACACCTGCCCAGTCGAGCCGGCTTTCCTTCACCGACCGAGACCGCCCGGCCCCCAAGGATCCGACGGTCACCAACAACAGCCGCGACCACATCGCGCCCCCGGACGACGACGACGATGTCGACGTCCCGCACTTCATGCGTCGCTGATCGACCGACGGCTCTACCCGAAGAAGGTAGGGCCGTCGGCATATTCCCAGCCTCCGGGGGTATCGCCGCGTGAGGTTACCGCCCAGTTCCGCGGGCCTATTACCCTCGGACACATGACATCTGCGCCGACGCTCACCGTCCGACGGGTGGTGACCACGCGGGCGGGCGGTTTCTCCGCCCCGCCCTTCGACTCGTTCAATCTCGGCGACCATGTCGGCGACGATCCGAACGCCGTGCGGCGCAATCGCACTCGTCTGGCCGAGGGGATCGGGCTACCGCCCGAGCGGCTGGTCTGGATGGAACAGATCCACGGCCGCAATGTCGAGATCCTCGACGGACCGAGGTCCGAACCGGTGCCCGCCACCGACGCCTTGGTCACCACCGTGCCCGATCTGGCCCTGGTGGTCGTTACGGCCGACTGTGTCCCCATCCTGCTCTCCGATGACGAGGCCGGGGTGCTCGCCGCCGTGCACGCGGGCCGGATCGGCGCCCGCATCGGCATCGTGCCCCGAGTACTCGAGGCGATGGTCTCGGTGGGCGCGCGGATCGACCGCATCGGCGCCTTCCTCGGTCCGGCGGCGTCAGGGCGGCAGTACGAGGTGCCCGCGGCCATGCGCGCCGATGTGGAGACCCACCTGCCCGGTAGCGCCACCACCACGGTGCGCGGCACCCCGGCCCTGGATTTGCGCGCGGGCATCCGCCGCCAGTTGACCGAGGCCGGGGTAGGTGCGGTCGCCGAGGATCCGCGCTGCACCATCGAGGACCGCACCCTGTTCAGTCATCGGCGCGGCGCGCCGACGGGTCGACTGGCCGGGGCGATCTGGATGGAGCCGGGGGATCGGGCATGAGTGCGCAATCCGTTGCCGGCCGGGTCGATCGGCGCACGGCCGAGTTGTCGGCCAATCTGGACGGTCTGCTCGCGCGCATCGAGGCGGCGCGCGGCGCTGCCGGTAGGGCGCCGGGGTCGGTGCGCCTGCTGCCGGTGACGAAATTCTTCCCGGCCGCCGACGTCGAGATCCTGTACGGACTGGGGCAGCGCGAATTCGGTGAGTCGCGCGAGCAGGAGGCCACCGCGAAGGTGGCCGAACTGGGTGCGCTCGCCGACATTCGGTGGCACATGATCGGCCGCCTGCAGCGCAACAAGGCCCGCCAGGTGGCCCGGTGGGCACATACCGTGCATTCGGTCGACAGCGAACGTCTGGCAACAGCCCTTGACGGTGCGGCGTCGGCCGCTCTCGACGCGGGCGAGCGCGCCGAACCGCTGCGGGTCCTGCTTCAGGTGAGTCTCGATTCCGATCCGGAACGCGGTGGTCTCGCGCAGGCCGACGTGGGTGCGCTCGCCGATCTGATCGCTTCGTCGCGGGGCCTGCGATTAGCGGGTCTCATGGCGATTCCGCCCTTGGGGGCGGAGTCTGATAGGTCATTTGCCCGTCTTGCGACTTTGCACACGATGTTGCTCGCGGATCATCCCGAGGCGACCGAACTTTCCGCAGGAATGTCGGGAGATCTCGAATCCGCCATCGCGTACGGGTCGACGGTTGTGCGTGTCGGTACCGCCTTGATGGGCGCTCGACCGATAACCTCGGCGTAGCAAAGAAACCTCATCAGTCACATTTGACACATATGCTGAGAACTGACGAGGGCTGCGCAAGACTTCAACACCCGGCCGCCACCGGGGCCGAAGGAAGGTCGACCAGATGAGCGAGCGAAGCGAGCGGCAGATATTTACAGCCACGAGTGTGCTCGTGCCGGAGCGGAGCGTCAGCGAGGTGGAGGCGATGAGCGAGCGGCGAATTAATGCGGCTGCGAGCGTGCTCGTGCCTGCGTCGAGTGCAAGCGAGGTGCGGGCATGAGCACCCTGCACAAGTTCAAGGCGTACTTCGGCATGGTTCCCCTCGAGGAATACGAAGACGATTACGTCGCCGAGCCGGACACCCGTTCCGGTGATACCCGCGCGGCGGCCCGAGAGGCCGATGAACGCGGCTCTCGTCGTCCGCGTCGCGACTATCCCGAACGTGGCGGATACCAGGACCGTTATCAGGACGACCGGTACGCGCCGGGTCGGTTCGAGGACGAATCCGATTATCCGGAACCGGCTTACAAATCGCCGTATCAGGCCGGATATCCGGCCGCCCGCCGCGAGGAGTACGCCGAGCCCTATGCCGACGACCGCTACGAGTCGTCGCGGCGTCCCACCCGTATCGAATCGGCCCCCTCGTCGAACCGATTCCGCGCGGGCGGTGGCGCGCCGCCGCTGCGGGGAGCCACCCGCGGTGCGCTCGCCGTCGATCCTGAGGCCGAGGAGCGGCGGCTGGAGGAGCGCGTGCGCCCCGAACCCGCCCGGCGGCCGGGGATCTTCGAGGACGGAGGTCCCTTGTCCAAGATCACGACGCTGCGCCCGCGCGACTACAGCGAGGCCAGGATCATCGGCGAACGCTTCCGCGAGGGCAATCCGGTGATCATGGATCTGGTGGATCTGAGCAACGCCGACGCCAAGCGCCTGGTCGACTTCGCCGCGGGTTTGGCCTTCGCGCTGCGTGGTTCGTTCGACAAGGTGGCCACCAAGGTGTTCCTGCTCTCACCGGCCGATGTGGACGTCTCGGCCGAGGAACGCAGGCGCATCGCCGAAACCGGCTTCTACAACCAGAAATAAGCTCGTGATCGGGGGATCGGATCGGACCTGTCGCCGGTGGTGCGGCGCGGACATTTTGCGGGACGCGGATTTTCGGGCAGAGTGAACCGGTGGCCTTGTTCGCGGTGCTGTACTCCGTACTGTTCATCTTCTGGCTGTTGCTGATCAGTCGCGTTGTCATCGAGTTCATCCGTAACTTCGCTCGCGACTGGCGGCCGACCGGCTTCGTCGTGGTGATCCTGGAGCTGATCTTCACGATCACGGATCCGCCGGTAAAACTGTTGCGGCGCTTGATACCTCCGGTGTCAATGGGCGGAATTCGCCTGGATCTGTCGATTTTGATCCTGCTATTCGTCGTCTTCACGCTGATGACGATCGTGGGCAGCCTCGGCACCCGGTAGCCGCGGTGTGACAGAATGGCCCGAGAAGATAGCTCGTTAGATCTGCTAGATCTCCAAAAGACGCGTGAAGGGATCCTTCGATGCCGCTGACCCCAGCCGATGTGCACAACGTCGCGTTCAGCAAACCGCCGATCGGGAAGCGCGGCTACAACGAGGACGAAGTCGACGCCTTCCTGGATCTGGTCGAGCAGGAACTCTCGCGTCTGATCGAGGAGAACGCCGATCTGCGTCAGCGGGTCGCCGAACTCGATGCCGAATTGGCCGACGCCAAGAAGAATCGCGGCCCGGCACCTATTCCGCAAACCGTGAAACCGCCTGTGCAACAAGCGCCGCCACCGCCGGAGCCGATGAAGCCGCCGGTGCCGGTCGCCCCGCCGGCGCCGATGCCCGCGCCGATTCCCAAGGAAGCGCCGAGCGCGGACGCGAACCTGCAGGCCGCCAAGGTGCTCAGCCTCGCCCAGGAGATGGCCGACAGGCTCACCAGCGATGCCAAGTCCGAGGCCGAGGGCCTGCTCGCCAATGCTCGGGTTAATTCCGAGCGACTCGTCGGCGATGCCAAGACCCGCTCCGAGGCCATGGTCGCCGATGCCCGCCAAAAGGCCGACGCCATGCTCACCGACGCGCAGAGCCGGTCGGACAATCAGCTACGGCAGGCCAAAGAGAAGGCCGACGCCCTGCAGGCCGATGCCGAGCGCAAGCACACCGAGATCATGGCCACCATCACTCAGCAGCGCAGTGTGCTGGAAAGCCGGATCGAGCAGCTCAAGACCTTCGAGCGGGAGTACCGGGTGCGGCTGAAGTCCTACCTGGAATCCCAGCTGGAGGAATTGGAGAACCGCGGCTCGGCGGTTCCGGTGGACGGTGGCGAATTCGGTGCGGTCGACACCGCCAACAACCTGCAGCCCGCGACCTTCGTCAAGGGTGGCAAGTAAAAGGCCGCCCGGCCACCCGAGTTCGAAGTAGCTAGAGGTCCTGTCGAGCTGCCTGGCATGCCTAGGGGGACAACATGCTCGTCTTGACGCTCGTCCTTGCCGCGATCGGTTTCGCCCTGCTCGTGACCGCGCTGACCACCGGTTCGGTGATCTGGGCCTGGGGCTGCATCATCGTGTGCGTGATCGGTGCGGTGCTGTTGCTGGTGAGCGCACTCGCCATGCGCAGACCCGACGGCGACGCCACGCCCCCACCGGGGCGGCACGCCAAACGCTGAGTGACCTAAGGTGTTCGGCGTGGCAGGCTGGTCGCACCGTTAAGGGTTTGACCGCGCCGGCTAGAATCAAACATGTCAACGGCATCGATCCGGCCATCACCGGGGAGTCTTCGGAAGAACGGCGCACGGGTCCGTCCCGTCGCCCAGTAGAACCGAACGGGTGAGCCCGTCACAGCTCAGAACGAGAGGTCCGGCGCAGGCCGCCGGACAAGCGGGGTGGTACCGCGGTTTCGGCGCACCGGCGCCGGATTCGTCCCCGTGCCCACGGATCTTGATACGGCACGAGGAGACGCACCGCGATGGCGGACGACACTTCCACGAGCAGCGCCTATCCGCGGCTCGACCTGAGCGGCGGCGCGGGCAGCGGGTTCCCGGAGATGGAACGCCGCGTCCTCGACGCGTGGGCGGCGGCCGACACCTTCCGCGCCAGCATCCAAAACCGCGGTGGTGAGAAGGAGTTCGTCTTCTACGACGGCCCCCCCTTTGCCAACGGGCTGCCACACTACGGTCATTTGCTGACCGGATACGTCAAGGATCTGGTGCCGCGTTTTCAAACCATGCGCGGAAAACGGGTCGATCGGCGATTCGGCTGGGATTGCCACGGCCTGCCCGCCGAAATCGAGGCGGAAAAGCAGCTCGGTATCACGGACAAATCACAGATCGATGCCATGGGCCTGGCGGAATTCAACGCCGCGTGTAAAACCTCGGTGCTTCGCTATACCGGCGAGTGGCGCGACTATGTGACGCGTCAGGCCCGCTGGGTCGACTTCGACAACGACTACAAGACCCTCGATCTCGACTTCATGGAGTCGGTCATGTGGGCATTCAAGTCGCTGTACGACAAGGGGCTGATCTACCAGGGATTCCGGGTGCTGCCCTACAGCTGGTATGAGCAGACTCCGCTGTCCAATCAGGAAACCCGGCTCGACGACGCGTACAAGATGCGCCAGGATCCGGCGGCCACCGTGGATATGCCGCTGCGGGTGCCCGCCGACCATCCGCTGCACGACCTCGACGGCGTGAACGCGCTCATCTGGACCACCACGCCGTGGACCCTGCCATCCAATCTGGCTATCGCCGTGCATCCGGACGTGCGATACGTGCAGGTGCGCGGCACCGACGGCAAACGCTACCTGCTGGCCGCCGAGCGGGTCGGGCATTACGCGCGCGAACTCGGTGCGGAGCCGGAGGTGCTCGGCGAATACGTCGGCGCGGCCCTGGCCGAGTTGGCCTACGAGTCGCCCTTCGACTTCTTCCTCGGCCATCCGCGCGCGCACCGGGTCCTGCTCGCCGACTACGTCACCACCGACTCCGGCACCGGAATCGTGCACCTCGCACCGGCTTTCGGTGAGGAGGACATGGAACTCGCGACCGCCAACGGTCTCGAGGTGGTGCAGCCGCTGGACGCGGGCGGCAAGTTCACCTCCATGGTGCCCCCGTACGAGGGGCTGATGGTATTCGACGCGAATCCGGTCATCCTCAAGGATCTGAAGGCGATCGGAAAGCTGCTGCGGCACGAGACGATCGAGCACTCCTACCCGCACAGTTGGCGTTCCGGTCAGCCGCTGATCTATATGGCGGTGCCGTCCTGGTTCGTCGCGGTCACCAAGTTCCGCGATCGGATGGTCGAGCTCAACAAGCAGATCACCTGGGTGCCCGAGCACATCCGCGACGGCCAGTTCGGCAAGTGGCTCGAAGGCGCGCGGGACTGGAACATCAGTCGCAATCGCTACTGGGGCAGTCCGATCCCGGTGTGGATCTCCGACGATCCGGCCTACCCGCGCCTGGACGTCTACGGATCGCTGGACGAACTCGAGCGCGATTTCGGTGTGCGACCGACCGATCTGCACCGCCCGATGATCGATGAGCTGACTCGGCCCAATCCCGATGATCCGACCGGCAAGTCGACCATGCGCCGGGTGCCCGAGGTGTTCGACTGCTGGTTCGAATCGGGGTCGATGCCCTACGCGCAGGTGCACTACCCGTTCGAGAACAAGGAGTGGTTCGACACCCACTTCCCCGGCGATTTCATCGTCGAGTACAACGGACAGACCAGGGGCTGGTTCTACACGCTGCACGTGCTGGCCACCGCCCTGTTCGATAGTGCGGCGTTCAAAACCGTTGTCGCGCATGGCATCGTGCTCGGCGACGACGGGCTGAAAATGAGCAAGTCCAAGGGCAACTACCCGGATGTGAACGAGGTGTTCGACCGGGACGGCTCCGATGCCATGCGCTGGTTCCTGATGAGTTCGCCGATCCTGCGCGGCGGCAACCTCATCGTCACCGAGCGCGGTATTCGCGAGGGGGTGGGGCACGCGCTGCGCCCGCTGTGGAACGCGTGGACCTTCCTGCAGCTCTACGCCTCGAAACCCGGTGTGTCGCGCACGGATTCGCCGCATGTGCTGGATCGCTACATCCTGGCCAAGCTGGCGGCGACCCGCGACGCGATGACCGAGGCGCTGGAGACCTACGATGTCGCGGGCGCGTGCGACGAGCTGCGCGGCTTTGCCGACGCGCTTACCAATTGGTATGTGCGCCGGTCGCGTTCGCGTTTCTGGGACGAGGACCGCGACGCGGTGGACACCCTGCACACGGTGCTCGAGGTGGTCACCCGGCTGGCCGCGCCGCTGCTGCCGCTGATCTGCGAGGTGATCTGGCGCGGGCTGACCGGCGGCGAGTCGGTGCATCTGGCGGATTGGCCGCGCGAGGACGAACTGCCGCGCGACGGGGAACTGGTGGCGGCCATGGACGAGGTGCGCACGGTGTGCTCGACGGTGCTGAGCCTGCGCAAGGCGCAGAATCTGCGGGTGCGGTTGCCGCTGGCCGAGGTCACCATCGCCGCCGAGGATGCCGAGCGTTTGCGGCCCTTCGTCGACATCATCGCCGACGAGGTCAATGTCAAGCGGGTCGACCTGACCTCGGAGGTGGCCGCGCACGGCCGTTTCGAGTTGGTAGTCAATGCGCGTGCGGCCGGTCCGCGCCTCGGTAAAGAGGTGCAGACGGTGATCAAGGCGGTGAAGGCGGGCCAGTGGCAGGAGTCGGCCGACGGCACGGTCACCGCCGCCGGGATCGCGCTGCTGCCCGAGGAGTACACCCGGCGCCTGGTGGCGGCCGAACCCGAGTCCACCGCCGCGCTGCCGGGCAATGCCGGTCTGGTGGTGCTGAATTCGGTGGTCACCGAGGAGTTGGAGGCCGAGGGGTGGGCGCGTGACCTGATTCGTGACCTGCAGGAGGCTCGCAAATCCTCGGGGCTCGATGTCTCCGATCGGATCTCGGTGGTGCTCGAGGTGCCCGCCGAGCGCGCGCAGTGGGCGCGGCGGCATCGCGATCTGATCGCGGGCGAGATCCTGGCCACCGCGCTGAGCTTCGGGCCTGCGGGTCCGGACGCGGCGGATGTGGTTGGCGGCGTTCGAGTCTCGATCGCCAAGGTCTGAGGGCGATCTCCAGCATGTGATCAAGATCACATGCTGGAGATTTGCTGAAACCCGGATCGGATTTCGGGGCGCGCGGCACAATCGGCTCTGTTGCTATTGAGGTGACAGTAAAGCTGTGAGACGCGAGTAAACGTTCAATCGCTTGACCCTGATGTAGTCGTCGCGCCCGATACGCACATCGGGCGCGGCCGATCGCCGGGAGGTCGAGAACGTGACCCGAAAGCCTTTGCGCCGCATCCTCTTCGGCTTCGCGACCGGTCTGGTCGCCACCGCGCTCCTCGCCGGGACGGCCAGGTCCGATACCGGCAGCGCGGCCTCCGGCAGCGGATCGGGATCCGCCTCCGGATCGGCGGGATCGTCCTCGGGGTCGGCCTCCGGCAGTTCCAGCGGTTCGGCCGCGCTGCCGCTGCCCAGCGGCAGCGGGCTCGGCGCGCTGATCGCCGCCGCGACACAGACTGGGAAACCCTACGAGTGGGGCGGCGTCGGACCCGACGCCTGGGATTGCTCCGGGCTGGTCCAGTGGGCCTTCCGGCAGGTGGGTGTCCAACTGCCGCGCACCACCTGGCAGCAGGCGAAAGTGGGCCTGCCGGTGCCATTGGGCGCGCTCTCGCCCGGCGATGTGGTGATCCTGAACGAGGACGCCTCGCACGTCGGTATCTACGCGGGTTTCGGGCAGATACTCAACGCCTACGACTGGGGTGTGCCGGTCGGACTCGCCCCATTGAGCCAGTTCTTCGTCTACGCCATCCGCCGGTTCTGACCGGCGGCGATCGGTGCGGGTGCGCGGCACGCGCGGACGACGAGGCGAGGTCCCGCGCCACCGAATCGCTCGGCGGGAGTCGAGTCGATTCGGTAGCGGCTGAGCCGATTTCGGCAGTGCCGAGCCGATCTCGGGCGCGGATCAAGCCAATTCGTTGGCCATGCGACGCAGGTGCCCGCCGTACTGCGGATGCGCCAGCGCCGAAGCGAACTGCGCCACAAGGTAATCGGCGGGATTGCCGGTGTCGTACCAGCGGCCCTGGATCACCTGGGCGAATACGGCGTGATCGGCGGCATGCGCGTTGATGGCGTCGGTGAGGTACACCTCGCCGGTGCGGTGCTCGTACCAACTCTTGGTCTGCGCGCGCAGTTCGTCGATGATGCCGGGGGTGACCACGTAGCCGCCGATGGCGGCGAAATTCGACGGCGCGTCCTCGGGCTTGGGCTTCTCCCGCAGGCCCGCGATGCGCAGCAGGCCGCTGCCCAGGTCGTCGGCCACCACGGGGACGCCGTAGCGCTGGGATTCGCTCGGATCCATCGGCATCAGGGCGAGCACCGGTGCGCCGGTGCGGTCGTAGGCGTTGATGAGCTGCTGGGCGCGCGGGACCTCGGCGACGAAGACGTCGTCGGGCCAGAGCACCAGCATCGGTTCGTCGCTGAGGTGGCGGGCCGCGTTCAGGACCGGGGTGCCGTTGCCGTAGGGGCCGTGCTGGTCCAGGTAGGTGATGTGGCCGAGGCGCGACAGTTCGCCGACCTCCTCGACGGCGTCGGCGTACGCGGTCTTCCCGTCGGCGCGCAACTGCGCCACCAGCGCCGGATTCGGACGGAAATGGTCCTGGATCAAGGATTTTCCACCGCTCACCACGATGGTGATATCGGTGATGCCGGAGGCGACCAGCTCGCGAACCGTATGCTCGATGACCGGTTTGTCGCCGACCGGCAGCATCTCCTTGGGGATGGCCTTGGTCAGCGGGAGCAACCGGGAGCCTATTCCGGCGGCCGGGATCACGGCCTTGCGGATCTTCATGGGTCCGATCATCACATATCGGCGTGTCGCGCAACTGCTATCCCCAGCACAGACTGGTGTGCCGAAGCTGTCGGTGCCCACCGGTAGATTCCGGGGCGTGAGCACCCACGATGCCGGTCGCGTCGCAGCGGACGCGCCCCTACCGGGGGCGGGCGAGCGTGGCCGTCGCTGGGTGCTGCACATCGATATGGACGCCTTCTTCGCCTCGGCCGAGCAGCTGACCAGGCCAACCCTGCGCGGCAGACCGGTGCTGGTCGGCGGCAGCGGCGCCAGGGGGGTGGTGGCGGGGGCCAGCTATGAGGCGCGGGTGTTCGGCGCGCGTTCGGCCATGCCGATGCATCAGGCGCGGCGCTTGGTAGGGGCGGCGGCGGTGGTGATTCCGGCGCGCGGGTCGGTGTACGGGGTCCTCAGCACGCAGGTCTTCGATACTTTGCGCGCGCGTATCCCGGTGTTGGAGACGCTGTCCTACGACGAGGCGTTCGGCGAGCCCGAGGAATTGGCGGGTGCGACGGTCGGCGAGGTGTTCGCCTTCTGCGCCCGGTTGCGCGCGGCGGTGCGCGAGCGCACCGGACTCACCGCCTCGGTGGGCGCGGGTGCGGGCAAGCAGTTGGCCAAGATCGCCTCCGGTCTGGCCAAACCCGATGGGATACGGGTGATCTCGCCGAGCGAGCAGCGCGGGCTGCTGGCCGCGCTTCCGGTGCGCAAACTGTGGGGGATCGGCCCGGTGGCCGAGGCCAGGCTGCGCACCTTGGGCATCGAGACCGTCGGTGCGTTCGCCGCGCTGCCGCAGGCCGAGGCCGCCGCCATCCTGGGCGGCGCCGTCGGCACGGCGCTGCACCGGTTGGCCTGCGGCATCGACGACCGCCCAGTGGCCGAGCGCAACGAGTCCAAGCAGATCAGCGCCGAGACCACCTACGAGCACGACATCCGCACCCTGGCCCAATTGCGCACGGCCATCGAGGCGATGGCCGCCGCCGCGCACCGGCGGCTGTCCGAGGACGGGCGCGCGGTGCGCACCGTGGTGTTGAAACTCAAGAAGTCCGATATGTCGATCGTCACCCGGTCGTTCACCCTGCCTTACGCCACAACGGATCTGGCCACCCTGACCACCGCGGCCAAGCGCTCGGCCATCGACCCGGTGGAACTCGGGCCGATCCGGCTGGTCGGGGTCGGCTACGCCGGGTTCTCTACCGTGCGCCAGGAGTCGCTGTTTCCGGAGTTGGATCGCGACCCCATCTCCGAAATGCAAGAGCCGCAGCCGATTTCGGGTCCCGGCGGTTCGGTCGCCGCGTCGCGGGTAGCGTCGGGGGAACGGCTGTGGTATCCCGGATTGGATGTCGCCCATCCCGATTTCGGGCACGGCTGGGTGCAGGGCGCGGGCCTCGGCGTGGTGACCGTCCGCTTCGAGACCAGTTCGACAGGGCCGGGTCCGGCGCGTACGTTCGCAGCCGACGACATCAGTTTGTCGCGGGCCGATCCGCTCGGCTCACTGGGCTGACGGGTAGCCTGGTTACCTCGTGCAGCGGTGCCGCGGTTCGGGCATCCGCCGCCTGGTGAATTCGACCCGTACCCGACCAGAAACGCAAAGGACGAGCAGTTGAAGAAGACTGGACGCATCGCAATCGCCGGCCTGGCCATCCTCGCCGCCCTGAGCATGACCGCCTGCGGCGACGACGACAAGAAGAGTGCGGCCAAACCGGCCAAGACCACCACCAGTGTCAAGGCGGCCGCGTCCAACCTGCCCCCCACCCCGAGCGCCGCCGAACTCAACACCGAACTGCAGCGCGCGCTGGATCCGGCGGTTCCCGTGGCGGAGAAGTTGGAGATGGTGCAGGGCGCGCAGGCCGATCCGGAGCTGCCGGTCCGCCTGAGCGAGGCCTACAAGCAGGTCAACGCGAAGGTCGAGGTCACCGATGTGACCGCCTTCGGCGATACCGTCAACGCCAAGGCCAAGTTCAGCCTGAACGGCCAGGAGAACATCGTCGACGTGCCGTTCGTCGCCGAGAACGGCAAGTGGAAGGTGCAGAAGACCTGGGCCTGCCAGATGCTGTCGCTGGCGAACCTGCAGTCGGTGGCCTGCACCGCCTGATTCGCCCCGAGCCGGGTCACCGGAAGTTCTCAGCTTCTCCGAGAAGCCCACGAACTTCCTGGTGGCCCGGCTTTTTTCGTCATATTTGTGAAATCGCTCACCCCACTTGGGTATTCGACGTCGATGTCGCACCGCTAACATCTCCTGCCGTGGCTGACACAATGGTGTGGGCGGGGCAGCCGTCCGTCGAGGATTCCCAACGCGGTACGGCGAACAGATCTGAACGCGGGGGATGGGCTCGACCGGTCGCGATCATCGCGGGCCTGGTGGGATTGCTGCTCGCGGTGGCGGTTCCGTTCCTGCCGGTGCGTCAGGAGGCCGCTCGGGTGAGCTGGCCGCAGGCGGGCGCGCTCACCAATGTCGAGTCGCCGCTGCTTTCCTATGCGCCGCTTGATCTTTCGCTTCAGGTGCCGTGTGCGGCGCTCACCGCGCTCGACCATGCGGGCGGGGTCGCGGTCTCCACCATTCCCCGCCAGTCCCCGGATATCGAGCACTACGGCTTCGTCGTCAAGGTGGTCGCCGACGCGGGGGAGCGGCCCGGCCGGGTCGATGTGGTCTCCCGCAATACGCTGCTGTGGTCGGCCCCGCTGAACGAGGTGCGCGAGCGGGCCTGCGGGCTCGATATCGCCATCGACGCCGCGCGGGCCTCGGTGCGTCTCACCGGCGCCGACGATGCCGCCAAGGTGACCGCCGGTGATCTGCGCCCGCAGGCTGTCGGGGTGTTCACCGAGCTCACGGGGATGCCGCCGCAGGGTCTGCACGTGGACGTCGCGGTCGACTCGCGCTTCTCCACCTCCCCGACGGTGCTCAAATTCGTCGTCATGGTGCTGGCCGTGCTGGCCACGGTGGTCGCGCTCGCGGCCCTGCATCAACTCGACCGCCGCGACGGCCGCCGCACCCGCCGCTTCCTGCCCCAGCGGTGGTGGCGGCTGCGACCCAGCGACCTCATTGTCTTCGGTGTGCTGCTGATCTGGCATTTCCTCGGCGCGAACACCTCCGACGACGGCTACATCCTCGGCATGGCGCGCGGCGCCCAGAGTTCGGGCTACATGTCCAACTACTACCGCTGGTTCTCGGTGGACGAGGGACCGTTCTACACGCCCTACACCGACATCATCGGCTGGATGGCGCGCATCTCCACGGCCAGCCTGTGGGTCCGGCTGCCGACGCTGCTGGTCGCGGTGCTGACCTGGTGGGTGATCAGCCGCGAGGTCCTGCCCCGACTCGGAACGGTCTTCCGGGACAACAGGATCGCGGTGTGGACGGCCGCGCTGGTCTTCCTCGCCTTCTGGCTGCCCTACAACAACGGCCTGCGCGGTGAACCGTTCGTCGCGTGCGGTGTCATCCTCACCTGGGTCTCGGTCGAACGCGCCATCGCCACGCGGCGGCTGCTGCCCGCCGCGCTCGCCCTCTTCCTCGCCGCGCTGACCTTGACCGTCGCGCCCTCCGGATTGATCTGCGTCGGCGCGCTGCTGGCGGGCGCGCGCAGTATGACCGCGGTGGTGCTGCGGCGCGCCAAGGATGTCGGCTACCTGGCGCTGCTGTTGCCGCTGGCCGCGGCGGGGGCCATCATCCTGACCGTGGTCTTCGCGGACCGGACCTTCGCGGCGACCATGGAGATGACCTACGTGCACGGGCTGATCGGACCGGGCGACTCCTGGTTCGCCGAATACCTGCGCTACCAGTATCTGCTCCAGTTCAACGCCGACGGCTGGTTGACCCGGCGCTTCGGCATGTTCGCCATGCTGCTCGGGCTGGTCGTGTGCGCGGCCACCATGCTGCGTCGGGGCGGGCACATTCCGGGAACGGCGATGGGGCCTGCCCGACGCGTCGTCGGGATCACCGTCGCCGCCATGGGCTTCATGATGTTCGCGCCCACCAAGTGGACCCACCAGTTCGGTGTTTTCGCCGGTTTGGCCACCTGCGTCGTGGCGCTCACCGCCGTGGCGGTCGGTCCGGCGGTGCTGCGCCCGCTGCGCAATCGGGCGCTGTTCGCCGCGGTCGTATTCTTCGCGCTGGCAATGACTTTCGTCGCCGCCAACGGGTACTGGTATGTCTCGTCGTGGGGCATTCCGTGGTGGGACAAGGCGCCGTCGTATCACGGGCACGGCCTGTCCACCGTCTTCGTCGGGCTGACGGCATTGGCGCTGCTGGCGGCGGGGTGGTTCCACATCCGGCCGGATTCGCGACCCGGCCGCCGCTTCGCCTGGCTCACGCGGGTGCCCGTACTGGCGGTGGCGGCCGCGGGTATGGTGCTGTTCCTGCTGCTGTCGTTCGCGAAAGCCGCTGTGGCGCAGTATCCGTCGTATTCCCTGGCGCAGTCGAACCTTTCGGCGACCTTCCAGGGCGGATGCGGTCTGGCCGACAAGGTGCTGGTGGAGACCGATCCCAACGCCTCCATGCTGCGTCCGCTGTCCGCCGATATCGCCGCCGGGCTCGGCGGTGCGGAGTCCACCGGATTCAGCCCCAATGGGGTCGCGCCGGTGCTGACCTCCGATGAGGTCGAATCCACCACGGGTCGGGCCAATTCCGTGTCCAGCGATCCGAATCAGTTGCGCGACGCGGCGAAGACGGCGGGTTCCGGTTCGGACACCTCGCACGGCAGCGGGATCAACGGCAGCACTATCGCGCTGCCTTTCGGCCTCGATCCGGCGACCACGCCGGTGCTGGGCAGCTACCGCGACGGTGACCAGTTGCCCGCCACGCTGACCAGCGACTGGTACCGGCTGCCGGATCCGGTCAATGGCAGCCGGGGGCAGATCATCGCCATCGCGGTGGCCGGACGCATCCACTCCGTGGACCCCGACGGTCTGGTCCGGCCGGGGCAGCGGCTCGAAGTGGAATACGGTCACCTGGGGGCCGATGGGCAGGTCGCCGTCGAAGGACGGGCCGTGCCCCTCGATATCGGACCCGCGCCGATGTGGCGGAACCTGCGGGTCCCGCTGGACAGGATGCCGGGCGATACCGATGTGGTGCGGCTGGTCGGCGAGGACAAGGATCCGAATCGGGATCAGTGGTTCGCCGTCACCCCGCCGCGGGTGCCGCAAACGAAAACCCTGAACGCCCTGGTGGGTTCGAAGACTCCGGTGCTGCTGGACTGGTCGGTCGGACTGAACTTCCCGTGCCAGAATCCGGTGCCCACCCACGACGGTGTCTCCGACCTGCCCAAGTATCGAATCCTGCCGGACCGCAATGGCGCGACCATCACCAACCTGTGGCAGGCGCACGACGGCGGCGGCCCGCTGGGATGGACGCAGTTGCTGTTCACCTCGCGCACCCTGCCCGCGTATCTGGACTCCGACTGGAATCGGGACTGGGGTTCGATCGAGCAGTACGTTCCGGTCGACCCCACCGCGCAACCCGCCGAGGTCGCGGTGGATCAGGTGCGGCGCTGGGGCACCTGGACTCCGGGCCACATCAATACGGACTGGTAGTTGACCTGAACCGTGGATGATGTTGAAAGCTGGTGGCGTCGGATCGACTTCGTGAAAGGGACAGCCATGGTTTTCACCGAGGAAGAGCGGGCCTATCTGGCCGGGCAGCGGCTCGGGCGGCTGGCCACCGTCCAGCCGGACGGCACCCTGCAGGTGAGTCCGGTGGGATTCCGCTATCGGCCCGGCGGCACCACGATCGATATCGCGGGTATCCAGATGGCGCGCACCCGGAAGTTCCGGAATGTGGCGGCCAACGGGCGCGTGGCCTTCGTGGTCGACGATGTCGTCTCGGTCGATCCGTGGCGGGTGCGCTGCCTGGAGATTCGCGGGCGCGGCGAGGCCATCGCCGAACCGACCGATTCCGCGTACGGACCGCTGCGAGGTATCGACGGGGCGATCATCCGGATTCATCCCGAGCGGATCATCGCCTTCGGCATCGCCGATCCGGATCGGGATCCGCACGAACTGGTGGCGAATGTGCGCGACGTAACGGGCTGAGCCGGGCTCGAATCGGGTTGTGCACATGGGGGCGGGGAACCCGTCGGGCCTGCCCCATGCGGTGTGCGAGCGGGCCGCTCGGAGTGGTTTGCGAACGGGCCGCTCGGACCGGCCCGTTACGCTGGCTGACATGTCCATAACCGTTCAGGCATCGGGTGCGATCGGTCTGACGGCGGCCGAGGTAGAACAACGCCGCCGCGACGGACGCACCAACGACGTCCCCGACCGGGCCTCGCGCTCGGTCCGCGATATCGTCCGGGCAAACATCTTCACCAGGATCAACGCCATCCTCGGCGTGCTGTTCCTACTGGTGCTCGCCACCGGATCGATCGTCGACGGGATGTTCGGCCTGCTCATCGTGGCCAATAGCGCGGTCGGCATCATCCAGGAGATCCGCGCCAAGCGCACGCTGGACCAGTTGGCCATCGTCAGCCAGGCCAAACCCACCGTGCGCCGCGACGGCAAGGCGCAGGAGGTCGCGCCGCAGGAGATCGTCCTCGACGACCTGATCGAACTCGGCCCCGGCGACCAGATCGTCGTCGACGGCGTGGTCGAGGAGTCCGCCCTGCTCGAGGTGGACGAGTCGCTGCTCACCGGCGAGGCCGACCCGATCGACAAGGCGGTCGGCGCCACCGTCATGTCGGGCAGCTACGTCGTCTCCGGCTCGGGCTCCTACCGCGCCACCAAGGTCGGCAAGGACGCCTACGCGGCCAAACTGGCCGACGAGGCCAGCAAATTCACCCTGGTGCATTCCGAATTGCGCACGGGTATCGACCGCATCCTGAAATTCATTACCTACCTGCTGATTCCGGCGGGTCTGCTCATCATCTACAACCAACTGTTCTCCAGTGGGGAGTCGTGGCGGCCCGCGCTGACCGGCATGGTGGCCGCGCTGGTGCCGATGGTGCCCGAGGGCCTGGTCCTGATGACCTCCATCGCCTTCGCCGTCGGTGTGGTGCGGCTGGGCAGGCGCCAGTGCCTGGTGCAGGAGTTGCCCGCCATCGAGGGACTGGCCAGGGTGGACGTGGTCTGTGCCGACAAGACCGGCACCCTCACCGAGAACGGTATGCGGCTCAGCGAGATTCGCCCGCTCGGCCACGGCGAGCAGGACGCGGCCCGGTCCGCGCTGGCCGCCATGGCCGCTGCGGATCCCCGGCCCAATGCCAGTGTGCAGGCCATCCGCGAGGCACTGCCCGAAGGTCCCGGCTGGGCGCACACCGCCATCGCGCCGTTCTCCTCCGCCAAGAAGTGGAGCGGCTACTCCTACGGCGAGCACGGCAACTGGCTGCTCGGCGCCCCGGACGTACTGCTGGATCCGGCCTCCGAGGACGCCCGCGTCGCCGAGCGATTGGGCGCGTCGGGTCTGCGCGTCCTGCTGCTGGCCGCCAGCGACCGCCCGGTCGACGCCGCCGACGCGCCCGGTGTCGTCACTCCGGCCGCGCTGGTGGTCCTGGAGCAGAAGGTGCGCCCCGACGCCCGCGAAACCCTCGAATACTTTGCCGAGCAGAATGTCTCGATCAAGGTGATCTCCGGCGATAATGCCGTTTCGGTGGGCGCGGTGGCCTCCTCGCTGCACCTGCCCGGCGGCGACCACCCGGTCGACGCGCGCGAATTGCCCGAGGCCGAAAGCGAACTCGCCGATGTGCTCGAGCGCAAGACCACCTTCGGTCGGGTCCGTCCCGATCAGAAGCGGGCCATGGTCGGCGCGCTGCAATCCAGGGGCCACACCGTCGCCATGACGGGCGACGGTGTCAATGATGTGCTGGCGCTGAAGGATTCGGATATCGGCGTGGCCATGGGCTCGGGCAGTCCGGCCACCCGCGCCGTCGCGCAGATCGTGCTGTTGGACAACAAGTTCGCGACGCTGCCCTATGTGGTCGGCGAGGGCCGCCGGGTCATCGGCAATATCGAGCGCGTGTCGAATCTGTTCCTCACCAAGACCGTGTATTCGGTGCTGCTGGCCTTCATGGTCGGTGTGGCGGGCGTCGGTTCCAAGATGTTCGGCTACGACCCGCTCGGCTATCCGTTCCTGCCGCGCCACGTCACCATCGCGGCCTGGTTCACCATCGGCATTCCGGCGTTCATCCTCTCCCTCGCCCCCAACAACGAGCGGGCGCGTTCCGGATTCGTCGGGCGCGTCATGCGTTTGGCGATTCCGTCGGGTGTGGTGATCGGCGCGTGCACCTTCGTGTCCTACCTCTATGCCTACGCCGGGCCGCATGCCACGGAGACCGAGAAGGTGCAGGCGAGCACCACGGCGCTGATCACCCTGATCATGATCGCGGTATGGGTGCTGGCCATTGTGGCGCGGCCGTTCGTGTGGTGGAAGTACGTGTTGATCGGGGCGTCCGTGGCGGCGTATGTCTTCCTGTTCACCGTCCCGTTCACCCGGCACTTCTTCAAACTCGACCCCTCCGATATCGCACTCACCACCTTCGCGGTCCTCTGCGGTGCGGTGGGAATCGTGTTGGTGGAGATCGCGTTCTGGGTGAGCGCGCGGATCACCGGCACCGAAGCCCACCCGACACCGGGTGGACCCGCCGCCGCCCGATAACTGGACGACCGACCCGCCGCGCCGCGAGATGCCTTGTGCGAAGCGCTGATTCGGTGTTGGAGTACCTTCTCCCACTATGGAGGTACTGCTGCACCAGATCGACGCGTTCGTCGATGCCCCATTCTCGGGAAATCCGGCCGCGGTGATGCCGCTGTCGGAGTGGTTGCCGGACGAGTTGCTGCAAAACCTGGCCGTGGAGAACAACCTGGCCGAAACCGCTTTCTACACCTCGCGGCTACCGGCCGAGGCGGACGGGCCACCGGGGGAGTGGCCCGCCTACCACCTGCGCTGGTTCACCCCGGCGCTCGAGGTCGCGATGTGCGGACACGCCACCATGGCCGCGGCGGCGCAGGTGATCGAGGATGTGCATCCGGGCGCGGACCGGGTCAGTTTCTATACCCGCAGCGGATGGCTGCACGTCGACCGGACCGATGACGACGAGTACGTGCTCACCCTGCCCGCACTGGAATCCACCGAGGTGGAGCCGAATCCGGAACTGGTGGCGGCGCTCGGTGTGCGCCCCGTGCGCGCCTACACCGGATTCGACGAGGTGATCGTGGTCGGCTCGGCGGCCGAAGTGCGGGCGGCCCGCCCGAATTTCGCCGCCTTCCCCGCCATCGCGTTCGACGCGGTGATCACCGCGCGCGGCGCCGAATCCGAGGGGCAGCGGGTCGATTTCGTTTCCCGCGTCTTCGGACCCGATCTCGGGGTGGCCGAGGATCCGGTCACCGGATCGGCGCATGCCCAGCTGGTCCCGCTGTGGAGCCGCGAACTCGGCCGCACCGCGCTGATCGCCCGCCAACTGTCGGCGCGCGGCGGCACCCTCAAATGCGAGCTGATCGGCGACCGGGTCCTGCTCGCGGGCCGCTGCCGCCGCTACCTCGACGGTGTGGTGACACTACCCGATCCGGAGTGAGTCCGGCGCCCTTCCGAATCCCGAAAGATAAAGGCCCCCTTGTGGATTGGGGGCCTTTTTGCTGCCCGCATATTGATGACCCGACCGCATCGCTCGATGTATCACCTAGAGCATCGTTGTGTGCATCGGGAATCGATGTAAGATGTGATGCATGAGTAGGCGGACGACAGTGACCCTGACCGATCGCGAGGAAGAGGGGATAACGATTCTTGCGAATAAGAACAGTCCCGAGTGGGCGTTGTTGCAGTTGATCGCCGCCGAACTCGGCTATGAACTGACCGAAACATCATCGGAGGCAACCATTTTGCGAGTGCTGATGGCGTCCGGACTTCAGCAGATCCGGGGCAGGCTGCTCGAGCAGGGCTACGAGCGGATGGCGCGGCTGTACGAGGAGGACGCGGAGTTCAAGAGCTTCGCGGTGGAGGACGAGGCATTGCTGCGCGACTATGCCGAGAATGTCGACCGAAACCTCCCCGCATGACGGCGCCGGTGCGCGGCCAGGTGTATCGCGCGGATATCGGTGTCGGACCCAAACCGTGGCTGATCATTTCGAACAACAGTCGAAACAGATCGTTGTCGACTGTCCTCGCCGCCCGGATAACGACAACGAGCAAGGGGGCGGAACTTCAGACCTGGGTGCAGCTTTCGTCTGCGGACCCACTGGTCGGATATGTTGTCGCCGATGATCTGATGCCGATCAGAAAGATCCGGCTACAGTCCTTGCTCGGCACCGTCGCCCCGGCGACGATCTTGGCGGTCAATACGGCACTCAAACTTGCACAGGCGATTCCCTGAACGAGGTCCGCTCATTGGGAACGTCGGGCGCGACGGGTGGCGTTGATACGCGTCGCGGGCGGTCAGTTCTCCGGGACCAGGCCGTCATCGGGTCCGGGGGCGGCGGTATCGGTCCATTCGGGCAGGAGGGGGATAACGGCGAATTTGCCCCACACCGCATCGGCGGGCAGCGCCTGCACGCCACGAATTCCGTTGTGGGTGGCCAGTTCTCGGAGGGCCGGTAGGGTGCCGCGCACGATCAGGCCCGCCGTGCAGGCGCAGTCGCCGCGCAGCCGGTTGGCCGCGACCGCGATCACGCGCGCGCTGCGGTCGTCGCCGGTCGTGCGGCTCTGGATGAGTCCGGCGGCGGCCTGTGCGGTGGCGACGGCCGCCGCGTCTCCCGCCGGGACCGACACGGTGACCACCGGCGTCTGCACGCGGGGGATCGGCACGTGCTGGATCACGGCGGAGATTCGCAGGCCGCCTGCCGTGGCCGGAATCTGTTGCGGCGTCAGGTATTCGGTGAGCGAAACCAGCGCCCAGTGCTGGTCCCCGTCCGACCCCTGCAGCGAATTCCCGGACTGTGCGAGGTACTCCGAGATCCGCTGACCACGATCCGGCCCGAGCCGATCGGTCAGCACCGGATCCGGCCGCGGTGGATTGATCACCCCGAGCACCACGATCAATACCGCGAAGGCCAGCACCCCCGCGCCGATCAGGATGGGCCGCAACGGGATTCGCCGCGCACCCGGCAGCGCTGTCGGCTCCGGTGCTGCGGCCGCGCCCGTCGCCCTCGAGGCGGTAGCCGCGTGCTCCGAGGGGGTCGGCTCAGGCATGGCGGAGCACATTCAGGGCGTGTTCGAGGTCGGCCGGGTACTCGCTGGTGATCTCGAGGTAGCGGCCGTCGGCGGGATGCTGGAAGCCGAGGGAGCGGGCATGCAGCCATTGGCGTTCCAGGCCGAGGCGTTCGGCCAGGCGCGGGTCCGCGCCGTAGGTGAGGTCGCCGCAGCATGGGTGGCGGATAGCGGAGAAATGCACCCGGATCTGGTGGGTGCGGCCGGTTTCCAGATGGATATCGAGCAGGCTGGCGGCTTGGAATGCCTCGATGGTGTCGTAGTGGGTGACACTCGGGCGGCCGTCGGCGGTGACGGCGAACTTCCAGTCATTGCCGCGGGCTCGGCCGATCGGGGCATCGATCGTGCCGCTGCTCGGATCCGGATGACCCTGCACCAGCGCGTGATACCGCTTGTCGACGGTGCGGTACTTGAAGGCCCGCTTCAACTGGGTATAGGCGTGTTCGGACTGGGCCACCACCATCACCCCGGAGGTGCCGACATCCAACCGGTGCACGATGCCCTGCCGCTCGTGCGCGCCAGAAGTGGAGATGCGGTAGCCCGCCGCGGCGAGCCCGCCCACCACGGTGGGGCCGGTCCAGCCCACCCCGGTGTGCGCCGCGACGCCGACCGGCTTGTCCACCGCGACGATATCGTCGTCGGCGTAGAGGATCCGCATCCCTTCCACCGGTTCGGCCTCGATGGTCAACTCCCGCTTGGGTTCCGGGAACACCACCTCCAGCCACGCGCCCGCCGCGAGCCGATCGGATTTACCCGCGGTGACGCCGTCGAGTTGGACCGAGCCCGTCTCGGTGAGCGCGGCGACCGCGGTCCGGGACAGGCCGAGCAGCCGGGAAAGGCCGGCGTCCACCCGCATGCCGTCGAGCCCGTCGGGCACCGGCATGGTTCTGGTCTCCCTCATGCCGCGCTCTCCTCTCCGGTCTTCGGCTCGCCGACGGCGCGACCGGTGCGCGTGCCATCGGGTTCGAACCCGAAGACGGTCAGCGCGACCAGCAGGATCGCGCCGCACACGACCGAGGAGTCGGCCACATTGAATACGGGCCACCAGCCGACCGAGATGAAGTCGACGACATGCCCGAGCATCGGGCCGGGCGCGCGGAAGAAGCGGTCGACGAGGTTGCCGAGCGCGCCGCCGAGCACCATCCCGAGTCCGACCGCCCACCACACCGAGCGCAGCCGCCGCGCGATGCGGATCACCCCGACCACCACGGACGTGGCGATGAGGGTCAGTAGCCACGTCATGCCGGTGGCCATGGAGAAGGCCGCGCCCGCATTGCGGACCAGTGTCAAGCGCACCACATCGCCGATCACCCGCACCGGATGACCGGGGGTGAGTTGGGCGACGATGATGGATTTGGTGAGCAGATCCAGGCCGAGTAGCACGACGGCCACCGCCAGGAATATGGGCAGCCGTTTGGGTGGCAGGTGTTCCTCGGGCAGGGCGGCGGCGACGGTGGGCTCCTCGGGCGGTTGGTCTTCACTCACGCCGACCATCATCTCTCGAGCGGCCGCGACCGCCGCGCGGTGGTTGCCGCATGTCCCAGCTTGTACTCAGGAAGCGGTCGTAATCTGTGAGCTGTGACGGTGTTGTCTTCCCCCCATGTTCCCCGGAAAGCGCGTTCCGGTGTGCTCATGATCGTGCTCGCCCTCGGCCTGTCGGCCTTCGGCGCGGGGTGCGGTGACGGCGCCGAGGTGCGTTCGGTGAGCGATGGCACCGAGCCGCTGGGGCTCGGCAAGGAGGTCACCGTCCCCATCACGGCCGCGGTGGCCGCGGTCGTGCAGCCAGGCGCGGAGCCGCGCGAGCCGCTGCGCCCCCGCTATTCGGAGGGCACCGTGCAGCAGGTCACGCTGCGCACCGATCACCGGATCGCCCAGCAGATCAATGACCAACCGGTGCGCGACTATTCGACGCCCGCGCTCACCATCCCGATGACGGCCCGGTCCGGTCCGGATGGCATCGAATGCACACTGGGTGCGGTCAGCACCCCGGATCCCTCGCTCAACAAGGCGCTCGGCACCGCCGACGGGTCGCGCGCCGGATTCGACCTCAGCGAATTGGGCGCGATCACCGCGCTGCGCCTGGCCCCCAATCCCGATACCGCCAATTCCGCCCGCGCCGCGCTGGAGCAGGCGTTCTATCAGGCGATCTATCAGTCGGTCACCTTCCCGGACGAACCGCTCGGCGAGGGCGCGGTGTGGACGATGCGCCAGCAGATCGCGGGCGGGGTCAACCTGGACCAGGTGATCACCGCGACCCTGGCCGCCCGCGAGGGCGACCGGCTCACCATCGACCTGACCGTGGTGCAGAAGCCGCGCAACGAGAGCTGGAATCTGCCCAATAACGCGGGCGCACTCGATATTCAGGACTATGTCATGCACGGTAGCGGCACCATCACCGTCGATCTCGGGATGCCGTTGCCGGTGGCGGGCACCATCACCGTCGGTGGCCACCAGACCTATCGGGATCCGCACAGTTTCTCGGTGCTGCAGCAGACCATCGATACACGGGTGACGTGGAGCGAATAGGTCGCTGGGGTGTTGGGCTGCTGGCCGGGCTATTGCTCACCGGCTGTTCGAGCGGCTCGGGTCCCGCGCCGTCGGCCATGTCGCCGCTGGGTCCCGCCGTTGTCGCCGCGCCCGTCGCGGGTGCGCCGATCACCGATTCGGACCGCCTGCGCGGGCTGCTGCTGAGCGGCGCCGATCTGCCGCCCTCCTTCACCGAGCTCCCGGACCGCAATCTCGACACCGCCGCGGCCGGTTTGGCCCCGACCACCCCGGCCGCGTGCGCGAAGATCCTCACCCCGCTCGCCACGCAGCGCACCGGCGCGCTCGCCAGGGCCTCCGTCGAATTCGTCGGTCCGGACTTCGCCGGTATCGACATCGATGCCGCCACCTATGCCAATGATGTGGTGCCCCAAGCCTTCTCCGAGATCCAGGCCACCCTGCGCGGCTGCACCCACTACACGGGCAGCGATGGCGCGCGCCTGATCGACTACCGCCTGGGCAGCCGCACCGGACCCTCGGCGGGCGATGCGGAAACCGGTTTCCAGGTCCGCACCGAAAGCGACGGCCTGGTCCTGTCCTCTTCTGTGGCGATCGTTCAGGTCGGTGCGACGCTGGTCCAAATCTCGGTCACCGCCCGCGAACGCGTCGATCCCGGCGTCCTCGGCGACCTGACCGCCGCGCAGGTCCGCCTGTTGCGCGGGACGCGATAGTCGGCCTGCCTCGCCGCGAAGGCTTTCGGAGGTATCAGAAAGTAAGGCCGTTGTGCTCGAAGAACCACAGCGCGGAGGTGAGCCATATCCCGGTGCAGCTCGCGAACATCAACCCACCCGCCACCGGGATCACCCATGAAGCCGGGCCGCGTCGGGTCAGCAGCAGCGTTTTGGCGACGAACACCCCATAGAAGAAGCATCCGAATACCGAATGGGTGAGCACCCGCGGCTCATAGCTCTGGAATCCGAGCGAATACCCGCAGTGCACCGCCACCGGCGCACTGACCAGCACCGCGACCCGCCCCGTCCACACATGCAGCGGACCGATCCACGATGGCGCGGCGACCCCCGGAATTCGCCCGTACCGCACGAGCCCCGAAACCAATTGCCCCAGAACGAGAACGAAGACCACGCAGGCGAGCCAGGTCTTGACCGCCACCCCGCCGGAGAATCCGGCGATATCCAGCGCGAAGTACCGAGGCTCGTGCACCTTCCCGAACACGCCGAGCCCGACAGCCACCGCCGCCCCTACTAGGACCGCCCCGAGCGCGACCGCGGTCCCGACCCCATCGCGTTGTTCCGCCATGACCGCCCTCCGCTCGCACACCCGCCCCGCCGTATTGCACCGCGAATCCCAGCGTGCCGCTCGCCGACGGCGAAGAGTTCGACGTGCCGTTACCTGGTGGTTCCCGAGACGCGGGAAGGCTCACGTCTCGGGCATTGCGGTTGATTCCCCACGGGCCGCCGCAGGGCACGGGCAGGGTGCTCAGTTCTGCCGGTGGGCAGCGGTTTCGCGGGTGCGATCACCAGCCGTCGTCGTCATCGTCGCCGAAGATGCTGTCGGCGATGCCCTCGATGGCGCTCGCGGCGAGCATGCCGCCGCCGACGCCGAGGGCGATCTGGCCCGCGCCCGCGAGGAAACCGCCGCCGGAGCGCTCCTGTGGCTGGGGAGGGGTGTAACCGGGTTGGGGCTGTTGGGCGAGTTGCTGTTGGAGTTGGGCGACCTGTTGGCGGAGTTGGGTGATCGCCTGTTCCTGGCCGATGAGCAGTTGGGCCATGGCGTAGGTCGCGCCCGGAGTTTGTTGAACTCGTTGCTGGATCAGGGATTCCATCGCCGGGTCGCGTGGGCCGGATTGGGTGGAGTGTTGGGCGAGTTTCTGGAACAAGGTGTCGAGTGCCTGCTGTTCCTGCGGGTTGGTCATACAGTCGTTATACCGGGATGGGCCGTGATTTCGCTGAGACGTAGCCGGGATCACGCCCGGTTGGGGGTGAAAGGTCAACGGGCACAGGCGGTGTCAGCAGGCGGTGTGCGGTGCGGTCATGCGGTGGGCCAGCAGGAATCGCATGAGGTCGCGTTGAATTCCCAGACCGATCTCCTGCTGCACCAGGCGCGCGCCGATGGCGTGTTCGGCGAAGACGGGGGTGGTGAATTGCGCTATTTCGCAACCTTTTTCGCTTGCGTAGTGTTCGACCGTGAGTGGCAGTGGGAGGCCGGGGGCGACGGGCAGCGCCTGAACCGAAGTCGGCTCGGTGGGCGCCGATCCCGGAGCGGCGAGATTGTCGGCGGCCAACCACTGGGCGATATTGGCGCGCCCGATGAGGTAGTTGCTGATTTCGTCGAAGACGGTTTGCAGGAAGTACGCGGGTACGGGTCGGGCGCGCGGACCCATGGCGTCGATGATCGGTTGGCCTTCGGTTTTCAGCAGGAACGGCGCACCCGCCATGGGGGCGATGGCCGCGTAGCGGTCCGGGTAGAGGACGGCGAGATCGGTGGTCATGGCACCGCCCGCCGAGTATCCGCCGAGGTAGGTCCGGTCGCGATCGAGTCCGAATTCGGTGGTCAGCGCCTCGGTGATCCCCGCGATGATGGCGGGTTCGCCCCGATCGCGCTGCTGGTTCTCGGGTTTGTCCCAGCCCCAGCAGCCATTCGTGGCGACCGTGCGGTCCTGCAGTGGATAGGCGAGGACGAAGCCCATCTCGTCGGCTACCTCGGTGAGGGAGAACCCGCTCGGTTCGGCGCCATCCAATCCGTCGCAGCCGTGCAGGTAGACCATGAGGGGTTTGCCCGAGGGAGCACCGGGCGGCAGATGCAGGTAGTAGCAGCGGGTGCCCGCCGCATTGGTGAAACAGCGCCGCTCGGGTTGGGCGTTCGCGGGTGCGACCGAGAGCAGTGCGGCGGAGGTGAGCAGACACGCGGCAAGGAAACGCGGTGAGAGGAAGCGCACCGTCGAATGGTAGGCGACGGACCCGGTCACCTATCGCCATTCGTGACCGGGTCGCGCCTGCCCGTGACCTCACCTTCGGGCGATGGCCTCGAAGACGGTGGGGTCGACGAGGGTCGAGGTGTCGCCGAGTTGGCGTCCTTCGGCGATGTCGCGCAGCAGGCGGCGCATGATCTTGCCGCTGCGGGTTTTGGGGAGTTCGGGGACGATGTGGATGTCGCGGGGTTTGGCGATGGGGCTGATCTCTTGCGCGACTTGGGTTTTGAGTTCGTCGATGAGGGTGGGGCCGGTGTCGCCCGCTGCGGCCGTGGGGATGACGAAAGCGACGATGCCCTGTCCGGTGGTGGTGTCCTCGGCTCCGACGACGGCGGCTTCGGCGACCGAGGGGTGGGCGACGAGGGCGGATTCGACTTCGGCGGTGGAGATGCGGTGGCCCGAGACATTCATGACGTCGTCGACGCGGCCGAGGATCCACAGGTCGCCGTCGGCGTCGAGGCGGGCGCCGTCGCCCGCGAAGTACCAGCCGTGGTTTTTGTAGCGCGCCCAGTAGGTTTCGGCGTAGCGGTCCATGTCGCCCCAGATGCCGCGCAGCATGGCGGGCCAGGGTTGGTCGAGGACGAGGTAGCCGTTGGCTTCGGTTTCGCCCCTGTGGACGGGGTTGCCTTCGTCGTCGACCACTTGGGCGCTGATGCCGGGGAGCGGGGTCATGGCGGCGCCGGGTTTGGTGGCGGTGACCCCCGGCAGCGGGCTGATCATGATGGCTCCGGTCTCGGTCTGCCACCAGGTGTCGACGATGGGGGTGGTGTCGTTGCCGAGGACGCCGCGGTACCAGCGCCAGGCCTCGGGGTTGATCGGTTCACCGACAGAACCCAGAACCCGCAACGAGGTGAGGTCGTGGCTGTCGGGGATCTCGCGACCCCATTTCATGAAGGTGCGGATCAGGGTGGGGGCGGTGTAATAGATGGTGACGCCGTACTTCTCGATGATCTGGAAGTGGCGGTGTTGGTCGGGGTGGTTGGGGGTGCCTTCATAGAGGACCTGGGTGGCGCGATTGGCCAGGGGTGCGTAGACGATGTAGGAGTGTCCGGTGACCCAGCCGATGTCGGCGGTGCACCAATAGACGTCGGTCTCGGGTTTGTGGTCGAAGACCTGGTGGTGGGTGTAGGCGGTTTGGGTGAGGTAGCCGCCGGAGGTGTGCAGGATGCCCTTGGGTTTTCCGGTGGTGCCGGAGGTGTAGAGGATGAACAACGGGTGCTCGGCATCGAATGCCTCCGCTTCGTGCTCGGGAGAGGCGTTTTCGACGGTGTCGTGCCACCACAGGTCCCGGCCCTCGGTCCAGGGCGTGTCGATCCCGGTCCGGCGGACGACGAGGATGTGTTCGACGGTGTGGGATCCCTCGGCCAACGCCTCGTCGACGGCGGTTTTCAACGGGGCGGAGGCGCCGCGTCGCCATTGTCCGTCGGTGGTGATGACCAGGCGGGCGGCGGCGTCGTCGATGCGTTGACGCAGCGCGGTGGCGGAGAACCCGGCGAACACCACGGAGTGCGGCAGGCCGAGTCGGGCGCAGGCGAGCATCGCGATCACGGCCTCGGGGACCATGGGCATATAGATCGCGACCCGATCCCCGGCGTTGAGCCCGAGTTCGGTGAGGTAGTTCGCGGCGCGGGAGACTTCGGCGAGCAGGTCGCGGTAGGTGAGGGCGCGGGAGTCGCCGGGTTCGCCCTCGAAGTGGAGGGCGACCTGGTCACCGTGCCCGGCGCGGACGTGGCGGTCCACGCAGTTGTAGGCGACGTTCAACTTCCCGCCGACGAACCATTTCGCGACCGGCGCCTCGGACCAGTCGAGCACCTGTGTGAAGGGTGTGTGCCAATGCAGTCGATCCGCCTGCTCGGCCCAGAACCCCTCCCGATCCGCCGCGGCCCGATCATAGATCGACCCGTCCGCGTTCGCGGCAGCCGCGAATTCGGTGCTGGGTGGGTAGGCGGTATCGGTCGCATTGGTGCTCAACGGAATTGACTCCTCACAGTCGAAAGGTTTTGGTCGGTGGCCGATTACGCGTGACTAGTGCCCCACCGCCTTCTCCGCGCCGACGCCGGTCAGCGCGCGAACCTCCATCTCGGCCGCCTTGGCCGGATCCTCATTCCTGCCGCCGAGGAAGGTGCCGAGGACGCCGAGGGCGAAGGCCAGTGGGATGGAGACGATTCCGGGATTCGACAGCGGGAACCAGTCGAACTTGCTGTGCGGCAGCATGGCTCCCGCATTGCCGGACACGGCGGGGGAGAACACGATCAGCACGATGGTCGAGATCAGACCGCCGTACATGCTCCACAGCGCGCCGGTGGTATTGAACCGCCGCCAGAACAGCGAGAACAGGATGGTCGGCAGGTTGGCCGAGGCCGCCACCGCGAAGGCCAGCGCCACCAGGAAGGCGACATTCTGGCCATTGGCCAGGATGCCGAGCGCGATGGCCAGCACACCGATCACCACGGCGGTGATGCGGGAGACCCGAACCTGTTCGCGCTCACCGGCTTTGCCGCGTTTGAGCACGCTGGCGTAGATATCGTGCGCGAAGGAGGTGGATGCGGTGATGGTGAGTCCGGCGACCACGGCGAGGATGGTCGCGAAGGCCACCGCCGAGATGATGCCCAGCAGCACAACGCCACCCAGTTCGAAGGCCAGCAGCGGGGCCGCCGAATTCTGGCCGCCCGCCGCGCCGAGGATGCGGTCCGGGCCGACGATGGCCGCCGCGCCGTAGCCGAGCACCAGGGTGAACAGGTAGAACGCGCCGATCAGTCCGATGGCCCAAACCACCGAGCGCCGAGCCTCTTTCGCGGTCGGGACGGTGTAGAAGCGCATGAGCACATGCGGCAGTCCCGCAGTGCCGAGCACCAGTGCGAGGCCGAGCGAGACGAAGTTCAGTTTGGAGGTGCCGTTGGCGCCGTATTGCGCGCCGGGGGCCAGCACGTCGCGCGCGGCCACGCCCTTGGTCTTGGCGGCGTGCACCGTGTCCTGCGCGGAGCCGAGGATATCGGAGAGGTTGAATCCGAATTTGGCCAGGACGAGCACCGTCATGAAGGCCGCTCCGACAATGAGCAGCGCCGCCTTGATGATCTGCACCCACGTGGTGCCCTTCATGCCGCCGACCAGGACATAGACGATCATGAGCACGCCGACCACCGCGATCACCACGGCCTGTCCGGTCTTGGAGGTGACATCGAGCAGCAGCGCGACCAGTCCGCCCGCGCCCGCCATCTGGGCCAGCAGGTAGAACAGCGAGACCGCGAGGGTGCTCAGCGCCGCCGCGGTGCGGACCGGCCCCTGCTTCAACCGGAAGCTCAGTACATCCGCCATGGTGAATTTGCCGGTGTTCCTGAGCATCTCGGCCACCAGGAGCAGGGCCACCAGCCAGGCGACTAGGAAGCCGATGGAGTAGAGGAAGCCGTCGTAGCCGTAGACGGCCACCGCCCCCGCGATGCCGAGAAAGCTCGCGGCGGAAAGGTAGTCGCCCGCGATGGCGGTGCCGTTCTGCGGGCCGGAGAAGCCGCGTCCGCCGGTGAAGTAGTCGGCCGCGCCCGCACTGCCGCGTCCGGCCCGGATCACGATCACCATGGTCACCACGACGAACAGCGCGAAGATCCCGATATTGGCGACGGGATTGCCGACCTTGGTCGCGGCGAGGTAGTCGAGATGGGTCATGCCGCACCCCCTTCGAGTTCGGTGCGCAGGGCGGCGGCGCGCGGATCGAGTTCGCGATTGGCGAAGCGCACGTAGAGGCCGGTGATGACGAAGGTGGACAGGAACTGTCCGAGTCCGAGCAGCAGGGCGACATTGATTCGCCCGAACACCTCGGTCGACATGAACTCGTGCGCGTACGCACCGAGCAGCAGGTAGGTCAGATACCAGACCAGGAATAGCGCAGCCATGGGAAAGATGAAGCGTCGCAGCCTGTTTCGCAACTCCTGGAATTCCGGACTTGCTTGAACGGTGCGAAAGTCCCGTTCCGGTGGATCGAGGCTGGGTGCGCCGCCGTCGACGTCGATACTGGTCATGCTGCGTCCTTGCGTGTGACATGCGTTACTGCGCAGAAGGTAACCGGACGCCCATGAGGTTTGAATGATGTGGCGTGTATCACTCCGTCGGCGGTGTTCGATTTGCGGTGAGCGGTCGCCGCGGCGCGACGAACGGTCCGCCCGTGATCACTGGGTCAGTCCGCGTTCGCGATCCGCGCCGAGGCCGAGCCGTTCCGGGGCGTGCATGCGCACGAAGATGCGCCGCACGGTGCGCGCGCTCTGGGGCCGCGTCACCTTGCTGACCAGCGCCATGGTGGCGAAGGTGAGCGGAACCGTCAGTGCCGCAGGATATCCCAGCAATGCCGCCACCCAGCCATGGCCGAGCGCGGCGTCGAATCCGCCCGCCACCGATACCGCGGTCGCCGCGCCCGAAGTGATCCCGCCGACGGCCAAACCCGCGGCCGCGCCCGCCGCGGTCAGCCCGCGCCACCAAATGCCGAGCACCAGAAGCGGACACAGCGTCGAGGCGGCGACCGCGAAGGCGAGTCCAACGGTGCGGGACAGATCGAGCGAGGCGACGCCGATCGAAAGACCAAGGGGCACCGCGCCCGCGCCGAGCGCGGCGATCCGGAAGTCGCGGATGCGTCCGCGCAACATATCCGTGCTCAGCACACCGGCGATACTGACCAGCAGCCCGGAGGAGGTGGACAGGAAGGCGGCGATGGCCCCGGCCGCCGCCAGTGCCGCCAAGAGTTGACCGGGCAGCCCGCCGAGCACCGCGCCGGGCAGCAGCACCACGGCGGCGTCGGAGGTGCCGGTGATGAGCAGTTGCGGCACATACAGTCTCGCGAAGACACCCAGCAGAATGGGGAACAGATAGAACAGCCCCACCAGGCAGATCACCGCGAGCGCGGTGGTGCGCGCGGCCCGCCCGTCCGGATTGGTGTAGAAGCGAACCAGCACGTGCGGCAGGCCCATGGTGCCGAGGAAGGTCGCGATCATCAGTGAATACACCTGGTACAGCGGATGTCCGCCGCCGAAGCCGCCGCCGGGGGAGAGCCAGGTCTCACCGTTCACCGGTGCGCCCGCCACCACCGGCACCGCCGCGCCCGCCTCCAGCACCAGTCGGGTGCCCGCCGCGAGTTCGTGCTCACCGGGTGTCAGCAGCGCCGCGCCGTCGACCGGTGCGCCGTCGATTCGGCCGCGCAGCCGGACCTGCTGCGCCGCACCGACCCTGACCACCACATCGGTGCTCACATCGACGGTGGTCCTGACCGCGACCTGCGCGGGTGCGGGTGCGCCGAGTTCGCGGTCCTGCGCCAGGAAGTGGCCGAGCAGCACCAGTGCGGGCAGTGCCACCGCGCTGAGTTTGAGCCAGTACTGGAATGCCTGCACCAGGGTGGTCGAGCGCATGCCGCCGCCCGCCACATTCCCGATGACGATCGCGCCGACCACCACCGCACCGACCCATTTGGGCAGGCGGAGCAGGATGTGCAGTGTCAATCCGGCCCCCTGGTACTGCGGAATCAGATAGACCCCGCAGATGAGCACCACCACGACGGCGGCCAGTCGCCGCAAACGCAGGGAGCCGAGCCGGAATTCGGCGAAGTCCGGCACCGTGTAGGCCCCCGATCGGCGCAGCGGCGCGGCCACGAACAGCAGCAGCCCCAGGTATCCGGCGGTGAAACCCACCGGGTACCACAGCGCGTCGGCGCCGTACTTCGCGATCAATCCGGCCACGCCGAGAAAGGACGCCGCGGAAAGATATTCACCGGAGATGGCCGCGGCATTCCAGCGTGGACCCACACTGCGCGAGGCCACCAGGAAATCGGAGGTGGTGCGCGCCAACCGAACTCCGTAGGCGCCGATGGCCACCGTGACCAGCGCCGCCGACGCCAGCGCGGCGACCGTCAACGCGGGTGTGCCGCTCACCGCGCAACCCGTACCGCGACGCAGCCGCTACCGCTCAATCCTCCGCCAACTCCAGGAAGTCCTGCTCATTGCGCTCGGCCAGGCGCACATACCCCAGCGCGACCAGTGCCAGCGCCGGATATGCTGCGATCCCCAGCATCAGCCAGGGCAGCCGAATTCCGAGCAGCACAAAAGATCCCACGCGTCCGAGGGCGAAAAGCGCTGGCAATGAACCCAATACCGACACCCCGAGCAGTCCGAGCCGCAGCGCCAATCCGAGTTGCGCGCGAATCAGCCCGCCGATCAACGCCTCCCCGATCTCGGTCTGCTCGGCGACCTCCACTCTGGTGCGCACCCGACGCGCCCCGCGCCGCTGCGCCAGCACCACGCGCTGCCGAGCGGGTTTGGGCTGCGGCCCGGTCATCGCTGGGTCCACAGCCGGCGGGGGCCGTGCACGAGACGCTGTTTGAGTTCGCGCACCTGACGCCTGCTCACGGGCAGTTCCACCGCGCCCGACGACCCGTCGGCGCGCAGGCACACCACCGTCGCGCTGCCGACCGCGCGCAACCCGGTGACCAGCCGCACGGCCACCAGATAGGACCGGTGCACCCGCAGGAATCCGGCATCCTGCCAGCGGGCTTCCAAGGCGGACAGCGGAATCCGCACCAGATGCGAACCGCCGCTGGTGTGCAGCCTGGCATAGTCGCCCTCGGCCTCCACCCAGCTGACACTGGCCCGGTGCACGAGCGTGGTGACCCCGCCCAACTCGACGGGGATCACCTCGTTGGGATCGGGGCGCGGCGCTTGCGCCGCGGTGGGTTGCGCGGCGGCGATCCGGCGGACCGCCTCGGCCAGCCGCCCCTCCCGCAGCGGTTTGAGCAGATAGTCCACCGCGCCGAGATCGTAGGCGGCCACCGCCCGGTCGTCGTGCGCGGTGACGAAGACCACGGCGGGCGGATTGGCGAATTCGGCCAGGATGCCCGCCAGTTCCATCCCGTCCAGGCCGGGCATATTGATATCGAGGAAGACCGCGTCCACCGAGTGGGCGCGCAGCACCCGCAGCGCGCCGGTGGCCTCGCCCGCCGCGTGGATCTCGCCGACGCCGGGTTGGGCGCGCAGCAGGTAGACCAGCTCGTCCAGAGCGGGCTTCTCATCGTCGACGGCGAGTACGCGCAGCGCGGCGTCATGGGTGGTGCGGGTCACAGCCGGTCCATCGTACGGCGTCAAGCCCGAATGCCCGCGCGGAACTTGGGCACCCGCATGCTGACCTTCGTTCCCGCGCCGGGCGCGGTCTCCACCACCAGCCCGTAGTCGTTGCCGAAGGCCGCACGCAGCCGGTCGTCCACATTGGCCAGTCCGATATGGGCCGATTCGCGGGAACCGGCCGGGCCGGAACCGGTTTCGACGGCGTCGAGCGCCCCCGAGCGCAGCAGTTCGGGATCCATGCCGACGCCGTCGTCCTCGACACTGATCAGGCAGTCGATGCCCGCGTCGACGGCCACGATGCTCACGGTGCCGCGCCCCGCGCCCGCCAGTCCGTGCCGGACCGCGTTCTCGACCAGCGGTTGCAGTGCCAGGAAGGGCAGCACCACCCCGAGCACCTCCGGCGCGATGCGCAGCCGCACGTGCAGCGCCTCGCCGAAACGAGCCTGCTCCAACGCCAGATATCGCTCGATATTGCGCAATTCGTCGGCCAGCACGGTGAATTCGCCCGCCGCCCGGAACGAGTAGCGGGTGAAATCGGCGAATTCCAGGATCAACTCGCGCGCTCGATCCGGATCGGTGCGCACGAACGAGGCGATGGTGTTGAGCGCGTTGTAGATGAAGTGCGGGCTGATCTGCGCCCGCAGCGCGCGCACCTCGGCCCGGTCCAGCCGCGCCCGCGAGGCGTCGAGTTCGGCCAATTCCAACTGCCCGCAGGCGTATCGGGCCACCTCGGCGACCGCGCCTAGCCGACCGGGTCCTGGTTGCCCCGCCATCACCACCCCGAGCGCGCCCGCCACGCCGCCGCCCTCGTCGACCAGCGGTTGCGCGAGGAGCGTGCGCCCGGTGTGCTCGCCGCGCCGCGGCCCGGCGACCAGCACCGGGCGCGCCCCCGCGATGGCCCGCGCGGCCGCCTCGGCGAAAGGTTCGGCCAGGTCGGTATGTGGGCCGTCCCAGGCGAGCAGCGCGCCATCGGGATCGGCTATGCCGAGGGCTTGGGCTCCGGTCAACGCGCGCAGATGCGGCGCCGCCTGTCGCGCCGACTCCTCGGTCAACCCGCGCCGCAGCGGTACGGCGGCCAGCGAGGCGGTGTGCAGGGTGGCGTGCGCGGCGCGTTCGGCGGGGGTGGTCACCACGCGTCGGGTGCGTCGCCACATCACCAGCGCGCCCGCCAGCAACGCCAGCGCCGCGGCCACCGCGACCAGTGTCGGGGTCATCGGCGGTCCAGCGGCGCGTCCATGACCCGCATTATCGCCCCGGCCGCCGTGCCCCGCGGGTTCGTCTCGAGTCCTGGTGCCGCAGGCGGAAATCAGCCATTGCCAGGACGCGCCGGTGATCTTCGCCACCGACACGCCGGACACCGGCGCCGCCGTCGCGCGCCTGTCCGAACCGGTCGGCGCCGCCCCCTAGAATCGGTCCAGCCAACCCCCGCCGCGACCTTGGGAGGAAGGACAGTCTTGGCAGCCTCGTCCGGATCGTTCGTTCATCTGCACAACCACACCGAGTATTCGATGCTCGACGGAGCTGCGAAGATCACGCCCCTGTTCAAGGAGGCGAACCGGCTGGGGATGACCGCGGTGGGCATGACCGACCACGGAAATATGTTCGGGGCCTCGGAGTTCTACAACTCCGCCAAGAAGCAGGGCATCAAGCCGATCATCGGTATCGAGGCCTATATCGCGCCCGCCTCCCGCTTCGAGACCAAGCGGGTGCTGTGGGGCGATCCGAGCCAGAAGGGCGACGACGTCTCGGGTTCGGGCTCCTACACACACATGACCATGGTCGCCGAGACCGCCACCGGCCTGCGCAATCTGTTCAAGCTGTCCTCGCTGGCCTCCCTGGAGGGGCAGCTCGGCAAATGGTCGCGCATGGACGAGGAGATCATCGCCGAGCACGCCGCGGGCATCATCGCCACCACCGGCTGCCCCTCGGGTGAGGTGCAGACCCGCCTGCGCCTGGGGCACGACCGCGAAGCGCTGGAGGCCGCGGCCAAGTGGCAGGAGATCTTCGGCAAGGACAATTTCTTCCTCGAGGTGATGGACCACGGCCTGTCCATCGAGCGCCGGGTGCGCGAGGGCCTGCTCGAAATCGGCCGTCAGCTCGGCATCCGGCCGCTGGCCACCAACGACTGCCACTACGTGCACGAGGCCGAATCGTCCAACCACGAGGCGCTGCTGTGCATCCAGACCGGTAAAACCCTCTCCGACCCAACGCGTTTCAAATTCGACGGCAGCGGCTACTACCTCAAGTCCGCCGAGGAGATGCGCGCCATCTGGGATGCGGAGGTGCCAGGCGCCTGCGACAACACGGTGCTCATCGGCGAGCGGGTGCAGCCCTACGACGAGGTCTGGAACCACCACGACCGCATGCCGATCTTCCCGGTCCCGGAGGGGGAGACCCAGGCGGGCTGGCTGCGCAAGGAGGTGCTGCGCGGTCTGGACCGGCGCTTCCCGGACGGCCCGCCGCGCGAATACCTGGACCGGGCCGACTACGAACTCGGCGTCATCATCGAAATGGGTTTCCCGGCCTACTTCCTCGTCGTCGGTGACCTGATCACCCACGCGCGCGAGGTCGGTATCAGCGTCGGTCCCGGCCGTGGGTCGGCGGCCGGTTCGCTGGTCGCCTACGCCATGGGCATCACCAATATCGACCCGATTCCGCACGGTCTGCTCTTCGAGCGCTTCCTCAATCCGGAGCGCGTCTCGATGCCCGATATCGATATCGACTTCGACGATCGCCGCCGCGGTGAGATGGTCCGCTACGCGAGTGAGAAGTGGGGCAGCGACCGGGTGGCCCAGGTGATCACCTTCGGCACCATCAAGACCAAGGCCGCGATCAAGGACTCGGCCCGAGTCCTGTTCGGCCAGCCCGGATTCGCCATCGCCGACCAGATCACCAAGGCGCTGCCGCCGCCGATCATGGCCAAGGACATCTCGGTCTCCGGTATCACCGACCCGGAGCACGAGCGGTACAAGGAGGCCGCCGAGGTCCGCGAGCTGATCGCGAACAATCCGGATGTCTCCAAGATCTACGACACCGCGCGCGGCCTCGAGGGCCTGATCCGCAATGCCGGTGTGCACGCCTGCGCGGTGATCATGTCCTGCGAGCCGCTGATGGATGCGATCCCGATCTGGAAGCGGGCCCAGGACGGCGCCATCATCACCGGCTGGGACTATCCGTCCTGCGAGGCCATCGGCCTGCTGAAGATGGACTTCCTCGGTCTGCGCAACCTGACCGTGATCGGCGACGCGCTGCTGAATATCAAGGCCAACCGCGGTGTCGAACTGGATATGGATCGGCTGCCGCTCGACGACGCCGCGACCTACGAATTGCTCTCCCGCGGTGACACCCTCGGCGTCTTCCAGCTCGACGGTGGCCCGATGCGGGACCTGCTGCGCCGGATGCAGCCCACCGCGTTCGAGGATATCGTCGCGGTCGGCGCGCTGTACCGGCCCGGCCCGATGGGCATGAACGCGCACAACGACTACGCCGATCGCAAGAACGAGCGGCAGGAAGTCAAGCCGATCCATCCGGAACTCGAGGAGCCGCTGAAGGACATCCTCGGTGAGACCTACGGTCTGATCGTCTACCAAGAGCAGATCATGCACGTCGCGCAGAAGGTGGCCGGATACTCACTCGGCCGAGCCGATATTCTGCGCCGCGCGATGGGCAAGAAGAAGGCCGAGGTGCTGGCCGCGGAGTTCGAGGGCTTCGAGGAGGGTATGCAGGCCAACGGGTATTCCAAGGCGGCCATCAAAGCGCTGTGGGACACCATCCTTCCGTTCGCCGGATACGCGTTCAACAAATCGCACGCCGCCGCGTACGGCCTGATCTCGTACTGGACCGCCTACCTCAAGGCGAACTATCCCGCCGAATATATGGCGGCCCTGCTCACCTCGGTCGGTGACGACAAGGACAAGGCCGCGGTCTACCTGTCGGACTGCCGCCGCCTGACCATCACGGTGCTGCCGCCGGATGTCAACGAATCCGAACTGGAATTCGCCGCCGTCGGCAAGGACATCCGGTTCGGGCTCGGCGCGGTGCGCAATGTCGGCACCAATGTGGTGGCCTCGATCATCCAGGCGCGCAAGGAGAAATCGAAGTTCACCGACTTCTCCGATTACCTGAACAAGATCGACGCCATCGCCTGCACCAAGAAGGTCACCGAATCGCTCATCAAGGCGGGCGGATTCGATTCGTTGGACCACCCGCGCAAGGGTCTGCTGCTGGTGCACTCCGATGCCATCGACGCGGTCATGTCCACCAAGAAGGCCGAGGCCATCGGCCAGTTCGACCTGTTCGGCGGGCTCGATGACGCCGACGAATCGGTCGCTTCGGTCTTCAATGTCAAAGTGCCCGATGAGGAATGGGAGAGCAAGCACAAGCTCGCCCTGGAGCGGGAGATGCTGGGCCTGTACGTGTCCGGTCATCCGCTCAACGGCGTCGAGCATGTGCTCGCCGCGCAGGCCGACACCCAGATCCCGGCGATTCTGGAGGGCGATATCAAGGACGGGGCGCAGGTCACCGTCGGCGGCATCCTGGCCTCGGTGAACCGGCGCATCAACAAGAACGGATTGGCCTGGGCCTCGGCGCAATTGGAGGATCTGTCCGGCGGGATCGAGGTGCTGTTCTTCCCGCAGTCGTACTCGGTGTACGGCATGGATGTGGTCGAGGACGCGGTGGTGCTGGTCAAGGCGCGCGTCTCGGTCCGCGACGACCGCATCTCGCTGATCGCGAACGATCTTGCGGTGCCGGATCTTTCGGCCATCGGCGTGGAAAAGCCGCTGACCGTGTCCATCATGACCCGGCTGTGCACCCCCGACAAGGTGACAGCGCTCAAGCGGGTGCTGTCCAGCCACCCCGGCACCGCCGATGTACACATCCGCCATGTCGGCGCCAGGGACAAGACGACGCTGCTGAAGGTGGCGGACAACCTGCGGGTCGCACCGTCTTCGGCACTGATGGGCGATCTGAAGGCGCTGCTCGGCCCCGGGTGTCTTGTGAGCTGAAAAGCGAAGGGATCCCCGATGCGGGGATCCCTTCGCTCAGTGGGTGATCTCGACGAGAGGCTGCTTTGTGGGCACCGTGCCGGTGCGGTCCAACACCCGACCCCACAGGACCGTCCCGATCGCGGCCGCGCCCAGGGCCGCGCCGATCCACGCGACGGACGGATAGCCCAGGCCGCCGCCGATGGCCAGGCCACCCAACCACGGACCCACCGTGATACCGATATTGAAGGCGGAGATGTTGAAGGCGGCGCCCAGCGTCGGTCCCTGTTTCGCCAGCCCGAAGATACGGCTGCTGAGGGTGGGATTGGTGCCGAAACCGAAGGCCCCCAGCAGGAATGCGGCGATGAGGGTCGGCGCCGGATACTGGGCCGTGAGCGCCAGCAGGATCGAGGTCGCGATGAGGCCCGTGAAACCCAGGTACATGCTGTGGAGCGGGTGGGTGTCGGCGGTGCGGCCGCCCACGAGGATGCCGAGGACCGCGCCGAGCCCGTAGACGCCGAGTACGGCGGGCACCCACGCGTCGGGCAGTCCGGTCGTATTGGTCAGCAGCGCACCGAGATAGGAGAAGCTGACCAGCAGGCCTGCCGTGGCGACGGCGGTGGTGGCGTAGGACAGCCACACCTGCGGGTTGATCAGACTGCGCAATTCCCTGCGCAGATCCGGTGTCTCGGCGGCGCGTTCGTTCGGGATCCTGGTGGCCACACCGATCATGGCCAGTGCCGAGAGCACGGCCACCCCCAAGAAGGCCGACCGCCAGCCCCACAGCTGCCCGATGAGCGTGCCCGCCGGTAGCCCGATGATGGTGGCTACGGTCAGCCCGCCGGCCAGGATGCCCATGGCCCGTCCGCGTGCGGTGGGCGCGACTATGCCGATGGCCGTGGCCGCGCCCACCGCCCAGAATCCGGCGTAGACGAAGGCGGCCACCACCCGCGTGCCGATCAGCACCCAGTAGTTCGAGGTCATCGCGCCGAGTAGGTGCGCGGCGAGGAAGATCGCGAGGAAGACCAGCAGCGCCCGGCGCCGCGACCAGCGCAGCGTCACCGCCGCCAGTACCGGTGCGCCGACCAGCATGCCTATCGCGAAGGCCGAGATCAGCAGTCCCGCTTGCGGTATGGAGACGCCGAGGTCATTGGACATCTCGGTGAGCAACCCGGCGAGCATGAGTTCCGAGGTGCCCTGGGCGAAGATGGACAAGCCCAGGACATAGACGGCTATCGGCATCGGTGCCTCTCTTTTTGGATAGAACGGTTCAAAATGAACCCGTACGAAAGCGGCTCGATGCCGCTGTTGATTACAGGCAGTCCAATGCGGTCTCGGCGATGGCCGTCAGTGCCGCCCGATCCGCGCCCCCGCGCGCCGCCACTCGCATCCCGCTGATGGTGGCTACCACGAAATGCGCGAGATCCCGCGCATCCCTGCGGTTCTCGATTTCCCCCGCGAGTTGGCCCGCGCGCAGGGTCGCGGTCAGCGCCCCCAGGCGCTGCTCCAGATCGGATCGCAGCGTGGCTGCCACCGCCTCATCGCGCGGCCCCAACTCCACCATGGTATTCACCACCAGGCAGCCGCTCGGGTCCGTCGCGGGCCACTCGATGGCGCGATCCAGTAGCTCGCGCACTTTCTCCTTGGCCGTCCCGTCCCCGTCGAGCACCGAGAACACCCCGGCATTCTTGGTCTCCATATACCGTCGCAGCGCGCGCTCGTAGAGATCGTGCTTCCCCGCGAAGGCGTTGTAGATGCTGCTGCGCCCCAACCCGGTGGCCGCGCAGAGATCCTGAGTCGAAGTCCCCTCGTAACCGCAGGCCCAAAATGCCCGCATGGCGGCTTCCACCGCCTGTTCCTCGTCGAAGCCTCTGGGTCGCGCCATATTCGGACCGTACCATGTTCTGGACTGAACGATCCAAAATAGTCGGCTATGACATGCTGACCGGGTGACTGTCTTCGAGGTGTGGGCACCGCGCGCCGGTCGGGTCCGGCTCGAACTCGATGATGTCGTGCATCCGATGCGAGGGGAGCGCGGATGGTGGCGGGTCGAAGCCGAGGCCGCGCCCTGGGCGCGATACGGCTACCTGCTCGACGACGATCCGCGAGCCCTGCCCGACCCGCGATCGCCGCGACAGCCGGATGGGGTGCACGGGCGCTCGGCGGTGCACGAGCTCGATCCTGCCGTCTGGACCGATGACGGGTGGACCGGTAGGCCGCTGGCGGGGGCGGTGTACTACGAGTTGCACATCGGTGCCTTCACACCCGAGGGCACCTTCGACGCGGCGATCGAGCGCCTCGATCATCTGGTCGAACTCGGTGTCACCGTGGTCGAGGTGATGCCGGTGAATGCGTTCAACGGGGAGTGGAATTGGGGGTACGACGGCGTCCTCTGGTACGCCGTGCATGAACCGTACGGCGGCCCCGACGGGTTGCAGCGATTCGTGAATGCCTGTCATACAAGGGGTTTGGCGGTGGCCCTGGATGTGGTCTACAACCACCTCGGACCGTCCGGAAACTACCTGCCTCGGTTCGGGCCGTATCTCGGGGAGGGGCGCAATTCCTGGGGCGAGCGGATCAATATCGATGGGCCGGATTCGGATCCGGTGCGTCGCTTCATCATCGACAACGCGCTGCGCTGGTTTCGCGAATTCCACATCGACGCGCTGCGGCTCGACGCCGTCCATGCCATCCCCGATCGGCGCGCGGTGCCGTGGCTAGCCGAACTCGCTCGCGAAACCGAAAGGCTGGCCGCGCATCTGGGGCGTCCGCTGACACTCGTCGCGGAGACCGATCTGAACGATCCACGCTTGATCACGCCGCGCGCGGCCGGTGGCTACGGACTCGCGGGGCAGTGGAACGACGACCTGCACCACGCCGTGCACGCCGCCATCTCCGGCGAACGACAGGGCTACTACGTCGATTTCGGTTCGCTCGAGGCACTGGCGCGCACCATGGAGCGCGGATTCCTACACGCCGCGACCTATTCCACTTTCCGTCGTCGAATCCACGGCGACCCCATCGACATTCGCGTCATTCCCGGCAGCGCCCTGCTCGCCTACACCTGCAATCACGACCAGATCGGCAACCGGGCGCGCGGTGACCGCCCCGCCGCGTACCTCACCGACGGTCAGCTCGCCATCAAGGCCGCCTTGGTCCTGCTCTCGCCCTACACCCCGATGCTGTTCATGGGCGAGGAATGGGGCGCGCGAACTCCGTTCCAGTACTTCACTTCCCATCCGGAGCCCGAACTGGCCGCCGCCGTGGCCGCGGGCCGCCGCGCCGAATTCGCCGAGCACGGCTGGCCCGCCACCGACATCCCGGATCCCCAAGACCCGCGCACGTTTCTGCGTTCGAAACTGGACTGGTCCGAGCCGCGACATCCGCGCGCGGCCCGGCTGCTCGCCTGCTACCGCGCGCTGATCGCGCTGCGCCGCAACCGCTTCGAGATAGGCGACCCGTATCTGCCCGAGGTGCGCACCGAATACGACGAGCGGGCCGGATGGTTCGTCCTGTCGCGCGGCCCGCTGTGTCTGGTGTGCAACCTCTCCTCGGAGACGATCGCGATTCCGGTCGGCGGCCGCCCCCTGCTGTCCTGGGAGCCCCCCGCAAGTGTCTCGGACAGTGCGGTGCAGCTGTCGGGGCACAGCTTCGCCGTCCTCGCGCGCGATGATCTAGATCCGATCTGATTCCGGTATCGACCTGGTAACAAGACGTTCCCGATCCCTGTCCGGGACGGGGTGCTCGACGCGCCGCGTCGTGCGCGTCTACCGTGAATAGATGAACACCGAGGCCGATCCGATCGGAATGGCACTACCCGACGGGGTCGAGGGTTTCGCGGCACCCGAATACGCGCCGCTGGTAAAGGCTTTCGCGCGAACAGTCGGTCACCGCAGGGATGCGGGCGGCGCGCTGGCCGTGCACCGGCACGGTATCGCGCTGGTGCACATCTGGACCGGCAGCGCGGGTGCCGCACCGTGGACCGCCGAGACCGGCGCACTCGTCTTCTCCGCCACCAAGGGCATCACCTCCGCCGTACTGCACCGGCTGGCCGATCGCGGACTGCTCGACTACACCGCGCCGGTGGCCGAGTACTGGCCCGAATTCGCCGCCCGCGACAAGGGCGCGATCACGGTGCGCCAACTGATGTCGCACCGGGCCGGACTCTACGCACTCGCCCCGCTGGCGCGCACCGCCGCCGAGGTGCTCGATCACCTCCTGATGGAGGAGCGGCTGGCTGCCGCGAAACCCGATCGCCTGCTGGGCGTCCCGACCTACCACGCCCTCACCTACGGCTGGTTGCTGGCCGGGCTCGCCCGCGCCATCACCGGTCGCGGCATGGCCGAACTGTTCCGCACCGAGGTGGCCGAACCGCTCGGCATCGACGGCATCCACCTGGGTCGCCCGCCGCTCGGCGCGCCGACCGTCACCGCCCACCTGGCGGGCACCCACCTCGGCGCGCTGGCCAACCCGGTGCTGTCCCGGCTGCTATCGGGCACCAGGGTGCTGCCCGGCGGTGCGGGCGCGGCGGCCCGCTCCCTGTTCCTGCCCGGCCTCGAGCAGGTGTTGGAGGGGCCGGAGCCCGCGATCCTGGACACCGAACTCGGCGCAGGCAACGGTGTGTGCACCGCGCCCGGCTTGGCCACCCTGTACGGCGCGCTCGCCGCCGACGACGCCTACCTGAGCGAACAAACCCGGACGGCGTTGCGCCGCATCGAGACCTACCGCCTCGATCACGGCCTGTTCTACGCCCCGATGCTGTGGCGGCTCGGCTACCACTCGCTGCCGGTTCCCGGCGCGACCGGTGGCTTCGGCCATGTCGGCCTCGGCGGTTGCTTCGGGTGGGCCGAACCGCGCCTCGGCCTCTCGGTCGGCTTCGTGCACAACCGCCTGTCCCTGCCGATCCTGCCCCTGGACATGTCGGCGGCGGCGTGGATCCTGCCGTTGGTCGTGACGGGCGCGCGCACCGCGCACCGCGCCGACCGAGCCGACGCGGCAGCAGCCGCCTGACCCGAGACAGGGCCTACGTGAGGTAGCGGTAAGCGGGCGACCCCGGATCGAGCCGCTCGCACTGGATCGGCGAGGCGTCCATGCGGCGCAGCAGGGGAGCCAGCCCGCCGGGTTCACCGAGTTCGATGCCGCACAGCGCCGCACCCGTTTCCCGATTGTTGCGCTTGACGTATTCGAAGAGGGTGATGTCGTCGTCCGGGCCGAGCACCTCGTCGAGGAAGCGGCGCAGCGCGCCGGGTTCCTGGGGGAAGTCGACCAGGAAGTAGTGCTTGAGTCCGCGGTGCACCAGGGAACGTTCGATGATCTCGCCGTAGCGGGAGACGTCGTTGTTGCCGCCGGAGACCAGGCACACCACCGTGGATCCCGGCTCGATATCGACCTCGGCGAGCGCGGCCGCCGCGAGCGCGCCCGCCGGTTCGGCGATGATGCCCTCGTTCTGGTAGAGCTCGAGCATGGTGGTGCAGATCGCGCCCTCATCGATCTGCATGATGCGGAAAGCGCCCGCGCCGCTGGGGGATTCGGTCGCGGTGAGTAGCGGCAGCGAGGCGTGCGAGACCACCCGGCCACCGAAGCGGGACACCGCGGCGAAGGGCACGTCGCCGATGCGGCGCACCGCCGCGCCGTCCACGAAGGGGTCGATCTCCGGCAGTGTCACCGGTCCGCCCGCGACCAGCGCCGCGGTCATGGACGCGGCGCCCGCGGGTTCGACGCCGAGAATGCCGGTGCGCGGGGATCTTTCGCGCAGGTAGGTGCCGACGCCCGCGAGGCAGCCGCCGCCGCCGACCGGCACCACCACCAGATCCGGTGCGCCGCCCAGTTGTTCGAGCAGTTCGGCCGCGATGGTGCCCTGACCGGCGGCGGTGCGCACATCGTCGAACGGCGGGACCACGGTGGCCCCGGTGCGCGCCACATCATCGGCGGCCGCGGCGGCCGCCGCGTCATAGGTCTCGCCGACGGCGATCAGTTCGACGTACTCGCCGCCGTGCACGCGGATGCGGTCGCGCTTCTGCTTGGGGGTGGTGGTGGGGACGTAGATGCGGCCCTTGATGCGCATGGCTCGGCAGGCGAAGGCCACGCCCTGGGCGTGGTTGCCCGCGCTGGCGGTGACCACGCCCGCCGCGCGTTCGGCGTCGGTCAGTTGGACGATCAGGTTGTAGGCGCCGCGCAGCTTGTAGGAGCGGACCACCGTCAGGTCTTCGCGCTTGAGGTAGACCCGCGCCCCTGTCCGCGCGGACAGGCGCGGACTGTGTTGCAGCGGGGTCGGCTCGATAATGGTGGCAATTCGCTTGGCGGCCGCATCGATCTCGTCCGCGCTCAGCGCGGGGCGGGATTCGGACAGGGCGTCGAGAACATCAAGCGGATTGGACACTCGAAATATGCTGCCACCCGCCGCGCGGGGTGGATGCGGCGGGTGGCAGAAGGTAGGCAGGTAGCCGAGTCGGGAACGAGCTACTGCGGTGTCAGAACGAAGACGGGAATCTGGCGATCGGTCTTGGTCTGGTAGTCGGCATAGTCGGGCCAGACCGCGACGGCCCGCTCCCACCACACCGCCTTCTCGTCGTTGAAGACCTCGCGGGCGGTGTAGTCCTTGTTGACCTCGCCGTCGCGCAGTTCGACATGCGGTTCGGCTTTGACATTGTGGTACCAGACCGGATGCTTCGGCGCGCCGCCGAGCGAGGCGACGATCGCGTACTCGCCGTCGTGCTCGACCCGCATGAGCGGGGTTTTGCGCAGCTTGCCGGATTTCGCGCCGCGGGTGGTCAGCAGGATGACCGGTACACCGCGCAGGGTGGTGCCGTCGGCGCCGCCGGACCCCTCGATGGTGTCGGCCTGTTCGCGTGCCCAGTCAGAGGTGCTGGGTTCGTACTCTCCTGTCAATGGCATGGCCGGGGCAACGCGGTGCGGATCACAGTTATTCCCGGCGAAGTTGGGTGGACCGAACTTTCTTGTCCGCTTATCCTTAGCGTATGGCTACTGTTCATCCCGCCGACATATCCGCCGATACGGTGGACATCGCGGGGAGCGCGTGGCCGCGCTACAAGCTCGAGGCGCTGGCCGCGGCGGCGGTCATCTGCCTGATTCTCGCGGTGGTCACCGGGTCGATGCAGGTCGCGGTGCTCGCCGCCGCCGGTGTCGCCGCGCTGCGCTGGGTGACCGGTTCCGCCCGCCATAGGATCGAGCGCCGCTGAGATTCGCCCGTGTCGTGCACGGGATGGATAGCGATCGGCTACTAAAGTTCCGGATATGTCGTGCAACCATGTCAGGGCATTCGTGGTCAGTGGCTGTGCCATCGCGACTTGCGCGTTGGCGATAGGTTCCGCGACACCGTCGCGGGCGGAGATCATCAGTATGGCTCCGCATGAACGGTCTTTCGTCGCACCAGGGGGCGATATTCAGTTCGTGGTCGGCGCCCGCGAGGAGTTCATCAGTCGGCTGCCGCCGCTCAATCAGATGGGCACCACCCGTGAGGCGCTGGTGAGCGTGGTCGGCTACGGCAAGGCGGACGGTGCGGCGGCGGGCAAGCTCCGGGTCGGCTATCACGTGGGGTGCGCGGCGACCATCGGTCCACTCACGCTCGGAGCGACGCCGCATCTGCTGCTCGGTTTGGGTGCTGGGCCGAGCGTCGATCCGGCTCCGACGATCGCCCTCAACCTCAATCCCGGCGAGGTGAAGGAGGTGCCGATCGTGGATAAGGATATCGTCCCCGGCAAACTCACCCAGCTGAGCGTGCGCGATTTCCACATTGTGGTCAATTCCTGTTCCGGGCCGGTCAGCATTCGCGAATATACCTACGCCGATGTGAAATCCGCCGAAGTGGACGACTCCGGCGCGGTTTTCGGCGATCCTACTTGGCTCTGATTCGCCCGATTCGCATTAACGCCATCCTCCCGCCCGCGATCTACGGGTAGTCGAGTACGCGGGTTTCGACCGGCGTCCTTAGGGAGGATAAGCCCATGAAACGGCTGGTTGTTTGCTGTGACGGAACCTGGAAGGCCGAATCGAGCACCACGGTCTCCAATATCATCAAGATCGCCGAGACGGTGACCTTCGACGCGCCCGGCCCGCTCGGACAGCGCATTCAACAGTGGGTCAGCTACGTATCCGGACCCGGTGCGCGCGGCTTCCTCGCGGATCGGCTGATGGGCGGCGCGTTCGGCCTCGGCCTGGAGGCCAATCTGTCCGCCGCGTATTGGCATCTGGCGCTGAACTGGGAGCCGGGCGACGAGATCTACATCTTCGGCTTCAGCCGCGGCGCGTATACCGCGCGCAGCCTGGCCGGGTTGATCCACCGGGTCGGGTTGCTCACGCCCGAGGCGATGATTCGCGGCGCGTACCCGGAAGCGATGCGGATCTACCGGCAGGCCCCGCCGACGGACGGTGTGGAGCCCGATCAGTGGCGTACTTTCCGACGGGACAATTGCCAATACCCGATCAAGATCAATTTCCTCGGGGTGTTCGATACCGTGGGCGCACTGGGAATTCCGGGACTGACCGCGCGCAGGCACCGCTTCCACGATGTGAAACTCACCGGGAATGTGCACTGCGCGCGGCAGGCGCTGGCCATCAATGAGCGTCGCCGCGTTTTCGAGCCGTGCCTCTGGACGATCCCGGTCGAGCCGAATATCAAGTACAGCAGGCGGATCGAGCGGGTCAAGCAGGTGTGGTTCGAGGGTGTGCACAGTGATGTCGGCGGCGGCTACGCCGAATCGGGTCTGTCGGATATCACGCTGCACTGGATGATTCGCGAGGCCGAGGCGATCGGGCTGGTCTTCGATCGGGAACGGCTCGATCGTCTGGCCGCCGAATGCCGCGCGCAGGACCAATACCTGGACCTGCACGACTCGCTGTCGACCCCGTACCGGGTGCTCAACGCGCTGCGCACGCTGCGGCAGCCGAGAAATCCGCGCTTCCAATGGAATTCGTGGCGCAAGCTGGCCAATCCCACCGACCAGTGCGTGCGCGTCGCCTCCAGCACCCAGGACGCGCCCGACTACGCGCCGCCCAATATTCGGCACTGGCGCGACGAATTGGGCGGTGCGTTCCCGGAGGAACTGATCGAGAAGACCGCCGTGGTCAGCGCGCACTAGGGCGCGGGCTCATCGCACCAGCAGCGCCACCGGGAGGCGGGCGAACAACTGCTCCAGCCGGGCGGCGCCCTGGAAGGTGTGGCCGGTCAGGCGGTCGGTCCAGGAGCCGTCCGGCAGGGTCAGCGCGGTATCGCCCCAACCGGATTCGGCCAGTCCCAGGCTGTGCCGGGTGGCGGCGACCACCACTTCCGGTTCCGCGCCGAGCCTGCCGCGCGCGTAGGACACCAGGCGCGCGGACTGCTCACCGGTCGCGAACAGCGGCAGGTAGCCACCGCCGACGAAACAGTCCGGGCGTTCGCGGCGCAGCCACAGCGCGTAGGCGACGATCCACATCTTGGCCGCGCCCGTGGTGTCGAGCGCCGGTGTGCCGGTGAGGGATTGCAGCAGACCCGCGCGCGCCGCGAAATCCACCGGGCGGCGATTGTCCGGGTCGACCAGGGAGTCCTCCCAGAGCTCGCAGCCCTGATAGATATCCGGAATGCCCGGCCCGCACAGCTGAAGCAGCTTCTGTGCCAGGGAATCCGACCAGGCGTGCGGGGCCAACTCGTGGGCCAGATCGCCGAGTTCCATGCCGACGGGACCGTCGACCACCTTGTCGACCCAGGCGTGCACGGCGGCCTCGAACTCCGAATCCGGCTCCTCCCACGAGGTGCGCACGCCCGCCTCGCGAATCGCCTTCTCCGCGAACAGGTGCAGCCGCTCGCGCAGACCCGGCACCGAGGACGCGGGTCGGCCGTCGGCGGGCCAGACGCCGAACATGTTCTGCAACAGGAACAGTTCGGTCGCGCCGTCGGGCGCCGGGGTGGACTCGTGCCAGGACTCCACGGCCCGCGCCCAGGTGTCGGCGGCCTGCGACAGCACCCCGACGCGGGCGCGCACATCCTCGCCGCGCTTGGTGTCGTGGGTGGACAGCGTGGTCATGGTGGCGGGCCAGCGCTGCGCCCGCTCGCTGTTGGCGAGGTGGAACTCGTTGAGCGAGTGCCCGAATCGGGCCGGATTGCCGCCCACCTCCTGCAGCGAGACCAGCCGCGCGGCCTGGTAGAACATGGTGTCCTCGACGGCCTTCGCGGTGATCGCCCCGCACACCTGGCTGAACCGCACCGCAGCCTCGCCCTCCGCGCCCAGCGCCGCCACCAGCACCGACAGCGGCGCGGTGAGTTCGCTGTTGCGCTTCTCCACCTCGGCGATCACCGCACCCGTCATACCCGCCAGCGGCGCGTAGTCCACCCGGTAGACGGGCATGAAGGCGAGCACCTCGATGGTCGCGTTGGTCAGCGCCATGGTGTCGAAACCCGCGGCGCCCGAGTCGCGCTTGATCGCGGCCACCAGCCTGCGCACCTCCGGCGCGAGAATGCTCTCGGCGACGGCGCGTTTGATGCGGTGCTCGGTCTCGCCGATCCAGGCGCGGTCACTGCCGTGTCCGGCGAAGCGGCGCGACAACTCGGTCAGCGTCGCCTCGCCCGCCGGGTCGATCAGCACGCCGCCCACATCGGCCAGCGCGTCGTAGCCGGTGGTGCCGTCGATCGGCAGGGTCGCGTCGAGCGGTTCGCGATTGGCCAGGATCTTCTCCACCAGCAGCAGCCGGTGCGGACCTATGACGCGGCGCAGCCGCGCCAAATAGCCTGCGGGATCGGTCAATCCATCCGGATGGTCCACCCGCACGCCATCGATCAGGTCGTGTTCGCACCAGGCCGCCAGTTCGCGGTGGGTCAGGTCGAAGACCTCCGGCTCCTCCTGGCGGATCGCGGCCAGCGAGCCCACCGCGAAGAACCGGCGATAGGCGCACACGCCCGCCTTCCAACTGACCAGGCGGTAGTGCTGGCGGTCGTGGATGCGCAGGGCATTGTCGCCATCGGTGCCCGGCGCGATCGGGAAGCGCAAATCGTGCAGGGCGAGCATGGGTTCGGGACCGGAGCGGTCCACCGTCAGCGCGGCCGGATCGTTCTCGCCCTGGAGCACCGGCAGCGCGAGCCGACCGCCCGCGCCATTGCCCGGACTCCAGTCGATATCGAAGAACCGCGCGTACGTCGACTCCTTCCCGTCGCGCAGCACCTCCCACCACCACGCGTTCTGGCGCGGGTCGGCCACGCCGACGTGATTGGGCACCAGGTCGATCAGCAGACCCATACCTCGGCTGCGCACCTCGTCGGCGAGTGCCTTGAGACCGTGCGGGCCGCCGAGCGCGGCCGAGACCGTGGTGGGGTCGGTGACGTCGTAGCCGTGCGTCGAGCCGCGCGCGGCGGTGAGCACCGGCGACAGGTACAGATGCGAGATACCCAGTTGCTGCAGGTATTCGGCGATGGCGCGGGCCTCGGTGAAGGTGAGCGCGTCGGGACGCAGTTGCAGGCGGTAGGTGCTGCGAACCGTCGTCGGGCGGGCGGGTTTGCGGCGCGGCATGCGCGAATCGGTGTGGTGCGTCTCGGTCATAGTCGTATCGGTCATGCGGTGCGGCGGAGGACGAGCAGGCAGCGGTCGGGCAGGGCGAATTCGATGGCGGCGTCGTGGGCGTTGAAACACAGCAGGAATTCGGCGTCGGTGACGCGCTCCCCGCGCGGACCGGGCTCCGGGATGGCGCGCCCGTCCAGGTGCACGGCCAAGGATCTGCCGAATCCGTTGTCCCAGTCCGCCGCCGCCATCTCCTTCCCGGAGGGGGTGAGCCAGGAGATATCGCGGGGGCGGCCCGTGGGGCGACCCGCCAGGAAGCGGCGGCGGCGGAAGACCGGATGCGCGGCGCGCAGCGCGATCACGGTGCGGGTGAAGGCGACCAGGTCCGAATTCTTGTGCAGCAGTGACCAATCCATCCAGGAGAGCGGGGAGTCCTGACAGTAGGCGTTGTTGTTGCCGTGCTGGGTGCGGCCCATCTCGTCGCCGTGCAGCAGCATCGGGGTGCCCTGGCTCAGCACCAGGGTGGCGAGCAGATTGCGACTCTGCCTGGCGCGCAGCGCATTCACCCGCGGGTCGTCGGTCGGACCCTCGACGCCGCAGTTCCAGGAACGGTTGTCGGCATTGCCGTCGCGGTTGTCCTCGCCATTGGCCGCATTGTGTTTCTCGCTGTAGGACACCAGGTCCCGCAGGGTGAACCCGTCGTGCGCGGTGACGAAGTTGATACTCGCACCCGGCCTGCGCCCGGTGGCCTCGTAGAGATCGGAGGAGCCGGTGAGGCGGGAGGCGAATTCGCCGAGGGTGGCGGGTCGCCCGCGCCAGTAGTCGCGCACGGTGTCGCGGTATTTGCCGTTCCATTCGGTCCACAGGCTCGGGAAATTGCCGACCTGGTAGCCGCCCTCGCCCACATCCCACGGTTCGGCGATCAACTTGACCTGGCTGACCACCGGATCCTGCTGCACCAGATCGAAGAAGGTCGACAGGCGGTCCACATCGTGCAGTTCACGGGCCAGGGTGGCGGCCAGATCGAAGCGGAAGCCGTCCACCCGCATCTCCAGCACCCAGTAGCGCAGCGAATCCATGATCAGTTGCAGGGTGTGCGGGTGGCGCACATTGAGGCTGTTGCCGGTGCCGGTGTAATCCATGTAGTGGGCCGGATCGTCGTCCACCAGGCGGTAATAGGCGGCATTGTCGATCCCGCGGAAGGCGATGGTCGGCCCGAGGTGATTGCCCTCGGCGGTGTGGTTGTAGACCACATCGAGGATGACCTCGATACCGGCGGCGTGGAAATCCCGCACCATCGCCTTGAATTCGGGGACGGCCGCGCCCGCGCGCGGATCGGCGGCGTACTCGCGGTGCGGGGCCAGGTATCCGAAGCTGTTGTAGCCCCAGTAGTTTCGCAGACCCCGGTCCAACAGCATCTGGTCGTGCAGGAACTGGTGCACGGGCATGAGTTCGATCGCGGTGACGCCGAGATCGAGCAGATGCGCGATGACGGCGGGATGGGCCAAACCCGCGTAGGTGCCGCGCAAATGCGGTGGCACGGCGGGATGGGTCATGGTCATACCGCGCACATGCGCCTCGTAGATCACCGTCTGGTGGTAGGGCCGCTTGGGTGCGCGGTCGGTGCCCCAGTCGAAGTACGGGTTGACCACCACGCCGGTCATGGTGTGCCCCAGCGAATCCAGGCCCGCGGTGTGCAGCGAGGGATGTCCGTCGAACGCGCCGTCGAACGCCTTGCCGTACGGGTCGAGCAGCAGTTTGCTCGGGTCGCAGCGCAATCCGCGCTCCGGATCGAAGGGGCCGTGGATGCGCATGCCGTAGCGGCTGCCAGGGCCGACGCCGGGGAGGTAGGCGTGGTGGACGTAACCGTCGACCTCGTCGAGCCGAACGCGGGTCTCGTCGCCGTCCGCGTCGATCAGGCACAGTTCGACCGCGTCGGCCACCTCGGAGAACACCGAGAAATTGGTGCCTGCCCCGTCGTAGGTCGCGCCCAGCGGGTAGGCCGCGCCCGGCCAGACACCGAGGGGTGTCGCGTCACCGGTCGCTGGGTCGGGCTGGGCCATGGCAACGACCCTAGCGTCAGCCGTGGGCGGCCCCGCGCGGGCGGGGCGTCAGTGCCGAGCGCCGCGCCGGATTCGGTCGGTCGATGGCGGAATCGGTGCGGGTCAGCAGCTTTCGCGGTTCGACGCGGATAGTCGATGTCCGAACTGTGCCCGGAATGCGCGGCGATGCTAACTTGAACACCGTTCAGGAACGGATTGCGAGGACCCCGTGACATTGACCCAGGACGACATCTCGGCCATCGACGCCGCGCACGTCTGGCATCCCTACGGCGGATTTCCCGCCAGCACCGACCCGCTGGTCGTCGCCTCGGCGGCGGGCACCCGACTCACTCTGGCCGACGGCCGCGAACTCGTCGACGGGATGAGCTCGTGGTGGGCCGCCATCCACGGCTACCGGCATCCGGTGCTCGACGCCGCGCTGATCGAACAGGCCGGGCGGATGAGCCACGTCATGTTCGGCGGACTAACCCACGAACCCGCGGCCCGACTGGCCGAATTGCTGGTCGAATTGACCCCGGCCGGGCTGGACAAGGTGTTCCTGTGCGACTCCGGATCGGTCTCGGTCGAGGTCGCGGTGAAAATGTGCCTGCAGTACTGGCGCTGCCTCGGGCGGCCAGACAAGCGGCGGATGCTCACCTGGCGCGGCGGCTACCACGGCGACACCTTCGTCCCGATGAGCGTGTGCGATCCCGACGGCGGCATGCACGCGCTGTGGACCGATGTACTGGCCGAACAGGTCTTCGTGCCGAGGCCGCCGCGCGAGTACGAACCCGAGTACGTGGCCGAACTGGAGCGCGCCTTCGCCGCGCACGCGGCGGAATTGGCGGGGATCATCGTCGAACCGGTGGTGCAGGGCACGGGCGGTATGCGCTGGCACCACCCGCGCTACCTCACCGAACTGCGCAGGCTGTGCGACGAATACGGGGTGCTGCTGGTCTTCGACGAGATCGCCACCGGATTCGGTCGCACCGGAACCTTCTTCGCGGCCGACACTGTCGGGGTGCGTCCGGATGTGCTCTGCGTCGGCAAGGCGATCACCGGCGGGTATCTGACACTGGCCGCCACGCTGTGCACCGCGTTGATCGCCGAGACCATCAGCGCGGGTCACGGCGGGCTCATGCACGGGCCGACCTTCATGGGCAATCCGCTGGCCTGCGCGGTCGCGGTGGCCTCGATCGAACTGCTGCTGCGGCGGGATTGGCGGGCCGAGGTCGCCGGTATCGAGGCGGGACTGCGTGCCGAATTGGCGCCGATCCGGGAGACGCCCGGCGTCGTGGACGTGCGGGTGCTCGGCGCGATCGGCGTGGTGGAGCTGGATCGGCCGGTCGATCTGCGGCGGACCACCGAAGCCCTTGTCGCGTCGGGTGTTTGGTTGCGACCGTTCCGGAATCTGATCTACACGATGCCGCCGTTCATCAGCAGTGCGGCCGATATCGCCGCCATCGCGCGCGGGATGGCGGCGGCCGCCGCCATTGGAACTTGAACACTGTTCAAGTAAGCTTCGGTGCTGTGACTATGGATCCGTTGCACTGGCTCGACGAGCGGGCCGACACGCGAAGGGCCGCCGGGCTGCGCCGCGAACTACGACCCCGAGCGGCCGAAACACCCGCCATCGACCTCGCCTCCAACGACTACCTCGGGCTGGTTCGCCATCCCGAGGTGCTCGCGGGTGCGATCGCCGCCGTACACCGCTGGGGCACCGGCGCCACCGGTTCGCGACTGGTCACGGGAACCACCGAGGACCACGCCCGACTCGAACAGGAACTCGCCGAATTCGTCGGCGCCGAAGCCGGATTGGTCTTCTCCTCCGGCTACACCGCCAACCTGGGCGTGGTGACGGCGCTGGCCGGACGCGGCGCACTGGTGGTCTCGGACGCGGGCTCGCACGCCTCGCTGGTCGACGCGTGCAGGCTGTCGCGGGCGCGGGTGGCCATCGCGGCGCACCGCGATCCGGCGGCGGTGGATCGGCTGCTCGCGGCGCGCACCGAGGAGCGGGCGCTGGTCCTGACCGATTCGGTGTTCAGCGCCGACGGCGACCTGGCCCCGCTGGTCGAACTGCATCGCGTCGCTCGGGCCAACGGCGCGGTGCTCGTCGTGGATGAGGCGCACGGCCTCGGCGTCCGCGGCCGGGGCGGCCGCGGACTGGTGCACGAACTCGGGCTCTCCGGCGCGCCGGATCTGGTCGTCACCGCGACCCTGTCCAAATCCTTTGCCGCCCAGGGCGGTGCGGTGCTGGCGAGCGAACGGGTGCGGGCACACCTCGTCGATGCCGCGCGCACCTTCATCTTCGACACCGGACTGGCTCCGGCGGCGGTCGGGGCCGCGCGCGCGGCCCTCGCGGTGCTGCGCCGCGAACCGGAACTCGCCGGGCGGGTCCGCGAGCGCGCCGCCGCGCTGGCCCGCATCGCCGGTGTGGGAGAACCGGATTCGGCGGTGGTCCCGGTGATCCTCGGCGATGCCGCCGCGGCCTTCGATGCCGCGCAAGCCTGCCGCGGTCTCGGGGTCGAGGTCGGCTGCTTCCGTCCGCCCACTGTTGCGGAGGGGACCGCACGGCTGCGGTTGACGGCGCGGGCCGATCTGACCGATGCCGAACTCACCGTCATCGCCGGTGTCCTCGGCGAGGTGTTGGATTTGGCGCGCGAGCGGGTGGCCTCGTGAGCGTGCTCCTCGTGACCGGAACCTCGACCGAGGTGGGGAAGACGGTGGTCACCGCCGCGCTCGCGGCGGCGGTCGCGGCCACCGGCCGATCGGTGGCGGTGTGCAAGCCCGCGCAGACCGGAGTCGGTCCGGGCGAGGCGGGGGATCTGGCGGAGGTCGAGCGCTTGACCGGGATCGGCGGCGGGTTGGAACTGGTGCGATACCCGGATCCGCTCGCACCCGACACCGCCGCGCGGCGCGCCGGTATGGCGGAATTGACCCTGGCCGAAACGGCCTCGGCCATCACCGATTTCGCGCGGGCGGACGTCACGCTGGTGGAGGGTGCGGGCGGATTGCTGGTGCGGCTGGGCGATTTCACACTGCTCGAACTGGCGCAGCGGCTGGGTGCGCCGGTGCTGGTGGTGGCGGCCGCCGGACTCGGCACCCTCAACCACAGCGAATTGACCACGCGCGCACTGGCAGCCGCCGGGGTGCGCTGTGCGGGACTGGTCATCGGGTCCTGGCCCGCGCGACCCGACCTGGCGGCGGCATGCAATCGCGACGATCTGCCCCGACACACGGGGATCGAGGTGGTGGGTGCGGTGCCCGAGGGCGTTGGGGCGTACTCGCGGGAACGGTTCATCCAAGCCGCGCCGGGCTGGTTCGCCCCCGGGTGGCTCGCGAGCGCTCCCTGAGTCACTGCCTGCCGGGTCGCGCAGTAGTGCTCAGCGGATGACGTCGTCCGCGCGCGGCACGATGGTGGACGGCGGCGCGAGGCGCCACAGCTCCAGTTGTTTGCGGATCTGTTCGGCCGCATCGATATTCAGCGGGCCGCTGGTCCACATGGCGTAGGGGAGATCGAGGAAGCGGTTCTCGGTGACGGCGCGCAGTTGGTTGATACCGGGTTTGGCGCGCAGCAGGGCGAGCTTCTCGGCGAAGCTCTGCGGCGGGTAGTCGACGAACATGATGGCGTCGGGATCGGCGGCGGCCAGCCGCTCCCAGGAGACCCTGACCCAGGTGTCCTGGACGTCGGAGAGCACATTGCGCCCGCCCGCCGCCTCCAGGATCGCCTGCGGCGCACCGAAACTGCCGCTGGACATGAGGGTGTCGCTCGCGCTGTCGAACAGGAAGATATTCGGGCGGCGTTCGGCCTGCGGCGCGGCGCGCAGGGCGGCGAGCCTGGCGTCGAGGTCGGCGGTGACCTCGACGGCGCGCTCGGTGCGCCCGCTGATGGCGCCGAGATTGGTCAGGTCGGTGCGCAGCGCGGTCCACGGGTCCACCACGCCGCGCGCGCTCGAACCCGCGTGCTGACGGCAGCTCTCGGTGAGCACGTACGCGGCGATCCCGTCCTGGCGCAGGGAATCGGGGGTCAGGTTCTTGGCCTCGTCGTAGCCGTAGTTCCAGCCCGCCACCACCACATCCGGCCGCTGGGCCAGCACGGTCTCCCGCGACGGATACTGCGGGGCAACGGTTTTCAGGGAATCCACGGCCGGGCCGTAGTGGCGGCGCAGGGTGTCGGCGTCGCGTTGCAGACTCGACACCGCGGCCACCCGGTCCTGTGCGCCGAGCGCCAGCGCCATGGAGATCATATTGCCGTCATTGACGAACATTCGCTGCGCGGGCGCCGGAAAGCGCTGCTCCACTTCGCAATTGCGCAGCGTGATATCGCCGGCCCGGACCGTCTCGGCCTGCGGGGCGCCACAGGCCGCGAGCGTCGCGGTGAGGGCGCAGACCGCCAGAATTCGGGGGAATGGGGTCATGGATTCGCCTCTCGCGCGGTGATGAGCAGGTGGGATTCGCCGGTGTCCGGATGCGGGACCCGGATCGCGCGCACCCCGAAGACGGTGTCGAGCACCTCGGTGCGCAGCGCCGCCTCCGGCGCCGCCAACGGATGGGCGGCGCCCTCGTGCAGCACCAGGATTCGGTCGCAGTACCTGTCGGCCATGGCCAGATCGTGCAGCGCCATGACGACGGTGCGGTCCAGGGTGCGGGCCATCCCCAGCAGCGCGAGCCGATGGGTGATGTCGAGGTGGTTGGTCGGTTCGTCCAGCAGCAGCAGCGGTGTGCGCTGAACGAGCGCGCGCGCCAACAGGACTCGCTGTCGCTCGCCGCCGGAGAGCCGATGCACCGGACGGTCGGCGCAACCGGTCAGGTCGACGGCGGCGAGCCCTGCGGCGACGACGGCGCGCTCCGCCGCCGAACCAGCGCCCCACGGCGGTAGATACGGGGTGCGGCCCAGCGCGACGACCTCGCCGGCGAGCAGATCGGCGGGCGGTTGCTCGTCCTGGGCCACCATGGCGACCGTCCTGGCTCGCTCGCGGCCCGAGAGTTCGTGCAGCGCGCGCCCGTTCACCAGCACTCGGCCCGAGGTCGGCTTGCGCACACCGGCGAGCACGCGCAGCAGCGTCGTCTTGCCCGCGCCATTGGGGCCGACTATGCCGATGGTCTCGCCCGCGCGCACCGTGAACGAGATATCGGAGACGACGGTCTTGCGTCCTGCGGCGCAGGACAATTCGCGCACCTCGACAATGGCGGTCACTGCGCGCCGCCGAATCGGTACCGGCGCCGTCCCAGCAGGATCAGGAAGGCGGGCGCGCCGACCAGGCCCGTGAGCACACCGACCGGAATCTCGGTGGGCCGCACCAGCACCCTGGTCGCCGCATCGGCAACCACCAGGAACAGCGCCCCGGTCAGCACGCAGACCGGCAGTAGTCGCCGATGGCGTGGACCCACCATCAGTCGCGCCGCGTGCGGCACCACCAATCCGACGAAGCCGATACCGCCCGACACCGCGACCAGCACGCCGACCAGCACGGCGAGCAGTCCGAACAGTCCGATCCGCAGTCCGCGCACCGGAACGCCCACGGACGCTGCGGTTTCCGCGCCCAGGTGCAGCGCGTCCAGCCACCCACCCGCCGCCAGCAGGATCAGCCCGCACACCGCGACCACCGCGAGCGGCAGCCCGACCCGCGTCCAATCCGCGCCTGCCAGACTGCCGAGCAGCCAGAACAGCACGGACTGCGCGGCCGAGGGTTCGGCGCTGCGGAAGATCAGGTAGCTGCTGAACGCGGAGAACGCCGAACCGAGGACGGTGCCGGTGAGCACCAGCCGCAGCGGCGTCAATCCGCCCTGGGCCATGGCGACCGCGAAAACCAGTGCGGCCGCGAGGAATGCCCCGGCCAGCGCGCCACCGGACAGTGCCCACACGCCCGCGCCCGCGAACAGGCCCGAGGTGATGACCGCCGCCGCGCCGACGCCCGCACCCGAGGACACCCCGAGCAGAAAGGGATCGGCCAGCGGATTGCGCACCAGCGTCTGCATGGTCGCGCCCGCGAGGGCCAAGCCCGCGCCGACGAGGGCGGCGAGCAGGGTGCGCGGCACCCGCAACTGCCAAACGATGGTGTCCAGTCCGGGATCGTCCGGGATTCGGCCGGTCAGTCGGTGCGCGAGCACGTCGACCACGGCCGAAACGGGGAGATTCTCCGAGCCGAATCCGGTCGCGACGATCATCGCGGCGCACAGCAGCACCCCGAGGACGGGCAGGACGACAGCGATACGAACCCGGATCACGGCCGAGACTCCACAGGCAAAACGCGGCCTTTCGCGGGGCGTACCCGGTGGGGGAGGTCTGACTCTCGCCCGAGGGCGATCACAGTGGCGCGACCGTTCCGGAATTGCACCGGATTCCCGCACCCGCCGAGGATGACGCCAGAACTCTACCGGGCGGTTCGATTTCGGGTTTGTCCGGGATAGACGAAATCGTCGACCGGCATTCGTGGCAGGGCGCGCCACGCGTGCCTACTCTGGATGAATGCTGCCGATGGACGATCGGCACCCGTCCACCGTCAGCGACCGGGATGACGCGCGCCGAGACGAGTGCCGCGCGGCCGGCGCCGAATTCGCCGGGACCGCACTGAATCTCAGCGCACCCGCTCGCCCAGCAGATGCCGCACACCCGCGATGAACAATTGCAGCCCGAAGTCGAAACGCGCGGTGGGGTCCGAATCGTCCTCCAGCGGGGACGCGCCCTCGGGTAGCGCGCCCGCCGAATCCATCTGCATGCGTGACTGTTCGTCCACGGTCTGACCGAGGACGTAGTACAGCACGGTGTAGCCCGCCAGTTCGGCCTCGTGCCGGGGCATGCCCGCGCGAATGGCCGCGCTCACCAGGCGTTCTCGGCCCTTGCTGGTGGTGAGGCGGGAGGCGTAGGTGGACGACACCAGTTCCGCGCCGTCGCGGTAGGCGAGCAGGCATTCGCGCAGTCGGTGCGCCAATTCGGCGACCTGGCCGGACCATTCCTCGGCCACGACCGGGTCCGCCATCGGGGTGAGGATCCGATCCGCGACCGCGCCCAGCAGCGCCTGCTTGTTGGGGAAGTGCCAGTACAGCGCGCCCGGTTGCACCTGGAGCGAGCCCGCGAGCCTGCGCATGGTCAGATCGGCGAGCCCGTACTGATCGAGTATGGCGATCGCGCCGTCGACCACGTCCGCTCTGTGCAGTTGCACCCCGGTGCCCTCCGATATCCGTATGCGGCGCCTGCCGCGTGTTTCGACATGGACGCAGTGTTTTTTTGACGCGCCTTCGTCACTACCCTAGCCTGAACGCTGTTCAAGTTTCCCGGCCTTGTTCCGAGAAGGGAGTCGCGCAGTGACTCAGGCACCCGTCCACACCGACATTCTGGCGGTAGCCCGCGATCAGGTGTTAGAGCGCGGGGTCGGTTTGACACAGGAGCAGACCCTGCAGGTGCTGCGCCTCGACGACGACCGACTCGAAGACGTGCTGGCCCTGGCCCACGAGGTCCGGATGAAGTGGTGCGGCCCCGAGGTCGAGGTCGAGGGCATTATCAGCCTCAAGACCGGCGGCTGCCCGGAGGACTGCCACTTCTGCTCCCAGTCGGGCCTGTTCCAGTCGCCGGTGCGCGCCGCCTGGCTCGATATCCCCAGCCTGGTCGAGGCCGCCAAGCAGACCGCCAAGACCGGCGCGACCGAATTCTGCATCGTCGCGGCGGTGCGCGGTCCGGACGCGCGGCTCATGGCGCAGGTCGCCGCGGGTGTCGAGGCGATCCGCAACGAGGTCGACATCCAGGTGGCCTGCTCGCTCGGCATGCTGACCCAGGAGCAGGTCGACCAATTGGCCGCGATCGGCGTGCACCGCTACAACCACAATCTCGAGACCGCGAAATCGCACTTCCCGAATGTGGTCACCACCCACACCTGGGCCGAGCGGTGGGACACCCTGCGCATGGTGCGCGCGGCCGGTATGGAGGTGTGCTGCGGCGGCATCCTCGGAATGGGCGAAACGCTGGAGCAGCGCGCCGAATTCGCCGCGCAGTTGGCCGAATTGGAACCCGACGAGGTGCCGCTGAACTTCCTCAACCCCCGGCCGGGCACCCCCTTCGGCGACCTGGAGGTGCTGCCCGCCGCCGACGCGCTGCGCGCGGTGGCCGCCTTCCGCCTCGCGCTGCCGCGCACCATCCTGCGCTTCGCGGGCGGGCGCGAGATCACCCTCGGCGACCTGGGCGCGAAACAGGGCATTCTCGGCGGCGTCAACGCCGTCATCGTGGGCAACTACCTCACCACCCTCGGCCGCCCCGCCGAGAAGGATCTCGATCTGCTCGGCGAGTTGAGGATGCCGATCAAGGCGCTCAACGAAACCCTCTGAACCCGTGAGTACTGTCATGGGCATGGACGCCCGCTACAACCCGTTCACCGGCAGACAACTCGAACCGGGCGGCGCGGATCGGCTGCCCGCCGCCGCCGCGCTCGGGCTCGAGGCGCCGCGCTACTGCGCGCACTGCGGTCGCCGGATGATCGTGCAGGTGCATCCGGACGGTTGGTGGGCGAAATGCTCCCGACACGGTGTGATCGATTCCGCCGGAACGGAATTGCGCTAGTGCGGGCGCGCGAGATCCGGGCGGGCCTTTTCGTCTTCGGCGCGGTGGTGCTGGCCAGTGCCCTCGGCGGGGCGCTGTGGGCGTGGTTGGCCCCGCCCGAACAACTGCTGGTCGTGGAGGCGGGGCGCGGCGCGGCGCTGACGGGGGAGAGCGCGCACCGCTTCGACGGGGTGGGCATCTACATGCTCATCGGCGCGGTCATCGGCGCGCTCGCGGCGGCGGGCACCTGGCGTTGGCGCAGTATGCGCGGACCGGTGCTCCAGGTGGGACTGCTGCTCGGCTGCCTGCTCGGCGCGGTCGTCATGGCGAAATTCGGTGAGCAGGTCGCCGAACTGCTGTATCCGCGGCCGCGCAATCCCGCTGTCGGACAGATCGTCACCCTGCCGCCGGAGGTGGTGCTCTCGCCCGATGTGGCGGGGCGCCCGCCCGCGGCGCTGCCGCTGGATCTCGGCGCGTGGATGGCCTGCCTGATCCAACCGCTGCTGGCCTCGGCGGTGGTGTTCTTCCTGGCAGTATTGAGTCCCACTGAAGATCTGGGATCCGGCAGGCGGCGCGCTTTCGGGGCCGATGATGCCGGGGCGTCTACCTTTGTGCCGTACGGTCCGCCGCCGAGCGGGCCGGGATATCGGCCCGTCGGCGAGGAATCCGCGCGCGACTATCGCTGAGCCGACGCGATATCGTCTGCCGTATCCGCAATGCCGCATCCGTTCCCGGCCTGAATCCGGTGGCGTCGCGGATCGACCGTCTCTACCCTGGGTCAGCCGGAATACGCAGACCTGAAGGGGGCCGGTGATGCGCGAAGAGGAGCCGACGCGGTCCGTGGCGGAGCAGCCGCGGGAGCGCGCGGATTTGACGGCGTGGCGGCGGCGGGCAGAGTTGCGGCGCAGCAGTGCCGCGCAGCCGCTGCCCAACAAGCGGCGGTATCGCCGCGGCGCCAAACACCGCAAGTCGGCCGAACACTGAAGCGCGCCTTCGAATTCGAACGGCGCGGCGTCGAATGTGTCGATGCGCGTTCGGGTTCGCGGCTCAGGTCGGTGGCCGCAGGGCCGCGAATTCGTCGGTGACCCGGATACCGGAATCGGTGTAGCGGTAGACGGCGGCGGGGCGTCCGCCCGCACGGCCGGGTGCGCGGGTCGCGCCGGTCGGGGTGATGACGGCGCGCCGGGTCAGGACGCGTTGCAGATTGGTGGTGTCCACGTCGTAACCCAGTGCGGCGCAATAGATCTCCCGCAGCGTCGACATGGTGAAATCGGCGGGGGCCAAGGCGAAGGCGATATTGGTGTAGGAGAGTTTGGCCGCCAGCCGGGTGCGGGCGTGCTCGACGACCGTCCCGTGGTCGAAGGACATGGCGGGCAGTGCCGACACCGGATGCCAGGCGGTGTCGTCGGGGAGTTCCGGTTCGGCGGTCAGCGGCACCAGGCCGAGATAGGCCGAGGCGATGCGGCGCGGACCCGGCACCCGGTCCGGCGCGCTGAAGACCGACAGTTGCTCGAGATGTGCCAGTTCCCGCACATCCACCTTCTCGGCGAGTTGGCGGCGGGCCGAGGTGTCCAGATCCTCGTCGTCGCGCAACCGACCGCCCGGTAGCGACCAGGTGCCGCGCTGTGGATCGAGTGCGCGCTCCCACAGCAGCACCGCCAGTTCGGTGCGCTGATTCGGCGGGCAGCGGTGCGCGGCCGCAGCCGCGCGGTCGTTACCTGCGCGGATGGTGCTGGGGAAGCGGCGAACCTGGAACACGGCGGTGAGCGTTTCGTGGATGGTGCTACTATGGGGCACGTTTTCGATTATAAGTCGAAAACCTGGTTGGGTGCGAATCGGTGCTCTGGCCGACGCACGAGGAAGGGAGCCATCATGGCTACGGTGGGTGTGAAGCCGGTCGCTCCGGCACTGGGGCAGGTGGTCGACGGACCCGGCGGATATGCCGGAGTGGACGCGACACCGGAGTGGGCGGCCGAGATCAAGCGACTCGCCCGCGAACGCAATGCGACGATCCTCGCGCACAACTACCAATTGCCCGCGATCCAGGACGTCGCCGATCACGTGGGTGATTCGCTGGCGCTGTCCCGCATCGCGGCCGAGGCCCCGGAGGACACCATCGTGTTCTGCGGCGTGCACTTCATGGCGGAGACGGCGAAGATCCTCAGTCCGCACAAGACCGTGCTCATCCCGGATCAGCGGGCGGGCTGCTCGCTGGCCGACTCCATCGACGCCGCCCAACTGCGCGCGTGGAAAGCCGAACACCCCGGCGCGCTGGTCGTCTCCTACGTCAACACCACCGCCGAGGTGAAGGCGCTCACCGATATCTGCTGCACCTCCTCCAATGCCGTGGACGTGGTCGCTTCGATCGATCCCGAGCGTGAGGTGCTGTTCCTGCCGGACCAGTTCCTCGGTGCGCATGTCAAACGGGTCACCGGCCGGGAGAACCTGCACATCTGGGCCGGTGAATGCCACGTGCACGCGGGCATCAACGGCGCCGAACTCACCGAGCAGGCTCGCGCCCATCCCGACGCCGAGCTGTTCGTCCATCCCGAATGCGGTTGCGCCACTTCGGCGCTGTACCTCGCCGGCGAGGGCGCGTTCCCGGCGGACCGGGTGCACATCCTGTCCACCGGCGGCATGATCGACGCCGCCCGCGCCGCCAAGTCGAACCAGGTGCTGGTGGCCACCGAGATCGGCATGCTGCACCAGCTGCGCAAGGCCGCGCCCGGCATCGACTTCCAGGCCGTCAACGAGCGGGCCTCCTGCAAATACATGAAGATGATCACCCCGGCCGCCCTGCTGCGCTGCCTGGTGGAGGGGCGCGACGAGGTGCACGTGGATCCGGAAACCGCGGCGCTGGGCCGCAATTCGGTGCGGCGGATGATCGCCATCGGCAATCCGGGCGGCGGCGAGTAGCAGGTGCCCGCGTCGATTCCGTGCGCAGGCCACTGGCGCGGCGAGCGGAATCGACTGCCGGACACCGGGATAGGCACGTGATGAACGACTCGATCGGCTGGGAGGCCGAAGCGGACCTGGTGGTGATCGGCGGCGGTGTCGCCGGTCTGAGCGCGGCCACCACCGCCTCGCGGCACGGACTGCGGGTGCTGACCCTGAGCAAGGGCGGCCCCACCGACACCTCCACCCAGTACGCCCAGGGCGGCATCGCCGTCGTCGCGCCGGACGGCGATTCGGTGGACGCGCACCTGCGCGACACCCTCGAGGCGGGCGCGGGACTGTGCGACGCGGCGGCGGTGCGCGCCATCGTCTCCGGCGGACCGCGGGCGGTGGCGGCGCTGACCGACCTCGGCGCGGTCTTCGACCTCGGCCGCGACGGACAGGTCTCGCGCACCCGCGAGGGCGGGCACAGCACCCGCCGCATCATCCACGCGGGCGGCGACGCCACCGGCGCCGAGGTGCAGCGCGCGCTCAACGCGGCCGGACTTCCGGTGCTGTTCGGCGCGGCGGCCGCCGATATCGTCACCGGACCCGATGGTGTGCGCGGCGTGATCGCCGTCTCCGAGCGCGGACTCGGCGTGGTGCACACACCCGCCGTACTGTTGGCCACCGGCGGGCTCGGCCAGTTGTACGCGCTCAGCAGCAATCCGCCGGGCGCGACCGCCGACGGTATCGCGCTGGCGCTGCGGGCCGGCGCGACGGTGGCGGACCTGGAATTCGTCCAGTTCCATCCCACCGTGCTGTACACGCCGGGCGGGCGCGGACGACGTCCGCTGATCAGCGAGGCGGTGCGCGGCGAGGGCGCGACTCTCGTGGACGCAGCAGGCAAGTCGGTGATGAACGGCGTGCATCCGCGCGGCGACCTCGCCCCGCGCGATGTGGTGTCGCGCGCCATCGCCCGGCGCATGCGCGCCCGCGGTGTGGATCACGTCTACCTCGACGCGCGCGCCATCGCCGATTTCGCCCACCGGTTCCCGACGATTACCGCCTCCTGCCGTGCGGTGGGCATCGACCCCGCCGTGGATCTCATCCCCGTCGCGCCCGCCGCGCATTACCAGTGCGGTGGTGTCATCACCGATGCCGGCGGACGCACCGAGATCGCCGGACTGTACGCGGCAGGGGAGGTGGCCCGCACCGGCCTGCACGGTGCGAACCGCCTCGGCTCCAACAGCCTGCTGGAGGGGCTCGTCGTCGGCGAGCGCGCGGGAGCGGCCGCCGTCGAGCGTCGAGGCGTACGCGCCCGCGTCACCGAGATTCCCGCACTGGCAAGGGAGTACGCCGATCGCGGGGAACTCCAGCAGCATATGACCACCCATGCCGCCGTGGTGCGCGACGGCGACGGACTCGCCCTCGCCCGCAAAGCCATCGACGCGGCGGCCACGACGCTCACCCATGGGATGTTCACCGGCGCCGCGACGGAAGACACTGTGGCGCGCCGCATCTCGGCCCTCGAGGACGCCGCGCTGACACTGACCGCGCGCGCCCTGCTCACCGCGGCCGCTTTGCGCACCGAGAGTCGCGGCTGCCATACGCGATCGGACTATCCGACGCAGGAGGGCCGGCTGCGCCAGAGTCTGCCGATCCGGCTGAACCGGGACGGCAAACCCCAACTCGTCGCGGCCAGGCCACCGGCGGCGCCGCGATCGTGAACGGGTCGTCTCGGCCGTCCCGCGCTGGACGGCCGTGCTGAATTACCAGGGGCAGTAATGGGATTCCGCAATGCGGCGGACGAGTGTATGGGAGTGGTGCGATGAGTCTCGATGCAGGATTGGATCGTGAGGAAGCGGTGCGACTGATTCGCGTCGCACTCGAGGAGGATCTGCGGTTCGGGCCGGATATCACCACCGCGGCGACGGTTCCGGCCGAAGCGGTGGTGCGGGCGGCGGTGGTGCCGCGCCAGGCCGGGGTGGTGGCCGGGCTGGATGTCGGGCTGCTGGTGCTGGACGAGGTGCTCGGAGCGGGCGGGTACGAGATCACCGAGCGCGTCTCGGACGGGACGGCGGTGCGGGCGGGCGAACCGGTGCTGGAGGTGCTCGCACCGACGCGGGGCCTGCTCACCGCCGAGCGGACCATGCTGAACCTGGTGTGCCACCTGTCCGGGATCGCCACCACCACTGCCGCGTGGGTGGCGGCGGTGGCGGGCACCGACTGCCGGATCAGGGACAGTCGAAAGACCCTGCCCGGCATGCGATCGCTGCAGAAGTACGCGGTGCGCGCGGGCGGCGGCGTCAACCATCGGATGGGTCTCGGCGATGCCGCGTTGATCAAGGACAACCATGTGGCGGCCGCGGGTTCGGTGGTCGCGGCGCTGCGCGCGGTGCGGGCGGCCGCACCCGAGCTGCCGTGCGAGGTCGAGGTCGACAGCCTCGAACAACTCGACGCGGTACTGGCCGAGAACGTGGAACTGGTACTGCTGGACAACTTTCCGCTCTGGCAGACGCAGGCCGCCGTGCAGCGCCGCAAGGCCGTCGCGCCCGCGACGAAACTGGAATCCTCCGGCAGCCTGACATTGGATTCGGCCGCCGACTACGCCCGCACCGGTGTCGACTATCTCGCGGTCGGCGCGCTGACCCATTCGGTGCGGGTGCTCGATCTCGGCCTGGATATGTGAGGGATGGAAGATGGCACGCTATGACAGTCTCGGGCGCACGTATTCGGTGACCCGACAGCCGGATCCGCGCATCGATGCCGCGATCGACGCGGCGGTGGCGGGTATGGCGTCGATCGCCAATATCGGCGCGGGCACCGGATCCTACGAGCCCGCCAATACCGTTGTCGCGGTGGATCCGAGCGCGGTCATGGTCGGTCAGCGCCCGCCCGGCAGCGCGCCCGCCGTGCGCGCCGCCGCCGAGAACCTGCCCCTCGCCTCGGATTGCGTGGATGCCGCGCTGGCCCTGCTGACCGTGCACCACTGGACCGACCTGGCCGAGGGCGTGGCCGAACTGCGGCGCATCGCCCGCCGCCGCATTGTCGTGTTCACCTGGGATCACACCGTCACCCGCGAATTCTGGCTGCTGCGCGACTATCTCCCGGCGGCGGCCGAGACCGATGCGGGGATGGCCGTCCCGATGTCGGAGCTCACCGAGTTGCTCGGCGCGACGACCGTGCGGACGATTCCGGTTCCGCACGATTGCCGCGACGGTTTCGGCGCCGCGTTCTGGCGCCGCCCGCACGCCTACCTGGACGAGGCGGTGCAGGCGGGCGCGTCCATGTTCGGGCTCACGCCGCCCGAGCAGTTGCGCGAGGGTCTGGCCCGCCTGCGCGCCGATCTCGATTCGGGCGCGTGGGAGCGCCGCTACGCCGACCTGCTCGACGCGACCGAACTCGATCTCGGTTACCGCCTGGTGATCGCCGACCTCTGATCAGGCCGTCAGCTCCCGTTCCAGCGGGGTGCGGAAGCGGGGGACGGCACGGATATCGCCGTACCAGGCGGTGAGCCGGTCGACCTCCGCTTCGATCAGCGAAATGGTTTGCGCGCCGACGTCTTCCAGCAGCCGATGGACGATCTCACCGTCGGAGCGCTGCGCCCAGCCGCCGACGATGCGGCCGTCGGACCAGATGGTCGGGCCGATATTCCCGTTGCGGTCGAAGAGGTTCGGGCCGTGTGGACCCAGATACCAGTCGCGGGACTGCCAGCCCATCGGCGTGGGATCGAGGGCGGGCAGCAGCGCGACCCAAGGATCGGGTGCGGTGACCGGCTCGAGATCGTCGGCGAGCACGAGTCCGGCGCCCGCCGCGCCGAGGTCCACCTCCGCCGTATCGAGGTGGGCCAGCGCCTTTCTCACCTCGCCGACCGGCCAGCCCGTCCACCATTTGAGATCGGTGATCGGGGCCGGACCGAAGGCGGTGAGCCACCTGCGCACCAGCTCGGCCCTGGCCTCGGCGGCGGACAGGCGCGCGATGCCTTGCGGCAGCAAGGATTCCACGGGCGACCAGGTGTATTGGCTACTGCTCCAACCGCCATTGGGTCGGCCGCGCACGATCCGCCCTTGCGCGCCGAGGACCACCAGCACCCAGGTGGTGATGCCGGTGGGCTTCGAATACGACTTGTCCGCAGCGATATTCACCTGAGTCCGTAGCAGCGGCACATCCTTGCTCAACTGCGCGCCCGTGGCGACCCCGCGTGCCAGTAGTGCCTGATGCGTCTGCTCCTCGACCTCGGTGAACCAGGCCAAGGCATCGCCCTCGACGGCCCCCGATCGCTCGAGGTATTTGGCATAGGTGCGACGTTGCTTGTCCGCCAGGTCGTTCGCGCTCGCGGCCTGGAGCACGCCGACCGAATCGGTCGGCGTCACGAACATGGTGCGCCGCATGGCCAGCATGCGCAGCAGGGTGCGATCGTCGTACAGCGCCCGCTCCACATCCTTCGGCTCGAGTTCGCGCCCGCGCGCCGCCACCGACAGGAATACGCCGGCCGGATCGGTGGCGTGCAGGGCGACAACCGATTCGGCGATCCGCTCCGGCGCGCCGTTCTTGGCGGCGAGCAGATGCCGAATCCCGAGTCTGGCCCGCCGTTCGGCACTGTTTATCGAACGCATGAGCGAATCCTAGTCGAGGGAATGTTCGGTCGCGTCATTCGATGGGCCGCCATTCGCGCAGTAGATCGACCAGTCCCGGAAAACGCGCGTCCAGGGATCCGGCCCGCCGCGATTTCGGTGGTGGTCATGCAAACTCCTTGTACGAATTTTCTCGTACCGCGTTGATGTTCGACTCCGATCGTACTAATACGGGATTACTCGAACTTGGGAGTAGGGAATGACCACCACCCTGGAGCGGCCGCGCGAACACGCGGCGGTCGGCGCGGCGACAATCCGGTCGGCGGATTGGCGCTGGCCGGTGGCGTGTTCGTGGGGTTGAGCGAGGGCACCTCGCAGCGCTGGGGGAACAATCCGGGTTATGGTCCGGTTGGTCGACATGCCGGGTGAACGCGGCTGCGAGATAAGAGGTGAGATGACCACCAACGTGGATCCCGCATACCACTGGAACGGCGCGGAACTGGATCTGGACGCGTATTTGGAGCGGATCGGCTACGCGGGGGAGCCGACGCCGACACCCGAGACGCTGCGGCTGCTGCATCGCGCGCACACCACCGCGCTGCCCTTCGAGAACTTCGACGCCGTCCTGGGGCGCGGCGTGGCGTTGGACCTGGCCGCTGTGCAGGACAAGATGATTCGCCACCGGCGCGGCGGCTACTGCTTCGAGCACGTCACGCTGTTCGCGGCCGCGCTGCAACGGTTCGGCTTCGAGTTCACCGCGCACACCGGACGGGTGGTGATGGGCGAACCGACGGGGTTGCGGCCCTCGACGCACGCGCTGCTGCGAGTCCGCACCGCCGCCGACGACCGGATCTGGCTGTGCGACGTCGGATTCGGCGCAGGCCCGCTCGAACCGTACGCACTCGCCCCCGATACCGGCGAATTCCCTTCGGGCGACTGGCGATTCCGCCTCGAAGCGCTGCGCGGCGCGCTCGATTCCGAACTGTGGGCGCTGCACCAGTTCGGCCCGAGCGGGTGGATTCAGCGCTACACCTTCACCGTCGAACCGAAGTACCGGATCGATTTCGAGGTGGGCAATCTGTACGTGTCCACCTCGCCGCGTTCGCCTTTCGCCACCCGGCCCTACGCGCAGCGCTTCCACCCCGACGTGCACCACGAACTCAACAACCGCACCTGGAATACCCGCTATCCGGACGGCCGCCTCGAAACTCGCGAGCCGACCATCGGCGAGTTGCCCGAGATCCTGCGCGAGGTCTTCGATATCGAACTGGGCGACGAAGACTTCGGCCGCCTCGAATTCGCCGACTGACATCCCAGTCGTCCACAGGTGCGCAGCCTCGGACAAACCAAAGGATTCGCCCGTGCGAGTGATGCCCGCCCGCGAATCGCGTGAGTAGGGTCGAGCGGGTGCGCATCCCACCACGCCTGCTCGCCCTGATCGCGATCCCGACGTTGGCCCTCACCGGCTGCGCCTCGGGACCCGATCAGCCCAAGACCGTCGCCCAGCGCTTCGCCGACGCGCTGAACCGCGACGATCCGGCAGCCGCGGCCGCGCTCACCGACGCCCCGCAGGCCGCTGGGGCCGCGCTCACCGGACTCTTCGACGGCCTGGGCAAGAATGTGCGCTTCGAAGTCCGCGACCCCACGACCAAGGACGCGGGCGCGTTCACCCTCGCGGCCACCTGGAAACTCGGCCCCGACGGGTCCAAACAGTGGAGCTACACCGCCCCGGCCACCGCCGCCGACCACGACGGCTGGAAGGTGCACTGGAATCCGGCGAGCATCGCACCCGGCCTGGACCAGGGTCCGCTGAGCTACGGCCCGGCCTACCCGGCCACACCCGCGCGGGTGCTCGACTCCGGCGGTGGCGATCTGCTCAGCCAGCAGATCGTCACCCTGGTGAATATCGCGCCGGGCGCAGACACCGCCGCGGTCGCCGCACTCCTCGGTGGGGTCGCCCCGGATATCACCCCCGCCTCGATGCAAACGGATCTGGCGGCGGCCCAAGGGAAACCGGCCACCGTCATCACACTGCGCGCCGCCGATATCGCGCCGATCCAAGAACGGCTCGCCGCCCTCCCCGGCGTTACCCTGGCACCGCAGCCCCGCCTGCTCACCTCCGACAGATCGCTGGCCTCCCCCGTCTTCTCCGGCCTGTCGGACCTGTGGCAGCAGCAATTCGACGCCGCCGCGGGCTGGGCGGTGCGCGCCACCACCGCCGGTGGCAATACCCTGCGCGTCGGCGGCGCGGAGGCCAAGCCGATGCCCGATATCGCCACCACCCTCAATATGGGTCTGCAGCGGGCGGCCAAGGCCGCGCTCCTGTCGATCGACAAACCCGCCGCCATCGTCGCGCTGCAACCCTCCACCGGCAGCGTGCTGGCCATGGCGCAGAACGCCGCCGCCGACGCGCAGGGTCCGATCGCCCTCACCGGCCTCTACCCGCCCGGATCGACCTTCAAGACGGTGACGGTCTCGGCCGCGCTGCAGGCGGGCATCGCCACGCCGGACACGGTCGTCGGCTGTCCGGGCACCGAGAACATCGAGGGCAGACAGATTCCCAACGACAATAATTTCGATCTCGGAAAAGTCCCGCTGCACACCGCATTCGCCAAATCCTGCAATACCACCATGGGCAGGCTCGCGGTCCAGTTGCCGCCCGAGGGCCTCACCAAGGCCGCGGCGCAATTGGGACTCGGTGTCGACTTCGTGACACCGGGATTGACCACCGTCACCGGGAAGGCGCCCACCGCGGACACCCCGGCCCAGCGCGTCGAATCCGGTATCGGTCAAGGCCGGGTGACGGCCACCCCGTTCGGGATGGCGCTGGTAGCCGCGGCACTGGCGCACGGATCGGTGCCCGCGCCCACCGTGGTGCGCGGCGCACCCGGCAAAGCGGATCGCCCGACCGCGGCGTTACCCGCGAGCATCCCGCAGCAGATCGAACCCATGATGCGCGAGACCATCACCTCGGGCACCGCCACCGAGTTGCGCGATATCCCGGACCTGCTCGGCAAGACCGGCACCGCCGAATACATCGACGACAAGCACGCGCACGGCTGGTTCGTCGGCATCGAGGGCGATATGGCCTTCGCGGTCTTCATCGCCGACGCCGGAAGTTCCGCTCCGGCGGTCGCCGCCGCGGGCCGAATGCTGCGCGCCACACGCTGATTGCCGCGCATGCGCCGGACGTACCTCCAGCTGTGCGCGGGTTCAAGGACGGCTTCGCCGACAGCGTGCACTAGGGTGAGTGTCGCGCGCGTCACGCGCGTCAGCACCCGTGCACGGACGGCACGCCGGAGTCGGCGTGGAGGTCGCGGCGCGGCCCGCTACACTCGTTCGCGACCACGCAGGTGGTCGACGCGCGGGATGTCACGATTTCGAGAAGGTTCGGAGTAGGCGCCATCGATACCGGTCAGTTGATCGCGGAACATTACCGCCTGGTCGAGCGGATTGGTAGCGGCGGCACAGGCGTGGTTTGGCGTGCCGTCGACGAGCGCCTGCAGCGCTCGGTCGCGGTCAAGCAGATCCACATCAAGGCCAGCCTCCCCGAGGGGGAGCGAGACGTGGTGCGCCAGCGCGCGATCCGCGAGGCCCGCAATGCCGCCCGCTTCCAACATCCCAATGCCATCGTGGTTTTCGATATCACCGAGCACGACGGTGACCCGTGCTTGGTCATGGAGTACCTCAAATCGCGCAGCCTGGCCATGGTGCTGTCCGCGCAGGGCACCTTGCCGCTCACCCAGGTCGGGCGCATCGGCGAGCAGGTGGCCTCCGCGCTCATCGCCGCGCACCAGGCGGGCATCGTGCACCGCGATGTCAAACCGGGCAATGTCCTGCTCGACGACCACGGCACGGTGAAGATCACCGATTTCGGCATCTCCAGGGCCACCGGCGATGTCACCCTCACCGAGACCGGCCTCATCTGCGGCACCGCCGCCTACCTCGCCCCCGAGTGCGCGCGCGGCACCGACCCGAGCCCGGCCTCGGACGTATTCTCCCTGGGAGCCACGCTCTTTCACGCCCTGGAAGGCGAACCGCCCTACGGGGCCAACGCCAATCCGCTCGCCGTGCTGTACGCCGCGGCCAACGGCCAGATCACCGAACCCCGCAATGCCGGTCCCGCAACGGATTTCCTGCTGCAACTGCTGAGCCCGGAACCCACCGAGCGGCCCACCATGCGGGCCGCGCGCGACTACCTGACCGCGCTCGCCGAGGCCGGTCCCACCCCGGTGGCGGCAGGCTTCGTCCCCGCCAGTGAGGCATATGCCACCCGCCGCCTCCCCGAGGGCGTCAAGCGCTCCCCGCGCCCCCCGGCCGCCCCCAACAATGGCCAGACCGAACCGATTTCGCGTCCGCTGCCCGAACCGCCCCGCTACAACGGCGCGGTCAGCCCGGCGCATCCGCCCACCGCCGCGCATCCGCGCACCACGGTCCAGCCCGCCGCCCCCAAGGGCAGCAAGCGCAAGGCGGTGCTGATCGGCTCGGTGGTCGGTGCGGTCGTCGCGGCCGGAGCCATCACCGTCGCCTCCATGAACAGCGGTGGCGGCAGCGGTCCCTCGGCGCAGGCCAATGCCCCGGCCTCCTCGTCCGCCGGACCATCCAGTGCCGCCCCCAAGGTCGCACCCGGTCAGACCAAGAATTCGAGTCAGGTCAATACCGGTTCGGCCGCCAATGTGATCGTCCAGTTCTATAAGGACATCCTGAACTCGCGCTTCAGCAATGCGTGGGGTCAGTTGACGCCCGCCGCCCAGCAGTTGTACGGGAATCAGTCCTCCTTCCAGCAGTACTGGTCCGATCACGGGATCCAGGATTTCGGCGGCGGGATCAGCGGTTCCAACAGCGGCGACGGTTCGGCGGATATGCATATGCCCAACCTGGTGTACACCGATGGCAAGGCGCGCAGCTCGCTGCAATACCGGGTGATCGACTCCAGCGGGCAGTTGCTCATCGACAGCGATACTCGCTGAGCCGCTGCGCTATTCGCCGCGAGGGCCACCCGCTGCGCGACCGCACCACACAGACACCCGTGGGCACCGGATCGAATCCGATGCCCAAGGGCGGTGCGGGCGTCGCAGCGGACGCCCCGGCCCACCGCCGCGGTCCGCGGCCCCATTGCCGTCCGCCCCGAGGGTGTCGCCGATTGTTCGGCCCCGTTGCCGACTGAGCGGAGCGCTCGCATCGCCATTCTCACGCCCCCACCGACTACGCTGCCACCTTCGAGGCGTCCCGCCAAGGCGAATACCCGTCACTGGCAGAGGATTGGCAGTCGTGGGGTAGTCAGCTTCCTGCCGTAGAAGGGATTTGGGTGCGATTCGGATGCAGCGTGCCGTAAGTGGCCATCCGCAGCACCCATTCGATCGGCCCGTAGCGGTGGCGGCGGATATACCAAGCGCTGGCGGCCAATTGGGCGGCGTAGACGGCCGCGGCGATGGCGAGGATCACCCAGTCGTTCATCCGACCCGCCATGGCGAAACCGTATCCGGTGAAGAGGATCGCCGCGAGGACCGATTGGCCGATGTAGTTGGTGGCGGCCAACTTGCCTGCGGGGGCGAACACCTCCCGCAGCCACGAATACCGGTGCAGCAGTTGGAGAACGGTGGCCGAGTAGGCGGCGGTCAGCAGTGGCGCGGCCAAATAGGCGGGACCGGCGAGCGGCAAATCCGTCAGCGTCTCCAGCGCCGCGATCGGCAGCCCGATCCCGTACCCGATGATCTGGACGCGCCCCAGCCACGGCAGGTAGCGCTGCGGCTGTTCCAGGATGCGCCGCTTGCCCGCCACGAATCCGAGTAGCAGCGTCGGCAGCACATTCAGCAGACCGAACAGCAGGAACTGTGGCAGATTGTGCACGAACCCGTCCCAGCGGTACGCCGCCGCGTCCAGCCACCCGGCTCGCATCGCCTCGAGTTGGGTCGACCTGTCGGACTCGCTCGACGCGGAGTCGCCGCCGAACAGTTGCATGGCGGTCATCACGACGGCGAACAAGCCGAACGGCACCGCGGCCGTGATCAATGCCGTCCTGATCCGAATCCGACTCAGCGCCAACAACACCAGGGCGATCGCGCCGTACCCGAACAGCACCTCGCTGTCGTAGAAGAACACCCGGTGCAGTAGCCCGATCGCCATCAGCGCCAGGCAGCGCCGCACCGTGCGCGCCACCGCATTGGCCCCCGCCCGCTCCGCCGACCGGAATTGCATGGTGAGCGAGTATCCGAACAGGAATCCGAACAGCACATAGAACTTGTTATGAAAGAAAATCCCGACCAGATCATGCGCCGCTCCACCCTCGAAGGTGAACGGTCCCGACATGGCCATGATATTGACGACGAAAATCCCACCGAGGGAAAACCCGCGCAACACATCGAGCGCCTCGATCCGCGGCACGGAAGCAACCTGCTGATCCATACCCCCGGACGCTAAGCATCCCGTTCTCGTCCCGGATCACACCGCAGTGTGAGGGGGGATCGTTCCCAAGGATGAAAAGTTGGCGATGGTCGGTTGCGGTTAGTCGTAGTGCCCTCGGCAGGCGACGATGGTGACGGTATCGTCGTCGGCGCGGTAGACCAGGCGATGTCCGGAATCGATCCGCCGCGACCACCATCCGGAGAGGTTCGCCCGCAGCGGCTCCGGCTTGCCGATGCCATCGGCGTTGCCGTTGCGGCGGATGTCCTCGATCAGAAGGTTGATGCGCCGCAGCAGTTTTCGATCCTCGCGCTGCCAGTGCAGGTAGTCTTCCCAGCCATTCGGATCGAAGCGAACTTTCAGGCTCACAGGTCGTCGTCCGCCTCATCGGCTACATCGATCAATTCGTGTACCTCCGTACGTCCGGCGTCCACATTGGCGATCGAGTCGAGAAGTCGCCGTGCCATCGTCGGGTTGGACAGCAGGTAGTTGGTTTCCTTCAGTGCCGAATACTCGGCCAAGGAGATCACCACGGCCGGGGCCTTGCCGCCACTGCGGGTGATGATCACTTCGTCGTTGTCTTCGGTGGCCGCGTCCAGCACCTCGGCGAAGTTGGCGCGGGCATCCGTGGCGTGCATCGCTCTCATGGTGAACACTCCTCCTATCCCGCATGGATGGGCGGGGTACACCCAACTGTACGCGATCGAGTACGGGATTGCGTCGAGGCCGCTAGGGTGTGCGGGTACGGGTAGCCGGGCGAGGACGGGTCGGAGGCCGTAGGCTGCCGGAATTGGTTGTCGGTTCGGATCATTCGACCACTTCGGAGTTGTTCGTTGAGCGCATACGACCACGGTCCTGATGAAGCAGGGGCGCGGGGTTCGGGGTTTTCGCTGTACGGGGCGGAGTTCGCGGCGGATCCGCACGGGGTGTATCGGGAGATGCGCGGGTCGGGGGCGCAGGTTCCGGTGGAGTTGGCGCCGGGCGTGGCGGCGACCTTGGTGATCGGGCATGCGGCGGCGTTGCGGGTGCTGCGGGATCCGGAGCATTTTCCGGCGGATGCGCGGAACTGGGAGCAGGCCCTCGCACCGGGCTGCCCGGTGCCCGCGCGGATGCGGTGGCGACCCACATTGCGCCACTGTGACGGTGACGCCCACACCCGCTACCGGGGTGCGGTCGCGGACGTCCTCGCCGAGGTCGATCTGCATCTGCTGCATCGGACGGTGGTGAATATCGCGGTGCCGCAGATCAATTCGTTCTGCGCGGCCGGTGCGGCCGATCTGGTGAGCGAATACGCGGCACCGGTGACGCGGGCCGCGCTCGAGGTCGTGCTCGGCCTGCCGCCGGACCTCGGGACCCGGTTGGTCGACGCGCCCGAGGAGATGACCGGACTCCTCGCCGCCAAGCGCGCCGATCCGGGCGATGACGTACTCACCCGACTGCTGACCCATTCCGCCGCGCTGACCGACCTGGAAATACTCGAACAGGCCGCCGAACTCTACCGCTCCGCCATGGAACCCCTGCGCGACCTGATCGCCAACACCCTGCTGCTCACCCTGATCGACGACCGCTTCCACGCGGACTACCTCGGCGGCGCGCTGACCACCCGCGCCGCGCTGGAGGAGATCCTGCGCACCGATCCACCGGTGGCGACGGGCGCGCTCACCTACCCTGGCCAACCTGTCCAGATCGACGGCACGTGGCTACCGGCCCATCAACCGGTGCTCATCGGTATCGCCGCCTGCAATGCCGATCCGACGAGCGGTTCCGCCGCCTACGCGGGCACCCGTGCCCACCTGGCCTGGGGTTCGGGTCCGCACGCATGCCCGGCCGCCGCCCAGGCCCAGTTGATCGCCGAGGTCGCCATTGATCAGCTACTCGACGCCCTGCCCGATCTGTCGCTCGCCATCGCCCCCGAGTACCTGTCCTGGCGGCGCGATCCCTTCCATCGCGCGCTGACCGCGCTACCGGTGGTCTTCCCGGAATCCCCGCCGCTGCACATATAGACACCGCCGGGAAGCTGTTCTCTCTGGATCACTACGCGTACCTCCGCCTTCGCTCCGGCCTGGCGCGGGTCTGCGGACGGCTGCGCCGACAGTGCCCATTAGGCTGGTAAGCGAACGGTTGCCGTGAAACCGACCGTTCGGCGTGGAAGCACCAGTAGACAAGGACCGTGGCCCACATGACAACCCCCATCGAGCTCGCCCGCGTGGATCTGCGCGGCCGCACTCCCGCCATAGCCGAGCTGCGCTCCGCGCTGCCGCGCGGGGGAGTCGACGTCGACTCGGTGCTGCATCATGTGCGTCCGGTGGTCGAGGCGATCAGGGATCGCGGCGTCGAAGCCGCCCTCGAATACGGCGAACGTTTCGACGGCGTGCTGCCCGCCGCGGTCCGGGTGCCCGCCGCCGAGCTGGAAAAGGCGCTGGACCAACTGGATTCGACGGTGCGCGCGGCGCTCGAGGAGTCCATCGCCCGCGCCCGCCGCGTCCACGCCGATCAGCGGCGCACCGATAAGGTCACCGAGGTGGTGCCCGGCGGCACCGTCACCGAGCGCTGGGTCGCGGTGGAGCGGGTCGGCCTGTACGTGCCGGGCGGTAATGCCGTCTACCCGTCGAGTGTGGTGATGAATGTGGTGCCCGCGCAGACCGCGGGCGTCGGTTCGCTGGTGGTGGCCTCGCCGCCGCAGGTCAGGTTCGGTGGCCTGCCGCATCCGACCATTCTGGCCGCCGCGGCCCTGCTCGGCGTCGAGGAGGTGTGGGCGGTCGGCGGCGCGCAGGCGGTCGCGCTGCTCGCCTACGGCGGTGTCGACACCACGGGCGCGGCGCTCGAACCGGTGGATCTGATCACCGGCCCCGGCAATATCTATGTCACCGCCGCCAAGCGGCTGGTGCGCGGCCTGGTCGGTATCGACGCCGAGGCGGGGCCGACGGAGATCGCCGTCCTCGCCGATGCCACCGCCGACCCGGTGCATGTGGCGGCGGATCTGATCAGTCAGGCCGAACACGATGTGCTGGCGGCGAGCGTGCTGGTCACCGACAGCGCGGCGCTGGCCGATGCGGTGGATGCCGCGCTCAATGCCCAACTGCCCGTGGTCAAGCACGCGCACCGGGTGCGGGAGGCGCTCTCGGGCAGGCAGTCCGGGATCGTGCTGGTGGACGATATCGAGCAGGGTCTGCGGGTGGTCAACGCCTACGCGGCCGAGCACTTGGAGATCCAGACCAGGGACGCGGCGGCCGTGGCGGCGCGGGTGCGCTGCGCGGGCGCGATTTTCCTCGGCCCGTACGCGCCGGTCAGCCTGGGCGACTATTGCGCGGGTTCGAATCACGTGCTGCCGACCGCCGGATGCGCCAGGCACTCCTCGGGTTTGAGCGTGCAGACCTTCCTGCGCGGTATCCACGTGGTGGAGTACACCGAGGCGGCGCTGAAGGATGTCGCCGGACATGTGGTGGCGCTCTCGCATGCCGAGGATCTGCCCGCGCACGGCCAGGCTGTCACCGCGCGATTCGAGGCGCTGTCGTGACCATTCCCGGTTCGGCCATCACCCTCGAAGACCTACCCCTGCGGGACACTCTGCGTGGTCGCAAGCCTTACGGCGCACCGCAGTTGACGGTCCCGGTGCAGTTGAACACCAATGAGAATCCGCATCCGCCCAGTCGCGCACTGATCGACGATGTCGCCGAATCCATTCGCGCCGCCGCCGCCGATCTGCACCGCTACCCGGACCGCGACGCCGTCGCGCTGCGCGGCGACCTCGCCGCCTATCTCACCCGCCAGACCGGTGTCGCGCTGGACACCGCGAATGTGTGGGCGGCCAACGGCTCCAACGAGATCCTGCAACAGTTGCTGCAGGCGTTCGGTGGGCCGGGCCGCACCGCACTGGGTTTCGTGCCGTCGTATTCGATGCACCCCATCATCTCCGAGGGCATCGATACCGAATGGCTCGAGGCCAAGCGCAATGCCGATTTCTCTCTCGATATCGATTACGCGGTGAACGCGATCGCCGAGCGCCGCCCGGATGTGGTGTTCGTGACCAGCCCGAACAATCCGACGGGGCACAGCATCGCGCCCGCCGATATGGCGCGCATTCTGGAGGTCGCGCCGGGGCTGGTGATCGTGGACGAGGCGTACGGGGAGTTCTCCGCCGCGCCGAGCGCGATCGGGTTGATCGATCGTCATCCCGCCAAGTTGGTGGTCACGCGCACCATGAGCAAGGCGTTCGCCTTCGCGGGCGGCCGTCTCGGCTACTTGGCCGCCGCGCCCGCGATGATCGACGCGCTGCTGCTGGTGCGCCTGCCCTATCACCTGTCGGTGGTCACACAGGCCGCCGCGCGGGCCGCGCTGCGGCATGCCGACGAGACGCTGGCCAGTGTCGCGGAATTGGCCCGCCAGCGCGACAGGGTGGCGGAGTCCTTGCGCGCCTTGGGTTTCGACGTGGTGCCCAGCGATGCCAACTTCCTGCTGTTCGGCCGGTTCGCCGATGCGGGCGCTACTTGGCAGCGCTACTTGGACAGCGGCGTGCTCATTCGTGATGTCGGCATCCCCGGCTACCTGCGCGCCACCATCGGCCTGGCCGCCGAGAACGACGAATTCCTCCGGGTCGGCGCCGCGCTCGCGACCACCGACCTCGTCCCCAGATGAATCCGCCTGTGAAGGAAAAGATTATGAGCAGAACCGCGCGGGTGGAGCGCGTCACCAAGGAATCGAATATCGTCGTCGAGCTCGATCTCGACGGCTCCGGACGCACCGAGATCGCCACGGGCGTCCCGTTCTACGACCACATGCTGACCGCGCTCGGTGCGCACGCGGGCTTCGATCTCACCGTCCGCGCCGAGGGCGATATCGAGATCGAGGCGCATCACACCGTCGAGGACACGGCCATCGTGTTCGGGCAGGCGTTGGGAAAGGCGTTGGGGGACAAGAGCGGTATCCGCCGCTTCGGGGATGCCTACATTCCGATGGATGAGACGCTGGCGCACGCCGTGGTCGACGTGTCGGGTCGACCGTACTGCGTGCACACGGGGGAGCCGGAACATCTGCTGCACGCGGTGATTCCGGGCGCGGGTCCCGGCGCGCCCTACTCGACGGTGCTCAATCGGCATGTCTTCGAGTCGATCGCGATGAACGCGCGTATCGCGCTGCACGTACGGGTGCTCTACGGACGCGACCAGCATCACGTGACCGAGGCCGAATTCAAGGCTGTGGCACGGGCGTTGCGCGCCGCTGTCGAGCTCGATCCTCGGGTCAACGGTGTTCCATCCACGAAAGGCACACTGTGACAGTGAAATCCGTGGTGCTGCTCGATTACGGTTCGGGCAATCTGCACTCGGCCGAGCGGGCGCTGGCGCGGGCCGGGGCGAAGGTGGAGGTCACGGCCGACGCGTCGGCCGCGCTGGCCGCCGACGGTCTGGTGGTGCCCGGTGTCGGCGCGTACGCGGCGTGTATGGCCGGGTTGCGCGCGGTGCGGGGTGACCGGATCATCGGGCAGCGGCTGGCGGGTGGTCGCCCGGTGCTGGGGATCTGTGTCGGAATGCAGATCCTGTTCGAGCGCGGGGTGGAATTCGGTGTGGAGACCGAGGGCTGCGCGGAATGGCCCGGTGTGGTCGAGCGGCTGTCGGCGCCGGTGTTGCCGCATATGGGCTGGAATACCGTCTCGGCCCCGTCCGACAGCACCCTGTTCGCCGGGATGGACGCCGAGACCCGCTTCTACTTCGTGCACTCCTACGCGGCCCTGGCCTGGGATCTGCCCCCGAGTGAGCATTTCGCGCATCCCCGGCTCACCTGGGCCGAGCACGGGGTGCCGTTCCTGGCGGCAGTGGAGAACGGGGCGCTGTCGGCCACGCAGTTCCACCCCGAGAAATCCGGTGATGCCGGAGCGCGGTTGCTGCGCAACTGGATCGACTCGCTCTGAGTAGGTGGCCGCGCCGGTCATCGATTCCGGCGCGGCCCTGCCGGTTTGGGGCCGCCCGGCTGCGGCCGCCCGACACTCTCGGCCTCCGCCCGGTGCCGCCCCGTCCAGCGAACTGTAGGTATAGCCAACGACTGCCTTGCTACATTGGTGTCCATGGACATCGCGCAGGATGGTGCCGAGGGCAGGTTGCGCGCACTGCCGACCCGGCTGATGAATCAGGTCGCCATCGTGGCCAACCGGGCCACCGATCGCGCGCTGGACGCGACCGGTTCGCGTCGCTACCACTACGCGCTATTGGCCACCCTCGCCGAGGTCGGACCGGCCAGTCAGGCGGAGTTGGGCAGGCGCACCCGCATCGATCGCAGCGATGTCGTCGCGGTCCTCAACGATCTGGCCGAGCGCGCATTCATCGAGCGCTGTCCGGACCCCACCGACCGCCGCCGCAATATCGTCACCCTCACCGCGACGGGTTCGGCCCACCTCGCCGAGATGGACGGGCACCTGCGCCACGCCCAGGACGAGATGCTGTCCGCGCTCAACCACGAGGAACGATCCCAACTGGTCGGCTTGCTGGTCCGCATTCTCGACGACCACGCGAGGGGCTGAGCCCGACCGCCCCGATCGAGACCTCGCGCACCATATCCGCAGGCCGGAGAAGGACCTTCGGCCCCGGCCGATTAAACTGCTCCCGTGAGTGAGCGGAGCCAACCAGGCAGTGACACGGTGTCCCGAGCCAGCAGCGGGGAGGTCCGATCGTGAGCCTCGTACTGCTGCCCGCCGTCGATGTCGCCAACGGTGAGGCCGTGCGCCTCGTCCGGGGGGAGGCGGGCAGCGAGACCAGCTACGGCTCGCCCCGCGAGGCCGCGCTGGCCTGGCAGCAGGCCGGCGCCGAATGGGTGCACCTGGTGGATCTGGACGCCGCCTTCGGGCGCGGCTCCAACCGCGAGCTGCTGGCCGAGGTCGTCGGCGAGCTGGATGTCAAGGTGGAACTGTCCGGCGGCATCCGCGACGACGAGTCGCTGAAGGCGGCCCTGGCCACCGGCTGCGCGCGGGTGAATCTGGGCACCGCCGCCCTGGAGGACCCGAAGTGGTGCGCCCGCGCCCTCGGCGAATACGGCGACCGCATCGCGGTCGGCCTGGATGTGCGCATCGTCAACGGCGAGCACCGGCTGCGCGGTCGCGGCTGGGTCAGCGACGGCGGCGACCTGTGGGAGGTGCTCGAGCGCCTGGAGGGCGACGGCTGCACCCGCTACGTCGTCACCGACGTCACCAAGGACGGCACCCTCACCGGCCCGAATCTGGACCTGCTGCGCGGGGTCTGCCAGGCCACCGACGCGCCGGTCATCGCCTCCGGCGGGGTCTCGACCATCGCCGACCTGGTGGCCATCGCCGAGCTGGTCCCCGAGGGCGTGGAGGGTTCGATCGTCGGAAAGGCGTTGTACGCCGGGCGTTTCACGCTGCCCGACGCGCTCGCCGCGGTGCGTTGAGGTAATGGCTACTCCCGAAAGCGATTTGCCCGCGCTGCTGGCCGTGGCGAGCGAGGTGCTCGACGCGGTGCGGCCGCGCTTTCTGGAAGGTGTCGGCGCGCCGAGCGCGGTGGCCAAGGGCCGCAACGACTTCGCCACCGAATTCGATCTGGAACTCGAGCGCACCGTCTCCGATGAGCTGTCCCGGCGCACCGGAATCGAGGTGCACGGCGAGGAATTCGGCGGTCCGCAACTCACCGCGGGCACCGCGTGGGTGCTGGACCCGATCGACGGCACCTTCAATTATTCGCAGGGGCATCCGCTTTCGGGCATGCTGCTGGCACTGGTCCGCGAGGGCGAACCCGTCATCGGACTGACCTGGCTGCCCATGCTGGACCGTCGCTACGCGGCCGTGGCGGGCGGCCCGGTGCTATTGGACGGCGCGGCCATGCCGCCGCTGCCGCACGGCAAGTTGGCCGAGGCCATGATCGGCTTCGGCACCTTCAATGTGGATGTGCAGGGCCGGATCCCCGGTCAGTTCCGCTTCGATCTGCTCGGCCCGCTCAGCAGGCTGTCCTCGCGGGTGCGCATGCACGGTTCGACCGGAATCGACCTGGCCTTCACCGCCTCCGGCGTACTCGGCGGCGCGATCGTCTTCGGCCACCATCCGTGGGACAACGCCGCCGGGGTGGCGCTGGTGCGCGCGGCGGGCGGCGTGGTGACGGATCTGTCGGGCGCGCCGTGGACCATCACCTCCGGGTCCGTGCTGGCCGCCGCGCCCGGAGTGCACGAGGAGCTTTTGGACATGATCTGCACTGTCAAAGAGGAAGCGTGAGGCTGTGACACTCGCAGTAAGGGTGATTCCGTGTCTGGATGTGGACGCGGGTCGGGTCGTCAAGGGCGTCAACTTCGAGAACCTCAGGGATGCGGGCGATCCCGTCGAACTGGCCGCCCGCTACGACGATCAGGGCGCGGACGAGCTGACCTTCTTGGATGTCACCGCCTCCACCGGCGACCGGGGCACCATGATCGATGTGGTGACCCGCACCGCCGAGCAGATCTTCATCCCGCTGACCGTCGGTGGCGGTGTCCGCACGGTCGAGGATGTGGATCGCCTGCTGCGCGCGGGCGCGGACAAGGTGTCGGTCAATACGGCCGCGATCGCGCGGCCCGAGGTGCTGCGGGAGATGTCGCAGCGGTTCGGTTCGCAGTGCATCGTGCTGTCGGTGGACGCCCGCACGGTGCCGGATGGGCAGCCCGACACCCCGTCCGGCTGGGAGGTCACCACGCACGGCGGTCGACGTGGCACCGGGATCGACGCGGTCGAATGGGCGCGGCGCGGCGCGGAATTGGGTGTGGGGGAGATCCTGCTCAACTCGATGGACGCCGACGGCACCAAGGTCGGCTTCGATCTGCCGATGATCCGCGCGGTGCGGGCCGAGGTCTCGGTGCCGGTCATCGCCAGCGGCGGCGCGGGCGCGGTGGACCATTTCGTGCCCGCGGTGCGAGCGGGCGCGGACGCGGTATTGGCGGCCAGCGTCTTCCACTTCGGCGAGTTGACCATCGGTCGGGTGAAGGACGCGATGCGCGCGGCGGATATCGTCGTTCGTTAGGGCCCGTGTCCTAGCGGGATTCCGCCACAGCGGAATTCGGTCGACACCTCCGGGTTGGATTGGACCATGACCCTCGGAATCTCGCTGTCCCCTTTCACGCTCAACAATTCCGACAATGCCGTCGACGCCGCGGTCACCGCGGGCCGGGAGGCCGCGGCGGCGGGTGTGCGCTCCGTCTGGCTGGGGCAGCTGTTCGGTCCCGACAGCATCGCCGTCGCGGGCATTCTGGGGCGCGAGGTGCCCGAACTCGAGGTCGGCACCTCCGTGGTCCCGATCGCGGGCAGGCATCCACTGGTGGTCGCCGGTCAGGCGCAGACCGCGCAGGCCGCCAGCCACGGCCGCTTCACCCTCGGCATCGGCACGGGTTCGCGCGCCATGGCCGAGGCCGCGTTCGGCGGGAGTTTCGACCGGCCGATCGCGCATCTGCGCGAATTCCTCACCGCGCTGCGTCCCCTGCTCGAAACCGGCACCGCCGATCTGCACGGCGAGATCTTCACCGCCGCACCGCCGTTCAGCGCGGAGGTGGCCGGGGCGAAGCCGCCGGTGCCGGTGCTGGTCTCCGCCTTGGGACCGCAGACGCTTCGGGTCGCGGGCGAACTGGCGGACGGGACCATGCCCTACCTCGTCGGCGCGAACGCGCTCAATGAGCACATCGTCGAACCGCTACGCGCCGCGGCGGCAAGGGCGGGCAGGCCGACCCCCCGCGTGATCGCCCTGGTGCCCGCCCTCGTCACCTCCGATGTGGCCGCCGCGACCGCGGCCGCCGAGGAGTCCATGGCCTTCTACGACAAGATTCCGGCCTATCGCCGCGTTCTCGAGAAGTCCGGTGTGCAACGCGCCGCCCAGTTGGCCGTACTCGGCGATGAGGACACGGTGGCGGCCGCACTCGAGGCCTACTTCGCGGCCGGGGCGACGGAGATAGTGGTGGCCAACTCCGACCTCACCACCGAGGCCGACCGGCTGCGCACGCTGGCGCTGGTGGGTGAATTGGCCCGCGCCCGCGCCTGATCCGCCGCCCCTGTTATAAACGGTGACATGACATTGGACCCCGCCATCGCCGCCCGCCTCAAGCGCAATGACGCCGGGTTGGTGGCGGCCGTCGCCCAGGAGCGCGGCACCGGCGAGGTGCTCATGATGGCCTGGATGGATGACGAGGCCCTGGCCCGCACCTTGGCGACCCGCAGGGCCACCTACTATTCGCGGTCCAGGGCGCAGTACTGGGTCAAGGGCGAGACTTCGGGCCACACCCAGTACGTGCACGAGGTCCGCCTGGACTGCGACGGCGATACCGTGCTGCTGATCGTGGACCAGGTGGGCGCGGCCTGCCACACCGGCACCCACACCTGCTTCGACACCGATGTGCTGCTGGCCGCTTCGTGACTATCGCTCGCCGCGGGCGTCCCCGACCCCTTCGGCGAGCGCCTCGGACATCTGCCCGGTCATCTTCTCGCTGAGTTCGGCCAGTTCCTCGGTCTGCCCGGCGTCGAGCCCGTCGAAGACGAGGCGGCGCACCGCGTCCAGATATCCGGGGGCCGCCTCCACCACCTTCAGGTAGCCGTCATCGGTGAGGACGGCTTGGACGCCGCGCCGTCCGGTGGTGGCGCTGCGCTCGGCCCAACCCATGCGTTCCAGCTTTGACACCACATGGGACAGGCGCGATAGCGATGCATTTGCCTTGTGGGCCAGATCACTCATTTGCAGTCGATGGCCCGGTTCCTCCGACAGCAGGGTGAGGACCCAGTACTCGAAATGGGTCACGCCGGATTCGCGCTGCAATTGGGTATCCAGCGCACCGGGTAATCGGGTCATCAGCGCGACGATCGCGCGCCAAGCTCGTTGTTCGACGGGGTCGAGCCATTTCGTCACTGTGTGCCTTCTTTCAAGCCAAGTGACGTGGTTTTGTCCGTTCGCCTAGCGATTAATGAAAAGCGTATTCACAGTCACCCGTGTGAATGAGTTTGCCACGGCTTCGCTCGACCGTCATGAAGTTAGGCGCGTCCGTGAGGTCACTCACATGCCCTCGCGGCGTGTTGCCTCGGTCTCCCGACTTGCCGGGTTCGACTCGATCCGACCGGTCTGTTCGACGGCCTTCCGCCCGCGCCAATGCCGCCGCGCGAGCAGGACGAGCAGCAGGACGAAAACCGCCGCCGCGACGATCGCGCCGACCAGCGCCGCACCCCGGAACGCGGGCGCCTCGACATCCAGAATCCGGCGCCCGGCATTGGCTCCGCTACCGGTGCCCAGCACGATGGTCAGCGTCATGAGGTTGGGGACGGCGGTGAGCACCGCGAGCACGCCGGACGCGCCCGCCAGCACCTTGCCCGCCCGCCTGCGCCAGACGAAGACCGCGAACAGGATCAGCAGCAGCGGGATGAGCGTGCCGAGCGCGCCATAGCCCAAGCCGAGCAGGATGCCCTTGGAGAAGCTCTTGTCGACCATGGAACCCACCCGCTGTGCCCACCAGCGCGGGATGAACGCCGCCAGGATGAAATAGGCCCCGATCAACACCGCGATGGCCGCCAGTGCGCCGATGACACGCGTGCGCCACCTGGACCAGAACGGCTTGTGCTCGGTGTGCCCTTCGCTACCAGTCATGGGTCCAGCGTAGGGGTGCTTCCGCGTGGAACAGTTTCACCCGCAGGGTGTTTCAGCGGGTCCGCAGGAAGGCCAACGCCTCGTCGGCGTGCACATTGGCGCGCAGCTCACCCGAGATGATCTTCAGGATGGTGCGATCGGTATCGATGACGAAGGTCTGCCGTTTGACCGGGGCCAATCGCCCCAGCAGCCCGCGCTTGACCCCGTAGGCGGCGGCGACCTTCCCCTCGGAATCGGAGAGCACCGGATAGCCGAGGCGCTGCTTGGTGGCGAAACCCGCCTGGATGGCGACGCTGTCGGTGCTGATACCGACGCAGGACGCGCCCAACCGCGCGAATTCGCCCGCCACATCCCGGAAGTGGCACGCCTCGGCGGTGCACACGGGGGTATTCGCGGCGGGATAGAAGAACAGGACCAACGGGCCGGCGGCGAGCAGGGACTCCAGCGAGCGGACGGTGCCGGACTGATCCGGGAGCTCGAACTGCGGGGCGAGCCGACCTGTCTTCATGTGACTGGACAGTACACAGCGAAACGGCGTGCGGCCGAACGCGACCGCGGGCATCGGTGGAGGCGGGGCGCGCCTCCACCAAGGCGACTCACGCGTCAGCCGCTCTCGCGGCGACTCGGGCGGCAGCCACCATTGCGGCGACTCGGGCGGCAGCCACTATTACGGCGACTCAGGCGGTAGCCACGATTATGGCGACTCAGGCGCCGATCAGGGCGGCGACCTCCGGATTCTTGATGGCCATGACATCGAGGATGCCGTGCGCGCGCAGGAACGGCCTGAGCTCGCGAATCCGGTCGCTGTGTATGGCGTACTCGTCCGGGAAGTGATGGCGGTCGATGGCTTCCAGCGCCTTCACGTAGGTGACGAAGGAGGCCAGGGCGCTCACCGGGCTGATGCCCTGGCTACCGCCCATCGGACTCGGGGCCTGGCCCGGCATGCGCGACAACGAACCTGGGCCTGCATGCCGCTGAGCCTCCGGGTGCGAGGGGTACATCGGGTGCGGACTCCTCTCGGTGTTGGTACCGCTCGAGATGGGGAAGGGAGAACAGATGGAACGGACGGAGTCTAGTGACCACGGCCACAGGGGTCGGCGGCGCGTCCGAACCGACCGGTCTAATTCGGATGCGGCGGTTGGCGCTCCGGATCGGCCCGTGATACTTGAGCGATGACCGGCGCATCCACCACGACCACGACCCGCGAACAGTTCCGCCTGCTGGCCGCCGAGCACCGGGTGGTTCCGGTGACCCGCAAAGTGCTCGCCGACTCGGAGACTCCGCTCTCGGCCTACCGCAAGCTGGCGGGTGGTCGGGCGGCGACCTTCCTGTTCGAATCGGCGGAAACCGGTCGGTCCTGGTCGCGCTGGTCGTTCATTGGGGCGGGCAGCCCCTCGGCGCTCACGGTGGTGGACGGAAAAGCCGCCTGGCTCGGCGCCATTCCGGCCGACGCCCCCTCCGGCGGCGACCCGCTCGACGCCCTGCGCGAGACGCTGGAACTGCTGCGCACCGAGCGCCTGCCCGGTCTGCCCCCGCTCACCGGCGGCATGGTCGGCTACCTCGGCTACGACGCGGTGCGCCGGATGGAGCGCCTGCCGGAACTCACCGTCGACGATCTGCGCGTGCCCGAGATGGTGCTGCTGCTGGCCACCGATCTGGCCGCCTTCGACCATCACGAAGGTGCGATCACCCTCATCGCCAACGCGGTCAATTGGGACGGCACCGCCGACAAGGTGGACGAGGCCTACGACGACGCCGTGACCCGCCTCGACCGGATGACGCGCGCGCTGGCCGAACCAGCCGATTCCACGGTCTCGGTCTTCGACCGACCGGAGCCGCGGTTCCGGCGCAGACGCACCTGCGAGGAGTTCGGGGCGGGGGTGCGGCGGCTGGTCGAGGAGATCGAGGCGGGCGAGGCATTCCAGGTGGTGCTGTCCCAGCGTTTCGAGATGGACTACGACGGCGATCCGCTCGACCTCTACCGCATGCTGCGCGCCTCCAATCCGAGCCCGTACATGTATCTGCTGCAGGTTCCCGACGGCTCGGGCGACACCGCGTTCTCGATCGTCGGCTCCAGCCCGGAAGCGCTCGTCACGGTGAAAGACGGTGTCGCGACCACACATCCGATCGCGGGCACCCGCTGGCGCGGGGTCACCGAGGAGGACGACCTGCTGTTGGAGAAGGGTCTGCTCGCCGACGAGAAGGAGAACGCCGAACACCTGATGCTGGTCGACCTGGGCCGCAACGATCTGGGGCGGGTCTGCCTGCCCGGTACGGTGCGGGTCACCGAATACCGGCATGTCGAGCGGTATTCGCATGTCATGCATCTGGTGTCCACGGTGTCCGGGCGGCTCGCGCCGGACCGGATCGCGCTCGACGCGGTGCGCGCCTGCTTCCCGGCGGGCACGCTGTCGGGCGCGCCGAAGGTGCGCGCCATGGAGCTGATCGAGGAGTTGGAGCCGACCCGCCGCGGCGTCTACGCCGGTGTGGTCGGCTACCTCGACTTCGCGGGCGACGCCGATACCGCCATCGCCATCCGCACCGCGCTGCTCAAGGACGGCACCGCCTACGTGCAGGCGGGCGCGGGCATCGTCGCCGATTCCGAACCGGACTACGAGGACGCGGAATCGCGTACCAAGGCGATGGCCGTGCTGAAGGCGATCGCGGCGGCCGAGACGGTGCGCGCGTACCCGATCGGGGAGGCCGACGAGCGATGAGCGGGCAGCCGCGCAAATACCCGATCGCGCCCGCGGCGCTGCTCGCGGCGGCCGCCGCACTGCTGTGGCTGTCGTCCCGGATGACGTGGGTGACGGTGCACTCCGCCGACGGTCTCACCGAACCGCGGGTGCATCACCTCGCCGGCGCGACCTGGTTCGGCGCGCTCACTCCGCTCGCCCTGGTGCTGCTGGCCGCCATCGCGGCCGCGCTGGCCACCAGGGGCTGGTTGCGCCGGTTGGTCGGGGTGCTCGTCGCCTTGGTGGCCGCGGTGGCCGCGGTGCCGGGTTTCGCGCTGCTCATGGGCAAGGCGACGGCGGAGCGCGCGAAGACGTTGGCGGAGTTGCCCGCCCGCGCCGAGGTCACCGATCTGCAGACCTCGGCCCTCGCGGCGGTGGTGTCGCTGTTCGGCGCGGCCGCGGCCCTCGCGGCGGCGGCGCTGCTGGCCCGCATGTCCGAGCGCGCGGCCCGGCTGTCCGGCAAATACGACAACCCGGTCTTCCGTCGCGCCGCCGCGTCCGCTCGGGTACGCGACGCCGAGGCGGGCGCGGCGCCGGACCGCCTCGCCGAGCGCGTGCTCTGGGACGCGCTGGACGCGGGCGCGGATCCCACCGAGGCGGCGCCGAGCAAGTCCGCCGAGGCGGTGCCGAACAACCCCATCGAGGCAGTGCCGAGCAAGTCCACCGAGGCGGCGCCGAACAACACGGGCGCGGACCGGGATTCGTCGAGCGGCGGGACCAAGGCCGGGTGAGCGCTCGGCCGCGCGCCGCAACCCGCCTGCATGCCCGCATCGGCCATTACCGCGTGTTGTGAGCAAACACAACCCCGCCGTTACCGTGCGATCCCCGCCCATTTATTCTTTGTCAGCATCGGTGAGACAGCGCCCTGAAGGACTCTCAGGTAGCAAATCCGTCTCCCCAGAAAGGATTCGAGCCAGATGACGGTCCTCGACTCGATTCTCGACGGGGTCCGCGCGGATGTCGCCGCTCGGGAAACCCTGGTCGATTTCCCGGCGGTGAAAGCCGCCGCGGCCGCGGCCCCCGCGCCCCTGGACGCCCGCGCCGCCCTCCTCGAAGACGGTATCGGCGTGATCGCCGAGGTCAAGCGGGCCAGCCCCTCCAAGGGCGAGCTCGCCGACATCCCGGACCCGGCCAGCCTCGCCAAAGCCTACGAGGACGGCGGCGCGCGGGTGATCAGCGTGCTCACCGAGAGCCGCCGCTTCCACGGATCCCTGGCGGACCTGGACGCGGTCCGCGCCACGGTGAACATCCCCATCCTGCGCAAGGATTTCGTGGTCGGCACCTACCAGATCCACGAGGCCCGCGCGCACGGCGCGGATGTCATCCTGCTCATTGTCGCGGCCCTGGATCAGGACACCCTGTCCTCGCTCATCGACCGCACCGAATCCCTGGGGATGACCGCGCTGGTCGAGGTGCACACCGAGGAGGAGGCCGATCGCGCGCTGAATGCGGGCGCGTCGGTGATCGGTGTCAACGCCCGCGACCTGAAGACGCTCGAGGTCGACCGCGACGTCTTCGCCCGTATCGCGCCGGGACTGCCCACCGAGGTCATCCGGATCGCCGAATCCGGGATCAGCGGCACCGCCGACCTGCTCGCCTACGCGGGCGCGGGCGCGGACGCCGTCCTGGTCGGCGAGTCGCTGGTGATCAGCGGCGACCCGCGCGCCGCCGTCTCGGAGCTGGTGACGGCGGGCACCCACCCGTCGTGTCCGCGTCCGCTGCGTCGGGGCCGGTGAGCGTCGTGACCGCACTGCCCGCCGCGTCGGTAGGAGTCCATGAGCGCAGCGCGCACGAGCCGGATGCGGGTGGCCACTGGGGTCGCTACGGCGGTCGGCACGTGCCCGAGGCGCTGATGGCGACGATCGAAGAGGTCACCGCCGAATACGACAAGTGCAGGCTGGATCCGGTCTTCCTGGCCGAATTGGATCGGTTGCAGCGCGATTACACCGGTCGCCCCTCGCCGATCTTCGAATGCGTGCGGCTGTCCGAGCACGCGGGTGGCGCGCGCATCGTGCTCAAGCGCGAGGACCTGAACCACACCGGTTCGCACAAGATCAACAATGTGCTCGGGCAGGCGCTGCTGGCTCGGCGGATGGGCAAGAAGCGCGTCATCGCCGAGACCGGCGCGGGTCAGCACGGGGTGGCCACCGCCACCGCCTGCGCCCTGCTCGGGCTCGAATGTGTCATTTATATGGGCGCGGTCGATACGGCGCGCCAAGCGCTCAACGTCGCCCGGATGCGTCTGCTCGGCGCGGAGGTCATCTCGGTCACCTCCGGTTCGCAGACCCTCAAGGACGCGATCAACGAGGCCCTGCGCGACTGGGTCACCAATGCCGACACCACCTACTACTGCTTCGGGACCGCCGCCGGTCCGCACCCGTTCCCGATGATGGTGCGCGATTTCCAGCGCGTTGTCGGGCTGGAGGCGCGCGCGCAGATCCAGGAGCTCACCGGCGGCCTGCCCGACGCGGTCGTCGCCTGTGTGGGCGGTGGCTCCAACGCCATCGGCATTTTCCACGCCTTCATCGACGATCCCGCCGTCCGCCTGGTCGGTTACGAGGCCGCGGGCGACGGCGTGGAAACCGGAAGGCACGCGGCCACTTTCACCGGCGGCACACCCGGCGCGTTCCAGGGCGCGTACTCGTACCTGCTGCAGGACGAGGACGGCCAGACCATCGAATCCCACTCCATCTCCGCGGGTCTGGACTATCCGGGCGTCGGCCCGGAGCACGCGTACCTGAAGGATACGGGCCGCGCCGAATACCACCCGATCACCGATACCGAGGCGATGGACGCGCTGCTGCTGCTCTCGCGCGCCGAGGGCATCATCCCGGCGATCGAATCCGCGCACGCCGTCGCGGGCGCGCTGAAACTCGGTCGCGAACTGGGCGAGGGCGCCGTCATCCTGGTCAGCCTGTCCGGTCGCGGCGACAAGGATATGGATACGGCGGCCCGCTGGTTCAACCTGTTCGATCCGGCCACCGAGGAGAAGGGGATCGCGCAGTGAGCCAGCAGTCGCGCCTCGCCAATACCTTCGCCGCCGCGCGGGCCGAGGGCCGCGCCGCGCTCATCGGCTACCTGCCTGCGGGCTATCCCGACCTGGCAGGCTCCATCGAGGTGTGCCGGACCATGGTCGAGGCGGGCTGCGACATCGTGGAGGTCGGCGTCGCCTACTCCGATCCCGTCATGGACGGCCCCACCATCCAGGCCGCCGCCGAGCAGGCGCTGCGCGGCGGGGTGCGGGTGCGCGACGTGTTCTCCGTGGTGGAGGGCATTGTCGAGGCGGGTGGCCAGGCCGTGGTCATGAGCTACTGGAATCCGGTGCTGCAGTACGGGGTCGACAATTTCGCCCGCGATCTGGCCGCGGCCGGTGGCGCGGGCATGATCACCCCGAATCTGATCCCGGAGGAGGCCGACGACTGGTTCGTCGCCTCGGCCACCCACAACCTGGACCGGATCTTCCTGGTCGCACCGTCCTCCACCGAGGAGCGGCTGGTCAAGACGCTCGGGGCGAGCCGAGGCTTCATCTACGCCGCCTCCACCATGGGCGTCACCGGCGCGCGCGAGGCGGTGTCCTCGGCGGCGCCCGCGCTGTGCGCGCGGGTGCGGGCGCACAGCGATATCCCGATCGGCGTCGGCCTCGGCGTGCGCAGCGGTGCGCAGGCGGCCGAGATCGCGGCCTACGCCGACGGTGTCATCGTGGGTTCGGCCCTGGTGACGGCGGCGAGCGTCGGCCTGGACGCGGTGCGTGACCTCACAGCCGAACTGGCCGCGGGTGTGCGCTCGGCCCCCGTTCGCACGTAGGGCCGCTCCCCGCGGCGGGTCGGTACCGCGCATTCGGCTACGGTGGGGCCGTGACTTTTCCAGTCCTGGCAGACAGTCTCCCGACCGGCCCCGGTGTGCTGGCCTATATCCCCAGCCCGCCGCAAGGCGTGTGGCACCTCGGGCCGCTCCCGCTGCGGGCCTACGCGTTCTGCATCATCATCGGCATCATCGTCGCCATCTGGTGGGGCGAGCGCCGGTGGCAGGCGCGCGGCGGCAAGGGCGGCGCGGTCCTCGACGTCGCCATGTTCGCGGTGCCGTTCGGCCTGGTGGGCGGGCGGCTCTACCACGTCGCCACCGACTGGCAGAAGTACTTCGGCGCGACCGGACATCCGGGCGACATCATCAAGATCTACCAGGGCGGCCTCGGCATCTGGGGCGCGGTCTTCCTCGGCGGTATCGGCGCGTGGGTCGGTTGCCGGGTCTATCGCATCCCGCTGCCCGCCTTCGCCGACGCCATCGCGCCCGGCGTCCTGCTGGCCCAGGCCATCGGCCGGCTCGGCAACTATTTCAACCAGGAACTCTACGGTCGCAGCACCACCGTGCCGTGGGGTCTGAAGATCTACGAGCGCTTCGACTCGCACGGCAGGTACTCCGCGCTCGACGGCGCCTCCACCGGTGTGGTGGAGAAGATCGTGCACCCCACCTTCCTCTACGAGATGGTGTGGAACATCCTGGTCGTCATCCTGCTGGTGCAGATCGACAAGCGTTTCCGCATCGGCCACGGCAGGCTGTTCGCCCTCTACGTCGCCGGATACTGCTTCGGCCGGTTCTGGGTGGAACTCATGCGCGACGACGACGCCACCCACATCGCGGGCATCCGGATCAACTCCTTCACCGCGGCGCTGGTCTTCCTCGGTGCCGTCGCCTACGTCATCTTCGCCACCAAGGGGCGGGAGCGGCCGGAAGAGTTGCAGCCCAGCGAGACTCCGCGTCCATGGCCGTGGCAACTCGGTGCGCTGCGTGCCGGTGAGGCGGAATCCGCTCCGGCCGCTACGGAATCCGCCGAGGGCGCCGACAAAGCGACCGCGGTAGAGGTCGATTCGGCCGGGGACAAGTCCGATTCTGCCAGGGGAGTATCGGATTCGGCCGAGTCCGAATCCGATTCGGATCAATCCCGGCCCGTCGAGAAATCCGCCGAACCGAATTCCGAGCAGGCGGATTCGGTCGCGCTGTCGAAATCCGCCGGGGCCGAACCGGATTCCGCCGTGAAATCCGAAACGAATTCCACCAAGTCATGATTCGACGCGCGCCTCGCCCGATCGAAAAGGGGCGAGACAGCCGCGCGCGATTCCGAGGAGAATGGTCGGCGCCGCACCAGGGATGTGCTCGATGCGTGGAGTGCGGGTGCGGGCCCGATTGAGGAGGACCGAGTGACCGACCCGTATCAAGACCACGAACCCAGACCGCAGTACGGCCCGCCCGGCACCGGACCCGGTATGCCGGGTCAGCCATACGGGCAGCCGTATCCGCAGCCGGGTTATCCGGTCGTCGGCTACAACCCCGCCGATCCGGAGGCCCCGTACGGGCGCAACCAGTTCGGCGAGCCCTACTCGGACAAGCAGAAGCTGCTCGCCGGTCTGCTGGAGATCCTGCTGCCCTTCGGCATCGGCCGGTTCTACCTGGGCCACACCGGAATCGCCATCGCCCAGCTGCTGCTGACCTTCCTGTGCGGCATCGGCGCCGTCTGGTGCGTCATCGACGGCATCCTGATCCTCGCGGGCAATGTTCGCGACCCGTACGGGCGTCCGCTGCGCGACTGAGCCAATCCCATCGCCACCGTTCGACGCACCGTGATCCCAATGCCGGCCACCCGCCGCGACCAGGCGTATTGTCTGCCGGATCTGTGTGTCGTGCGTCGGTCGCGGGCCGCGCACCACGAGGAGAGGGAATCGTGCGCCGCAAGCTGTTCGCCGTCGCCATGCTCGCCGTCGTCGCCGCCACCGGGCTCAGTGCCTGTGGCAGCAGTGCCGACCCGAATGTTTTGCGGGTCGGCACCGAAGGCACCTATAAGCCGTTCTCCTTCCAGGGGTCCGATGGCAAACTCACCGGCTACGACGTGGAGGTCGTCGAGGCGGTGGCCGCGAAGCTCGGCAAGAAGGTGGAATTCGTCCAGACACCGTGGGACGCCATCTTCGCCGGCTTGGAGTCCAAGCGCTTCGACCTGATCGCCAACCAGGTCTCCGTCAGCGACGAGCGCAAGGCCAAATACGCCATGTCGCGGCCCTACACCACTTCGGAGGGCGTCATTGTGACCCGCGCCGATAACACCTCGATCAACTCCCTGTCCGATCTGAAAGGCAAGACCTGCGCCCAGACCGCCACCAGCAACTGGGGCAAGATCGCGGCGGACGCGGGGGCCAAGGTCGAGGTCGTCGCCGATTTCGGACCCGCGGTCCAACTGCTCAAGCAGGGTCGGGTCGACGCCACCGTCAACGACAGCCTCGCCGTGGCCGAATACACCAAGACCACCGGCGACACCTCGATCAAGTCCTCCGCGAAGATCGGCCACACCAGTCAGCAGGCCATGGCCGCCCGCAAGGACGACCCGCTGATCGGCGAGGTGGACAAGGCGCTGGACCAACTGCGCGCCGAGGGCGCCCTGGCCAAGATCTCGGAGAAGTACTTCGGCACCGACGTCAGCAAATAGCGCGTGGATCCCAAAACACGGGAGCTGATCTGGCACAACCTGTGGCCGATGCTGCAGGCGACGCTGGACAAGACCCTCCCGCTCACGGCCATCAGCTTCGTCATCGGATTGGCCATCGCGCTGTTCGTGGCGCTGGCCAGGATGTCGAGGCTGTGGCCGGTCTCGGCGGCCGCCCGGTTCTACATCTCGATCGTGCGTGGCACCCCGCTGCTGGTGCAGTTGTTCATCGTGTTCTACGCGCTGCCGCAATTCCACATCGTCATCGACCCGTTCCCGGCGGCGGTGATCGCGTTCAGCCTCAATGTCGGCGGTTATGCGGCCGAGATCGTGCGCGCCGCGATCCTGAGCGTCGCGCACGGGCAGTGGGAGGCGGCCCAGGCGCTGGGCATGTCCTATCCGCAGCTGATGCGGTTGGTCATCCTGCCGCAGGCGTCGCGGATCGCGGTGCCGCCGCTGTCGAATACGCTCATCTCGCTGGTGAAGGATACCTCGCTGGCCTCCACCATCCTGGTCACCGAACTGCTGCGGGTGGCCCAGATCGCGGCAGCGCCGACCTTCGACTTCTTCGCCCTCTACGGCGTCGCGGCACTCTACTACTGGGTAATATGCCTGATTCTCGGATTCGCCCAGACCCGGCTGGAAACCCGACTGGCCAGACATATCGCCCGATGATCGCCGGAGAGTAGCCGTTCGCCCCAGACCCGCGAAACAAGTTCATATTTTTCACCCAGCTTTCACCCCTGCCGAGGCAAGCCCCACGTATGGGACGGGACTAGGCTCACACCCGTGATGCGACGGACGAAGATTGTGTGCACCCTCGGACCGGCCACTGCCACCGAGGACCGTATCCGCGAACTCGTCGAGAGCGGTATGGACGTGGCACGGCTGAACTTCAGCCACGGCGAGCACGCCGACCATGCCGAAAACTACAAGAAGGTACGTCAGGCATCGGATCACCTGGGCCGCGCGGTCGGCATACTCGCCGACCTCCAGGGGCCGAAGATCCGCCTCGGGCGCTTCCTCGAGGGCCGCACGATATGGGCGACAGGCGAACAGGTGCGCATCACCGTCGATGAGGTCGACGGCACCCACGACCGTGTCTCCACCACCTACAAAGAACTGGCCAAGGACGCCAAGGCCGGTGACAGGCTGCTCGTCGACGACGGCAAGGTCGGGCTGACCGTGCTGCGGGTCGAGGGCAACGACGTGGTCTGCGAGGTCACCGAGGGCGGCCCGGTCTCCAACAACAAGGGCGTCTCGCTGCCCGGTATGGACGTCTCCGTGCCCGCCCTGTCCGACAAGGACATCGAGGACCTGGAATTCGCGCTCAAACTCGGTGTCGACTTCATCGCCCTGTCCTTCGTGCGCTCGCCGTCGGATGTGGAGCTGGTGCACGATGTGATGGACCGGGTGGGCCGCCGGGTCCCGGTCATCGGCAAACTGGAGAAGCCGGAGGCCATCGACAACCTCGAGGCCGTGGTGCTCGCCTTCGACGCGGTCATGGTCGCCCGCGGCGACCTCGGCGTGGAACTGCCGCTCGAGCAGGTGCCGATCGTGCAGAAGCGCGCCATCCAAATGGCCAGGGAGAACGCCAAACCCGTCATCGTCGCCACCCAGATGCTGGAGTCGATGATCGAGAACTCGCGCCCCACCAGGGCCGAAGCCTCCGATGTCGCCAACGCGGTGCTCGACGGCGCGGACGCGGTCATGCTCTCGGGGGAGACCTCGGTCGGCAAATACCCGATCGAGACGGTGCGCACCATGGCGCGCATCGTGCACGCGGTGGAGACCGAATCCACTCGGGTCCCCCCGCTCACCCACGTGCCCCGCACCAAGCGCGGCGTCATCTCCTACGCCGCCCGCGATATCGGCGAGCGGCTCAACGCGAAGGCCCTGGTGGCCTTCACCCAATCCGGCGATACGGTGCGCCGCCTGGCCCGGCTGCACACCCCGCTGCCGCTGCTGGCGTTCACCCCGCTGCCCGAGGTGCGCAGCCAGCTCGCCTTGACATGGGGCACGGAAACGTTCATCGTTCCGACGGTGGACAGCACCGACGCGATGATCCGCCAGGTGGACCAGGCGCTGCTGTCCATGGATCGGTACCAGAAGGGCGACCTGGTGGTCATCGTGGCGGGTTCCCCGCCCGGCACCGTCGGCTCGACCAACCTGATCCACGTGCATCGCATCGGCGAGGAGGATCACTGATTTGAGCGTGTCCCGTGGCGGTTCGGTCGGCGTCGCGTCGACCGGGAATCCGGATTTGGACGTGCTGCTGACACTGCTGGATCTGGAGCGGGTCGACGAGGACGTCTTCGTCGGACAGCATCCGGCCAAGGTGTGGAGCCGGACCTTCGGTGGCCAGTTGGTGGCCCAGGCCATCATGGCCGCGGGTCGCACGGTCGGCGACCGGCCCATCCACGCCGTCAACGCGCATTTCGTGCGCGGCGGCGATGTCAAGCGGCCCATCGAATACCGGGTGGACCGCCACCGGGACGGCCGCTCACTGGCCAACCGCACCGTCACGGCCACCCAGGACGGCCAGGAGCTGTTCGTCATGCTGGCCGCCTTCCAGGACCACGGCAAGGGCCTCGAGCACGCGCACGCGCGGCCCGAGGTCCCCGACCCGGAGTCGCTGCCGCGGGTGGAGGCGAGTTTCGCGGGCCTGGAGGACAAACTGGAGATGTTCGTCAAGGCCCCCCACCCGATCGATATGCGCTACACCAACGACCCGGCCTGGATCATGAAGGGCACCGGCGAACGGCTCAATCACAACAGGGTATGGATGCGCGCCGACGGCCGCCTCCCCGACGACCCGCTGATTCACGTTGCGACACTGGGCTATTCGTCGGATACCACGGTGCTGGACTCGATCATCACCACCCACGGGCTCTCCTGGGGGCTGGACCGGATCATCGCCGCGACGGTGAACCACTCGATCTGGTTCCACCGCCCCTTCCGCTTCGACGAATGGGCGCTCTACGCAACGGAATCCCCCGTCGCCTCGGGCTCGCGCGGCCTGGCCACCGGCCGGTTCTACTCGCGCGAGGGCGAACTGCTCGCCACCACCGTGCAGGAGGGCGTGATCCGGCACTTCCCTTCGCGCGGTTGACCTTTCGTCAGATCAGTTCGCGATTGGTGTCGAAATCCTTGGTCTGATGGTGACGACACCGCATGGTCCACGGGATGGTGGTGCCGGGCGGGGCGGCCGCCAGCGCCGAAAGGCGCGCCGCCAGTTTGTTTTCCAGCGCCGCCACCCCCGACTCGGTCAACCTGCTGGCCGGGCCGACCAGACTGATGGCGATCTCATAGGTGTGACACTGCCGCGGCGCGAGCCCCGGATGGTCAAGCCGCCACTGGGTTTCGAGCAGCAGATGGGCCTCGTCGTCAATGTCGACCGGGAGGGTGAAGCGCCAAGCGAACACCTCGCGATTGCGCAGATGCTGATCCACCGCCTCGCGCACCGTCTGCACGACGCGGTCGAGGGTTTCCGCTGTCACATAAACATGGAGCGAAACATCCGAAATTCGCTTCGGCATGTCTGATTCCTGTCTTGTGTGGGACGGGCCGAGCTCTCGGCGGGAAGTACGGCTTCGACTTTCGCTGTACTTCGGGGTGTGCTTTGGGCCGTACTTGGCTCTGCTTGTCCCGGGGAGTGTAATCCCTTTTTCACCGTTTCGGTCAATCCCACTCGTCGTTGCGGCACAGGCGAACCCGCGCAGCCGGGCCGAATCCCGCGCCGTAGCGGCCCCACCGGAGAATTCGATAGGGGGGCCTGCGAACAGCGCATCTAATGCAGAACGGCCCGCTGAGCGGCGAGGAACGTCGACAGCGGGGCTCGACCGCGCGCGGGCCGAATCGCCAGACCGGGACCGCCCTCGCTCAAATGCGTCTGCTCGACCGGGGCCAACGCCAGCAACAGCGGCACCAGCGCCTCCGCGATACGATCCCCGACCTCGCAGTACGCCGCCGCCGACAACCCCACCGGATCGGCGATCCCCTCCCGCCCGACCATGGACAGATCATTGCGCGCCCGATGCAACTCCTCGATCGTGCGCGCCCCCGTCACCTTCGCGATCCGAGCCGCCTCCAACAGCGTGTACGTACGCGGCCCCGCCCCCCACGCCGACTCGATGCAGTGATCGCGCAACTGACGATTCATCGCCAACACCAGATCGGCCCGATCAATCATCTCCGGCCGCAACCGGCGCGCCGCGAAATCTCCCGCGGCGCCACCCAAACCCACGATTGCCTGCGCGGCAAGCGGTTCGATCGGAAACCCGACCAGCGCCCGCGTCCCCGCGCTCTCCGCGGTCAAACCGAACAACCGGTGCTCGACCGCCACGGCCCTGGTGAGCCGCTCGGCGATCGCCGAACGACAGACATTGCCATTGCAGACGAACAGGACGTGCATACGGGCTACGGTAGAACTCCGGCTACCCGTCCACCCGGTCCAAAAGCCGCAAACACCGGTTCGGCAGCACAATTTCATCTGCCCGACGCGCACCGTACACGTGTCGCGCCGGACCGCCCCCGCACGCGCCCACCAGCGCATTCGTTATTTCCACCACCCGCCCGCTATAGTTTCATCCCAGTGCGCCGGGTTGGCGGAACTGGCAGACGCGACGGTCTCAAAAACCGTTGTCCTAACGGACGTGTGGGTTCGAGTCCCACACTCGGCACTCGACCAAGGCATACCCATGCTCGCGGGATGCGCTCGCGGGGGGCTTGGCCTCGTCATTTTCTCTGGGGGTGCAACCCCCAGACCCCGCTCGGGGGGTACCCCCGAACCCCCTTCTGCTGTGGTTGCTTGGCGGGGGTTCGTTGTGGTTGCTGTGGTTGCGTGGCGGGGGTTCGTTGCGGTTCTTGTGGTTGTTTGGCGGGGTTTGTCGCGGTTGCTTTGCGGGGTTTGTGCGGTTCCTGTGGTTGCGCTTGGGGGCGTGGCGGTTCTTGTGGTTGCGCTTGGGGGCGTGGCGGTTCTTGTGGTTGCGTGGGGTTGTTGTGTTCTTCTGTGGGGTTGGGTTCATCCACCTGGGGGGTTGTGTTCTTCTGGGGTTGTGTGGTGGGGCTTTTGGGGTTTTGGGTTTGGTGCTGGGGATTTCGTTGGTGACCTGGTGGTTTTGGTTGTGCAATTCGGGGGTTGCGGGCATTCTTTGCTTGCTTGGGGTGGCGGTTGATGATACAACTTTGGATGGACGTATTGAATCGCATCCCTTGTTTGGGATTCTGTTTTTCTTGTGCTTCCGGCGTGTTAAGGAGGGTTTCGCCCGGCGGTGCGCAGTGGAATTGTACCCAGGTCTGTGTTTGATGGCGGCGTGGGGTGTTTGGTATTCGGGCGTCCCTTGATGTTGGTTTGACCTAAGGGGAGTCATGGCATCGGCTGCCGTTGATTTCGCATTGCGCGATGATGAACTGGAACTGTTTCACAAGCAGGGGTATATCGGGCCTTTCGATCTCTATGAGCCCGATGAGATGGAGCGGAATTTGCGGGCGCTGCGGCCCAAGCTCTTGAATACCAAGAATTCTGTTTACAGTGCTCGGGAGGCCGTTTCGGGGGTGACGAATCTGGCCAACTATGATCGGCATCTGGATGTTGACTTCTTGGCCTCGCATATTACCCGGCCGGAGATTGTGGATCGGGTTTCCAGTATTCTGGGGCCGGATACACTTTGTTGGCGGAGTGAGTTCTTCCCGAAGTATCCGGGGGATGAGGGGACCGATTGGCATCAGGCGGATAATTTCTCCAATGTCGCGGGGTCCAAGTATCCACAGATCCTGTGGCCGGAGGATGCCGAGTTCGGGGGGACGATCACGGTGTGGACGGCGTTCACCGAGGCCAGTATCGCCAATGGGTGTTTGCAGTTCATTCCGGGGTCGCATCGGACCATGAACTACGATGAGTCCAAGGTGATGGACTATCAACCGGATGCGATAAACTCCGTGGAAAAGAATGGGGTGCGGCGGGGGTTCTTCGGGTACGACTATCGGCAGTTGCAGAAGGATCCGTCGTGGAGTCCGGATGAGGCGGCGGCTGTTTCGCAGGTTATGCGGCAGGGGCAGTTCATTATCTTCTGGTCCACGCTGATGCATGCTTCGCATCCGCACAGCGGGGTCGATGATCGGATGCGGCTCGGGTTCGCCGGGCGGTATCTGCCTACTTCGGTGCGGGTCTATCCCTATTCGGACGGTCTGGAGGAGTTCGGCGGGAAGGCCAGTTTGGACCGGTTCGGGAATGTGCTCACCTCTGGGACCGATACGTATGGGCATAATCGGTTCGTTTCGCAGACTGTGAATGGGTATTCGTTTGCCGCGCGGCCGGGGGTGGAGGCGTGAGCGCGCCGGAGGAAATCGAGCAGTGGGTGGGGCGGACCTGTGGTGATTTGGGGCTGTCGGTGGTGGACGGTGCGACGGATTTCTTCGAAATCGGCGGGACCTCCCTGACGGCCACCCGGTTGATCGCTCGGGCGGAGGAGCGGTTCGGTGTGGACGCGTTGCCGCCGGAGGATCTGTATGAGCGCAGCACCATTCATCAGATCGCCGAGACCATTGCCAAACATAGGGGAGATATCGCCGAATAGGCGAAGCCGTCCCGAAACTCCGCGCATGGCCGCAGCGATGGCGGAGGTACGCCTCGCAGTGCGTGTCGTGTCCGCTGTGGCGCCGCAGGTTCGGTGCCACAGCGCGGCACGTCCATCGATGTTCGTAGGACCCGCATGATCACCCTCTCCGCATCCCCGGCGGCGCTCGCTGCGCATCGACTCTTGAACGACACGGCCGTCGAGTGTCCCGACCGGACGATTCCCGAAGTCTTCGACGGGATCGCGGCCCGGTATCCGGCCGAACCCGCCGTTGTCGCAGGCGCTCGCACCTATACCTATGCCGAGCTCGGTGCCGCTGCCGATCGACTGTCGGCTCGCCTTGTCGGCGTCGGCGTGGGACACGGCACCGTGGTCGCGGTTTCGATGGGCCGGACGTTCGATCTCATCGTCGCGCTGCTCGCGATCCTGAAAAGCGGTGGCGTCTACCTGCCGATCGATCGCACCTGGCCCGCATCCCGGCTGGCGGGCATCCTCGCCGAGTCCGACTGCCTGCACGCGGTTTCCGACGAACTCGCCGATATCGCACGTCTTCCGCGGCTCGCCGTGCTGGTGGTGGGCGAGCCGCGGGCTGATGATCGGTCGGCGCCTGCCATCGACGCCGCCTGCGCTGCGGACGACCTCGCCTACATCGTGTTCACCTCGGGTTCGACGGGCGTCCCGAAGGGGGTGCCGATATCGCATCGGGCGGTGAACCGGCTGGTGCACGCGCCGAACTATGTCGAATTGGGGCCGGGGGTGCGGATACTCCAGTTGTCCGCGGTGATATTCGACGCGGCGACCTTCGAGATCTGGGGTGCGCTGCTGACAGGCGGCGCGTGCGTGCTGTATCCGGGTGGGCGGCTGTCGCTTTCGGCGTTGGAGCGGGTGATCGTGGCGGGCGGGGTGACAACCACCTTCTTGACCACGGCGCTGTTCAATACGGTGGTCGACGAGCGGCCGCAGGTGCTCGATCCGGTGCGGACGGTGCTGAGCGGTGGTGAGGCGCAGTCGCTTCCACATGTGATGCGCGCCTTCGAGCGGTGGGGGCCGGGCAAGGTGGTCAATGCCTATGGGCCGACGGAATGTACGACCTTCGCCCTCTGCTATCGCGTCGATATCGCGCCGGGGGATGAGGTGCCGATCGGGTCGCCGCTGCAGAACACCGGCGTCTATCTCATTCGGGGGCAGCGGCTTTGCGAACCGGGGGTGGTGGGTGAGATATGTCTCGCCGGTCCCGGATTGGCGGACGGATATCTCGGTGCGCCGCGATTGTCGGCGCGGCAGTTCGTGCGGTGTCGGATCGACGGCGTCGAGTGTCGGCTGTATCGGACGGGAGATCGGGGGACGCTGGTGGATGGGCGGATCCTGTTCCGGGGGCGCGAGGACGACCAGGTGAAGATTCGGGGGTTCCGGATCGAGCTCGGTGAGATCACGCACCAACTGGGTCGATGTGCCGGTATCGGACAGTGTTTCGTGACCGTGGTCGATGACGGCGCGGGGGAGCGAATCCTCGCCGCATTCCTCAGCGCGGCCGACCCGGCGCTCACGGTGGCATCGGTGCGCGCGCATCTGGCGAAAACCCTTCCGGGCTATATGATTCCGTCTCGGATCACGGTGGTCGACACGATGCCGCTCGGGCCGACCGGGAAGGTCGACCGAGCCGCGTTGCTGGCCGAGAATCCGTCGGGCGCTGTGGTTTCCGGGGTGGAGCGATGAGTGCCGAGTTCCGGGAGACGGTGCGCGCGGCCCTCGCCGAGATCGTCCTCCCGTACGCCGACCAATGGGAGCGGCAGGGGCGGATGGATCGCGCGGCCTGGCTCGAACTCGGTGCGCGCGGCCTGCTCCACGCCGGCCTGACCGGCACCGATTTCCTGTGTGGCGCAATAGTTTTGGAGGAACTCGGCCGGACCGGCTACGCCGGGGTCCGGGCCGCCGTCGCGGTGCACGCCTTCATGGCCGCCTACTATCTCGAGCGATTCGCGACGCCCGAGCAGCGACACTACCTGGAGGATCTGCGCGCGGGCCGCCTGATAGTCGGACTGGCCATCAGCGAGCCCGAGGCCGGATCCGATCTGCGCACACTGACCACGGTCGCGCGCGAGAACTGCGACGCGCCAACGGAATACCTGGTATCGGGCACCAAATCCCCGATCGCCAACGGTCTGGACGCCGACATCCTCATCACCTTGGCCAACACCGCCACCAGGCCCACCTCGAACGCGCTGGCGTGCTCGTCGCTGCTGATCGTCGACCTGCGCGACGCCCCGGTCACCCGAACCCCGCTACCCATGCTCGGTTGGCACAGCGCGGGCCTGGCCACGATCGAATTCGCCGAGGTCGGCGTCCCGGCCGGGAATCTGCTCGGCCGCCGCGACCGCGCCATGCTGCACCTCATGGCGGCCCTGGATTTCGAGCGGTTGGCCGCGTCCCTGCTCGCTCTCGGCGGCGTGGGGCACTGCCTGGAACTGACCCTCGCGCAGGTGCGCGCGCGCGTCATCGATGCCGACCCGCTGGTCGCCCGCCAGGCGATTCGGCATCGCCTCACCGCATTGACAGGCGAATTATCCGTTCTGACAACGTATCTCGATCGCGCCGTGCGGTCGCACGCCATCGGCGAGTTGGATACCTATACCGCCGCCACTGCCAAACTCATGTCCACCGAACTCGCCGCGGCAGCGGCTCGCGCCTGTTTGCAATTCCACGGTGCGCGCGGTTATCGCGCCGATGCCGCGCCCGCCCGTATCTATCGCGATGCGGCCGGAGCGATACTCGCGGCGGGGCCGAGTGAGCTGATGCACGAATTGATGTTCACGGGTATCGATGAAGCCCTGAACACATACGGCCCTTCACCCGCCTGACACCCGCCAATCCGCTGCCGTGAGCGCCGCCTTTGCGCAGGGTATATACGTTGTATGCGGAAGTGAAAGGTACTCTTTACATCACTCGACCGCCCGGTGGTGATCGGCGGCCACACAGGGCTTGTCGCGGCCATCATTCGGCGTGTCGGGGTCAGGCATCGGAACCAGAGGGGTCTACCTATGAGCACTACAGCAGGGGGCGCCGGCACGAAGCGGGACGCCGGGGCGAAGCGGGTCGTCGTCGCCGAGGACGAGGCGCTCATCCGGATGGACCTGGTCGAGATGTTGACCGAGGAGGGTTACCAGGTGGTGGGTGAGGCGGGCGATGGTCAGCAGGCCGTCGACCTCGCCGTGGAGCACCGGCCCGATCTGGTGATCATGGATGTGAAGATGCCCCGCCGCGACGGGATCGACGCCGCGGCCGAGATCGCCTCGAAACGGGTTGCGCCGGTGGTGATCCTGACGGCGTTCAGCCAGCGGGATCTGGTGGAGCGGGCCAGGGACGCGGGTGCGATGGCCTACCTGGTCAAGCCGTTCACCAAATCGGATCTGGTGCCCGCCATCGAACTGGCCGCCAGCCGTTTCCATGAAATCACCGCGCTGGAGAGCGAGGTGGCGAATCTGTCCGACAGGTTGGAGACGCGCAAACTCGTGGAGCGTGCCAAAGGTGTGCTGATGCAGACGCAGGGGCTGTCCGAGCCGCAGGCGTTCAAATGGATTCAACGCACCGCGATGGATCGGCGTACCACAATGAAGGCGGTCGCGGAGGTCGTATTGGAGAACCTGACTCCTCAGTGACATCGCGCACCGCGAATCGTAAGCATGTGAAACATTGCCGACTCGCGATGTTCGTTGCAATGTCATCGACATGATCCGAATGTGATGCGGAACTCAGCGGCCGACGCTATGTTCTGTCCGGGCTGACGTATTTCGGCCCACCTCGGCGATCCCGGGGGATGAGGCAGGACAGAGGTGAATCGTGCTTGGTTCTATGACGGGCAGGGCGAGAAGTCATCGCGTGGCCCGCGGCGCGCTGGTGGTCGGGGCGGCCGCCGCGCTGGCGGTCTCCGGATGCAGCAGTAAGTCCACGGAGAACAGCGCAGGCGGATCCAGCGGGACGGGTGGGGGCGGCACCTCGCTGACCATCAACCCGCTGGTGCAGATCGACAGCCAGGGCAAGGAGGCTCCCGCGGGCAACAGCGCGGCTGCCGCCGATCCCGCCGGCGACGGCAAGGCCAAGTGCGCGCCGTTGACTATTGCCATGTCCGGCCCGCTCACCGGTCCGAACGCGAACCTCGGCCTGAATATCGAACGCGGTGTCCGGTTGGCGCTCGACAAGCACAACAAGGCCAATCCGGACTGCCAGGTCCAGATCAAGCCGTTCGATACCGAGGGCGATCCGCAGAAGGCCACCCAGGTGGCGCCCGCCATGATCAACGATCCGTCGATCGTTGCCCTGGTCGGCCCCACCTTCTCCGGTGAGACCAAGGCGACGGGCCAGCTCATGAGCGATTCGAGCCTGCCGTTCCTCACCCCGTCGGCCACCAATGCCGATCTGTCGAAGAACGGCTGGAAGACCTTCTTCCGGGGCCTGGCCAATGATGGGATCCAGGGGCCCGCGGTGGCCAAGTACCTGCAGTCCTCGGGCAAGTACAAGAAGATCTGTGTGGTCGCCGAGAACACCGATTACGCGGCGGGCCTGGCCAAGTCGCTGTCGGACACCCTGGGTTCCTCGGTGGCCGATCCGGCCTGCGCGATCACCATCAAGCAGGGCGAGAAGGATTTCTCCCCGTCGGTGTCGAAGCTGTCCTCGGCGAAGCCGGATGCCATCTACTACGCGGGCTACTACGGCGATGCCGCGCCGTTCACTCAGCAGTTGCGCGCGGGCGGCGTGAACGCCACCTTCATCTCCGATGACGGTGTGAAGGACGTGGAGTTCCTCAAGCAGGCGGGCAATGCCTCCAAGGGCGCGATGCTGTCCTGCCCGTGCGGTCCGGCCCCCGACAAGTTCAACGCCGACTTCAAGGCGCTGAGCGGGTACGACTCGGGCACGTATTCGGTGGAGGGCTATGACCTGACCACCATCGTGCTGAAGGGTATCGATGGCGGCAAGGTCAGCCGCGGCGATCTCGTCGATTTCGTCCGCAACTACGACGGCCAGGGCATCGCCCGCCGTTACAAGTGGGAACCGAACGGTGAATTGACCCAGTCGCTGATCTGGATGTTCGAGGTCAAGTAGCCATCACACGGGTCCGAAACAGCGTGTGCCGGAATATCGATCATGTATTCATGAGACGGTTCTCCGGCACACGTCGTTTTCGCTAACGGCGAGAGTCACGCATGTCTTTATCCGCAATCACCGATGCGGCCCACTTGGCCGGCTCCATCGATTTCAATGTCACCGCCGTGGTCGACCAATTCTGGCCGAACACCATCAATGGTTTGACCTATGGTTCGATCTACGCGCTCGTCGCGGTCGGCTACACCCTCGTCTACGGTGTGCTGCGACTGATCAATTTCGCGCATTCGGAAATATTCATGCTCGGGCTGTTCGGTCAGATGATCGGACTCATGGTGCTCGGATTCGCGCCCAGCGGTGATGCCTATTCGCAGGGCATCCTGCTGACCTCCGTCTATCTGATCCTGGCGATGGTGCTCGGCATGGCGGTCTCCGGCGGCGCGGCCGTCGGCCTGGAACGCATCGCCTATCGGCCGCTGCGCCGTCGGGGCGCGAAACCGCTCATCTTCCTGATCAGCGCGATCGGCATGTCCTTCGTCCTGCAGGAGCTGCTGCACTACCTGATTCCGAGATTCGATCACAAGATCGGCGGCACCAATGCCCAGCAGCCGATCATCCTGGTGCAGCCGTCCACGCAGTTCACCGTGTTCGGTGCGCCGGTCACCAATGTGGCGCTGGTGATCCTGGCCGCCGCGGTGGTGTTGGCCGTGGCGACCGAGGCCATGATCAACCGGACCAAATTCGGTCGCGGGATCCGCGCGGTGGCCCAGGACCCGGATACCGCGACGCTCATGGGTGTCTCGCGGGAGCGGGTGATCATGCAGACCTTCCTCATCGGCGGTGTGCTGGCGGGCGCGGCCGCCCTGCTCTACACGATGAAGGTCCCCAATGGCGTCATCTACTCCGGCGGCTTCGTACTCGGCATCAAGGCGTTCAGCGCCGCCGTGCTCGGCGGTATCGGCAATCTGCGGGGCGCGCTGCTCGGCGGGCTGCTGCTGGGCCTGGTGGAGAACTACGGTCTGACGCTGCTGGGCAATCAGTGGCGCGATGTGGTCGCCTTCGTGGTGCTGGTCGCGGTGCTGATGATTCGGCCCACCGGCATTCTGGGCGAGAGTCTGGGGAGGGCACGGGCATGAGCACTGCGACGAAGAAACCCGCCCGGCCGATGCGCGGCGTCGGCGACGCGTTGCGCGCCTGGTGGGGCGGGCTGTCGCGGCCCGCGCAGTGGGCCGTCGGTATCCCGGCGATCCTCGTGCTGGCGATCCTGCCGCTGTTCCCGCCGCCGCTGCTCGATACCCCCGGCACCAGTTTCGGCGGGGTGATGGCGCAGTTCGCCATGTACGCGCTGCTCGCTATCGGCCTGAATGTCGTTGTCGGACAGGCGGGTCTGCTCGATCTCGGCTATGTCGGGTTCTATGCCGTCGGCGCGTACTCGGTCGGTCTGCTGACCAGTCCGGACAGTCCGTGGAATCAGGTCGGGCACGGTTTCCTGACCACCAAATGGGCCTGGCTGGCCTGTGTGCCGCTGGCGATCCTGCTCACCGCGGTCTCCGGGCTCATCCTGGGTTCGCCGACGCTGCGACTGCGCGGCGACTATCTGGCGATCGTGACCCTCGGCTTCGGTGAGATCGTGCGGCATCTGGCCGACAACCTCGGTGAGATCACCAATGGCAGCCTCGGGCTCTCGCGCATCGCCTATCCGCGGCTGGGGGAGTCGCCGCAGCACCCGGAGGGTTACTTCTCCGGGAGCAACCTCGGCAAATCCGATAGCTGGAATCTGTTGGACCGGGCCAATTCCGGCACCTGGTGGTTCTGGCTCGGCATGGCGCTGGTGGTCGCGGTGCTGCTGCTGGTGGGCAATCTGGAGCGCAGCCGGGTCGGCCGGGCCTGGGTGGCCATCCGCGAGGACGAGGACGCCGCCGAGATCATGGGCGTGCCGACCTTCAAATTCAAGCTGTGGGCCTTCACCATCGGCGCGGCCATCGGCGGACTGTCCGGCGCGCTGTACGCGGGTCAGGTGCAGTTCATCAATCCGACCGGATTCAATGTCATCAACTCCATGCTGTTCCTGTGCGCGGTCGTCATCGGCGGACAGGGCAACAAGCTGGGCGTGATCGTCGGGGCCTTCCTGATCGTGTACCTGCCGAACCGTTTCATGTCGGTGCAGGTGGGCGGGCAGTCGCTGGGCGACTACAAATATCTGTTCTTCGGAGTCACATTGGTGGTGTTGATGATCTTCCGGCCGCAGGGCCTGTTCCCGGTCCGGCAGAAACTGCTCGCCGCGGGCCGCCAGGTCTATCGTGCGGTGCATCGCCCCGGCGCGCAGGCGGCCACCGCACCGACAGGAGGTGCGCGATGACCGGCCCCGGCGGCGCGCTGTTCGACAACGAGGACATGGCGGCGGGCTACACCGCCGACCAGCCGGAGGCGGCCGCGCCGATCCTGGACGTGACGGCGGTGGACCCGACCCTCGCCGATGCCGGGGTGGTCGCGCAAGTCGTTGCCCCGCATCGGGATATCGAGACCGCCGTGGGTGCGCCGCTGCTGCGCACCGATGGGCTCACGGTGCGGTTCGGCGGCCTGACCGCGCTGGATCAGGTGAGTTTCGAGATCCGCCGCGGCGAGATCCTCGGCCTCATCGGGCCGAACGGCGCGGGCAAGACCACCTGCTTCAATGCCATCACCGGCGTCTACCGGCCCACGGCGGGCACCGTCGAGTTCGATGGCACGCCGCTGACCAAGACCAAGCGCAATGAGATCACCCGGCTCGGGATCGCGCGTACCTTCCAGAATGTGCGGTTGTTCGACGAGATGACCGCGCTCGAGAATGTGGTCGTCGGCACCGATGCCCGGCATCGCACCTCCGTGCCCGGCGCGCTGCTGCGCACCCCGCGGCATCGGCGCGAGGAGCGCGACGCCATCGAGCGCGGGATGGCGCTGCTGGAATTCGTCGGGATCGCGCCGCGCGCGGTGGAGAAGGCGCGCAACCTGCCCTACGGCGATCAGCGGCGGCTGGAGATCGCCCGCGCGCTGGCCACCGAGCCGAAACTGCTGTGCCTGGACGAGCCCGCCGCCGGATTCAATCCGAGCGAGAAGGCCGCGCTCATGGATCTGATCCGCAAGATCCGCGACGACGGGTTCACCGTGCTGCTCATCGAGCACGATATGCGGCTGGTCATGGGCGTCACCGATCGGATCGTGGTGCTGGAGTTCGGCCGCAAGATCGCCGACGGGTTGCCGGGCGCGATCCGGGAGGATCCGGCGGTGATCGCGGCCTATCTCGGGGTGCCGGAGGACGAGGTGGACGCGGCCGAGGCCGCCGCGGAATCGGCTGCGCCGGTACAGGTTTCCGAGCCGGCGCCGGAGGTCGTCGTCGACGAGGAGAATCCGCCGGAGCCGTCCGACACGCCGCTGCTCGAGATCCAGGACGTAGTGGTGCAGTACGGGCGAATCCAAGCGCTGCACGGTATCTCGCTGCGGGTCGCCGACGGCGAACTGGTGACGCTGCTCGGCGCGAATGGTGCGGGCAAGACCACCACCATGCGCGCCGTCTCGGGTCTGCTGCCGCTGACCAGGGGCCGAATCCTGTTCGAGGGCACCGATATCACCCGGATGAAGGCGCACGAGCGGGTAGCGCGCGGGCTGATCCAGGCGCCGGAGGGGCGCGGCATCTTCCCCGGTATGACCGTCCAGGAGAACCTGGACATGGGTTGCTACGGAAGGGCTTTCAAGGATCACAAAGTCTACGTCGACACCATGGACTGGGTCTTCGAACTGTTCCCGCGCTTGAGCGAGCGCCGTAAACAGGTGGGCGGCACGCTCTCCGGCGGCGAGCAGCAGATGCTGGCCATCGGCCGCTCGCTCATGGCCCGGCCTCGGGTGCTGCTGCTCGACGAACCGTCGATGGGTCTGGCGCCCATGGTGATTCAGCAGATCTTCCGGATCATCGGTCAGATCAATCGCCAGGGCACCACGGTGTTGCTGGTGGAGCAGAACGCCAGTCAGGCGTTGGCGCGCAGCGATCGGGCCTACATCCTGGAGACCGGTGCGGTGACCAAATCGGGAACCGGCCGGGAACTGCTCGTCGATCCGGCGGTGAAATCGGCGTATTTGGGTGTCGCGTAGGAATTTTGGTACCGGTTTCCGGGAATCTCGCGAATCGTCCCGTCGCGATGTCGCCGGCTCGGGCATGATCGGATGTCATGGAACCGCATGACCAATTGACCGATTTGTCCGATCGCTACTGGGATGGCGTCCTGGCCGCGACTCCGAGTCAGGCCACATTGCTGGGCGATCACCGGTTCGACGATCGCCTCGAGGACTTCTCGACCGAGGCCCAGCAGCGCCAACTCGACGAGCGACGCGCGCTGCGGGCCGAGGTCGAGGCGGTGGATCCGGCGGGCCTCACCGCCGCCGACCGGGTGACCCGCGGCCTGCTGCTCTCCGAATTGTCCACGGCGGTGGAGCAATTGGAATGGCGCTGGGTGGAGCTGGCCTCGGATCAGATGGACGGTGTGCACGCCGACCAGCTCATGGTCATCGCGCAGACCTCGGCGCCGGAGCCCGCGCACGCCGCCGCACTGGTGCGGCGGTACCGCGGCTTCGGCGCCATGCTCGACCAGGCCGCCCAGCGCTTCCGCGACGGTCTGGCCGCGGGCCGCACACCGCCGCGGATCACCATCGAGCGCTCGCTGCACCAGGTCGACGGCTACCTGGCCACCGATCTCGGTTCCGACCTGTTCGCGAATATCGCCGGGCCGGTCGGCTGGGACGGCGAGGCCGCCTGGCGCGCCGAGTTGACAGAGGTGGCGCGCGAGAGCATCCGTCCGGCCTTCCAGCGCTACCGTGACGCGCTCGCGAATGATTTGCTCCCGGCCGCCCGCCCCGACGACAAGCCCGGCCTGTGCCATCTCGGCGCGGACGGCGAGGACATCTACCGCCGCGAATTGCGCAGGCACACCACCCTTCCCGACCTGGGCGCGCAGGAGATCCACCAGCTCGGCCTCAGCGAGCTCGAGGCCCTGCGCGAGGAGTGGGCCGTGGTGGGCAAACGCCTGTTCGGCGTGACCGACACGGCGGAGATCTTCGCCAAACTGCGCTCGGATCCGGCGCTGCGCTACACCGGCGGCGCGGAGATGATGCAGGCCTCGCGCGCCGCGCTGGACAAGGCGAACGCGGAAATGGGCAACTGGTTCGGCCGCCTGCCCAAACAGTCCTGCGACATCCTGCCGGTGCCCGACTTCCTGGCCGCCGACGCGCCGCCCGCCTACTACTTCCCGCCCGCCTCGGATGGTTCGCGCTCCGGCGCCTTCTTCGTCAGCATGCACGAACCGGAGGGCAAATACCGCTACAACAGCGCCGCCATGGCCTACCACGAGGCGGTGCCGGGCCACCACCTGCAGCTGACCATCGCCAATGAGCTCACCGGTGTGCCGCGCTTCCAGCGGCAGTCCTTCGCCAATACCGCCTTCGTGGAGGGCTGGGCGCTGTACACCGAGCGGCTGGCCGACGAAATGGGTTTGTACGCCGACGATCTGGACCTGATGGGGATGCTCGCCGCCGACTCGTGGCGCTCGTGTCGCCTGGTGGTCGACACCGGTCTGCACGCCGAGGGCTGGACCAGGAAGCAGGCCATCGACTTCATCGTCGCGAATGTGCCGCTCGGCGTGACGGAGTTGACCACCGAGGTGGACCGGTACATCGGTATGCCCGGTCAGGCCGTCAGCTACAAGGTCGGTCAGCTCGAGATCCGTCGGCTGCGCGCGCAGACCGAGGCCCGGTTGGGTGCGGCGTTCGATATCAAGGTCTTCCACGACACGGTTGTCGGGTCGGGTTCGGTGAGCCTGCCGGTGCTGCGGGAGCTCGTCGCGGCGATCTAGGCCGGTGTCGATCCGACCCTTCGGGTGGGGATGCGTCGCAACCTTGGGTGTCGGCGCATCCCCGTGTCGGTATCGGTCCCTAAACTCATCGGCGTGAGTGCACCGACGACTGCCCAGCGTTCCGCCGCCGCATCCGACGGGGAGCGGCCGACCCTGCTGCTGTTGGACGGGCATTCGCTCGCCTACCGCGCCTTCTTCGCGCTACCGGCCGAGAATTTCAAGACCGTGACCGGCCAGACCACCAACGCGGTCTACGGCTTCACCGCCATGCTCATCAACCTGCTGCGCGATGAGAAGCCCACCCATATCGGCGCGGCCTTCGACGTCTCGCGCAAGACCTTCCGCACCGAGGCGTACCCGGAGTACAAGGCCAACCGCACTGCCACGCCCGACGAATTCCGCGGTCAGGTGGAGTTGGCCAAGGAGGTGCTCGGCGCGCTCGGTATCGCGGTCATGGCCATCGACGGATTCGAGGCCGACGACATCATCGCCACGATCACCACGCAGGCGGTGGCCGAGGGGTTCCGCGTCCTGATCGTCACCGGCGATCGGGACGCCATCCAGTTGGTCAACGAGAACGTGACGGTGCTGTACCCGCGCAAGGGCGTCTCGGATCTCACCCGCTTCACCCCCGAGGAGGTCGAGGCCAAATACGGTCTCACCCCGACTCAATACCCGGACTACGCGGCCCTGCGCGGCGACCCCAGCGACAATCTGCCGGGCATTCCGGGCGTGGGGGAGAAGACGGCGGCCAAATGGATCCGCGAATACGGCGACCTGAACACCTTGGTGGACAAGGTCGACGAGGTGAAGGGCAAGGTCGGCGACTCCCTGCGCGCCAATCTGAGCAGCGTGGTGCTCAATCGACAGCTCACCGAGATGGTGCGCGATGTTCCGGTGCCCTACACGCCCGAGCAGTTGGCCCAGGGCGCGTGGGACAGGGAGAAGATCCACCACCTGTTCGACGATCTGGAGTTCCGCGTCCTGCGCGACCGACTGTTCGAGACCCTGGCCCCGCCGGAGCCGGAGGCCGAATCGGGCTTCGACATCAGCGGTGCGGCCCTGGTGCCGGGCACCGTGACCGCCTGGTTGGCCGAACATGCGAAACCCGGTGCGCGGCACGGCGTTTCGGTCGTGGGCACCGGCGCCCCGTCGGATGGCGATGTGCGGGCGATCGCCATCGCCGCCGCCGACGGTGAGAGCGGCTACCTCGACGTCACCGGACTCACCCCGGAGGATGAGGCCGCGCTGGGCGCGTGGCTCGCCGATCCCGCGCAACCCAAGGCGCTGCACGAGGCCAAGGCCGCCATGCACGCGCTGCGCGGGCGCGGCTGGACGCTGGCGGGCCTGAGCAGCGATACGGCCCTGGCCGCCTACCTGGTCCGCCCCGGCCAGCGCAGCTTCAACCTCGACGATCTGTCCCTGCGGTACCTGCATCGCGAACTGCGCGCGGAGACCGACGCCGCACCGCAACTGTCGCTGCTGGACGAGGAGGGCGCGCTCGACGCCGAACAGGCGCAGACGGAGATGCTGCGCGCCAAGGCCGTCGCGGATCTGGCCGACGCGCTCGATACCGAGTTGGCCGATATCGAGGCCACCCGCCTGCTCTCGGAGATGGAACTGCCGCTGCTCGGCGTGCTGGCCACCCTGGAGGAGGCGGGGATCGCGGTCGACACCGACCAGTTGCAGACGCTGCTGCGCCAATTCAGCGACCGGGTCGCCGCCGCCGCCGAGGCGGCCTACGGGGTGATCGGCAAGCAGATCAACCTGGGCTCGCCCAAGCAGTTGCAGGTGGTGCTGTTCGACGAGTTGGAGATGCCGAAGACCAAGCGCACCAAGACCGGCTACACCACCGATGCCGACGCGCTGGAGTCCCTCTTCGAGAAGACCGAGCACCCATTCCTCGAACATCTGCTCGCGCATCGCGACGCCACCCGGCTCAAGGTCACCGTAGAGGGTCTGCTCAAGTCGGTCGCGCCGGACGGTCGGGTGCACACCACGTTCAATCAGACCATCGCGGCCACCGGGCGTTTGTCCTCCACCGAGCCGAATCTGCAGAACATCCCGATCCGCACCGAGACCGGTCGGCTCATTCGCGACACCTTCGTGGTCGGCCCCGGCTATCAGTCGCTGATGACGGCCGACTACAGCCAGATCGAGATGCGCATCATGGCCCACCTCTCCGGGGACGAGGGCCTGATCGAGGCGTTCAACTCGGGGGAGGATCTGCACAGTTTCGTGGCGTCCAAGGCGTTCGATATCCCGATCGCGGAGGTCGGGCCGGAGTTGCGGCGCCGCATCAAGGCCATGTCCTACGGCCTGGCCTACGGTCTGAGCTCCTACGGCCTTTCGGCCCAGTTGAAGATCAGCACCACCGAGGCCAAGGAGCAGATGGATATCTACTTCGCGCGCTTCGGCGGCATTCGCGACTACCTGCACGAGGTGGTGGAGCAGGCCCGCAAGGTCGGCTACACCGAGACCCTGTTCGGGCGCCGCCGCTACCTGCCCGATCTGGATTCCAGCAATCGGCAGCGCCGCGAGGCCGCCGAGCGGATGGCCCTCAATGCCCCGATTCAGGGCACCGCCGCCGACATCATCAAGGTCGCCATGATCAATGTGCACCGGGCGATCGAGGCGGCGGGTCTGCGCTCGCGCATGCTGTTGCAGATCCACGACGAACTTCTCTTCGAGGTCGCCGGGGGCGAGCGCGAGACCCTGGAGGCGCTGGCCCGCGAGCACATGTCCTCGGCCATCGACCTCTCGGTGCCCCTCGAGGTCTCGGTCGGCGTCGGTCGAAGCTGGGACGCCGCGGCACACTAGCGCCCCAATCCATGCCCTGCGGCTACCGGTTCGATGACGTGCGGCGATGGTACTCGCCGGTAGTGGAATTCGCGGCAAAACGGGCGCGGAATATGGTTGCCAAGAGCGTGTTCGATGCCTATTCTCGATGCCGTGCCGAATCCGATCGACCGCCGCAGCGCAGCGCTCCCTGTCGCAGACCGCGACGGTGTCGGGTCGTTCGCGGCGCTCGCCGAGCCCTCTTTGGCAACGCAGGCTACCGCCGCGGGGCTGGAGGGGCTACTTCCGCGCACCGCATCGGTGGCGCGTCGGCTAAATCTCGTAGTACCCCGCCGCAGCGGGGTCTGATTCGGACCGGCCCCCTCGCTGCGGGCCGTTGATTGTTGGCTGCTGGTCCCCTCCACCTCCACGCCCTCGAAAGACTTCTTCGGGAAGACCTACGTGCACATGACGATCCTGACACTCGACACAGACAGTTTCCTGGCCGCCGCCCCCAAGGGCCTGCGCGCCGAATCCGCGGGCCTCACGCCCACTCAATTCCACGATCGCTACGGCGCGGACTCCGGCCCGATTCGCCTCGGCGACTGGTCACCGGCCCGTACCGGGGGTGCGGAATTCACCGCGACCCTGGAATTCGCCGACGGGTTGCGCACCGTCGCGGCCAGCGGTAGCCCGGTCGCGGCGCTCACCTCGGCGCTCTACGACGAGGGCTATCCGGTGGAGATCCTCCAGTTCCATCAGCGCCGCACCGCCGACGGCACGGCCACCTTCGTCCAGTGCGAATGCAATGGTCGTCGGGGTTGGGGCGCGGCCATGGCCGGAGACAGCGCGGAGTCCACCCTGCGCGCCATGATCGCGGGCGTCAACCGCCTCGGCGGCTGAGTCGGCGAGGCGCGCCTGCCGAAATAGCAACGGGCCGTTCACCTTTGACAGGTGAACGGCCCCGTTCGAACTATGCCCCGGCTTGTTCGGTGGCCGACTGCTCGGCGAGTTGCTTGCGCACCTCGTCCATATCGAGGGCCTTCACCTGGGTGACCAGGTCCTCGAGCGCGGCCGGCGGCAGCGCGCCCGGCTGCGCGAAGACGAGCACGCCCTCGCGGAAGGCCATGATGGTCGGGATGGACTGGATACCGGCGGCGGCGGCCAGGCCCTGTTCGGCCTCGGTGTCCACCTTGCCGTGCACCACGTCGGGATGCTTGTCCGAGGAGGCTTCGAACGAGGGTGCGAAGCCGCGGCACGGCCCGCACCACTCGGCCCAGAAATCGACGAGTACCACGTCGTTCCCGGTGACTACCTCATCGAAGTTCTGCTGGGTCAGCGTCTGGGTCGCCATGACGTCCTCTCGTATTCGGTGTGCATTGCTGTAACACGCGCGGTGGGGTATATCTTCCACGAGCCCTATCGCCCGTGACCCACCCGCCACTCGCGGCGCTGGTCACCGTCCCAGCGGCGCACTCCGATCACGGTCGCCGAGTGATCGCGGTCCTGCGCCACGGCGTGCACGGCCTCGCCGAGTTGCTGAGATGGCACCCGCCTGGCCAGGGTGATGTGCGGGGTCCACGCGTCGGGGTGCAGATTGGTCGGGACGCCGGGGCAGGGCGCGACAATGCCGAAGATCCGCCGCTGTGCGGCGAGCAGTTGTTCCGATGGCACGATCAGCCGAACCAGAATGGGGTTGCGCGCTCCGAAGACCAGAACACCGCCGAGCCGAATCGGAAAGGGGCGGAAGGTGTATCGCTCGAGTTCCTGATCGATTCGCGGCCAGATCTGGCGGGCGACGGCGACGGTGATGTGGGGCCGGTGGGTTTCGATGGTCCGGTCGTTCAGACTGGGAATGCCCGCTTCGGCGAGCAACCGCCACTGCCGCCGTATCTCGGCCTCGGCCGTTTCGTCCACCAGCAATTCGACCGACTGCACCATGATCTCCAGAAATTAGCGGTCCTGGCGGGTCCGCGGGGCGGATCGCGGTGTCCCGACACCGCGGCGCCGGGAGCAGACGGCAGGATATGCGGAATGCGAGCTGCGACGACTCCGCGTTTGGGCCTGATCGAGGGCGACGGCATCGGTCCGGAGGTGGTGCGTGCCACTCGACTGGTGGTCGATGAGGCGCTGTCGGCCTCGGGCGTCATGCCGGTGGACTGGGTGCCGCTGCCGATGGGGCTGACCGCCATCGCCGAATGCGGCGCACCGCTGCCCGAATCGACCCTCGCGGCGCTGGACGGGCTCGACGCGTGGATCCTCGGTCCGCACGACAATGCCGCCTACCCGCCCGAGACGCGGATCGCGCCCGGCGGTGTGATCCGCAAACGCTTCGATCTCTACGCCAACATCCGCCCGGCCCGCGCCTTCGAAGGTGTGCGCGCCACCGCATCGGATATCGATCTGGTGCTGGTCCGGGAGAACAGCGAGGGCTTCTATGCCGATCGCAATATGTTCGCCGGATCGGGGGAGTTCCAGCCGACGGCCGACGTGGCACTGGCCGTCGGCCTGGTGACGCGGGCGGCCACGGAGCGGATCGCCCGCGAAGCCTGCCTGCTCGCCGCGACGCGACGCGGTCGAGTCACCATCGTGCACAAGGCCAATGTGCTGCCGATGACGATGGGCTTGTTTCGTGACGTCTGTTACGAGGTGGCGCGCGAGTATCCGACGGTGCGGGTCGACGATCTGCACGTGGACGCCGCCGCTGCGCAAATGGTCCGCGCCGCAGCCGAATTCGATGTGCTGGTGACCGAGAACATGTTCGGCGACATCCTCTCCGACCTGGCCGGTGAACTGGCCGGATCGCTGGGTTTGGCTGCCTCCCTTAATTGTTCGGCTACCCGCGCCATGGCGCAGGCCGTGCACGGCGCGGCCCCCGCACTGGCCGGACACAATCGGGCCAATCCGGCGGCGCTGCAACTCTCGGCGGCGATGCTGTTGCACTGGTTGGGAATTCGCGACGGGAACGAGGCGCTGCGGCAGGCGGGTGCGCGCGTCGACCGGGCCGTCGCGGCGACGCTGGCGGCCGGAATCGCCACCGCCGATCTCGGCGGGCTCGCCTCGACCAGCGAATTCACCGAACAGGTCTGTGCTAGGGTGCACCGCCGGTGATCGGCGCACCGCCGAGTACGACACAGTACGGGGCAATCTTCCGTTAGTGTCACCCGCGGAGCGGCTGGGTCGCTTAGATTGCCAACGGGTGGTGACGCCCTGGTTTCACGTATTCGAACTGTGGAGGGCTGCTGTGTCTGTTCGATCGGTTGTAGGCAGGCGCGCCCTGCAGGCAGTATGCGTGCTCGCCGGCGGCGCGCTGGTGCTGACGGGCTGTACGAAGAACACCGAGGACAACGCGCCGACGGCGGCGAAGGTCACGGTGGACAAGGTCGACGCGCTGGCCGCGCAGTTGCCGGACAAGCTGAAGTCCTCGGGCAAGATCGTCATCGGCGTCAATACCCCTTACCAGCCCAATGAATACAAGGATCCGAGCGGCAAGATCGTCGGCTTCGACGTCGACATGATGGACGCGGTCGCCGCCACCCTCGGCATCAAGGCCGACTATGTGGAATCGGCCTTCGAGAAGATCATTCCCGCCATTCAGGCCGGAACCTACGACGCGGGCATGTCCTCGTTCACCGATACCAAGGAGCGCGAGCAGCAGGTGGATTTCACCACCTACTTCAATGTGCGCATCCAGTGGGCGCAGCAGACGGGCAAGCCGGTCGATCCCGACAACGCCTGCGGCAAGAAGGTCGCCGTGCAGGCCACCACGGTCGAGGACACCGACGAGATCCCGGCCAAGAGCAAGAAGTGCCAGGCCGAGGGCAAGCCGCCGATCGATAAGAAGGCCTTCGAGGAGCAGAGCGCCGCGACCAACGCCCTGGTGCTCGGCCAGGTCGATGCCATGTCCGCCGATCTGCCGGTGACGGCGTACGCGGTGCAGCAGGCGGGCGGCAAGATCGAGAACTCGGGCACTGCCTTCGGTTCGGCGCTCTACGGCTGGCCGGTGCCGAAGGGTTCGCCGCTGGCCAAGGTGCTCCAGGGCGCCGTTCAGCACCTCATCGATACGGGTAAGTACCAGGAGATCTGCAAGAACTGGGGCGTCCAGAGCGGCGCGATCGCCAAGGCCGCCATCAACGGGGCCGAGAGCTGATAAATGCCCGCCTCAGATTCCGCGACCGCGTCCGGCGACACCGGGCGCGGTGGGGAAGCCACCACCTCCGGCGAACCCGTCCCCATCAAGGCCATCCCACTGCGTCGACCGGGCCGGTGGGTGGCCGCCGCGATCATCCTCGGATTGGTCGGCCTGTTCGTCTACGGCGCGGCCACCAACCCGGCCTACAACTGGGACACCTACGGCAAATACCTGTTCGATGAGCGCATCGGGCGCGGCGCGCTGGTCACCCTGGAGTTGACCGTCCTGTCCATGGTGCTGGCCATCGCGCTCGGCACGCTGCTCGCGGTCATGCGCCTTTCGCCCAATCCGATCCTGCGCTCGGTCGCCTGGGTCTACCTCTGGATCTTCCGCGGCACACCGGTTTTCGTGCAGTTGGTGTTCTGGGGCCTGGTGCCCTCGCTCTACAAGACCATCGCCCTCGGTATTCCGTTCGGTCCGCAGTTCGTCCAGTTCGATGTGCAGCACATGCAGGCCGCCTTCGCCTTCGCGGTCCTGGGCCTGGGCCTCAACGAGGCCGCGTACATGGCCGAGATCGTCCGCGCCGGTATCAATTCCGTCGGCGAGGGGCAGCGTGAGGCGTCGGTGGCGCTGGGCATGTCCTGGAGTCAAACCATGCGCCGCACGGTGCTGCCGCAGGCCATGCGGGTGATCATCCCGCCCACCGGCAATGAGATCATCGGCATGCTCAAGACCACCTCGCTGGTCAGCGCGCTGCCGCTCACCACCGACCTGTACGGGCGGGCCCGCGATATCTACGGCGTCAATTTCCAGCCGATTCCGCTGCTGCTGGTCACCGCGACCTGGTATTTGGTCATTACCAGCGTGCTCATGGTCGGCCAGTACTACCTGGAACGCCACTACTCCCGAGGCGCCAGCCGCCAGTTGACGGCCAAGCAACTCCAGGAACTGGCCGACGCGCAGACGATTGTGAAGGCGAAATGAGCACCGGCACCGAGAATCCGATGATCGTCGCGGATCGGGTCTGCAAGAATTTCGGCGCGCTGCAGGTGCTCAAGGGTGTCTCGCTGCAGGTCGCGCGCGGCGAGGTGCTGTGCCTGATCGGACCTTCCGGTTCGGGCAAGTCCACCTTCCTGCGCTGCATCAATCACCTCGAGCAGGTCAACGCGGGTCGGCTGTATGTCGACGGCGACCTGGTGGGCTACCGCGAGCGCAACGGCAAACTCTACGAACTGCATCCGCGCGACGCGGCCAAGCAGCGCCGCGAGATCGGCATGGTGTTCCAGCATTTCAACCTGTTCCCGCATCGAACCGCGTTGGAGAACGTGATCGAGGCGCCCACGCAGGTCAAGAAGGTGTCCAAGGCGCAGGCCACGGCCAGGGCCAAGGAACTGCTGGATCGAGTCGGCTTGGCGGAGAAGGCCAATGCCTATCCGGCGCAGTTGTCCGGCGGGCAGCAGCAGCGGGTCGCCATCGCCAGGGCGCTGGCCATGGACCCCAAACTGATGCTGTTCGACGAGCCGACCTCGGCCCTGGACCCGGAACTGGTCGGTGAGGTGCTCACCGTCATGCGCGAACTCGCCGAATCCGGGATGACCATGGTGGTGGTGACCCACGAGATGGGTTTCGCCCGCGAGGTCGCCGATCAGTTGGTGTTCATGGATGGCGGTGTGGTGGTGGAGAGCGGTCCGCCGCGCGATCTGCTCGCCAATCCCAGCCAGGAGCGGACCAGGGCCTTCCTGTCCCGCCTGCTCTGAAGGTTAGGGTGGCCGCGTGCTGCCCGACCTGAGCGAGTTGACTTCGGACGCGGTGTACGCGCCGCGCCGCAACGATATTCGGCTGTGGGGTCCCTATGCCCGGCGCGCCATCGAGGCGGCGGGGCTGGGGACGCCCGCGCGGTTGACGATGCCGGGGCCGAGCACCAATCCGGTCGTCCTGGCCGACACCGGTGCGGTCGTGAAGTTCTTCACCCCCTACTGGTGCGGTCCCGAAAGTTTCCTCGCCGAATCCGCTGCGTACGAGGTGCTCGCAGGTCGCGGGCTGCCGGTGCCTCGGATACTGGCTCGCGGTGAGCTGCGGCCGGACGAAAGCGATTGGCATTGGCCCTATCTGGTGCTGTCTGCGGTGTCGGGTCGACCATGGCGCGAGGCGCTGTCCGCCGCCGACCGCCGTGGCGCCGCGCGTCTGGCGGCGAGCGCGGGCGAACTGCTGGCCGGGCTGTGTGCGGTCCCGCTGCCCGAGGCGGGCGTATTGGCCTCGACCGCGCCGGGTTTCGCCGACCTGCTGCGGGAACGGCGGGCGTCGACGGTAGCCGATCACCGCGCGTGGGGTCAGCTGTCAGCACCCCTACTGGATCGGATCGAGGAGTTCCTGCCGCGGATCGACGACCTGATCGGCAATGCCGCACCGGTTTTCGTGCACGGCGACCTCAGCGGGGACAACCTCTTCGCCGCGGGCGACACCATCACCGGTTTGATCGACTTCAACGACGTCTATGCGGGTGATCTCCGATACACTCTGGTTCAGTTGCACCTCAATGCCTTTCGCGCAGATCGCGAACTGCTCGCGGCGGCTCTGAACGCGGCGGATATCGAGGTGACCGCCGAATTTCCAAGGCAGATGCTGGCTTTCACCTTCCTGCACGATTTCGAGGTGCTGGAAGATCTTCCGATCGACGTGAGCGATATCACCGAGATCGATCGACTCGCCGAAACCCTCTGGGCGGTGGGCTGACGGAACTATCGGTGCCGCACGGCGATTCGCAGTTGCCCGAGCAGCACCTTCGCGGCCGGAGTCGCCGGGCGGTCCTGTCGCCAAACCAGGGCCAGCCGCCCGCGCAGCGTCGGCGCGACGATCGGCAGCGCGCGCACTCCGAAGGCTTTCTCCTCCTTCGCGGTGAGTTGCGGCACGATCGCGATGCCGAGGCCGTGCGCCGCCAAGCGCAGCAGGACCGGCGGCGAGGCGGCCTCGAAGGCCACATTCGGTGTGAATCCGGCCTCGGCGCAGGCGTATTCGAGGACGCCGCGAATTCCGGTGCCCGGCGTGAGACAGATCAGGGGCTCCTCCCGCAGGGCGGTGAGCGGTATCTCGGACTCGCCGCGGCGCGCGTCGGCGGCCACGGCGGCCACCACCGCCGTATCGAGCACGATATCGGCACCAAGGGCGGGATCGAGTGCCGCGCCGGACAATCCGACCAGTGCGATATCGAGTTCACCCGCGCGGACCGCGGCCAGCATGCGTTCGGAGGTGTCCTCGGTGAGGCTGATGCCCACCTGCGGATGATCCTCGTGGAAAGCGGCGAGGACGGCGGCCACGTCGTATTCGTCGGTGGCCGCGCCCGAGATGAGCCCGACGCGCACATGACCGCGCAGCAGGCCGGTGAATTCGTCCACGGTGGCGGTGATCCGCTCGGCCGCCGCCAGGGCCGCCCGCGCGTGCACCAGGACCGCCTTGCCGACCTCGGTCGGCGTCACCGCGCGCGGGCCGCGATGCAGCAATGGCTGGCCGAGTTCGCGCTCCAGTTGCCGAATCTGCGCGCTGAGACCGGGCTGGGCGAGGTGCAGTCGCTCGGCGGCGCGGGTGAAATTGGCCGTATCGACCACGGTGACCAGGTAGCGCAGTTGCCGCAGTTCCATAACTCCTGATTCTAATGATCAGAATAACTAGCTGTTGTACTTCTCACTCGCCGCCCGCCAGGGTGGAGATATGACAGCGAGCAACGCGGCAGCGATCGGCGAATTCACCGGCCCGGTCTTGCGACCCGGCGATGCGGGATACGAGGCCGAGGTGTCGGGCTTCCAGACCGCCTACACCCACCGTCCGGCACTGGTCCTCGGCGCGGCGCACGCCGAGGATGTGCGCGGCGCGGTGGAATACGCCGCGCGCCACGGACTTCCGGTCGCCGTCCAGGCGACGGGACACGGCCTGTCCGTGGCGGCCGACGGGGGAGTGCTCATCACCACCGGTCGGATGGCCGGTCTCACCGTCGATCCGCTGACCCGGATCGCGCGGGTCGGCGCGGGTGTCCGCGCGGGCGCGCTGATCGAGGCGGCCGCGCGATTCGGGCTGGCCCCGGTCAATGGGTCCTCGCCGTCGGTCGGTGTGGTCGGCTATCACCTGGGCGGCGGAATAGGCATCCTGGCAAGGGAATTCGGCTACGCCGCCGATCGGGTCCGCGCCATCGAACTGGTCACCGCCGACGGTCGGGTCCGCAGGCTGACCCCCGCGGACGAACTGTTCGGCGCGGTGCTCGGCACCGGCGGCAATTTCGGTGTGGTCACCGCGCTGGAGGTGGAACTCGTCGCGCTCGCCGAGGTGTGGGGCGGGCAGTTGGTCTTCGCCGCCGAACTGGTCGAGCCCGCGTTGCGGGTGTGGCGGGAGTGGACCGCGACGGCGCCCGCCGCGATGACCTCCACCGTGACCATGTTGACCTTCCCGGATATCCCGCAACTGCCCGAATCGCTGCGCGGTCGCTACGTGGCCTCCTTCCGCTTCGCCTACACCGGTTCGGCCGAGGCGGGCGAACTGCTGGTGGCCCCGCTGCGCGCGGTCGGCCCCCGGCTGCGCGATGACCTGCGCACCATGCCGTATCCGGAAAGCCATGCCATTCACAGTGATCCGGATCATCCGCACGCCTACGCCGCCACCAACGCCATGCTTAGCGAGCTCACCCCGGACGCGGTGCGCGGCCTGCTCGCGCTGGCAGGCCCCGACGGGCCGATGGATGTGGTGCTCGAGATCCGCCACCTCGGTGGCGCGCTGCGCCGCCCCGCCGACAATGCGGTGGACTTCCGCGCGGCCGAATACGCCGTCCGCGTCATCGCCATGCCCGATGCGGCGGCGGGCGCCGCGGCGCCGGGGGAGTTGGCGCGGGTGCGGGAGGTGCTTGCTCCCTGGACGCTCGGCCACAACCTGAACTTCCTCTACGGCGCGGGCGCGGCCGCCGATGACGCGCAGACCGGGGCGGGTTACCGCCCGGAGACGTTCGCGCTGCTCGGGAAGCTGAAGTCGAAGTACGACCCGACCAATATGTTCCGGTTCAACCGCAATATCGCGCCGCGCTGAGACTTGCGCCGAATCGGCGGTCTGCTATCTTCGTGATATCACTCTGATACTAGGGAGATGTCATGAACCGGAGGATGTCATGAAGCTGAGGGCCGCTTTCCATATCAATGGATTCCCGGTGCTGGTCGGATTGGTCGCGCTGATCCTCGCCTTCGGCGCGGCGTCGGCGGTCGGCTACGCGCAGGCCGCCGACCAGGACAACAAACTGGCGCTGGCGGGCGCGATCGCGGGCACGCTGGTCGTCGTCGTGCTGGTCGGCATCGGCACCGGGCTGGTGGTGGTCAACCCCAACGAGGCCAAGGTGATCCAGTTCTTCGGCCGCTATGTCGGCTCGATCAGCGAACCGGGATTCTTCGCGACGCTGCCGCTCACCGACCGCAAGAGCATTTCGCTGCGGGTGCGCAACTTCGAGACCCAGAAATTGAAGGTCAACGACGCCGACGGCAATCCGGTCGAGATCGCCGCCGTGGTGGTCTACCGGGTGGTGGACAGCTTCAAGGCCGCGTTCGCGGTGGACGACTACGAGGTCTACGTGGAGACCCAGTCCGAGGCCGCGGTCCGGCACCTGGCCACCAGTCACCCCTACGACGCCCACGATCCGCAGCGCACCAGCCTGCGCGACGGGGCCGAGGTGGCGGGCGAACTCACCGCCGAACTGCGCGACCGCACCGATCTGGCGGGCATCGAGGTCATCGAGGCCCGCATCACCCACCTCGCCTACGCGCCGGAGATCGCCCAGGCCATGCTGGTGCGCCAGCAGGCGGCGCAGGTGGTCGCGGCCCGCACCACGATCGTGGAGGGCGCGGTCGGCATGGTCGGTCTGGCGCTGGACCGCCTGGCCGAACAGGGTGTGGTGGAACTCGACGAGGAGCGCAAGGCGGCCATGGTCTCCAACCTGCTCGTGGTGCTCTGCGGCGATCGAGCGACCCAGCCCGTGGTCAACGCCGGAACCCTCTACAGCTGAGCGGCCCATGGCGGAGCGCAAGAAAATCCTGCTGCGCCTCGATCCGGCCGTGCACGATGCCATCGCCAAATGGGCGGCCGACGATCTGCGCAGCATCAACGCCCAGATCGAATACGCCCTGCGACTGGCGCTCGACCAGGCGGGCCGCAACCCGAAAGGGAAGTCCTCGGAAGAATGAAACGCGCGGGCCGGACACCACACTGGTGTCCGGCCTCCGCCGTGTCACGGCTTGTTGGGCACCGCGTGTCACGGCTTGTCGGGCACCGCGTGTCGCGGCTTCTCGGTGACGAAAATGGCGGTGCCGGGGAACAATTCACCCCGCAGCGGACTCCACTGACCCCACTCCCGATCCAGCCACTCGGGCCAGTCCGGTTCCACGATGTCGGTCAGGATCAGCCCGGCGGACACTATCTCGCGCACCCGGTCGCCGATGGTGCGGTGGTGTTCCACATAGGTCGCCGCGCCGCTGTCGTCGACCTCCACGTACGGCGTGCGATCGAAGTAGGGGATGGACGCGGTGAGCCCGGCCGGACCCGGATCGTCCGGGAAGATCCAGCGCATAGGGTGATTGACGGAGAACACCCAGCGCCCGCCGGGGCGCAGCACCCGCGCCACCTCGCGCATGACCAGCGCCGAATCCGCCACGAACGGCAGCGCGCCGAAGGCCGAGCAGGCCAGGTCGAAGCTTTCGTCACGGAACGGCAGCGCCTCGGCTCCGGCCTGCACCAAGGGCGCGCGCGGTCCGCCGCGGGCCATCGCGGCGCGACCGCGGGCCAGCATCCCCCTCGAGATATCCAGGCCGACCGGGTGTGCGCCCTGTCCGGCCAGCCAGCGCGCGCACGGCGCGGAACCGCAGCCGATCTCCAGAATCGATCGGCCTGCGAGCTCGCCGAGCAAGTGCATGTCGCCCTCGTGCAAACCCTCCGGGCACCAGACGAATTCGCCGTCGGGGCTGTCGACTCCCAGGAATTCGGCGTGGGTCCGGTGATACTGTTCGGCGTCGGCGTCCCACCAGCGTCGGCTGGCGCGTTCGCTGTCGGCCGTGTTCAGGCGGGTCCGCGTCGTCCCGCTAGTTCCGAGCAACGCGTTTGCTATGGCGTGGCGCGCATCCCGCGCGGCGTGATCCTCGTCCGACACGTCGACAGCGTAGTCGGCGCGTCGCGTGCGCCGGTTTGCCCGGTCGGACCAAGGTCGCGTACGCTGAACGCGCGAGTGGCCTCTGTACATGCTTTTTTCGTGCGAAGCGTACAGCCGTACTAAATTCTGTGCGGCCGTACAAATTCTGTGCAACCGTCCGGAGTGCGACCCGTGCTGAGTCTCCCGTGTGTTGCGTGCGGTACGTGCGGTACGTTCCTTAGTGACCGTCAATCACACCCGATCGCGGTAAGAAAAGCAGCGTACCGAAAGTTCAAATGTCCGCAACCGACCACAATCCGTCCGGAGCAAACCGACACATGCCCACCACCGTCACCTCGCCGCAGGTAGCCGTCAACGACATCGGCTCCGCCGAGGACTTCCTCGCCGCCATCGATGCCACGATCAAGTACTTCAACGACGGCGACATCGTCGAAGGAACCATCGTCAAGGTCGACCGCGACGAGGTTCTGCTCGACATCGGTTACAAGACCGAAGGCGTCATCCCGTCCCGCGAACTCTCCATCAAACACGATGTCGACCCGAATGAGGTCGTTTCCGTGGGTGATGAGGTCGAGGCCCTCGTTCTCACCAAGGAGGACAAGGAAGGCCGCCTGATCCTGTCGAAGAAGCGGGCGCAGTACGAGCGTGCGTGGGGCACCATCGAGGAGCTCAAGGAGAAGGACGAGGCCGTCAAGGGCACCGTCATCGAGGTCGTCAAGGGCGGCCTGATCCTCGATATCGGCCTGCGCGGCTTCCTGCCCGCCTCGCTCGTGGAGATGCGTCGCGTCCGCGATCTGCAGCCCTACGTCGGCAAGGAGATCGAGGCCAAGATCATCGAGCTGGACAAGAACCGCAACAACGTGGTCCTGTCCCGCCGCGCCTGGCTGGAGCAGACCCAGTCCGAGGTTCGCTCGGAGTTCCTGCACCAGCTGCAGAAGGGCCAGGTCCGCAAGGGTGTGGTCTCCTCCATCGTCAACTTCGGCGCCTTCGTCGATCTGGGCGGCGTGGACGGCCTGGTGCACGTCTCCGAGCTGTCCTGGAAGCACATCGACCACCCGTCCGAGGTCGTCGAGGTGGGCAACGAGGTCACCGTCGAGGTCCTCGACGTCGACCTGGATCGCGAGCGGGTCTCGCTGTCGCTCAAGGCGACCCAGGAAGATCCGTGGCGTCAGTTCGCCCGCACCCACGCCATCGGCCAGATCGTGCCGGGCAAGGTCACCAAGCTGGTGCCGTTCGGCGCGTTCGTCCGCGTCGAGGAGGGCATCGAGGGCCTGGTGCACATCTCCGAGCTGGCCGAGCGCCACGTCGAGGTGCCGGATCAGGTCGTCGCGGTCGGCGACGACGCGATGGTCAAGGTCATCGATATCGACCTGGAGCGTCGTCGGATCTCGCTGTCGCTGAAGCAGGCCAACGAGGACTACCACGCCGAGTTCGACCCGTCGAAGTACGGCATGGCCGACAGCTACGACGATCAGGGCAACTACATCTTCCCCGAGGGCTTCGATCCCGAGACCAACGAATGGCTCGAGGGCTACGACAAGCAGCGCGAAGAGTGGGAGTCCCGGTACGCCGAGGCCGAGCGCAGGCACAAGATGCACACCGCCCAGATGGAGAAGATGGCGGCCGACGCCGCGGCCGAGGCCGCCAACGGTGGCCCGTCCAACTACTCCTCGGAGAGCGGCGCGCAGTCCTCCTCGCAGCAGGCCGAGCCTGCAGGCGGGTCGCTGGCCAGCGATGCGCAGCTGGCCGCACTGCGTGAGAAGCTGTCCGGCAACGGATAACGTTCCACTCGTGGGAGGCTCATGCTCATGGAGAGCATGAGCCTTTCTCGTTTCACTCGTATTTTGTGGGGGCGAAGCCCCCACGCCCCACCCGGCGGGCTGCGCCCCCGGACCCCCTCCGGGGTGCGGTTCGATGGTGCGTATGTGGTTGGTTCTGATGAATGCCGCTGATTTGGGGTTGGGTTTGGCGAAGGGTCCGTGCTCGGGGAGCGCGGACCCTTCTTGTATTGCGTGGGGGTTGTTCGGGTTTCAGCCTTGGGCGCGGCGGATGGAGGAGCCGGTGCCGCCGCGCCGGACTACCGGGAGTTCGGTGGGGGTGTGGGTGGCCTCGTGGGGTGCGGCCATTTGGGCGGTGGTGAGGGCTACGACGTGGATCTGTTCGAGGGCCAGGCCGCGGGCGGCCGAGCGGGCGATGGTGCCGAGGCGGTGCTCGGCCATACCGGGGTGGATGGCCAGCGGCGGGCGGTCGGGGCGGCGTAGCATGTAGCGGGCGGTGGCGGCTTCGAATGCCATTGGGATACCGTCTCGGATCGCCCGGTAGGCGTCCAGCTCCAACGCGGCGTGGCGCTGCGGATCGATCATGAGCGCGGCGATCAGGCGCTCGGCCTCGTCGAGGTAGAGCGCTCGGTGGCCCGGCGCCAAGACCGACACCCGCTGCGCGACCCGCCGCCGATGTTCCTCGGCGGCGGGTGCCAGCAGGGTCCGATGTTGTTCGACCACGGCTGCCAGCGCACGCCTGCGGTCGCGGTCGACCAGGGTGCGGGGATCGGTTGTCGTGTCGTGGACGTCGGGCATGAGGCTCCCCTTCGGCTCGAGTTGCGAATTACGTTGTCCGGCAACTCGGTCGACGTCCGATCAAGCAGTATTCTGCCGCAGGGGTACGACAGGTTCTCCGCTCAGACGGTCTTGAGTGCGCCGCCGTCGATGATGAGATCCGCGCCGACCATGCTGCGGGCTCGATCGGAGGCCAGGAAGGCCACCGCGGCGGCGACTTCGTCCGCCTCGACCAGGCGACCGGTCGTCATGCCGACGGCGGTGGGCAGATTCGGTAGGAACTCCGCGAGGGAGACGCCATTGGCGGCCGCGATCTTTCCGCCCGGACCAGTGGGCGACTCCCAGAACGCGGTGCGCACCGGGCCGGGGGAGATGGTGTTCACGCGTACGCCCTGTGGGCCGAACTGTTCGGCCAATGCTTTCCCGAGGGCGGTCAGCGCGGCTTTGGATACGCCGTAGTCGGTGACGGCGGCGCCGGGCGCGCGTCCCACGATGGAGGACACATTGATCACCGTGCCGCTCCGCTCGAGCAGGCTCGGGAGGGCGGCCCTGATGGTGCGGACCGCGCTGTAGAAGTTGAGATCGAAACTGCGCTGCCAGGTTTCGTCCTCGATATCGAGGAAGCCGGCGAGCGCGTTGTGGTTCGCGCCGCCGACATTGTTCACCAGGATGTCCAGGCCGCCGAGGACTTCGGTCGCCGCATTGACGAGTTGGGCGGCGCCCGTCTCGGTTTCGAGGTCGACGGCGAGCACGGTGGCGCCGGTGGCGCGCAGCTCGTCGGTGATCGTGCGGGTCGCGCCGAGCACTCGCGCGCCCTCCGCGACGAGCGCGCGGACGATGGCGAGTCCGATGCCCCGGCCCGCGCCGGTGACGACGGCGGTCTTGTTCGTCAGATTCAGATCCATTGGTGGACTGTCCTTTCCGTGGTGCTCAGTAGCCGACGGTGAAGCGGCGCTGGATGAAACGGGGCTGTTCGACCTCGTCGAGCAGGGCGATGGCGAGGTCGGGTGCGGAGATATCGCTGGTGCCGTCGGGGCGGACCAGGATCTGGTCGGTGCCGATGCGGAAGCGGCCGGTGCGTTCGCCGCCCGCCGGGATGCGCAGGGCCGAGGGGCTGACCGAGGTCCAGTTCCGATTGGATTGCCGGTAGAGGTTGAGTGCCTCGCGCAATGCGCGCACCACCGCCTCGTAGGCCAGTGGGACCTGGAGGTCCTCGATGAGGCTGCGCTCGAAGTCGGGGCTCTCGATGATCTGCAAGCCGGGCGCGACCTCGAGGCTGCCCGCGCCGCCGATCGAGATCAGCCGCACCGAAGGGTGCCGTTCGAGCGCGCCGATCATGGCCCGCGCGCCGATGACGAAGTTCTGCGCGTTGGCGATGGTGTCCGGTACGCCGTATCCGGCATTGACCGCGCTGATCACCACGTCGAGTCCGCCGATGGCCGCGGCGATGCTGTCGGTGTCCAGCCAGTCCGCGACCTGCCAGTCGACGGTTTCGCGCTCGGCCGGGAAGCGCGCGGCGTCGCGGGCGAAGGCGGTGACCCGATGTCCGCGCCGCACGGCCTCGCGGACCGTCTCGTCGCCGATGACCCCGGTCGCGCCGAAGATTCCGATATCCACCCGAACTCCTTCTACACAATGTTCAAGGACTACACGCCGTTCAGTGAAGCCACGGCAGATAGTAGTCGAACACGGTAGGGTGTCAACCGTGACCGAAGTCAGCGCAACGCCGGTGCCCAGTCGACGGGAGCGGCTGCGCGCGCAGACTGTCGAGGAGATCCGATCGATCGCGCTGCGCCTGCTGGCCGAGGGTGGTCCGGACGCCATCTCGCTGCGTGCCATCGCCAGGGAGATGGGGATGACGGCGGGTGCCATCTACGGCTACTACGCCACCCGCGACGACCTGATCACCACACTCATCGCCGAGGTGTACGGCGACCTGGTGGACACCGCCGAGGCCGCGCGGGACCGGGTGCCCGCGGCGGATCCGGCGGGCCGGGTGATCGCGTGGGGCGAGACCGTGCGCGGTTGGGCATTGGCCCACCCGGCGGGTTTTCGGCTCATCTACGGCGATCCGGTGCTCGGCTATCAGCCGCCGCCCGGCGGTCCGGCGGCCGAGGCCGAGGGGCGCGCCTGCTCCGGGCTGGTCGGGTTGGTCGAGGCGGCCTGGCCGACGGCCGCGCCCTTGCAGAGCGCGGGCTCGGTGGCATGGTCGGATTTCGACGAGGGTCTGGTAACCCATGTGCGGCAGGAGTTTCCGAGCCTGCCGCCGCACGCCTTGGCGCTGTCGCTGCGCATGTGGGGTCGCATGCACGGACTCGTCGCCCTGGAGATCTATGGGCACCTGCGCCCGCAGTCGCAGGATCCGGCCAAGTTGTATCGCGCCGAGATGCTGGACCTGGTGCGTTCGCTCGGGTTGTGAGACTTCGAAAGACCCGGCGGGAACCCGAGAACTCGGAATGCACCCGAAAAGAATGACTCGCGGATGGTCGCGCGGGAATTCCGTTGGCCGCGTTGGCCAACGGAAGGATTTCCGCGCGCGGCGGTGGGTCGCGCGGGATTTCGACAGAAGGTCGGTAGGCTCGCGCGTCGATGCCGCTCGGTCGTATCTCTGTCGAATCTCACGTAGTCGGACAGACGACCAATTCGGCGGTAGTGTTCGGCGCGAACGACATTGATCTTCGGCAGAAAGGCCGTATCGGCAATGAGCGCAGCGAGCCCGTTCAGCGGTCTCAACCGCAGGCAATTCCTGGCGAAGGCCGCCGCCGCGGGCGCGGTCGGCGCCCTGGCCTCCTGGGCGAACCCGATCATCGAACGGGCCTACGCGGCCGATCCGGCGGGGATGGGCGGACTCGGCGATATCGAGCATTTCGTCCTGCTCATGCAGGAAAACCGTTCCTTCGACCACTATTTCGGCTCCCGCGCCGGAGTGCGCGGCTTCGACGATCCCGCGTCCGCCTGGCAGCAGTACGGCTGGACACCCGGCGTCGGTCCGACGCCGGACGGATTCGTCAACCCGTTCCGGCTGGACACCACCCGCGGCGCCTCGCTCGACGGGGAGTGCATCAATGATCCCGACCACAGTTGGGGCGGTATGCACCGCGCGTGGAACGATGGTCGCAACGATCAGTGGATGCCGATGTCCATCGACAGCGTCGGCCCCGCCAATGCCCCCGCGGCCATGGGTTACTACCTGCGCGAGGACATTCCGATCCACCACGAACTGGCCGACGCGTTCACCCTGTGCGACCACTACCACTGCTCGGTGCTCGGCCCCACCGATCCGAACCGGCTCTACTGGATCAGCGCCACCATCGATCCGGACGGGCGCGCGGGCGGCCCGCTGGTGGAGACCCCGACCCTGATCCCGCAGAACGTCTACTCCTGGCGCACCTATCCGGAGAATCTGTCCGAGGCAGGCGTCAGCTGGAAGGTCTACAACAATCGCGATGTCGGGCCGCTGTCCTCGGTCATCCTGGACGGAATGCTCGGCTGCTTCAAGCAGTCGCAGGACCCGGCCTCGGAGTTGCACCGGCGCGGTATCGCGCCGGTCTACCCCAACGACCTTGCGGCCGATGTGGCCAATGACACGCTGCCCGCGGTGTCCTGGGTGATTCCGTCGCTGATCAACTGCGAGCATCCGGCCCTGCCCGCCGCCTTCGGCGCGTTCGGCATCGTGCAACTGCTCGATATCCTCACCTCGAATCCGAAGGTGTGGGAGAAGACGGCGCTCATCATCAGCTACGACGAGAACGGCGGCTTCTTCGATCACCTCACCCCGCCGACGGCGCCGCCCGGCACTCCCGGCGAATTTCTGACGGTGCCGCTGGGTGGGGTCAGCTCGGCCAAGGGCATCGCCGGACCCATCGGTCTGGGCTATCGCGTTCCGGGCCTGGTGATCTCGCCGTACAGCCGGGGTGGTCTGGTCGCCTCGGAAACCTTCGACCACACCTCGCAGCTACGTCTGCTGGAGACAAGGTTCGGGGTCGAGGTGCCCAATCTCACCCCGTGGCGGCGCGGTGTCACCGGAGATATGACCTCCGCCTTCGATTTCGGTTCCGCGCCGAATCCGGCCAAGCCCGCGCTCAGCGATCCGAGGCCGAAGATGGACGCGGCCATCGCCCAGTGCGGTCCGAATGTCGCGCTCGGCACCGCGACCGTGGGTATGCCGTATCCGGTGCCGCCCAATGAGATGCCGCGTCAGCAGCCGGGGACCACGCGCAGGCCGAGCGGATTGGCGCGCTGAACCCCTACGCGACGGCGTGCGCCCGGCCGACGAATTCGGCTGGGCCACAGCGGTATCGGAGCCCGATGGGCGCTGTCGGCGCAGCCGTCCCATGGCGGAGCGAAGGTGGAGGTGCGCCTAGCCTGCGGTGGCGGGCGCCCAGCGCAGCGGGAAGGAGGCGGCGGAGCGCCTTCGCATGGCCGCGAAGCTGTGTCGCGCCGGATTGATCAGCGCGGTGAACCACGTGCGGCGATGCTCGTCGAGAGCCGCCGCGACGGCGGGGAAACGCACGCAGTGCACGCCGCCCGCCATGCCCAGCCGGTGGCGACCCGTCTGGATGTTTCTGGTGCCCAATGGTGTTCCTTTGCTTGCTGGTGCCTGCTTGATGCGCGGTTCGCTCGGCCGCCACGGCGAAGATTAGCCGACACCGGTGTGGAACACAGTATTTTGCCGACGCGATTGCCCCGGCGTGTCGGAAAGTTACCGTCGGCACGGCGTTCTCGCCGATGAATTGTTGCGAATAGGTCTCGGCGGCGTCACGGATCGAACAATGCGCGTTCGGCTTTCGCGCGCGGGCGCGCGAACAATACCGGGATTGCACGGCGCAGGGTTCCCGGATCGGCGCGCGCGAACTCGGATGCGAGACTTGGACAATGTTGCGGATCGGCCTCACCGGAGGCATGGGAGCGGGCAAGTCCACGGTGGCGCGGGTGCTGGCCGAACTCGGGGCGGTGGTCATCGATTCCGATGTGCTCGCGCGCGAGGTGGTGGCGCCGGGCACGCCGGGGCTGGCGGCGCTGGTCGAGGCGTTCGGCGCGGACATACTCGCCCCGGACGGCGCGCTGGACCGGCCCGCGCTCGCCGCGGTCGCCTTCTCCTCCGACTCCGCCCGCGCGCGACTGAATTCCATCACCCATCCATTGGTCGGCGCGCGCACCGCGGAACTCATTGCCTCGGCCGCGCCGGACGCGATTGTGGTGCAGGATATTCCGCTGCTCGTGGAGAATGGTCTCGCGCCGCTGATGAATCTCGTCGTCGTGGTGGATGTGGACGCGGAAACTCGAATTCGCCGACTCGTCGAATTTCGCGGTATCGCCGAATCCGACGCACGCGCCCGAATTTCGACGCAGGCCACCGATGAACAGCGGCGCGCGGTCGCCGATGTACTGCTCGACAATTCCGGTCCTGCCGAATCCATCGAAAAGTCGGTGCGAGAACTCTGGGATGAGCGGTTGGCGCCGTTCGAGGCGAATCTGCGGGCCGGGGAGCCCGCGCGCCGCACCGAGGTGCGATTGGTGGCACCGGATCCGGAGTGGTCCGCGCAGGCGCGGCGGTTGATCGCCCGGCTGTGGGTGGCGTGCGGTTCGGCCGCGACGCGCATCGACCACATCGGCTCCACCGCGGTGCCGGACCTGCCCGCCAAGGACGTCATCGATCTGCAGATCACGGTGGCGGATCTGGCCGCCGCCGACGGATTCCGGGATGCGCTGGCGGCGGCCGGTTTTCCGGTGCGCCCGCGGATCACCGGTGACAATCCGAAGCCGACCCCCGAGGACCCGGCGGGCACGGACGCGACGCTGTGGGCCAAACGCCTCCATATGAGCGCGGATCCGGGCCGCCCGGCCAATGTCCATGTGCGGGTGGCAGGTTCACCCGGTCAGCGCTACGCGCTGCTGTTTCGCGACTGGTTGCGTGCCGATCCCGCCGCCCGCGCGGAATACCTGGCCGTGAAGCGGGCAGGGGAGCGGGCGGCGCTCGCGCACGACGGCCCGGACGCGATCGACGCGTATTTGGATAACAAGGAGCCGTGGTTCGACTCCGCCTACGAGCGCGCGGCGGCATGGGCCGCCGCGCGCTGAAAGACGCTCAGAACAGCGCGACCAACCGATCCAACGTCTGGCTCCAACCCTCGCGCGCGCCGTCCTCGGCGCTGAGCGAGCCGGGGGCCAGCAGGTGGAAGGTCATGGTGGTCTTGTCCGATGCGGTCTCCTCGAAGGTCACCGTGATGACCGATTCCCGCTCGGGGGAGCCGTCTCCGGTGGGGTCGCCCCAGGTGAACACCAGCCGCTCGGGCTCGTCGACCTCGCGGAAAACGCCCCGAGTCGGATATGAGGCGCCATCGGTGTCGGACACCATGACCGCGTCGTAGCGTCCGCCCGCGTGCGGTTCGACCACGAAACTGTCGGGCGGGCAGGTGAATCCGTCCGGACCGGACCACTGGGTGAGCTGTGCCGGATCGAGCCAGGCCTGGAAGACGAGTTCGCGCGGCGCGTCGAAGTGGCGGACGAGGGTGATTTCGCGGGTGGACACTATTGCTCCTTGTCGATCGTTTCGGTTTCGGTGGAATTGGGCATGACCGAACCGGTCATCCAGTCCGGCGCGCCGCTGGGAAAGCGGGTCCGGAAATCCATGAGCGCGACCCAGGTCGGGCGTATCGCGATGCGTTCCATGCGCGGCGCGAGGGCGGTGACGGTGCGCAGATACTCTTCGACGCCTTCGCCGCCCTTGCGCATGGCGGCGAGGTATTCCGGCAGTATGCCTTCGGATTCGGTGATCTCGGCGCGGCCGCGGATCAGCAGCACCTCGGGCGGGTTGTCATTGGTGTCGATGGTGATCGCGGCGTCGGGTCTGGCCCGCAGCATGCGGTTCTTGTGCGAGGGCGCGAAGCCGCAGATGACGAGTTCGGTTCCATTCCACCAGTAGGAGACCGGCACCACGCGCGGGGTGCCGTCGGCGGCGGTGAAGGCGAGGCGGGCCGGGATGTTCGCGGCCAGCAGCCGCTGGGCCATCGGGGTTTCGAGCAGGCGCGGATCGCCTTGGGGGAGGGTGTCGAGCACGGGTCATTCCTTCTGTTGCAGGCGTCGCAGGTGGGTGTCGAGCAGGTCGAAGCGCCGATCCCAGAACCGGCGGTAGCGGTCGAGCCAGTCGGTCGCCTCGGCCAGGGGCGCGGCGTCGAGTCGGCACGGTCGCCACTGGGCGTTCTGGCCTCGGGTGATGAGTCCGGCCCGTTCGAGCACCTTCAGGTGTTTGGAGATGGCGGGCAGGCTCATGGCGAACGGCTCGGCGAGTTCGGTGACGGTGGCCTCGCCCTCGGTGAGGCGGGCCAGGATCGCGCGCCGAGTCGGATCGGCGAGTGCCGCGAAGGTTCTGCTGAGTTCATCCGTCATGTGTCCATTCAACCAGCTTATTTAACCTAGTGGGTAATTAACTGACTGGTTAAATGATGCAGAGAGTGGCGGAATCTGTCAAGGGGTGATGATCAGCGCCAGGTCAGGCTGATACCGAGGGAGGCGGTCCAGGCATCGAAGGAGTGACCGTTGGCGGCGATACCGTCGATGGCCGCCGCCGCGTGCGCCACCGCCGCCTCGGCCGCGTCCGCGTCGATGAGTCCGGCGGCGTGCGCCGCCAGCAACTCGTCCACATCGAGCAGTTCGGTGTCGCGGCCGGAGCGCACCACGATATCGAGGTAGTGATCCACCGAGCGCCACCGTTTGGGCTCGATGCGGGTGAACTCGCCCAGATCCAGGTAGTAGTCCTGATCGCGGGCATGCGCCGGGTGATAGTGGAAGATGGTCGCGCGAATCGAAAGCTCAGGCAGCAGCCAGGATTCGATGTAGTGGAACTGCGGGTGATCCGCGGTGCGCGCCATGTACAGACCCCACGGTTCGGTGCGGTACTCCTCGACCGGGCGCACGAAACCCTTCGGGTCCGTATTGGTCAGGCCCGCCACGTCGAAGTACTCGACCTTCGGTCGATGTAAATCCACCGTCACCTGCGTCATGCGGTGAATCTACCGCCAACCACGCGGCCGATGTGGTACGCACCGAACGAGTGGGCGCACACCGCTGCTACATCCAGGTCAGCCCGATGCCTCTGGCGGACAACCAACTGTCCATATCGTGATCGTGGCAGGCCAGCCCGTCCATCGCGGCGGTGGCCCGTTCCAGGGCGCGATGGGCCTGATCGGTGGGCACCAGCCCCGCGGCGTGCGCGGCGAGCAGATCCTCCACGCCGCGCAGTTCGGCCCGGTGGCCGCCGGAGACCTTGATATCGAGGTAGTGGTGCACCGCCCGCCAGCGCTTGGGTTCGATGCGGCTGTATTCGCCGATATCCAGGCTGTAATCGCGCCCGTGGTGGTCACCGGCGTGCCGGTGGGCGATGGTGGCGCGGATCGATAGGTCCGGCAGCAGCCAGGATTCCACGTAGTGGAATTCGGGACCGGCCGTGCGTGCCATGTAGAGACCCCAGGGCTCGACATGGAAGCGCTCGACCTGGCGGACGAAGCCCTTGGCGTCGGTGTTGGTCAACTCGGCGACATTGAAGTATTCGATCTTGGGGCGGGCGGGTGTGCGCGGCCCCGGTGGTGCGGTGGCGGACTCCTTGGCTCCGTTGGCGCCGTGCGCCCACGCGAGAGCACGGAAATCCCTTGCCACATAGCCGGCGATCCCAGTGACCGCCGGTGCGGCGACGAGCAATGGCAGCAGCGCGCTCATGCCGAGACCTCGCTGGCGCTCGGCCTCGGCATACGCGCGTGGCGCGCTGCGTTGACGATTCGCTCACTGCGTTCGCTCATGGCTCCCGTCCCTTCACCAAAGTCTGGACAACCAGTTCAGAGTACAACCGGGCAACCCCGCCGGACAGGTCTGTGACGAGGTCTATACGGATTCGAATACCCTTGGGGCCAAGGGCTTTTCGAGTTCATTGCTGATTTTGGTCAACCCTTTGGAAACGGTTGGTGGGCGCTATAGGCACCCGGCCGGCAACCCGACCGACCAGTTTCGACTCCAGCGCCCGTTCGACCGGGGAAAATGCTCGTCGGCGACTTGTCGGTGCGGGGTTCTAGGCTGGGGACCATGGCTTTCGCAACGGAGATCCCCGCGGGCAACGCGTCGCCACCGCTCGCGCATTCGGAATTCCGGCCCATCGGCGCGGTCGAGCGGGCCGATGGGCGATTCGAGGTGGTCAGCGAGCACAAGCCCGCGGGCGACCAGCCCGCCGCGATCGCCGAACTCGAGCGCAGGATCACGGCGGGGGAGCGCGATGTGGTCCTGCTCGGTGCGACCGGCACCGGTAAATCGGCCACCACGGCCTGGCTCATCGAGCGATTGCAGCGCCCCACCCTGGTGATGGCCCCCAATAAGACGCTGGCCGCCCAGTTGGCCAATGAGCTGCGCGAGATGCTGCCCAACAACGCGGTCGAGTACTTCGTCTCGTACTACGACTACTACCAACCAGAGGCGTATATCGCCCAGACCGACACTTACATCGAGAAGGACAGCTCGGTCAACGACGATGTGGAGCGTTTGCGCCACTCGGCGACGTCGAGTCTGCTCTCGCGCCGCGATGTGGTGGTGGTCGCCTCGGTGTCGTGCATCTACGGCCTCGGCACCCCGCAGTCCTACCTGGATCGGTCGGTGCAGTTGGAGGTGGGCGGCGAGATCGATCGCGACGCGCTGCTGCGCCTGCTGGTCGACGTGCAGTACACCCGCAACGATCTGTCTTTCGTGCGCGGTTCGTTCCGGGTCCGCGGCGACACGGTGGAGATCATCCCCTCCTACGAGGAACTCGCGGTCCGCATCGAATTCTTCGGCGACGAGATCGAGGCCCTGTACTACCTGCACCCGCTCACCGGCGATGTGGTGCGTCAGGTGGATCGGCTGCGCATCTTCCCCGCCACCCACTATGTGGCCGGTCCGGAGCGCATGGAGCGCGCCGTGGGCGATATCGAGACCGAACTGGCCGAGCGCCTGGCCGAATTGGAGCGCCAGGGCAAACTGCTCGAGGCCCAGCGCCTGCGCATGCGCACCCAATACGACCTGGAGATGATCCGTCAGGTCGGCTTCTGCTCCGGTATCGAGAACTATTCGCGCCATATCGATGGCCGCCCGGCCGGGTCGGCGCCCGCCACCCTCCTGGACTACTTCCCGGAGGATTTCCTGCTCGTCATCGACGAATCGCATGTCACGGTGCCGCAGATCGGCGGTATGTACGAGGGCGATATGTCGCGCAAACGCAACCTGGTGGAGTTCGGCTTCCGGCTGCCCTCCGCGGTCGACAATCGGCCGCTCACCTGGGAGGAGTTCGCGGATCGAATCGGCCAGGCGGTGTACTTGTCGGCCACGCCCGGTCCCTACGAGTTGGGCCAGGTCGGCGGCGAAGTCGTCGAACAGGTCATTCGCCCCACGGGTTTGGTCGACCCGCAGGTCGTGGTCAAACCCACCAAGGGCCAAATCGACGACCTGGTGCACGAGATCCGCGCCAGGGCCGAGCGCGACGAGCGGGTGCTGGTCACCACCCTGACCAAGAAGATGGCCGAGGATCTGACCGATTATCTGCTCGGCCTCGGTATCCGGGTGCGCTACCTGCACTCGGAGATCGACACGCTGCGCCGAGTGGAGTTGCTGCGGCAACTGCGCCTCGGCGAGTACGACGTCCTGATCGGCATCAACCTGCTGCGCGAGGGTCTGGACCTGCCCGAGGTCTCCCTGGTCGCCATCCTGGACGCCGATAAGGAGGGCTTCCTGCGCAGCGCCACCAGCCTCATCCAGACCATCGGCCGCGCGGCGCGCAATGTCTCGGGCGAGGTGCACATGTACGCGGATTCGGTCACCGATTCCATGCGCCACGCCATCGAGGAGACCGAGCGCCGCCGCGAGAAGCAGGTCGCCTACAACACCGAACGCGGTATCGACCCGAAACCGTTGCGCAAGAAGATCGCCGACATCCTCGATCAGGTGTACCGGGAGGCCGAGGACGAGGTGGTGGAGGTCGGCGGCTCTGGTCGCAATGCCAGTCGTGGTCGGCGCGCCCAGGGCGAGCCGGGCCGCGCGGTGAGCGCGGGCGTCTTCGAGGGGCGCGATATCAAGTCGATGCCGCGCGCCGAATTGGCCGATCTGGTCAAGGAATTGACCGACCAGATGATGAACGCGGCCCGCGAATTGCAGTTCGAGTTGGCGGGCAGGCTGCGCGACGAGATCGCCGACTTGAAGAAGGAGTTGCGCGGCATGGACGCCGCCGGTCTGAAATGACCGGGGCGTCACCGCCTTTCGCCGAATCGCCGGTGGCCTGCTCAGCCTTGGGCGGCCATCCATTCGTTCACGCGGCGCTCGGCCTCCTCGGGGGAGACGTTCTCGACCTTGGTGAGCACCGCCCACCGATGCCCGAACGGGTCGATCACGACGCCGAACCGGTCGCCGGTGACGAAGGTTTCCGGTTCCTCGGCCGAGCGCGCGCCGTGCGCGATGGCGCGCGCGACGACGGCGTCCACATCGGGGCAGTAGTGCACGATCGAGGTGTGCACCCATTCGCCGTTGGGGGCGAGGACGTTGTTCTCCGGGATGGGTTGGCCCAGTTGCAGGGTGGAGTCGCCGATGCGGAGTTCGGCGTGCGCGGGTTGGCCGTCGGGCAGGTCGTTGCGGCTGACCACCTCCGCGCCGAATACCGCCGTGTAGAACTCGATGGCCTTGTTGCCGTCCGGCACCGCGAGGAAGCAGGTGATGGAGTGGTAGCCGTCGGCGATGGGGTTCACGGAATTGCTCATGGCCTCGAGCTTCGTCGGTTCCGCCGCGTGAATCTTGTAGAAACGCGACACCATGACTGACCACGGATCTCCGAGTGGGATGCCGCCGCGGGCGTCCGCCGACCTGCGCGCGACCAAGGCCATTCTGTACCCGCACGAGCAGGCCCGATTCCGCACGCTGCGGCGGCTGGAACCGGGACCGGTCACGGGGCATTTCGTCGAGTGGTACTGGGCGGTGGATTGGGATCTGCGCGGTCGCCCGCCGTATTACGCGCAGGTATTGCCCTATCCGAGTGTGATTCTCGCCTTCGAGCGCACCGCCGCCGCGACCGGCGGATTCGTCTACGGCGTCTGCACCACCAAGTCGGTGCGCGAGCTCAGCGGTGTCGGGGAGACCTTCGCCGTGCTTTTCCGCGCGGGCGGATTCGGTGCGTTCACCGGACGCGAGGTGGGCGCCCTGCGCGATGCGGTGCTGCCGCTGACCGAGGTGCTGCCCGAGGCCGATGGGCTCACCGAGGCCGTGTTGGCCGCCGGAACCGATGTCGCGCGTCGGGCGCTGCTGGAGGATTTCCTGTCGCGGCGCCGCAGCACCCCGGATGCCAACTATCTGCTGGTGCTGCGCGTGGTCGCGGCGATGGCCGCGGATCCGGAGTTGACCAGGGTCGATCAGGTCACCGAGCGTTTCGACATTCCGGTGCGCACGCTGCAACGCTTGTTCCGCCGCTATATCGGCGCGGGTCCGAAATGGGTGTTGCGTCGCTATCGCCTCCAGGACGGCGCGGACCTGATCGATCGGGGTCGGGTGGCGGATCTGGCGACGCTGGCCGCCGACCTCGGCTATTTCGATCAGGCGCATTTCTCCCGCGAATTCGGCGCGGAGATCGGCATCACGCCCGCCGAGTACGCCAAGCATGCCCGGCGCGGTCCGAAGGTGCCCTGGTAGCGTGACGCGGAAGGTCCCCAACGGAAGCCGTATGGGCGGGTGCCCGGACAGGGCGGTGTGACGGGAGTCCCAGCGCCGCAGGGATGTTCACCGTATTTGGGGTGAATCACAGCGTATCGGGCGGGATTTGGGGTCCGCGCAGGTTGCCGAGGCCATCCCGGAATTCGGGCGCGGTCCGGTGCGCGGAAATCGGAAAGCCCCGATTGTGATGTGCCACGTTATCTGTTGTTTCCGCACCGTTAGCCGCTAGGGTCGAGCCCAGTCGCTGCACCGGGGCTCCGACTTTCCGTGGTCCCGCGCGCCGCATCCGACCCACGCATAGTTGGAGGAGACATGACCGCCTACCGGACCATTGTCGTCGGTACCGATGGCTCGGATTCGTCCTATGTCGCCGTCGAGAAGGCCGCGGCGCTGGCGGCGGATTCGGGCGCGACCCTGGTGGTGGCCTGTGCGTACTACCCGACCGACGAGCGCGATATCGCGGCTGCGGCCGATGTGCTCAAACAGGACGCCTACCAGGTGCGTGGCTCCGCGCCGACCAACGACATCCTGCGCACCGCCAGGGATCGGGCCGTCGCGGCGGGTGCGACCGAGGTGGTCGAGCGCGCCGTCATCGGCGAACCGGTGGAATCGCTGCTGGCGCTGACCAAGGAGGTCTCGGCCGATCTGCTCGTCGTCGGCAATCGCGGCCTCAATACTTTGACCGGCCGCCTGCTCGGTTCGGTCCCCTCGGATGTGGCGCGCAAATCGGGTTCGGACGTTCTTATCGTGCACACTGTGCGCTGAAAGTCGAGGGTGTCGGCCCGAATCGCCGGGCCGACACCCTTCGAGCTCGAGGATCAGGCCGCGACCAGATCCGACAGCACCGCGGGCAGATCGCCCGTATGCACCACGGCCAGCCGCTGGGTGGCGCGGGTCAGCGCCACATAGAGATCGTTCATCCCGCGCGGCGATTCGGCCAGGATCTGCTGCGGCGCGACGACATACACCGCGTCGAATTCCAAGCCCTTCGCCTCGGTGACGGTCAGGACCCGCACCGATTCCTCGGCCAGCGGCGCGAAGTCGCCGATCAGCGCGTGCGGCGCGAGGACCGCGGTGGTGCCGGGACCGGTCTCCCCGGCCACCAATTCCTTGACGGTGCCGAGTAATTCGGCCTCGGTGACCCGATACGCGCGCGGCGGATTGCCGGTCTCGCGCACCGAGCGCGGCACCGAGACGCCCGGATCGATCTCGGCGAGCACCTTGGCGGCCACCGCCATGATCTCGGCGGGGGTGCGGTAGTTGACCGTCAGCTCGGTGAGCTTCCACCGTTGCGCCACATAGGGTTCCAGGATCTGCCGCCACGAGGACGCGCCCGCGGGATCGCCGGTCTGGGCGACATCGCCGACCACCGTGATCCAGCGATTCGGGATGCGCCGCATGACCATTCGCCACGCCATCTCCGAAAGTTCCTGTGCCTCATCGACGATGACATGCCCGTAGGTCCAGGTGCGGTCGCCCGCGGCCCGTTCGGCCGTGGTCTGTCTGGATCGCACATTCTGACGCTCGGCGAGTTGACCGGCATTGATCAGGTCGTAGGCCATGAGGATCTCCGGATCGAGATCGTCCTCGAGATCCTGCGGGGCCGAACCGGTCAGGATGTCGAGTGCGTCCTGCGCCTCGGCCAGCTGCGCGCGCCAGCGGCGGCGGGCGCGCTCGCGCTCCTCGGCGTCGTCGACGCCGAGCAGTTCGGCCAGTTCGTCCAGCAGCGGCGCGTCGGCGGCGCTGAATTCGCCGTTGTCGGGGCGCACCAGTTCGGCCCGGTCGGCGGCAGGCAGCGCACCGGCCGCGCGGTCGAGGCGCTTCGGGTCGGCGAGCAGATCGGCCAGCACCTCCTGCGGGGACAGGATCGGCCACAGTCGGGTGATCGCGGCCTGCACCTCGGCGTCGGCGCGCATCTCGTCGCGGATCTCGGTGAGATCGGCCGAACTGAGCAGGGATTGGCCGCCCGACAGATCCGCGCCCATGGTCTGCGCCAACTGCTCGGTCAGCGCGTCGATGACCGACGAGGCGAAGATCGGGCGGGCCAGATTGTGCGGCCGCCGCGAGGAGCGGGCGCGCCCGCGGGCCTTGGTGGCGATCTTGCGGTCCAGTCGCACCTCGTAGCCGTCGAAGCGCAGCCGGATCGGTTCGGCGGGCGCCTCCTGCCGGTCCCGCACCGCCTTCTTCAACACCTCCACAATGGTCAACGACCCTTTGATCGCGCAGGCGCGCAGCGAATCCTCCCTGGTCGCCCGCACACCCGGATACAGGTTGCCGATGGTGGACAGCAGGACGCCGGTCTCACCGAGGGAGGGCAGCACCTGCCCGATGTAGTCGAGGAAGGTGGCATTCGGCCCGATGATGAGCACGCCCGCCTTGGCCAACTGCTGACGGTAGGTGTAGAGCAGGTAGGCGGCGCGGTGCAGCGCCACGGCCGTCTTGCCGGTGCCGGGACCGCCCTGCACCACCAGCACGCTCTTGTGTTCGGAGCGGATGATGGCGTCCTGCTCGCTCTGGATGGTCTCCACGATGTCGTTCATCCGGCCGGTTCTGGCGGCGTTGAGCGCGCTCAGCAGCGCACTCTCGCTGCCGACGCCGCCGTCGCCCACGAGCGCGCCCGCCTGTTCGGCCGCGTCGAGGTCCAGGTACTCGTCGTTGATCGCGGTGACTCGGCGATTGCGCGACCGGATATGCCTGCGGCGCACCACCCCGTCGGGTGCGGCGGTGGTGGCCAGGTAGAACGGCCGGGCCAGCGGCGCGCGCCAATCCAGCAGCAGGGTCGCGTAGTCGTTGGCCTCGTCGAGGATGCCGAGCCTGCCGACGTAGCGGGTGCCGCCGGTATCGGCCTGCTCGTCCCCGTCTGCGTCGGCTTCGGCCAGATCGATCCGACCGAAACACAGACCGTGTTCGGCCGCATCGTATTTCGACAGATCCTCGGAGTAGAGCTGGGTGAAGGATTCGCGTTCGCTGCGGGCCTGCGGGGTGCCGCCGGTCTCCAGCAGGACCGTGCGCAGCCGGTCGTTCGCGTAGGCGCGCATGGCGTCGAGACGTTGGTAGAGCACCGATAGGTGGGCCTGTTCCCGATCGATCTCGACGGTGTCGGTCGGATCGGCGGGCGGGGCCGGATCCACCTCGACACGCTCCGGACTGGGGTCGGGCAAAACTGAACTCCTTGTCACCGCGGATGGGCCGGGCGCAGCGGGCTGCGCGAAACAGAGTTGTCGAGTCTACTGCCGCGTCGGGATCCGCGCCGGAACCGCGGGTAGGGGAGCCGAACCACCGCGACGCTCAGGAGGCGTGGGTGCTGTTGGGCCTGCGGCTGCCGTCGCGGTGCGCGCTCGGCTTGGCCCGGTACATGGCCAGGTCGGCGTCGTGCAGCACCGATTCGGGGGTCCGCGGATCGCCCGGCGTCAGCGCGGTCACCCCGATCGAGGCATTGACCTCGATGCGGTGCCCGCGCGCGATGATCGGGTCGGCCATGGTGGAGCGCAACCGCCGCACCAGCGCCTCGACATCGACCATGCGCGAGCGCCCCGCCAGCAGCACCAGGAATTCGTCGCCGCCCAGGCGGCCGACCAGGTCGTCGGTGCGCAGTGCGCGTTGCAGCCGCTGGGCCACGATCTGGAGCACGGTGTCGCCGATGGCGTGCCCGAGGGTGTCGTTGATCGCTTTGAACCCGTCGAGATCGATGAACAGCACCGTGGATACCGGCAGTTCCGCGCTGCTGGCCAACGCGGCGGCCAACTGCGAGAGGATCAGCGACCGATTGGCCAGGCCGGTCAGCGAGTCGTGGGTGGCCTGGTACTCCAATTGCCTTCGGCTGGCCCGGAATTCGGTGATATCGGCGAAGGAGGACACCGCCGAGGATCCCGGATCGTCCGGATTGAGCAGGCGGCTGCTGCCCGAGAGCCAGCGCCGCTGTCCGTCCACCCGGTCCACACCGAAGATGTAGCCGGTGAGGGTCTCGCCGGTGACCAGCGTGCGCGCCATCGGATGCCGGGCGGGCGGCAGCGGTTGGGCATTGGCGTCGAGCAGGGTCAGCGGCAGTGTCTGGATGCGGCGGCCGATCAACTCGGCGTCGGCGATGGTCTCGGTGCCGAAGATGCGCTTGGCCGCCGGATTGATGGATTCGATGCGGCCGTCGGGATCGACCACCACCACACCCTCTTCCAACTGGGACACCACCGTGGTGAAGTGCTGTTCGGCCCTGCGCTGCGCCGCCTCGGCCACCTTCTGCGCGGTGAGATCGTGGATGACCACCTGATAGGCGAGGTGATCGTGCCAGACGGTGAGCACCGAGACCGTCTCCACCGGGACGATCACCCCGTCCATCCGGATGAGCAGCATCTCGGTCGGTTCGGAGGCCGCGCCCGCGGTGTTCAGATGGCGAATGCGGTCCAGCATGGGCGGTATCGAGGCCGGATCGACGAAATCGGTGAGCGGGCGGCCGACGATCTCCTCGGCGGATTCGGCGGCCAGGAGCGCGACGATGGCCGGATTGGCGTAGACGACGATGCCGCGCTCGTGCACGCAGATCCCGTCGGGGGTGTGTTCGACCAGAGAGCGGTACCGCTGCGCCAGTTGCTCGACGGCACCAACGGTGGCGATGTCCTTCTCCTCACCCTCGCGATCCACTCGAACCCCCGATCGTCGACCCGTCATGGTCATTGGAGCATGGGACTATTCTGGTATCGACGGGCACAAGATCACGCCGTCGATGCTATAGCGTCGATCACGATCCGGGCACTTCATCGGGCTCCGTCTGGTGATCATTACAGAACCCGGTTCTCTCCGATGATGTCGGATCGATCACGGATCGATCCTCGGGAGCCGGTGAAGGAGCGATGTCATGCCGGGCACCATCCCGAATAATCACCCGCAATATCAAAAGCATATGACGATTGCCGGTATCGGCGCGATCAGTGGCTATGGCTGGGGGCGCGAGGCCCTGTGGCAGGGCCTGCTCAGCGGCAAGTCGGCGGCGACGGTGCAGCCCGGCTACGGGGCCGGGCGCGACGAAAACGCCTGGGTGGCCCTGGTGCCGGAGGGCGGCGACCCGGCGGTGAGCACCAGCAGGTACGGGCGGGCCATGCACGATTCGGCGCGCGAGGCGATCGAGGACGCGTTGGCGCGCGGTTGGCGACCCGGTCGCACCGTGGGGTTGGTGCACGCCATCGTCCTGGGGGATGTGGTCAATTGGCGGGAGTTCTACCTGCGCGATCACGGTCACCGACGTTCCCGCGACTACATGCGTCTGCTGCCTTCCACGCCGATATCGGTTCTGTTGCAGGAGTACGGGTTCCACGGCCCTGCCATAAATGTGTCCGCGGCGTGCAGTTCCGCGAATGTGGGATTGATCACCGCGCGGGACTGGCTGGAGCGAGGGCGCGCCGACGATGTGATCTGCGTCGCCACCGATATGTCGGCGACTCCCGACATGGTGGAGCATTTCGTGCAGTTGGGCGCGGCGGTCACCGATGTCGAACCGCTGGAGGCCTGCCGCCCGTTCCAGCAGGGCAGCCGGGGATTCAGCATGGGTGAGGCCTCGGTGGCCTTCGTGCTCAGCCGCGAGGCCGAGATGCCGTATTGCGCGGTGCGCGGCGGCGCCATGACCAACGACGCCTACCACGTGGTCTCGGTGGACCCCTCGCACGAGCACATCTTCGACTGCGCCCAGTTGGCGATGGCCGACGCGGGAGTCGAACCCGACGAGGTGGCCTATTTCAACGCGCACGGCACCGGCACCCGCCAGTGTGATCTGGCCGAACGGGATCTGCTGACGCACCTCTACGGTGACCGCCCGCACATCTACGCCGTCAAACCCCTTGCGGGACATTGCCAAGGCGCGGCGGCCGGGATCGAGGTGGCCGCTGCGGCCCTCGGCTACGACCGCGGCGTCGTCCCGGCCGCGCCGATCGTGGCGCCGTCCCATCCCGGACTGCTCGACGGTCCGACGCCCTTCGAGGGCGGGATCACCGCGAAGCTGTCGCTCGGCATGGGCGGCAACAATTCGATGGTGGTGCTGGGGCCTGCATGAGCACCCGCGCGCGAAGATTCACGAAGCGCCCGTCGGCAGCGGCACCGACCAGCACAGTCGGGTGCCCGCCACACCTTCCGGATCGCGGCTGCCCGGTCCGAGAGTGAAGGTGCCGTCGGCCTTTTCGGCGCGCTGCTCCAGATTCCGCAGGCCGCTGCGGATCACATGATTGGGGATGCCCCAGCCGTTGTCGGTGACCACGATGGTGAGATCGTCGTCCACGCCGATCTCCACCGAGACCGTGTCCGCCCCCGAATGTTTCACCGCATTGCTGATGGCCTCGCGGACCACCGCCTCGGCGTGGTCGGCGAGTTGCCGGTCCAGCACCGACAGCGGCCCGGTGACCTGGATGGTGGCGCGCAGCGCGGTATCGGCGGTCTGCTGGCGGATGGCGTATTCCAGGCGCTGCTGTAGCCCGCGCTCGCCGTCGTGGCCGCCGTGCAGGTCGAAGATGGAGCCGCGGATATCCTGCACCACCTCTTGGAGGTCGGTGATCGCTGTCGAAAGACGTTGGCGCACTTCGGGAACCATCGCCTTCGGCAGTGCGCCCTGCAGGCTGAGGCCGATGCCGAACAGGCGCTGGATGACGTGGTCGTGCAGATCGCGGGCGATGCGGTCGCGGTCGGCGACCAGATCGGGCGTCGCGGGCCGCGCACCCGCCAGGCACAGGGTCAGCGCGGCCTGTTCGGTGAATCCGACGGCGAGTTCCACCAGTTCCTCCGAGTAGGGGAGCTCCTCGGCGGGGCGGACCGCGACCGCCACGCCGAGGACGGATTCGGGGCAGCCGAGTGGCAGGATCAGTGCGTGCCCCATATTCTCCAGCGGCACACCGAGATTCGTGCAATCGTCGGTACGGGCGGGGGAGCGCGCGGAGAACGCGGCTCCCGGTAGCGTATTCGCGAGATCGATTGTCCGCCCGAGGTATTCGTCCTCCGGACCGGACCAGTGCGTGATGATCAGCGCGTCGTCCTCGGATTCCGCTGCGGCCAAGAAGGTTTGGGCGGAGCCGGTCAGTGTGCGGATCCGGTCGACGACGTAACCGAGCGCGCGGTCGAGATCCGGATCGACGAGCAGTCGCGCCGTCAGGGTGCGGGTCGCCGCGAGCCACGCCTGGCAGGCCCGCGCCGATTCGCAGCGGGAGTCCAGGATGGTCTCGACCCGATCCTGCACCTCGGTGAGCAATTCGCGCAGTCGCAGCGGCGAGAGGGTATCGCGTGCCGCGGGTTGCGCACCCTGATCGCGCGTCATCACGGCTTCCGTCGCTCGGCGTGGCGCGTTCGGTCGATCGGGGACTTTAGGCCCTGTTCGCCGCGGCGTGGCGATGGTGGCATTACCGGATGAACGCGCCCCGGTATCGAACGCAAGGGGAGCCTCAGCACTGGACCAGTGCGGCCGAACCCGAGTTGGCCGTCACCACCAGCGGTGCGGTGCCCGCCCGCGAGGTGACCAGGGCGGTGCGCGCCATCGGACTCATTCTGCGCAGGCATCGCCTCGATACCGCGGCCAGAGTGCGCGTCACCGCCCCGGCGGCGGCCGACGAACCCACCCTGGTGCAGGCCAATATTCGCTTTCGCGGCATTCCGACCAGGGTGCAGGTGTGCGGTCCGGGCGGTTTCGCGGTCACCTTCGCCGCCGAGCGGCTCGACCGTCAGATCGATCGGCTGGCCACCCGCCGCGTCAGGCCGTGGCCGGATCCGGCGCGGCCGCCGCTGGCGCGGGTCAGCGAGCCGCGCGCGGTGACCCGCCGCAAAACCTGTGCGCTGCTGATGGGTTCGCCGCGCGAGGCGGCCGCGGTGCTCGACGCGATGGACTACGACGCCTATCTGTTCACCGATGCCGAGACGGGGGAGGACGCGGTCGTGCACTGGGCCGATCCCACCGGAATTCGGCTGCTGCGCCAGCGCGCCACCCATCCGCCGCGCGGCGCGGGCCTCGCGAATTCCCCCGCGATCGAGGCGCATCCGGATCCGGCCCCGGTGCTGCGCGAATCCGATGCCGCGGCAGGTATGTGCCGGGCCGGGCTGCCGTTCCTGTTCTTCACCGACGCGCGCAGCGGTCGCGGCGGGCTGCTCTACCGCCGCTACGACGGGGACTTGGCCGTCGTGATGCCGGAACGACGCGAATTCCATTAACTGCCACGGAGTTTCGTGGCGAGTACCGCCGCCTGGGTGCGTCGCTGGACGCCGAGTTTGGCCAGCAGCCTGGAGACGTAGTTCTTCACCGTCTTCTCGGCAAGGAACATGCGCTCCGCGATCTGCCGATTGGTCAGGCCCTCGCCGAGCAGGTCGAGCAGTCGACGTTCCTGATCGGTGAGTCCGGCCGGTGCGACGGCCTCGGCGCGGTGGCGCAAGCGCTCCCGCAGTGCCGCCGCCGCTCTGGTGTCCAGTAGCGAGCGGCCCGCGCCGATCTGCTTGATGGCCGCGGCCAACTCCATCCCCTTGATGTTCTTGACCACATAGCCGCTGGCGCCCGCCAGGATGGCGTCGAGCATGGCCTGCTCGTCGGTGTAGGAGGTGAGGATCAGGCAGCGCAGCCCGTCGAGTTCGGCCAGCAGGTCGCGGCAGAGTTCGATGCCGTTGCCGTCGGGCAGTCGCACATCCAGCACCGCGACATCGGGGCGCGCCGCGCGGATGCCGGGCATGGCGTGTGCGACATCACCCGCCTGCCCGATCACATCGAGTTCCGGGTCGCCGTCCAGCAGATCGATCAGCCCCCGCCGCACGATTTCGTGATCGTCGACCAAGAAGACACTGATCACATCCGCCTCCAGTCCCGTGCCCCAGACCCACCTACTCGGGCGTCCGGTTTATTTTGCCGGATATCTCTCCGCTCAAAAGTAGCCGCCCCACCGATCGCACACCATCGATCCCGGCGAACCAGCCCGCTCTACGGAACTTGTCGGTGGTCGCGCTTAGCATGGCGCGGGGGGTGGCATGTCGGATACGGAATGAAGGGACGGCCGTGGCGGAACGCCTCACTGTGCGCGGAGCTCGGGAACACAACCTCAAGGGGGTTGACCTGGACCTGCCCCGCGACAGCCTCATCGTCTTCACGGGGCTGTCCGGATCGGGCAAGTCCAGCCTGGCCTTCGACACCATCTTCGCCGAGGGGCAGCGCCGCTACGTGGAATCGCTGTCGGCCTACGCCCGCCAGTTCCTGGGCCAGATGGACAAACCCGATGTCGATTTCATCGAGGGCCTCTCGCCCGCGGTCTCCATCGACCAGAAATCCACCAACCGCAACCCGCGCTCCACGGTCGGCACCATCACCGAGGTGTACGACTACCTGCGCCTGCTCTACGCGCGCGCCGGCACCCCGCACTGCCCGGTCTGCGGCGAGCTCATCGCCAAGCAGACCCCGCAGCAAATCGTGGACCAGGTGCTCGCTATGGAGGAGGGCATCAAGTTCCAGGTGCTGGCCCCGGTGGTGCGCACCCGTAAGGGCGAATTCGTCGACCTGTTCGACCAGTTGCACTCCCAGGGCTATTCGCGGGTGCGCGTCGACGGCGTGGTCCATTCCCTCACCGACCCGCCCAAGCTCAAGAAGCAGGAGAAGCACGATGTCGAGGTCGTGGTCGACCGCCTCCAGGTCAAGCCGAATTCCAAACAGCGCCTGACGGATTCGATCGAGACCGCGCTGCGGCTCGCCGACGGCATCGTGGTGCTGGATTTCGTGGACCGCGACGAGCACGCCCACGACCGGGAGCGCCGCTTCTCCGAGCGTTTGGCCTGCCCCAACGGTCATCCGCTCGATATCGAGGATCTGGAGCCGCGCTCGTTCTCCTTCAACTCGCCCTACGGCGCGTGCCCGGACTGCACCGGGTTGGGTATCCGCAAAGAGGTGGATCCGGACCTCGTCGTCCCCGATCCGGAACTGAGCCTGAACGCGGGGGCCATCGCCCCGTGGTCGCGCGGCCAGACCGCCGAGTACTTCACCAGGTTGCTGTCGGGCCTGGCCGAATCCATCGGCTTCTCCATGGACACCCCGTGGCAGCAGTTGCCGCAGCGGGCGCGCAAGGCCGTCCTCGAGGGCAGCTCGGACCAGGTGCACGTCTCCTACACCAACCGCTACGGCCGAAAGCGCTCGTACTACGCCGATTTCGAGGGCGTCATGCCCTTCCTGCAGCGGCGCCTCGACGGCACCGAATCCGAGCAGATGAAGGAGCACTACGAGGGCTACATGCGCGATGTGCCGTGCCCGGTGTGCCACGGCGCGCGGCTGCGGCCGGAGATCCTGGCCGTCACCCTCACCGCCGACGGGCAGCGCCGCAGCATCGCCGAGGTCAGCGAGCTGTCCATCGGGGATTGCTCCGAGTTCCTGACCGCGCTGACCCTCGACACCCGCCAGGCCGCCATCGCCGGACAGGTGCTCAAGGAGATCCAGGCCCGCCTCGGCTTCCTGCTCGATGTCGGCCTGCAGTACCTGTCGCTGTCCAGGGCCGCCGCCACCCTCTCCGGCGGTGAGGCGCAGCGCATCCGGTTGGCCACCCAGATCGGATCGGGTCTGGTCGGCGTGCTCTACGTACTGGACGAGCCGTCCATCGGCCTGCACCAGCGCGACAACCGCAAACTCATCGAAACCCTCAGCAGGCTGCGCAATCTCGGCAACACCCTGATCGTGGTCGAGCACGACGAGGACACCATTCGCGCCTCGGACTGGGTGGTCGACATCGGCCCACTGGCGGGGGAGCACGGCGGCCGCGTCGTGCATTCGGGCACCTACGCCGACCTGCTCATCGAGCCGAATTCGCTGACCGGCGCGTATCTTTCCGGTCGCGAGCGGATCGAGGTGCCCATGGTGCGCCGCCCGATCGACCGCAAACGCAAACTCACCGTCGTCGGCGCGACCGAGCACAACCTGCGCGGGATCGATGTCGCGTTCCCGCTCGGCGTGCTCACCTCGGTCACCGGTGTCTCCGGATCGGGTAAGTCCACCCTGGTCAACGACATCCTGGCCACCGTGCTGGCCAATCGACTCAATGGCGCGCGTCAGGTGCCGGGGCGCCACGCCAGGGTCAACGGCCTCGATCATCTCGACAAGCTGGTCCAGGTGGACCAGTCGCCCATCGGCCGCACCCCGCGTTCCAATCCGGCCACCTACACCGGCGTCTTCGACAAAATCCGCACCCTGTTCGCGTCAACCACCGAGGCCAAGGTGCGCGGCTACCAGCCGGGCCGATTCTCCTTCAATGTGAAGGGCGGTCGCTGCGAGGCGTGCTCGGGCGACGGCACCCTGAAGATCGAGATGAACTTCCTGCCGGACGTTTATGTCCCGTGCGAGGTCTGCCACGGCGACCGCTACAACCGGGAAACGCTGGAGGTGCACTACAAGGGCAAGACGATCGCCGAGGTGCTCGATATGCCGATCGAGGAGGCGGCGGGGTTCTTCGAGCCGATCACCTCGATCCACCGCTATCTCAAGACGCTGGTCGACGTGGGCTTGGGTTATGTGCGGCTGGGCCAGAGCGCCACCACCCTGTCCGGCGGCGAGGCCCAGCGGGTGAAGTTGGCCGCCGAGTTGCAGAAGCGATCCACCGGCCGCACCGTCTACATCCTCGACGAGCCCACCACCGGCCTGCACTTCGAGGACATCCGCAAACTGCTTCTGGTGATCAATGGCCTGGTGGACAAGGGCAATACGGTCATTGTCATCGAGCACAACCTGGATGTCATCAAGACCTCCGACTGGGTGATCGATATGGGGCCGGAGGGCGGCGCGGGCGGCGGCACCGTGGTGGCCGAGGGCACCCCGGAGGAGGTGGTCGAGGTGCCGCAGAGCTACACCGGGCAGTTCCTGCGCGAGGCACTGGCCCAGCCCGCGGCCTCGGCGCGCGCCGCGAAATCCGCCGCGCCCGTGCGCAAGTCGGCCAAGAAGGCCGCGGCCCCGAAGCAGGCGGCGGCCGCCAAGAAGGCGCCCGCCGCCAAGGCCGACAAAGGCAAGGCCGACAAGGAGGATCCGGCCGCGGCCGCGCGCGCGGCGGCCAAGCGGGCGTCCCGGAAGGCGGCCGCGCTGCGCTGATCGCGGGCGGCGGGTTTCGGTGTGCGCCGAAACCCGCCGCGCCGCAGGGCGATCAGCGGTCGGCCACCAGCTCGATGAGCGCGGCGAGTTCCTTCGGGCGGCTGAACTGCGGCCAGTGTCCGGTGGGGAGTTCGAGGCAGTCGACGTCGATGCGGCGCACCTCCTCGAACAGCCACGACGGTTCGGGCCGGGCGAGTTCGGCCCGCATCTGCGCCTCGGTGAAGGTGCAGCACACGATGGTGCTGGGGATGGTCAATCGCTCGGACTCCGCGCTGAGCTTCAGCGGCACGGCGGCCAGGCCCGCCGGTTCGGAGACGGCGCGCTCGCGGAAGCGGGCCAACGCCTGCTCGTTCAGGCCGTCGAGCAGCTGGGGACCCTGTGCGCGGAATTCCGCCCATTCGGGCAGTTCCCACGCTTTCAACACCGGATCGAGGGTGGGATTCACCGCGAACCCCTCGTGCCCCGGCGCGGTATCCACATAGACCACGCGCAGGAATTTCTCCGGCGCGAGATCGGTGGCCAGGTAACCGGTGACGCCCGCGCCGCTGTGCAGCACCAGCACCACCTGCTCGTCCTCGGCGACCGCGTCGACGATGCCGCGCGCCTGCTCCTCCAGCGTGACCGTGAGCCGGTCCGGATCGGCCGGATCCAGGCCGCGCGGGGTGTGTGCGGTCACCTCGTGTCCGAGCGCCCGCAGTTCGGCGGCCACCTCGTCCCACGACCATGCGCCCAACCAGAAACCGGGCACCAGCAGAATTCGTGTCGTCATGAAACCCCCGTCAGTTGGGTTGATCCTGATACGCGATCAGCCGGGCGCGGTGCCGGAATCCGGGGATCGGGCGGCGTCGGAGGCAGAGGGTCCGGGGGCGAGCCGGGGTGTGACACAGCGACACCGCTGGGTTGCCACACCGCTGTGTTGCTCCACCGCGCAGGCAGACCTCGTCGTCGCCTAAAGCGTGGACCACATGATTCCATCGATTGCCTTGTCCCGCAGGAATTTCAACGGGTCCGGCCGGGCGCGTCGCGCGGTCAGTACACCGGGCCGGTGTACTTCTCGCCCGGCCCCTTGCCGGGCTCGTCGGGATGCGCCGACGCCTCCCGGAAGGCCCGCTGCAGCGATTGCAGACCCTCGCGAATGGGACCGGCGTGCGGGCCGAGGTATTCCACCGAGGCGCTGACCAGCCCGGCCAGCGCCGTGATGACCCGCCGCGCCTCGTCCAGATCCTTGCGCGGGCTGGTCTCGGGATCCGCGTCGGCGAGGCCGAGCTTCTCGGCGGCCGAACTCATCAGCATCACCGCGGCGCGGCTGATCACCTCGATCGCGGGGATATCGGCGAGTTCGCGAATGTCGGTGGCTTCCTCACTCATGACAATGAGGATGACAAACTGGTGTGCGGCTGCGACCGACGGGGTCGGCGGCGCGGGGTGCGAGCAGCGGCGCACCGGGCGCTGACCCGCCGATTCGGTGATAGCAGTTCGGACTGTTAAACTGTTGCCCGACGACCGCCCCGTGTACGCGGGGCAGATAAGTGGAGCCCGACTCCCACCGTTTCACCGAACAGGTCGAACGGTCCGGTCACCCGCCCTTTCGGGGGCGGTTTTCTTGTGCGATGGTTCTCTCGGCAGAACCCGATCGCGCGAGACGTCCCCCGTGGACGGACCGGTCGACATCGGGCCCCGAGGCGGCGAAATACCGCACCGGGGCCTTCGTGTTGAAATAAGGGGTTGCAGTTATTGCGCGCGGTCGTTAGACGACACCGCTTGACCTAGGAGGCCCCATCAGCACTGAGACCCGCATCAACGATCGCATCCGCGTCCCCGAGGTTCGTCTCATCGGACCCGGTGGTGAGCAGGTTGGGATCGTGCGTGTTGAAGATGCGCTACGCGTCGCCATGGAGGCGGATCTCGACCTGGTCGAGGTCGCCCCCGATGCACGTCCACCGGTCTGCAAGATCATGGACTACGGCAAGTTCAAGTACGAGACCGCGCAGAAGGCGCGCGAGTCCCGCAAGAACCAGCAGCAGACCGTGATCAAGGAGCAGAAGCTCCGCCCCAAGATCGACGACCACGACTACGAGACCAAGAAGGGCCACGTGGTGCGCTTCCTGGAGGCCGGGTCGAAGGTCAAGGTGACGATCATGTTCCGTGGGCGTGAGCAGTCCCGACCCGAACTCGGGTTCCGGTTGCTGCAGCGACTGGCCTCCGACGTCGCCGAGCTCGGTTTCGTCGAAACCTCGGCCAAGCAGGACGGCCGGAATATGACCATGGTCCTCGCCCCGCACAAGGGCGCGAAGACGCGAGTGAAGGCGCAACAGGCCGCGCAGTCCCGTCCGGCCCCCGCTCCCGCGCAGGCTCCGGCGCAGGCCGAGACCGCCGCCCCGCAGTAATACCGATCAGCACACCGGCGTTCCGCGCGAGCGCCGGTACGACAGATATGAGGAATCCATGCCGAAGATGAAGAGCCACAGCGGCGCCTCGAAGCGTTTCAAGGTTTCGGGCCGCGGCAAGCTGCTGCGTCAGCAGGCGAACCGTCGCCACCTGCTCGAGCACAAGCCCACCCGCCGGACTCGTCGTCTGGACGGCACGGAGGTCGTCGCGAAGGCCGACGTCCGTCGCGTGAAGAAGCTGCTCGGCCTCTGATCCCCCACGGGATCTGCCGTACGGCACACCGCGATCCGGATTCCGGACGCCAACTCCGACCAATTCTCCGGGCGCCTCGTCGCGCCCCCTAGATCGACAGGACTGACCAGTGGCACGCGTCAAGAGGGCCGTCAACGCTCAGAAGAAGCGCCGTTCCATCCTCGAGGCATCCAAGGGCTACCGCGGGCAGCGTTCGCGGCTGTACCGCAAGGCCAAGGAACAGCAGCTGCACTCGCTCACCTACGCCTACCGGGACCGCCGGGCACGCAAGGGTGATTTCCGCAAGCTGTGGATCGCCCGCATCAACGCGGCGGCCCGCGCCAACGACATCACCTACAACCGCTTCATCCAGGGCCTGAAGGCCGCGGGTGTCGAGGTGGACCGCAAGATCCTGGCCGAGCTCGCGGTGTCGGACGCCGAGGCGTTCGCCGGCCTGGTCGCGGTGGCCAAGGCCGCCCTGCCGCAGGACGTCAACGCTCCCGCCGCCTGATTCCTCGGTGGTGACCCAGCATCGGGAACGGCCCGCGGACGCGCTCTCCGAGCGCAATCCGCGGGTCGTTTCCGCTGTCAAGCTCCAGCGCACGGCGGGGCGGCGGCGTTCGGGACTGTTTCTCGCCGAGGGCGCGAATTCGGTTGCGGCGGCGCTGGATACCGCGCGGGTCACGGAGCTGTTCTACACCGAGGGCGCGGCCGCCCGCGAGACCGAGTTGGTCGCGGGCGCGGCGGCGCTCGGTGTGCGCACCACGCTGGTGAGCGAGCGCGCCGCCCAGTCGCTGGGCGAGACGGTGACCCCGCCCGGCCTGGTCGCGGTGTGCCGTCAGGTGGATGTGCCGCTGGCAGCGGTGCTGGACGCGGCCCCGCGCCTGCTGGCGGTGCCGGTCGGCATCGCCGATCCGGGCAATGCGGGCACGCTCATCCGGGTGGCCGACGCGGTCGGCGCGAATGGTGTTGTGCTGGCCGGTGATTCGGTCGATCCGCACAATGGTAAATGTGTGCGGTCCGGCGCGGGCAGCCTCTTCCATGTGCCCATCGCCCGCGAGCGCCACACCGACGCGGTATTGGCCGCGTTGGGCGCGGCCGGGATCACCGTGCTCGCGACCGCCGCCACCGGTGAGGTCGATCTCGACGACGCCGACGAACTGCTGCGCGGCCCGGTGGCGTGGCTGTTCGGCAATGAGGCGCACGGGCTGGATCCGGCCGTGGCCGCGCGGGCCGATCATCGGATCCGGATACCCATTCACGGTCGCGCCGAGAGTCTGAATCTGGCGGCGGCCGCGGCGATCTGCCTCTACGCCGGGTCGCGCGTCCAGCACGCGAGGTAGGGCCGCCGGTAATCGGTGTGAATCGGCATCGGGTCATCCCATAGGATTCCACCAGCAGCAATGTGGGCGGCGCGGGCCGTCCGCGTACCGATCCCCAGGGGAGAGACGAACGATCGTGGCCGACAACGACGGAGTCGAGCAGGGCGCGCCGCTGACCGAGGCGGCCTTGGCCGCGGCGGCGGCGGAGGCGGAGAAGGCGTTCGCGGCGGCCGCCGATCTGGACGCGCTCGCGGTCGCGAAGACCGAACACCTCGGCGGCAAGGCGCCGCTCGCGCTGGCGCAGCGGGCGATGGGCAGCCTGCCCAAGGAGGAGAAGTCCGAGGCGGGCAAGCGGGTCAACGCGACGCGGGCGCGCATCTCGGAGGCGTTCGAATCGCGCCGGGCCGTGCTGCTCGCCGAACGCGATGCCGCGGTCCTGGTGGCCGAGACCATCGATGTCACGCTGCCCGCCCGTCGCACCGCGCCGGGCGCCAGGCATCCGATCACCGTCATCTCCGAGCAGGTCGCCGACGTGTTCGTGGCCATGGGCTGGGAGGTGGCCGAGGGTCCCGAGGTGGAGACCGAGCACTTCAATTTCGACGCGCTCAACTTCCTGCCGGACCATCCGGCCCGCACCATGCAGGACACCTTCCATCTCGCGCCGGAGGGGTCGCGCCAGGTGCTGCGCACCCACACCTCGCCGGTCCAGGTGCGCACCCTGCTCGAGCGCGACCTACCGATCTACGTGGTGTGCCCCGGTCGCACCTTCCGCACCGACGAGTTGGACGCCACCCACACCCCGGTGTTCTCCCAGGTCGAGGGTCTGGCCGTGGACAAGGGCCTGACGATGGCGCATTTGCGCGGCACGCTCGACGCGTTCGCCCGCGCGCTGTTCGGCCCGGATACCCGAACCAGGATGCGCCCCAACTACTTTCCCTTCACCGAACCCTCCGCCGAGGTCGACGTGTGGTTCCCGGACAAGAAGGGCGGCGCGGGCTGGGTCGAGTGGGGCGGCTGCGGCATGGTGAATCCGAAGGTGCTCATCGCCAGCGGTGTGAACCCAGAGGTGTACAGCGGATTCGCCTTCGGTATGGGGCTCGAGCGCACACTCCAGTTCCGCAATGGCATCCCGGATATGCGCGATATCGTCGAGGGCGACGTGCGCTTCACGCTGCCCTTCGGCATCCGGTCCTGACAACCCCCTTCCAGCGAGAGAGCGAAACGTCAAGTGCGAGTAGCGCAGTCCTGGCTGACGGAAATCATCCGGCGCACCGTGCCCGAGTGGTCGGTGACGCCGGAGGAACTCGACGCGGGCTTCGTCCGGGTCGGCCTCGAGGTCGAAGAGGTCGACAAGCTGACGCGGATCTCGGGTTCGTCCGCGCATCCGCTGGTGGTCGGTCGGGTCGCCGAGATCACCGAACTCACCGAGTTCAAGAAGCCGATCCGCTTCTGCAAGGTGGATGTCGGCGGGCCGGAGCTGCAGGAAATCATCTGCGGCGCGCGGAATTTCGCCGTCGGTGATCTGGTGGTCGTGGTGCTGCCCGGCGGTGTGCTGCCCGGCGGATTCGAGATCACCTCGCGCAAGACCTACGGGCACGTCTCCAACGGCATGATCTGCTCGGTCGCCGAACTCGGTATCGGCAAGGATCATTCGGGCATCCTGGTGCTGGAACCGGGCCTGGCCGAGCCGGGCGCCGACGCCAATGAGCTACTCGGACTCGACGATACGGTCATCGAGCTGAATATCACCCCGGACCGGGGCTACTGCTTCTCCGTGCGCGGCCTGGCCCGCGAGTTGGCCTGCGGCTTCGACCTCGAATACGCCGACCCCGCCGTGCGCGATCGGGCGCTGCCCGCCCCGGCGGGCGAGGCGTGGCCGGTGCGGGTCGACGCGGAGTCCGGCTGCACCCGGTTCGGCGTGCGGCGGGTCACCGGCATCGATCCGATGGCGGTGAGCCCGCTGTGGTTGCAGCGGCGGCTGCTGCTGTCGGGAGTGCGGCCGATCTCGCCCGCCGTCGATGTCACCAACTACGTCATGCTCGAACTGGGGCAGCCGCTGCACGCCTTCGACGCTTCGAAGCTGAATGGCGGACTCATGGTGCGCCGGGCGCATACCGGCGAGACGCTGCGCACCCTGGACGAGGCCGAGCGGGTGCTCGATGCCGAGGATGTGGTGATCGCCGACGACTCCGGTGTCATCTCGCTGGCCGGTGTCATGGGTGGCGCGAGCACCGAGGTCGGTCCGGAGTCGACCGATATCGTGCTCGAGGCGGCGGTGTGGAATCCGCTGCTGGTATATCGGACCGCGGGGCGGCACCGGCTGGTCTCCGAGGCGGGCAAGCGCTACGAGCGGGTCGTCGATCCCGAGATCAACCTCGCCGCCCTCGATCGCGCCGCCGCGCTGCTGGCCGAAATCGCCGGTGGCACTGTGGAATCCGCACTCACCGATATTCGGCTGCCGCTGCCCGCCACCGAGCCGATCCGCATCGATCTGGATCTGGCCGACAGGGTCGCCGGGGTCACCTACCCCACCGGCACCTCCGCGCGCAGGCTGGCGCAGATCGGCTGCCAGGTGCAGATCGGGGTGAACGAGGCGACCGGACACGGTCAGCTGGTGGTCACCCCGCCGAGTTGGCGACCCGATCTGGCCCAGCCCGCCGACCTCGTGGAAGAGGTGCTGCGACTCGAGGGACTGGAGCGGATCCCGTCGGTGCTGCCCGCCGCGCCCGCCGGACGCGGGCTGACCCCGACCCAGCGCCGTCGTCGCGCGGTGAGTCGGGCGCTGGCCTTCGCGGGCGCGGTCGAGGTGCCCGCGCCGATCTTCCTGCCCGCGGGCGTCTTCGACGCGTGGGGTCTGGACGCCGACGACCCGCGCCGCGAGACCGCCGAGGTGCTCAACCCGCTCGACGCCGAACGCCCCGAACTGGCCACCACCCTGCTTCCCGGTCTACTGGAGGTGGCGCAGCGCAATATCTCGCGCGGCGTCCGCGATCTGACCCTCTACGGGATCGCCCAGGTCGTGCTGCCCGGACCCGGCACCCGCCCGGTGGCGGCACTGCCTGTCGATCGCCGCCCGACCGACGCCCAGATCGCCGAACTGCTCGATTCGCTGCCCGCCCAGCCCGTGCGGGTCGGCGCGGTGCTGACCGGTCGGCGCGAACCGCGCGGCCCGTGGGGTCCGGGCCGCCAGGCCGAGGCGTCCGACGCCTTCGCCCTCGCCGACGCCATCGGCGATGCGGCCGGTGTCGTCATCGAGCGCCGGGCCGGGGCCTATCTGCCCTGGCATCCGGGCCGCTGCGCGGAACTGCTGGTCGACGGCGTGGTCATCGGGCACGCGGGCGAACTGCATCCCGCCGTGCTCGAGCGCTCGGGCCTGCCGCCGCGCACCTGCGCGCTTGAACTCGACCTCGACGCCCTGCCCCTGCGCGAATCCCGCCCGGTGCCAACGGTTTCCCCGTTCCCGGCGGTATTGCAGGACGTCTCGGTGAGCGTCCCGAAGACGGTTCCCGCCGCGTCGGTCGAGACGGCGCTGCGCTCGGGCGGCGGCACGCTGCTGGAGGACATCGCCCTGTTCGACGTATACGAGGGCGCCCAGGCGGGCGAGGGCCGCAAATCCCTCACCTACGCCCTGCGCTTCCGCGCCCCCGACCGCACCCTCACCGAGGACGAGGCCAGTGCTGCCCGCGACGCGGCGGTCGCCGCGGCCGCGGAATCCGTTGGGGCCGCGCTGCGCTGAGTCGCCGATCCACGGCGATTCCCTGAGAGATATCGCGGTGCAAATGTTTTCGGTGTGGCTGTGGGCGGGTATCGCCGCGTCCACAGCCACCGGATGCCCGTGCGTCGGGTGGTGTCGCGACAGCACCCGCCGCACCGGTTCTTCTCTGCCGCGCTGGAATCTTCGGCGGCGCAAGGACGAGTCCACGCGACGCGCCGTGGAAACTCGCTTTCGAGGGCTCTTTACGAGTTCGGGCGCTGTACTGTGTCGTTGACTCTGGCGGCTCGAAGTGGGGGTGTTGACAGGTGTTTTCGCTCTGCCTGCATGGGGATGATGGCGGATGACCAGCCCCTACAATTCGGTGTCGGTAAATCCGGCCGTGTACTACGGGGCGGCACAAAAGCTGATCTCCTTGACCGAGGAGATCAATACCGCTGTCGGGCGGGACCTGCTGCCCTGGCCGTCCTATCCGGGAATGGGTGGCGACTATCCGGCGGTGCGGGCCTGGAATACCGCCTGCCACAAGCTCGCCGGTGCGGTGCGCACCGCGATCGTGGCGTACGCGGGGGCGCTCGCGCACTTCGGTGACGTCCTGAACATCTGCGGATACAACTGGGGCACAGCCGAATACAACGCCACGATCGGTGCGAAAGGCGCACCACCGGCCCTGCCCCCTCGCGCCGCTGTCACGCCGATGGGTGATGCCGGGTTCCCGCCGATGCCGGATCCGAAGGGTGACAATGGCGCGGGTCTGGTGATCCGGGGTGCCGGGACTGTGGAGACGTGGGAGGGTGCGCCGAATGGGCGTGCCGACGCCCTCGACGCGGCCGCGACCGCATGGACCGCCTTCTCCCGCAGCCATGAACTCGACAATGCCGCAACGATACTGCGGGGTATTCGTGATTCCTTCGAAGTGATCCACGCTCCGGAGGTGCCCGATATCAAGGAGGCGCTCGATGTTCTGGCCGGCGGGGCCGACGGCATCCGCGACGGCGCCGCCATGCTGGCCACCGAACTGCGCAACCATCACGATGGTCTCCTCGACGCTCGTCAGCGGCTGTCCGCCACCGCGCCTGCTGCCTTCACCCGCCATCCCGGTGCGGTGAGCACCACGGTGGACAACACAGTGGTGCGGGTATCGGTCGACGCGGAACTCAGCGGTGACGATGTTCGCGCCGCGTACAGTCACTTCACCACAGCTGCGTCGAATACGAGCCTGTTCGACTATTTGGCGCACTGCGCGGATCGTGATGGGTTTCGCGGAGTCGTCGGCGCTGATGTGCTGAAATACGTGCCACAGCTGCGGGCGTTGAAAGAGTTGCCGCTGACGACGGTGTCGGGGGATCCGAGGGCCAATGTCGACAGCCTCGAACGCCGGGACAATGACGGCAAGCCGGTATCGACCATGGATGTCATCGCGACTTGGGAAGCGCCACAGGCAGCTTTGACGGCCGTCGATCCGAATGCTCTGGACAAGTACGGCCCGCTGGTGAAGAACTGGGCGATGCTGGCCGTGAAGTACGGGAATGAGGCCGGTGTCGATCCTCGAATGGTGCTGGCAATGGCATTGCAGGAGGGTGCGCCGTTGCGCACGGGCTATCCGAGGGATGGGGTGACGTTGCCGCAGGCATTGTCGGATCCGGGGTCCTTTCACCCCGATCCGAAAGGTCCGCAGGCGGGCGTGATGTATGACGAGTTGCGGTTGAATTCCGGTCGATTGGGTGCCAGCAAGCATGGGAGGCCGATATTCAACTATGACGGACCCGGTAATTCGATTGGGCTGACGAATATGAAGGAGGATCCATTCAATGAGATCGCGACAAGGTATCAGGATAAATTCTCCGGGCAGAGTTGGTCGGATCTGGCTGGTAATGATGACCTGGCGATGAAGGCGGCTGCCTATAACCTGAAGATGTTGAATGAGGAAGCCGCCTCCCACGCGGAGTCCCGGGTTAAGGCAGGTCAGCCTTTGGATCAGTTCTTGGGTTCCGGCTACAACGCTGGAGGACTGGTTGGCCGCTCCGAACAGGTAGCACGCGGTGTGGACTCTTTCCGTGATGGGAGCGATGGTGGCAACAATGAGGTGGAGCATGGGCGTAGTTCGGTGAGTTTGGTGGCTCTGGCAAACCAGATCCTGTGCGGTAGTGGGGCCTACCGGTGATGAGGAACTTGTTCGGCAGTAGGCGACTGCGTCGATGGATGCTTTGCATGATTGTCTTTCTTGTTCTCGGGGGGCTCGTGACCTATGGAATCCATTGGTTTCAGAGTTGGCGACATCAACCGACCGAGGCGAGGCGGCTTGCGGAAGCGGCCTCGGTGGTCGGATTTGTACGTACGGCGATTATCGATGTGTCGGATGGCGACAATCCACCCCATGCAACGGCATTTTTCATTGGTCCGGCGCCGAAGCCTGATGCGTTGGCAGTGGTTTCGGTGCCGACGATCAAATTGTCTCCGTTGGAGCCGCCGCCGTACATGTCGGAGTTGGAAAAGAAGAAGTATGATGATAGCGATTTCGCTGTTGCGTATGGGAAACGCCCGGATGGATGCGGGGCCGGTGTGGCATTCATATCGAATCCGAAGCAGTGGGAGTACAGTCTTCGAGGTCAGCACATGATAGAGGTGATATCGCCCGAGCAGATCGAGTCGGTGCGGCGAGGGGCCTCGGTATTCATGGAATTGGCCATCGGAAATTGTGGGTGGCAATAGCGACATGCCCGCCTGCGCATCCTCGCGCTAAGGTAACCCCATGTGGCATCCAGCTCGACCGATTCTGCATTCGCTCACCTATCTCCCCGGTCGGACGATCGCACAGGATCCTTCGGTGCTGGGGCTCGAGTTTCATGCCGTGACCTCGCGCACCGAGGATGGGGAGACGGTATCCGGGTGGTTTCTGCCCGCCTCGCGGACCGGGCGGAATCCGGTGGGGCACATTCTGTTCGCGCATGGCAATGCCGGGAATATCGGGGATCGGATCCCGGTGTACGCGCTGCTGGTGGCGGCCGGATTCGATGTGCTCGCCTTCGACTATCGGGGTTACGGTCGCAGTACGGGGCGGCCGACCGAGGCGGGTACCTATCTGGATTCCCGCGCGGCACTGCGGGCGCTGCGCGAGCGACCCGGTGTCGATCCGAACCGCATTGTGTACCTGGGCAAGTCGCTGGGGGGCGGGGTGATGGTGGAATTGGCCCGCGCCGTGCCGCCTGCCGCGCTGGTGCTGATGTCCACCTTCACCGGTCTGCGCGACGCGGCGCGATCCATCTACCCGTATCTGCCGAGTCCGCTGGTCCCGGACGCCTATCCGAGTCTGCGCCGGATTCGCGATCTGCGCGCACCGGTGTTGATCATGCACGGTGACCGGGACGAGTTGCTGCCGCTTCGGCACGCCGAACGCCTCTACGCCGCCGCACCGGAACCCAAGCGGCTGGCCATCTTTCCCGGCGCGGGTCACAACGATCTGATCGTCACGGCGGCGGAGCGCTGGCTCGATCTGATCCAGGAGTGGACCGCCCGCGCCTTCACCTAGGGCGCTGTCGGCGAAGCTGTCCGCAGACCTGCGTATGGCCGGAGCGAAGGCGGAGCTACGCCTATCCCGGCCGTCGGACCTGGACAAATATGGCGCTGCGTAGCCTGGGTTCATGAGCGAACGTAGTGAGCGAGTCATAGTGCGGCGCGCGTCGCGCATGCCGGTGCCGAGCGTCAGCGCGGCGCGGGCATGAGCGATCACGAGATCGCCGCGAGCCTGGCCGCGCTGCCCGACGCCGAACTGGCGGCGGTGCTCTTCGCCGCGACCGCGGGCCGCCCGGCGTTCTGGCCGGTGCGTGCCGCGCTGAACGATTTGGCGGGTGTCCTGGGCCATGTCGTCTCGGGCGAGATTGTGAGTCCCGCCACCGAACCCACCTACGCGGCCGAAACGAGCCCGGAGCCTTCGGTATCCGGGCAGGTCGACGCGGTGCCGTCGCCGATACCGGCCGCCGGTATTCCGTCGGTCGCCGATCTCGGCGGGTATTCGCCGGGCGGTGTCCCTACTTTCGAGTCAGTTCGCGATAAGGTCGAGCGGCGCTTCGGTACGGCGCAGGGGATGGGCGAACTCGATCGCGACACCCCGGCGGGCCGCGGCGTCGACGAACAGTGGCAGGCGCGGGAGAAGGCGGCCCGCGAGCGCCTGGACCGGATCCGGAAGTCCTTGCACGGCAACGACTGACCCGCGACTTCGGTCCGGCGCGCGCCGGAGTGCGAGGGTGGTGTGAGTTTGTCGATGAGCGAGCCGCGCGAGGTCCCAGCACGATTGGGCGAGCCGGACGAGATCACAGCACGATCGCGCGAGATCGCGGCACGATTGCTCGACGCTCAGGTGGCGTTCCTGCTGGCGGAGGTGAGCGGCGAGCGTCTGGCCGAGGTGGTGGCCCGCGATGTGGCCGCCGCCCTCGCGGTCGCCGAGACCATCGCGGTCCGCGAGGTCATCTCCGCCGATCAGGCCGAACAGTCGGTGGCCATCGTGCTGGATCTGAACGGCGGCAGTCCGGTATTCGCCGATATGGTCGGCGTTTTCGCCGAGGCGATCTATGACCGCGCGTAAAGCCACGGAGAGCACCTTCCTCGGCGATATGGCGGGCAAGGGTGCGAGTTTCGCGCTCGAGCGCACCACCGGCGCGATCCGGGAGGTGCTGCGCGACGCGCCGGTGCACGAGGCCGCGATGGAGTTCTGGGATCTGCACGCCGACGAGCCGGTGAGCGGTCTGCGCGAGTATCTGTCGCGGCAGGATCTGTGTGATCTGGTGCTGCTGTGTCATGAGATCGCGGTCACCACGCGCGAGAAGGAGTTCCTGCGGGTGCTGGTGGACGAGTGCGTCGCGGTTTTCCTGGCTCGATACGGTGACTTCTCGCTGGCGGCAATGCTTCCCGAACTCGGTCTGACCGCAGACGATATCGTCGGCGAGATCCTGCGCTACGGACCCGCGGTGATCGAGGCGGCCAAGCGCGATGGTGTGCTGGCGAAGCTGATTCGCGATCAGCTCGAGCCGTTCTATTGTTCCGATGAGGTTTTGGCGATCCTCGCGACCTCCTGACCCATCCAGCAAACATTCGCCGATGAATAGCCATCCCATGGTGGGATGACTTGGGCCACAGCTGATCACGGGATCGACCAGGGTTGCTCAACCGAACCGGTCGGTAGCTACAGATTTCTCCTCGACCGAAAACTATGAACAAAGTCGTATACGAAGCCATCTCGAGTTGACGAGTGTTCGAGCGTATGGGATTTTGCTCGATGACTTCCCGTGCGCTCGTCGTGGAGCAGTCACGGCTTGGCTTTTCGGAGGAGTGGCAAGGTTGGTGCGCGAACGTCAGCGACGGCCGGAGTCCGGGGGCGCCACCGAACTAGAGCCCGCGGTCGCCGCCGGTGAACAGCGGATGTCCCCTGGCAAAATAGTACGGCCGCGTACCATTGGTGGCCAATTGGCCCGAATCCTGGTGCTGGCACTGGCTCTCGTGCTGGGTCTGCTGGGAGTCACGGTCTACAAAGAGGTTTCCGACTACGGCGAGGCGGGCGACACGGTGCGCGCGGTCTCGCTCGCGCTCACCGTGCAGGACCTGATCCACGAGGCGCAGCGCGAACGCGGTCTGAGCACCGGCCTGCTCGGCGGTGACAACCGTCAGCAGCAGCCGGTGGTGGAGCAGCGCGGCCGGGTCGATCACGCCATCGAGGTGCTGCGCGGCGCGCTGGGTGAGAACGGACCCGGAGCGGGGCAGGTGCGCGCGGCGCTGAACCAGTTCAACGCGCTGCCGGGCACCCGCGCCGAGATCGACGCTCGCCGCATCACCAAGCAGGGCGCGTTCCAGTTCTACACCGATGCCATCCAGGCCCTCACCCACCTGCAACTCGGCCTGGATCAGGCGCGCGACTCGCAGGTGCGCCACGGACTCGAGGCGCTGTACGCGCTGGGCCGCGCCAAGGAGGAGTCGGCGCAGGAGCGCGGCTTCCTCAACGGTGTTTTCGCCGCCGAGGGTTTCAATGGCGCGGAGTACATGCAGTTCCTGGAGATTCGCGCGGGCAAGCTCTCGGCGCTGGCCTCGTTCACCCAGTACGCCACCAAGACCCAGCAGGCCAAGCTGGATGCCTCACTGCTGACCGATAACGCCACCAAGGCCGAGCAAGCCGAGAATATCGCCATCGCCTCCAGTGAGGGGCGACTGGTGCACGAGGTGGATCCGATCTCGTGGTGGTCGCAGATCTCGAGCATCATCGATGATCAGCGCAATGTGCAGCAGGCCATCGGCAACGAGGTGCAGACCAGCGCCGATGACCTGCAGACCGCCGCGGCGCGCAACCTGTTCCTCTTCCTGTTCGGCGCGGCCGTGGCCATCGCGGCGATGGTGGCGCTGGTGATCAGTTCGGTGCGCGGTATCGTGCGCCCGCTGGCGGGTCTGGCCGCCGAGGCCGACGACGTGGCTTCGCGCCGCCTGCCCGAGGTCATCGACGCGTGGCTGAAATCCTCGGACAATCACCCGGATCCACCCGCGAGGGTGCGCACCCCCGCGGGCGCCACGGTGGAGATCGAGGCGGTGGCGGGCGCGCTGGACAATGTGCAGACCACCGCCTTCGAATTGGCTTCGCAGCAGGCGCTGGTGCGCCGCAACACCACCGAGTCCATGGCCAACCTGGCCCGCCGCAATCAGAATCTGGTGCGTCGCCAGTTGAGTCTGATCTCCGAATTCGAGCGCGAGGAACTCGATCCCAAGGGTCTGGCCAATCTGTTCGAACTCGATCATCTGGCCACCCGCATGCGCCGCAATGCCGAGAGCCTGCTGGTGCTCACCGGTGAGGGCAGCCCGCGCCGCTGGGCCGATCCGATTCCGCTCACCGATGTGATCCGGGCCGGTCTGTCCGAGGTCGACGACTATCGCCGGGTGGCGCTGCGCCGGGTGGACGATATCGCCGTGCAGGGCGCGGTGGTCAGCGAGTTGGCGCATATGCTCGCCGAGCTGATCGAGAACGGATTGGCTTTCTCCCCACCGGATCTGGAGGTGGAGATCTACGGCCGCAAGGTGCAGGGCGGTTATCTGCTCGCGGTGGTCGATCACGGGGTGGGTATGCCGCCCGAGCAGTTGGCCGTCGCCAATGCCAGGTTGCGCGGCGAACAGGACTTCATCGTCTCGCCCTCGCGCTACCTGGGCCACTACGTGGTCGGTCGGCTCGCGCAGCGGCTCGGGGTCGAGGTCGAGCTGAATGTGTCACCGGTCAGCGGCATTGTCGCGCGGGTGTTCATGCCGACGGAAGTGCTTGCCTCGGAGCAGGATCCGCTGGCCGCCGCGCCGCGCGCCGCCCTCGCCGCGCCCGCCCCGGAGCCGCCGCCCGCGCTGCCCGCCGCCGAGCGTCGTCCGGCGCACGCCCGCCACGAGCTCGCGCCCGCCGAGGGCGCGCTGCTGGTGCGCGACGCGCCGACCCGCAATGGTGTCGAGCACGAATCCGCCCATCCCGCACACGCTCTCGGCGCTACCACGCAGGCGGTACGAACGGACGTCGCGTCGGATGCGCGCACCGACACCGAGCGGGACGCGCGCTACGACACCGGTGTGGCGTCGCGGATCGTGGAGGCCGAATCGCCGGTTCCGTCGCCGCCCGCCTCGGCGTACTCGCATTTCGTCTCCCCGGTCGACCCGCCGACGGGCGCCACGCCGGTGCTGCCGAATGACACCGGCCAGTGGCGGTTGCCGGAGGCATCGGCCGCGACGGAACGCACCCGCAATGGACTCGTCAAGCGCAACAAGCGTTCCCGCGATCCGGAACCCGGCGCGCCGCGCTCGGATTCCGCGCGCGCCGAATTCCGGCCCGCCGCCCCGCGCACCCCGAATGACGTGCGCAGCATGCTCTCGTCCTTCCGTGCGGGCCATGAGCGCGGCGCGGGCGCCCCCGAGATCGACCCGCGCGCCGAGGATTCGGCGCAGAATTGGCCGGAGCCATGAGCTCGGAATCGAGAAGAGCCATGGGCGCAGCCACAGCCATGAGCTACACCGCAGAGGAGATTCGGTGACACCCCATCTACAGAGCGCCGACCCGCACACCTTCAACTGGCTGCTGGCCAATTTCGTTCGGAATACCGACGGGGTGCGCGATACCGTCGCCGTCTCCTCCGACGGTCTGCTGATCGCCATGTCCGAGGGTTTGGACCGCACGGGCGCGGATCGCTTGGCCGCCATGGTGTCCGGGCTGGCCAGCCTGGCCAAGAGCGCCTCGCGCAGCTACCAGTTCGACGGTCTGAAACTGATCATGATCGAGATGAAGCGCGGATTCCTGCTGGTCTCCGCGCTGGGCGACGGCTCGTGCCTCGGCGTGATCGCCGACGGCGGTTGCGATGTCGGTCTGGTCGGCTACGAAATGGCCGTGCTGGCCGAGCGGGCCGGTGCCCTGCTCGATCCGGCGCTCATCTCCGAACTACGAGAGACCTTACGCCGATGAGAGATCCAGACCGGCCACGGCTGCCGGACCCGAGGATGATCCCGCCGCCGACCAATTTCGGCTGGTTCGGCGGGGATCGCCCCATCGCCCGCAACGAGGAGCCCGAACCGCAGGACGATCCGTCCGATCGGTTCGTGCGGCCCTTCGTGGTCACCGCGGGCCGCACCACTCCGCTGCTGGACGGGTTGCGCATCGAGACGCTGGTGCACGCGCCGCCGGCGGCGCTGTCGGCGCCGCTGCAGTTCGAACAGCGCAGTGTGGTGCAACTGTGTCAGAAACCGCATTCCATCGCCGAGATCGGGACCGCGCTGCATGTCCCGGTCGGCGTCGCGAAGGTCATTGTCAGTGATCTCGCGGCGGCCGGGCATGTGACGGTGCGCGACGCACCGGAGCTATCCACCGCAGCGATCGAGAGGATCAGGGACCTTGTACGGGCACTCTGAATATCGCACACCCTCGGCCGAGCGGCCCATGCCGTCCTCGGTCAAGATCGTGGTGAGCGGTGGATTCGGGGTCGGGAAGACGACTTTCATCGGCGCGATCTCCGAGATCGAGCCGCTGGTCACCGAGGCGGCGATGACCGAGGTCGCGCTCGGCATCGACAATCCTGGCAGGCGGGCGGACAAGACGCAGACCACGGTCGCGCTCGATTTCGGCCGGATCACGCTGGACAGTTCGCTGATCATGTACCTGTTCGGCACGCCGGGGCAGGATCGGTTCGTCTTCCTTTGGGACGATCTGACCGACGGCGCGCTCGGCGCGGTCATCGTGGTGGATACCAGCCGGGTCGAGGACTGCTATCCGGTGCTGGACTATTTCGAGGAGCGCAACACCCCGTTCGTGGTGGTGGTCAATCGCTTCGACGGTGCGGCGCAATTCGATTTGGGCGAGGTCCGCGAGGCCCTGGATCTGGACGACTGGATCCCGGTCCTGGAGTGCGACGCGCGCAAACGGGAGTCGGTCAAGGAGGTGCTGGTCGCGCTGCTGGAGCAGGTTCTGTTCCATCGGCTCTCGGCCGAGCGGGTCGGGTAGGGTCCGGCTGCCACGCGGTATGTGGGCTTGCTCGCATACCGGAGGGGTCGCGGCCGGAATGCTTGTGGTTGGATACTGTCTGAACATGGGTGAATCCATCGATGCGGTACAGGATGCGATCCGGCCGCTGCGGGACGATATCCGATTCCTCGGCGGGCTGCTGGGCGAGACGATTCGCGATCACGAAGGTCCCGAGGTCTTCGATCTGATCGAGCGGGTGCGGGTGGAGGCGTTCCGGGTGCGCCGCGAGGAGGTGGGGCGCAGCGCGGTGGCGCGGATGCTCGACGGGGTGGATATCCAGGTGGCGCTGCCGCTGATCCGGGCGTTCAGCTATTTCGTGCTGCTGGCCAATCTGGCCGAGGATATTCAGCGCGATCGGCGGCGGGCGGCGCATGTGGCGGCGGGGGAGCCGCCGCAGGATTCCTCGCTCGCGGCCACCTATGCCAAACTCGATGCCGCGCGATTGAGCGGGGATCTGGTCGCGGATCTGCTGGCGGACGCGCTGGTTTCGCCGGTCATCACCGCTCATCCGACCGAAACCCGCAGGCGCAGCGTCTTCGACGTGCAGGCGCGCATCACCGAGTTGATGCGGCAGCGGCGGCGCTACACCGAGGGCGAGCGCGCCGATCTGGATCGGGAATTGCGCAGGCTGGTGCTGACGCTGTGGCGGACCGCGCTGATTCGCCTGGCGCGCCTGCGGATTCAGGACGAGATCGCGGTGGGTCTGCGCTACTACGACCTGAGCCTGTTCGAGGTCATCCCGGCGATCAACGCGCAGGTGCGCGCGGCAGTGCGCGCCCGGTGGCCCGAGGTGGACCTGCCCCCGATATTGCGGCCCGGTTCCTGGATCGGCGGCGACCGCGACGGGAATCCCTATGTGACAGCGGATATCGTGCGGCATGCGGCGCGCTCGGCGGCGGCGGTCGCCTTCGGTCGCTACCTCGACGAGCTGGTGGATCTGGAGAAGTCGCTGGCGCTCTCGGCCCGGCTGGTCGCGGTGAGTCCGCGGGTGGCGGCGCTGGCCGAGGTCGGATACACCGATCCGGCCGCGCATGCCGACGAACCGTATCGCCGTGCGCTGCACGGGATTCGGTCCCGGTTGACGGCCACCGCGCAGCGTGCCCTCGGCGGTGTTCCGGTGCAGGGCGGGGAGGCCACGGGCGCACCCGCCTCGCATACCCTGCCCGGTTTCGTCCTCGCACCGACCGGGGCCGATGGCCTGCCGGATGCGCCTGCGGCGCAGCCCTATTCGTCGCCGCAGGAGCTGCTGGAAGATCTGGACGCGATCGATGCCTCGCTGCGAGCCAGTGGTGACGAGTTGCTGGCCGAGGATGGTTTGGTCGCGCTGCGGGACGCGGTACAGACCTTCGGCTTTCATCTCCAGGGCCTGGATATGCGGCAGAACTCGGAGGTGCACGAACAGGTCGTGGCCGAGCTGCTGGCCTGGGCCGGGGTGCATCCGGACTACGCGAGCCTGCCCGAAGAGGTTCGGGTGGAACTGCTCTCGGCCGAGTTGCGCACCCGCCGTCCGCTGCTCGGACCCGACGCCCGGCTGAGCGAGCTCGCGGCGAAGGAACTCGGGATCATTCGCGCGGCCAAGGAGGTGGTGGACACCTTCGGTCCGCAGGCGGTGCCGAATTACATCATCAGCATGTGCACCTCGGTCAGCGATATGTTGGAGGCCGCGCTGCTGCTGAAGGAGGGCGGGCTGCTCGATCCGGGAGACGGCGCGCCAAGTAGTCCGCTGGGGATCGTGCCGCTGTTCGAAACCATCGAGGATCTGGGCGCGGGCGCGGCGACGCTGTCGGCCGCGCTGGAGGTTCCGGTGTATCGAGATCTGGTGGCCGCCAACGGGATGCGGCAGGAGGTCATGCTCGGCTACTCCGATTCCAACAAGGACGGCGGCTACCTGGCGGCCAACTGGGCGCTGTACCGGGCGGAGTTGGATCTCGTCGACACGGCCCGCAAGAGCGGAATTCGCCTGCGGCTGTTCCACGGTCGCGGCGGCACCGTCGGCCGGGGCGGCGGGCGCAGCTACGACGCCATCCTGGCCCAGCCCGCGGGCGCGGTGCGCGGCGCGCTGCGCTTGACCGAACAGGGCGAGGTCATCGCCGCCAAATACGCCGAACCCGGTGCGGCGCACCGTAATCTGGAATCGCTCATCGCGGGCGCGCTGGAGTCGACACTGCTCGATGTGGAGGGTCTGGGTTCGGACGCGGAACCGTCCTACGAACTGATGGACGAGTTGGCCGCGCGCGCTCGCGCCGCCTACTCCCGCTTGGTGCACGAGACTCCGGGATTCGTCGAGTATTTCCGCCAGTCGACGCCGGTCGCCGAGGTCGGCGATCTGAATATCGGCAGCCGCCCCGCCTCGCGCAAACCCACGAATTCGGTGGCGGATCTGCGCGCGATCCCGTGGGTGATGGCGTGGAGTCAGGCGCGGGTGATGCTGCCCGGCTGGTACGGGACCGGCACCGCGCTCGAGGAATGGGTCGGCGATGATCCGGCCCGATTGGCGCGACTGTCGCAGCTGTATCGGCGGTGGCCGTTCTTCGGCACGGTGCTGTCGAATCTGGCTCAGGTGATGGCGAAATCGGATCTGGCCATCGCCGCCCGCTACGCCGAACTGGTGACCGATGTCGGATTGCGGGAGCGGATCTTCGGCATGATTCGCGACGAGCACGCCCGCACGCTGCGCATGCACGCGGCCATCACCGGCAACGCGCGGCTGCTCGCCGATAACGCGTCCCTGTCGGAATCCATCCACAATCGGTTCCCGTATCTGGAACCGCTGAATCAGATGCAGGTGGAACTGCTGAAAAGGCTGCGGGCGGGCGATGATTCGGAACTGGTCAAGCGGGGCATCCTCTTGACCATGAACGGTCTGGCCACGGCGCTGCGCAATTCGGGATAGTCGCCCGCGCGGGCCGAATAGTGTTCGGCCCGCGCATTCCACATCGATTAGGCGATGACGGCGACAGCGTCGATCTCCACCAGCATCTCGGCCCTGGGCAGCCCGGTGAAGACCGTGGTGCGGCAGGGCAGCACCCCGCTGGTGTTGGCGGCGACGAACGCTCCGTAGGCGTCGTTCATGGTGGCGAAGTCGTCGCGGGTGGTCAGGTAGACGCGCAGCATCACCACATCGTCGAAACTCGCCCCGCCCGCCTCGATGATCGCCTTGACATTCTCCAGGGTGCGGAGCGTCTGCGCCGCGACATCGCCCTGGTGCAGGTATTCGTTGGTCAACGGGTCGACCGGACCCTGACCCGACACCTGCAGGAACGGACCCTTGCGCACACCCTGGGAGAAGGTGTGGGCCGGGGCGGGGGCGAATTCGGTGCGGATGGCGATCTTCTCGGTCATTACTACCCTTTCGTGTGTGCGGGACGGCCGGAGGTCCAGCCGAGTTCGGTGGAGACGGCGTCGGCGGCGGCGCGCACCTGCGGGAGGGCGGCCAGCACCTGGTCGTGGTCGAGCAGCATGTCCGGCACCGACATGGAGATCGCGGCCACCACCGCGCCGGTGCCATTGCGGACCGGGACGCCGATGCAGTTGACGAAGCTCTCGTGCTCCTCGTGATCCTCCGCGTACCCCTGGGCGAGCACCTTGTCCAACTCGGTCAGGTAGTCCGCGGCGGATCCGATGGTGCGTTCGGTGAACCGGTGGTAGTCGAGCCGCTCGGCGATGGCACGCCATTCGGCGCGCGGCTGGGCGGCCACCAGCACCTTGCCGACGGCGGTGCAGTGCAGCGGGGCGGGCCGACCGATCCTGGAGTACATGCGCACGCTGTGGATGGCGTCGAACTTGTCGATGTAGACCGCGTCGCCGGATTCGTAGGTGGCCAGGTGAATGGTCTGGCCGGTGGCGGAATTCAACTGTGCCAGGTGCGGGCGCGCCAGCGCGCGCACGTCGCGGTGTTCCAGCGACTGATTGGCCAGCTCGAACAGTCTGGATCCCAGGGCGTAGCGGTGTTGGGCGTCGTGGGTGACGAAGCGTTCGGATTCCATGGTCTGCAGCAGCCGCAGCACGGTGGACTTGTGGACGCCGAGGTGGGCGGCCAGTTGATCGAGCGACTGGGTGTCCGATCCCAGGGCGACGAGGATGGTGAGCGCGCGCAGCAGACTTTGACTCATGTATCACCCATAGTCGATTTCCGCGCCGGATTCACGATGCGACATCCCGTGTGGCGGCGGTGAAGTCGAGTCGCGCCCACGCGTGGTCGTCGAGGCGGGCCAATGCGGCCAGCGTCGCGGCGGGCGGGAGCACGGGGGCGTCGCCGGTGCCGGTGAGCGCGGCGGCGGCGCACAGATGGCCGTAGCGCAGCCGCTGTGCCGGCGGCAGGTCGTGCAGCATGGCGGCCAGGTAGCCGCCTGCGAAGCCATCACCGGCGCCGATCCGCTCGGTGACCTCGATCCGCAGCGCGGGCACCGAGATCCGGTGCGTTCCTTCGTAGCCGATGACGGCGCGGGCGTCGTCCTTGACGATGAGCGTCCTCGGCTCCGGGAACAGGGCGCGCAGTCGGTCCGGATCGTCGACGCCGAACAGTTCGCCCGCCTCGTCGGCGCCGAGGAAGGCGATATCGGCCGCGCGCACGTGTCGGGCCAAGATATCGGCGGCCGCGTCCGCGCGCCCGGACCACAGGCGGGGTCGATAGTTGAGGTCGAAGCCGACCAGTCTGCCGCGGCGCGGCATCGTCACGATGGCCTCGGTGAGTGCGGTGGTCGCGGGGGAGAGGGCGGTGGTGATCCCGCTGAAGTGCACCAGGTCGCAGCCGTCGAGCAGGCGTGCGGCGGCGGGGGCGGCGAGGTCGGCGGGTGCGAGCGCGCTCGCGGCGGAACCGGTGCGGTAGTACAGCATTCGGCTCTGCCCGGCGGCCAGGTCGGTGGGGTGGGCGGAGCCGCCGCCGCGTTCTTTGATGTAGAGGGCGGTGGCGCGGGCGGGATCGGTGGTGACGGCGGAGACGTCCACCCCGCGCGCGGCGAGGTTGTCGATGAGATACCGACCGAAGCCGTCCGCGCCGACCCTGGACAGCCACGCGGTCTCGACGCCGAGCTGGGCGAGGACGGTGGCGACATTCGCCTCGGCCCCGCCCGCGGCGCGTTCGAAGCTCGCCGAATCCTCCAGCGGACCCGGATGGGCGACCAGGACGGCGAGGCCCTCGCCGACGGTCACCGCCCGTGGCGGTGTACGCGGGGTCACACCGAACTCCTTATCTCGCTTGCGGTCATGGGACAGTACGTGCAGAATAGCCACACCAAAACACTATGCGCAACATCGATTGCACATAGTGCAATGTCCCGGGTCTCTCGCTCGGGCATGAGCCACTTCAACGCGGCGGGTGTCGAATCCGCGGGAAGGAACGGCTGTGACCATCGACAGCGAAGTCGTTGCGGCGCTGGCGGATCGCACGCTGGGACCGGAGCACAAAGCGCTCCCGCCCTCGGCCTGGGGTCGCACCGCACGCGAATTCCTCGCGGGCGCACCACGATTGACGGACCTGAGCACCCCCGTCCTCACCCTCGACGAATCCGCCATCGCGAACAATCTCGCGGTCATGGCGAATTGGACCCGCGCGGCCGGGGTGGCATTGGCGCCACACGGGAAGACCACCATGGCCCCGCAGCTCTGGGCGCGGCAGCTCGCGGCGGGCTCTTGGGGCATCACCCTGGCCACGCCGTGGCAGGCGCAGGTGGCGCGCGCCTTCGGTGTCGGCCGGATCCTGCTGGCCAACGCGCTGGTCGATCCGGTCGGGCTGCGCTGGGTCGCCGCCGAACAGGCCCGCGATGCCGAATTCGAATTCCTGAGCTGGGTCGACAGCGTCGAGACGGTCGCGTGGATGGACGAGCATCTGCGCGAAGCGCCGGGACCCCGGCTGCGGGTGCTGGTCGAACTCGGTGGGCCGCACGGGCGCACGGGTGCGCGCACGGTGGACCGGGCGGTCGAGGTGGCGCGTGCCGTCGCCGCCTCCGCGCGGCTCGAACTGGCCGGTGTGGCCGGATACGAGGGTGCGCTCGGACATGATCGCGGATCCCGCGCGCTGGACGCGATCGGCCACTATTTGGACGAAATGGCCCGGCTGCACCGCGAACTCGCGGGCATGTTCGCCGCCGAGCAGGCCATCCTCACCGCGGGCGGCAGCTCCTACCCGGATCTCGTGCTGGATCGGCTCGCGGGACTCGAAGGCGCGCAGGTGATCCTGCGCTCCGGCGCGTACCTCATTCACGACGACGGCTTCTACGCGGGCATCTCGCCGCTGGCGGGTTCGCTGCGTTCGGCCATGCACGGCTGGGCGCGGGCCGTATCCCGACCGGAACCGGAGTTGGCGCTGCTCGACGCGGGCAAGCGCGACCTGCCGTTCGATGAGGGGCTTCCGGTCCCGCAGATCATCGCGGGACCGCAAGCAGGCAGGCTCGATTCGGCCGCCGTCGTGAGCGCGCTCAACGATCAGCACACCTTCCTGCGCGCACCGGGCGCGGTCGCGGTGGGCAGTGTGGTGCGGCTCGGCCTCTCGCATCCGTGCACCGCCTTCGACAAGTGGCGGCTCATCCCCGTCCTCGATGATGCCGCCGCCGCCGACCCGCGCGTGGTCGACCTGGTGCACACCTTCTTCTGAACCGGAACACCATGACAGAGCTCATTTTTCGCGATGTCGAGATCATCGACGGCACCGGCGCGCCCGGCTATCGCGGCGATCTGCGCGTCGTAGACGGGCGCATCGCCGAGATCGCCGCGCCCGCGACGCTTTCCGGTGCGGGCCGGATCGTCGAATCCGATCCGGGCACGGTGCTCGCGCCCGGATTCATCGATATGCACGCGCATTCGGATCTGCACCTGCTCACCGAGCCGGGACACCTGCCCAAGATCAGTCAGGGCGTCACCACCGAGGTGATAGGCCAGGACGGACTGTCCTACGCCCCGATCGACGACGCCACCCTGGCCGTGGTGCGCCGCCAAATCGCGGGCTGGAACGGCAATCCCGCCGATCTGGACTTCTCCTGGCGCACCGTGGCCGAATACCTGGACCGGCTCGACCGGGGAATCACCCCCAATGCCGCGTACCTGGTGCCACAGGGCACGCTGCGACTGATGGTGGTGGGAGCCGAACAGCGCTCCGCCACCGACGCCGAGATCCGGCGCATGCGCGAACTTTTGGCGCAGGGCCTGCGTGACGGCGCGGTCGGTATGTCGAGCGGACTCACCTACACGCCCGGAATGTACGCGAACACCGCGGAATTGGCGGCGCTGTGCGAGGTGGTCGCGGAATTCGGCGGCTTCTACGCGCCGCACACCCGCTCCTACGGCAAGGGCGCGCTCGAGGCGTACGCCGAGATGATCGAACTGGCCCGCGGCACCGGCTGCGCGCTGCACCTGACCCACGCCACCATGAACTTCGGCGTGAACCGCGGCCGCGCACCGGAATTCCTCGCCATGATCGCGGCGGCGCGCGCCGACGGCTGCGATATCACGCTGGACACCTACCCGTATCTGCCCGGCTCGACCACACTTTCGGCGCTGCTGCCCAGTTGGGTCATGTCGGGCGGACCGGACGCGGCGCTGGCCCGACTGGCCGATCCCGCCGAGTGCGCGCGCATCGCGGTGGATGTCAACGTCAATGGCTCCGACGGTTGCCACGGGGTGACGGTGGAGTGGGAAACCATTCAGATCAGCGGTGTCGGCGATACCGCGCTGCGCGAGTACGTGGGCCGCACCGTCGCCGAAGCGGCGGCCGAACAGGGGGTGGCGCCGGAGGAGTTGTTCTTCGACCTGCTGCGCCGGGATCAGTTGGCCACCACCATCCTTCAGCACGTCGGCCACGAAGCGAATGTGCGCGCCATCATGGTGGACGCCGGACATATGGGCGGCAGCGACGCGCTGCTGGTCGGCGAGCGGCCGCATCCTCGGGCCTGGGGCGCCTTCCCGCGCTTCCTCGCCCGCTACGTGCGCGAACTCGGCGTACTCGGTCTGGCCGAATGCGTGCACCACCTCACCGGCCGCCCGGCGCGGCGGCTGCGGCTGCGCGAGCGCGGACTCATCCGCCCCGGCTACGCGGCCGACCTGGTGCTGTTCGATCCGGCCGCGATCACCGACACCGCCACCTTCGACAATCCGAGACAGCAGGCGGGCGGTATCGGGCATGTCCTGGTCAATGGCCGCTTCGCCCTCGAAAACGGCGCGCCCACCGGCATACTCGCCGGCCGCGCGCTGCGCATGGACCCCTCGCGGAAGGAAACCCGTTGACCGACACCACCGACGCGTTGGCCGTCATCCGGGCCGACCGGGTGCTCACCGTGGTTCGCGCACCCGCGATACCCGATCCGGTCGCACTCGCACAGGCCTTGGCGGGAGCCGGGATTCGCGCACTCGAACTGACCTTCACCACACCCGGCGTGCTCGAATATCTCGAACAGGCCGGTGCCGCATCGGATGCGGTGCTCGGCATGGGCACGGTGCTCACCGGGGATCAGGCGCGCGCGGCCATCGATCACGGCGCGCGCTTCCTGGTGACCCCCGGCGTGCGCGCCGAGGTGGCGCGGGTGGCGGGGGAGCGCGGCATCCCTGTCGTCATGGGCGCTTTCACGCCCTCGGAGGTGCTGACCGCGCTCGACCTGGGCGCGGCGGCGGTGAAGATCTTCCCGGCCCGCGCGCTCGGACCGGGCTATCTGAAAGATTTGCGCGGCCCGTTTCCGAACGTGCCGCTGATCCCGTCGGGTGGAGTCAACGCGGGCAATGCCGCGCAATTCCTCGCCAACGGCGCCGCGGCCGTGACCGCGGGCACCGACGTCGTGGCGCCCACCGAGGTCGCCGCGGGCCGCTGGCCCGAAATCGCCGCTCGCGCGGCAACTTTTGTTCGATCCATGAAGTGAGGGGTACCCCCATGGGCGCCACTGTCGATTGGCTGCGCACCACCACACCGGGATTGCTGGTGCTGTGCGGTCTGGCCATCGCTGTACTACTGCTGGCCATCATCAAGGTCAAACTGGAGCCGTTCATCGCGCTGCTGCTGACCGGCCTCGCGCTCGCGCTGGCCGCGGGCCTACCGGTGAACAAGATCGTCGGCACGGCGATCAAGAGCGGCGATTCGCTGCTGGAGACCGGCTTCGGCGGCATCCTCGGCCATATCGCGGTGATCATCGGGCTGGGTACGGTGCTGGGCGCGATCCTCGAAAGATCCGGTGGCGCCGATGTTTTGACCGGCAAACTGCTCGGCCTGTTCGGGGAGCGGGGCGCGCCCATCGCCATGGGCCTGCTCGGACTCATCCTCGGCATCCCGGTGTTCTTCGATATCGGCATTTTCGTGCTCGCGCCGCTGATCTACGTCGCGGCCAAACGCGGCGGGCGCTCACTGGTGCTCTACGCCATGCCGATGCTGGCCGGTCTGTCCATGACCCACGCCTTCCTGCCGCCGCATCCGGGTCCGGTCGCGCTCGGCGGACTGCTCGAGGTGAGTCTCGGCTGGTTGATCCTGATGGGATTCGTCTGCGGCGTACCGGGTTTCATCGCTGCGGGTCTGGTCTGGGGCTCGTGGATCGGCCGGCGGATCCAGGTGGAGGTGCCCGAGGAATTCCTGGTGCGCGAGGAGAACGGAACCGAGGACCCGAAGGCCGCGCCCCACGTCGCGACCATCGGCGCGATCATCGCCGTCCCGCTGGTGCTCATCCTCGGCGCGACCTTCGGCACCCAACTGCTGGACAAGAATTCCCGACTGCTCCAGGTGCTGACCTTCCTCGGCACACCCGCCGTCGCGCTGCTCATCGCGGTGCTGATCGCGTTCTACGTGCTCGGTGTCCGGCGCGGCGCGAGCGTGCAGCAGTTGGGCACGCTCACCGCCGAATCCCTGCGCCCGGTCGGCATGCTGCTGCTGGTGGTCGGCGCGGGCGCGTTCTTCGGAAAGGTCATCGCGGCCACCGGGATCGGCGCGGCGCTGGCGAACACCATGTCCGCGGCCGGACTGCCGGTGATCGTGCTCGCCTACCTCATCAGTTGCGGACTGCGCATCGCCCAGGGGTCGGCCACGGTGGCCATCGTGACCACCGGCGGTATCGTCGCGCCGCTCGTCGCGGGCCACGGCTACTCCCAGGCGGCGATCGCGCTCATCGCCATGGCCATCGCGGCCGGATCGATCGTGCTCAGCCATGTCAACGACGGCGGCTTCTGGATCATCCAGAAGTACTTCAACCTGACCGTCAAGCAGACCCTGCAGAGCTGGACCGTGCTCGAGACGGTGCTGTCGGTGGTCAGCTTCGCGGTGGCGGCGGCGCTGTTCGCGATCGTCGGCTGAGCAGGGCGCGCACCACCAGATCCACCCCGGCCCGCGGTGCGAAACCCGGTGTCGGGGTGGTCAGTTGGTGCAGAACCAAGCCGTCGAGGTAGTCGATGAGCGCCTTGGCGACGAGCCGCTGTTCGACGGCACGATCCGCGGCGCGCCTGTCCTCGGTGTGATTCACGACGTGTATTTCGCCGAGGGTGCGCGCGACCCAGTCGGTGATGTTCTCGTGCCCGCGCCGCAGTGCCTGCCGCAGCGCGGGCAGGTGCGCCGTTTCGTGCAGCAGCGCGTACCTGGCCATATTGCGCACCCGGTCCTGACCGATCATGAATTCGACCAGGACGACGAGGCCGTCCACCAGTTCGTCGACGGTGGTGGGTATCCGGGTGCGGTTCTGCGCCGCCCAGTCCGCGCGGTCACGCTCCTCCAGCCGGGCCACGACACCGGTGAGCAGTGCCTCGCGGGTGCGGAAATAGTTCGAGGTGGAGCCGGGGGGAAGTTCGGCCCGTTCGTCGACGGCGCGATGGGTGAGGGCGCGCAGGCTCTGGGTGCCAAGGATCTCGATCGCGGCGTCCAGCGCCCGCTCCCGTTTCGTCGACATCCCTGCACACTACATCAGTAGTGATCATTACTACAGAAGTAGTGAATTTCGGTGCGGGCGGCATTAATCTCGAGCCAGTTCGGGCGCGGTGCCCGACGATTCGGTGGGAGGTTGCGCTATGCCCAAGGCGGTCGTGGTCGGCGGAGGAATCGCGGGTCTGGCCTGCGCGGTCGGATTCGTGCGCGCGGGGTGGGAGGTGGAGGTGCTGGAGCGGGCGAGCCGCATCGCTGAGGTCGGTGCGGGACTATCGCTGTGGCCCAACGCTGTTCGCGCACTAGACGCGCTCGGACTCGGGGACGAGGTGCGCAGGCGGGCCGGGGACTGCCGGGCCGCCGGGATCCAGGATGCCAAGGGCGGGTGGCTGACTCGCTACAACATGGCGCAGCTCGAGGCGACCTACGGGTTGCCGATCATGGTGCACCGCGCCGACCTGCTCGACATCCTGCGCGAGGCGGTGCCGGAATCGATGCTGCGAACCGGTATCTCGGTTCGCTCGGCCGGGCTCGACGGGACCGTCGAGCACTCGGCGGGCGCTTCGGTCGGCGATATCGTGGTGGGCGCGGACGGGATTCGCAGCGTCGCGCGGCGGGCGGTCTGCGGCGAGATGGTGCCGCGCTACCGCGGCTACACCACCTGGCGCATGGTCGTCACCCCCAAAGAACCGGTCCGCGAGATCGTCGAAATGTGGGGTCGCGGTCAACGATTCGGCTACGGCGGGCTCCCCGACGGCCGCGTCTACTGCTTCGCCGTCGCCGCCATGCCCGAGGGTAGCCCCGGCGGTGGGCTCGCCGAACTCCGCCGTCGTTACGCCGGATGGCCGGAGCCGGTGCAGGGCCTGATCGCGGCCGCCTCGGAAGCGAATGTCCTCAAACACGATATCTACGATCTGCCCCCACTGAAGCGGCTTTCGGCAGGCCGGATCGCCCTGGCCGGTGACGCCGCCCACGCCATGACCCCGAATCTCGGTCAGGGGGCCTGCCAGGCGCTCGAGGATGCCGTCGTGCTGACCGAGATCGCCACCTCCGGTGGTGATCTCGCCCGCTACGACGCCGAACGGGGTCCGCGCACCACCATGGTCGTCAATCAATCGCGGTGGGTCGGCACCCTCGCTCAACTGTCCTGGCCGCCCGCGGTTGCGCTCCGCGATGCGATCATGCGGCGCATTCCCGAGGGTCCGCAACTGAAAGCCATGGGTCCGCTGCTCAATTGGACCCGCTGACACCGCGCGAATCCGGCCGATCGGTGGTATCGGCCGAAAACCCGTGAACGGCACGACCTCAGTCGACGTAGCGTGCGCGCATCCTGTCGGCGATGGTCGCCATACGGGCGCGCAGTTGCGGAGGTTCGAGGACCTCGGCATACTCGCCGAGCGGCAGAATCCCGTGGGCCAGCACCTCATACGACTCGGCAGGCAGGGTGAGTTCCACCCAGCCGTCGGCGTCGGGCTGACCCGCGGATTCCAACGCGGCAGTCACGGCGGCCGGATCGTTGCCCGAGCGCAACAGGAACAGGTGCGCCGCCGAGACCCGCAGGCGGGCCCGCACCCGCAGCATGGTGCGGGCGAATTCGGCCGCGGCGGTGTCCCAGTGGGCGGTCAGGTCGAAATCCGGTGGGCGGTCGAAGGTTTCCTCGATGGGTTCGACCTCGGCGATGCGGCCGACGCGATAGGAGCGGATCTCGTCCCCGTGCGCGGCGACGAGATACCAGGTGCCCGCCTTGAGGACCAGGCCGAGCGGGTCGACCGTGCGGGCGGCCTCTTTATCTTTGCGACCGTAGCGGATTCGCAGCCTGCGATCCGCCCAGAGCGCATCCGCCACCGCGGCCAACGCGGGCGTTTCCTCGGCGCGGTGGAACCAGCCGGGCGCATCGATGTGCACCCGATCGGCGATACGGGTGGCGCGGCCGCGCAATTCGGGCGGCAGCGCGGCGAGCACCTTGAGCTGGGCGGTGGCCAACACGGTGCCGAGCCCGAGATCGGCTGCCGCACCGGGCAATCCGGCCAGCAGCACCGCATCGGCCTCCTCGGAGGTCAGGCCGGTCAACCGGGTTCGGTACCCGTCGACCAGCCGAACCCCACCCGCGCGACCCTGCTCGCAATAGATCGGCACCCCCGCCTCCGACAGCGCCTCGATATCCCTATACACCGTCCGCACCGAAACCTCGAGTTCCGCCGCCAGCCGCGCGGCCGTCGTATGTCCGCGCGTCTGCAACAAGAGCAGCAATCGCACCAGTCTGCTCGCCCGCATAGTCCGAGAATATCCCGCAACCCTGACAGCAGATGTCAAGTATCCGAACTACCGTGACATCCATGACGACCTGGATCGAGTTCGCCGAGGAAGCACCGCATATCGCCGCCGTCTTCGCGCGCAGGCACCGCGCCACCGGCAACCTGTGCCTGCTGGCCACCCTGCGCGCCGACGGCTCGCCCCGCATCAGCCCGGTCGAACCCCGCATATTCGAGAACATGCTCGTCATAGTCGGCATGCCCGGCACCACCAAATTCCGCGACCTGGCCCGCGACCCCCGCTTCTGCCTGCACACCGCCACCGTTGATACCCACGTCGGCGACGGCGACGCCAAACTCTTCGGCACCGCCATCGAGAACCGAGACCCGGCCCTGCACACCCGCTTCGCCGCAGACCTCTACCAGGACACCGGCCTCGACCTCCGAACCACCGAATTCGACCACTTCTTCACCGCCGACCTCACCGGCGCCTCCACGGTCGAACTGATAGACGACCACCTCGACATCACCATCTGGAAACCCGGTGCAGGCGAACGAATCGTTCGCAAACACTGAGCGCACCACAGTTCCGCGCGAGCTCCGGAATTCGTGAAAAGGTAACAGCCCCACCAACTTATGCTCCCGAGGGTGAACACTTCTCAGGAATTGGTGAGGGCGGCGATGCGGCGGTAGTCGGGGATGAGGTCGAAAGGGGGTGGGGTGTCGGCGCGGACGCTTTTGGCGATGTCCAAGGCGGCAGCCAGCGCGCCTCGGTACAGCAGGGAGCCGGTGCTGATCCGCCGTACGCCCAAGTCGGTGAGTGACCTGATCGACGGTCCGTTCGCCGAGTACAACATATTCACCGGCACATCGACCGAGGCGACGATGCGGGCGATGAGCGCGGGATCGGTCGCGCCCGGTACGAAGATGCCGTCCGCGCCCGCGTCGGCGTAGCGCCGGGCGCGGTCGAGCGTGGAGTCCTGGTCGAGGCGCAGCCAGTGGGTGTCCACTCGCGTATTGATGAAGACCGCGGGAGTGCGCGCCTTCACCGCGGCGACCACTCGAGCGTGCTGCGAGGGGGTGACAAGCGTCGAATCCGATCGACTGTCTTCGAGATTGACCCCGGCTATCCCCAAATCGCCGAGCGCGGCGACGAATTCGGCCACCTCGTTGGGATCGGCGCCGAATCCGCCCTCGATATCGACCGTGACCGGCACCGCGAGTCGCGCCAGCCGCGTCGCCAAGGCCAGTGTCTCGGTGCGTGAGACGCCCATCCCGTCGGCGAGTCCGGCGGCCACCGCCACACCGAGGCTGGTGGTGCCGATCGCCGGGAACTCCTGCGCGAGCACCGCGGCCGAACCGAAATCCCAGGCATTGGGCAGGATCAGCGGCTGGGGGCCGCCGTGCAATTCGCGAAATACCTCGGCCTTGTTCACTGGCTCTCCTCCATCTACGTTCCGAAACGGTTGTCCGTGACGCTAGTGCCGCGATAGTTCGGCGCTCGCCGAAATGTTCTCGCGTCATGATGGTGTCGTGGATGCCCGAGCAGCTGATCTCGCGGGTTTGGCGGCCCTGCTGGCCGACCGCACCCGCGCCGCGATGTGCCTGGCCATGATTGATGGCCGGGCGTGGTCCGCGGGCGAACTCGCGCGCACGGTGCGCGTCGCGCCCTCGACGGCCACCGAACACCTCAATCGGCTGCTCGCGGGCGGACTGCTCGCCGAACGTCGCCAGGGCAGGCACCGCTATGTCGAACTGGCCGACGCCCGTGCCGCGGAGCTGATCGAGGCGTTGGCCACCTATATCGGCGCGCCCCCGGTCAAGGTGACGGGCCTGAAAACCGCTACGGCGTCGGCCGCCCTATCCAGGGGTCGCACCTGCTACGACCACCTCGCGGGTCGACTCGGCGTCGCCATTACCGACGCGCTCACCGAACGCGAATTCCTGCGACCCGATCCGGGTTTCGCGCTCACCGCACCGGGGATGGCCTTCTTCACAGGTCCGCTCGGCATCGATCCCGCCCTGTTGCACACCCGCCGCCCGTTGACCCGTCCCTGCCTGGATTGGACCGAGCGCCGCACCCACCTCGGTGGCGCGGCAGGCGCTCAACTGTGCCGTCGCCTGCGGGAACTCGACTGGATCGTCGGGGTCGGCACCGGCCGCGCGGTCCGCGCCACTTCGGCGGGCGAGGTCGGGCTCCACGATCTGCTCGGCATCAATCCGGCGACTCTGCGCTGATCATCGGGCCGACGGCGACTGCGCATAGCGACTGCCTGCCGATTCGGATCTCCGACCGACTGACCGACCGTCGAGGAGATCACGGCCCGCACCCGCCGCGACGGCCCCATCGACCTCACCGAATACGAAACCCAATACCCGCAGCCGGTGGGCCGGGCCGCGGTTGGTCCGATCGGTGCCCTCGATACGGTCAGGGCATCGATGCGCCGGATCGAATCATTGCCGACGAAGTCGATCGGCCGCGCGAGCGATCATCCCCGAAAGCCCTCGCGCGGCCGATTCGACGCGGCGGAGCAGCTCTGCGACCTCGCCTTCGGTCGCGGCGGCGAGGTCGAGCCCGCGCACACCGGCGACCGCTTCCTCCAGGGCGGTCAGCTGCTCGCTATAGCGTTGATCACCGTGACGCACATCGTCAGAGCAATCATTCGAACGCATGTTCTAACAATAGCGTGATTCCGGAAGGAAGTCACCCGCGGTGATGAATGAGCTTGCACAATTGTGCATAATCATCACATGGTAGATATCTCGGACGGACCCGCCGTGCGGGTCGCGGTGGCGGGTGCGAGCGGATACGCGGGCGGCGAGGTGCTGCGCCTGCTGCTCGGACATCCGGCCTACCGATCCGGACGCCTCACCATCGGGGCGTTGACCGCCGGTTCGAATGCCGGGACCGCCCTGGGGGAGACGCAGCCGCATTTGCTGCCGCTGGCCGATCGGGTCCTCACCGCCACGACCGCGGCGGAACTGGCAGGCCACGACGTGATCTTCCTCGGGCTGCCGCACGGCCGGTCGGCGGCCATCGCCGCGCAACTCCCGGAGTCGACGGTGATCATCGACTGCGGCGCGGATTTCCGGCTCACCGACCCGGCCGCGTGGCGGCGCTACTACGGCACCGAGCATGCGGGCAGTTGGCCGTACGGGCTTCCGGAGCTGCCGGGTGGGCGGGCAAAGCTGAAGGGGGCCATCAGAATTGCCGTACCCGGCTGCTATCCGACCGTGGCCAGTCTCGCGCTGGCGCCCGCCATCGCCGCGGGCATCATCGCCCCCTCGGTAACTGTCGTCGCGGTGAGCGGCACCTCGGGTGCGGGTCGCAAACTCGATACCGGCCTGCTCGCCTCGGAGGTCATGGGCTCGGCCCGTGCCTACGGGATCGCGGGCGCGCACCGGCACACCCCGGAGATCGCGCAGAATCTGCGCGCGGCGGGCGGTGTCGATGTCGCGGTCTCGTTCACCCCGGTGTTGGCCCCGATGCCGCGCGGCATCCTGGCCACCTGCACCGCACCCACCACCGTGGACGCCGCACAGGCCCGTGCCGTCTACGAAAAGGCTTACGCCGAAGAACCTTTCGTGCATCTACTGCCGGAAGGCCGCCTACCGCAGACGGGTTCGGTGCTCGGTTCCAATGCCGTCACCCTCCAGGTGGCGGTGGACGCCGACGCCGGACAGCTCGTGGTGATCGGCGCGATCGACAACCTGACCAAGGGCACCGCGGGGGCGGCGGTGCAATCGATGAATCTGGCCGTCGGATACGACGAGACCGCAGGACTTTCCACCGTAGGAGTGGCACCGTGACGACGATCGAAGGCAGCAAGCTGGTCCGCAGCCAGGGCGTCACCGCCCCGCTCGGCTTCCGCGCCGCGGGTATCGCTGCGGGTATCAAGAAGAGCGGAAAGCCGGACCTGGCACTGGTTTTCAGTGAAGGTCCGGAGTACGCGGCCGCAGGGGTGTTCACCAGCAACAAGGTGAAGGCCGCCCCTGTGCGATGGTCGCAGCAGGTGCTCAAAACCGGCAGGCTGCGCGCGGTGATCCTCAATTCCGGTGGGGCCAATGCCTGCACCGGTCCACTCGGCTTCCAGGACACCCACCGCACCGCCGAGGAATTGGCGAAGGCGCTGAGCAACTGGGGCACCGACACCGGCGCGGGCGAAATCGCTGTCTGCTCAACAGGTTTGATCGGTGACAGGCTGCCGATGGACAAGGTGATCCCGGCCGTCACCGAGATCGTGCACGAGATGGCGGGCGGCATCTGCGGCGGCAGCGATGCCGCCCACGCCATCATGACCACCGATACGGTGCCCAAGCAGGCCGCCTACCACCATCGCGACAAGTGGAATGTCGGCGGTATGGCCAAGGGCGCGGGCATGATGGCCCCGTCGCTGGCCACCATGCTCGTGGTGCTCACCACCGATGCCGTCGTCGGCGCGGAGCAGCTCGACGCGGCACTGCGCAAGGCCACCGGGAAAACGTTCGACCGCTTGGATGTGGACGGCTCCTGCTCGACCAATGACACGGTGCTGCTGCTGGCCAATGGCGCGAGCGCGGTCACCCCCTCGCAGGAGGAGTTGGATGCCGCCGTCCTCGCCGTCTGTGACGATTTGGCCGCCCAGTTGATGGCCGATGCCGAAGGCGTCACCAAACGTGTCCGGGTCACCGTGGCGGGTGCGCTGACCGAGGACGAGGCGGTCGCTGCCGCCCGCTGCGTGGCCCGCGACAGCCTGGTCAAGACCGCGCTGTTCGGCTCGGATCCGAACTGGGGTCGGGTCCTCGCCGCCGTCGGCATGGCCCCGGTCACCCTGGATCCGGACCGGATCTCGGTGTCGTTCAACGGGAATCCGGTCTGCGTGGACAGCGTCGGCGCGCCGGGCGCGCGTGAGGTCGATCTCTCGGGCGCGGATATCGATGTGCTCATCGACCTGAATGTCGGTGCGGCCTCGGCGATGATCCGCACCACCGACCTCTCGCACGGCTACGTCGAAGAGAATTCGGCCTACAGCTCATGACCGGCCAAGCGGTGCAGGACCTTTCGGCCCTCGACAAGGCGCACGTGCTGGCCGACGCCCTGCCGTGGCTGCAGAAATTCCGCGATCGGATCGTGGTCGTCAAGTACGGCGGCAACGCCATGATCGACGAGGAGCTCAAGCGCGCGTTCGCCGCCGATATGGCCTTCCTGCGCACCGTCGGCGTGCATCCGGTGGTGGTGCACGGTGGTGGCCCGCAGATCAGCGCCATGTTGAAAAAGCTCGGCCTGCGGGGGGAATTCCGCGGCGGCTTCCGGGTCACCACACCCGAGGTGATGGATGTGGTGCGGATGGTGCTGTTCGGTCAGGTGGGTCGGGAGTTGGTCGGCCTGATCAACTCCCACGGCCCCTACGCGGTCGGCATCTCCGGTGAGGACGCCCGCCTGTTCACCGCCACCCGCCGCACCGTCGTGGTGGACGGCGCACCCACCGATATCGGCCTGGTCGGCGACGTCACCTCCGTCAATGCCGACGCGGTGCTGGATCTCATCGCGGCGGGCCGCATTCCGGTGGTGTCCACCATCGCCCCCGACGCGGCGGGCGTGGTGCACAACATCAATGCCGACACCGCCGCCGCCGCATTGGCCGCCGCCATCGGCGCGGAGAAACTGGTGGTGCTCACCGATGTCGAAGGGCTGTACACGAACTGGCCCGACCGCACCTCGCTGACCACCCGCATCGACACCGACGCGCTGGCGCGGCTGCTGCCGAGCCTCGACGCGGGCATGGTGCCCAAGATGGAGGCGTGCCTGCGCGCGGTCCGGGCGGGCGTGCCCACCGCGCACGTCATCGATGGCCGCGTCCCGCACGCGGTCCTGCTCGAACTGTTCACCGGAGAAGGAATCGGAACGATGGTGACGTCCTCGCCCGCGGGTGCGGACACACCGGACGGAACGAAACAATGACCAAAGTCGAAGCCCTGCAGCAGCGTTGGTCCGCCGCGCTGATGAACAACTACGGCACCCCGAAGCTGGCGCTGACCCGAGGCGAAGGTGCGGTGGTCTACGACGCGGACGGCAAGCGCTACGTCGATTTCCTGGGCGGTATCGCGGTCAACAGCCTGGGCCACGCCCATCCGGCGATCATCGAGGCGGTCACCGCCCAACTCGGCACCCTCGGGCACATCTCCAACTTCTATATGGCCGAGCCGACGATCGAGTTGGCGGAGCGGCTGCTCGCCCACTTCGGTGACGGGATCGGGCCGGGGCACACCTCGCGCGCGCTGTTCTGCAATTCCGGCGCGGAGGCCAATGAGGCGGCCTTCAAGATCGCCCGACTCACCGGCCGCCCCAAGATCATCGCCTGCCACGAGGCATTCCACGGCCGCACCATGGGCGCGCTCGCGCTCACCGGCCAACCCGCCAAGCGCACCCCCTTCGAACCCATGCCGCCCGGTGTGGAATTCGTGCCCTACGGCGACGCGGACGCGCTGGAACGCGCCGTCGACGACCAGACGGCCGCGGTCTTCCTCGAACCGATCATGGGGGAGAGCGGCGTGGTGGTCCCGCCGATCGACTACCTGGTCCGGGCACGGGAGATCACGGCGCGCCACGGCGCGCTGCTCGTGCTCGACGAGGTGCAGACCGGTATCGGTCGCACCGGAAAGTTCTACGCGCACCAGGCATTCGGTATCACCCCCGATGTGATCACCCTCGCGAAGGGGCTGGCGGGCGGGCTGCCGATCGGCGCGGTGCTGGCTACCGGTCGCGCCGCCGAACTGCTCACACCCGGTGCGCACGGCACCACCTTCGGCGGTAATCCGGTGTGCGCGGCCGCCGCGCTGGCGGTGCTGCGCACCATCGACGCGCAGGACCTGCTCGCCCACGTCGAATCGGTCGGCAAACGGCTCAGCGACGGTATCGAGGGGCTCGATCACCCCCTGGTCGACCATGTGCGGGGCGCCGGACTGCTGCTGGGCATCGTGCTCACCGACGAAGTGTCGGCCGAGGTGGAGAATCAGGCGCGCGGCGCGGGCTACCTGTTGAACGCGCCCAAGCCCGACGTGATTCGGCTCGCACCACCTCTCATCCTCCCCGAGGATCTGGTGGACGAATTCCTCGCCGACCTACCCGGCATACTCGACGCGGCGAAGGGAGCCCAACAGTGAGTGCGCTGCGGCATTTCCTGCGCGACGACGACCTCACCCCGGCCGAACAGTCCGAGGTGCTGACCCTGGCCGCCGAACTCAAGCGCGACCCGTTCGCGCATCGGCCGCTCGAGGGGCCGCGCGGGGTCGGCGTCATCTTCGAGAAGAACTCCACCCGAACGCGTTTCTCCTTCGAGATGGGGATCGCCCAACTCGGCGGGCACGCCGTCGTGGTGGACGGTCGCGACACCCAACTGGGCCGCGAGGAGACCCTCGGCGATACCGGTCGGGTGCTCTCGCGCTACGTCGACGCCATTGTCTGGCGCACCTTCGAACAGTCCCGCCTGGACGAAATGGCCGCCACGGCAACGGTTCCCGTGGTCAACGCGCTGTCCGACGAATTCCACCCCTGCCAGGTGCTCGCCGATCTGCTCACCCTGCGCGAACGGCTCGGCGAGCTGTCCGGGCGCAGGTTGGCCTACTTCGGTGACGGTGCGAACAATATGGCGCATTCGCTGCTGCTCGGCGGCGTCACCGCGGGTCTGGACGTAACCATCGCCGCGCCCGCGGGTTTCGAACCGCTGCCGTGGGTCGTCGAGGCCGCACGCGTCAGGGCCGCCCAAACAGGCGCCACCGTCGCGGTCACCAATGATCCGGTGGCGGCGGCGAAGGGCGCCGACGCATTGGTCACCGACGCCTGGACCTCGATGGGTCAGGAAAACGACGGCAAGGACCGGGTCGGCCCGTTCCGCCCCTACCAGCTCAACGCCGACCTGCTCAACGCGGCACAGTCGAATGTCGCCGTGCTGCACTGTCTTCCGGCGCATCGGGGCGAGGAGATCACCGACGAGGTGCTCGACGGCCCGCACAGCGCCGTGTGGGACGAGGCCGAGAACAGGCTGCACGCGCAGAAGGCGCTGCTGGTGTGGCTGCTGGCCCGACGGGGTCGAGGGTGAGCGTGGAGGAACGCGGTCCGGCCATCGCCCGCACCAGAGCGGGCCGACAGTCCCGCATCGTGGAGCTGCTGACCGCGCACGCCGTGCGCAGCCAGACCGAACTGGCCGGGTTGCTCGCCGCCGAAGGGATCGAGACCACCCAGGCCACCCTCTCGCGCGACCTCGACGAACTCGGCGCGGTCAAACTGCGCGCCGCCGACGGCGGCGCGGGTGTCTACGTGGTGCCCGAGGACGGCAGCCCGGTGCGCGGGGTCACCGGCGGCACCGATCGTCTGTCCAAACTGCTCGGGGATCTGCTGGTCTCCACCGATCACAGCGGCAATATCGCCGTGCTCCGCACCCCGCCCGGTGCGGCGCACTACCTGGCCAGCGCGTTGGATCGGGCCGCGCTGGCCTTCATCGTCGGCACCATCGCGGGCGACGACACCATCGCCGTCATCGCCCGCGAACCGTTGACCGGCGCCGAATTGGCCGCTCGGATAGAGCGACTGGCCTGAGTTCCGGATAACCGAACCCGGCGCGGGCGCGGTGAGTACCGTCGGAGCCATGGCGAAGGACGTTCTGGTTCTCGGCGCGGGCGTGATCGGGCTGACCACCGCCGTATGTCTGGCGCGGGCGGGTCATCGGGTGCGGGTGTGGGCGGAATTGCCGCCCGAGCGGACCACCTCGGCGGTGGCGAGCGGGATTTGGGGTCCGCGGGAGCGTCCGCGCGAATTGGCGTGGAGCCGGATCTCGTTCGCCGAATTCTCCCGCCTGGCTCGAATACCCGAATCCGGAGTGCATTTCGAGCGCGGGCTCGAGGTTTCCGATGTGTCGCAGCCGCCGCCCTGGGTGCAGGATCTGGTCGACGTCCGTTTCTGCACCCCCGATGAACTGCCCGAGGGGATGCGGGCGGGCCTGTGGGCCACCACCCCACTCATCGACCTGCCCCGCTATCTGCGGTACCTCACCGAGGAGTTGGCGGCGGCCGAAATCGTCATCGAATCGCGCACCGTGCGCGATCTCGCCGAGGCCACCGCCGCCGCATCGATCGTGGTGAACTGCACCGGAGTCGGCGCCGCCGCCCTGACCGGTGATCCCGAGGTGCGGCCCGTGCGCGGCCAGCACGTGATCCTGCGCAATCCCGGCCTCACCTACTACTACTGTGAGGCCGTCGACACTCCCGAATGGACCAGTTTCTACCCGCACGGCGACCGCCTCATCCTCGGCGGCATCCGCCAACCCGACGACTGGACCCTCACCCCCGACCCGGCCCTGTCCGAGCGAATCCTGCAGCGTTGCATAGCCATCGAACCCAAACTCGCCGCCGCCGAGATCCTCGGCCACGAGGTCGGCCTGCGGCCCGGTCGCCCCGAACCCCGCCTGGAACCCGAATCCCGCGACGGTGCGACCGTCATCCACAACTATGGCCACGACGGAGTGGGCGTCACGCTCTCCTGGGGCAGCGCGCAAGAAGTCGTGCGAATGACCGCCGAGATCGCGGGTCGATAGTTCGACACCGGCCGCTGCTCGCGGCCGGTCCCGTATCAGTTCAACGGGAACTGCCCCGCCCCGCCGCCGTGCCCGTACCCCGGCGCATTCTGCGTCCCCGCATTGATCGCGTCCTGAATCAACACCACGAGCGCGTGCCCAATGCTCAGCACGTCGTTCCCGAGTGTCGCGAAATCACCCGCAATGAGATGCAACATGTCGCCCATCCTCACTCCAGCCCGGAACCAGACCGCCCCAGGATCGCACACCCGCTCGTGTGAGGGAAGCGACTCTCATTGACCATCAGCGATTTTCAGATCAATGCCCCACCCAGGTGGACAGGTCGACCACCGCCGTGCAGTACTCGTCGGCATCATCGACGACCGGCTTCGAAGCAAGGTCCCCGGTCCGTGTCAGCGGCGCGAGCTCCAACGGCAAGTAGTTGTACCCGTACGTTCCCGGACCGTGCTCCCCGTCGATCGGCGCATCGAAACCGTAGACGAGGTCCGTTTCGGTGACGCGGATGTAGATGCGGCAGACATGATCGCTGCGAAACATGAATCCGCCGAAGGTGTAATCCTCGTCGTGGGCGACGATGCCGCCGCCGTTCACCAGCAGGGTGAACAGACGGAATATCTCCTGGTCGTAGTGCATGGCAGCGGCCGGGCCATCGAAGCCGGTATCTTTCGCCTGGACAACTACATTCGAATGGCAGTCCCGTACCGGTTGGTCAGTGCCCATCAGCTCCCCGAGCCGGGGAGCCACCACGGCTCGAAGGTGGTCCATCATCGGTACGACCTCCGTACTTCCGGCCCCACGCGCAAGATCGAACTCCACTGCCACCCCCGGCCCCATTTGAGCATCCTCCGACAACACCATTCGCACCCGCTCGTCGCCGACCCGAACAACTCCGCGCAGCTGCACTCCCCTCGGCGGCAGCCCGCCGAGGGGGGCTACTACCAGCGGGATCATTGTCCGCAACAGGAAATTGAAGGCGTAGTCACCCAAGACTTCGGCCATCTCCGTCAATACCTCCGAATTATCCGTTCAGGACAGTTGCAAGTTGCTCAGCCAGTACGGGCATTTGTTCATGCTGTCGCAATATGCGGTGACGACTCCGATGTACTTGCCGTCCGGAGAACTATATTCGCGATCGTCGGTCGTTGTCGCGGCTTGTGCTATCACTCGCAGATATACCTGCTCGTGGTCGTTCGCATGCGTGAACAACGTGACATACTCGACGCGTGCGCCCGTAGTGATCGGCTTCGCGACCTTGATGGCCTGGCGCACCGCGCCCCCGGAGCTCAGATTGTGCCGCTGTGCGAAGTGGTTGTAGCCGATCCGGGCATCACCTTGCCGAATCGGAATGCTGATTCCATTGATGTCGCTTTGCTCCCAGAGGATTGTGGACCAATTGGATTGCGCGTCGGCGTCGACCGGTTGGAATGTAGTCCAAATGGTTGCGGCCATCGATATGGTCAGTATTCGAGTCGCGGTTCTGCATCGACGACCGGCATTGTGTGAATGATGTGATATCAACCGAACGAGATTTTGCACGGCTGCCCCTGTAATGATCGAAATCTATCCGGAGTGTTCGAATAGTGCCGGGTGGGAGACCGGGCCGCGTCGCCCCGACGTCATGGCCCCCACGCTTCTCGAGGGTGTCACGACCGAGGGGTGGCAGTGAAGGCTCGGTTGCGCGATTGGCAGTCGGAGGTGGCGCAATGGCAGTCGCGAGGCGGATCGGGGCGGGGATACGCCCCCCGGTGGTGAATGGGCTTGCATCGTCGTGCATAATCATTTGCAGGCTGGTTGGGCGGTGTGGCGCGCGGGTGAACGCGCCCCGTCCGTACCGTCGAACAAAGACCTAGTGATACGGAAACGAGGAGCACCAGACATGTCCGAGCGCGTCGTACTCGCCTACTCCGGTGGGCTCGATACCTCCGTCGCCATCAGCTGGATCGGCAAGGAGACCGGTGCCGAGGTGGTGGCGGTAGCCATCGACCTGGGCCAGGGCGGCGAGGATATGAATGTCGTGCGTCAACGCGCCCTCGACTGCGGCGCGGTCGAAGCGGTCGTGGTCGACGCCCGCGACGAGTTCGCCACCGACTACTGCCTGCCCACCATCCAGGCCAACGCCCTGTACATGGGCCAGTACCCGCTGGTGTCGGCCATCAGCCGCCCGCTGATCGTCAAGCACCTGGTGGAGGCGGCCAAGTTCCACGGTGCGAGCACCGTCGCGCACGGCTGCACCGGCAAGGGCAACGACCAGGTCCGCTTCGAGGTCGGCATCGGCGCGCTCGCCCCCGACCTGAATGTCATCGCCCCGGTCCGCGACTACGCCTGGACCAGGGAGAAGGCGATCGCGTTCGCCGAGGAGAACGCGCTGCCGATCAATGTCACCAAGAAGTCCCCGTTCTCCATCGACCAGAACGTGTGGGGTCGCGCGGTGGAAACCGGCTTCCTGGAGGACCTCTGGAACGCCCCCACCAAGGACGTCTACGACTACACGGTGGATCCGACGGTCAACTTCGAGGCTCCCGACGAGCTGATCATCACCTTCGACAAGGGTGTCCCGGTAGCGATCGACGGCCGCCCGGTCACCGTGCTCGAGGCCATCGTCGAGATGAATCGCCGCGCGGGCCGCCAGGGCATCGGCCGCCTCGATATGGTCGAGGATCGCCTCGTCGGTATCAAGAGCCGCGAGATCTACGAGGCGCCGGGCGCGATCGCGCTCATCACCGCGCACCAGAACCTGGAGAATGTCACCCTCGAGCGCGAGCTGGGCCGCTACAAGCGTCAGGTCGAGCAGCGCTGGGGCGAGCTGGCCTACGACGGCCTGTGGTTCTCCCCGCTCAAGCGGGCACTGGACGCGTTCGTCCAGGAGACCCAGGAGCATGTGTCCGGCGATATCCGCCTGGTGCTGCACGGTGGCAGCGTCGTGGTCAATGGTCGCCGCAGCGAGCAGTCGCTCTACGATTTCAACCTGGCCACCTATGATGCGGGCGATTCCTTCGACCAGTCGCTGGCCAAGGGTTTCGTCCAGATCCACGGCCTGTCGTCGAAGGTGGCCGCGCGCCGCGACCTGAATCAGAAGTAGGAGAGCGATGAGCGAGGGCGGCAGCACCAATGCGGGCGCGCTGTGGGGCGGGCGGTTCGCCGCCGGACCCGCGGCCGCCATGGCGGCGCTGAGCAAGTCCACCCATTTCGATTGGGTGTTGGCCCCCTACGACATTCGCGCGTCCAAGGCGCACGCGCGAGTGTTGCACAAGGCCGGGCTGCTCTCCGACGCCGACCTGTCCGGCATGCTGGCCGGGTTGGAACGTCTTGCGGCGGATGTCGATTCGGGTGCCTTCGCCCCTGCCGAGGCCGATGAGGACGTGCACGGCGCGCTGGAGCGCGGCCTCATCGAGCGGGTCGGCGCGGAACTGGGTGGCCGGTTGCGTGCGGGCCGCTCCCGCAACGATCAGGTGGCCACCCTGTTCCGCATGTGGTTGCGCGACGCGGTGCGCCGGGTCGCCTCGGGCCTGCTCGAGGTGGTCGACGCGCTGGTCGGGCAGGCCGCGGCGCATCCGGACGCGGTGATGCCGGGCAAGACGCACCTGCAGGCCGCCCAGCCGGTGCTGCTGGCCCACCATCTGCTCGCGCACGCCCATCCGCTGCTGCGTGATATCGATCGGCTGCGTGATTTCGATCGCCGAGCGGCGGTGTCCCCGTACGGGTCCGGGGCGCTCGCGGGTTCCTCGCTCGGTTTGGATCCGGAGGCCATCGCCGCCGAATTGGATTTCACCGCAGCCGCGGCCAATTCGATCGACGCCACCTCCTCCCGCGATTTCGCGGCCGAGGCGGCGTTCGTGCTGGCCATGATCGGGGTCGACCTCAGCCGCATGGCGGAGGAGGTGATCATTTGGAGCACACCGGAATTCGGCTATGTCACCTTGGCCGACGCCTGGTCCACCGGCTCCTCGATCATGCCGCAGAAGAAGAATCCCGATGTCTCGGAGCTGACCAGGGGCAAAGCGGGTCGACTGATCGGCAACCTCACCGGTCTGCTGGCCACGCTCAAGGCGCAGCCCCTGGCCTACAACCGGGATCTGCAGGAGGACAAGGAGCCGCTGTTCGATTCGGTGGCCCAGTTGCAGTTGCTGCTGCCCGCCATCGCCGGGCTCATCGGCACCCTCACCTTCCACACCGACCGGATGGCCGAACTCGCGCCCGCCGGGTTCACCCTCGCCACCGATATCGCGGAATGGCTTGTCCGGCAGGGTGTTCCGTTCCGGGTGGCGCATGAGGCCGCAGGTGCGTGCGTGCGCGCGGCCGAGGCGCGCGGTGTCGGCCTCGACGAACTCACCGACGCCGAATTCGCCGCCATCGATCCGGCGTTGACCCCGCAGGTCCGCGAGGTGCTGACGGTGCAGGGTTCCGTCGCCTCCCGCAATGCGCGCGGCGGTACGTCGGGTGCGCAGGTGGCGGTGCAACTCGACGAGGTGCGCGCCACCGCGGGCGAGTCGCGCGACTGGTTGGCCTGAGTCAGGCCGGGCAGCCCAGCAGTGCGGCGATGCGCAGCGGCCCGCAGGCGTATGCCGGGATCCGGCTCGGATCGCGCAGGTAGCCGGGCGAATAGGTGACCAGTTCGGTGCCGACGATCGACCACGTCGGCACCGCGTCGCCGAGATGCGCCGCCATGAGCGGTGGTCCGACGAGTTCTTTCGCATGGGTCGGATTCGGGCTGAGGACGCGGAAATCCCGGTCGAAGTAGGGGTTTCCGGTCGCGGTCGGTCGATCGCCGAACAGTGAGCGACCCAACTGCGAGAGCAGGCCGCGTGTGGTGATCGCGACCGGTGGATGCGCCCGATCCAGTTGGATCATCACCACGATGTAGCGGTGATTGTGCTTGCGGCGGTGGGTGTTTCCGTCCGATCCGGTGCGGGTGCTCGTGGTCTGGTACTGGTAGTCGGCGATCGTCACGGTGCGTCCGTCCATTCGGCCGGACAGGGTGACGCCCAGACCCTGTCGGTTGCGGCCCGGCAGCCGATTGGTCCATCCGGCGCGGCCCGCCCTGGCGAAACTCCAGCGGTGCGCGGCGGCCCACCGTGCGAGCGTGCGCCTGCGTTGGCGCTCGGCCCGGACCGACAGCGGGACCAGCACCGCCATCGCGCCGATCGACACCGCGAGCACCGCGCACATCGCACCGAGCAGCCATTCCACTCGCCTCACCCCATCCCCGTCGCGCGCACCGACCACCATTGTGCGGTATCGCGCCGACTACGCTGCGCACATGACCATGTTGTTTCTGGCACTGGCCATCGCCTGCGAGATCACCGCCACCGTATCCCTCAAACTCGCCGAGGGTTTCACCAAACTCGCCCCGTCGATCGTGGTCGTTCTCGGGTACATAGCCGCCTTCTACTTCCTGTCGCAATCCCTCAAACGCGGTATGCCCATTGGCGTCGCGTACGGCATCTGGTCCGCCATCGGCGTGGCCGCCATCGCCGTGATCGGCGTGCTGTTCCTCTCCGAACACCTGACGCTCATCCAGGTGGGCGGCATAGCCCTCGTCATCCTCGGCGTCCTGGCCCTCGAACTCGGCGCGGCCTGACCGCCCTGCGGAAATTCGGAAGTATCGAAATCGAGCGGTGCCGCGAGCGCGATCCATTTCGAGTGGTGTGGAATCGATTCGGGGATTCTGCCGGTATCGGGGGAGGGGGAATCGTAGGATCGGCCGATGGACTGGAGGTTTGCTGAGCCGGGCCGGGGTGGGGACGAATGAGTGCGGGGGTGGCGCTCGAGGCATTTGGGCTGGTCAAGCGGTATGGGGGCGTGGAGGCGCTGCGGGGGGCCAATTTTCAGGCGCGGGCGGGGGAGGTGGTCGCGCTCATCGGGGATAACGGTGCCGGGAAATCGACGCTGGTGAAATGCCTTTCGGGGGCCGAACGGCCCGATGGCGGGGAGATTCGGTTGGCGGGAGAGCGGGTGGAGTTTGCGACACCCACGGCCGCGCGGCGGTTGGGGGTGGAGACGGTGTATCAGGATTTGGCGGTCGCGCCGGATCTGGATCCGGCGGCGAATCTCTTTCTGGGGCGCGAGATTCCGCGGCGCGGCCTGCTCGGCAAGCTGGGCATGCTCGACAAATCCGGAATGAAAGCCCAAGCGGTGGAGCATTTTCGGCGATTGGGCGTCACCTTGCCGAGTATCGATGTGCCGATCGCCGCACTGTCGGGCGGGCAGCGGCAGAGTGTGGCGGTGGCGCGGGCGGTCATGTGGGCCAGTCGGGTGGTGTTCATGGACGAGCCGACGGCGGCGCTGGGCGTGGTGCAGCGCGAGCGGGTGCTCGAGGTGGTGCGCCGGGTCCGCGACGAGGGGATCGCGGTGGTGCTGATCAGCCACAATATGCCCGAGGTGCTGGCCGTCGCCGATCGCATCGAGGTGCTGCGGCTCGGCACGCGGGTGGCCCGTTTCACCGCAGCCGACGCGACGCTCGAGCAGTTGGTCGCGGCCATGACGGGCGCGCTGACCCACGACGAGGATGCCGCATGAGCACCGATATCCCGCGCCGCACCCTGCGTCAACGCCTCGCGGGCGCGAGCACGATCTGGATCGGCGTGGTCCTGGTCGCGCTGTGTGTCGTCTTCAGCATTCTGCGGCCCGACGCCTTCCCCACCCGCTTCACCTTTCAGACCCTTCTGATCGAAACCTCCGTGCTGCTGGTGCTTTCGGTCGGGATGACCTTCGTTATCATCACCTCGGGCATCGATCTCTCGGTCGGCATGGTGCTGATCTTCTCGGGCGCGCTGAGCGCCAAATCCATGGAATGGCTCAGCCCCGCCGAGGATGCCACCCACGCCGGTTGGGGTCTGATCGCGCTCGGGTTCCTGTTCTCGGTCGCGGGCGGCGGACTCTGGGGCCTGCTCAATGGATTCCTGGTGGCCAAGGCCAAGATTCCGCCGCTGATCGTCACCCTCGGCGCACTGGGTGCGGCGCTGGGTGCGGCCCAACTCGTCACCGGCGGCGTCGATACCCGGACGGTGCCCGAAAAGCTGCGTGATTCATTGGGTTTCGGCACCTCGCTGGGTGGCATACCGAATCTCGTACTGGTCGCGGTCGCGGTCACCGCGGTAGCGGCGTGGGCGCTGCGCACCACCCGCTTCGGCCGCCACACCTATGCCATCGGCTCCAATGCGGAAGCGGCGCGCCGCGCGGGCATCCCGGTCACCAGACATCTGATCACCATCTACCTGATCACCGGATTGCTGGCCGGCCTGGCGGGTTTCATGAATCTGGCCTATTTCGGCACCACCACGATCAGCGGTCACGGCACCGACAATCTCGACGCCATCGCGGGCGTGGTGATCGGCGGCACCAGCCTCTTCGGTGGCGTCGGTTCGGTGATCGGCACCGTGATCGGGGTGTTCATCCCGTCGGTGCTGCGCAAGGGTTTCCGCATCGCGGAGGTGCCGGTGTTCTGGCAGCCGATCGCGGTGGGCGTGGTCTTGGTGGCGGCGGTCTGGTTCGACCAGGTGCGCCGCCGGGCCAGGGACCGGAGATGACAACGAACTGAGAGGTGCCGGGATGAGAGCGAAGCGGACGGCGGCGGCCTTCGGCGCGCTGGTGGCGGCGGGCGCGCTGCTGGCGGGCTGTAGCGGCAAGGTCGGTGAATCCGGTGGCAATGACGCGAAGAAGCTCGTGCTGATTCCGGGTGTCGCCGATGAGCCCTTCTATATCTCCATGCAGTGCGGCGCGCAGGAGGAGGCCGTCAAACTCGGCTACAAACTGGATACGCAGGCTCCGACGCAATTCGACGCGGGTGCGCAGACTCCGGTGCTGAGCGGTGTGGTGGCGGGCAAGCCGGGTGCGGTGCTCATCGCCCCGACCCACGCCACCGCCATGGCCAATCCGATCAAACAGGCCAGGGACGCGGGCATCAAGATCATCGAGGTGGATACCGCACTCGACGACACTTCGATCGCGCTGTCCTCCATCGCCTCCGACAACAACAAGGGCGGCCGCCTCGCCGCGCAGACCCTCGCGAAGCTCGTCGGCAACAAAGGTCCGGTGCTGGTGATCAATACCAAGGCGGGCACCTCCACCACCGACGCCCGCGCGCGGGGTTTCGAGGAGGCACTGCACGAATACGCCGAAATGTCCTCGCTCGGTGTGCAATACAACAACAACGATGCGGCGCAGGCCACCGCACTGGTCACCGCGACTCTCGCGGCCCACCCGGATCTGGCAGGCATTTTCGCCACCAATCTGAGCTCCGCCGAAGGCGCGGCCACCGGACTGCGCAATGCCAATAAGCTCGGCCAGGTCAAGCTGGTCGGCTTCGACGCCAGCCCCAAACAGGTCGAGGATCTGAAGGCCGGAACTGTGCAGGCCCTCATCGCCCAGGACCCGGCGGGGATCGGGGCCAAGGGCGTCGATCAGGCGGCCGCCGCCCTGGAGGGCAAGCCCGTCACCCGCACCATCCAGACGGATATGGTCGCCATCACCAAGGCCGATATGGATGCCAACCAGAAGTATTTCTACAAACGTCGCTGCTGAGCGGAGCCCGCGGGCTCGCAGTCAATCCTCGACGCGCACCGCGTAACCCGCGACCTCGAGCGCCCCGAGCACCTCGTCCCGGTGGTTCGGGCCTCGGGTCTCCATGGTCAGCGACACCTCGACCTCGCCGACCGCCAAGGCCGTCCCGGTGCGCGAATGCGCGACGTCCACCACGCTCGCCCCGGTCTTCCCGACGACCGTGAGCAGGACGCTCAGCGCGCCGGGACGATCCGTGAGCGTCACCCGCACCCCGAGGTAGCGGCCCGCCGCACTGAGCCCGTGCCCGATCACCCTGGTCAACAGCAGCGGATCGATATTGCCGCCGGAGAGAATGGTCGCGACCGTGCCGCGCAGCGCCAATTCCGTCTCCTCGCAACTGATCAGCGCCGCCACGCCCGCCGCGCCCGCGGGCTCGACGATGAGTTTGCCGCGCTCCAGGCACAGCAGCAGCGCGCGCGAGAGCGCCTCCTCGTCCACCGTGACCACGGTGTCGACGCAGGCGGCGACGTGCGCGAAGGGCACCGCGCCGGGCAGGCCCACCGCGATGCCGTCGGCCATGGTCGACATGCTGTGCGCCCGAACGGGTTTCCCCGCGGCCAGCGAATCCGGCCAGGCCGCCGCCTCGGCCGCCTGCACCCCGATGACCCGCACGTGCGGGGCGAGGCGCCGCAGCGCGACCGCGACCCCGGCCAGCAGTCCGCCCCCGCCGGTGGGCACCAGCACCGTGCCCAGATCCGGATGCTGTTCCAGCATTTCCAGCGCCACGGTGGCTTGACCGGCCACCACATCCGCGTGATCGAACGGGTGGATCAGTGTCGCACCGGTGTGTTCGGCGAATTCGATCGCGGCGGCGAGCGAGTCGTCGACGGTATCGCCGACCTGCTCAACGGTGGCGCCGTATGCCTTGGTGGCCGCCAACTTCGGCAGTGACGCGCCGATCGGCATGAACACCGTGGACGCGATGCCCAGCGAGGTGGCCGCCCAGGCCACACCCTGCGCGTGATTGCCCGCGCTGGCCGCTACCACACCCCTGGCTCGATCCCGCGGGGTCAGATTCGCGATCCGGTTGTAGGCGCCGCGCGGTTTGAACGATCCGGTCCGCTGCAGGTTCTCGCATTTGAGCAGCACCTCGCCGCCGATGCGCTCGCCGAGCACCCGCGAGGTCACCAGCGGGGTGCGGCGGATGACCGGGGCCAGCAGTGCGGCGGCCGCCTCGATCCGATCGAGTCCGATCAGGTCCATGTCCCGATCCTGCCGGCTACCGGCGGGTCTGTCGCTGGTGCGCACACCGTGTTGGCACACTGACCAGTTCCGCCCCGTGGCGGCGCGGCATGCTTGGGCAAGGTGCCTCGCCGGAGGCGTTTCTCGGCTACCGGGTTTCGGACTCGGGCGCACCCGACTCGATCGCGGCTCAGCGGTGTCGGTCCGTTTTGGCGAAGTGATGCGCGAGCGCCCCGAGCCGGGCCAGCCGGGCATCCCCGAGCGGAGTCAACTTGCCGCCGAGGCGATTGGTGAGGAAGCCGAGCGCCATCCCGGTGCTCGGATCGGCGAACGCCCCGGACCCGCCCAGCCCGAAATGTCCGAAGGCCGAGACGGGTTCGGTCCTGGACGGCTTCATCGGCACGCCGTGGTAGCCGAGCGCCCACGGAACACGGAGCGCCAGTACGTAATCCGGGCTGAAGACCTGGCGGCGAGCCATCGCGCCGATGGTGCGCTGCTCCAGCAGCCGCACACCGTCGATCGCGCCGCCATTGGCCAGCGCCCCGTACATGCGGGCCAGCGCGCGGGCCGAGAACACCCCGTTGACGCCCGGCATCACCGAATCGTGAATGCGCGCATCGGAAACCAGATCGGCGAATCCGCGCGGCGTCGTCTCGGCGGTGGCCGCGAGACGGGTGCGGGCGAGCAGGCGCGAGCCGCTCTCCCAACTCATTCCGGCCACCGTGAGTCGGGGGAAGTTGGGGGCGATGCGATCCCGTTCGTCTTCGGGTACGCGGAACCAGAGCTCGTCGGCCCCGAGGGGTTCGGCGATCTCGGTGCGCAGCACCTCGGTGAAGTCGGCCCCGGTGACCCGGCGCACGAGTTCGGCGGTCAAGTGCCCGTAGGAGATTCCGTGATATCCGCTGGTGCGGCGGTGGCGCGGATCGGGGGTCGTGGCGGCCAGCGCCGAGGTGACGGCCGCGTCGTCGAAGAAGCGTTCGTCCGGGCCGGGCAGCAGATCGCGCAGCCGGTGCAGTCCGGCGCGATGGGTGAGCAGGCCGCGCACGGTGATGTGATCCTTACCGGCGCACGCGAATTCGGGCCAGTAGGTGCCGACGGGTTTGTCGTAGTCGAGCAGTCCGCGCTCGGCCAGTCGATGCACCAGTGTGGAGACCACGCCTTTTCCGGTCGAGTACGCCATGGCGACGGTGTCGTGCCGCCACGGCTGTCCGGGCCGGGCGAATCCGGCCCACACGTCGACCACCGGCACACCGTGCTGGTACACCGCGAGCGCGCCGCCGCCGTCGGATGGGCGGCGGAACAGCCCATCGAAGGCGGCGACCAGGCCGGCGTAGCGCCGGTCGACGAACTGCTTCGGCGAAGAATCTGTCATCACTGCCCCTCTGTCGCGAATCCCGCCAGCATGCCGGCCCGTTCGCGCAGGCGCTGTCGAGTGAGAGCAGTGCCACTGCGTGCGACCCGCTGATTCGAATCCTCGCCTCGAGGGCTACTGTGTCGCCGAGCCCAGGGGATGGGCGAATCACCGCGGGGAGAAAAAGGGGGGAAGTATGCCGTGCCGCAACAGATTCCGGTCCGCCGCGTTCGTTCAGGGAGGTCGGTTGCCCTATCCCGCACCTGCCAAGTCGCATACCTATACCAAGATATGCGCACCTATCGATGGGTTCGCGGGCTCCGGGGTGCCTGGAACGAAACGGAAAAGAGAGGCAAGGACGGGATCCGGCCCCGGCGGGCACCGGGACCGGATGCGACTACGGCGTTTTGCTCAGCACATCCTCGACGACATCGAGCACCCCGGACAACCACGGGGTGTATGCCGCCGGATCGCTGGCCAGTCCGACGCGCAGCGTGTCGATCCCGATCCAGGCGTAATCGCTGATCTCATCCGGATCCGGTTGCGGCGCCGCGTCGAACAGCGTCCCGATGAGCACGTGATCCCATTCGTGCTCGACCCGCCCGGTCGCCGGATCGCCCGCCCGGTAGCTGAAAACCCCGATCTCGGTGAGTGCGGCCGACAACCCGAACTCCTCGTAGAGGCGCACGGCGGCCGCCTCTACAACCGGCTGACCGGGAGCCGGATGTCCGCAGCAGGTGTTGGTCCACAGATTGGGAAAGCGGGTCTTGACGGCGGCCCGGCGCTGCAACAGCACCCGCTCCGCACCGTCGAACAGCAGCACGGAGAACGCCCGATGCGCCAGACCCGGTGCGGTGTGCGCCTGCGCGACCGGGCACGCGCCGACCGCGCGGCCCTGCGCGTCGACCAGTTCGACAGGCAGGTTCTCGCGGTCGATGGCCTGTTCGCTGTGGTTGCTCACCGCCCCACCTTATCCGCCGCGATCAGCAGGTATTGGAAACTGCCCTCCCGGTAGGCGGTGAGGAAGGGCGTCTCCACACCGGTGGCGAGTTCGGATTTGCCGCGCAGTTCCCAGTACGGGATGGTGGCGGCGGTGAGGTCGACCACATCGATCGGGACCAGGTTGTTCTCGGCCAGTGCGCGGAAGTACTCACCGCGCGGGTGGATCATGCACCCGTAGTGGGCGTCGATCCAGCTGACCGAGGCCGATCGGCCTCCGGTGACGTCGTTGGAGCAGCCCGTGATGCACACGTACCGCCCACCCGGCGCGAGCAGCCGGGAGAATTCGGCGAAGAGTTCGAAAAGGTCGACGTACATGGTGGTCTCGTTGGTCCAGATCCCGCGCAGACCCCCGGTGGGGAAGCCGCTGTCGAGCATATTGCGGAAGTGGAAGCGCACCTTGTCGGCCACACCGCGCTGCTCGGCCTGCTCATTGGCGAACCCGACCTGGTATTCGGAGATGGTGACCCCGTCGACCCGGCAGCCGAAGCGCTGATTGGCCATGAAACTGGTGCCGCCCCGGCCGGATCCGCAGTCCATGAGGCGGTCGGTGGGTCTGACCGGACCCAGGTGGTCGAGCAGTGTGACCGCCTGCGCGGTCTCCAAACGATGCAGTTCCTTGACGATGCGTTCCTGGCGGGTGTCCTCGGGACCTTCGAGCACCGACAGGTCCGGTTCGCCGATGCCGTAATGGTGGTGATAGAGGCCGTCGACCTCGCCGAGCCTGATGTTGACGCGGTCGTCGTTGGGATTGTTGTTCCAATACGCCGCGACCGAGCGCTGATAGCTGGTGCGCAGGACAGCTCCGGTGGCGGGATCGATATCGGTATTGAGCATGGTCATGCGGAATCGTCCTCTCAGTCCTGATAGCGCTTGCTCGCGGCGTGCCAGGCGCGATTGCCGCCCATCCACGCCCACAGCCCGGTGAGGAATCGCCGCAACTCCGGTGATCCGGCGGCGGCGAGTACGGCGGCCTCGCTCTCGAAACGGCGCACCAGCTCGTCGTGCACGTCGGCGGTGCGTTGGACGGCCTCGCGGCGCGGGCAGTTCTCCTCGGCCGCCAGCACCGTGGGCAGGTTGAATTCCCGCCCGTTCGAAAGATCCTCGCGGGCCATGGAATACAGGTCGTTGACCATCTGGGAGGCGAGCGCCGCGGTGGTCACCACCCGACGCACCCGAGGATCGCAGTATTCGGCGGGCGACAATTCGTAGCCGCCGACCGCATCGATCGGGGCCATGCAGGGTAGGAAGCTGTGCGGTTGACGGTTGGTCAGGTATTCCCACACCGGTGGCATCCGGTGCGCGGCGCGCCAGCCCGCTTCGGCCGCGAGCGCGATGAACCACCCGCCGATCTCGGTACGCAGTCGAGCCACCTGGGCCGCGGTGGCGTAGTGCCCGATGTGCTCGAAAGAGGTGCGGAAGGCGCGCAGGATGGGATCGGACTGCAGCGCCCGCTCGAGCTGTGCCTGGTACCGCACCGGTAGATGCACCGGATCCATCGCGGCGGCGGCCATCTCGAGTTTGGGGCCGAGTTCGGCCGCCGCGTCGGACGCCGATCCGTCCGGTGCGGTGTCGGCCGCGTCCTCCTCGCAGTAGTAGTCGTCCACCGACCATTCCGTCACCGCGCATTTCGCCGCCGCCAGCAGTCGGTCGGCGTCGTCGCAGTCCGGATGCGCGAGCATGATCAGCCGCCCGAAATCGGCGTTGCGCAAGGTGTCCAGCCTGCCCTCGTACAGCCCGATCCCCTCGGCCCACGTGAGCAATCCGGCATTGACCGCCGCGCCCAACTCCGGATCGTCGCGCACCGGTGGTGGACAGTAGAGCGCGGGGATCCCGGCCCCGTTGTCGGTGCGCCGAGGCGATCCGCTGTCCAATTCTGTTGGGCCGGATGGTGTTTGTCGCTGCGGTGCGGACGCCCGCACATGGGTGAAGTCGGTTCCCAGTCCACTGGGTCCCAATGGCACCCAGACGCGCCGCTCGGGCGCCGCTCTCGAAATGGCCTCCGTCGCAGATCGCGGTGCGGCAGAGTCGGATTGCACCGAAGTCGAGGGATCGGCATTCGCCGGCTCGGCGGGGGAGACCGCACCACCGGGGGCGGGCGCCACACGGACACCCGCCTCGAGCAAGGGTTCCAGCAGCCCCGAGGCGCCCAGCCCGGTGGGACCCGGCAGATGCGACGGCGTCGGCGAATCCGCCTCGTGCGACGAATCACGGTGCGGCGCGGCGGCTTGCGGGGATCGCGTCGGCAGCAGATCCGCCGGGGCGGCCGCGGAGTCGGCGAGGAGCGCGGCGACGAGGGCGGCCAACTCCGAACCCGCCGGTGATGCCGCAGTACGGGAGAGTACCGACATCGCCTGTCGCCCCCGATCAGTCGGCCTGCCGGGCGACGAGGACATTGTCGAGTATCCCCAGCGCGTCCGGCACCAGCACCGCCGCCGAGTAGTAGCAGCTGACCAGATACGAGATGATCGACTGGTCGTCGATGCCCTTGAAGCGCACGTTGAGGCCGGGCTCGAATTCGTCCGGGATGCCGGTCTGGTGCAGGGCGATCACGCCCTGGTCCTTCTCGCCGGTGCGCATGGCCAGGATCGAGGTGGTCGCGGTGTCGCTGACCGGAATCTTGCTGCACGGGAAGATCGGCACCCCGCGCCAGGCGGGCACTCGATGCCCGTCGATGTCGACCGGGTCCGGATACAGTCCGCGCTTGTTGCACTCCCGGCCGAAGGCGGCGATCGCTTTCGGGTGCGCCAGGAACAGTCGGGTGCTGCGGCGCATGCTCAGCAGGTCGTCCATGTCGTCCGGGGTGGGCGGGCCGGATTCAGAGTAGATGCGCTGTTTGAGATCGCAGTTGTTGAGCAGTCCGAACTCCGCATTGTTGACCAGGTCGTATTCGCGGCGTTCGTAGAGCGCCTCGACGGTCAGGCGCAACTGCTGCTCCACCTGGTTGTGCGGATCGTTGAACAGGTCGGCGACGCGGGTGTGCACCCGCAGCACGCTCTGCGCCAGGCTCAGTTCGTATTGGCGGGGCGTGGCGTCGTAGTCGACGAAGGTGCCTTCGAGCAGTGGTTCGCCGGAGTGACCCGAGGCGACTTCGATATCGGCCTCGCCCTTGGTGTTCTGCGCCCGCAGGGGTGCTGCGGCGAAGCGGGTGAGTTGCTCGGCCAGTGCGGGGGCGAGTTCCATCTGCTCGCGCAGCGCTTGCCGGGAGAGGGTGAGAATGGTGGTGCGCGTGGTGGTTCGGACCGTCATCGGCCAGATGGCGTCGGCGTCGGTGAGCATGGCGTCGCCGAAATAGTCGCCGCCGCCGAGCATTCCGATCTTGGTCTGCTCGCCGTATTCGCCCGCGCCGATCTTCGCGAGTTTGCCGTGCACGATGAGCAGGACGTGGTCCATGGGGTTGCCGAATTCGGCGACAACGGTCCCCGGATCGAGGTCACGCTGTTCGAATCGGTGCGCGAGTGCGCGCAGAATCTCCTCGTCGTCGAAACCGCGCAATTGTGGAAGTTCTTGCAGTTCCAGGGGTATCACCCTGGCCTGCGATCCGTCGATGACGAATTCCACCTCGCCATTGCCGACGGTGTGGGTCAGCCTGCGGTTGACCCGGAAGATACCGCCGTTGACCTGCGTCCATGGCAGCATGCGGGTGAGCCAGCGGGACGTGATGCCCTGCATCTGCGGTTCGGACTTGGTGCTGTGCGCCAATTGCGCGGCGGCGGTGGTGCTGAGGCTCTTGCGTATGTGATTGTCCGTTTGGACCGGCATTTCGATGGTCATGCGCTTTCCTCACTCGAGGGGTTTTCGAGAAGTGTGTGCACAATTGATCGGCAGATCCGAGAAGGATCTGCGAATAACTCGGGTGGTGCGAATCCATCTGCGCGACAGTGCGTTCGGAGCCGGTACCGATGGTATGCCCGGAAACCGCTCGAGCGCAGCGGAATTCGGGGAAATATCCGACGATCCGAGGATGGTCACGACACGGGATCGATCGGATGCCGCGGCCGTGCCCGGATGGGTGCGCGCGGGTCGCGGACGTGGTTAGCTCGGCGTTTCGCCGCGGATTGCCCACCGGATTCGGCGGCGTGTCCGAAGAACTGTGGAGTCCGCGTGTCGAGCCGGATGCGCGGGCACATACTGAATGGGTGATGTGGAAGGCTGACAGCACAGCACAGCCGGATGCGGTTTCGGTGACGGCGGCAGGGGGCAGGAGCGGATCGTGAAGTTCAATGCGAGGAACGTGGTCGGGTCGGCGCGACGGTTGCTGGCGACCGCGCAGAACGGGCTCGAGGTGATCCGTTTCGGCGGGCTGACCCAGGATGTGGCGGCTTCGCCGTACGAAGTGGTGGAGCGGCGGCGAATGTATCGGCTGCGGCACTATTTCCCGGACGAGCCCGGTGCGGGTCGCCGCCCGGTGGCGCTGCTGGTGCCGCCGCTGATGGTCAGCGCCGACATCTGGGACGTCAATGCCGAAGACGGGGCGGTCGGTATTCTCCAGCGCGGTGGAATCGACTGCTGGGTGGTGGATTTCGGTTCGCCCGCCGCGGAGGAGGGCGGTTGGCAGCGCGACCTCGCCGACCATGTGCTCGCGGTGAGCAGCGCCATCGATACCGTCACCGAGGCCACCGGCGCGCAGGTGCATCTGATGGGATATTCGCAGGGCGGCATGTTCGCCTACCAGAGCACCGCCTATCGCTACGGCCGCGGCGTGGCCTCCATCGTCACCTTCGGCAGCCCGGTCGACATCGTGGCGGGGATGCCGTTCGGCCTGCCCTACGGCATGGTCTCCGATATCGCCGATTTCCTGGCCGACCACGTGGTGACGCGCCTGCCCATCACCGATGCGATGGTCCGGATCGGATTCCAACTGCTCGATCCGGTGAAAACGGCGAAGTCGCGCATCGATTTCCTGCGTCAACTGCACGATCGGGAGGCGCTGCTGCCCAAGGAGCGGCAGCGCCGCTTCCTCAACAGCGAGGGCTGGGTCGGCTATTCCGGTCCCGCGGCGGCCGATCTGCTCAAGCAGTTCGTCGCCCACAATCGAATGATGCTGGGCGGCTTCGTCATTCGGGATCAGCCCATCTCGCTGGCCGAATTGAAATGCCCGATCCTGGCCTGCCTGGGCGAGGTGGACGATATCGGTCAGCCCGCGGCCGTGCGCGGCATCCTGCGCGCCGCGCCGAACGCGGAGGTGTACGAGGCGAGCGTGCTGTCCGGACATTTCGGCATGGTGGCGGGCAGCACGGCCACCAAGCACACCTGGCCGCTGGTCCGCGACTGGATCGACTGGCTCGAGCGCGAGGGTCCGCTGCCCGACGGCGTCGCCCCGATGACCGAGCACGTGGCCGCCAATCGCCCGCGCACGGCGGCCACCAGGGTTGTGCACACCACGGCGGCGCTCGCGGAGGCGGGGGCAGGGATGGGCAAGGCCATCGAGGGGATCCTCAGCAGCACGGTGCGCGGCTCGGTCGAACTGGCGGGGGAGGCCGCGCGGGCGCTGCCCCGACTGACCCGACTCGGCATGATCCAGCCGCACACCAGGATCTCGCTCGGTCGGCTGCTCGCGGAGCAGACGCGGCGCGCGCCGCTGCGCGACCTATTCCTCTTCGACGACCGGGTGCACACCAACGCCGCGGTCAACGTTCGCATCGATAATGTTGTGCGCGGGCTCATCTCGGTCGGCATCCGCCCGGCCCAGCGGATCGGCGTGGTGATGGAGACCAGGCCCAGCGCGCTGGCCGCCCTGGCGGCGCTGTCGCGATTGGGCGCGGTGGGGGTGCTGCTCGCACCGGGCAGCGAACTGGCACGCGCCATCGAACTCACCGGTGTGACAACGCTGATCGCCGACCCGGAGAATCTGCGCCAGGCGGTGGCCACGGGCGTGCGGGTGCTGGTGCTCGGCGGCGGCGAGACACGCGCACTCGATATCCCCCTGGGGGACAACCTGATCGACCTCGAGCAGATCGATCCGGCGCTGGTGCGGGTGCCCGCCTGGTACCGCCCCGACCCCGGTTTGGCGCGCGAATTGGCCTTCGTGCTGGTCAGCGGGACCGGAGATCGCCTGGAGGCCAAGTACATCACCAATCACCGGTGGGCGCTGTCGGCCTTCGGCACCGCGACCACCGCCGACCTGGACCGCCGCGACACGGTGTACTGCCTTGCGCCGCTGCATCATTCGTCCGGACTGCTGGTGAGCCTGGGTGGCGCGGTGGCGGGTGGGAGCCGGATCGCGCTGGCCCGCTCGCTGGATCCGGCGCGTTTCGGCGCCGAGGTGCACCGCTACGGCGTCACCGTTGTCACCTACACCTGGACCATGCTGCGCGACATCCTCGACGCCGAGGTCTTCCCGGCCGGGCACAATCATCCGATCCGGTTGTTCATCGGTTCGGGGATGCCCGCGGGGCTGTGGCGCCGCACCACCGAACAGTTCGCGCCCGCGCGGGTGGTCGAGTTCTACGCCTCCATCGAGGGAGATGTGGTGCTGGCCAATGTGACCGGTGCGAAGGCGGGCTGCAAGGGTCGTCCGGTGCCTGGCACGGCGCGGGTCGAGTTGGTGGCCTACGATCCGGCCACCGGTCACAACCCCACCGATGAGCACGGATTCGCCCGCCGCTGCGCCGACAACGAGGTGGGCCTGCTCCTCGGGCGGGCCGCCGAGGGCGTCGACCTGTCGGCGGGCGGTCTGCGCGGTGTCTTCACCGCGGGCGATTCCTGGATGCCCACCGAGAATCTGTTCCGCCGCGACGCCGACGGCGACTACTGGCTGATGGACCGCCTCGATACGGTGATCCTCGCGTCGCGCGGCCCGGTCTTCACCCAGCCGATCGTGGATGCCCTCAACGACCTCACCCCGGTGGATATGGAGGTCGCCTACCCGCTCGACTCCGCCGACGGCGTGCTCGCCGTCGCCGCCGTCAGCATTCGCCACGGCTTCCAAGTCACGGGCCACGATCTCACCGAGGGTCTGCGCGATCTCGATCCGGCGCAGCGTCCCGACCTGATCCACCTGGTCGCCGATATCCCGCGCAGCCCGTCCTACCGTCCGGTCGTCCGCGCCACCCGGCCCGAACCCGGTCCGCATGCCTGGCGCTACCACTGGGACAGCGATTCCTACGAACCGTTCACCGTCGAGGACGCCGAATCCCTTTTCCCTTGAACGTTATCGGCGCCTGAACGCCATCGGCTCCCTGCGGTACGAATACCGCAGGGAGCCGATCGAATTCACCAGCGGTAGTCGGTGATTCCCTCGACGACCCGCGTCAACTGCGATTCGGTGAGCATGGGCCACAGCGGCAATCGCACCAGCGTGCCGGAGAATTCCGCGCTGCGCACGCACGCGACCGGTGTGCGACCGTATTTGAGCCCGGCGGCACTGGAATCCAACGGCACATAGTGGAACGGCGCGACGATGCCGCGCCCGGCGAGGTGGGCGATGAGCCCGTCGCGCGAATCCTCGGTGGGCATGCGCAGGTAGTAGAGGTGCGCGGTGTGTTCGGCCTCGGCGGGGACATGCATGAGGTGAACACCCTTGCGGGCCGCCCACTCCGGAAGGGCCGCGGCATAGGTGTCCCACACCCGGTGCCGCTCCTTCTGGATGGTTTCGAAATCGTCCAGTTGGGCGTCGAGCACGGCGGCATTGAGTTCGCTGGGCAGATAGCTGGAGCCGATATCCTGCCAGGAGTACTTGTCCACCTGTCCGCGCAGGAAGCGGGCGCGGTCGGTGCCCTTCTCGCGCATGATCTCCGCGCGGCCCATCAGGATCTCGTCATTGAGCAGCAGCGCGCCGCCCTCGCCGCAGTGCACGTTCTTGGTGTCGTGGAAACTCTGGGTGCCCAGCGTGCCCAGCGTGCCCAGCCGACGTCCGCGCCAGGCGCCGCCGAGCCCGTGGGCGTTGTCCTCGATGATCGCCAACCCGTGCCGCTCGGCGAGATCCAGTAGTGCGTCCATATCCGCGGCCACACCGCCGTAGTGCATGACCAGCACGGCCTTGGTGCGCGCGGTGATCGCCTCGGCCACCGCCACCGGATCGATATTGCCGGTGCGGGTGTCGATATCGACGAACACACAGGTGGCTCCGCGCAGCGCGATCGAGGTGGCCGCCGAGGTGAAGGCGAAACTCGGCACGATGACCTCGTCGTCCGGACCCAATTCCAGCAGCAGCGCGCCCAATTCCAAGGCGTGCGTGCAGGAGGTGGTCAGCAGCGCGTGCGGCGCGCCGGTGATCGCCTTCAGCTTCGCGGTGGCCGACTTGGTGAAGCGGCCGTCGCCGTGGCTGTGATCGGAGTCGAGCACCGCCTCCAGGTTTGCCAGCTCACGGCTCGCACGATATGGACGGCTGAAGATGACGCGATCGCTCACTCCCCGTTCCTCTTCTCGGCCGTCGCTGCCGGTGCCGCGGCCCCGCTCTGCCCCGAAACGCTGATTCGTTCGGTCGCATCCGGCGCGTCGATGGTATCGGGCCGCGGCGTCGGCGTATCCACCGTCAGGTATAGCGGTTTGCCGACGAGGATGTGCAGTGCGACCCCGAGATACTCGGCGATCAGGCCCAGGGAGAACAGGATCGCCCCCGAACACAGCAGCAGCACCACGATCATGGAGGCCCAACCCTCCGGATCGTTGTTGTGGCCCTGCAACTTCTGGAACACGATGATCGAGGCCATGATCACCCCGGCCAGCGCCAGTGAGCCACCGAGCAGGCTCACCACGCGCAGACCGCGAGTTCCGCTGCACAGCACCATCTTCCAGAACAGCGAGAACAGTCGCCGGTAGTTGTAGCCGGATTCCTCGCGGCCCTCCGCCCGCAGCACCACCGGCACCGAGACCGTATTGCCGACCACCCAGGTGAGCGCCACGTCCAGATACGCGCCATTGGCCGCGACCTCGGCCAGTTGCCTGCCGATATCGCCGCGAATGAGCCGGAAACTCTCGAAGCGGGTGGAATCCGGGAAGGCGAAGACCGCGGCCAACACCAGTTTGGCTCCGCGCGAGGTGATATTGCGCAGCAGGCCGTGCGGGCGGGTGTTGATCGGCTTGGAATACACCAGGTCGGCGCGTTCGGCCAGTGCGGCGTCGAGGAAGTCGGCGATGAAGGCCGGATCGTGCTGTCCGTCCTCGTCCATGGTGACGATCCAGTCGCCCTGCGCCGCCGCCATTCCGGCGATGGTCGCCGCGTCCTGGCCGAAATTGCGGCTGAGCCAGACCGGACGCACCCGAGGGAATTCCTGTGCGAGCCGCTCCAGTACGACATCGGAGCGGTCCGGACCGTTGTCGTGGACGAGCAGGATCTCCTCGACCACGAAGCTCGCGCCCGCCTTGGTCACGGTCTCCTCGGCGAGTTTGTCGAGCTCCTCGACCAGCGCGCCGATGGTCTGCTCACCGCGATAGACCGGCACCACCACCGAGATCCCGTGGATCCGGCGGTGCTCCTCGGACTGCCTGCGCGGCTCGTGCGCGCGGCGGCTGTGCCCGTTGGTCGCCCGGAGGCGGTGTCCGTCGACGGTCGGCCGGGACGGTCGTGCGGAAGGAATCGGCATTGGCGAGATCGACTTTCGATGACGGTGCGTGCCGGTACTCGTCGCGGAGAATGCGTCGGGCGGAGTCCGGGCCGTGCCGAACTCTAACATGCGGGCGAGGCCATACCCGGTGACGGCATGTAGGGTCTGGAACTCGTGGTGGAAAGCAGCACCCTCGACAAGAAGGACGTCTACCGCTGGGGCGTCTTCACCGCCGTCGGTGTGGCGGTGGGGTACGTCGCGGTACTCCTGGCCAATGTCCGGCATTTCTACACCGACGACACCGAATCCCAGTACGCCCCCCTGTGGGTGATGCTCGGCAGATACCTGCGCGAGGGCCGCATTCCCGCGCTGGCGCCCGAGCACTGGATGGCGGGCAACTACGCCATCGAGGAGGCGGGTCTGCTCAATCCGCCGCAGTTGCTGATCGATCTGATCGCGCCCTCGGTGGACAACCTCGTCGTCTACGCGACCGTCGTCAAACTCCTGTTCGCGATCGTGCTGGGGCTCGGTGTCTTCCGCATCTGCCTGGCCTACGGGGCGAAAGCGCCGTGGGCGGCCGCGGCGGGCGTGGCGCTGCCGTTCTCCGGATGGTTGCTGTTCTTCGACGAGGCCAGTTGGTACACCGCGTTCACCGGGACCGCGTGGCTGGTGCACGCCTGGGCGTCGGCCGTGCGCTACGCGCGGGGTCGCAGTGGGCCGCTGCCGGTATTCGTCTTTCTGTACCTGGCGATTTCGGTGCAGTATGTCTTTCCCGCGGTCGAGGCCGGGCTGATGATCGGCGCTGTGGCCGTCGGTGAGGTCATCTATCGGCGGCGGGGGATGGGGTTCGGATCGCCGCGTGCGCTCGGCGGTGCGATGGTGTCGGCGTTCGGTTTCCTGCCGTGGGTGAAACGGCGTCCGACGGTTGAGCAACAAGGATGGGGGCCGTCGCTGCGACTGCTCGGTGTCGCGGCGTTCGCGGCCCTCGCCGGTGCGGCCACCTATCTGCCGAGCGCCTTCTCGGCCAAGGTGACCTGGCGCGGCACCGCCCAGATCAACAACGACCAATTCCTCACGGTGCCCTGGTCGGAATCGCTCAACGCCGGCTTGCCCAGCACCATGCCCGCCTTCAGTTCGTGGTGGGGCTATGTGCAGCCGCTGCCCATGGTCTACATCGCCTGGTTCCTGATCCCGGCGCTGGCCTTCATCGATTGGCGGCGGGCCAAGGAGAACTGGCAGGAGTTCTCCGGCATCGCGCTGTTCGCCGTCGCCGCGCTGATGTGGACCGCGGGACCCGGCACGATCGGCCCGCTGCGGTGGCCCGCGCGAGTGCTGCCCATGCTGGCCCTCGGACTGCTCGTCCTGGTGTGCGTATTGCTCGGCCGCTACGCCGATTTCGCGAACTGGCGCCGCCGCGGCGTGGCCGGGGGAGTGCTCGTCGCACTGCTGCTGATCCGCACCTATTCGGCCGACCCGCACCGCCTGCCGTGGCATCTGGTAGCCGCGGCGGCCGTGGCACTGCTCGGTGCGCTCGTGGTGTGGCTGGGCAATGTCAAAGGTGCGGCCGCCGCCTGCGCGGTGCTGATCGCCTCGGTGGTCCCCATCGCCTTCGTGCAGGTGTTCGCGGTGCAGCCGACGCCGATGAGCTGGAACCTGCCGGAGAGCCGCGCCGCCATGAAGGCGAAATTCCCGGAATTCGCGGGCACCACACTGCAATTGGCCGACCGCGCACTGATCCAGCCGGGCGAGAAGAACCTCGACGGAGCCTACGGCTCACTCGTCTTCGGCAACTACGCCAAGGATCTCGAAAAGACCTACGTCAGCGGATACACCCCCAACGGGCACTACTGGTTCGGCGAGATGATCTGCATGCGCTGGGACACCAGCGTCTGCCCCGATGCCTACCGCCGCGTCTTCGCCACCGAGCCGAGTACCGGCCGCACCCTGGTCGACCTGATGCAGGTCGACCGCGTCGTCCTGCAACGCGCCCTCTACCCGGACGCCGGGAACCAGCCCGCGCCCACCGGTTGGAAGTGGGTCGACTATCCCGGTCACGAGAAGTTCATCGCCGTCCTCGAACGCGAGGACGGTCCCATCTCCACCCGCAACGGCCGGGTCGCCGACGCGCACGACGTCACCGCCACCTCCGTCGCCGAATCCGATATGACCAGCCGGGTGCGGGTCAACTCCGAGGACGGCGGCCGCGTCGTCTTCGCCCGCCTGGGCTGGCCCGGCTACCGCGCCACCCTCGACGGTCGCGACATCCCCTTCAAAGTGGTGGCCAAAACCTTTGTCGCGGTGGATATCCCGGCGGGCACCCGCAATGGTGACCTGGAACTGACCTGGCGGCCGCCGGGTTGGAAACTCGGCGGCCTTGCCCTGCTGCTCGGTATCCTGGGTGCGGGAGTGTTCCAGTGGTGGTACGTGCGCGGCCGCCGCGACGAACTCACCGACGCGCCCGCCGCCGAACAGGTCGACGCCGCACCGGATCTGGCGGACGCGATCCGATGACGGAGTCGGTGCGGCTCGATCCGGGCGACGGTGCGGTGCGGCAGGATCCGGGTCCGCTGCTGCGGTTGGTGCGGCGGCAGGAGTTGGCGTTCGCGGTGGTCGGCGGGCTGAACACGCTGCTGGGTATGGCACTGACCCTCGGTTGGCTGGCGGTGCTCGGTCCGGGCGTGTCGCCGAGTGCCGCGGTGGTGGCCGCGTACTGCGTGAGCATCCCGGTCGCCTTCGTGCTGCATCGCACGCTGGTCTTCCGGGTGCGCGGACATCTGCTGCGGGATTTCGCCGCCTTCGTCGGGGTGAACTCCGGCGGGATGGTGCTCAACAGTCTGCTGCTCGAACTGGCCGTGCGCGTTCTGCACCTGCCCGACAAGCCCGCCGCCGTGGTGGTGATGGGTCTGGTCGCGGTCGCGAGCTACTTCGGGCACCGCCACATCTCGTTCCGCCGCGCCCCCGCCGCGGCCGCCGATCCCGAGGCTGGGTAGGTTATCGCCCATGTCGGATACCGTTCTGGACCCCACCCTGCTGAGCCTGCTGGCCTGCCCGCAGGACAAGGGGCCGCTGCACCTGGTGCGCGACGAGGCGGGCGCCGCCGTGCTCTACAACCCCCGGTTGCGTCGCGCCTACGCGATCGACAACGGCATCCCCGTACTGCTGATCGATGAGGCGCGCGAGGTGGGCGAGGCCGAAGCCGCCGCCTTCGCCGCGCAACTGCCCAACGACTGACCCGGCCCCGCTCGGCGGAGCCTACTTCTCGCCCCGAGCGGCGAATTCCGCTGCGCCCGAACCGATATCGCCGGTGAGGTAGCGTTGCAGCACCGGCCCGATCGCCGTCACCAATTCCTCGGCGGCCACCTGCGAGATCGGTTCCAGCAGCAGCACTTTGCGCGTCACCAGCAGGCCCGCCAGCTGCGAGGCGACCAGCGCGACCCGCAGTCGACCGTCGTCGTGCGCGGTCGCGATGCGCTGCCTGATCCGCTCCAACACGATCTCGGCCAGGAAGGTCCGTGCCAACGAGGTCTCCCCGCCGCCGATGAGGCTGCGGACCATGGCCACCACGCCGGGACCCGCGGGGGAGTCCCACACCCCGAGCAGAGCGCGCACCATGGTCGCGCCCAGATCCTCCAGCGGCACCGAGGCCACCAGGCTCAGCGTCTGTTCCGGATCGATCGGCAACTCGACCGCCGCCGCGAACAATGCCTGCTTGGTGCCGAAGTAGTGATGCACCAGCGCCGGGTCGACCCCGGCCGCCCCCGCGACCGCGCGGATCGAGGTCTTGTCGAAGCCCTGCTCGGCGAACAGCCCACGCGCCGCGTTCAGAATGGCCGGGCGGGTATCGGTCTGCCCCCGCCTGCGCCCGGTCCGCCCACCGCGCGAACCGTTTTCGGAGGAAGGGGCGGATCTCATGCGGTGCGCCGTCGCAGCGTCGCGGCGCCCAGGCAGAGCGCGACCACCGAGAATCCCACCACCACAAGCAGATCCCGCCACATGGCCCCGGTGGCGCCGGGATGGGTCGACACCTGCTGGAGCGCGTCGACCGCGTAGCTCAACGGCATGACATTGCTGATGGCCTCCAGCCAACCGGGGAGCTGTCCACGCGGAACGAGCAAGCCGCACAGGAAGATCTGCGGAGCCACCACCACCGGCATGAACTGCACCGCCTGGAATTCGGTGCGCGCGAACGCACTGGCCAGCAGGCCGAGCGCCACACCGCACACCGCATCTATCACGGCGATCAACACTACCCAGCCCGGACTGCCCGCCGCTTTCAACCCGAGTAGACCGAAGGCGACCAGGCAGGCGACCCCGGCCTGCGCCGCCGCCGCGAGCGAGAACGCCGTCCCATATCCGCCGAGCAGATCGAGTTTGCGCAGCGGCGTGGTGAGCAGTCGCTCCAGCGTGCCCGAACTGCGTTCGCGCTGCATGGCGATGGCGGTGATGAGGAACATGACGATGAACGGCAGGATGCCCAGCATGCTGATGCCGACCCGATCGAAGAGCCGCACCGGATGCAGCGGATTGACCGGGGTGTCCTTATAGATGAAGTAGAGCAGCGTCATCAACAGCGCGGGCACGACGATGATCATCGCGACCGTGCGATGGTCGTTGCGCAGTTGGCGCAGGATGCGGTCGGTGGTCGCGAGATACGGTCGCAACAGGGTGTTCATGCCGCTTCTCCCATGGTGATGAGGGTGAGGAAGGCGTTCTCCAGGTTCTGTTCGCCGGTGCTGGAACGCAATTCGTCGGGGCTGAGTTGCGCGAGCAGATTCCCCTCCCGCAGCAGCAGTAGCCGGTCGCAATGTTCGGCCTCGTCCATCACGTGGCTCGACACCAGCAGTGTCGTTCCGCCCGCGGCCAATTCGCGGAACTGCTTCCAAAGGTCCACGCGCAGTACGGGATCGAGGCCGACGGTGGGCTCGTCGAGAATCAGCAGTTCCGGCTGGGCGACCAGGGCGCAGGCCAGCGAGGCCCTGGTCAGTTGGCCGCCGGAGAGTTCGTCGCCGCGCTGCCCCGCGAACTCGCGCATCCCGACGGCGGTGAGGGCCGCCTCGGTGGCCTCGTGATCACGGTCGTAGAGGGCCGCGTGGTAGCGCACGTTCTCGCGCACGCTGATGTCGTTGTAGATGCTCGGCGCCTGGGTGACATACCCGATCCTTCGCCGCAGTTCGGTCGATCCCGCAGGCGATCCGAGCGCCGTGACCTCCCCGGAGGCCACGATCTGGGTGCCGACGATGCTGCGCATGAGCGTGGTCTTCCCGCATCCGGACGGTCCGAGCAGTCCGGTGATGGATCCTCGCGGAATGGTCAGCGAGATCTCGTGCAGGACGGTGCGCTTGCCGCGTCGCACGGACAGGTTGCGGATCTCGACCGCATGGGTGGCTTGCGCCATGCTCGCCTCAATTCATCGAGTGTTGAATTCATTGTGTGATGAATTTAGCGCCACCCGTCGAACTCGACAAGCTTCGTTGCCTCGGCGAATGAGGGGCGCGCGCCGTACTGCCCGACTGATCCGCACCGAGGCATTCGCCAAGCGCTACTTCCTCTGTGTCGTGGATCACATGGGAGGGTGTCACGGACCGCTCGGCTGATCTGTCCCATGGTCGTCAACCTCGCGAACGACCACAGGAGCGAAGATGAACGCCGAAACCCGGATCGTGATAGTCGGCGGCGGCTACACCGGAATGCTCGCCGCACTGCGCCTGGCCCGGCGGACCCGCCGCGGCGAGATCCGCATCGTCCTGATCAACCCGTCGGACCGATTCACCGAGCGCCTGCGCCTGCATCAGGTCGCGGCGGGTCGGGAACTCGCGCGGTATCGCATCCCGGATCTGCTCACGGGCACCGGGATCGAATTCGTCCGCGCCCGCGTCGTTTCGCTGGAGGCTCGAGCTCGGCAGATCCGGTTGGACACCGGTCGCACCCTGCGCTACGACCGCCTGATCTACGCCGTCGGCGCGACCGCCGACACCGCGCGCATCCCCGGCGCGGCCGAGCATGCCTGGACGCTCGACGATCCCCGCGTCGTCCACCGCTTCGCCGCCCGGCTCGCCGAATGCCGCACCGTCGCGGTGCTCGGCGCGGGTCCGACCGGTATCGAGGCCGCCACCGAAATCGCCGCGAACAATCCGAATACCCGCGTCACCCTCATCGGAATCACCGAACCCGGCGCGATGATGGGGGAGCGCGCCCGCGCCTACCTGCGTCGCGCGCTCGACCGTCTGGGCGTCACCGTCGTTGTCGACCCGGTCACCGAAGTCCGCCCGGATGGCATCCAACTGGCGAGCGGCACAACCATTCCCGCCGACCTAACCCTCTGGACCGCGGGCGTCCGTAACGCACCGCTGGCCGCGTCGGCGGGCATAGCGACCGACCCGCGCGGCGCGATCCTGGTGGACGCGACCCTGAAATCGGTGTCGCACCCGGAGATTCGCGCCATCGGCGACGCCGCGGCCGTCACCATGCCGTGGGGTCCACTGCACGGCACCTGCCAGAGCGGAATGCCGACCGCCGCGTACGCCGCCGACACGACCGCGCGGGAACTGCGCGGAAAGCCGGTGCGCCCCTTCCATTTCGGCTACATCCACCAACCAGTGAGTCTCGGCCGCCGCGACGCCGTCATCCAATTCACCCACCCCGACGACACTCCGCTGCGCGCCCATCTCACCGGCCGCCTCGCCGTCGTCTACAAGGCGGCCGTCAGTGCGAGCCCGGTCCCGGTCTTCCGACTCGCCAAATTCCTCGCGACACCGGTCACCCTCCCGCGCGGAGGTTGCGCACAGACCGTCCTCGAGCGCGCGACGATCGAACAATGACCGCGGATCCCTTCCTCGACAATCGCCGCCTGCTGTTCGCGACTGCCTATCGCATGCTCGGCACCGTCACCGATGTCGAGGATGTCCTCCAGGACGCCTGGTTGACCTGGCATCGGACCGAGCGGACCGAAGTGCGAAATCCGGTGGCCTACCTGGTTCGGACCGTCACCAACCTCGCGCTCAACCGGTTGACCTCCGCACAGGCGACCCGCGAGAGCTACATCGGCCCATGGCTGCCCGAACCGCTGGTCACCACACCGGACCTGGATCCCGATCTGGCCGAGAGCGTGTCGCAGGCGATGCTGGTGGTGCTCGAGACATTGAGTCCGGTCGAGCGCGCGGTATTCCTGCTGCGCGAGGTGTTCGGCTACTCGCACGCCGAGATCGCCGACGCACTGGACCGCCCCGAACCGACCATCCGTCAGATCGCCCATCGCGCCCGCGCCCGCGTGCGGGCGCGCAGGCCGCGCTTCGACGCGGATCGAGACGCTCGCGCGCAGGTCACCGAGATGTTCATGGCCGCGGCGGCGGGTGGGAACCTCAATGCCCTGATGGATCTGCTGGCCCCGGAGGTCACCGCGTGGACCGACGGTGGTGGCGTGGTCACCGCTGCACGGCGGCCGCTGCACGGCCCGGATCATGTGGCCCGCTGGATCGTCGGCGTGCTGGCCAAGCCCATCGTCGCGGGGTTCACCATGGAACCGGCCGTCCTCAATGGCGAATTGGGCGTCATCATCCGGCTCGGCGGCGTCGCGGTGTCGACCTTCGACTTCGACCTGGAGCACGGGAAGATCCGCGATCTGCGGTTTCAGGCCAATCCCAACAAACTCGCCGGACTCGCGATGAATCCACTCTGAACAGGTTGTATTCCTTGACGGGTATATGCCGACGGCGATATATTCGGCCGATGGCGAACGATGTGTTCGCGGTGGTGGCCGAATCGCGCCGCCGCCGCATTCTCGACCACCTGCGCACCGGCCCGGCCACCGTCGGCGACCTGGTCGACCGACTCGACCTCGCGCAGCCCACCGTGTCCAAACATCTGCGCGTCCTGCGCGAGAGCGGCTTCGTCACCTGCGAGGTCGACGCCCAACGCCGGATCTACCATCTCGCCCCCACACCGTTCGCCGAACTGGACGACTGGCTCGCCCCCTACCTGCGGCTGTGGCCGCGACATCTCGACGCGCTCGGACGTCACCTCGATCGAAAGGATGCCCACCCATGACCTACACCCCGACTCCGCCGCACCGGATCGAACTCGTCGAGGCCGACGGCCACTGGTCGCTGATCTTCCATCGCGAGTTCCCCCAAGCACCGGACTCCGTCTGGTCCGCGCTCACCGATCCCGACGAATTGCGCGAGTGGGCTCCCTACTCGGCGGATCGCGCCATGGACAAACCGGGACCGGTCACCCTGCTCATGGCGGGCGCCGACGGCAGCACCGAGCTGCCCGGCGAGATCAGCATCGCCGAACGTCCCACCCTGCTCGAATTCACTTGGGGCGGCGACCCGATCCGCTGGGAGCTGAGCCCGCGCGGTTCGGGTACCGCGCTGCGGCTCACCCAGCGCATCCCCGCCCCCGGCGCCGCCGCCATGATCGCCGCGGGCTGGCACATCTGCCTCGACGTCGCCGAATACCTGCTCGCGGGCAGCCCGATCGGCCCGATCGTCGGCGCGGCCGCCATGGATCACGGGTGGTCCGACCTGAATATCGGCTACTCGCAGCAGTTGGGTATCGAGCCGATGGATCCGCCCAACGCGGGATAGCTCGCGATCCGCGGAACACGCCCTAGGCTCCTGCGATGTGACCAGCGCATTCGATGCCGAGGGCGGACAGACCAGCGCCTCCACCCTGGAACTGTTCTTCGATCTCGTCTTCGTCTTCACCATCACCCAGCTCACCCACGTCTACACCCACGATCCGGGCTGGGCCGCCCTCGGCCAGGTGGCGGTCCTGTTCGGGCTCATCTGGTGGATGTACAGCGGCTACGTCTGGCTCACCAACGAAGTGGCGCCCAACAGTTCGGCGCGCCGCACCTGGCTGCTGATCGGCATGTTCGGCTTCTTCGTGCTGGCACTGGCGATCCCGGACGCATTCCACGGCACCGGCATCGCCTTCGGACTGGCCTACCTGCTCGTCAATGTCATCCACAGCGCGCTGTTCGCCTCCGCCGGTGGACAATCGGCGACCCGCGCGATCCGGCGCATCGCCCCGCTCAACGGTGTGGCCGCGATCCTGGTGCTGGCCGGGGGATTTCTCGACGGCCCGCCCGAATATCTGTGCTGGGCCGGTGCTTTCGCCTTGCAGATCATCAATCCGCGCCTGGTGCAGATCGAGGGCTTCGTGGTGCGCGCGCACCACTTCTGCGAGCGGCACGGACTGGTCGTCATCATCGCGCTGGGCGAATCCGTCGTCGCCATCGGCGCGGGACTGGCGGGGGAGCCGATCACCGTCGCGCTGGTGGCCCAATGCGCGCTCGGCCTCGCGTTGACCTACGTGCTGTGGTGGTCCTACTTCGGCGTGGACGACGAACGCGGCGAACACGCCCTCGCCGCCGTCCCGGACCGGGAACGCTCCGTTCCGGCCGTGCTCGCGTACGGATATTCGCTCTACCCCTTGCTGATCGGCATCGTCGTCCTCGCCGCGGGCATCAAAATGAGCATCGCGCACGGCAATTCGCGCGCCTCGCTGACGACGGCGGCGACACTTTCCGGCGGCGTCGCCCTGTACTTTCTGGGCCAGTTCTTCTTCCGGTTGTCGCTGCGACTGCCGCGCGCCCGGCTGCGCCTGGTGTCGGCCGGTGCGGTGGCGGCGACCATTCCGATCGGGGTGGTGTGGGTGTCGTGGGCGCAATTGCTCGCGCTGGTCGTCGTCGGCTACGCCGCGGTCATCACCGACGACCTGATCACCCTGCGCGGCGGCGGACACAGCCAGTACATCTAGGGCGCATACGTGTGTATTGTGTTGCGCCTGGGGGGATCCAGCTCGAACGTAGGTTCCTTCCGTCGGAATATCGTTCTATCGCAAGGAATCTCGTGTCGAGAAACATCGTTCTGAGCTGGTTGTTCGCCGCCGCTGTCGGCCTGTCCGGCCTGGTCGCCACCCCGGCGGGCGCGGCGCCCGCCCAAATCGCGTGTGCGACGGGTGAATACGAGAATGTGGACCACCAGTGCGTCTCGGGTCCCGAACGCAGCGAGACTCCACCGGCGGGCGCGACCGCGCAGTGCGGCGACGGCACCTACAGCCACAGCAAGAACCATCGCGGTACGTGCTCGCGCCACGGCGGCGTGGCCAGGTGGCTGGCCTGACAGCCGTGTCGCACACGGAGTCGGCGAGAATGTTCGGCTGTGTGTTCCGATGATCTCGCCGTAGACCCGCCCTCGGCCGCGCGCCGACTGCTCGGCGCGATCCTGTGGTCGGGTCCGGTGGCAGTGCGGATCGTCGAGGTGGAGGCCTACGGCGGTGATCCGGCCGGGCCGTGGCCCGATCCCGCCTCGCATTCGGGCCGAGGTCGAACCAAACGCAACGCGGTGATGTTCGGGCCGCCGGGCGTGCTGTACGTCTATCTCAGCTACGGCATGCACACCTGCCTCAATGTGACCACCGGCCCGGACGGCACCGCGAGTGCGGTGCTGCTGCGCTCGGGCGAGATCATCGCCGGTGTCGAATCCGCCCGCGCCCGCCGCCCCGCCGCCCGCACCGACGCGGATCTGGCACGCGGGCCGGGCAATCTGGGCAGCGCGCTCGGCAGCACCCTCGCCGACTACGGCACCCGGCTCCTCGATCCCGCCGCCCCGATCCGTCTCGAACTCCAGGAGCCGATCGCCGAGATCGCCTACGGTCCCAGAGTGGGTGTCAGTCAGGCCGCCGACCAGCCCTGGCGCTTCTGGCTCCCCGACTCGCCCGCCGTCTCCGCCTACAAGCGCAGCCCGCGCGCCACCCGACCCGCGCCCTGACCCTGGCCGGGGCCTCGCCCCCGGCAGGTCGGAAACTCCCTCGACGCCGGGTCGAGGCGTGACCACACTGAGCCGCACGTCGAACCCCAACTACCGTGCGGAAAGATGGAACATCGTGAGCGGCGACATCATCGATGAATTGACCTGGCGCGGACTGATCGCGCAGTCCACCGACTTGGACGTGCTGCGCGCCGCGCTGACCCCCGGCCCGTTGACCCTCTATGCCGGATTCGACCCCACCGGCCCCAGTCTGCACGCCGGTCACCTGGTTCCGCTGCTGGCGCTGCGGCGCTTCCAGCGGGCGGGCCACCGACCCATCGTGCTGGCGGGCGGCGCGACCGGCCTGATCGGCGACCCGCGCGATGTCGGCGAGCGCACCATGAACTCCGCCGACACCGTGGCCGACTGGTCCCGGCGCATCCGCTCCCAGCTCGAGCGCTTCGTCGATCTCGACGATTCGCCGACCGGCGCGCTCGTCGCCAACAATATGGACTGGTCCGGGCAGCTCAGCGCCATCGACTTCCTGCGCGATATCGGCAAGCACTTCTCGGTCAATGTCATGTTGGCCCGCGACACCATCAAGCGCAGGCTCGACGGCGAGGGCATCTCCTACACCGAATTCAGCTACATGCTGCTGCAGGCCAATGACTTCGTGCAGTTGCGCCGCCGCTTCGACTGCCGCCTGCAGGTCGGCGGCTCCGATCAGTGGGGCAACATCATCGCGGGTGTCGAACTGAACCGTCGCGTCGACGCCGAACAGGTGCACGGCATGACCCTGCCCCTGGTGACCTCCGCCGACGGCAAGAAGTTCGGCAAATCCACCGGCGGCGGCAGTCTCTGGCTCGACCCGGAGATGACCAGCCCCTACGCCTGGTACCAGTACTTCGTGAACACCGGCGATACCGATGTCATCCGGTACCTGCGCTGGTTCACCTTCCTGTCCCGCGAGGAACTGGCCGAACTGGAACAGGCCACCGCCGAGCGCCCTCATGCGCGCGAAGCCCAGCGTCGACTGGCCGCCGAGATGACCACCCTGGTGCACGGGGAGGCCAATACCCGCGCCGTCCAACTCGCCAGCCAGGCGCTGTTCGGTCGCGGCGAATTGCGCGAACTCGACGAGTCGACACTGGCCGCGGCCCTGCGGGAGGCCGCCGTCACCGGCGATGTCGCCGAGTTGGCGTCGGGCGAACCGAACACGATCGTGGACCTGCTCGTCGCGAGCGGACTGTGCGACAGCCGCGGCGCGGCCCGCCGCACCGTCAACGAGGGCGGCGCCTCGGTCAACAACGAGCGGATCTCCGACCCGGAATGGACCCCGTCCGAGGGCGACTATCTGCATGGACGCTGGCTGGTGCTGCGTCGGGGCAAGCGCAATCTCGCCGGGGTGCTGCGGTCCGAATCCTGATCGCGCGGTGGCTCGGCTCACATTTTCCTGAGCCGAGCCGCCCATCGCCCCCGTCGCGAGGCGCTGACATGCGCAAACGCGATGGCGTCCAGGCGATTTGACGTAGCGTTTCCGAGCACGTAACTTTATCCAAGTCAGAGCGACACGGACACCGACCCGGAGCCTCTAGCAGCGGAAACGTCGCCGGAGAGCATGGGAAACGAGGTAGGACGAGGAGCGCCTGACCAGCCAGTTTGATCAGAGGTTCGAGCGGACTTGACTTCGCTTGGACTGTTGGTTAGGCTAGAACAGTTGCCCTTCAGGAGGTCCGGTAATCCGGATCGATTGGTTGTGCGTGTGTTCTTTGAGAACTCAATAGTGTGTCGATGAATGTCAGTGCCAATTTTTTGGTTTCTTTCCTTCATACCCCCGTGTGGAGGATGGATATTTTTGAAGTCAGCTAATTTCCGGCTGGCGTATTGTTTTGCTGGGTTTTCGGACTCTAGTGAATTATTCTGATCGTGCCTTTCGGGGTGTGATTGTGAGTCTTCAACGGAGAGTTTGATCCTGGCTCAGGACGAACGCTGGCGGCGTGCTTAACACATG
>NZ_QZFU01000042.1 GCF_003598715.1 Nocardia panacis
ATGTTCGAGAGGTTCACCGACCGCGCGAGGCGTGTCGTTGTCTTGGCCCAGGAAGAGGCCCGGATGCTCAACCACAATTACATCGGTACCGAGCACATCCTGCTGGGGCTGATTCATGAGGGTGAGGGGGTGGCGGCGAAGTCGTTGGAGTCGTTGGGGATTTCGTTGGAGGGGGTTCGGTCTCAGGTCGAGGAGATCATTGGTCAGGGTCAGCAGGCTCCGTCGGGGCATATTCCTTTTACGCCGCGGGCGAAGAAGGTCCTCGAACTGAGTTTGCGTGAGGCTTTGCAGTTGGGGCACAACTACATCGGTACGGAGCACATCCTTTTGGGGTTGATTCGTGAGGGTGAGGGTGTCGCGGCGCAGGTGTTGGTGAAGTTGGGGGCGGATTTGAATCGTGTGCGTCAGCAGGTGATTCAGTTGTTGTCGGGGTATCAGGGGAAGGAGCCGGTGGAGTCGGGGTCGCGTGGGGAGGCGGGGACTCCGTCGACGTCGTTGGTGTTGGATCAGTTCGGTCGTAATCTGACGCAGGCGGCTTTGGAGGGGAAGCTGGATCCGGTGATCGGTCGCTCGAAGGAGATCGAGCGGGTGATGCAGGTGTTGTCGCGTCGGACGAAGAACAATCCGGTGTTGATCGGTGAGCCGGGTGTGGGTAAGACGGCGGTGGTGGAGGGGTTGGCGCAGCGGATCGTCAATGGTGAGGTGCCGGAGACGTTGAAGGACAAGCAGCTCTACACGCTGGATCTGGGTTCGTTGGTGGCGGGGTCGCGGTATCGGGGTGATTTCGAGGAGCGTTTGAAGAAGGTCCTCAAGGAGATCAATACGCGTGGGGACATCATTCTGTTCATCGATGAGTTGCATACGCTGGTGGGGGCGGGTGCGGCGGAGGGCGCGATCGATGCGGCGTCGATCTTGAAGCCGAAGTTGGCGCGTGGTGAGTTGCAGACCATTGGTGCGACGACGTTGGACGAGTACCGCAAGTACATCGAGAAGGACGCGGCGTTGGAGCGTCGTTTCCAGCCGGTGCAGGTCGGTGAGCCGACGGTGGAGCACACGATCAATATTTTGAAGGGTTTGCGGGATCGTTACGAGGCGCATCATCGGGTGTCGATCACCGATGGCGCGTTGGTGGCGGCGGCGACGTTGGCGGATCGGTATATCAATGATCGGTTCCTGCCGGACAAGGCGATCGATTTGATCGATGAGGCGGGTGCGCGGATGCGGATTCGTCGGATGACGGCTCCGCCGGATCTGCGGGAGTTCGATGATCGGATCGCGGAGGCGCGTCGGGAGAAGGAGTCGGCGATCGATGCGCAGGACTTCGAGAAGGCGGCTCGGTTGCGGGACAAGGAGAAGCAGCTGGTCGCGAAGCGGGCGGAGCGGGAGAAGCAGTGGCGTTCGGGTGATCTGGATGTGGTCGCCGAGGTCGATGACGAGCAGATCGCCGAGGTGTTGGCGAATTGGACGGGTATTCCGGTGTTCAAGTTGACCGAGGAGGAGACGACTCGGTTGTTGCGGATGGAGGATGAGCTTCATCGGCGGATCATCGGTCAGGAAGACGCTGTGCGGGCGGTGTCGAAGGCGATTCGTCGGACGCGGGCGGGGTTGAAGGATCCGAAGCGGCCGTCGGGGTCGTTCATCTTCGCGGGTCCGTCGGGTGTGGGTAAGACGGAGTTGTCGAAGGCTCTGGCGAATTTCTTGTTCGGTGATGACGACGCGTTGATCCAGATCGATATGGGTGAGTTCCACGACAGGTTCACCGCGTCGCGTCTGTTCGGTGCTCCTCCCGGTTATGTCGGGTACGAGGAGGGTGGGCAGTTGACGGAGAAGGTGCGTCGCAAGCCGTTCTCGGTGGTGTTGTTCGATGAGATCGAGAAGGCGCATCAGGAGATCTACAACACGCTGTTGCAGGTGTTGGAGGATGGGCGTTTGACGGATGGTCAGGGTCGGACGGTGGATTTCAAGAACACGGTGTTGATCTTCACGTCGAATCTGGGGACGTCGGATATCTCGAAGGCCGTGGGGTTGGGGTTCGCGCAGTCCAACAGTGAGGGTTCGAACTACGAGCGGATGAAGCTGAAGGTCAACGATGAGTTGAAGAAGCATTTCCGGCCGGAGTTCCTGAACCGGATCGATGATGTGATCGTGTTCCATCAGTTGACGACCGATCAGATCGTGGAGATGGTGGATCTGATGATCGGTCGGGTCGCGAACCAGTTGCGGAACAAGGATATGGGGATCGAGTTGACCGAGCAGGCCAAGAGCCTGTTGGCGAAGCGTGGTTTCGATCCGGTGTTGGGTGCGCGGCCGTTGCGTCGCACGATCCAACGCGAGATCGAGGACCAGCTCTCGGAGAAGATCCTGTTCGGCGAGATCGGTCCCGGACAGGTCATCACCGTCGACGTCGAAGGCTGGAACGGCGA
>NZ_QZFU01000043.1 GCF_003598715.1 Nocardia panacis
TGCTGGCGGGGTTGGAAACCGTTGCTGCTGGTGGGGATTCGGCGAATGTGGTTCGGGGACAAGCTCGTGGGGGCAAGGTCGCGTTCGTCTTTCCTGGCCAAGGAGCACAGTGGGCTGGGATGGGAGCCGAGCTTTACCGGGTTTACCCGGTCTTTGCCGACGCGCTCGATGCAGTCTGTGGAGAGTTCGATCGGTATCTGGGTCGATCGTTGAAAGAGCTCCTTTTCGCTGAGCAAGGCTCGGCGGAGGCCGCGCTGCTGGACCAAACCGCGTACACGCAGGCCGTGCTGTTCGCGTTAGGGGTAGCGCTCTACCGACTTGTTGATTCATTGGGGGTGGAGCCGGACTATCTGATCGGTCATTCGATCGGCGAGTTGGCTGCTGCCCATGTGGCTGGCGTCTTCTCCCTTCCCGATGCTTGTGCGGTAGTAGCGGCTCGGGGACGACTGATGGGTGATCTTCCCTTGGGTGGTGCCATGGTCGCGGTGGAAGTCTCCGAAGTCGAAATACAGGCCTCGCTGGTGGGGTTCGAGGATCACCTTTCGGTGGCCGCGGTGAACAGCCCGTCCTCGACGGTGGTCTCTGGTGACGACGAGGTGATGGAGCGGTGGATCGAGCAATGGCGCCAGGACGGTCGTAAAACTACCCGGCTTCGAGTCAGCCACGCCTTCCATTCGGCTCAGATGGATCCAATACTTGAGCAGTTCGGCGAGATTGTCGCGGGAGTCTCGTTCGGAACCCCAAGTATCCCGATCGTGTCGAATCTGTCCGGTGGCCTCGCCTCGGCCGAGGATCTGGGGTCGGCGCAGTACTGGGTGCAGCATGTGCGGCGCGCAGTGCGGTTTATGGACGGGGTGCGTTTCCTCGAAGATGCCGGGGTCGCCAGGTTTTTGGAGCTCGGATCTGGTGGCGGGTTGAGCGCGATGATCAGTCGGTGCCTGCGCGGCGAACCAGAAACGCTGCAGGTTCCGGCGGTGCGTGCGAGCCATCCCGAGGTCGAAGCTTTCACCGGATTCCTGGCTGAGGTGTTCGTGTGTGGTGTGGGGGTGGATTGGGGCCGATGGTTCGGTCCGGTTCGCCCGGGGCGGGTGGAGCTTCCTGGTTATGCGTTCCAGCATCGCCGGTTTTGGCTCGGGTCTCGTTCGAGTGCCGGGGATGCGGCGTCGGTGGGTTTGTCGCGGGTCGATCATCCGTTCGTGGGTGCGGGCGTGGCTCTCGGGGATGGTCGGGGGTGGTTGTTCACCGGCCGGTTGTCGCTGGACAGCCATCTATGGCTGGCGGATCATGCGGTGTCCGGTGCGGTGTTGTTCCCTGGGACCGGGTTCATCGAGTGGGCGTTTGCCGCGGGTGCCCGGGTCGGGGCCGGGGCCGTCGAGGAACTGACTGTGCAGGCACCGCTGGTGCTTGCTGAGCACGGTGCGGTGCAGATGCAGCTGTGCCTCAGTGAGGCCGATGCCCACGGGCGTCGTCCGTTCGATATCTATTCGCGTCCGGAGTCTCGCGGCGAAACCGGGCCGTGGACGCACCATGCCACCGGTGTTCTGTCCGCCAGCGAGGGCGGTGGACAGTGGAGTTCGGAGCCACTGGCTGGGATGTGGCCGCCGATGGGAGCGGTGTCGGTGGATATCGGTTCGCTGTATGAGCGTTTGGCCGGGATGGGTGTCGCCTATGGTCCGGCTTTCCAAGGATTGCGGGCGGCGTGGCGTCGTGGTGAGGAGGTGTTCGCCGAGGTCGAGATCGACCAGGAGCACGCCGAGGAAAGTCGCCGGTTCGGGTTGCATCCGGCATTGTTCGATTCCGCGTTCCACGTGGCGTTGGATGTGTTGGGTGCCGGGGATGAGCAGGGGCGGACACCATTGCCCTTCTCCTGGTCGAGGGTAGGCCTGCGCATCTCTGGTGCCACCCGGTTGCGGGTGCGTGTGGTGGGTGTCGGAGTCGATGGCTACCGGCTCACTGGGTGGGACGACTCCGGTGAACCGGTGGTCATCGTCGATACCCTGACGGCTCGCCCGGTTGATACCACCGCCGCACTCGCGGCTGCCCGCAGTAACCACGAAGACCTCTACCGACTCGGCTGGGAACCGATTGCAGGACAGCACGTCCCGACCGGATCCAGTGTCGATGCCCTATGCGTGGCCTATATCGGGCAGACGAACCACACCGCTACCGCCGCCGATCTCGCCAATGGTCTCATCACTGATCTCGCTGCGGACTGTTACGCAGATGTGGGCGAGCTCGTTGATGCTGTGGCCGGGGGGTTGCCGGTGCCGGATGTGGTGGTGGTGCCGTTCACCGGTGCGTTTGCTGATGGCGATGCTGATCTCGCGGATGGTGGGTTGGTGTCGGTGGTGAAGGCGAATACGTATGGGTTGTTGGGTTTG
>NZ_QZFU01000044.1 GCF_003598715.1 Nocardia panacis
GAGCGGTTTGTCTTGGCGGACAAGATCTCTCTACCAGTAGTTCCGCTGTCCTACTCTCATGCCCCCACGCGCACGACAACACGATCCACTTGACACCCAGCCCAACCCACTAACTGAGCGGCATTGGGCCTAGGCCACGTGGGGCCTAGTGCATAGCTGTCGGTTACCGGACAGGTATCCTCGAAATGCTATGGAGGTATACCGCGTGTCAACAGAGGTATACCTGCTCGCGGGTTCAGACCCCTGTACACGAGCTCGCTGGACCGATCGCCCCGATCGTGTGTCGGCCCGGTCGCGAGCGAGCGAATCGACAAAGGATCTCCCGGATGCATTGTCCGTACTGCCGACACCCTGACTCACGGGTGGTCGACTCGCGCGAGACCGAGGAAGGCACGGCCATCCGCAGGCGACGTTCCTGCCCGCAGTGTGGACGACGCTTCACCACGGTCGAGACCGCCATCCTGTCCGTCGTCAAACGCAGCGGTGTCACCGAACCGTTCAGCCGCGAAAAGGTCATTCGCGGTGTGCGCCGCGCCTGTCAGGGCCGCGAGGTCGACGACGACGCCCTGAACCTGCTGGCCCAGCAGGTGGAGGACGCCGTGCGCGCCAAGGGCTCCCCCGAGGTGCCCAGCCACGAGGTGGGCCTGGCCATCCTCGGCCCGCTGCGCGACCTGGACGAGGTGGCCTACCTGCGCTTCGCCTCGGTCTACCGCTCGTTCACCTCCGCCGAGGATTTCGAGCGGGAGATCACCGAGATGCGGCGCGTCCGTGCCGCCGCCGCGACCGAATGAGTTCGATCCGGTCGAACGGCGCTACCGGATCGTGGCGATGGCCTTCTCGATGCGCTTGGCGGAGACCGGATAGGGCGTCCCGAGGCGCTGGGCGAAGAGGCTGACCCGGAATTCCTCGATCATCCACCAGATCTCGGTGACGGCAGGGGAACCGCGGCGCGCCTCGGGCAGATTCGCGGTCGATCGGTCGTAGGCGGTCAGGACGCGGTCGAGTTCGACCATGCCCTGGCGGTCGCGCACGGCCGAACCCGGCAGCGCTTCCAACCGGATCAGTGCGGCCTGGAGATAGCGGGGGAGTTCGGCGAGTCGGGCCGCGCCCCACTCCGAGAGGAAACCGGGGAACACCAGCTCACCGAGTTGGTGGCGGACATCGTCGGCGATATCCCGCTCGGCGGTGTCGGCGAGCGCGGTCGAAACCCGGTGCGCCGCCGCGAGAATCGGCACCACCAGCCGGACGTAGCGGGCCACCGCGGCGGTGAGTTCGGGCCGGATGCGGGCCACCAGGGCATCGAAGCGGTCCGGGCTGCGCACCGGTCCGCCCGCCGCGGCGATGAGCTCATCGGCCGCGGCGGCGCGACAGTCCTCGATCAGCGCGTCCAGCGAGCCGTACGGATTCTGGCTCAGCGCCAGGCGTTCGGCCGGGCGCAGTGCGGCGGTGACGGTGCGCACCGAAGTGGGAATGGCGTGCAGCACCAGCGCCCTGGTGCCCGCGCGCATCGCGTTCGCCTGCGCCGCCGGGGAACTGAGCACCCGCACGGCCACACCGTCGCCCTCGGGAACCAGCGCGGGATAGCCGGTGACGGTCTGTCCGCCGACCTCGCGCCGCACCGATTCATCCAGGCTGCCCAGCGATTCCGAGGTCCACACCGTGGTCGCGGACCGCTCCGAGGCTGCGGCGGCGGCCGCGACAGAGGCGGAAACCTGTTCGGCCAGTCGCGTTTTCAGCGCCGCCAGACTCTTGCCGGAGGCGACGTCGGCGCCGGAGGCGTCGGTGGCGGCGAAGGTCATGCGCAGGTGATCGGGGAGCGCGGTGGGATCCAGATCCGCGGCGGTGATGGTGACCGCGCCCAGCCGCGACAACTCTCGCGCCAGTCCGGTCCGCAGCGGTTCGGCGCGCGGGGTGAGCGCGGCCAGCGCGGCGGCGGCGAAATCCGGTGCGGGAACCACGCTGCGCCGCAATGTCTTCGGCAGCGTCTTGATCAGCGCGGCGGCCAACTCCTCGCGCATGCCCGGCACCAGCCAGTCGAAGCCGACCGCCCGCACGTGGGCCAGTTGCGCGATCGGAATGCGCACGGTGACACCGTCTTCGGCCTGACCCGGTTCGAATTGATAGGTGAGCGGGAAACTCAGCTCGCCCTGCCGCCAGGCGTCCGGGAAGTCGGTCGGGTCCAAGGCGGCGGCTCCGGCATTGACGACGGTCTCGGCCGAGAAGTCCAACTGTGTCGGATCCTGGCGCCGCGCGGTGCGCCACCAACTGTCGAAATGGCGCACCGAGACGATATCGGCCGGGATGCGCCGGTCGTAGAACTCGAACAGCACCTCGTCGTCGACCAGGATGTCGCGGCGGCGCGCCCGATGCTCCAGATCGGCGACATCCTCGAGCAGCGCGCGATTGCGATGGAAGAACTCGTGTCTGGTCTGCCACTCGCCTTGGACCAGCGCGTGCCGGAGGAACAGTTCGCGGGCCAGTTCCGGGTCGATGCGGCCGAAGTCGACCGCCCGCCCGGTGACCAGCGGGATCCCGTACAGCGTGACCCGCTCGTAGGCCATGGCCGCACCCCGCTTGGCCGACCAGTGCGGTTCGGAGTAGGTGCGCTTGACCAGATCGCCGGCGAGCCGCTCGGCCCATTCCGGTTCCACCCGCGCGGCCATCCGGCCCCACAGGCGGGAGGTCTCCACCAGTTCGGCGGCCATCACCCAGCGCGGCGGCTTCTTGGCCAGCGCGGAGCCGGGGAAGATCATGAATTTGGCATTGCGCGCGCCGAGGAATTCACGGGTCTCGGCCTCGCGCACGCCGAGGTGCGAGAGCATGCCCGACAGCAGGGCCTGATGGATACCCGTTGCGTCCCAGGGTAATTCGTCGGAGACTTCCCCTACCGCAGCTGGAGGCTTCGCGCGGCCCGCCGCGGCGGCGCGACCCTTTCTCGCGCGTTCGTCACTCTTGGCAGTCCCTGTGTCACCGCCGGTTTCGCGCGGCTCGCGATCCTCGACGGGATGCAAGGTCCAGCCGAGGCTGCGCGTGATGGTCCGCAACTGCCCGTGCAGATCCTGCCACTCCCTGATCCGCAGATAGTGCAGGAATTCCTCGCGGCACATCCGGCGGAACTGATTGGACGACAGCGCCTTGCGCCGCTCGGCCAGATACTCCCACAACCGCAGGTAGGCCAGGAAATCGGAGTTCTCCACCACGAACCGGGCGTGTTTGGTGTCGGCGGCCTGCTGGAATTCCACCGGGCGCTCGCGCACATCCTGGATCGACAGCGCCGCCACGATGATCAGCACATCGGCCAGGTTGCCGGTGCGGTTGGCCTGCACCAGCATTCGCGCCATGCGCGGATCCACCGGCAACTGCGCCATCTCCCGGCCGATCTCGGTGAGCGTCAGGCCCGCCTCGGCCTCGCCTGCGGCACCGCCCGCCGCGCGCGCGAGCGCACCCAACTCCTCGAGCAGCGCGACACCGTCGCGAATGGCCCGCCGGTCGGGCGCCTCGACGAACGGGAAGCCCTCGATATCACCGAGCCCCAGCGCCGTCATCTGGAGGATGACCGCGGCGAGGTTGGTGCGCAGGATCTCCGGTTCGGTGAAGGCGGGCCGCGCCTCGAAATCGTCCTCGGCATACAGACGAATAGCGATACCGTCGGCGACCCGGCCGCAGCGACCCGAGCGCTGCCGCGCCGAGGCTTGGGAAATGGGTTCGATGGGCAGCCGCTGCACCTTGGTGCGCATCGAATAGCGCGAGATGCGCGCCGTGCCGGGATCGATGACGTAGCGGATACCGGGCACCGTCAGCGAGGTCTCGGCGACATTGGTGGCCAGCACCACGCGTCTTCCAGTGTGCGACTGGAAGACCCGGTGCTGCTCGGCCGCCGAGAGCCGCGCGTACAGCGGCACGATCTCGGTGCGCGGCAGCTTCAGTTCGCGCAGCGCGTCGGCGGTGTCGCGGATCTCGCGTTCCCCGGAGAGGAAGACCAGCACATCGCCGTCGCCTGCGGCGAACAATTCGTCGACCGCGTCGGCGATGGCGTCGGTGGGATCGCGGTCGAGGACCGCGGTGTCCTCGTCGTCGGGATCGTCGGTGGCCGGAAGCTCCAGCGACAGTGGGCGATAGCGGATCTCGACCGGAAACGAGCGGCCCGAGACCTCCACGATGGGCGCGGGTTCGCCCCGCTCGTCGGCGAAGTGCCGGGCGAACAGTTCCGGATCGATGGTGGCCGAGGTGATGATCACTTTGAGATCGGGCCTGCGCGGCAGCAACTGCTTGAGATAGCCGAGCAGGAAGTCGATATTGAGGCTGCGCTCGTGCGCCTCGTCGATGATGATCGTGTCGTAGCGGCGCAGCAGTCGGTCGCGCTGGATCTCGGCGAGCAGGATGCCGTCGGTCATCAGTTTGATCAGTGTGCGCTCGGAGGCCTGATCGGTGAATCGGACCGTATAGCCGACGATATCGCCGAGTTCGGTGTGCAGTTCCTCGGCGATGCGCTCGGCGACGGTGCGGGCGGCGAGGCGGCGCGGCTGGGTGTGCCCGATGACGCCCCGGATGCCGCGCCCGAGTTCGAGGCAGATCTTGGGGATCTGCGTGGTCTTGCCCGATCCGGTCTCGCCCGCCACGATCACCACCTGGTGGGCGGCGATGGCCGCGGCGATATCATCGCGCCGGGCCGAGACGGGGAGTTGCTCGGGATACTCGATGGCGGGGACCGCCGCGCGCCGGGCCGCCACTCGCGCCTCGGCGGCGGCGATCTCGGCTTCGACGGCGGTCAGGTCGCCGCCGCGGGCGCGGTCGAGGCGGCGTCGCAATCGGTGTTCGTCGCGCAGGGTCACCGCGTCCAGACGGGTGCGTAGCTCGCGGAGACTCACGTCGGCTGTCCTGGTCATTGCGCTCCCAGCCTAGCGAAAGATCCCCTGCGGTTCGCAGCGCGGCCCGGTGCGGGTGGTGGCGGTGTTCGAAACGGGTCCTCGGCAGGGCCAAGCCTACGGTTCGAGCGCGGCGCGCCCGGATTGCGCGCCCGCCTAGGCGATCTCGTTCTTATTCCGGTGCGGCGTGCCCGAACGTGGTTCGGCGGCGGTGGATTCGGTCCAGGCCGGTTCGGCGCGCAGGCACTCGTCCTCGATGAGGCGTAGTCCGGTTGCGTCTCGGCGCGTTCGAGTGCGTGGAACGGGTCGTCGTCCGCGGCAAGATCTCGCTGCGAGTCGGTAACCCGGTTCGTACTGTGACGCCACCTGCCTGGTAAGGGTGGAGGCATGGATGCGCTATGGCATGGATTCGCCGATATGGGGGCCGTCACCCGTGACGGTGTGTTCGCGGTCGCGCGCGGCGAGGGCGCCTACGTCTACGACGCGGCGGGCGCCCGCTACCTCGACGCCACCGCGGGGCTGTGGTTCACCAATGTCGGGCACGGCCGCGGCGAGATCGCGGATGCCGTCGCCGCCCAGTTGCGTCGGATCGCGCACTACTCCAATTTCGGCGATATCACCGAGCCGGTGACCCAAGCGCTGGCCGAACGGCTCAGCGCCATCGGGCCGGTTCCCGGCAGCAAGATCTTCTTCACCTCCGGCGGCTCCGACTCGGTGGACACCGCCGCCAAACTCGCCCGCCGCTACTGGCACGAACTCGGCCGTCCCGGCAAGACCATCGTCGTCGGACGGCAGCGCGCCTATCACGGCATGCACGTCGCGGGTACCGCGCTGGCGGGCATCCCGGTCAACCGGGAGGGCTACGGCGAACTGATGCCCGACACCCGCACCATCGCCTGGGACGAGGCCAAGGCGCTGCTCGCCCTGATCGAGGAGGTGGGCGCGGAGCGCATCGCCGCCTTCTTCTGCGAACCGATCATCGGCGCGGGCGGGATCTACCTGCCGCCCGAGAGGTACCTCGCCGAGGTGCGCCGCATCTGCCGCGATCACGACATCCTCTTCGTCGCCGACGAGGTCGTCACCGGATTCGGGCGGATCGGCGGGTCCTGGTTCGCCTCGACGCGTTTCGGTCTGGAACCGGACCTGATGACCACGGCCAAGGGCCTGACCTCCGGTTACCTGCCGATGGGCGCGGTATTCATCGCCCCGCACATCGCCGAACCGTTTTTCGCGGGCGGCGTCTGGTGGCGGCACGGCTACACCTACGGCGGACACGCGGGTTCCGCCGCCGCGGCCATGGCCAACCTCGACATCATCGAGCGTGAGGGCCTGCTCGATGCCGCCGCGCGCCTCGAGACGACCCTGCACGCGAAGCTGGCCCCGCTGGCCGAGCACCCCCGCGTCGCCGAGATCCGCAGCGGCGTCGGCGCGGTGGCCGCCGTGCAGCTCGCCGATCCGGCCGAGGGCCTGTCCATGGTGAAAACCCTACGTGCCCACGGTATTTCGGGTCGGGCCGCAGGCCAGGGCGCGATGCAGATCTCGCCGTCGTTCGTGATGACCGACGAACAGGTCGACGAACTCGTCGCCGGATTCGTCGCCGCGCTGGGCTGAGTTCGCGGGTATTCGGCGAAACCTGGTCGGCGCCGAGCTCACGCGGCGCGACGTGAGCTCGGCGCGGACCGTGCTTCACCGAAACCCGCTATTGCACAAACCTGTTCAACCCAACAGGGCGGGCGTCCGCGCCCCGAGCAACCGGCGCGCTGCCTCGCGCACGGCCGCGCCGCGCGCCGCGCCCGGCCTGCGCACGGTGATGAGTCCGCCCAGTTGGCGCGCCACACAGGCGACGACGGTGTCCGCCACCGCCTCGGTATCGCAGACCGCCCCGGCGGCCACCGTGCTGACCGTGACCCCGTGTTCGGCGAACTCTCGATCCAGCGCCGCGCCCAATCCGACGACGCCGTGCCTGGTGGCGGTGTACACCGCGATCCCGAGCGCGCCGGGCACGCCCGCGGCGGTGCCGATATTCACGATCTGCCCGTGCCCTTGTTCGACGAAACGCGCTGCGGCGAGCCGAGTTCCGGTGATGACCGCGCGCAGGTTCACATCGATCTGCCGATCGGCCTCCGCCTCGGTCTCGGCGAGGAACGCGCCGCCGGTCGGCACGATATCGGCGGCGTTGACCACCACATCGAGTCCGCCGAGTTTGCGGTCCGCGCAGGTGAGAAAGCCCGCGAACCCAAGGGAATCGGTGACGTCGAGGGGAAGGCCGACCACCGTGCCGCCATGGATGCGGACGAGGTGATCGGCGAGGGCACGCACGGATCCGCTGTCCATGTCCCCTATCGCGATATCGGCCCCCTCGGCCAGGAATGCCAGTGCGGTCTCGCGTCCGATGCCGTGCGCGCCACCGGTGATCGCGACGCGTTTGCCCGCAAGTGTCTTTCTGGACATATGTTTTCGCCTGCCTCCTTCTGCCCTAGACGCTAGGTGGTCGCCACCGCGTCGTTCCATGCGATAACGGGTCACGCTGTTACGGTTACCGGCCACCTCGGCAACCGGGAGGGCATGGAAAGCGGCTGTGCGGATGTCCTTTCGATGTCCGGCCAAAACCTTGCCGATTTCGGCCGGCGGAGGAAACCATGGGGTGGTGGCCGCTTGGGAATGGCGGCGGTCGGTGGACAATGCGGTGATCCTGGTGGAGGTTGCCGAGGATCACGGGCTCGGTCGCACCGACTGCCTGCGCGACACCGGTATCGATCCGATCCTGCTCGAGACCCCCGGTGCGGAAATACCCGCGTCCCAGGAGATTTCACTGGCCCGCAATATCGTGACCGCCCTCGGCGACGAGTACGGCCTCGGCATCGAGGCGGGAACCCGCACCCGCATCACCACTTTGGGTATCTTCGCCCTCGCGGTGATGAGCAGCCCCACCCAGCGCGCGGCCATCGAGGTGGCCATGCGCTATTTCAGCCTGATGACCTCCTTCGCCCGCGCCTGGCACCGGTACGAGGGCGATGAGATGCTGCTCTACCTCGACGACAGGGATGTGCCGCGCGAGGTGCGCGGTTTCCTGCTGGAGCGCGATGTGTCGGCGCTGCTGACGAATTGGCTGCTCGTCTTCGGTGCGCCGCCGCCGGTCAAGCGGGCCGAGATCGCGGCCGGACTGCGCGAGCGGATCCGGCCCGCGCTGGAGGATTTCGCCATCCCCAATTCCGAGGGTGTCGGCCCGCACCTGGCGGTGTTCGACACCACGCAGATCGACGGTCCGATGCCGCACGCGAGTCCGCTCACCGCGTTGCTGTTCGACGAGCGGTGCGCGGAACTGCTGGAGCGGCGCGGGATGCGACAGGGGGTGGCGGGCGCGGTGCGGCAGATCCTCATGCACCGCATGAACGGTCGCATCACCCAGCAGGATGTGGCCGCCACCATGCATATGAGTCTGCGCACCATGCGTCGCCGCCTCGCCGACGAGGGCACCTCCTATCGGCGGTTGTGCGCGCAGACCTTCGGCAGCCTCGCCGAGGAACTGCTGTCCACCGGGCTGACCGTCGAGGATGTCGCCTATCGCATGGGCTATTCCGGTGCGCCCAGCTTCTCCAACGCGTTCAAACAGTGGCGCGGGATCTCGCCGGGGCGCTTCGCCCGCGAGGCGGGGGCGCGCGCCCGGTGAATTCGGCGCGCGCGTACCGGATTCGGGAATACCGATGCCGGGGTGTCGCCGGGTCGGATGCGAGCATGGTGGGCGATGCGGTGAAAGGCGGTGCGGTGTGGCGGAGTTCGTCGAGCACTACGGTGCGCTGCGATGGACGGCGCTGCTCGCCTTCGTCGCGGCGGGCGCGATGGTCGGCGCGCGGTTGCGACCGGTCCGTCCCGTCGCGGTGAATTCCGGTTCGGTGCTTGCCGATTCGGCGGTTTGCCGGGAGTCCGACGCGGCGCACCTGCTGATGTGCCTGGTCATGATCGTCATGCTGATCTTCCCCCGCGCCCATGCCCTCGGCAATGTGCTCACCGCCATGACCGTGGCCTATGCCGGATTGCTCGTCGCGCGCCTCGCCGAGTGGCGCGGCGCCGCCCGGCCGGGAGCCCGCCATCGGGCGCTCGCCATCGGCTATCACGTCCTCGCGGCGGCGGCCATGTGGTACGCCATGTCCGGTCATTCCACTGGTGGTCCCGCGCTCGTTCCGACCGCGCTTCTCGTGGCCCTCTTCGTCATCGACGCCTGCGTCGGCCTCTACAGTGCCGTCGCTGCCCGCCCCTTGCACTGGCCGCACCCTGTGCCCGGCCGCTGGTCCCTGCTTTCGCATATCGTCATGGATCTCGGCACCGCCTACATGCTGGTGGCCGCCATCTGGCGCTGAGTCGCCCGTGATTCAGCCCGCTGAGTGGCCGAGTTCATTTGCCCGCATCGGTCCGATGCGCGGCCGAATTGATCTCGCCCGGTGCGCATTCGAATCAGTAGACGCGGCAACCGAATTCGACCCGAAATGGGTGATGCCCCGGCGATTCCAGGATTTCGGACGAATCGGGTCGACAGACCAATCCGGACGCGATCGGCCACCGAACATTCGGTATGGCGGGCATGGAGTCGGCAAGGCGTGGCGGTGGCCGGATCGCGCGGGAGCGCGCGACGGTGGACGAGCGGCTGCGTCGACTGCTGCGCGCTGCCGGAGCGGGCGATCGTGCGGCGTTCCGGCGCTTCTATCGGATGACAGCGCCGCGGGCATACGGGTTGGCGCTGCGGATATCGAATGATCGGGCGGTGGCGGAGGAAGTGACGCGGGAGGTGTATCTGCGGATGTGGTCGGCGGCACGACAATCCGCGGTGGACGGTGCGGCCGAGTGGGGCGGCCCGATGGGGTGGGTGATCGCGCTGACCCATCGGGCCGCGATCGAGCGGCTGCGCGACGCGGCCGAATTCGGCTGTGGGTCAGGGCATTCGATCTCCGATCCGGCCGAGTGGCCGGGGGCGCGGACGGGTGATCGGGCGATCCTCGGACCGATCTATTTCGGGGGCCGAACCTATCGCGAAGCGGCCCAGCGTCTTTCGCTGCCGGTCGCGGTGGTGCGGGCGCGTCTGGTAGCGGTGCTGTCCGGACTGGCGGGGGAGTGCGCGGATGGTTGAGCGAGCCCGCCCCGATTCGGGCCTGTTGGATCTGGCCTATCCCTACGCGCTGGACGCGGTCGCCGAGATCGAGCGCCGACATATCGAGTCCCGGCTCGCCGCCGCCGACCCGAACATCAGATATGCCTTCCTGGAGATCGTGCGCACCACGCGGGAGGTGCTGGCGCGCCTGGCGGTGCTCTACGAGACCCGACCGCCTTCCCGGCTGGAGTCCCGCGTCATGGCAGCGCTCGACACCAGGCCCGTCCCGCCGTGGCGGCGCGGATTCGGGTTGTTCCGGCTGTCCTCGCGGTGACCTCGCGCGCCGCGTCGGACCTTGCCCGCCGCGTCAGACCTCGACGGGTGCGGCGGGCACCACTCGGCCGCCCAGGCGCACCCACCCGTCGGAATCCCATTCGGTGAACAACTGCGAACCGGTGCCCTGGGTGATCTTCAGTCCGCGGCGCAGCAGCGCGGTGATGGCGACGGCCGCCGCCCCGGTGGCCTGGTCCTCGGCGATGCCGAGACCGGGGGCGAACATCCGGGAGCGGATCTCGCCGCGTGACTCGTCCACCCAGCACCAGACGTAGTGCTGGCCCTCCGAATAGTCCTCCGAGCGCAGGGCCAGCACCTCCTCGGCGGCGCCGACCTCGGCGAAGGTGAACCTGGGCGCCCATTCGGCGCGCGCCCGCACCCAGGTGAGCCCATCGGTGAACTGGGCCGCGACCGGACCCGCGGGCACCTCCAGGGTGTGCACCACCTGCCCCTGCTCGGCCAACCACCACGCGGTGCCCACGGTGGGGTGTCCGGCGAATGGTAGTTCGATGGTGGGGGTGTAGATGCGCACCCGCGCCACCCCGTCCACCGCGTCGGCGACGAAGACCGTCTCGCTGAAGCCGAGCTGCTCGGCGGTGTGCTGGCGCGCATTCTCGGCGATCTCGCTCGCCCGCGCCACCCCCAGTTCATTGCCGAATTGACCGGCCGCATCGGTGAATACGCGTACCACATCAACCTGTGTGCCCATGCCGTCAAAGCGTACCCGCGCGAGGAAAGCGCCTATACGACCGTTTGGTGTCGCCGACGTCGAGCCGCCGCTCTTCCCTTGCCGAGTACCTGGGCGACCATGGCATCGGGGCGCGCGAATCTCGACCGAGTCCGGCCCCGTGTGGCACGATGCGCAGGTGAGCAGCACCCCAGCCGAGCAGCGCCTGCGGGATCTGGCCCGCCTGCGTCGCGTCCGCGACCGCATCGACCGGGAGTACGCCCAACCGCTCGACGTCGAGGCGCTGGCCCGCGACGCGCACATCTCGGCAGGCCACCTGAGCCGCCAATTCCGGGCCGCCTACGGCGAATCGCCCTACGCGTACCTGATGACCCGCCGGATCGAGCGCGCCATGGCCCTGCTGCGGCGCGGCGATCTGAGCGTCACCGAGGTCTGCTTCGCGGTCGGCTGCTCCTCGCTGGGCACCTTCAGCACCCGATTCACCGAATTGGTCGGTGTACCGCCAAGCGTCTACCGGCGCGAGGCGGCCGACGCCACCGAGGGCATGCCCTCCTGCGTGGCCAAACAGGTCACCAGACCGATCAGGAATCGAGAAGCATCGGCAACCGAGCCGCAATTAGCGTGAAAGCCATGGACATCACCATCAATGCCAGCTTTCTCCCGCAGGACGACCCGGCCGCCGCCCTCGCCTTCTACCGCGATCTGCTCGGCTTCGAGGTCCGCAAGGACGTCGGATACAACGGCATGCACTGGATCACCGTCGGTCCCGTCGATCAGCCCGATACCGCCATCGTCCTGTACCCGCCCGCCGCGACACCGGGTCTCACCGAGGACGAGCGCCGCACCGTCACCGAGATGATGGCCAAGGGCACCTATGGCAGCATTCTGTTGGCAACCAAGGATGTCGACGACGCCTTCGAGAAGTTGCAGGCGGGCAGCGCCGAGGTCGTCCAGGAACCCGCCGATCAGCCCTACGGGGTGCGCGACTGCGCCTTCCGCGATCCGGCGGGCAATCTCGTCCGCATCCAGGAAGTGCGCTGAGCCCACCCATCCGCGAACCCTCCAGGGAGATCAATGAGCCCCGCGCGCGCATCGCACCTCGCCGACAGTCACGACCTGATCCGCGTGCACGGCGCGCGGGTGAACAATCTCAAGGACATCAGCCTCGAGATACCCAAACGGAGGCTGACCGTCTTCACCGGCGTCTCCGGATCGGGTAAGAGTTCGCTGGTGTTCGGCACCGTCGCCGCCGAATCGCAGCGCCTGATCAACGAGACCTACAGCGCCTTCGTCCAGGGCTTCATGCCGACGCTGACCCGCCCAGAAGTCGACGTGCTCGACGGTCTGACGACCGCGATCATCGTCGACCAGCAGCGCATGGGCGCGGATCCGCGCTCCACGGTGGGCACCGCCACCGACGCCAACGCCATGCTGCGCATCCTGTTCAGCAGACTGGGCACACCGCACATCGGCTCGCCGCAGGCGTTCTCGTTCAATGTCGCCACCGTGCGGGGCAGCGGCGCGATCACCGTCGAACGCGGCAACAAGCGGGCCGAGAAGCGCACCTTCGAGCGAATCGGCGGGATGTGTCCGCGCTGCGAGGGGCGGGGCGCGATCTCCGATATCGATCTGACCCAGCTCTACGACGATTCGAAGGCGCTCTCGGAGGATCCGTTCACGATTCCGGGCTACACCGGTGACGGCTGGGTGGTCCGGGTGATCCGCGAGTGCGGATTCTTCGATCCGGACAAGCCGATCCGCAAGTTCACCAAGCGCGAGTCGCACGACTTCCTCTACCGGGAGCCGACGAAGGTCAAGATCAACGGCATCAACCTGACCTACGAGGGTCTGGTCCCCAAGATTCAGAAGTCGATGCTCAACCGGGATCAGGAGACGCTGCAACCGCATATCCGCGCCTTCGTTGAGCGGGCGGTCACCTTCACCACCTGCCCGGACTGCGCGGGCACCCGACTCAGCGAGACGGCCAGATCCGCGCGCATCGACGGGATGAATATCGCCGACCTGTGCGCGATGCAGATCAGCGATCTGGCCGACTGGGTCCGCGACCGCGCCGATCCGTCGGTCGCGCCGCTGCTGACCAGCCTGCGCCACACCCTGGACTCCTTCGTGGAGATCGGGCTCGGCTACCTCGCGCTGGAGCGCCCGTCGGGCACCCTGTCGGGCGGGGAGGCGCAGCGGGTGAAGATGATCGGACATCTCGGATCCTCGCTCACCGATATCACCTATGTCTTCGACGAGCCGACGATCGGGCTGCACCCGCACGATATCGAGCGGATGAACAAGTTGCTGCTGCGCCTGCGGGACAAGGGCAATACCGTGCTCGTGGTCGAGCACAAACCGGAGACCATCGCCATCGCCGATCACATCGTCGATCTCGGTCCCGGCGCGGGTTCCGGCGGCGGCGCCATCTGCTTCGAGGGCACGGTGGCCGGTCTGCGCAAGAGCGGCACGATCACCGGCCGCCACTTCGACGATCGCGCCGCGCTCAAGAAGACGATGCGAAAGGCCAAGGGGTCATTGGCGATTCGCGGCGCCTCCACGCACAACCTGCAGGAGGTCGACGTGGATATCCCGCTCGGCGTGCTGGTGGTGGTGACGGGTGTGGCGGGCTCGGGCAAGAGTTCACTCGTGCACGGCTCGATGCCCAAGGACGCGGAGGTGGTCTCGGTGGATCAGACCGCCATCCGGGGTTCGCGGCGCAGCAATCCGGCCACCTACACCGGTCTGCTCGAACCGATCCGCAAGGCCTTCGCCAAGGCCAACGGGGTGAAACCCGCGCTGTTCAGCGCCAATTCGGAAGGCGCGTGCCCCAACTGCAATGGTGCGGGCGTGGTCTACACCGATCTGGGCATGATGGCCGGGGTCAGCACCGTCTGCGAGGAATGCGACGGCAAGCGCTATCAGGCCGCTGTCCTCGAATACCACTTCGGCGGTCGCGATATCAGCGAGGTGCTCGCCATGTCGGTCGACGAGGCCGCGGCGTTCTTCGGTTCCGAGGCCGCGCGACTACCGGCGGCCCATGCCATTCTGACGCGGCTGGTCGAGGTCGGTCTCGGCTATCTCGGTCTGGGACAACCGCTCACCACACTGTCCGGCGGTGAGCGGCAGCGGCTGAAGATGGCCACCCATATGGCCGACAAGGGCGGTATCTACGTCCTCGACGAGCCAACGGCCGGGCTGCATCTCGCCGATGTCGAACATCTGCTCGGCCTGCTGGACCGGCTGGTCGACGCGGGCAAATCGGTGATCGTGGTGGAACACCACCAGGCCGTGATGGCGCACGCCGACTGGATCATCGACCTCGGTCCCGGTGCGGGCCACGACGGTGGCCGGATCGTCTTCGAAGGCACCCCCGCCGAACTCGTCGCCGGACGCGCCACCCTCACCGGCGAACACCTCGCCGATTACGTGCGTGTCTGACCAGGGTCCTACTCCGCGCGCAGCGACAGGACCCGGCTCAGCGCCGCCCTGTCGCTGACCACATCGTGATACAGCGCCACCAGATCCTGTTTGAGCGCGGTGCGCGAATGACCGTCGAGGTAGACCATGTGCCCCGACTGGTAGAAGCGGATGGTCAGGTTCCGGCGCACCGCGGGATCCTGCAGCGGCATCGCCGCGAGATCCAGCACGGTCTGGTGGAACGGGGTGACGAAATCGAAGTAGCCATTGGCCGAGAGCACCTTCAGGTCCACATTGATCGCCATGACGGCCGCCAAATCGCCTGCGGTGTAGAGGGATCCGGCAGGCTGCTTGGCACCGGTCGGGTCGGTGTGCGTGAAATCCCAGCCGTGGAAGACCTGATCGTTGAGGTCGGTGAACGACGAGTTCGAGGTGTACTTCAGTTGTTCGTTGAGATACCAGTTCCACATGGCGGTGTAGACGCCGGAGACGGCGGCCATGGTCGGATCGTTGCCGCCGGAATTCGGGTCGACCCGGCCCGCGATACCGGAGTCGATTCCGGTGACCCGGCCGTCATAGGCGCCGAGCGCGAGATTCCGGTCGGCCAGCAGCGCGGTGAGGAACGGGTATCCGATGAGCAGACTCCACGAGGTGAGCGTCGTCTTGTCGATGCCCGTGTACGCGGCGAGCTGGTCGACCGTGGCCGGGTCCGGCTTCGGGAAGGCCTGCAGCGCCGCCAGATACGGTCCATCGGCGAAGTCCTCGACTTGCGCGGCGAAGGCGGCGAGCTCGGTCGGCGGTGGGGTGACGCCGAGCCGCCGGTGATACCAGGCGTCGGCGGCGGCCGTCGGCAGCAGACCGATCGGATTGCCGACCTGCCGATAGTCCAGAATCGATGACAGCAGCGTGATGCCGTTCAAATCGACGCCGTCCTCGTGCAGTCGATAGGCGACCACACAGCTGCGCGGCGTGCCGTAGGACTCGCCGAACAGGAATTTGGGGGAGTTCCACCGATTGTTCTTGGTGAGGTAGCGCTTGATGAAATCCTTGATGGATTCCGCGTCCTGGTCCACACCCCAGAATTCCCGATTCCGGTGCGGGGCGACGGCCGCGGAATATCCGGTGCCCACCGGATTGATGAACACCAGATCGCTGCGGTCGATCAGGCTGTCGGGATTGTCCTCCATCGAATACGGCGCGGGCGGAGTGAAATCCGGCAGTTTGGTCTTGATGCGTCGCGGCGCGAACGAGCCGAGCAGAACGAACACCGCCGATGAACCCGGACCACCGTTGTAGAAGAAGGTGACCGGTCTGTCCTCCTCGCGGGCGCCGTCCTCGGTGAAGGCGACATAGAACATCTTCGCGTTCGGCTGCGAACTGCTCGGATCCACCGTCACCAGATGGCCCGCCGTGGCCGTGTAGGCGATATCGCGGCCACCGACGGTAATCGAATGATGGGTGACGGCGGCCGTTTCGGCGGTGTCGGTGACATTGTCGTCCGGACCGTTCCCGTAGATCACCGGATCGAAGAAAGGCTGATCGGGATTCGGGTTCTGCTGCTCTGTGCTCATGGCTTCTCGCATCCCCAAGACGACTGGAATACCAGGCTACAAGCTTTTTCGGCTCGGCAGGGGTGAATGGTCCGGCTGCCGGAACTCTGTCCGGTCGGTGAATTCGAAACGGCCCCTATCCGGAATGGATAGGGGCCGAATCGATTTCGTTCGGATCAGACCGCCGCGCTCGCGAGAGCCTCGGTGGACTGCACGGCCTGACCCACGCCCGCCACAATGCCCGCGGTGCGCAGCGCCTCGAAGATCACCTCGCGCGACACACCCGCGTCGCGCAGTTCCTTCTCGTGGGCGACCAGGCAGTGCTGGCAGCCGTTGACCGCCGACACCGCGAGCGACCACAACTCGAAATCGTTCTTGTCCACACCGGGATTGCCGATGATATTCATCCGCAGCCCGACCCGCAGATCGTCGTAGCGGCCGCCGAGGAAGGAGCGACTGCGGTAGAACACATTGTTCATCGCGCAGATGGAGGCCGCGCCGAGCGCGGCGTTGTACGCCTGCTCGGACAGGATATCGGCCGCCTCCTCGGCGATCTCGCGCAGTGTACCCGCCGAGCGGGTGGCCGCGGCCGCCGCCAGCAGGACGCCCCACAGCTGCTGCTCGTTCAGCACGGTGGTGCGTGCGATCGAGGACAGATTGAGCTTGAGGTCCTTGGCGTACTCGGGCAATGAGTTCTTCAGGTTCTCAATGCTCATACTGGACGATTCCTCTTCTCTCTGGCCAGAATCCGGGTCGGCCGGATTCTCGGCGGGTCAGACGCTCGCGGCCAGCAGTTCGCCCGCGTTGATGGTCGGGTCGCCCTTCTTCCAGTTGCAGGCGCACAGCTCGTCGGACTGCAGCGCGTCGAGCACCCGCAGCACCTCGTCCACATTGCGGCCCACCGAACCCGCGGTGACCGAGACGAACTGGATCTCGTTGTTCGGGTCCACGATGAAGGTGGCCCGGTCGGCGACGCCGTCGGAGTTGAGAACGCCGGTGGCGGCGACCAATTCGCGCTTGAGATCGGAGACCATCGGGAAGGGGAGGGTCTTGAGGTCCTCGTGCTGGGCGCGCCACTGGAAGTGCACGAACTCGTTGTCCACCGAGACGCCGAGCACCTGGGCGTCGCGGTCGGCGAATTCCTCGTTGAGCTTGCCGAAGGCGGCGATCTCGGTCGGGCAGACGAAGGTGAAGTCCTTCGGCCAGAAGAACACGATGCGCCACTTGCCCGCGTGATCGTCGCTGGTGATTTGCGTGAAGTAGTCCTCGGGCTGCTGAGCGTCGACCTTCGACAGATCGCCGCCGATCACGGCGGTGAGGTTGTATGCCGGGAATTGGTCGCCGATGGTCAGCAGTGCCATGCTCGTCTCCTCGTCATGTTCGGTTAGCTGGAAAGCTCCACGGTGATCTTGCCGGACCGGGTGCTGAAAGGTAAAGGTGATTGGTCGCACTAGACTGATAGGCGTGACTGATCAAACTTATCAGCCCACCCTGTCACAGCTGCGTGCGTTCGTATCGATCGCGGAATACCGTCACTTCGGGACCGCGGCGACCCGGCTCGGTGTGAGCCAGCCCACGTTATCGCAGGGACTGGCCGCCCTGGAGCACGGGTTGGGACTGCGGCTCATCGAACGCAGCACCCGGCGGGTTCTGGTCACCGCCGCCGGAAAAAGGTTGCTGCCGCAGGCAATAGCCACACTCGAGGCGGCGGACCGATTCATGGCCTCGGCCTCGGGCGACGGACTCGGCGGCACCCTGCGCCTGGGTATCATCCCGACGGTAGCTCCCTATGTGCTGCCCCGGCTGCTGCCCGCCCTGCGCGAGCGGGTGCCCGCGCTGATCCCGCAGGTCATCGAGGATCGCACCGCACACCTGCTGGACGGACTGCGCACCGGACTGCTCGACGTGGCGCTGCTCGCACTGCCGACCGCGACCCACGGTTTGCTCGAGATCCCGCTCTATACCGAGGAATTCGTGCTCGTCACCCCGCGCGGACATGCGCTGGCGGGCCGCCGCGACCTCGCGCCCGCCGCCCTGGAATCCCTACCGCTGCTACTGCTGGACGAGGGCCACTGCCTGCGCGATCAAACCCTCGAGCTCTGTCGCGGGGCCGAGGTGCATCCGGCCGCCGTCGGCGATACCCGCGCCACCTCGCTGACCACCGTCGTGCAGTGTGTCGCGGGCGGTCTCGGTCTGACCCTGATCCCGGAGATGGCGGTCGCCAGCGAAACCGCGCGCGGCACACTGGATACCGCCCACTTCGCGGTGCCCGCCCCCGGTCGCACCCTCGGCCTGGTCTTCCGCGCCTCCACCGCCCGCCGTGATGACTTCACCCGATTGGCCGACATCATCCGCGAACACCGTCCCGCCGGAGCCACTGCATGAATCCCGAGCAGCGGCATCCGCTATTCGCCTACGGCACCCTGCGATTCCCGCAGGTGCTGACCGGACTGCTCGGTCGCCACCCGGCCGCGACGCCGGTATCGGCGCCGGGGTGGCGCGCGGCCGAACTGCCCGGCCGGGTCTACCCCGGTCTGGTTCCCGACGCGGACGCCACCACCTCGGGCATCCTGCTCACCGACCTCACCGCCGACGAATGGCGTGTGCTCGACGCCTTCGAGGACGCCGAATACGTCCTGCGCACGGTGCCGGTGACGCCGGGGGATCGCCTCGCGTCGGCCTACGTCTGGACTGCCGAATACTCCGAGACGACTTGGCGCGCCGAGGAATTCGCCGCCACGCGACTGGCCGCCTTCCTGCGCCGCCAGGTGGAATCCGACTGAATCAGTCGAGCGCGCGCCGACCCGTCACCGGACCCCATACCCAGATCAGGGCCGTCATCAGCGTCAGGGCGGCGGTGATGATCGCGAACACCGGACCCGACCCGTGACCGTCGAGGATGGGCAGCAGCACGAACGGCAGCACCGCCGTGCTGACCTTCGACAGCGAGTAGGTCACACCGGAGGCGGTGCCGCGCACCGAAGTCGGGAAGGACTCCGGCAGATAGGCGTGCAGTGCGTCGGAGAACACATTGCTGGCCAAGGTGAAACAGCCGCCCGCGAACAGGATGAGCGGCACCGAGGTGGCAAACCCGAACAGCAGACCGAAGACGGCCATCAGCATGCCCGTCACCATCACCAGATATTTGCGCTCCACCCGCTCCATGAGTGGGACCGCGATCAACGAGCCGAGCGGATAACCCAGATACGTCACCGCCAGATAGCTGAGCGAGGTGACGACTGCGAAACCCTTGGCCTGCAACACCAGAACGGCCAGCGTCCCGAAACCGTAGTAGCCGAACACCTCCAGGATCATCACGGCCGAGAACAGCGCGGTGCGACCGGTATACGGCGCGCGCACGATCGCCGTGAAGGGTGCGGCCGCCTGCGCCCCCTGCGCGCGCCGGGCCAGCCACTTCGGCGACTCCGGCATCTGCCTGCGCGCTACGACCACCACCGCGGCGCCGAGTCCGCCGATCACGAACAACCAGCGCCACCCGTCCATACCCAAGGGCCGCAACGGAACCAACCACTTCGCCAGGAATCCGACGCACGGCACGGCGCAGAAGCCGATCGTGTACGCCAAGGCGATCATCCGTCCGCGCACCTGCGCGGGCATCACCTCGGACAGGTAGGTGTCCGACACCGTCATCTCCGCGCCGATGCCCAGACCCGCCAGGAAGCGAGTCGCCATGAGGAACACCACATTCGGGCTGAACGCGCCCAGCAGCGTGAACCCCGAATACAGCGCGATATTCACCAGGAACATGCGGCGACGGCCGAAGACATCCGAAAGCCTGCCGATGGTGATCGCGCCCAGGAACTGACCGACGAAGGCCGAGGCCAGGATTCCGCTCAACTCGAAGGTCGACAGGTGCAACTGCTGCTTGAGCACGCCGGTGATGGTGCCCGCCAAGAACAATTCGTAGAGATCGAAGAACAAGCCGAATCCGACCAGAACGACGAGTTTACGATGAATAGGTCGGACCGGCAGCTCGTCCAGCCGCAGGTCATCCACTGAACCAGCCATCCGCACATGCTCGGCGATGACGGCGGCAACGGCAACTCGGGTCGCCAACTCTGAAGACAATCTTAGGAATGCCCCCACCGCGCCGAAACCGTGCCATCGGCTCCGCAACACCGAAAGTCGATGTCAACCAAGCCATTTCAACAGCACCATCACACCGACGTTGACCAGTGCGCCGATCGCCGCGACATCGGCCCCGAGGGTGGTGCGCTGATCGGCCACCTCGAAGGTGTGTCGCTGCTCGGCCATTTTGGCCTCATAGGTGAAGGATCCGGATTCGTCGGCACAGGAGGTGCCCGGCAGCATCGGTGTCGCACCGCAATTGGGGACGCGATTCGGATCCGCCGTCGACCCGAACAGCCCAAGCGCCAACACGACCAAGCCGATGAGGGCCGCCATGGCGGCCACGGTCCGCAGCGTCGGCAGCACACCACCCGAACCGGTCATCGCGCCCCCCGTTCTCCTCGGATTCGTCGGCTGAAATCATGGTGCGCCTTCGGCTTACGATCCGTCCCGGATTCGGCGACACGTCGCAGGGGTCGTTCGGTTCGGTCGGCCATCGCCCACGTGATACGCGAAACGCACCGTCTCCCAAGGATTTCCCGAGGGGGACGGTGCGTTCCGCAGCAGTCGCTACACGCGCAGCGCGTGCGGCTCGATCGCGCCGCGCACCAGGGCGCGGGCGTCGATCGTCTCCGGGCGGTAGGGGAGCACGGCCAAGCGATCCGTCATCGCCGCGACCGGGTCATCGATCCGCTCATTGAGCCCGAACAGGAACGTCCACTCGTGCTCGTCGCTGCCGTACTGGACGACAGTGCCGAACTGCTCGTGGAATCTGGCCCACGACCGCTTCAGGGTTTCGTTGCGCCACATGGTGGCACAACCCGCCTGCGCGGTCAGCACGCCGCCCGGCGCCAGCAGCGCGCGACAGCGGGACAGGAACTCCGACTCGTAGAGGCGATTGTGCTGTGCCTCCTCGACCCGCTCATCGGGCAGATCGATCACGACGACGTCGTAGCGCGTCCCGTTCTCGGCCGCCTTGGCCAGGAAATCCCAGCCATCGGCGTAATGCACCTTCACCGGACCCTCGCCCTTCACGGCCAGCGTCAGCTCATCGCTGGTGTAGCCGTAGGGCAGATGTTCGGCACACAGCTCCACCTCGAGCTGATCGATATCGACATGATCGACGTGGGAAGCCCCCGCCGCCACCGACATCTGACTCGCGACACCCTCACCGGAACCGATGATGAGCACCCGCTCCAACTTCTCGGCGAGCACGAAGGCCGGAACCATCATGGCCTCGTGATAGGTGACCTGGGAGAACTCGGTGGACTGGCGGTCGTCATCGGAGAACAGGCTCACACCCTGGTCGGTCCGCGCGATCACCATGTGCTGGAACGGGGTGTTCGTATCGACGATCACCTCGTGCAGATCCCAGATGCGGGTCAGACCCGCACCCACCGGCTCCTCGATCTTCGTCGACCCGTGGCCGCGCTTGATCACCTGCATACGCACATCGCCCGGATTCAGCCGCTCGCGCAGCAGATCGACAGCTTTCGTCGCACCCGCGCCAATACTGCCGCAGGTGAAGACGTCGACGAAAATGTCGCCGGACTCCGGATAAGTGTGAATCGAGGCGTGGGACTCCGACAACAGCGCGAGGACGGTCACCCCCTGCGGATCGAACTTTTTATGTACGACATCGCAGATGGTGACACCCGCACCGATCAGAGCTTCACGCAACGCCGATTCGAGTCGTTCGAGATCGTCGCAAAGGGCTGCGTCGACACCACCGAACTCGGCCAGCACATGCCAGCCGGTGAATTCCGCCGTCATGGGCAAACTCACTCTCGCTCAGCGCCCGAGACATGAACGGTCAAGGGCGGAAAACCATTGAATGACACCGACGAATAGCTCGCGGTATAGGCGCCGGTGTCGAGAATCTGTACTCGATCGCCGGCTCGCAGCGTGGTCGGCAGAAGGACTTGCGTGCGTTGATACAGTACATCGTCTCCGTCGCAGGTCGGACCGGCCACCACTGCCTCGTCTACCGGATCTCCGTCACGTTCGGTGCGGAAACGGTAGGCGATGTATTCGTTCTCGGTCTCGGCCATGCCGTTGTAGCGGCCGATATCGAGATATATCCAGCGCCGCCCATCGGGGGCGGCGCGCACGCCGATGACCTCGGCATGGATCGTGCCCGCCGAACCCACGAGCGCACGGCCGGGCTCGACAACGAGTCCGGCGGTCTCGGGCAGGTATTCGGCGGCGGCGTCGGCGATGACCGGCGCGAGAACATCGAGTCCGGGAGCCCGATCGGCATACGAAATCGGAAGGCCCCCACCGATATTCACCGATGCTACCGGAATTCCCTTGTCCGCCAAGCCCTCAGCGATCCGACCGGCCTGCTCGATGCCGATCCGCCAAGCGGCGGGATCGGTCTGCTGGGAGCCGACATGGAAGTAAGGGCCGCCCACGCGCAGGCCGAGATCGCGAGCGCGCACCAGCAGCCGCAGCGCGTCGGTGGGCGTACAACCGAACTTCGCGCCGAAAGGCGTGGTGGATTGCGGGGCCGCCGACAGGAAGCGGCACTCCACCTCCGCACCCGGCGCGTGCTCGGCGATGCGCAGCAGGTCGTCCTCGGTGTCGAAGGCGTAGCGGCGCACCCCTCGCGCGAAGGCATGCGCGATATCACGCGCCTTCTTGATCGGGTTGCCGTAGCACAATCGCTCGGGTGCGACACCCAACCCGAGACACTGCTCGATCTCACCGACGCTGGCCACATCGAACTCCGCGCCCTCGGCGGCGAGCAGTTCGATGATCTCCGACACCGGACTTGCCTTGACCGCGAAGCGGATTCGGGCCGACGGGAGCGCGGCGCGCAGCGCGCGGTAATTCTCGCGAACACGAGCCAAGTCGATGACGAGGTACGGGGATTCGGGCATGGTTGATCTTTCACGTGGGGCAGCAGCGGGGGAGAGAGTATCAGCGGCCCCTACCCAGATACGAATCCGTCAAACCACGTATCCGGCGGCGGGGCGCACGACCCGCGACCGCGGTGTCACGAGCCGGTGACCCCGCGCACGGCGGGGTCGCATCCGGCGGGAACGGATCAGCCTGCGTTCACAGCGATATCGTCGAAGACGACTTCACCCGCGGCATCCGATTCGGCGAGGTCGATGTCGGCGTCGAAGGACCAACCGTGGTCGTTCGACGGGTCATCGAGCACCTGCCGCACCCGCCAGAAGCCGGGTCTTCGCTCCACCTGGAACAGCTGCGGTCCGCGCGCGTCCGGACCGCAGCCGATCGAGTCGTATTCGGCGAAATAGGGTGCGAGTTCGGCGGCCCAGTCGGGCCCCGGACTCAGTTCGGCCAGCTCGTCCCAGCGGCGACGCGCCGCCAACTCGACCCGGCGGAACAGGGCATTGCGCACCATGACGCGGAAGGCGCGCTCATTGGCGGTGATCGGGCGCACCGCCTCGGCCCCGAAGGCAACCTGGTCGCTATCGGACTCCGCGCCAGGATTGGTCAACTGCTCCCACTCGTCGAGCAGGCTCGAATCCACCTGCCGGACAAGCTCGCCCAGCCACTCGGTGATGTCGTCGAGCTCCTCGGTGCGGGCGGCGTCGGGCACCGTGCGGCGCAGCGCGCGATACGCGTCGGCCAGATAGCGCAACACCACACCTTCCGAGCGGGCCAGCTCGTAATGCGAGATCAGTTCGGCGAAGGTCATGGCGCGCTCGATCATCTCGCGCACCACCGACTTCGGCGCGGGCGCGAACTCCGACACCCACGGATGTCCGGCCCGGTAGGTCTCGAACGCGGGCTCGATCAGCTCGGCCAGCGGTTTGGGCCAGCTGACCTCCTCGAGCAACTCCATACGCTCGTCGTAGTCGATCCCCTCGGCCTTCATCTCGGCGATCGCCGCACCGCGCGCCCGATGCTGCTGGGCCATCAGCAGCTGGCGCGGATCCTCCAGGGTGGATTCGATGAGGGACACCACATCCAGGGTATAGCTCGGCGCATCCCGATCGAGCAGATCCAGCGCCGCGAGGGCGAAGGGGGACAGGGGTTGATCGAGCGCGAAATCGCGCTGCAGATCCACCGTCAAGCGGGCTCGGCGGCCCTGGGAGTCCGGTTCGGCGAGCTGCTGGACCACACCCGCGTCGCGCAGCGCCCGATACAGCCGGATCGCGCGCAGAATATGCCTGCGCTGCGCCGGACGCGGCTCGTGATTGTCCTCCAGCAGATGCCGCATGGCGTCGAAACAGTTGCCGGGGCGGGCGATCACATTGAGCAGCATCGAATTCGTCACTGTGAACCGCGACACCATCGGCTCCGGCTGCGCCGCGACCAGCCTGTCGAAGGTCTCCTCGCTCCAGGAGACGAAACCCTCCGGCGGTTTGCGCCGCTGCACCTTGCGCTGCTTCTTCGGATCGTCGCCCGCCTTGGCGAGCAACCGGGCGTTCTCCACCTCGTGCTCGGGCGCCTGCACCACCACGGTGCCCATGGTATCGAAACCCGCGCGCCCCGCACGGCCCGCGATCTGATGGAATTCGCGGGCCTTGAGCCTGCGCGTGCGCACCCCGTCGAACTTCGTGAGCCCCGTCAGCAGCACCGTGCGAATCGGCACATTGATACCCACCCCGAGGGTGTCGGTGCCGCACACCACCTTCAGCAGCCCCTCCTGCGCCAATCGCTCCACCAACCTGCGGTATTTCGGCAACATCCCGGCGTGGTGCACGCCGATGCCGTGCCGGATCAGCCGCGAGAGCGTCTTGCCGAAACCCGAAGCGAAACGGAATTCGCCGATGGCCGAGGCGATCGCGTCCTTTTCCGCACGCGAAGCGAAGTTCACGCTGGTCAGCGCCTGTGCGCGCTCCAGGGCCGCCGCCTGGGTGAAATGCACGACATACACCGGCGCGAGGCTGGTGGTGACCAGGTCTTCCAGCGTCTCGGTGATAGGGGTGCGCACATAGGAGAAAATCAACGGCACCGGACGCTGCGAACCCGCCACGATCGCGGTCGGATTTCCGGTGCGCCGCTCCAGATCCGTCTTGAAGAAATCGACCTCACCCAAAGTGGCCGACATCAAAAGGAATTGGGCGCGCGGCAATTCGAGCAGCGGCACCTGCCAGGCCCAACCGCGATCCGGATCGGCATAGAAATGGAACTCGTCCATCACCACCTGGCCGACCTCGGCGGCCGCGCCCTCGCGCAGTGCCAGATTCGCCAGGATCTCCGCGGTCGCGCAGATGATCGGGGCATCCGGATTGACCGCCGCGTCACCCGTCACCATGCCGACCCGCTCCGGGCCGAACACCTCGCACAGCGCGAAGAACTTCTCCGAGACCAACGCCTTGATCGGGGCGGTGTAATAGCTGCGCAGCCCCCGCGTCAGCGCGAAAAGGTGCGCGCCGACCGCGACGAGAGACTTCCCGCTGCCCGTCGGGGTGGCCAGGATGACATTGGACCCCGAGGCCAACTCCAGCACCGCCTCGTCCTGCGCGGGATACAGCGGCGTGCCCTGCTCGGCGGCCCACATGCCGAACGACTCGTAGAGCGCGTCGACATCTGTCCCCGGAATCTCCAGCAGCTCGGTCAGATCCACTCCGACAAGGTTACGGCGTGGGCGCGGACGCGTTCACCTCGGCAGTCCGGCGCGGGGCCGGGCGGGGCTCAGGCCCTGCCTACCGCTGCTCGCCGGACTCACCGCCGAAGCCGCCGTCGTAGCCGCCCTGCTCGGCGAGGAAACGCTCGAACTCCGCACCCAACTCCTCACCGCTGGGCAACTCGCCATCGCCGACCAGCAGACTGGACTGCTTCTCCTGAGCCGTCACGAAGCTGTCGTACTGGCGCTCCAGCGCGTGCACCACCGTCTCCACCTCGGAATTGCCCGCGATGTGCTCATTGACCTGCTCGCGCACCCTGGCCGCCGCCTCGCCGAGCGCGGCCAGCGGCAACTCCAGGCCCGCGTTGTCGGCCACATGCTCCAGCAGCGTCTGCGCGGCCTCCGGATAGGCCGTCTGCGCCAGATAGTGCGGCACGTGCACCGAGAATCCGACCGATTCGTGGCCGTGCTGCGCCATCCGGAACTCCAACAGCGAGGACGCGCTACCCGGCACCTGCAACTCGCCCGGCCAACGCTGATGCTCGGAGATCAGATCCCGATCCGAGGAGTGCGCGGTGATGCCCAACGGACGGGTATGCGGAATCGCCATCGGAATGGCGCTCAACCCGATGGTGCGGCGCACACCCAACTGCTCGGCCAGCAGCCGGACCGCCGTGGTGAACTTCTCCCACCGCAGATCCGGCTCCAACCCGGCCAGCAGCAGGAACGGGGTGCCCGCCGTATCGCGCAGCGCCCACAGATTCAGCTCGGGCTCGGCATAGTCGGCGAAATGATCCGTCTTGAACGTCATCTGCGGCCGGCGCGAGCGATAGTCGAGCAGCTCGTCCACATCGAACGAGGCGACCAGCTCCGACTCCAGGCTCTCGCGTAGATGGGTGGTGGCCAAGCGCACGGCGTGCCCCGCGTCGGTGAAGCCCTCCAGCCCGTGCACCAGCACCGGACCCGCGCCGTCGTCGGACGCCAACTGCGGAGCGGGGAACTCCAGTTCGTACATTCGCGACTCGTAGTCCATCGCGTGCTCCTTCCTGCGCGGTACACCCGGATAACGCCAGGGCGAATACTCCGGCGGCACCACCGTCCATTGTCCCCCATGGCGGCGACCTCCCCGCGCACGGCCGGACACCGACCAATACGTTCGGCAACAGCGCGGGCAGCGCACGCATTCCCGCAGCGCGCCCGGCGAAACGGATTTTCCGCGGCGGACTGGCCGCACCCGACTTCCCGCACCGGAGATTGCGGCGTGGCGGCGCCGACGGATATCGGGAGTTTGGCACAGTGGAGGCGTGACTGTGCCCATTTCGACGCGCCGGGGTCCCGGCGGGGGCGTGTCGACACGCGCGACGGGCGCGCTGCTGGCGATCTGCGCCATCGGATTGGCGGGCTGCGGCTCGGAGGTCTCCGGACATCCGGTCACCGCGGCCACCAGACATATTGGCGCCCAACTCGGTTCACTACTGCCCGCCGACGCGGACTACCCGGCGAACTACGGCGGCGGTTTGACGCTGCCACCGGAAGCCGCGGCACTGGCCACGGGCGACCTGGCGGGCGCGGGGCGCGGGGCCATCGTCACACCCGCCGGTTGCGCACCGCCGGAACAACAGTCCGGTCCCGATCGGACGGCCGTGGCCGTGGCGAACGACAACGTCGCCCGCGCCACCCTCACCGTGGTCTTGACCCGCACGGATAAACCCTTGTCGGCGTGGCGATCCCAGTTGCGGCAGTGCAAATCGTTCCGCGTCGACAAGGCGGGCGCGAAATCCACCGTGACGACCACGCTCGATCCGTCGCCCCCGGCGGATGCCGAGGACACCCTGGCCTTCCGGCGCACCGTCGCTCCGGAGGTGAGCCTGCCCGGCGTGGCCGCCACCATGCAGACCTCGGCGGGCCAGATCGGCGATGTGCGAATCTCGGTGGCCTATATGACGTTCGAGGGGCGCAAACCCGATACCGAGGCGCTGAACGCGCTGTTCACCGCGGCCTTGGCGAAGGTCGGGCGCGCGGCCTGAGCTCGACCCATCGAGCGTGGCGAGAATACCAGCCGGTCTGGCCCGCGTTCCCGGCCCGCGCCCGAGTTACCCACAGCGCGAGCGCTTTCCACAGGACAGCCGAATCCACTGGTCGTCGCGATCGATCGCACAGTAGGGGCGAGCACACTCGACCCATGACGACTCCCGCCTCCGCCGAACTCCGCTCCGCAGGGCCATCCGCCGGCCCGAGCGCATCTCCCGCGCTCCGCGCGGCGCCGTCCGAATCCCGCCCGCAGACCCGCGGATTCGGGCCGCGCGGAGTCGGGCTGGGAGGAGTCGGGCTGGGAGGATTCGGGCTGCGCGACGCGGGATGTTCCGCGCGGGAAGCGCCCCCGCCGTACCGCGCCCGCATCGCGCGCCACGCAGCGGGTGCGCGCTCGGCCTGTGCCGAGGGGGCACCGCGATTCGGGGCGCGGATTCCGCCGGGAGCGGTGCACATCCACAATCCGGGCGACCTGATCGCGGCCATGCCCGCGCTGGTGGGCTTCCCACCGGAGCGGTCGCTGATCATCGCCGTTCTGTGCCAGACAGCCGAATCGGGTTCGGCCGGTGCGGCGAGCCCGGTCGATGGGCCGGGTCCTGTGGAGGAGCCGGAGCTGATAGATGCCGTGGCGCGCTTCGATCTCGACCAGCCGCAGGGGAGTCTGCGCGCCGATATGGTCGCCCCGTACGTGGTGCAGGTGTGCGCGGGCGTCGGCGCGGCCCGTGTCCTGGCCATCCTGGTGGACGACAGGGGCGTCGTCCCGTTGGACGAGCGTCGAAGTCGTTCCGGTAGAGGCCCTTTCGGCGCACTGGCGCGGTCGCTGCGCCGTGAGCTCGCCGCCGATGAGATCGAGGTGGCCGACGCCTGGGCGGTATCGGCCTGCGAGCCGGGGCAGGTGTGGTGGAGTCTGCTCGGCCCGCGTCGCCACGGCATCCTGCCCGATCCGACCGCGTCGGCGGTGGCCATGTCGCAGGTGCTCGACGGCCGCCCGATCCGCCGCTCCCGCAGTGAGCTCACCGATCTGGTGGCCACCGACTCGCGCAGGCAGGCCGAGGTCGCCGCCCGGCTGGCGGAGGTGGGGGCCGCCGCAGGCGCCCGGTTCGAGCAGGCCGTCCGCCGCGGCGACCCCAACAGCTACAGCCGCTGCGCCCTCCAATACGTCCTGCGACAGATCGAAGGTATGGCGGTCGGATCCGAGCCCGACCCCTCCGAACTCGCGGAACTCGTTGCCGCACTGCGCGATCCCACCGTGCGCGACGCCATGTTCGCCCTCCCCGCCGGGGAGTACGCCGAGGCCGCCGAACGCCTCTGGATCACCCTGACCCAAACCACCGACGGGCCGGACCGCGCCGAGGCGGCCGCGCTGCTCGGCTACCACGCCTACACCAGGGGCGACGGCCCCTTGGCGGGCGTCGCCCTCCAGGCCGCGCGCGCCGCCGCCCCCGGCCATCCGATGGCCCAACTCCTGGAGACCTCGCTCTATATGGGCCTGCGCCCCGCACACCTGAAGCGCCTCGTCCGCTGCGGCTACGAGGCCGCCCTGGACCTGGGCATCAACCTCCGGCGCACCCGCTCATGATGGGCGCCATGGCGCGGCCGTTCGCGGGCCTACTGCTGGGCGGCGTGGGCGCGGGAGCCGAGACCCCGCAGGTATTCCCAGGCGTCGGCGACGATTTCGTCGAGGTCGGTGTGCTCGGGCTGCCAGCCCAGTTCGGCGACGGCGCGGGCACTGGAGGCGATGAGGGTGGCCGGATCGCCCGGCCGCCGGGGCGCCTCCACGGTCGGGATGGGCAGCCCGGTCACCCGACGGCAGGCGGAGATGACTTCGCGGACCGAGAATCCCGCACCGCTACCGAGATTGAAGAGGCGATGCGTCCCCGCCTCGGCAGTGTTCAGCGCCAGCAGATGGGCCAGAGCCAGGTCACGAATGTGGATGTAATCGCGTACGGCCGTGCCGTCGGCGGTCGGCCAGTCGGTGCCGAAGATCGAGATGGATTTGCGGTAGCCGGCGGCCACCTGGAGTACCAGCGGAATGAGATGCGTCTCCACCACCCGGTTCTCACCGAGACCGGCATACGCGCCCGCCACATTGAAGTAGCGCAGGCTGGTCGCGGCCAGACCGTGCGCGACGGCATAGGAGGTGATGGCGTGGTCGATGGCCAGTTTGGAGGCGCCGTACGGATTGGTCGGGCGGGTGGGCTCCTCCTCGGTGATCGGCACCCGCTGCGGCTCGCCGTACACCGCGGCGGTGGAGGAGAACACCAATCGGCCGACGCCCGCCGCGCGCATGGCCTCCAGCAGGGTCAGCGTCTTCACCACATTGCCGTGCCAGTACTTCTCCGGCTGCTCCACCGATTCGCCCACCAGCGACATGGCCGCGAAATGCAGGACACCGTCGAAGGTTTCGGCGGCCAGCAGCCGCGGCGCCACCTCGGCGATATCGCCCTCGACGAATCGCGCGCCCAGAGGCACGCCATCGGCATTGCCGGTCGAGAGATCGTCCACCACCACAACCTCGTGCCCGCTCTCCAGCAGGACCTTCGCGCAGACACCACCCACGTAGCCCGCGCCACCCGTAACCAGAAGTCGCACGCCTCAGACCAGTTTCACTTGGACGGCATGCGCCATCTCGTCGGACAGTTCGAATCCGGAATGACCGGGGACGGTAATGACCACGGCACCCGGCTTGGTCGCCACCGTGACGCGCGCGTCGGGCACCACACCCGCCTCGCGCAATTGGCCGATCACATCCGGATCGGTCTGAATGTGCTCGGCGAGGCGGCGCACCACCACCGCGTGGGTATGCCCGGCGGGCAGATCCGAGAGGCGGACCAACTTCTCCTCGACGGGCGATACCGGGACAACGCCCAATTCGTCCAGACCCGGAATCGGATTGCCATAGGGGGAGGTGGTGGGGTGGTTGAGCACCTCGACCAGGCGGCGCTCGACATCCTCGCTCATGACGTGCTCCCAGCGGCACGCCTCGGCATGGACGTTCTGCCAATCCAATCCGATGATGTCGACCAGCAGCCGCTCGGCGAGGCGGTGTTTGCGCATCACCGCGACGGCCATACCGCGGCCCTTCTCGGTGAGCTCGAGGTGGCGATCTCCGGCGACCAGCAGCAATCCGTCGCGCTCCATCCGCGCGACGGTTTGGCTGACCGTCGGGCCGCTCTGCTCCAGCCGCTCGGCAATGCGAGCGCGCAGGGGCACAACACCCTCCTCCTCGAGGTCGTAGATGGTACGGAGATACATCTCCGTGGTGTCGACCAGATCCTTCACCTTTTACCCCTTCGTCGTGCACGAATTCTACCTAGGCCCACCGACACCGCCGCGCGTCGGACTGGCGTGCGCACCACCGGACTCTTTCTACTGCATGACAACGGTGCGTGGGGGCGCAAACTTCCCGCTAGCGTTACCGATATGGCCACCGCGCGACGCGAATCGGGGGCGGTCGTCTGGACCGACCGCTTCCTCGACTACTCCTGGACCCCGGAGCACCCGATGAAACCGGTGCGTCTGAAGTTCACCATGGCCCTGGCGAAAAGTCTGGGATTGCTCGACGGTGTCGAGCTGCTCACCCCGGCCGCCGCAGGCACCGCCGATCTGCTGCGGGTGCATACCTCCGAATATATCGAGGCCGTCGGCCGTGTCCGCCCGCCGGAGGGTGCGCCGGGCTACGGCATTGTCGCACCGGACAATCCGCCGTTCCCGCATATGCACGAAGCGGCGTCGGTGCTGGTCGGCGGCACCCTGGCCGCCGCACGCGAGATCGCCGAGGGGCGCGCTCGGCGCGCGGTGAGCATCGCGGGCGGCATGCACCACGCCATGGCGGGGCATGCGGCCGGATTCTGCGTGTACAACGATGCGGCGGTGGCCATTTCGTGGCTGCTCGACCACGGCTTCGACCGCATCGCCTACGTCGATGTCGACGTGCACCACGGCGACGGCGTGCAGCGCGCCTTCTATGCCGATCCGAGGGTGCTCACGGTCTCGCTGCACCAGCATCCGGCCACCCTGTGGCCGAATACCGGCTGGCCGGAGGAGATCGGCTGCGACGCGGCCGAGGGCACCTCGATCAATCTGCCGCTGCCGCCGGGGACCGGAGATGCCCAGTGGCTGCGCGCATTCCACGCCGTGGCGCCCGGCGCGCTGGCCGCCTTCCGCCCGCAGTTGGTGGTCAGCCAATGCGGCGTGGATTCGCACCGCGAGGATCCGCTGGCCGACTTCGAACTCACCGTAGACGGTCAGCGCGCCGCCTTCCTGGCCATGCGCGAACTGGCCGATACCTATGCCGACGGGCGCTGGCTCGCGGTGGGCGGAGGCGGGTACGGGCTACTGCGAGTGGTGCCTCGAGCCTGGACCCATCTGCTCGCCATCGCCCTGGACCGACCGATCCCCACCGAAACGGTGATCCCACAGGACTGGCTCGACCAGGTCGCGGCAGTCGCGCCCGCGCTGACGCCCCCGCGAACGATGGGCGACGGTGGTGATATTGCCTACCGTCGCTGGGATGGTCCGGGCGGCACCGGGGAGACTGGGGACGTGCGGCTCGACCGCGCGCAACGCGCCATCGATACGGCCATCTTGGCCACCCGCCGGGCCACCTTCGGGTTGCTGGGCCTGGATCCGGAGGACCCCCGTGACTGATTCGACCCCGGTCGCTCCGGACAGTTCCGCTTCGGCCGGTTCGGCCGCTCCGGCCAGATCGACTCCAGCGGCCCCGGCCGGTTCGGCCGGTTCGACCCCAGCCGCTCCTGCGGGTTTGACCCCGGTCGCTCCGGTTTCCGCCGGGGTCGCTCCGCCGGTCCCGGATTCGCCGCACACCCCGGCGGTGCCGCCTCCTCCGCCGCAGCACTGGTTGGCCGATGTGCTCGCCTCCGATGGCGGTGTGGTCCGTTTGCGCGCGATCACCCCCGACGACGCCGAGCGTTTGCAACAATTCCACGCCGCGCTCTCCGACCGCACCCGCTATCTGCGCTACTTCGGTCCCTACCCGCGTATCTCACCGAAGGACCTGTACCGGTCCACCCATGTGGATCACCGCGATCGGGTGGGTCTGGTCCTGGAACTGGGGGAGTCGATCATCGCGGTCGGCCGTTACGAACTGCTGGATCGTCCCGGTCCGCGCGCGGCCGAGGTCGCCTTCGTGGTCGCCGACGAACATCAGGGCCGCGGGCTCGGCTCGGTCCTGCTCGAACATCTGGCCGGCGCGGCGGCCGAGAACGATATCGCCCATTTCGTCGCCGAGGTGCTCGCGGAGAACACGGTGATGGTCACCGTCTTCCGCGATGCGGGCTACCAGGTCGAACGCAGCAGGGACGGTTCGGTGCTGCATCTGGAATTCGCCATCGACCCCACCGAAGCCCTGCTGTCGGTGCGGGATTCGCGCGAGCGGGCCTCGGAGGCGCGCAGCGTCGGCAATCTGCTGCGACCGGGTTCAGTGGCGGTGATCGGCGCCACCCCCGCGCCGGGTCGCGTCGGCGGCACGGTATTGGCGAATCTGCTGTCCGGGGTGTTCCAGGGGCCGGTCTACCCGGTGAATCCGAATCGCAAATCGGTGCGCGGCGTGCGGGCCTACGCCACGGTGCGCGATATCCCGGACGAGGTCGACCTGGCCGTGGTCGCGGTGCCGCCGGGCGCGATCGCCTCGGTGCTCGACGACTGCCTGGCCAAGGGCGTCAAAGGTCTGGTCGTGCTCACGGCGGGGTTCAGCGAGACCGGTGCGGGCGGCGCCGCCCGCGAACGCGAATTGATCACCGCCGCACGGGGACACGGGATGCGGGTGGTCGGGCCGAGCGCCCTCGGCATCGCCAATACCGATCCCGAGGTCGCGCTCAACGCCACCCTCGCCTCGGTGCTGCCGGGCCGGGGTCGGATCGGCTTCTTCTGCCAGTCGGGTCCGCTGGGCGCGGCCATCCTCGGCGAGGCGGCGGCCCGCAATCTCGGCCTGTCCACCTTCGTCTCGGCGGGCAACCGCGCCGACGTCTCGGGCAACGACCTGCTCCAGTACTGGGATACCGCACCCGACACCGATGTGGTGCTGCTCTACCTGGAGAGCTTCGGCAATCCGCGCAAGTTCTCCCGGATAGCCAGGCGGGTGGCGCGCACCAAACCCATTGTGGCGGTGAGCAGCGGCCGGATGGCGGGCAATGCCACACCGGGCGATATGGACCGCACGATCGTGCGCGACCTGTTCGCCCAAGCGGGCATCGTCCAGGTGGATTCGATCTCCGAACTGTTCGACTGCGCGGCGCTGCTGGCCTATCAGCCGCTGCCCGGTGGATCCCGGCTCGGTGTCATCGGCAATAGCGCCGCGTTGAACTGGCTGGCCATGGATGCGGCGCGCGGCGAGGGGCTGCGGGTGCACGAGCCGGTCAATCTCGGCCCCCAGGCCACGCCGGGCGCCTACTTCGACGCGGTCCTCGCGGCGCTGCGCGATCCCGAGATCGACGCGCTGATCGTGGTTTTCGCACCGCCGGTGCCGGTAGCGGTGGCCGGATTCGCCGATGCCATCCGCAGCGCCACCGCCGCCGTGCCCGCGGCGGACAAGCCCATCCTCACCACCTTCGTCGCCGAACAGGGCATCCCGAATCTGCTCGCGGTGCGCGGACCAGGCGGTGGCACCGCGCGCGGTTCGATTCCGTCCTATCCCGATCCCGAACGCGCCGCCCGCGCCCTGGCCAAGGTGTGGCGCTACGCCGAGTGGCGCACCAAACCGATCTCCGCCGTGGTGCGTCCCGAGGGCATCGATGCCGAGCGGGCGCGCGGCTTGGTGGCGGATTGGACGCGCGACGGCGGTGGCCGCTGGCTGTCGGATCTGGAAACGGTGGAACTGCTGTCCTGCTACGGAATTCGGGTGGTGGAATTCCGTGAGGTGCGCACCGCCGACGAGGCGGTGGCCGCCGCCGAGGAACTGGGATATCCGGTCGCGGCCAAGGCCACGGGCCAATTGTGGCGCAGCAGACCGGATCTCGGCGGCGTCCGGCTCGACCTGTGGCGGCCCTCCGCGGTGCGGCAGGCCTACACCGACCTGGTGGAGATCTCCGGCGACCAGGTACTGCATATCCAGCGCATGGCTACCAAAGGCGTCGGCTGCGTACTGCGCGTTCAGGACGATCCGTCCTTCGGTTCGGTCATCGAGTTCGGGCTGTCCGGGATGATCATCGAACTGCTCGGCGATCGCGCCTATCGGGCGCTGCCGCTCACCGCCGACGAGGCGGTGGCGCTCATCGATGCTCCGCGCGCCGCGCCGCTGCTCTCGGGCACCGCCGTCAGTCCGCGCGTCGACAAGGCGGCACTGGCCGAACTGGCACAGCGCATTTCGGCACTGGTGGACGATATCCCGGAACTGCGCGAGGTCTCGTTCGACCCGGTCCTCGCCTCGCCCGCCTCCGCCGAGATCCTGTACGCGCGGGCGCGCATCGGTCCCGAGCCGAGCCGCTTCGACACCGGTCCCCGTCGATTGGGGTAGGCCCTGTGTCGGGCCTGGCTCCGTTGCGGACACGGCCGTGCCCGCCAGGGGCCGCGCCGACTATTCCCACCGGTGGCGGCGATTTCGGGGTGGCCGAGAGGGCCGGGTACCTCGGTATTCTCTGACGGCCGTCGTCGCCGCTGTGGCACCGTTCCGGCGTCGGCGACATCGACCGAACAGGGGCACCAATGCCGCAACGCGTGAAATCCAGCCGGACCGACCTGGTCTTCGGGGCGCTCGCCAGCCCGACCCGGCGGGAGATCCTGGCTCTGCTGCTATCGGGTGAGCAGTCGGTGCAAGCCATCGCGCAGTGTTTCGATATGGCTCGGCCCAGTGTGTCCGAACATCTGAAGGTCCTGCGCGACTGCGGGCTGGTCGGTGAGGAGAAGCGGGGCCGCCACCGCTTCTACCGGGTCGAACCGCAGCCGCTGCACGATTTGCAGTCCTGGCTCGCGCCCTTCGAGCATTTCTGGCGTTCTCGGACCCACGACCAAGGGGTGATGCTCGATACTGTGCCGAACGCGACGGCACAGGAGGGCGCATGACCGAAGCCTCGGATCTGTCGATCGGCTGGATCGGCGCGGGCCGCATGGGTGTGGCCATGGCCGCCCGGCTCGCGCCCGGTCACCGGGTCGCGGTGTGGAACCGCACCCGCGCCAAGGCCGAGCCATTGGCCGAACTGGGCTGTGTCATCGCCGACGAGATAGCCGAATTGCGCGACCGGGACGTGGTTTTCACCATGGTGTCCACCCCGGAGGTGCTGGCGCGGGTCCTGCTCGGCCCCGACGGACTGCTCGCCGATCCGGTCCTCGCGCCGCGCTATGTGGTCGACTGTTCAACCGTTTCGGCGGAAGCCTCGGCGGCGGTCCGCGCCGCCTGTGTCGAACGCGGCATCGGGTTCCTCGCCGCCCCGGTCAGCGGCAATGCGAAGGTTGTCGCGGCAGGCAGGCTCGCGCTGGCCGTCTCCGGTCCGCGCGAAGTCTTCGACGCCCTGCGACCCCTACTGCTCACTTTCGGTGCGTCGGTCACCTACGTCGGCGTGGGCGAGGCGGCGCGGCTGGTGAAGATCTGCCACAACCTGCTGCTCGGCGTGCTCACCCAGGCACTGGCCGAGGTGACGGTGCTGGCGGAGAAGGGCGGGGTGGCGCGGGCCGATCTGCTGGCCTTCCTCAATGCGAGCGTCCTCGGCTCGGTGTTCACCCGCTACAAGACCCCGGCCTTCGTCGAACTCGACTACACCCCTACCTTCACCCCGACGCTGCTGCGCAAGGATTTCGATCTCGGCCTGGCCGCGGCGCACGACCTGGATGTCCCTGTTCCGGTGGCCGCGCTCACGGCGCAACTCGTCCAAGCCGCTGTCGCCACCGGTCGGGTGAACGAGGATTTCGCGATCCTGCTGGATGTGCAGGCGCGCGCGGCCGGTCTCGTACTCGAGCCCGAGCACGCGGACGTGGATGACGGTCTCGGCTAGGCCCTGGGAGAAAGAAATCGCCGACCGGTTCGCGCGGAACCCGGAGGGGACGGGCACGCGCGGGCACCGGTCGGCGAGGGGGAGGTGACCGAAGGTCACCGGGTATTTGGTGTGCCGGATCGCGGCAGCGATGGCGAATTCCCCCAACCCCCTCCGGCTGAAGGTCGACTCACTTCGGCCGGAGTTCGATTCGCCTTGTCCGCCAAGCCGATTCGTCGGTGGCGGAGATCAATCGGGGCTGGCGGTGGCCGGCCCCGCATGGAACTAGCTCGCGTACGCCCGCAACCTGTCGGCCCGCTCACCCTTGCGCAGCTTGGACATGACCTCGCGCTCGATCTGCCGGACCCGCTCGCGGGACAGGCCGAACAGTTTGCCGATCTGATCCAGGGTGCGCGGCTGGCCGTCGTCCAGGCCGAAACGCAACCGGATGACCTGCTGTTCGCGCTCGTCCAGGGTGGCGAGCACGGAGCGCACATCGTGGTGCAGCAGCCCGGCGATCACGGCCGATTCGGCCGAGGTGGCCTCGGAGTCCTCGATGAAATCGCCGAGTGGGGCCTCCTCGTCGTTGCCGACCGGCATATCCAGGCTCACCGGGTCGCGGCTGTGATCGAGCAGATCGGAGATCTTGTCGACCGGGATACCGGACTCCCTGGCCAGTTCCTCGTCGGTGGCCTCGCGCCCCAACTGCTGATGCAGTTCCCGCTTGATCCGGGCCAGCTTGTTGACCTGCTCGACCAGGTGGACGGGCAGGCGGATGGTGCGGCTCTGATCGGCCATGCCGCGGGTGATGGCCTGCCGGATCCACCAGGTGGCGTAGGTGGAGAACTTGAAGCCCTTGGTGTAATCGAACTTCTCCATCGCCCGGATGAGCCCGAGGTTGCCTTCCTGGATCAGGTCCAGCAGGGGCATACCGCGACCGGTGTACCGCTTGGCGAGCGAGACGACGAGGCGGAGGTTGGCCTCGAGCAGGTGCGAGCGGGCCGCTTGGCCCTCGCGCACCAGCAGGGCGAGATCGCGCTTGCGCGGGGCCGACAGTCGCTTGCCGGTCTCCAGTAGGTGCTGCGCGTAGAGACCCGCCTCGATGCGCTTGGCCAGCTCGACCTCGTCGGCGGCCGTGAGCAGTGCGGTGCGGCCGATTCCGTTGAGGTACACGCGTACCAGGTCGGCGGCGGGGCTCTGGGCGTCGAGGTCCGATTCGCTGATGCGCACTCGAGTGGTGGCGGGGCTTGTCATGACTTGCCTCCTGTCGGTGGTGTCTCACTCCGAACAACGGACCCGACAGGGAGAAAGTTCCCGGAAACGATGCCGGTAAACCGGTCCTGAACTGCGGCTTTGATCACTTCCATCTGAGAAGTTCCTGAGAAGGCCACAGGTCGGGAACGCGGGTGATCGGCCGGTCTCCCCGGTTTGCCGAACCGTTACGCGGGATGCACCAAACCGTGTCGCACCAGTCCGGTGACGACGTTCAACGCGCCCGCGGCGAATTCGGGGGTCACCTCGACGCCCTCGGCGAGGGCGAGCAATTCCACCAGTTCGGACAACGGCAATCCATCCGGCCGCATTCCCGCCACCAGCGCGCTGGTGGCGGCATCCACCTCGTGCTGCCAGCGCGGGCCGTCGCCGCGATGCAGGCGCGCGACCCGTTCGGACCAGCCCACCTCGCCGGGCAGATAGACCCGCTCCAGTGCGGTGGCCGGATCGACCGCGAAACGCGAACTCCAGGCGAGGGTTTCGTCGGCCGCCGCATCGCGCAGCCAGGCCGAGCGGGCGAAGTAGCCGATGGCCTCCCCGCCGAGGGGGTCGTCGAAGCCGTGGGTCAGATCCTCGGCGAGCAGTTCGGTCGGTCCGTCGATGGCGCGCAGATAGACGAAACCGAAGCCGACGCCTTCGACATCGGCGGCGGTGAAGGCGTCGAGCCAGCGTTCGGCGCGGGCCTGGGCGGCCGGATCGCGCGGGTCGAGTCCGGCGTCGCGCAGCCAGGTGCCCACGTAGAGGGCGGGATCGGCGATGTCGCGCTGCACCACCCAGGCGTCGATGCCGTAGTCGGGCAGCCAGGACGAGACGCGGTGTCGCCAGTCCTCGCCGTCGATATGCGCCCAGGCGGCCAGCATGGCGGCGGTGCCGCCGGGGGCGAGCAGTTCGGGGGCCTGCGAGATGACCAGTTCGCTCGCGCCGTCGAGGGCCAGGCCGGAGTCGCGGTAGGTGTGTTCGATGCGGGCGGGGCCGACGACGAACGGCGGGTTGGCCACGATCTGGTCGAAGCGGCGGTCCGCGACGGGTTCGAACCAGGAACCCTCGAGCAGTTCGATTTCGATGTCATTGAGTGCGGCGGTGGCCTCGGCCAGCCACAGGGCGCGCCGGTTCACGTCGGTGGCGGTGACCGAGCGGGCGTAGGAGGCGGCGTGGACAGCCTGTACGCCGCAGCCGGTGCCCAGATCCAGGACCGAGCCGACCGGTTCGGTGGGGGTGGCGCGCAGCAGTGACAGGGAGGCGTGGCCGACGCCGAGCACATGGTCCTCGGTGAGGGTGCGGCGCCGCATCGAGTCGTCGAGATCCGACAGGATCCAGCGGGTGCCCGCGCCCGCGTCGAGCGGCCGCAGATCCAACGCCGCCCGCACCTCCCGGCCCGAACGATCCAGCAGACCGGCCGCGACCGCCCGATCCATCTCGACCGGCGCCAGCGCCGCCGCCACCTCCCGCTCCGGCATCGCATCCCCGAGCAGCAGCAATCGAATCAGCGTCCCCAACTCGCCCGCGTCGCGCGCGACCCGCCGCACCGGCACCGGTTCCGAACGCCCCAGCGCCGCATGAACTTCCGCCCCCAGCACCGCCAGCAGCCCATCCGCGTCATACCCGACCCGCTCCAACGCCGTCCGCAACTGCGGGCACAACGCCGTCAACAGCGATCCGGTGGTAGTCCGATTCATAGCCACCCGCCCACTGTGCCACCGCAACCTCCCAGCACCCGCGCACCCCCTCCCAACCACCGATCGTGGCGCGATGCCCCAGCGCCGAGGCGCGGTACATAAGTCAGAGCAGCCCGAGTTTGAGCATCAGTGCCTGGTCGAGGTCCGCTAGCTCGTCGCCGTCGAGGCTGCCTTTGAAGTCGCCGAATCGACTCGGATCGACGGTGTAGATCCGGTCGGTGAGAATTCTGGTCTTCACGCCGTCGACATCGATTTCCGGTCGATAGCTGGCAGGCCCGGCGCTGGTCGAGGTCATGGCGACGATCACGGTGGACGAGGCGAACCGATCCGACTGGACGATCACCGCCAAACGCCGGCCCTGCTGTTCGTGGCCGCGAGCGCCGGGTGCGGCCTTGATCTCGTAGATCGCGCCGCGAAAGATCATGCGATCCCCATATATCGCTGAATCGCGAGCATTTCGGCCTGGTCCGATTCATCGGCCGCGAGGCGTTCGGCATCGGCCGCGGCGCGCTCGAGGATCATTTCGCGGTAGGTGCGCAGCACGGCGTAGCGAACGGCTTCGCTGCGGTTGCCGTGGCCGTGTTCGGAGAGCGCGGAGAGGGCGGTTTCCATGGCTTCGTCGGTGCGAACGTTCAGAACTCCCATGGATTCAGCGTAACGCAATATGTGTTACATGCCTCGGTCGGTGGCCGGGGAGTTGTGTGGGGCGCGGAAGGATTTGCGGTAGGCGAGAGGTGGGATGCCCAGGGACAGGCGCATGTGGTGGCGGAGGGATGCGGCGGTGCCGATGCCCGCGCAGCGGGCGACGGCGTCGATGGGGAGGTCGGTGGTTTCCAGGAGGTGGCGGGCGTGGCGCAGGCGCTGCTGGAGCAGCCAGGCGCCGGGGGCCAGGGCGGTCTCGGCTTTGAAGCGGCGGGTGAAGGTGCGCACGCTCATGCGGGCGTTGGCGGCCATGGCGGTCAGGTCCAGGGGTTGATCGAGGCGGGTGAGCGCCCAGGCGCGGGTGCCGGCCGTGCCGTCGGATCCCGGATCGGGGACCTGGCGTTCGATGAACTGCGATTGGCCGCCCTCGCGCCACGGCTGGACCACGCAGTACCTGGCCGCCCGATTGGCGGGCTCGCTGCCGTGGTCGGCGCGAATGATGTGCAGGCACAGGTCGATTCCGGCCGCGAGTCCGGCGGCGGTCCAGATATTGCCGTCCTCGACGAACAGCGGATCCTCATCGAGCAGGACCCTCGGGTACAGCGCGCGGAAGGTATCGGCGAAGCTCCAGTGCGTGGTGGCCCGCCGCCCGTCGAGGAGTCCCATCGCGGCGAGCACGAAAGAGCCGGTGCAGATGGACATGATCCTGGCATCGGGTCGAACATCGGCGAAGGCCGCGACGAGCTCGGCGGAAACGGTGCCCTCGGTGCGCGGTCCGGGCAGCCTGGTCCCGGTGACGATGACCGTATCCGCCTCCGCCATGGCCTCCGGCCCGCATTCCGGCACGATCCCATAGCCCTGGGTGGTCGGCACCGGATCGGTGGACAGCGCGCACACCCGCACGTCGTAGAGCGGATTCCCGTCGGAGTCCACCGCCGCCCCGAGCACCAGCGGCGGGATCGCCAGATCGAATCCGATGACCTCCGGCAGCGCCAACACCGCCACTCTGTGCCGCGTGGATCCGGGATGTCTCATCGCACCGCGAAGCGGTCGGGCGTCGTGCGCATCGTTACCTCCGAGAATGGCTTGATATTGACGCATTGTGGCATTCAGGCCACTCGATGGAAAGATCCGCATCCGGCAGGCTGCTCCGGTGACCGAATTGCGAACGCCGATCACTCGGCCCACCAAGACTTCTCGCGGACCGCATCCGGCCTGGATGGTGGCCTGCGTCGGATTCGTCGCACTGATCGGCGCGGCCGGATTCCGGTCGGTGCCCGGTGTGCTGCTCGATCCGCTGCACGAGGAATTCGGCTGGTCGCACGGGACCATCGGGACGGCGGTCTCGCTGAATATGCTGCTGTACGGCCTGATCTCGCCGTTCGCGGCGGCACTGATGGACCGCTTCGGCATTCGGCGCGTGGTGGCGGGGGCGCTGGTGCTGGTGGCGGCGGGCAGCGGGCTTACCGTATTCATGACGCAGGCTTGGCATTTGGTGCTCACCTGGGGTCTGCTGGTGGGCATCGGGGTCGGCTCGATGTCGATGCCGTTCGTGGCCACCATCACCGGACGCTGGTTCGTCAAGCACCGCGGTCTCGTCACGGGGGTGCTCACCGCGGCGGGCGCGACCGGTCAGCTGGTGTTCCTGCCGATGGTCTCGTCGTTGGCGCACGCGCATGGGTGGCGGTTGCCGTCGCTGATCGTGGCGGGCGCCGCGCTGGCGGTGGCGCCACTGGTGCTGCTATTCATCCGTGACTATCCCAGCGATATGGGCGTCACCGCCTACGGTGCGGAACCCGACAGTTCCGTCGGGGTGCGGACCTCGGTGGCGGGTGGCGCGTCCCGCGCGCTCACCGTACTGGCCACTATCGCGCGCACACCCGGATTCTGGTTGCTGGCAGGCGGTTTCGCGGTCTGCGGCGCGACCACCAACGGCCTGGTCGGCACGCATTTCGTCAGCGCCGCGCACGATCACGGCATGCCGCCGACCACCGCGGCGAGCCTGCTGGCGCTGGTCGGGATCTTCGATGTGGCGGGCACCATCTTCTCCGGTTGGCTCACCGACCGGGTCGATCCGCGCTACCTGCTGCTCGGCTACTACACCCTGCGCGGCTTGTCGCTGCTGATCCTGCCCTCGCTGTTCGCGCCGGACACCCAGCCGAGCATGTGGGTGTTCATCATCTTCTACGGGTTGGACTGGATCGCCACGGTGCCGCCGACGGTCGCGCTGTGCCGGTCGCTGTTCGGCGACGACGGACCGGTCGCCTTCGGGTGGGTGTTCGCCTCGCATCAGGTGGGCGCGGCCATCGCGGCGATGGGCGCCGGCTTCCTCCGGGACCTGCAGGGCAGCTACGACCTGGCCTGGTATCTGGCGGGCGGGCTGTGTGGGGCGGCAGCGCTGATGTCCATCGGCATTCGGCGGACCATATAGTCGCCTCAGTCAGCGGGCCGCAGCGGTCGGGCCGTTGCGATTGGCCGCCTCGGTCGGCGGGTGGAAGCGATTGGCCGCCTCGGTCGGCGGATGGAAGCGAATCAGCCGTCGATCGCGTTGTGCGGGCGCGATTCCAGCGCGGTGCGGGGCCGATCCCAGCGGGAGGGTTCGTCCTTGGCGCGTGGCGGACGGTCGTTGGCGATGAGCACCGCGATCCACGGCAGCGGCACCGAGACGCCGATGATCAGCAGTGATATCAGCGCGCTGCCCCACATGCTGTAGGCGATGGCCGCCAGCACCAGGCACGGGATGCGGAAGGCCATGATGATGGTGTAGCGGCGCACTCTGGCGCGATGCTGATCCTCCAGCGAGGATTGGGCGTCGGTGATCAGGACGGGGTGTCGCTCGTCATTGCCGGGGAAGTATCCGGAGGATCGATCGGGGCGCTCGGGCATCGTGAGGTCCGGGTGCTCGCCTCGGCCGGGATTGTCGGCGGCCTCCGTTTTGCCCTCTCGGTCGGCTGCGCCGTGCTGCTGCATACACCGAGTCTCCCACTCCGGGATCACGGCCGCACACACGGTAGTGGGGCGCGATGCGGCAAAATGGAACTCGTGAGCACAGACACCATGGTCCGCCCCGATACGACCACCGACGAGTCGACCGGCGACGACATCCCCAAGTACTTCCACTACGTCAAGAAGGAGAAGATCGCCGAGAGTGCCGTGATGGGCACCATGGTGGTCGCCCTCTGCGGCGAGGTCTTCCCGGTCACCCGCTCGCCCAAGCCGGGCTCGCCGGTCTGCCCGGAGTGCAAGAAGGTCTACGAGGGGTTGCGCAAAGGCGAGTGAGGCGGATCGGATTCGCCGTCCTCCCCCTGGACCTGCCCGGTCATCCACTGCTTGACCTGGGTCATCCAGGTCGCTCGCGCGGGCCACAACTCCTGGACCGAGGCGTTGAATTCCGCGCCGAGTATGACGGCGAATCCGAGGAAGAACGTGAACAGCAGGAAGGCGATCGGGGTGGCGAGCGCGCCGTAGCTGACTCCGGTCTTGGTGATCCAGGCGAGATAGCGTCGCAGCCCCTCGCTGGCGGCCATGAAGAACACCCCCGCCACCAGCGCGCCCCAGAACAGCCGATGCCACGGCAGTGAGCGGTGCAGCGCCAGCTTGTACAGCGTGGTCAGTCCGACGATGAGCAGCAGTCCGACGCCCGGATAGTAGAACGCGTCCAAAAGCGCCAGCCCCGGTGCGCGCCAGGACTCGGGCAATACCCGCCCGATGAGCTGCGGCCCCAGCGCGACCAGCGGCAGGATGAATACGGCCGCGACCAGGAAGCCCAGGTAGAGCAGCAGTGCGAAGATGCGCTGCCATACCGGGTGGCGCGCGTCCTGCTGATCGTGCGCCTCGACGATGGAGTCGACGAAGGTGGCCATCGCCGAGGATCCGGCCCACAGCGACAGCACGAATCCGATCGACACCACCGCGCCGCGCCCGCGGCCGAGCACGTCGTGCACGGTGGGTGCGATGAGGTCGTTGACCACCGAGGGGCTGAACAGGTCCCGACTGAACTTGATGATCTTGGACTGGACGATATCGACGGTATCGGGTCCGAACCAGCCGCCCACATAGCCGAGGCTGCCGAGCAGTCCGAGCAGCAGCGGGGCCAGCGAGAGGGTTTGCCAGAAGGCCGCCGCCGCCGATTTGGTGAATATCGAGTCGTCCCAGGACTTCTCCGCCGAAAGCCGGATCAGCGCGAGGACGCGGCGCCCCGGCCGGGTCCGCGTCGCATCGCTTGCCGGTGGTTCGCGCGGCGGCGGATCGGTTCTGGGTAGCGGAACTTCGTCGTTCATGGTCCCTACAGCATCGCGCACTCGTATGGCACGCGCCGCGCCACACCGCGAACGTGTCGGCGAACGCTTCGTGTCCACCTACCGCATCCAGCGCCGATGCTGTGACGAACCTCGCGACCTCCGCGTCGGTTTGGCGACACACCGGACCGGGCGGCTAGTGTCTTCAGCGTGACTGGGTCGGGTGGCGCCGTTGCGGCGGAGAACGAATCGCCGAGCGCTACGCCAGCACTGGGCGGTGGTTCGCTGCGAGCCTGGCAGCGCCGCGCCCTGACCAGGTATCTGTCCACCAAACCGCGCGATTTCCTGGCCGTGGCCACGCCCGGCGCGGGGAAGACTACTTTCGCGCTGCGGGTCGCCGCGGAATTGCTGGCCGATCGCACCGTCGATCAGATCACCGTGGTCGCGCCCACCGAACATCTCAAGCATCAGTGGGCCGAGTCGGCGGCCAGGTCCGGGATCGCGCTGGACTCCAAATACTCCAATGCCACCGGTGGCACCTCGGGCGACTATCACGGCATCGTGGTGACCTACGCGCAGGTGGCCTCGCATCCGTCCCGGCATCGGGTGCGCACCGAAAGACGCAGAACCCTGGTCATTCTCGACGAGATTCACCACGCGGGGGATGCGAAGAGTTGGGGGGAGGCCACGGCCGACGCCTTCGGGGACGCGACCCGCCGCTTGGCCCTCACCGGAACCCCGTTCCGTTCCGACGACAGCCAGATTCCCTTCGTCACCTATGAACCCGGTGAACACGGGCTGCCGCAGTCGCGCGCCGATCACACCTACGGCTACGCCGAGGCCCTCGCCGACGGCGTGGTGCGGCCGGTGGTCTTCCTGGCGTACTCGGGTGAGGCGCATTGGCGCGACAGTGCGGGCGAGGAGTATTCGGTGCGGCTGGGCGAACCGCTCAATGCCGAGCAGACGGCCCGCGCCTGGCGCACCGCGCTAGATCCGGCGGGCGACTGGATCTCGGCGGTGCTGCGCGCGGCCGATATCCGCCTGCGGCAGAAGCGATCCTCGGGGATGCCCGATGCGGGCGGTCTGGTGATCGCGACCGATCAGGACCGCGCCCGCGACTACGCCGAACTGCTGGAACACATTTCGGGCGAGCGCCCCGCGCTGGTGCTGTCCGACGATCCCTCCTCCTCGGATCGGATCGCCGAATTCAGCAAGAGCACCCAGCCGTGGATGGTGGCGGTGCGCATGGTGTCCGAGGGTGTCGATGTGCCGCGCCTCGCGGTGGGCGTGTACGCGACGAGCGCTTCGACACCACTGTATTTCGCCCAGGCCATCGGACGTTTCGTGCGCGCGCGCAAACCCGGCGAGACGGCGACCGTCTTCGTGCCCTCGGTGCCGGTGCTGCTGGATCTGGCCGCGCAGCTCGAGGTGCAGCGCGACCACATCATCGGTAAACCGCATCGGGAGAACAACGCCCTCGACGACGAACTGCTCATCGATGCCAACAAGCAGAAGGACGAGCCGGGTCAGGAGGAGCGTTCGTTCGTCGCGCTGGCCGCCGACGCCGAACTGGATCAGGTGATCTACGAGGGTTCCTCCTTCGGCACGGCCACCTTCGCCGGCAGCGATGAGGAGGCGGATTACCTCGGCATTCCCGGTCTGCTCGATGCCGACCAGATGCGTCAGTTGCTGCGTGATCGGCAGGCCCGGCAGATCGCGGAGCGCGGTGAGCCGCGTGCGGAGTCCGCGCCGCAGGTCGCCACCGCCGCCGAGCGCGTCGCCACCGCCGATCGACTCGGCGAGTTGCGGCGCGAGCTGAACAGTTTGGTGGCCATGCATCACCACCGCACCAGCAAACCGCACGGTGTCATCCACGGCGAGTTGCGCCGCGAATGCGGCGGTCCGCCGACGGCGCTGGCGACGGCCGACCAGCTCGTCGAGCGAATCGCCGCGCTCCGGCGCAAATAGTCACAGTGCTCCGGCGCAAGTAGTCACAGCGTTGCGGCGCAAGTGGTTACGCGGGCCAGGCCGCCATGGCGTGGTCGATCGAATCGTTGAGTTCGGCCGGGTCCGCTCCGTCGCGGGCCTGTGTGGAGAGTCCGAACAGCACCGTGGTGTAGAAGCGTGCCAAGGCGGCGGTGTCGGCGCGTGCGTCCAGATCCCCTTCCGCGACACCGCGATCGAGTCGTTCGCGCACGTTTCGCACGGTCTGCCTGCGCTTGTCGGCGAGGAAGTCGCGAACCTCGGCATTGCGGTCGGTGTAGGCGGAGCAGGCCAGTACCACCATGCAGCCGTGCGGCACATCGGCTTTGGTGTAGGCGGCGGCGTTATCGCGCAGCATGGCCTCGATGCTCGCGCGGGCGGTCGGCTCCTCGCGCAGTGCCCGCGCGGTGTGGCTGCCCTCGCTTTGTCGGTAGAGGTCGATCGCCGCGCGGAACAGCGCCTGCTTGTCGCCGAAGGCGGCATAGAGGCTGGGGGAGTTGATGCCCATGGCCGAGGTGAGGTCGGTTATGGCGGTGCCCTCGTAGCCGTGCTCCCAGAAGACCTCCATGGCGCGGCGCAGTGCGACGGTTCGGTCGAAGTTTCGGGGGCGTCCTCGTGCGGCCATCCGCGGCTCCATTTCTGTATCGGCCACTAAATATACCGTCTTGACGGCGGGTGTGGTTCCGTGTTGAGCTATTTATGTATCGATCGGCACAGAAATTAGGAGAGAGTCGATGACGCAGTTGGCCGGCAAGGTGGCGCTGGTGACCGGTGGCAGCCGGGGGATCGGTGCGGCCATCGCCCGACACCTCGCGGCGCAGGGCGCGGACGTGGCACTCACCTATCGCAGCGGTGCGCAGGAGGCGAAATCGGTGGTGGCCGAGATCGAATCGCTCGGGCGACGGGCACTGGCCATCCAGGCCGACAGTGCCGACGCGGCGCAGGTACGCGCCGCCGTCGACCGGAGCGCGGCGGAATTCGGGCGGCTGGATGTGCTGGTGAACAACGCGGGCATCTTCCCGGCCAAACCCTTCGAGGAGTTCACGGTCGAGGAGATCGACAACGCCCTGCACATCCACGCCCGCGCCGCCTTCGTCGCCGCGCAGGCCGCGGTCGCCCACATGTCCGAGGGTGGCCGGATCATCAGCATCGGCTCCAACCTGTCCGAGCGCGCGATCTTCGATGGACTTGCCCTCTACAACCTGAGCAAATCCGCCCTCAACGGCTTCACGAAGGCTCTCGCGCGCGAACTCGGCCCGCGCGGGATCACCGTCAACCTGGTGCAGCCCGGTCCCACCGATACCGAGATGAATCCGGCGGGCGGCGGCCACGCCTCCGTGCAGCTCGGCTTCAACGCCCTCGGCCGCTTCGGTTCGGCCGAGGATATCGCGACCGCCGTCACCTATTTGGCAGGTCCCGGCGGTCGCAGTATCAGCGGGGCCACGCTCACCGTCGACGGCGGCACCAATGCCTGACGGTCAGGCGAAATAGTCCGCCGGGTTCAGGGAGTTGATCGGAACCCAGCGCGGAGTCTGCGCTGGAGCCTGCGGATCATCGTGCGCCGCTTCGAAATACCCCTGGACGCTCAGCGCGAGGCGGGGATCGAGATCCACCTGCCGCGCCATCTCGTAGAGGACCGCGAGCACGTGCAGGCAGCGCTGGGTGCGCGCCGAACACGAGCAGTCGATCCCGGCGAGTTCGGGCGCGGGGGAGCGGCCCGCGGCCACGGCGGCGCGATGCGCCTCATCGGTGAGCGTCGTGGCGTCGGCGACCAGGGTCGCGAGATCGGTCACCGCGCCGCGCGGCAGCGGGGCCACCTCCAAATGCGTGACCGACGCCCGGCCGCCGCGATGGATGGCGGCGCGCACGATCCTTCCCGAGATCTCCACGCGGACACCGCCGTTGCGGGCGATGCTGCGGGCGCGGGGCAGCAGGGGGTCCGGCCGGACGACCCGCAGCGGCTCCGCCAGGCGCACCCAGTCCATACCCCAGGCGGTGTAGCCGAATTCGTTGTCCGCCATCAGTTCTCCCGCTTGCGCCGGAGGATCTCGATCAGTTCGTCATCGTCGAGGCGGGCCAGGGCGGCGATGCCCTCGGCGTCGCCCAGATCGGTCAGCGCGGATTTGCGGTCGTGCATGCCCGCGATATGTTCCTCCACGGTGGTCGCCGAGGTGAGCGTGGTGATACTGACGGTGCGGGTCTGCCCGATCCGGTGCACCCGGTCGGAGGCCTGTGCCTCGACCGCCGGATTCCACCAGCGATCGAAGTGGATGACATCGGCCGCGCGGGTCAGCGTCAGCCCGGTGCCCGCGGCGCGCAGGCTCAGCACCAGCACGGGCGGTCCGTCCTCCGCCTGGAATCCGCTGACCAGCGCGGCCCGCTCGGACTGGTTCACCCCGCCGTGGAAGAACGGTGCGCGCACCCCGAACTGTTCGGCCAGATGACGCACCAGCAGGTCGCCGGTCTGCCGATACTGGGTGAATATCAAGGTGGGCGACTGGGTTTCGAGGTTGGTGGCCACGATATCGGCGCACAGATCGAGTTTGCCGGAGCGCCCGAGGAGCTCGGTCAGGTCGCCGGTGATCAGTCCTGGATGGTTGCAGACCTGTTTGAGTGCGGTGAGCGCGGCCAGTACGCGCCCCTGTCGTTCGATGCCCGACCCGAATCCGTCGTCGATGGCGCGCCCGAGCAGTTGATCGTAGAGCTTCTCCTGTTCGGCGGTCAGATCGCAGAGCAGGTCGGTGTGGATCTTGGGCGGCAGTGTCGCGGCGACCTGACTCTTCTTGCGTGCCAGTAGGACCGGTTCGATCGCGGCGCGCAGCCGGGCCGCCGCCGGGGCCGAACCCTCGTGGATGGGTCGGGCGAAGCGGCGGCGGAACTGGGTGCGATGCCCGAACAGTCGGGGCGCCACCAGATTCAGCAGTGACCACAGTTCTTCGAGATGGTTCTCCACCGGCGTGCCGGTCAGCGCGATCTTGGCCCGCGCGTCCAGCGCCCGCGCCGCCTCGGCGACCAGGGTGCGCGGATTCTTCAGCGCCTGCGCCTCGTCGAATACCGCCGTGGCCCAGGGTGTCCTGCGCAGCGCCGCCCCGTGCAGCCGCAGCATCGGATATCCGGTCACCACCACATCGCCCGGCCCGGCCGCGAGTTCCCCACCGCGCCAGGCGATTGCTCGCAGTCCGGGCGCGAACCGTCCGATCTCATGTCCCCAGTTGCCGACCAGCGAGGTCGGACACACCACCAGTTGTGGCCCCTCCTCGGCTCGACCGAGCAGGAATCCGATGGTCTGCACCGTCTTTCCGAGTCCCATCTCATCGGCGAGCACCGCCCCGCCGTGCGCTTCGGCGCGGTCGCGCAGCCAGCCGATGCCCCGAGCCTGATACGGCCGCAGTTCCGCTTGGAGTGTCGGCGCCAATTCCCGTTCGACCGAGCAGGTCCGGCGCAGGATCCGCACGGCCTCGGTTCCCGACAGGATCGAGGTCGCCACCGCGTCGGGCACCGCGTGCGCCGCGATCGGCAGCACCGGATAGTCGGCCTCCGGGTTGCGGACCTCCGCCCGCCATGCCAGCAGTGATGCGCCGGGTTCGGTTGACGCGGGGTCCGATTCGGGTGTCGCGAGCGCTTCGGCGGCGCCTGCCGCCAGCGCCGCCGGATCGACCAGCGCGCAGTCGATTTCGGCGACCTCGAGTGCGCCGTCGGGGCCGACGGGAACTACCAGCGGCAGCGTCTCGTGCTCGCCGAGCGCCGGGGCGGGGCCGGGGGTCGATTCGGTCCAGGTCCAGAGTGCGAACATATGACGGTCGGGCAGGTAGGTGGCTTGTGTGGGCAGAACGCACCCCTCTGATCGGCGTATTGTGTACGGAGTATCTCTTCAACGTACACAGTACTGAGTTTTGTTCCCGTGTTTCGTTCCCGAGGAGACCCTTGCCCGAATCCGCAGACCCGGCGGGGCAACTGCTCGCGCTGCTGTGGCGCGAATCACTGCCGCGCAAATCGGGCGGACGCGGCCCGAAACAGACGGTGAGCGTCGACGCCGTAGTCGCCGCGGCCGTGGCGCTCGCCGATCGTGCGGGCTACGCCAAGGTGTCCATTCGCTCGGTGGCCGCCGAACTCGACCTGCGTCCGATGAGCCTCTACACCTATATCCCCAGCAAAGAGGTGCTCGAGGCGCTGATGACCGATGCGGTGGCCGCCGAGGACGCGCCGATCCCGCCGGAGTTGCCGGTGCGCGAGCGCATGGCGGCCATCGCGCGTCAGGTGCGCGCGGAACTGCTGGCCCATCCCTGGCTGCTGGAGGTGTCGCCGTGGCGGGTGATCCTCGGTCCGTGGCGCATGCGCCGCTACGAGCGGCACCTGGCCGCGCTGGAAGGTGTCGGGCTGACGGATCTGGAGATGGATCGCGCGGTCGCGGTGCTGGGGGAGTTCGCGACGGGCAATGCCCGCATGGCCATCGCCGCCGAGCGGGCCGCCGCGACGGTCTCGGACGCGGACTGGTGGGCCGAGTACGGCCCGGCCCTCACCGCCCTGATGCCGGTCGAGCAGTTCCCGGTCTCGAACCGGGTGGGTGCGGCGGTCGGCGAGTACTACGGTGCGCCCGCGGATCCGGCGGGCGATTTCGATTTCGGTCTGAGCAGGCTGATCGACGGCATCCTGTCCGGTCGATCGGTCGGAAACGCCGACGGCGGGCGACCCCTGTGAGGTCGCCCGCCGCGGTTGTTCTGTTGTCCGATGCTGTTGTGTCAGGACGCGAGGAGTTGGTCAGAGCGCGGGAGCCGACTCCGTGTCGATCACGGCCTCGAGCTCACGCAGTCGATCCATGTGTTCATTCGCGTGGTGCTGGCAGAAGAGCAACTCGCCACCTGCGGGAAGTACGGCACGCACACGAGCGGCCGCTCCGCAGCGGTCGCAACGGTCGACCGCGGTCAGTGGGGTGCTTGTCAGGGTTCCTGGCATGACTCCTCCGTCCTGGCTCCCGGCACTCGGGCCGTTCGCCTGGTGTGGGGCCCGTGGTCACTCACCACGAGCTCGCTACCGCTACTTCCCAGCAGAGGTATGACTACTCTGTCAGACGTTCGGGACGGGGACTTTGTTCCCGTGGGTGATTCTTTGTGTTTTCGCTAACACGACCAGGGATTTCGCTGAAAGCGAACGCCGCAGGTCGCGCCCGGAACGCCCGGAGAACCACCACCTCGAGGGCTCATCCCCGACTGCGGGGACTCGATACCTGTTGCCCTGCATGGTTGCTGCAGATTGTCATATCGGCAGATTACCCGTGGGGTCCGACACTCACACTCGGGTTCAGCATCTTCTCAGCTCGATACCGTAACGGCCGCAATCGGACTGGACCATTTCCCGACGGAAGCCATAGGGGGTGAGCCGAATCCGCGAGCTGCCCCCCGAGCGGTCACGGCCGACCCCTCGTCGATCGACCGTGACCGCGCGGGTGGTCCGACACAGGGGATATCGGTGTGATCTACGTCTCTGTGACAACTGTTCTCGCAGTTGGGAAGGTCATCTCGTTCGTCTCGGGTGTGATCCTGTGCACGCGCCGGTGATAGGCGAGCAGGCAGATGGTCACCCAGAGACTGCCGAGGGTCCAGCCCGCGAGGATATCGGTGGGCCAGTGCACGCCCAGGCAGAGCCGGGAAAGGCCAACGGCCGCAACGAAGATTGGGGCCACAACGAGCAGGGTGGCGCGCGCGGCCGGTGCGCGCAGATGCATCAGGGCCACCGCGACCACGATGCCGACCACCGCCGCCGACCCCAGGCTGTGCCCGGACGGGAAGGACTGATTCGTCTCCTCGACGAGGTGGTAGCCGACCGGCGGCCGATCCCGACCGACCACCTGTTTGACGACGACCACCAGCGCCCCCGCCCCCGCCGTGGCCACGGCCACCAGCACCAGTTCCCGCCACCGCCGCGCGAGGAGCAGGATCAGGCAGGTCAGCGCGGCCAGTCCGGTCATGGCCAGGGTGCCGCCCAGATCGCTGAGGGCCTTGGCCGTCGAGACCAGCGCGTCGGTGCGCGACTCGACCGCCCGGTCGAACAGGGGGTGATCGATGGCCGTGAGCCCGCCGCCGAGCGCCACACTCGCGGCCAGCGCGCCGAACAGCACGGCGAGGGCGAGGGCGACCCAAACGGCAGGCGACATCTTTCGGCCGCGCGGGGTCGGTGCGGACCGGGGTCTGAGGTCTGGGGGATGCGATGTCACCCGGACACCATGGCATCACCTCGCTGTGAAATTGCTGAGGGCGCCCGCCGGGAACTCGCCGGAGGCGGTGTGCGGCGGTCCGCGCGGGTGTGGTCGAAGATGGCTGACATGTGGGAGCGGATCGGCGAGGTCTACGCGGCCGTGCGGCATCCGGCGCGCTGGGGTCTGCGGGTTCGGTCGGCGCTGATCTCGGGTGTGGCGGTCGCGGTGGTGCTGCTGCTCGGGTCGGCGGCGGTCCTGCTGCTGGTCTATCGTTCGCTGCTCGGTTCGGTCGACGCGGCGGTCGAGGCGCGGGCCTTCGATATCGTCGGTCAGCTGCGCGACACCGCACCGGATCGGCTGCCCGCCGCCGTGTTCGTCCCGTCGAATCATGTGGAGTTCGTCCAGGTGCTCGACGCGTCGGGGCGGGTGGTGCGGGCGTCGGAGGGTGCGCCGGATCGGGTGCCGCGCCTGGCGGCGGATCGGTCCATCGACTATGCCGCCGAGCCGGATTCGGATCTGCGGGTGGCGCGTCGCGCGGTGGACGATCGCTATGTCGTGCTGGTCGGCGCCGATATCGAACCGGTCGAGGAGACGCTGCGGAAGGTCGCGGTCGGACTGGCCGTGAGCGATCCGGTGATCATCGCGGTCGCCGCCGCGGCGGCCTATCGGCTGGTGGGTCGGTCGCTGTCCTCGGTGGAGGCGATCCGGGCCAGGGTCGCCGGGATCGGCGCGGACCGACTCTGCGAACGGGTTCCGGTGCCGCCCGCCCGCGACGAGATCGCCCGGCTCGCGGTGACCATGAACGCCATGCTGGACCGGGTCGAGGCCGGTCAGGGAGCACAGCGCCGGTTCGTCGGCGATGCCTCGCACGAATTGCGCAGTCCGCTGGCCACGGTCATCGCGGCCCTGGAGTTGGGTCTGGCCCATCCGGAGGTGCTCGACCGCGAGTTGATCGGGCGCACGCTGCTGCCGGAGGCCGAGCGGATGCGGCGACTGATCGAGGATCTGCTGACCCTCGCCGCCACCGACGAGCACGGGATGACCCTGCGCACCGGCGATGTCGACCTCGACGACCTCGCGGGGACAGCGGCGCAGGCGCTGCGGCAGCGGGGTGGGATCGAAGTGCGCACCGAGTTGACCCCGACCCGCCTGCGCGGGGATGCGGGCGCGCTGGAACGGGTGGCGCGCAACCTGATCGACAACGCGGGCACCCACGCTGCCGCCGTCGTCCGCGTCGTCACCGACCGCACCGACGACCACGCCCGCCTCACCGTCTCCGACGACGGTCCGGGAATTCCGGTGGCGCAACGGGTCCGGGTCTTCGAGCGGTTCGTCCGCCTGGACACCCACCGCGCCCGCGACACCGGCGGCACCGGACTCGGGCTGGCCATCGTCGCGCAGATCGTCGCCGCGCACGGCGGAACCGTCACCGTCGGTGACGCGGCCCTGGGTGGTGCGGAATTCACTGTCCTGCTCCCGCTTTCACCAGGGGATTAATCCTCCCGCAGGAGATATCCGACGCCGCGGTGGGTTTCGATGGTGGTGCGGCCGAACGGCGCGTCGATCTTGCGGCGCAGATAGCCGATGTAGACCTCGACCACATTCTCCGGACCGGAGTAGTTGGCGTCCCAGACGTTGCGCAGGATATCGGTCTTCGTGCGGACCGTGCCCTTGTTGCGCAGCAGGTATTCCAGCAGCCCGAATTCCCGTGGGGTGAGGTTCAATTCGACCGTGCCGCGCCGCACCGCGCGCCGGGCCGGATCCAGGTGCAGATCGCCCGCCGACAGCACCGGGTCGCGCCGTGCCGGACCGCGCCGCAGCAGCGCGCGCAGGCGGGCGGTGAGCACCACGAAGGAGAACGGTTTGGTGAGATAGTCGTCCGCGCCGAGGTCGAGGGCGTCGGCCTGCTCGTGATCGCCGTCCTTCGCGGTGAGCATGAGCACCGGGGTGCGCACCTCGGCGGCGCGCAGCCTGCGCAGCACTTCGTAGCCGCTGAGGCCGGGCAGCATGATGTCGAGCACGATGACGTCGAAGCGGTCCTCGGTGGCCGAGAAGAGTCCGTCGGGTCCGGTCGCGGCGACCTGCACCACGAATCCCGCCAGTTCGAGGCCGCGGCGCACCGTTTCGGCCAGTCGCGGCTCGTCCTCCACCAGCAGCACCCGCACGGCCCCGAACTCCCTTGGTTCGCCCCTGGAAAGCAATTGCCGCGCACGACGCTAACCGACCCGACGCCGAGGCTCGCGACCGGTACGGTTGGGCCGATGCGCCCCACCCCGATGCCGGACACGCTGGTGCACCTGTGCACCGCGACCGAGTGGCACTCCGCCCGCCCGACCGGTGCGTACCGCGCGCCATCCCTGGCCGAGGTCGGTTTCATTCACCTGTCCGCGCCGAACCAGGTGCATCTGCCTGCCAACCGGTTGTACGCGGGTCGGCGCGATCTGGTGCTGCTGCGGCTCGATCCGGCCCGCCTCGGCGCGCCGGTCGAATGGGAGCCGGGGGTGCCCTCCGATCCCGAGTCGATGCTGTTTCCGCACCTGTACGGTCCGCTGCCGGTGGCGGCCGTTCGCGCGGTCGAGGAGTATCTGCCCGGCCCTGATGGTGTCTTCGCTGCGCTGGAGCGCTGAAACCTGCTCGGCGACGGTCGGATTCAGGACAAGGCCCCTGTCCGAGAAAGGGCCTAGGCGCAATGCCGCTCAGTTAGTGGGTTGGGCTGGGTGTCAAGTGGATCGTGTTGTCGTGCGCGTGGGGGCATGAGAGTAGGACAGCGGAACTACTGGTAGAGAGATCTTGTCCGCCAAGACAAACCGCTCA
>NZ_QZFU01000055.1 GCF_003598715.1 Nocardia panacis
GAGCGGTTTGTCTTGGCGGACAAGATCTCTCTACCAGTAGTTCCGCTGTCCTACTCTCATGCCCCCACGCGCACGACAACACGATCCACTTGACACCCAGCCCAACCCACTAACTGAGCGGCATTGGATCTAGGCCTTGGTCAGTGCACCTCCAGCGTGCAGCATTTCACGCTGCCGCCCGCCTTGAGCAGTTCCGAAAGGTCCAGTCCCACCGGCTCATAGCCGCGTTCGGTGAGCTGTGCGGCCAGCTTCGTGGCCCGACCGCTGAAGTAGACGTGGTAGCCGTCGCTCACGCCGTTCAGTCCGAGGACCTCGGCATCGGCCGCGCTCGCGCGCACCGCGTCCGGGAACAGGTCGGCCAGCACCTTTTGGCTCTCCGTGCTGAAAGCCGGTGGGTAATAGGCGATTTCCCCGGCGCCGAGGACCATGAGGACGGTGTCGAGGTGGTAGAAGCGCGGATCGACCAGTTCCAGCGAGACCACGGGAATTCCGAAGTAGCGCTCCACCTCCCGATGCGCGGCCGGTGAGCTGCGGAATCCGGTGGCGGCCAGGAAGCGCTCACCCACGAGCACGAAATCGCCCTCGCCCTCGTTGATCTCCCGCGCGGCGACCACCTCGGCGAATCCGCGTTCGGCGAACCAGCGATGATAGGCCGGGCCTTCGGCGGTCCGCTCGGCGTGGGTGAACCGGGCCGACATCACCCGATCCCCGACGATGAGCCCGCTATTGGCGGCGAACACCATATCGGGCAGATCCGGTTCACCCGGCACCACCTCGACTCGATGTCCGTGCCCCTCGAAGGTCGCGCGCAAGGTCTCCCATTGCGCCAGCGCCAGCGCGCGGTCCGCGCCTTTGGTCGGATCCATCCATGGATTGATGGCGTAGCGGACGTCGAAGTGGTCCGGACGGCACATGACGAAGCGGCGCGGCACGGGTCGGCGGGCGGCGTCGGATTCGAGGCGGGTGGCTACTGAGGTCACGGAGTCTCCCTGGTCGAGCGCTGTTTTGCGGCTGCCCCGAAGGTAGTCGGCCTAGTATTGCGTCAGATATAGCGATTCATTGCGTGGATCCCCCCAATATCGGCGGATCATTGTGCGAAATACGGGAAATGTGAAATGGACGAGATAGATCGCCGCATTCTGGCCCACCTGCTGCGCGAGGCGCGCGCCTCGTTCCAGGAGATCGGCCATTCGGTCGGGCTGTCCGCGCCTGCCATCAAGCGCCGGGTGGATCGGATGGTGGCCACCGGGCAGATCACCGGATTCACCGCGCAGGTCAATCCGGCGGCGCTGGGCTGGCGCACCGAGGCGTACGTGGAGGTCTACTACCGCGACAACATCTCCCCCGCCGAACTGCGCCGCAGCCTCGAACCCATCCCGCAGGTCGTCGGCGTGTGGACCATCGCGGGCGAGGCCGACGCGCTGGTGCACGTCATGGCCACCGATATGGCCGAGATCGAGTCGACGGTGGAGCGGATCCGGGAGAACGCGCGGGTGGGCCGGACCCGCAGTTCCATCGTCATGTCGCGCATCCTGGAGCGCCCGCGGACTTAAACGCCGGAGGTGCGGGCTTAAGGTTGTCGCCATGTCCGATGCGCGCACCAGCTACCTCACCGACGGGGCCGAGATCTATCGACGCTCGTTCGCCACCATTCGCGCCGAGGCCGACCTGAGCGGATTCCCGGCCGATGTGGCACGGGTCGTGGTGCGCATGATCCACGGCTGCGGACAGGTGGATCTGGCCGAGGACGTGGCCTTCTCGCCGAATGTCGTCGCGGCGGCGCGCGCGGCGCTGCGCGGGGGCGCGCCGATCCTGTGCGATGCGGGCATGGTCGCGGCCGGCGTCACCCGCAAGCGGCTGCCCGCCGACAACGCGGTGCTGTGCACTCTCGCCGACCCCAGGGTCCCGGAATTGGCCGCGTCCCTGGGCACCACCCGGTCGGCGGCCGCGCTGGAACTGTGGCGGGATCGGCTCGGCGGCGCGGTGGTCGCCATCGGCAACGCGCCGACGGCGCTGTTCCACCTGCTCGACCTGCTCGACGCGGGTGCGCCGCGCCCCGCCGCCATTGTCGGCATTCCGGTCGGCTTCATCGGGGCGGCCGAATCCAAGGAGGCGCTGCGCGCCTTCGACGGCGTGGAATATTTGACGGTGCGCGGGCGGCGCGGCGGCAGCGCCATCACCGCCTCGGCGCTGAACGCGATTGCGAGCGAACAGGAATGAGCGGCAAGCTCTGGGGTATCGGACTCGGCCCCGGCGATCCGGAACTGGTCACGGTCAAGGCGGCCAGAATTATCGGCACGGCCGATGTCATCGCCTTCCACAGCGCGCGCCACGGACGCAGCATCTCGCGCGGTATCGCCGCGCCCTATATGCGGCCGGGTCAGTTGGAGGAGCACCTGATCTATCCGGTGACCACCGAGACCACCGAGCATCCCGGCGGCTATCAGGGGGCCATCGAGGAGTTCTACGAGCAGGCCGCCGAACGATTGGCGGCGCATCTGTCGGCGGGGCGCACGGTGGCGCTGCTCGCGGCGGGTGATCCGCTGTTCTACAGCTCCTACATGCATATGCACCGGCGGCTGGCGGACCGGTTCGCGGCCGAGATCATTCCGGGCATCACCTCGGTGAGCGCGGCCGCCGCCGCCCTGGGCACGCCGCTGGTCGAGGGCGACCAGGTGCTGACGATCCTGCCGGGCACCCTGCCCGCCGCGGAGTTGGCGCAACGGCTGCGGCACACCGAAGCCGCCGCCATCATGAAGTTGGGACGCACCTATCCCGCTGTGCGGCAGGCGCTTACCGAATCCGGACGACTCGACGACGCCTACTATGTCGAACGCGCCAGCAGCGAGCGCCAGCAGGTGCTCCGGGCCGCGGAGGTCGACGAGGCGCCGTACTTCTCCCTCGTCCTCGTGCCGGGTCCGGAGCCGACCACCCCGCTGCCATTGGCTGTCAACGAGAACCACACCGCCGCATCGGATTCGACCATGGGCGAGGTGACGGTGGTCGGGCTCGGGCCGGGATCGACCGAATGGACCACCCCCGAGGTGCGCCGAATCCTTTCCACCGCAACAGATCTCGTCGGCTACACCACCTACCTGAACCGCGTCCCCGCGCGCCCCGGCCAGCGCCGCCACGCCAGCGACAATCGCGTCGAGAACGAACGCGCCGCCATGGCGCTGGATCTCGCCGCGCGCGGCGCGCGGGTGGCCGTGGTGTCCTCCGGCGATCCCGGTGTCTTCGCCATGGCCGCCGCCGTGCTGGAGGAGGCGGCCGACCCGCGTTGGCGGGAGGTTCCGGTGCGGGTGCTGCCCGGTGTGACGGCCGCCAATGCCGTAGCCAGTCGAGTGGGCGCGCCACTCGGCCACGACTACGCGGTTCTCTCGCTCTCCGATCGACTCAAGCCGTGGGAGGTGGTGGCGCAACGCCTTTCGGCCGTGGCCGCCGCCGATATGGCCATCGCCGTCTACAACCCGGCCTCCGCGCAGCGCACCTGGCAGGTCGAGGCCATGCGGGAGATACTGCTGGCCCATCGCGCTCCCGAGACGCCGGTGGTGCTGGGCCGCGATGTGGGCGGACCCGACGAATCGGTGCGGGTCACCACCCTCGCCGACCTCGTCGCCGCCGAGGTGGATATGCGGACCCTGCTCATCATCGGCGCGTCCACCACCGCGACCTTCGAGACCGGTACGGGCACCAGGGTCTATACGGCGCGCCGCTACGCGCGGGCCTAGAGATGGGATATTGAGTGGGCTGTCGAGTGCGAAGGGAGCTGCCGGTTTGTCGAAAACCGCGACCAAACAGTTGAATTCCACCGCCGCGTCGCTGCTCGGATTCCTGCACGACGGACCGATGTCGGGCTGGGATCTGGTGGCGCAGGCCCAGGTTCGGATCGGCGATTTCTGGACCATCACCCAGAGCCAGGTCTACCGGGAGTTGGCCGCCATGGACGCGGCCGGGCTGGTGGTCAAGGGCGAGGCGGGCGCGCGCGAGCGCACGCCCTACCGGATCACCCATGCCGGGCGAGAGGCATTCCGCGAGTGGATATCCCGCGATCCGGGTGGGGAGACCATGCGGGTGCCGCTGCTGCTGACCCTGCACTTCGGCGCGCATCTGGATCCGGCGCGGCTGGACCGGATCATCGCCGCGAACCGGGAGATCCACCAGGACCGCCTCGAGCACTATCTCGCCAAGGATACGGCCGAGATGACCACCCAGGAGCGGGCCACCGTGGCATTCGGTCTCGGCTACGAACGCGCGGTGCTGGAATGGTTCGACCGGCTACCCGAGGTGCTCGAACGCACCTGAGCACAACCATTCCCATGCTTGCTTCGCGTCGGAAACCACCCGCGCGCCTTCCGGTAGCGCGGGACGATCGATCAGCACCACGGTGATTCCGGCAGCGCGCGCCGCGATCAGCTTGGCCTCGGTCGCCGCGCCGCCGCTGTCCTTGGTGACCACCGCATCGATGCGGCGCCGCGCCAGCAGCGCCGCCTCGTCGGCTACTGTGAAAGGCCCTCGGGCCAGCAGTAATTCATGCCTGGCAGGCAGTGGGCCGGTGGGCGGATCGATGGCGCGGATGAGGAACCACCCGGTGAGTTCGGCGAAATCGGCCACGCCCTGTCGACCGATGGTCAGGAATATCCGCTCCCCCTGGTCTCGCAGCGCCCGCACCGCCGCCAGGCGGTCGGGAACGCGGATCCAATGATCACCCGCGACGCTGACCCAACCGGGCCGCCGCAGATGCAGCAGCGGCAGTCCCAGCGCGGCGGCGGCCGTCGCCGCGTGAGCGCTGATCGTGGCGGCGAACGGATGGGTGGCATCGACAACGGCCTCGATCTCGTTGGCCACCAACCACTCCCGCAGCCCCGCGCTGCCACCGAAACCGCCGATCCGGACCGCGCCGGACGGGAGCCGGGGTGCGGTGGTGCGCCCGGCGAGCGCGGAGATGATCTCGAATCCGCTCGCGCGCTCGGCCATCGCGGCGAGTTCCCGCGCTTCCCCGGTGCCCCCGAGCAGCAAAACCTTCACGATCGGCCAGGTTTGCGGACGGCCCAATGCGTGACCGGCAACTGCGGACGCCAAGTCGTGAACCGGCCGAGGGATTCGGCCCGATAGACCTGAAACCTGCGCAGGTCGCCGCCGTGCCGCGCGGCCAACTCCACGAGCATGGCCTCGGATTCGGCGGTCACCGCCGCGGCGACGAGACGACCACCCGCGGGCAACCGCTCCCAGCAGGCCGCGAAGAGTCCGGGTTCGGTGAGTCCGCCGCCGACGAAAATCGCGTCCGGACCGGAAGATTCGTCCGCGAATGCCGCCGGGACCGCACCGCGCACGGTGAGCTGCGGCACGCCGAGCGAAACCGCGTTCTCGGCGATCCGCGCTCGGCGATCCGCACGCACCTCGAAGGTGATCGCACGGCAGGTCGGATGGGTGCGGCACCATTCGATGGCGACCGAACCCGAACCGCCGCCGACATCCCACAGCAGCTCACCTGGAGCGGGCGCCAATGCGCCGATGGTCAAGGCCCGGACCTCGGATTTGGTGAGTTGCCCTTCGCCGCCGAACAATTCGTCCGGCAGGCCGGGAGTCCGCGTCGCCCTGGGCGTCTTCGGATCCCATACCGCCCGCACGGCAAGGATGTTCAACGGATCGCCCGCGGGCAACGCCCAGTCGGCGGCCCGCCCTTCTCGAATCCGCTCGGCAGGCCCGCCGAGCTGTTCGAGAACCGTGATGGTCGACTCCCCGAATCCATTGCGCCGCAGCAACTCCGCCAGCTTCGCCGGTGTGCTCTGATCCTCGGAGAGCACCAAGATCCTTCGCCCATCGGTCAGTTCGGGCAGCACGCAGGACAATGGCCGAGCCACCGCACTGACGACCGGAATCTCGGCCACCCCCCAACCGAGCCTGGCACAGGCCAGCGCCGCCGAAGAAGGCTGCGGAAACACCCGCAGCGCGGCAGGACCCAGCAAACGCGCCAAGGTCGTGCCGATTCCGTAGAACATCGGATCACCGCTGGCCAGCACCGCGACCTGCCTACCGGCATACCGCTCGAGCAGTCCGGGAAGCGCGGGCAGCAGCGGTGCGGGCCAGGCAACACGCTGTGCGTCAACCACATTCGCGGGCACCAGCGCCAATTGTCGCGCGGAGCCGAGCAGCACCTCGGACGAGGCGAGCACAGCCATGGCCGCACGCCCCAGCCCGTCCCAGCCGTCGGCGCCGATCCCGACAACCGCCAGCGGCACGGTCACCGGGGCAGCCGCCGCCAGATGGCCTGCGGCAGCAGGCGCATGGCGAAGAAGATCGGGCGCAGGATTCCGGGCACCCAGATGACACCGGCCCGCTTGCGCAACCCCTGCACCACCGCATCGGCCACCTGATCGGGTGTGCTGGAAAACGGCGCGGGCTCCATGCCTGCGGTCATCCGCCCGATGACGAAGCCGGGGCGCACCAGCAGCAGATGCACCCCGCTGCCGTGCAGCGCGTCGGCCAGACCACCGGCGAAACCGTCCAGACCGGCCTTGGCCGAGCCGTACACGTAGTTGGCCCGCCGCACCCGCACGCCCGCGACCGATCCGAAGACCACGATCTGCCCGTCACCCTGTGCCCGAAGCAGATTCGCCAACGTGGTCAGAATGCTCAGCTGCGCCACAAAGTCGGTGCGCACCACCGCCAGCGCGTGTGCGGGATCGCGCTCGGCGCGCCCCTGATCGCCCAGGATGCCGAAGGCGAGCACCGCGATACCGATGCGCCCGTACTCGGCGGCGATCCTCCCGAGCAGCGCCGGATGACCCTCCGTGTCGTCGGCATCGAATTCCACCGTGTGCACAGCGGCCGCGCCCGCCGTGGTGACCTCGGCGATCTCGGCGGTCAGTTGGTCGCTGCGCCGCGCCGCCAGGATCACCACCCGGCCGCGCGCCAACCGGCGCGCCACCTCGAGGCCCATCTCGCTGCGCCCGCCGAGCACCAGCAGCGGTCCGTCGGCGATCCCACGCATACCCATGCCGGTCAGTGTGTCATCCAGGGTCGTCGCGACCGGGGCCGGGCCGTCGGCTACCGTCTGGCCATGACCACCGCCGTCACCGCACTGTCCCCCGAGGCACTGGAATTCGTCGCCGAGCGGCATTTGGCGACACTGACCACGCTGCGCGCCAATGGAACTCCGCACGTGGTTCCGGTCGGCTTCACCTGGGACGCGGCGGCGGGTGCGGTGCGGGTCATCACCGACGGCGCTTCGACGAAGGCGCGCAACGCGCGCCGGTCCGGCTATGCAGCGGTCAGCCAGGTGGACGGTGCGCGATGGCTCACCCTGGAGGGTCCGGCGCGGGTCCTCGACGACGCGGACAGCGTCGCCGAGGCCGAGCGCCGCTATACCGGCCGCTATCGCGCGCCGCGCGCGAATCCGACCAGGGTCGTCATCGAGATCTCCGTCGAGCGGGTGCTGAGCAGCCGAGGTCTCACAGCACGGTGAGGCCGCGCGGACGATTGTTGACCGACTCGCAGCCATCCTCGGTGACGACAACGATGTCCTCGATCCGCGCGCCCCATTCGCCGCGGAAGTAGATGCCGGGCTCGATGCTGAAGGCCATACCCGCCTCGAGCACCAGATCGTTGCCCGCCACGATGTAGGGGTCCTCGTGCACCGACAACCCGATCCCGTGACCGGTGCGGTGCACGAAGGCATCGCCGAGTCCGGCCTGTGCCAACACCTTTCGCGCCGCGGCGTCCACCGATTCGGCGGTGACGCCGGGCCGGGCCGCCGCGACCGCCGCGGCCTGCGCCTGCTCCAATACCGCGAATTTCGCCGCGACCTCGGCATCCGGTTCGCCGAGCACATAGGTGCGGGTGGAATCGGAGTTGTAGCCGGTATCCACCGGACCACCGATGTCGATGACCACCACATCGCCGCGCTCGAGCACCCGATCCGACACCCCGTGGTGCGGGTCGGCGCCGTGCGGGCCGCTGCCCACGATGACGAAGGCCGCCGTGGTGTGCCCCTCGGCCACGATGGCCGCGGCGATATCCCGGCCGACCTCGGCCTCGGTGCGCCCGGCCGCCAGGAACTCACCCATGCGGGCGTGCACCCTGTCGATGGCGGCGCCCGCGCGGCGCAGCGCCGCGACCTCGGCCTCGTCCTTGTACATGCGCAGCCTGCGCAGCACCGGCGTGGCCGAGACCGGAAGTCCGGTAAAGGATTCCGCGAGCGGCAGCAGGTGCAGGGCGGGCATGGTCTCGGCCACCGCCACCCGCGATCCGGCATGCAGCGCCGAGCGGACCAGCTGATAGGGATCGACCCCGTCGACCCAGTCCAGAATCTCGAGTCCCAGCTCGAGCGCGGCCGAATTGTCCAGGTGCGCGAGCTCCAGTTTGGGGATGACCACCGAGGGTTTGGCCCCGTCGGCCGGGATCACCAGGCAGGTCAGCCGCTCGAACGTCTCCGCGGTGGATCCGATCAGATACCGCAGGTCCGGTCCGGGCGTGATCAGCAGCGCGTCCAGGTGCGCGGCGCGCAATTGGGTCACCGCCCGCTCCAGTCGATCGGCGTAGACCTCGGCCGCGAACCTCGCTTCAGTGTGCGAACTCATACCCGCCGACGTTACCCGGTACAGCTCGCCGGGTTTGTCGCATCCGAAAGGTAGCCTCGGCTGGTGACCACACCCGGACCACTGCTGCTGCTCGACGGCGCGAGCCTCTGGTTCCGCGCCTTCCACGCCATTCCGGACAAGATCACCGCGCCCGACGGTCGCCCCGTCAACGCGCTGCGCGGTTTCACCGATATGGTCGCCTCCCTGATCGTCAAGAATCGACCGAGCCGCCTGGTGGTCTGCCTGGACCTGGACTGGCGACCCGCCTACCGGGTGGCGCTGGTGCCCTCCTACAAGGCACACCGGCTCGATACCGCCGCCGATGCCGCACCGGGCGCCGAGGAGGTGCCCGACGCGCTCACCCCGCAGGTCGAGATGATCCTCGAGGTGCTCGATGCCGCGGGCATCGCCACCGGCGGCGCGGCGGGTCTGGAGGCCGACGACGTGCTGGGCACGCTGGCCACCCGCGAGCGGGTGGACCCGGTCGTCGTCGTCAGCGGCGACCGCGACCTGCTGCAACTGGTCCGCGACGAGGCGCCCCCGGTGCGGGTGCTGTACGCGGGGCGCGGGCTGGCCAAGGCCGAACTGTTCGGCCCGGCCGAGGTGGCGGCGAAATACGGTGTGCCGCAGGTGAATGCCGGCCCCGCCTACGCCGATATGGCCACCCTGCGCGGCGACGCCTCCGACGGATTGCCCGGCGTCGCGGGCATCGGCGACAAGTCCGCCGCCACCCTCATTTCCCGCTTCGGCTCCCTGGAGGCCCTGCGCGCGGCCGTAGACGATCCGGCAGCCGACCTGGCCCAGAGCGCGCGCGCCAAACTCCGTGCGGCGCAGGACTATTTGCAGGCGGCGGCCCCGGTGGTCCGCGTCGTGCGCGACGCCGAGGTCCACCTCTCCCGGCCGGACACGCTCCCGGCGGGTCCCGCCGATCCGCAGCGGCTGCGCGAACTCGCCGCCGCCTACAACGCCGAAAGTCCGATCACGCGACTCATCGCCGCGCTCGCCTAACTGGGCCTGCCCACCTCGTAGGTGCCGTCGGTCTTGGTGACCTTGATGTTCACCTTCTTCTGCTCGCCGCTGACCTTCAGATCGCAGGTGAAGGTGGAGTCCACCTTCACCTCGCGGCCCGACGGGCAGGAGACATCGCTGACATCCTGGATGCCGTAGGAATCCGAGAGCACCTTCTTCACACCGTCCTGGACGGCGGCCTGATCGAGTTTGTCGGTGGAGGTGAGCACCAGGATCAGCGCCACCGCCGCGCCAACCACGACCACGCCGATCAGCGACAGCGCGATGACCAGCCCCTTGCCCCGCTTCTTTTGCGGCTGCAACTGCAACTGGCCCCACGGCTGCTGGGGTTGACCCCACTGCTGCTGCGGCTGCTGGGCGCTCCAATCCTGCGGCTGTTGCTGCTGCCACTGCGGCTGCGACTGCCCCCACTGCTGGGGTTGTTGCGGCTGCTGACCCCATTGCGGCTGCTGGGGCTGCTGCCCCCAGTGCTGGGTTGGCTGCGCCGCCGAGGGCGGCGGCGCTCCCCACTGCTGGCCGGGCGCCTGCTGGCCCGGTGCGGGCGCGGCACCCCAGTGCTGGGTGGGATCATCGCGACCCTCCGGATTGTTCGGTCCGAACGGCCCGCTCATGACCTCACCTCCGCGCCGGATACCATCCCGCGCGGCGCGCGCTGTGCCTCGCTCACCTGCTCGCCTCCACTCGCATAGTTGTACATACGGTAGCCCCCCGCGCGCGACACGTCGCATGCCACGACTTCCGCCACGGTCGGTACGCGAAAGAATCAAATCACAGTCGCGCACGCTACGCGGCGTCCACCGCGACCACACCTCGCCTGATCGCACGCACCGACTTCGCGGCGGTGCTCGCGATCTCCGGATCATCTGCGGTGGAGTGGATCTGGTCGAGCAGGTCGATCACCTGGCGGCACCAGCGCACGAAATCGCCTGCGGAGAGCGGATTTCCCCGATCGCCACTGGCCAGCAGCGAATCGGCCAGACCGTCCCCGCGCGCCCATTTGTAAACGCCGGTGACGAATCCGACATCGGGTTCGCGGGTGGGCGGCAGCTTGTGCCGCGCCTCGTCGGCGCGTAACTCATCCCACACCTCGACGGTCGCGCCGACCGCGCGCCGAATCGGCGCGGTCGGACCGCTGACACCGAGGAAGCCGCTCTCCTGACGCGACTCGAACACCAGAATCGAGGCGACACCGGCCAGTTCGGCCGGGCCGAGCCCGCGCCAGATACCGCGCCGTAGACATTCGGCGATCACCAGGTCGCTCTCGGCGTAGATGCGGGCCAGCCTACGACCGTCGGCGGTGACCTCGCCCTCGTGCACGAATCCGCGCTCGTCGAGCAGCGCCAGAATCCGATCGAAGGTGCGGGCAAGGGAATTCGTGGTCGCGGCGACCTTCTGACGCATGGTCTCGGTCTCGCGGCGCAGTCGGTTGTAGCGCTCGCCGATGCGGCTGAGCTGTTCGCGATCGGCGCGGTGGTGCGCGGGATGGGCGCGCAGACTGCGGCGCAACGTGGCCAATTCGCGGTCGTCGGCGGCCTCGGCGCGCCTGCCGCGCCGCTGCGTGCCCGGTGCCATGAATCCCGTATTGCGCAGGGCCGAGGCGAGATCGCTTCGGGTGCGCGCGGTGCGGTGATCGATGCGGCGCGGCAACCGCATCCGCCCCAGAGGCTGGGCCGGAGTCGGGAAATCGGCCACCGAGATCCGGCCCGCCCATTTGTCCTCGGTGAGCACCAGCGGACGCGGATCACCCGGTGTCGCATCGGGTTCCAGGATCACGGCCAGTCCGGCGCGGCGACCGGTGGGAATGGCCACCACATCACCGCGACGCAGCGCGACCAGCGCCTCCACCGCCGCACCCCTGCGGTCGGTGCGCCGCTGCTGCTCGAGCTGACGTTCGCGCTGCTTGATCCGATCGCGCAGCGAAATATATTCCAGGAAGCCGCTTTCCGAGCCGCCGAGCTGATCGGCCAGACCGCGCAACTGCCCCTCGTTGCGCTCGATGCCGCGCACCAGCCCCACCACCGAGCGATCCGCCTGGAACTGGGCGAAGGAGCGCTCCAGCAGAGCGCGCGACTCGTCGGCGCCCATACGGTCGATCAGGTTGATCGACATGTTGTAGCCGGGCCGGAACGAACTGCGCAGCGGATAGGTGCGGGTGGAGGCCAGACCCGCGACCGCGCTGGTATCGACCTCCGGCTGCCACAGCACCACCGCGTGACCCTCGACATCGATACCGCGCCGCCCCGCCCGCCCGGTGAGCTGGGTGTATTCGCCGGGGGTCAATTCGGCGTGGGTCTCGCCGTTGAATTTCACCAGCCGCTCGAGCACCACGGTGCGCGCGGGCATATTGATGCCCAAAGCCAATGTCTCCGTGGCGAATACGGCCCGCACCAAACCGTTGACGAACAATTCCTCCACCGCGTGGCGGAAGGCGGGCAACATACCCGCGTGATGGGCGGCCAACCCGCGGTGCAGCGCCTCGCGCCACTCCCAATAGCCGAGCACCTCCAGATCCGCGCGCGGCAGATCGCCGGTGTGGCGCTCGATGATCGCGTCGATCGCGGCGGTGTCCTCCTCGCGGCTCAGCTCCAACCGCGAACGCAGACACTGGGCCAGCGCGCCGTCACAACCCGCGCGGCTGAAGATGAAGGTGATGGCGGGCAGCAGGCCCTCCTCGTCCAGCTTGGCCAACACCTCCGGCCGAGGCAGCGGACGGAAATCGCGGCGCGGCCCGCCGCGACCACCACGACCCCAGGAATTCATTCGGTCCTGCTGTTCGCGGTGGCGGACGAAACGCACCAGATCCTCGTCGACCAGGACCTTCTGCTCCGAGGATTTCGCGTCGAACAGGTCGAACATGCGGCGACCGACCATGACGTGCTGCCACAGCGGCACCGGCCTGGTCTCGTCGACCACCACGGCGGTATCGCCGCGCACGGTCTCCATCCACGCGCCGAACTCTTCGGCATTGCTGACCGTCGCCGACAGGCTGACCAGCCGCACATCCAGCGGCAGGTGCAGGATGACCTCCTCCCACACCGCGCCGCGGAACCGGTCCGCCAGGTAGTGCACCTCGTCCATCACCACGTAGGACAGTCCGCGCAGCGCGTCGGAGGAGGCGTAGAGCATATTGCGCAGCACCTCGGTGGTCATCACGACCACCGGCGCGTCCGGGTTGATGGACTGATCCCCGGTGAGCAGACCCACCCGCTCCCGGCCGTACCGCTCGGTGAGATCGGCGAACTTCTGATTCGACAATGCCTTGATCGGTGTGGTGTAGAAGCACTTCCCCGAGGCGGCCAGCGCCAGATGCACCGCGAACTCGCCGACCACCGTCTTGCCCGCGCCGGTCGGCGCGCACACCAGCACGCTGTGCCCCTCTTCCAGCGCGGTGCACGCGGTGCGCTGGAAGGGGTCCAGCCGGAACTTCAACTGTGCGGAGAAGGTGGTCAGCTCGCCCGAATGCGACCGGTGATACGTCACCGTCAGAGGGTATCGGAGTAGTCCGACACCGACCGAGCGGATTTCTCGCGCGGATTCGTCAGGGATTCGGCGGGGGCGATCGGTTCGGGCGCGCCAATCTCCGAGGCTTGGTCATCGGCCAGTGCCGACAGACCCTCGGCCTGCGCGCGGCGGGCACGGCGGCGGTCGTTGAACCGGGAGAACTGAATGGCCACCTCGAACAGCAACGTCAGCGCGAAAGCCAGCGCCAACATGGAGAACGGGTCCTGCGGGGTGACGATGGCCGCGAAGACGAACAGGCCGAAGGTGATGCCGCGCCGCCACTTCTTCAGCTTCTCGTAGCTGAGCACGCCGACCATATTCAGTCCGACGATGATCAGCGGCGTCTCGAAGCTCACCCCGAAGATGACCAGCAGCCGAATGATGAAGCTGAAGTACTGCGTACCGCTGAGCGCGGTGATCTGGACGTTGTTGCCGATCGTCATCAGGAACGACAGCGCGTGCGCCACAACGAAATACGCCAGCAGCGCACCGGTGAGGAACAGGAGGCTGCCGAAGGAGACGAAGCTGACGGCGTACTTGCGCTCCTTGCTGTACAGGCCCGGCGTGATGAACGCCCACAGCTGATACAGCCAGATCGGCGCGGCCAGCACGATTCCGGCCGTCATGCCGACCTTCAGGCGCAGCGTGAACTGTTCGAACGGGGCGGTGGCCAGCAGCCTGCACGCACCGTCGGGACTCAGCGCGGCGCGCGAGGAGGAGGGTAGCGCGCAGTAGGGTCCGCGCAGGATCTCACCCAGCGACTCCAGGCCGAAGAGCGAGTACTCGTACCAGATGAACCCGAAGATCGTGGTGACCACGATGGCCGCGAGGGAGACCAGCAGCCGATAGCGCAGTTCGTGCAGGTGCTCGACCAGCGACATGGTGCCGTCTGGATTCGTCCTGCGCCTGCTGCGCCGGGGATCGAACGGAATTCGCATGATGGTGTGGGTGCCCCTGTGAGGTATCGCGGCGCGCGGAAGAGAGATGGGCCTTTACCCATCCCTTCGATGCGAGTCGCGACTAGATCGACTTCGGCTCGCCGTGGGGCTGCGCGGTCGGCTGGGTCACCGTGGGCTGAACCTGCGGCGCGGCGGGCAATTCCGCCGCGGGGGCCGGAGCCGCCGGAGTCTGGGGTGCCGCGTTCTGGGGAGCACCGCCTTCGCTCTGCATCTGGGTGACCTCGGTCTTGAAGATGCGCAGCGACTTGCCCAGGCTGCGGGCCGCGTCGGGCATCCGCTTCGCGCCGAAGAACAGCACGAACACGGCCGCGATGATCAGCCAGTGCCAGATGCTCAAACTGCCCATGATTCAACCTCCAGAGACTGTGGCGTGCGGGGGTGCCCGCACCGGGCGGCGGGACGCGAGCATGCGTAACTATCACGTCCGACCACCTGCGATAGTTCAGATGCTACCGGACCGCGACATGCGTGAACTCCCCCGCCGGCGCGGATTCGCCGCCGATGCGCAGATGTTTGCCAGGTGTTCAATTCCGGCCCCTGTTCTCGGCATCGCGCAGTTGCCCGAGCAGGTCGGGTCCGCTCCAGCGGCGCGGGTCGCCCTGTTCGGCGGCCACCACCAGTTCGATGAGCCGCGCATTGACCGGGGTCGGCAGGTCGACCATCGCGCCGAGACCCACGATCTCGCCGCAGAGCCAGGAGATCTCGGTGCGCCGCCCCAGCGCCAGATCGTCGGCCATCGACGAACGGGCCTGCGGATCGATCGCGAGCACCTGCCCGGCCACCCGGCCGAACACCGCGTCCGGCACGGTGAGCAGCCGCGCGAACACCGCCGGCGGGAGCGGGGTGAGCCTGGCGGGCCGAATCCGCGCCCTCCGCATCGCCGCCAACGCCTCGAGCTGGGTCAATGACAGGCAGCGGCGGTAGTCGCGATCGGCGAGTTCGGAGCGCAGCGGCACACCGGACAGGGCGTTGATCGGATTGTTCAAGTTGAGCAGGAGTTTGGCCCACTGCACGGGAAGCAGATCGCGGTGCGGGCGCGGACCGAGTCCGGCGGCATCGAACAGCGGGAGAAAGGGGTCGAGGCCGGGATCGGCCCGCACCGCGAGCCCACCGCCGGTGCCGCGATGGAACAGACCGGGACCCTGACGCACCACATTGAACATCACCATGCCGGCGAGCACCGCGCAGGCGGGCAGGATCTCCCGGATCACCGCGTCGTTGCCGATCCCGTTCTGCAGGCTCAGCACCACCGCGCCGGGTTCGATCCGGCCGATCAGCGTGCGCACGGCCGACGCGGTATCCGCCGACTTCACCGTGACCAGCACCAGATCCCGCGCGCCGATCGCCGGTGGCTCCGTCGCCACCCGGAACTGCCCGCCGGACACCGGCACCGCACCACCGTCGAGATCGGTGAGCCGCAGCCCGGACTCGACGATCTCCCCCAGCATCCGAGGCCGCCCGACAAAGGTGACCTCCGCCCCCGACGCCGCCAACTTGCCACCCACGAACACCCCGACGCTGCCCGCGCCGAGCACCACCACCCGTCCGGTCACGCCTGGTCGACCCCGTTCAGCCCGGCCGCCTCGTAGGCGGCCAGCGCCGCCTGCGACCGCTCCCGCACCGCCGCCACCAATTCCGGCGGGCCGAGCACCTCGACACCGGATCCGAAGCCGAGCAGCAGCCGCGCCATCCAATCCAGCGTGGCGAAGCGCATGGTCGCCTCGATATCGCCGCCGGGGAGCACGGCGACCTTGTTCATCGGGTACTGATCGAGCACCCAGCCATAGTCGGCCTGAATCCGCAAGCGCGCCAAAGGAACCGCCGGATCGTCCTGGAACAGGTCCAGTGCGGTGGCATCCTCGGCGGCGTGATCGGGCGGGCGGGCGGGTTCGGCCAGTTCGGTGGCCGCCTCGATGCGATCGAAGCGGAAAAGTCGCACGCCCTCGGCCTCCCGGCACCAAGCCTGCAGGTAACTGTTGTTGTCCACCAGCACGATTCGGATCGGGTCCACCACCCGCTCGGTGACCAGGTCGCGGCTGGCCGAGTAGTACACCAGCCGCAGCGCGCGATGGCGCGAGACCGCGGCGCGCACGGTTGTCACCGCGGGAGCTTCCACGGGCGCGCTATCGACAATGGCCACCGTCGATTCGCCGACGATGGCCGCCTCGATCTTGGCGATCGCCGCGTACGCGGCCGTCGGATCCACCATGCCGGGCATACCCACGATCGAGCGCAACGCCACCAGCAGCGCCGTCGCCTCGGTGGAGGTCAGCCGCAGCGGGCGGTCGATCCCGGCGGAGAAGGTGACCTCGATACTCTCCTCGGAGAACGACAGGTCGATCAGGTCGCCCGGACCGTACCCCGGCAACCCGCACATCCACAGTTGATTGAGATCGCTCATCAACTGCTTGGTGCTGACACCCAGATCCTCGGCGGCCTCGGCCGCACCGATACCCGGATTGGCGATGAAGTACGGGATCATATTCAGCAGCCGCGAAAGCCGCACGGACAGCCGGGAATTCGCGCTCATGCCGAGACCTCCGTATGGTCGAACACCGAGCGCAGCCTGGCGATGACATCGGCGCGCAACGCCGCCGGTTCGAGCACCACCGCGTCCGGCCCCAGACCGGTGATCAACCGGGCCACCCAATCGTGCGAACGCACCGGTAGTTCCAGCACCGCACCGGAGCGCCCGCCGATGGCGCGTTCGGCCACCACCGTGCCTGCCCGACGCAACTCGCGCCCACGCCGCTCGGCCACCCACACCGTGGCCGAACCGGTGACCGGCGCCGAACCCGTCACCCTGGCCACGATCGCGCGCAGATCCACACCCTCCGGCTTGTGCACGGTATTCACCGGGCCGTAGGCGGTGATGTCCTCGCCGATCCGGGACAGCCGGAAGGTGCGCACCGCGTCGCGCTGCCGATCGTGCCCCACCAGATACCAGCGCCCGTGATGGGTGACCACACCCCACGGCTCCACATCGCGCATCAGATACGGGGCGTTGATCGCGCCACGATGCTCGAAGCGCACCGCCTGCCCGGCGTCGATGGCCGCCAGCAATTTGCCGAGCACCGGCTCCGACCCTCGGGTGCGAGCCGGGACCGCGGGCACCGAGGCCACCGCGGCATCGGTCTCCACGTGGATCCCGGCGGCCCGCAGCTTGAGCAGCGCACCCTCCGCGGCCGCCGCCAACTCCGGCGACTCCCACATCTGCACCGCCACCGCGACCGCCGCCGCCTCCGCGCTGTTCAGATCGATCTCGGGAAGTTCGTAGGCATCCCGGTTGATCCGGTACCCCTCCGCCGTCGAATACCGGCTCACCGGACCCATTTCCAGCGGAATGCCCAGATCGCGCAGTTCATTCTTGTCCCGCTCGAACATTCGGCTGAACGCCTCGTCGCTGACCGAGTCCTCATAGCCCGCGACGGATTCCCTGATCCGCTCGGCGGTCAGAAACTGCCGGGTCGACAGCAGCGCGATGACCAGATTCATCAAACGCTCGACCTTGGTTATCGCCACCCGATAGAGGGTAATCCGCGTGCCCCGGCCGGTGCGCGGCGGCGCGCGAATCACCCGACCGGGGGTAGCTCACATGGAGGCGATGAGCCGATCGACCCGCTCGTCCACCGAGCGGAACGGGTCCTTGCACAGCACCGTGCGCTGGGCCTGATCGTTGAGCTTCAGGTGCACCCAGTCGACGGTGAAATCGCGGCCCGCCTCCTGCGCGGCGGTGATGAAATCACCGCGCAGCTTGGCCCTGGTGGTCTGCGGCGGGGTATCGACGGCGGCGTCGACCGCCTCGTCCTCGGTGATCCGCTTGGCCAGACCCTTGCGCTGCAGCAGGTCGAACACGCCGCGGCCGCGCTTGATGTCGTGGTAGGCCAGATCCAACTGGGCGATCTTCGGATCGGACAGATCCATGTTGTAGCGGTCCTGGTAGCGCTGGAACAGCTTGCGCTTGATCACCCAGTCGATCTCGGTGTCGACCTTGGCGAAATCCTGGGCCTCCACCGCGTCGAGGGTGCGGCCCCACAGGTCCACCACCTGGTCGATCTGGGGGTCGCGGTCGCGGTTGCGCAGATGTTCGACCGCGCGGGTGTAGTACTCGCGCTGGATCTCGAGCGCACTGGCCTGCCGACCGCCCGCCAACCGCACCGGGCGGCGACCGGTCAGATCGTGCGACACCTCGCGGATCGCGCGAATCGGATTGTCCAGGGCAAAATCTCGGAACGAGACGCCCGCCTCGATCATCTCCAGCACCAGGCCTGCGGTGCCGACCTTGAGCATGGTGGTGGTCTCGGACATGTTCGAATCGCCGACGATCACATGCAGGCGACGGTACTTCTCGGCGTCGGCGTGCGGCTCGTCACGGGTATTGATGATCGGACGCGACCGGGTGGTGGCCGAGGACACGCCCTCCCAGATGTGCTCGGCGCGCTGGGACAGACAGAAGGTGGCCGCCTTGGGCGTCTGGAGCACCTTGCCCGCGCCGCAGATCAACTGGCGGGTAACCAGGAACGGCAGCAGCACATCGGAGATCCTGGAGAACTCCCCAGCCCGCACCACGAGGAAATTCTCGTGGCAGCCGTAGGAGTTGCCCGCGGAATCGGTGTTGTTCTTGAACAGGTAGATATCGCCACCGATACCCTCCTCCGCCAACCGCTGCTCGGCATCGATCAGCAATTCCTCCAGCACCCGCTCACCCGCGCGATCGTGGGTGACCAATTGGTGCAAACTGTCGCACTCGGCCGTGGCGTACTCCGGATGCGACCCGACATCCAGGTAGAGTCGAGCACCGTTGCGGAGGAATACGTTCGAGCTACGGCCCCAGGACACCACCCGCCGGAAAAGGTACCGGGCCACCTCGTCGGGGGACAGCCGACGGTGACCGTGGAAGGTGCACGTAACACCGAATTCGGTCTCGATCCCCATGATTCGTCGCTGCACCCTTTCGACATTACAGCCATGTCATGCGGTTTCGTGGGGCTGCGGAGAACCGGGATGCATACGTCTTCACAACGATTTGGGCGGGATGTGCGGATTTCCACCGGCCGCCCAGACGCCCGACAGGGGTCCGCGACACCCGTGTTTCGCGGACCCCTGCGGGGAAACTACTCGGCCGGCTTCTCCTTGGCCTCGCCCTTCGATTCCGGCTCGGCCTTGCTCTTGGCCTTGCCCTTCGCCGGGGCGAGCAACTGCTCGAGCTGGGCATTGGTGATCCGGCGGAAGGCGCGACGCGGCCGGGCCTGATCCAGCGTGGCCACCTCGAGCGAGCTCACACCGAGACCGCGCTTGTCCTTGTCGGAACCCTCCGGAATACCGGCCTGTAGGGCCTTCACCGCGACGCCGACGGCGGCGGCCAGATCCAGGCCGGGCTTATAGGAGGCCTTCAAGGCCGTGAGGATCGGATCGGTAGTGCCACCCATGACCACATATTCGCGCTCATCCACGATGGATCCGTCGAAGGTGATCCGGTACAGCACCGAATTGCTGCCCTGCTCGGGATAGCCCACCTCGGCGACGCAGATCTCCACCTCGTAGGGTTTGAGCTGATCGGTGAAGATGGTGCCCAGCAACTGGGCGTACCCATTGGCCAGGGCCCGACCGGTGACATCGCGCCGGTCGTAGGCGTAGCCGCGCAGGTCGGCGCGCAGGATGCCGTCCCGGCGCAGATTCTCGAACTCGTTGTACTTGCCGACCGCGGCGAATCCGACCCGGTCGTACAGTTCGCTCACCTTGTGCAGGGTGGCCGAGGGATTCTCGGCCACGAACAGCACACCCTTGTCGTAGACCAGCACGACGACGCTGCGCCCGCGGGCGATGCCCTTGCGCGCCAGCTCGGTCTTATCGCGCATGATCTGTTCGGCCGACGCGTAGTACGGCAATGTCATGCCGGGGCACCTCCCTGTTCGGCCGCCTCGCGGTCGGCGACGATGGCGCGGGTGATCTCGGCCAGCCGCTCGTCGGACACCTCCGCCGCACCCTCGACATCGATGAGGATCGCGGTGGGGAAGATGCCGCGCAGCAGATCCGGACCACCGGTGGCGGTATCGTCGTCGGCGGCGTCGAACAGCGCCTCGACCGCGATGCGCAAGGCGCGCTCGGCATCGAGATCGCGCGAATACAGCTTCTTCAGCGCGGATTTCGCGAAGGTCGAACCGGAGCCGACGGCCGCGTAGCCGAAGCGCTCCTCGCTGCGACCGCCCACCACGTCGAAGGAGATGATGCGCCCCGCCCGACCGGGATCCGTTGCCTCGAGGTCGTAGCCGACCAGCATCGGCACCACCGCGAGACCCTGCATGGCGATGGGCAGATTGTCGCGCACCATCTTCGACAGCTTGTTGGCCTTGCCGTCGAAGGTGAGCGGGACACCCTCGATCTTTTCGTAGTGCTCGAGCTCGACGGCGAAGATGCGCACCATCTCCACCGCCATCCCCGCGGTGCCCGCGATCCCGGCGGCGGAGTAGGTATCGGTGATGTAGACCTTCTCCATATCGCGCTGCGCCAACAGATTTCCCTGGGTGGCGCGCCGGTCGCCCGCGAGCAGCACCCCGCCGCGGAAACTCACCGCGACAATGGTGGTGCCGTGCGGAGCGATATCCCGCACGGCGGTGCCACCGGAGATTCCGGTGGCACCGTCGATCGCGGCAATCCTGTTGGCGGGCAAGAGCTCCGGTGCGTGCATGCGCAGATGCTCGGTAAACGAGGACAGTGCGTGCCCGAGGTGGGGCCGCAGGGGATCACCCGAGGTCACTGGCCGCCCTTCTGCACATAAGCCCGCACGAAGTCCTCGGCGTTCTCCTCGAGCACATCGTCGATCTCGTCAAGCAGGTCGTCGGTGTCCTCCGCCAGCTTCTCCCGGCGTTCCTGGCCTGCGGCATCGACGCCGTCGGGGCCTTCGTCCTCGTCGCCGCCCCCGGCGCGCTTGGTCTGCTCTTGTGCCATGGCAGCCGACCTCCCTGTAGTCCTCATCATGATCGGAGCCCGAACCCGAGCACGGCCCCGATCATGAACAATGTCCGTGCTCGTATCACAACACTACCCAGCGACCATGACAGCTAGTCGGATCCGGGCGGGAATTGTCGCGTGAACGTGCCTATGTGGTCAGTTGTTCCACCAACTGGGCCGCGGTGTCCACACCGTCGAGCAGCTTGCCCACATGGGATTTGGTGCCCCTGCGGGGTTCCAGGGTGGGAATGCGCACCAGCGAATCGCCACCCAGGTCGAAGATCACCGAATCCCAACTCGCAGCGGCGATATCCGCGCCGAAGCGGCGCAGGCACTCGCCCCGGAAGTAGGCGCGGGTGTCGGTGGGCGGCTTGGTCATGGCGTCGAGCACCTGCTGCTCGCTGACCAGCCGCTTCATCGAGCCCCTGGCCACCAACCGGTTGTAGATGCCCTTGTCCAGGCGCACATCGGAATACTGCAGGTCGAGCATGTGTAGTTTGGGCGCGGCCCAGCTCAGACCCTCGCGCTGACGCATCGCCTCCAGCAGGCGCAGCTTGGCGGGCCAGTCGAGCAGGTCGGCGCATTCCATCGGGTCGCGCTCGAGCAGGTCGAGCACCATCGCCCAGTTGTCGAGGATATCGGTGACGCGCGGATCGTCATTGCCCTCGCGATCCATGAACTTCGCCACCCGCTCGTGGTAAAGCCGTTGCAGCGCAAGGCCGGTCAGTTCGCGACCGTCGCTGAGCGCGACGGTGGCGCGCAGCGTCGGATCGTGGCTGATGGTGTGCACGGCCGTGACCGGGCGGGCCAACTGGAACTCCGACAGATCCTCCCCAGCCTCGATCAGGTCCAGCACGAGTGCGGTCGTGCCGACCTTCAGGTAGGTCGACATCTCGGCCAGGTTGGCGTCGCCGATGATGACGTGCAGGCGGCGATATTTATCGGCATCGGCGTGCGGTTCGTCGCGGGTGTTGATGATGCCGCGCTTGAGGGTGGTCTCCAGGCCGACCTCGACCTCGATGTAGTCGGCACGCTGGGACAACTGGAATCCGGCGTGATCACCGGACTGGCCGATCCCGACCCGACCCGACCCGCACACCACCTGCCGCGAGACGAAGAACGGCGTCAGACCCAGGATGATCTGATTGAAGGGGGTGTCGCGGTTCATCAGATAGTTCTCGTGGGTGCCGTAGGAGGCGCCCTTGCCGTCGACATTGTTCTTGTACAGCTGCAACCGGGGCGCACCGGGCACACTGGAGGCGTGCCGCGCCGCGGCCTCCATCACCCGCTCGCCCGCTTTGTCCCAGATGACCGCGTCCAGCGGGTCGGTGACCTCGGGGGCGGAGTACTCCGGATGCGCGTGGTCCACATACAGGCGCGCACCATTGGTGAGGATCATATTGGCCGCGCCGACCTCGTCGGCGTCGATCACCGGGGCCGGGCCGTTCATCCGGCTCAGGTCGAAGCCTCGGGCGTCGCGCAGCGGCGATTCCACCTCGTAATCCCAGCGGGTGCGCTTGGCGCGCGGCACGCCCTCGGCGGCGGCGTAGGCGAGCACCGCCTGCGTCGAGGTGAGGATCGGATTGGCCGACGGCTCGGCCGGGGTGGAGATGCCGTATTCGACCTCGATACCGATGATGCGCTGCATACCATCGAGCGTAAGCGACGCACCCGCGCGAACAGGGCGCACCCGCCCGACGGATCCCACTGGGAGGGCCGCGATTCCGCAATGTCGCCCGCACCGTCGAAGAAAGTCGCCCGCACCGTCGACGGAAGTCGTCCCGAGATCACCCGCCGGGTACTACTTCCGGAGGATACTTCGGCCCGGCGCCCCATCGGATAGTTCGAGGCATGACCGAATCGATCACGGCCGCCGAACCGCGCGTCGCGTCGCCGCGCCTGGTCGCGCTGGACGTGCTGCGGGGGATCGCCATCCTCGGCACACTGGGGACCAATATCTGGATCATCACCGATCTCGGGGGGATGATCGGCTACCTGCACGAGGTCAACGCCGCCCCCGCCGCGGGCTGGATGTGGGTCGAGCGCGTGCTCGAGCAGGTGACGCAGGGCAAATTCCTCGGCTTGCTGACGGTGATGTTCGGCATCGGTCTGGCCATTCAGCAAGGCTCCGCGCTGCGGGCGGGGCGGGCCTGGCCCGGCGGCTATCCGTGGCGGGCCGGGTTGCTGTTCCTCGACGGTTTGCTGAACTTTCTGTTCATCGCCGAATTCGATGTGCTGATGGGCTACGCGGTAACCGGATTGGTCGTGGCCTGCATACTGGCGCGCAGCGATCGAGCACAGTGGCGCTGGCTGATCGGCACCGCCGCCGCGCATCTGACGGTGCTGACGGTGATCGCGCTCGGCATGATCTTCGCGCCGAGGGCAGGCGGATCCGCCGGGGCGCCGGATCCGAATCCGTATGCGGACGGATCATTTTGGGATCTGGTCGTATTCCGGGTCCAGAATTTGGGCACCTTCCGGTTCGAGCCGATCTTCATCGCCGCCATGTCGGTGGCGCTGTTCCTGACGGGCGCGCGTTTGTATCGGGCCGGGGTGTTCCGGCCCGAAGGCGCGCGAATCCGCAAGCGGCTCATGGTCATCGGCTTCGGTATCGCCGCACCGCTGGATCTGCTGGTCGGGGTGCTCGGAGGCGGGGACGCGATGGTGTTCACCCGGTACGGCACCGCGCCGCTGGTTTCACTGGGCTTGTTGTCGCTGGTGGCCCAGTTCTACCTGCATCGCCCCTCGGTCGGATTCGTCGGCCGCAGACTCACCGAGGTCGGCCGCACCGCGCTCAGCTGCTACATTCTGCAGAACCTGGTGGCGTCGATCCTGTGCTACGGCTGGGGATTCGGTCTGGCCGCCCGCGTATCCCCCGATGCCCGAGTGCCTTTCACCGTCGGCATCTACCTCGTCACGGCCGCGATCATCGGCGCCGCCGCGCACCTGTGGCTGCGCCGCTTCGAGCGCGGCCCGGTGGAGTGGATGTGGAATCTGAGTTACCGGGCACTGACGCGCGAACGCTGAATCGGACAGACAAGGCACCGTCCGCCTGCGGGTCTCGCCGGCGGACGTCGCTGAATACCGCCGCCTAGCAGACGAATTCGGGGGCCAGCTCGGCGGGCGCGCCGGGACGGGCCAGGTGGGCCGCCAGGTACGGAATGGCCACATCCATGGTCGCCTTCGGGCTGATCCTCGGATGCACATTGACCTCGAAGACCACCCCGCCGCTCTCCGGAGCCAGATCCACCCCGGCGAAGGGCAGGCCCAGCGCCTCGGTGGCCCGCACCGCCAGCTCCGTCACCGCCGAATCGACCTCCTCCAACGGGATGGGCGTGGAGACCGCGCCCCGCGCCACATTGCACGGCAGATCCGGATTGTCCTGCACATGCTCGTTGACCCGCAGCACCCGACCGTGCAGCACGACGACCCGATACTGGTGGCGACGACCCTCGGCGTCGAAATTGCGCGCGTCCCTGGAGATCAGCCAGTCCTGCGCGCAGCCGGAGTAGTACTTGGCCACCTTCTTGAACTGCCTGCGGGAGGTGACGTGGAAGACGTCGTCCCCGCAGGTGCCCGTGGTCGGGCGCGCCCAAACATCGCCGCCGAGGCGCTCGAAGGCGGCGTCCATCCCGTCGGCGCCCACATCGCGCGAGCTGACCGATTCCATCTGTCCGATCCCCGCCGCGGCGAAACGCTCCACGGTGAGGTGCTTGTCGGTGGCGATATGCCAGGCCCGGGCATCGGTACCCAGTGAGCGCACCCCGAAACGCCGCAACTGCTCCTGGAAAGGCACCAATCCGATCCGCATCTCGGGCGCGATCTCGTAGAGCACCACGGCCGACGGTGCGCAGACCAGATTCTCGGCGGGCACCTCGAGCCGCGCCGCACCGTCGACCTGGTACACCCGACCACCGCCGCCGGGCATGAAATATCGCGCATCGATCAGCCGCGGTGACTTTCCGGTAAGCGATGCGGCCGCTCCCGCAAGCACGTTCCTGCTGCCCTCGGTCGAACTGTGATCGGCGACCACGACCAGCTCATCGACTTCCACACGAACCCCTTGTCAGCTGAAGAATTGAAGACGGTGATCCCGCACGGGTCATGCGGGACCGTGGCGGTCCGACCGGATATGACCGGCGGCCGAATTGTCGTGCTGGGTCGCGGCGGGGTGTCAGCCCGCCGCGCTGGTACTGCTCCGGCGTATCCGGCGGCCCGGCCCGGCGTCGGATAGCGCCAGGATCCGATCCGATTGGGACACAGCGGGATACGACGCACGCAACAGGTCGGCGCGGGTGTGCCGCCGGATCGCGCGTCTACCAAGGGTGGCGGGGTTCAGAGTCGATGGACCGGATATCGGGGTGGGCGCGGCAGGCGTTTTCGTCGCCTGCGCGAGCCACCGTGCTCGATACGCGGTCATTGCCCGGACTCCCTCCGTAACTGGGGCGAGTCCTCCCGCCGACCGGGACTATACAGGCCGTGGCGGCATTCAGTGCGATATCACGACGCCAACGGGTTAAGACATGGTTAACCGTTGGAACACGACCCGCGCACAGCCCCGAAAACCCGCTCTCCGAACCGGGTTCGGTCCCGCGAAGGCGGCCGCGCGACGCGCCGGAAGAACGGCAACCCGGATTGCCGCCCGCCGTGGGAATACCGACAAATCGCACAGGTGCCGCGCACCGGGCATATGGCACGGATGTTCCTCGGTACCAGCGGTATTGACCGACGCGTCCACACCGGGGCGCGGATCGGGTCCCGCTCGCGCGGACCCGGACCGAACTCCCCCGCGATCCGGGTCGCCGCTACCGGTTCGCGACCCGAATCGGGTCGGTTCGCGACCCGAATCGGGAGGCAACCGCACAGAGCGTTTCGGATCGAATCCTGCTGCGCCAGTTCATGATCAGCTAGTGCTACCCCGAATCAACAGGAACCGCACGGTATTTCGAGATGGAAACAATCCGAATGCAGCCGCCCCGACATCGTTCAATACCCGCCAGCTATCTCCTGGAAGCAATGCGGCGGAACACCGCCGGGACGATCCGGTGAGCAAATTGCACAAAACAGCGGAAATGATGAGTTGCCAATAGCGCTCGAATCCATCCATCCGAAATTAGCCGACGCGTCGAATTCGCCCGAAGACAATCGGGCCGACGAACCGATCGCCGTACGTATCGACACGCATGCGCGAGCCTCGGCGAACCCGAAATTCTATCTCGGCCACATCCCATGACATGGCAACAATTTTCACTCCGCCGCGCGCCGCAGATCCGCCCGCACGAGGCCGACACCAGCGCGTACATGGCCGCCTCGAGGTGCGAGCCACCTCACTTTTCGGACCCCGATCTGTAACGAATAGATATACCTGGGATGAATTTAAACGCCCGCATGACGTCATCTCCAGCACACTTCCAGCAAATTGAAGCGACTACACTTCACATTTCCGCAGGCAGCGGCCCCGGTCGGAGTCGCCGAACGACGACCCATGCGGTTTTCCGCATTTGCCGCGGGAATGCCGGTGATCCACCTCACCGTCACAAAACTCTTCGGAATATCTTAGGGTTTCCCCATTCCGATCGACGACGACGTCCCGAGGCAATCCCGACTTTGCCCCGGTCCATCGGATGTGAAAAGTTCTGTCACTATTCGGATCGGTAATGGGCTAGACGCGAAAAAAATTACCGTTGGGCAGCTGAAGGTGCGTCATGGAATTCATTGAACTGGCCGACTACCCGGTGTCGGCAGGCCGAGTCGTCGAATGGCAGCCCACCGCCCGCACGCACTGGGCGGACTGGCCGCGCGACTCCAGAGCGGTGTCCTACAACCACGAGCATCATCTGCGGGACGCCCTGGAACACAGCCGCATCCGCGATCGCCGGGCCTACTGGCTCGGCAACGCCTTCCGGATCGAAGGCCCCCTCGACACCTCGGCCTGGCAGCACGCCCTCGACACGCTGATCGACCGGCACGAGAGCCTGCGCAGCCACGTCACCATCGAAGGCGGACGGCCCGCACGCTATACCCAGCCTCCCGGCGAGATTCGGGTGCGGCCGGTCGACGCGGGCAGCACGGCGTCGACCATGGCCACCTATCGGCTGGTAGAGCGCCTGCTCGACGAGGGCACCACGCCCACCCGCTGGCCTGCCTACGTCTGCGTGACGATCGAGAATCGCGGCGGCTTCACCGTACTCATCGCCGCGGACCACTCACTGGTCGACGGATACAGCACCGGCATAATCGGCAGCGAGCTGCCGCGCCTGTACGCCGCGGCCGTCACGGGCGAGGACACCCTGGCCCCGCAGTCGGAATCGGGCGGCTACCTCGACTACTGCCATGGCGAGCGCGCCTTCGCCGACGCGGCGACCGTCGAGACGGCGGGTGTGCGGATCTGGCGCGAATTCTTCGACGAGGCCGACGACGGCTCCGAGATCGCCCCGGCCACCGGCCCGCTCGCGCCGACCGCCCCGTTCAGCCGGGTCGCCGCGCGACCGGTCGCACTGCGCGAGGGCACCCATACCGCGCCGCGGGTGCCGCAGCGCACTCTCGCCATCGAGGTGCTCGACGCCGATGCGGCGGATCTGGCGGGCGCGGCCGCCCGCGAAAAGCGGCAGGGTCTGTTCGCGGTCCTGCTCGCCGCGTTCGCCGCGACCGCGACGGAGTACGGTGCGGGCCGCGACTTCCGGACCGTGGTGCCGCTGCACACCCGCTACGAGGAGCGCTGGGCCGAGACCGTCGGCTGGTTCGTCGGACTCACCCCGTTCCACCTGGATACCGCAGGCGCGCGCGGCGTCGCCGAACTCATCGCGCCCGCGGGTCAGGAGTTGCGGCGCACCCGCGCCGCCGCCGCGGTGCCCTTCGGCCGGGTGTGCGAACTGCTCGAGGTGCGCCCGCGCATCTCGTTCATGGTGTCCTACATGGACGTTCGCGCCATCCCGCTGGCGCGGACCTGGGTCGATTCGGATACCAGGTGGCTGCGCAGCCGCAATGTCTCCGACAACGAGTTCTACTTCTGGTTCATTCGCACCCCCACCGGCGTGACCCTGAACATGCGCTATCCCGGCACCGCCCGCGCCACCCGCGATATCCACCGGCACGTGCTGCGAATGCGCGAACTGCTCGCCGACTACGTCCGCTTCGGGGACGCCACCATCCGACCGATCGAAGGAGCGCCGCTGTCATGGAGATGACCCTCACCGAAGATTGGCTGCCGAAACCCGGTGCGCTGGTGGAGTTCACGCCGACCCCCGCCACCCTGGCCGCGGTCGCCGAGACCGGGCCGTCCTCGGCGCCCGCCACCTTCCTGCAGGAATCGCATATCCGCCGCTGGGCCGAGCGCCGCCACACCGACAACCCGCTGCCCTCGGAGTTGTCGCTGTGCTTCACGGTGGCGTTCCCGCTCGATCCCGAGGCGCTGCGCAAGGCGTTCGTCACCTTCCTGCGCAGGCACGAAACCCTGCGCAGCCGCTTCGATCTCGACGAATCGGGCGGTCGCCGCACGCTGACCCGCCACCTCATCGCGGCCGAGGACGTGGACCTCACGACCGGCTACGGCGGCAGCTACGCCTCGGGCGAGCAATTGCGCGACGTCTTGGTGGCCAAGTTCCGCGCCGTCGCCGATCCCACCCGCTGGCCCGCCTTCGTCTGCGGGGCCATCGATCACGGCCCCGACGGATTCACGCTGCTGTACAGCAATGATCACGCGTTCAGCGACGGGGTCTCGATGGTCACCGCCATCTTCGAGCTGCACGGGCTCTACACCGCCTACGCCGCCGGGCTCGAACCGCCGCTGCCTCCGGTGGGCAGCTATGTCGAATTCGCCAGGGCCGAGCGGGCTTCGGTCGCTGCGGGCGCACCCGAGTTGGATCGGATGGCAGCGCTGATCGCCGACAATGCCGAGCGGGTGCGCCCGCTGCCGCTGGATCTCGGTCTCGAAGCGGGCGAGGTGGCCGACAGTCGCGGGGCGAAGATCGATCTGCTCGACGCCGAGGAGTGCGAGCGGTTCGCCGCCGCGTGCAAGAAGGCGGGCGGGTCGTTCTCGGCCGGTATCTTCGCCGCCGTCGCGCTGAGCGAGTTGGCGCTCACCGGGCGCGAATACTATCTGGGCCTGAATGTGATCGGCACCCGCAACGAGCCGAAATATCAACTGGCACAGGGTTGGTTCATCAACCTGATGCCGATCCTGTTCGAACTGGACCGGACCGAGCAGTTCTCCGCGCTGATCGGCCGGGCCGGATTCGCGCTGGACTGGGTGAAACCCCTTGCGAGCGTGCCGATTCACGCCGCGCTCGCCAGGGCCGCCGAACTGACCGGACATCCGGTGCCGACCACGCACGACTGGCCGTGGGTGTCGTATATGGATATGCGCTCGATATCCGGTGCGGCGCTGGAGAATTCGCTGCCCGGCGTGAGCGGGATCCACGGTCTGGGCTCGCGCGCCCGCATCGGGCAGACCTCGCCCATGTGGTTCAACCGCGAACTGGACCGGCTGCATGTCACGGTGGCCTACCCGGATACCGAGTCGGCGCACGCGTCGGCCGCCCGGTACCTGCAGCGGCTGCGCGAGACGATGCGCGGTATCGCGGCCACGGGCGACTACACCGTCACCGCGTCGACCGTGCCGGGGTCGTGATGCGGCTGCGATTCCTCGATCAACTGAATCCGGAGCCGGGGACACTGTTGGAGTGGACCGCGATCGGCGAGGTCGATCCCACCTTCGCCCCGGCCCGCCCCACTTCCAATCAGTCCATACACCTCGCCTTGGGTGGCCAAACCACCTGGCTCGCCGCGCATTTCGAGGTATCCGGTCCCATCGACGAGGCGGCGCTGGCGGCGGCATTCGCGGCGTGGATCCCGCGCCACGACGCGCTGCACTGTGGCTTCGCCACCGCCCCGGATGGTTCGGTGGCGGTGAATCTGGTGCTGGACAGCGAGATTCGACTCGAGCGACGCGAGCCGGTCGCGGCGGATTCCACCGCGGAGTTGCGTGCGCTGCTCGGTGCGCGGCTCGACGCGGCCTGCCATCCGTTCGGCTTCCCGCCGTATTTCCTCGGCGCGGTCAGCCGCAGCGAAACCTCCACGGTCGTCGTGGGTTTCGATCACGCCATCTGCGATGCCTGGTCCATCACCATCGCCATCGCCGAATTGGACGAACTGTATCGGGCCGCCCGCGACGAGGGCGATACCGCCCGCGTCGCGGCGGCGCTGCCGGAACCGGGCAGCTTCCTTTCCTATTCGGCCAGGGAGGCGGCGGTGCCCTCGGCGACGACCGGTCCGCTGGTGCGCGCGTGGCAGGAGTTCCTGAGCGAGGCCGACTACGACCTCCCGCATTTCCCTGTCGAATTGGGGCTCGCGCCGGGCGCGCTCGCACCGTTCGGCAGCGAGGTGCGGCCGCTGCTCGGCCCGACCGCCACCGAGTCGCTGCATCGTCGCTGCCGGGCTGCGGGACATTCGCTGTTCGCGGCGCTGCTCGCGCCGGTCGCGCTCGCGGCGGCCGAAGCGGGCGGGCCGCCCGCGACGGATCTGGTATTCCCGGTGCACACCCGACGAGAACCGAGGCACCACAACACCTTCGGCTGGTTGGTCGCCAACGGTCCGGCCCGCATCGGCGCGGGACGGGATTTCGCCGCGACGGTCGAGGCGGCGGACGCGGCCATCCGGCACGGGCAGCGGTTGGCGCATGTCCCCGCCACCAGGGTGCTCGCGGCGACCGAGCTGAATCGCACTCGCCGTGACCTTTTCAGTGTGTCCTATACCGACTATCGCCATCTGCCCGGCGGTTCGCGCTGCGATACCGGCCGGGTTCGGCCGCGCAGTCCGGGGCAGTTCAGCCGGGGCGGACCGCTCGATGATGTGCAGTTGTGGTTCACCCGCACCGATGACGGTCTGGCGCTGCGGACCCGCTTTCCGGACACGCCCCTCGCTCGCCCCCTGGTCACGGATTTCCTGGACCGGGTGGCCAAATCCCTGGTCGCCGGCGCCCAGGGCGGATAGCCGCAGCGTAGCGGCCTCCCCGAGATAAATTTGCCCACCGGGAAATATTGCCTGGTGGGCAATTTTCTGTCATCCTCGAGGTATGGCGGAGGACGAGAAGCTCGGTCTGCGGGAACGCAAGAAGCGCGACACCCGCTGGGCGCTCAGCGACGCCGCGCTGGAGCTGATGTTCGAGCGCGGACTGGAAAACGTTGTGCGCGAAGATATCGCCGCCAGAGCCGGGGTATCGGTGCGCACCTTCAACAACTACTTCGCGGGCAAGTACGAGGCGTTGGCCTACCGGATGCTCTCGCGCCTGCAACAGACCGTGGCGGTGCTGAAGGAGCGACCCGCCGCGGAACCGCTGTGGACCGCGCTCACCATCGCTTTCACCGAACCGTACAAACTCAATGGGGTCACGTTTCCGACGCCTACGCTCAGCCAGCTCGCCGAGATCCGCAAGCTGGCGAACCTGCCCGAGTTGCGCGCCGTGCTGTCCGGCGATATCCACGACGAACTATTGCTGGTCCTCGCGCGACGCACCGGGACCGATCCGGATTCGGACCTGTATCCGAGACTGTTGACCAGTTCGCTGGTCGGACTCTACTCGACGGCGATGTACGTATACCTGCACGCCGACCCACCCCGCCCGATCGTGCCACTGATCGAAGAGGCCATGGCCGCCATCGCCGCCGGACTGCCCGATCCCTCGAAACGTTGACCACCTGAAACACCAAGTAAGACAAGGGGTTTATTTGTCATGTCCGAAAACCGCACCGATGTCCTTATCGCGGGCGCGGGCCCGAACGGCCTCATGCTCGCCTGTGAACTCGCCTTGGCGGGCATCAGCCCGGTGGTGGTCGAACGACTGCCCGGCCCGAGCGGGGAACCCAGGGCCAATGGCCTGGTCGGCTCCGTCTCCAGGGTGCTCGATATGCGCGGGCTCTACACCGAGTTCGGCGGACCGGCCGAAGGACCGAAGCCACTGCCCTACTACATCTTCAGCGGCATGGCCTTCGATATGACCGGTATGGACGCCGGTCCCATGGCCGCCCTGCTCATTCCGCAGCCGGAACTGGTGGTGAAGCTGCTCGCGCGGGCCACCGAGTTGGGGGTGCAGGTCCGCTGGTCGCACGAACTCACCGGATTCACCCGCGACGACAACAGGGTGCGCGTCGAACTCGACGGACCGGAGGGTCCCGTCGTGATCCATACCCGCTACCTAATCGGCGCGGACGGCGGCAAGAGCGCCGTCCGCAAGCTCGCGGACATCGAATTTCCCGGCAGCACCGCCGAGGGCACCGTCACCCGATTCGGCCACACGGATGTGCCCGCGGCGTGGCTCACCCCCGACGGCGGTATCGAGATTCCGGGCGCGGGCCGATTCCGCTTCGGACACAATCGAGTCGAGCGCGGCATGTTCGTCTTCGCCGAACTGCCGAGCGGAACCATGATGGCCATCCAGGAGTTCGACGCCGCCGCGACCGTCGTCGACGAGGACGCGCCGATGACATTGGCGGAATTGCGGGAGGCCGCCGAACGCGTCCTCGGCGCCGAAGTCCCGCTCCAACCGCCGACCGGCCCCGGACCGCACGCGCTGCGCCGCTTGGTCGGACAGAACACCAGGGTCGCCCGACACTACCGCGACGGCCGAATCTTCCTGATCGGCGATGCGGCGCACGTGCATTCGGCCATCGGCGGTCCGGGACTCAACCTCGGTCTCCAGGACGCGGTCAACCTCGGGTGGAAACTCGCCGCCCACCTGAACGGTTGGGCGCCGGCGGATCTGCTCGACACCTACCACGCCGAGCGCCACCCGGTGGCCGAACGCACGGCCATGCACTCGCTGGCCCAGTCCGGTCTCATGCTGCCCGGCCCCGAAACCGCAGGCGTGCGTGCGCTGTTCGGCGAACTGCTCGCCTACCCGCAGGTCGCGGCCCACATCGCGAATCTGCTGGCCGGCACCGACCGGCCCTATGACACCGGCGACAACCATCCGCTCTCGGGCAGGCTCGTCCCCGATTTCCGCCTCGGTGACGGCCGCCGAGTCGCCGAACTGCTGCGCACCGCCCGCCCGGTACTGCTCGTCACCGACACCGTCGCCGACCTCGCCGCGGGTTGGCCGGACCGGATCGAGGTGATCACCGCGACCGGCGCCCCCGCACCCGCAATGCTCATCCGCCCAGACGGTTACGTCGCCTGGGCCGCCGACACCCTGCCCGCCGCCGACGACCCGACCCTGCGCGCCGCACTGACCCGCTGGTTCGGACCGGCCAACAGCCTCGTCGCCTAGAGAGCTCCGAGATCGGCCGAGAGCCAGTGTTCGGGCCGCATGGACACCACGACCTGCGGCCCGAACGTCGCCGCCTTGGCGAGGTAGGCGGCCACCTTGTCACCGGGCAGGTAGCGCCGCACCATCTCCTCGTGCTGGGCGTCGGTCATCGGTTCGATGACAGTGACCGGACCCGATACCGAGACGTAACGCACACTGGGAGTGACGATTTCGGCCATCAGACTGAACCGACCCGCCGCCCGGATCAGCTCGAGTTTCCTACTGGTCGCCCCCGTCAGCACCCACAGGTCGCCGCCGGGGGTGTACTGATACCAGATCGGCAGGGTCAGCGGAGCCCGATCCGGACCGTCCGACACGGCGAGCGCGCCGATATGCGGCTGTGCGAGAAACTCCTGACGCTCTTGGGAATTCAATGCCATACCGCCACCGTAGTGCACAATCCGGACAGTATCGGTCCGCATTCTCGGCGTGTACGCTCAGCGCTATGTTCGCACGAGCCTGGCCGACGCTGTACGCGGTGCTCGCGTGCGTCCTGCCCGCCTTGGTGCTGTTCACGCTGCCCGAGCACAGCTTCGCGCTCACGGTGGCGGGCATGCTGGCCGCCGCGGTGGCCATCGCCTTCATCACCCTGTCGACATCGAGCCGACTTCGGCTCCCCCTCGGCACGGCCGGACCGGCGTCGGCGCAGCGCCGCCTACGCGGATCCTTTCTGCGCCAGAGCAATCCGGATACGGCGGGCCGGGTGCGCCCACGCGCGCCCGGCGGCGCGGTCGGCTGAGGATCCCCTCGGATCGTCGGCCCCCCGCTGACCGCATCCGTTTCCGCGTGCCCGGCGCACGCGTCACCGTCAGGTATCCGTCGTGCTCGACTTCATCTACTACCCCGTGTCCGCCGTACTCGCGCTGTGGCACACCGTCTTCGGCTTGCTCCTCGGCCCGACCAGCGGCTTGGGCTGGGTCCTGGCCGTCATCTTCCTGGTGCTCACCTTTCGCGCCGCCCTGTTCCTGCCCTTCCTGAAAGTCGCTCGGACACAGGCGATCATGAAGCGCCTGCGTCCGGAGATGATTCGGATCAAGCAGCGCCATCGCGGCGACCGGTTGCGGCAATCCGAGGAACTCCAGCGGCTCTACCGCGACAATGGCCTCAGCGCGGTGACCTCGCTGTTGGGCGTGGCCACCACGATCGCGCAACTGCTGCTGTTCATCGGACTGTTCCACGTGCTCGCCTCGTTCGACCGCACCGGGTCCGACACGCACCTGCCCTTCCTCACCACCGTTCGACTCACCCACGAGCAGAATCTCGCCACCCCGAACTATCTGTTCGACGCCGACGCGGTGCGCTCGTTCCTGGACGCGAAACTCGCGGGCATTCAGCTTTCGACCAGCCTCTGCGCCGCAGGCGATCTCATGTCGGCGGCGGCGCTGCTCGTCATCCCGCTCGTCCTCATCACCGCTGTCGCAACCCATTTCACGGCGCGGGCGTCGCTGGCTCGACACGAGTCACCCGCCGTGCTGCGCACGCTCATGCTGTGGGTCCTGCCCTGCGGCGCGCTGATCAGCGGCGCGGTCATGCCGGTGGCGATCCTGTTCTACTTCGTCACCAACAATGCCTGCACCCTGGCCCAGCAGCATCTGGTCTATCGGCGCTTGGATGCCGAGCAACCGGCCGCGAAGGCCAGTGCGCCCAGTCCCGGCGCGAAGCCGAAACGCTAGTCTCGGGCGGTGGCACAACCGGATCGGGAAATCATCGCCGTGTACGACCGCGAAGGTCGCGAGGTCGACTCGGCCGATCGGGGGACGGTCTACCGCGACGGCCTGTGGCACGCCAGCGCGGGCGTGCTGGTCCGTTCACTCGATGGCGAACGGATCTACGTGCATCGCCGCACCGACACCAAACTGGTGTTCGCGGGGATGCACGACTGCCTCGCGGGCGGAGTGGTCGATCCCGGTGAGTCCCCCGAGTCCACGGCCCGGCGCGAACTCGCGGAGGAACTGGGCATCGACGCCGACGCCGAGCAGCTCCGACCGTTGGCACGCGCGGCCTGGGACGGGATGTGGGTGGGCAGGCCGATGCGATGCCACCTGTTCGCCTACGAGGTGCGCTCGGATGGCCCGATCCACCACCAACCCGAGGAGATCGCCGCGGGCTGGTGGTGGACCGATGCCGAATTGCGCACACACCTGGCCGATCCGGATTGGCCGTTCGTCCCGGACACCGGCCGGTTCATCGACAGACTGCTCAGGTGAGAAAAGGATCTCAGAAGGTGCTCACCCACCAGGCTTCGAGACCGAACGGCCAGTCGCAGCTGGCCCAGGATTGATCCCACCAGAACATCGGATTACCCGCGCGCTCGTAGCTGCCCGATCCGGACCAGCACCGAATGTGGACCTGATGCCAGACCGGGATGCTGCACTGCGAGAAGGCGGTATTCGCACTCTGCTGATTCGCCCAGCAGAAGGGGTCCTGTGCCTGCGCGGCACCCGCACCGAGCACCGATGCCGCACCGATGAACGTCGCCGCGGACGCGCCGACGACGAACCTGCGCACGATCGCATTCATCACAACCTCCAATCGACGTAGGGGTACGAACCCCGACTCGTTGGCGGCCAACCATGTATACGAGCGCATCCTGTGATACCTGAAAACGAGACACACATCACGAATGCCCGACCAGTTTACTATTCCCCACCTACCGAAACAACGTTCGCTACAGGTGCATCCAGGCGGGCCATACTTCCGCCCAGGGGTGCCGGAGTCCGCCGCAGCGCCAGATCGTCACGTCCTGAGTATTGCCCGGATAGCCGAGGCGGCTGTCCACCTTGCCGACCCGTTCCACGCGGTCGAAATCCCAGCGCAGGAACGATTCGTTGACCGCGACCGCCAGCACCGTGTCCGCATCGTCGGGCGGTGTGCCGAAGTAGCCGTAGCCGCGACTCGGACTGTAGATGGCGGGCAGTCGCTCGCGCGCGAATTGATCGAGCGCGCTCGCCTGCCAATAGGTGTCGGTGAGCACTATCGTGTTCTGTTGCGGCAGTTCGTCGTAGACCCGCAGCACTTCCGAAGTCAGCTCCGGCCAACCGAATTCGCCGTACACGCCGATGTCGATGGCGGCCTCGGCGGGACTGCTCGGCGGCGCGATGCGATCCGGAGACCGCCACGGGGTGGCGTAGAGCACGAAACACACTGCGGCCGTGGTGACCAACGCACCGACAACTACCAGTACGCGCTGCCCGACTCGCACCGCCAACACCGCACCGGCTGCCATCACCACCGCGAATACGCCTGCCGCGTAATAGATTCGACCGCCCACCAGAAGAAAGACCACCATCAAAAGCGGCAAGGCAGGCCCCAGGAACCGGTAGGCCCGCAGCGCGGGATCGCGCAGCAGCGCCCACACGCCGAAGGCCAGCAGAGCAGCCCCCAGGTAGCCTGCGGTAAGCGCGGTAAGCGGGACGAAGGTCAGCCAGCCGCCGAGCACCCCCTGCTCCCCGCCGATCACCTTGCCCATCTCCAACTGCGGCCAGTCGTGCCGGAACTGCCACAGCAGCGAGGGAGCGGTCGCCGCGACGACCACCGCCGCACCCGCCCAGAGCGCGGGTCTGCGCAACAATTCGCGCGGACCGAAGACCAGCGCCCCGATCCCGATGGCGAGCCACAGGAACGGCACCAGCCATTTGACCTGCATATCCACCGCAGTCACCAGAGCGGCCGCGAAGAGCAACCGGTCGCGGCGGGTGCGGACCCAGCGCACCACCAGCCAGGTGATGAGCACCCACAGCACGGTGTCGACGGCATTGGTGGTCAGCAGCTTGCCCTGCAACAGCAGCAATGGCGAGGTGGCGTAGGCGGTGGCCGCCAAGAGCTGTGGAATTGCGCCACCGCCGAATTCGCGGGCGAGATCGGCGGTGAGCACCACGGCCAACACCGTCAGCAGCACCACCGGAAGCCGCAGGACGAAGAACGAACCGGGCGCGACGGTGTCCATGAGCCGGGCGAGCATGGGCAGCACCGGCCCCTGATCGGCATAGCCGAACGACGGATGTCGCCCTGCCGCCAGGAAATACAGCTCATCCCCGAAGTAGTCGTAGCGGCTCGCCGAGAACAGCAGGACCGCCGCGGCCGCGACGGCTACGGCGGCGAGCCATCCTCGCGCGAGCGCTGCGGGTTCGGGCACGCCACATAGTAGCTATTTGCCGCCCTCGCGCAATACGACCTGCCGGGGTGTATACGCCGCGCCCATCGTATCCACGCCCGTGCTCTTAAGCAGCTCGAGCGCCTTGGTGACGTACTCGGTGCTGTAGGCGTTCGCGTCGGGATCCTTCTTCAGCACGGTCGCGCCGTCCTGATTCTTGGTCTCCCTGGCGATCTTCACCGTGCGGTCCCAAGCGGCCTTGTCGATGGCGCCCACCCCGTTGGGCGACGGCCAGATCAGCTTGTTCACCTCGTTGATCTGCCATTCCTGATGGGATGCGCCGAGGGTGCTGCCCGCCTTGACGGTGATATCGCGACACTTCTCCAGATTGTCGCGGCAGAAGGCCCAGCCCTTCAGCGAGGCGGCCACGAATTTCACGGTCTGGTCCTGATATTTGCTGTCCTTCAGCTTCTCGGTGTTGGCCCACAGCGCGTCCTGGAGCATGGCCACGCCCTGCTCGTTCCAGTCGATGGTGTTGAAATCGCTGGGGCTGTAGAGGTTTCCGGTGGCCGGGTTCCTGGTCTCGAGCACCTGGGCGTACTCGTTGTAGGACATGGCCTGCGCGGCGGCGATATCCTTGGAAAGGAAGGCGTTCATATCGAACTGCTGCTGCACCAGTTTCACATCCTTGGCCGGGTCCAGGCCCGCCTTGGTCATTCCGGCGAAGAGTTCGAATTCATTGCCGTAGCCCCAATTTCCGACGGTTTTGCCGCGCAGCGCGGCCGGTGCGGTGAGGTTGTCGGCTTTGAAGGAGACCTGTTTGGTGCCCGAACGCTGGTAGATCTGGGCCACCTCGGTGATGCCCGCACCCGCCTCGCGCGAGGCCAGCGCCTTGGGCACCCAGGCGACGGCGTAGTCGGCCTGGCCCTGGGCCAGTACGGTCTGCGGCACGATATCGGTTCCGCCATCGAGGATTTCGACCGCGAGCCCCTGCTCCCTGTAGAAGCCCTGGTCCACCGCCGCGAGGTAACCGGCGAACTGGCCCTGTTTGAACCACTGGAGCTGCAACCGGACCTTGGTCAATCCGTCGGCGGTGGTGTTGGAGGCGGAATCTGTGGTGCCGCAACCGGTGAGCGCGGCAGCAAGCACCGCGCCGACGGCCAGGCAGGCACGCAGGCGAACTGTCATGTGGATCTCCAGAAATCAAGGGGGCGGCGGGTCAGTCGTTCCAACAGCAGGACCACCGCCAGGAACAGCAGGCCGACGAGCATCGCGCCGACCACGTAGGCCCATGCCCTGGGATAGGCGGTATTGGCGGCGGCCGAGGTGATGCGGCTGCCGAGCCCGTTCTGCAGGCCCCCGAAGTATTCGGCGATGATGGCGGCGATGACCGCGCCCGGCGCGGCGATGCGCAATCCGGTGAACAGGTGCCCGAGCGCGGCGGGCAGCCGCACCGTGCGGGTGACCTGCCAGCCGCTCGCCGCATAGGAGGTCATCAGGTCGGTGTGCACCTGCGGCACTTGACGCAGACCGCGCGCGGCGCTGACGAACATCGGGAAGAACACGACGATGGTCACCACCAGCCGCCGCGGCGTGTCGGTGGTGGTGGAGTACATCGAATTGAGCAGGGGTGCGAGGGCGACGATGGGTACGGCCGCCGCGGCGGCGGCCAGCGGGGTGAGCAGGCCGTCGATTATCGGGAAGCGTACCGCCAGAACGGCCGCCGCGATGCCGAACAGCGCACCGGCCACCAAACCGATGAGCGCATTGGTTCCGGTGGCGCGCGCGGCCTCGGCGATATGTCCCGCGCTGTCGACGAATTCGCGCGCGATGGCGGTGGGGGCGGGCAGCAGGAACGACGGCACGTGCGCCGCGACCGTCACCGCCTGCCACAGCGCCACCCCGCCGACACCGAACAGCACCGGCGGCACAATGGTTTTCCAACGCGCCCTCATCGCGCCTCCCGGCCCGCCGCCGCACGCACGCCACCGTGCAGCGCGGCGCGCACCTGCGCCACCGCGTCGAAGAACGCGGTGCTGGAACGGATCTCGTCCCCATCCGCATCCCGCCGCCGGCCGCCGGTGTCGACGACGGCACTGATCCGCCCCGGTCGCGGTGACATGACCACCACCCGGTCGGACAGGAACACCGCCTCCGGGATCGAATGCGTCACGAAAACCACCGCCGCGGCGGTCTCGCCCGCGATGCGCAGCAGTTCGCCCTGCATGCGCTCCCTGGTCATCTCGTCGAGCGCGCCGAAGGGTTCGTCCATGAGCAGCAGCGACGGTTCGCGAGCCAGCGCCCTGGCGATGGCGACCCGCTGCTGCATTCCCCCCGACAGTTCGGCCGGGTAGCGGCGTGCGAATTCGCTCAGCCCGGCCATGGCCAGCAATTCCGCACTGCGCGCGCGTCTTTCGACCTTCGGGACCCGGTGCAGTTGCAGCGGCAGCTCCACATTCTCCTGGACGGTGCGCCAGTCCAACAGTCCGGCCTGCTGGAACGCGATGCCGTAATCCTGGTCGAGGCGGGCCTGGCGCGCGGTCTTCCCGTGGACCGCGACGGTGCCGCTGGTCGGCTGCTCCAGGTCGGCGACGATGCGCAGCAGGGTCGATTTGCCGCAGCCGGAAGGCCCGATGAGCGAGACGAATTCGCCCGCGCCGACGGTGAGGGTGATATCGGCCAGCGCCGTCACCGCACCCGCCGCGAAGATCTTGCCGACATGGCCGAGGTCGACGGCGTGCGCGGTCATCGGGCGCCGCCCGCAGGCCGTGCGTAGCGCCGCAACGCGTATTCGAGGACGGACACCACGACGGTGACCACGACCCCGAGCAGCGCCGCCGCGAGCACGGCGGCGTAGAGCCGGGCCGCGTCCCCGGTGGCCTGCTGCGCGAAAACAATGATCTGCCTGCCGATTCCGCCCGCCGTCCCGGTGGAGATCTCGGCCACCACCGCGCCGATGACCGAGGCGGCGGCCGCCAACCGCAGCGCGGGCAGCAGATGCGGCACCGCCGCCGGGAAGCGCAGGTGTATCAGCGTTTGCCACCAGCTCGCCGAATAGCTGTGCAGCAGTTCGACCGACGCCTTGGCGGGCGCTTGCAGTCCGCGCAGCGTCCCCACCCCGACCGGGAAGAAGGCGAGGTAGGCGGCGATGACGGCGATACTCATCCACGGCCGCCACGGCTGACCGGCGACCACCATTTTGCCACCCCACCCGGCCACCAGCGGGGCCAGCGCTATCAGCGGAACCGTCTGCGAGACGATCACATACGGCAGCAGGCCGCGCTCGACGAACCCGAACCGCTGCATGAGCACCGCGAGCGCGATCCCGACGACGGTGCCGATGGCGAGGGCGAGAAGTGCCAGCCCGCAGGTGAATCCGGCGGTGCGCAGCAATGTCGCGCCGACGGTCGATGGGCCGTCGGACTCGCCGAGGACGGTGAGCACCGTCCACAGGTGCGGCATGGCCGCGTCGGTGGTGCGCGGCAGCACCCGCAGGTCCCCGATGGCGACCCCGCGCGCGGGTACGGCCGCTTTCACCGCCTCCCACAGTGCGGCGAGCACCAGGAAGGCCGCCACCGCGTATCCGATTCGGATGACGCGCGAATTAGCTTGTAACACAGAAGAACTCACTTGATCTCAACGGTGGCCACGACCGGTCGCGCCAGGCGCGGCAGCACCGATTCGCCGTAGGCGTCCAGGGTCGCGGATTTGGCGTCGTGCTGCAGGTACACGGCGAACTGACCGACGCCGAGGTCCTCCAGTTCGCGCAGCCGGGCCAGGTGCTGGTCCGGCGTGCCGAGCAGGCAGAACCTGTCGACAATGGCATCGGGCACGAAATCGGCGTGGGTATTGCCGGCGCGCCCGTGCTGGTTGTAGTCGTAGCCCGTTCGACCCGCGATGTAGTCGGTGAGGGCGGCGGGCACCTGCGCGTCGGCCCCGTAGCGGGCGACGATATCGGCGACGTGATTGCCGACCATCCCGCCGAACCACCGGCACTGCTCCCGCGCGTGGGCCAACCCGGCGGCCGAACCGTCGGTGATGTAAGCCGGTGCGGCGACGCAGATCTCGACGGCGGCGGGATCGCGGCCCGCGCGCTCGGCAGCGGCGCGCACCCGCGCGATGGTCCACGCCGCGATATCCGGGTCGGCCAGTTGCAGGATGAATCCATCGGCCACCGCGCCGGTGAGGTCGAGGGCGCACGGACCGTATCCGGCCACCCACACCGGCAGCCGGGAGGCCGTCGCCCACGGGAACCGGATCTCGGTATCGCCGACGCGCGCGGCGCGACCGTTGCCCAATTCCCTGATCACTTCGATGGATTCGCGCAGTGTGGCCAGGGTGACGGGTTTGCCGCCGAGGGTGCGCACCGCCGAATCGCCGCGCCCGATCCCGCAGAGGGTGCGATTGCCGAACATATCGTTGAGGGTGGCGAAGGTGGACGCGGTGACCGTCCAGTCCCTGGTGGCCGGGTTGGTCACCATCGGACCGACGGTGACCCGGCGGGTGGCGGCCAGGATCTGACTGTAGATGACGTAGGGCTCCTGCCAGAGCAGGTGCGAATCGAAGGTCCACACATGCGAGAAGCCGTGCGTCTCGGCGATTCTGGCCAATTCGATGACCCGCGACGCCGGTGGCGTGCACTGCAGGACCACGCCGATGTCCATGCGGATCTCCCTTCAGAGCAGGTTCTGCGACAGCTCGCGTTTGACGAATCGGCCGTGTCCGGCGCTGCCGTGATAGCTCCCGCCGTCCACCACGATCCGACCGCGCGAGAGCACCGTGTCGACGTGGCCGTCGATCTCGAAACCCTCCCAGGCCGAATGGTCCATATTCATGTGGTGGGTCTTGCCGTATCCGATGCTGGTGTGCCCCTTCGGGTCGTACACCACGATGTCGGCATCGGCGCCGGGCGCGATGACGCCCTTGCGCGGATACATGCCGAACATGCGCGCGGGCGCGGTGCAGCACACCTGCACCCAGCGCTCCAAGGAGATCAAACCCTTAGCGACGCCCTGGAACATCAGGTCCATCCGGTGCTCGACACCGCCGATCCCATTGGGGATCTTGCTGAAATCGCCGCGGCCCATTTCCTTTTGGTCCTTCATGCAGAACGGGCAGTGATCGGTGCTGACGGTGGTGACATCACCGGTGCGCAGATAGCGCCACAGCGCGTCCTGGTGCCCCTCAGCCCGCGCGCGCAGCGGTGTGGAGCACACCCACTTCGCGCCCTCGAAACCCGGTGCGCCCAACTGCTCTTCGAGCGAGAGATACAGATACTGCGGACAGGTCTCGGCGAACACGTTCTGCCCGCGGCCGCGCGCGACGGCGATCTGCTCCAGCGCCTGCCTTGCCGACACATGGACGACATACAAAGGCGCACCGGTCAATTCGGCCAGCATGATGGCCCGGTGGGTGGCCTCCTCCTCCAACTGCCACGGCCGGGAGGTGCCGTGGAAATACGGCGCGGTATCGCCGCGCGCCACCGATTGCGCCACCAGGACATCGATGGCGATGCCGTTCTCGGCGTGCATCATCAGCAGCGCACCGAGGTCGGCCGCGGTCTGCATGGCGCGCAGGATGCGGCCGTCGTCGGAATAGAACACGCCGGGATAGGCCATGAAGAGTTTGAAGCTGGTAACGCCCTCGGACACCAATTCGGCCATGCCTTTGAGGGATTCGTCGTTCACCTCGCCGACGATCTGGTGGAACCCGTAGTCGATCGCGCATTGCCCGGCCGCCTTGCGATGCCACAGTTCCAGCGTGTCCTGGACCCGCTCACCCGGTTTCTGCACCGCGAAATCGACAATGGTGGTGGTGCCGCCCCAGGCGGCGGCGCGGGTTCCGGTCTCGAACGTGTCGGATGCCTCGGTGCCGCCGAAAGGCATCTGCATATGCGTATGTCCGTCCACGCCACCGGGAATCACGTATTTGCCGGTGGCGTCGACGACCGTATCGGCGGTGGTCCGCAGGTCCGCGCCGAGCGCGGTGGAACCCGGATGCAGCAGGGCGACAATGGTTTCGCCCTCCACCAGGATGTCGAGGGGTTGGGCTCCGGTGGTGGACACCACCGTGCCGCCGTGAATGAATACCGTGCTCATCGCATACCTCCGGCCGTCACGGCGTGACCAGCGGGCCGTAGGCGTCGGGGCGGCGATCCCGGAAGAAGGCCCACCTCTCGCGCACGGTCTTGATCAGATCCAGATCCAGGTCGCGCACTATCAGCTCCGGATCGCGATCCGAGCCGACTTCGCCCACGAATTTACCCTCCGGATCGACGAAATAGCTGGTGCCGTAGAAATCGTCATCGCCGAATTCCTCGATGCCGACGCGGTTGATGGCACCGATGTAATACTCATTGGCCACCGCCGAGGCGGGCTGCTCGAGCTTCCACAAATACGCCGAAAGTCCGCGCGAGGTGGCCGACGGATTGAATACGATCTGCGCACCCGCCAAGCCCAGCGCGCGCCAACCCTCCGGGAAATGCCGGTCGTAGCAGATATAGACGCCGATCCGGCCCACGGCGGTATCGAAAACGGGCCAGCCCAGGTTGCCGGGCCGGAAGTAGAACTTCTCCCAGAACCCGTGGACTTGCGGGATGTGATGCTTGCGGTATTTGCCCAGGTAGCTGCCGTCGGCATCGATGACGGCGGCGGTGTTGTACAGCAGGCCCGGCTGCTCCTGCTCGTAAACCGGCAGCACCATCACCATGTCCAATTCCTTGGCCAGCGCGGCGAATCGGTCCACCGTCGGGCCGGGGACGGATTCTGCGTAGTCGTAGAACCGGGCGTCCTGCTGCTGGCAGAAATACGGGCCGTAGAACAACTCCTGGAAGCAGATGACCCGAGCGCCCTGCGCGGCGGCCCGGCGCGCGTACTCCTCGTGTGACTTGATCATGGACTCTTTGTCGCCTGTCCAGTTGGTCTGGACGAGGGCGGCTCGCACGATTGCCATGTTTGTGATCCTCCACCCTGAACTGATTCAGTTGTGTTACAAGATTACGGAAACAGTTTCGCTCCCGTTACGTTTTGAGCCTCCGGAATCACACCCATCGCGGCTCCCGCAGAATGAGACAGTGACCAGCGACCCCGCGACGACCGAGCATCCGCCCACCGCCGCCGCCTCGGGTCTGCTCGCCGACCTCGACGACCGCACCCCGGCGGGTATCGCCGCCGCCGTGGGCCACCGAATCCGTTCCGGCGCACTGGAACCCGGCGATCGATTACCCACGGTGCGCGAAGTGGCCAGACAGTTGCGGGTCTCCCCCGCCACCGTCAGTCAGGCCTGGCGCGCCTTGGCCGCCACCGGGGCGATCGTGGCCCGCGGCCGGGCGGGCACCTTCGTCGGCGAACCCGTCGCAATGCGGGTCGCGACCCCCGTCGGCCGCTATCAGCGGCTGCATCCGCCCACCGACAGCGCCTTCCGGATCGATATCTCGCGCGGCACGCCCGATCCGCGGCTGCTGCCCGATCTCGGCGCGGCACTGCACCTCATGCTGGGCGCGGGCGCGAGCGATCTGGCCGCGCACTACCTCGGCGAGGCGGTGCTGCCGGAGTTGGCCGCGCGGCTACGCGCCGAGTGGCCGTTCCGACCGCAGACCCTCGCGGTGCTCGACGGCGCGCTCGACGCCGTCGACCGACTGCTGACCGCGCACCTGCGCCTCGGGGACGCGGTCGCCGTCGAAGATCCCTGTTTCCCACCATTTCTCGACCTGCTGAGCCGGCTCGGCGCGCGGCCGGTGCCGGTGCGTGTCGACGAATCCGGGCCGCGCCCAGCCGATCTCGCGGTAGCCGTCGCCGAACACGGTGTCACCGCAGTCATCCTGCAGCCGCGCGCGCAAAATCCCACCGGGGCCTCGCTCACCGCGCGCCGGGTCCGCGAACTCGCCGATATCCTCGCCGATTCCGGTGCGCTCATCGTCGAGGACGATCATTGCGCCGGGATCGCCACCGCCCCGCTGCGTTCCCTCGGCTCACGACTGCCCGCGCGCACCGTGCACATCCGGTCCTATTCCAAATCGCACGGCGCGGATCTGCGGGTCGCCGTCGCGGGCGGCCCGGCCGCCCTGCTGGACCCGGTGATCGATCGCCGCATGCTCGGCCCCGGCTGGACCAGTCGACTCCTGCAGCGGCTGCTGCTCACCATGCTCCAGGATCCGGCGGCCTGCGCGGCGGTCGACGCCGCCCGCACCGAATACCGCAGGCGCGCTTCGGCATTGCGCCGCGCACTGGCCAAGGGCGGGGTGCGGGTGGCGCGCGGGGACGGGATCAACCTGTGGCTGCCGGTGGCCGATGAGAACGCGGCCATGATCTCGCTGGCCGCGGCGGGCATCAAGGCCGCACCGGGCGGGCCGTTCGAGGTGCGCGAGGATCCCGATTCCGATCATCTGCGCATCACCGCGGCCGAACTCGGCGATCACGATATCGACTGGCTCGCGAGCGAGCTCGCCGCCGCGTCGCTCGCGCGCCCGACCTATCGGCGCATCCGCCGCTGAGCCGAATCACGATCCGGACCTCGCATCGCGGGTGCACCGAAAGTATGATTCGAAGGGCACGGTGCGGGGTGGAATACCGAAAAGTCAGTGGCTCGCGAATCGATCACCTTTTTCGGAGGTGCACCATGTTCGAGCCCTATCGCATCAAAATGGTCGAGCCGATATCGATCACCACGCCGGAACACCGCCGACTTGCCCTTCGCAAGGCCGGCTACAACATGTTCGGTCTCCGTGCGCAGGACGTCACCATCGACCTGCTCACGGATTCGGGTACCGGCGCCATGTCACAGGACCAGTGGGCCGCCGTACTGTACAGCGACGAATCCTATGCCGGGGCCGACTCGTGGTTCCGTTTCGAACGCCGGGTACGCACCATGTTCGGATTCCGACACGTGCTGCCCACACACCAGGGCAGGGCCGCCGAGCGACTGCTGTACACGGTGCTCTGCGTGGGAAAGGACCCGCAACGATTGGTCGTGCCCAGCAATAGTCACTTCGACACCGGCCGCGGCAACCTGGAACTGCTCGGCGTACGGGCCGTGAATCTGCCCTGCGCGCAGGCCGCCGACCTGACCGACGACGCACCGTTCAAGGGCAATGCCGACGTCGCGGCGATGGACCGGCTGATCACCGAGGTCGGCGCGGAATTCGTCCCCGCCATCGTCATGACCGTCACCAACAACACCGGTGGCGGCCAACCGGTTTCGATGGCCAATATCGCCGAGGTCTCCGCGCTCGCACGCAGCCACGGGATTCCGATGTATCTCGACGGCTGCCGCTTCGCGGAGAACGCCTACTTCATCCAGCAGCGCGAACCGGAGTACGAGTCGTGGACGATTCCGGAGATCGTCTCGAAGATGTGCTCGTACGCCGAGGGCTGCACGGTATCGGCCAAGAAGGACGGCCTCTGCAATATCGGCGGATTCCTGGCCACCGACGATGACGAGGTCGCGGCGGAGGCGCGCCAACTCGGGATCATCACCGAGGGGTTCTACACCTATGGCGGATTGTCGGGACGAGACCTCGATGCCATCGCGGTCGGCCTCAAGGAAGTCTGCGAGCAGCCCTACCTCGAACATCGTGTGGGTTCGGTGCGCTACCTCGCAACGGCCCTGCGGGACAATGGCGTTCCCGTGGTGTGGCCGCCGGGCGGCCACGCGGTGTACATCGATGCCGCCGCGCTCCTACCGCATATTCCGCCGCTTCGGTATCCGGCGCAGGCACTGTGCGCGGAGATCTACCTCGAGGGCGGCGTGCGCACCGTCGAACTCGGCACCTGTGCCTTCGGCTACGACGCGCTCACCGGCGTCGAGGCACCGGCACAGTGGGAACTGTGCCGCCTGGCGCTGCCGCGCCGGGTGTACACCCAGAGCCACCTCGACTACGTCATCGAATCCCTGGCGGCGATCGCACAACGTCGCGACCGGATCCAGGGGCTGCGAATGACCAGCCCCAGCACCATCCTTCGTCACTTCACCGCCCAGTTCACCCCCGTCCTCGCCGACGACGTCGACGAGGAAGCGAGAACCCCGGAGCTGGCCGGGCACGAGCACGGGTCCACCCGGCTACCCCTCTCGGGACCGCCGGACTAGGGCAGCGATCCCCCCGCAACTGAGCCGAGTGGCAGCCGAATAGCGCGATAGCGATCCAACATTCGACGCACCGGCACGGTGACCGGCGGCTCCTCGGTGAGCTCCACCCACGCGTGCTCGCGGGCGGGCACGGGCGCGGCCTGCGCCACCCGGACCACGAAAGTGAAGTGTCGGACCGGCTCGCCCTCGGCCTGCTGATCGAATTGACCCAGGTAGGTGGAGATTTCGGCAGGTTCGAGACCCGTCGCGGTGGACACCGCGCGCCGCAAGGCCCGATCGATCGACTCGGCCGGATCGAACGGGCCGCCGGGTAGCTCCCACTGACCGCCCAGTTCGCCCTCCTGCGGCCGGCGCAACAGCAGGACGGTCGCACCGCATTCGACCACCCCGCCCACGACAAGTCGTCCGATCCCGTCGCGCTCCGCGCCCGCGATCAGATGCCGCTGCAGTGACCCGTCCACCATCGGTCCATCCCTTTCGCGGGGGCGGCAACAGTTGGGTAACCCACTGCAGCCCGGCCGCACTTCGTCGTATCGGCGGTCGAGATCCTATCGACCGCCGACTGCGCCTGTCCCGGAATTTCGGCGCTGAACAGCGAATCTTCAGGATGGAAAGATCCAGCCCCGCGACCAGCACACCCAACACCTGTGCTCCACCATACCGGCGGCCAAGATCAGCGGCCGGTAGCAGCAAACCGAATGTCAGCCGAGGCGAAGCAGGCCGGGCCAAGCGGTGGACCAGGATTCGCGCGGACCGTCACAACGCCAGATGGTGATATCGCGGGCTATGCCCGGTATGCCGAGACGAGCGTCGACGCGACCCGCGGCGGCAACCGTCGCGAAGTGTTGGCGCAGTTCGGATTCGGTGCCACCGACCCAGAGGACCGTGGTCGCCGTATCGGGCGGTGTGCCGAAATAGCCGAAGCCGCGATTGATGCTGTACACGGCGGGCAGACCGTACGCACCGCGTGCGAGATCCAATGCCGAAGCCTGCCAATAGGCATCGGTGAGTATCACCGCGTTCGACCGCTCCGGCTCCGGCAGCGCGCCGTAGGCCGCGGCAGCCCCTTCGCGCAGTTCGGTCCAACCGAAACGCCCGAAGATCGAGAGATTCAGTCCCACCTCGAGATCGGTGGTCGCGGGCCGCAGCGCCGACTCCGGTTTCAGTGGCAGCGACAGCACCATGAAGATGCCCGAGGCGACGGCGAGCAGCACGGCGACCACCTTGCGCCAGCGGATCTTGCGGGTCCACCACACCGCACCCGCCGCGATGACCGCCGGGTAGCAGCCGATCACGTAGTACGGCCGCCCGCCGAGCGCCCAGAAGGCGACGATCACCAGCAGCACCGTCCACCCCAGAAAACGGAAGGGCCGCAACGGTTCCCAACGCAGTAGCGCCACCGTGCCCGCGATCAGCAGCACCACGCCGAGTCCGCCCGCGATGAACAGCGCGATGGGCAGGAAGGTCCATCGACCACCCACCAGGGCCTGCTCGGCCGAAACCTGCGCTCCCATACCGAGTTGCGGCCACCCGTGCGCCGCCTGCCAGACCAGCGTCGGCGCGGTCGCCGCCGCGGTGAGCGCCGCACCGATCCACAGCGCGGGCCTGCGGAACAATTCGCGCGGCCCGGCGATGAGCACGCCGATCGCCACGGCGAGCCAGAACACCGGAATCAACCATTTCACCTGCATATCCAGTGCGGTGACCGCGCCGGCCGCCAGCAGCGTCATCGCACCGCGGGTGCGCACCCAGCGGATCAGCAGCCAGGTGATCAGGACCCACAGCCCGGTATCAATGGCATTGGTGGACAGGGTCGTTCCCTGCAGCAGCAGGAACGGTGAGGTCGCGTAGGCGGCCGCCGCGAGCACCTGCGCGGACCGCGACCCGCCCAACTCCCTGGCGATCAGCGCGCTCACCACAATGGCCGCCAACGTGACCAACAGGGCCGGGATCCGCAGCGCCACTAGCGATCCCGGAGCAATCATATCCATCAGCCCGGCCAGCAGCGGCACAATCGGCCCCTGGTCGGCGTAGCCGAAGCTCGGCCGATGACCTGCGGCGACGAAATACAGTTCGTCACCGAAGAATCCGTAGCGGTTCAGCGAGACACCGATCGCGATACCGGCCAGCGTCGTCACCACCGCGACGCCGATCCCGGCGAAGGCGGGCAACTCGAGCTCCCGCCGTGTCGCGGCGGGTGCGAATGTCGTGATCACAGTGTTGACTCCTCCCGAACCCCACGTGTGGCGAGGTCGAAGATCCGGCACAGGTGGTCGGCGTAGCCGACCATGTCGAAGTCGGGATCGCGCGCGGCCCGCCCGCCCGCGCCATCGATGGCGTCGCGAATGGACCTGGCCATCTGGCGGGCGTCGAATTCGCCGAAGTCGCCGGACTTCTGGCCCTCGTGCAGCAATCCGGCCAGCGGTTCGATCAGGTCGCGCTCCTCGTTCGCACCGTCGAACACCAAGCCGCCGTCCGGCTTTCGCAGATTGGCGACCACCGCTACCAGGGCGTTGATATAGGTGCGGTTCGCATCGACGTAGGCCAGGTTGGCGTCGATATAGGTGCGCAGCCGACTCGGCGCGTCCGGCGCGGCCTCGATCAGCGGGACCATGTACTCCCCCGCCGCGACGAACAGTTGAATGACCAGTTCGGTCATCAACTCGTCCTTGCCCGCGAAGTGGTAGGAGATCACCCCCTTGGAGGTGCCCGCGTGTTCGGCGATGCGCGCCAGCGAGGCATTGGCGTAGCCCACCTCGGCCATCACCTCCACCGCAGAGGCGATGATCTGCCGCCGCCGCGCCAACTCGATGAAAGAGCGCTGTCGACCAGCCGTCTCATTTTCTGACCGCATGGCCAGAATTTAGCACAGAGGGTCAGAGTGCGACCAGCCCCCGATACGGGGGTGGCGTTGGCGAACGCGGCGCGCCCGGAGGTGGCAAGATGCGCAGCGCATCCCAACGACCTATTGAAGGGAACTCTGACCGGTGAGCAGTGAAGTGCAGGGACAGCGGCGCGACGGCGGAACAACAAGGGGGGTCCTGCGCCGAATCGGCGGCGGCGCGGCCGCGGTGGCGGCGGCGTTAACACTCGCGTCGGGAACCGCAACCGCCATGGACCAGACCGTCCGCGAGATCGCCGCGCCCGGCTGCCAGGACCCGAAACCCGGTCAGCCCAATGGCAAACAGTGGCAGGCCGAACCGGCGGTCACCATCGACACCGCCGCGTCCTACACCGCCACCCTCGAAACCACCTGCGGCACCATCGCCCTGGACCTGAACGCGGCGGGCGCACCGCACACGGTGAACTCCTTCGCCTTCCTCGCGGGCCAGAACTACTACGACCACACCAAATGCCACCGCATGACCACCAAGGGCATCTTCGTCCTGCAGTGCGGCGATCCCACCGCCACCGGAATGGGCGGTCCGGGCTACAAGTACGCCGACGAGAATCTCGCGGGCGCGACCTACCCGGCGGGCACCATTGCCATGGCCAACGCCGGCCCCAACACCAATGGCAGCCAGTTCTTCCTGGTCTACAAGGACACCCAATTGCCGCCCAGCTACACACCTTTCGGCAAGGTGACCCGCGGCCTGGACGTGCTGCAGAACATCGCGGCCTCGGGTGTGCAGGGCGGCGGGGGCGACGGCGCGCCGGTGGCCGAGGTCGTCCTCGACTCCGTCACCGCGACCAAGAACTAGCGCCCACCGGGCGACAGCGGAAAGCGATCGGATCCGCTGTCGCCCGGCGGGATCACCGGCAGCACCACCGAGGACGGATGCGCGACATCGTGATAGATCGTCTGGGTGGCGGGCTGGGTGCGGGCCGACGCGCCGAAGGGTTCGCCGGTATTGGGATTGGGCGCGTACTGCGGATAGTCGCTGCTGGACACCGCGACTCGGATCCGATCACCCGCCCGGAACTGGTAGCTGGTCGGCCAGATCTCGATGGTGAACAGGTACGGCTTACCCGGTTGCAGCGGTGCCGGCGTATCGAGTGAATCCCGCAGGGCGGCACGCACTATCCCGTTATTGAGGTTCACCGCCGAACCGTCGGGGGCGACCACCTCGAGCCGGGCCACGAAATCGGTGTCCGGCGCGGTGGACGCGGCCCAAAGCTGCACCGTCACCGGGCCGGTCACCTCCGTATCGGCGGCGAGCGGGGCGCCGGTGTAGGTCAGCACATCGGAGCGCTGCTCCACGGAGGTCTGATCGAAAGGCCCCTGCGGTCCGGACCCGACACCGCAGCACGAGTGCCCGCCGACGCTCGGCGCGGGGGTGGCCGGATCGTAGACGTAACGGTCCGAACCGTTTCCGTTCGGCTGCGCGGACAACGCACCGACCCGTCCCTGCGGCCCGTTGCCGCCATTGCCGGTGAAGAAGTACTCGGTCCACTCCGTGCGCGGCAACGGCCAACTCGGCGCGGACTTCCAGCGGTTCGCGCCCATCAGGTAGTAGTCGACGCGCGGCTCGCCCGCCACGCCATTGTCCTTGCCTTTCAGGAAATGGTCGAACCAGGTCAACATGAGCTCGTTGATCGGGCTGTCGGCCACCGGACCCAAGCGCTCGAGTCGCGGCGCGATGGTGGAAGTGGTTCGCCCCCAACCCAAATGGTCCCACGGCCCGATGACCAGCCGCTGATTCCGCTTGGCGAGCGGTGATCCGCCGCGATCCACCATGCCGGCGAAGTTCTGCACCCCGCCAGCCAAGAAGGCGTCGTACCAGCCTTCGATATCCAGCACGGGCACTTGAACATTGGCGTACCGGTCGCGAATACTCCAGCGCTGCCAGTAGTCCGTGCGGGTGGGATTGCGAATCCAGTCGAAGAACCAGGGCGCGACCTCGGGATCGTCCGGCCGCAGCGGCGGAAACCGCTGGTAGGGGCGGTAATTCAACCACTGGGTGGTATCGGCGACGGCCGCCTTCAGCTCATCGACCGTGGCCTTGTCGCCGCGCCGCTGCGCGGCCTCGGCCCCGATGGTGCCCATGGCCCACGGCTCGACGAACCCGAGCCGGAACGCCCCACCCTCGTAGGTCCAGCCGTCGTAGTAGTCGGCGGCGGTATTGGCGGGGACGATGGTGCGCAGATGCGGCGGGGTCTCGGTGGCGGCCAACCACTGCGTCGCGCCCACATACGACGACCCGTACATGCCGACTTCGCCGTTGGCGCCGGGCAATTGGGCCGCCCACTCCACGGTGTCGTACCCGTCGTGCTGATCGTTGCCGAATTCGGTGAACACACCGTCGGAACTGCCCAGACCGCGCACATCCTGCACCACCACCAGGTAGCAGTGCGAGGCGAACCACTCGGGTGTGCGGTAGCGCGAGGGCTGAATCTGCGCGGCCGCCTTGCCGTATTGGGTGCGCATGAGCAGCACCGGCACCGGCTGTTCGGATCTCGGCCGGTAGACGTCCGCGCGCAGCACGGTGCCGTCGCGCATGGCGGCGGGCACGTCGCGCTGTGTCTGGACCGCGCAGTCGCCCCGATCCGTATCGGGCGGCCAGGCGCCTGGTGGCGCGGGCTGTCTCGCCTCCCCCGAGGAACACCCCGCGACCAGGATGCCGACACATCCCAGCGCGGTCAGCAAACATCGTGCGGATCCGATCATGCCGCTACCTCCCGCCGGAAACCGAAATGGCCGCGCTCCCAACGGAAGCGCGGCCATCTGCTCGATGCCCCTACAGGTACTGACCGGTGTTCGACTCGGTGTCGATGGCCCGGCTGGCACTGGCGTTCTTCCCGGTGACCAGCGTGCGGATGTAGACGATCCGCTCGCCCTTCTTGCCCGAGATGCGAGCCCAGTCATCGGGATTCGTGGTGTTGGGCAGGTCCTCGTTCTCGGAGAACTCGTCCACGATCGAATCGTAGAGATGCTGGATGCGCAGACCCGGATTGCCGGTCTCGAGCACCGCTTTGATGGCGTACTTCTTACCGCGATCCACGATGTTCTGGATCATGGCCCCGGAGTTGAAATCCTTGAAGTACAGGACTTCCTTGTCGCCATTGGCGTAGGTGACCTCCAGGAAGCGATTGTCCTCGCTCTCGGCGTACATTCGGTCCACCACGCGCTCGATCATCGCGCGCACGCACAGGGCCTTGTCGCCGCCGAATTCGTCGAGATCATCCACATGCAGCGGTAGACCCTCGGTGAGGTACTTGGAGAAGATGTCCTGCGCCGACTCCGCGTCGGGGCGCTCGATCTTGATCTTCACATCCAGGCGGCCGGGCCGCAGGATGGCCGGATCGATCATGTCCTCGCGATTGGACGCGCCGATCACGATGACATTCTCCAGACCCTCGACACCGTCGATCTCCGAGAGCAACTGCGGCACCACCGTGGTCTCCACATCGGAGGACACACCGGAGCCGCGGGTGCGGAAGATGGAATCCATCTCGTCGAAGAACACGATCACCGGGGTGCCCTCGGAGGCCTTCTCGCGCGCCCGCTGGAAGATGATCCTGATGTGGCGCTCGGTCTCGCCGACGAACTTGTTGAGCAGTTCGGGACCCTTGATATTGAGGAAGAAGGATTTGGCCTCCTTGGCATCCTCACCGCGTGCCTCGGCGATCTTCTTGGCCAGCGAATTGGCCACCGCCTTGGCGATCAGCGTCTTACCGCAGCCGGGCGGACCGTAGAGCAGCACACCCTTGGGCGGACGCAGCGCGTACTCGCGGAACAGATCCTTGTGCAGGAAGGGCAATTCCACCGCGTCGCGGATCTGCTCGATCTGGCGGGCCAGGCCGCCGATATCGGTGTAGTCGACATCGGGCACCTCCTCGAGCACCAGATCCTCGACCTCCGCCTTGGGAATTCGCTCGAAGGCGAATCCGGCCTTGGTGTCGACCAGCAGCGAATCACCCGGCCGCAGTTTGCGAATCGGGGAATCCGGATCGTCGAGGTCGTCGACCTCGGCGACCTTGGCCAGGGGACCGGACAGCCACACCACCCGCTCCTCGTCGGCATGACCGACCACGAGGGCGCGGCGGCCGTCGTCGAGAATCTCGCGCAAGGTGCCGATCTCGCCGACCGCGTCGAAGCGACCCGCCTCCACGACCGTCAACGCCTCGTTGAGGCGGACCGTCTGGCCGTAGTCGAGGGTCGAGGTGTCGATATTCGGCGAACAGGTCAACCGCATCTTGCGACCCGAAGTGAACACGTCGACCGTCTGATCCTCGAACACGCCGATCAGGATGCCGTAGCCACTCGGCGGCTGACCGAGCCGATCGACCTCCTCGCGCAGCGCCACCAGTTGCTGGCGCGCCTCCTTGAGGGTATCCATCAGCTTCGTGTTGCGAATGGTCAGCGAATCGATGCGGGCTTCCAATTCGCGTGAGTGATCCGGCGAATCGGCGAGTTGCCTTCGGAGTGCAGCCGCCTCGGCGCGCACTGCCTCGAGCTCTCTCCAGGCCGCCGAATCCGAATTCTCGATGGGGCTCATGTGCTGCTCCTCCCAGTCCCGGTCTATCAACGCTACCGGGCGCGAACGGTTCTCGCTTTCCGACATGGTTTCGTCGTGATCACATCTGGGCTGCGATCGGCGGCGGAAGGTCCATGTTAGCCTGCCCTAACCACATTTGCGGCGAGCCAGTTCGCCCACCGAGCCGAAAGGTTGCCGAAGATGTTCCTTCCCGCCAGTACCCTGCGCCGCGCCCTGGCCGCCACCGCCGCGACGCTCGCCGTCACCGCCGCGGTGGCGGGCTGCGGGTCGGACGACAAGGCCACCACCGCGGCGACGACCACGACCACCGCCGCCGCGGATCACAGTGCCATCGCCGCGCCCAGCGCGGACGAACTTCGGGCGAATCTGTCCCTCATCGCCGATCCGACCAAGCCCACCGCCGATAAGGTGGCCGCAATTGTCAACGGGGACAAGCGGACTGCCAATATCGAGGCGATGAACGCGGGCCTGGCGCACTACGCGCTGAGTTTCGCGGTGAGCGATATCAAGACCGAGGGCGCGCGAACCGCGGCGAAGGTGGACATCACCTCGCCGCACGGCACCGCTCCGGTCCCGATGACGTGGGAGCGGACCGAGGGCAAGTGGAAGCTCTCCGACGCGAGCGCCTGCACCATGTTCGGCTTCGCCAAGGCCCCCTGCACGCCATAGCTACCCCTTGGACGGCCTGCGCTGCGGTTTGGGCGTCACCACACCCTCCGCGAGGCGGCGGGCGCTGACCAAGAAGGCGGTGTGGCCCTGCATGCGATGTTCGGGCCGCACCGCCAGCCCCACCACATGCCACGGCCGCACCAGCGACTCCCACGAGCGCGGCTCGGTCCAGCATTCCTGCTCGCGCAGCGCCTCGACCACCTTGGACAACTGGGTGACGGTCGCCACATAGACGATGAGCACCCCGCCGGGGACCAGCGCCTTCGACACGGCGGGCAGCGCGTCCCAGGGCGCGAGCATATCCAGCACCACCCGATCGACCTGCTCGCCCGCGTAGTCGGCCACATCGGCGACGGTCAGCGACCAGTTCGCCGGGCGTTCGCCGAAGAAGGTCTCCACATTGCGGACCGCGTGCTCGGCGTGATCCTCTCGGATCTCATAGGAGATCACCTGCCCCTGCGACCCCACCGCCCGCAGCAGTGAGCAGGTCAGCGCGCCGGAGCCCGCACCGGCCTCCAGCACCCGCGCACCGGGGAATACATCGCCCTCGTGCACGATCTGGGCGGCGTCCTTCGGGTAGATGACGGCCGCGCCGCGCGGCATGGACAGCACATAGTCGACCAGCAGCGGCCGCAGCGCCAAATAGGGGGTGCCGTTGGTGGACTGCACCACGCTGCCCTCGTCGGTCCCGATCAGGCTGTCGTGTTTGATCCCGCCGCGATGGGTGTGGAACTCCTTGCCTTCCTCCAGCACCACCGTGTGCAGGCGACCCTTGGCATCGGTCAGCTGCACCCGATCCCCGATGGCGAATGGGCCGGTCCGTCTGGCCGTCAAAGTCTCTCCCTACTGTGCGCGAATTCGTGTCGGTACGCCGGGATAGCCTGCCAGGTATGTCGGTGCCCGCGACCACTCCCCCTGCCGAACCCACCGAGGGTCGTCCGCGGCCCGCGCTGTCGCCGTCGCGCGCAATGGATTTCAAACAGTGCCCGCTCAAATACCGGCTGCGCGCCATCGATCGCATCCCGGAGCCGCCCACCAGGGTGCAGTTGCGCGGCACACTGGTGCATACGGTGCTGGAGGAGTTGTTCGGGCTGCCGCGCGCCGAGCGACTACCCGAGCGGGCCGCCGAGCTGAGCGAGCCCGCGCTGGCCCGAATGTTGGCCGAGGCGCCGCAGGTGGCCGAGCTCATCGGGGCCGAGGAGCGCGCGGGCTTTCTCGCCGAGGTGCGCGCGCTCGTCGAAACCTACTATCGGTTGGAGGATCCGACGAGCTTCGACGCGGAATCCTGTGAGGCGCGGGTGGAGGTCGAATCGGCCGATGGAGTCCTGTTGCGCGGCTTCGTCGATCGCATCGATCGCGCGCCCACCGGTGAGCTGCGCGTGGTCGACTACAAGACCGGCCGCGCGCCGGGGCTCACCCAGGAGCTGAAAGCCCTGTTCCAATTGAAGTTCTACGCGCTGGTCATCCTGCGCACCAGGGGTATCGTGCCCACCCAGCTCAAGCTGATCTACCTGGCCGACGAGGTGACGCTCACCTACGCCCCCGAGGAGGCGGAGCTGCTGCGCTTCGAACGCACGCTCGCGGCGCTGTGGGCGGCGGTGCGCGAGGCCGGGCGCACGGGCGAGTTCGCGCCGAATCCCAGTTGGCTGTGCGGATATTGCGCCTACCGCCCGCTGTGCCCCGAATTCGGCGGCACGCCACCGCCCTATCCGGGCTGGCCGGAGGGCGGGGCGGGCGAATCGGAGGCGGAGATCCTCGCCGAGGCTCTCGCCGAGTAGCGAACTCAGCGGTGGTGCACGATCGAGGCCACCAGATCCATGGCCTCGCCGTGCGAACCGATCAGGGCGATCACCGCGATGAGCACCAGCACACCCATCACATCACCCGTCACGACCAAGACGTTGCGGATGCGCGCCCATGCGCCGGTCGATACCGACTCGACAGCCTTCACTTCTTCCTCCCTGGCGCACATTACAGCGCACTTTAGCGATAGTGCGCGCCGATGCGGATCATTCTTCCGAACGATTCGTGAGGTTTTCGTGAATTGCGGCGGTGGGTCAGAAGGCGCGGCAGGACCGAATATCGGTGGCCAGAATGGCTTTCGCGCCGATATCGGCGAGTCGGTCCATCACCTCGTTGCCCTGCTTGCGCGGCACCAGCGCGCGCACCGCGACCCAATCAGGGTCGGTGAGCGGGGCGATGGTGGGCGATTCCAGGCCCGGCGTGATCGCCACGGCCGCCTCCAGCAGTTCCTTCGGGCAGTCGTAGTCGAGCATCAGGTACTGCTGGGCGAAGACGACACCCTGGACCCGCGCCACCAGCTGGTTGCGGGCCTTGTCGCGGTGATCGGATCCGGTGCGCTCGATGAGCACGCCCTCCGAATCACACAGCGTCTCGCCGAAGGGCGCCAGGTTGTGCTGGCGCAGCGTGCGCCCCGAACCGACCACATCGGCGATGGCGTCGGCGACGCCGAGCTGGATGGAGATCTCCACCGCGCCGTCGAGCCGGATGACCTCGGCCTCGATCCCGTGGCGCTGCAGGTCGCGCAGCACCAGATTCGGGTAGGAGGTGGCGATGCGCTTGTCGTAGAGGTCCTGCACCGACCATTCGCGCCCGGCCGGTGCGGCGTAGCGGAAGGTGGAGCGGCCGAAGCCGAGGGCCAGCCGCTCCTGCACCTGGGCGCCGGAGTCCAGGGCCAGGTCCCGGCCGGTGATGCCGAGGTCCAGTTCGCCGGAGCCGACGTAGATGGCGATGTCCTTGGGGCGCAGGAAGAAGAATTCCACCTGGTTCGCCGGGTCGAGGACGGTCAGGTCGCGCGAATCGGTGCGCCTGCGGTAGCCCGCCTCGGCCAGGATCGAGGTGGCGGATTCGGACAGAGCGCCCTTATTGGGGACGGCGACGCGCAACATGGATGGGGTTCCTTCCGGGGGTGGGGTCAAAGAATGGGGACTCGCGACATCACAGATGTCGGTAGACGTCCGCCAACTTCAATCCCCGGCCCACCATCAGCACCTGGACCCAGTACAGCAACTGCGAGATCTCCTCGGCGAGGGATTCATCGCTCTCGTGTTCGGCGGCCAGCCACACCTCGCCCGCCTCTTCCAATACCTTCTTGCCCTGGGCGTGGACGCCCGCATCCAGTGCGGCGACGGTGCCCGACCCCTCGGGGCGGGCGACCGCGCGATCCTGCAGCTCGGCGAACAGGGTCTCGAAAGTCTTCACGAGCGGTCATTCTCTCAGACCGGCGCGAACCCGCCGCAATTCGGTCGGGGCGGGCCGCTACCCGGCGGTCTCGAACAGCTCGATCAGCTCGGCCGCGGCCGCGCGCAGTCGCTCGGCGAAGGCGTACATCTGAGCGGCCACCGGTTTGGGGGTGGCGAGGTAGATGTTCCAGCGATCGGGCAGCAGGACGTAGGCGACGCCGATACATTTCGGGCTGGTGGAGCCGAAACCGAAGTAGCGGATATTCACCGAGGGCGCGGAGCTGGTGGACAGGTAGTCGTCGCGCATGATCGTCCAGCCGGGGCAGTCGTAGAGCGGAATCGGCGCGGTGACACCGAGTTCCGCGCCGCGGCGGCGCTGGATCCACTGCAGTTCCCACAGGTGCTGTTCGGGCGCGTCGCCCGCCCGACACTGTTTGGCCCGCGCCACGTGCGCGGCGGCGGCGCTCAGCGCGGCCGCGCGCCGGGCGGCGGCGTCGGCGGCCGGGTCCTGCATGGCGTCGACGAAGGCCACCATCTCGGGGGTGACCACCCGCATGGCCTCGGTGCGACCGTTGCGGTACTGCCTGGTGGCGATGGATTCGTAGGTCGCACCGGTCAGGCCCTTGCTGCGCCGGTGGGCGAGCTGATAGCTCAGCTGCGCGAAGGCATCGGGCGACAGGCCGAGCCGCTTGGCCCGATCGGTGCCGAAATCCTCGAAGGCGAGGGTGGCGGTGGCATTGTCGGCCGCGTAGTGGGCGAAGGACGCGCCCGCCGCGGCGATATCGGTGCGCTGGGCGGCGGTCAGCGCGAATTCGATCGGTTCGAGCGCGGGCAGGCCCTGCGCCGTCGCACCCGAGCGGTCGGCGTGCTCGGTCACCGTGGTCTCGAGCAGGCTGTCCACGAAGGACAGGATGGTGGTGCCGTCCAAGCCGCAGTGCTCGACATTGATACCCGCCTGGCCATCGCCGAAGACGACGAGCGAGACCGATTTGTCGAACCAGCGGTTGGCGCTGTCGCCGTGCAGCAGTTGGTCGCAGGCTTGCAGGGTGTCGCGGGGCGCGAAATCCTCCAGGCACAAGCAGAACAGCGCCGTCTCGATGACATCCAGCGCGACGGCGTTGACCGGGTCGGTGCGCAGATCGGCGCGGCTGCGCGCCCATTCGGCCCTGGCCTTGGTGGTCAGATGGCCGACGGCGGTATCGGTGCGGGCCGGGCGCGCGCCCGCCTTGAGCACGGCGCGCAGACCGTCGGCCAGATCCGCCGCCGAATACGGAAGGCCGTTGGGCCCGAGCACATCGAGCCGGAACATACTGCCCCGGAAGAACACTACGATATGGCGGGCCTGCGACGGGCCGGGCCACTGTGGACTGTAGGGCGCCCGCACGGTGTCCTGGAGCTCGCCGGGAATCCTGGTCTCGGAGAACAGGTATTTGTTCTGCCACATCGAAAGCCGCTGTCCACGTTGACGAACCGGCGCGACGGTCTCCTCGTCCAGTGCGCGCTTGTAGGCGAGCGCGGCCGTGATCAGACCGGCCGCGCGCGGAATCTGCCCCGGTCCGGTCGAGGCGGCGAGCGGGGTGTCGTCGCGGAAGAGGAAGAAGAAGTTGGCATTGAGCGCGATACGGTCGCGGCGGCCCAAATAGCGGGAGGGCCAGAACAAGTCGAGCCAACTGCCGACGCCGGGGGTGGCATCGTATTCGCGCAGCGCGCCATCCAGAACGCGACCGGGACCGTCGGCGCGCAGCAGATCGGCGACGGCGGCCTCGGTCGCCGCGTACTCCGCGGCGGTGAGCAGCGGCGCGGACCATTCCAACAGGCGCGCGCAACTGTGCTCGAGTGTCGGCAGCGGCACCCTGGGCAGGGTGTCCTCGGCGGCGAAGGTGCGTTCGGTCACTGCGGATCCTCGGATTCGGTCTGTGGTCGGGACAGGTAGAGGTGTGTATAGAGCCAACCGTCGGCTTCGCAGTCGGTGCTGTCGATCCCTTTGGCGGCCAAGGTGTTCAGCACTTGGTCGCGCTCGTCGTCGGAGGCGAAGCGGCGCTGCTCGAACAGGCCGGGCGCCCGCACGGTGCGGTAGCCGAGTCCGGCCAGGCGCGCCGCGATCGTCTCGAAGCCGTACATGCGCAGCACGAAGTGTGCCATCCACGGCCGCCGCACGGGATCGGCCGCGGCCACGCGCGTCAAGGTGCGCTCGGTGATGTAGCCGACGCAGCCGGTGGAGACGACCAGGTCGACGCCCGCGAGTACGCGGCGCTGCTCGGGTGTGGGATCGGAGTTCTCGAGATCGGCGTGCACGGTCTCGTGCAGCAGACCCGAGTCGCGCGCGTAGTCCAGCGGAGGCCGGGAGGCGTCCAAACCGACGAAGCGCACCTCGGGTCCGACATCGGCGGCGGCCAATCGCGTGGCGTCGCGATGGATCATGGCCGCGCGGTCCCCCTCGGCGGCATAGTAGTCGGTGAGGCCGCGCATGGTGGCGCCGAAGCGCAGAATCGCGGCGTTGACACCGTAGGAACAGCAGATATCGAGCACGGTCGGCGTCTGAACCCCGGTGGCGCGCCGGTATTCGGCCAACTGCCGCTCGAAATACGGCTTCGCCAATTCCGGTATGCGGTAGTTCAATTCGGCCATGCGCGCGTAGTAGCCGCGTGGATCGGGGCGTCGATATATCTCGTCGAAGGAGGCTTTCCCGGTCGTGTGCGGCGACACTGGCATATCCCCGAATTTCCTCTCAGTCGAGCAGTCGGTCGCCCCGTATCGCGGCCGACTCGCGGTGCTCGGCGCGCACCCGGCCGAACAGTTGGCGGGTGCGCGCGGCCGTCCCGATGACACCGGGACGGTCGGTATAGGCGAAGATCGCCGAATGACGTTGCCGTGCACCGGATACCGGCGAGACCCGATGCAGCGAGTAGCGGCCGAGGAACAGTTGCAGGTCGCCGGGGCGCAACTCGAGCCGCTTGATGAGGTGTTCGCCCGCGCCGGTCAGCACCGCGCGCACCGCGTCCGGACGCTCGGCGCGCGGCGCGCGAATATTGGGGCAGTACTCGAAGATTCCGCCCGATTCGGCGGGCTGGGTGAGCATGCTGACGGTGAATTCGTTGGTGTCGAAATGCCACGGATGCGCCATCCCCGGTGCGACCACATTCAGGCACAGTCCGGCCAGCGGGTCGGCGTATTCGTGCAGTTCGTCCATACCGAAACATTCGGCGACGAAACGTTGGAACGCCGCGTCGGTGTAGAGCCGCTCGATCAGCGCGCCCTCGGGGATGCGGTCGCGGGCGACGAAGGCATTGCCGCGTTCGAACACGATACGACCCGGATGATCCTCGGGCAGCGGCTCATCGAGCGGCAGGTTGTAGGCGTTGACCCGCTCGACGGTGTAGTAGGCGTGCGGCGCCGCCCGCTCCCCCTGCGCGCGCAGCGCCTCGAGCCGATCGGGCCGAATAAAACCGGACAGCACCGTGCATCCGGTCTCCGATAGCTCGGCGCGTGCCAGGGCGACGACGGCCGCGCGGGCTGCCGCGGCGCGCTCGGCAAGCGGATACCGTGCGGTATCGACGATCTCGTCGAGGACCCCCAGCGCAACCATGCGCGCAATTCTGGTGCAGCGCCCCGCGTCGCGCGCCCCTTTCGGCGAGATTGCCAGTGACAACTGTCACAAACCGTCGAGCGCCACCCGCAGATCGTCAATGGTGAGCCCCACCAGGGATTCCCGGAAGGTGCGACCGGGCGCGGCGGGCACCGGGATCTCGCACGGAATCACGATCACCGCGCATCCGGCCGCCTGCGCGGCCGCCGCCCCGGTCGGCGAATCCTCTACCGCGACACAGCTTTCCGGCGCGACACCGACGAATTCCGCGGCCCGCAGGTAACCGTCGGGCGCGGGTTTGCCGCGCGGCACCTCATCCCCGCACACAGTGACGTCGAAATACTCGCGCCCCAGCGTGTCGAGGCCGTACTCGGTGAACGCGCGCTTGGTATTGGTGACCAGAGCGGTCGACAGACCTGCCTCGCGCACCAGCGCCAGCGCATCCTTGGCGCCGGGCCGCCACGGGATCGGACCGGACATCAGTTCGACCATGCGTCGATCCAGGAACGCGGCGCACCGGTCGAAAGCCGCGGGCGTCGGCTCGATATCGAGTCCGGTGAAGATGATGCGCAGCGAATTCTCCACTGAGGAACCGATCAGCGCGTGCCGGATCTCGTCGGTCATCTCGCGGTCGAACTCCCGCGCCAATTCGCGCACCGCGAGATCCCACAGCTTCTCCGAATCGAGCAGGGTGCCGTCCATATCCCAAAGCACCGCGCCCAGTCGCGCACCCATCTGCCGCCCAGCCCTTCTCACAAACTTACAAACCCGAAGCCGCGATGAGCAGCCTGCCGCCGTCCGAGGAGACCTGGAACCAGCGGCTCTCCGAGGAGGTCGTGCCGTTCTTCAGGCTATAGGTGAGGCCTGCGACCACCCGATTGTCCCCGCTCGGAGTGATGCTCTGCACCCGCACGGACGACACCGACGACCAGAACTGGGCGTAGCTCTGATAGCCACCGGTCTGGGCCTGATAGGACGGCGCGAGCTGAGACCACGCGCCCGACACATTGCCCGGCAGCATCCCGTAGTAACCGCCGATGAATTGGGCGACCCGCTCACCCGCCGGCGGGCCGAACGGGGTGCTGGTGATGGTGTTGGGCTGCGAGGTGCTCGGCGCCGGAGTGCTGCTGGGTGTCGAGGGAGGAGAGCTGGGTGGCGGTGTGCTCGGCGTGATCTGTTGCGGCGCTTCGCCGATGGCCGCCGGGGGCGGCGGCGTCGCACTGGCGGGCGCGGCCGAGGACGCCGGCGCGGCGGTGGTCTCGTCCTTGCGACCGAGGGTGGCCGCGACGGCGACAACGCCCGCGATCAGCAACACCGCGACGGCGACCACCGCGGCCAACACCACGGGCCGACGGCGCGAACCACTCGGCAGCGCGGTGGTGCCCGGCGTGGTCGGCGGCGGTGTTGTCGGCACCACCGTGGTGAGCTGATCCGGTGCGGCCAGCACCGTCGTCGGTGCGACGGCGGCGGGCAGCACCCTGGTCTCCGGTAGCGGCTCGAGTTCCGGATCCCGGCCCGCCGCAACGGCTTCCAGCGCCCGCACGGCCTCGCGCATGGTCGGTCGCTGGTCGCTGGTCGGCGCGAGCAACCGCAGCAGCACCGGCGCCAGCGCGCCCGCGTTGACGGGTGCGGGCACCTCGCCGCGGGCCACGGCGTGCAACACGGCCAGCGGATTGTCGCCCTCACCGAAGGGCGGGCCGCCCTCCACCGCCGCGTACAGCGTGGAGCCGAGGGCGAAGACATCGGAGGCGGCCTCCGGCTTCTCCCCCCGCGCCACCTCCGGCGCGAGGTAAGCCGGTGTGCCCGCGAGGAATCCGGTGGCGGTCACCGTGACATCGCCGGAGGCGTGCGAGATGCCGAAGTCGGTGATCTTGACGGTGCCGTCGTCGCCGACGAGCAGATTGGCGGGTTTCACATCGCGGTGCATGATGCCCGCGTCGTGCGCGGCGGCCAGCGCGCCCGCCGCCTGCGCCCCGATCCTGGCCACCTCGGTGGGCGGCAGCGTGCGCTTACCGGACAGCCGCGCCGCCAGACTCGGCGCGTCCATGAACTCCATTACCAGCCACGGCTGCTCGTCCTCCTCGGCCACGTCGAAGACGGTGATGGCATTGGGGTGGTGCAGTCGCGCCGCGATGCGCCCCTCCCGCATGGCGCGCAACTTCGCTTCCAGCGCTTGGGTTTTCGACAATCCCGGCCCGAGCAGCAGCTGTTTGACCGCCACGGTGCGACGCAGCCGCACATCGGTGGCCCGCCAGACCACACCCATCGCGCCCGTGCCGATCGGATCGGTCAACCGATACCGGCCCGCGATCAACCGATCCGAAGTCATGGTCCGTGCCTCCCGCTAACCAAAGCTCAACGCGCCGAAGCGCTTTGCCCACGACAATGGCATATTCACCCGACAGACATCCACCGGCGACACTGCCATTGGGGATACACGGTGACCGCCGTCACATCACGAGGTCCACTAAACGTTGAAATATTTGGCCTCGGGATGCAGCAGCACGAACGCGTCGGTGGACTGCTCGGGATGCAACTGCAATTCCTCCGACAACCTCACCCCGATGCGGTCCGCGCCGAGCAGATCCACCAGTTTGGCACGATCCTCCAGATCGGGGCACGCACCGTAACCGAAGGACAGGCGCGCGCCCCGGTAGCCGAGCTTGAAATAGTCGAGCACATCGTCGGGATCCTCGGCGGCGACCGCGCGCCCCTCGAGCACGAGTTCCTCGCGCACGCGACGATGCCAGTACTCGGCCAGCGCCTCGGTGAGCTGGACGCCGATCCCGTGCACCTCCAGATAGTCGCGGTAGTTGTCGGCGGCGAACAGCTCATTGGCGAAATCGGCGATCGGCTGCCCCATGGTGACCAACTGGAACGGCAGCACATCCACCTGGCCGCTCGCACGGGCGTGCTCGCGCGAGCGGATGAAATCGGCCACGCAGAGGAACCTGTCGCGCTGCTGACGCGGGAAGGTGAACCTATAGCGCTGCGGCGCATCGGGATTCGGCTCGGTCAGCACGACCACATCATCACCCTCGGAGACCGAGGGGAAGTAACCGTAGACGACCGCCGCGTGCTGGAGCACACCCTCGGTGCTCAACCTGTCGAGCCAGGCGCGCAACCGCGGCCGCCCCTCCGACTCCACCAGCTCCTCATACGAGGGGCCGTCACCACCGCGCTGACCGCGCAGCCCCCACTGCCCGAGATAGAGCGCCCGCTCGTCGAGCAGCCCCGAATACTCTTGCAGGGAAAGACCTTTCACCACCCTGGTCCCCCAGAACGGCGGCACCGGCACCGGGATATCGGCGGCGACATCCGAGCGGGCGGGCACCAGCACCGGCGCCTCGGCCGCCTTGCGTTCGGCGGCGATGCGCTGGGAACGCTCGTGCCTGGCCCGGCGTTCGGCCGCCTTCGCCCGCTCGGCCGCGGCCTCGGGACTGTCGGGATCGCCTGCCCCGCCGCGCTTGCGGGTCATGATGTCGTCCATCAGGCGCAGACCCTCGAAAGCGTCGCGGGCGTAGTGCACATCGCCCGCGTAGACCGCGGTGAGATCGTTCTCCACATAGGAGCGGGTCAGCGCCGCGCCACCGAGCAGCACCGGGTACTGCTCGGCCATCCCCCTGGCATTGAGCTCCTCCAGGTTCTCCTTCATCACCACGGTGGATTTGACCAGCAGGCCGGACATGCCGATCACATCGGCCCTCTTGTCCACCGCGGCGTCGATGATGGTGGAAATCGGTTGTTTGATACCGAGATTCACCACCTCATAACCATTGTTGGACAGGATGATGTCCACCAGATTCTTGCCGATATCGTGCACATCGCCCTTGACGGTGGCCAGCACGATGCGACCCTTGCCGGAATCGTCGGTGGCCTCCATATGCGGCTCGAGGTAGGCCACCGCCGTTTTCATCACCTCGGCCGACTGGAGGACGAAGGGCAACTGCATCTGCCCCGAACCGAACAGCTCGCCAACGGTTTTCATCCCGGACAGCAGGGTCTCGTTGATGATCCGCAGCGGCGGGACCGTGGCCATGGCGGCGGTGAGATCGGCATCCAGTCCGGCCTTCTCGCCGTCCACGATCCGCCGCTCCAACCGCTCGAAAAGCGGAAGCGCCGCGAGCTCCTCCGCGCGCGAGGCCCGCGAGGACGCCGCCGAGACGCCCTCGAACAATTCCATCAACTTCTGCAGCGGGTCGTAGTCGGGCGTGCGGCGGTCGTAGATCAGATCCAGCGCGGTCTCGCGATGCTCCTGCGGAATCCGGCTGATGGGCAGGATCTTCGAGGCGTGCACGATCGCCGAGTCCAGCCCGGCCTGCACGCACTCGTGCATGAACACCGAATTGAGCACCTGACGCGCGGCCGGATTCAGGCCGAAGGAGATATTCGAAAGACCCAGTGTGGTCTGCACATCGGGATGGCGGCGCTTCAATTCCCGGATGGCCTCGATGGTTTCGGCGCCATCGCCGCGCGACTCCTCCTGGCCGGTGCCCAGGGTGAAGGTGAGCGTATCGATGATGATGTCGCTCTCGGCCAGCCCCCAGTTGCCGGTGATATCGGCGATCAGCCGCTCGGCGATCTCCACCTTCTTCGCGGCGGTGCGGGCCTGCCCCTCCTCGTCGATGGTCAGCGCCACCACCGCGGCGCCATGCTCGGCGACCAGGCGCATGGTTTGCTGAAAGCGGGAATCCGGACCGGCGCCGTCCTCGTAGTTCACCGAGTTGACCGCGCACCGGCCGCCCAGATGCTCCAAACCGGCCCGCAATACCGGGGCTTCGGTGGAGTCGAGCATGATCGGCAACGTGGACGCGGTGGCCAAACGCGCTGCCAGCTCCGACATATCGGCGGTGCCGTCGCGGCCGACGTAGTCGACGCAGAGATCGAGCATGTGCGCGCCGTCGCGGGTCTGATCCTTCGCGATATCCAGGCATTTCTGCCAGTCGCCCGCCAGCATGGCCTCGCGGAACGCCTTGGAACCATTGGCGTTGGTGCGCTCGCCGATCATGAGCACCGAAGCGTCCTGCTCGAACGGGACGGCGGTATACATGCTCGACACGCTCGGCTCGTGCACCGGGACGCGCCGCTCGGCGAGCGGGGGCAGCGCGGGCTCCACCTCGCGCACCGCCTCGGCCACCTGGCGGATGTGCTCGGGTGTGGTGCCGCAGCAGCCACCGACCAGCGCCAACCCGAATTCGGAGACGAATCCGCGCAGCGCCACCGCCAACTCCTCCGGGGTGAGCGGATACTCCGCGCCGTGCGCGCCCAGCACCGGCAGACCCGCGTTGGGCATGACCGAGACCGGGATGCGCGCGTGCCGCGACAGATGCCGCAGATGCTCGCTCATCTCGTCGGGGCCGGTGGCGCAGTTCAGGCCGATCATGTCCACACCGAGCGGTTCGATCGCGGTCAGCGCCGCGCCGATCTCGCTGCCGACCAGCATGGTTCCGGTGGTCTCCACCGTCACGTGGGTGATGATCGGGATGCGGCGACCCGCCCTTGTCATCGCCCGCCTGCTGCCGGTGATGGCGGCCTTGACCTGGAGCAGGTCCTGGCAGGTCTCGATCAGGATGGCGTCGGCGCCGCCCTCGAGCATGCCCAGCGCGGCCTCGGCGTACGCGTCGCGCAAGGCCGTATAGGGGGCATGACCGAGCGTGGGCAACTTGGTGCCCGGCCCCATCGAACCCAGCACATAGCGCGGGGTCCCGTCCGCGCCGGGACCCATCTCGTCGGCCACCTCGCGCGCCAACCTGGTGCCGCGCTCGGACAGGTCGCGAATGCGGTCGGCGATGTCGTAGTCGGCCAGATTGGGCAGATTGCAGCCGAAGGTATTGGTCTCCACCGCGTCGGCCCCCGCCGCGAAATAGGCGCGATGGATGTGGCGCAGCACATCGGGGCGGGTCTCGTTCAGGATCTCGTTACAGCCCTCGAGCCCGCGGAAATCATCCAGGCTCAGGTCGGCGGCCTGAAGCATGGTTCCCATCGCACCGTCGCCGATCACGACGCGCTTGCGGAGCGTGTCGAGCAGTGTGGTATCGAACCGGGTGGCATCGAACTCGGCGGGGCTGGGCACAGACATGGATTCAGGGTAGTCGGCGCGGGGGACGAACCCCCTGACGGTGCTTGCGGCTGTGCTGTGGCGCACACTGTCTTGGGTATCGCCCGTGGCGAACGGAGGCGCAACACAGTCGGGAGTAGGAACACACCGCGGCCCGCCACACCGTAGGCTGACCGAGTGAACCCCAGTGAACCTCCCGATTCCGAATTGCCGACGTTGCGCGATCCGGTGCTCGTCGCCGCCTTCGAGGGCTGGAACGACGCGGGCGACGCGGCCAGCGGCGCGGTCGAACATCTGGAATTGATCTGGGACGCCGAGCCTCTGGCCGAACTCGACTCCGAGGACTACTACGACTATCAGGTCAATCGGCCGACGGTGCGTCAGGTGGACGGCGTCACCAGGGAGATCCAGTGGCCATCGACCATGCTGTCGGTGTGTTCACCCCCCGGCAGCGACCGGGACGTGGTGCTGCTGCGCGGTATCGAACCGAATATGCGCTGGCGCAGTTTCTGCGCGGACCTGTTGGAGTTCATCGAACAACTCGGCGTGCAGACCGTCGTCATCCTGGGGGCGCTGCTGGCCGACACGCCGCACACCCGCCCCGTCCCGGTGACCGGATCGGCGTACAGCAAGGAGGCCGCCGAGCGCTTCGCCCTGGAGCAGACGCGCTACGAAGGCCCCACCGGCATCACCGGAGTCCTGCAGGACCAATGCGTGAAGGCGGGGGTGCCCGCCGTGTCGTTCTGGGCGGCGGTGCCGCACTACGTCTCCCAGCCGCCGAATCCGAAGGCCACCATCGCGCTGCTGCACCGGGTCGAGGATGTGCTCGATATCGAGGTGCCGCTGGGCGAGCTGCCCAAACAGGCCGAGGACTGGGAGACGGCGGTCAACGAGATGACCGTCGGCGATGACGAGATCAGCGAGTACGTGCGCTCTTTGGAGGAGCGCGGCGACGCCCAACTCGATCTGAACGACACCATGGCAAAGATCGACGGCGACGCGATCGCCGCCGAATTCGAGAAGTATCTGCGGCGCAGGGGGCCGGGCAGTTTCGGGCTGTAGGTCCGGTTTCAAGGTTCACCGAATATTCGCCGAGGGGCCACCCGCGTGCCCGAAATCGCTTGCCCCCTAGACTTCGCGGGTGACCATCCCCCCGATCGTCGCGCGGCTGAAAAGCCACGACGACCGGATCGCCGTCCTCTGCGCGCATGCCACCGCGGCGAATGTCACAGCGGCGCAACCGGTGACGGAGGATTTGCGAGCGATCACCTATGCGCGGCTGGCGGCACTCGTCGGGGCCTACGCGGCCGAGCTCGGACCGAACCGGCGTCTGGTGGCCATCGCGGCGCGCAATGACCTCGAGTCGCTGGTGGCCTATCTCGGCACGCTCGCCGCGGGCGGTGTGGCACTGCTCGCCGAGCGGATCACCGATGAGCTGGTCGCGGTCTACGATCCGGATGTCGTGGTGGACGGCGGATTCCGACAGATCCGCCACGGGCTGTCCCGGCACGCACTGCATCCGGAGTTGGCGCTGCTGCTGAGCACCTCCGGGTCGACGGGTTCGCCGAAACTGGTGCGGCTCTCGCGGGCGAATCTGCGCGCCAATGCCGAGTCCATCGCCGAATACCTCGCCATCGGGCCGACGGATCGGGCGGCCACCACGCTGCCGATGTTCTACTGCTACGGACTTTCGGTGGTGCACAGCCATCTACTGCGCGGGGCGAGTCTGCTGCTGACCGAGCGGTCGGTCCTTGACGAGCGCTTCTGGGTGGAGTTCCGCGCGCACCGGGCCACCTCGTTCGCGGCGGTGCCGCACACCGTCGACCTGCTCGACCGCATCGGCTTCGACCGGATGCGGCTGCCGGATCTGCGGGTGCTCACCCAGGCGGGCGGACGGCTCGCGCCCGAACAGGTGCGGCGATACGCGCGGCTCGGGGCCGAATCCGGTTGGGATTTCGTGGTCATGTACGGCCAGACCGAGGCGACGGCCCGAATGGCCTATCTGCCCGCCGAACTCGCGGACCGACATCCCGACTGTATAGGGGTGCCGATCCCCGGCGGTCGGTTCACCTTGGAACCGGTGGCGGGCGAAGCGGCGGCCGAACTGATCTACCACGGTCCGAATGTCATGCTCGGCTACGCGAATTCGCCCGCCGACCTGGCGCTCGGCGGCACCGTGGCGGCGTTGCGCACCGGCGATCTGGCCCGCCGCACACCAGAGGGCCTGTATCAGATCGTGGGGCGACGCAACCGCTTCGCCAAACTGTTCGGTCTGCGCATCGATTTGCAGCGCCTCGAATCCGGGCTGGCCGCCTCGGGTTTCACCGCCTGCTGCACCGAGGACGGCGAACAGGTGGTGTGCGCGGTCCTAGGCGATCATGTCCATGCCGCGGCAGGCGCCGCCGCGCTGACCGGACTCCCCGCCGACGCGATACGAATATGCCCGGTCGCCGAACTGCCGCGGCTGGCCAATGGGAAACCGGACTATCCCGCCATTCGCGGGCTGCGGACCGCACAGCCCGCGACTCCCCCACGCGACCTGTGCGCCCTCTACGCCGAAACCCTCGGCCTGCCGAGGCATTGCGTGCGCGCCGATCGCACCTTCGTCGAACTCGGCGGCACCTCGCTGACCTATATCGCCACCTCGGTCAAGTTGCAGCGCGCACTCGGCGCGCTGCCGCCGAACTGGCCCGAGCGCACCATCGCCGAGTTGGCGGCGCGGCCGCGCGAGCGCGGTCGATTCGGACGCACCCTCGACACGGCCACCGCATTGCGGGCCGCGGGCATGGTGTTGATCGCGGGTTCGCATATCGGGCTGTTCATGCTGTTGGGCGCGGCGCATGTGCTGCTCGCCGCCGCGGGCTACAACTTCGCGCGCTTCGCGGTGACCGCCGCCCCGCGCGCGGATCGGCCGCGGCGTGGGCTGCGCACGGCGGCGCTCATCGCCGCGCCGACCGCCACGTGGGTGGCGCTCACCCTGCCGTTCAGCGACTACTACGGCTGGCAGAACCTGTTGCTGCTCAATAAGATTCTCGGACCGCACGACAGCCCGACGGCCGGGCACCTGTGGTTCCTCGAGGTGCTGGTGTACTTCATGGTCGGTGCGGCACTGCTGCTGCGCATACCGAGGCTGGACGCGCTGGAGCGGCGCGATCCGTTCCGGTTCGCGCTCGGACTGTTCGCGCTGACACTGATATTCCGGTATTTCACCTTCGACCTGTATGCGGCCGAACAGGTTCCGTTCTCACCGTTGACCATCTGGTTTTTCACACTGGGCTGGGCCGCCGCCAAAGCCCGCGACACCTGGCAGCGCATGCTGCTGGGTGTGCTCGTATTGGTCACGGTGCCCGGCTATTTCGACACCGGCGAGCGGGAGCGGCTGGTCATCGCGGGCGTGCTGCTGCTGGTGCTGGCGCCCGCGCTGCGGGTGCCCGCACTGATCGCCGGGGCGGCGGCACTGCTCGCCGACGCCTCGCTGTACGTGTATCTGCTGCACTGGCAGGTGTATCCGCTGTTCGGACCGCATCGGCCCGCGGCGCTGGCCGCCTGCCTGGCCGCGGGCATCGCGATCGCCCGCACCGTGGCGCTGCTGCGCAGGCGCGGCCGCGCGCACTCAGCCTTGGACGGTCCACAGCCGCGCGGCGGCGTCCTGGGCGAGTTTGGCGATCAGGATATCGCGCGGAATCGTCTGACCGGCAAGGTGATCGAGTGAGGGCACCACGACGTGATGGGCGTCGGCGCGCAATAGCTCACGTGTGAGTTCGGCGAAGGCGGTGCCGTCACCGCCCGTCGATTCATGGAAGGTCGCGGCGAAGCACAGGCCTGCGGCTCGGGCGAGGGTGCTCATGGCATCCTCCATCTCCGCGCAGTGCCCGTCGGCCAGATCGTCACGCACGTATCCATAGATCAACGCTTCCACCCGAAACCTCCGTTGGGATAGGGGATCGCTGTTCTGTTTTCGGACCCACCGCCGGCGCGCGGGACGCTCCGGCGGAACCATGCTGCGAGAATACTGCGCATCTGCAAGTACAGATGTTCTTGCATCTGAGAATTGGCAAACGTTGGGCTCCCGCATCCAGGATGCGGTTCGCCAGAGTGCAAAAGCAGGTGTCAACCCGATGACATCTTTCTGCCCTATCCGGGCCACCGGGCGTTAACTGGTGCGATACTAGACCATGTGGCCGCTGGAGACGATCGACCCGTCTGGGCAGTCCGGATGCGTAGCGAGCGCGATGCCAGGGGGTGGTCACAAGCAGACGCGGTCCGAGTCATGCGGGCGAAATCCTCGCACAACCTACCGACCGACTCGACGCTGCTACGCAATTGGCGGCGTTGGGAATCGGGCGAGTCGCGCCCCGACGACTTCTACGCCCCCATCATCGCCGCCGCCTTCGACACGGTGACCGCGGCCTTCTTCCCGAAGGCCCGACCCAACCGTGACGACGAATTGCTCTCCGCCACCGGCATGGACACCCTCGAGTTCATCGGAAGGCTGCGCATGTCCGATGTCTCGGCCGCGACGCTGGACGCCATTCGCATCACCGCCGAGCGGCTGTGCTGTGAATACCCGGTCGCGGATCCGCGGGAACTGCATACCGAGGGCACCGCGTGGCTGCGCCGGATCACCTCGCTGCTCGACGGGCGGCTCACCCTGTCCCAGCATCGCGAAATCCTGGTGCTGGCAGGATGGGTCGCGCTGCTGGTCGGCTGTGTGGACTACGACCTGGGTCGACGCACCACCGCCGAGGCGACCCGCCGGGCCGCGCATTCGCTGGGGCTGGAGGCCGAGAATGCCGAAATCACCGGCTGGGCAGCCGAAATGGCATCCTGGTTCGCGCTGACCCAGGGTAACTACCGCGGGGCGATCGAGGCCGTCGAGGGTGGGGCCGCGGGCTGCGGGCAGCTCGGCGTCGGGGTGCAGCTCGCGGCGCAGCGCGCGAAAGCGCTTGCCAGAATGGGCGATCGAAAGGCCATGGACCAGGCGTTGGCCGAGGGGCGAGCAATCCTGGAGCGACTCGATCATCCGCCCAATCTGGACAACCATTTCGTGGTCGATCCGCAGAAGTACGACTTCTACGCCATGGACTGCTGCCGGGTGGCGGGCGAGGACGGGTCGGCCGAGTCGTACGCCCGTGAGGTCATTCGGAATTCGACGCGGGCCGATGGCAGCGTGCGCAATCCCATGCGGGTCTCCGAGGCGCATCTGACGCTGGCCGTGGTCGCGGTCCGGGGTCGGGAGCTGGAACGCGCCGTGGACGAAGGGATGCGCGCCTTCACGGGCAGACGGCGCTCGCTGCCCTCGCTCATGTGGATCGCGGGCGAGACGGCGCGCGAATTCATCGAGCGCTTCCCCGGCGATCCACGCACCAGGGTGTATCTGGACCAATTGCGCTCACTAGCCCCGGAATAAGAGCTCTCCCACATCAATAGCAATGCCCCCGCAAACCGGTCGGTGCCTGCCACTACGCTAGTGCCGGTGACCGACTCCGCCGATGAGCGGCTGCGGCTGTTCTCCTTCGCCGTCGCCGAGAAACGCACCGAGTACCTCTCGGTGCTGCACGCGTTCGACGCGGCGCGCGCCGCCTATGTCGTGCTGCTGCACGCCGATGATGTCGCGCGCTGGATCGAGCGGGAGGCGCGCGCGTCGGTCGAACTCACGGGCGCGGAGATCGGCCCGCTGCTCGACCAACTGCACCGGTGGGGCGTGCTCGAGCGCAGCTACGACGGCACTCGGGCCGCCACACTCGCCGAATATCGCAATCGGCATTTCGTATATCAGTTCTCCAGAGCCGGATTTCAGGCATATCGGGCAGTGGCGGGCGTCCTCGACGCGCGCTTGGACGAGGCGGCGCTGTCGCGACTCGTGCTGCCGGAACTGCTGGCCGATCTGGAGACGCTGGCCGAGGTGAACCGCGCGGGCGACGCGGAGCGCGTCTATCGCACCCTGCGCCGACTCGACGCGGCGCTCACCGATATGGCGGCGCGGGCCGCGCACTTCTACCTCTCCCTCGGCGACCTGGTGCGCACCACCGAGATCACCCCGGAATCCTTTCTCGCGCACAAGGACACGCTGCTGGCCCATATGCGCGAGTTCAGCATGGATCTGGCACGCTTCGCCCCGCGCCTGGCAGGCGCCATCGCGGTCATCGAGGAGACGGGCATCGCGGACCTCATCGAGCGGGCCGCCCGCTGCGATGAGCGGGTGCTGTTGAGTCAGGCGCAGCGGCAGGCGGATTGGCACGCCCGCTGGCAGGGGCTGCGCACCTGGTTCGTCGCACTGCCCGCCGCCGACGGATCGGGCGCCGAGCAGACCGAGGCGGACCGGCTGCGCGAGGCCACCATGAGCGCCATCGCGGCGGTGCTGTCGCTGCTGCGGCGGGTCACCGAGACCCGGCGCGGCGGGGTAAGCCGGGAGTCGGCGCTGCGCCATCTCGCCGGTTGGTTCATGGCCGCGCCCAGCGCGGAGGGCGCGCACGCCCTGTTCGACGCCGTCTTCGGGTTGGGCAGGCCGCGCCACCTGTCCATGGAACATCCCGACGCCGAACTGATTCCGCCCGGCCGCTCCTGGTGGGCGGCCCCACCGCTGGAGATCTCGCGCACCCTGGCCGAGACGGGCCGCACGCCCACCCCCGGCGCGCCCGCCCGCATCCAACGCAACGACGCGGGCGTGCGCCGCCTGCGCGAGGCCCAACTCGCCGCCCAGCGCGCCCGCGCCGCCGCCGCGACCTCCCTCGCCGCGGGCGATGTCCACGAGCGCACCCTCGACGAGCGCGAGACCGAGGTGCTGCTGCGGCTGCTCGACGCGGCCTCCACGGCCTGGGTGCCGGTCAGCGGAAGGGTCGACGGCACAACCGGATCCGACAGCGGGGTCACGCTCACCGTCTCCGAGCACACGGGCTCTACGATGGTGCGCACCACGCGCGGCCTGCTGCATCTGAACCAGCGCAAACTCGAGGTGCGCCCCACCCGCCGCGGCGGTCGCGCATGATCCAGGCGCGCCGCATCAATGCCCTCGCGCTGGACAATTATCAGCGCGCGGCCAGGGTCGTCCTGGCCAATCACCTTGTCACCAGGACCTATCCGGATCGGATCGCGCTACCGCTGATCCGGCGCTGGGCCACCGAATTGCGCGAGGATCTTGCCGAACTGTTCGGCTACCGCCTCGAGGTCACCGAAACGACGGCGCGGGTCTTCCCCCTGGTCGACAGACTGGATCCGGGCCGCCCCGCGCGCACCGCCGCCGACCGCGTCTTCGACCGCCGCCGCTACGCCTACCTGGCGCTGGCCCTGGCCGCGCTGGGTCGCGCGGGCGATCAGATCACGTTGTCGGAGTTGGCCGATCAGGTCGCCGCCTACACCGGCCGGATCGAGGGCTTGGCACTGTCCACCGACAGGTCGGCAGATCGGGACGCGTTCGTGGACGCGGTCGGTTGGCTGGCGGTGCGCGGGGCGCTGACCCTCGCCGACGGCGACGCGGGCGGCTGGGCGGCCGATCCCGAAGCGGGCGAGGCGCTCTACGATATCGACCGCCCGGTGGTCTTCGCGCTGTTCCGGCCGCCGCGGGCGCTACAGCATCTGCACAGCGTCGCGGGTCTGCTCGCCGAAGCGCCGCGAACCCTCGCCGAGAGTGCGCGCCGGGTCCGGCGCGCACTGGTCGAACGGCCGGTCGTGTACGCCGAGGACCTCGCGCCGCAGGAGCGGCCGCTGCTCGGTCAGGACCGGCTCGTCGCCGAGGTCGAACTGCTGACGGGTCTGCGGGCCGAGCGCCGGGCCGAGGGCGTCGCGCTCATCGATATCTCCGGCCGCCTCTCCGACACCCGGTTCCCGAGCACCGGCACATTGGCCCAGGTGGCGCTGCTGCTGGTCGGCGAGATCGCCGATCTGGTGCTCGATATCGACAACCCGCTCGAAACCCGCACGGGCGCACTGCAATACGATGACGATCTGGCCGATCGACTGGATGCCGCCATACCGGAGTCCACCCTGTTCACCCCCATGGCCGACCCGGATATCGAAGCGGCCGAGGAGGTTTCGCCCGAGGAATCGGAATTCCAAGCGCCACAGCAGTATCCGTTCGTACCCATGGCCTGGGTGCGCGAGACGGTGCAGGCGCTCGCCGACCGCTACGGCGCGACCTTCGCCGCGCAGTGGCAGGCCGATGTGCCCGGCCTCACCGGTGAGGTGCTCACCCTGCTGCAGCGGCTGCGCCTGCTCCGCACGGCCGAGGACGGTCTGCTGATCCTGCCCGCGCTGGCCCGCTATCGCGGCGCGGTGGTCACCGTGCGGACCAGACGGGCCGAGGAACTGTTCGTCACGGCCGCCGAAACCATGGTCACGGAAGGGATCTGACATGTCGCTCATTCACAGCGGGGTGCGTTTCGTCCCCACCCGCGCGGGCATCGTCAACCTGTGGGACTACCGCGACCAGGAATTCTGCTTCGCCGACGGACGTCTGGTGCTGCGCGGCCCCAATGGTTCGGGCAAGACCAAGGCGCTGGAGGTGCTGTTCCCCTTCGTCCTCGACGGGCGCATCGAGCCGCGCAGGCTCAACCCGTTCGCGGGCGAGGAGCGCACCATGAAGTCGAATCTGCTCTATCGCAAGCAGGAATCGGCCTACTCCTATGTGTGGATGGAGTTCGCGCGCGGCGATTGGGACGATCCCGAGATCGTGACCATAGGCATCGGGATGCGCGCCACCCGCTCCTCCGACAAGGTCACCCGCTGGTATTTCGTGGCCGACGGTCGGGTCGGCGTCGACTTCTCCCTCATCGGTCCCGACGATCGCCCCTTCACCCGCAAGCAGTTGGCCGAACAGATCGGCACCGACGCCATCGTGGACCGCCCGGTGGAGTACCGCACCGCCATCGACGCGCGCATGTTCGGCCTCGGCGCCCAGCGCTACGACCAGCTCATCAATCTGATCCTCACGCTGCGCCGCCCGCAGTTGGCGAAAAACCTGGACCCGCGCGGACTTTCGCAGGCACTGACCGACGGTCTGCGCCCACTCGACGATCAGCTCGTCCTCGACGCCGCCCGCTCCTTCAGCGATATGGAGGAGGTGGGCCGCACCCTGGAGGGCTTGGTGCACGCCGACGCGGCCACCCGCGCCTTCGTCGGCGTCTACCGGAAATATCTGGCGGTGCAGGCGAAGACGGATGTCGATCAGGTGCGCGCCCGCCTCGATGCCGTCACCCACGCGGGGACCGCCCTGTTCGCCGCCACCGCGTTGCGCGAACGCCGCGACACCGAGCGCGCCGCCGCCGAAACCCGCGCCGACGAGGCCGACCACGCCTACGAACAGGCACTCAACGACCGCGAAACCCTGCAGCGCTCCAGCGCTTACGAGGGCAAGCAGCAACTCGACGACCTCGCCGACGCCGTGCGCAGGCTCGAGACCTCCGCGGGCGTCCACCGCGACAAGGCCCTCAAGGCCCGGCAAACCCTGGACCAGCGCGCCCAAGAGGCCGAACGCGGCCGGGCCGCGGTCCAGGCGGCGGCCGCCGCTCGCACCCGAGGCGAGGACGAATTGCGCTCCGCCGCCGAGGAAGCGGGCATCGCCTGGACCGCCCCCGCCGAGGACGCCCGCGCCGACCAACTCACCGTCACCGTCCGCGCCCGCGCCGAGGAACGCGACGCCGATGTCCGCGCGGTCCGAAAAACCTTGGCGCTCATGGATACCGCCGCCGCCGAGCGCACCAGGGCCGAACGCCTCGCCGAACGCGCCCGCGAACTGCGCGATGCCGCCGCGGCCGAGGTGGCGCACGCGGAGGCCGCCGTGGTTCTGGCCCGCACCGAGGCCGCGGGCGCACTGCGCGGCTGGTGGGCGACCCACCGCGAGGTCTACGCCCCGGTCGCGGATGGACTGCACGACGCACTGGACACGGCACTGACCCTGGCGGGCTCCGATACCGCCGCCACCCCTGCGGAAATCCTCGCCGAACGCACCGAATCGATGGTCGACGAGATCCGCACCCGCCGCCAAGAAGCCAGGGCACGGGCCACCGCCGCCGCGACCCGCCGCGCCGAACTCGATGCCGAGCGCGCCGCCATCGCCGCCCAAACCGACGACGCCCCACCTTCTTTCGCCGCCCGCACCGACGACCGCGGCAATCTGCCCGGTGCGCCACTGTGGCGCCTGGTCCGCTTCGCCGACGACCTCTCCCCTACCGCCGCCGCGGGTATCGAGGCCGCACTGCAAGCCGCGAACCTGTTGGACGCGTGGGTATCCGAAACGCCCCCAACCGAATACACCTCCGAGCAATTCCTGGCGCCACTCCCCGTCGAACTTCGCCCCTCCGAGCGCAGCCTCGCGGAGGTGCTCGTCGTGGAAGACGACCCGACCATCCCGCGCGAGACCGTCACCGCGATTCTCGCGTCGATCGCCCTGCATGAGCATCCTGCCGACGGACTCGTCTCGATCGACACGACAGGCGGCTTCCGCCAAGGCATCCAGTTGGGCCGCCACCACAAGCCCGATGCGGAGTTCATCGGCGCCACGGCCCGCACCCGCCGTCGCGAACTGCGACTCGCGGAACTCGAAACCGCGCTCGGGACAGCGACGGCGGAAGAACAGGCCGCCCACGAAGCAGCCGTCGATACCGAAGCGACGCTGACCCGAATCTCCGCCGCCGCCAAGGCATTACCCCGCCCGGCAGCGATCGGCGCCGCCCTGCGCACCGTCTCCGAAGCCGCGGGCATGCTGCGCTCCCGAGGCGAAACCGCCACCCAGGCCGAACGCGACCTCGACCAGGCCGTCGCCGAGGCCACCGCCGTCGACAAGAAACTCCGCGCCGCCGCCGCCACGCACCGCACCCCGCGCGCGGCCCGCGATCTCGACGCCTTGGCCGCCGCCATCCGCCACTTCGAGAATGTCGGCACCGGCCTGCTGCGCCTGCGTACCGATCTGGAACGCGAACGCGAACGCGAACGCGAGAGCGCCGACCGCCACGACGAGGCGCGGGACCTGGCCGAGGCTTTCGCGGAGGAAGCCGAGGCGGCGCGGTCGGGCTACGACGAACAACTGCGCAAGCTGGAAACCCTGCGCGAGGCGCTGGGTGCGGGCGCGGCCGATATCGATCGGGAGTTGGCGCAGGCCCGCGCCAGGATCGAGGCGACGAAGGCCGAGCAGAAGACGGCGCGCAAGGCGGCCAACGCCGCGATAGAGGCGGTCGGCGACGCCGAGGCGGCCTACCGCACCGCGCACGAATCGTTGAGCACCGCGCTGACCGAGGTGCTGGCGGAGGTGAAAACCCTTGCGCCCTATGCCCGCCCGGATCTGTTGACCCTGCTCGGCGGCTCCCCCGACGGCCGCTGGCCCAGCAGCGACGCGGCATGGTCGACTCCCGAGCAACTGCTCTACCGGATCGCCGCCGCCGGTCCGGAGTCCGATTCGAGGGTGCTGCCCGACGAGGTGGCCGCACTGTTCGACAACCTCGCCGCCGCGACCGCAGCGGTGAAGGCGAGCGAGGCGAGCCGCAAATCCACCCGCAGCGCGGTGACCGCCGCGCTGCAGGAGTTCGACGCGGCACTGGCCGCCTCGGGCCGCGACTACCGCCTGCAATGGGATGCCGCCGACGGCCTCACCGTGGTGCAGGTCCAGGACGACAGCGGTATCGCCGCGCTGGCGGATTTCGCCGCCCGCATCAATGCCGCCCGCCGCGATCAGGAACTGCTGCTCACCGACGCCGAACGCCGCATCCTGGAGGACGCGCTGCTCACCGGTCTGGCCCAGCAGATCCACGAGCGCACCGGCGACGCGCGCGAACTCATCGCCAGGATGGGTGCGGAGATGAAACAGCGGCGCATGTCCTCGGGCAATACCATCGGCGTGCACTGGGTGCTGGCCGACGCGCTATCGGAGGCGGCGCGCGCGGTGTGCAAGCTGCTCGACCGCGACGCCGCCGCGCTCACCCCCGACGACCTGGCCGCCATCCGCGCGCATTTCGCCGCAGAGATCCGGGCCGCGCGGGCCGCGCACCCGGAGCGGTCCTATCCCGAAATCCTGGCCGCCACATTGGATTACCGCGCGTGGCGGGTGTTCTCGTTCACCATCGTCTCGGGCACGGGCAGCGAGGACAAACTCACCGTGGCCCGCCACAGCGCGCTCTCGGGCGGCGAGCAGTCGGTCTCCCTGCATCTGCCGCTGTTCGCGGCCGCGCACGTCATGCTGGATTCGGCCGATCCGCAGGCCCCGCGCCTGTTGGCGCTGGACGAGGCGTTCGCCGGTGTCGACGACAACGGTCGCAGCGAATTGCTCGGGTTGAGTGTGCAGTTCGATCTCGACCTGTTCATGACCGGATACGACCTGTGGATCACCTATGCGCACGTCCCCGGCTGCGCCCACTACGATCTCGCGCATTCCACGGCGGAGCACACGGTCAGCGCGACGCTGCTGGTGTGGGACAGCGGCGAATTGCTCGCCGAACACGACGGCTCGGATCTCACCGCCGCCCTCGGCTCACCCGGCCGCCGCAGGGTGGCCCACACCATCGAGGGCGGCCTCACTCTAGAATCCGTCTGACAACCAACCCGATCCAGATAGTTCGCAGGCATTCGTGATCACCGCACTCCCCCGCCGAGTCGCCGCCGCGACCATGGTCGGCACCACCCTCGAGTGGTACGACTTCATGCTCTACGGCACCGCCTCGGCGCTCATCTTCAGCAAGCAGTTCTTCCCGACGCTGTCCCCGGCCGCGGGCACCCTGGCCGCGTTCAGCACCTTCGCCGTCGGTTTCGGCGCGCGCCCGCTCGGTGGGCTGATCTTCGGACATTTCGGCGACCGGATCGGTCGCCGATCCACGCTGATCGCCTCACTGCTGCTGATGGGTCTCGCCTCCACCGCGATCGGGCTGGTGCCCAACTATGCGAGCATCGGCGTGTGGGCGCCCGTGCTGCTGGTGGCGCTGCGGCTGATCCAGGGTGTCGGACTCGGCGGTGAAGGCACCGGCGCGGTGGTGCTCTCGATGGAGTACGCGCCGCCAGGCCTGCGCAATCGCTACGCGAGCTATCCGCAGATGGGCACACCGGGCGGGCTGATCCTGGCCAATGCGATCTTCCTCGGTGTGAGCGCGCTGCTGCCCGAATCGGCCTTCCTGGAGTGGGGTTGGCGAATCCCGTTCCTGCTCAGCGCGGTCCTGCTGCTGGTCGGGTTGCTGGTGCGAGTGGGTATCGAGGAATCGCCCGATTTCATCGCGGCCAGGACGCGCGGCGAGGTGGTGGCCTTCCCGCTGCGGGAGTCGTTGCGGCTCGGTCCGATTCGGCTGCTGCTGATCCTGGGCGCGGCGGTGGCCACCGGCGTGGTGGTCTACCTGTTCATGGCCTTCACCCTGACCTACGGTGTGAAAGATCTCGGCCTCAGCCGGAATTACCTGCTGCTTGCGGTGATCGTGGCGGCGGTGCTGTGGTGTGCGAGCATGCCGCTGTGGGGTGCGCTGGGCGACCGGTTCGGCACGCGCTGGATCTTCGCGATCGGGCTCGGCGCGCTCTTGGTCTGGTGCGCGGTCTATTTCCCGCTGCTGGACACCGGGAGCAGGGCCGCGGTATGGGTGGCGCTGCTCGGCATGGGGGTGGTGCTGCCGATCGGGCACAGCGTCGGCGGCATCATCATCGCCGACCTGTTTCCGGCCAACGTGCGGTATTCGGGGGCTTCGCTGGTGGTGCAGGCCTCGATCGTGGTCGGCGGTTTCGCACCGTTGATCGCGACCGCCCTGTGGGAGTCGAGCGGCGGGTCCGGCTGGGTCACCCTCTTCGCCGTCGGCACCTGCGCGGTCAGCCTGCTGGCGACGATCGCGCTGTTCTGGCTGCTGCCTCAGCCCCCGATGCCCAGCGCCCCGACCAGCGCGGCGGTAAGCCGGGTCGTCACCAGTTCGGGCGGCCAACCGCACACCACGGCCAAGTCGTAGACCACCCGCTCGTCGAACAGGGTGATCCACAGCAGCACCGCGTAGGTGAGGTTCTCCTCCTGCGCGACAAGCGGCCCCAGCACCCCGGCGAGCAGGTCGTGCAGGGCGAGGACGGCCTCATCGCCCGCACCGAGCCGCTCGATGAATCCCTTGCTGCTGCGAATATGCCGCAGCGCCGGACCCCAGGTGCTGGTCTCGGCGACCCAGGCGCGGCAGCACTCGCGGAATCGGGCGAACGGGCTGCCGTCCGGCTCGACCGCGCCCAGTGCGAGCACCAGCCGCTCGATGGCCCGCCGCTGAAAAGCCAGCATCGCATCCTGCGGTGTGGCGAAATGCCGGTAGGCGGTGGCCACCCCAACCCCCGCCGCCCCGGCCAACTCCGGGATCGAGAACCCGAGCCGCCCGGCTACCAGCAGGCCACCGACCGCATCGACCAGCATCGATCGGCTGCGCCGAGCATCACTGCGGGTCTTGACGGGCACGAATCCCATCCTGCACCGACTGCGGGCCGGGGCGGATCGAACCGGCCGATTTCGCGCGGCTACCGGTCGTGCGCGTCCGGCCGCACGGGCGGGCAGGCGGCGCCGGGCAGGGTGGCGAGTTCGAAATGCCACCACTCGTTGCCATACATCCGGCACAGACCCCAGCGGGAGCCATTGGCCTCCAGCCATTGCGCACCCCCCTGCGGGCCGACATCCACGGCCCGACCGGAGACGTGGGTGGATTCCTCGGGCGGCAGCACCCAGCGACGCGCCTCGTCCGGGCTGCCGTGGGTGCGGATACCGTCCTCCCACAGCCATCGCTGCTGTTCCGGCGTGCGATACCCGGAGGTGATGGACAGCGGCACGCCCTGGGCGTGCGCCTCGCGCTCGGCCAGGGTGTAGGCCATCGCCAGCGACGGGTCCAGTCCCTCGGTCCCCGCCGCCGACCCGAGCGCGGCGCGCTGATCGGTGGGCGCCGCGTGCGCCGTCCCCGCCAGCACGGCGGTCAGCGCCGCCGCGGCTCCCAGAATTCGCGACCCCCGTTCGACATACCTCAGCAACATGCCGGCGATGTTAGCCGTAGGTGTCGCCAACTCGGGGAAGGCGCAGGCGCGAGCCTTTAGATCCGCTCTTTGGAGCGGGTGCGAACTCGCAGCGCGATCGGTTTCTGGGTCTCGGCGAAGAAGTCGTTACCTTTGTCGTCCACCACGATGAAGGCCGGGAAGTCCTCGACCTCGATCTTCCACACCGCCTCCATGCCGAGTTCGGGATATTCGAGGACCTCGACGGATTTGATGCAGTCCAGCGCCAACCGCGCCGCCGGTCCGCCGATGGAGCCGAGGTAGAACCCGCCGTGCTCCTTGCACGCCTTGGTCACCTGCGCGGAGCGATTTCCCTTGGCCAACATGACGTACGACCCGCCCGCCGCCTGGAACTGATCCACGTAGGAGTCCATCCGGCCCGCCGTGGTCGGCCCGAACGATCCGGACGCGTACCCCTGCGGCGTCTTGGCCGGACCGGCGTAGTAGACGGCCATCTCGCGCAGGTATTCCGGCATCGGCTCGCCCGCGTCGAGCCGTTCCTTGATCTTGGCGTGCGCGATATCGCGGGCCACCACCAGCGGACCGGTCAGCGAGAGTCGCGTCTGCACCGGATATTTCGACAGTTCGTCGCGGATCTGCGACATCGGCCGATTCAGGTCGACGCGCACCACATCGCCGCCGAGGATGTCATCGGTCTGCTCGGGCAGGTACTGGGCGGGCTCACGCTCGAGCTGCTCCAGGAATACGCCCTCGGCGGTGATCTTGGCCAGGGCCTGCCGATCGGCCGAGCACGAGACCGCGATCGCCACCGGGCAGCTCGCGCCGTGGCGGGGCAGGCGCACCACGCGCACATCGTGGCAGAAGTACTTGCCGCCGAATTGCGCACCGATACCGAAGGATTGGGTCAGCTTGAAGACCTCCTCCTCCAATTCGAGGTCGCGGAAGCCGTGCGCGGCGACCGATCCCTCGGTGGGCAGGTGGTCCAGGTAGTGCGCGGAGGCGTATTTCGCGGTCTTGAGCGCGAATTCCGCGCTGGTGCCGCCGATCACGACGGCGAGGTGGTACGGCGGGCAGGCCGCGGTGCCGAGCGAGCGGATCTTCTCGTCCAGGAATTCCAGCATCCGGGTGGGATTCAGGATGGCCTTGGTCTCCTGGTACAGGAACGACTTGTTGGCCGAACCGCCGCCCTTGGCCATGAACAGGAATTTGTAGGCCGGATGCGCCCGATCGCCCGGCGCGGAATACAACTCGACCTGCGCGGGCAGATTGGAGCCGGTGTTCTTCTCGTCCCACATGGTGATCGGGGCGAGTTGGGAGTAGCGCAGATTCAGTTTTGTATACGCGTCGAAGACGCCCCGACTGATCCATTCGGCATCGTCCGCGCCGGTGAGCACGCCCTCGGACTTCTTGCCCATCACGATGGCCGTGCCGGTGTCCTGGCACATGGGCAGCACACCGCCCGCCGAGATATTGACGTTCTTGAGCAGGTCCAGCGCGACGAAGCGGTCATTGCCGCTGGACTCCGGATCGTCGATGATGCGGCGCAATTGCGTCAGATGCGCGGGGCGCAGGTAGTGGCTGATGTCGTGCATCGCCTCTGCGGTCAGCAGCCGCAGCACCTCGGGATCGACCTGCAGGAAGGTCCGTCCGCCGCTGTCGAACGTGCTGACCCCTTCCGTGGTGAGCAGCCGATACGGCGTGTCGTCCGCGCCGAGCGGCAGCAGATCTGAATAGCGGAACTCCGGGGTCGTCACGTCTGCGAGCGTATCCACGGCCCCCGCTCACCCCTTGGTTAGGCAAGCCTTCCTCGGATGCCACGCATAGGTTGCACGTTCAACTCGGTGGTGCTACTTGTTACCTGACACGTCAGAATTTGGAGACACCGTGAGCGATCCTCACTGGCTCGATGACGTCGAGATGCGCGCGTGGCTCGGATTCGTGCGCACTCGCGATCTGATCGCCGCCGCGGTGGGGCGCGACTCGACCCGAGAGTCGAACCTCACCTATATCGAATACTCGGTCCTGGTCAACCTGGCGAACTCAGGCGAGCACCGGCTGACCTTCGCGGACCTGGCCGCCCGACTGGAGTGGTCGCAGAGCAGGCTCTCGCACCAGATCACCCGCATGGAGAAGCGCGGATTGGTGGTGCGCGAACCGATTCCGGACGACGCCCGCCGCACGGCCGCCCGACTCACCCAGCGCGGCAGCGAGGTGCTCGCCCGCGCCCAGCCCGCCCATATCAGCAGCGTGCGCAGACATATGCTCGACGTCCTCGACCGTGAGCAGTTGGCGGCGCTGGCCGATATCTACGACACGCTGCTCGCACACCACCGGGACCTACCCGGCGCCTAGCACCCGCTCGAAGCCGTCTGGCACCACGAGGTCACCCCGATCCAGTTCGGCCACCGTGGTTTTGCGCAGTCCGAGCAGCGCGGAATCGATACCGCCGCGCAGGATGTCGAGCACATTCTCCACGCCCGCTTGACCATTGGCGGCCAGACCCCACAGGTATGCGCGGCCGATCATCACCGCCCGCGCACCCAGCGCCACGGCCTTCACCACATCGCTGCCGCGCCGGATGCCGCCGTCGAGCAGCACCTCGACCTGCGTGCCGACCCGCTCGGCCAGCACCGGAAGCGCCCGGACGGCGGCGGGCGTGCCGTCGAGATTGTTGCCGCCGTGATTGGACACCGAGATGGCCGCTACCCCGGCGTCGACCGCGCGCAGCGCGTCATCGACCCGCATGACGCCCTTCAACATGACCGGACCGTCCCACTGATCGCAGATCCAGCGCACATCGTCCCAATCCGGTGCGGGCGTACCCATCCATTCGCCGTAGGCGGCGAAGAATCCGGGCGCGCCCCCGGACCCGACGGCCATATTGGGTGCGGTGAGATCCGGAATCGTCCCGGCGCGCAGGTAGGTCCTCAGCCAGCGCGGCTTGATCACGGTCTGCGGGGCGAACTTCAGCATGGTGCGCAGATCCAGCTTCTCGGGGATGACCGGACTGCCCCAGTCGCGGCCGTGCGAGAACGACCAGTCGAGGGTGAGGATCAGCCCAACGGCCCCCGCGCTTTTCGCGCGCGCCATGCGTTCGAGCATCTCGTCCTTGCCGCCGCACCAGTAGAGCTGGAACAGGGTGGCCGGGTTCGCGGCGATCACCTGCTCGATCGGCTTGCTGGCGAAAGAGCTGAGCCCCATGGCGATTCCGCGCGCGGCGGCGGCGCGGGCCACCGCGACCTCACCGTCGGGGTGCACGGCCTGCACTCCGGTGGGCGAGATCAGGACCGGCATCGAGAGTCGCTGCCCGACAACGGTGGTCGACTGATCGCGGGCGCCGATCGGACCGGCGGCGTGCGGGGCGAAGCCGAGTTCGGTGAAGGCGCGCTGATTATCCTCGATGGTCTGGCCGCGCTCGGATCCGGCGATCAGCGCGCCGTAGACCGATTTCGGCAATCGCTTCTCGGCCCGCCGCTGGGCCTCGGCGACGGTTTCGAACCACGGGTTCATCAGGGCTGTCCTTCCTGGAGATGTTCCGGCCACCACAGCCGGAGTCGGTCGAGCAGATCGTCGGTCGAGCGGTCGAGCAGCGCGCGCCCCTCGGCGGCGGTCGCGCCCGTGGGATCGCCGAGCACCCCATTGGGGCTGACGGCGCGCACGCCTTCGGCCATCAGTCGCGGCATGAGCTCGGAAAGCGGTGCGGTGACGCCCTTCTCGGCGCGGTCCAGGCGCACGCCCGCCGGATCGATGGCCAGGCACAGTGCGGTCTCGGAGCGGCCCGCGTGCGGATCGGAATATCCGCGCGGCGAATACGCGCGCACGTCACGCGATTCCGCGCGCAGCAGGGCCACCGCGCGCCGCAGCGGTTCGATATTGCCGCCGTGTCCGTTGACCAGCACGATGCGCGCGAAACTCGCGGTGGCGCTGCGGCACAGCTCGACGAGCACCAACTCCAGCGCGGCCTGTCCGATGGACAGGGTGCCGGGAAAGTCGGCGTGCTCACCGCTGGCGCCGTACGGGATCGCGGGCGCGACAAGCACTTGCGGCCGCGCCGCGCTCACCCTGCGGCACAGTGCCAGCGCCACATCGGTATCGGTGGACAGCGGCAGGTGCGGCCCGTGCTGCTCGGTCGCGCCGACGGGCACGGCCAGGATCGCGCCGCCGCGCGCGCCCGCCTCGGGCCAGGTGAGATCCGCCACACTGTCGACCACGCCGCGAGATTATCGTCAGTCACTGACATAATCAAGCGCGGCACCGGACGGCGATAATCACTACCCGTGACGGCAACGCGCGGGCGGCCCCGCGGCACCAGCAAACGCGAACTCGAACTGATAGCCATGCGCCTGTTCGACGAGCGCGGCTTCGAGGAGACCACCGTCGAGCAGATCGCCGCCGCGGCCGGAATCAGCGGCCGCACCTTCTTCCGCTACTTCCCCACCAAGGCCGAAGTGCTCTGGTACCAGTTCGACGCCGAGGTCGCCGCACTGCGGGCCGCCTTCGCCGACATGCCCGAGGACGTCCCCATGATGACCGCCGTGCGCCGAGTCGTGGTCAACGCCAACCGGTATCGCGCCGAGGACGTCCCCGAACTGCGCACCAGAATGCGCCTGGTCAGCTCGATTCCGGCGCTCGCCGCCACCGCGGGCGCGCACTACGACGCCTGGGAGCGGGCCGTCGGGGCGTTCGCCGCCGCCCGACTCGACCAACCCGAGGACGCCCTCATCCCCCTCGCCGTCGGCCGCTGCACCCTCGCGGCGGCCCGCGCCGCCTTCGACGCCTGGCTGGGTCGCGCCGACACGGATCTGACGGTCTATCTGGACGAGGCACTGACCGCTCTCGCGCGCGGATTCGCTCCTGATGTACCGGCAGGTTTCGGCGGCGAGGGGTCGCGGGTATGACTAGGCTCGGTAACGGCTCGCAACCGAGCAGCACGTTCAGTCCGATCGCTTAGACCGACCCAAGCGTCGAAAGGGGCAGGAAACTCCATGTCCGAGGTGTCCACGAGCCTTTCGGCGGATACGGTGGCCGCAGGCCCCGTCGACAACCTGCTCCCCGAGCTGGTCGAACATCTGCGGCAGAACCGCACGGCGCTGCGCGAGGAGTGGGCGCGCCGCATCGGCGATGCCCAACTGCTCACGGCGATGACGCCGGAGGAGGTCTTCTCCGAAGCCACCTCGATCTACGACAACTACGTCGAGGTGCTCGAAACCGGTAGCGCCGAGGCACTTCAGGCCTACGCCCGCGATCTGTCCGAGCGCATCATTCCCCGAGGCGTGGAGATCGAGGAGGTCATCGGCATCGTGCTGCTGCTGCGAGATGTGCTGGCCCGCTCGCTGTTCCAGAAGTATCAGGCCGATTTCGAACTGCTCAACGCGGTGCTCGACGCCTACGAGCCCGCGGCCAACCGCATCGCCAACACCGTGACCGTCTCCTTCGTCCAGGAACGCGAGCGCGTCATCCGCCAGCAGCAGGAGGCCATTCGCGAACTGTCCACCCCGGTGCTGCAGGTGCGCGAGCAGTTGCTCATCCTGCCGATCATCGGCGTCCTCGACGGACAGCGCGCCCGCCAGCTCACCGAACAGTTGCTGCGCGCCATCCGGGCCAATCGCGCCAAGGTCGTCGTCATCGATATCACCGGTGTCCCGAAGATCGACTCCACCGTCGCCAACCACCTGGTGCAGACCGTCGACGCCTCGGGTCTCATGGGTGCCAATGTCATCATCACCGGTCTGTCCTCCGAGATCGCCCTCACACTGGTCACCATCGGCTTGGATCTGTCCAAGATGAATGCGGTGGGCGACCTGCAGGGCGGCATCGAGGAGGCGGAAAGGCTGCTCGGGTACGAGGTTTCGCGCACCGAGCGCGCCGGCGAGCGTGACGGTCGCTGACCAGGCGGGGTCATGCCGGTTCCGATACTCAAGCAGGGAAACTATCTGATCGCGTCGGTCCAGTCCGCACTGACCGACGCCGATACCGAACGCCTCCAGGACGACCTGATGACGCAGGTCAGCAGATATCGCTCGCACGGCATCATCGTCGATGTCACCGCGATCGACGTGATGGACTCCTTCGCCGCGAGATCGCTGCGCACCATCGCGCACATGACGCGGCTGCGCGGCGCGGATACGGTGATCGTCGGCCTGCAACCGGAAGTCGCCTTCGCCATGGTCCAGTTGGGCCTCACCTTCGAGGATATGCACACCGCCCTGGATCTGGAGGAGGGCCTGGCCTGGCTGGCCCACAAGACGCCCGCCCGCCGCCGCCAACGAGACGGTCGTGACAGTGGCCGCTGAGAATGTGGTGATCGCGGTACAGGTGTCGGGCGACATCGTGACCGCGCGACAGGCCGGCCGTGAACTGGCGGCCAAACTCGGCTTCTCGCTGACCGATCGCACCATGATCTCCACGGCGATCTCCGAGATCGCCCGCAATATCACCAGTTACGCTGGGAGCGGAGAGATCCGGTTGCTCGTCGACGATCGCGAGGGTCGTCCGGCGCTGGTGGTGCAGGCCGAGGATCAGGGTCCGGGCATCCTGGATATCACCCGCGCCCTGGAGGACGGGTATTCCACCGGCCGCGGTCTGGGTTTGGGGCTGCCCGGCGCGCGTCGATTGATGGATCGGCTGTCCATCGAATCCGCGCCCGGCCGAGGCACTTTGGTGGAAATGTGGAAGTGGGTGCCCAGCGGTGCGTGAGGACGGGTTCATCGGCCGGATCGAGTGGGCGGTGGCCGGTCGGGCACTTCCCGGTCAGCGGGTCTCCGGCGATCGGGGCGTGGTGTTGGACGCGGGCGGCGATTCGGTGCTGTTCGCGGTGCTCGACGGTTTGGGGCACGGCGCGCCCGCCGCGGATGCCGCGGACCGGGCCGCGCAGGTCCTGGCGGACAACAGGGCCGAACCGCTGGATGTCCTGATGGTGCTGTGTCATCGGGCGATGGCCGATACCCGCGGCGCGGCGGTATCGCTGGCACTGTTCGAGGCGGGCGATACGGTGCGCTGGCTCGGGGTGGGCAATGTCGAGTCGCGGGTGCTCACGCTGGGGCCCGGCGGGCTCACCGTACGCGCCACCGTCTTGCTCACCGCGGGCATTGTCGGCTATCGGTTACCGCAAAACCTGCAGCCGCAGACCATTCCGGTCCGCCCCGGCGATTTGTTGCTGATGGCCACCGACGGTATCGTCCCCGAATCCGCCGACGGCATCGACCTTTCCAGGTCCACCGCCGAGATCACCGCCGAGATCCTGGCCAGGCACGCCAAGGACACCGACGACGCCCTGGTGCTCGCGGCGCGGCATCGCGGCGGGACGGCGACGCCCCCGTGAGCGCGACGCTGTCGGCCTTCCTCGACGACTACGCCGCGGCCCTGCGCCGCCACTTGGACGCGCCGGATCAGGCCGGTTTGGCCGAGGGCTACGAACTCGGCAGGCGCGCCCTGGTGGAGGGCATCAGCCTGCTCGACCTGACCGAGAACCACTACCGGGTGGCGCGGGCGGCGGGCGGCGGCGATCCGGCGGTCGACGAGATCGCGTTGGAATTCCTGTTGCAGACGCTGGCCGCGCTGGATATCGCCACCCGAGGCTATCTCGACGGCGCCCGCCGCTATGAGCAACAGCGTTCCCGCGCCGACGATCTCGCCGATCGCGACGCGTTCCGCACCGCGCTGGTGGAATCGCTGCAGGACGGCTTCTTCGTCGCCAACGCGCAGGGCGCCATCGTCGAGGTCAATTCGGCCTTCGGCGCGCTGACCGGATACGGCCCGACGGAGGTGCCCTATCCGCAACCGCATCCGTGGACCCTGCCCGACGGTCCGGACTATCGGGACCTGGTCTCCGAATCGCAGCGGTTCGTGCTGCCGATCCGCCATCGCGACGGGCGCGTGGTGTGGTTGGGGGTCAGCACCAGCGCCCTGATCAAACCGGAGAACAACGAGCGCATCTACGTCGGCACGATTCGCGATATCACCGCCGAGCACGACGCGCGGGCGCGCGAGCAGGCGGCCTCCCGGCTGGCGACGGCGGTCGCGGCGGCCACCAGCGTGGTGGAGGTGCTCGCGGTCGGCTTGGACGAGGTGCGGCGCACCGTGGGCGCGCAGACCGCGATCGTCTCGGTCTGGCCCGGTCGACAGACCGGGCCGGAGGTGTATATCTCCGGCGCGCAAGAGGATTCTGACGACGAGGGCCGCGCGCTGCTCGACCGGGCACGGCGCACCCCGGCCCGCAGCCTGTTCGCGATTCCGGACGGCGCCGACTACGCCGAAGGCATCGTCGCACCCCTCGGCGAGACGGGCGATGCCGCGCTGTGGCTGCGCTTCGCCGCGCCGCGCGCCGTCAGCGCCGCCGACTGGACGCTGTTCTCGCTGCTGATCGGTCATCTCAGCCTGGCGGTGCAGCGGGCGCGCAACTTCGACCAGGCCCGCTCCACCTCCCTGACATTGCAACGGGCCATGCTGGGGCCGATCGAATTGCCGCCGCGCTTCTCGGTGCACTACGAACCCGCGCTGCCGCCGTTGGAGATCGGCGGGGACTGGTACGACGTGGTGCCGCTCAAGGACGGCACCATCGGCGTCGTCGTCGGCGACTGCGTGGGTCGCGGTCTGTCGGCAGCCGTGGTGATGGGCCAATTGCGCACGGCGGCAAGGGCTTTACTGCTGCGCGGCGCCGGACCGGCGCAGTTGCTCACCGAATTGGATCCGGTGGCGGCCCGAATTCCCGGCGCCATGTGCACCACGGTGTGCGCCGCGGTCCTCGACCCGGTGCGCGGACTGGTCCGCTACAGCAGCGCCGGACATATGCCGCCCATCCTGGCCGAGGTGCGGGCGCGGGGCAGACTGCTGGAGAACGGGCGCTCGGTGCCGCTGGCCACCTTCGAACCCCCGCGCCGTCCCGAGGCCACCACCGCGCTCGCACCGGGGTCGACGCTGGTCCTGTTCACCGACGGCCTGGTGGAGCGGCGCGGGGTCGATATCGACGAGGGTTTCGCGGAGATCTCGGCGGTGCTGGCCGAGACCTCGGGCAAACTGCCGCGCGAGGTGGCCGACGCGGTGCTGTCGCGGCTGCGTCCCGCCGCGGGCTACGACGACGACGTGGCCATGGTGGTGTACCGGCAGCCGCCCGCCCCGCTGCATCTGGAGGTGCCCGCCGAGGCCACCCGGCTGGCGCCCATGCGCCGCGCGCTCAAGGCGTGGCTGGCCGCCGCCGCCGTCCCGCACGAGTTGGCCGCCGACCTGGTCGCCGCCGCCAATGAGGCGTGCAGCAATAGCATCGAACACGCCTACCGTACCAAGGATGCTGCGGCACAACCCGGTTCGGTGTTGCTGCGGGCCGAGTGCGGCACCCAGCAGGTGGTGATCCTGGTGCTCGACAACGGCACCTGGAAACCCCGATCGGCCGATCCGGGCCACCGGGGTCGCGGCATCGATATGATGCGGGCCCTGACCGAGGAATTGGATATCGACCACACCGGACCGGGCACCAGAGTCCGCATGTCGGTCACCTTGCCCGCCATCGCTTTTCCGGTGGCGAACCCACTGCGTGGGACGAACCGGCAGATTTCTGGGTGACGATGCGGCACGAAGGCACGGTTCATGGCAGATTGGAATGCTGTGACCAACACTTCCGGAGATGCGTATCCCTTGGCGGACACCATGACCACGTCGGTCGACGAACGCGACGGCGCGACCGTGCTCACCGTGGTCGGTGAGGTGGACCTGGCCACCGCACCCGCACTGGAGAGCGCGATCGAGTCGATCCTCGGCGGCAAACCCGCGGCGCTGGTCATCGACCTGACCGCCGTGGGGTTCCTGGCCTCGGCGGGCATGGCCACCCTGGTGGCCGCGCACAAGCGGGCGGGCGCGGCCACCGAGATCGCGCTCGTCGCGGAGGGTCCCGCCACCAGCCGCCAGCTCAGGATGACCAGCCTCGACCAGGTCTTCGCCATGCACACCACCCTGGACGAGGCCCTGGCCAGCCTGCGCAGGCGCTGAGTCTCAGCAGAGTTCGCGCAGTTGCTCGATCAGCTTGACCCGCTCGGCCGGGGTCGCCGCCATCGGAACGACGTTCAAGGTGGTGACCCCTGCCTCGGCGAAGGCGGCGATCCGCTCCTTGACGTAGCTCGCCGGGCCGATGAGCGAGATATCGCGAATCAGATCATCGGGGACGGCCTTGGCGGCCTCCTCCTTCTTGCCCGCGAGGTAGAGCTCCTGGATGCGGTCGGCCTGCGCGCCGTAGCCGTATTTGGTGGCCAGCGCGTGATAGAAGTTGCGGCCCTTCGCGCCCATACCGCCGATGTAGAGCGCCACGTGCGGTTTCACGAATTCCAGTAGCGGCGTGACGTTCTCGCCGATGGCCAGCGTGGGGCTGGCATACACCTCGAGCGCGCCCAACTGCGAATCACGTTTGGCCAGACCGTTTTCCAGCGCCTCGCCCCATACCTGCCGCGCCTTCTCCGGCAGGAAGAAAATGGGCTGCCAGCCCTCGGCGATCTCGGCGGCCAATTCCACATTCTTCGGACCGAGGGCCGCGAGCAGAACCGGAATGCGTTCGCGCACCGGATGATTGATCAGTTTGAGTGCCTTGCCCAGACCGGTGCCGCGCTCGGCGGGCAGCGGGATCCGGTAGTGCTTGCCCTGGTACTCGAGGCGTTCGCGCCGCCACACCTTGCGGCAGATCTCCACCAGTTCCCTGGTGCGACCGATCGGCGCGTCGTAGGGCACGCCGTGGAAGCCCTCGATGACCTGCGGGCCGGACGCGCCGAGCCCGAGGATGAAGCGACCGTCGGAGACGTGGTCGAGTCCGGCGGCGGTCATGGCGGTCAGGCTCGGGGTGCGGGTGTAGATCTGCAGAATCCCGGAGGCCAACAGCAGGGTCTCGGTCTTGGCGGCGAGATAGCCCAGCGCGCTCACCGCGTCGAAGGAGTACGCCTCCGGCACGAACACGATGTCCAGTCCGGCGCGTTCCAGATCGGCGACTTCGGCCGCCGCCTCTTTGAACCCGCCCGAATAGTTGATGCCCAATCCGATCTTCATAGCCGTAAACATAGTTGCGGTAGCGTTGGCCACGCACCGCACCCGCCCCCGAATACTGAAAGGCCATCCGCCCGTGTCGCAGCCGTTCGCCAAGGCCACCCTCGAGCAGTACCTGTCCGACCTGGCCGCGAAGATTCCCGCACCGGGCGGCGGCGCGGTGGCCGCGCTGCACGCCGCACAGGGCGCGGCGCTGGTCGCCATGGTCGCCCGCTACACCACCAGGGCCAAGGATGCGGACAACCGCCCGGTGGTGGACCGGATCATCGAGGCCGCCGACGCCGCGCGGGAGCGTTGCCTGGCGCTCGCCGACGCCGACGCCGCCGCCTTCACGGCGGTCGGCGAGGCGTACAAGCTGCCCAAGGACACCGAGGAGCAGGCGGCGGCCCGCACCGCCGCCATCAATGCCGCGCTCGTCCAGGCCGCGCAGGTGCCCGCCGCGGTGGTGGACGAGGCCGACGAGGTGCTGTCCCTGGCCACCGAGCTGTTCCCGATCGGCAACCCGAATGTCGTCACCGATATCGGCGCCGCCGCCGACGCCTGCCGGGCCGCCGCCCTGAGCTCCCAGCTCAATATCGAGATCAACGTCCGCTCGCTGCCCGCCGCCGAGGGCGACCGCTTCGCTTCCGTCCTGCTGCGCATCGAGGAGCTCGCCGCCCGCGCCGACGGACTGCACGCCGATGTGCTGCACGCAGTGCGCGGCTGAAAGCTAAGGCACGAGCACGATCTTGCCTCGGGTGTGGCCTGTTTCGCCGATCGCGTGCGCTTCGGCCGCATCCCGCAGCGGCAGTACGCGATCGACGTGCACCCGCAGTTCACCTCGATCCACCAGGCCCGCGATCACTTCCAGATCCGCGCCGTTCGGCTCGACATAGTGCCGCAGGTAGCGCGGATCGCTCTCGGCGTCATTGCCCAGCGTGTCGACGAGCACCCCGTTGGGGCGCAACACCTTCAGTGAGCGGGTGCCGTACTCGCCGCCGACGAGGTCGAGCACCAGATCGATATTGCGGGCCTGCTCGGTGAAATCCGCTGTCCGATAGTCGATCGGCTCGTCCGCGCCGAGTTCGCGCAGGAAATCGTGATTGCCCGCGCTCGCCGTGGCCAGCACGTGCGCGCCGCGCCACTTGGCGATCTGCACGGCGAGGTGGCCGACGCCGCCCGCCGCCGCATGCACCAGAACCCGCTGTCCGGCACGGACATTCGTCAATGCCTGCCATGCCGTGAGTACGGCGGTCGGCAATGCGGCGGCTTGCGGATGATCGATGGTCGAAGGTTTGCGAGCCGAGTATTCGACGGGCACCGCGACATACTCGGCGTACGCACCGAATCGACTCAGCACCATCGCGTAGACCTCCGTCCCCACCGCGACCCGATCCACACCCGCGCCGAGTTCGACCACCACTCCCGATACATCGAGTCCGAGGGTGAACGGTGGTTCGCCCAATTTGCGGATCTCACCCGAACGCAACTTCCAATCGGCCGCGTTCACACTGGTCGCGCCCACCCGCACCAGCACCTCACCGGGTCCCGGCACCGGCCGATCGACCTCGACTCCCTTCAGCACCTCGGGACCGCCCAATTCCTCTTGCACAATCGCGAACATGCTAAAGATTCTGCGGCGGCCTAGTATCCATTGGAAAGAAGGCACTTTCATGATCCCGAGGTACCCGATGGATACTGTCTGCGGCTGGGCCGAATCCGACAATCTGGTCGAAAGCTATCTCGAACGCTGTCCGGCCAGGGAGGTTCTGAGCGTCCTCGCCGACAAATGGGTGCTGCTGGTGCTCGGCACACTGCGCCAACACGGCGGGGCCGTCCGCTTCAACGACCTGCGCCGCCGTCTGGACGGCATCACCCAGAAGATGCTCACACGCACGCTGCGCAATTTGGAACGCGATGGACTGGTCCGACGCACCGTCTACCCCACGGTGCCGCCCCGCGTGGAATATTCGCTCACCGAATTGGGTGCGAGCCTGGGCGAATTGAGTCACGCCATGGGCGTCTGGTCGGTGCGCAACCACCAGCGGATCACGACCGCACGCCGGGATTTCGACACCCGCGCCGCGCTGGAACCGCAACCGCTCTGACTTCGCCCTGTTCCGGTTGATCATGGACGGCGTAAACTGAACTCTCGCGTACCACACCAGCTCGAAGGGGTGGAGCCATGAGGGGCGCACTCGAAAAACTATTTCTCGCCACCGCGATCATCGCGCTCGGCGCATTCGGATCAGGTGCGGCCACCGCCGCCATGATCGACGCACCACCGGCGGTCATCGGGATCGCACCCGCCAACGGTCAACTGGTCGGCATCGCCGCACCCGTCACGGTGCGCTTCGCCACCGAGGTGGCCGACCGGGCCGGAGCCGAACGAGCACTCGCCATCACCGCGCCGCGGCCGGTCAGCGGCACACTTTCCTGGCTCGACGGCCGGGACCTGCGCTGGACGCCCAATAGCGCGCTGCCAGCGAGCGCGCCGATCGATGTCCGTTTCGGCGGGATCCAGACCCGATTCCAAACCAATGCCGGGGTAACCGGCGAGGGCGACATGTCCGCGCACACCTTCAGCATCAGCATCGGCGGTCAGGTGGTGCGGACGATGCCCGCCTCCTACGGCAAGTCCGGTTGGGAGACGCCTGCGGGCACCTTCCCGGTATTGGAGAAGGCTCGCAGCGTGGTGTTCGATTCACGCACCATCGGCATCCCGCTCAGCTCACCGGAGGGCTACGTCATCAACGGCGAATACGCCGAACGACTGACCTGGGGCGGGGTGTACATCCATTCCGCGCCGTGGTCGGTTGCCCAGCAAGGCAATTCGAATGTCAGCCACGGCTGCATCAACCTCGCACCCGAGGACGCGGCCTGGGTCTACGACACCATCAATGTCGGCGACCCGGTGAATATCCACTGGTAAACCGTTCTCACGCGGCGATACTCACCGTCTCGTCACGGGAAACCAGTGCGGCGTAACGACCTTCGCGGGCCAGCAGTTCCTCGTGGGTGCCGCGTTCCACGATGCGACCCCGATCCAGCACCACGATCTGGTCCGCGTCGCGGATCGTCGAGAGTCGGTGCGCGATGGTGATGGTGGTGCGACCGGCCGCCAGCGCGTCCAGGGCCGACTGCATCTGCTGTTCGGTGCGGGTGTCCAGGGCGCTGGTGGCCTCATCCAGAACCAGGATCGGCGGGTTGCGCAGGATCGCCCGCGCCACCGCGAGACGCTGCTTCTCGCCGCCGGAGAATCGGTAGCCGCGCTCCCCCACCACCGTGTCGTAGCCGTCGGGCAGGCTCGCGATGTGATCGTGGATCCGGGCGGCGCGCGCGGCCGCGCGCAGTTCCGCGTCCGTCGCATCGGGTTTGGCGAAGCGCAGGTTATCGGCGACCGAGGCGTGGAACAGGTAGGTCTCCTGGGAGACCACGCCAACGGCGCGCGTCAGATCGGCGAAACTCATCTCGCGCACATCCCGTCCGTCGATGCGCACCCCTCCGCGCGTCACGTCATAGAGCCGCGCCACCAGATAGCCGAGAGTCGTTTTACCCGAGCCGGTTTCCCCCACCACCGCCAGACTCGTCCCCGCCGGGACCTCGATATCGATATCCGACAGGACCGCACGCTCCCCGTAGCCGAAGCCCACACCTTCCAATCGAACCCCGCCTTCGATGACCCCCATCGGCACCGGCCTCGCCGGCTCGTCCAGATCCGGTCGCAGATCGAGATATTCGAAGATTCGAGTGAACAGCGCCAGCGAGCTCTGCACGTCCACACCGGTATTCAACAACTGCACCATCGGCCGCAGCAGGCTCGCCTGCAGCGTGGTGAAGGCCACCAGCGTGCCGATCGACACCAGCGGATGACCCTGCGCCACCGTCAAACCCGCCACCCAGTAGATCACGGCGGGCATGGCCGACAGGACGATCTGGATCGTCGACTGCCGCCAGCGCCCGGCCATACTCGCGCGAATCTCCAAGTCCACCAAGCCGCGCGACTCCCGCGTGAAATCCCGCACCAGCGCCGGTGAACGACCCATGGTGCGCCCCAGGAGGATTCCGCTCACCGACAGCGACTCCTCCACGATCGCCGACATTCCGGCCAGCTTGCGCTGCCGCTCACCGGTGATCCGGCGACGCTCGCCGCCGACGCGTCGGCTCACCCACACGAAGAATGGCAACATCAGCAGCGAGACCAGCGTCAATCGCCAATCCAGCGCGAACATCGCCGTGACCGCCGCCAGCACCGTGGTGAAATTCGAGACCAGCGATGTAGCGGTCGAAGTGACCGTGGATTGCATACCCCCGATATCGTTCGCGATCCTCGACTGGATCTCACCCGTCCGGGTCGTGGTGAAGAAAGCCAGCGGCATCCGCTGCAATTGCGCGTACACGGCGGTCCGCAGGTCGTGCATGACCTCCTGGCCCACCGCCGTCGAGATATACGTTTGCAGCACGCCGAACACACTCGTCAGCACCGCCACCACGACCATGCCCAACGCCAGCAGGGTGAGCAGTCCGGTGCGGCCCTGCGGCAGCGCCTCGTCGAGGATCGCGCGGAGCATGAACGGCGAAGCCAACGCCACCAGCGACGACAATCCGACCAGGGCCGCCACCAGCGCCAGGCGGGTTCGGTACGGGTGGAACAGTCGCAGGATGCGGCGGAGTTCATGCATGGGTGCCCTCTTTCGTCTCTCCCCTTAACTGAGTATGGCTCATAATTGTTCCATGCAACAATGAGGTATCCTCACTGTCATGGGTGAGGGTGAGCTTGTCGAACTGTTCCTGCGGACCGGTCGGCGGATTCGGCGCAGGCAGATGGTGCTGTTGGCTCCGCTTGGGATCAGTCCGGGGCAGGCGAGGGCGCTTCGGGTTATCGGGAGGGGCGAGGGGGCGTTGCGGATGAGTGAGGTAGCGGCTCGGCTGGATATCGCGGCTCGGTCCGCTACCGGGGTGGTGGATTCGTTGGAGGGGATGGGGTTGGTTTCTCGGACTGTTGATTCCGGGAATCGGCGGGTTGTGCTTGTTGGGGTTACTGCCGAAGGGGAGAAGGTTTTGGGGGCAATGGTTTCGGCTCGGCTCGAGGCTGGGGAGGAGGTGTTTTCTGGTCTTTCTTTTGAAGATCGGGACCGGTTGTTGGAGGTTCTTCGGAAGTTGGATTCTTGAGGTTTTATTGCGTTTGAGGTTTTGCCCTTGTTGCCGGGTGGTTGCGTCGGGTGCCGTGGCGGGTTCGAGGCCGGGGTGATGTTATTGGCAGTGCAGGGCGTGTTGGGCGAGTTACCGGACTTGGAGATCCCGCTTTGGTACAGCTCGACGAAGTGCGCTACATCCCTTTCGGCTAGGACGTGGCGAACCGATTCAGGAGCGCGGCCCGTTGCGGCAGCTTGTCAATCCATTCGCGTTGCTCCGAGGTGTCCGGAACGGTGAGTCCACGAGCTTGTTCGAGTCGATGCCATGTTGTGTCTGGGTCGGAGCCATTGATGACGAGGAGCGCGGCGGCCAGTAGCGAGGCGCGGCCGATGCCGAAGCGACAGTGGGTGAGGACGTGTGCGCCTGCGTTCAGTTCCGCCGCTAGGTACTGGAGGGTCGGCAGCACGCCGGCCAGGTCGGGGACGCCGCGGTCGACGATTGGGATGGATACGAACCGCAGGCCGGCCTCGCGTGCCGTGCGTTCTTCGGCCTCGAGGTCGCATTCGTAGAGTTCAGTGGCGGTGAGCGCGCAGACCAAGTGGTCGACGCCGGACTCTTTCAGAGCGGTCATCTCGTCTTCGAGCCAGTCGCCACCGCGTGGCTTGGCCATGATGCTCAGCCGTCCGGGACCCTCATGGTCAACGGTGTAGAAGTTGGGGTGTATGCGCATGTCTACATCGGGTTGTGGTGCGGAAAGCGGCGCGAAGCCAGCTTGATCGTGAGAGATGTTGCCGGGCAAGGGTTTTGCGCGTCGGCTCAGGAGCGACCCAGCGATTTGACCAGGTCGATCATCTCGGCGTGGTGCAGGGCGGCGGAGTTGCTCGCGACGGAACCGATATGACCGTCGACCTCCAAGGCTACCCAGCCGTGCATGCGGCCCCATACGCGGAGCGCGAGCGTCGCGGCGGCGGCGGGTACGTCCGGGAGGTCTTGTTGGACTTTCGCCGCGTAGGCCGGTTGCAGATCGGACCAGGAGTTCTCCTGGACCTCGCCGCTGCGAGCATCGAGCCATGCGTCGGCCACCAATCGGGTCAATCCTCGGCAGACGCGGCGGGCGGTCCGGTCGACCGGGCCGTCTTCGGGCGGCTGATATCCGGGAACCGGGTGCCCGTAGAAGAGTCGGAAGCTTTCCGGGTTGGCCAGCGCCCATTCGCGCAAACCCTGACCCCAGGCCACCAGTCTGCCGCCGGGGTCGGTGGCGGGCACGGCGTCGACGGCGGCCTCCAGCGCCTCGGCGAGCGAGGTGCCGATTCCGCTGATCAGGGCGGTGATCAGGTCGTCTCGGGTGGGGAAGTAGCTGTAGATGGCGCGGGCGGTCATGCCCATCTCACGGGCGATGCCGCGCAGCGAGATCGACCCCGGCCCTTCCTCGGCCATCTGCTTCAGCGCGATCGCCATGATCTCCCGACTGGTCTCCGCCCGCAGCCGCTGCCTGCGGGTCGGCACGTTCACGTTGTCAACCTCACCCATATTGACAAGATACAGCGTTTCAATACTCTTATGCGTGACATTACTATACACTGTGTCCAAGATTGGGGATCGGATGTCCGCGTACGTCATCGTCAATGTCGAGGTACTCGATGAGGAGGCAGGCTGGGCCTACGCGCCCATAGCCCAGAAGTCGATCCTCGGCCACGGCGGCCGCTATTTGGTCGCGGGTCCCACACCCGAACCCGTGGAAGGCACCTGGGATTCACCCCGACTCATAGTCCTCGAATTCCCGGACATGGGTCGGGTGCGCCAGTGGTACGACTCTCCCGAGTACCGACAGGCCCGACAGATACGGGAAGGCAAAGCTCGGGTGCAGATGCTGTTCGTCGAGGGCTCGCCGCCCGAGGGCTTCACCCTCCCGGCCTGAGAACTCGTGGAAGTCCGGCAGATTCTCAGGCACCGCCCGAGAGATCCGCATCCGATAGATTACGACGCCGTCGTGGCGAGCAGTCCGGTGAGGGCTGAGCGGGCGTTCTCCAAAGTGTGGATCTGTTCTTCGATCCCGTGCAGTCGGTCGCGCAGGACTTCGGCGACGCAGGCGTTGACCTGCGGTCCCGGCCCTTCCACGCAGGGCAGCACTTGCCGAATGACGTTGGTGGACAGCCCCGCTGCGAGCATGGCGCGGATGTGCCCGACCACGACGGGTGCGTCCTCGGTGTAGCGGCGGTGGCCACTGACGGCGCGCTGCGTGGTGAGCAGCCCCTGTTCCTCGTAGTAGCGCAGCAACCTCGGGCTGACGCCGGTGGTGTGCGCGAGTTCTCCGATCCTCATGTGATCTGCCTCATGTCCGCTTGAATCTCACATCCATGTCAGATCTTACGTTGGTCGACATGACGACAACGACGAGCAAGTCCTTCAGTATCGGCGGCGATCTGCCGGTGCGCCGGATCGGTTATGGCGCAATGCGTTTGACCGACTCGCCGGAGACGCGCAACGGGGGCGCGGCGCATATCTGGCGACCGCCGACCGATCGCGCGGCGGTGATCGCGGTGCTGCGCGGCGCGGCGGATTTGGGGGTGAACCTCATCGATACCGCCGACTCGTATGCCCTCGGCGCCAACGAAGAACTCATCGCCGAGGCGCTGCATCCGTATGGCGAGGATCTGGTGGTGGCGACAAAGATCGGCAATACCCGACCGGGACCGCAGGAATGGGTGCCGCTGGGGCACCCGGCCTATCTGCGGCAGCAGACGGAACTGAGTTTGCGCAGACTGCGGGTGGACCGCATCGACCTGCTCTACTTGCACCGCATCGATCCCAATGTGCCTTTGGCCGACCAGGTCGGGACCTTGCGTCAACTCCGCGAGGAGGGCAAGGTGCGCCATATCGGTCTGTCGGAGGTGTCGGTGGCGGAACTGCGTGCGGCCATGGACATCACACCGATCGCGGCCGTCCAGAATGTGTACAACCTGGTCGCCAGGCAGCACGATGCCGTTCTCGAGTTCGCCGCCGAGCACGACATCGCCTTCGTGCCCTACTTCCCCGTGGCCATGGGTGAGCACGCGAGACCGGACAGCCCGGTCGCGGCGCTCGCGAAGGAGATCGGTGCGACACCCGCGCAGGTAGCGCTCGCCTGGTTGTTGCGGCGCTCGAAGACGGTCGTTCCGATCCCCGGCACCGCTTCGCTCACGCATCTCGCGGAAAACATTGATGCACTGGACATCACGCTGTCCGACGATCAGTTCGCCCGGCTGTCGGCGCTCTAGCGATTACCTGCGGCGTCGACCACGTGCCGCATGAGCAGGGCGGTGGTCACCGGTCCGACGCCGCCGGGCACGGGGCTCAGGGCGGCGGCGCGCCCGCGCACGGAATCGGCGTCGACATCGCCGACGATGCCGCCGTCGGCGGATTCGTTGGTGCCGACGTCGATGACGGTGGCGGATTCGGCGATGTGCTTGCCGGTGATGAGGCCGGCGCGGCCCGCAGCGGCGACCACGATCTCGGCGGTGGCGGTGACGGCGGCCAGGTCGGGGGTGCGGGAGTGGCAGACGGTGACGGTGGCGTCGGCGGCGAGCAGCAGTTGGGCCAGCGGTTTGCCGACGATATTGGAGCGGCCGACGACTGCGACATGCTTTCCGACCAGGGGGATCTCGTGATGCTTCAGTAGTTCGATCACGGCTTCGGCGGTGGCGGGGACGAATCCGGGCAGGCCGGTGGCGAGCAGACCGAGCGAGAGCGGGCTGACGCCGTCCACATCTTTGGGCGCGGCGATCGAGGAGGAGACGTCGTCGAGGGTGACGCCCGCGGGCAGCGGGGTCTGCAGCATGATGGCGTCGACGGCCGGGTCGGCGCTGCGGGCGGCGAGTTCGGCACGGAGGGTTTCGACGCTCGCATCGGCGCCGAGATCGACGGTGTCGCAGGCGATGCCGAGGCGTTCGGCGGCTTTGCGCAGCGAGTTCACATACCAGGCGCTGGCCGGATCGGCATTGGCCACGATCAGGGCCAGGCGCGGCGCGACCGCGAACGCGGCGGCGCGCGCTTTGGAATCGGCGTTGATGGCGGCGGCGAGGTCCTTGCCGGTCAGCGAAACGGTATCCACGTCCACACACCTTAACGGGCTCGACCACGACAGCAGCGCTGACCTCCACCGAATCCGCGGTCGGCGGCCGTATCGTGATCGATGCCGTACCCACGGCCATCTCTCTCAGCTGACGTACCTGAAAACCGTTCCCCGCGCGGAAAGGTGTCGACTGCTTTGAAGATCTCGAAACTCCTCGCCGCAGGATTCGCGGCCCTCGCACTGACCGGTCTGGCGTGCGGCCCTGCCACGGCGAGTCCCGAAACGGACGCGCTCTACAACTCGGCCCAGCGACATTTCACCGACGGTGACGACGCGGCGGGTCGCGCCGACCTGCGCGCCCTCATCGCGGCCGATCCGAATGACGGGCAGGCGCTTGCCCTGCAAGCCATCTGGTCGCACTACGCGGGTGACGTGCCCGCCGTCACCGATGCCATGAACCGGCTCAACGCGGTGGATCCGGCGCTGGCCGCAGGCACCGCGAATGTGTTCAACGCGATTTGTGCGGCGGTCGGCACGCTGCCGAATCCGTTGCCCGCGCTGGTCGGTCCGCAGACGGGCATCGTGGTGCTCGGGTACGGTCTGCTGCCGGACGGTGCGCTGCGACCCGAATTGGTGGACAGGTTGCAGGCGGCCTTCCTGCAGGCATTGGCCGCGCCGTTCTCCCCTGTGGTCGTCACCGGCGGTAATCCGCAGAACGGGGTGACGGAGGCGGAGGCGATGCGGGCCTGGCTGGTCGGGCACGGGTTGCCCGCCGCGCGGGTCAGCGCGGAGAACCGCGCCGGATCCACGGTGCAGAACGCGCTGTACAGCACCAGGCTGCTGCGGGATCTGGGTGCGTCGAGCGCGGTGGTGGTGACCTCGCCGAATCACATTCGCCGCGCGGTGGCCGATTTCATTGTGGCGGGCACGGCGGTCGTGGGTGCGATGACCTCGCTGGATCAACTGGTCTCCCAGATCATTCCGCCGGTCCGGAGCAATCAGCGCGGCATCTACCTGGATTCGACGCGGACTTTCCAACTGCCGACGGCCCGCTGATACCCGCTCCGGCAGGATGGGCCGGGTGGGTATTGTCGATCAGTTGCGGGCCGCGGGTTGCGTCTTCGCCGAGGAGGAGGCGCGACTGCTGACCGAGGCCGCCGGGTCCGAGGCCGAGTTGGCGAAGTTGGTCGCGCGGCGGGTCTCCGGGACGCCGCTGGAATATGTGGTGGGCTGGGCGGAGTTTCGCGGGCTGCGGGTGCGGGTGTGGCCGGGTGTGTTCGTGCCGAGGCGGCGCACCGCGTTCCTGGTGGAGTTGGCGGCCGCGGCGCGGCCGGTGACGGTGCTCGATCTGTGCTGTGGTTCGGGGGCTTTGGGGTTGGCGTTGGTTCGCGAGGTTCCGGGGGTGGAGCTGGTGGCGAGCGATATCGATCCGGTCGCTGTCGATTGCGCGCGGGTCAACCTGGAAGCTGTCGGCGCGCAGGTCTACCGGGGCGATCTGTTCGAATCGCTGCCGGTCACGCTGCGCGGCCGGGTCGATGTGCTGCTCGCCAATGTTCCCTACGTGCCGACCGAGGACATTGTCGAGATGCCACCCGAGGCGCGCGAACACGAACCGCGCGGCACCCTCGACGGCGGACCCGACGGGCTCGACATGCTGCGCCGAGTCGCCGATGGCGTGCTCGATTGGCTCGCACCCGGCGGGATGCTGCTGATCGAGATCAGTGCCGCGCAGGCCGAATCCGCTGTCGCCGAACTGACCCGTCGCGGGCTGGCCGCCGCTATCGCCGAATCGGAGGAGTACGACGCGACCGCCGTGGTCGGTGTCAGGCGCTGAGGCCCTTCCTGATCTGCGCGACCACATCCAGTTGGCCGCGCACCGCCGACATCCCGACTTCGAGCGCCGCGAGATCGGGTTTGGTGGCGGCCGTCGCGTATTGGGTCACACCGGCTTCGATGGCCTCGACCGCCTGCGTCGCCGAGGCGAGGAGATCGGCTTTGCCGGTCAGCCCGGAGAGGGCGACCAGGTGATCGTCCACGGCGAGGGCCGACTGTTCCAGGTCGGCGCGCAGCACGATGGTGGTGCCGTTATCGAGCGCCGAAACCCGACGCAGGGCGGTCATCGCGTCGCGCAGGCGGCGATGCAGTCGCGCCTCGGGATCGTGCGATCCAGCCCATGAGATCGGGGCGCGGGTCGGGTGACCCGGCACCACCTCATTGGCCTGTTCCTGCGCGCCGCGCTGCTTGCGACCGAGCATCGCGATGAGCGCGCCCGCGCCCACCACGATGACGACCAGAACAACTAGGAGGATGACGAGCACCGGCTATCTCCTGCCGTGGGTGGTGTGTCCGGACGAATGCCCGTGCGAGCGTAGATAGGAGAAGACGACGATCACGACGATGGCCGCGGCGAGTCCGATCACGATCGCCGCCGCGATCTTGATCTTGCTCCACGGACGGTCCCCGGACACCTGCCCGGTGAGCCCATTGATATAGACCTGGAACGGCTTCTCGTTGTAGATCACCGTCAGCAGCCACATCGGCAGCAGCAGATGTTTGAAACCGAGGTAGTTCCAGTTGGTTTGCAGGTGATGGATGCGCTGGTGGTCGCCGCCGATATCGGCGCGCACCGTCGACTCGATGACCTCCGCCATCTCCTGCTGCGCCTGCGGCAGTGACTCCTCGGCATCGTGGTCGTAGGTGCGGCACAGGTGGCCCGCCACGAATTCCGGGGAGTAGGAGCGGGCTTGGTCCACCGGCCACGGCTCGAGTGCCTTGATCCGCCTGTGGTCCAGGCTCGGGCCGTCATTGGCCAGCACCGGCAGATCCGCGAAATCATTGCCGACCTCACCGGCCACGTGATACCAGTTCGTCCTGGTCTCGTAGATCGGGTCGCCGTCGTCATCGGTGCCGACGCGGACCCGATAGTCGACGCCGCGCTCGCCCTCGTACCAGGTGCTGGTATCGGCGTCGTAGGTGAAGTAGGCGGTGTAGAGGCTGGAGAAAGCGCCGACGCGGCGATACTTCTTGAAATCGCTCGGGGCGAACCAGCGTTTGGTCACCCATTTCTCGATCAGTTGGCGCGCTTGCTTCTCGGCTACCTGGAAAGGCACCAGGCCGTCGACCGGGAGGCGGGCCGGGGCGTTGTGCACATCGTCGCGTTGGATCGGGGTGGCGCAGTACGGGCATTTCGTCGCGGTCAGGCTGCCGTTGAATTCGGTTGCGCCGCCACAGTTCTGGCATACGACCTCCCATTGGCCGCTGACCTGCGGTGCTGATTGGGCCGATTGCAGGGCGCGGAGTTCGGCCATTGCGGCGTGGAGTTCGCGGGTTTGGGGTGGGGTGTTGGGGGCGGTGATTTCGGAGTAGTTTCCGCAGCTCGGGCAGCGGAGTTTTTGGCTTGCTATGTCGAATGCCAGTTGGCCGCCGCAGGCTGAGCAGGGGTAGGTGCGGGTCATTTCGGTGCGGTGCAGCATGGCGCGATCCGGTGGGGACACCGGGGCCGACTGTGGCACCGCCGCTTGGGGCGGGCGCTGTGGTGAATTGGGCTGTGGGCCTGCCGGGTACGGCGGCGGACCCGACCGGGTTCCCACCGACTGCGACGGAAGAGGCGGTGGGCCGGATCGCGGCAACGGTGGCGGACCCGGCTGGGGCGTCGAGCCAACCGGCTGCCATGACTGATCCTGCGTCGGAAGAGGCGGCGGCACCGAGGTTTGCGCGGCCGAACCTGTAGGCAATGGCGGCGGGCCGGGTCGTGGCAATGGCGGCGGACCGGGCTGGGGTTGGCCCGGCGCGTCGCCCGACGGCGGTTCGTAATTCATGGCTTGCTCTCGGGGGGCTTCGTGGCTACTTCATGCCCTCACTCAGCGTGGCGGCAGCGGCGGCGGGTTGCCCGGCAGCGGCGGTGGCGCGGCGAACAGCGTCTGCAATGCCGGAACCGAGGCGGCCACGGCCCATCCGGCCATACCTTCGGCCCAGACATTCGTTTCGCGGGTGAGATGTCCGCTGGAGACGAAGGATCGCAGCTGATCGAGCGGATACGGCCCTGCCGCTTGACCATTCAATTCGATGTGGAAGACCTGCAGGCTGGGCAGCGGCGGCGGCGCGGCCTGCTGCGGCGCCTGCTGATATCCCTGCTGCGGATACCCTTGTGGCTGCGCGAATCCGCCCTGTGCGGTCCCGGCCATCTGCCCGCCGAGGACGACGCCGAGCCCGGCCTGCATGGCCGCGCCCGCGACGCCGCCGCCCTCGTTCTGCGCGGCGGCGAGCATGGCATCGGCGGCCCGCGCCTGGGTGTAGCGGTTCAGATCGCCGACATTGTTGAGGAAGCTGCTCTCCTCGAGTCCGCGCGCGACACCGCGCGTCATGGCCTGCTGGATTTCCTCGGGGAGGGAGATCGTCATGGTGACGGCATCGATGCCTAGGCCGAAGGACTGCACCCGCTGGGCCACGAATTCGCGCAGCTTATCCGACAGTTCGACCTGGCGGCCCTGCAGATCGATGGCGCCGAGACCGCTGGCCATGACCATGTCGGAGAAGGCGAGGGCGATATTGCGGCGGATCATCTCGGTGATCTGCTCCATGTCGACGACACTCTCGGTGCCGATGACCTGGCGCAGGAAGGTGGGCGCGTCGATGACCTCGACGATGGTGGTGCCATTGGCGCGAATCTGGACCATGCGGAAGTCGGGGTCGCGGACGGTGACCGGTTGGGGTGTGCCCCAGCGCAAGTCGGTGACGGGCCGGGTATTGATGTAGTAGACCTCGGACCGGAACGGGCTGTTGAAGCCGTGCCGCCACCCTTGCAGGGTGGACATGATGGGCATGTTCTCGGTGGTGAGGGTGTAGTGGCCGGGGCCGTAGGTGTCGGCGATCTGGCCCCGGTAGACGAAGATGGCCTGCTGGCCCTCCCGCACGATGAGTTCCGCGCCGTTCTTGATCTCGTTCTCGTAGCGGGGGAAACGCCACGCGAGGGTGGTATTCGTCTCATCGAGCCATTCGATGATGTCGACGAATTCGCCTCTGATCATATCCATCAGGCCCATAAGTCTGTCCGTCCTCCCTCGGGCGCGGCTCATCCGCAGCGCCAGAGTAACCCACGGGCGCGGCGAGGTTCGCGCCCCTTGCGATGTCCTTATCCATGGGAGCACATGGCGCGTTATTGCGTCGTGAACGACCCGGCGCGCTCGAAGCGAAGAGTGCCGTCGGCGATGGGGCTGCGCCCCAGCAGGATTCGGTCGCGCAGGTAGTTCATGCGCAGTTGCCATGGCCAGCGGTCGCCCTGGATGGGAAAGGCGGGTGCGCCGCGTTGGACGTAGCCGGGATTGAATTTCGCGAACAGCGGTTCCGCGCCGACCGCCGGGTCGCGGACCGGGACGGCGCGCGCGTAGCCGTGCGCCGCCATGTGACGCAGCAGGCGAATCACGTATTCGCTCACCAGATCCGCCTTGAGCGTCCAGGAGGCATTGGTGTAGCCGAAGACGTAGACGAAGTTCGGGACGTCGGAGAGCATCATCGACTTGTAGGCCATGCGCTCGTGCACCACGACTTCGGCTCCGTCCACCGCGAGTCGTGCGCCGCCGAAGGCGAGCAGGTTCAAACCCGTTGCGGTGATGACGATATCGGCGTCGAGGTCGGCGCCGGAGGCCAGGTGCAGGCCGGACTCGGTGAAGTGCGCGATGCGGTCGGTGACCAGGTCCAGCGCGCCTTTGCGGATCGCGCGGAAGAAATCGCCGTTGGGGGCCAGGCACAGTCGCTGGTCCCACGGGTTGTAGCGGGGGGTGAAGTGGGTGTCGATATCGAAGCCCTCGGGCAGCCAACGCTGCTGCCAAGAGCGGATCTTTCGGCGCATGCGGGCCGGATAGCGTTGGCTCAGTTGGTATATCGCGGTCGAGAGGGCGATGTTCTTCGCCCTGGCGAGCGCGTAGGCGAGGCGGGGCGGCAGGTGGCGGCGCAGTTTCAGCGCGAACTCGTCACGTTCGGGGGCGGAGATGATGTAGCTCGGACTGCGTTGCAGGATGGTGACATGCGCGCCCTGCGCGGTGAGCGCGGGGGCGAGGGTGACGGCGGTGGCGCCGCTGCCGATGAGCACCACCCGCTTGTCGGCAACGTCGAGCTGCCGCGGCCAACGCTGCGGATGGAGGATCGGTCCCGAGAAGCGTTCGACGCCTTCGAAATCCGGGGTGTAGGGCGTGTCGTAGCTGTAGTAGCCGGTGCAGCCCCAGAGGAATTCGGCGGTGAACTCGACCGTCTCGCCCGCGTGCTCGGCCCGCACGTGCCAGCGGTTCTCGGCCGAGGACCAGTCCGCCGAGACGACGCGATGCCCGTAGCGGATGTGTCGGTCGATACCCGCCTCGGCGGCGGTGTCGCGCAGGTAGGCGAGGATGTCCGCGCCGTCGGCGATGGATTTGTCGCCGAGCCAGGGGCGGAAGCGGTAGCCCAGGGTGTACATATCGGAATCGGAGCGAATTCCCGGATAGCGGAACAGGTCCCAGGTGCCGCCGAGGGTGTCGCGGGCCTCGAGCACTAGGTAGGTCCGGTCCGGCAGCGCGGCGCTCAGGTGGTGCGCCGCGCCGATGCCGGAGAGTCCGGCTCCGACGATGAGCACATCGATGTGCTCCTCAGCCGTTGTCATGGGTGTTGTCCTCCGGTCATCGGCCTGCGGGCCGTACCGCGCACGGCCGCGATGACTCCAGCGTAGTCGCGTGTCCCCTCCAGAACCTGGTCCGCCTGCGGCCCCAATGGACTTTGGGGCCGCAGCAGCCGAACCAACCGTTGCCCGAACCTATCTCAGGACCCCGGCCTCGAAAAAGATGCTGCCACACCCGCGACGGAAGGCCCAACCCACGAGCAAACGGGTGCGCGTGCATTAGTGCGTGCCCGATTTGTAGGTGTTTGGGGGTGTGGCGAACTGGGAAAAACGGTGCGGAAACTTGTTTGACGGTAACGAATTCGCATCGATTGGATGATGGTGTTGTAGAACTGTTGCCGAGTCGGCGCGCCGGATCAGGCGCCTGCGGGGAGGAGTGGGGTGACGGTTTCGGCGATATCGATTGCCAGATCGCACGTGGCGAGGTCGGTCGCGCTGGGCGGCACATTGGTGGATACGAAGAGCGATCCGGACTTCATCTCGACATTGACCTCACAGCCGCCGGGGATGGCCGGGTGCGCCTTGTAGCGCAGGGCTTTCCGGCCGCCGAGCACGACCTCCGCCGCGTCGGGGAATTTGGTCCGCACCAGGGCGAGGGTGCCGTTGGTGGTCTGGACGACGAAACCGTATCCGGCTTTGGCGATGAACAGGCAGCCTCGCCAGGTGGTTTCGGCCACGCGGTCGTTCTGCGGCGCGGGTGGTCGGGCATCCCACCGATGCTCGGCGAGCAATTGCGGTGTGAGTGCCTTGCAGGCATCGAAGACCTGCGGTGCACTGCTGGACGGCGGGATCGGGCTCGGTGAGGCCGAAGACGTTGGAACGGCCTTGGCACTGTCGCCGCAGGCCGTCAGCAGTGCGGCCGAGGCGAGCGCGAGCGCGAATCCCGTTCGCGCGACGCGGGCTGCCGTCATGCCTGGATCTCGCGCATCTTCGCGGCGAATTCGGCATCGGTGCGGGTGAACTCGTCGCAGATCGCCTTGAACAATGCGCGGATATCCTGTGCGGCCGTGATGTAGTCGGTCAACGTGTCGTAGGCGTTGTTCGGGCCGCCCGCACCCTTCTGCTGGAATATCTGGACCAGTTCACGCGCCGAGGTGAAACGTGCTCCCGCCTCCTCGCCGACGCCCCAGATGCTCTTGTACCCGAGCTGCTGTGCGATGGTCTGCGCGGCGATGAATTCGTTGATGAGCCCCTCACACGCGGCATCCAGCGCCACGAACCCCTGCGGATCCATCCGCACTTTCAACGCCCCGCTCTTCGCCTCATCGATATACGACGCGAACGAACTGCCCACCGCCCGCACCCCTTCCAGTCATGCCCCCTGCATCATATGGACGCACGCGCCACCTGTCCGGTTCCCGGCAATCTCAGCGCCCCGCCTTCCACACCGCGAACCGCTGCGGCAAGCAGACCGCGCAGGGCCGATATCCTGCCTGGACCGCCGTCGTCTCATCGGCGAAGAACACGCGCTGACTCCGATATGCCCCGCGCGCCAGCCACCGCGGCGCCGACGGACAGTCCAGACGACCATAGATCCGCCCCCGCCGATGTCCGCCGAAGAGTCCGGGTGTGGCACTGCGATATGGCCGTCCCGCACCATCCAGCAAGGTGTACATGACTATTCGGCGTCGTGCAGCACCAACCCGAGCGTGTGCCGGATGCCGCCGCGGATGCGGCTGACCCCGTGTCGCACGGGCGCGCGGGACCAGCCGCGACTGGAGGGTGTGGGCCGGTCGCGGGTGGTGAAGATCAGTCCGTGTCCCTGTTCGAGCACGGTCGCGGTGGCCTTGGATTGGGCGCGCAGGCGCTGTTCGACGAGCAGGAACTCCCCTCCGGTGAAGTCGATGCCGGGACGGTCGAGTCCGATCACCACCTGGAGGGGAAAGACCAACTCGCCGTATAGGTCTCGGTGCAGTGCGTTCCAATCCCCTTCGGTGTAGCGGAGCAGGATCGGCGTCGGGCGGGTCTGTCCTGCGGCATGGCAGATTCGCAGCCAGTCGTCGAAGTCGTCGGGCCACGGCGCCGGATCACCGAGCCGTGCCGCCCAGGTTCGAGCGATGGGCAGGAGCCTGCGGTAGCAGGCGGCCCGCAGTTCGGCGATCGGCTCCGGAATCGGATCGGCGAAGTAGCGGTAGGCGCCGCGGCCGAAGCGGTGGCGGGACATATCGATGGTGGCGCGGAAGATTGGCTCGTGCCACCGGGCGGTGAGGGCGGCGCATTCGGCCGGGGTGAGGATCGGGCCGGTCTGGGCGCAGCCCTCGGCGTCGAGTTCGGCGGCGAGCGCGGCCCAGGGTTGGTTGTCGACCCGATCTGCCAGTGCGGCAAGGGTTTCGGTCATCACGCCTCCAGGTCGAGCAGTGTGGCCTTGGCCGCGGTGCCGCCGACGTACTGACCGATGGCGCCATCGCTGCGCACCACCCGGTGGCACGGGATGACGACCGGCAGCGGGTTGGTGGCGCAGGCGGTGCCGACGGCGCGCACGGCGCGCGGATTGCCAACGGCAGCAGCCACCGTCGCGTAGCTGGCGCGGCGCCCGTAGCCGATCTCGGGCAGGTGTTCGATGACGGTGCGGCGGAAGCCGGTGGTCAACCGCAGATCCAGCGGGAGGTCGAAAGTTGTTCTGGCGCCGGTGAAGTACTCGTCGAGTTCGCGAGCGGCGGTGTCGAGGCGGGCCGGGGCGGCCAGGATGCGCGGACTGATCCGCGCGGCGAGGCCTTCGAGCACGGCGTCGTGGTCCTCGGTCGAGTAGGCCACGCGGACCAGGCCGACCGGGGTGGCGGCGAGCAGCAGCGCGCCGACCGGGCTATCGACGGTGCGGTAGGCGATATCGAGCAGTCCGGCCGCCTCGGCCGAGGCGGTCAGGCGGTGGCGCAGGTCGGCGAGGGTTTCGGCGCTGTCGGCGGCGAGTGCGTCGAACAGGCCGTCGTACCGGTCCTGATTCGGAACCATCATGGGCTGTCCTTCGGGTAGAGCTTGCGCAGGGTCTTCAGGCCGTCGGCGGCGGCGCGGCGGGCGGCGGCGGGCGAATTGCCCAGCAGCGCCGCGATTTCGGCGTGTGGCAGACCGGCGAGGTAGTGGTAGGCCACGGCTTGGCGCTGTTTGGTTGGCAGCGCGGCCAGTGCGGACCACAGGTCCGGATCGCGGCCTGCCGGATCGGAATTCGGTGCCGGACGTTCCGGCAGGACATCGGCGGGGACGGGTGCGCGGGTGCGGGCGCGGCCCACATCGATGGCGCGGCGGTGCGCGATGGTCACCAGCCACGCCTCGAGGTTGACGTTCGCGTCCAGGTCGGGATAGGCGCGCAGGGCGGACAGGAACGTCTCCGACCAGGCATCATCCGCAGCGGTGTCGAAGGGTCCGAGCACCGCGCGGCAGACGCGCAGCACCATCGGGCCGTACTCGGCCACCACCTGCTCGAACGGAGGCAATCTCACACCCGGTAGACGGCCGGTGCGGCCGATATGTGAGATCCGCAGGTCACGGCGTGATATCCGGGCGCGACAGGCCGCTGGCCCGCAGCACCCGGCGGTCGATGCCCGCCCGGATCGCGTCCTCGGCGCCGATGACGCGCACGTGCCGGCGCGCCCTGGTGATGGCGGTGTAGAGCAGTTCCCTGGTGAGCAGCGTGGACTCCGGTTCGGGCAGCACGATGGAGACCGTGTCGTACTGACTGCCCTGGCTGCGGTGGATAGTCATGGCGAAAACCGTGACCACCGAGGGGAATTGGGTGGGGTGCACCAGGTAGGGCGCGCTGCCGCGTTGCAGGGCCGCGCGCAGCGATCCGTCGGGCATGCGCACGATGACGCCGGTGTCGCCGTTGTAGATGCGCGCCTCGTGATCGTTGGCGGTGACCAGCAGCGGCTGGCCGGGGTACCACGGCACGTGGTGAGATTCCGGACCCGCACCGCTCGCGGCGGCCCAGTCGGCGGCGGTGCGGTCCCAACGTTCGACACCGAACGGACCCTGGCGGTGCGCGCACAGCAGCCGGTGCGATTCGAGGGCGGCGAGCGCGGCGGCGGCATCGCCTGCCAGTGCGGCCTCGGTGGTGGCGCGAGCGGCGCGCACCACATCGGCCCGCACCGCCACCGTGTCTTCCGGCGGGCCGAAGGACAGCTCCGAACCGCCTTCGCGCAGCAAATCCAGCGCCGCGTCCGCATTGCCCGCGCGCACCGCGACGGCGAGGTCGGCGATGCGGCCGCCGAAACGTCGACCTCGGGTCAGGCGGACGATGCCGCCGCGCAGGCGCTTTCGTTCCAGCGGGCTCAGCGACTCGGTATCCCCCTGCGCGCCTTCGGATTCCGGGCCGAGTATGCGGTCCAGCAGCGGATTGGGCACGGTGGCGACGGGTCCGAGCACCAGGTCGGCCAGGACCGCGCCGGCGTCGACGGAGGCCAACTGGTCCGGGTCGCCGACGAGCACCAGGCGGGTGTCCGGACGCAGTGCGGCCAGCAGGCTGCTCATCATGGTCAGCGACACCATCGAGGTCTCGTCCACCACGATGACATCGAAAGGGAGCCGGTTGAATTCGTGGTATCGGAAGCGGGTGCCGCGTCCGCGCTGCCAACCGAGCAGGCGGTGCAGGGTGGCGGCCGTCAGTTCCGGCAGGTCCAGTGCGGCCGCCTGTTCGCGCACCGCCTCCTGGAGGCGGGCCGCCGCCTTGCCGGTGGGCGCGGCCAGGGCGATCCGCAGCGCGGGCAGTTTGGGAGTGGCCCTGCGGTGCGCCTCGAGCAGCGCGAGGATGCGGGCGATGGTGTGGGTTTTCCCGGTGCCGGGTCCGCCCGCGACCACGGTGGTCCAGTGCGTCGCCGCCAGGGCGGCGGCCACGCGTTGACGGTCGGGGCCTGCGGCCGGCGGGGTGTCGAAGAGTCGATCCAGTTCGCGCCGGATCAGCTCCGGATCGACGGCGGGATGGTGCGCCGAGCGCTCGGTGAGCACCCGGCGAATGGTCTGCTCCTGCTGGTAGTAGCGGTCCAGATAGAGCAGCGGACCGTCCTGCGCCTCGACCAACCGCAGCGGCCGCAGCGGACCTGCCTGACCCCCGCACACCAGTGGGCTGCGGCGCAGCGCCGCCACGACCGCGTCGAAATCCGGCCACGGCAGCGTCGCCGGATCGATACCCGTCGCGAGGTCACGGGTCTCGTCGGCGTCGATGCCGATCTCACGCATGCGGCGCAGTTCGAGACAGACCGAGCCCGAGCGGACCGCGCGCACGGCCAGCGCCGCCGCGAACAGCACCGCCTCCTCGGATTCGCGACCGAGGCGGCCCAGGCGGAGGGCGACATGGACGTCGGCGGCCGAGAGCACACCGGCCTCATTGAATTCGCGCAGCAGACCGGTGCCGCGCTGGGCGATCTGGATCGATGTCACCGGGCCGCTCCCGCCAGCAACTCCGAGAGCGCGAGCACCAGCGCGTGCGGTGGGTGCCAGTCGAAAACACCGCAGCCGGACGGGGTTTCGGGGCCGACCATACCGCGCACGAACAGGTAGCGGCAGCCGCCGAGGTGGCGGGCCGGATCGTAACCGGGTAGTCGCCAGCGCAGGTAGCGGTGCAGCGCGACCGAATACAGCAGTGCCTGTAGCGGATAGTGCGAGCGCAGCATCTCCGCCGCCATGCGGTCGCGGGTGTAGTCGGCGACGGTGAGGTCGCCGGCGCCGAGCCGGTTGGTCTTGTAGTCGACCACGACGTAGCGGCCGTCGGTGGTGCGCAGGACGGCGTCGATACTGCCGGTGAGGTAGCCGCGCAGCGGGATATCGTCCAAATGGTCGAGCAGGTCGGCGTAGTCGCGCAGATCGTCGTCGGCGGGGAGGTGGGCGCGCAGCAGTTCGGCGATGTCGTGCAGGCCCGCCGCGGTGGGTCCGGCGGCGTCGCCGCCCGCGAGCGGGAGTTCGAAATCCAGTTCACTCAGGCGATTTCGCGTGGAGAACGCGGCGAGACTGCCGACATCCATGGGGGTGTGCAGGACGGCGAGCACGGCGGCGCCCAGAACGGCGGGATCGAGCTCGGCCATGAGTTCCTCGACGGCCGCGCGGCAGCGGGCGTGCACCTCGGTGGCCAGATCCGGTGCGTCGGTGTCGATATGCTCGAAGACGCCGTGCACCAGGGTGCCGAACTCCGCGCCGTAGGGCAGGCTGTTCATCAGCGAGGGCGCCGAATCCGGCGCGGCCGTCTCCGCTTCGACCGGGGCGGGGGTGTCCGGTTCGTCGCCCGCGTCCTCGGATACCGCGGCGGCCTCGTGCGCGCCCGCCGTGAGCGCCGAGTACGAGGTGCGTCGCCAGTGCTGATCGAGGGTGCGGGTGAACTGCGCGACCGCGAGGTCCCCGGTGGGGAGCTCCACGCGGACCCGCTGCGCGACGAGCTCGGCTTCGCCGTCCACCGGTTGGATGGCAATGGCCTCCGGCTTGCGCGCACCCCACGCCGAAAGCGACTGAACGACAGTGTCATCCGGGGGCACGGCGGCCCTCGCGGGCACGATGTCGCCGCCGTCGGGGCGACCCAGGATCATCCGGTGCAGCGGGGCCGCCGCGGTCGTGATGGACGGCGCCCACCAGGCCACGATCTGGCATTCGGCGCGGGTGAGAGCCACATAGAGCAGCCGCAGCTCCTCCCCTGCCTCCTCGGTTTCGCTGCGCAGCTTGCGTTCCGCGTAGCCCGCCGCGTCCTGACCGCCGACATCGAGGACGCGTTCGCCGTCCTGCCCGTGGAACAGCAGGGTCTGCGGATCCGGGTTCTTGGCGCTGTCCCAGGCGAAAGGCAGGTAGACGATGGGGAATTCGAGCCCCTTCGCCGCGTGCACGGTGGCGATCTGCACTGCCGCCGCATCGCGATCGAGCCGCCTGCTGCGATCGGCCACCGACCCGGAGGCCGGATCGCGCACCCGGTCGCCCAGCCAGCGGGTGAGCGCGGTCAGACCCAAGCCTTCGCTCAGGGCGACCTGATCCAGCAGTTGCGCCAGGTGCCGCAGGTCGGTCAGTTCCCGTTCGCCGTTCTCCAGACCGAGCAGCCGCTGCGCGAGCCGCGCCTCGGCGGCGAGCTTCGCGAAGACGGCGGCGAATCCGGCGCGGGCGAACAGCCGCGCGGCATCGCGCAGTTGCGCGCTCACCCGGCCGACCAGATCCGCGCCGCCCGCATCGATTTCGGCGGCGGTGCAGCCCAGGATCGGGGTGCGGGCGGCGAGCCGGACGCGGTCGGCGCGATGCGGTTGTTCCAGCGCCCGCAATACCCACAGCCAGTCGGTGGCGCTGGGCGTGTCGAAAACACTGGTGCCGCCCGCCAATACCGCGGCGATGCCGACCCGGTCCAAAGCCGCTCGCACCACATCGATTTGCGAGCGGGTGCGCACCAGGACGGCGATATCGCCGGGGCTGATCGGTCGGCGAGTGCCCTCGGCGGTGTCCAGTTGAATGCCCGAGGACAGCAACCGGACAATATCGGCGGCCATATCGCCCGCGACGTTGGCGCGCAGTCGGCCGACCGCCGGGAATCCCGATTTGTTCAGCGGCCCGGCGCCTTTGCGCGGCAGGCAGCGCAGGCGCAGCGGGGTGATCAGATCCTGCGGGCCGGTCAGCCGCGACCACGCGCGGGTGGCGGCCACCGGGTGCACGCGGATTTCGCTGTGCCCCAGGGCGGCTCCGCCGTGTAGGTGATCGAGGGCGGCGAGCAGTCCGGCGTCGCTGCGCCAGTTCGTGGTGAGTTCGCTGCGGTGATCGGCCAGGGCGACGGCATCGAGGTAGCTCAGGACCTCGGCGCCCCGGAAGGCGTAGATGGCCTGTTTCGGATCGCCGACCAGGACGAGGGCGGCGTGCCCGTGCAAGGCCAGGCGCAGGATGTCCCACTGCAGCGGGTCGGTGTCCTGGAATTCGTCGACCAGCGCCACCCGGTAGCGGTCGCGGATGCGGCGGCGGGCGGCGGGGCCGTGACTCGGGTCGGCGAGTGCGTCGTGCAGCAGCACCAGCAGGTCGTCGAAATCACGCAGGCCCGAAAGGCGTTTGCGCCGTTCGGTTTCCGCACGGACGGCGGCGGCGAAGGCGACACGCTCGCCCGCGGGGCCGGAGGCTTCGGGCGCGAGGCGGGCGTGCCGGTCGCGCACCGCCGCCGCGGCGAGTTGATGAGCCTTCTTCAGCGTGAAGGGTTGTTCGGCGCGGGCGTATCGGTTCAGGTAGAGGTCCTCGGCGACGGTGGCGACCAGGTCGTCGACGGAATCCACCAGTCGCGCACCGGGATCCTGCTCACCCGCCAGGCCGAGTTCGTCCAGCATGCGCTGGCAGAAGCTGTGCGTGGTGGCGATGGCGCCCGCGTCGAAGTCGGCGAGCGCGGCGAGCAGGCGGGCGCGCCTGCGCCGGATCTCGTCCGAATCCGCCTGTGCCAGTTGCCGGATCAGGTCGTCGGCGCTCGCGCGGGCGACCGCGGGCTCGGCCAGGGCGGCGGCGGCCGCCACGAACCTGTCCCTGGTGCGCTCGCGCAGTTCCCTGGTCGCGGCCCGGCTGAAGGTCACCAGCAGCAACTGCGAGATGTCCACACCCGCCTCGGCCACATAGCGCACCGCGAGGCCCACGATGGCGTGGGTCTTGCCGGTGCCCGCGCTGGCCTCGAGCACGGTGGTGCCGGTGGGCAGCGCGCCCATCGGGTCGAAGGCGTCGGCGGACTCGACTCGCGCGATGGTGCCCGCTATGGTCACGCCCGACACCGCCCTTCCCGCCAATGAACTACCCCTGCATCTTTCCCGACACGCCGACCGATCCTGCGGGGGCGCGCCGGGCTTGGTCGCGCCGGCTTCACGGCTGCCCCTGGGCCTCGGCCGCGAGCAGCGGGGTCCACATGCGCCGAGCCAGCGCGCCGAAGCGAGTGCTCTCGCCGGGTTCGCCCGCGGGAGCGGGAATTTCCATCAGATCGTCGAGGCGAGGGGCCGGACCCCAGACGTAGCGCAGGTGACGATCGGTGTGATCGCCGAATTGACCGGGACCATTGGGGCCGCCATTGAATTCGCGTTCGGCGGCCGAGCGCGCCTCCTCGGCGGTGGCCCCGCGCAAACGGCGCTCGGCGTAGACAGCCGACGCGGTGGGTGTGAGCGGAAGGGGTTCGGTCAGACCGGCGTCGCGCACGCGGACCAGGTCGCGCAGGTGGGTCAGCGCCGTCGGGGCGTCGGGTGCGGTGAGTTCGCAACGCCATGCGGGACGGTTGAATTGGCCGCGTCCGGTGGTGACCGCGCGCCAGGAGCGGTCCTCGGTCACCGCCAGGGCCAGCAGCGCGACCCAGGCGGCGATGCGATGCTTCGGGGCCAGGCGGGAGTAGGTGGTGCGGACCAGTGTCTCGCCGCGCACCTCGGGCACCGTGCCGGTGAGTCTGCGGCCGTCACCCAGATCGATCGCGATATCGACGGCGCGCGCCTGACCGGTGTAGTCGGCCTGCGCGGCGCGGACCAGCTTGTCCACCGTCTGCTCCACCTCGTCCAGGACCGCGCCGCCGAGTCCGAACGGGGGCAGGGTGCCGCGCCGCCACTCGGCCGCGCGCAGGGCGGCGGGTTGCGCGCCGGTGAGGCGGGCGGCGAGCATGCGCTCGCCGAGATCCCATTTCGCCAGGCCGTCGAGTTCGATGGGCAGGCGGTCGGCGATATCCTCCTCGTGCTCGGGCACGCGAATGCCCAGACGCTGCCAGAGGAAGCCGCGCACCGGATGCTCGGTGAACGAGATCAGTTCGGCCAGGCCGATATCCGAGGGTTCGGGCAGCGGGAGCGGGGCGGGCAGAAAGGCCGGGCGCGGCTGCGCGAGCGCACCGGCGGCATGCGCGCCCGCCAACGCGGCGGGATCGAAGCTGAAGGGTCGGTCGGCGCGGAAGTTGCGGCGGTCGAAGGATTGCAGCGGGTGCCGGGTCACCACCGCGCCCATGCCCTCGGGACCGACATGGGCACGCAGCGTATCGAGCAGTTCGGCGACGGGGATGGCGGGCGGGCGGTGCGCGCCCGTCACCGGGTCCGCGCCGGTGTGCAACAGCAGCAGGCGCTCCCCCGCCGCCATGATCGCGTCCAGGAGCAGTTGCCTGTCCTCGCCGCGCGAATCCCGTTCGCCCAGTTGCGGATCGCGAACCAGGATATCGTCGCCGTCCACACCGCCCGCGCGCGGGAACACGGCGTCGTCCAGGCCGAGCAGCACCACGACGCGGTGCGGCACCGAACGCATCGGCGCCATGGTGCACACCGTCAACTCGCCGGTGCGGAAATTGGCCCTGGTCGGCCGGGCGGCGAGCCGAGTGGCGAGCAGGATCGAGATATCCGGCAGCCGCAGCGGTTCCGCGCCCGCGTGTTCGGTGGCGGCCGAGAGCTCCCGCAGCGCCTCGGTGCGCACCCACGCCTGATTGGCGGGCACATCGGTGAGCAGATCCAGCGCCCGCTCGAGCAGCACGGCCCAGCGGTGCGCGGGCCAAGGGCCGCGCAGATCGCGCAGGCAGACCGCGAGCCGGTCAACGAATTCGGCGAAGCGCCCGGCCAGGTCGACGTCATTGCTGTCTACATCGTCGAGCGGCAGTGCCAGATCCAGCCAGTCGTCGGCGGATTCGGCGGCGGTGACGCCGAGCAGGAGACGATCGACGGCGGTATTGAGGGTGTTCTGCTTGAAATCGGCGAGGCCGAAATCCTGCCGCTGGCGCTGCCCGATCCCCCACCTGGCCCCCGATTCGGCGGCCCATTCGCGCAGGCGCTCGATCGCGTCGTCGTCGAATCCGCAACGTCGGCGCACGGTTTCGGCGGCCGCCAGATCCAGCACCTGGGTGATGGTGACTCGACCGTCGGCCAGCTCGAGCAGTATGCCGATCACCGTGAGCAGCGGATTGCTCACGCCCCGACCGCGATCGGCGAGCCGGACCCGCAGCAGTTGCGCGGGATGCGCCGAATCAGTCTGCGCCGCTGTCTCTCCCGCGACGCGCTGACCGAACGCCGCCAGGATCAGCGGGGCGTAGGACTCCACCTCCGGACACATGACGACCACGTCGCGGGGTTCGAGGGTCGGATCCGCCGCGAATAGTCCGAGCAGACATTCGCGCAGGACTTCCACCTGCCGGGTCGGGCCGTGGCACGAATGCACCTGCACGGTGCCATCGCCCTCGACCGGCGCGGGGGGCCAGTGATCGTCTCGGATACCTGTCTGCAACGCGGACAGCAGAGTTGGCGGCGGTTCCTTCGACGCGTGGTGCTCGTCGGCGCCCAGTCCGGACAGGCGCTGCTGCAACTCGCGCACATCGCGGCCGAGTCCGGCCAGCAGCGGGTGGCACACCGGCCGCGCCGAGCGATCGGCGCAACGACGCGCCGCCGGAGCGGAATTCGCGATCTCGGCCCACATGGCGGGACTCGGGTGCGGCAGCCAGAGTCGCACCTCGCGCGCCTCGGCCAGCGCCGCGAGCACCGCGCGCTGCTCGGTCGGCAGCCGGGTGAGGCCGAAAAATGAGAGACGCGTGGGCAATTCGACGATATCGGGTTCGGCGCGCAGCCGCGCGCACGCGGCGTCGAGACGTTCGGCGGGGCTCGCGACGGCTATCCGCGCGCGGAGTTCGCGCCACAGTCGCGGCTGCCAGGCCAGGTCATCGGGAATGACACCGCCAACGCCATCGGAGTCGACCCCCGCGGCCCAGGCGGTGAGCATCGCGGGGCGCTGCGTGGCGTAACTGTCGAACAGCGCCGTGAGCCGCGCCGCCGTGGCATAGCGCCTGCCGACCCGATAGCCATGTCCCGGAGCGGAATTCGCGCCCAAATGGCGGGCGAGGACCGTCGCCCACGGCTCGTCGACGCATTCGTCGAGCACCCGCAGCAGCGTCCACACCACCCGCTCCGAGGACCACGGATCGTCCTCGGGCCGCAGGCCGACCGCGGCGGCGAGCACGCCCCCGACCACGGCGGCGGGCGACGGGAACGCGATATTCGCGGCCACCCCGTCACCGCCCGCCGACACCCCGAGCAGACCGGACAGCCGCTGGGTGAGCCAGCGCTCGATGCCCTTCGCGGGGACGGCCACCACCTCGGCGGCGAACGGGTCGGGCAGCGGAACCGCCAGCAACGCACCGAGCGCGTCGGCCAGAACGTCGGCGCGTTCGGCACGGTGAATGCGCAGCGGCAACAGACGCCCTTCCGGTAGATAGTGGTTTGCGAGGCTCGGTCCCCTGCGCACGTTTATACGCGCAGCGACCGCGAGGCAATCCAAGCACCCCGGCGGTCGGGAAGTGAGTTGAAACACAGCGGCGCGAATTGCCCGGCCGTGTCACCGCGGACGGGCCGACGCGATGTGCGAAAGTGCTCGCCCAGGGAGGGCAGGCTGCGTTGAAAGGCTGGGTTCGCGTTTCATGGATGCGATGGTGATCCCTCTGGTCCCGAGAGGCGGATTCACGGTCCGCCGCGTGGGCGAGCGGTGGGAGCTGGTCAATTCTCGGCACTACGGCCGCACCGTCGTCCTGAAATCCTGGCCGAGGGACCGGCATACGGAGGCATTCGAGCACTGCTACCGGCTCAATGGCCGCACCGTCGAGGAACTGCGCGCCGCCTTCCGCTGAGCGGTCGGCGGGCCGGGCAGTACCAAAAACACTGCGCCGCAAGGTCGCTAGCACATCGGGCCGATGAGCTCAAGACGTGCGCCGCGGCGGCGGATGTGCCATTGTGGTCCCTCGTGCGTAACGCCATGGTCGCCACTCACCGCGTGGCCGCAACCGCCTGCCTCGCCACCGCCGCCGCTCTGCTCATCCCGAGCGCTCCCTCCGCGCTGCTACCTGCCGCGCAGGCCGCGCCCGTCGCCAGTCAGGGCTGCCTCGCGGGCTTCGACTGCGATATGAGTGCGCGCATCGCCAAGGTGAATGCCTTCCTCGAGAACAAAGGCATCGAAACCGGCTATGTGGTGCGCGACAGAGTCAGCGGCGGCGTGTTCGCCAATGACAAGGCCGACAGCGCCATCTGGACCGCCTCCACCATCAAGCTCGCCATCGCCGAGGATCTGCTGAACCGGGCCAGGGTCGGCGCGATCAACCTGACCCCCGAGGATCGCGGCACCATGGAATCCATGCTGGCCACCTCGAACGACAATGCGGCCGACCGGCTTTGGAACAAGTACTCCGGCATCGACCGGATGGCGTTCAACAATGCCTTCCGCGGCAACGGCATGTCCGGTCTGGTCCCCCAGCCGACCAATACCGCGCTGTTCCCCGACTGGTCGTTCCAGAAATGCTCCGCCGCCGACCTGGACCGCCTGATGAGCAATATCCTCGAGCGCATGCATCCCGACGACAAGGCCTACCTGCTCGACCGGATGCGCCAGGTGGACAGCAATCAGCACTGGGGCGTTTGGGGTGCGGGCGAGGCGATGCGCCCCGGCCTGAAGAACGGCTGGTCGGCCGAGCAGGGCGGCTGGGTGGTCAACTCGGTGGGCTTCGCCGGTCCGGACGAGCGCTACACCCTGGCCATCATGACCTCGATGGGCGACAAAGGCGGTTACACCGAGGGCGCGGACATCGATACCAAGGTCGCGGAGATGCTGTTCTCGGGACGGTAGTCACCTTCTGCGCAACCGCACCGGCCCGCCGTCGCGCGGGAAGGGTATGGAGCTGAATCCCCAAGGCATCCGGTATGTCTCGGGGATTTCCCATTCGTAGTCGCGGACCAGCGCGGCGATCAGCGTCTTCACCTCGAAGGCGCCGAAATGCATGCCGATGCATTTGTGCGCGCCCGCGCCGAACGGCAGCCAGGCCAGCCGGTGCGATTTGTCCTCCCGGCGCGATTCGGCGAAACGTTCGGGGTCGAAGCGCTCCGGGCGGGTCCACAGCTCGGGTAGCAGGTGGTTGATCTGGTAGGCCACGTCGACCTGGGTGCCCGCCGGAATGTATCGACCCTGGATCTCGGTGTCGCGCACGGCCCTTCGCGACAGGCCGGGCACCGGCGGCAGCAGCCGCAGGCTCTCCTTGACGACCAGATCCAGGTCGCGTAGTCGCTCGAGATCGGCGATTGTCGGCGATTCGACGTTCAATGCCAGTACCTCGGCGCGCACCCGGCGCTGCCATTCGGGATGTTTGCCCAGGTAGTAGGCGACGGCGGTGGCGGTGGTCGTGGTGGTGTCGTGGGCGGCCATGATCAGGAAGATCATGTGGTTGACCACATCCGCGTCACCGAACCAGCCGCCGTCCTCGCTGCGGGCGTGACACAGACCGGAGAAGAAATCGGGCGTCTCGACGCGGCGCTTGTCCGGCAGCATGGCGAAGAAGTAGTCCTCCAACACCTTTCGCCCCTGGAGACCGGCACGCCAGTGGCCGCCGGGCACCGGATGCCGCACGATCGACAGTCCGGCGTGGGTGCAGGCCAGGAAGGCCTCGACCAACTCGCGCCGCCGCGCGCCGACATCCACGGCCATGAAGATCTCGGCCGCGATATCGAGGGTCAACTCCTTGAATGTCGGATACAACCGCACCGTGTGCTCGCGCTCCCCCGGCGGCACCCACCGGGCCACCCCGGCCCGCACCACCGGGGTGAGCGCGGCCAAATGCGCCTCCAACCGCTCCCTGGTGAACGCCTGCTGCATGATCCTGCGATGGAATTTGTGCTCGTCGAATTCCAACAGCAGCAGGCCGCGCCGGAAAAACGGGCCGATGAAATAGTTCCACCCCTGGCCGAAATCGCGGCGGCGGTGCCCGATCACCTCATCGATCGCCTCAGGACCCGCCACCATGACCCGATCCTGGCCGAGTGAGCTGTGCACCGAGACCGGACCGAAGCGGCGGTAGCGGTCCATGAGTTCGGCCGGACCCCAGCGCAGATAGTGCAGCGAGCGCCCCAGATAGGGCAGGCCCGCGTCGCCGTGGACGATCGAGGTGTCGCTGTCGCGCGGGGGGCGGGCCAGCGTGGTCGAGCGGTGCGGGACCAGGCGCAATGCCAGATCGATCAGATGGTCCGAAGGGATTTCGAACAGTCCGAGATTCTCCGATTCGATAGGCGCGACCGGACCGGAATTGACGACACGGTCTCCGGCGACCACGGCAAACCTCCCTGAACGACCCGTCCCTATCGTATTCTCATTTCGGCCCTCGTTCGGGGGGTTCGGCCCGGTTCAGGGTTCCCGCGCGGCGCGTCATAGCGACCGGCTACGGTTGGCACGTCATGGATTGTCATGTCATCGAGGAGCAGGACGATGAGCACTCAACCAGCCCGGCACCGCGTGGTGATCATCGGCTCGGGATTCGGCGGACTGTTCGGGGCCAAACACCTCCGCCACGCCGATATCGACATCACCCTCATCTCCAAGACCTCCACCCACCTGTTCCAACCGCTGCTCTACCAGTTGGCCACCGGCATCCTCTCGGTCGGTGAGATCGCACCCGCCACCCGGCTGGTGCTGCGCAAACAGAAGAACGCGCAGGTGCTGCTCGGCGAGGTCATCGATATCGACCTGGTAGCCAAGACCGTCACCTCCGAACTATTGAACATGCGCACGGTCACCCCCTTCGACAGCCTCATCGTGGCCACCGGCGCGCAACAGTCCTATTTCGGCAATGACCGCTTCGCCACCTTCGCCCCCGGTATGAAGACCATCGACGACGCACTGGAACTGCGCGGGCGCATCCTCGGCTCCTTCGAGGCCGCGGAACTGGCCACCACCCAGTCCGCGCGCGACAGGCTGCTCACCTTCGTGGTCATCGGCGCGGGACCGACCGGCGTCGAATTGGCCGGGCAGATCGCCGAACTCGCCGATCGCACCCTCGAGGGCACCTTCCACAATATCGATCCGCGCGACGCCAGGGTCATCCTGCTCGAGGGCGCGGGCGCGGTCCTCGGGCCGATGGGGCCCAAACTCGGCGCGTACGCGCATCGGCGGCTGTCCTCGATGGGTGTCGAGATCCAACTCAATGCCATGGTCACCGATCTGGACGCGCGCGGGGTCACCGTGAAGGACGCCGACGGCACGGTGCGGCGCATCGAATCCTCGTGCAAGGTGTGGTCGGCGGGTGTGCAGGCCAGCCCGCTCGGGCGCATGCTCGCCGAGCGGTCCGAGGGCACCGAGGTGGACCGGGCGGGTCGGGTCGTCGTCGAACCGGATCTGAGCATCAAGGGGCATCCGAACGTCTTCGTTGTCGGCGATCTGATGTCGGTGCCCGGTGTGCCAGGGCAGGCCCAGGGCGCGATCCAGGGCGCGACCTACGCGGCCAAGGCCATCAAGGCCGGGCTGAAAGGTCAAGCGCCGCAGGACCGCAAACCGTTCAAATACTTCAACAAGGGCAGTATGGCGACGATTTCGCGTTTCAGCGCCGTCTGCCAGGTCGGCAAATTCGAATTCGGCGGCTTCATCGCGTGGCTGGCCTGGCTCGCGTTGCACCTGTACTACCTGATCGGCTACCGCAGCCGTATCGTCACGGTGATCCAGTGGTTCGTCACTTTCCTCGGGCGCGGCCGCGGCCAGATGGCCGCCACCGAACAGTGGGTATTCGCCCGCCTGGCACTGGAATTGGTCAATGCCGACGGTCAGGACAGTGAACTGGCGGGGGCGGTCGGCGCACCGCCGTCGGTCGAGCAGGCACCGGATACTCGCACCGGGTAATTGTTCGCGGAAATGTTGCGCGAGCTCACTTCACACCAATCCACCCAGACCACCGATCCGAATGTGGGTCAGCAATACGAATGCGACACCCCTCTCGGATGAAAGGTGATCTATCGGCATGGGTAAACACAGGGTTCCCAATCCGCAGCGGCAGAAAATGGGGACGATGGTCGCGGTGGGCGCCGTACCGCTCGTGCTGGCGCTAGCGGGGACCGGAACCGCCCACGCGGCATCCCCCGGTGACCCCGCGGTGGCCCAGCCCGAGCAGGCGCAGTGGCCCCCGGCCCCGGCCCCGAATGTGCAAACCTATTCGGGCCTGGCGATTCCGGACAATACGAAGAGTTCGCTCCAGTGGTCGCGCTCGGCGCCCGACCGGAGCTATCTCGCGCCGGTCGGGGTGCTGCACGGCCCGATGGCGGTGGCCCCGGTGCCACCGATCGCGCCGCCGCCGGGCAAATTCCGCTTCGGCGACACGGTGGTCGACGCGCCGGACTGGATCGATCGGGACCTGGCTATCCAGATCAATGACAATGCCGCCCTCACCGAGGCGAATCTGGCGACCTTCCTGGATTCGATCGGTATGGAGCGCAGCCGCTCCGATCGGATCGCCGGGCAAACCGTCGGCACGGCGGCCGTCGGCGCGCTCGCCGGGGCGAGCGCGTCGGCGCCGATGGCGCTCACCTCCGCCGCCGTCGGCGGTGTACTCGGTCTGGTGCTCGGATTGCCGATATTCCCGGTGGGGTTGGTGGCGGGTCCGCTGCTGGGCGCGGCCGTGGGAGCGGGAGCGGTCGCGGTGCCCGCGGCCGCGATGGGCGCCGCCGCCGGTGCGGCCCTCGGCGCGATCACCGCGTTCAACGCGCCGTCACGGGTGATTCAGAACGCCTGACGCACGGATCGGGCGGTGGATCCGACGATCCACCGCCCGATGTCATCATCACCCGATCAACGCTTGCCGCGACCGGTCCACCAGACCACGGCGGCCATGGCCAGCAGGACCGCCGCGCCCGCCGAGGTCGCGACATGCATTCCGGTGACGAAGGATTCGCGCGCGGCGTGCAGCACGCCCGCATTCGAGCCGGAACGCACGATGGTCTCGCCGAGGGTGTCGGCGAATTCGCCGCCGGACCGAAAGACCAGCGCGGCCAGCGATCCCAGCAGTGCCAGACCGAGCGCGTTGCCGAGTTCGAAACTGGTCTCGGAGATACCCACCGCGGAGCCTGCCCGCTCCGGCGGCACCGAGGCCACCGACACCTCCGAGATGAGGGTGAAGGAGATGCCGTAGCCGATGCCCGCCACCATCGATCCGATGATGTACCAGACCAAGCCGCCGTCCACACCCATTCCGAGCAGCAGCAGATTGCCCACCGCGGCGGAGATCAGGGCGAAGGCGAAGGCCCGCTGCACCCCGAACCACGTCCCGATGCGACCGCCGTACATGGAGAACAGGAATACCGTCACCGCCATCGGCAGGCCGAGCAGCGCCGCAGGCAGCGGCTCGCGCCCGGTGACCGACTGCAAATAGATGCTGGTCAGGTAGCTCATGGCGGCCAGCGACATCATGCCGGTGACTCCGGAGCCGATGGCGATCGAGAAGCGCACCCGCCGGAACAGGCTCAGATCCACCAGCGGGTCCGGGATGCGGGTCTGCCGTCGCACGAACAGCACCAGCACCGCGATACCGATCAGCCCGATGAGTGCGGCGCTGAGTTCGAAACCCTCGGCCGCGATCTGCTTGATGCCGTAGACCAGCGGCAGGATGCCGCCGATGGACAGCGCGACACTGGGCAGATCGATCGGGCCGCGCACGCCGGAGCGGTGTTCGGGCAGCACGAACGGACCGACCGCGAGCAGGATCAGCACCACCGGCACATTGATGAGAAAGACCGAACCCCACCAGAATTGGTGCAGCAGCAGACCGCCGATGATCGGTCCGACGGCGGAGCCGCCCGCGAAGAACGCGGTCCAGATGCCGATGGCGGCGGCGCGCTGTTTGCTATCGGGGAAGAGATTGGAGATGAGCGCCAGACTCGACGGCAGCAGCGTCGCGCCGCCGATGCCCATGAGGGCGCGCGCCCCGATGAGCACCTCCGGGCTGGGCGCGAACGCGGCCACGGTGGAGGCGATGCCGAAGACCGCCGCGCCCACGAGCAGAATATTGCGGCGGCCGATGCGATCGCCGAGATTGCCCATGGTGATCAGCAGGCCCGCGATGAGGAAGCCGTAGATGTCCAGGATCCAGAGTTGCTCGGCCGCGGTCGGGTCCAGGTCGGCGGTCATGGTGGGCAGCGCCAGGAACAGCACCGACACATCCATCGACACCAGCAGCACCGGGAGCAGCAGCACGGCGAGGCCGAACCAGGCGCGGCGGGATCCGGTCGCGTCGGGGGCGACCCGCCGGGCCGAGTCCACGTCAGTCATCGACTTCCTCTCGGGATGGAAACGAATCGCTGCGCGTACGACGTACGCACGGAACGGGTACAGTGTACGCACAGGGACTCGGGGAAAGAAAGCGAGTAATGGGATGACAGAGGCGAAGCTCACTCGCGCGGCCATTGTCGACACCGCCATCGAAATCGCCGACGAGGAAGGTCTGGACGCCCTGTCCATGCGGCGCATCGCCGACCGCCTCGGCGTCGGGGCCATGTCGCTGTACCGACATATCGCCAACAAGGACGAACTCCTGGAGGCCATGACCGACGAGGTCTCGGGCCGCTACCCCTATCCCGGCGGCGACAGCCACACCTGGCGCGAACGGGTGCGCATCGCGGGCGAGATCGACTGGGTGCTCTACCAGGAGCATCCGTGGGTGCTGCTCACCTTCGCCACCCCCCGCTACAGCATGGGACCGCAGAGCCTTTCCTCGCTGTCCTGGTTGGTCCAGGGGTTCGGCCAACTGAATGTCCCCACCCGCGAGGCCACCGCCATGGCCTTCAGCGTATGGAACCACATCTCGGGGGCCACGCTGCCGCATATCAGCGCCTGCCTCATGGCGCGCAAGGGCATGAATCCCGGAGGCTCCAACGGGCTGCGCGCCCTGCTGGCGGGTCAGTCGCGCGAGCCGGTCCCCGCCGCGCTGGCCGCACTCAATGGCGCAGGCGACAGCAATCTCACCCAGGAGGAACTGCTGTTCCTGGGCCTGGAGGCACTGTGCGATGGCTTCGCGGCGCGGGCGGCGGGCTCGACCTCGATATAACGTGAACTATTCGACGGGGTCACCGTCCACCACGGCGTAAACGAAACCGTCCCAACCCTTGTCGCCGACCGTTTGGATCACCGTCGCGTCGGCGGCGAACTCGGTGGCGAACAGTTCGATCACCTCGCGGCTGGCGCGGACCGCCGGATCCTGCGAATCCGCGTCGGCCACACCGCCGTCGCGCACCACATTGTCGACGATGATGACCGCGCCGGGGCGGGTCAGGCGCAGCGCCCACCGCACATAGTTGGCATTGTTGACCTTGTCGGCATCGATGAAGACCAGATCGAACGGTTCGGGACCCTCCTCGGCCAGCACCGGCAGACTCTCCAGCGCCGCGCCGACCCGGATCTGCACCCTGTCCCCCACACCGGCCCGATCCAGGTTGGCCCGCGCCACCTCGGCGTGGTGCGGCTGGAACTCCAGGGTGATCACCTGCCCCTTCGGGCCGACCGCGCGCGCCAACCACAGGGTGGAGTACCCGCCGAGGGTGCCGATCTCCAACACCCGGCGCGCGCGGGCGGTGCGCGCCAGGAGGTTCAGCAGTTTGCCCTGGGTGGCCGACACATCGATCGCGGGCAGACCGGCCGCCGCGTTCGCCGCGCGCGCCGCCTCCGAATCCGCGTCGACGACCAGCGTCCGCACCAGATAGTCATCCACCCGAGCCCATACGGTTTGCGTCATATCGGCAGTCTGCCACCGGGATCCGGTGCGGTGGACGATCGACATTCTCACAGACGAATCCGCCCCCGGCCCTTGCGGACCGGGGGCGGTATGACCTATTGCGTGTAGGTGCTCGGCGGTTGCCACGGCCTGCCGTGCGGATCGTCCGGACGCAGCGGCGGCGTCTGCAGGCTCTGCTGGGATTCCGGAGGCTGAAAGGTCTGCGGTGTCGGTGCGGGCGGCGCGGCGAGCCGAGGCGCGGGCGGCGGGGCCGCGGACAACCCCTCGACCGGAGTGCGTGCGGTGGCCTCGGCGGCGCGCACGGCCCGCTCGATATTCGGATCGGAGCTGGTGTCGAACCAGTCCGCGACATCGGAGTCGTCCTCCGGCTTGGCCGGTGCGCTGTCCTCGGCGGGCGGTTCGTAACGGAAGACGCCGTCCTCGCCCTGGGAGCCGAAACTCTTGGCGAAACCCTCCAGTGCCTTGCCGAAGTCACTGGGCACCAACCACACCTTGTTGGCATCGCCCTTGGCCACCAGCGGCAACGTCTGCATGTATTGGTAGGCAAGCAGTTCCGGCGTCGGCTTGCCGGATTTGATTGCGGCGAAGACCTTCTCGATGGCCTTGGCCTGGCCCTGCGCCTGCAGGTAGGCGGCGGCCCGCTCACCCTGCGCGCGCAGGATGCGACTCTGCCGCTCACCCTCGGCGCCCAGGATGGAGGCCTGCTTGGAACCCTCGGCGGACAGGATCTGGGCCTGCTTGGCGCCCTCGGCCGTCTTGATCTGCGCTTCGCGGGTGCCCTCCGCGGTGAGGATCATGGCCCGCTTCTCGCGGTCGGCCTTCATCTGCTTCTCCATCGACTCCTGGATCGACGGCGGCGGATCGATACTCTTCAACTCGACCCGCGCCACCCGCAGACCCCAGCGGCCGGTGGCCTCGTCCAGCACACCGCGCAGCTGGCCGTTGATCTGGTCGCGGGAGGTCAGCGTCTGCTCCAGGGTCATCCCGCCGACCACATTGCGCAGCGTGGTGACGGTGAGCTGTTCGACCGCGGCGATGTAGTTGCTGATCTCGTAGACGGCCGCCTGCGGGCTGGTGACCTGGAAATACACCACGGTATCGATGTGCAGGGTCAGATTGTCCTCGGTGATCACCGGCTGCGGCGGGAAGGACACCACCCGCTCGCGCAGATCCACCTTGGCGCGCACCCGGTCCGCGAAGGGCACCAGGAAGGTCAACTGGCCCGAGACGGTCCGGGAATAGCGCCCGAGCCGCTCGATGACCGCCGCCTCCGCCTGCGGAACCAGGGCGATCGATTTGAACACCACCACCACGACCAATAGGACGAGGACGGCGGCGACGATCAGTACAGCCATTAGGGCCCCTTCCAGACGACGGCCGTCGCGCCGTCGATCCTCATGACGTACACCGTTTCTCCCTCCGGATACTCCACCGTCGGATCGAAAGGTCGAGCGGACCATACCTCGCCGCCCAATTTGATCCGGCCCGGATTGTGCTCGCTGATCGGCGCGAGCACCAGCGCGGTCTTTCCGGGGAGCGCGTCGGTATTGGTCGGTGTCGGCGGCGGAGTCGCGAAGCGCCGCAACAGAACCGGCCGAACCACGAAAAGCAGCAGCAGCGAGACGACCCCGAATATCACCGCGTCGATGACCAGCGAGGTGCCCGCGCCGAATCCGATACCGGCGGTGATGATCGCACCGCCGCCGAGCATGAGCAGGGTGAAATCACCGGTGAGCATCTCCGCCGCCGCGAGCAGCACACCCGCGACCAGGAAAAAGATTGCGGCCACACAACCACTCTAGTGGCAGCGGCGGCGCCGACTGCTAGGTTCGGCCGGTGAGTTCGCGCGATATGTATGGCGACATCTTCGACGGACATGCCCGCAAAAAGGCGCGCGCGGCGCCGAAGGTGGCGGCCGAACGCGAATTGGTCGTGGAGGATGCCGCGACCGGATTCTGCGGCGCCGTAGTGGGTTTCGACCGCGGCTACGACGGCGAGTTCGTGAAATTGGCGGACGCGCGCGGCACGGTGCGATTGTTCGCCATGCGCGAGGCGGCATTTCTCATCGATGGTCGGCCGGTCACTTTGATGCGCCCGAAAGCGGCCCCGGCCGGTTCGATCCGATCGGCGTCCGGATCGACACGGGTCGAGGGTCTGCGGGCCAAGGTCGCGAAATCCAGCCGGATCTGGGTGGAGGGCGTGCACGACGCCGCGCTGGTGGAGCGGGTGTGGGGGCACGATCTGCGGGTCGAGGGCGTGGTCGTCGAACATCTCGAAGGTTTGGACAATTTGGGCGAACGGCTCGCCGAATTCGCACCGGGACCGGGTCGCCGGGTCGGCGTGCTGGTCGATCACCTGGTCACCGGGTCCAAGGAGACACAGCTGACCACCGGGCTCGGACCGCACGTGCTGGTGACCGGACATCCCTACATCGATGTGTGGCAGGCGGTGCGGCCCGCCGCGCTCGGTATCGCGGCGTGGCCGGAAATTCCGCGCGGGGAGGATTGGAAGACCGGGATCTGCCGTCGCCTCGGCTGGGGTGCGCCGCAGGACGGGTGGCGGCGGGTCTACAACGCGGTGAACTCCTTCCGCGATCTGCAGGCTCCGCTCATCGGTGCGGTGGAACGGCTCATCGACTTCGTTACCGAACCTGAACCCTAGCGATAGCGGGGCTGTCGCGAGTGGATGCCGAGCCCGGGGGGAAGCCTCTATGCTCGATGATTATGTGCTCTCCCAGTGCCACGCTGACCGTGTGGGCCGGTTCCTGGCTCGCGGGCCGCAGCGCGCCCGACGACGTGCTCGAAGCCTTGCACGCGTGGGCGCCCAAGCACACCATCGCGGCGGGCGATCCGATCACCGGTGGCCGCACGGACCTGCCGTGGTCGGCGCACGGACATCAGCCGGGCACCGGGATCATGGCCCTGCTCAAGGTGATTCGCGAAACCATGGGCGTGCCGGGCGCGCAGTTGCGGCTGGTGCTCCCGGTGCCGGGTGATGTGCGCGGGCTGCCGGTCGGCACGGCCTTCGCCGGCGATGCCACCGAGGCGGGCGAGGGTTTGCTCCTGGGCGTCCCCGGTACGGACGGCACCGGACTCATCCCGCAGCGCGCCGCCGAGGACACCCTGCAGTGGACCGTCTACAGCACGCCGATCCCGCCCCCGCCGGGTCCGGATATGTCGCTGGGCGAGGCGGAATTCACCATGCGCGAGGCGGTTCGGGACGCGGCCGACGCGCTCATGCAGTTGCACACGACCGCGCTCGGCGGTTCGGACTCCGATCCGCGCGAACTCATCGAGGCGGAACTGGCAGGCTACGCCCGCCATGACTACCCGGAGTCGATGCCCTTGCGCGCCAAGCGAATTCTCGACACCGCCGACCACGTGGCGGCGATTCTCACGGTGGCGCAGCGGGAACCGGCCTCGGCGCCCACCTCGTCGAGCGCGCTCGTTTCCCAGGAGACGCTGCTGCGGCCACTGTGGGATGCCATCCGGGCGGCGCGGTTGGTGGCGGTGCACACCGCGGCGCGGGGGGCCTGAGATGTTCCGGTGTGCGGTTTTGGTCGCCGCATCGCTGGTCGGTCTGGTTTTCGCGGCAGCGCCCGGTGCCGCGGTGGTGGGTGGCGATGCGGCGGTGGCCGCCGACTACCCGTGGCTCGCGGCCGTCGGGTCCCCTGCGTTCGTGGTGCGCCCCGGCGGTCACTTCTGCGGCGGGGTGCTCATCACGCCGGACAAGGTGCTCACGGCGGCCCACTGCGTCTCGCTGGAGGAGCCGGTGCCGTTCGCGATCGACGTCACCTTCGGCCGCACCGATCTGCGCGAGTCGACCGGAAATACCGTATCCGTCAGCAGTATTCGGATCCATCCGGATTTCGGGGAGCTGGACGCCGCGGGCGATACGGCCTATCACAATGATCTGGCTCTGCTCACCCTGGACCATCCGGTCGCGGGGCCGGTGCTGCAAATCGCTGCCGCGCACGGCGATTCGGCTACCGTAGTCGGATGGGGTGTGACAGCGCCCGGCGACTGGTCCAATAGCGCGCTGCACGCCGCGACGGTCCCGCTGCTCCCCGACTCCGCCTGCGCGCGGGCCTACGGTCCGGCCTACGATGCGCGAATCATGCTGTGCGCCGGATCGACTCCGGCCGATACCGCCGAATTCGACAGCGGCGGACCGATTCTGGTGGACGGTAAGGCGATCGGACTCACCTCGTGGGGCCGGGGCAGCGCACAGGCCGGATATCCAGGGGTCTACACCCGGCTCTCGACCATCGACTTCTGAGGATGCGGGGCGGCACGCCCCGCATGTCATCAGCGCGGGAAAGTGTACTTCGTCGGCGTGTGGCCCTGCTGGGCCGAACCGGTGATCCCACCCTCACTGAAATCCTCGCGAAGCAGCTTGTGCGGATTGCCCGCGTCATCGGCCTGCCAACAGTTGCCGGTGCGGCCGCGATACGCCTCGCAGACAATCCGGGTGCCGGTGCCGTACGGCGAGTCCAGGCGGTCGCGCCGTTCGGTCGGATTCCAGTAGTTTGGGTCGGACGGCAGCACGAAATCGTAGGTCTCCACGACCTGGATCACCGTATTGGGCTGCTGGACCGGCCATTCGTCGGCGGTGGCCAGACCCGCGCCGAGGACCAGAGCGGCACCCGCCGCCGCGACGGCGACGGTCGAGCGCGTCATGCTCCGGAAGAGTGCCCTCATTGATTTCCCTTCGGATTCGGACAGATGATGGGCTAGCGACAATAGCGATCGCACACTAGTCGTCGCAGCCGGCAATCACCTTCCCGAGACTGGGGATACGTCAGTCGGCAATGGGTGCGCCGCAGCAGCCGACGGCGCAGGGTGCGCCGTTGCGGGTGCAGCCGTAGCCCGGCACCGTGCCCAAACGCGCTGGGGCCGCGTCGGTTCGGAGTTCCTCCACCAAATCGGCCACCATGCGGGCGAAGCGGGGATCCGGGCCGGGTGTGGCGGCGCGGGCGAAGGCGATACCGAGTTCGGCGGCGCGCTGCGCGGCCTCGTTGTCCAGATCCCAGATGACCTCGAGGTGGTCGGAGACGAAGCCGACCGGGCACACCACCACCGCCTCGACACCGGCCGCGCCGAGCCCGTCGAGGTGGTCGACGATATCGGGCTCCAGCCACGGCACCTGCGGCGGCCCCGACCGCGACTGCCACACCAGGTCGTAGTCGGTGAATCCCGTTGCCGCAGCACACAATCGGGCCGCCTCGGCGACCTGGCGGCTGTAGAGCCGACCGGCGCCGGGCGGTCCGGCGACGAGATCGGCGCGATCCGGCACCGAATGCGCGGTGAACACCAAGCGCGCCCGCTCCCGCACCGCGGCGGGCAGTTCCGCCCGCGCGGCCCGAATGGCATCGGCGAACGCGGCGATGAACAGCGGATGATCGAAATACTGTCGCAGCCTGCGCAATTCGGGTGCGTCATCGCCGAGGGCCGCCCTGGCGCGGACGATATCCTCCTGATACTGCAGGCAGCCGGAATAGCCGCCCCACGCCGAGGTCGGGAAGACCAGCGCGGAGCCGATCCCGTCCTCGCGCATGCGGGCGACCGTATCCTCCACCATCGGATGCCAGTTCCGATTGCCGAAATACACCGGCAATTCGATACCGCGCGCAGCGAATTCGGCCTCGATCGCCTCGATGATCGCCAGATTGAGCGCGTTGATCGGCGAGACACCGCCGAAGTGGAGGTAGTGCTTGGCCACCTCCTCCAGGCGCGCACGCGGCACCCCTCGGCCCCGAGTGACGTTCTCCAGGAACGGCAGCACATCCTCGGGGCGTTCGGGGCCGCCGAACGACAGCAGCAGCAGCGCGTCGGGCGACATCAGTTCGCCGAGAAGTTCTCCGGGAACCAGGTGTTGTGGCTGGCCCCGCCATCGACGTAGATGATCGAACCGGTGGTGCCCGGCAGCCAGTCCGACAGCAGTGCGCACACCGACTTGGCCACCACCGACGGGTCGTCGACATTCCAGCCGATCGGCGAGGCGCCGTCCCAGTACATGTTGAGCTGGTTCAGCTTGGCGGCGTCATCGGTGGCGGTGCCCGCGATGGCCTTGGCGGCCAGGGTCTTGATCGGACCCGCCGCGATCAGGTTGGAGCGAATTCGCTTGGCCGCGCCCACCTCTCGCGCGACATACCGGTTGACCGACTCCAGCGCCGCCTTGGCCACGCCCATCCAGTTGTAGAACGGCATGGCGGTGCGCGGATCGAAATCCATACCGACGATCGAACCGCCCTCGTTCATCACCGGCAGCACCGCGCGGGCCAGCCCGGCGTAGCTCCATGCGGAGATCTCGAAGGCCTTGGCGGCGTCGGGACCGGGACCGTCCAGGAACGGCACCGCGTCCGGACCCATCAGGGTCTTGGGGGCGAAGGCGATCGAGTGCAGCACACCGTCGATGCCTTCCGGCGCGAGTACGCCCACCCGCTCGGCCAGGACGGCCAGATCCTCTTCGCTGGTGACATCGAGGGGGATGGCGGGCGGCACCTCCTGCGGCAGCCGCTTGGCGATCCGGTCGATCAGCCGCAGGCGCTCGGGGATGCCGGTGATGAGCACCTTGGCGCCCTGCTCCTGCGCCACCGCCGCCGCGTGGAAGGCGATGGAGGAGTCGGTGATGATGCCGGTGATCAGGATGGTCTTGCCTGCGAGCAATCCGCCCATGGGTTTTCGGTTCTCCTGAGGTTGAAGGTGATGTTCGCGGAAGGTCAGTGACCCATGCCCATGCCGCCGTCGACGGGGATGACGGCCCCGGAAATGTAGGCCGCGTCGTCGGAGGCCAGGAAGCTGATGGCCGCCGCGACATCCTCCGGCTGCCCGATGCGGCCCGCCGGAATGATCTTCAGCGCGGTCTCGCGCATCTCCTCGGTCATTTCGTCGCGGGTCATATCGGTGTCGATGAGGCCGGGGGCCACGACATTGGCGGTGATATTGCGGGTGCCGATCTCGCGGGTGATGGCGCGTGCCATACCGATCAGGCCCGATTTGGCGGCGGCGTAGTTGACCTGGCCGGGAGCGCCGAATGTGCCCACCACCGAACCCAGAAAGATGATGCGGCCGAAACGCGCCCGCAGCATGGCCCGCGAGGCCCGCTTGGCGACCCGGAACGCGCCGGTGAGGTTGGCATCGATGACGCGGGTGAACTGCTCCTCGCTCATCCGCATGAGCAGCGTGTTGTCGACGATGCCCGCATTGGCCACCACCACCTCGACCGGACCCTGCAGCGCCTCGACCTCACTGAAGGCCCGGTCGATCGAATCCGCGTCCGTCACATCGCATTTCACGCCATTCAGCCCCTCGGGCACCCCCGAGCCGCGGTGGGTGACCGCCACCCGGTGCCCGTCGGCGAGCAGACGCTGCGCGACGGCGAGTCCGATACCGCGATTTCCGCCGGTCACCAGGACCGATCGAGATGTGCTGTTCGACATGGCGACAAACCTACCCCGTCCCGAGGCCGCGCCCGCTACCGGATCGGCCCCGAATTCGCGCTGGATTCTTGTCCGGAAACTACGGAAGACGCTGGCGGTAGAGGAGTCCCGTCAGTACGCCCGCCGCGGTGATGAGCAGGCCGAGCAGCAACCACGGGCGGCTCGCGTCACCCATCGTCGTCTCGAAACCGATCTGCTCCTGCAGGGTGTCGTAGACCTTCGACAACTCCTGCAGGGTCGAGGCGGTGTAGAACTCGCCGCCGGACAGCTTGGCGATCTCCTGCATGGCGGCATCGTCGACCTCGACCTTGACCCGCTGCATCGAGCCGTCCTCCCTGGGGATTTCGACCGTGCCCCATTTGGTGCCGAACGAAATCGTGGAGATCGGAATGTTCTTCGTCTTGGCCAGGCGGGCGGCGACGAATTCGTGGCGCGGATTGTCGGCGTCCTCGAAGGCGGGGACGGTTTGCTTGCCGTCGGACATGAGCACGATGCGCGCGGGCGGCGGCTCCGGACCGCCGAGCAGGGTGCCCAGGGTATCGATGGATTGCAGGGAGGTGAGGATGCCCTCGCCGGTCGCGGTGCGCTCGGCCAGTTTCAGGTTATCGATCGCGGCCTTCACGGCCCCGTGATTGGTCGTCGGCGAGACCAGCACCGACGCGGTGCCCGCGAAGGAGACCAAACCCAGGTTGATACTCGCGGGCAAGCCGTCGACGAAATCCTTACCGGCCTTCTTGGCCACCTGGATTCGGGTCGGCGGCACATCGGTGGCCTCCATCGACAGCGACACGTCGATGGCGAGCATGACGGTGGCCCGGTTGCGCGGCACCTTCTTCGTCGCCTGCGGACCGGCGGCGGCCACCGTCAACAGCACGAGCCCGACGAGCAGCAGCACCACCGGCGCGTGCCGAAACACCCTCGGCCCCTTGGGCGCGACCGATTCCAGCAGCTCCATATTGGAGAACTGGAGCACCCGCCGCGTCCTGCGACGCTGCACGAGCACGTAAACCAGCGCCAGCAGCGCGATGACCAGGAGGAAGGCCAGCCACACCGTGGCGGAGAAGTGGGAAATACTCACTGGCGTGGCACCCGCCCGCTCGGGGCGCCCAAGCTGTGGCGCCGGGTGGAGACGAACCGGACCACATCGGCGATCCAGTCCCGGTCGGTCCGCAGCGACAGCACCGGCGCGCCGCAACTGCGCAGCGCCTGCTCGACCTGTTCGCGGTGGCGGCCCGCGGCGGCCGCGAAATCCGCGCGCAACGTCGGGGTCAGCGTGAACTCGCGGGTGCGGCCCGACTCCGGATCATGCAGCAGCACATCGCCCACATCGGGCAGCGACAGATCGCGCGGATCGAGGACCTCCACCGCCAGCAGATCGTGCCGGGCCGAGATGGCGCGCAGCGCGCGCTGCCAATCGATATCGCCGAGGAAGTCGCTGATCACCACGGCCAGACCGCGTTTGCGCTGCGGGCGGCGCAGCGCCTCGATCCCGGCGCGCAGATCACCGCGCACCCCGTCGGGGACGTGCGGGGTGGTGGCCAGCGTGCGCAGCAGCGACTGCGCGTGCACGCGGCCGCTGCGCGCGGGAATACGGGTCAACCTGTCGCCGGTGGCCACCACGGCGCCGATCCGGTTGCCGCCGCCGCTGGTCAGATGGGTGATCGCGGCCGCGGCCGCGATGGCCAGATCCCGCTTCTGGCACAGCGCGGTGCCGAAATCGAGGCTGGCGGACAGATCCACCACCAGCCACGTCTCCAACTCGCGGTCGGCGATCATCTGCCGCACATGCGGATGGGTGGTGCGGGCGGTGACCGACCAATCCATTTGGCGCACATCGTCACCCGGCTGATAGGCGCGCGCCTCGCCCGGCTCGGAGCCGGGGCCGGGGATCAGGCCGAGATGATCGCCGTGCAGCACGCCGTCGAGTTTGCGGCGCACGGTCAACTCGAGGGTCTTCAGCGCAGCGGCCAGCTTCGGATCGGTGAGCTCACCGGATCGGAAGGACGGCGGCGCGTGCTGGGGACTGTCCACGCGTTCGGGCGGATTCGCGGCGGCGGTCACTTCGACTGGGGGGCCGCAGCCTGCGGTACCGGCTGCGGAACCTGCTGCTGCGCGGGAGCGGCGGGCGGCGCGGGGGCCGCCGGACCGCTCGGCGGCACCGCCTGCGGGGCGACCTGCGGCAGGCCGACCGTCTGCAGGACCCGCTTGATCACCTCTTCCGGGGTGATCTCGTCGGCCAGCGCGTCGTAGGACAGCACCAGGCGGTGGCGCAGCACATCCGGGATCACCTCGACCACATCCTGCGGCACCACGTAATCCCGGCCGCGGATCAGCGCGACCGCGCGGGCCGCGGCGATGATGCCGAGGCTGGCGCGCGGCGAGGCGCCGTAGGACACCCAGCTCGCCACATCGGGCATACCGAATTCGGCGGGGGTGCGGGTCGCGGCGATCACCCGGACCACGTAGTCCACCAGTGCGTGGTGCACGAAGGTATTGGCCGCCAACTTCTGCAAGCGGATGAGCTCTTCGGGTTCGAGGATGCGCTTGGGCTCCGGCGGGGTGACACCCATCCGGTAGATGATCTCGCGCTCCTCCTCGACCGAGGGGTAGTCGACGACGATCTTGAACAGGAAGCGGTCGCGCTGCGCCTCGGGCAGCGGGTACACGCCCTCGCTCTCGATCGGGTTCTGGGTGGCCATCACCAGGAAGGGATCCGGCATCGGGTAGGTCTTGCCGCCGATGGAGACGTGCCGCTCGGCCATCACCTCGAGCAGCGCCGACTGCACCTTGGCCGGGGCGCGGTTGATCTCGTCCGCGAGGACGAAATTGGCCACCACCGGACCGAGTTCGGTATCGAATTCCTCGCGGCCCTGCCGGTAGATGCGGGTGCCGATCAGGTCGGTTGGCACCAGGTCGGGGGTGAACTGCACGCGCGCGAACGAGCCGCCGACCACCTTCGCGAAGGTCTCCACCGCCAGCGTCTTGGCGATACCGGGCACACCCTCGAGCAGGACGTGACCGCGCGCGAGCACACCGACGAGCAACCGCTCCACCAGCCGGTCCTGACCGACGATCACCCGCTTGACCTCGTAGATCGCCTTCTCGAGAGTCTGCACGTCACGCTCCAGGGTGTTCGGCGCGGGCGCGTCCTGCACCGCCTCCGCTCCGCTCACACCGTCCGTCGAAGTCACCAACATCCCCGCTTTCGCCTTTGTCCTGTGCGTGCTGCACCACAACTATTCCAGGTATCTCGGCAAAGTGCCGCAGGGGACCCACGTTTGATCGCGTTGGGTGACTGCCCTAGGTGATGATGCGGACCGCGTAGGGCATGATGCCGCCGTTTCGGACCGCGGAGACCTTCACTACCTCTCCGGATTGGGGGGCTTCGACCATTTGTCCGTTGCCCAGATACAGCGCGACGTGCTCGCTGCCGTTCGGCCCCCAGAAGAGCATGTCGCCGCGTACCCGTTCGGCGACGGGAACCCTTGTGCCCGCGTTGTATTGGTAGCCGCTGTAGTGCGGTAGGGAGACGCCGATTCCCGCGAAGGCGTAGATCATCAGGCCGGAGCAGTCGAAGCCGACCTTGTTGTAGTCGCCGTAGCTGTCGGCGACGCCGCCATCGTGGATGCCCAGGGTGGGGCCGTTCTCGTCGCCGCCACCCCAGGAGTACTGCACGCCGAGTTGGGACATGGCGCGGTCCACCACGGTTTCCACCGCATCGGAGCCGCCGATGGCGGGCATGGTGGGGGCCGGGTCGCGCTTGGGTTTGGCTTGGGGGTGGACACCTTGGGGCGCTTCGTCCCGCAAGTCCGTGTGGGGCCGTTTGCCTTCGGCGGCCTTCGCGGCGCGATCCCTGGCGGCCTGGTCGGCGGCGGCCCGCGCCGCGGCGGCCTGCGCGGCGGCGCGGATGGCGGCCTCCTCGGCGCGACGGCGCTGATCCCAAGCGAGGTAGGCGTCGCGCTGGGCCACGAGTCCGGCCACGTTCTGGCGGGCCGCGTCCAGCTTGGTCTGCGCGCCCTGACGCTGTTTGACGAGCGTATCCCGCGCTCCGGCTTGCCGATCGGCCTCGACCTTTGCCGCGGCGACGGCCTGTTCGGCGTCGGCCTTCTTGGCCTCGGCCGCCGCCGCGGCGGCGTCGGCCTCGGACTTGGCCTGGCGCGCCAGGGAATTCAGATTGCCGCGCGTGATCTGCGCGCGCCGCAGTCCGTCGAGCACCTGCTGCTGCTGTTTGGACACCATGGCCAACACCCTGGCGCGATCGAGCACGGTGTCGGGACTGGCGGCGGCGAGGAAGGTGATCATCGTCGGGGTGGCCGGTTTGGTGTACGCCCTGGCCGCGAAGACGTCGAAGTTGCTTCTGGCCTGGCCGACTTTGGTTGTGGCCTCGGCCAATTCGCGCTCGGAATCGGTGACCGACGCGGCGGCCCTTTCGCTCGCGTCTCTGGCGTCCTGCAGATCGACCAGGGCCTTGTTGACCGCTTCGCGTTTGAGTGCGACGGCCTCGTCGAGCTGTTGGAGTTGCTGTTCGGCGCTAGCGACCTGATTGATCAGTCCGCCGACCTCGGCCACGCCCGCGTCGACCTGTGCGCCCGCGTCGGAGAGTTGACCGTCGCTGGGATTTGGCGGAGGAGGGGGCACCGCGCCCGCCTGCGCCGCCGTCAGCACGATGGCGACGGATATCAGCAATCCCAGAGCGACCAACGCCGGGCGTCGGGTTCCGACCTCGCCGTTGTTGCGCATCGCACCTCCCAAGGATCCGACCCGTGGCCCACGCCTCAGCAGCACCAATCGAACCATCAAGCTCAGTGGTCGACGGAGAGCCCTAGCAACACTTCTTCCCCATCAGCAAACAATCGAACCGTACGACACTTTATTCACTGAGGAAACTCCGACCACAGAATCACATCCGGGTAATTCGGACGTTGCCCGTAGGTAGCCTTACGACCATCAAGGTTTCTACGGAGAAAACAAACCGGTCGTATAGAAAAGTTGCTGAGCGGATACCGACCCGGTGGTATGTGTCCCGAAAGTCGCTAGTTGGCGGACTCTTGGCGTCTGCGACGGGCCTTGACCCAGTACAGACCGCCGATGGCCGCGACCAAGGCGACCAGGATCAGGCAGGTGGCCGTGGTCCAGGAGATCGGATCCGGCTTCTGCAGGCTGTCGACGAAGGCCTGCGCGGCCTCCACGCTGTGCCCGGCGTGGCGATTCTTGGCCGCGTCCTCGGCGCGCTCGAGCCGATCCCGGCTCAGCGTGTCGCTGTAGGTGCCGGCCCAGTCGTCGCTGAGCACCACCACCGTGCCGTGATGGGTCGCGCCGAGCCGGGTGGCCAGATCGCGCAGGCTCGACTCCGGAAATGGATTGCCCGGCACCACGACGACACTCAGGGGGATGCCGTGCTCGCGGGCGTCGGCGGCGATACCGGCCAGGTCGTAGGTGTCCAGCTCGTCGGTCTCGATACCTTCGACAACGGCCACATGGTGCTTGGACAGATCCGCATCGAGTGTGGTGAGCGTCGATTCGTCCACGGAGGGCGGCAACACGGCGGCCATGGGAGTGAACACCGAGGTATGCGAGACGGTCATCTTCCATCCGGTCTGTCGAGCCGCATCGGCGGGGCGAGGCGGGGCAAGGCGAGGGCATCAACACTGCTGGGCGAGCGAGACCGGGAACCTTCCCGGCGCGAGCTCCCGACGAACTCGAAAGCACAGTACGCGACCACAACTCGACACACGAGCACGCGCCGCGCCGACTACCCCCCGCCGCAATTCACAGGACAAGCGTACTGTTAGGGTCGACGTCATGGGGAACCAGCACCCTGTTCGCCCCGGCGGGCACGGTGCGGGCGCCCTCCGAAGACTTGAATCCTTCGAGACCTGCCGTCGGCACAGCCCCGCCGACGGCACCCCTCACAGACGAGTGGAGCTGACGTGACGACAAGTATCGATACTTTCGGCGCCAAGGGCACCCTCGAGGTGGGAAGCAACTCCTATGAGATCTTCCGCCTCTCCGCCGTGCCGGGCACCGAGAAACTTCCCTACGCACTGAAGGTCCTCGCGGAGAATCTCCTCCGCACCGAGGACGGCGCGAATATCACCGCCGACCATATCCGGGCCATCGCGAGCTGGGACCCCAACGCCCAGCCCGACACCGAGATCCAGTTCACCCCCGCCCGCGTCATCATGCAGGACTTCACCGGCGTGCCCTGCATCGTCGACCTGGCCACCATGCGCGAGGCCGTGGCCACCCTCGGCGGCGACCCGAACAAGGTGAACCCGCTGGCCCCCGCCGAGATGGTCATCGACCACTCGGTCATCATCGACGTCTTCGGCCGCGCCGACGCCTTCGAACGCAATGTCGAGATCGAGTACCAGCGCAATGGCGAGCGCTACCAGTTCCTGCGCTGGGGCCAGAGCGCGTTCGACGATTTCAAGGTCGTGCCGCCGAGCACCGGCATCGTGCACCAGGTCAATATCGAGCACCTGGCCCGCGTCGTCATGGTTCGTAACGGCCAGGCCTACCCGGACACCTGTGTCGGCACCGACTCGCACACCACGATGGTCAACGGCCTTGGCGTACTGGGTTGGGGCGTCGGCGGTATCGAGGCCGAGGCTGCCATGCTCGGCCAGCCGGTGTCCATGCTCATCCCGCGCGTGGTCGGCTTCAAGCTGACCGGTGAGATCCAGCCGGGCGTCACCGCCACCGACGTGGTGCTCACCGTCACCGATATGCTGCGCAAGCACGGCGTGGTCGGCAAATTCGTCGAGTTCTACGGCAAGGGCGTGGCCGAGGTGCCGCTGGCCAACCGCGCCACCCTGGGCAATATGAGTCCGGAATTCGGTTCCACCGCCGCGATCTTCCCGATCGACTCGGTGACCGTGGACTACCTGCGCCTCACCGGCCGCAGCGACGAGCAGGTCGCGCTCGTCGAGGCCTACGCCAAGGAACAGGGCCTGTGGCACGACGCCGACTCCGAGCCCGCCTACTCGGAGTACCTGGAGCTCGACCTGGGCACCGTGGTGCCCTCGATCGCGGGTCCGAAGCGTCCGCAGGACCGAATCCTGCTCTCGGAGAGCAAGATCGCCTTCCGCAAGGACATCCACAACTACACCTCCGATCCCGAGGGCGCCCCGCACTCGCATCTGGACGAGGCGATCGAGGAGTCCTTCCCGGCCAGCGACGCGCCGGTGCTGTCCTTCGCCGATGACGACGCGGTGCTGCCCACGGCCGCCAACGGTTCGACGGGCCGCCCGACCAAGCCGGTCAAGGTGCACACCGACGAGTACGGCGATTTCGTGCTCGATCACGGCGCGGTCGTGGTCGCCTCCATCACCTCCTGCACCAACACCTCCAACCCGTCGGTCATGATCGGCGCGGCCCTGCTGGCCCGCAACGCGGTGGAGAAGGGTCTGACCCGCAAGCCATGGGTGAAGACCTCGATGGCCCCCGGCTCGCAGGTCGTCAACGGCTACTACGAGAAGGCAGGTCTGTGGCCGTACCTGGACAAGCTGGGTTTCAACCTGGTCGCGTTCGGCTGCGCCACCTGCATCGGCAACACCGGCCCGCTGCCGGAGGAGATCTCCAAGGCGGTCAACGACAACGACCTGAGCGTCACGGCGGTGCTCTCGGGCAACCGCAACTTCGAGGGCCGCATCTCCCCCGATGTGAAGATGAACTACCTGGCCTCCCCGCCGCTGGTCATCGCCTACGCGCTGGCCGGAACCATGGACTTCGACTTCGAGCACGACGCGCTCGGCACGGATTCCGAGGGCAACGAGGTCTTCCTGAAGGACATCTGGCCCGCCCCGCAGGAGATCCAGGACACCATCGACCGGGTCATCTCCCGCGATATGTTCCTCGAGGACTACAAGGACGTCTTCAAGGGCGATGAGCGCTGGCGCGGCCTGCCGACCCCCGAGGGCAAGACCTTCGACTGGGACGCGCAGTCCACCTACGTGCGCAAGCCCCCGTACTTCGACGGTATGCCGCAGACCCCGAAGCCGGTCGCGGACATCAAGGGTGCGCGGGTGCTGGCGCTGCTGGGCGATTCGGTCACCACCGACCACATCTCCCCCGCGGGCAACATCAAGCCGGGCACCCCGGCCGCGCAGTACCTGGAGGCCAATGGCGTCGAGCGCAAGGACTACAACTCCTACGGCTCGCGGCGCGGCAACCACGAGGTCATGATCCGCGGCACCTTCGCCAATATCCGGCTGCGCAACCAACTCCTCGACGACGTCTCGGGCGGTTACACCCGCGACTTCACCCTGGAGGGCGGCCCGCAGGCGTTCATCTACGACGCCTCGCAGAACTACCAGGCCGCAGGCGTCCCGCTGGTGGTGCTCGGCGGCAAGGAATACGGTTCGGGCTCCTCACGTGACTGGGCGGCCAAGGGCACCAGCCTGCTGGGCGTGCGGGCCGTGATCACCGAATCGTTCGAGCGCATCCACCGCTCCAACCTCATCGGCATGGGCGTGGTCCCGCTGCAGTTCCCGACGGGCGAATCGGCCGCGTCGCTGAAGCTGGACGGCACCGAGACCTTCGATATCGAGGGCATCGCCAAGCTGAACGAGGGCGTCACCCCGAAGACGCTGAAGGTCACCGCCACCAAGGAGAACGGCGAGGTGATCACCTTCGACGCGGTCGTTCGCATCGACACCCCCGGTGAGGCGGACTACTACCGCAACGGTGGCATCCTGCAGTTCGTGCTGCGCAACATGATCAAGGCGTAACCTCGCCGGAGATCATCGACGTGCGCTTCCCCGCTGCCTTCGCCGCAGTGGGGAGGCGCACGATTTCGTCTTGGTGCTTTTCGACCCGCACCATCGAGTACGGAGGCTTTATTGCCCAAGGTCAGTGACGACCACCTCGCGGCCCGCCGCTCCCAGATCCTCGACGGGGCGCGCGGTTGTTTCGCCGAATACGGCTACGACGGTGCGACGGTGCGACGGCTCGAGGAGACCACCGGTCTGTCGCGCGGCGCCATCTTCCACCATTTCCGCGACAAGGACGCGCTGTTCCTGGCCCTGGCCAAGGAGGACGCGGAGCGGATGGCCGATGTCGCCGCCAATCAGGGTCTGGTCCAGGTGATGCGCGATATGCTCGCCGACCCGGCCCAATTCAATTGGCTGGGTACGCGTTTGGAGATCGCGCGGCGGCTGCGCACCGATCCGGAGTTCCGGGCCAACTGGGAGGAACGCTCCGAGGAGTTGAACGCGGCCACCCTGGCCCGCCTGGAGCGGCGCAAGGCGCAGGGCGCGCTGCGCGACGATGTGCCCACCGATGTGCTGCTCGGCTACCTGGAGTTGGTGCTCGACGGGTTGATCGCCCGGATCGCCTCGGGACACACCAGTGAGAATCTGGCGGCCGTCCTGGACCTGGTGGAAGCGTCGGTGCGCCGCCGAGCGGATCAGTAGGCGCGGCTACCGCTGATCCCCTGGTTCCAGGCTGTGCAGCAGGATCCGGGCGATGCGGTCGAGTTCGCGGCGGTCCTCGGCCGATAGCGCCGCGAGCAGGCGGGTCTCGTTGGCGGTGTGCGCGGTCACCGCGCGGTCGATCAGGTCGCGGCCCTTGTCGGTGAGGGCGACGCGGATGGCGCGGCGGTCGACGGTATCGCCGACGCGGCGCACCAGTTCGGCCGATTCGAGCCGGTCGAGGCGGCCGGTCATACCCGCGCGGGACAGCATGAGGGTGTCGGCGAGGACCGAGGGGTTGAGTTCGTAGGGCGCGCCCGCGCGGCGCAGCGCGGCCAGCACATCGAATTCGCCGCGCTGCAACCCGAATTCGGTGAAGACCGATTCGATGGCCCTGGCGGCCGCCTGGTGCAGTCGACCGACTCGGCCGACGATCGCCATGGCCTCCAGGTCGAGGTCGGGGCGCTCGGCGCGCCACTGGGCGAGGATCGCGTCGACGGCGTCGGTGCGGTGTTCGGACATGGACGGATTCTATTCGATGACATATAGTTTGGTCGCGAACTATCAATCAGCGAATCACTTGGAGTCGGTCATGACCAACGAATCCCCCGACCGAGCCGCCGCCGTCTGCCAACCGGAGGACGCCGAGGTGCGTCGCACACCCGAGGTCCGAATGCGACTACTACTCGACGCCCCCGCCACCGGCGGATCGGTGAGCACCCTCGAGGTGACCATGGGACGCGGCGCCGACGGCGCCGTCCCGCACTACCACACCAAATCCGACGAGCTGTTCTACGTGGCCGAGGGCGAACTTCAGGTCATGGCCGGTGACCGGATCGTCACCGTCGGCGCGGGCGGCGCGGTGAGCGTGCCCCGCTTCATGCCGCACGCCTTCGGGGCCGCACCGGAAAGCTCGGCCCGCATCCTCATCGCGCTCATGCCCGGCGTCGAACGCTTCGCGTATTTCCGGGTGCTGGAACGCCTCGCCGCCGGGGAGGTCACACCCACCGAGCTGATCGCGGCCCAGGAGGAGTTCGACAACTACTTCGTGGAGGCGCCGCGCTGGTTGGACGAGCGCAACGCCAACCGGCAATAAATGACAGAGCCGGTAATGCCCGTCGGGCCGCGGCTGTGGCCCACCTATCAGCGTCGATCCGGAACATTCGGTTCGCACCGTGCGGTTGACCCGGTTATGACGTTCTTCGTGCCCGTCGTTGTCCGCGGCTACGAGCTCGATACCCAGGGCCACCTCAACCAGGCGGTCTACCTGAGCTACGCCGAGCACGCCCGATGGGAGCTGCTGCGGGCGGCGGGGCTGCCACAGGACAAGCTGATCGCCTCGGGCGTCGGGCCGGTAGTGCTGGAGACCACCATCAAGTACCGCAGCGAGCTGCGCGGTGGGGACGAGGTCACCATCAGCTGCGAATTCGGTTGGGCCAGTGGCAAAGTCTTCTCGATGACGCAGCGGGTCGAGAAGTTGGACGGCACGGTGTCGGCGGAGATCACCGTGGTGGCCGGACTACTCGATCTGACGGCGCGCAAGCTGGTTCTCGATCCGGGCGAGCGGTTCCGCGCCTTGGCTGAGCAGCCGGAGCTGCTCGGACTGTAGGTCCGGAATTGTCGGCGCGAGAATGCCACAGCGGGTAGGGGACCCGGCGCTACGAGCGCGAAAGCGCCTGGCGTAAGCGCGAACGCGCTTACAGGTGAACGGCCGCCAACTCGCGGCTAAACGATCAGGTCCTCTCGTTTGAAAATAGCTGTCAAATTGCTTCCGGATGGTTTCCCGGTCATCGAAAATCTTTCGGCGCTAGCGCATCCCACGCCCAGATCGGGTTTGCCGGCCGCTGTGAAATCTCCCGATACCGTCCAAACGGACCCCGGTGCGCGCTATGATCCAGAGCACGCTCGGGGGTCCTGGCAAATCGCGAGCAGATCGGAGACAGCTTATGACCGACGCATTCCACCGCTCCGGAATCGCCCCGACCGGTGACCGCGTCCCACCGCTGCACGGTCTACTCGTCGGGGAGTCCGAGTGCGAGATCACCGTCCGCGTCGCCGAGGGCATCTGGACTTTCCGCCGCGACGACGTCCGGCTGCGCGAGGGCGGAACGCAATCCGCCTGCGCCGAGGGCCGCCCCGTCATGGTCGACATCCGCGCGGGCGCGACGGCCGATTTCACCCGCCGCCTGCGCATCGACCTGGTCGACCGCCCGCTGACCCTCTCCGAGGAGCCCTCCGAGGCGCTGGGCGACGAACTGCTGCAACAACTCACGGCTTCCTGGGCCGACAGGCTGCGCCTGCCCGGTCGCGCGGATTACACCCCCGCCACCTATACCTACTGCCAGACCAGGTCGGCCGGGGGCAGCGACGACGGCATCAACTGCGACAGTCTCGACTGAGCGGATTCGACGATGGCACCGGGTTCGGTCCTCATAGTGTCCGAATCGGCGGATCTGCACGCCTCGGCGATGACGGCGACGCTGCGAGAACAGCACGGGCTCACCCCGATTCACCTGGACCTGCGCGACTTCCCCACGGAATTCGGCAGTTTCCGGGTCGATCGGCTCGGCACCACCCGCTCGCTGTCGCATCTGATCGGTTTGGACGAGGTGGGCGCGGTGTGGTGGCGGCGGCCGCATCCGAGCGTGGTGCCCGCGGGGGTCCGGGCCGCCGACGACGCCTACCGGCAGGCCGAATGCGATGCGTTCATCCAGGGTCTGCTGTGGTCGATTCCGGCGCTGTGGGTCAATGATCCGGGTGCGGATCGCACGGCGGGCCGCAAGATCGTCCAGTTGGAGACGGCGCGACGCGCGGGCTTCGCCGTCCCGGAGACGCTCATCACCAATGATCCGGACGAGGCCAGGGGGTTCGTCGAATCCCGGCCCGGCCCGGTGGTTTACAAGCGCACCGGCACCAGCCGCGCCGAATTCTCCGAGACTCGGATCATCGCGGCGACCGATTACGCCAAGCTGGCGGGTATCCGCTCCGCGCCCACCACCTTCCAGGATTACATCGCCGCCGAATGCGATCTGCGCGTGGTCTGGGTCGACGGGGTCGAGTGGACGGTGCGCATCGACTCGCAGGCCGGGGTGGGCCGGGTGGATTCCCGGCTCGACACCTCGGTGGAGTTCCGCCCCGATACCCTGCCCGCCTCGGTCAGCAAGTCACTGGCCACCCTGATGGGTGCGCTCGGATTGTCCTTCGGCGTCTTGGATATTCGGCTCGGCACGGACGGCGAGTACTACTTCCTGGAGGTCAACCCGCAGGGGCAGTTCGCCTATCTGGAGATCAAGACCGGTCTACCGATCTTCCAGAGCCTCGGCAACCTCCTGGTGCACGGCGACGGCGCTGTCCCAGAGTGGACGGACTGAGCCGCGCCTCGATTCGCGCGCCGAAACCTATTGGCTCTTGCGACGATTCGCGCCACCTCGGCTGCGGAGTTGCACATGCGACTCCACCAGCACGTTGTGGATGAAGCCGTAGGAGCGCCCGGTCGCCCGCGCCAGCGAGCGAATGCTCGCCCCCGCCTCGTATTGCTTCTTCAGCTGGGACTGTAGACGGTCACGCGACTTGCCGGTGACGCGCGTGCCCTTACCCAATGTGGCCTTGCCTGATGTGGGCCTGTCGCTCATGGCTATCCTCCGAGTCGCCGAGCAGCGTCTTTCCAGGCTAGGTTGTCCGCAGGCCGTGATCAACGGGTCACTGTGATGAAACTCACCTACGGCGAAGAAGTTCCGAATTTCCCGGCGTGGCGTGCGAGTGTCGCGCTGCCCCGCCGGATTACGGATCAGGCCAACTGGATGAGTTCCAGGTACTCCTTGGACCAGTGGTCCTCGGCGCCGTCGGGCAGCAGGATGACGCGCTCGGGATTGAGCGCCTCGGCCGCGCCCGGATCGTGGGTCACCAGGACCACCGCGCCCGTGTAGCTGCGCAGCGCGTCGAGCACCTGCTCGCGGGAGATCGGATCCAGGTTGTTGGTCGGCTCGTCGAGCAGCAGGACATTCGCCGCCGAGGAGACCAGACCCGCCAGGGCCAGACGCGTCTTCTCACCACCCGACAGGGTGCCCGCGGGTTGCTCCAACTGGGGACCGGTGAACATGAACGCGCCGAGCAGGCCGCGCAACTCCTGCTCCCCCGCATCGGGGGCGGCATGGCGGATGTTCTCCCAGACGCTGGCCGAATCGTCGAGGGTGTCGTGCTCCTGGGCGAAGTAGCCGATCTTCAGGCCGTGACCGGGAACCAGCCCGCCCGCCGTGGGCTGTTCGACGCCCGCGAGCAGGCGCAGCAGCGTCGTCTTGCCCGCGCCGTTGAGTCCGAGCACCACCACCCGACTGCCGCGATCGATGGCCAGGTCGACACCGGTGAAGATCTCCAGCGAGCCGTACAGCTTCGTCAGGTTCTCGGCCATGAGCGGGGTCTTGCCGCAGGTGGCCGGGCTCGGGAATTTGATCCTGGCCACCTTGTCGGCCACGCGCACATCGTCCAACTCGGCCATCAGGCGCTCGGCGCGCTTGACCATATTCTGCGCGGCGACGGCCTTGGTGGCCTTCGCGCCGAGTTTGGCGGCTTGGGCCTTGAGCGCGCTTGCCTTCTTCTCCGCGTTGGCGCGCTCGCGGCGGCGGCGCTGCTCATCGGTGGCGCGGGCGTCGAGATACTTCTTCCAGCCCATGTTGTAGACATCGGCCTCGCCGCGCACCGCGTCGAGGAACCACACCTTGTTGACCACAGCGTCGAGCAGTTCCACATCGTGGCTGATGACGATCAGGCCGCCGTCGTGGCTCTGCAGGAAGCCGCGCAACCAGGTGATGGAGTCGGCGTCGAGGTGGTTGGTCGGCTCGTCGAGCAGCAGGATGCGATCGGAGCGGCCGCCGCTGCCGTCGGAGGCCGAGAACAGGATGCGGGCCAATTCGATGCGGCGACGCTGACCGCCCGACAGGGTGCGCAGCGCCTGCCCGAGCACCCGGTCCGGTAGGCCGAGGCTGTGGCAGATGCGGGCGGCCTCGCTCTCGGCGACGTAGCCGCCGAGAGCGGAGAAGCGCTCCTCGAGGCGGCCGTACTTGCGGACCGCCTTATCCCGCTCGGCCTCGTCGGCCACCTCGGCCATCAGCGCCTGCTGCTTCTCCATATCGCGGATCAGGGTGTCCAGGCCGCGCGCGGAGAGCACCCTGTCGCGGGCCAGCACATCGAGATTGCCCTCGCGGGGATCCTGCGGGAGGTAGCCGATCTCGCTGGAGCGCAGGATGGCGCCCGCGTACGGCTCGCCCTCGCCCGCCAGGATCCGCAGCGTGGTGGTCTTGCCCGCGCCATTGCGCCCGACCAGGCCGATCCGGTCGCCCGCCTGCACCCGCAGCGCCGGACCGGGGGCCGAGAGCAGGGTGCGGACTCCGGCCCGGACCTCCAGGTCGGTCGCGGTGATCACAGATATCTCCTAAAAGGCGGCGCGTGCTGAGCGGTAGCGGGTTTACTTCAGTAGGGTGCGCGGGTCGGCGCACACGAACAACCGATTTTACCTGTGCCGCACCAACAGACCGCATTCGCGCGGTGTGACCGCGGCTACGATCGCGCGCGGACGGTTCAGTAACGTGCCTTGAGTATGAACGATCTGATTGGCAAGAGCGCGCTGGTCTCCGGGGCCAGCCGGGGCATCGGCAAGGCGGTGGCGGCCGAACTGCTGCGCCGCGGCGCGAATGTGGTGATCACCGCGCGCAAACCGGAACCGCTGGAGGAGGCCGCCGCGGACCTGCGGGCACTCGGCCATCGCGGCGAGGTCGTCGCCCTCGCGGGCAATTCCGGCGATGCGCAGAGCCGGGCCGACGCCGTCGAGCGGGCTGTTTCCGAGTTCGGCTCGCTGGACATTCTCATCAACAACACCGGCATCAACCCGGTCTACGGGCCGCTCATGGACGCCGACCTGAGCGCGGTCCGCAAGATCTTCGACATCAACGTGGTCGCGGCCCTCGGCTATATCCAGGAGGCGCACAAGGCGTGGATGCGCGAGCACGGCGGCGCGGTGGTGAATGTCGCCAGCGTCACCGGGTTGCGCTCCACCGGGATGATCGCCGCCTACGGCGCGTCCAAGGCCGCGCTCATCCGGCTCACCGAGGAACTCGCCTGGGAACTCGGCCCGAACATCCGGGTCAACGCGGTCGCGCCCGGCGTGGTGAAGACAAAATTCGCCGACGCGCTCTACTCGGCCGACGAGGAGCGGGTGGCGGCGGGCTATCCGATGAAGCGGCTCGGCGTGCCCGAGGATGTGGCCGAACTGATCGGGTTCCTGGTCTCCGACTCGGCGCGCTGGATCACCGGGGAGACGGTGCGCGTCGACGGCGGGTTGCTCGCCACGGGCGTCATCTGAGCAGGCTCAGCGCCAGATCAGTGCCCCGAGGGTGTCGGCGTTGCGGTAGTGCAGGTACTTCTGCACCAGGGCCGGATCGACGGCATCCTTCGCGGTGGCGATGGTGATCACCACGAAGGACTTCTGGCTGCCGTCCTTCCACTTGCCGGTGGTGAAGTTGTCCACGAAGGTGCCCTTGCGCAGGCTCAGATCCCGGTCGCTGAATTTGCCCATGGCGGCCGCGGCCTTGTCGGCGTCGGCCATGCCGAGGATGAACTGGGTCAGCATGAGTCCACCGCCCTCGGCCTTGTAGACCAACTCGGCCGCGTAGGTGCAGCCGAGGGCGGTGAGTTTGCCCTGCTTCTCGATCGAGGCGCAGGTGTCGTGGTCGCGACCCGACACCCAGTCGGCGTGCAGGGCGATATCGGCGTATTTGAAATCCCAGTCCTTGCCGCCGTATTCGGCGTAGCCGAGTCTGGCGCCGGTCGGGGATTTGGGTGCGCCGGTGGGTCTGCCGAAGGTCGGTGTCGGCAGGTTCGTCGGCGGGAAGGTCGTTTCCGGGGGGAGGGTCGGGAAGGTGTCCTCGGCGGCGTTCGTGGATTCCTTGTCGCGGGTGACGTAGGCGACCGCGCCGATACCGAGGCCGAGGAGGACGACCAGGCCGAGCACCACGCCGATGAATACGCCCGCGTTCGACTTGGGCGCAACGGGATTGGCTTGGTAGTACGGGTTGGACGGTTGGTAGGCCTGATTCGGTTGGTAGGCCGGGGGTTGCGGATAGGCGGGCGGCTGCTGGTAGGGCGGCGGCGAAGGAAAGGGCTGCTGCACTGTGGGGCTCGATCTGGCGACCGAGGGTGGCGGCTGGGAAATCACGGTCGGCTGCGACTTGTCGAATGTCGGCGGGGTCGGATTCGCGGGGGGTATCGGTTGATCCCACCAGTTGGCGGGGTCTTGGGGTTGCGGTCCGTTGCCCTGCGTCACCTTGTCATCCCTTCCGCCATTCATCGGACCACACGCTACCGGGCCGGTAACGGTGCCATAGGCTCGCCCGGACCGAGGGAGGACGCGATGCGCGCGCAGGTGCTTGTCGTCGGGCTCGGCCCTGCCGGACGGGCGCTGGCGCACCGGTGTCGGACCCGCGGCCTCGCTGTTGTCGCGGTGGACCCGCGTCCGGATCGACCGTGGACCGCGACGTACGCCGCGTGGCGCGACGAACTGCCCGAATGGCTCGATCCGGGTGCCGTCGCCGCGACCGTCGAGGCGCCGGTGGCGTGGGCGCGGCGGGAATTCCGAATCGACCGGCCGTATTCGGTGCTCGATTCCGGGCGGCTGCGGGACTCGCTGAGTTTGGCGGGTGCGGAGATCGTCGCGGACCGGGCCGTTCGGCTGACGCGACGTGCGGTCACTCTCGCCTCGGGGCGACGACTCACCGCCGACCGGGTGATAGATGCTCGCGGTATCCCGCGTTCGCCCCGCCGGGCCGAGCAGACCGCCTACGGCGTCCTCGTCGAAGGAAGCGTCTGCGAACCATTTTTCATGGATTGGCGACCGGACAACGGCGCCGATCCCGAGGCGCCGCCCTCGTTCCTCTACGCCGTTCCGCTCGCCGCGGGGACCATGCTGCTGGAGGAGACGTGCCTCGCCGGACGTCCCGCGCTGAGCCATTCGGTGCTGCGCGAGCGGTTGATACGCCGATTGCGGTCCCGTGCAATACCTTTCACCGAGGAGGTGGTGGAGCGAGTTCGTTTTCCGGTGCAGGGTGCACGACCCGCGCGGCATGCGTTCGGCGCGGCGGGCGGATTCACCCATCCCGCGACCGGATACAGCGTCGCCGCGACCCTTTGCGCCGCCGATGCCGTCGCGGCGGGCGACTCCCCCGCTTCGCTTTCCGCCCGCGCGGTCCACGCGCTGCGAATCGCCGGACTGCGTACGCTGCTCACCCTGCCACCCGCCGATATTCCGCTGTTCTTCGAGTTGTTCTTCGAGCTTCCCGCCGAACAGCAGCGGGCGTATCTTTCGGGGCGCTCCGATCTACCGGGTACGGCCGCCGCCATGCGGGCGCTTTTCGCCGCCGCGCCCGCGCGGGTGCGGCGCGTCATGGCGCATTCGCTCGCGCCGGAGAATGGGTTCGGCCATGATTGAGCAATGGCACGAGCTATTTGGAAGGGCTCGATTGCGTTCGGGCTGGTCAATGTCCCGGTCAAGGTCTACACCGCGACCGAGGATCACGATATTCGCTTCCATCAGGTGCATGCCAAGGACGGCGGTCGCATCAAATACGACAGGGTGTGCGCGGTCTGCGGAAACTCCGTGCAGTACGCCGATATCGATCGCGCCTACGAATCCCCCGAGGGCGACAAGGTCGTATTGACCGAGGAGGATTTCGCGAAACTGCCCGCCGCGGAAAAGCACGAGATCCCGGTCCTGCAGTTCGTGCCGTCGGATCAAATAGATCCCATCCTCTACGACCGCAGCTACTATTTGGAGCCCGATTCCAGTACACCGAAAGCGTATGTGTTGCTGGCGAAGACGCTCGAACACATCGATCGCACCGCGCTGGTGCACTTCACGCTGCGGCAGAAGACGCGGCTGGCGGCGCTGCGGGTGCGCGAGGGGATGCTCGTGCTGCAGACGCTGCTGTGGCCCGACGAGGTGCGCTCGGTGGAATTCGACTCGCTGGTGGATGTGGCCGAACCGCGCCCGCAGGAGATCTCCATGGCCGAGACGCTGGTGGCGACCATGTCCGATGATTTCGACCCGAGCCTCTACACCGACGAGTATCAGATCGAACTCCAGAAGGTGTTGGACGAGGCGATCGCCAGTGGCACCGGGAAGGTGACACCGCGCGCCGAGGTCGCGCCCGCCGGACTCGATGCCGAGGTGGTCGATCTGGTGGCGGCGCTGCAGCGCAGTCTGGAGGCGAGTGGTCGCCGGGCCGCCGCAGGCGAGTCCGCGGCGAAGCCCGCCGCGAAGAAGGCGGCCAAGAAGGCCGCTCCGAAGAAGGCGGTCAAGAAGCCTGCGGCGCGCAAGGGCGCCTGACCGGGTCGCACCAGATTCTTTTGTCCTCTATGTCCCATTCCTTCGGTTCTTGTACTACATTTGGTAGTAGGCGCGGGAGCGTCAACTCATCGCCGAGGGAGGGCAGATGTCGATCAACGTCGATCGCCGCCCGATCATCGCCTGTGCCGCAGCGGGACTCGTGGTTCTCGCCGTGGCCGGGGGGCTGGATCGGATACTTCTAGGGACATTCGTCTGCGTCGGACTCGCCTTGGGGCTGGTCAACGCCTGGCTCACCCGGATCGGGGTGGCCCGCGCAACCGGTTCCGGCACTGGATATTTGGCGGCACTGTCGAATCTTCGACTGCTCGTCGTCACCGTGGTCGCGCTAGCCGTCGGGGTGCTAGCACGACCGGACGGGTTGGGAATCCTCTTCGGACTCATGGCATTCCAGCTCGCCGCCGCCGCGTGGACCACCGCTTCGAGGGCCACCGGATGACGAAAATCGAAGTGGGACACCATGAAATCGCGCGTCTATGGGGAATGGAATTTCATGTCGACACCATCGCGGCCACCGCCGTCGCGGCGGTCGCCGTACTCGCGCTGGCCTTTCTGCTGCGCCTGCGGCTGACCTCCGGCGTCCCCAACGGGGTGCAGTTGTTCTTCGAGACCGTGACCGTGCAAATGCGCGGTCAGGTGGAAAGCGCTGTGGGACTGCGCATCGCGCCCTTCGTCCTACCGCTGGCGGTCACGCTGTTCGTGTTCGTCCTGCTGTCGAACTGGCTGTCGGTGCTGCCCGTGCAGTACGGCGGCGGCGAGTTGATCGCACCGCCGGCGGCGGATGTCAACTTCACCTACGCACTGGCACTGTTCGTCTTCGTCGGCTACCAGGTCGCCGGCATGGCGCGGCGCGGACCGCTCGGACATGTCAAGCAGGTGCTCAAAGGGCATATGGGGTGGGGACCGATGGTGCTCATCAATGTCATCGAGGAGTTGGCCAAACCGCTCTCGCTGGCGCTGCGGCTGTTCGGGAATATGTTCGCGGGCGGCGTGATGATCTCGGTGATCGCCCTGCTGCCCGCCTGGCTCAGCTGGGGCCCCAATGCCGCCTGGAAACTGTTCGACCTGTTCGTCGGGCTGATCCAAGCATTCATCTTCGCGCTGCTGACCGTCCTGTATTTCGGCCAGGCCACCGCGTCCGAACACGAGAACCACTGAGCTTCAACTTCAAAGAGGAAGGAAAACCCATGGCAGCGGTGACCCACGAGACGATCGTCCAAGCGGCGGCACTGGTCGCGGGCGGACTCATGATGGTCGGCGGCGCGATCGGCGCGGGCTACGGCAATGGCATGGCGGGATCGGCGCTCATCAACGGCATTTCCCGGCAGCCGGAGGCCGAAGGCAAGCTGCGCGGCAACTATCTCATGGCGGTCAGCCTGGTCGACGCCGTGTATTTCATCAACCTGACCTTCATGGCACTGTTCGCGTTCGCGACGCCCGGCAAGTGAACGCCATGACCGAACATCGAGCGGGACAGAACTTTCTGCTGCCCGACGGCACCTTCTTCGTCGAACTGGCGATCTTCCTGATCGTCTTCGGCGTCATCCGGATCTGGGTGGTGCCACCCGTCCGGGAGGTGCTGGCGCAGCGCGCAGCACGCGTCGCGCAGACCACCGCGAATCAGGCACGGGCACAGTCGATTTCCGCCGAGGCCGCACATCGATACCGCAGCGCGGTCACGGCGGCGGGGGCCGAGGCGGCGCGGATGTGCGCACAGGCGAGAAAGGAAGGACAAGCGTTGGTGCACGCGACGCGCGAGGAACAACAGCGCCGAACCGATGCTATGGTCGCCGATGCCACCGCGCGACTGCGCACCGACGCCGCCGAATCGGCGCTCCGATTCGGCGCGCACCTCGATCCGCTGGCAGGCAGGCTGGCCGATCGCGTACTCGGAGGACGACGATGACCGACGACCGCAGCGGACTCTACGACATCACCTGGGACTGGCCGGTTTTCCTCAGCCAGCTGTTCGGATTCGCCGTCATCGTCGGGGTGCTCGCGAAGTGGGTCCTCCCGCCCGTGCGAACCGCCATGCGGCGCGCGCAGGACACCATCGACACCCAAATGGCCGACAGCGCAAAGGCTTCGGTCGACCTCGCGGCCGCCGAACGCGCCTTCGCCGCGGCCGTGCACGCGGCCGAGGCCGAGGTCGCTCGCATCCACCGCGAGGCCCGCGAGGACGCCGAGGGCATCCTCGCCGGTCTGCGGGAGACCGCGGCGACCGAGACCATCCGGGTGCGGCGTGCGGGTCTGCGGAACCTGTCGCGGACTCGCGACCGGCTCGAGGCCGAACTCGCGGGCGATCTGACCACGGCGGTCCTGGACCGCACCGAGTCGATCCTGCGGGAACGCCTCGAATCGCCCGAGGCCAAGGCCGAGAGTATCGATCTATTCCTCGCCGAACTGGCCGACGGTCTCGCCGAGGAGGCGTAGCGCTCAGCCCGCCGCGCAGGTCATATCGGCTTCCGGGAGGACGCCGGTGCGCAGATAGCCTGCGGCCACCGCACGCGCGCACGCGCTCTTGTCCAGTACGCCGTGCGCCACCTTGTCCGGCATGGTGACCAATCGGGAACCGGTCATCATGCCGTGCAGGGCGATTCCCTCCTCGTAGGCGGTTCGGGTGTCCATGACCGACTGCAGGATCAGCGAGGGCAGCGCGTTGCCGATGACGGTGGGCGGTTCCACCGGAGCGGGCCAGAACGCGCAGACGCTGGGGTGATTGGCGTAGGAGCCGAAGAGGGGTTCGGTGGCGCGACTGGCCTCGAGATTGCGCCAATACCAGTCCGGGTCGCGCGGGGCGGGCGCGTCGCCGCACTGGATCATCATCTCCACGGCGCTATCGGAACCCGGACCCCACTCATCGCGCAGGGTCTGCTCCAGTTCGCTGTCCGGGGCCTGCGCCCGGCCCTCGGCCGCGTCGAGGAGTTGGCGCAGCTGAACCGCCAACGACACGTAGCCCTGGCTCCCCGCGACCCCCTCGAACAGGATCAGCGGCAATTCGTGCGCTTCGACTCGCTGCGCGCCGACGGTGATGGGTTCGCGCGCGGACCGCCGCAGCAGTTCGGTGATCTTGGCGCGCACCGCCGAAGCCGTGGCGCCCAAGTGATATTCGCCGTCCCGCGCCGCCACCCACCCGGCCCAGACATCGAAGGCGACCTCATTGGGTTTGCCCATCTGCTGGATCATGCCGACGGAATAGCGGACCGGATCGATGGCGCTGTCGAGTACCAGGCGGTCGATGCGGTCCGGAAACATCTGCGCGAAAACGGATCCCAGATAGGTGCCGTAGGAGGTGCCGATATAGCTGATCCGCTGTTCGCCGAGCACCGCGCGAATCAGATCCATATCGCGCGCGGTATTGCGGGTGGTGATGTAGCGGTAGGCATCGCCGGTCTCGCGACAGCGCGCTGCCAGATCCGCGTGCAGCGCGAGGGTTTTCTCGAAACCCGCCCGGTCGAGTCCCGCCGCCCGCAGTCCCGAGGGCGTCGGCCAATCGCAGTGCATCGGGGTGGAACGACCGATCCCTCGGGGATCCATTCCGATCAGGTCGTAGCGCTCACGCAAACCGCCCGACTGTATTTCGTCCTCGAGCAGGGCGGTATCGAGTCCGGACGCGCCGGGACCGCCGGGATTGGAGATCAGCACGCCGTGCCGCCGCGCCGAATCCGCGGCGCGGGCGCGCGAGATCGCGACCGTGATCGTGCGTCCCTGCGGCTCGGCGTAATTCAGCGGAACGGTGACATCGGCGCACTCCGCGCCCGCCGCGTCCAACTTCTCGTCCCCGCACGGCTGCCACCGCAACTGCTGGCGCTGCAACCGCTCCAGACCGTTGACCTCGGCCGCCGAACCGCACCCGGCCACCGATCCCGCGAGAATCAGCGCCGCGCCCAGCCCCGCCCACCGTCGAAAAACGTCTCGTCCCACCGGATTCCTCTTCGCTCGCCCGTGCGATCAACCCTAGAATCCCGACGAATCGGACACATCCTTCGAACGCCTACCCCCGCGACGACCTCCGACGTACCCCCGCTACCCACTTTCGGCCATCGGTGGACAGACGTGGCGCGCCGAGTGCCCTGGGGCACTCGGCGCGGGCGGCTACTTGCGGAATTTGGATTCGAGGTCGATGAGGGTGGATTGGAGGTCGGCCTGGGAGTTGGTTTTGAAGGTGCCGTCGTAGTCCTTCTCAGCGCGGATGGCGGCTTCCACTTCGGGGTCGTGGTAGAGCTCGGCCAGTTTGCGGTATTTGGGGTTGTCCTTCTCGACGGCGCGGGTGGCGAAGATGTTGATGTACTGCTTGAGGTCGGGGCGTTCCGGGTCGTCGGAGTAGATGGTCTCTTTTTTGCCGAGACCGGCGGGACGGGCGAAGGCGTCGTCGACGAAGGCGGCGTCCACGCTGTCGAGGGATTGGGCGGTGAGGGTGGGGTCGATGGTATTCAGTCGCACCTTGGACGCGCCGGTGTCGACATCCTCGATCTTGGAATCCCAGGTGGGTCCGCCCTTGAGGACGATAAGACCCGCCGCGGCCAGACTCAGCAGCGGGCGCACCTGGTTGGCCGGATTATTGCTGAGGGTGATCTGACCGCCCTTGGGGATATCGGCGACGTTCTTGTGCTTCTTCGAATACAAAGTGAGCGGGTAGATCTCGGTCGCGCCGATCGGCACCAGCGTATCGTTGTTCCGCGCGTTGTAATTGGCCAGATAGCGCAGATGCTGGAATTTGTTCAGATCGATTTGGCCTTGGGACAGCGCCGGATTGGGCTGGTTGTAGTCGGTGAAATTGATGAGCTCCACCTTGATGCCCTGTTCGGCGGCCTTCTTCTTGTAGACATCCCAGTGCGGCAGGGAGAGATCGTTCACACCGATGCGCACCACATCGGAGGAGTGTTGTTCACCACAGGCCACACCGGTTGCCGCGAGGGCGAGTAGAGCCGAAATCGCCAGCACACGGCGCAGAATTCGCATTGCCAGCAAGCTAGCCGAAACAATCGCCTCGGTAAAGGGTTTCCCTCGAGGCAATCGCAACTGTTGCCGGACGGATGCTCGAACCGCTTGGATTACCGGGTTCATAGGCATTGCGACAAGCATTACAGGAGCACGTGTGAAATTCCATCGGGCACTGGCGATCCCGGTCCTGGTAGCTACGGCCGCCCTCACCCTGGCGGCATGCGGCTCCGAAGACAAGACCTCCTCCGACACGGTAGTGCGCATCGGCACCACTGACAACGATCACACCTGGGAGGTCTTCGAGCAGCGGGCCAAGGAGCAGGGCATCAACCTGAAGGTGACCACCTTCTCCGATTACAAACAGCCCAATCTCGCGCTGTCGCAGAAGCAGATCGATCTGAACCTCTTCCAGCACATCCAGTTCCTCGGCGACTACAACGTGGCCAACAACGACGATCTGACCCCGATCGGCTCGACCTACATCGTGCCGCTGGGCGTGTATTCGAAGAAGCACAAGACGCTGGCCGAGATCCCGCAGGGCGGTGAGATCGCCATTCCGAACGATCCGACCAATCAGGCCCGCGCGCTGTTCGTGCTGCGCTCGGCCGGACTGGTGAAACTCGCGGGCGAGGTCGCACAGCCGACCCCGGCCGATGTGGACAAGGCCGCCTCCAAAGTGAAGGTGACGGCCGTCGACGCCGCGCAGACCGCGCTGTCGCTGGCCTCCGTGGACGCCTCGGTCATCAACAACACCTTCCTCGATCGTTCGGGTATCGACCCCAATTCGGCCCTGTACAAGGATGATCCGAAGGACGCGGGCGCCGAGCCCTACATCAATGTGGTGGTCGCCCGCAAAGCCGACAGGGACAACCCGCTCTACCAGCGCGTGGTCGACCTGTGGCACGACCCGGCGGTGCAGCGGGCACACGCCGAGACCACCAAGAGCACCTCGGTCGAGGTCAAGCGCACCCCGGCCGAACTCGAGCAGATTCTGGCGCGAGTGCAGCAGACCGCGCGCAAGTCGAAGTGAGCCAGGTGAGCGAGCAGCCGCCCGCCGTCGAATTCCGGTCCGTCACCAAGGTTTTCGGCAAGGGCGCGGATCGGCACGTGGCGCTGGACGGGATCGACCTGCGCATCGAGAAGGGTGAGATCTTCGGCGTCATCGGCTATTCCGGCGCGGGCAAATCCACCCTGGTGCGTCTGATCAACGCGTTGGAGCGGCCGACCAGCGGGACCATCGAGGTCGGGGGCGCGCCGATCACCGGGACGTCCGAAGCCGGTGTGCGCCGCCTGCGCCGCGAGATCGGCATGGTGTTCCAGCAGTTCAACCTGTTCCGATCCCGCACGGCCGCAGGCAATATCGAATATCCGCTGAAGGTGGCGGGGTGGAAACGCGCCGAACGCAAGGCGCGGGTGGCCGAACTGCTGGAATTCGTCGGCCTGACCGACAAGGCGCGCAGCTATCCCGATCAACTCTCCGGTGGGCAGAAGCAGCGGGTCGGTATCGCCCGCGCGCTGGCCACCAGCCCGGCGCTGCTGCTGGCCGACGAATCCACCTCGGCACTGGATCCGGAGACCACCGCCGAGGTGCTGCGGCTGCTGAAGAAGATCAATCGGGAACTCGGCGTCACCATCGTGGTCATCACCCACGAGATGGATGTGATTCGCGCGGTGGCCGATCGGGTCGCGGTGCTCGCCGAGGGCCGGATCGTCGAATTGTCGAGCACCTTCGACGTTTTCGCGAACCCGCAGGCGACGCCGACCCGATCGTTCGTGGCGACCGTCCTGCACGATCGGCCCTCCGATACCGAACTGGCGCGGTTGCGCGACAAGCACGGCGGCCGAATGGTCACCGTCGACATCGACGACGAGCGCGGTTTGGGCGCCGCCCTGGCCGCCGCCACCCGCGCCGACGTGCGCTTCGAAGTGGTGTTCGGTGGTGTGAGCACCCTGCAGGACAAGACATTCGGCAGTGTCACGCTGGCCCTGCACGGCTCGGACGACGCGGTGGACGAGGTTGCCGCCGCACTCGACCGCAGGGAAAGGAACTCCGGTGCACACTGATTGGGACAAACTGCGACCGGTGCTGTTCGAATCCATCGGCGACACCATCTATCTGGTGAGCGTCGCCTTCGTGGTGGGCGGGGTGATCGGCCTGTTCCTCGGCACCGCCCTCTACACCACCCGCCGGGGCGGACTGCTGGCCAACGCGCCGGTGAACGTACTGCTCAATGTGCTGGTGAATGTGGTGCGGCCGATTCCGTTCATCATTCTGCTGGCCGCGCTCGGCCCGGTGACGCTGCAGGTGGTCGGCACCACGATCGGTAGGGATGCCGCCGCCTTCGTCATGATCGTCGCGGCCTCCTTCGGGGTCGCGCGCATTGTCGAGCAGAACCTGGTGACCGTGGATCCCGGCGTCATCGAGGCGGCCCGCGCGTGCGGGGCCGGACCGCTGCGGATCATCGCGACCCTGCTCATCCCGGAGGCGCTGGGGCCGCTGATCCTCGGCTACACCTTCGTGGTGATCGCCATAGTCGACATGTCGGCCATGGCGGGCACGGTCGGCGGCGGCGGACTGGGCAATTTCGCCCTGGTCTACGGATATCAGCGCTTCAACTGGCAGGCCACCTTCGTGGCGATGCTGATCATCGTCATCGGGGTGCAGGGCGTCCAGTTCTTCGGCAACTGGTTGGCTCGGAAGGTGTTGCGCCGCTGATTTACTCGGCGTTGCTGGTGCATTCGGTGCGCAGGATGTTGGCGCGCGGCGGCGCCGCGCTGAACGAGGTGACCGGCGGACCGAAGGCGTCGACGGCGGCCTGTTCCGCCTCCGCCTTGGTGGGGGCGGAACGGCCGATCATGGCCCCCTTCTTCGCCGCGATCGACCCGCAGCCGTCGACGAAGCGGACGATCACATTGCAGTTGGCGGAACTGCACCGTCCGAGCACCGAGGCGTCGGCGTCGGCCCAACTCGGAAAGTCGGAGGCCCAGATGGTGTGCACCTCATCGCCCACCACCTCCACCGCCATGGCCCCGTAGAGGCGGCCATCCGCCCCTGGTTCGGCGGACGCGCCGCCCGCGTCCACTATCCCGGCGACCGCGGACGCGACAACGATCAGGGCGGCTCTGCCCAGTAAAGACATTGCGAGGATCTTCCCGTCTAACTCATGGGGACGTGTGAACTCAGCGGACGTTCTCGGTGCAGGCCGCCGCCACGACGGCCGCGGCGCGTGGCGAGGCGCTACCCAAGTCGGGAAAGGGCGGGGCGCTCTCGCCCAAGCCCGCCACCGCCGTCTCTTCCGCCTCCTGGCGCGAACCCGCTGCGGCCCAACCGAATCGGCCGTCCGCGCCGCGGGCGACGGCGGCACAGCCGTCGCTGTAGCGCAATTGGATCTGGCAGTCGTATTCACCGCACTGTCGTTGCGCCTCGGCATCGGCGGCCACCCAACTCCGCTGATCGGTGGACAGACCCACCTTGCCGGTGCCCGGTGAGATGGTGACGGTGCCGAACAGCGTGCCCGCCGCCTCGGCTGTCCCGGCCGCGAGCACACCGAGGGCGGCGGCCGAGGCCACCGCGACGCCGAGAACCGAATTGCGCAGTAGCGACACCACAATCTCCCCATCTCACGAAGACCGACGGCTCGATCATGGTCGAGCCCGCGAGACCTGTCCAGTATCCCGTTGCCGCTCAGGGGAATTCCCTACCGTGAGCAACAATGCGCCAAGCCGGACGCATCCGGTTTTTCGCTCATGCCAACTCCCGGTATGGACCGCGATCGATCGCCAGGTAGACCGCATTGCGCAGCGCATTGGCCTCGGCGGTTCGCCCGCGCGGATGCGATCCACCACGTCCTGACTCGGATCGGGTGGGAGAACCCCCGGTCCGATGACCACCGCAGGGACCTACGTGTGGTTGCGCACGTATGAGCCCCGGCGGCCGACTATCGGCCGGGGGCGCATAAATCGCTGCGTCATCACCACATTCGAAAGTGTACAGAAACGACGGCCGCCGAATTCTCCGGCGGCCGTCGCTGTATCGCGAGGATCAAACGGTGAACCCGAGTGCGCGCAACTGTTCGCGCCCGTCCTCGGTAATCTTGTCGGGACCCCACGGCGGCATCCAGACCCAGTTGATCTTGAGATCCTCCACCAGCCCGCTGCGCACCAGCGCGTTGCGGGTCTGATCCTCGATGACATCGGTCAGCGGGCAGGCCGCCGAGGTGAGGGTCATATCCAGGGTGGCGATATTCTCGGTGTCGACCGTCACGCCGTAGACGAGACCGAGATCGACCACATTGATGCCGAGCTCGGGATCGACGACATCGCGCATGGCCTCCTCGATATCCTCGAGCAGTTTGATCTCCTCGGCCGTCAGCTCGAGTTCCGCCGCTTCGGCGGCCGGTGTGTCACTCATGATGTTCCCCATTCGTGGACGGTTCGGTGCCCATGGTGGGCGCGGCGACCGCGGCGTCGGTGATACGCACGACGGCGTCCTTGAACGCCATCCAACCGAGCAGCGCGCATTTCACCCGCGCCGGATATTTACTGACCCCGGCCAGCGCGACCCCGTCACCGATGATGTCCTCATCGCCCTCGACCGCGCCCCGGCTGGAGATCATCTCGGAGTAGGAGTCGACCACCTTCAGCGCCTGCTGCACGGGCAGTCCGATGACCTGGTCGGTGAGAATCGAGGTGGCGGCCTGGCTGATCGAGCAGCCCTGGCCGTCGTAGGACACATCGCGCACGTCGCCCGCGGCATCCAGGTCGACGCGCAGGGTCACCTCGTCACCGCACGTCGGGTTGACGTGATGCACCTCGGCGCCGAATGGTTCGCGCAGGCCACGGTGGTGCGGGTGTTTGTAGTGGTCCAGGATGACTTCCTGGTACATCTGCTCCATGCGCATGCTTTATGCAACTCCAGTGTGACCATTGTCGGCATTCGCTCCGCTCACGCCGAAGAAGCTTTGAGCCTTCCGCACCGCGGCTACCAGCGCGTCCACCTCGTCGAGCGTGTTGTAGACCGCGAACGAGGCGCGCACGGTGGCCGGGACGGCGAGCCTGCGCATGATGGGCCATGCACAGTGATGGCCGACGCGGACCGCGACACCCTCGTCGTCCAGGATCTGGCCGACATCGTGCGCGTGGATCCCCGCCACCACGAACGACACCGCACCGCCCCGGTCCACATTCTCGGTGGGGCCGATGAGCCGAACGCCCGGCAGGGCGCCGAGACCTTCGAGTGCCGCGCCGGTGAGCGAATGCTCGTGCGCCGCCACGGCTTCCATGCCGATCCCGTCGAGATACCGCACGGCGGCGGCCAATCCGATGGCCTGCGAGACATTCGGCGATCCGGCCTCGAACCGCTGCGGCGGCGCCGCGTAGGTGGTGGCCGCCATGGTGACCGACTCGATCATCGAGCCGCCGGTGATGAACGGCGGAGTCCGCTCGAGCAGCGCGTAGCGACCGTAGAGAACACCGACACCGGAAGGTCCGAACATCTTGTGCCCGGAGAAGGCGGCGAAATCCACGCCGAGCTCGCGCAGCCGCACCGGCGAATGCGGCACCGACTGGCAGGCGTCGAGCACGGTGAGCGCGCCGACCGCCTTGGCGCGGCGCACCATTTCGGCGACATCGGCGATCGCACCCGTGACATTGGACTGGTGGGTGAACGCCACCACCTTTGTCGCGGGCGACAATTCGAGCGAATCCAGGTCGATGCGGCCGTCGTCGGTGATGCCGTACCAGCGCAGTGTCGCGCCGGTGCGGCGCGCCAACTCCTGCCACGGCACCAGATTCGCGTGATGCTCCAACTCGGTGATCACGATCTCGTCGCCGGGACCGACCCGGTACGGGAATCGGTCGTCGGCGAAGGAGTACGCCACCAGGTTCAGCGATTCGGTCGCGTTCTTGGTGAAGACGATCTCGTTGGCGTCGACACCGACGAATTCGGCGATATCCGCGCGGGCCGCCTCGTAGGCGTCGGTGGCCTCCTCGGAGAGCTGGTGCGCGCCACGATGCACGGCCGCGTTGCTCGAGGTGAGGAAATCCCGCTCGGCGTCGAGCACCGGCGTCGGCCGCTGGGACGTGGCCCCGGAATCCAGGTACACCAGCGGTTTTCCGTCGCGCACGGTGCGGCTCAGGATCGGGAAATCGGCCCGGATCCGAGCCACATCGAGCGTGCGCACGGTGGTTGTCATATCAGGCTCCTACGGCCGCTGCGTTCGCGCCGGTGAAGCGGACGTAACCGTTGGCGTCGAGTTCCTCGGCCAGTTCCGGTCCGCCCTCGGCCACCACGCGCCCATTGACGAAGACGTGCACGAACTGCGGTTTGATGTAGCGCAGGATGCGGGTGTAGTGGGTGATCAGCAGGATGCCGCCGTCCTCCCGCTCCCGGTACCGGTTCACACCCTCGGAGACGATGCGCAGCGCATCGACATCCAGGCCCGAGTCGGTCTCGTCCAGGATGGCGATCTTCGGCTTGAGCAGACCCAACTGCAGGATCTCGTGGCGCTTCTTCTCACCGCCGGAGAAGCCCTCGTTCACGCTGCGTTCGGCGAAGGCGGCGTCGATCTCCAGTTCCGACATCGACTCCTTCACCTCCTTGACCCACTGGCGCAGCTTGGGGGCCTCGCCGCGCACGGCGGTGGCGGCGGTGCGCAGGAAGTTCGACATCGACACGCCCGGCACCTCGACCGGGTACTGCATGGCCAGGAACAGGCCCGCGCGCGCCCGCTCGTCGACGGACATGGCCAGCACATCCTCGCCGTCCAGGGTGATCGAACCCTGGGTGACGGTGTACTTGGGGTGTCCGGCGATGGCGTAGGACAGGGTCGACTTGCCGGAACCGTTCGGACCCATGATCGCGTGCGTCTCACCGGATTTCACGGTCAGGTTCACACCGTTGAGGATCTTGATGGGCGGGGCGGACTCGTCCGGGTTGGCGACCTCGACGTGCAGGTCCTTGATTTCCAGGGTGGTCATGAAGTTCCTTCGGGAAGTGGGTGGCTGGCCGGCTCAAACGCCGATCGCGGCGAGTTCGGCCTCGACGGCCGACTCCAACCGCGCCCGGATCTCGGGGACGGCGATCTTCTGGATGATCTCGTGGAAGAATCCGCGCACCACCAGGCGGCGGGCGGCCTCCTCCGGAATGCCCCTGGCGCGCAGGTAGAACAACTGCTCGTCGTCGAAGCGACCGGTGGCGCTGGCGTGACCGGCGCCGATGATCTCGCCAGTCTCGATCTCCAGGTTGGGCACCGAATCCGCGCGCGCGCCATCGGTGAGCACCAGATTGCGATTGACCTCGAAGGTATCGGTGCCCTCGGCGGCGGCGCGGATGAGCACATCGCCGACCCAGACGGTGCGGGCATCGCCCTTCGGGGAATGCGGATCGCCTTGCAGCGCACCCTTGTAGAGCACATTCGACTTGCAGTTCGGCACCGCGTGATCCACCAGCAGGCGCTGTTCGAAATGCTGACCGGCGTCGGCGAAGTAGAGGCCGAGCAGTTCGGCGTCGCCGCCCGGACCGGCGTATTTCACGGTGCCGGTCAGGCGCACCAGATCGCCGCCCAGGGTGACGACGGTGTGGCGCAGGGTGGCGTCGCGGCCGAGGCGGGCGTGATGGGCGGTGGCGTGCACGGCGTCGTCGTCCCAGTCCTGGACCGCGACCACGGTGAGCTTGGCGCTGTCGCCGAGCACGAATTCCACGTTCTCCGCGAAGGTTCCGCCGCCGCGCTGATCGATGACGGCGGTGGCGACCGCGAAATTGTCGAGCCGGATCTGGAGGTGCCCGTAGGCCGTCTTGTCCACGCCGGGGCCGGTGACGGTGACGACGATCGGTTCGGCCACTTCGGTTTCCGCGCCGACCGAGATGATCGTCGCCTGCTCGAAACCGGAATACGCCTGGGCGGCAACGCGATCCGCGGGAACGCCCGCGACGCCCAACCGCTCGTCGGTGCGCTCGACCGTTTCCACGGTGACGCCCGCGACCGGAGCGACCTCGACCCTCGCTCGACCGTCGCGCACCGCGGTGCCGTCGTGCAGTCCGCGCAGGCGCCGCAGCGGGGTGAAGCGCCACGCCTCGTCCTTGGCCGAGGGGATCTCGAACGCGTCGACATCGAACGAGGTGAAGACCTCGCCCTTGTTCAGCGCGGGACGGGCCTCCGCGGCGGCGGCGACGTTTCCTGCGGCCTCGGCGACATTCTCCACGGCCATCAGCCGACGGCTCCTTCCATTTGCAGTTCGATCAGGCGGTTCAGCTCGAGCGCGTACTCCATCGGGAGTTCCTTGGCGATCGGCTCGACGAAGCCGCGCACCACCATGGCCATGGCCTCGTCCTCGGTCATCCCGCGGCTCATCAGGTAGAACAGTTGATCCTCCGACACCTTGGAGACGGTGGCCTCATGGCCCATCGTCACGTCGTCCTCGCGGATATCGACGTAGGGGTAGGTGTCGGAGCGGCTGATGGTGTCCACCAGCAGCGCATCGCATTTCACCGTGGACTTCGAGCCGTGCGCGCCTTTGTTCACCTGGACCAGGCCGCGATAGGAGGCGCGGCCACCGCCGCGCGCCACCGACTTGGACACGATGGTCGAGGAGGTGTGCGGGGCCAGGTGCAGCATCTTCGCGCCGGTGTCCTGGTGTTGGCCCTCACCCGCGAAGGCCACGGAGAGCACCTCACCCTTGGCGTACTCGCCCGTCATCCAGACGGCCGGGTACTTCATGGTGACCTTGGAGCCGATATTGCCGTCGATCCACTCCATGGTCGCGCCCGCCTCGGCCTTGGCCCGCTTGGTGACCAGGTTGTAGACGTTGTTGGACCAGTTCTGGATGGTGGTGTAGCGGCAGCGGCCGCCCTTCTTCACGATGATCTCCACGACCGCGGAGTGCAGCGAATCGGACTTGTAGATCGGTGCGGTGCAGCCCTCGACGTAGTGCACGTACGCGCCCTCGTCGACGATGATCAGGGTCCGCTCGAACTGGCCCATATTCTCGGTGTTGATCCGGAAGTAGGCCTGCAGCGGGATGTCGACCTGCACGCCCGGCGGCACGTAGATGAACGAACCACCCGACCACACCGCCGTATTCAGCGCGGAGAACTTGTTGTCGCCCGCCGGGATGACCGAGCCGAAGTACTTCTGGAAGATCTCCGGATGCTCCTTGAGACCGGTGTCGGTGTCGAGGAAGATCACGCCCTGCTTCTCCAGGTCCTCGCGGATCTGGTGGTAGACGACCTCGGATTCGTACTGGGCCGCGACGCCCGCGACCAGGCGCTGCTTCTCCGCCTCCGGGATGCCGAGCCGGTCGTAGGTGTTCTTGATGTCGGCGGGCAGATCGTCCCAGCTCGCCGCCTGCTTCTCGGTGGAGCGCACGAAGTACTTGATGTTGTCGAAGTCGATGCCGTCGAGGTTGGAGCCCCAGGTGGGCATGGGCTTGCGGTCGAAGATGCGCAGCGCCTTGAGCCGGATGTCGAGCATCCACTGCGGCTCGTTCTTCTTGCCCGAGATATCGCGGACGACGGCCTCGGACAGACCGCGCTGCGCGCTGGCTCCGGCGACATCCGAGTCGGCCCAGCCGTAGCCGTAGTGACCGAGGGAGGCGATCGTCTCTTCCTGGGTCAGTGGCTGCGCCTGGTCGGTGGTTGTCGTCATTCGGCGCTCCTTCCGGAGTCGTTCGGTCCGGCCGTCATGGGCTGGGCGGCGGATTCGGTTGTGGCTGTTCTGTTTTCGGTATCGGGCAGGATGAACAACGGCACGTGCGTTGTGCACGCGCAGTCGCCGTTGGCGATGGTGGCCAACCGCTGCACATGGGTGCCGAGCAGGTCGCGGAAGGCGGCCAGTTCGGCTTCGCAGAGTTGGGGGAATTCCTCGGCCACGTGCGAGACCGGGCAGTGGTGCTGGCAGATCTGCACGCCCGCGCCCACCTTGCGGGTGGTGGCGGCGAAGCCCGCGTCGGTGAACGCCGCCGCGATCTCCTCGGCCTTGGCCGCGGTGCGCTCGGGGGTGTGCCCGCCGACCGGTTCGATGCCCGCGACGATGGTGCGCGCGCGGCGACGGGCGAATTCGGCGATGGCCGCCTCGCCGCCGATCTCGCCGAGTTGGCGGATGGCCGCGCCCGCCAGGTCGTCGTAGGCGTGGCCGAGTTGGCCGCGACCGGCGGCGGTCAATTGGTATTGCTTGGCGGGACGGCCGCGACCCTTCTGCTGCCACGGCGCGGATCTGCCCGCCCGCGCCCGGCCCGATTCGATGAGTGCGTCGAGGTGGCGGCGCACGCCCGCGGGGGCGAGGCCGAGTCGAGTGCCGATGGCGGTGGCCGTGATCGGCCCCTCCTCCAGCAGCAGTTGGATGATCGCCGCCCTGGTGTGGCCCTCACCGCTCGGTGCGGGCGCGCAGGACGACGCGGCGCCGGTCTCGCGACCCGCGCCGTTGTCGACTTTCCGCAAACCCACGGTTTTCACAACATCAGTGTGGCGGAATTCGTTCCCGAAATCTAATAAGGGTTACCTGATTCTTCGCGCGAATCGCACGTCGCGGCCGGTGCGATCCGCGTCACACCGCGACCGGAGATAACGAAACGGTCGCGGCGCTCCGTTACCGATGGGGTGTCAACGGACGGCGACGAGCTTGTGCGGGTCCCCAGCAGGGCTTCGACGGTGTCGTCCCAGCCGACGGTGGTCTCGGTGACCGGGGCAGGATCGAAGCGGCCCGCCGCGACCAGGTCGAGTACGGCCGGGATATCGGGGCGGACATTGGCGCGGCCGGTGTGGAAGGTGCAGCAGCGCGAATACATCGGCGCCGCCGCGCCGCCCGTTGGCCCGCAGGCCCGCGACCGACAACTACGCTCTCCTCTCGTGGCAGTACTGGACGACGCGCGACGCGGCGCAGCGGCATTGCGGCGCAGGACATCCGCGGTGGGTCGCCGGGCACTCGGACTCGATGTGCCCGCCGCCGACCACACCATCGCGGTGCTGCATGTGCGCGAGTCGGAGGTGCCCGGCCTCGACCGCAGGGAACTGGTGCAGTTGGACCGGATCCGGCTGCTCGGCGCGACCGGCGCGGTGCTCATGGCCATCAGCGCGCTCGGCATCGGCGCGCAGCCGGTGCACCAGAACCCCACCTCCGGGATGCGGGTGCTCGGCATCTTCGCCCGCGCGCACACCGGATCACTGGCCATGTGCATGGTCGGCACGGTGGCGGTGGTGCTGGCCTGGCTGCTGCTGGGCCGTTTCACCGTGGGCGCGTTCAGCGGCGCGCCGCTGCACCGGCTCACCCGCTCGCAACTGGATCGCACGCTGCTGCTGTGGATCATCCCGCTGAGCGTCGCCCCGCCGCTGTTCAGCAATGATGTGTACTCGTATCTGGCACAGAGCGAGATCGCCGCCCGCGGTATCGATCCGTATCAGGAGGGGCCGGTCGCGGGCCTGGGCATCGACAATGTGCTCACCAACAATGTGCCGAATATCTGGCGCAATACCCCCGCGCCCTACGGGCCGCTGTTCCTGTGGATCGGACGCGGTATCGCCGAGATCACCGGCGACAACATCATTCTCGGCGTCATGGCGCATCGACTGCTGGCACTGGCGGGCGTCGCGCTGATCGTGTGGGCGCTGCCCCGGCTCTCGGTGCGCTGCGGGGTCGCGCCGGTGAGCGCACTGTGGCTGGGGGCCGCCAATCCGCTGGTGCTGTTCCACCTGGTGGGCGGTGTGCACAATGAGGCGCTCATGCTCGGGCTGATGCTGGCGGGCGTGGAGTTCTGCCTGCGCGCCATCGAGGATATGCCGCGATTCGACGGACGGGCCTACGCCGTGCTGATCGGGGGGGCCATCACCATCACCCTGTCCTCGACGATCAAGTTCACCTCGATCATCGCGCTCGGTTTCGTCGGCATGGCGCTGGCCAAACGCTGGGGGGGCTCATTGCGCGCGGTCCTGCGGTCGGCCGCGATGCTCGGTGCCATCGCCCTCGGCACCACACTTTTCATCAGCGCCGTCAGCGGACTCGGATTCGGGTGGCTGTTCACCCTCGGCACCGCCAACGCCGTGCGCAGTTGGATGTCACTGCCGACCGCGATCGGCATCGTCACCGGATTCGGCGGCGTGCTACTGGGTCTCGGCGATCACACCACCGCGCTGCTGAGCATCACCCGCCCGATCGCCATGGCCGTGGCGGCCTTCTTCACGCTGCGCATGCTGGTGGCCACCGGCACCGGACGCCTGCACGCGGTGGGCGCGCTCGGGGTGGCGCTCGGCGCGTTCGTGCTGCTGGCCCCGGTGGTGCAGCCGTGGTACCTGCTGTGGGCCATCGTGCCGCTGGCCGCCTGGGCGACCAGGCCCGCATTCCGGGTGCCCGCCATCGTCTTCTCCACGATCGTGAGCGTCATCCTCATGCCGCGCGGCGCGGACCTCGCGGTTTTCCAGATCATCGGGGCCGCCGTAGCCACCGTCATCGTCGGGGTGCTGTTCATCGTGGTGACCAGGAACATACTGCCGTGGCGGCGGGAGCGGGGGGTGTCGGCTCCGTCACACGAACCCACGTCCTACGGTGTGTCCTCGTGAGCGAGCGAACCACGGGCGGTCCGAGATCCGGTGAGGCGCAGCGATGAACGCGGATTCCGAACCGGCTGTCCGGGTCGAGGGCGCGGTCAAGCGCTACGGCGAGATCACCGCTGTCGACGGGATCGGTTTCGAGGTGCCGCGCGCGCAGGTGCTGGCCCTGCTCGGCCCGAATGGCGCGGGCAAGACCACCACGGTGGAGATGTGCGAGGGTTTCCGCGCCCCCGATGGGGGTTCGGTGCGAGTGCTCGGCCTGGACCCGATCGCGGATTCCGAGCGGCTGCGCGCGCGCATCGGCGTGATGCTGCAGGGCGGCGGCGCGTATCCGGGCGCGCGGGCCGGGGAGATGCTCGATCTGGTCGCCGCCTACTCGGCCCATCCGCTCGATCCGGACTGGCTGTTGAAAACCCTTGGGCTGCAAGATAATCGCCGCACCCCCTACCGCAGGCTCTCCGGCGGACAGCAGCAGCGGCTGGCGCTGGCCTGCGCGCTGGTGGGGCGGCCGGAGATCGTCTTCCTCGATGAACCCACCGCCGGACTCGACGCCCAAGCGCGGCTGATCGTCTGGGAGCTCATCGATTCGCTGCGGCGCGACGGGGTTTCGGTGCTGCTCACCACGCACCTGATGGACGAGGCCGAACAGCTCGCCGACCAGTTGGTCATCATCGACCACGGCCGCATCGTGGCGGCGGGCACCCCGGCCGAGGTCACCGCGCACGGCGCGGCCGGACAGCTGCGCTTCTCCGCACCACCCAAACTCGATCTGGGATTGCTGAGAACGGCGCTGCCCGAAGGGTTCGCGCCGCGCGAGACCACACCGGGCGCCTATCTCGTCGAAGGCGAGATCAACCCGCAGGTGCTGGCCACCGTGACCGCATGGTGCGCGCGAGTCGACGTGCTGCCCAGCGACATTCGCATCGATCAGCGCCGCCTCGAGGATGTCTTCCTGGAACTGACCGGACGGGACCTACGCGGATGATCCAAGAATCGACCCGGTTCGCACCCGGCACGTTCCGGCCCGACCCGCGACCGAGTTCACGGCAGGCCATGCTCACCGCGCAGACCCGCCTCGAACTGATCCTGCTGCTGCGCAACGGCGAACAACTGCTGCTGACCATGTTCATCCCGATCACCCTGCTGATCGGGCTCACCCTGCTGCCCTTCGGCGACCCGGGCGCGCACCGGGTGGATCGGATCGTGCCCGCGGTGATGATGGTCGCGGTCATGTCCACCGGTTTCACCGGGCAGGCCATCGCCGTCGGTTTCGATCGCCGCTACGGCGCGCTCAAACGCCTCGGCGCGACACCGCTTCCGCGCTGGGGCATGGTCGCGGGCAAGTCGGCGGCGGTGCTGATCGTGGTGGTGTTGCAGGCGATCCTGTTGGGCAGCATCGGATTCGCGCTCGGCTGGCGGCCCGGCGCGGCCGGGTTGCTCCTGGGCGCGGTGGTGATCGCGCTGGGCACCTTCACCTTCGCCGCGATGGGGCTGCTGCTCGGTGGCACGCTCAAGGCGGAAGTGGTGCTGGCGCTGGCCAATATCCTCTGGTTCGCCATGCTCGGCATCGCCAGTGTGGTGTTCGCCACCGACAGTCTGCCCGGCGCGGTCGAGATCATCGCGCGCCTGGTGCCCTCGGGAGCGCTGGCGGCCTGCCTGGAGGAGGCGCTGCGCGGCGGGATCGACTGGTTCGGCGTGGTGGCGCTCACGGTGTGGGGCGCGGTGGCCGCGGTACTCGCGGTGCGCTGGTTCCGCTTCGAATAGCGGCTTCCACCAGAGCATTTCCACGAAACGACAAATTGTAGTAGACCGGCTGCGGGCGGTCGGGAGCCGGTCGCTACCATCGTTGCGTGCTGTATCGCGCCTTTCTGCGACTCGTCGACCGGCTCCCGCGCCCCACCCTGCGGGCGCAGCGCCTCATCGCGCTCGCGGTCCTCGCCTCGCAGGCCGGAATCTGCGTCACCGGCGCGGTGGTCCGCGTCACCGCCTCCGGCCTGGGCTGCCCCTCCTGGCCCGAGTGCTTCCCCGGCAGCTTCACCCCGGTCGGCGTCTCCGAGGTGCCGGTGCTGCACCAAGCCGTGGAATTCGGCAATCGCCTGCTCAGCTTCGCGGTGGTGCTGTGCGCGGCGCTGATCGTGCTCGCGGTCACCAGGGTGCGGCGCCGCCGCGAGGTGCTGGTGTACGCGTGGCTGATGCCCGGCGGCACGGTGCTGCAGGCCGTCATCGGCGGGATCACGGTGCGGGCCGGACTGCTGTGGTGGACCGTCTCACTGCACCTGCTGGCCTCGATGCTCATGGTCTGGTTGGCCGCGGTGCTCTACGCCAAGGTCGGCGAACCCGATGACGGCGTCGAGGTCGTCCAGGCCCCCGCCCCCCTGCGCTGGTTGACCGGTCTCACCGCCCTCGCCATGGCGGGCGTGCTCATGGCAGGCACCATGGTGACCGGCGCGGGTCCGCACGCGGGCGACAAGAGCATCACGCGGCCGGTGCGGCGGCTCGAGGTCGATATCACCACGCTCGTGCACCTGCACGCCGAACTGCTCGTCGCCTACCTGGCGCTGCTGATCGGACTGGCGTTCGGTCTGCTCGCCATCGGCGTCTCCCGCGCCGTGCGGATGCGGGTCTTCGTGCTGCTCGGGCTGGTGCTCGCGCAGGCGCTGCTCGGTCTGGTGCAGTACCTCACCCACGTACCGGCGGTGCTGGTGGTATTCCACGTCGGCGGCGCGACCGTGTGCATCGCCGGGACGGCGGTGCTGTGGGCCGCGCTGCGCAGCCGCGAGAAGATCGAGACGGTCGCACCGGTCGGCGAGCCCGCCTGAGCGGAACCGGCCGACCGGAGCCGGTTATTCGTTGCGGGCCTTGGGGAATCGCGTCTGACCCGCGACCCAACCCGCCATTTTGGCCCAGTGCCCGCGCCGGGGCGTGACGATCGAGGTGAGTTCGCGATCCCATTCGTCGGCCTCGGTCAGCCCGTCCACGATTTCGACGAGCCTGCGCGCGGCGGCGAGATCGACCACCACACGATCCCCCAGGATCCCGTCCGAACCGACCAGGGTGACCCGCACGCCCGCGCGGCCGATCGGCTGCAGCACGGCCGTGGCGGCGCCGCCGTGCTCGGCGACGAATCCCTTGACCGAATCGATGACCGAACCCGGCAACTGCGGCGGGGCCGGGGCGACAGAAGCACTCATGGGCCGAAGTTTACCGGCCGGTAGTAAGTCCGCCCAGCCGGGCGGCCCGCGAACCCACGGTGTAGAACTGGAATCCATGCGCGCCATTCAGGTTTCCGAAAACGGTGGTCCAGAGGTCCTGAGGTATGCGGAGGTCGCCGACCCGCAACCGGGTCCGGGCGAACTGCTGGTGCGCACCGAGGCCATCGGCGTCAACTTCATCGACACCTACATCCGCATCGGCCGCTACCCCACCGCACTGCCCTACATTCCGGGCGCGGAGGGCAGCGGCGTGGTGACGGCGGTGGGTTCGGGCGTCACGGAATTCACCCTCGGCGACAGGGTCGCCTGGGCCGACGCCAAGGGCAGCTACGCCGAGCAGGTCGTGGTCAACGCGGCGGCCGCCATTCCGGTGCCCGCCGGGGTGAGTCCCGCCGTCGCCGCTTCGGCGCTGCTGCAAGGGATGACGGCGCACTACCTGATCGAATCCATCTACCGGCCCGAACGCGGCGAGACGGTCCTGGTGCACGCGGGTGCGGGCGGTGTCGGCCTGATCCTCACCCAATTGGCGGTCGCGCGCGGCGTTCGGGTCATCACCACCGTGTCCACCGACGAGAAGGCGGCGCTCTCGCGCGAGGCGGGCGCGGCCGAGGTGCTGCGCTACGACGACGACCTGGCCGAGCGGGTGCGCGCGCTGACCGACGGGATCGGCGTCGCCGCCGTCTATGACGGGGTGGGCGCGGCCACCTTCGAGGCGAGCCTCGCCGCACTGCGGGTGCGCGGCATGTTGGCGCTGTTCGGCGCGGCCAGCGGGCCGGTGCCGCCCTTCGATCTGCAACGTCTCAATGGTGCGGGCTCACTGTTCGTCACGCGCCCCAAGCTCGGCGACTACACCCGCGACCGCAACGAATTGCTGTGGCGCGCGGGCGATGTCCTCGCCGCCATTGCCGACGAATCGCTGCGGATCCGGATCGGCGCGACCTATCCGCTGGCCGAGGCCGAGCAGGCGCATCGTGATCTGGAAGGGCGCAAGACCACCGGATCGATCGTGCTGCTGCCGTGAATCAGAAGTCGCGGCCGCTGAGTCCCCGGTAGACGAAGCGGGTCAACGCGTCGACGGCCTGTTCGTCCGTGAGTTCCAGCGCGCCTTCCTCGACGGCCTGCAGCAGGCTCTGGGTGAGACCGAACATCATGGCGAGCGCCACCTCCGGCGCGGCGGGCAGGGTGGGGCCTTCGGCGCCGAAGCCGTCGAGGTGGTCGAGGATGTCGCGGCGCTGCCGGACGGCGAATTCCCCCGCGCGCCGGGCGAATTCGTCGTCGACCAGGGCCGCCTGCTGTATCGACCGGTAGACGGCCCAGTGTTTGCGCGCCGCCAGCCAGAACTGCTCGATGTGCAAGCGCACGGCCGCCGGGTCGGTGAAATCCGGATTGTGTGCGGCCGTCTCGGCGCTGAGGTCGCCCTCGGCCGCGATGTCGTCGAGCAGTTCCTGGAGCAGTTGCTCCTTGCCGGTGAAGTGGTTGTAGAACGAACCCGCCGCGCGCCCGGCCGCCGCGGTGATATCGGTGATCTTGGTATTGAGGTAGCCGCGCTCGGCGAATAGCCGCCTGGCCGCGGCTTTGAGCGCCTGCTCGGTTTCTGCCGAGCGTTCCTTGCGGCTCTGTGACATGAAATCACCTCCTTGACAGCGAAAGGTAGCAACTCCAATACTGAAACTGCATTCACTGAATATAATTTCAGCAACTGGGAGGAGTCATCATGTCGCCGCGCGCACTCATCGCCGGCGCCGGACCCACCGGCCTCACCGGTCTTCGACGACCTCGGCGTCCTCGACGCCATCGCGGCCGCGAGCATTCCGGTGCCGAGCACCCGCGTCACCCTCGACGGACAGGTCGTCGACGAGCGCCACTTCGCCGCCAGAGTCGACCCGACCCCGGACGTCCCCTACCCCAACGCGCGGATGCTCGGACAGGCCGATATCGAGGCCGTGCTGCGCGCCCGACTCGCCGAATTCGGCGTCACCGTCGAACTGTCCACGGCCCTGGTCGATTTCACCGCGGGCGATAGGGGTGTCACGGCTCTACTCGACGGGCCTGCGGGCCGCGAACAGGTGCGGGTCGACTATCTGGTCGGCGCGGACGGCGGGCGCAGTACGGTGCGAACCGTCCTTGGCATCCCCTTCGAGGGCAGTACCGACGATTCGCTGCGCATGCTGCTCGGCGATGTCCGCGCCGACGCGCTCGACCACGACCATGCCCATCACCGGTGATCGCGCACCCGACGCACCTGTGAAAGACGCGGCCGGACAAACGATCCGACTGTTCGATCTGTTCCGGGGGCCGCATGCGACACGGCTGGTCTTCGGCGAAACGGCAGGTGCACCAGGTGAATTCGTCATGCCACCGTGGACCCTCAGCACCGGCGTGCGGACCCGCACGATCGCTCGACCGGGCGGATCAGGCGATCTGATCGATGCCGAGGGCCACGCCTTCGCCGCCTATCACGCCGTCGACGGCACCGATATCCTCGTCCGCCCCGATGGCTACCTGGGCGAGCGGATCAGCTGAAGAAGCTCCCGACGGTATCCCAGCCGAGAACCGAATCCACCGCCAGACCGCAGAACACCACGGCCAGATAGTTGTTCGACTGCAGGAACAGTCGCAGCGGCTTCACCGATTCGCCACGGCGCACGCCCGCGTAGAGCTGATGGGCCATGAGCAGGAACCAGGCGCCCGCCACCAGCGCGACCGCCGTGTAGATCACGCCGGTGGCGGGGGCGAGGGCCAGCGTGGTCAGCACGGTGAGCCACGTGTAGATGACGATCTGCTTGGTGACCTTCTGCTCGGTGGCCACCACCGGCAGCATGGGCACGCCCGCCGCGCGGTAATCCTCCTTGTAGCGCATGGCCAGCGCCCACGTGTGCGGCGGAGTCCAGAAAAAGATCACGCCGAACAGGGCGATGGCGGGCCAGCCGATACTCCCCGTGACGGCCGACCAACCGACCAGTGCGGGCATACATCCGGCGGCCCCGCCCCACACCACATTCTGCGAGGTGCGGCGCTTGAGGCCGAGGGTGTAGACGAAGACGTAGAAGAGGATGGTGACCACGACGAGCACGCCGCTGAGCAGGTTCGCCTGCCACCACAGCCAGGCGAAGGAGGCCGCGCCGAGCAGCACACCGAAGACCAGGGCGTGCGAGGTGGGCACGGCGTCCCTGGCCAGCGGGCGCTTGGCGGTGCGCTTCATGACCTTGTCGATATCGGCGTCGACCACGCAGTTGAGGGTGTTGGCGCTGGCCGCGCCCATCCAGCCGCCGAATAGGGTGGCCAGGATCAGGCGGATATCGATATGGCCGCGGTCGGCCAGCAGCATGGTGGGAATCGTTGCCACCAGCAGCAATTCGATGACGCGCGGCTTGGTGAGCGCGATATAGGCGAGCACGCGCCGCAGCAGTCGGGCCGGTAGGCCCTCGCCCTTGATCCGGTCGGCCTGCGCCGTCGCTGAGGAGCCGTGCGCACCATGGCCACCCGGCTTTTCACCGATCCGCACTGTCTCTCCTCGCACGCTGTGCATCTATCCGGCATGAACAAGCAGTGCGCCCTGCCCTGCTGATCATGCGGTCCGGAGCGACAACTACTACAGGGGATGGTAGACCCATCGCCGTCCCCGACCCGCCATCGGCCCTCGCGCGGCGACTGGATCGACCGACACCGCGGGATGTGAATAGCCGACACGGCTGTGGATGTAAGCCGGGTTACCGACAATCCTTTCACCGGGCACATCTAGGGTGGAACCGGTACGCCGCCAGTACGCGAAAACACCCGACGAAACCATGTCAGGAGAACTCCGGTCGTGTCAGTCACAGACGACATCCGCGCCCTCACTCAGCCGAACCACCCGGACGACTGGTCGGAGCTGGACACCAAGGCCGTCGACACGGTTCGGGTACTGGCCGCCGACGCGGTACAGAACGCGGGCAATGGCCATCCCGGCACCGCCATGAGCCTCGCTCCCCTCGCCTACACCCTCTACCAGCGGGTGCTGCGGCACGATCCGCGCGACCCGCACTGGGTCGGCCGGGACCGCTTCGTGCTGTCCTGCGGGCATTCCAGCCTCACCCAGTACATCCAGCTGTACCTGGCCGGATTTGGGCTCGAGCTCACCGATCTCGAGCATCTGCGCAAATGGGGTTCGCTGACCCCCGGCCATCCCGAGTACCGGCACACCGACGGCGTGGAGATCACCACCGGCCCGCTGGGCCAGGGTCTGGCCTCGGCCGTCGGCATGGCGATGGCCGCGCGCCGCGAGCGCGGCCTGTTCGATCCGGACGCCGCACCGGGCAGGAGCCCGTTCGATCACTTCATCTACGCCATCGCCTCCGACGGCGACCTGGAGGAGGGCGTCACCTCCGAGGCGTCCTCGCTGGCGGGCACCCAGCAACTGGGCAACCTGGTGGTGATCTACGACGACAACAAGATCTCCATCGAGGACGACACCACCATCGCCTTCACCGAGGATGTGGCCGCGCGCTACGCCGCCTACGGCTGGCACGTGCAAACCGTCGAGGGCGGCGAGAACGTGGTGGCCATCGAATCCGCCATCGCCGCGGCCAAGGCGGAGACGGGCAAGCCGTCGATCATCGTGCTGCGCACCGTCATCGGCTACCCGGCCCCCACCAAGATGAATACGGGCGCCTCGCACGGCGCCGCGCTGGGCGCCGACGAGGTCGCGGCCACCAAGCGCGCGCTGGGCTTCGATCCCGACAAGAGCTTCGATGTCGATCCGGCCGTCATCGCCTACACCCGCAAGGTCGTCGAGCGCGGCGCGGCGGCGCACGCCGCCTGGCAGGTCGGCTTCGACGCGTGGGCCGCGGCCAACCCGGAGCGCAAGGCCCTGTTCGACAGGCTGGCGGCCCGGCACCTGCCCGAGGGCTGGGCGGCGAATCTGCCGGTGCACCAGCCGGATCCGAAGGGTATGGCCACCCGCAAGGCGTCGGGCAAGGTGCTGGCCGCGCTCGCGCCGGTCCTGCCCGAACTGTGGGGCGGTTCGGCCGACCTGGCCGAATCGAACCTCACCACCATGCCCGGCGAACCGAGCTTCGGCCCGGAATCCATCTCCACCGGCATGTGGAAGACCAACCCCTACGGCCGGACCCTGCACTTCGGTGTGCGCGAGCACGCGATGGGCGCGATCCTCAACGGCATCGCGCTGCACGGCCCCACCCGCCCGTACGGCGGCACCTTCCTGGTGTTCAGCGACTACATGCGTCCGGCGGTGCGACTGGCCGCGCTCATGCGGGTGCCCGCCATCTACGTCTGGACCCACGACTCCATCGGCCTCGGCGAGGACGGCCCCACCCATCAGCCGATCGAGCATCTGGCGGCGCTGCGCGCGATCCCCGGCCTGAATGTGGTGCGCCCCGGCGACGCCAACGAGACCACCTACGCCTGGCGCACCATCCTCGAACGCGACAGCAGCGAGCGCACCTCGCACTTCTCGGTCTCCGAGCCCGCACACCAGGACGGCCCGTCCGCACTGGCGCTCACCCGGCAGGATCTGCCGATCCTCGAGGGCACCAGCTTCGAGGGTGTTGCCAAAGGTGGGTACATCCTGGCCGAGGCGTCCACCGCAACGCCGCAGGTCATCCTGATCGGCACCGGTTCGGAACTGCACCTCGCGGTCGAGGCCCGCACTAGGCTGGAAGCGCAGGGCATCGGAACCCGCGTGGTGTCGATGCCGTGCGTCGAATGGTTCGACGCGCAGGACCGCGCCTACCGCGACGAGGTGCTGCCGCCCGCCGTCGCCGCCCGCGTCACCGTCGAAGCGGGTATCGCGATGCCGTGGCATCGGTTCGCGGGCGACCGGGGCGAAATCGTCTCGATCGAGCACTTCGGTGCCTCGGCCGACTACAAGACCCTGTTCCGCGAGTTCGGTATCACCACCGACGCCGTTGTAGCCGCCGCCGAGCGCGCGGTCGAGAACGTGAAGGGATAAAAAGTCCATGGCACAGAACGAGAACCTCGCCGCCCTCTCGGCCGCCGGTGTATCCGTCTGGCTCGACGATCTGTCCAGGGACCGGATTCGGTCCGGCAACCTGGCCGAGATGGTGAGCACCCGCAGCGTGGTGGGCGTGACGACGAACCCGACCATCTTCCAGGGCGCGCTCAGCAAGGGCCACTCCTACGACGAGCAGGTCAAAGCCCTTGCCGCACAGGGCGCCGACGCCGATGCCGCCGTTCGCACCATCACCACCGACGACGTGCGCGCGGCCTGCGATGTGCTGGCCGGGGTGTACGAGGCGTCCGGCGGTGTGGACGGCCGGGTCTCCATCGAGGTCGACCCGCGCTTGGCCTTCGACGCCGACAAGACCATCGCCCAGGCCATCGACCTGTGGAAGACCGTCGACCGGCCCAACCTGTTCATCAAGATCCCGGCCACCGAGCCGAGCCTTGGCGCCATCACCGCGGTGTTGGCCGAGGGCATCAGCGTCAATGTGACGCTGATCTTCTCGGTGCAGCGCTACCGCTCGGTCATGGGCGCGTACCTGGAGGGTGTGCGCAAGGCCAGGGCCGCCGGGCACGATCCCGCCAAGATCCACTCGGTCGCCTCCTTCTTCGTCTCCAGGGTCGACACCGAGATCGATAAGCGGCTCGAGGCCATCGGCACCCCCGAGGCGCTGGCGCTGCGCGGCAAGGCCGCGGTCGCCAATGCCCGGCTCGCCTACGCCGAGTACCAGGACGTGTTCGATGGCGGCGCGCACACCTCCGTCTACAGCAACCTGGCCTCGGCGGGGGCGAACCGACAGCGTCCGCTGTGGGCCTCCACCGGCGTCAAGAACCCGGCCTACTCCGACACGCTCTACGTCACCGAGTTGGTCGCGCCGAATACGGTGAACACGCTGCCGGAGCAGACGATCGAGGCCATCGCCGATCACGGCGAGATCCGCGGCGACACCGTCACCGGCACCGCCGCCGAGGCCCAGCAGGTCTTCGACCAGTTGGCCGCCGTCGGCATCGACCTCGACGACGTCTTCGCCGTCCTGGAACGCGAGGGCGTGGAAAAGTTCGAGAAGTCCTGGGAGGAGCTGCTTTCCGCGACCGCAGCCGAATTGTCGGGAAGTAACTGACCGAGATGGCAGAAACCACCCTGGCGTGGCGCAACCCGCTGCGCGACGAGCGAGACAAGCGCCTGCCGCGTATCGCGGGTCCGTGCAGCATGGTGATCTTCGGAGTCACCGGCGACCTGTCGCGCAAGAAGCTGATGCCCGCCATCTACGACCTGGCCAATCGGGGGCTGCTGCCCCCCGGTTTCGCACTGGTCGGCTTCGCCCGGCGCGACTACGCGAACGAGGATTTCGCCGAGGTGGTGCTGGACGCGGTGCGGGCGCATGCCCGCACCCCGTTCCGCCAGGAGGTCTGGGATCACCTGGCCGAGGGCATCCGCTTCGTCCAGGGCACCTTCGACGACGACGCCGCCTTCGCCACGCTGGCCGACACCCTGGCCAAGCTGGACCAGGAGCGCGGCACCGGCGGCAATCACGCCTTCTACCTGTCGATTCCGCCGAATAGCTTCCCGGTGGTGCTCGACCAGTTGTCCCGGCACGGTTTGGCCAAACCCAACGGCCCGCAGAAGAATGCCAACGGCGGGCAGGAACCGTGGCGGCGGGTGGTGATCGAGAAGCCGTTCGGGCACGACCTGACCAGTGCGCGGGAACTCAACGCCCTGGTCAATCGGGTCTTCCCCGAGGAGACGGTCTTCCGCATCGACCACTACCTCGGCAAGGAGACGGTGCAGAACGTCCTGGCGCTGCGCTTCGCCAACCAACTGTTCGACCCGATCTGGAATGCCAACTACGTCGACCACGTCCAGATCACCATGGCCGAAGATATCGGCCTGGGTGGGCGCGCGGGGTACTACGACGGTATCGGCGCGGCCCGCGACGTCATCCAGAATCATCTGCTGCAACTGCTGGCGCTCACCGCGATGGAGGAGCCGATCAGCTTCCATCCGACGCAGTTGCAGTTGGAGAAGATCAAGGTGCTCTCGGCGACCAAACTCGTCGAACCCCTGGACGAGACCACGGCGCGCGGCCAGTACGCCGAGGGCTGGCAGGGCAGCGACCACGTGGTCGGCCTGCTCGAGGAGGAGGGTTTCGACCCCAACTCCACCACCGAGACCTACGCGGCGATCACGCTGGAGGTGGACACCCGCCGCTGGGCGGGCGTCCCGTTCTACCTGCGCACCGGCAAACGCCTGGGCCGCAGGGTCACCGAGATCGCGGTGGTGTTCAAGCGCGCCCCGCACCTGCCCTTCGATCAGACCATGACCGAGGAGTTGGGGCAGAACGCGCTGGTCATCCGGGTGCAGCCCGATGAGGGCATCACCATGCGCTTCGGATCGAAGGTGCCGGGCACGGGAATGGACGTGCGCGATGTGAATATGGATTTCAGCTACGGCGAGGCATTCACCGAATCCTCCCCCGAGGCATACGAGAGATTGATCCTCGATGTGCTGCTCGGGGAGCCGTCGCTGTTCCCGGTCAACGCGGAGGTCGAATTGTCCTGGCGCATCCTGGATCCGGTGCTCGACCGCTGGGCCGCCGATGGCAAACCCGAACAGTACGAGTCCGGGACCTGGGGTCCGGCCTCGGCCGATGAGATGCTCGCCCGCACCGGGCGGGAATGGCGGCGGCCATGATCGTCGATATGCCCGACACCGATACCGGTGAGGTCACCAAGCGACTGGTGCAGCTGCGGGAGAGCAACGGCGTCATCACCATGGGCCGGGTGCTCACGCTGGTGGTGTGCACACTCGACAGCTCCGAGGCCGAGGACGCCATCGCCGCCGCCAATGACGCCAGCCGCGAACATCCGTGTCGCGTGGTCGTTTTGGCGCGCGGCGACCGCGAGGCCGCGACCCGGTTGGACGCGCAGATCCGGGTCGGCGGCGACGCGGGCGCGGCCGAGGTCATCGTGCTGCGCCTGCAAGGTGAGCTGATCAGCCACGAGAGCAGCGTGGTCATCCCGTTCCTGCTGCCCGACACACCGGTGGTGGCGTGGTGGCCGCGCGGCGCACCGGAATTCCCGTCCAGGGATTCGGTCGGGCGGCTGGCCACCCGACGCATCACCGACGCCACCTTCGCGGCGGATCCGCAGTCCGCCATCAAGAAGCGGCTCGCCTCCTATGCCAGCGGCGATACGGATCTGGCCTGGAGCCGGATCACCTATTGGCGCGCGCTGCTCGCCGCGGCCATCGATGAGCCGCCGCACGAGCCGGTCGCCTCGGTGATCATCTCCGGTCTGCGCGAGGAACCCGCCCTGGATATCCTGGCCGGCTGGTGCGCGGCCCGGCTCGGCTGCCCGGTGGTGCGGCGCACCGGTCCGCTGCGGGTGGAATTGCACCGCCCGAGTGTCTCGATTTCCCTCGAGCGTCCGCAGACCGGCCGCACCGCGACCCTCGCCCGGACCGGCGATCCCGATCAGCGCATCGCGCTGGCCCGCCGGGAGACCAACGAATGCCTCGCCGAGGAGTTGCGCAGGCTCGATCCGGACGAGATCTATGCCGAGGCGCTGGCGGGCATCGAGAAGGTGACCTATGAGTGACCATGAGATCTTCGCCGACACAGCGGCTTTGGTGGCCGCCGCGGCCGCCAGGTTCGTAGCGGTGGTCGAGGCCGCGCAGGCCGCGCGCGGGTCGGCGTCGGTAGTGCTGACCGGCGGCGGGACCGGAATCGGGCTGTTGGAATTGGTGCGCGCGCAGCCGGGCGCGATCGACTGGTCGCGACTGGATGTGTTCTGGGGTGACGAGCGGTTCGTGCCCGCGGGCGATCCGGAACGCAATGAACTGCAGGCCCGGCAGGCCCTACTCGATCACGTACCCGTCGATCCGGCGCGGGTGCGTGCCGTGGCGGCCTCCGACGGCGAATATCCGGACCCGGTCGAGGCGGCGGCCGAATATTCGGCGGCGGTGCACGCGCACCTGGCCGAGCACGGCGCGTTCGACCTGCACCTGCTCGGTATGGGCGGTGAGGGGCATGTGAATTCGCTGTTCCCGCACACCGACGCGGTGCGGGAGGCGCACGAACTGGTGGTGGCGGTGACGGATTCGCCGAAACCGCCGCCGGTTCGGGTGACGCTCACCCTGCCCGGCGTGCGGCGGGCCAGGCATGTGGTGCTCGTGGTCGGTGGCGCGGCCAAGGCCGAGGCGGTCGCGGCGGCGCTCGATGGCGCCGAGCCGGTGGATATTCCGGCGGTGGGCGCGCTCGGATCGGAATCCACCACCTGGCTGCTCGATCAGGAAGCCGCCGCCCGGCTCAGCTGAGATACTTCGGATTTCCCACCCGTTTCACACAAGATCACCGCGCGCGACGGGTATTTGCCGGTATTGTTCCGGAATACGCTGGCGGACTGAGTATTCGAGCCACGGGTATTCGAGCCCTGGCTCCTTGGCGGTGAGGGTGCCATGACGGAAGAACTGGACGAGCGGTTCCGCACGGAGGTCTCGGCACTCGCCGCCGCGCCCACACGGTCGCTCAGCGCGACCGTCGCGGGCTACACCGGGGCGGAGCTGGTGGAGTTCTTCGAATCCCAGTCGGCCAGTAGGCGCCTGGATCTCGCGGCCCGGCGACTGGGCGCCGAGCGGCGCGGCTACTACAGCATCGGCTCCTGCGGACATGAGGGCAACGCCGCGCTCGCCATGGCCCTGCGCCCCACCGATCCCGCACTGCTGCACTATCGTTCGGGCGCGTTCTTCGTGCAGCGGTGTCGGCGGATCGCCGGACTCGATCCGATTCGGGATGTGCTGCTCGGGGTGGTCGCGGCCGCCGCCGACCCCATCTCCGGCGGCAGGCACAAGGTCTTCGGCAGCAAACCGGCGAGCATCATCCCGATGACCTCCACCATCGCCTCGCATCTGCCGCGCGCGGTCGGACTCGCCTTCGGCATCGAACGCGCGGCGCGGCAGGGGATCGCGAGCGAATGGCCGTCGGATTCGGTGGTGCTGTGCAGTTTCGGCGACGCGTCGGCGAATCATTCGACGGCGGTCGGCGCGATCAATGCCGCGATTCACACCGCGCACCAGGGAGTTCCGCTGCCGCTGCTGTTCGTGTGCGAGGACAACGGGATCGGGATCAGTGTGCCCACCCCGCCGGACTGGATCGAGATCGCCTATGGTCGGCGGCCGGGGCTGCGGTATTTCACGGCCGACGGGTGTGATCCCCTTGCCGCGCTGACGGTCTCCGCGCAGGCGGCCGAGTGGGTACGGGTCAATCGCAAGCCCGCGTTTCTGCGACTGCGCACGGTCCGGCTGCTGGGTCATGCCGGGTCGGATGTCGAAGCGGCGTATCGGCGGCCCGCAGATATCGCGTCGGATTTGGGACGCGATCCGCTGCTCGCCACCGCGCGCCTGCTCGTCACGTCGGGGTATTTGCGGCCCGAGCAGGTCATCGACCGGTACGACGCGATCGGGCGACGTGTCGCGGAAACGGCCGAATCGGTGTGCCTCGAACCGAAATTGGTCTCGGCTGCCGCCGTACTGGCGCCGCTCGCCCCGGCGCACCCGGACGCTGTTCGTGCGGAGGTGCGGCGCACCGCGGCCCGGTCGGTAGACCTTCCGGTGACACTGGCGCAGGCGATCAATCAGACCCTCGCGGATCTGCTTGCCCGCGACCGCGACATCCTGGTGTTCGGCGAGGATGTCGGTCGAAAGGGCGGCGTCTACGGGGTGACCAAGGGGCTGCGCAAAACCTTCGGCGCGCGCAGGGTTTTCGACACCCTCCTCGATGAGCAGAGCGTGCTCGGCACGGCATTGGGGACGGCACTGGCCGGATTCGTGCCGATTCCGGAGATCCAGTATCTGGCCTACGTCCACAATGCCGCCGACCAGATTCGCGGTGAGGCGGCGACGCTGCAATTCTTCGCCGCCGGGCGGTATCGCAATCCGATGGTGGTGCGGATCGCGGGCCTGGCCTATCAGAAGGGGTTCGGCGGGCACTTCCACAATGACAATTCCGTTGCGGCCCTGCGGGATATCCCCGGCCTGGTGCTGGCCGCGCCTGCCCGCGCCGATGACGCGGCGGCCATGTTGCGGACCTGTGTGGCGACGGCGCGGGTGGACGGGCGGGTATGCGTATTCCTGGAGCCGATCGCGCTCTATCACACCCGCGACCTGTACGCGGCGGGTGACGAGGCTTGGCTCGCACCCGATTCCGGCGCGCATATCCCCATCGGCAGTGCTCGCTGCTATGGCGACGGAGCGGATTTGACGCTGGTCACCTTCGCCAACGGTGTGCCCATGAGTCTGCGGGTGGCGGCGCGGCTGGCCGAGCGCGGTATTCGGGCGCGGGTGCTCGACCTGCGCTGGCTGTCCCCGCTGCCGGTCGAGGATCTGGTGCGCCATGCCGTCGCCACCGGGCGGGTGCTCGTTGTCGATGAGACCCGGCGCAGCGGCGGTGTCAGCGAATCCGTGTGCGCCGCACTGCTGGATGCCGGGTTCGCGGGTCGTCTCGCGCGGGTCGCGAGTGCGGACAGTTTCGTGCCGCTGGGTCCGGCCGCCGATACCGTGCTGTTGGACGAGGCTGAGATCGAGGCTGCCGCCGACAAGCTGCTCGCCGGCTGAGGGGGCCGGCCCTCCTACCTGCGCTCCGGCCGCGAGTCTTGCAAAGCGTGTAGTGTAGATCGGTTCGGCCGATGAACATGTGGAGGCTGCGGTGCAGGTCGGGGATGTGCTCATCAGACGCGAGGATTCCGGCGAATGGTCGGTGGTCAAGGTTCTCGCGGTGGACTCCTGGCCCGATGGAGCACCCCTGCTGCACTGTCTGATGTACCGGGCCACCGCCGAACCGCCGACCCCCGCCACGGTGCCCTCGCTGGAGGTGCTCGCCTATCACGCGCCCCTGCGCCCCACCGCATTTCGCGGCGACTGGTCGGTCCTCGGCTCCTCGCCCGTCATCCAGGGCGACCTGATCGGCTTCCACGAATATCTCAAGCGCGTCGACTTCCAGCGCTATCTGGAGGCCACGGGCCAGGATCTGGAAACGGTGCTGACCCGTGCCAATTCACACTACGCGGCGGGTGGCGAACTGACCCTGCTGCGCCGCTACCGCGAGGCCATCGACGAATACACCAGGGCCACCGACCTTTTCCCGCTATTCCACGAGGCCATCGACCGACGCGGCTTCAACTACATGCACCTGGGTGACTATCGGCGCGCCCTCGACGATTTCGACCATTCGCTGCACCTCAATCCGGATGGTGAAGCCGCCTGGTTCGCCAGCGGCGAATGTCTGTTGCGGCTGGGCGATCTGGCGGAGGCGGAGGAGGTGTTCGCGACGGGTGCGCTGGATTCGACCCAGTACCGCGACCGGCACGAACAGTATCTGGCGCGGGTCAGGGAGTTGCGCGCCGAGCAGTCGCCGCCGACCGCTCCGTGCGCGTGAGTGCGCCGAGATGGGCTAGCAGCAAGCCGTTTACTTGATCGGTGCGTTCCAATTGTACGAGGTGGCCCGCGCGCGCGATCCTGGTCACCGCGCGCAGGTCGGTGACGTGGGTGCGCAGGGTGGTCAATGGATCTCGGCCGCTGAAGCCCGCCATATCCAGATCGCGGGCGCCGTAGAGGAAGAAGGTGGGTGTCGCGACCGTCGCGGGCAGTCCGGCGCTCGACTCCCAGTTGCGGTCGATGGCGCGATACCAGTTGAGTCCGCCGGTGAATCCGGTGCGCACGAATTCTGCGGCCAGCGTGTCGAATTCGGTCTTGGCGAGCCACGGCCACGGCAGCGGGGGCGCGGTGGGCAGCACGTCGAGGTAGCCGTTGCCTTCGGGCGGGAAGCGCCAGATGTCGAAATAGTCGTAGTCGGCGCTCAGCGCGTAGTAGAGGCGGGCCAGGAAATCCCTGGGCCGATCAGCCAATTCGGCATCGGCCGGTCCCGGTCGCTGGAAATAGTCCAGATGCAGGAAGTGCCTGCGCGCGGCCATGGCCCACAATTCGCTCGGTTTGCGGGTGGTGCGGGGCGCGTAGGGGTTGTTGAGCACGATGAGCGCGCGGATCCGCTCCGGCGCCCGCCGCGCCAGCTCCCACAGCAGTGCCGCACCGAAGTCCAGTCCCACGAAAACCGCGCGCTCGGCGCCGATTTCGTCGAGTAGGCCCAGCAGGTCGGCACCGGCCTCGACATTGGTGTAGGCCGCAGGGTCCTCGGGGGCGTCGCTGCGACCGTAGCCGCGCATATCCGGGGCGATGGCCCGATATCCGGCGGCCGCCACCGCGGCCATTTGCCGATGCCAGATGTACCAGGTGTGCGGGAAGCCGTGGCAGAACACCACCGGATCGCCGGCACCCTGCTGGGCGACATGCAGTCGAATGCCATTGGTTCGCACGAATCCGGTGCTCAGCCGCACGGCCGCCTCCCCAGTCACTGGAACACGTCCGAGTGTACGTGCGCGGCCCGCTCCTCGCCGGACAGCACAAAACGGCCGGACCACACGGGGTCCGGCCGAAATGCCTGGCGCGCCGGGTGCTTCCCGGCGGATCAATTCAGGAGAACTTGATTTCCAGCCCGATGCCCAGAATCGAGATGACCCAGATCAGGCCGGTGAAGATGGTGATCCGGTCCAGGTTCTTCTCCACCACGGTGGAGCCGGACAGGCTCGACTGCACGCCGCCGCCGAACAGGCTGGACAGACCCCCACCCTTGGCCCGGTGCAACAGCACCAGCAACACCAGCAGCACGCTCGTGATGATCAGGAGGATATCCAGGAACATCTTCATGCGGGCCAGTCTAGGCGGGGCGCGGTTTGTCTCCACAGCCGGGCAGTCCTGTTCCCGGCCCGAACACACAGCCGGGCGGTCCCGTCAGTGGGCGTCCACGGCCACCAGGTGGATCTGCGGCTCTCCGGTGGCGAATTCGGCCACACCCTGCTCGAACTGCTGATCCTGCGCGGTCAATCGGATCTGGTGCTGATGCATGTGCTCGGCCCAGGAACGCACCACGAACGCCTCGATATAGCGGTCCACCTCGCCGACATCACGGTAGAGCCGCCACTCCATCGCACCGGTCCGCTGCATCGAGCGACCCACCTTGGCCATGGCGGCGAGGAATTCCTCCAGTTTCGGCTCCGGCACGTCGTAGCGGCGCAGCACCAGGACCGGACCGTCGGTGGGATCGGGTTCGACCACCAGTTCCGGATCAGGCCAGAAGGCGGTGGGCGTCAGGTCGACCTGTTCGGCATTGTGCCGGATCGGCAACCACAGCGTGCTCAGCGCGCAGCCCGCGAGCAGCGCCGCCGCCGCCAGCAAAGCCGCCTCCGGTCCGAACGCGCCGGCCACCAGACCCCAGATCAGCGACCCGATCGCCTGACCGGCCATGAACACCAGCAGGTACACCGACATGCCGCGCGCCCGCACCCACGCGGGCAGCAGCAGCTGCATGGTCGAATTCAGCGTGGACATCGACAGCATCCACGCCAGACCCGCGCCGACCAGCAGTATCAGCACCAGCGCGACACTGTGCGACAGCGCCGCGCCCGCGCACGCCGCGCCGAACAGCACCGCCGCCAGCGCCAGCCGCTGGGTGGGGGTCAGCAGCACCCTGACCCTGGACAGGCTCAACGCGCCGACGACCGCGCCGACGCCGAGGGCGCCCAGCAGCACGCCGTAGCCGGAGGAGTTCAGTCCGAGCCGGTCGCGGGCGATGACCGGGAGCAGCGCCCAGATGGCGCTACCGGGCAGCACGAACAGGATGCTGCGGTAGAGCACCTTCCGAATCGACGGCGCGGACCGGACGAACCGGGTGCCCGCCTGCACCGCCGCCAGTGGTCGTTCACTGGGCAATTTCTGTGTGCGCGCCGGTCGACGCCAGATCGCCAGCACCGCGACGATCCCGGTGAACGACAGCGCGTTGAGCGCGAATACCACCGTCGGCCCGAACAGCGACACCAGTACACCGGCCAGCGCAGGCCCCAGCGCCCGCCCGATATTGAAGTTCATGCTGCCCAGCGCCGCGGCGGCCGGAATCTGTTCGCGCGACACCAGATCCGGTTGCAGGGCCTGCCAGGCGGGCGCGGTGAGCGCCTGCCCGCAGCCGAGCAGGAACAGCAGGATCAGCAGCACCGACGGGGTGAGATGCCCCGAGGCGGTGAAGACCGCGAGCACCACGGCCAGCACCGCCATCGCGGACTGCGCGGTGAGCAGCAGCCTGCGCCGATCCACCAGGTCGGCGATGACACCGGACGGTATCGCCAACAGCATGACCGGCAGCGTGAGCGCCGTCTGCACGAACGACACCAGTGCCGCCGCGTTCGGCTCATCGACCAGGATCCACTGCGCGCCGACGGTCTGCATCCAGGTGCCCAGGTTGGAGACCAACTGCGCGATCCACAGCGCCCGGTAAACCTTGGATCGCAACGGCGCCCAAGTGGATGTGCTCGGGGCCGTCGCGGTGCTCATTACCACGAGCTTACTGTGGGCACTCCAGTCATCCGATGTTTCAGTTGGCCATCTCACGCGGCAGCGGGCCTGCCGCGGCGTCGCGGCGCGACACTATTTCGCGCGCGCCGCGAGCAGCAGAGCCAGAACCAGCAGACCCGCGCCGACGAGGCCGGCCGGGGTGAGGCGTTCGCCGAGGACGATCGCGGCGAGGATCGCGCCGGTAAGGGGTTCGAGCAGGGCCATGACGGCGGCGATACCCGAGCCCGCGGCGGGCAGGCCCTTGAAGTAGCAGGTGTAGGCGGCCGCGGTGGGGATGAGGCCGAGTGCCAGCAGCAGGATGAGGGATTCGACCGTCACCGCGAAGGTGGGTGCGGTGGCGGCGGCGAACGGCAGCAGCAGCAATGCGCCGCCGGAGAAGCCGAAAGCCGTGGTGGCCATGGGATCGAGACCGGCCACCGGTTTCGCGCCGACGACGGTCATGGTGGCGAATCCCGCCGCCGCCGCGACGGCGAGCGCGACACCGAGCAGCATGCTCCCCGACGCGTGGGACGGGACACCGACGAGCAGGGCCAAGCCGCACACGGCGAGGCCGATGGTCGTGACGCGGTCGCGATCCAGTGCGCGGCGGCCCGTCAGATGGTCCAGTAGCGCGACGATGACCGGTGACGTGCCGATGGTGGTCAGGGTCGCGACGCTCACCGAGGAGGCGGCGACCGCGCCGAAATAGGTCATCTGAAACCAGGCGGCGAGGCAGGCGACGACACCTATTCTGCGCCAGGCCAGGGGATTTCGCGGCAGCGGCCGTCGCGTGACCGCCAGCGCGGCGAGCAGCAGCAGACCACCGACGCCGAGGCGGCAGGCGGCCACCGCGATCGGGGACAGTTCGGTGGCGCGACCGAGCAGGCTGCCGAGCAGACCGCCGAAACCCCAGAGGGTCGCGCCGAGGACGAGGAAGATCAGCCCGGAACGCCGGGCCGTGGGCAGTGCGGTGGACATGGCGGATTCGCGCTCCTGCGACGGGATCGCGACGAAAAGCCCTGCGGCAGGTCGCGATCGAGGAATGAGAGGTCGCGGATGCGAGGTGCGTGCGAGATCGCCGGGCCTGGTGCACGCGGGATCACCGAGAGAGCGCACTCACCTACTGCGGTGGCGCGCTGCGGAATACACCTCGCTCAGGAGGCAGGGGGCGGGGTGATGGGAAAGCACCGGTGCACAAGGCGATCCTAACGGTCTCCCCCTGGGCGAGCCGCGCGGGTTTCCGAAAACCAGAATGTGACACATCGCTCGGTCGGTTCGCGACAGACGTGTCTGCCGGGTCGACACGCGCCGTATCAGTAGCATTCGCGGCATGTCGGCTAAATTTCCACGGCTCGGCCCCTTGGTTCTGCTGGCGCTGTGCGCCCTCGCCGCGTGTTCGCGCGGCGATTCCGAGGCCGCGCAAGCCGAACCGACGCCCATGGGTCGCACCTTCGTCTCCACCGAGATCCAGGGCGCGCCGATACCCGGCGGCGGCCCGCTGACGCTGACGTTCAAGGACGGCCGCATCTCGGCCGACGCGGGTTGCAATCCGCATTCGGGCGCGGTGGCCCTCGACGATCACAAGGTGCACGTCACCGGGATGGCCAGCACGCTCATGGCCTGTCCCGGTGAGCGGCAGGGCGCGGACGAATGGCTCAATGGCCTGTTGAATTCGCGCCCCACCTGGCGGTTGGACAAGGCGACGCTGATCCTGCAGGGCGACAACCTGACCGTCACGCTGCTGGACAAGAAGGTCGCACTGCCGGATAAGCCGATCCAGGGCACCACCTGGATCGTCACCGCGCTCATCACCCCCGACGCGCAGATCCGCTCGCAGGCCATCGACGAGGTCAAGCCCACCCTCACCATCACCCCCGACGGCGTGGTCTCCGGTCAGGCGGGCTGCAACCGGATGACCGGGCGGGCCGCCGTCGCGGGCGCCGAACTCACCTTTCAGGTCGGCGCGACGAAGATGCTGTGCTCACCGGAGGTGATGGAGGTGGAGCAGCAGGTGTTGCGAACGCTGGACGGCAAGGTGAACGCGAGCGTCGACGCCGATGTGCTCACCCTGCGCAAACCCGATGGCAGCGGACTCATCCTGCACGCCGAACAGTGAAGCGCGGCCCGGCGCCTCCGAAGAGGGTTGCCGGGCCGCGCCTGTGCCGTACTCAGAGAATCGGTCCGCCCGCGGCGATGGCCGACAGGGTGGCGAATTCGTCACCCTTGAGCGAGGCGCCGCCGACCAGCGCGCCGTCGACATCGGTCTGCGCGATCAGCTCGCCGACATTCTTGGCATTCACCGAGCCGCCGTAGAGCACCCGCACGCCCGCCGCGACCTCGGCGCCGGCCAGCTCGACCAGTTCCGCGCGGATCGCACCGCACACCTGCTGGGCGTCGGCCGGGGTGGCGACCTTGCCGGTGCCGATGGCCCACACCGGTTCGTAGGCGATGACGACCTTGGCGATCTCCGCCGCCGAGAGCCCCTTCAGCGAACCGCGCAACTGCTCGAGGTTGTGCTCGACATGGGTTTTGGCCTCGCGCACGCCCAGACCCTCGCCGAGGCACACAATCGGTGTCATGCCGTACTTGAGCGCCTGCTTGGCCTTGGCGAGCACGGTGGCGTCGTCCTCGCCGTGGTACTGCCGACGTTCGGAATGTCCGACGACCACGAAGGTGCAGCCGAGCTTGGCCAGCATGGAGCCGCTGATCTCGCCGGTGTAGGCGCCCTCGTCATGTGTCGAAACATCCTGCGCGCCATAGGTGATGCGCAGTTTGTCGGCATCGACGAGCGCCTGCACGCTGCGCAGATCCACGAAGGGCGGGATGACCGCGACGTCGACCCGGTCGAAGTACTTATCGGGCAGCGCGATCGCGATCTTCTGCGTCAGGGCGATGGCCTCGAGGTAGTTGAGGTTCATCTTCCAGTTGCCCGCGATGAGCGGTTTACGTGCCATCTAGTTGGCCTCTTCCAGAACACTGATGCCCGGAAGTTCTTTGCCCTCCAGGTATTCCAGCGATGCGCCGCCGCCGGTGGAGATATGACCGAAACCGTCCTCGGGCAGCCCGAGCGCGCGCACCGCCGCGGCCGAATCGCCGCCGCCGACGACGGTGAACGCGCCCTTGCCGGTCGCGGTCACGATGGCTTGGGCGACCCCGCGGGTGCCCTCGGCGAAGTTCTCGAACTCGAACACGCCCATGGGGCCGTTCCAGAAGATGGTCTTCGCCTCGGTGAGCAGGGCCGCGAACCGCTTGACCGACTCCGGACCGATGTCCAGACCCATCCAGCCTTCGGGAATCTCGTTGGCGGATACCACCTTCGACTCCGCGTCGGCCGCGAACCTGTCGGCCGCGACGATATCCAGCGGGAGGTGGATGACATCACCGAAGCGCTCGAGCAGATCCTTGCAGGTCTCGATCATTTCCGGCTGCAACAGCGAGGTGCCGACCGAAAGACCTTGCGCGGCGAGGAAGGTGAAGCACATACCGCCGCCGATGACGAGGGTGTCGACCTTCGGCGCGAGCGATTCGATCACGGCCAGCTTGTCGGAGACCTTGGATCCGCCGAGCACCACCGCGTACGGGCGCGCCGGATCGGCTGTCAGGGTGCGCAGCACCTCGACCTCGGCCGCGACCAGCGTGCCCGCGTAGTGCGGCAGCAGTTTCGCCACGTCGTAGACCGAGGCCTGTTTGCGGTGCACCACGCCGAAGCCGTCGGAGACGAAAGCGCCGTCCTCGCCGACCAATTCGACCAGTGCGCGCGCCAGTTTGCCACGTTCGGCCTCGTCCTTGCTGGTCTCGCGCGGATCGAAACGAACATTCTCCAGCAGCAGCACATCGCCGTCGGTCAGGCCCTCGGACCTGGCCAGCGCGTCCTGACCCACCACATCGCCCGCGAGTTGGACATTGCGACCCAACTCCTCGGCCAGTCGCGCCGCGACCGGTGCGAGGGAGAACTTCGGATCGGGCGCGCCATCGGGGCGGCCCAGGTGCGCGGTGACGACGACCTTGGCCCCCGCCTCGACCAGTGCCCGCAGGGTGGGCACCGAGGCGATGATCCGGCCCGGATCGGTGATGACCCCGTTGTCGAGGGGGACATTCAGGTCGGAGCGCACCAGCACGCCCCGACCTTCGACGCCCTCGTTCAGGAGGTCCTGCAGCATCTTGACCGTCATGCGATCAGAGCGACTTGCCGACGAGGCCGATGAGGTCGGCCAGGCGGTTGGAGTAGCCCCACTCGTTGTCGTACCAGGAGTACACCTTCACCTGGTCGTCGATGACCTTGGTCAGCGGCGCGTCGAAGATCGAGGAGTGCGGATCGGTGACGATATCGCTGGACACGATCGGGTCGACGCTGTACTTGAGGATGCCCTTCAGCGGACCCTCGGCGGCCGCCTTGAACGCGGCGTTGATCTCCTCGACGCTCGCCTTCTTGGCCAGGTCCGCGGTCAGGTCGGTGATCGAGCCGGTGGGCACCGGCACGCGCAGCGAGTAGCCGTCGAGTTTGCCGTTCAGTTCGGGCAGCACCAGGCCGATGGCCTTGGCGGCGCCGGTGCTGGTTGGCACGATGTTCAGCGCGGCGGCACGGGCGCGACGCAGATCCTTGTGCGGGCCGTCCTGCAGGTTCTGGTCCTGGGTGTAGGCGTGGATCGTGGTCATCAGGCCCTTGACGATGCCGAATTCGTCATTGAGCACCTTGGCCAGCGGACCCAGGCAGTTGGTGGTGCAGGACGCGTTGGAGATGATGTTCTGGCTGCCGTCGTACTTGTCGTCGTTGACGCCCATGACGATGGTGATGTCCTCGTCCTTGGCGGGCGCGGAGATGATCACCTTCTTGGCGCCTGCGGCCAGGTGGCCCTTGGCCTTGGCCGCGTCGGTGAAGATGCCGGTGGATTCGACCACCACGTCGACGCCGAGGTCGCCCCACGGCAGCGCGGACGGACCCTCCTTGATGGCCAGCGCCGTGATGCGCTGATCGCCGACGACGATGGTGTCGGTGCCGTCGAGCGACACGTCCTGCGGCAGCCTGCCGAGGATCGAGTCGTACTTGAGCAGGGTCGCGAGGGTCGCGTTGTCGGTGAGGTCGTTGACCGCGACGATCTCGATATCGGTGGTGCCCAGCGCCTTCTGCGCCTGCACCGCCCGGAAGAAGTTGCGCCCGATACGGCCGAAGCCGTTGATGCCTACCCGGACAGTCACGTTATCGCTCCTCAGCTTTCCAGCGGATCATTCCAGATGCCGCCCCCCACCCTAGTGCCCGCCGGTGCGCTCGCCCACACGTGCCCGGCATCCTCGGGCCTCCGATGCCTGGTCAGACGCCCAACGGCGGGTCGGGAAGGGGTGACCCACCGTTGGGCAAATTGTCCGTTTCTGCTGGAAAATGGCCTATACCAAGGGTTTCCGGCCGCGACTAATGCAGGTCGGTGGCGATGACCTTGGCCATATTCCGCTCGGCCAGCGCCGTGATGGTCACGAACGGGTTGACCCCCACGCTGCCGGGGATCAGCGACCCGTCCACGACGTACAGGCCCGGATACCCGTTCAACCTGCCGTAGTTGTCGGTGGCCGAGCCGAGCAGACATCCGCCGAGCGGGTGGTAGCAGAAGTCGTCGCCCCAGGTCTTGTACACCCCGAACAGATCGGTGCGGTACGAGGTCAGGGTTTTGCTGTTGATCTTGTCGAAGACCCGTTTCGCGGCGTCGATAGATGGTTGCGCCTGTCCGGCAGACCAATCCAGGCCGACCTTGCCGCTACCGCTGTCAAAAGTGAAGTTCGCTCGATTCGGATTCTTGGTGATCGCCAGGTACAGGCTGATCCACAGTTCGGTGCCCGCCGGGAACGGCGCGATCTCGGCGAAGACCGGACCCGCCGGATCATCCCAGTTATCGATGCCCATCGCCGGAATCGCGGACTGATTGCCACCGGTGAGTTTCGAATTCGCCCGTCCCACCATCACATTGCCGTTGTTGCCCCAGCCTGCGCCGACGGTATCGCTCAGATTGGGCAGCTTCCCGGTCGCCTTCATCGCGACCAGCAATTTGCTGGTGCCGACGCTGCCCGCCGCGAAGAACACCCGGTCGGCCGTCACGGATTTGGTCGCCACCGTCGCACCCGAAGTATTGATCTGGGTCATCGTGACGGTGTACCCGCTGCCCGGACCCGCCGTCACGCCGGTGACGGTGTGCAGCGCGGAGATGGTGAGTTTCCCGGTGCGGGCCGCCTCGGCGAGATAGGTCTTGTCCAGGCTCTTCTTGCCGTAGTTGTTGCCGTAGATGACCTCGCTCGCCAGGGCCGATTTGGTCGCGGAGCCCGCCGCCTCCCGCTGCATATACCCGAAGTCGTAGACATTGGGCACGAAGGTGGTCGCGTATCCGGCCGCCTGCGCGTCGTCGCGCCCGACCCTGGCGAACTGGTACCACTCGGTGCTGTCGAACCAGGCGCTGTCCATATTGTTGACGCCGAGTCCCGCGCTCGCGCGCGGAAAGTACGTGCCGTACATCTCGCCCGCGTCCACCGAGGGCAGAATCTGTTCGAAGTACGGACGTTTGGGAATCACGGCCATACCGCCGTTGACCAGCGAACCGCCACCGACACCACGTCCCTGATAGACGCGCATGGCGCCGAAATCCTCCGAATCCAACACTCCCGCATAGGAATCGATGTCCTTGTTGACATCGGAGCCGATGAACCAGCCGACGGGTTGATCGGTGCGATTGCGGAACCAGGATGATCGACCGTCCGGTTTGAGCATGCTGCAGAAGATCTTTCCGTCCGCACCGGGTGTGGTCCAGTTCTGCCCCATCTCGACGATATGGGTGTCGATACCCGCCTGCGTGAGCCGCAGTGCCGCGACCGCGCCGCCGTAGCCGCTGCCGATGATCAGGGCGGGAACATGCGCCCCCGGCGAGATATCGGCGTGTGCGGCGACCATCCGGCGCGCGGAGAGCGCCAATGCGGCAATAGTGACACCTGTTCCTGCTAGAAAACCCCGTCGATTGATTGCGGTGAATCCGCTGGCCCTGCGGGCATTTTCACTGATCATCTCGAGTCCTCGTCGACTAGTGAATGAGAACTCGTTATACCTGCCAATGACAGGCTGACTATGCCGTACTAACCGGTAACGTCCGGATAAAAAAGATGCCCGCGCCGACCTGCGTCGTCGCGGGCATCCGATGACCGGGTAGCGCCTCAGGCGTCGTCGAGAAGTTCCGCCGTGACGGCCGATTCGGTATCGGGCACACCGAGATCCTTGGCTCGCCGGTCCGCCATCGAAAGCAGCCGCCGAATACGGCCCGCCACAGCGTCTTTCGTCATCGGAGGATCGGCCAACTGACCCAGCTCCTCCAGCGAGGCCTGCCGGTGCTGCACCCGCAACCTGCCCGCAGCCGCCAAATGATCGGGCACCTCGTCGCCGAGAATCTCCAGCGCGCGCTCCACCCTGGCCGCGGCCGCCACCGCTGCGCGGGCACTGCGCCGCAGATTCGCGTCGTCGAAATTGGCCAGGCGATTCGCCGTCGCCCGCACCTCACGGCGCATCCGGCGATCCTCCCAGGTCAAACGGGTGCCGTGCGCACCCATCCTGGTCAGCAGCGCGCCGATGGCCTCACCGTCGCGCACCACCACCCGATCCGTGCCGCGCACCTCCCGCGCCTTGGCGGTGATACCCAGCCGCCGCGCCGCACCGACCAGCGCCAGCGCCGCCTCCGGACCGGGACAGCTCACCTCGAGCGCCGAGGAACGACCCGGCTCGGTAAGCGAACCGTGCGCCAAAAACGCACCGCGCCAAGCGGCTTCGGCGTCGGCAATACTGCCGCCCACCACCTGCGCGGGCAGTCCGCGCACCGGACGGCCGCGCACATCGAGCAGACCCGTCTGCCGCGCCAACGCCTCGCCCTCCTTGGACACGCGCACCACATAGCGGGAGGTCTTGCGCAGACCACCCGCACCGAGCACGTGCACATCCGAGCCGTATCCGTATAGCTCGAAGATCTCCCTCCGCAGCCGCCGAGCGATGGAACCCATATCCACCTCGGCCTCGACGATCACCCGGCCGCCGACGATGTGCAGGCCGCCCGCGAACCGCAGCAGCGCGGACAGTTCCGCCTTGCGAGAACTCACCTGAGAGACGGTGAGCCTGCTCAGCTCGTCTTTCACATCGGCTGTCATTGCCACGAGACGCGCTCCTTTCCACCCAACCCGGAACGCACATCCTGACCCATGTGCCGTCCCTCGACTCGAAGCCCTGCCATGTGTGGCCGAGGTTGCCGGATCAGCTGATCCAGTGCGGCGGCAAGCTTTCCGGGATGATGCCGGGCCGTACCCGCTTCGGCGACATCGGAGAAGGTTACTCGCGCCCGCAACTGCTCGGCAGCCCTGGCCACATGTTCTCTTTCCCGCCCCTCGGGCACCGAGCCGGAATCGACCAGCACCTCGTCGACCACGAATTCCGGTGCGTGCTGGGACAATACATGCAGATGCCGCTCGGCGGAGAATCCGGCCGTCTCACCCGGCTCGGCGACCAGGTTGAGCACCAGCACCTTCCTGGCCCTGGTGTACACCAGCGCGTCGCGCAACTCCGGCACCAGCACATGCGGAATCACACTGGTGAACCACGAACCCGGTCCCAGCACAACGACATCCGCGTGCTCGATGGCCGAGGTCGCCTCCCGACTCGCGGGCGGATCCGACGGAATCAACCGCACCCGACGCACCTTGCCCGGCGTCGTCGCGATGGCCACCTGACCGCGAATACAGCGACTCACCCTGGGATCGGCCTCCAGCCCGGACACGTCGGCCTCGATATCCAGCGGAATCGGCGACATGGGCAGCACCCGACCGGTGATCTTCAGCAATTTGGCCACCTCGTCGAGCGCGGCCACCGGATCGCCGAGCACCTCGGTGAGGCCCGCCAGGATCAGATTCCCGACCGAATGCCCGGCCAGCGCGCCCGTCCCGCCGAAACGGTGCTGCACCGTGGTGGTCCACACGCTCTCCGATTCGGCCGCCAAGGCGGCCAGCGCCATCCGCAGATCACCCGGCGGCAGCACCCCGAGTTCGCCGCGCAGCCGCCCGGAGGATCCGCCGTCGTCGGCGACCGTGACCACCGCGACGATCTTCCTGGTCAACCGGCGCACCGCCGACAATGTCGCGTACAGCCCGTGCCCACCGCCCAGCGCGACAATGGCGGGATTGGCCTCCCACCCGGTCATTCGCGCCCCAGATCCCGGTGGACCACCCGAACCACGTCCACCACGCCCTCACCGATATCCGCACCGGTCACCTCGCCCAGCGCCTCGGCGATCGCGACGCTGCGATGTCTGCCTCCGGTGCAGCCGACTGCCACCGTCATGTATCGCTTCCCCTCTTGGCGGTACCCGCTCGTCGTCAGGTCGATCAAGTGGTGCGCGGTACGCAGATAGTCGTCCGCGCCGGGGCGCGACAACACGTACTCGCTCACCACGCCCTCCCGACCCGTATGTTCCCTGAGTTCCGGAATCCAATGTGGATTCGGTAGAAAACGCACATCCAACACCATGTCGGCGTCCAACGGAACTCCGTGCTTGAAACCGAACGATTGGATTGTCAGTTGCAGCGCGGCGGGTGCGCCGCCGCCGTAGGCCTCCTCCAGCTTGCGATGCAGCTGGTGGATGGACAATTCCGTGGTGTCGATGACCAGGTCGGCGGCCGCGCGCACCGCCGCGAGCCGAACCCGCTCGGCCGCGATACCCGCCACCAGGGTGCCGTCGGCGCTCTCGCTCTGCAGCGGATGACGGCGGCGCGCGAAACCGTACCGTTTCACCAGGACGTCATCGGACGCCTCCAGGAACAGCACCCGCGTGGCCACACCCTGGGCCCGCAATTGCTCGGTGACCGCCGACAGATCACCGGTGAAGAAACGACTGCGCACATCCATCACCAGCGCCAACCGCCGAATCGGCGGCTCGGTGGCGGCGCCGAGTTCGATGAGGCGACCGATCAGCTCCGGCGGCAGATTATCGGTGACATACCAGCCCAGATCCTCCAGGACCTTGGCCGCGGTGCCGCGGCCCGCTCCGGAGAGGCCGGTGACAATGACGACTTCGACCTGCGGGTTCAGTCGACCTCCCGATTTGCTGGGGCGCGGCCCGCCGCGCGGCCTGTCGCTCACGGACGTCCCGCACTGTTGCTCGATTCGACGCGTGTCATCTTCCACCGGATTCGTGCCTTGATGCCTCTCGATCATCCCGCACCGGTTCCGGTATCGGGCGCAGACACAACGTACGCGACCGCGACCGCGAATCCGACAACCACGCCCGCGAATCCGGCGACAGCGCCGCGCGGCCCGGCGCTCACTCGCCGCGCAGCGCCGCCACCACCGCCTTCGCCGTGGCCACCCCGATACCGGGCACCTCGGTGATCTGCTCCACGGTGGCCTGCTTGAGTTTGGCCACCGAACCGAAATGCGTGACCAGCGCCGTGCGTCGGGCCGCGCCCAGACCGGGCACCGCGTCCAGCGCCGAGGCCGTCATCCGGCGCGAGCGTTTACTGCGGTGGAAGGTGATGGCGAAGCGGTGCGCCTCGTCGCGCACCCGCTGCAGCAGGAACAGCGCCTCGCTGTTGCGGGGCATGATGACCGGATCGGGCTCACCCGGCACCCACACCTCCTCCAGTCGCTTGGCCAGACCGATCACCGCCACATCGGTGATGCCCAATTCGTCGAGCACCTCCGCCGCCGCGGCGACCTGCGGGGAGCCGCCGTCGACCACGTACAGATTGGGCGGATAGGAGAATTTGCGCGGCCGACCGGTATCCGGATCGATACCGGGGCGCGAGAGCAGATCCTCCGGCTCGGCGCCGCTGTCCAGCTTGGCCAGCACCTCCCGCTCCGCCTCATCCCGATCGCGCCGCAACCGCTGGAAACGGCGGCGCGTCACCTCGGCGATACTGCCGACATCGTCGGAGCGGCCCTCGCCCGCGGCCTCCTTGATGGCGTAGTGGCGGTACTCGGATTTACGGGGCAGCCCGTCCTCGAAGACCACCAGCGAGGCCACCACATCGGTGCCCTGCACATGGCTGATATCGACACATTCGATGCGCAGCGGGGCGCTGTCGAGTTCCAGGGCGTCCTGAATATCCTGCAGGGCGGCCGAACGCGAAGTCAGGTCGCCCGCGCGCTTGAGTTTGTGCTGGGCCAGCGCCTCGAGCGCGTTGCGCTGCACCGTCTCGGCCAGCGCCTTCTTGTCCCCGCGCTGCGGCACCCGCAACTGCACCGCCGACCCCCGCAGATTCGACAGCCACTGCTGGATCTGCGCGGCGTCGGCGGGCAACTCCGGCACCAGCACCTCGCGCGGCACCACGGCGGCGGGCTGTTCGGCGGCGCTCTGCTCGGCCACCGAGACCTGCTCGCCGTAGAACTGGGTGAGGAACTGCTCGACCAGCGCGCCCGTCTCCCCCGCCGCATCGTCGACGGCATCGCCGGATTTATCGACCACCCAGCCGCGCTGACCGCGCACCCGGCCGTCGCGGACATGGAAGATCTGCACCGCCACCTCCAGTTCGTCGGTGGCGAAGGCGATCACATCGGCGTCGGTGCCGGTGCCGAGCACCACGGCCTGCTTCTCCAACGCGCGGCGCAGCGCCTGCACATCGTCGCGCAGGCGGGCCGCCGTCTCAAAATCCAACTCATCGGAGGCCGTGTGCATGCGACGCTCCAGGTCGCGCACCATGCGGTCCGTGCGGCCCGCGAGGAAATCGCAGAAATCCTCGACGATATCGCGATGCTCGGCGGCACTGACCCGGCCCACGCACGGCGCGGAACACTTATCGATATAGCCGAGCAGACACGGCCGACCGATCTGGCTGTGCCGCTTGAAGACTCCCGCGGAACAGGTGCGCGCCGGGAAGACCCGCAGCAGCAGATCGAGGGTTTCGCGAATGGCCCAGGCATGCGCGTACGGGCCGAAGTAGCGCACACCCTTCTTGCGCGCGCCCCGATACACGAACAGCCGCGGAAACTCCTCGTTCAAGGTGACCGCGAGCACCGGGTAGGACTTGTCGTCGCGATAGCGGACATTGAAGCGCGGATCGAATTCCTTGATCCAGTTGTATTCCAGCTGCAGCGCCTCCACCTCGGTGGAGACCACCGTCCACTCGACGCTCGCCGCCGTGGTGACCATCTGCCTGGTGCGCGGATGCAGGCCGGCCACATCGGCGAAGTACGAGTTGAGCCTGCTGCGCAGACTCTTCGCCTTGCCGACATAGATGACCCGCCGGTGCGCGTCGCGGAATTTGTAGACGCCCGGTTCCACTGGAATCGTGCCCGGCTTGGGCCGGTACGTAGCTGGATCTGCCACCCATCCAGCCTAGTGCGCGGGTCCGACAGGGTGCGTCGGTCGGCCGGGTGCGCCGCGAATCATACTGCGGCGCAGCGGGAATCAGGATGCGAGACCGTTGGCGCGCAGCACGGAGAGCAGGGCGTCGGGGCGCTCGACCGTGGGCAGCGGATCGACCAGGGCGAAGGCGCAGCCCAGCGCGGTCGCGCCGCCGTCGGCCTCGGCGCTGTCGCCGACCATGAGCGCGGCCGCCGCCTCGACGCCGAGTTTGTCCAATGCGGCCCGGAAGATGCGCGGGTCCGGTTTGACCGCCCCGAGTTCGAAGGACAGGACGAAGGTGTGGATCAGATCGGCCCAGCCGTGCCGGGCGAAGACGGGCCGGATATCGAAGGCGATGTTGCTGACGATGGCCACCGGGATCTCCCGCGCGGCAAGCGATTCCAGCGTCGCGGCGAGATCCGGATAGGGGCGCCAACAGGCCGGGTCGACGGAGCGCGCGTAGAGGCGCTCGGCCTGCTCGAGTGTGGGGACGCCGGAGCGGCGCAAGACCTCCACATAGGCGTACCGATGCTCTTCCGGGTCCAGATCCCTATTGTCCCAAGCGTATTGGCCACGCTCGTCGAAACCGAGGAACTGCCCGACCGGGGAGGTCATGCGGCGCACCAGTTCGGCCTTCTCGTCGAGGTCGAATACGCGACCGTCGGCGGCCGTCAGATCCGCATTCCAGGATTCGTCGGCCTCCAAGCGGAAAACCGTGCCGGAGAAGTCGAAGAGCACCGCCTCGATCGTCATCGCGTCAGCCTACCCATCGGGATATCGAATCGCGAGGCAAGCACCTCGCGCCCGCGGGATCGTACGGTGCGCATTTAGTTTGTGCCAGGCCCGAATTGACTCCTGTGCACCCTGCCTACCACCCGGGGAAAAACGCTCGACGCGGGTAGCACGCGGGCTACAGTCCGTCCATGAGAAGGACGCCAGGAACCTGGATCGCCGCCGCGGCGACGATCCTGCTCGCGGCGGGAACGGTGGCAGGCTGTTCCTCCGAGAGACAACAGTCCGCGCCATCGTGCGAGACCACCCCGAACGGCACCCCGGTCGCCGCCACCCCGTCGGCGGGCGCGGGTCCCGGCAAGGACATCAGCACCCATCCGGAGATCGCCACCGGCTACCGCACCGGCATGACCCCGGTCCACACCGGCGCCTATGCCGTATCCACCGCGAACCCGGTATCCACCAAGGCCGCCTGCGGGGTGCTCAGCAGGGGCGGTACGGCGGCCGACGCGCTGGTCGCCGCGCAAATGGTGCTCGGATTGGTGGAGCCGCAGGCGTCCGGTATCGGCGGCGGCTCCTTCCTGGTCTACTACGACGCGGCGAGCAAATCGGTCGAGGCGTACGACGGTCGCGAGGTCGCCCCCGCCGCCGCCACCGAGAACTACCTGCGCTGGACCAGCGACGCGGACCGCACCGAGCCCAAGCCGAGCGCCAGGGCCAGCGGCCGCTCGATCGGCGTGCCGGGTGTGCTGCGCATGTTGGAGACGGCGCACCGCGAGCACGGCAAACAACCCTGGCACGAGCTGTTCGATCCCGCCGTCAAGCTCGCCGATGGCGGCTTCCCCATCAGCCCGCGCATGGCGGGCCAGATCGCCGATTCCGCCAAGGATCTGGCGGTCGACGAGAATGCCAGGGCCTATTTCCTGAATCCGGACGGCTCCCCGAAGGCCGCGGGGACGGTGCTCACCAATCCGGCCATGGCCAAGACGCTCGGGGCCATCGCCACCGACGGTGCGCAGGCATTCTACACCGGGGCCATCGCCAAGGATGTGGTGGCCGCCGCCGCGTCCACGGCGGGCGGGCGCACCCCGAGCGTCCTCACCGCCGAGGATCTGGCCAACTATCAGGCCAAGAAGCGCACCGCCCTGTGCACTCCCTACCGCACCCATGAGATCTGCGGGATGCCCGCACCCTCCTCCGGCGGTATCACGGTGGCCGCGACACTGGGCATCCTGGAGAATTTCGACCTCGCGGCCCTGGCTCCCGACAAAATCGACCGCGACGGCGGCAAACCCAAAGCCGAGGCGGTGCACCTCATCTCCGAGGCCGAGCGGCTGGCCTACGCCGATCGCAACAAATACATCGCGGACCCGGATTTCATTCCGCTGCCGGGCAATTCACCGCAGACCCTGTTGAATAAGGACTACTTGCGCAAACGCGCGGCCCTCATCGACCGCAACCACAGCATGGGCACCGCCCAACCGGGTGATTTCGGTCCGGTTCCGGTGGGCAACGCACCCGCGCCGCCCGAACACGGCACCAGCCATATCTCCATGGTCGACAAATACGGCAATGCCGCGAGCATGACCACCACCGTGGAATCGGCGTTCGGCTCCTTCCACCTGGTCGACGGCTTCATCCTCAACAACCAGCTCACCGACTTCAACGCCGATCCGCTGGCCGCCGACGGCACCCCGGCGGCCAATCGGCTGCAACCGGGCAAGCGGCCGCGCAGCTCCATGAGCCCCACCCTGGTGTTCGAGCACGCCGCCGACGGATCGCGCGGCAATCTGGTCGATGTCACCGGGTCGCCCGGCGGCGCGGTCATCATCCAGTTCGTGGTGAAAACCCTTGTCGGACTGTTGGACTGGGGTCTGGACCCGCAGCAGGCGGTCTCCCAGATGTCCTTCGGCTCCGCCAATACCCCCGTCACCGGACTCGGCGGGGAGCATCCGTCCCTGAATACCGTCGATAAGGGTGATCACGATCCGCTGGTGCAGCGGCTGCGCGAGCTGGGCCATCAGGTGTCGGTGGACCCACAGTCCAGCGGCTTGAGCGCCTTGCAGCGCGACGGCAGCGGCTGGGTCGGCGGGGCCGATCCGCGCCGTGAGGGGGCGGTGCTCGGCGATACTCGCTGACTACGTGGTGTACTTAGCTGCGGTGTATTGAGCTGCGGTGTATTGAACTCCGAGTTCGCGAAGCCGATCCATCGCCCGCGCGGCGCGCTCCTTGTCATTGGAGCGGATGGCGAGCATCGGGACGTAGTCGTCGTCCACCAGTTCCAGTCTGGCCCAGGACTTGCGGTCCTGGAAGGAGACACCGCGAATGTAGTCCCAGGGGAAATCGCTGTCACCCAGGATATTTCGGACCGAGACCCCGCTCGGTCCGACCCGCACCCGAGGGCGGGTGAGCAGCAGAATGGCCGCGGCGAGCAGCAGGCCGGTGCCGATCAGCGCGAACTGATCGGCCACCCGGAACTCGACGCCGGTGGAGCCGGTGCGCATCCAGATACCGCCGACGATGAAGACGAGGGCGACCACGGCGGCACATATCCAGGCGGTGCGCACCGCGCGATGCGGGCGCACCACCAGGTCCCACTCGGGGGTCGTCGGGTTCTCCGCTGCCATGCGCGCCATCCTCAGACGGACCGGCGCAGGGCGCGCAAGGTGAGCGCCGCGTCCAGGGCGGCGGCGCAGGCTTGCTCGCCCTTGTTCTCGGCGGAGCCGGGCAGCCCGGCCCGATCCAGTGCCTGCTTCTCGTTGTTGGTGGTGAGCACGCCATTGGCCACCGGGGTCGACGCGTCGAGCGAGACGCGGGTCAGCCCGGCGGTGACCGCGTCGCAGACGTAGTCGAAATGCGGTGTGTCGCCGCGGATCACCACGCCGAGCGCGACCACGGCGTCGTGGGTGCGGCTCAGTTCCTGGGCCACCACCGGCAATTCCATCGCGCCCGCGCAGCGGACCACGGTGATATCGGCGACGCCCGCCTCCTTGGCCACCCGCTCGGCATTGGCCACCAGGGTGTCGCAGATCTCGGTATGCCAGCGCGACGCGACGATGCCGAGCCGAAGGTCCTTGGCATCCTCGAGTGCGAAGCTCGGTACGCCGGTGCCGCTCATCGGGATATCCGCCCTTTCATTGGGTTCGAATTCGGGAGCTTCGGGTTCGGGCTACTGAGCCGTCTCGCCCAGGTCGAGTTCGTCGAGGCCGATCAGGTCGTGGCCCATGCGGTCGCGCTTGGTGCGCAGGTAGCGCAGATTCTCCGCATTGGCGCGCAACGGCATGGGCACCCGCTCGAGGATCCGCAGACCGTAGCCGTCGAGGCCGACCCGCTTGGCGGGATTGTTGGTGAGCAACCGCATGGAGCGTAGGCCGAGGTCGACCAGGATCTGCGCGCCGGTGCCGTAGTCGCGGGCATCGGCGGGCAGGCCCAGTTCCAGATTCGCGTCCACCGTGTCGTGGCCGGAATCCTGGAGCTGATAGGCCTGCAACTTGTGCATCAGGCCGATACCGCGACCCTCGTGCCCGCGCATGTACAGCACCACACCCCGCCCCTCGGCCGCCACCATCTCCAGGGCGGCATCGAGTTGCGGACCGCAGTCGCAACGCAGCGAGCCGAACACATCGCCGGTGAGGCATTCCGAATGCACCCGGACCAGCACATCCTCGCCCGCGCCCAGATCGCCGCGCACCAGGGCCACATGTTCGACATCGTCGTAGAGGCTGCGGTAGCCGACGGCGGTGAATTCGCCGTGCGCGGTGGGGATTCGGGCCTCGGCGACCCGGATGACCTGCTGTTCGTGCTTGCGGCGCCAGGCGATCATATCGGCGATGGAGATCAGCGCCAGGTCGTGCTCGTCGGCGAAGACGCGCAGCTCATCGGTGCGGGCCATATGGCCCTCGTCCTTCTGGCTGACGATCTCGCAGATGACGCCCGCCGGGAACAATCCGGCCATGCGGGACAGATCGACGGCGGCCTCGGTGTGGCCGGGGCGGCGCAGGACGCCGCCCTCCTTGGCGCGCAAGGGAACCACGTGACCCGGCCGGGTGAAATCGTCGGCCTTGGCGTCGGGGTCGGCGAGCAGGCGCATGGTGGTGGCCCGGTCCGCGCCGGAGATCCCGGTGGTGACGCCCTCGCGGGCGTCGACGGTGACGGTGTAGGCGGTGCCGTGCTTGTCCTGGTTCACCCCGTACATGGGCGGCAGGCCGAGGCGGTCGCAGGACTCGCCGGTGAGAGGTACGCAGATGTAGCCGGAGGTGTAGCGGATCATGAAGGCCACCAGTTCGGGTGTCGCCTTCTCCGCCGCGAAGATGAGGTCGCCCTCGTTCTCGCGATCCTCGTCGTCTACGACGACGACCGCTCTACCGGCTGCGATATCGGCGACTGCGCGCTCGATGGTGTCGAACCTGGTCACGATTGTTGTGCTCCATCTCGAAAAGGTGCCCCACTTACATTACGGCGTCCAAGATCCGCCGCCGCTGCGAGGAAGCTCACCCGCGCTGTTGCAGTCGCTCCACGTATTTGGCGATGACGTCGACCTCGAGATTGACCGAGGCGCCCACCTCGGCCAGGCCGAGGGTGGTGAGCGACAGGGTGGTGGGGATGAGCGAGACCTCGAACCAATCGCGCGCGCCGGGTTCGGCGGGCGGCACGAACTCACCCAGTCCGGAGACGGTGAGCGAGACGCCGTCGACGGTGATGGAGCCCTTCTCCACCACATAGCGGGCGATGGTGTCGGGCAGCGCGATCCGCACCACATCCCAGTTGTCGGACGGGGTGCGCGAGACCACGGTGCCGGTGCCGTCGACGTGGCCCTGCACGAGATGGCCGCCGAGGCGGCTGTTGAGCGCGGCGGCGCGCTCCAGGTTGACCTTCGCGCCGGTATCCAATTTGCCGACGCTGGAACGGTGCAGTGTCTCGGCCATGACGTCGACGGTGAAGCTGTCGCCGTCGATCACCTCGACCACGGTGAGGCAGACGCCGCTGACGGAGATCGAATCGCCGTGGGCCGCATCGGAAGTCACCAGTGGGCCGCGGATCGTCAGGCGCGCGGCGTCCACCAGCCGCTCGGTGGCGACGATCTCGCCGATCTCCTCGACGATGCCTGTGAACATGCCATGACTCCCTGTCGCGTGTGGTTACCGGTGCGAAACGGCCACGGTGCGGACGCTATTCCCGCAGGCCGACATCTGCTCTCAGCGTAGGACGACCCGGCGCGCGGGGCGCGCCCGGCCTGAACCCGACCGCGCCTCGGGAAAGATCGCGCTCCGATAACTGCCGATCGGCGTTTGTCCGGAAAATCATGACCCGCACATCGGTACGACCGCGATTCACCGTATCGCGGCAAGAATTCAAGCGTTTTTCAAGGACCGCGTGATCGAATTTATTCGACGTTCATCGGTGGCAGGTAACTTCGATACCCGTCGGGCCATACAGCGAAACACGCTCGGAGCTTTTACTTGCGGCGGAGGACAAATGGAAGCAGAATCGTTACGGACCCGATCCCAAACGTTCAACTATCCATCCGCCCAGTTCAGAGCGGCCCCGAAAAGCAGGCTTCAAAAAATAGACCTCGAAAAGACGGTCTCCAAAAAAACACAGTTGGGGGTAGCGGCGTGACCACACTTCTCGATTCGACGCTGGAAGTTCGCTGCGTGCAGTACTGCCGCGAATTCCACCTGCCCGCATCGATCGACCCCACCGCCCGCCGCATTCTGCTACGGATCGGCACCCATTACGGTGCCATCACAATGCCCGCCGACCTCGGCGAACGAGTCCAGCGCCTACTGGCGACCGAGGGTGTGGCCGGGCCGGTCGTGCACCATCCCAGAGCCAGACGCTGGACCTTCCTCACCGGTCCGGCCGGTCCGGAGGACGCGCATATCGGCGCCGAACTCTTCCGCCGCTACGCCACCGTGGCCTGCACGGGCAGCGAGGTCGCCCTCCCCTCCGCCGAGGACGAGCGCACCGGCTACCGGGTGTGGATCCGGCGGCCCGAATCGACCGAGCAGTTGCCGCCGCAGGCCGCGGTCATCGCGGCGGCCATCGGCGCGGCGGAAGTCCGCGTGTCGTAAGGGTTTTCCGCGCGGCAGGTCAGCGCCGCTGCGCGGCGGCGGCTTGCGCGCGCAGCGACCGGACCGTCGCGGCCGGATCGGCCGTGTTGTAGACCGCCGATCCGGCGACGAAGCAGTCCACGCCCGCCGCCGCGGCCTGCTCGATGGTGTCGGCGTTGATACCGCCGTCGATCTCCACCAGCAGCCGCAACTCCCCCGCGTCCACCAGGCGGCGCACCGTGCGCGCCTTGTCCAGAACGTGCGCGATGAACGACTGCCCGCCGAATCCGGGCTCCACGCTCATCACCAGCAGGGTGTCGAATTCGCGCAGGATCTCCAGGTACGGCTCGATCGGGGTGTTCGGCTTCACCGACAGGCCCGCCTTCGCACCCGCGGCCCGAATATCGCGGGCCACCGCGACCGGGTCATCGGTCGCCTCCGCGTGGAAGGTCACATTGTGCGCGCCCGCCTCCGCGTACGGCGGCGCCCAGCGGCCCGGATCCTCGATCATCAAGTGGCAGTCCAGCGGAATATCGGTGGCCCGCAACAGACTCTGCACCACCGGCAGGCCCAGCGTCAGATTCGGAACGAAGTGCGCGTCCATCACATCCACGTGCAACCAGTCGGCCCCCGCGACGGCCGCGACCTCATCGGCGAGATGCGCGAAATCCGCGGACAGGATGGACGGGGCGATCATCGGCTCGGCCGGGCGCGTGAAGTTCAGGCTGGACACATCGCGGCAGTCTATCGGTAGCGGGGGTTGTCACCGGTCGCGAGTGGGTAGCCTGCATAGAGTGATCAACATATCGGCGGAACAGGGGCTTTACAGCACCCCGGTGGAGATCAGGGTGGCCGCGGCGGTGAGTCAGCTGCCCATAGCGCGCGGCCTGGCCGAAACCCTGGTGCTACTCAGCGATTTCACACTGGACGAGGTCGCCGACATCCGGCTCGCGGTCGACGAGGTGTGCTCAACACTGATCGCGGTCGCCGTGCCGGGCACCTTCCTACACTGCCGTTTCACGGTGGGCGAGAAGGAATTGCTGTTGCGCGCCGACGGTATCGCGGCGGTCGAGGGCCTACCCGATCAGCGCAGCTTCGGCTGGCATGTGCTGCGCACCCTCACCAACGAGGTGTACGCCACGCAGCAGCCCTACGATCCGACGGTCTCCGGCTTTCCGACGACGGTGGAGTTCCGGCGGGTCCGGGGGAAGGCGTAGTGACGGACCCGAAGGACAGCGTGCCCGAACCGGATCCACCCGAGGAGACCGAGCAGGAAACCGCCGAGGAGGCAGTCGAAGAAGCTGTCGAGGAATCCGAGACGCTGGCAGCCGCCGCATCGGTGCCCGGCTACGACGATGTCGGCGCGCTGTTCACGAAACTCAGGGCGGCGCAGGCCGGTTCGGGCGATCACAGCGCCGTGCGGGCGGAGCTGATCAACCGGTGCCTACCGCTGGCCGATCACATCGCCCGCAAATTCAGCGGGCGCGGCGAACCATTCGACGATCTGACCCAGGTCGCGCGGGTCGGATTGGTGCACGCGGTGGACCGCTTCGATATCGAACGCGGTTCCAATTTCCTGTCTTTCGCGGTGCCGACCATCATGGGCGAGGTTCGCCGCTACTTCCGCGACAACACCTGGGCCATGCGGGTGCCGCGCCGGGTCAAGGAGACCCATCTGCGGATCGGCGCGGCCATCGACGCGCTCTCGCAATCCCTGGGCCGCTCCCCCACCGCCAAGGAGATCGCCGCCGAACTGGGCGTCGAACCCGACGAGGTGACCCAGGCCGTCATCGCGGGCAATGCCTATCAGCCCGGTTCCATCGACGCCGCCTCGGCCGGACGGGATTCCGAGGCGTCACTGCTCGACACCCTCGGCGAGGAGGAGTCCCAGTTCGATCGGGTCGAGGAGTATGTGGCGATCCGCCCGCTGCTGGCCGGGCTGCCGGAGCGGGAGCGGCGCATCCTCACCATGCGCTTCTTCGAATCCATGACCCAGACCCAGATCGCCCAGCAGATGGGTATCTCGCAGATGCATGTGTCGCGCATTCTGTCCAAAACCCTGGCGCGGCTGCGGGAGCAATCGCGCCGCGAGTGAATCATTCCCGCAGCCTGCGCACCTTCGGCGGGGCCGGCAACCACCAGGCGGCATCGAGCATTTCCCGCAACTGCTCCGGCGCTATCCGATCCAGATCAATGAGGATCATCGGATAGCCGTCGTAGTGCAATCAGCGCCGGACTCCGAAACCAGGTCGACTCCTCGACGCCGGGGAGTTCCGTCGCGAGAGCCACCACATCCTGCCAGGTCACCGCCATAGGGCAAGTCTGCCGCAGCGCGGCGGACCTGCCTTGGACGAATGTCGCCTGTTGCTCAGGCCAGTGGTTTGCGGAGGGCGGCGACGAACATGGCGTCGGTGCCGTGGCGATGCGGCCAGAGTTGGGCCGAGGGGCCGTCGCCGAGATCGGTGACGCCGGGGAGATAGTCGCGGGTGTCGAGTTCCTCGGCTCCGGTGCGGCGCACCGCGTCGGCGACGACCGAGACCGTCTCCGCCAGGTGCGGGGAGCAGGTGGAGTAGAGCAGGACGCCGCCGGGGCGGAGCAGATCCCATGCGGCGGAAAGCAATTCGCGTTGCAGGCGGACCAGGTCGGCGACATCGGCCGGGGTGCGCCGCCAGCGGGCCTCCGGCCTGCGACGCAGCGCGCCGAGGCCGGTGCAGGGGGCGTCGACCAGGATTCGGTCGTAACCGGGGGTGAGGCCGGATTCGCGACCATCGGCGACGTGCACGTCGACCGGAAGGTCGTGGGTGGCCTTGCGAACCAGTTCGGCGCGGTGTTCGGCGGGCTCGACGGCATCGAGACGGAAACCGTCGATCGCCGCGAGCGCGCCGAGCAGCGCGGCCTTGCCACCGGGACCCGCGCACAGGTCCAGCCAGCGGCCGGTGTCCGCACCGAGCAGCGGCGCCCTGGTGAGCGCCAGCGCGACGAGCTGACTGCCCTCGTCCTGGACGGCGGCCATACCCTCGCGGACCGGCTCGAGTTTGCCCGGATCGCCGCCCTCCAGATAGACGGCGTAGGGCGACCAGCGACCCTCTTCACCGCCGGTCACCAACGCCAATTCCTCGGCGGTGATCTCGCCGGGCCGCGCCACCAGATGCACCAGGGGGCGGGCATCGTCGGCGGCCAGCGCCTCGCCCAGTTCACCCGCCCGCGCGCCGAGCGCATCGGCGAACGCCTGCGCGATCCACACCGGATGCGCGTGCTCGAAGGCCAACCGCCCCACCGGATCCTGCGGCGCGAGCCGCTCGACCCATTCCTGCGCCGAACGCTCCCCCGCCCGCCGCAGCACCGCGTTCACGAATCCGGCTTTCCCGGCGCCGAATTCGGCCCGCGCCATCGCCACGGACGTATCGACCGCGGCATGCGCCCCGATCCGGGTCCGCAACAGCTGGTAGACGCCGAGGCGCAGCACATCCAGCAGCGGCCCATCGATCTCCTCGACCGGACGACCCGCGCCCGCCGCGATCACCGCGTCCAGCAGTCCGATCGACCGAGAAGCGCCGTAGGCCAATTCGGTGGCCAGCGCCGCATCCCGGCCTTCGATCCGCCGTTCCCGCAGCAGTCCGGGCAGGATCAGGTTGGCGTAGGCGTCGCGTTCCCGCACGGCTCGCAACACATCGCGTGCTGCTTCGCGCACCTGATCGACGCCGGCGCCTTTCCGTTGCCGCACGCCGGCTTTCGTTGTAGCTCGAGCGCTCGCCCGACTCGCGCCGGAATCGCTGTCGGTCGGTCGTTGCGAATCACGTTGCGCTGCCGCACCGCTGCGTCGCTGCGCATCATCATTCGCGGCGGGTCGGCGGCGGCCGGACTCACCGCTCGCGTAGTCCCGACGGCCCGAGGAAGAAGCGCCGCCCGCGTCACCCCTCCCGGACCGCTTCGAGCCCGAATCACGCTGTGCTGCTGGGCCACTGCGCCGGCCGCTCGAATACTTCGCGGGCGCATCATCATTCGCGGCAGGTCGGCGGCTGGACTCGCCGCTCGCATATTCCCGACGGGATGAGGACAGAGTTCCGCCCGCCTCGCGCCTTGCCGCGCTACGACCTGCGGACTCGCCGCTTGTGTAGCCCCGACGAGATGAACTCTCGCCGTCGCGCCCGATGGCGCCACGACCTGTGGAGCGTTCTCCCGAACCTTCGAATCGCCGCGAGCCTTCTTGCTGGGTCCGCCTCGGCCCTTCTTGCTCGGCGCGCCTCGACCATCCGGCGGAACTGCCGCCACGATCGGAATCGCGGCGGGCGCTGTCGGTTCCGCGAGACGGCTGGTCCCCTCGGCCGAACTCACGCCGAGCACTGCCACCGCGAGACGGCTGGTCTCCCCGGCCGTACTCACGCCGGGTGCTACCGCCGCGTGATGGTTGATCTCCTCGGCTGAATTCGCGCCGACCTCCGTCGCCTCGTCCCGCATCGTCGCCCGCCCCGGACTTCGCGGCCTTGGCATCGCGTTCGGCACGCGCCATCCATCCGCCGTCGATGGAGGCGCGGCGCTGCCCTCCGGCACTATTGGCGCCTCGGGTACCGGCGGCACCGCGTCCGGGCTCCCGTCGATTGTCGCCGGTGCCTCGGTTCGGGTTTCGCCGGTCGGCCATACTGTCTCGCTTTCGTGGATTCAGGGAAGGGGATGGGTTGCGGGGTTATTCGACGGTCGCGCCGGGTTCCAGGCGGGCGCCTCTGGCCCAGTCGAGGGCGGGCATCATGCGTTTGCCCTGGGGTTGAACGTGGGTGAGGCGGACGGCGGTGGTGGCGGTGCCGATGTAGACGCCGGATTTGCGGATATCGATGGCGCGTGCCGGGAGGGTTTCCTCGATCATGTCGACCGGGCCGAGTTTGAGGCGGGCGCCGCAGATCTCGGTCCAGGCGCCGGGGGCCGGGGTGACGGCGCGCACGCGGCGGGAGATGGCGAGGGCGGGTTGATTCCAGCGGATGTGGCCGTCCTCGGGATTCACCTTGGGCGCGTAGGAGATTCCGTCGGCGGGCTGCGGGATGGCCTGCAGGGTGCCCGCCGCGACGCCGTCGAGGGTGGATTCCAGGAGGTGGGCGCCGGATTCGGCGAGGCGGTCCAGCAGTGTGCCCGAGGTGTCGGCGACGGCGATCCGCTCGGTGACCACACCGAATACCGGGCCGGTGTCCAGGCCGGTCTCGATGCGGAAGGTCGACGCGCCGGTGATCTCGTCCCCCGCGTCGATGGCGGCTTGGACGGGGGCCGCGCCGCGCCAGGCGGGGAGCAGGGAGAAGTGCAGGTTGATCCAGCCGTGGCGGGGGATGTCGAGCACGGTGCTCGGCAGCAGCGCGCCGTAGGCGACGACCGGGCAGCAGTCGGGAGCCAATTCGGTGAGCTGCTCGACGAATTCGGGTTCGGAAGGGCGGCGCGGGGTGAGCACCGGGATGCCGTGCTCGTCGGCGACCTGCCCGACAGGGGACCGGTGCACTTTGCGGCCCCGGCCGGAGACGGCGTCGGGGCGGGTGAGCACGGCGATCACCTCGTGTCGCGGCGAGGCGATGAGCCGACGCAGCGAGGGCACCGCCGGATCGGGGGTGCCCGCGAAGACTATCCGCATCAGCGGCTCCGTTTCCGCGCGCCGACCGCGCGCGACTCGCGCACAGTGATGCCCGCGGTGAACCAGTCCGACTCGCGGATGGCGCGCATGGCCTGCTTGCGCGCGGCCGGGTCGAGCCGGTCGATGAACAGCACGCCGTCGAGATGGTCGGTCTCGTGCTGGATGCAGCGGGCCAGGTAGCCTTCGGCCTCGAATGCGACCGGCGCGCCGTCGACATCGACACCCTTGGCTCGCACCCGTAGCGCCCGCGTGGTGTCGTAGAACAGGTCGGGTATGGACAGGCAGCCCTCGATACCGACCTGCTCCTTGGTCCCGATGACCTCGTAGGTCGGATTGATCAGGTAGCCCTGCGCGCCGTCGGCGTCGTAGACGAAAACCCGCAGCCCGACCCCGATCTGCGGCGCGGCCATTCCCGCGCCGCCGTCGTCGCGCATGGTGTCGGTGAGGTCGGTGACCAACTGCCGCAGCTCGCGGTTGAACTCGGTGACCTCGTCGGCGCGGGCGCGCAGAACTGGATCGCCGAAGAGGCGGACGGGCTGAATGGTCACGGTGAACTCCCCGGAGACGGACGTATGCGGTCGTCTCATTCTAGTGAGACGCCACCATCCGACCGGATCGCCCGGACCCTCCCCCGGAAAACTGGTAGAACTCGGGTGCGGTCCGGACGGGGTGTCAATGCTCCCCCGTCCGGCCGCCCGGCTTGTGGATCAGGAATGTCCGGCGATGATCACCTGCGGAATGCCGGTGCCCAGCGCGACGGGTTTGCACACCGGTTTGGGTGCGCTCGGATCCAGCAACTGCAGGGTGAGCTGCTGGATGAAGGGGTCGAAGACCATATTGAAGTGTCCGGTCAGATCCTCCGGGCACAGGTCCTGCAGGGCGATGTTCTGCGCGCCGGGACCGCGCAGCGCGATATTGCTGAACGGCTGGATCATCTCGTCGACCTTGCTGCCGACGGTGATGTAACGCACGCCGGGCACGGTGTCACCGCCCGCGTTGAGGTCCTTCATGACCGGCGAGTCCTGCGCCTGTTCGACGGCGGCGGTGGAGGTCGCCTTCTCGAACGCGTCGAGACCGCCGGGTATGGCCTGCACCACCGGGACCAGTCCGTACATCACGCCGCCGTAGGTGGGTGAGGCCAGGCCGATCCATTGGTCGACCTTCGGCGCACCGCCGAGTTTGTTGATGTAGAGCCGGGTGACGTTGGCTCCCTGGGAGAATCCGACCAGGTCGACCTTGGCGGCGCCGGTGGCGGCGAGCACCCGGTCCACGAATTCGCCGAGTTGATAGCCGCTGAGCTGCATGTGCTCGGTGCCGTAGGTCTTCGCGTTGGCGCTCGCGCCGCCGTAGTTCAGCGCGAAGACGCAGAGTCCGTCGGCGGTGAGTTGGGGTGCGATCCCGGACCAGTCGGAGTAGACGCTGGAATCGGTGCCGTGCGCGAGGATGACGGGCCTGGGGTGTTCGGCGGTGGGTTTGCATCCGAAATCATTGGTGCCCGCCGGAACTGCCTGCGGGTGGGTCTTGGTGTAGACCGCGGCCGCGAGATGATCGGACTGGGCGGGGGCGGCGTTGGTGGGGACGTCGGGCGGGTGATAGCCCTCCGGCGCCGCAGTGGCCTGCGTCGCGCCGGAGCCGATCAGGACTCCGGCCAACGCGCATGCCATCAGCGTTCTTCGGAATTGTGAGGTTCTTCGGAATTGTGAGACGCCCCAACCTCGGGTGCCACCCATTTGTCGCATGGCACCAATAATGTAGCGCCATAGCCCGAAATGGGTACTCGATAAGGCTCTTTCGACGCCCTCAATTCTCGGGGGTGTCGTCCTCGGCGAGAATCCGGTAAAGGGAGCGGCGCGCCTCGGTGAGCACCTCGGCCGCTTTCGTGGCCTGCTCGGGTGTGCCCGCAGCGGCCACCTGCGCGACCGCGCCCATCAACTGGCCGACGAGTCCGCGAAGATCGATGGCCTGTGCGCCGACGTCCTCGGTGATCTCGGCCCACGGATCGCCCAATTCCTCGCGATGATTCGCCAGGTATTGGGTGCCCGCCTCGGTCAATTGGGCCGTTTTGCGACCGGACACCTTCTCGATGACCAACAGGCCCTCGTCCTCGAGTTGGGACAGCGCCGGGTAGATCGAGCCGGGGCTCGGCCGCCAGATGTCGTTGCTGCGCTCGCGGATCCGCTGGATGAGTTCGTAGCCGTGCATGGGGCGCTCGGCGAGCAGCAGCAGGATCGCCGCCCGCACGTCCCCGCGCCTGCCTCGTCCGCCGCGGCCGCGGCCGCGGCCGAAGTGCGGGCCGAAACCGGGACCGAAGCCGGGGCCGAATTCCGGGCCGAAGCCGCCGCGGCCGTGCCGGTGCCGAGCCAGATGGTCTCGGTTCCGGCGGCCGCGCCGACCGAAGTCGCGCTGTTCTGCGTATTCCATAGGTGCCTCCTCGGGCCTTCGTGTTCTAATCATGCTATCGACGATATATCGACAATAGATCGAACGCAAGGGTCCGGGTGAATCAGGAGGCAGCAGGCACCCAGTTCCCGTGGAATCCGGTGGGCACCCGGTGCGGCAGATGAATGGCGGCCACCGTCTCCAACGTGCCCGCGTCGAGCAGCATCAGATCGCTGCGATCGGCCGCCCGGTCGTAGACGAAGCCCATGAGCACGCCGTCGTCCTCGGCGGCGTCGGGCGCGGAAGGATGAAAGATGAACTCCCCCACCTCTTTCCCGGAACCGAGCGAACGCTCGACACTGCCGCCGCCGAGCACGTCGTGCTTGAGCACCGTCGAATTCCCGGACAGGCCCGCCCCAACACCCGCCGCGTAGCCGTAGCGATGCCGCCGCCCGACCAAACGCTCGTCGACGCGCGGGAACTCCTGCGGGAAGTCGTGCAACCGGGACTGACGCACCTTGCCCGCGGCCAGGTCGACCACCCAGCGATCCAGCGTCGGCGCGCCTTCATTCGGGCCGAGGGGGGAGGTGTCGAACATCTTCGGGTGACGCACCACATCCAGGACCACGGTGTCGCCGTCGTCGTAGGCATTCATCGGGTGGAAGACATAGCAGGGTTCGATCTCGAACCAGCGCACGTCCCCGGCGCCGCCATCGCGCGGGAGCACGCCGACGCGGGCCGGATACTTCGGATTCCACCGGTAGGGCAGCCTGCGGTCGCGCGGGGGTTTGGTCGGTGCACCGGCGCGCGGCGCCGGAATCTTTACCCGACCGATCAGTGCCGACAGCAACAGACGCGCGGGCAGCCGCAGCAGTCTGGGCACCGGAATGCGCTCGGCGATCAAACCGGTGTCGAAGGTGACCGGCAGGTCGTAGAGGATGACGTGCCGCTCGGTGAGCGAGAAGTCGTGCATCATCGGTGAACCGGTGACCTCGATATCCAACGCGCGCCGCGCGCGGCCGTCCGCGCCGATCACGGTGTACTGCACCGTGTTTCCGCGACCAAACGAATAGGACACCGCGTGCAGCTCGCCGGTTTCGGGATCACGCTTGGGATGGGCGGTGTAGCCGCCGGAGAGGGTGCCGTCGAAATCGCACACGCCGACGGTGTCGAGTTCTTCGGACAGTTCGTAGACGGGGCCGCCGCCTTCCATCAGCGCCAGCGTCTTCCCGGCGTGCCCGACGACATTGGTGTTGGCGCCCACCCCGAAGACACCGGGCAAGCCCGTGACCACGGGCTGCTCGTCGAGGGCCATGGAGGTGATCGGGCCGCGCACCCAGCGATTGCGGTACCAGTGCGCCTTTCCGTCGGCGATGCGGATGCCGTGCACCATTCCGTCGCCCCCGAACCAGTGGTAGAGCTCCGGGTCCAGGTCGCCGATGGGGTTGGGGCCGTTGCGCAGGTAGCGGCCGTCCAGATAGTCGGGGATGGCGCCGGTGACCGTCAGGTCGGTCAGCGTGAATTCCTTGTCGATCGGGGCGAAACCGCCCTCGAGATACCGATTGCTCATGGCTTCCCTCGGTTCATAACAGTGTTATAGGGACTAGGATAACCTTGTTATGGAGGTAGGACAATGATGAATCGAGGCCCGAGGGAAGCCAATGTCGGCACCCGAGATCGGTTGATCGAGGCCGGGATACGACTGTTGGAGCAATACGGTCCCGAGGCACTGCAGGCGCGGCGGATCGCGGCCGAGGTGGGCGCGTCCACCATGGCCGTCTACACCCACTTCAACGGGATGGGCGGACTCATGCAGTCCGTCGTCGCCGAGGCGCTCACCCGCTTCGGCGCGGCGCTGGCCGCCGCGGAACGCAGCGACGATCCGGTCGCCGACTTCTTCCGCATGGGCATGGCCTACCGCGACTACGCCATGGCCAACCCGCAGCGCTACCGGTTGATGTTCGGGCTGACCCCGCCGTGGAACGGCTGCGATACGGATATCGACATCACGACGCAGGGCATTCCGGGCGACGCCACCTTCGCCCAGTTGACCGAGATCGTCGAACGCATGATCGCCGCGGGACGCCTGCACGGCGATAGTTCCGTCCTCGATCTGGCGGGGCGGATCTGGGCGCTCACCCACGGTGTGGTCATGCTCGAACTCGCGGGCTACTTCGGAGCGGGCGACCGGGCGATCACCGATATCCTGCTGCCCGCCTCGGTGGACCTGATCGTCGGCATGGGCGACGAGAGAGGCCGAGCGGAGCAATCGCTCCACTCGGCCCTGTCATCGACTGCCTAGCGGCTATTCGAACCGATCCTCGCGCCGGGGTGCAGGTGCCGACCGGCGCTCCATCGGAGCAGCCGGGCCGAACCTGCGGATCTGCTGCTCGTCGTCGCGGTCGCGCGCATCGATACCGCGTTCGAGCAGTTGGGCATCGATTTCGCCCAGTTCGGCGACCTTCTTGTCCGCGCCGCGGGCGTGACGACGGGCGCGCAGCAGCCGGTGGATCTCGTCGTCCACATCGGGTTTGCCGTCGATCCAGCGGGTGTAGTGCGATGCGTACGGGTCGTCCTCCGCGCGCCAGGGATAGCCGTGCTCGCGGAAGCCCGCCTCGATCGCGCCCGCGTTCAGGTCATCGGCCTTGAAACGGGCCAGTCGCGCACCGGCACGGTCGATCAGCACCAGTTCCTTGCCCTCGCGGAAGACCTCGGCCACCTCGGCGCGCGGCACGAAACGCTCGCGGCCCTCCTGGGACAACTCCACGTGATCGGCGGCGATATCGAGCTTCAGACTCTCCTTGCGCGCGATATCGGAAATGAGCAGACCGCCGATCAGGCCCAGAATCGAACAGACGGGAACCACCCAGGCCGGGGGCAGATTCATCGCGACCTTCAGCGGGCCGGGCACGATGTGCACGGTGTTGGTCGCCCAGTCGCCGAGCACCGGCACCAGGAAACCGACGATCACGCCAATCACCAGACCCGCGAGGGTGATCAGGACATCCCAAAGCCAGGACATGCGCACTTTGGTCGACGCGGACGGGGTGGTCATCGAGCCTCCATTCCAAGCGGGCAGAGCAAACGGCATATGGTCGCCCGCACGAGCGGGCGCGGATCCTGCGGATCGGCCGGATCACAGTTGAGGAAGGCCGCGTCCACGATCGCGAGAATCCAACGCGCGAACCGCTCGGGCGCGAAGCCGGGCTCGAATTGCCCGTCCGCCATACCGCGGCGCAACAGTTCGGCGATGACCTCGGCGCTGCGCCGGGCATCTTCGAGCACGATCTCGGTCAGCGCGGGATCGTGATCCATGCGACGCAGCAGTTCCACCATGAGGCCGGGCGCGGACGGATCGAGCACCTCGGCCGCGAGCGTCTCGGCGATATCGACGATGGCGGCCGCGCAGTCCTCGCGATCCCGGTGGCGGGCGAGCATTTCCGCGTGCTCGGGTATCGAGGATTCGAAGATCGCCCGGAACACCGCGGCCTTGTCGGCGAAGTAGTAGAAGACGCTCGCCGAACTCAGCCCGGCCGCGCGCGCGATCTGCGCGGCCGTGGTGCCCTCGTAGCCGTGCTCGGCGAACAGGACACCCGCCGCGCGCACGATCGCCTCCCGTCGCTCGGCGACGCGATTCGGATCAACGGTCCTGGCCATGCCCGGAGTCTAACATTAACTGATTGGACAGTTAAATTATTGGGGTGCGCTCCGACGGCTGCCGAAAGCACCGGTGTTCAGCCGATATCCACCGGATCGATCTGGACGCGCAGCGGCGCGTCGGAGCGGTGTGTGCTGCGGATCGCCTGCGCCGCGACGAGGGCGCGCGCCAACCCCGCGCCCGCGCGTCGATCGGTGCGCAGGATGGTGCGCACCACCTCGGCCGGGGTGTCGCCGCTGAACGGTTTGCGCGCGCCCGGCGGCAGCGGGACCGGGCCGAGGATGTCGACGGCTGCGGGAAGGGTTGCGGCGGAGAGTAATTCGGCGATGGAATCGGTGGTGCCGTCGATCGCGGCCAGCCGAACGGCAGGCGGGAAGCCGACCTCGGCGCGGGCGGCGAGTTCGGCGGCGGCGTGACCGACCGGATCCCAGCGCAACAGCGCCTGAACGGTCGCAATCGTGGGCTCGGCCATCACGATCACCTGGCCGCGCGCGCGGACCAGGGCCGCCGCCGACAGCCAGCGACGCAGCGCGTCCTCGGCGGCGCGCAGGTCGGCGCGGCCGAGCAGCGCCCAACCGTCGAGCAGTAGCGCGAGTCCATAGCCGCCGGGGACATTCGGCTCGGCGCCGACGGTGGCCACCACCACTTGGGGACCGGGTTCGACCGTATCGAGCACCGTGCCGCCGCCCGAACCCCGGATCGGCACGCCGGGAAAGGCGCGGCCCAGTTCCTCGGCCGTGCGCACCGCGCCGATGACCACCGCGCGCAGCACCCGCGAACCGCAGGAACCGCAGCGGAAAGCACTCTCGGTGATCCCGCACCATCGGCAACTCGGGCTGTGCGCCCTTTCGCCATTTCCCTCCGGTAGGGCGAGCGGGCCGTTGCAGTGGCGGCAGCGGGCGGGTGTGCGACACTTCGCGCAGGCCAGCGCCGGTATGTACCCGCGACGCGGCACCTGCACCAGAACGGGCGCACCCTCTTTCAACGCCGCCCGCGCCGCCGCGAACGCGACCCCTGGAATCCGGATGGCGCGGGCGATGGGGTCGCGTTCCAAGGCCGCGTCGGAATCGCCCGGCGCGCTGATCCTCGGCGCGGCCTTGCGCAGCACCGACCGCTCCGCGACGAGATCGTGCGCCCAACCGGATTCCACCACCGCCTGGATCTCGGCGGTGCGCGCGAATCCCGCCGCCACGAAGGCCGCGCCGGAGTCGTGCGCCCGCAACATGGCCACCTCGCGGGCGTGCGGATAGGGTGCGCGCGGTTCGGCGTAGGTGTCGTCACCGTCGTCCCAGAGGGCGATCAATCCGAGATCGCGCGCGGGCGCGAAGACGGTGCTGCGGGTGCCGACCACCACCCGCGCCGACCCCCGCAGCACCGCGAGCCAGCGCCGGTAACGGGCCGCGGGTCCGAGCCCGGCCGACAGTCCCACGGCCGAATCCCCGACCAGCCGAACGCATTCCGCCAAGACCGCGGCCAGATCCCGCTGATCGGGCACCAGCAGGATGGCGCTGCGCCCCTGCGCCGCCACCACCGCCGCCAGTTCCGCGAGTCGCCGCGCCCAGTTCTCACCCGGCAACGCCTGCCAGGCCGCCCGCACGCCGCGCCCCTCCCCCAGCGCGCCGACGAAGGCCGCGCCGTGCGCGTAGCGCCCCCAAGCCGAGATCCCCTCGGCCCCGATGATCTCCTCGAGATTCCGCACCCCCACTGGGTCCTCCGGACTAAATCCCACTTGACCAGGGGTGCGGGTAGGGGTTGTCTCCCCAACTGTCTCATCGAATCGCGATTCAGTGTCCGCACTGTCCGACGCGGACGGCGCCTCGGCCGAATCCTCCGGCGCCGCTGCGGATTTCTTGACGCCGCCGGATTCGGTGCGCGCGTGCCGGGGCGGAATGGCCAGTCGCAGCACATCCGCGCGGGTGCCCGCGTACCGGGCGGCGACGGCGTTGGTGAGATCCAGGATCTCCGGCGTGAGGACGCGTTCGGGCGAGGTGACGCGATCCAGGGGCACGAGTTTGCCGATGTGGTCGGAGTGGGTGCGGCGCTCCAGCAGGTAGCCGTCGACCAGACGGCCCGCGAAACGGACGCGGACCCGAACTCCGGGTTGGGCGATCTCGTCGAATTCAGGGGGGACCAGATAGTCGAAATCCCGGTCCAGGTGCGCGGGCGCGAGCAGCGGGAGCACCCGTGCGATGGGGTGTCCCGCTGCGGTCGCGTTCGGTATTGCGTTGTGCCCCGGCGATTTCGGCTCCGGGGCGGGGTCGGCGGACTCCGCTGTCACGCGGACCTTAGAGGCCGACGGCCGCGCGCAGCTTGTCGGCGCGGTCGGTGTGCTCCCAGGGCAGGTCGACATCGGTGCGGCCGAAGTGGCCGTAGGCCGCGGTCGGCGCGTAGATGGGACGCAGCAGGTCCAGGTCGCGGATGATCGCGCCGGGACGCAGATCGAACACCTCGGAGATGGCGGTGGAGATCTTGGTCGGATCGACCTTCTCGGTGCCGAAGGTCTCCACGAACAGGCCGACCGGGGCCGCCTTGCCGATGGCGTAGGCCACCTGAACCTCGACCCGGTCCGCGAGACCGGCCGCGACGACATTCTTGGCGACCCAGCGCATGGCGTAGGCGGCCGAGCGGTCCACCTTCGACGGGTCTTTGCCGGAGAACGCGCCGCCGCCGTGGCGGGCCATCCCGCCGTAGGTGTCGACGATGATCTTGCGGCCGGTCAGGCCCGCGTCACCCATCGGGCCGCCGAGGACGAACTTGCCGGTCGGATTGACCAGCAGCCGCACATTCGCGATATCGAGCGTGGGCAGATCGAGTTCGGCCAGCACCGAATCGACCACCTTTTCCCGGATATCGGGCGTCAGCAGATTCTCCAGATCGATATCGGCGGCGTGCTGGGTGGAGATCACCACCGTGTCCAACCGGACCGGACGATCACCCGCGTACTCGATGGTGACCTGCGTCTTGCCGTCGGGCCGCAGGTAGGGCAGCACACCCGACTTGCGGACCTCGGTGAGCCGACGCGAGAGCCGATGTGCCAGCGCGATCGGCAGCGGCATCAGCTCGGGGGTGTCGGTGGTGGCGTAGCCGAACATCAGGCCCTGGTCGCCCGCGCCCTGCTGCTCGATCTCGTCGTCCGAACCGCCGACCCGCGCCTCGTGCGAGACATCCACGCCCTGGGCGATATCCGGCGACTGCGCGCCGATGGCGATATTCACGCCGCAGGAATTGCCGTCGAAACCCTTTGCCGAGGAGTCGTATCCGATCTCGAGCACCTTTTCCCGGACTATTTTCGGGATATCGGCGTAGGCGGAGGTGGTGACCTCCCCGGCCACATGCACCTGACCGGTGGTGACCATGGTCTCGACCGCGACTCGGCTGCGCGGATCCGCCGCGAGCAACGCGTCGAGGATGGAATCGCTGATGGCGTCACAGATCTTGTCCGGATGACCCTCGGTCACGGACTCACTGGTGAATAGGCGGCTGCCAGTCGTACCCACAGTATTTCCCTCTCCCTCAACGGGTTACTCGTATTCGGCTGCGACAGTATCGTGCTGGGACGACCTCGCACACCCTTCGAATCAGACTATCCAAACCCTGGACCCGGCGGACCATCGGCGAGCCACTATCCCAGACAGTACGTCCGCGCGAGGGTTGCGACACGTCGGGCAAATCGACCGGTGCGCGATCTCAGCGCGCGGCCGACCGGAATCTCACCGCAGCAGCGGCCCAAGCGCGTCGAGCACTCGCGACGCCAGCAGCGCCTTCGACCCGTGATCGAGCGCGTGTTCGGCGCCGTCCGCGCCGAGCAGCCAGCCGTCGTTGGTGTCGACCTCGAACGCCTTGCCCTCACCGACGGCATTGACCACCAGTAGGTCGCAGCCCTTGCGGGCCAGTTTGGCGCGGGCATGGGTGAGCACGTCGCCGTGCTCGTCGCCCGTTTCGGCGGCGAAACCGACAATGGCGGTGCCGGGTAGCTGACCGTCCCGACGCGCCTGCACCAGACCGGCCAGGATGTCGTCGGTTTTGGTGAGCTCGATCGAAGTGGGTTCGCCCGCACCCTTTTTGATCTTGGCGGCGGCCACATTGGTGGGCCGGAAATCGGCCACCGCGGCCGCCATGATCACCGCGTCCGCGCCGACGGAATGCTTGTCGACCGCCGTCTTCAACTGCTCGGCGGTGGTGATGTGCACCAGATCGACGGCGGCGGGGGCGGCCATCTCGATGGTGTTGCCCGCGATGAGCGTCACCAGCGCGCCGCGCTGGGCCGCCACTCTGGCCAGGGCGTAACCCTGCTTGCCGGAACTGCGGTTGCCGAGGAAGCGCACCGGATCCAGCGGCTCCCTGGTGCCGCCCGCCGTGATGACGACGCGGCGACCCTCGAGATCGCGCGGAACGGCGTCGGACCGCTCGAGCAGCAGCGCGGCCAACCCGAAGATCTCCTCGGGTTCGGGCAGTCGACCCGGACCGGTGTCGGTGCCGGTGAGCCGACCGGAGGCGGGTTCCATGACGATCGCGCCGCGCTCGCGCAGCGTCGCCACATTGGCCCGCGTCGCCGGATGCTCCCACATCTCGGTGTGCATGGCCGGAGCGAACAGCACCGGACATCGGGCCGTCAGCAGGGTGGCGGTGAGCAGATCGTCGGCGCGGCCCTGCGCGGCCCGCGCCATCAGGTCGGCGGTGGCGGGGGCGATGACCAACAGGTCCGCCTCCTGGCCCAGCCGGACATGCGGCACCTCGGGCACATCGGCGAACACCTCGGTGTGCACCGGATTGCCCGACAGCGCCTCGAAGGTGGCCTTGCCGACGAATTGCAGCGCCGACTCGGTGGGGATGACCCGCACCCGGTGTCCGGTCTCGGTGAACCGGCGGACCAGCGAACACGCCTTGTAGGCGGCGATGCCACCGCTCACGCCGACCACGATTCTCGGGGATGCCACTGCGGCCGCTGCGTCCTTTTTTGTCGCCGCGCCTTGGGCGCCCTTGGTTGTCACAGCGCCTCCAGGCTGGAAAATATGGTCACCGCCGGACCGGACTCACTCGCCTTCGGAGTGCTCGAGCAGGTCGGAGTGGATCTCGCGCATGGCCACCGACAGCGGCTTCTCCTGCAGACCCGGCTCGACCAGCGGGCCGACGTATTCGAGGATGCCGTCGCCGAGCTGGTTGTAGTAGTCGTTGATCTGGCGGGCCCGCTTGGCGGCGTAGATGACCAGGGCGTACTTGGACGAGGTGCGCTCGAGCAGCTCGTCGATCGGCGGGTTGGTCAGGCCGATCGGCGTGTCGTATGCGGGCGCGGTTTTGGTGTCCGTACTGCTCACTAGGGGGGCTCCTGCAGGGTGGGAGGGTTCACGAATTCGAATTTGTGCTAACGAACAACGATACCAACTGCTCACAGGCGCTGGTCACCTCGTCGTTCACGATGACCGTGTCGAACTCGTCACATGCCGCCAATTCGATCCGCGCGGTCTCCAGGCGACGGGCGATGACCTCGGGCGATTCGGTGCCGCGGCCGGTGAGCCTGGCCACCAGCTCGTCCCAGCTGGGCGGGGCCAGGAAGACCAGCATGGCCTCCGGGATGGCCGCGCGAATCGAGCGGGCGCCGTTGAGGTCCACCTCGATCAGGACCGGTTTGCCCTTGGACAGGGCGGCCCGCACCGGTTGTGCGGGGGTTCCGGAGCGTTGCAGTCCGCCGTGGATATCGGCCCATTCGAGCAGTTCGCCCGCCGCGATCATGGCGTCGAAGCGCTCGCGGGCCACGAAGTGGTAGTCGCGGCCGTCGACCTCACCGGGCCGCGGCGCCCGCGTCGTTGCCGACACGCTGAAAACCAGTTCGGGCAGGCGTTCCCGCACGCACCGAACGACCGTGGACTTACCCACGGCCGAGGGGCCGACCAGAACTACCAGCCGACCCTTCCGCGTGTGTTCGACCACCTCTGTCAGGAAGCGTCGAAGTCGAAGCGCTTGAGCAGCGCTTTGCGCTGCCGATCGCCCAGACCCCGCAGCCGCCGGGTGGGGGCGATCTCCAGCTCCGTCATGATCTCCGCCGCCTTGACCTTGCCCACCTTCGGCAGGGCCTCGAGCAGCGCCGACACCTTCATCTTGCCGAGAATCTCATCGGTCTCGGCATCGGTGAGCACCTGCTTCAGGTTGGTGCCGCCACGCTTCAAGCGCTCCTTGAGCTCCGCCCGAGCGCGGCGAGCGGCAGCCGCCTTCTCCAAAGCAGCGGCGCGCTGCTCGTCAGTCAGCTGGGGAAGGGCCACGGTTCCTCCGTCTCATCGTTCATTGCATCAACTCCTGCCAGTAACCCGGCAGTCTCAGCGACCGTACCCACGACGATCGCCGATTGCGAACCCACCCCCCAGGTCAGCGCATGATTCCGCATGGCGTACCGGGGCGGTGGGCCGGATCCGCACGCGGACCCGATCGCTGCGGCGATAGTACCGCCGAAATCGCGAAATGCCGCCTCAGCAGGGAGTTTTCACCCGTCTCCCCCGTTTGCGGAGCGGTTGCGGCGGGAGCGGGCACCGGTCGGGCAACCGGGTGCGGTCGCGACCTGGAAGTTTCTCGAAATTCCCCGCGTGTCGCACCCGCCGTTCGCGTGTCGCAGGACACATTCGACGGGGGGAACGCTTGCGGCGGAGGGTATTTCGAGTGATTCGACACGGTTGCCGGATTCGGCGGTCCCAGTTCCCGGTCCAAAATTCTCGTGGCGATTTCCCGCGCCTGGCGATAGGTGGGCGCACACCGCGGCGGCTCGGGTAGCTCGAATTCACGCGATGGCGCAACTGGGCCATCACATGACCGCGTCCGGTGCTGCTCGCCATCGGGTGCTGCGGTCGGCGGGCGACGCGACGCCTTGACGGCCGATACCGTGGCGATCGATTCGGGCAGTCGCACTATCGCTGCCGTCATCCGAACACCTGTGCGGCCGAAAAAGGGCGCAGCGGGGCATCCAGGGGCCTTACCGGGGCATCGAACGGACGTTCCGACGCCCCGGTGACGACGCGGTAACGAAATCGGCCCGCACCGAGGCGGCGCGGGCCGAGGGAAAGCTGCCGAATCAGTGCTGAAGGAAGCCGAACACATCCTGCAATTCGGCGACCTTGGCCCGCAGCGCGGGCACCTCCGGTCCGGCCCCGAGCACCTCGCGTGCGACATTCGGCACAGCCGCGTGGAACATCGACTCGGGCAGCAGCGCCCGGATCGATTCCGGTCCGCCGCCCTGCGCACCCACGCCCGGCATGAGCACGGGCCCATTGAGCCGCGACATGTCGGGCGCGTCGGTCAGCGTCGCGCCGACCACCACGCCGACCGCGCCGAACTCGGCTCCCGCATTGCGTTCGGCCGCCGCGTCGACCATGGCCTGCGCCACCGCGCGACCGTCGACCAGCGCCCGCTGCACCTGCGCCCCTTCGGGATTCGAGGTGGCGGCCAGCACGAAGACCCCGCGCCGGTTGGCTGCGGCGAGATCGAGGGCCGGGGCCAGCGCGCCGAAACCGAGGTACGGCGAGACCGTCACCGCGTCCGCGCCCAGCGGCCCGTCACCGAGCCAGGCGTGCGCGTAGGCGTCCATGGTCGACCCGATATCGCCGCGCTTGGCATCGGCCAGCACCAGCGTGCCCGAGCCGCGCAGCACCCCGATGGTGCGCTCGAGCACCGCGATCCCGCCGGAGCCGTAGGTCTCGAAAAAGGCGACCTGCGGTTTGACCAAGGCCACCTGCCCGTCGAACGCCTCGACGCAGATCTCGGCGAAAGTCTCCAGACCGTCGACATCGGCGTTGAGACCCCAGGCCCGCAGCAGCGCGGGATGCGGGTCGATACCGACGCACAGCGGCCCGAAATGCCGCATGGCGCGGCGCAATCGGTGACCGAAGGTGTGCACGGCCGTCCCCTCTCGCTCCTGGAGTCGCGTCTGGTCAGCCACGCAGCACCGAATGCAGTTCCTGCAGCGAGCGCACCCCGATACCGCCGTTGATGGTGGCCTCGATGCCCTGGACGGCGGCCGCCGCGCCCTGCACCGTGGTGATGCACGGGATATTCGTGGCGACCGCGGCGGTGCGGATCTCGTAGCCGTCCACGCGCGGACCGGAATTCCCGTAGGGGGTGTTGAACACCATGTCCACCTCGCCGTCGCGGATCTGCTCCACAATCGAGGGCAGGGTCTGCTCCGACGCGGCGCCCGGCTCCGGATCGGAGTGCTTGCGCACCTGCTCGCACGGGATTCCGTTGCGGCGCAGCATTTCCGCGGTGCCCTCGGTGGCCAGGATGCGGAAGCCCAGATCGTGCAGCCGCTTGACCGGGAACACCATGGCCCGCTTGTCGCGATTGGCGATGGAGACGAAGACCGTGCCCTCGGTGGGCAGCGAACCGTAGGCCGCGGACTGGCTCTTGGCGAAGGCGGTGCCGAAATCGGCGTCGATACCCATCACCTCGCCGGTCGACTTCATCTCCGGGGACAGCAGCGAGTCGACGCCGCTGCCGTCGGCCCGACGGAACCGGTGGAACGGGAGCACCGCCTCCTTGACCGCGACCGGCGCGTCCAGCGCGACATGGCCGCCATCGCCCTCGGCGGGCAGCATGCCCTCCGCGCGGAGTTCGGCGATGCTCGCGCCCAACATGATCCGCGCGGCGGCCTTGGCCAGCGGCACGGCGGTGGCCTTGGAGACGAACGGCACGGTGCGGCTGGCGCGCGGATTGGCCTCCAGCACGTAGAGGACATCGTCCTTCAGGGCGTACTGCACATTGAGCAGACCCTTGACCCCGATCCCCTTCGCCAGGGCCGCGGTGGAGCGGCGCACCGCCTCGATATCGCTGCGGCCCAAGGTGATCGGCGGCAGCGCGCACGCCGAGTCGCCGGAGTGGATACCCGCCTCCTCGATGTGCTCCATCACGCCGCCGAGGTAAACCTCGGCGCCGTCGCACAGCGCGTCGACATCGATCTCGATGGCATCCTCGAGGAAGCGGTCCACCAGCACCGGATGCTCCGGGCTGAGTTCGGTGGCGCGGGTGATGTAGCCCTCCAGGGAGGTCTCGTCGTAGACGATCTCCATACCGCGCCCGCCGAGCACATAGGACGGCCGCACCAGCACCGGGTAGCCGATGGTCGCGGCGATCTTGCGCGCCTGCTCGAAGGTGGTGGCGGTGCCGTACTTGGGCGCGGGCAGTCCGGCCGCGACCAGCACATCGCCGAATTCGCCCCGGTCCTCGGCCAGGTCGATGGCGGCGGCGCTGGTGCCGACCACCGGGACGCCCGCCTCGGTCAGCCGCTGCGCCAGACCCAGCGGGGTCTGACCGCCGAGCTGCACGATAACGCCCGCCACCGAACCGGATTCGGTTTCCGCGTGATAGACCTCGAGCACATCCTCGAAGGTGAGCGGTTCGAAGTAGAGACGGTCGGCGGTGTCGTAGTCGGTGGACACGGTCTCGGGATTGCAGTTGATCATGACCGTCTCGTATCCGGCCTGCGACAGGGTCTGTGCCGCATGCACGCACGAGTAGTCGAATTCGATGCCCTGACCGATCCGGTTCGGACCCGATCCCAGGATGAGGACCTTCGCGCGGTCGCGCTGCGGCGCGACCTCGGATTCGGCGGCCGGATCCAGTTCGTAGGCCGAATAGTGGTACGGCGTCTTGGCCTCGAATTCGGCGGCGCAGGTGTCGACGGTCTTGAAGACCGGGCGCACGCCGAGCCGGTGCCGCAGTGCGCGCACCCCCGTCTCGCCCGCGAGTTCCGGTCGCAGCGCGGCGATCTGACGATCGGACAGGCCGTGATGCTTGGCCCGCCGCAGCAGCGGCTCGTCCAGCACCGGGGCCGCCATGACCTCGGCGCGCAATTCGACCAGCCCCGCCACCTCGGCGACGAACCACGGATCGATCCCGGAGGCGGCGGCCACCTCCTCGATGCCCGCGCCGTAGCGCAGCGCCCGCTCCACCTGATAGATCCGCCCCTCGGTGGGCACCTTCAGATCGGCCAGGATGGCGGCGATGGCCTCCGACACCGACTGCGGGTCATCGGGATTCGCGGGCGCCCACGGTCCGTCGGCGACGGTCCAGAAGCTCGCGGCCTTGGTCTCCAGCGAGCGCAGCACCTTGCCGAGGGCCTCGGAGAAATTGCGGCCCAGCGACATGGCCTCGCCGACCGATTTCATGGTCGTGGTCAGTGTCTGGTCCGCGCCGGGGAACTTCTCGAACGCGAAACGCGGGGCCTTGACCACGACGTAGTCGAGCGTCGGCTCGAAACAGGCCGGGGTTTCCTTGGTGATGTCGTTGACGATCTCGTCGAGGGTGTAGCCGATGGCCAGTTTGGCGGCGATCTTCGCGATCGGGAAGCCCGTCGCCTTGGAGGCCAGCGCGGAGGAGCGCGACACGCGCGGATTCATCTCGATGACGATGAGCCGCCCGTCCTTCGGGTCGACCGCGAACTGGATATTGCAGCCGCCGGTGTCCACGCCGACCTCGCGCAGAATGGCGATGCCCAGATCGCGCAGCTTCTGGTACTCCCGGTCGGTGAGGGTCATGGCGGGGGCGACGGTCACCGAATCGCCGGTGTGCACACCCATCGGGTCCACGTTCTCGATCGAGCAGACCACCACGACATTGTCGCGGCCGTCGCGCATGAGCTCGAGCTCGTATTCCTTCCAGCCGAGGATGGACTCCTCGATGAGCACATTCGCCGTCGGCGAGGCGGCCAGGCCGCCGCCCGCGATGCGGTCCAGGTCGTCGTGGTTGTAGGCCATACCCGAACCGAGACCGCCCATGGTGAAGCTGGGCCGCACGACGACCGGGAAGCCGAGTTCGGTGACCGTGTCGCGCACCTCGTCCATGGTGAAACACACGCGGGAGCGGGCACTCTCGCCGCCCACCTTGGCCACGATGTCCTTGAACTTCTGCCGGTCCTCGCCGCGCTGGATGGCTTCGAAGTCCGCGCCGATCAGTTCGACGCCGTACTTCTCCAGGATGCCGCGCTCGTGCAGGGCGACCGCCGTATTCAGCGCGGTCTGCCCGCCGAGGGTGGCCAGGATCGCGTCGGGGCGTTCCTTCTCGATGACCTTCTCGACGAATTCGGGAGTGATCGGCTCCACGTAGGTGGCATCGGCGAATTCCGGGTCGGTCATGATGGTGGCCGGATTGGAATTGACCAGCGAGACCCGCAGGCCCTCGGCGCGCAGCACCCGGCATGCCTGGGTGCCGGAGTAGTCGAATTCGCAGGCCTGGCCGATGACGATCGGACCCGAGCCGATGACCAGGATGTGGTGTAGATCAGCGCGGCGTGGCATCAGGATCCCTCCATGAGACCGGCGAAGCGGTCGAAAAGATAGGCGGCGTCGTGGGGTCCGGCGGCGGCCTCCGGGTGGTACTGCACGGAGAAGGCGCGTCCGTCGACCAGGCGCACACCCTCGACGGTGCCGTCATTGGCGCAGACGTGGCTGACCTCGGCGCGGCCGTAAGGGGTGTCGAACTGCTCGCCCGCCTCGCCCTCGAGCGCGAAGCCGTGGTTCTGCGCGGTGATGGAGATCCGGCCGGTCTGCTGCTCGACGACCGGGATATTGATGCCGCGGTGGCCGAATTTCATCTTGTAGGTGCCGCGTCCGAGCGCGCGACCCAGGATCTGGTTGCCGAAGCAGATGCCGAACAGCGGCAGGCCGCGACCGAGCACACCCTTGGTCAGTTCGACCGCGCCGTCCTGGGTGGCCGGGTCGCCCGGACCGTTGGACAGGAAGACGCCGTCCGGGTTCAGCTCGAGGATCTGGTCGAGCGAGGTGTTGGACGGGACCACGTGCACCCGCATACCGCGTTCGGCGAACATGCGCGGGGTGTTGGTCTTGATGCCCAGGTCGACCGCGACCACGGTGAAACGGCGCTCGCCCACCGGGTCGATGGTGTAGAGGCCGCCGGTGCTGACCTCTTCGGCCAGATCCGCGCCCAGCATCGAGGGCTGACCGTTGACGCGGGCCAGCAGCTCGTCCACCTCGGCCAGGGCCGCGCCGGAGAAGATGCCCGCCTTCATGGAGCCGCGGGTGCGCAGGTGCCGCACTGCGGCGCGGGTGTCGATCCCCGCGATACCGACGACGTGCTGGGCGACCAACTGATCCTGCAGGGTGGAGTTGGCGCGCCAGTTGGAGGCGCGACGTGACGGATCGCGCACGGCGTATCCGGCCACCCAGATGCGCTGGGATTCGTCGTCCTCGTCGTTCCAGCCGGTATTGCCGATCTGCGGGGCGGCGGCCACCACGATCTGCCGGTGGTAGCTGGGATCGGTCAGGGTCTCCTGGTAGCCGGTCATCGCGGTGCAGAACACCGCCTCACCGAGCGTTTGCCCCTGCGTGCCGAAGGCGGAGCCGCGGAATACCCGGCCGTCCTCCAGCACCAGGGCGGCGGCGCTGTGCGTCATGCTTCGTCTTCTCCCGTCGTCGTGCTGGGCTGGGCCGCGACCCAGGCCGGGTACACCGTTTTGTCGTCACCGCGGAATCCGGTGTCGATCTCGGTTCCGGTCGGCAGCTTCCAGCGAATTACCAGCACACCATTTTCCGTCATCACCTTGCCCGCGTGCCCGCGCTCGGTGCGCACGGCGGAGATGGATTCGCGTGGAATCCAGATCGCCGCCGCGCCGTCGCGTTCGAGCAGAATGCCGCGCTCGAACCGGGTCAATTCGGCCGTCGCGCGAAACCCGAGGTCCCCCACCGCGATTCGGTCCTGCCAACTCGGCGCGATGGTGCTGCCGAGGTAGAGGCCGGTGGTGGGTTCGAGCAATTGCGCCCCCAATTCGGCGGGTACGGTGGGCAGTTCGCCGATGGCATCCACCTGGCGGCGGGCGCGATTGCGCCAACCCATGAACATCAGAAAGAGCAGCCCTGCGAAAACGATCACCAGGCCGCCCACCCACAGTGCGCGCTCCACCTCAGGCACCTCCCGCCGGTGCGGCCTTGCCGTCGCGGGCGGTGATCCGACCGCGCAGCACAGTGGCCGTGACCCTGGCCTGGAAGGTCATCTGATCGAAAGGGGTGTTGTGCGAGATGCTGGCCAATTCCTTGGCCCGCACCGTCCAGGCGGCATCCGGATCCACCAGCGTCAGATTGGCGGGCTCGCCCACCTCGATCGGGCGGCCGTGCTCGTCCAAGCCGACGATCGCCGCCGGACGCTCGCTCATCACCCTGGCCACCCCGCGCCAATCCAGCAGACCGGGTTCGACCATCGTCCGCGCGATGATCGCCAAAGCGGTCTCCAGACCGAGCATGCCGGGGCGGGCAGCCGCGAACTCACAGCATTTGTCCTGGTCGGCATGCGGGGCGTGATCGGTGGCCACGCAGTCGATGACACCGTCGGACAGCGCCCGACGCAGCGCGGCGGCATCGGAGGCCTCACGCAGCGGCGGATTGACCTTGTTGACCGCGTCGTAGGTCTCCAGGCGCGTATCGTCGAGCAGCAGGTGATGCGGGGTGACCTCGGCTGTAATCGAAATCCCCTGGGCCTTGGCCCATTTCACCAGTTCGACGGTGCCCGCCGTGGAGGCGTGACAGATGTGCACGCGGGCGCGGGCATCACGGGCCAGCAGCGCGTCGCGCGCCACGATCGACTCCTCCGCCGCGCGCGGCCACCCGGCCAACCCGAGTCGGGCGGCGGTGGGGCCTTCGTGCGCGACCGCGCCCGCGGTGAGTCTCGGCTCCTCCGCGTGCTGGGCGATCAGCACCCCGAGCGAATTCGCGTACTCCAGGGCGCGCCGCATGATCAGCGGGTCATACACGCAGTGGCCGTCATCGGAGAACATCCGCACCCGACCGACACCGGCGGCCATGGTGCCCATCTCGGCGAGCTGCTTGCCCGCCAACCCGACGGTGACCGCGCCCACCGGGTACACATCGACCAGCCCGACCTCCCGGCCGCGCCGCCACACATGATCGGTGACCACCACCGAATCGGCCACCGGATTGGTGTTCGCCATGGCGAACACCGCCGTGTAACCGCCCAATGCGGCTGCGGCGGAACCGGATTCGATGGTCTCGGTATCCTCGCGACCCGGTTCGCGCAGGTGGGTGTGCAGGTCCACGAATCCGGGCAGCAGGATCTGCCCGGCGGCCTCGATGACCTCCGTCGTCTCGCTGTCGACCGTGCCGATGGCCGCGATCACGCCGTCGCGGATCAGCACATCGACCGGGTCGCCCTCGCCGTACGGGCGCGCGCCCCTGATCAGCACCTCGGACATGCCACCGCCTTTCGAACACCTTTCCAACCGTGGGTCATCCGATCGCCTCCTGCGTGCCGACCAGCAACCGGAACAGCACCGCCATCCGCAGATGCACACCATTGGTGACCTGCTGCAGCACCGCGGCCTGCGGGGAATCGGCGACCGAATGCGCGATCTCCATACCGCGCAGCATCGGACCCGGATGCAGCACCACCGCGCCCGCGTCCAACATGGCCAGCCTGCGTTCGGACAATCCGTAGTTGACCGAATACTCGCGGGCCGACGGGAAGAAACCGCCGTTCATCCGCTCGGCCTGCACACGCAGCATCAGCACCGCGTCCGCGCCGGGCAGTTCCGCGTCCAGGGAATGCGAGATGCGCGCGGGCCAGGCGTCCACACCGATCGGGAGCAGCGTGCGCGGCGCGACGAGCACCACCTCGGCGCCGAGGGTGTTGAGCAGGAACACATTCGAGCGCGCGACGCGGCTGTGCAGGATATCGCCGACGATCACCACCCGGCGGCCCTGAATATCGGCGAGTCGCTGCCGCAGCGTCAACGCGTCGAGCAGCGCCTGGGTGGGATGTTCGTGCGTGCCGTCGCCCGCGTTGATGATCGCGGGACCGTTCGCGCGCCCCTCGGCGGCGGCCCAACTGTCCATCCAGCGGGCGATCTGATGGGCCGCGCCCGAGGCCGGATGCCGCACGATCAGCGCGTCCGCGCCCGCCGCGTGCAGGGTCAGCGCCGTATCGCGCAGGGACTCGCCCTTGGAGACCGAGGAGCCGCTGGCGCTGACATTGATGACATCCGCGCTCATCCACTTGCCCGCGACCTCGAAGGAGACCCTGGTGCGGGTGGAGTTCTCGTAGAAGACCGTCATGACGGTGCGTCCGCGCAGGGTGGGCAGTTTGCGCACCTCGCGACCGAGCAGCGCCTGTTCGAAACGTTCGGCCTCGTCCAGCAGTTCGGTGGCGGTCTCGCGGCTCAGATCGGCGACGGAGAGAAGATGACGCATTATTCGCCGTCACCGCCCTGGTGCAGGTAGACACCGTCGCGCCCATCGCATTCGGTGAGCAGGACCGAGATGTCCTCGCTGCGGGAAGTGGGCACATTCTTGCCGACATAGTCGGCGCGAATCGGCAGTTCGCGATGACCCCGGTCGATGAGCACGGCCAGTTGCACCGCGCGCGGGCGACCCAGATCGCGCAGACCGTCCAGCGCGGAGCGGACCGTGCGACCGGAGAACAGCACATCGTCGACCAGCACCACCAGCGCGTCCTCGATACCGCCCTCCGGCACCGAGGTGCGCTCCAGCGGGCGGTGCGGGCGGGTGCGCAGATCGTCGCGGTAAAGGGTGATGTCGAGTGAGCCGAGCGCGGGGCGGACCCCGGTGAACTCCTCGATCTTGTCGGTGAGCCGCGCGGCCAGATAGGTGCCTCGGGTGGGGATGCCGATCAGCACCACCCTGGCATTCGGCTCGGCCGAATCCAGCGCCGTCTTCTCGATGATCTGATGCGCGATGCGCGCGATGGTCCGACCCACATCCGAGGGCGACAACAACTCCCGCCCCGCCGCGACCCACTCCGGGGTGTGCCGCTGGGATACTTCCGCGGCGCCGGACTTGGCGGCCCGATCTTCGGGCACGGCCATGCCGACCTCCTTCCCCGCCTCACCGGACGGTCCGTTAAAGGATGTCTTACGGCAAGCAGCCTAACAGCGCTCGAATCCCTCGTTTAACCAGGGATATCCCGCTGTGAGCGAGGACACGGGCACACCCGCGGCACATCGGCCGCGGCTACTCGCGGATCGCCCGGATATCCCCGACATTCGAGTCGTTCATCGCCACCGGCGCCCGCCGCGATTCGCGCTCCCGAACCACGGCCACCACGATCGCCGTCATCGCCACACCCGCAGCAGGCGCCCGCCTCTCCGTCATGGACTCCCCCTCGGGCCGAGGCCATAACGAATTCCGTTCTCGGTGGCGCGAATCCACCGATTCGCGCCGCGCACCCGGAGTGCGGCGGCGAGTACGCGGTGCGGCTTGCGGCATGTCGGTCGTGTCGGGTGGGCGCGTCCACTGGAATTCGGCGTGGGCGGGCGGATTTCGTGTGACCCTGGAGGGGTGAGCGTGCGCATCACCGATGCGGAATCGACCGAACTGTTCGTCGGGACCGTGGACGACCCGCGGCAAGTGCTGCGGGTGAGTTTGACTCGCGGCGCCGAGGATGGTCCGCTCACGGTGGCCGTCGCGGGCGACGGGGTTTGCGGGAGTGCGACCGCTGCGCAGGGCGAGGGCGATACCGCGGTCGAGGTCCCGGTCATGGTGTCGGGGCGCGGGGTCGGCGCCGAGGTTCCGGTGGAGATCACCGCAGGCCCGGCGACACTGAACGCCACGGTGATCGTGGCCGAACCCGGCTGGACCATGTACATGGTCTCGCACTTCCACTACGACCCGGTCTGGTGGAATACCCAGGCGGCATACACCCAGGTCTGGGACCTGGGGCGCAATGACGGCAGCACCCGCCCGGTCTGGGAGCACAATGGGTTCGATCTGGTGCGCGCCCATGTGGAAATGGCGCTGTCCGATCCGGACTACGCCTTCGTCCTGGCAGAGGTGGACTACCTCAAACCTTTTCGCGACACCTTCCCCGAATACCGTTCGGTGCTGCGGGATCTCATCGCGGCCGGTCGGGTCGAGATCATGGGCGGCACCTACAACGAACCCAACACCAATCTGGTCGGGTCCGAGGTGACCATTCGGAATCTGGTGTACGGCATCGGCTTTCAGCGGCGCATCATGGGGGCCGATCCGCGCACCGCCTGGCAGCTCGATGTCTTCGGCCACGATCCGCAGTTTCCCGGACTGGTCGCCGAGGCCGGGTTGACCAGCACCTCGTGGGCGCGCGGACCGTTCCACCAGTGGGGTCCGGTGCTGACGAAGTTCGGCGGCCGCGGCGGGGATGTGCGCAATATGCAGTTTCCGGCGGAATTCGAGTGGTTGGCCCCGTCCGGGCACGGGGTGCTCACCCACTACATGCCCAATCACTATTCGGCGGGCTGGGCGATGGACTCCTCGGCCACCCTCGCCGAAGCGGAGCAGCGGGTCTACCAACTGTTCCTGACCCTGAAAGCCGTTGCCGCCACCCGTAATTGCCTGCTGCCCGTCGGCACCGACTACGCGCCGCCGAACAAGTGGGTCACCGCCGTCCACCGCGACTGGAACGCGAAATACGTGTGGCCGAGATTCGTGTGCGGGCTGCCGCGCCAATTCTTCGCCGCCGTGCACGCGCAATCGCAGGCGCGCGGTATCCGACCGAGTCCGCAGTCCAGGGATATGAATCCGGTCTACACCGGCAAGGATGTCTCCTACATCGACACCAAGCAGGCGCAGCGCGCCGCCGAGACCGCGGCCACCGATGCGGAGAAGTTGGCCTGCTTCGCGGCTCTGCTCGGCGCGGGACGCTATCCCGAGGCCGCCATGGACAAGGTGTGGCGGCAGCTCGCCTTCAATGCCCACCACGACGCGATCACCGGGTCGGAGGCCGATCAGGTGTATCTGGATCTGGTCACCGGGTGGCGCGAGGCGCACGATATCGCGGCCGAGGTGCGCGATACCGCGCTCGCGGCCCTGCTCGGGCGGGTGGATACCGCCGGGGACGGGCGGGCGTTGGTGGTGGCGAACACGCTGTCCTTCCGGCGGAGCGAACCCGTTCGGATTCCGGTGCCCGACAGCGGCTTCCGAATTCTCGACGGTGCCGGCGCGGAGGTGCCCTGCGTGGTGGAGGCGGGGACCGCCACCTTCCGCGCCGATGCCGTTCCCGGTATGGGATGGCGCACTTGGCGGCTGGCGCCCGTGGAGAGTTCGGTGCCGGGCTGGGAATCCGTCGCGGGTGACACCATCGCCAACGAGTACTTCGCGGTGCGCGCCGATCCCGCGCGCGGCGGCGGGTTGGTGAGTATTCGCGATCTGACCCGCGATCGGGAGCTGCTGCGCGCCGAGGGGGTGGGCAATGAGCTGCGGGTGTATCGAGAGTACGCGCAGCATCCCGAATTCGGCGAGGGGCCATGGCATCTCCTGCCGACCGGGCAGATGGTCGGCGCCGCCGAGGCGGCGGCGACCGCGTTCCGGGTCGAGCGGTGTCCGGTGGGGCAACGGATTGTGGTGACCGGGACGGTCGGGGAGGTCGACTACGAGCAGACGGTCACGCTGTGGGACGGGATCGATCGGCTCGAGATGCGCACCGGAGTGCGCGATTTCACCGGCGGTGATCGGCTGCTGCGGGTGCGCTTCCCCATCGATATCCCCGGCGCGCGACCGGTGTGCGAGGTGGCGGGGGCGGTCATCGCTCGCGGTTTCGCGCTGCCGGATGAGGATTCAGCCAAAGCGCCTTGGACCCTGGACAATCCGGCGCACACCTGCTTCGCTCTGGGCAGCACCGCGCATTTGGCCCTGGTAGCCGATCGGGAGCTGGGCCGAGCCGCCATCGCGGTGGCCGAAATCATCGTCGCGGCACCGCCGTTCGCCGCAGACGCACGCGAACTGGTGCGGGCGCTGGCCCGGATCGGGGTCACCGCGACCACCTCCACCGCCGCGGGCAGCCGCTACGGGTGGCTGCACGTGGATTCCAATCTGCCGGATGTGCGATTAGTTCTCGGCGGACCCGAGGTCAATCCGGTGACGGCCGAACTCCTTGCGCAGGCCGGAACGAGCTACGCCGCCGAACTGCGGCGGCTGGTCGAGACCGATGGCGCGGCACGACTTTTCATTCCAGCCGAGCACGCGGTGGAGGACGCGTGGGTTCCCAACGCCGATTTGCGGGATGTGCGCGCCCTGCCCGCCGTGGTGCTCGCGGGACGCGACGACACCGCGCTCGCCGCCGAGATCGCCGCATTCGCCGCCGAATTCGCGGCCGAGACCGAGGCGCGGGTGTCCACGCTCGAAGTCGGCGCCACCCGGCTGTTGGATCCGCATACCGTCGGCATCCTCAGCCGCGGCATGCCGGGGTTCGCCATCGATCCCACCGGGGCCATGCATCTTTCGCTGATGCGCTCCTGCACCGGATGGCCCTCGGGTGTCTGGCTCGATCCGCCGCTGCGACGCACTCCGGATGGGTCGGCCTTCCAGCTTCAGCACTGGACGCACGAATTCGACTACGCGCTCATCTCGGCCGCGGGCGACTGGCGGGCGGCGGATCTGGTCGCGCAGGGGCATGCGTTCTCCACGCCGCCGCACGCTCGACTGGTCGAGGGCCACGGCGGTGACCTGCCCGCCGAATACGCGCTGCTACGAGTCGATCCGGAGCGCCGGGTCGAGGTGCAGGCGGTCAAACCTCTCGGCAATCCCTGCGCGAGCGGGGCGCCCGCCGTGGCGGGGACCGAGGAGGTGATGCTCCGGCTTGTCGAGACAACCGGACTTCCGGTGCGGGCCACGGTCGACTGCCCGCTCGGGTGGCGCAGCGCGCACGAGACGGACCTGCTCGAATCCGAGTCGCGCGGAGCGGAACTCGTCGTGAACGGGGAGCTCGTCGCGGAGTTGTCCGGGAGCCGGATCGCGACGATCTCGGCGACTCCGTCGCGTTCGGCGGCGACCGGGACCGTGCTCGGCCCGGATGCGGAACTCGCGCAACCGGTGTATTCGCGGTATTGGCTGCACAACAGGGGGCCTGCGCCGATGGGGTTCGCACCTGTGACTATCTCGGTGCGTCCTACCGTATGCACCGGGCGCACCTGCGAGGTTCAGGTTTCCATTGCGAGCCAGTACACCGAAACCGGCACGGAGGCAACGCTTACCGTCCTCGCGCCGGACGGTTGGTCGACCGATCCCGTGACGCGTCCGATCGTGCTACCGCCGGATGGGCACACCGTCTTCCCGCTGACCATCACGGCACCGGATCCGGTGCCACCCGGTCCGCATTTCGTGCGCGCCCAACTCTCGGTCGGTGCGGACACCCTCGAGGATGTGGTGACCGTCTTCGACGCGGCACAGCCTGCGGTTGGATCCGAGGTCGCCGCGGATACTCAATTGGCTGGAACTACCGAGGATTCCGCGCCGGCCTTCGGCCTCGAGCTCACCTCGATCACGGAGTCGATCACCCTCGCACCGGGTGGCGCCGCGACACTCATCGTCGAGCTCGCCAATCGGACCGGCGGCCTTATCGAGGGTGAGGCCATGCCCATCAGCCCGTGGGGCACTTGGGAGTTCATCGGCCCGCGCAGCACCGGATTTCGAGTAGAGGCTCGGTCCGACGGTGAAATCGTCTTCCCCCTCACGATTCCCCGCGACGCCCGCCCCGGCCACTGGTGGATTCTGGTCAAACTCATGTGGTTCGGGCGTATCCAGTACAGTCCCGCCATCTCGCTGACGGTGCCGTCGTGATTCGCCAGGACGGTCCGATCATCGGCTGGATCGATGACGACCCGATCCCCCGCGTCCGTCTGGACGATCGCCTCGCGGCCCTGCACCGCGGCTCCCGCGCCGCCGCCCTACCGCAGCCCGGCACCGGCGACTACCGGCAGTTGGTCCGCTGGACCGCCCACGTCCTGTGCACCGAAGAACTGTGCCGCCGAGTGCTTCCCGGCACGATGCGGAACCCTGTCGTCGAACTCGATTCGGTCTCCGCCATCCAACTCGGCTCGATCAATGCCGCCGCCTGGTATGCCGAACCTGCGGTCGCCGCTTGCTTCCGACGCCTCTTCCCCGAACCAGCCGCGACCGGCGCGGCCGAATCCTCACGCTGGTGGCAGCTCAGCTACTCGACTGGAGTCGGTCAACCTCCCTCTGCGCCAATACCTTTGACATCCATGGGCTGGACAACCCTGGACGACCTCCCACCCGTCCTCGCCGCCGCCACTCGAAACGCCATGCCCGGCCGGACAACCGGCCCCCACATCGATGAGAACCGCTGGTACTACCTGAGACTCGATCAGATGGCTGATCGACCGCTGCCGCAGCACCGCGACCAAGGCGACAGGCTCCGGGAATTCGCGCGCGAACTCGACCGACTGCGACGTCGATCCTTGGTCATGGCACCGGGTTTCGAACATCCGGGTGATCCGGCCCAGCCGGACAATACCCACCGCCACTGATCCCGACGCGAGGGTCGTCCCGGCCGATACGCCGGGACGACCCGCTACGTCCTCAGAGCAGACAGCCCGCATCCATGAGCTGCGCCACCGCGTCGACGGTGAGGGTGGCCTGACCGGGAGTCGCGGACCCGCTGGTCCCCAGGTCGATCTTGTTCTGCTCGGCGCAGGCGATGAGGCCGTCGGTCAGGGTGACCAGCACACCGGCGTGGGCGGCGCCCGATCCGATCAGCGCCGCGCCTGCCACCATCAACGCAATAGCACCTGTCTTGACGAATCGCACTGGATTGTCTCCTTCGATTTCGCAGATGGGTACCGCATATGACGGCCCGAATCCTGCCGGCCCGAACCCGCGCGCCCCGGTAACCTCGGCTTTCGCCCCGGTCACCTCCGAATGTCGCCTTTTCACACCCGGTCGGCTCCGGTGGCGTCGAGGCCGCGGCTCAGGCCGAAGGCGCCGAGCGTGATCCGATGCCCGCCAGCAGCGTGGCGATGACCGACCCCACCGCCGTCGGCGGCGTCGGGCGGGAGGCGGTTGGCAGCAGCGTCGACAGCGCCTCGTCGTGGCAGATCCCGGCCAGCATGGCGACGGCGGCGTCGAGATCGGCGGCGGGGTCGAGGCGTCCGAGTTCGTGTTCGGCGCGCAGGTAGTCGGCGAGCCGGTCCCGCCAGTCGCGTTCACCGCCCGGCGTGGCGCCGAACTGCGCCAGCACCGCGGGCTGCGCGAGCAGGCTCGCGAACACCGGGAGGACGGCCCGGTGCATCGCCAGTCCCTGCGCCAGGTAGGCGATCAGGTTCTCGGCCACCGACGCGGTGCCCGGCCACGGCAGCGGCGAGAGTCCCCGGTGCACGGTGTCGACGTGCGCGCGCAGCGCCGCGGCCAGCAACTCCTCCTTGTCGGCGAAGTGGTTGTACAGCACGCCATCGGCGACGCCCGCCGCCCGCGCGATCGCCCGCACCGTCAGACCCGTGCCGCCCTGCTCGGCGAGCAGTTGCGCGGCCGTCGCGATCAGGTGCCCGCGCAGGTCGCTGTCGTCGCGATCGCGCAGCGCCGCTGCCTTTCTGGGGGACATGCGGTCCTACGGTAGCGGCTTCGTCGCCGTGACCAACCAGGCGGCCGCGCTCAGATGCACGCCGTCGTGGCGGACGAACGGCTCCAGCGCGCGGGCGATAGCGGCGCGGACCTGTTCGTCGGCGGCGAACTCGCGCAGGCCCCGGTGATAGCGCACCGGCCCCCAGTCCATGACGAACCGGGTGGCGTCGGTGATGTCGGCGCCCCAGGTGCTGTCGGCCTCGACGCGGCGCACGTCGACGCGGGTGAAACCGGCGGTGGTGAGCAGCCGCCGCATGGTGTCGGGATCGGCGAAATCGTTGCGGCTGGGGCTGATCTCGAAGTCCGGCAGGTGCGCTGCGGCGGCCCCGAACACGCGGCCGGTCGCCGAGTCGGGCAGCGCGGTCATGGATACGAACGCGAGCCGTCCGCCGGGCCGCAGCGCGCGGGCGATATTGGCGAACGCCACCACCGGATCGGCGAAGAACATGATGCCGAAGCGGCTGAGCGCGACGTCGAACGCGGCGTTCGGAAACGGATGCACCTGGGCGTCGCCCTGGATGAAGGACACGTTGTCCACCCCTTGAACGCCCGCCTGTTCCCTGGCGCGGGCCAGCATCGGGCCGGACAGGTCCACGCCGGTCGCCGCGGCCGCACGCTGCGCCGCCAGCCGGGTCAATTGACCGTTGCCGCAGCCGATGTCGAGAACACGGTCGCCCCTGGCGATGTGGGCGGCAACCAGCAGTGGCTCGTTGAATCCGCTGTTGACCGCGTCGTATCGATCGTGGTTCGCGGCCCAGTGGTCGCCCTCGTAGCCGTTCCAGGCCGCGGACTGGGCGGTGTTGACGATCTCGGTCATGACAACCTCCTTTATGAACACGCATTCATGAACAGATGTTCATAATGCTCTCTACCCGACCCTCGGTCAATGCCGGTTCGAGCGCGTCGACTCGACTCGATGCGTCGAGATAGCACATACGTTCGATATCGGATACGCTCCACTCATGGCCGCACCACTTCAGGCATCGCTGTTCGATGAGTTGGGGCTGGACGGATCAGGGTCCGACGCGACCGAACTCGGATCGCTCGCCACCCTCCGGCGCACGGAGCTGTCGCACGGCGCCCGGGTCGATCTGCGTCCCGGATGGCTCACCGGATCCGACACACTCTTCGCCCGTCTGGCCGAGGAGGTTCCCTGGCGGGCCGAGCGTCGCCCGATGTACGACAGGGTGGTCGCGGTCCCCCGCCTGCTGCACCACTACGGCGAGCACGCCCCGCTACCGGACCCGATCCTCGCGCAGGCTCGAGATGCGTTGTCGGAACACTATTTTCCGGAGCTGGGCGAGCCGTTCGCCACGACGGGCCTGTGCTACTACCGCGACGGGCGCGACAGCGTCGCCTGGCACGGCGACACCCTCGGACGCGGGGCCACCGAGGACACCATGGTCGCCATCCTTTCCCTGGGGGCCGCGCGCCCACTGCTGCTCCGGCCCAGGGGCGGCGGCGGCCCCAGCCTGCGTTTTCCCGCAGGTCACGGAGATCTGCTCGTCATGGGCGGCACCTGCCAGCGGACCTGGGAGCATGCCGTCCCCAAATCCCGCACGGCCACCGGTCCCCGGATCAGCGTCCAATTCCGCCCGCGCAGCGTCCGCTGACCCGTAGGCCCGGTGTCAACCCAGCGGCCAAGCCAGGTTGAACAGCGCGTGACGAGGTTGCATGCGGGCTACCTGATCAGGTTTCGAGTCGATAAAGTATCAAGATGACTAGACCGGGGGCAGGTGTGCTGGCAGTAATGCCGCTGCACACCCTCAGCGAGGTACATGGTGCGGCCGGGCTCCGCGAGCGGCTGCTGGTCGAGTTCGGCGCGCTGCCCGATTCCCGATTGCCCACGCGGGCTTTGGAATTGGCGAGCGACCTGCACCGCGAGGATCGATACGGGCGCGAACCATATCTGAGTCATCTACTGCGGGTGGCGATTCGGATCATCAGCCACTACGAGGTGCGTGATCCGGAGGTGGTGGCGGCCGGACTGCTGCACGACGCGGTGGAGGATCACCCGGCGGAGCTGGCCGCTGGGCGACCCGGGCCTGCCGCTGCGGCCGCACTCGACGAACTGGCGGACAGGTTCGGGAGTCGGGTCGCGGAAATCGTTGCGGCGGTGACCAATCCGCCCCGCGATCCGACTCTCGACCGACATACGCAGTATCGCGAGAATGTGGCGGCGAAATTGGATCGCGCACCGTGGGCGCGGGTGGTGAAGCTGTCCGACTTCACCGACAACGGTGTGGGCATCCTCTATGCGGGCGATTCGCACATGCACCGTCTGGCCACCAAGTACCGCCCGCTCACCAATGTGTATCGCGACCTGGTCACCCGGCCCGACACTCCGCTGGCCGAGCATGTCAAACAGCATATTCTCGGCCAACTCGATCTCGCCGACGAGCGTTTCGCCGCCATCTTGGACAATTAGGGCGCGCGCAACACCGACTCGACCAGTTCGCGCACCGCTTCCAGCAGTCGATCGGACTCCCCCGTGCGCACCATGGTGGGCACCAACTCTCCGCCGAAGCTCGCCAGCAGCAGTCCCGCGACGATTTCGGCATCGATATCGGGGCGCAGCTCGCGCAGCAGTTCGGTGGTGTGCCGCGCCCAGAATCCGTGGAATTCCGCGCTGCGCGGATGCGGCGGCATCGCGTTGTAGGCGACGATCAGTTCGAGATTGTCGATGACCAGCCGGGCGAATCCCTCGAAGAAGGCCAGTAGCCGGTCGCGGGCAGGCGCGTCGGGTCCCAGCGGCGGCGGGCCTTCCTGCACCGCGCACATCAATTCGATGGCGGGTTCGCCGACGAGTTCGTGCAGCAGTCCCGCGCGACTTCCGAACCGGTGGAAGATGGTGCCCTTGCCGACGCCCGCCGCAGCCGCGACCCGGTCCATGGTGACCGCCTGCGCCCCGTGCTCGAGGAGCATGGCCCTGGTCGCGTCGAGGATCGCGCGCCGATTGCGGGACGCGTCGGAGCGTTCCCTGGGACGCTGGTCGGCCATGCCACCCACTTTCCTTGCCGGAGATAGCCATTGACAACTTGACCGTCGGTCCATATCGTTTCGACACGAACTGGACTATCAGTCAACTTATGGAGCGATCATGCGAGCAATCGTAATCAACGCCGTCGGCGGCCCCGAAGTCCTCATCCCCGCCGAGGTCCCCACCCCGCAGGCCGGACCGGGTGAGCTGGTCATTCGCGCCGAGGCCATTCCCGTACTGCAACCCGAGACGGCGATGCGCTCCGGGGTTTTCCCGATGAGCATGGAACTGCCCGCCGTCTTCGGCTCCCAGGCCGTCGGCGTGGTGACCGAGGTCGGCGCGGACGTCGACCCGACACTGCTGGGAGTTCGCGTCGCCACGGCCGGATCCGGAGCCTACGCCGAATTCGTCAGCGCCCCTGCGGCATCCATCGCGCGAGTGCCGCAGGGCGTCACGCCCGCCGACGCCGCCGCCGTGCTCATGAGCGGTTCGGTGGCGCTGACGCTGCTCGACCGCGCGGCGCTGCGCGGCGGCGAAACCGTTGTCATCGAGGCGGCGGCCACGGGCGTCGGCGGGTTCCTGACCCAGTTGGCGAAGGAATTCGGTGCGGGCCGGATCATCGCGACCTGCGGTCCGGACAAGGCCACCCGCGCCCGCGAACTCGGCGCGGACGACGTCATCGACCACACCGATCCGAACTGGCCAGCGCGCCTGCGCGAGATCCTCGGCGCCGCGACGGCGGACGTCGTCTTCGACTCGATCGGCGGGTCGACCGCCGCGGATCTGCTCCCCGCCATGACCCCGGTGCACGGCCGAATGCTGAGCTACGGGTTCCTGTCCGGCGCTCCCGCGCAGATCTCGACCGTCGACCTGCTCGCAGGCGGTCTGACCAGCACCGCCTGCGCGGGACCAGACTGGCTCGACCTCGTCGCCGGCAATCGAGGCCCGATCCTGGAACGCCTCGCGGCGGGCGGCCTCGACCCGATGCTCGCGGCCGAACTACCCCTCGAAGCGGCGAGCGAGGCGCACCGCCGCATCGAGGAGCGCAGCCCCCTCGGCCGAATCGTGCTGCGACCCTAGAGCCCTGTGTCGAAGTCTCGATCAGGCCGGACTTCGACACAGGGGCCGGCGAATCAGGCCGCGCGGCGGGCGAATTCGGGACTGTGCTCCGGCAGGAAGCCACGGGCGACCAGGTACGGCGGAATGCTGCGCACCACCGGAATGCGCCGGAACACCCGAACCGACCGGGCGGGCCGCTGCGCCCCCCTCAGGTTGATCCGCCCGGCCAGCGCCGGAGCCACCGCGACGGCATGCATGAACCGCTGCATCGCCTGGGTCAGCACGGTCGGCAACTCCCTGCGACGCTGCACCCGCGCCAGATCCTCGCGCCGCACCCGGCCCGCGACCAGTTTCGGCGCGAGAATTCGGGCCGCCGCCACCGCATCCTGCACGGCCAGGTTGATGCCGATCCCACCCACCGGCGACATGGCGTGCGCGGCATCGCCGAGGCAGAGCAGACCGTCGACATACCAGCGGCGCAATCGATCCAACTGGACATCGAGGAGTTTCACGTCGTCCCAGTTCTCCAGTGCGTCGACCCTGTCGCCGAGCCAGGTCACGACATCGGCGATACCGCCCACCATGTCGCGCACCGGTCCGCGACGCGCCTGCGCATCGCTGCCCTTGGCGATGAGCACCGCGACCTGCCAGTACTCGCCGCGATCGAACATCACTCCGGCCCGATGGTGACCGGCGAACGGAATGATTCCGGAGGGGTCGAGCGCGGTGCGCGGCAGTCGGAACCACCACACATCCATCGGCGTCGGCCAGCGCTTCTTGGGCAGTTCCGCCGCGCGACGCAGCAGCGAGGCACGCCCATCGGTGGCGACGGTCAGATCGGCCAGGATTCGGCCGGATTCACCCGCGGTGGTGCGATATTCGACGCCGAGCACCTTCTCGCCATTGCGCACCAGCCCCGTCGCCTCGGTATTCATCCGCAGGTGGAAGTTGGGCTCCGCGTCGGCGCTGCGCGCCAACAGATCTAGCAGATCCCACTGCGGCACCATGGCGATGTACTTGTGCCTGCCCGGCAGATTCCGCAGCGAGAACAGCACCTGCATGGACCCGCGCATCGGCAACTGCACCGAGTCGATTCTGCGCTGGGGCAGCTTGGCGAACTCCGCGCCGAGCCCCAACTCGTCGAGCAGATCCAAGGTGGTCGGGTGCACCGTATCCCCGCGGAAATCGCGCAGGAAATCCCGATGCTTCTCCAAAACCGTGACCTCGACCCCGGCCCTGGCGAGCAGCAATCCGAGCACCATACCCGCAGGCCCACCACCCGCGATCAAACATGTAGTGCGTTCCATCGATCGTCCTCCCTGAATGCGCGCCCAATGGACACGCGGATCGGTAAAACATTCGATGTGCACCCACCATCCATCATAGACCGCGCGACGAAAAATGGTGGCCGCCAAGCGCTCTCACCTGTCGCGCGGCCGGGCCACGATGGGATGGGGGTGATCCGACGAACCGGGGATTGACCTCGAGTGCGGTTGAGGTACCAGGATCGACTGCGAGACCCGGACCGATACAGTCCTCGTTCACCCGGCCGGGTCTCTACCGGGAAGACTCCCGCCGGAGATACCAGTACACCCGTCGGCGGGAGTCGCCCGTCCCGGACGAAAAGCCTCTCGAAACAAGAACGGCCGCATCCGTATTCGGATGCGGCCGTCGATCGTGTTCTGTTATGCGTCCGGCTCGGGACGCCGGGTCGCGGCGGCCGCGGCCCGCACCTGCGCGGCGACCAGCACCACCTGACCGAGCACACCATTGACGAAGGAGGGCGAATCGTCGGTGGACAGCTCCTTGGCCAGCTCCACCGCCTCATCCACCGCGACCACGGGGGGAACGTCGTTGGCGTACAACAACTCCCACACCGCGACACGCAGAATGGCCCGATCCACGGCGGGTAGCCGGGACAACTCCCAATCCTTCAGATAGGACTCGATGGTGCCGTCCACCCGGTCCAGATCGTCGGCGACGCCTTCGACCAGGGTGCGGGTGTAGGCGTGCACCGGGGCGATCTGCTGGTCGCCCACGGACAGCTCGACCCGCTCCTGCACCAGATCGGCCGCGTCGACATCGCGGGCCTCCGCCTCGAAAAGCAGATCCACCGCGCGGCGCCGGGCCTTGTGCCGCGCGCCGAGCTTCTTGTATGTGGACTTTCGGTCCACCGACTCCTCCGCCACCGTCACATTATCGCCGAATCAGGAGGCGACGCGGCCGAGGTAGCTGCCATCGCGCGAATCGATGCGCAGCTTGTCGCCGGTGTTGATGAACAGCGGCACCTGGACCTCGGCGCCCGTCTCCAGGGTGGCGGGCTTGGTGCCGCCGGTGGAGCGGTCGCCCTGCAGGCCGATATCGGTGTGCTGGACCACCAGCTCGATCGAGACCGGGAGCTCGACGAACAGCGCCTCACCCTCGTGCATCGCCACCTGGACCGGCATGTTCTCCAGCAGGAAGCGCGCGCCCTCGCCGATGGTCTTCTCGCCGATACCGATCTGGTCGTAGGTTTCGCCGTCCATGAAGATGTAGTCCGACCCGTCGTGGTACAGGTAGGTCATATCGCGGCGGTCGACGGTCGCGGTCTCCACCTTGACACCGGCGTTGAAGGTCTTGTCCACGACCTTGCCGGAAACGACATTCTTCAGTTTGGTCCGCACGAACGCCGGACCCTTACCCGGCTTGACATGCTGGAACTCGACGATCTGCTGGAGCTGATTATCGATTTTCAGCACGAGGCCGTTCTTGAAGTCGCTGGTGTCCGCCACTGTCCTCGGATCTCCTTGTTCTGGGCACGACCGACGTCACTCGACGACGGTCAGGTCTTTGCTGGTGCGGGTGAGCAGTTCCGGGCCCCCTTCGCGCACCACGAGCGTGTCCTCGATCCGGACCCCGCCGCGGCCGGGAAAGTACACACCTGGTTCGACGGTCACCGCCACGCCAGACAGCAGTGTACCGGTTCCGGTTTTGGCCAATCCCGGCGCTTCGTGGATGCGCAGTCCGACCCCGTGCCCGAGCCCGTGCACGAACAGCGCGCCATGCCCCGCCGCCTCGATCACCGCGCGGGCCGCGCCGTCGACGCTCACCACCGAGGCGCCCGGTTTCAGCGCCTCCCGACCGGCCCGCTGCGCCGCCCGCACCAGCGCGTACACCTCGCGCTGCCAGTCACTGGCCGCGCCCAGCACGAAGGTGCGGGTCATATCGGAGTGGTAGCCGCCGACCACCGCGCCGAAATCGAGCTTCACGAAATCGCCCCTGCGCAGCACCGCATCGGTGGGACGGTGGTGCGGGACGGCCGAATTCGCGCCTGCCGCGACGATGGTGGTGAAGGCGATCGCCTGGGCGCCCGCCTCGAACATGGCCCACTCCAGATCCCTGGCCACCTGGCGTTCGGTGCGACCCGGACGCAGCGCGCCACTCGCCAGCAGCGCGGCCAATCCGGCATCGCCCGCCGCGCAGGCCGCGCGCAACTGCTCGACCTCGTAGGGGTCCTTGACCAGGCGCAACTGCTCGACCAGGCCCGGCGTCGGCACCAGTTCCAGACCGGTGCTCTGATCCTCGAAGCCGCGATGCTGGTCGACCGTCACCACATGGCTCTCGAAACCGACCCGCCCCAACTGCCACTCCCCCGCCAGTTCGACGATTCGGCGGGCGCTCGCGCGGGCGATCTCCGCCCGCAGATCCGGAACCTGCTCGGCGACCTGGGTGCGGTAGCGGCCATCGGTGCAGATGACCGTTCGATCCTCACCATTTCGGGTATCCCAGCAATGCACCAGCAGCACCGCGTTGGATCCGGTGAAGCCGGTCAGGTACCGGATATTCACCAGGTCCGTGACGAGCAGCGCGTCGATCTCGTTCTCCACCAGCAGACTGCGCAGTGCGCCGCGCCGCGCCGCGTAGTCGGGGATCAGGCCCGCATGATCAGCACCCATGGCTCAAAGCTACCGCCGTGCGTCCTCCGTCGACACCCAGCACGGTTCTCGGTTGTGGAGTACGCGATGTTCACTGTGGATCGTTTTCTCCACAATCCGGGATTCGGGGCTGCGCGTCGATATCCGACGGGAGGAGGGTGAATCGCATGTCCTCCGTTGCGGTTTCCGTCCTCGCGCTGTGGTGCGCGGCGCTCAGCGCCTTCGATCTGCGCTCGCGCAGGCTGCCCAACGCGCTCACCGGCGCGGGCGCGATCGGCATCCTCGGATACGCCCTCGGCATCGGGCGATTCGGGGCGGCCCTGCTGGGTGCGGCGCTACTGGCCCTGCCGTACCTGCTCATCCATCTGTGCACGCCAAGAGGATTCGGCGCGGGCGATGTCAAACTGGCCGTCGGGCTCGGGGCCGTCGCCGCACTCGCGGGTCCGCGCACCTGGGCCGTGGCCGCGATAGCCGCACCGGTGCTGACGGCGGTCATCGGGGCGGCAGCGCTGGGTCTGCGCCGCATCAGAGGCGGTGACGCGCCCGGCCCGTTGCCGCACGCGCCCGCCATGTGCCTGAGCACCGCGCTCGCAATAGCGCTGGTGCCATGAGGTCCACCGGATTCGCACCACCGCCCGGCGGCGGGCCACCTGCCCACAACGCCGCCCCGACATGGAAGGATGAAGCTGTGTTGCGCTGGATAACTGCCGGAGAGTCCCACGGTCCCGCCCTCGTCGCCATGCTCGAGGGGATGGTTGCCGGTGTCGAGGTCACCTCGGAGGAGATCTCGGCCCAGTTGGCGCGCCGCAGGCTGGGTTACGGACGCGGCGCCCGGATGAAGTTCGAGGCCGACAAGGTCACCGTCGTCGGCGGTGTCCGGCATGGGCGCACCATGGGCGGCCCGATTGCCATCGAGATCGCCAATTCCGAATGGCCCAAGTGGACCACGGTCATGTCCGCCGATCCGGTCGATCCGGATGAACTGGCCGACCTGGCCCGCAACACACCCCTGACTCGCCCGCGCCCCGGCCACGCCGACTATTCCGGCATGCTCAAATACGGTTTCGATGATGCGCGCCCGGTGCTGGAGCGGGCCAGCGCCCGCGAGACGGCGGCGCGCGTGGCCGCGGGCACCGTGGCGCGGGCCTTCCTGCGGCAGGCATTCGGCGCCGAGGTCCTCTCGCACGTCGTCTCCATCGGCGCCGCCGCCGATACCGGCGGCAGCACCCCCACCACCGGCGCCGATCTGGCCGCCATCGATGAGAGCCCGGTCCGCGCCTTCGACAAAGCGGCCGAAACCGCCATGATCGCCGAGATCGAGGCCGCCAAGAAAGACGGCGACACCCTCGGCGGCGTCGTGGAGGTCGTCGTCACCGGCCTTCCGGTCGGACTCGGCTCGTTCATCAGCGGCGAGGCCCGCCTGGATTCCCGGCTCGCGGGCGCGCTCATGGGCATTCAGGCCATCAAGGGCGTCGAGGTCGGCGACGGCTTCGAGACCGCGCGCCGCCGCGGCAGCCAGGCGCACGACGAGATGCGGCCCGGCCCCGACGGAATACTGCGTTCCACCAACCGGGCAGGCGGCCTCGAGGGCGGCATGACCAATGGCGAGCCACTGCGCGTCCGCGCGGCCATGAAGCCGATCTCCACCGTGCCGCGCGCGCTGTCCACCGTCGATATGAGCACCGGCGAGGAGGCGGTGGCCATTCACCAGCGCTCGGATGTGTGCGCGGTGCCCGCGGCGGGCGTGGTCGCCGAGGCCATGGTGGCGCTGGTGGTCGCGCAGGCCGCGCTGGAGAAATTCGGCGGCGACTCCCTGGCCGAGACCGCCGAGAACATCACCAGCTACCTCAAGCGGATCGGCAACCGTCCCCACATCCCGGCGTCGCAATGACCGAGCCGACCGACCCGCGCCCGCCGAGCGTGGTGCTGGTCGGGCCGCCGGGCGCGGGCAAGTCCACCATCGGACGCAAACTCGCCAAAGAACTCGGTGTCGACCTGTTCGACACCGACGCGGGCATCGAACGCGATACCGGCCGCACCATTCCGGAGATCTTCGCCGAGGATGGCGAACCCGAATTCCGTCGCATCGAGGAGCGAGTGGTGCGCGCGGCCGTCCTGTCCGAATCCGGCATCGTCTCCCTCGGCGGCGGCGCCGTGCTCTCGGCCGCCACCCGCGCCCTGCTGCGCGGCCGCACCGTCGTCTACCTGGAAATCAGTGTGGCCGAAGGACTCCGCCGCACCGGCGCGAGCACCAACCGCCCCCTGCTCCATGGCGACGATCCCGGCGCGAAGTACCGCGAACTCATGCGCAAGCGCAGGCCCCTCTACCGCGAGGTGGCCAGCGTCCGCCTGCGCACCGACGGCCGCAGCCCCGGCCGCGTCGTTCGCATGATCATGGCCAAACTCGGCCTCGAATCCGCCGAACCCATCCCCACCCTCCCCGCCGAATCCAACGGGATACCGCAGGGCAGCTCGCGCTCCCGCGCCCGCCGCCGCGCCCGCGCTCGCGCCGCCGCCCGCCGCCGAGCCGAGGTGGTCGGCCAGTCCCCGGAAGCCGTGGGGTCGGCAGCCACAGCTGATTTGGGCGATACCACTGCCGTGTCGCCCACCGGAACGTCCGACCGAGCCGAACCGCGCCGCGCTTCGCGCACCAGGCGCGGCGGCAGAACCGCCAAGCGGTCGGCCGCGTCGACGGCGAACGCGGCATCGGCCGGCAGCGGCATCGCGGCATCGCAGAGTGCTGACGGAACGATCTCCGATGGTGGCTCCACGCCGACCGATCCTGCCTGCACGCGGGGCGCTTCGTTCGCGGCGGATCGTTCGTCCACGCTGGATCGTTCGTTCGCGGCGGATCGTTCGTCCACGTCGGGTGGTTCGTCCACGCGAGGTGGTTCGTCGACACCAGGTGGTTCGTCGACGCCGGATCGTTCATCCTCGGCGGATCGTTCGTCCACGTCGGGCGGTTCGTCCACGCGAGGTGGCTCGTCGACACCAGGTGGTTCGTCGACACCAAGCCGCTCGGACACCAACACAGCCGCTCACACGCATGACGCGATTCACGCAGCCGTTGACGCGGCCATACCGAACAGTACAAAATCGCCCGCCGCCGAATCGGTTCCAGCCACCGGAGCGTTGTCACCGGACGAATCCAGTACGCGGCCGCGCCGGTCGCGGCGTCGTCGCCGCATCGGGTCGGACAGTTCCGACAATCCCGACGTACGAGGGAGTTCGGTGCCGGCCGATGCCGAATCCGGTATGGCCGTATCCGATTCGGCACAGCGCCGCCGAAATCCGCCGAGCCGCAATGCGATAGCTCCCAGCGACGGCGCTCGAGATGTCCGGAACCTCGCAGACGATCGCAGCGCGCAGCAAGCGACTTCACCAAGTAGGGACAATTCCGCATCCTCCGAGGTCGGATCCGCAGGACAGCAAGTTCAACACGGCGAGCGCCGCAACTCGCGCCGTCGAAAGGTCGATGGCGCGCACTCTTCCGTCAGTACGGGTGTGCAGTCAGCCGCTCCAACGAAGGGCGACCGCCTCGAAGGTGCCGCAGCCGAGGTCTCAAATGAGCGCGCGCACAAAACCAGCGTCCAGGGTGCAGTAGCCGCGCCCGCGCAACGGCGGCGGCGCGTGGCGACGCGGGCTGCCGGTGCTCCGGGGCAGACTGTGGACCCGGCCAAATCCGGCGACACGAAGACGACAACTTCTGGAGCGCTGGGGTCACGCGAACAGATCCTCGCGAGCGATAGCCCCGCCCTCGTGTCCGGCAGCACCGGAGTAGGCGAGAACCAGGCCGGTGCGCAGCGCGACACGGTGGCAGCGGGTAGAGCAGGTCCGGCGGCCGAGGACGCCCGCGGTCGAAAGGTCTCCGGGGCAATCGATTCCGGAGGGCGCGAAGCGGGCGACCGGGCGCGGCGAGACGCGGGCTCTGCTGCGGCGGGGCATGGGGGACGACAGCAGTTGGTAGCAACAGAAGCGGAGAGGTAGTGGTGAGCGAACCGGTTCGTATCGAGGTGAAGACGGCGCAGCCGTATCCGGTGATCATCGGGCGCGGGTTGCTCGGTGAACTGGTGCAGGCCGTGGGCGGTCCGGATGACGGAGTGCGCACCGTGGCGATCTTCCACCAGCCGCCGCTGGCCGAAACCGCGGAGGCGGTGCGGAAGGCCCTGGCGGATACCGGGATCGACGCGCACCGCATCGAGATTCCGGACGCCGAGGCCGGAAAGGATCTGGCGGTGGCCGGATTCTGCTGGGAGGTGCTCGGGCGAATCGGGTTGACCCGCAATGATGTCGTGGTCAGCTTGGGCGGCGGCGCGGCGACAGATCTCGCCGGGTTCGTGGCCGCCACCTGGATGCGCGGCGTCCGTGTCGTGCACGTGCCCACCACCCTGCTCGCCATGGTCGACGCGGCCGTCGGCGGCAAAACCGGCATCAATACCGAAGCGGGCAAGAACCTGGTCGGCAGCTTCCACGAACCCGGTGCCGTCCTCGTGGATCTGGTCACCCTGGAAACGGTGCCGCGCAACGAGATCGTCGCGGGCATGGCCGAAATCATCAAGGCGGGTTTCATCGCCGACCCGGTCATCCTGGATCTGATCGAACGCGACCCCCAAGCCGCCCTCGACCCCACCGGCGAGGTCCTTCCCGAACTGATCCGCCGCGCCATCCAGGTCAAAGCCGATGTCGTGGCCGCCGACCTCAAGGAATCCAGTCTCCGCGAAATCCTCAACTACGGTCACACCCTCGGCCACGCCCTGGAACGCCGCGAACGCTACCGCTGGCGCCACGGCGCCGCCGTCTCCGTCGGCCTGGTCTTCGCCGCCGAACTCGGCCGCCTCGCAGGCCGCCTGGACGACGCCACCGCCGACCGCCACCGCACCATCCTCGAAAGCGTCGGCCTCCCCACCACTTACGACGCCGACGCCCTCCCTCAACTCCTCGACTCGATGCAAACCGACAAGAAGACCCGCTCCGGAGTCCTCCGCTTCGTAGTCCTCGACGGGTTGGCCAAACCCGGCCGCCTCGAGGGACCGGACCCTTCACTACTTGCCGCCGCGTACTCCACCATCGCCCGCGAAGATGAGTCGCGTGGGGGTGCGATTCTGCTATAGGCGGCAAAGGGAATGAAGTTTGCTATCTTGCCGATAAACGCACAGGTCAAGAAGCTTCTGCTCCCCGCGTGCGGGATGAGTCCGGCCGACCGGCATCGACCGGGCGATCCTCACGCGTGGGCCTGCGGTCACAGTGAATCCGGTTGGCGCGCACCCGGTCTCGATGGCCTCGCGTAGTTCGGCGGCGAAAGTGGCTCCCATGACCGGAACAAGCCGGCTAGGTGTACTAACCGGAGACGTTGGTTGACTCAGTGAGTGGCTTGGGCCTGTATCGTCCAGCGACGGCCTCGGCACGTTCTCGGAGGGCGACCCGCAGTTCGTCGGGGCTCAGGGCCTCGGCAGCGGTATCCAACTGCCAGATCGCCCATACCGCGTGTCGCAGATCCTCGAATGTCACTTCGAGACGAACCCAGCCGTCCGGTTCGGACTGTTCGGCCCGGACAGTGCGTGCGGCATTGAGCAGTTCTTCTCGCCGTGCGGATTCGACCCGGACCAGCGCGGGGATGTGGCCGTCAGCGAGAAACCGGGCGCTTCGCTCTGCCCAGATTCGGTCGAGGTCGACCTGAGCGGGGCGTTCTGCCGCTTCGGAAAGCTCTTCCGCGGCCAGCATGCGCGACAACCTGTACGTGCGATCTTCCCCGGACTTTGTGGCGAGCAGGTATGTGCGGTCTCGGACAGTGACGAGTCCGATCGGATCGACGGTGCGCCAGCGAGGTGTCCTGTCGGGTGCGGCGTAGTGGAAGCGGACCTTGTGTCCGGCGAGTACCGCGTGACGGACTTCGTCCATCACCCCGCCTGCCATTTGCTCGGTGACCAGTCGCCGCGAGAGCAGGTCGGTCTCCGGCTCGATCAGGAACCGCTTGGTGGCGTCGTCCAGAGTGGCTCGGTGGCCTTCAGGTAGTGCGTCGACCACCTTGCGCATCGCCGAAGCGAGGGCCGAGCCGAGCCCGAATGCCTTCTCGCCACGTCCCGATCCGGCGGTGAGCAGTGCGAGGGCTTCGTGATGGTTCAGGCCGGTCAGTTCGGTGCGGAACCCCGGAAGCAGGGAGAAGCCGCCGTGTCGACCGCGGTCGACGAAGACCGGCACGCCCGCCGTGGACAGCGCCTCGATATCGCGCAGCACGGTGCGAGCGGACACTTCCAGCTCGTTGGCCAGTTCGTTCGCGGTCATCCTGCCGCGCCGGCGTAGTAGCAGCACCAGCGAGACCAACCGATCGGCACGCATGGCTCCATTCTCGCCATAAAACACGACACAGGGTGTCGTGTTTATTTGGCAGCCTGTTCTCTCGGGCGTCGAGGACGGTGGCCATCAGACCGCCGGGCGCTCGCGGTCGCAACGATTGGAGTGGCAATGGAACGAACAGCAGTCAACCCGGTGACGTGGTCACAAGAGATGGGCTTCAACCAGGGTGAGATCGTCTCCGGAGAATCACGGACCCTTTACATCTCGGGGCAGACCGCGATGAGCGAGGACGGTCGACCCGAGCACGACGGAGACATCGCGGCACAGCTCGCACTGGCCGCGGACAACCTCGAAGCCGTACTCAGCGAAGCCGACATGTCGCTGGCGAACCTCGTTCGCCTCAATGTCTACACCACCGACGTGGACGCGCTGTTCCCGCACTATGGCGTGCTCGCCGGACGGCTCGCAGCCGCGAGCGTCTCGCCCACGACCACGATGCTGGGGGTGACACGCCTCGCGGTCCCCGGCCAGCTGGTCGAACTCGAAGGCACCGCCGTCGCGTAACCACGAGCGTCACTATTCTCTTACCTCAATGAGGGCCGGCGGGCATAAGCCGCCGGCCCTCGGCACCTTCCAGGGAAAGCGCAATGGTCCACGCCAACGCAGCCGCCAAGGCCCTGGACTTGATCCGAAAGCTCCATGCGGGGTTGAGCCTGGATCAGGCAGTCACCGCTGGGAGTTGTTGAGTGGGCGGATCGGTTTCGGCCGCCGCGGAAGTGCCGTTCTTGCGGCCTGCGATCCAGCGGCCCAGCGCGACGCCGAGCAGCGCCGGTAGGAAGATGATCAGCACGATCGAGGATGCGGCGGCGGTGAGTTCGAAGAGTAGGCCGTTGTCGCCGAGGTCCAGGCGGGGGACGAAGTCGAGGAGCCAGGCGATCAGGCCGCTGCCGAGGCCTGCGGCGATGGCGGCTTTGAGCCAGCGCATGGTGAGGTCGGAGCCGTGTTCCGGGTCTATGTGGAGGGCTCGGTCTTTGCGGCCGTCGAAGAGGCCCCACAGCAGGATCGCGGCGAGGAGGACTACGAGGCAGAGGGCGCGCATCCAGGGGCCGTTGGTGGGCCAATAGACCATTGCGAAGCCGAGGGCGGCGCGAAGTAGGACGACCAGTGCGCCGAGGGCTATGGCTCGCAACACCCAAGCATTCATGTCGAACACCATAGCCCGGACCGCGGACAAGCTGAATGAGAACCTGTTCTAGATATTGCCGGGGGTGGGCGGTTCAGCTCGGGAAATCCAGTGCCGCGGCCATTTCCGCACGCGGGGCCTGCCGCCCAGTGAACTGTTCGACCTGGCCGTATGCCTGGTTGAGCAGCATCTGCAACCCGCTGACCACGATGTGGCCCGCAGCGGAGACCGCCGAGGCGAGGGGGGTGGGCCAGGGGTTGTAGATGGCGTCGAGGACGACCGGGGCGGTGGCGATCGCGGTCGCGAAGGGTGCGGCTGCCTCGGCGGGGATGGTGCTCACGACCGCGCCCGCGCCCGCGCACACCTCGGTGAGCGCGAAGGGGTCGAACCCGATCACGGATGCCGAAAGGTCCAGTCGCTCGGCGAGTTCCAGTGCACTGTGCGCGCGACCGGCGTCGCGGGCGACGACGGTCACCTCCTTGGCTCCGAGTTCGGCCAAGGCCAGCAGCGCGGGCCGAGCTGTCCCGCCCGCGCCGAGGACGACGGCCGAGGACAGTTCGGTGACTCCAGCCCCGCGCAGTGCGCCGACAACCCCGTCCACGTCGGTGCAGTCGGCCCGCCAGCCCTCGGAGAGACGCACCAATGTATTGGCCGACCCGACAAGTTCGGCGCGCTCGGTCCGCGCGGTGGCGTAGGCGAGTGCCGCCTCCTTGCCGGGCATCGTCACTGACAGCCCGACCCACTCGGGTCCAAGCCCGTCGACCAGTCCCGGCAGTTCCGCGGCGGAGCATTCGATGCGCTCATAGGTCCACGGCAGCCCAAGCGCCCGATACGCGGCCAAATGCAACTGTGGCGACCGCGAATGGGCGATCGGCTTGCCGAGGACCGCCGCCCGGCGGAGGGAATCATCTGTCACTGTTCAGGACTCCGTTCTTCTCCGCCACCTTCGTATTGATCCGATGTTCTTCATAGCTTTCGGTGAACAGGGTGGTGCCCTGGAAATCGATGGTCACGAAGTACAGCCAGGTGCCGACCTCGGGATTCTCCATGGCCTTCAGCGCGTTCGGAGAGGGTGAGGAGATGGGGGTGGCGGGAAGTCCTAGCATCATGTAGGTATTCCACGCGGTTTTCTTGAAGCGGTCGTTGGGGTCGGTGGCGATCTCGATGCGGTCGAGGGTGTAGTTGACCGTGGAATCGAATTCCAGTTTCTGGTCGACTTTCAGCCGGTTCACGATGACGCGGGCGACCCTCGCCATATCTCGCGGCAGTGCCTCCCGCTCCACGAGCGACGCACCGATGAGCATCTGATAGGGCGTCAATCCGGTCCGCGCGCCCGCTTGCAGCAGTCCGCTGTTCTCGTAGCTGCGGGTGCTGGCGGCGATGATCTGTTTGAGGATCTGGACCGGTGTGCCGCTCGGATCGAAATCCCAGGTGCCTGCCGCGATCAAACCCTCGAGCTGCCTACTGCGGGTCGGCACCTCCTGCACGGACTGCGTCGCCCAGTTCGGCACGCCGAGGCTCGCGAGGTCGGTGCTCGCGCCCGCCGCGTCGAGTTGCTCGTAGGTGACGCATTTGCGGTCGGCGGCCGCGCCGAAGCAGCTGGCGTCGGCGATCTTGCGGAGGATGCCGTCCGAACGCGCCCCGGTCTTCACATCCTGCTGGTCGTGCAGTTGGCGCCCCTCGGAGACGATGACATTCCCGACCCGCGACTCCTTGTCCACCAGCGCCGTCACCGCCTTCGCGCCCTGACTGTGGCTCGGGATGGCGTAGTAGCCGGGTTGCAGCGCGCTCATATTCGAATTGCGCAGCGCCGCTTCGTAGAAGGCGCCGCTGCTGGCGACGACGCCCTTGGCGACCATGGATTCGGCGATCTGCGCCGCCGTATCGCCCGGCTGCACCTGGACCACCACGAGTGGACCGGTGGGGCCGGCGAAGTCGTCGGGCGAATTGAACCGCTTCATGAGTTTGAACGCGGCGAAAGCGGCCGCGCCCGCGAACAGCACCACGAATACGCCGCCGATGATCCACAGATTGCGCCGCCGCCGTTTGCGCTCGGCGGCCTTGCGCGAGGCGATCCTGGACCGCTTGGCGCGCGGCTGGGTGCGTTTGCCGTCGCCCCGCGCGGACTCCCGGCGTCCGACGCGGCGCGGCGCGGGCCGCTCCGGCTCGGCGGGCTCGTATTCGTCCTCGACGTGATCGGCTTGCGCGTAACGGGATTCGCGCGCGTAGCCCGGCGGGGGCGGGTAGTCCTGATCATCGGTGTAGCGCGGGATGACGGTGGTGTCGTCGTCGTAGCCGCCCCGATGTTCGGCATGCCGTCCACCGTGCGACGCCTGGTTGTCGCGTTCGTCGGGTTCCCACGCCTGATTCGCGGGCGGCTCGCCTTCCCATGCCTGGTCGTCCCGCTCCCAGGCGTCATCGTCGCGGCGGTAGCGCCGCTCGGCTTCGCGCTGTCGGAAACGTTCCTCGGCCCGCGCCCATCGATCCGTCATGCATCGTCCCCGGACACTGGACGCGCCTCTCCGATCGACCTCAACACCGCACTCCGTTCGTCCAACCATCCTTGCAGGATCGATACGGCCGCCGCCTGATCGATCACCTGCCGCTGCCCACGCGCGCGAACTCCGCTGTCCCGCAATGCGCGTGCAGCAGTCACCGTAGTCAAACGTTCGTCGGAAAGTCGGATCGGCACCGGGGACACCGCTACCCGCAACTCATCGGCGAATGCCATGGCCAACCCGGCCGCGACACCCTTTTCCCCACGCAATGTCCGAGGCAGGCCGACGACAACCTCGACCGCCTCGTATTCCCGCACAATTTCGGCAATTCGGGCGATATCGGCGGGAATCCCGCCGTTTCGCCCGCGCTGCTTGACCCGAGGCACCGTCTCCACGGGTGTGGCGAGGATGCCATCGGGATCGCTCGAAGCGACCCCGATGCGCACACTGCCCACATCGACACCGATTCGCCTGCCCCGGCCCGGATCGGTGTCGGGGTCGGGGCGGTCGGCCGGTGTACTCGCCGGGTCGCCCATCACCCGGCCAGTTCGGCCACCCGTGCGCGGACCGCGGTCAGACCCGCCGCGATCCCGGACGGGTCCGCCCCCGCGCCCTGCGCCATCTCGGGTTTGCCGCCGCCGCGTCCGGCGATGCTCGGTCCGAAACTGGCGACGAGTTCGCCCGCCTTATACCCCAATTCCTGCGCGCCCTTGTTCACCGCGACGACGAACGGCACCTTGCCATCGGCATTGCCGAGCAGCACGACCACGGCGGGCTGGGAGCCGAAGCGGCCGCGAATATCGGTGGCCAGGGTTCGCAGGTCGCCCGCAGCGGCGCCTTCGGGCGCGGCGGCGGCCACCAGCAGCACCGCGCCGACGCGTTCGGCCCGATCCACGAAGGATCCGGCCGAGGACAGCACCGCGGCGATCTTGGTGCGCTCCAGTTCCCGCTCGGCCACCTTGAGCCGCTCCACGAGTTGTTCGACCCGCGCGGGCACCTCTTCCGAGGGCACCTTCAGCGAGGCGGCCACACCGGCGAGCAGCGCCCGCTCCTTGGCGAGGAACCTGTAGGAGTCCAGGCCGACGAACGCCTCCACGCGCCGCTTACCCGATCCGATGGCCGATTCGCCGAGCAGGGTGATCGGCCCGATCTGCGCGGAATTGCGCACATGGGTGCCGCCGCACAGCTCCATCGAGAAGGGGCCGCCGATCTCCACCACCCGGACCTCGTCGCCGTAGTTCTCGCCGAACAGGGCCATAGCACCCATCTGCTTGGCCTTGTCCAGATCGGTGACGAAGGTGTTGACCGGGAAGTCCGCACCTACCGCGTCGTTGGAGACGGCCTCGATATCGGCCTTCTGCTGCTCGGTGAGCTGACCCTGCCAGTTGAAGTCGAAACGCAGGTAGCCCGGCTTGTTCAACGAACCGGCCTGCACCGCATTGGGTCCGAGCACCTGACGCAGCGCGGCATGCACCATATGCGTGCCCGAATGCCCCTGTGTGGCGCCGCGCCGCCACTGCGGATCCACCTGCGCCAGCACAACATCGCCCTCGGTGATCTGGCCCTGCTCCACGGTGGCCCGGTGCACCCAGAGCTTCTTGGCGATCTTCTGCACGTCGTTGACGCGCAGTCTGAGCCCCGCGGCGGTGAGGGTGCCGCGATCGGCGATTTGGCCGCCCGATTCGGCGTAGAGGGGGCTGCGGTCGAGGATCACCTCGACGTCCTGACCGGTGAGCGCGGTGGGCACCCGCACACCGTCGGCGATCAGGGCCAGCACATGCGCCTCGGAAGTGAGTTCGTCGAATCCGGTGAACTCCGTCTCGCCGCGGTCGACCCACTCCTTGTAGATCGACAGGTCGGCGTGGCCGTGCTTGCGGGCCTGCGCATCCTCCTTGGCGGTTTTGCGCTGCTCGGCCATGAGCGCGCGGAAACCGGCCTCGTCCACGGAAAGTCCGGCCTCGGCGGCCATTTCGAGGGTGAGTTCGAGGGGGAAGCCGTAGGTGTCGTGCAGTTTGAAGGCGTCCGAACCGGCGATGGTCTTGCCGCCCTTGATCTGCACCTCCTCGACCGTCTCGGCGAACAGGCGCGAACCCGTGTTCAGGGTCTTGAGGAAGGTGGCCTCCTCGGCGACCGCGACGCTCTCGATGCGGGCGAAATCGGTGCCCAGCTCCGAATACGACGGCGACATGAGCTCGCTGACGACCTTCATGAACTCGCCGAGGACCGGGCGGTTCGCGCCGAGCAGCCGGGCCGAGCGCACGATGCGACGCAGCAGGCGGCGCAGCACATAGCCGCGACCGTCATTGCCGGGATTGACGCCGTCGGCGATGAGCATGGCCGAGGAGCGGGCATGATCGGCGATGACGCGGAAGCGGCGGTCGTCCTCGTGCTCGATACCGTAGGAGCGGCCGGTCAGTTCCTCGGCCTTGTCGATGATCGGGCGCAGCAGGTCGGTCTCGTAGACATTGTCGACGCCCTGCAGCAGTAGCGCGATACGCTCGACGCCCATACCGGTGTCGATATTCTTCTTCGGCAGCGAACCGACCGGCGGGAAGCCCAGTTTGGGGCTTTTCTCACCGCGCACGTCCTGCATGAAGACGAGGTTCCAGATCTCGAGGTAGCGGTCCTCATCGGCGACCGGGCCGCCGTCCCTGCCGTATTCGGGACCGCGGTCGTAGTAGATCTCCGAGCAGGGACCGCCGGGACCGGGCACACCCATATCCCAGTAGTTGTCCTTGCCGTCGCGGAATTGGATGCGCTCCTTGGGGATTCCCGCGACCCGATGCCAGATCTCGGCGGCCTCGGGATCGGATTCGTAGGCGGTGACCCAGATGCGCTCCGGATCGAGTCCGTAGCCGCCCTCCTGCTGCGACTTGCTGATCAACTCCCAGGCGAGGGTGATCGCCCCCTCCTTGAAGTAGTCACCGAAGGAGAAGTTGCCCGCCATCTGGAAGAAGGTGTTGTGTCGCGTGGTGATGCCGACCTCGTCGATATCGCCGGTCCGGACGCACTTCTGCACACTCGTGGCGCGTGCGTAGGGCGCCGCCTCCTGGCCCAAGAAGTACGGCTTGAACTGAACCATGCCCGCATTGACGAAAAGCAGGGTCGGGTCGGCCAGGATCAGCGAGGCGCTGGGCACCTCGGTGTGACCGGCACGGACGAAATGGTCCAGGAAACGCCGTCGGATCTCGTGGGTCTGCACAACTGTCCAGCCTACCGGTGCCGCACAGCGGATTTTCTCCGCCCTGCCGTGTTCCTCAACTGCCGCGTACTATGCGGCGCAGCTTGGTGACGCGGGGGCCGACCTCGCGTTCGTAGCCGTGATCGGTGGGGTGGTAGTAGTCCGCGCCGACCAGTTCGTCCGGCGGATACTGCTGGGTCAATACACCATCCGGATGGTTGTGCGGGTATTTGTAGCCTTGGGCGTTGCCAAGGCGGGCCGCGCCCGCATAGTGGCCGTCGCGCAGGTGTGGCGGCACCGCGCCCGCCTTGCCGCCACCGATGTCGGAGAGCGCCGTGCCGATCGCCGCGGCGACCGCGCCGGATTTGGGGGCGGTGGCGAGGTGAATGGTGGCGTGCGCCAGCGCGAGTTGCGCCTCGGGCAGACCCACCAGTTGCACCACCTGCGCCGCGGCGACCGCGGTCTGCAATGCCGTCGGGTCGGCCATGCCGACATCCTCGCTGGCCTGGATCATCAGGCGGCGCGCGATGAACCGGGGATCCTCGCCCGCGCTGATCATCCTGGCCAGGTAGTGCAGGGCCGCGTCCACATCGGAGCCGCGAAGCGATTTGATGAAGGCGCTGATCACGTCGTAGTGCTGATCGCCGGAGCGGTCGTAGCGGACGGCGGCCCGGTCCACGCTCGCCTCGACCAGGGCCACGTCGACGATGCCGTCGAGGGAGGATTCGACCGAGGCTTCCAGCGCGGTCAGCGCCCGTCGCGCGTCACCGCCCGCGATGCGCACCACATGGTCCAGGGCCGCGTCCGTCACCTCGTAGGCGCCGTCGAAGCCGCGCCGATCGGTCAGCGCTCTGGTCAGCACCTCCCGCACATCCGCATCCGTCAGCGAACGCAGTTGCAGCACAAGTGATCTCGACAGCAGCGGGGATACCACCGAGAAGGACGGATTCTCCGTGGTCGCCCCGACCAGCAGCACCACCCGATTCTCCACCGCGGCCAGCAGCGCGTCCTGCTGCGTCTTGGAGAACCGATGCACCTCATCGATGAACAGCACCGTCTGCTCACCCGAGGTCAGCCGCCGCCGCGCCACATCGATGACGGCCCGCACCTCCTTCACCCCCGCCGACAGCGCCGACAACGCCTCGAACCGCCGCCCCGTCGCCTGCGAGATCAACGAGGCCAACGTGGTCTTCCCCGTCCCCGGCGGCCCGAACAACAGCACCGAAGCCGCCCCCGACCCCTCGATCAGCCGCCGCAACGGCGACCCGACCCCCAAAAGATGCCCCTGCCCCACGACCTCGTCGAGCGACGCGGGCCGCATCCGCACCGCCAACGGCACGAACGCCCCGGCCCCTCGAAACTCCACCGCCGCCCGCTCCCCCGCAGCCTCCCGCCCGGCCACCTCGAACAACCCATCGCTCATTCCCCGACCGTATCTTTTGACCCCGACACCCCCACCACCGCGCGTCCTCTCGATCGAATGCGTCGCGACGACCACGTGACCCGTCGGGAAGCCGGGCCGTTGGGAGCAGGACTACTCCGACCAGCGTTCTTCCAGCATGGCCGACACGTCCTCGGCGAAATCGCCGATGATGTCGTCGCCGGTGCAGCGGGCGTCCTCGGCGAGGGCGGCCCACCGGTTGATGAGGGCGTCGGAGCGGGGAACGGACAGGCCGTGCTCGCGGGCGGCGGCGATACGGGTGTGGTCGGCAGGCAAGAACCAGTAGGTGGTGAGCCAGACCCAGATGAGGCGGGCCTCCAGGATGCGCTCGGCCAGGACCTCGTCATCGGCCAGGGCGGGCCAGACGCCGACGACTTCGGAACGCCATGCCTCCACCATTTGGTGGGCGCGCTCTCTGGACAGTTCGAAATCGCACAGGCAGCCGGGGAAGGAGACCAGGGCGTAGGCGATATCCAGTGTGGCGTCGCGGAATCCGCCCCACTCGTAGTCGAGGAAGCGGGCGCCCTCATCGTTGAGGAGCACATTGTCGGGGCACAGATCCGACGGGCTGAAGGCACGCAACCGGCCCGCCGAGAACAACCTGTTGCCGCGCACGATGCGTTCGGCGATCTCACCGGGCACCTCGATGCCCAGTTCGCGGCGCAGCAGATGCGGCACCTCGGCGATGGCCGACTCCGCCTGCTGGGCGATACCGTCCACCCGGTGCACCACATCGACGCGGCGCAGCAGTGCGACGAAATCCGCCTCGCGCCCGACGGTGGCGGCGTGCATCCGACCCAGACCCTGCGCGAACGCCATGAGCGCATTGCGCACGGCGGGTGCGGACCCGGAGCGCAGCACGGCGGAGAGCTTGGTGTTCTCGCCGAGATCGCTGAGCACCAGCAGCCGATCCGGCAGGCTGTGCGCGATGAGATAGGCGCCGGGACGCTGCTCACGACTGAGCGCGGTGGTGAACTGATAGGACACGGCCTCGCGCAGGAACGCGGAATCGATGCTGACGACGCCGGGCGCCAGACCACCGGTGCGGCGGTCGGCGGCGGAGCCGCGAACCTGCTTGAGGATCAGGGTGCGCGGTAGCGAGAAAGCGTTCTCCGCGACGCGGACACGCAGGACAGTTGTCCTACCACTTCCGCTGAGTTCGGTCGGATCGCTCAGCTTTACCGGAGCACCCATTCGCTTTGTGAGCAACTGTTGCGCTGCGGACACGACTTCGGTGGCGCGTTCGGCCAATAGTGCGGTCATCGCCCTTCAAGCTACTCGCTCCGGGTCACTTCTAGCGAGCGGTTGCACAACCTTTCCGCGTCGCTCGGCGTGTCTGGGGTCCCGTTGCGGATCGCCCGCTGATTCGCTTGACACCATGGTCGCTCGTACAGTTGTGTCAGCGTGAACGACCGTGCGCCACACAGGAAATGAGCCGATCGAGAATTCGGCGCCGAAAGCTCCAGGACCGAACAGAATTCCGGCACGAACCGGCCGCGTCGAAAGGTTTTGGCAATGACCGAACCGTCCGCCTCCCCACCGCGCGAACCGGGTGGTGACGCGCCCGGCGGCGCATCGAGCGCACCCGGCTACCAGGCGGGCGCACCGGCGACGCCGATGCCCGAACAAGGTCACCAAGGAGTTGCGGCGCAGCCGGGCTACCCGCAGTACGGAGCCGCACAGCCGCCGATGTCCGCGCCTGCCGGCCCCTCCTACGGCCCGACCGGCACGATTCCGCCCGCCGAACCGATACCGCCGCAGCCGGTCCCACCCCTCGGGTATCCGTGGGGCGGACCCACCACCCTCGACGTCGGCAATGCCCTGGGCTACGGCTGGGAGAAGTTCCGCGCCAATCCCGCGCCCTGGGTCGGGACCACCGCGCTCGGATTCGTCATCTACCTGCTGTATGTACTCGTCGTCCAGATCACCGATGTGCATTCGATGCTGCCGCTGCTGCTGATCTTCCTGGCCGTGACGGTGGCCATCTGGCTGCTACAGGCGGTGATGGTGCGCGGCGCGCTCTACGAGACCGACGGCGCGCAACCGGCTTTCGGCGGATTCTTCCGATTCGTCAACGCGGGCAACGTACTGCTGACCGCGCTGCTGGCCATGATCGCCACCGCGATCGGCATCGGATTCTTCGTCCTGCCCGGCCTGATCCTCGGCTTCCTGTTCATGTTCTCGCTGCACTTCGTCATCGACCAGGAGCAGGGGCCGTTCGCGGCGCTCAAATCCAGTGCGGTGCTTGTCCTCAACAATCTCGGGCAGACACTGCTGCTGGCCATCGCGGTGGTGGTGATCACCTTCGTCGGCACACTGTTCTGCGGGCTCGGCCTGCTCATCGCCGGACCGATGTGCGTCATCGCGGTCACCTACGCCTACCGCGTACTCTCCGGCGGCGGGGTGGCGTGAGAGTCACCACCGCATAGGATAATTCGACGCCGGAATAGCGAAAGTCCGTGCCTGCCGAACACATTCGGCAGGCACGGACTCCCGGTATCGGAAACTACTCGGCGGCCTTCTTCGCCTCCGGCTTGGCGTCCAAGCCTGCTTCCTTGCGCTGCTGCGCGGTGATCGGCGCGGGCGCGTCGGTCAGCGGATCGACACCACCACCCGTCTTCGGGAAGGCGATGACCTCGCGAATCGAATCCAGGCCTGCCAGCAGCGCGGTGATCCGGTCCCAGCCGAAAGCGATACCGCCGTGCGGCGGCGCGCCGAAAGCAAAGGCGTCCAGCAGGAAACCGAACTTGTCCTGCGCCTCGTCGTGACTGATCCCCATCACCTTGAACACCCGCTCCTGCACATCCCTGCGATGGATGCGGATGGAGCCGCCGCCGATCTCATTGCCATTGCAGACAATGTCGTAGGCGTAGGCCAGGGCCGAATCGGGATCGGTGTCGAAAGTGTCCAGCGACTCCGGCTTCGGCGAGGTGAACGCGTGATGCACCGCCGTCCACGCCGAATGACCAAGGGCCACATCGCCGCTCGCGGTGGCCTCGGCCGCCGGTTCGAACAGCGGCGCGTCCACGATCCAGACGAACGCCCAGGCGTTCTCGTCGATGAGGCCGCATTTGCGGGCGATCTCACCGCGCGCCGCGCCGAGCAGCGCCCGACTCGACTTCACCGCGCCCGCGGCGAAGAACACGCAGTCGCCCGGCACCGCGCCGACCTGCTTGGCCAGACCCTCGCGCTCGGCCTCGGTGAGATTCTTGGCGACCGGGCCGCCGAGCGTGCCATCCTCATTGACCAGCACATAGGCCAAACCCTTCGCACCGCGCTGCTTGGCCCACTCCTGCCAGGCATCGAGCTGACGGCGCGGCTGACTCGCACCACCCGGCATCACCACCGCACCCACATACGGCGCCTGGAACACCCGGAACGGGGTGTCCTTGAAATAGTCGGTGAGTTCGGTGATCTCGACACCGAAACGCAGATCCGGCTTGTCGGAGCCGAAGCGGCGCATCGCCTCGGCGTAGGTCATATGCGGGATCGGGGTGGTGATCTCGTGGCCGATCAGCTTCCACAGCCCGACCAGGATCTCCTCCGCCAGCAGGATCACATCCTCCTGGCGCACGAAGCTCATCTCGATATCGAGCTGGGTGAACTCGGGCTGGCGGTCGGCGCGGAAATCCTCGTCGCGGTAGCAGCGCGCGATCTGGTAGTAGCGCTCGATCCCGCCGACCATCAGCAACTGCTTGAACAACTGTGGGCTCTGCGGCAGCGCGTAAAAGCTGCCGGGCTGCAAGCGCGCCGGAACCAGGAAGTCGCGCGCGCCCTCGGGGGTGGAACGCGTCAACGTCGGGGTCTCGACCTCCACGAATTCGTGGCGGGCCAGCACCTCGCGCGCCGCCGCGTTGACCTTCGAGCGCAGGCGGATGGCGTGGGCCGGACCCTCGCGACGCAAATCCAGGTAGCGGTACTTGAGGCGGGCCTCCTCACCGGGCTGCTCGTCGAGTTGGAACGGCAGCGGGGCGCTCTCATTGAGCACCTCCAGTTCGGTGACGTTCACCTCGATCCGCCCCGTCGGCAGCTCCGGATTCTCATTGCCCGAGGGCCGCTGCTCGACCACGCCGGTGACCCGCACACAGAACTCCGCACGCAACCGGTGCGCCTGCTCGGCGGGCAGACCCTCCCGGAACACCGCCTGCGCGATACCGGACGCGTCGCGCAGATCGATGAAGATCACCCCACCGTGGTCCCGCCGCCGGGCCACCCAGCCGGTGAGGGTGACGGTCTGACCGGCGTGCTCGCTTCGCAGCGAACCAGCCAAGTGGGTGCGCAGCACGGGATTCCTTTCGACGAATGTGGCACCGGAATTCCCACCCGGCGCGGTAGCCATCGTAGTGAGACACATTCCGGGACCGGAAACCGATATCGGCGCGCACATGCCAAGCTGTATGGGTTCGGGGTCGCCGAAGCGCCCTTTCGGTTCACAGAGAGGTTCCTGATGACCTTCAACGAGGGCATGCAGATCGACCAGGACGCGGTCAGGTCCGGCGGTCCCGGCCTCGGTGGCAAGCTTGCCATCGGTGGCGGCGCGGGCGGGTTGATCCTCTTGGTCATCGGTCTACTGTTCGGCATCAATCCGGGTTCACCATCGCAACAGGCGGCGGTCCCGGCAGGCCCGGCCGCGGGCACACCCGCACATTGCAAGACCGGCGCGGACGCCAACAAGTACGTCGACTGTCGAGTCGCGTTGACCGCGCAGAGCCTCAATGCGATCTGGGCCTCCGAACTGCCCAAGCAGACGAACAAGAAATACGCCAAGCCCACGGTGCAGTTGTTCTCCGGCGCGACGAACACCGCCTGCGGCCAGGCATCCAGCGCGGTGGGTCCGTTCTACTGCCCGGCCGACCGCGTCGCCTACTTCGATACCAGCTTCTTCCAGGAACTTGTCGACCGATTCGGCTCCAGCGGCGGCCCGCTGGCCCAGGAGTACGTGGTGGCGCACGAGATCGGCCACCACATCCAGAACCTGCTCGGCGATATCGGCAAGGCGCAGCGCGATCCGCGCGGTCCGGAATCGGGTGCGGTGCGCACCGAGTTGCAGGCCGACTGCTACGCGGGCATCTGGGCCTACCACGCCGATAAACAGCCTGCCCCCGGCGCCAACCAGCCGTTCCTGAAACCCCTGTCCGACAAGGATGTTCGCGACGCCCTCTCCGCCGCCTCCGCCGTCGGCGACGACCGCATCCAGAAGGCGGCCACCGGCAGGGTGAACCCCGAAGCCTGGACCCACGGCTCCTCCGAAGAACGCCAGAAATGGTTCCTCACCGGCTACAAGACCGGCAAAGTCGCCGCCTGCGACACCTACTCCGCCCAGGACCTGAAGAACCCGCCCGCCCTGCGCTGAGCGAACCCGAGTCGAAAATGCCGCTGCCCCGCTGGAATGGCGGGGCAGCGGTGTATTCGGTGGTGGTTGGTTAGAACTGGTCCTGTTCGTAGTCGGAGACCATTTCGTCCGGGTGGGTCGCGCCGATGACGTCCGGGGTGGATTCGCCGAGCGGGCCGGTGAGATCGTCGTTGCCGGTGCGGCTCTGGTAGGGCTGCACGGTGCGGGAGTGCTCGTCCTCGCTGTTGCGTTGAGCGCCCGCGGCGGCGGGTGCGCCACCCATGAAGGAATTGCCGCCGCCCGCGGCGCCGCCGGCGCCTGGACGGCCGCCGAGCACCGGCTCGCCGGGCAGACCCGCGCCGCCGCGCAGGCCGGGCGCCATCGCGGCCCCCGGTATCGCCGTGACCTTCGGACTCGAGGACGAACCGAGACCGGTGCCGCCACCGCCGGGGCCGCCGCCGGAGCGGCCGGGACTGAATCCGGGCACGGCGCCGGGCGCGCCCGAGGACGACCCGTGATGCGCACCCGATGTTCCGCCGCCGGTGAGCCCGGCGGGCGTGGTGGCGGTCGACGGGATGGATCCGCCCGTGTCGCCGAGTCCTGCCGCCTTGGTGGCGGTATCGCCCGCCGATTGCGCGAGGTCCTTGGCCTGGTTCAGGATCGGCTCGCCGACGTTCTTGGCGACCGCCGCGGCCACCTCCTGCGGTGCGGGCAGCCCGCTCTGGGCGACCATCTGCTGTACGAGACCGCCCAATTGTGCGGTGTGCCCGCCCAATTCGCCTCGGGTGGCGTTGACGATACCGACGGCCTGGCCGAGATGTTCGGTGGCGGTGGCGATGAGCGAGGCCTGCGCGGGCGGGGTGAGGATGACCGGCGCGAGGGCGGTGGCCTGGGTGGCGAAGGAGGTGGCGACGCCGACGAGTTGGGCATTGCCCTTCTGCACGACGGCGGCGGCCTTCTCGGTGAGGTCGGCCATATCGGTGCCGCGCTTGCTGGTCTCCTGGCCGTCGTTGTTGGCGCGCTGGCTCGCGGCCTGGGCGTTGTGCGCGGCCTGGCTCTGCCAGAGCTCGTCGACGGTGGACATGCTGCCCTTGCCGACCTGCATGGCGACATCGATGACCTTGGAGGCCTCGCTCAACAGGGTGGCCGGGTTGAACATGCCCATGATGCCGGTGCCGAAGCTGCCGAGCAGGTCCAGGATCGGTTTGAACAGCTGGTCGATTCCGGGCAGCGCGGGCAACTGCAAACCTTGCAGCAGCGCCGCCACCGGGTCGGCGGGCATGGTGGCGCCGGGGACGGAAGCGGCGGACTGCACCGCGGGCGCCGCGGCCGCCGGTGTGGCCGAGGCGCCGACGTGCGCGCCGAGCGCGCCGCCGACCTGACCGGCCGCCTGCTGCGCCACGCCGACGATGGGTTGCGCCGCGTATTGGAGCGCGTTGTTCGCGTGTTCGGCCGCCTGGGTCAGCTCGTGGTGCACGCCGGACAGGATGTCCTGCGCGTCGGGCTGTTGGCCGCCGCCGAGGCCGGGCAGACCGCCGGGCAGGTGCGCCGCGGCCTGCTCCTCGGAGACCTTGCGGGACAGCACGAATGCGGGCGGCTCGATGGGTGGCAGGTCGGCGGGCAATTGTGGGAGCGCCACATCCTGGATGGCCTGCGGCGCGGCCTGCTGCATTTCCAGCACGGTCGCGGCGGCCTGGTGCGCGGTGCCGGGATCGGCGCCCGGTGCGATGAGGCCGGAGGGTTCCGCGTGTCGCATTACGCACCTCCGGGCAGTTGGGCGTTGAGGCCGGTCATATTGCCGGAATTGATCATGTCGGTGATGTCGTAGGCATTGGCCGAACTGAACGCCGATTCCGACAGCTTGGCGTATCTGCCCGCGAGGTCGTTCATATCCTTTGCCTGCAACACCTGCGCCGCCGCGAACATGGCCAAGTAGTCGGCCCCGATCAGGCCGAATACCGGTGTGAGCGTGGTGACGTTCTTCACCACGTCGATATTGGCCACGCCGGCGATATCGCCCGCTATGCCCGCATTCGAGGCCGCGAAGGCCCGAACGGCCTCGGTCTCGACGGAAAGACGATCACCCATGTGCACTACCCCCCACTCTTTCTGAACATAGTTGTCCACCAACTCGAAAGTCGTTGTGCCGTGCGCCCACTCGCGGTACCCGCGGAGGATCCCCGCCCTCGAATAGCACGCGCCGCTACGGTTGGAGTGAATATAGCCCACGCTCGCGCCATCTTTCGAGCCATCGCGCCATCCGAGTCGATCACACCGGCGGCCGCGCCGAGCCGCACCGAAAAGGAGAGCAGGTTGCAAACTAGAACAAGTTCTATATTCTCGGTTCCATGAAGGTCGCAGTGACCGGCGCCGCCGGGTACCTTGGCACGAATCTGCTCCCCCGGCTCGTCGCACGCGGGCACGAGGTCGTCGCGATCGATCGGCTGGCCCCGACCGGATCGGATCCGTCGCTCACCTGGGTGAGCGGCGATGTACTGGATCCGGCGTCGATGCGCACGGCACTCGACGGCGCGGAGATCGTCTACCACCTGGTCGCGGTCATCACCCTGGCCGAGAAGAACGACCTGGCCTGGCGGGTCAATACCGAGGGCGTGCGGGTGGTCGCCGAGGCGGCCCTGGAGGTGGGCGCGCGCCGGATGGTGCACGCCAGTTCCATTCACGCCTTCGACCAGTACTGCTGCGGCGGCTCCATCGACGAATCCGCGGCCCGCTCCACCGATCCCGGACTTCCCGTCTACGACCGGTCCAAATGGGCGGGCGAGGTGGAGTTGCGCAAGGTGATCGAGCGGGGACTCGACGCGGTGCTGTGCAACCCCACCGGCGTCTTCGGCCCGCTCGACTACGGCAAACCGCTCTCACGCATCAATCGCACCCTCGCCGACGCCGCGCGCGGGCGGGTGCCCGCCATGATCGGCGGCGGTTTCGATCTGGTCGATGTGCGCGATGTGGCCGACGGCCTGATCCTGGCAGGCGAGCGCGGTCGCACCGGAGAGAACTACCTGCTCGGCGGCGCGATGATCGCCATGCTCGACCTGTGTCGGATCGCCGCCGCTCAGGGCGGCAAGCGCGGCCCGAAGTTCGCCATCTCCCCCAAACTGGTCTCCGGCCTGATCCCGGTCCTCGAACCGATCGGCAAGTTGTTCGGCACCGATATCGTCTCGAAAGCGGCACTGGGCGCACTGGTCTCCGCGCCGCTGGTCGATCACGGGAAGGCGGAACGAGAACTCGACTACCACCCCCGCGACATCGAGGAGACAGTGCGCGACCTGGTCGCCTTCTTCGCCGATCCGCAGCGCCCGCAGGTCGGGGCGGCTTGACACCGAATCGAACACATGTTCGACTTGGTGGGTGCGCTGGCAGAACCAAACCCTGGACGCCGATGACGGCGCGCTGCCCGGTCTGGAGCGCGCGGGTTTCGTCCGCACCGTGCGCACCCCCGACTTCGAGGGCATCACATTCCACGAGGTGCTGTGCAAGAGCGCGCTGAATCGGATGCCGGAGGGTTCCGGGTTGCCGTTCAAGTGGACGGTCAACCCGATCCGCGGCTGTTCGCACGCCTGCCGCTACTGCTTCGCGCGCCCCACGCACGAATATCTGGATCTGGACGCGGGCCGCGATTTCGATTCCCAACTCGTGGTGAAGACCAATATCGCCGCCGTGCTGCGCCGCGAGTTGCGCGGGCGCTCGTGGCGGCGCGAACCGGTGGCGCTGGGTACCAATACCGACCCGTATCAGCGGGCCGAGGGTCGATACCGGTTGATGCCGGGCATCATCGGCGCGCTCACCGAATCCGGTACGCCGTTCTCGATTCTCACCAAGGGCACACTGCTGCGCCGGGATCTCCCGCTGCTGATTCGTTCGGCGCGGCAGGTCCGGGTGAGTGTCGCGGTATCGCTTGCCATGCTCGACCCGCAGTTGCAGGCCGAGGTGGAGCCCGGTACGCCCACCCCGCGCGCCCGGCTGGAGTTGATCGCCGCGCTGGCCGATGCCGGATTCGCCGTGCAGATCCTGGTGGCCCCGGTGCTTCCGCACCTCACCGACGGTCGCGCGCAATTGGACGAACTGTTCGCCGCGCTCGCGGCGGCGGGCGCGCGCTCGGCCGTGGCGTTCCCACTGCATCTGCGCGGTGCGACTCGCGGTTGGTACCTCGATTGGTTGGCCCGCGCCCACCCCACGCTGCCATCGGCTTATCGCAGGCTCTATCGGGGCGCGTACGTCATCCCGGAATATGCCGACTGGCTGCGCGAACGGGTCGCGCCACTGCTAGAAAGGCATGGCCTGGAACGGGTATCGCGCGCGGGCGATCCGGAAGATTCGCAGGGCGACGATCCCCGAATTCCGCTTGCCGCGCAATCCCAACTGGCGTTGTTTCCCTGAAGGCGCGCCTGCGCTGCTATGGAGCCGTGCGCGGCGAGAGCTTCGGTGCGCCTTCTTTCGCGGGCGCACAGGAGTAGTTTGGCCACTGGCACCTCTCAATAGACGAGGAAGTGAAGCAGGCATATGGTTTCGCACCAAAATGATGTCGGCACAGCGAAATTGGAAAAGGTCGTCATTCGGTTCGCCGGGGACTCCGGTGACGGAATGCAACTCACCGGCGACCGCTTCACCCACGAGGCCGCCGCCTTCGGCAACGATCTGGCCACCCAACCGAACTTCCCCGCCGAGATCCGCGCGCCGCAGGGCACGCTGCCCGGCGTGTCCTCGTTCCAAATCCAGATCGCCGACTACGACATCCTGACCGCGGGCGATCAGCCCGATGTGCTGGTGGCGATGAATCCGGCCGCGCTCAAGGCGAATCTGGAGGAGTTGCCACGCGGAGCCATCCTCATCGTCAATACCGACGAGTTCACCAAGCGCAATCTGGCCAAGGTCGGCTACGGGAGCGATCCGCTCGCCGACGACACGCTCACCGATTTCGCGGTGCACCGGGTGCCGATGACGTCACTGACGCTGGCCGCCACCGAATCCACCGGCGTCGGCAAGAAGGACGGTCAGCGCGCGAAGAATATGTTCGCCCTGGGCCTGCTGTCGTGGATGTACGGCCGCCCGATCGGCGGCACCGAGCGCTTCCTGCGGGAGAAGTTCGCGGCGAAACCCGAGATCGCGCAGGCGAATATCCTCGCGTTCCGGGCAGGCTGGAACTACGGGGAGACCACGGAGAGCTTCGCGACCACCTACCGCATCGATCCGGCCGCGCTCCCACCGGGCACCTACCGGCAGATCACGGGCAATACCGCGCTGGCCTACGGTCTGGTCACGGCGGGCCAATTGTCGGGTCTGCCGGTGTTTCTCGGCACCTATCCGATCACCCCGGCCTCGGATATCCTGCACGAACTCAGCAAGCACAAGAATTTCGGCGTGACGACCTTCCAAGCCGAGGACGAGATCGCCGGAATCGGTGCGGCCCTCGGCGCTTCGCTCGGCGGCGCGCTCGGCGTCACCAGCACCTCCGGTCCCGGTCTCGCGCTCAAGAGCGAGACCATCGGACTCGCGGTCATGACGGAGGTGCCGCTGGTCGTCGTCGATGTGCAGCGCGGCGGCCCGTCCACCGGTCTACCCACCAAGACCGAACAGGCCGACCTGCTCCAGGCGCTGTACGGCCGCAATGGCGAATCCCCCGTCGCGGTGCTGGCCCCGCGTTCCCCCGCCGACTGTTTCGCCACCGCCGTCGAGGCGGCCCGCATCGCGCTCACCTATCGCACCCCGGTCCTGCTGCTGTCCGATGGCGCGATCGCGAATGGTTCCGAGCCGTGGTCGATTCCGGAAATCGCGCGGCTCGAGCCGATCGATCCGGGCTTCGAACCCGATGCGACAGAAGCGGATTCGTTCCAGCCCTACGCGCGCGATCCGGAGACGCTGGCCCGCCCGCTGGCGGTGCCGGGGACGAAGGGGCGCGCGCACCGCATCGGCGGCCTGGAGAAGGCCGACGGCAGCGGCGATATCTCCTACGATCCGGCCAATCACGAACTGATGGTGCGGTTGCGCCAGGCCAAGATCGACGGTATCGCGGTGCCCGAGCTGGAGGTCGACGATCCCGACGGTTCGGCCGAATTGCTGCTGATCGGTTGGGGCAGTTCCTTCGGTCCGATCGGCGAGGCATGTCGGCGGGCGCGGCGTCGTGGCGTCGCGGTGGCGCAGGCCCATCTGCGCCATCTGAATCCCTTGCCGCACAACCTCGGTGCGGTGCTGCGCCGATACCGCACGGTGGTGGCCCCCGAGATGAACAACGGCCAGTTGGCGCTGCTGCTGCGCGGCAAGTACCTGGTGGATGTGCGACCCTGGACGAAGATCGCGGGTACCGCGTTCTCGGCACAGGAACTCGTCGGGGTCATCGACGCCGCGCTCGACGGCTCGATCGCGGAGATGGAACAGGACAAGTCCTTCGCGGCCCGCGCCAGGGCCACCTATCGCATCGCAGGGGGCAACTGATGACGATCACCGAAACCTCGCTCGTCGGCGCGGATCTCGGACTCACCGGCCTGTCGGGCGTGCCCGCGGCGGATGGACCGCAGAAGGTCAAGGATTTCACCTCCGATCAGGAGGTGCGCTGGTGCCCCGGCTGTGGCGACTATGTCATCCTGGCCACGGTGCGCGGTTTCCTGGCCGATCTCGGATTGCGCAGGGAGAACCTGATGTTCGTGTCCGGGATCGGCTGTTCGAGCCGTTTCCCGTACTACCTCGAGGCTTACGGCATCCACTCCATCCACGGCCGCGCGCCCGCCATCGCCACCGGGTTGGCGATCACCCGACCGGATCTGTCGGTCTGGGTGGTGACCGGCGACGGCGACGCGCTGTCCATCGGCGGCAATCACCTGATCCACGCGCTGCGCCGCAACGTGAACCTCACGATCCTGCTGTTCAACAATCGAATCTACGGCCTGACCAAGGGCCAGTACTCGCCCACCTCCGAGACGGGCAAGATCACCAAATCCACGCCGATGGGTTCGGTGGATCATCCGTTCAATACGCTCTCGGTCGCGCTCGGGGCCGAGGCCACTTTCGCCGCGCGGGCGTTGGACTCCGATCGCGCCGGACTCACCGAGGTGCTGCGGGCCGCCGCCCAGCATCGCGGCACCGCGTTCGTCGAGATCCTGCAGGACTGCCCGATCTTCAATGACGGTTCGTTCGACGCGCTGCGGCGCGAGAGCGCGGCCGACCATCTCGTCCCGCTGCGCCACGGCGAGCCCATCGTCTTCGGGGCGCAGGGCGAATATGCGGTCGTGCGAAGCGGTTTCGGGCTGGCGGTCACGCCGACGGCCGAGGTGGCGCGGGCGGAGATCGTGGTGCACGACGCGTATTCGGACGATCCGGAGTACGCCTACGCGCTGTCGCGGCTGTCCGATCAGGGGCTCGACCATGTGGTCACCGGTATATTCCGCAGCGTGTCCCGCCCCACCTACGACGACGGTGTGCGCGCCCAAGCGCGATCGGCGCGGGAACGCACACCGGTGGGGCCGGATTCCTTGCAGCGCTTGCTGACCGGGTCCGAGACCTGGACCGTCGGCTGAGGATTCAGTCGCGTTTGGCGAATCCCAGATCGATGACGGCGTCGCGCTCCTGCACCAACTCCGCGACGCTGGCATCGATCCTGGCGCGGGCGTTGTCGTCCGGGTCCAGTCCGGGCACGATGGTGTACTCGCCGTTCGCGCAGGTGACCGGGAACGAACTGATCAGCCCCTCGGGCACGCCGTAGGAGCCGTCCGAGGGCACCGCCATGGAGACCCAGTCGCCCTGCGGGGTGCCCAGCGCCCAATCGCGGATGTGGTCGATGGCGGCGCTGGCCGCGCTCGCCGCCGAGGACGCGCCGCGCGCCTGGATGATGGCGGTGCCGCGCTGCTGCACGGTCGGCACGAAATCCTCGGTGACCCAGGACGACTCGACCAGTTCCACGGCGGGCTTCCCGGCGACGGCGGCGTGCGCGAGATCCGGGTACTGGGTGGCGGAATGGTTGCCCCACACCGTCATTCGCGAGATATCCGCGGCGGGCGCGCCGACCTTCTTGGCCAGCTGGGCGATGGCGCGATTGTGATCGAGGCGGGTCATCGCGGTGAAGCGCGCCGCAGGCACATCCGGCGCATTGGTCATGGCGATGAAGGCATTGGTATTGGCCGGATTTCCGACCACCAGCACCTTCACATCGTCGGCGGCGACCGCGTTGATGGCCGCGCCCTGTTCGGTGAAGATGGGGCCGTTGGCGGCCAGCAGATCCGAGCGCTCCATTCCGGAGGTGCGCGGGCGCGCGCCGACCAGCAGCGCGATATTCGCCCCGGAGAAGCCGAGCCACGGATCGTCGCTGATATCCACCGATTCGAGCAGCGGGAAGGCCCCGTCCTCCAGTTCCATTGCCACGCCCTCCAGCGCGGCCACCGCCGCCGGGATCTCCAGCAGCCGCAGGCGCACCGGCGTGTCCGGACCGAGCAGCGCGCCGGAGGCGATCCGGAACAGCAGACCGTAGGCGATCTGGCCTGCGCCGCCGGTGACGGCGACGGTGACGGGCACGGGACGGGCGGTCACGGCTGACTCCTCTATCGCGGGGGATGCTCGTCGACCACCCTAGCCATCCGCACGCCCCGCGATCCGGCTTGGTGAGCTACCCGACAGTGCCGCACCGGCATTCGGTGACCATCAGGACAGTTCGGCGACCTCGCGGTCGGTCAGGACGATCGGTGAGACGTAATCCTTGTTCCTGGCCATCTGGACGGCCCGATAGAGCGGCCGCTGCTCCAACCCGGCATCGCGGGCTTCGGCCCGCAGCTGGGCCACCAGCATGGCCGAAACGGCCGCTGCCGCCGCCAGTTCGCCACTCACCAGCGCGTCGGCCAGGCGGCGCAGCCCGAGCAGGTGCAGTTCCCGCCCGCTGCCCGCATCGGTGTACATGGCCAGCGGGACGATCCGGGTATCGGGACCCGCCGTCACCCGCAGCACGATACGGCTCAATCGGCCGGGGAACACCAGGATCTCGACGCCGGTGGCCGCACTCAGTTCGAGCAGCCGCTCGCGCAGCGCGGTCCGCGCGTGCAAGGTGGTTCCCACCAACCACATTCGTCGCCGCCGCAGCGCGAACGCGTAGAGCACCGTCGGCGCGCCGACGACGACGCCCACCGCGACGGCCACCGGCCAGGACAGCACCGCGGTGGCCAGCAGTCCGGCCCCGACGCCGATACCCGCCGAGGCCAGTGCGAGCCTGCGCAGCATGGGCGCGTACGTCTCGGGTGCGACCAGATCCAACCCGACCGGCGAAACGGGTTGCTGCTGATCGGAATTCGATTCCACCGGCTCCGCCTCTCCGCGTTCGCGCCAGGTCACGGTACCGCGCCGGGCCGAGCCCCCCGCATGGTTTGCCGACCTGGTTCCGAGAACGTTATGCGGCACGGGAAACGGATGCGTTTCCCGTGCCGCCCTGCAGATTTCGACTCAGGCCAGCTCCGCCGCGACCAAGCGCACCGCGTCGTCGAGCGGGATCTGGCGCTGATCACCGGTGGCCATATCCTTCAGACCGATGGTGTTCTCCGCCAAGTCCCGGTCGCCCAGGACCAGGGTGTAGCGCGCGCCGGACCGGTCGGCCGCTTTCATGGCGCCCTTGACCCCGCGCCCGCCGTAGGCCAGATCCACCCGGATGCCCGCGCGCCGCAGTTGCGCGCCGAGCAGCACCATGCGCTGTTTGGCCGCATCGCCCAGCGGCACCCCGAACACCTCGCAGCGCGCTTCGGAGCCCGCCGACTTGCCCTCGGCCCGCAGGGCCAGCATGGTGCGGTCCACGCCGAGGCCGAAGCCGATCCCGGACAGCGGCTGCCCGCCCAGTTCGGCCATCAGCCCGTCGTAGCGGCCACCGCCGCCGATCCCGGATTGCGCGCCGAGCCCGTCGTGCACGAATTCGAAGGTGGTCTTGGTGTAGTAGTCCAGGCCGCGCACCATGCGCGGGTTCACCACGTACGGGATGCCGAGCGCGTCCAGATGGCCCAGAACCTGCTCGAAGTGCGTCTTGGCCGATTCGGACAGGTGGTCGATCATCAGGGGCGCGTCGGCGGTGAGCTCGCGCACCTCGGGCCGCTTGTCGTCGAGCACGCGCAGCGGGTTGATCTCGGCGCGCCGTTTGGTCTGTTCGTCGAGCGGGAGTTTGAACAGGTACTCCTGCAACAGCTCCCGATACTGCGGGCGGCAGGTCTCGTCGCCGAGGGAGGTCAGCTCCAAACGGAATCCCGTCAGGCCCAGACCGCGGAAACCCTGATCGGCGATGGAGATCACCTCGGCGTCCAAGGCCGGATCGTCCACGCCGATGGCCTCCACGCCGACCTGCTGCAACTGCCGGTACCGGCCCGCCTGCGGCCGCTCGTAGCGGAAGAACGGACCCGCGTAGTACACCTTGACAGGCAGTTGGCCCCGGTCGAGACCGTGTTCGATGACCGCGCGCATCACCCCGGCCGTCCCCTCGGGACGCAGCGTGACGCTGCGGTCGCCCCGGTCCGGGAAGGTGTACATCTCCTTGGTGACCACATCGGTCGACTCGCCGACGCCGCGGGCGAACAGCGCGGTGTCCTCGAAGACCGGCAGCTCCATCAACCCGTACCCGGCCACATGGGCGGCATGGATGAGTCCGGCGCGCACGGCGGCGAACTCCGCCGAGGCAGGCGGCACGTAGTCGGGAATTCCCTTCGGAGCGGTAAAGCTGCTGGTCTTCGTCACGGTTGTCCAGTTTTCCAAATGAGCGCACGCCACGTCCAACCGGTATCCCGGAACGCGTCGCGGGAACTGCCGGGTGGTCTCAGGAATAGATGGCACACTGTCATGCCGAATGTCACCACACGGGAGGAACCTGGTAGTGCCGAGCAACGAACAGCGACGGGCGACGGCCAAACGCAAGCTGGAGCGCCAGCTGGCGAATCGGGCGCAGCGGGCGCGCAGGCGTAAGCAACTCACCGTCGCGGGATCCATCCTGGGTGTCATCGTGGTGGCGGCGGCCGGCGTCGGCATCTACTACCTGACCCGCGGCGAGGGCAAGGACACGCGATCCGATACGGTCGCGGGCTCCTCGGCTCCGGTCGCACCCGCGCCGTCCGCGCGGGCCAAGCCCGCCATGGTCACCTGCTCCTACGCCGACAGCGCCAAACCGGCCGACAAGCAGGTCAGCAAACCCACCCGCACCGAGGTGCCGACCACCGGCGACAAGGCGCAGACAGTGAGCCTGAGCGTCGACACGAGTCAGGGCTCGCTCGGCCTCACCTTGAACAATGCCGAATCTCCCTGCACCGTCAATAGTTTCGTGAGTCTGGTGAGCCAGGGCTACTTCGACAACAGCCCCTGCCACCGGATGACGGCCATCGACGGGCTGAAGGTGTTGCAGTGCGGGGATCCGACGGGCAGCGGAACGGGCGGTCCCGGTTACCAATTCGCCGACGAGTACCCGGCCGACCAGTACGCGCCGGGTGATCCGGCGGCCCAGGAGAAGATCAGCTACAAGCGCGGCACCATCGCCATGGCCAATGCCGGTCCCGGCACCAATGGCAGCCAGTTCTTCCTCGTCTACCAGGATTCCCAATTGCCGCCGCTGTACACGATCTTCGGCAAGGTGGACGATTCCAGCATGGCCACCCTGGACAAGATCGCCAAGATCGGCGAGGACAACTCGAACGGCCCCGGCGACGGCAAGCCGAAACAGCCGGTCACCATCCAGTCGGTGCGGGTGGACTGATCGTTTCGGGATCGGACCCGCGCGGTCGGGTCCGATCCGAGGCGATGCCCACACGGACCAGGTCGGTCCGGAACCGCACCGCGACATTCGACCCCTGGCCGGAAATGCGCGATATATGCTGATAAGCGGCACGTCCGTACGGATGTGCCGCACAGAGGTCTCGGAGCTTTGTCGGGTAATCTCGAACCAATAGGGTGTCCAGCTCGGCAGGCGGGGCATCGCCTGCGAACAACCGACACCGCCCTGCGGACAACCCGTTCGCGCGGCGAGTCCGCGACGCAAGCACCACATAATCCATAGTGATCACCGCAGCATCGGGGAGCAGCCATGTCCGGAGAGCTGGACGACATCGGTCGGGAAACCGCGGCCATGATGAAGACAATGTTGCAACTGGCGACGCTGGTCGCACTGCGCACCCGCGAACGTGGTCAAAAGGAAGCCGAAGCGCGCATCAAGGTCACCGAGGCCCGGCTCAAAGAGGCCAGGGAGATGCAGGTCCGCGAGGCCCGCGATATCAAGGCCAAGGATCCGCGCAATGCCGAACTGGCCCGCATGATGGAAAAGCCCTTGCCCCCCAAGGGCGTATCGCTCGAGAAGGATCATTTCTCCGCCGTGCCGGGGCAGCAGTCCAGCGGTATGGCCGCCACCGCCGTCGCCACGGCCGCCGCGGCGAAACCCATGCTGCGCTACGACTCTCCCGAACGCCGCATGGCCATCGCCGCCCATCTCGCCAAGATCGGTGTCGCCCCCGAGTTGGCGGCCGTGCGCATGCTCATCGAAGTCGGCCAGGCCCAACCACCGAACGCGGCGGTGCGCGAGCGGCCCGACGAGGCCCCCAGCGTCCAGCGCGCCCGCGAGATGGAGTCGCGCGGTATGGAGCGCACCCGCAATTAGTGGACGCCCGCGCTACCGCGGGCGTCTCGCCGCTCCCCTCGAGCTCACATTCGGAAATCGCCGATGGTCGGATCGCCGAACATGCCGTGCTGCGGCGATTTCAGCGGTAGCGGGCTGAGCATATCCTTGTGCCCGTTGCGCACCGAGCAGTATTTGAACGGCCCCTTCGGATCGAAGAGTCGGGTCATGTGCGGGTCGGCGTGGTCGAGGAACCAGACGCTCAAGCCGGTCTTGCCGTCGAGGCGGTAGTGCTCCCAGGCCCGCCACAGCGAATCGAGCCGGGCCACCGCCTCCGCGTGCTGGAACCACTCCGGGCACCACACGGTGTCGCTGAGATCGGTGACCTGACGCCGGTACACCATGCTCAGGTAGTTCTCCACGAACTCGACGACACTCGCGTAGATCATGGGCTGCTGCTGTGGTTCGGTCACAGGGGCCGGACCTCCTCGACCTGTCCGTATTCGGTGGGCGGTTCCTTGCTCAACTCGGGCGCACCGAGGAAATCGGTGAGCTCGGTCTTGCGCTGCGGATCGTGCCGGGAGATAGAGCCTTTCACCTCGTCAGCGTACTCGCCCTCCCACCACGGGACGGTGCGCACGAGTACGGGCGGAGCGCCCGAGGAGAAGACGATCACCCGCCCGCGCGGCAACTGGGCCAGCGCCTGCACGCTGAAGGTCTTGGAGGAGCCCAGCGAACGCGAATAGCTCTTGCCGCCTTTGGATTCCGACATCGACTGGGAGATCACCTCGTGATCGCCGATGGCCTCCGAGCGCGCCTGCAGGAATTTGGTGTCGTCCACCCCGCTGCCGAGCACCTTGACATTCGCGGCGGCCCACAGCGCGTCCATCCCGGCCTCGCCCCAGCAGCGCACACCCTGCGCCCAGGATTGCAGCACCGTCATCACCACGATGCCGCGCGAACCGAAGTGGCTGTACTGCTTGGGCAGATCCTTCCAGCGCACCACATTGGCCGCCTCGTCCAGCACCGCGAGCAGCGGCACCGACAGTCGCCCGCCGAACGATTGCGACGCCTTGCGCATGGCCACATCGATCACGGCCTCGGTGAGCGCGCTGACCAGCGGGGCAGCCGAACCACGGCCCTCGAGCGAGAGGCTGTAGAGGGTGCCGTTGCGCTCCAGGAATTCCAATTCGTCGAACTGTCGGCGGTCGCCGCCGGGCATGATCCACGGGTGCACATTCGACAGCTTCAGGCAGCGGATCATCTTCTTGGCGGTGCCGAAAATGCCGCTCTGCGTGCGCACATCGGTGTTGTACTGCTGGGCGAGGCCGGAGGCGGTGAAGTCGTGTTTGGCCGTGCGCAGCAGTTCGATCGGCTCGGTGTTCTGCGGGTTGGTCACCCATTCCCAGACCTGCACGATATGGCGCTGACCGACCGCGGCGGCGAGGAACAGTCCCGCCAGGAGATCCTCGGCCTCCGGATCGAAGAAGGCGTCGGTCTTGGCGTCGGAACCGTCGTCGCTGTCGGCGAAGTGACCCGCCAGCCGCGCGGCCCGCATCTCGCAGCCGACGGTGCGGGCATCGACCCAGGCCAGCGGATCCCAATACCAGGTGGGTTCCTCGGCCGCGACGCCCTGCGGATCGAAGACGTAGGTGCGAGAGCCCTTGGCCTCGCGCACATCTCGCGTCGCATCGACGACATCGCGCTTGTTCGAGGTGGCCAGCACCGGACCGACCGCGCTGAGGATGGCGGGGATGACGCGCGAGCTCGACTTGCCCTGGCGCGGACCCCAGATGTCCAGGTGCAGATCCTCGTAGGAGCCGTAGAGCATGATGCCGTCGGCCACGCCGATACCGATCGGCACGCCGGGCACCGGATCGTTGCGCCACCCGTGATCGAGGATGTGATGGGTATCCATTCGAACGCCGAGCTGCGTGGCCTTGGCGCGCACACCCGATTCGGTGAGCGCGCCGATGGCGCCGCCGTTGCCCATCACATCGGCCTTGTCGTCGACGGAGAGGCGGCCCTTGGTCTTGCGCGCCTTCAGGTTTCGGCGCACGTACACGTAGGCCACGACCAGCGCGACGACCAGCAGCACCAATACCGTCGAGGTGCGCGGCCAGTGCAGCGTGCCCTTGAATAGACCCACCACGATGGCGATCGGATTCACCGGGACGTTCTGCGGGGTCACCGAGAGCGCGTTGCCGATATGCAGCGACAGCCACAGGGTGGCGAGGACCGCGAATCCGGCGTAGACCATGTACAGCGTGAGGTCGGGTCCGGTCGCGGCCGGATCCTGCACCTTTTTCTTCGCCATCTCTGCCTCCTCCAGGCGGTCGATGAAAATGCTTCGGTCTCAGCGGAACGCGTCGAGTCGCCAACCGTCGGGCGTGCGCACGACGGTGGCGATCACCGTCTCCGGTGCCAATTGTTCCTTGCGGCCGTCGGAATAGACGACGGTCTGCTCGATACCGACTTTGAATTGCTGGGTATTGGGGTCGGGACCGGCGGGCGGGCGCTCGCCCGAGGCGAAGACGAACGCCTCGACGCGGGCCTTGGCCTTGGCCCACTGCGACCACAGCAGCGACGCCTTGGGTGCGTCGCCGGGGGCCGGTGTGCCGTCGAGCACCCGGATCATACTGGGACCCAGCCACTTCCGCGCCCGCGCCAGTGACGCGTCCTGACTCTCCCGATCCGGGAACCAGGTGTAGATCTCGCGCAGCGCCACCACCGCGACACCATCGGCGGTGACCGGGTCCGCGGGCGGGGCCTGCTCGAGCTGCCGGGTCGTCGACGGCGCCGCGGGCGGCGCGGCGGAACCCGAATCCTCGCGGGAACCGCGCGCGCATCCCGCGCCGAGCAGCGCGAGGCTCACCACCAGCATCACCACCAGTTTCGCGGGTGCCTGTGCTTTGTCGTTCCAGGCTAGCCGCTCGACGCGCCGGTGCGGCAGTCCGCGCCCCGCCCGGATCTCGGCGTGTTCGCACCCGCTCACAGCACCCTCCGCATCCTGGCGTCGCCCGGCACCGGAATCTCGGTCACACCACCGGTATTGGGTGCGGACACGATCATCGTGCCGGTGCCCGAATAGATTCCGACCAGCGACGGTCCGCGCGGGCCGAAGGCGGCGAAGACCAGATCACCCGGCTGCGCCTTGGCCCTGGGCACCTCGCCGCCCGCCTCCCACTGCTGTTCGGCGGTGCGCGGCAGCGAGACCGCGCCCGAGGACGCGGCGAAGACCGCGGCCGAGGTCAGGCCGGGACCATCCAGTCCGCCACTGCTCGGCCCCTGCGGATCGCCGCCGCCCCACACATAGGGGGTGCCGAGCCATTGCCGCGCCGCCTGCACGATCTGCCCGCTGCCGCCGCCTTCCTGCGGCTGGAACCGCCCCGAGGAGCCCTGGGCACGATACTGCGGCTCCATCGCCAGAATGTTCGCCACGTACGGGCGGGTCTGGGAGAAGTGCGCCGGATACTGATTCGGCATACCGCCCGAGGCGAGCACCGCGCCCTCGCCCGCGTTGTAGGCGGCCAGCGTCAACGACACCACATCGCCCTGCACCCGACCCTCCGCCATCCAGCGCTCGATCCGGTGGGCCAGCGCGCACATGTAGCGGCCCTGTCCGATGATCGCGTCGCCGTCGTCCCAGGCACTGGCATAGCCCTTGTTGCCGGTATCGATGACATAGGGTCGGCCGTCCTCGGGATTGATGGAATTCGCGGTGCCCGGCACGAATTGGGCCAGACCCTGCGCACCCGCCTCCGAGGTCTGACCGCGCGCGAATCCGGATTCCTGCCTGCCCTGCGCCGCCAATAGCGACGGGGTGATCTCCGCGCACAGCGAACCCGCGCGGCGGTACCAGATCTCGAGTTCCGGCGGCACCTTGCCCGCCGCCAGCGCCCCGCCCGCGGTGCCGAAGCCGAGCGAGCAGCGCGGATCGGCCGAGAACGCCTTGGCCCCACCGACATCCGGGGTGGGCGCGCCGTCCAGCCACGGCACCGGGTCGATCTGGTGCCCGCCGGTGAACCGACCGCCGGGCACGATCTCGAAATGCAGGTGCGGACCGGTGGATTGGCCCGCCGACCCCACCTGGGCGATGGGCTGACCCGCGGTGACCGTATCGCCGACGCGCACGTGCACGCCGCTGTCCCACATGTGGCCGTACACCGCCGAATACGCGCGCCCGTTGACATCCACCGAATCGACCACGACCCAGTTGCCGAAACCCGAGGCAGGCCCGGCGGCCACCACCTTGCCGTCGGCCACCGAGTAGATGGTGGTGCCGTCCGGCGCGGCCAAGTCGACGCCGAGGTGGGTGCCGCCGCGCGCGCCGAAGACATCCGAGACCACGAACTTGCCCGCCTCCAGCGGCAGCGTGCGCCGGATCGGACCCGCGCCCGCCGCCAGCGACGGGGTGGCGACCACGGTCGAAACCGTCGACGAGCCGGACGGATTCGGCGGTCCGGAGGCATTCGCGGCGGCGCGCGCGTCACCGGGCGCCGGGCCGCCGAAGGTGGGCAGCGTCGAACCCGTGAGCACGGTCGCCCCCTCACAGGGGTTGTCGATGGCGGGCATGACCACCACCACGACGAGCGTCAGCAGCCCGAGGATGGCCGCCAGCGCGAACCAGATCAGGGCGCGGGCGTTCACGGCCGCCTCCGATCCGCGCTCGGCACACCGGGCGCGGCGGCGCTCACGTCTGACGCCGCGTCTCGTTGAGGGTTTCGGCCAGTGTGCGGTTCATCTCCGCCGCGGCGGCCAATTGCTGTTGCAGCAGTGCCACTTTGCGCCGCAGCGCGGTCGCGTCCATCCGCTCCAGACTCGGCCCCTCGGCGGCGCGCACCCAGTTGCGCACCGAATTCGAATGCACGCCGATCTGATCGGCCACCATGCGGCACGCCTCGGATTCGCTGCTCAGCGTGCCGGTCAGCGACAGCACCTGCGCCACCGCCGCCTGCCTGACCTCGGGCGAGACCCGCCGGTACGCGCGATGCGGCATCAAACCGCCCACCTCCCGGTCGAAGTCACGCCGCGCTACCGCTCGGCGAGGGCGATCCGGAATCGCGATCGGCGTCGCGTCCGGTGGATTCGGCGAACTCGCTGAAACGCTGGTTGGTGTCGTGGATACCGCTCTCCTTCTCGGACAGCGTGAACTCCATGTGGAACGGGATGCCGGGGCGGCGGTCCTCGCCGATCTTCAGCAGGAACTTGCCGGTGCCCGGCGGCGAGGGCCGCTGCTGCCCCGGTCGCAGCGCCTCACCCGTAAGTGCCTGCGGCGCGGACCATCCCGTCACCATATCGGCCTCGGCCGAGGTGAACGGCACCGTACTGTCCAGGCGCTTGACCTCCTCGGCGGGCAGCGCGCCGAAGATCTTGGCGCGGGCGCGTTCCAGGAAGCCGAGCGCCTTGGCGATGGCCGCCTCCGAACCGAGCGCCTGCAGATCCTTGATGGTGTGGCTGATCATGATGAGCGCGGTCGCGATGGCACGCTGCAAACGGGTCAACTCGTCGACCCGGTCGACCATGAAGTCGCCGAGACCGAGCACCTGCCACAGCTCGTCCATCACCACCTGGAAGTAGCGCTGCGGACCGAGACCCGCGTCGGCGAGCACGTGCGCGGCCTCGACCGAGGCGAAACCGTCGGCCCAGCAGGCCAGCATCACCGCGGCCTTGAGCTTCTTGTCACCGGTGGGGATGTGGGAGACATCGATGCAGACCGCGACCGCGCCGGTATCGATCGGCACCGAGGTCTGGCCGTTGAAGATCGCGCCGAACGGACCCTGCGTCAGCGCGCGCAGCGAGCGGCGCAGACCCTTGATGGCGGTCTGGTATTCGGCCGTGTCGTCCGCGCCCGCGTCCAACTGCAACTGCTCGCCGCCCGCCACGATCACCTCGAGCAGGTTCTCCATGATCGGCGGACTGTCGGGGGTGTAGCCGCTGCCCGGCCGGTAGAGGATCTGCAGCGCGGTGGAGATCAGCGTCTCCTCGTAGTCGCGCACGCGCGCGCCGCGCACCAACTCCACCAGGCCCGCGATCAAAGTGACCTGGCGGGCGCGCATATCCTGCAGCACCTGGGTGCGCAGCGCCGGGAACTCCCCCAGCCGGGGCACCACCGAACCGAGCACGCCCGCGGCCAGCGGATTGAGTTTGCCGTGGCCGTAACCGAGATCGATGACCTGGCCGCCCACCAGTTCCACCATGCGCCGATAGTCGGGTTTGACATCGGCCAGGATGAGCGGGGTGACGCCCTGCGCGATACCGCCGAGCACGATCCGACGCACCAGCGAGGATTTGCCGAAACCGTTGAGACCCAGGACGAAAAGGCTGGGCGCGGTGATGAAGCTGCCGCGCATGAACCAGTTCATCGGGTCGAAGCAGACCGGGGCGCCGGTGTGCAGGTGCGAGCCGAGGGGGGTGCCGATCAGCGGCGCGCCCGCGCCCACCGACCACGGCCACAAACCCGCCACCTGGGCCGTGGTGGCCCGGTACTCGACGGGGCGGCCGATGACATTCATCTTCCCGCCGCCCGCGCCCGCGTAGCCGCGATCGGTGAGTTGCGCGGTGGCGCGGTCGAATCCGTCCTCGATGGTGGCCTCGGCGCGCGCGGCGTAGTTGCGGCGGCGAATATCGTCGGTGCGGATACGGAAGGTGGCCCAGCCCGCCCGCAGACCGCTCTGCTCGCGGGCGATCTGCTCCAGTTTGGCCCTGGTCGGCTCGTCCAGCAGCGGCGGACCGGACTGTTTGCGCCGCTCCGCCTTGGCTTTCGCGCGGCGGGCGGCCCGATCCACCCGGGGCGCGCCCATGGCGCGGTCGGCGCTGTAGTCGACCCTGGTCTGCCGCTGCGGGCGGGCGGGCCTGGCGATGCGCTCGGTGTTCGCGCGCGAGTTCATCGCGGCCTCACGCCTGGCGAATTCGGCGTCGCGCCTACCGGATTCGGCCTCGCGCCTGCGGGCCTCGCGGGTGCGTGATTCGACCGAATCGCGGACCCGCCGCTCCCGGTCGGCCACGCCCGAGCGGTCCTCGCCGCTCACGCGTGCCGAATCGCCGCTGCGGCGCGGACTCTCGGAGTAGGGGCGCTGCCCCCACTCCTCGTAGTCCGACGCGCCGCGTCCGCTGCGGCGCTCCGCGTCCCGCTCCCGTACCGGCGGCTCGTAGTCGCGTGCCATGAAACCCTCACCCCGCCAGTGCTTTCGGAATTGTCGCGTGTTCGGGCAGGATCACCCCGCAGCCGAGCGAGGCCGCGAAGGCCGCCGCCTGGTAGCGGTAGCACCGCCGGATCTTCAAGCGCGCCTGGGTGGACAGGTCGCGCGTGATGGCCTCGATGCGCGGCAGGTCGCCGCGCAGGGGTTCGGTGATGGTCACCAGCGCGCCGAAGCGGGTCACGCCGTGACCTCTGGCCTGTTCCTCGCGGGCCTGCTGGGTCGCGCCGACCCGCAGTGTCGCGGCGGCGGACACCACGCCGCGCTCGCTCTGCTGGGCCACCAGGGCGTTCTTGAAGTCGTCGTCGACGATCTCGGCGGCGTCGGCGGCCGAATGCGGCCGGTACACAATGGCGATGCGCTTGCGCGGCACCTCGGGATTGGGCGCGAGCAGCCGCTGCAACACCCGCTCGTCCACCGCGCCCTCCGGGGCGGCGTCCATCTCCCAGGTGACCGAGCGGCCGCCGTCGTGCACCAGGTAATCCCACTTCTCGTCGTGCGAGACCGGCCCGGCATCGGCCCAATCCAGGCCGTGCCCTTCGGGTGCGGAGGCCGCGACCTCCAGATCGGCCTGGGAGGCCGGATCGTAGCTGCGGCGGATGAAGGAGATGACCTCATCGGCCGACATGGGCTGGGCGCGCACGCCCGCCTCGGCCAACGCCGCGCAGATACCGGGCAGCCTGCGGCCGATCTCCACCGCCTCCTCGGCCGGATTCTTACGGCGCTCGGCGGTGGTGGCCTTGAAGGTGATGGCCACGCGCGGCAGCAACTGCACCCGCTCCTGCGGCAGTTCGGTGGCCAGCTCGTACATGACCTGCTGGGCCAGTTCCGGCGCGTCGGGACGGGTGATGGTGGAAACCTCGGTGAGCAAACGGTTTCCGGTCTCGGGCACGGTATCGATCACGGGGACCACGGCGACGATATCGCTGGTCTGGCCGACCGAGGCGAGGAAGGTGCCCCAGGCCGAGACCCAGCGGTCGATGACGGGCTGATCCACCGCCTCGTGCCCCTGCGGCCAAGCCCGCAGCACCACCGTGTACTGCGCGAACTGCGGCAGGTGAATCATGCCGAAGCTGTAGCCGCCCGCATCGATGCCCTCGTAGAGCTTGGACGGGGCTAGCAGACCCGGTAGCCGGGTGACACCGCCGGGGACCCGCGAGAAGCGGCCGCCCCGGTACACGTGCTCGCCCGCCCGGCGCGAGCGCATCCAGTTGAACATCATCAGTCCGTTCTCGTAGCCGGAGCGACCCCCGGTCCGCCACACCAGTGGAACCATGATCACCAGGCCGACGCCGCCCACCGTCGCACCCCACTTGAATCCGCCGACCAGGGCGGTGAGCAGGGCCGTGAGCACGACGACGAAGCCGACTACGGTCTCCTCCCAGCGCAGGCCGAAAAGACCCGCGCTGCGCGGCTTCTGCCACAGTCCGTAGGAGCGGCGCTCGTAGCTATCGGTCATCGTCATCGCGGAATGGTGCTCCTCCCGAGATCAGGCGCGCGATTGGCCCAGCGGTCGCCCGCCACGTCGCCCATCATTTGATCGGCCCGGCTCATTCCGCTCGTCGCGGCGCGCGCCTGTGTGACCCGGTTCGCGACCTTGGCCGCACTGGAGGCTACCCCGCCCGAGCCGCTCGGGCCGGAGGCGCGCGCTGCCTCCGCGCCCGCGCCCGCCCCACCGCCGCCACCGCGCGGTGGTGTCGGCGGCTTCCCGCCGCCGCGCGGACCCAAGCCGCCCGGCGGACGCGGACCCGAACCCGAGCCGCTGACATATCCGGCCGAACCCGGTTGTGCCGCACCGCGAACGCCGACCGCCTTGGTGCCCATGGCGCCGAGGGCGGCGATACCGACCAGGGTGCCACCGGCGGCGGTCAGACCCGAACCGCCGGAGCCGACGATGGCCACCGCGGGCACCACCAGACGCATCAGCGCGGGCAGCACGAACGCCACACTGCACAGCAGCACGACGGCGACCAGCATGCGCTGGGCCTGTTCACCTTCCGGCAATCCGCCGGTGGAGGTGAGGCTGTCGACATGGCCCGCCGTGGTGAAGGCGATCATGTAGACGATGGCCGCCACCGGCTTCCACAGCATGAAGGCCACGATCCAGCCGATGAGCTTCTGATAGGACTGCTTGCCCAGATTCATCCCCGAGGCGGCGGCGGCCAGCGGCAGCACGCCCGCCGCGATCACCAGCAGCCCTTGGCGCACGATGGCCAGCACGATCTGGGCCAGCGCGCCGAGCAGACCGACGATGGCGATGATCAACACCAGACCCGGCGAGAACGCTTGCAGCTTACTGGTTTTCACCATGAGCTCGGCCAGGTCCTTGGCATTGCCGTTGGTGGCATCGCTGATGAGCCATTCGGCGAAGCGATCCGAGGCCTGGGTGCCCGCCACGATGACCGCGCCGAGCATCCAGGAGCTGAAAACCACTCTGGCGAACATGCGGAACGATTCGGCGGCCTCGTTCATCACCGCGCCGCGCCTGGCCTCGGCGAGTCTGAGTCCGGACAGGATCACCGACGCGATCAGCAGCAGTATCTGCGCCTGATAGGTGTATTCGTTGATCTTGGTGAACAATTCGCCGGAATTGCTCGCCGCCTCATTGGGCACCTTCATCCAGAAGGTCAGCGCCAGGATGATGGCCTGGCCCAGACCGTTCATCAGCGAGTCGACCACCTTGCCGAAGGTGGAGTCCCACGCCTTGTCCTTGATCGCGTCGGCGGCCTTGCCCGGATGCGCGGCGGCATTGCCCGCCTTGCACGCGGCCGAGGCGGCATCGCCGAGTGAGACACCGGGTAGCCCGACATTGTCGAGGGTGTCGTGGATCTCGTTGCAGGTCGGGTCGAATCCGTAGCCCTGACCGTAGGCGACGGTCGGGGTCGCGATCATCACCGTGAACATGACCGCGAGAATCGTGAGTAGCCGCCTCACCATTGTGTCCACCCCTCGAGGTTTCGCAGGGACTCGATCTGCACGCGCTTGCGCCCCTTCACCATTTGGTCCACCCATTGAGCGATTCGACGTATTCGGTCTGCGGGTTGTTGGAACTGGCGGGCTTGAGCCGCCAGTCCCCCGCGTCCCACACCATGACCAGGCGCACCGCCGCCCACAACTGTTTACCGTCCACCTGCGGTCCGCGCGAGGCCAATCGCAGGATGGCCAGATCGTCGGCGTAGTCGTCGATCTTGAACGCGTCGGAGGCGACGAAGTATTTGGTGACCTTCTCCGACTGCTGCTTGGGCAGGCGATCGGCGGCCAGCGCCTTGTCGTAGGCGGCGATCTGCTGGGCGCTGCCGCGCACCTGGCGCATGTACAGGTCACGGTCGGCGGGACGGGCATTGAGCCGGTAGGTGATCTGCGCGGCGGCCAGCGCGGCGCCCTGCGGGCTGTGCGAATAGCCCACGGCCAGACCGTCTTCGATGCGGGTCGGTCCGTCGGAGGTGGAGAACGGGACCGACGCGCCGTACACCCGCTGCCAGCCGTGCGGTGCGGTGGTGCCCGTCGGCGCCCCGGTGAGCCAGTCGGCGTCGGCGGGTCTGCGCTGGCGCGCCGGATCCTGCGCGAGCGGCTGCCCCGCCGGGTTGTTCGGGATATCGACGCGACGGTTGAGGATATCCACCTCGGGATCGGCGAATCCGGTGGCGTTCGGGTCGCCGCCCGCCGCGGGCGCGGTGGCCGACTTCGGCTCGTCGCGGGCGATGTACATGACCAGCCCGACGATGAGGATGAGCGCGAGCACCGCACCGGACGCGATGAGCCCGAACGAGACGCGCTCGCGCCCCGGCGCATCCTTCTCGCTCACCGCGGAGCCTCCAATTTCACGATATCCCCTGGTATTTCGTTGACCGGTTCGAGCCGCCGGGCCGTATCGCCCGGATCGGGCAGCCGTAGCCGCCAATCCTCGGCGAACCACTCGACGGTGGCGTGGTTGACCGACCGCGACCGGTCCGGGTATTCGGTGTAGATATCCACGGCGCCGCTCGCCTCGGTGTAGCCGGTGAACCGGTAGCCGAGCAGGCGCGGCACGTACTCGGGCGCGGCCGGACCCGGTATCGACACCTGGATGCGGGTGATCGCCCACTCGTCCTTGGCGCGGCCCGGAACCAACTCCCGCGCCGCCACCTTCGCCCATTCGCCGTCGGTGGCCACACCGAGTCGGACGGTATGGGCGATGGCCGCCAGCGCCGCGCCCTGCGGCGAACGATCGAAACCCGTCGCGGCGCCGGTATCGGTGCGTTTGGGTCCCTGATCGGCCTGCGGGAGCGAAACACCCTGGTACTGCTGCCAGGTCACATTCGTCGGCGCGCCGGACAGATCCGACCCGCGCGGGGCCGACTCGGCACCGCCGCCACAGCCGACGGCGGTCAGCAGCAGGGCCGCGCCCATCAAGGGCGCACCCCAGTTACGCAGTGTCGCGACACCATTCATCTGTGCCACCCGTCACGCGGGCAGGAAGGCGAGCGCGATTCCGGAGGCCCCGCTGGCGACGATGGCCCCGATCAGGCTCATCAGGATGCCGTGCGAGGCGTCGTTCATGGCCCAATCGTTGCGGAATACCAGCCACAACTTCCCGGCCGAGACGATCATCCACGCCACACACGCCAGCAGCACGAACCACAGCAGCCAGTTGAGCAACTGCATGATCGGTTCGACCACCTCGGCGGGCATCTGCTTGTACGCGAGCACGCCTACCGACATCTGTACCCCTATCTCGGACATGTCAGGTGCCGATCACCGCGTTCATGATGGTGCCCGCGCTGGTGGCCACCACTCCGCCGATCATGGCCCCCGCCACCATCTTCGGTGATTCCAGGCCGCCACCGGACCACTTCTCCCAGGCGAATCGGCCACCGGCGTAGACGATGCCGCAGATGCCGGACAGCAGTACGAACCAGGTTAGGTAGCGCACCAATTGCAGGATCTTGTCCGACCCCGGCGGGGCCTGCGGGGTGGGATTGCCGACCTGTGCCAGGAGGGAGCCGTACGTGTCCTGCACGGCGAGGAGAAACATGCTCATCGGGTGCCTTTCTGGATACGTGAACTACTGCGTGAACGCGCCGATCCCGCACGCGCTCGGTGGGTGGTCATCGCGGCCCCTCCTCCGAATGCGTTCCGGCACTCAGATTTTCGCGCACGGCCGCAACAATATCGGCCCCGAGTTCGCGAAGTTCCATCGGTACCTCGTCCAATGGATCGATCTTGCGCTTCTTGGCGGGCGGGGGCGGATCGCCCGGCGACCACACCGGCAGTTGCTCGGGCTCCACCAGCGTCCACTCCTCCACCCACGGCACCTGCCACAGTTGTCCGGCCAGCGAACCGACCACATCGCGGTAGCGGCGGATCTCGGCGGGCAGCCGACCGGGGCGGGCGGCGACGGTGATCAGACCCAGCACCTCGGCCGCACCCGCGAAACCCGAATGATGTTGCCGCAGCAGGTCGTGCGCGCGGGTCAGGCCCGAGATGGTCTCCCTGGCCACCAGTGCCACGAACGGGGATTCCCGCTCGAAGACGCCGGGCCAGCGGCGGCCCGCGTCGGCCGCCGGGGCGAGCACATGCGACAGGACACTGGCGCCCGCGCCGCCGTGCACGCCGAGCAGCCACACCAGCGGGGCGCGACCGACACCGGGAACTGGTCGATCCCAGATGGGGGCGCGACGGGATTCGGGCGGGGCGACCACACCCGCGGTGGCCGGATCGGTGGAGCGGCGGCGAAGTTTCATAGCGGCGGTCATGATGCCACCCCCGCGAGCAGCTGCTCATACGCGCGGCGCGTCGCGGGCGCGAGCGCCGCGTGCCGGACCAGTTCTCCCCTGGCGAGATGCGGATCGTAAGGCACCTCGCGGATATCGCGCACCCAGCCGGACAGGTTCTCGCGCAGATGCTCGGCGATGCGCGAGTCGCCGCCCGGATGCTGATGGGAGATGACGACCGTGGTATCGCCCACCACCCCGCCACCGGGACCCGCACCGGTGCTGCCGAATTCGTCGTCGAGCCATTCGAGGGTGACGCGCAGCCGGTTCGCGGCGTCGGTGCGCGCGGGGATGGCGAGCACCAGCGCGACATCGGCGTCGTCCAGCAATGGACGCAGCTGACGGCCCGCGATGGGCGTGCCGCCGTCGTAGACGGCGGTGTAGCCCGCCTCGTGCACGCCTCGGGCCACCGTGAGGTAGGTGGCGCGCCGCCGCAGCGGCGCCGCGTCGCGCCAGAGCAGACCGTAACCGGAAGTGGAGCGGGACAGGCATTCCTTGAGCGGCGCGGGTTCGTCGTCGCCGCGGCCGTAGAGCCAGGACTGCAGGCTGATCGGGTGCAGGTGCTCGTCCGCGCCGCGCAGCGCCAGATCGCTGCCCGCGGCGGTGGCGTCCACCGCCACCGTCGCCGTCTCGCCCGCCAGTTCCCCGGCGAGCCCGAGCGCCGTCGTGGTGGTGCCCGCGCCGCCGCAGCCGCCGACCACCAGGATCGGGCGCGGCAATCCGCCCGCGCCGTCCTCGCCGTCGCGACCGCGGCGGAAACGCACCACCGACGCCTTGGAGCGCGCGCCAGCGCCCGACGCGCCGCCCTCGGGCGTCTCGTCGAGCCAGCGGCTCCAGTCCTCTGCCATTGCTCCTGCTCTCCTCTATCCGGCCGCGATACCGGTGATCAGGGCGCGGCCCCCGATCACCGCCGTGGTGACGATCTGCCTGTTGTAGGTCGTCGGTCCCGCGCCCGGCCGGAAAACGGTGACCTCGACGGCGTATCTGCCCTCGGTGATGGTCGTGACGTGCACACAGTGCGAGGCGCCCGCGGGCACCGAATCGATTCCGCGCTGGATCATCTCGGCCGAGGAGACCGGCGCGTCCGGCGCGACCGCTGCCCGCGCCCGCTCCCCCGACCGCTCGACGTAGTAGGCGTACTGGAACGCCAGAATGGCGTCCGGTCCGGAATCCGTGCCACCCGGCGCACTACTGCGCAACACGCCGTCGCCCTGTTCGGTGCGGCATTCGTCGCCGCCGGATGGCGCACTGCCCGCAGTGAATTGGAGCGTGGTCGGCGCGGCGCCCGCCCCCTTGGATCCGTCGGCGAGCAGATAGGCCACCGCCGCCGCGGCCGCGAGCAGGACCAGCACCACGGCGACGAGCACAATGAGCGCCCGCTTGCGGCGGGCCGCGCCGATATCGCGCGCCTCCTGACGCAGCGCCCGCGAGGCGGTGACGGGTCTGGAGCCGAAGATGTCCTCCGGTTCGTCCTCGGGCCACGGGAACCGAACGACCTCGCCTCCGCCCGGCGCGGCGTAATCGTCGTCCGGACCGGGGGCGCGGCCGATCCAATCCGACCAGCCGCCGGTGAATTCGGCGCGATCGGCGGGCAGATCGGTGGGGGCCTCGTGCTCGATCCGCTCGACGGGCTCGTCCTCGGCCCGAATGTAGTTGGGGAACTGCGCCGGACCCTCCGCCTCGCGCGGCGCGGCGCCGGTGGCCTCGGTCGGATGCGGACCCAGCGGCGCGGCGGGCTCGGGTTCCAGGGGTGAGTACCAACGCTCGGACAGGTCTTTGTACGAGTTCAACATTCCCCCATTCCCGCGGGGCCGGGCACGTGGTGTCGCATTGACGGACCCTCTCGGCGTTCAGTTCATGGAGAACGGGTAGGCGTTGGTACCGGGGCGATCGGCGGGCACGGCGCTCGGACCGCTCCCAAACGGAAATTGTCCCGTACCGGACGAATTCGGCGTACTCGACGCGCCGGGGCTCGACGAGAATGCCGGTGGGGGCGGGTTTGCGCTACGCTGCGGCCCGAATTTCCCGGCCAGATCGGCGGCCACCGCGGCGAGCCATCCGGCGACGAAGCGCGTCGGGGCCTGACCATTGGCCGAGACCGCCGCATTGTTGTATCCGGTGTGGCGCTGGACGGTATCCCAATAGCGCACCCAGGTGGTGGCGTCGAGCAATTCGGCATTGTCGGTGATGGTGCCGACGACGGCGCCGTAGGCCTGATTCACCAAGCGCGACACCGTGGTCGGCGGCACGAGTTGGGTGACCGATCCGACCAGTCGGGTGCCGAGCAATTGCAGGCTGCCCACCGGGTCGGACAGACCCGCCGTGGCCAAATCGGCGATGGCCGCCGGATTGAGCACGGTGCGGATGACCGCATTCACCGCGTTGAGTCCGATCAGGCCGACGCGCAGCAGCGCTTGCAGTGCGCCGGGCAGGTCCACCCTGCTGCGCGGATCGGCGGCGTCGGCCACCCGCTCGGAGATCGACTTCTGCGGCGCCAGAGACAGATTCGCGGCCGTGCTGCCGCGCAGATCCTGTCCGGCGACGGCGGCGGCGGTCTTGATCGAGGTGAATGCCAGTGCCTGCGCGATGGATTCCAGCGAGGCGATGGGATCGCCGCCGGACAGTTCGGACTGACCGGCGATACTCGCCACCGCCCGCAGCAGCGGCGCGCCGATGGGTGCGTCGCACGCCAAATCGCCTGCGGCACAGAAACTCGCGACCCGACCGGTGAGCGCGCCGAAGGCGGCGGCCCGATCGCGCTCCGGACCGATCCCACCGCCGGAGGCGGGTGGTTCGGGCAGTGCGCGCACCGAGGTCAACCGAGCACCCTCGGTGCCGGGGGCGGGATCCGGCGAGTCCTTGCCCGGCGCGCCGGGAAACAGTGGCGCACCGGGATTTCGAGTCGGATCGCCGAACAGCGCGACCGCCGCGATCCGATCCGCCGCCACCGCGCCGTGGCCGAGCCCGACCTCCTGGGCGAAGACCGAAGCCACGTGCGCCCCTTGGGAATACCCGATCACCGCCAGTCTGGTCTCCGGGCAGCGACGCAGGATATCGGCCGACATGGCACGCAGGCGACCCAGGCCGCCCGCGACGGAATCCGCGTAGGGGGCGCGGCCGCCGCCGAGCACCCCACCGAAGCTGGATTCGTAAGGGACATAAGCCCGTTCGACCAAGCCGGGGGTGGGGGCCAAGGCCAGCAGCGGACGGAAGACGGTGGAGAGCATGCCGGTGTCGGTGGTCGGCGCGGCGTCCGGTGACGATTCCCCGGTGCCCTGGATGCCCAATGCGTACAGTGCCGGGCAGATGGTGATCGGCAGCTCGGTGGGCGGGGCCGGATCCGCCAGCGCCACACCGGAATCCGCGGTCACCGCGGCGACGGTGAACGCAACGAGCATTCCCGCAACTTTTTCCGTGCACCTTGTCATAGCGATCCGCACTCAGTTCGTCTTGCCGCCGTTGACACACGCTCGTCGAAACGCAATAGACCGTAACAGATTCCGACTTTTGACACCGCGATGGCGAAAAACTTCCGCGAACCGCGGCGCGGTCGCGGGCACATCGACGCGCATCGCCCGGAACATTCCGACAACTTTACGAGGGCCGGAATTCGAGGGCAACCACCGAGCGATCGAATGGCTGGGAATACCGCACCGAACCCATTGCGGGTCAGCTAATTTTAAGCTACGTATACGACGGTATGGTTCGACACCGGCGAACTCAGGCCGCCGAAGTCACTCGATACACGTCGTACACGCCTTCGACATTCCGGACCACATTCAACAGATGTCCGAGATGTTTCGGATCTCCCATTTCGAAGGTGAACTTGCTGATTGCCACTCGGTCGCCATGCGTGGCCACCGACGCGGACAGGATATTCACTTTCTCATCGGCGAGGACCTTCGTCACATCCGAGAGCAGGCGGGTGCGATCGAGCGCCTCGATCTGAATGGCGACCAGGAACACCGACGACGGCGACGGCGCCCAGGACACCTCGATGATCCGCTCGGACTGCTCGCGCAGCGAACCCGCGTTGGTGCAGTCGGTGCGATGCACGCTCACCGCACCGCCGCGGGTGACGAAACCCATGATCTCGTCGCCCGGCACCGGGGTGCAGCACTTGGCCAACTTGGCCACCGTGCCCGAAGCGCCGGGAATCAGCACACCCGCGTCACCGGTGACCCGCTGCCTGCTCGGCGTGGTGGACGGCGTGGACCGCTCGGCCAGCTCGTTCTCCACATCGCCGATACCGCCCAACTGGGCCATCAGGCGCTGCACCACATGGTGCGCGGAGACCTGATGCTCACCGACCGCGGTGTAGAGGCTCGAGATATCGGTGTAGTGCAGTTCGTGCGCGACCGCCGTCATGGCATCCACGCTCATCAGCCGCTGCAGCGGCAGACCGACCCGGCGGACCTCCTTGGAGATCTGATCCTTACCGGTCTCGAGCGCCTCCTCGCGACGCTCCTTGGCGAACCACTGCCGGATCTTGGCCTTGGCGCGCGGGGACACCACGAAGTTCTGCCAGTCCCGACTCGGACCCGCGTTCTGCGCCTTGGAGGTGAAGACCTCCACCACCTCGCCGTTCTCGAGCTGACGCTCCAGCGCGACCAGACGACCGTTGACCCTGGCCCCGATGCACTTGTGCCCGACCTCGGTGTGCACCGCGTAGGCGAAATCGACCGGCGTCGACTTCTGCGGCAGGGTGATCACATCGCCCTTGGGGGTGAACACGAAGATCTCCGGCGACTTCAGATCGAAGCGCAGCGACTCCAGGAACTCCGCCGGATCGGCGGCCTCCCGCTGCCAGTCGAGCAGTTGGCGCATCCACGCCATATCGTCGACCTCGGCGGTGTCCTGGGTGTGCTTGCCCTTGGTCTCCTTGTAGCGCCAATGCGCCGCGATCCCGAACTCGGCGGTGCGGTGCATGTCCTGGGTGCGGATCTGCACCTCCAGCGGTTTGCCGTCCGGGCCGACGACGGTGGTGTGCAGCGACTGGTAGACGCCGTAACGCGGCTGGGCGATGTAATCCTTGAACCGGCCCGCCATCGGCTGCCACAGCGAATGCACCACGCCGACGGCGGCGTAGCAGTCGCGCACCTCGTCGCACAGGATGCGGATGCCGACCAGATCATGGATATCGTCGAAGTCCTTACCCTTGACGATCATCTTCTGATAGATCGACCAGTAGTGCTTGGGTCTGCCCTCGACGATCGCGTTGATCCGCGACGCGGCCAGCGTATTGACGATCTCGGCGCGCACTTTGGCCAGGTAGGTGTCGCGCGAGGGCGCGCGATCGGCGACCAACCGCACGATCTCGTCGTACTTCTTGGGATGCAGGATGGCGAAGGCCAGATCCTCCAACTCCCACTTGACGGTGGCCATACCGAGGCGATGCGCCAGCGGCGCGATCACCTCCAGCGTCTCCTTGGCCTTCTTGGCCTGCTTCTCCGGCGGCAGGAAGCGCATGGTGCGCATATTGTGCAGCCGGTCGGCCACCTTGATGACCAGCACGCGCGGGTCGCGGGCCATGGCGATGATCATCTTGCGGATGGTCTCGGCCTCGGCGGCCGAGCCGAGGTTCACCTTGTCCAACTTGGTCACGCCGTCGACCAGGTGCGCCACCTCGGGGCCGAAGTCCAGCGTCAACTGTTCGAGGGAGTAGCCGGTGTCCTCGACGGTGTCGTGCAGCAGCGCGGCCACCAGGGTGGTGGTATCCATACCCAGCTCGGCGAGGATATTGGCCACCGCGAGCGGATGGGTGATGTAGGGATCGCCGGATTTGCGGAACTGGTGTTTGTGCCGCTCGTCGGCCACATCGAAGGCGCGCTGCAGCAGCGTGAGATTCGCCTTCGGGTAGAGCTCGCGATGCACGCTGGCCAGCGGCTCGAGCACCGGTTTGACGGCGGCGATGCCGCGCTGACCCGTCATCCTGCGGGCCAGCCTGGCACGCACCCGACGCGAAGCGGAGGTGGGAACCGCGGCGGCCGCACCCGGCTGACGGGGCGGCTGGCCGTTCGGCGCGGAAGCGGCGACGGGTGCACCGTTGGTCTGCGGGGCTCCAGCCGATTGCTCGACATTAGCCTCGCCCAGATGCTGAGTCATGCCACCACCTCTCAACGCCGCGATCGGAACACCCTATCCGACCGAGGCAACCGCCAAACCCAACTCTAGCCCCGGTCGGACGCCCTTGTACCACATGATTCGCCCGTGCGGATGCGCACGGGTCGACATGGTCAACGCCCGAGGGTGGTGGCGGGATTCCCACAGGTGACGGTAGGCCGGAGCGCCGGCGGAGGTGCGCCTAGCGGGGAGCCGCGGCCAGCCCGCCCGACAGCGGATGGGCGGCGGGACCTTCGCGCAGCGAGACGCCGTCGGCGTACCCGGCGGGTGGTGCGCCGTGCAGATCCAGGATCGTCGGGGTGAGATCGACCAGCGTGCGGACGCCGGTAGCGCCCGGTGCGAAGTCCGGGCCCCTGGCGATGACGAAATTGGTTGTCTCGTCCTCGGTTTGACCGCCGTGACCGCCGCGCGGGGTGTGACCGTGATCGGCGGTCACCAAAACGGTCCAGCGTTCGCTCGGATGCGCGGCGGCGCGGGCGTCCACGGCGGCCACGATCCGACCGACCAGGCCGTCGATGCGGTGCACGGCCTCCAGATAGTCCTCCGACGCCCCGCCGCTGCGGTGACCGGCGCGATCCACCTGGTCCAGGTGGGTGAACAGGAAATCGGGGGCGAAGCGGGTCACGGCGGTGACCACCGAGTCGGCGGTGGCGCAATCGGTGGCGATCTCCTTCGGGTCGTGCGGGGACTCCGGGGTGACCATGACGACGTCGGCGCGCTGCTCGCCGCTTGCCGAGATCAGGGCCAACCGGTCCCAGGTGGTGATCGAGTGCAGCTTCAACGTGGGATCGTGCCGCTTGAGCCGGGTGAAGACGCTCGGGTAGCGCGCGAACGGCGCGGCGTCGAATTCGTTGTCGCGGATGCCGTGCTTGCCATCCCATACGCCGGTCAGCACGGTGGCCCAGGACGGGCCGGAGATGGTGGTGTGCGGGGCGATCGATCCGCGGGTCAGCAGTCCTTCGGCGGCGAGCCGCAAGAGGTTTCGGGCGCGGACCTGCTGCACCTTGTGGTACATCAGGCCGTCGAGACCGATCAGGACGACTTTGGGAGTGGTCGCCGCAGCGGCGCCGGCTCTGGCATCAGCGGGGAGCGGAGCGGCGCCTGCCTTGGCGCGACCGGTGATCAGGGGGACCGTAACAGCCATGAGAGCAACGGCTTTCGCGAGCAGCTGCCTGCGGTTCATGCCTCGACCATGCGGGTCGCACCCTTGCGCCCGGAAGTGTCGCGCGCGAGTGTTCATTGATGTTTCATCGGTCGCGACATTTCCCGCCACCTCACTGAACACGAGCTGAATTCTCGATAGCTATCAGCTATTCAATGAGGTCACGGACGGGGATATGGGAGATGAACGGTGGCGGGCTACCGTTCCACCATGATGGTGCTGCGCTCGCTGCTGCTGTTCGCCCTCGCCGCGGTGGCCGAGATCGGCGGCGCGTGGCTGGTGTGGCAGGGCTGGCGCGAACAGCGCGGGGTGCTGTGGATCGCGGCGGGGATCATCGCGCTCGGCGCGTACGGATTCGTCGCCACCTTCCAACCGGATCCGAACTTCGGGCGGATACTCGCCGCCTACGGCGGGGTGTTCGTCGCGGGGTCGCTCGCCTGGGGGATGGTGGTGGACGGATTCCGGCCCGACCGGTGGGACTACCTCGGGGCCGCCGTCTGTCTCATCGGGGTGGCGGTCATCATGTACGCGCCGCGCGGCTGATCCGTCAGTCCTCGGGGTCGAAGGCCCAGACGGCCGCGGGCCGACCGGTGGCCTTGGTGCGGCGGCGCTCCTCGGTGCGGCGCAGGCCGGGGACCGCGGCGAGGGTGCGGTTGAGATTGGCCGGGTCGGGGCGGACGCCATGGAGGGCGGCGGTCAGGTCAACGGCGCGCGTCGCCGGGAATTCGGCTCCCGCGAGGGCACGGGTGAAAGGCAGGTCCTTCCACAGCAATTGGGCCAGTAGATTGCGCGCGACCTCGACAATGCGATTGTGGTCGAAGGCCAGGGCGGGCACCGCGTCGAACGGCGCCCACCGCGCCGGACCCTCGTGCGGACCGACCACGCCCCACATAGCGATCGACAGGGTCGGGCCGCGCGGATCGCGAGTGGGTTCGTCGAAGGTGACCAACTGCCCCACCGCGTCGATAGCCGCGTCCGGGACACCGAGTTTCGCGCGCACCGCCCGCCGCGCCGCCTCCGCCAACCGCTCGCCGCGCCCCAGCAGGACACCCGGCAGCGCGAGCCGACCTGCGAACGGGTCGAATTCGCGGGGGGCGATACCGACGGTCACCCCCGCGTCCTCGGGCAGGTACCGCAGCGTCACGACGTCGACCGACACCACCGATTGCTCCACGGGCCTATATCCTGCCGGCCCGCCGAGTCAGGCCGCTCGAGCGGCGAGCAGGTTTATACGGTCGGCGCGATCCGGTCCGGCGGCGGCAAGGACCACCGGGGCATCGAGTTCGCGTTCGAACCACCCGATGGGGTCGGCAGGGAGTTCGGTGAGGACAGGGTCGACGGTCTCCAGGAGATCGGTCATCCGGCGCTGGTGGGCCAGATCCTGCCATGGGCCGAGTTCGAGGGATCGTACGGTGCCGGATTCGGTCCGGTATTCCGTTGCGGCGTAGCGGATTCCGGGTGCATCGAGATGGTTGACGACCAGGCCGTCGATGCCCCCGCAGGCGGCGACCCCGTAGCGGAGCAGGACGGAATCGGCATGACCGAGCCGGAATTCGCCTTGGTAGCGGCCGAAGGTGTTGTGCGGCTCGCGAATCGACAGCGTCTTGTCCTCGGTCGGGAAAGGTCCCGCGCCGTGGCGGGTCAGGTAGGTGCGGGTGACGCCGAGAACCGCAGCGTCGGATCCGATCTCGGCCAGCATCGCGCGAGCGCGGCGCGGTTCGACGGTGGACCACGTGGTGTGCGGATGCAGGCCGCGCCACTCGTCGAGCAGCACACCTTGCGCACCCTCGAAGACGAGTCGGCCGCGCCGGGCCGCCACGGCGAGCGCCTCGGGGCCGACTATGCGGACGGCGGAAGCGAATTCGCGATACATCGCCACCAGATCATCGATCGAGTCGTAGCGATGCGCACTGGGCGCGACGAGTGGACCGTAGTGCTCGGCAAGGCGGCGCAGCTTGGCCCGCAGCACGGCGGGCCGCCGACAGTCCACGACCCGAGGCGCGTCGAATTCGAGGGCGTATCTCGCTGTCTCGCCGATGCCGAGGCCGCAGGAACCGTGTCGCGAGGCACCCCGCGTATCCTCGCGAGCACGGTTCGCGGCCCGGTGGATCGGTGTGGTGAGCAAGGCCCGACCATCGATCCACAGCAGTGCGAGCGGGTCCGGGATTCCGAGCGCGGCCAGTCTGCGCGCCTCCCCCGCCAGGGCGATCGGTTCGACAAGCATGTGCCGCGAGAGCAGCGTCGGCACACCGGATAGGGTGCCGGACCCGAACTGGGCGAAGGTGTGGTGGCGGCCCGCGGCGACGACATTGTGCGCGGCCTGCACTCCCCCGTTGAAACGCACCACCGCGCGCACGTCGTAGCCGTTCTCGGGTGCGCACAGCCAATCCACCGTCGCGCCCTTGCCCGCATCGCCGAAGCCGAGGTCGACCACGATGAGATGCCGATTCCCGAGCTTTCCCTTCGCGAACACACCGCCTCCGATCATGCTGTTCGATTCCCCGCGGAGATTTCCGCGTTCAGTCCCGGCCGCCGGGCAGCGCCCGCAGGCCCGCCAGCGCCCGACCGACCGCCGCGGCCTCCGCTTCGGATCCGAGATCGCGCAGATCCGCCAATCCCCCGGCCAGATCCACGCCCACCTCCTCCACACCGATGCTCAGCGCGATCAATTCGCAGACCGCTGCCGGATCGTCCAGTTTCAGGAAGCGCAGGCCGAGCAGGTCGCGCCAGTGCTCGGCGATCTCCGGATCGTCGAAGTAGCTGGACTGATTCGGCAGGATGTAGTAGACGTGCCAGCGCTGCGCCAGTTCGCGATAGACGGAGGGCACCGCGATATTGCGGCCCACCTCGTCGCCGATCACCTCGCGAATGTGGCGCGCGGCCAGGCCGGACTTGTTCAGTTCGTCGCCGATGAGGAACAGGTAGCCGCGCTTGCGGCGCTTGTCCCAGGCGTCGGTCGCGGTGTGGGTGGCCATGAAATACGCGGCCAGCTCATAACTCTCGGACTTCTGTCCGCCGCCGTTGCCCTCCAGGAAGATATTGCGCAACTGCTCGTCCATGCGGTTGTCGGATTCGAACTGACCGACCTGCAGCGGCACCCGGTCGCTGTCGGCATCGCCGATCGCGCCGAACAGGATCTGCGGATCCTGCGCGTAGCCCTTGCTGCGTAGCAGCCCGTGCAGCTTGCCGAGTTTGTCCTGCATGACGCGGGGCACCCGCCCCATCGATCCGGTGACGTCGAACAGCACCGCGATGGGCAGGGACTGCCCGTGTTCGGCCGAGTCCCGGCATTCGCGCAGCGCCACCCCGAACGGATCCAGTGCCGGATGCGCGCGCCATTGCGATGCGGGCTTGGCCCGCTCCTGCGCCGTGTATCCGAAATCGTCGATCCCCCGGCTCGACCGATAGGTCTTGCCCGCGTCGTAGACGCTGTCATTCCAGTGGCCGTATCCCATCCCGATCACATCCTCTCGTCCCAGTTTTAGTGTATGCGACTAAAACATGGGCGGTCAAGAGGTCCACCCGAGACCGCTTTCCACCACGGCGAATTCGCCACGACACCCGATACAGTGACCGCGCGCGGCCGACCCCCCGCCGCGCGCGCACGCACTCACCGGGAGGCCCGATGCAGACCCGCACCGTTCGATCCAGCACCGGACGGGATATCGCCGTCACCGTCGAGGGAAGCGGACCGGGTGTGATCGTGGTGCACGGCAGCATCGTCAGCGCCGCCGACTACCGGGTCCTCGCCCGCGAACTCGGTCGCCGCTGCACGGTCTACCGCTACGATCGCACCGGACGCGGCGACGCACCGGAATTCGACCTCGCCGCCGATCGCGCCGACCTCGCGGCGATCACCGAGGCCACCGGTGTCGGCAATGTCCTCGCCCACAGTTACGGCGGATTCGTCGCCCTGGAAGCGGCGCGCACACTGCCGTTGGATCGCCTCGCGATATTCGATCCGGCCATGCCGGTCAGCGGCCTGTTCCCCACCGACTTCCTCGAGGCGATGGACGAGGCGTTGCGCCGCGGCGATACGGCGGGCGCGCTGGCGCGGATGAGCGTCGGGCTCGACCTCGCCGGTCCGCTCGCGCGAATGCCGTTCGCCGCGCAGCGATTCGCCGCACGCGTATTCCTGCGCACCCCGCCGGGGCGGCCGTTCGCCGACAGGCTCCCCGCGATGGTCGCCGAGGGACGCGCCGCCCTGCCGCACCGCGACCCGGCCCGCTACACCTCGGTCACCGCCAACACGCTGCTCATCGCGGGCGGCGCGAGCCCGTACTACTTCCGCGCGGTCTGCGACGCGCTGCGCGCCGCCATACCGGCCGCTTCCTGCCTGGACCTGCCGGGGCTGCGGCACCACGCCCCGAATGCGGGCGCCGCCGCCCTGGTCGCCGCCGTGGGCGAATGGGTCGCGCGCGACCCGGACTGCGCCCGCGACACCGCTTGCTGATTGATCACCGCCGCACCGACTCGATCACTACTCCACCAATCCCTCCGGGGTGAGCTCGACGCGGCGGGTCGCGCCGATCTCGTCGAGGAAGCGCGGGTCGTGGCTGACGACCAGCAAAGCGCCCTCGAAGCCGGCCAAAGCCTGGGTGAGGTGTTCCAGGCTCGGCAGGTCCAGGTTGTTGGTCGGCTCGTCCAGCAGCAGCAGTTTCGGCGCCGGGTCGGCCAGCAGCAGCATGGCCAGGGCGGCGCGCAGCCGCTCGCCGCCCGACAGGGCCGCCGCCGCGACATCGGCATCCGTGCCGCGAAACAGGAAGCGCGCCAACTGACCTCGAATGCGTTCGGCGGTGACATGCGGTGCCGCCGCCGCCACATTTTGGAATACGGTCAGCTCCTCGTCGAAGAGGTCGAGGCGCTGCGGCAGTAATCGCCACGGCACCCGAGGCTCCGCCGCGGCGACGGCGCGCAGCAGCGTCGTCTTGCCGATACCGTTGCGGCCGGTGAGCGCGATGCGCTCGGGTCCGGTGATGCGCAGCGAAACCGTTGGCCCGCAGGCCAGTTCCACCTGCTCGAGTTCGAGCACCTCCTGACCGGGATAGAGCCGGGTATCGGGCAGGTCGACCCGGATCGCCCGGTCGTCGCGGATCAGTTCCTGCGCCTGCTGCAACTGGTCCTTGGCGGTATCCAACTTCTCGATGTGGTTGTTGCGCAGTTTGCCCGCCGACACCTGTGCCTGCCGTTTGCGTTCGCCCATCACGATTTTCGGTTCGCGCTTGGTATCCCACATCTTCTGCCCGTAGCGCTTGCGGCGCTCGAGTTTGACGTAGGTGTCCACCAATTCCCGTGCCTGCCTGCGCACATCGCCCTTCGCGTCGCGCACGGCCGCGCGGGCCGCCTCCTGTTCGGCGGCGATGATCCGCTCGTAGTCGGTGAAATTGCCGCCGAACAGCCGAATCTCGCCCTGCCGCAGCTCGGCGATGGTGTGCATGCGGTCGAGCAGTTCCCGATCGTGGCTCACGGTGAGCACGGTGCCGCCGAATTGCCCGATGACCTCGTAGAGCCGTTGTCGGGCAACCTGATCCAGATTGTTGGTCGGCTCGTCGAGCAGCAGCGCCTCGGGCTCGCGCAGCAGTTCGGCGACCAGGCCGAGCAATACGGTCTCGCCGCCGGACAGGGTTTCCAGTCTGCGATCGAGTTGGCGCGCCGAATCGGCGACGTAGTGCAGGCCGAGCCGCCCAAGCAGGGCGATCGCCCGCTCCTCGACATCCCATGCCGCACCGATGGTCTCGAAATCGGCCTCGGTGCCCGCACCGGATTCGACGCGGTGCAGGGCCGCGCGGATTCCGTCGATGCCGAGCACCTGATCCACCCGCTGACCGGCGGCCAAGCCGAGATCCTGACGCAGATAGCCCAGCCGCTCCGGCGCGGTGATCGAGCCGCGTCCCGATGCGAGATCACCCACGATCAGGCGCAGCAGCGTCGACTTTCCCGCACCATTGCTGCCGACCAGGCCGACATGTCCGGGTCCGAGCACGGCCGCGAGGCCATCGAAGACAGGGGTGCCATCGGCCCAGGAAAAGGTGAGATCGGACAGAGAAATATTGGCCATACCGACTCCATGAGGTAGCGAAGAGATACAGCGGGGCGCGATACGCGCGGCCGCCCGATTGGCTACCTCAGAAGATCAACTGACCGACTCCGATCAACGGGAACAAGACTCGTAAAGGTAATCACAGTCGGCCCCGACGTCACAAGTGATATTTCGATCACCTGTGGGGGCGGGACCTCAGATCCGGACGATGGACGCCAGCGGATAGTCGCCCTGGACCGCTCTGCCGTTCAGGAACTCCAGCTCCAAAACGACTGCGGCGGAGACGATTTCGGCACCAGCCTGACGGAACAGCTCGGCCGCCGCGGCCAGGGTGCCGCCGGTGGCCAGCACATCGTCGAGCAGCAGCACCCGGCGACCGCGCAGCGCCACACCATCGGCCGGGATCTCGAGGGCGGCCGTGCCGTACTCGAGGTGGTACTCGCGGCGCAGCACCGGCGGCGGCAGCTTGCCCGCCTTGCGCACGGCGAGCACGCCGGTGCCGAGGGTGGCGGCCACGCCCGCGCCGAGCAGGAAGCCGCGCGCATCGATACCCGCGACCAGATCGGCGTCGGGCGCGCAGGCGGCCAAACAGTCGACCACGGCCCGGAAACCCTCGGAATCGGCGAAGACCGGGGTGAGATCGGCGAACCGCACACCGGGCGTCGGGAAGTCATCGCGCCACCGGGTGAGGCGTTCGACCAGGTCGGCTGCCTTTACGGTGCGCTCGACGGCCAATTCGTCGGACTCGATCGCCGCGTGCTTACTCATCGACACCTCTCCATGGTCACATTCACCCACAACACCTGTCACCTCTTCAGCACCCACCGGTCCATATTCCATCCGGTGCCTGCCTGGGTGAGTCCGGCGATACCGTTCTGCATCCCGCCGCCGAAGGCGATGGTGCGCGGGGTGGCGAACAGGGGGATGCTCGGCATCTCCGCCCACAGCAGGTTCTCGGCCTCGGTGAGCAGATTCAGCGTCGTGGTCGAGTTGTCGTCGGCCGCAAGCTGATCGGTGATCGCATCGTAACGGCCGTTGCCGAACCTCCCGAAATCGAGCCCGCTACCGGCGCGCAACGCGCTCGTCGCCGCCACCGCGCTCAGTGATCCGGCCGGACCCGGCCGCGACGCCGTACTCGCCAGCACCGCGTCAACTTTGCCATCGGTGAGCTGGGCGGGGGTGAAATCCGGTGCGCCCGCGTCGATCACGGTGATACCGGCGCCCTTGCACGCCTCGGCGAGCATGGCCACGGTCCGCGCGCGCCGCTCATCGGGTTTGGCATAGCCGACGCGCACCGTGATATTCGGGGTGCCCGCCGCCTTCAGCGCGGCGGTCGCGGCCGCGACATCACCGCCGCGATACTTCTCGGCCGCACCGGTGCTCGCCCCGTAGTACAGCGAATCCTGCTGGGTGATGCGCGAATTCAGCGGGGCGCTGCCCACACCCGTCTTCGGCGCGTCCTTGACCCGGCCCAGTTTGTCGAACAGGTCCTGACGCGGCGCGCACTGGGCGAAGGCGCGACGCGCCTGCACCGGGCCGAAAACCCCTCCGGTGGAAAGGATCAACTGCTCCGCGCCGCGCCCCGCGACGGTCTGGGCCGAGAAGCCGTCCAGCTTCAGATCCGGCACCGAATCCGCGCCGATATCGATCACGCCCACCGCGTTCTCCGACACCTTCTTGGCGATATCGACGGATTTGCCGAACACCACGATGCGCCCCGTCAGCGGCTTGTTCCCCCACCAGTGCTCATTGGCCACCAGCACCAACCCCTCCTTCTCACTGAAGGATTCGATGCGATAGGGACCCGAGGATGGGAACCGGCTCTGATCCAGGTTGCCCGGAGCCATATTCCAGCCGCTGTTCCAGAAATCCGCCAAACGCTGCACACCGGCCGGATCGCCGGACTGCAACGCCGACACCACATTCGGCACATTGGCCGCCCGCGCCGCCACATGCGCGGGCATCAGCTCGCCCGCCACGAACAGCGTGCGCCACGGCAGATAGTGCCGATCCGGGCGGAACACCACGGTGGCGTCCTTGGAACCGGGCTGGCACTCCACCCGCTCGATATCGGAGTAGCCCGCGGTGCTCGCGGCGTCGAACTGCGGCACCGGGCCGCGGTCACCGGGTTTGGTGAATCGGCCGCTGCGCGCGGACCAGGTGAGCACCAGATCGTCGCAGGAGGTCTTCACCCCGTCGGAGTAGACACCGTCCGGATTGAGCCGGTACTGGATGGTCTGCGACTCGCCCGGCACCTCCTTGGCGGTGCCCACATCGGTATCGGCCACCTGCTGACCATCCGGACCGGTATAGAAGAACCCGGTGAGGACCCGCGAGAACACCGCGGGCACACCGCTGCTCGCACCGAGCGTGGTGCCGCCGTTGTAGCCGGTGATCGCGGCGTCGACCGCGTAACCGATGGAGGGCACCTGACTCTTGCTCGCGCAGCCGACCAGGAGTCCGGCGGCAAGGGTGCCCGCGGACAACGCCCCGATCAGTCGCCCCATCGAGGGCTGTCGCATGTATTCCCCTGCTCCTGTGTGCCCTATTTAGAAGGCTGCCCTACCCGCAGGACTCAATGTCGCCGCTTCTGCCGCTTCCCGCTCGGCCGGGCGCCGGGACGCGGCGTCGCATCGGTGACCTTCGGGAACTTCATGGTGGGTTCGTCGAAATTGCGTCCGGTCGCGGCCTGCACCCTGGCATCGGCCGCCATCCGCGCCGCGACGCCCGCCGCGCCGGAGCGCCGCGACAGCACCTTCTCGGTGTGCCGGGCCACCGGACCCCACTTCTCCTTGATCGATACCAGCAGCGGCACCGCGAAGAAGATCGAGGAGTACGCGCCGACGATCATGCCGACCAACTGGACCAGCGCCAGATCCTTGAGCGTGCCGACACCGAGCAGCCACACCGCGATGACCAGCATGCCGACGATCGGCAGGATGCCGATGACGGTGGTATTGATCGAGCGCATCAGCGTCTGGTTGGCCGCCAGGTTGGCCTGCTCGGCGTAGGTGCGCTTGGCCAGATGCAGCACACCCCTGGTGTTCTCCTCGACCTTGTCGAAGACCACGACATTGTCGTAGAGCACATAGCCGAGGATGGTGAGCAGACCGATCACCGCCGCGGGCGTCACCTCGAAGCCGACCAGCGAGTAGACGCCGGCCGTGACGACCATATTGAAGAACAGCGAGGCGATGGCCGCGATGGACATATCGCGCTCGAACCGGATCGCGATATAGATCATGGTCAGCACGATGAACACCGCGAGCGCGATGAGCGCCTTCTTGGTGATCTGGCCGCCCCAGGTCTCGCTGATCTCGGCGACGCTGATCGCGTTGCGGCTCTGCTGTCCGCTGGAATCCTTCGGGTGGAAGGCGTCGAACAGCGAGTTCTGCAACTTCTCGGTCTGCGTCTGATCCAGTGCGTCGGAACGGATCTGAACCGTCGCCGCCGCACCCGAGCCGACCTTCTGCACCGAGACCGGCGCGTGCCCGAGCGCATCCTTGTAAACCTGCTCGACCTGCGCGGTGCTCACACCGTCGGCGGCGGGCAGCCCGATGCGCGAACCGCCCGCGAAATCGATGCCGAGGGTGAACCCGCGCACCCCGATGCTCACGATCGAGATGAGCAGGAACAGCCCGGTCAGCGCGTAGTAGAACCGCCGCTTGCCGACGATCTCGAAGCCGCCGGTGCCGGTGTATAGGCGTTCGAACAGACCGTGTTTCGGCGCGGCGGCCTCATAGTCGAGTTCGTCCTGCGGTGCGGATTGGAGGGTGGAGTTGCTCATCGCGCCGTCTCCTTGACCGGAAGGCTCGCCTTGCGCTCGCGCGCGACCTGCTGGATCGCGCCGAGACCATTGACGGAGGGTTTGGCCCAGAACGGCGAACGCGAGGCCAGCATCATCAGCGGGGCCGTGACCAGGTAGAGCACGATCACATCGAGGACGGTGGTGATGCCGAGGGTGAAGGCGAAACCCTTCACCTGACCGGCGGCCAGCACGTACAGCACCACCGAGGCGATGAGGCTGACCGTCTTGCCCGAGAGGTTGGTGCGCTGGGCGCGCGCCCAGCCGCGCGGCACCGCCGAGCGGAAGCTGCGTCCCTCACGCATCTCGTCCTTGATGCGTTCGAAGAACACCACGAACGAGTCGGCCGTCAGACCGATACCGATGATCAGACCGGCGATACCCGCCAGGTCGAGGGTGAAGCCGATCCACCGGCCGAGCAGCACGATCAGGCCGTACACCGCCACACCCGAGGCCACCAGGGAGAATCCGGCGAGGAAGCCGAGCATCCGGTAGTAGAGCAGGCAGTACAGCAGCACCACCGCCAGGCCGATCGCACCCGCCAGCAGACCGGCGCGCAGCGAGGACAGGCCCAGGGTCGCCGAGACCGTCTCCGCCTCGGAGGTCTGGAACGACAGCGGCAGCGAACCGTACTTCAGCGAGTTGGCCAGATCCTTGGCGCTGTCCTTGGTGAAATTGCCCGAGATGCGGCTGCGGCCGTCGGTCTGTACGGCCTGCACGGTGGCCGCGGTGATCACCTTGGTATCCAGGGTGACCGCGATCTGCTTGTAGAGGTACTCCTTGGTGAGCGCGCTCCACTGGTCCGCGCCGGAGGACTTGAAGGTCAGATCCACCACGTTGCCCGCCGACATCTTGTCGAAACCCGAAGTGGCGTCGGCGATTTCCTCACCGCTGATGCGGGCCTTGTCCAGCAGGTAGACCGTGCCGTCCGAACCGCAGGTGACCAGCGGCAGATTCGGGTCGTCGCTGCCCGCGAGGGGATCGGACTTGGTGCAGTCGATCGCCTTGATGGCGGCCAGCTGCTGATTCTGATCGGTGCTCTGGCGCAGCTTCTTCGCGTCGGCGATCTCCTGCTGGGCCTTCTGCTGCGGGGTCAGACCGCCACCAGGGGTGGTGGGCGCCTGCGCCGGATAGACGCGGTTCTGCGGCACCGGAGCCGGTTCGACGGCGGGCTCCGGCGCGGGCGCGGCGCCGGGAGCGGGCGCCTCGGGGGCGGGAGCGCCAGGGGCCGGAGCGCCGGGAGCGGGGGCGCCGGGAGCACCCGGAACCGGGGAGGCCGTTTCGGGCTCGGCGAGCGCGCCCTTCGGGACGGCCTGCAGGACCGGGCGAATGAAGAGTTTCGCGGTCACGGCGAGGGTGCGGGCCTGCTGGCCGTCGTCGCCGGGCACCGTGATGACCAGGTTGTCGCCGTCGATGACGACCTCGGAGTTGGTCACACCGAGACCGTTGACGCGGCTCTCGATGATCGTCTGTGCCCGGCGCAGGCTGTCCTGGCTCGGCTTGCTGCCATCGGGGGTGCGGGCGGTCAGGGTGACCCTGGTGCCGCCCTGCAGATCGATGCCGAGCTTCGGCGTCGGGGATTTATCGGCGGTGAAGAACACCAGCCCGTAGATCACGGCCAGCAGCGCGGCGTAGACGCCGAGCAACCGGAACGGATGCCCCGTTCCCTTGGAAGGTGGCACAGTACGTATCTCCTAGGAGGGAGTCGACGGTGGATCGGGCGAACGCACGCCAAAGCGCCGAATGCCACCTGGCATGCGGCGCGCGGGCGGCGTCAGTCCTTGGTCAGCCGGGTCTCGGCGGCGGTCTCCTTGGCGGGCGCCTGCGCCGCCTCGGCATCCCGCTCGGCGGCGGTGACAGCGGGCTCGGCGAGCGCCGCGACCGGCTCGGCGTCGACAGCGGTGGCCGCGGCGGGCTCGGCCGCCTCCTCGGTGGTCGCCGCCTCCTCGGTGCGCACCTCGAGGATGGCGTCACGCCGCCAAGTGGTCACGACATCCTCGGCGATCTCCAGGTCGACCGTGGCGTCGTCGATATCGACCACGGTGCCGAAGAGTCCGGAGGTGGTGGTGACCGTATCGCCGATTTTCAGGCTGTCCCGCATGGTGGCCACCTTCTCGGCCTCCCGCTTCTGGCGGCGGACGCCGAGGAACATCGGCACGAGCAGGGCTACCAGCAGCAGCGGAAACAGGAGTTCCATCGTCGAAGTCAGTCCCTAGTCTGTGGGTCGGATCGGACAGGTACCCGCACAGCATACGCGCAGGCACCCGCCGTACCTCCGCTATGTCGCGGAGGTACGGCTGGGCCGGGACTGTCCAACATACGGCCTACGAGGCTGTATCGACATAGGGCCGCTAGGAGGCCGTGTGACATGGGGGCCGCTACGCGGCTGTGTGACGTGGGGGCCGCTACGAGGCCGTGCCGTAGACATAGTCGTCCAGCGGGAAGGCGACGGCCTCGCGGTGCGCGTTGACGGTGCTGGTCGGGCGCAGCAGCGCGGCCTCGCCGTGCTGATTGAAGTAGTAGCTGCGGGCGGTGGCGCAATCGCCGCCGTAGAACACCGAGGAGCCGAGCTTGTCGGTGACCCGGTTCAGGAACGAGGTGTTGGCCGCCGCGCTGACCTCGAAAGTGGTTTCGCCCCTGCGGAACAGCTCGCGGAACAGCCTGCCCATATGCTTCATCTGCGCCTCGATGGTGGTGAAGTAGGACAGTCCGCTGTAGGAGTACGGGCTGTTGAGGCTCAACAGATTCGGGAATTTGGGGACGGTGATGCCCTCGTACGCCTGGAATCGGTTCTCGCGCCACCACTTGCCGAGATTCACCCCGTCGCGGCCGATGATCTCGATGGCCGGGAAGTTCACATCCCAGAGGTTGAAGCCGGTGGCCAGGATGAGGGTGTCGATCTCGGTCTTGTGACCGTCGGCGGTGCGGATGCCGTCGGCCTCGATCCGCTCGATGGAGTTGGTCTCCAAACGCACATGCGGCTCGTTGAAGGCGCGGAAGTAGTGGTTGGAGAAGGTGGGGCGCTTGCAGCCGAAGTCGTAGTGCGGGGTGAGCCTGCGGCGGGTGTCCCGATCGCGCACTTGGGCGCGCAGATGCGCCTTGGCCAGCGCGCCCGCACCCTTGTTCAGCAATTTGGCCTGCTTGAAATGCAGGACGCCGACGATCATCAGCGTCTCGAGCAGGCCGGTATTGACCAGGCGGGCCGCCTGCTGGGTGACGGGCATCTTGGCGAACAGTTGCCGCACGGCGGGCGGGATCGGAGCGTCGATCTTGGGCACCACCCAGATCGGGGTGCGCTGGAAGACGGTGAGCGCCGCGGCCTTCTTGGCCACCTCGGGCACCAACTGCACCGCCGTCGCGCCGGTGCCGATGATGGCGGCGCGGCGGCCCGTGAGGTCGAAATCGTCCTCCCACGCGGTGGTGTGGATGATCTTGCCCGCGAAATCCTCGATACCGGGGAAGGGCGGCGTGTAGGGCTGGGACAGGAATCCGGTGGCGGTGAGCAGGTAGCGGCCGGTGATGGTCTCGCCGTCGGCCAGGGAGACGACCCAGTGCTGGTGCGCGGCATCCCAGCGGGCACCGTCGACGACCGTGTCGAAGCGCATCCGGCGGCGCAGATCGTATTTGTCGGCGATGTGCTCGGCGTACTTCTTGAGCTCCGCGCCCGGCGCGAACAACCGCGACCAGTGGGGGTTGGGCGCGAAGGAATAGGAATAGATGACCGAGGCGATATCGACCGCCAGGCCCGGATAGTGATTGACGTGCCAGGTACCGCCGAGATCGCTCTCGCGCTCCAGGATCACGAAATCGCGCAGGCCGACCCGGTCCAGCTCGATGGCCGCACCCATCCCGCCGAATCCCGCACCGACCACGACCGCGTCGAACTGAGGCGCCACGTCGAACCTCCCGCATTTCAGAAGCTTGGTGAATAACTGTGTCCCAAAAAGCGGAATGACACATCATTCCGTTTATGACGACTGTATCATCGGCCAGGTGACGAAGCCATCGACCGGAACCCCCCGCAACGCCGGTTCGGCCATGCAGCGGCGCAAGGCCGAACTGCGCCGCGACATCATCGACACCGCCTTCGCCTGCTTCGCCGAGAAGGGCTACCACGCCACCGGCATCGCCGATATCGCCGGACGACTCGGCATCGGCCACGGCACCTTCTACCGCTACTTCACCAATAAGCGCGACATCATCGACCACGTCATCGACGACCTGTCGACCCGCATCATCGAGGCGCTGGGCACCGAGAACGCCCCCGACGCGGCCACCACGCTCGACGAGTACCGCGCCCAGATCGACCGCATCGGCGCGGCGCTGACCCGCATCCTGGTCGAGGACCGCAGGGTCGCGCAGTTGCTGCTGTTCCACGCCACCGGAATCGATGACGAACTCACCGCCCGCCTCTACGGCCTACTCGACACCGCAGACGCCCTCACCGCGGGCTACCTGGACCACGGTGTCGAACTCGGCTATCTGCGCACCGATCTCGATACCGCCAACACCGCGCGCGCCGTCACCGGCATGCTGCTGGCCGCGATCCTGCACGGACTGCGCCGCCCCGAAGAGTCCGAGATCACCGCTTTGAACCAGGCCATCCGCCGCTTGCTCATCGATGGCGTCCGACGCGACTGAGACCGCGCGTGCGTCGGGAATTCCGCTCCGGTGGCGAATAATTCGCGAACACCGCGCGTATGGTGAACGCAGTCCGAAGAGGTGCAGCTAGGGGACGCGCATGTTCACGAGAGACCAGCGGGTGGCCGATACCCGCATCACCGGAGCGAGGATGACGGCCGGGGAGGTGAGCCGGACCCGCTTCGCCGCGCCCGTTGCCGAACAGCGCGCCTACCGCGCGCAGGAAGTGGACGCCTTCCTCGCGGCGGTCTCGGCCGCGCTGGACGGACGCGGCGCGCTGACCGCCGACGATATCCGCCACATCGTCTTCGACGCGCCCCGCCTCGGTGAGCGCGGCTACCAGGCCGAACAGGTCGACGAATTCCTGGACCGGGTGCGGGCGGAATTGGAGTCGCGCCGGCGCGGTGCGCGCCCGGTGCCCGCGGCGGGCGGTCCGGCGCTGCTCACGCCCGAGGATCTGCACCACATGCGATTCAGCTTGTCGCCGGTCGGATTTCGCGGCTATCACCAGGAGGAGGTGGACGCCTTCCTCGATCTGGTGGCCGCCACCCTCGCCCACGGCGGGCCGGGCAGTCTCACCGTCGAGGATGTGCGCTCGGTGCGATTCACCGAGGCCAGGCTCGCCACCAAGGGCTATCAGCGCGACGAGGTGGACGCCTTCCTCGATCTGGTGATCGCGGCGCTGCGGCGCGCCGAACCGCAGCCGCACCGCTGGTCGCGCCACGAATAGCGGCGCGGCGCAGGGCTATTCGCCGAATAGATCCAGGCTGGGCTGACTTTCGCGCCCGCGGACCTCGATGGAGCCGAACATCAGATCCGGCGGGGGCGTCAGACCCAGATGCTCCCAGGCGGCGGCCGTGGCCACTCGACCGCGCGGGGTACGCGCCACCAGTCCGGCCCGTACCAGGAACGGCTCGCACACCTCCTCCACCGTCGCGGCCTCCTCGCCCACCGCGACGGCCAGCGTCGAAACACCCACCGGCCCACCGCCGAAGCCACGCACCAGCGCGCCGAGCACGGCGCGGTCCAGGCGGTCCAGGCCGAGCACGTCCACGTCATAGACCTCCAGCGCGGCCCGCACCACGGGACGGGTGACCCGACCGTCGGCGCGCACCTCGGCGTAGTCGCGGACCCGACGCAGCAGCCGATTCGCGATACGGGGCGTCCCGCGCGAGCGTCCCGCGATCTCGGCCGCGGCCTCGGGCTCGATCTCGATGCCGAGGATGTTCGCCGAGCGCAGCAGGATCTGCAGCAGCTCGCCGGGTTCGTAGAAGTCCATATGTCCGGTGAAGCCGAACCGGTCGCGCAGCGGACCCGTGAGCGCACCCGAGCGGGTGGTGGCCCCGACCAGGGTGAACGGCGCGATGTCCAAGGGGATCGACGTCGCGCCCGGCCCCTTGCCGACCACCACGTCCACCCGGAAATCCTCCATGGCCAGGTAGAGCATCTCCTCGGCCGGGCGGGCGATGCGGTGGATCTCGTCGATGAACAGCACATCGCCCTCGACGAGATTGCTCAGCATGGCCGCCAGGTCGCCCGCGCGCTCCAGCGCGGGACCGGAGGTAATGCGCAGCGCCGTACCGAGTTCCGCCGCGACGATCATGGCCATACTCGTCTTGCCGAGACCGGGCGGACCCGACAGCAGCACATGATCCGGGGTCGCCCCGCGACCCTTCGCACCGCGCAGCACCAGCGAGAGCTGTTCGCGGACACGGGGTTGACCGATGAAGTCGTCCAGCGATTTCGGGCGCAGACTGGCCTCGATCTCGCCGTCGGAGCGCAGATAGCTCGCGGTGACCGGGGAGTCGTCCTGATCCTCGTACTCCATGGCGCGCTACCGATTCTTGCCGAGCAGACCCAGCGCGGCGCGCAGCGCGGCCGAGGTATCGGCCGCCGGACGCTCGGCCAGCACCGCGTCCACCGCCGGTTCGGCCTGCTTGAGCGGGAAACCCAGACCGGTGAGCGCCTCGATGACCTGCTCGCGCACCGGTGTGACGGCGACCGCCGAACCGGGCGGACCCGCCTGCACCGGAACGAGATTCACCTTGTCGCGCAGTTCGACCACCATGCGCTCGGCCCCGCGCTTGCCGATACCGGGCACCCTGGTGAGCGCGGCGACATTGCTCTCGGCCAGCGCCTTGCGCAGCGCCTCGGGCTCCAGCACCGCGAGCACCGCCATGGCCAAACGGGGGCCGACGCCGGAGACGGTCTGCAGGAGGCCGAACAGGTCGCGGGCCTCGGTGTCGGCGAAACCGTAGAGGGTCATCGAATCCTCGCGCACGATCATCGCCGTGTAGAGCCGGGCCTCGGCCCCCGTGGCGAGGCCCGCCAGCGTGGCCGGGGTCGCGTTGAGTCGATAACCGACGCCCGCGGCCTCGAGCACTGCGTGATCGAGCGCGATCTCGAGCACCTCACCGCGTACCGACGCGATCACCCCTGCACCGCCTTTCGTTGTTGGGCCAGTCGTTCGGTGTAGCGCCGCCGGGCCGCGGCGGCCTGCGCCTCGGCTTTGGCCATGCGATCCAGCAGCGGCGCCCGCCAACAATGACAGATCGCCAGCGCCAAGGCATCCGCCGCATCGGCGGGTTTCGGCGCGACCCGCAAGCCGAGTATCCGGGTCACCATGGCCGTCACCTGCGCTTTGTCGGCGGTGCCGCTACCGGTGACGGCCGCCTTCACCTCGCTGGGTGTGTGGAAGGCGACCGGGATGTCGCGACGCGCCGCCGCCAGCGCGATGACACCGCCCGCCTGCGCGGTGCCCATGGCGGTGCGCACATTGTGCTGGGCGAAGACCCGCTCGATGGCGACCGCGTCGGGACGGTGGGTATCCATCCAGTGCTCGGCCGCGTCGGCCACGAGCATGAGCCGCCGGGCCAGGTCCAGGTCCACCGGGGTGCGCACCACATCGACATCCAGGGCCGTCACCTTTCGGCCGAGACCTCCGTCGACCATGCTGAGCCCGCACCGGGTGAGCCCCGGATCGACGCCCATCACCCGCACGACATCCCCTCTCGGACACGAACAACTGTTCGAGAGTCTAACGGAGGGTGTGTGTTCCCCACCCCAGCGACACGGCCTCAGCCGAGGACGAACGGCAGGAAACAGTTGACGTAGGCGGTGGGACCCGAACTCGATTCGCTGGCAAGGACTTTGCCGTCGCGCAGAATGCGGCAGCTCATGGTTTCCCCCGCGGCGCCGCTGGCCGAAACGCCCGCGGGCGTGGCGAGCCCGACGATCAGCACCTCCTTGCGCCACGGCAGGGCGCCGCCGGATACGACCGCGTTATCGAATTGACCGTGGTAGTAGGCGATATCGGCGGCGGCGGCCGAGCCGGTGACCTCGTAGACCACCGAAACCTCGTGTCGCGCCTCCTTGGTCGTCCGCACGGCGAAGGCGCCCAGCAGGACCACGCCGCCGCCGACCAGCGCGACCACCACCAGCGCCACCACACCCAGGACCCACGGCCACAGCGGCCGCGACCGGCGCGGCGGATACTGCGGCGGCGGATAGTAGCCCTGCGGGCCGCTCGGCGGCGGTTGATAGGTCACGGCGTCCTCCGGACTCCCGAGCTGTCGCTCGCGAGATTACCGGACACGGGCGTCCGTTCCGACGGAACGGGTTTGCCCATGTGCTTCCCGGGCGGTTCACAGGGAGTCTCGAGGTCGTGGCTGGAGGATTGCGCGAGTGCCTGTACTAAGCGCGCCTCCACCGCCCGCGCCCGAACTTCCCCCGGCCACAGTGAATCCGGGGTATCCCAACGGATTCCACCACGGTCTTTCGCTGCTGCACGGCTGGCTGCCGATCACGGTGCAGTTGCTGGCGCTGGTGGCATTGCTCGTGGCCGTCGGTTGGCGCACTCGGCGTTGGCGTTTGCTGTGGGTTCCGGTATGTGTGCTCGTCGGCGGGGTGGCGGCGCTCGCGGCGTGGTTCTATGTCGATGACCAGGGCTTGGCGTCGGATCCGGCGCCGCCGCTGCTGTGGGTGTGTGTGGCGGCCACGGGCGGCGCGCTCGCGGTGGCGGTGCTGGGCTGGCGTTCGGCCCGCTGGTGGCGGCGCGGCGTCTCGGCGGTGGCGGTGCCGCTCGCGCTGCTCGGCACCGGGATCGTGCTCAACCAGTGGGTGGGCTACTACCCGACGGCGCAAGCGGCGTGGAACGCGCTCACCGCCGGTCCGCTACCGCAGCAGACCGACCTGTCGGCGCTGGCGGGCCTGCGCGGTACGGAGGTGAAAGTCGGCAGGATCGTCCCGGTGCGAATCCCGGACGCGGGCAGCCACTTTCCGCACCGCACCGAATACGTCTATCTACCGCCGGCCTGGTTCGCCGGGGCGACACCGCCGCGACTGCCCTCCGTGATGATGATCGGCGGCGAATTCAATACTCCCGCCGACTGGGTGCGCAGCGGGCAGATCATGCCCATCGTCGACAAGTACGCGGCCGCCGCCAACGGGCAGGCGCCGATCCTGGTCTTCGTCGATTCCAGCGGCAGTTTCAACAATGACACCGAATGCGTCAACGGACCGCGCGGCGACGCCGCCGACCACCTCACCCGCGATGTCCCCGCCTATGTGACCTCGCGGTTCGGCGCGTCGAGCGATCCGGCGAACTGGGCCGTCATCGGCTGGTCCATGGGCGGCACCTGCGCGATCGACCTGACGGTGACCCATCCGGAACTGTTCCACACCTTCGTCGATATCGCGGGCGACCTCGGTCCGGCCTCCGGCGACAAGGAGCAGACCATCCGCCGCCTCTACGGCGGCGATGCCGCGCAGTGGGATGCCTTCGACCCGCTCACCGTCATCGCGCGCCACGGTCCATACACCGAGATCGCCGGACTCTTCGATGATCTGACCCCGCTGCACCCGCAGCGGCCCGGCCTCAACACCCGCCCGGTGGACGAGGGGGCGGTCGGGATGGGCGGCCACGACGGCGTCTACGACACCGGCGAGGTCGGCGCGGCCGAGAAACTCTGCGACGCGGGCCGCGCGGCAGGCATCGACTGCACCATTCACACGACCAAGGGCGGACACACCTGGCAGTTCGCCTCGGCCGCGTTCGCCTCGTCGTTCCCCTGGGTCGCCGCGCGGGTCGGACTGCCCGCTCCCCCACCCGCGTAGGCCCGAAATGCCTACCCGAGCCGGAAATGCTGTGACCGCCGACACAGCGCACCTACCATCGGTGCATGAGCAACCCTGCGCGTGCCGTTCTCGAAGGTGGTCCGACGGATCTGCCGGACCGTGTCGTCACCATCACCCCGCCGGGAACACAGATCAAAGTCCCGTACAAGGGCGGCTACGAGCATTTCGAGGCGACGCCCCGACACCTGGATACGGCCGAGGGTGAATTGCGCGTCTACGAGTGGGCCTATCGCACCACCGTCGCCGAATAGGCCTGCCCTACCGAGACACTCTCTACTGAAACGACTCGGTGCGCCGCACATCCCGTACGGCGCACCGACAAATCAACGAATCAGTCGTCCTCGAGCTGGGCGAGCACCTCATCCGAGAGATCGACATTGGTGTAGACGTTCTGCACGTCGTCGCTATCCTCGAGCGCGTCCACCAGTTTGAACACCTTGCGCGCCACATCGACGTCCACGGCCACCGACATCGACGGCTGGAAGCCGGATTCGGCGGAGTCGTAATCGATCTTCGCGCCCTGCAGGGCGGTGCGGACCGCGATCAGGTCCGACGGGTCGGTGATGATCTCGAAGGAGTCGCCGAGGTCGTTGACCTCCTCCGCGCCCGCGTCGAGCACCACATCGAGCAGGTCGTCCTCGGTGAGGCCGTTCTTCTCCAGGGTGATGACGCCCTTGCGGTGGAACAGGTAGGCCACCGAACCCGGATCGGCCATATTGCCGCCATTGCGGGTCATGGCCACGCGGACCTCGCCCGCGGCGCGATTGCGATTGTCGGTCAGACATTCGATCAGGACCGCGACACCGCTGGGGCCGTAGCCCTCATAGGTGATGTTCTGCCAGTCCGCGCCGCCCGCTTCCTCGCCACCGCCGCGCTTGCGGGCGCGCTCGATATTGTCATTGGGGACCGAGGACTTCTTCGCCTTTTGAATGGCATCCCAGAGCGTCGGGTTTCCGCCAGGGTCACCACCACCGGTGCGCGCCGCGACCTCGATGTTCTTGATCAACTTCGCGAACATCTTGCCGCGCTTCGCGTCGATCGCGGCCTTCTTGTGCTTGGTGGTGGCCCATTTGGAGTGGCCGCTCATGCCCTACTTCCTTCGGTCGGTGAAACCTGATTCGCCCCGCCACGGTGGTGCTCACGGCCGGCCGGACAACCCAGCCAGACTACTCGGCGTGTCATTTCGGGTGAGCGCGCGCACCCGTTTCGGATCGCGCGAGGATCCGAAATGGGTCGCGGCAACACGGGCCGCGCTGTGCGGGCCGCCGCCGAGATCCGGATCAGCCTGCGCGCACCATATCCACGAACATCTCGTGCACCCGCAGGTCCCCGGTCACCTCCGGATGGAAGGAGGTCGCCAGCACCCGACCCTGCCGCACCGCGACAATCCCGCCCGCGAACGGTCCATCCGCAATCCTGGCCAGCACCTCGACACCGGGACCGACCCGCTCGACCAGCGGCGCCCTGATGAACACCGCGCGCACCGGAACCTCATCCAATCCGGCGAACACCAGATCCGTCTCGAAGGAATCCACCTGCCGGCCGAACGCATTGCGCCGCACCGTCATATCGATGCCGGAAAGATGCTGGGCATCCGATCGGGTATCGAGCACCTCGTCGGCCAATAGGATCATCCCCGCACAGGAACCGAAGGCGGGCATCCCCCCGCGCAACCGGGCGCGCAGCGGTTCGAGCAGGTCGAAAACCTCGAGCAGCTTGCTGATCGTCGTCGACTCCCCACCGGGCAGCACCAGCGCGTCGACCGAATCCAACTCCTGCGCGCGCCGCACCGTCACCGGCACCGCGCCACAGTGCGCCAACGCCGCGAAATGCTCGCGCACATCACCCTGCAAACCCAATACGCCAATGCGCGGCGCGCCCGTCCGCGCCGGATGCTCGACCTGTGCGGCTGCCACCGAATCCATGCCCGTATCCTCCATCGCTCTGCCCACAAAACAATACGGACGCCCCAAAAACCGCCCCCGACGCGGCCGCTGTGTGCCCGCTCACCCGTGCCATCAACATTCCGTCAACGACTCTGGCGCATCGGCCCGCCCTCCCGCACACTCGCGCTGGTGACGGATGTGTTACCGCGTACAGTGCCCAACCACCACGATCCGGAGAAACTCGCACCGGACCGGCACGGCCTGACGGTGCTGACCGGGCTTGCCGGACTTTCGCTGGACGCCATGGCCTCGGTGTCCTACGGCCCGGAGGCGGTGGTGCTCGTCCTGGCCGCCGCGGGCGGCGCGGGCCTGGGCCTGACCCTGCCGGTCACCCTCGCCATCGCCCTGCTGCTCGCGGTGCTCACCGCCTCCTACCGGCAGGTCATCGCGGCCTTCCCCAACGGCGGCGGCGCATACGCCGTGGCCCGCCGCCACCTGGGACATCGCGCCAGCCTGGTCGCGGCGGCCTCGCTCATCGTGGACTACGTCCTGAATGTCGCGGTCTCCATAGCGGCGGGTGTCGCGGCCCTCACCTCGGCCTTCCCCGCCCTGCACGGGTACACGGCGTGGATCTGCCTCGCCGTGCTGGTGGGCATCACCGCGCTGAATCTGCTCGGCATCCGGGAGAGCGCACGCGCCTTCATGGCCCCGACCGTGATCTTCGTGGCGGGCATCTTCACCGTCATCATCGCCGGACTGCTGCGCTCGCAACCGGCCGCCGTGGCCGCGGGCACCGCCACCACGCTGGACTTCCGCACCGTCGGACTGCTGTTGCTGCTCAAGGCGTTCTCCAGCGGGTGCGCCGCGCTGACCGGTGTGGAGGCCATCGCCAACGCGGTGCCCAGTTTCGCCGCCCCGAAGGTGGCGCGGGCGCAGCGGGCGGAGGTGGTGCTCGGCGGGTTGCTGGGTGTCATGCTGATCGGTCTGGCCGTGCTCATCCAGAAATTCGAGGTGCGTCCCGTCGACGGCACCACGGTCCTGTCACAGTTGACCGAGGCGTCGCTCGGCCACGGAATCGGTTACTACGTGGTGCAATTCGCCACCGTCGTCTTGCTCGCGCTGGCCGCCAACACCTCCTACGGCGGTCTGCCCACCCTCACCAAACTGCTCGCCGACGACAACTGCCTGCCGCACCGCTTCGCCGTCGCCTCCCCGCGCCAGGTCTACCGCTACGGCGTGCTCACCCTCGGTCTGGCCGCGGCCGCGCTGCTGATCGGCGCGAACGGCGACATGAACGCCCTGGTGCCGCTGTTCGCCATCGGCGTCTTCGTCGGATTCACCCTCGCCCAGGTCGGCATGGTGCGGCATTGGCTGCTCGCGCGCAGCAAAGGTTGGCAGTGGCGGTTGGCGCTCAACGGTTTCGGCGCGGTGCTCACCTTCGTCGCCGCCATCGTCACCACCGCCATGAAGTTCACCGAGGGCGCGTGGCTCATCGTGCTGGTGCTGCCGCTGCTGGTGGTCGCGATGGAACGTATCCGCGGCGCCTACACCCGCATCGGCGAGGTCCGCGGCACCGCGGAGCTGCCCCGCCCGCCGCGTCCGCGCGAATCGGTGGTCGTGGTGCCGGTCTCGGAGGTCTCCGAACTGAGTTGCGAAGCGCTCTCGGCCGCCATGTCCATCGGCAAAGACGTTGTCGCGGTGCATGTCTGCCTCGAGGGCGAATCCACCCGCGCGTTCACCAAAGCGTGGGAGGCATGGCATCCGGATGTCCCCCTCGTCCTGCTCCCCGACCACGACGCCACCGTCGGCGGCCCGGTCGCCCGCTACATCAGCGAGAAATACCCGGACCGACGCAAAGTCGTGGTCGTCGCCGAGGTGGACCCGCCACTCGGCTGGAACCGAGTCCTACCGAGCCACCGCAGCGACGAACTCGAACGCGAACTCCGCAAACTCTCGGACACGGTCGTCTGCCACCTACGCGTACAGGTAGCGTGAGGACACGCTGCCCAACAGCGCAACTCCGGACTTCGCAACGCAATAACTGGTTTCGCGAGAATCCGGGTAACTCGTCGGGAACGCCCAAAATTCGAACACTGCTCAACCGCAGGCCCGGCGACCGACAGTCGAGGCACTCACGACCGGCAAAAATCGCGGGGAGGCGGCTACTGCCGGGTTCTGATCAGGCCTTCTTGGACTACCGAGGCGACCATGTCGCCGTGGCGGTTGAAGATCTTGCCGCCGGTCAGGGCGCGGCCGAAGCCGGCGGAGGGGGAGGACTGGTCGTAGAGGAGCCAGTCGTCGGCGCGGAAGGGGCGCAGGAACCACATGGCGTGATCGAGGGAGGCGTCCTGGGTGGCGATGTCCGGGTGGGTCACCTTCGAGGAGCCGAGCAGGGTCATATCGCTCATGTAGGCGAGGGTGCACACGTGCACCACCGGGTCGTCGGGGAGCGGGTGGCGGTAGCGGAACCACACCTGCTGCGGGGAGACGACGCCGGCGCGCTGGGTGACGCTGTCGGCGGGGACCATGCGGATATCCCAGTGCTCCCATTCGCGCATCAACCACAGTCGCTCCGGACTCAGGGACTGGCTGGCGTCGGGCAGGTCCTCCGGCGACTGGATCTCGGGCATCCGATCCTGATGTTCGGGACCCTCGTCGCCGACGTGGAACGAGGCCGACATGGTGAAGATCGCCGCGCCGTCCTGGACGCCGGTGACCCGGCGGGTGCAGAACGAACGGCCGTCGCGGATGCGTTCGACCAGGTAGACCGTGCGCTCGGCGGGATTGCCCGGCCGCAGGAAATAGCCGTGCAGCGAATGCACCTGGAACTGCGGCTCGACCGTGCGGACCGCCGCGACCAAAGCCTGACCGGCCACCTGACCGCCGAAGGTGCGCGGAAGCTGGGTCTTGCTGGTCGCGCCGCGGAAGATATCCCGCTCGAGCCGCTCTATCTCCAGCGCCTCTTCGATTGTCGCCATGCGCTCGACAGTAACCGGACCGACACCGACCTGAGCGGGCGACCACCCGCCCGCGAGGATGGGTCCATGCGCTATGTGCCGATCACCCCGGACGCTCTGGTCGACACGGTCGTCGAGGCCGTACGCGGGATCGACGGGTACGTGGTCGTCGGTGTGGACGGCGCCGACGCCGCCGAACCCGTCCGGGTCGCGGAGCGGATCGCGGCGGCGCTGCGCGAACCGGGTCGCCCGGCGCATACGGTGGCAGTGCGCGATTTCGTGCGACCGGCCTCGCTGCGCCTGGAATTCGGGCGCACCGATGAACTGTCCTATCGCACCGCGTGGTTCGACTATGCCGCAGTGCGGCGCGAGGTGGTGTCGGCGCTGCGCGAGCACGGCCGGTGGCTGCCCGCCCTGTGGGATGAGCGCACGGATCGTTCCGCGCGCGCCGCCACCCGCACCGCGCTGCCGGGCACCGTGCTGCTCGTCGCCGGACCCATGCTGCTGGGGCGCGGGCTCGCCTTCGATCACACCCTCGCACTGGCCATGTCGGAATCCGCGTTGCGCCGCAAGACGCCGGAATCGGATCGGTGGACCATCCCCGCACTGCTGCGCCATGATGCGGAAACCACGGATACGCCAACCACATTCGTCCGCTGGGAGCATCCCGATCGGCCTGCTCTGCGGGTGCCGTAGGCGGGGCCTGAGCGGCGGTTCGTGCGCCATTGTCCATCCACGTATCCGAGCGACGCACGAACCGCCCGTTCGATCCTCACATCTTCGGGTGCTCCGGCGCCAGAAACGGCCGGGTCGGTTCGTAAAAATTTCGTTACTGCCGCAAGAGATTTCGCACGGGCGGAGCAGGGAGCGGGAATCAGGCCTCGCGGGTCAGCGGTCCGCCGCGCACCGCGGCCACCAGCGATTCCACCGCGGGATGGCGCGACGCGGTCCGCCACACGGCCGTGTACCCGGCCTGCGGATCGTCGAATTCCGCACGGGCGAGCGGTATTCGACTGAATCGCGCGGGCGCTTCGACCGGATCGCGCACCAGTGCCAGATCGACCTCGTCGGCATCGAGCAGCCGCAGTTGGTCGGCGGTGGTTCCGGCGAACAGCACCATCCTGGCGCCGGGGAGCCGGGCGGCGAGCAGTTCCCCGATGCGCGCCAGCAGCCACGGCGGCACCCCGTTGGGGAATCCGAAGCGCAGCACCGGCGCGGGCGATCCGGCCTCCCGGCGGGTCTCGCGGATGGCCGATTCGGTGGCGCGCAGGATCTCGCGCCCGGTGCGCAGCAACACCGCACCTGCCGCCGTCAACCGCACCCGAGGCTCCCGGATCAGCAGCGGGCCGCCCATCTCCCGCTCCAGCCCCTTGATCTGCTGGCTCAGTGTGGGCGTCGAGATGAACAATTTCTCGGCGGCGCGGCGGAAGTGCAGTTCCTCGGCCAGGACGACGAAATAGCGCAGCTGCCGCAATTCCACCGTACCGACGTTACCGGGTGCGCGAAGGGCGGGAGGTCCGCAGGACCTCCCGCCCTTAAGCCGCCGTTCGGCGAAAGTTCATATCAATGCGGTGTTTTCACCAACCGCGCTCGGCCAAGCGGTGCGGCTGCGGGATCTCCTCGACATTGATGCCGACCATGGCCTCGCCCAGGCCGCGCGACACCTTGGCCAGCACATCGGGATCGTCGTGGAAGGTGGTGGCCTTGACGATCGCGGCGGCGCGCTCGGCCGGATTGCCCGACTTGAAGATGCCCGAGCCGACGAATACGCCCTCCGCGCCGAGCTGCATCATCATGGCCGCGTCGGCGGGGGTGGCGATGCCGCCCGCGGTGAACAGCACCACGGGGAGCTTGCCGGTTTCGGCGACCTCGCGCACCAACTCATAGGGGGCCTGCAGTTCCTTGGCGGCGACGAACAGTTCGTCCTGCGGCAGCGCGGCGAGCTTGCGGATCTCCCCGCGGATCTGGCGCATGTGAGTGGTGGCATTGGAGACGTCGCCGGTGCCCGCCTCGCCCTTGGAGCGAATCATGGCCGCGCCCTCGGTGATTCGGCGCAGCGCCTCACCCAGGTTGGTCGCGCCGCAGACGAAGGGAACGGTGAAGTTCCACTTGTCGATATGGTTGCTGTAGTCGGCCGGGGTGAGCACCTCGGATTCGTCGATGTAGTCCACCCCGAGGCTCTGCAGGATCTGCGCCTCGACGAAGTGACCGATGCGCGCCTTGGCCATGACCGGGATGGAGACGGCGGCGATGATGCCGTCGATCATGTCCGGATCGCTCATCCGGGATACGCCGCCCTCGGCGCGGATATCGGCGGGCACCCGCTCGAGCGCCATGACGGCGACCGCGCCCGCGTCCTCGGCGATCTTGGCCTGTTCGGGGGTGACCACATCCATGATCACCCCGCCCTTGAGCATCTCGGCCATGCCGCGCTTGACGCGGGCGGTGCCGACGGTGTTGGTGGTCTCGGGCGTGGTCACGGCAAACTCCTGGGTCATGGCGCGATCGCACCGCGGAAGAGACGGCGCGATCGCGGCAAGGATTGGGATCGCTCCAATTCTAGGCGGGCGGAGCAGGCCACTAGATAGCCAGTTGCGGACGACTGGTCTGGTGCGCTTCGCGCGCGATCGATCCCGTGCCTGCGGCAGGCAATCGCTCAGCACACGATGGTTCGCGGACAGCTTCGACCACGAAAGGCGTTACGGGAGCGGACAACCCCCGGTCGAACGGGTCCGAATCGGCGGCGATCCGGCGAACCCACCGTCGATTCAGAGGGGTTGGACCACCAGCAACTGTGCCCAGAACTGGGCCGCCGCCGCGCCGAGGATCGGCTCGAGCAGATCGAACAGCAGATACGACATGGCACACTCACTTCCGCGAAATCCGCGCGGGCCTGCGGTGAACGACCGGATCCTCGGGGCGCACCATACCGGCAGGCCAACCATGAGAACCTAGCATTACAGTGAAAAAACTCACACTTCAATGACTTTCAACCATAGATCACTGGGCTTGACAATCCGGAATTTGCGGGGCTGACCTGCGGTGACCCACTATACGTCGCGGTCGATCGGGGCACAGGCCCATTCTTTTCGCGTTTCGCCAGGTGGGCACCTCGCTACGTACGCTGAAAAACGTTCGGCGCGAACCGAATCGAAAGTGTCGACGGTGCGAGCGAAGGGCGACGTCAATGGGCAACCGGGACAGCGTGATACACGAGTGCTGTGTGGCACGCCGCACCAGGCTGGTGGTGCCCGAGCACCGCCCGCTACCGGAGAGCATCCCGCGCTGCCGCTTCGCCCATATCCAGCACTGGTCCGGCCTCGGCGGTCCGACCCGCACCCTGGTGCGCGGCTACCGACCCACCCGCGACGGGCTCGTCGTGATCGCCTCGGAGTTGTCGGATCACCGACCAGGATCGGTGGAGAATTTCGCCGCGCTCGCCGAGGCGTTCCGCGTCGACTGGGGCGGCAGGCTGCTGGTCGCCCCGGATGCCATCACCTGGTTCGCCCACCACGGCGATCACACGCAACCGAATCTGTTCACCAGGATCGGCCTGCGCTGGGACGGCGCCCGCTATGTCGACGGGACCGCGAACCATCGGCTCTCCGCGGCCGAGGCGGACACATTTCTCCGCGACCTGGTGTTGGATCCCGTCCCAGAGGTGCTCGCGCAACTGCGCGTGGCGTGATCAGCGGATCGAACGCACCTCGGGATCGCCCGCCGCGGACGCGGCGGCGAGGGCCTCGGGCAGCAGCCGATCCAGGTGGTACGGATACACCGTCTCCCCCGAGGCGTCCAACGCGACGATATCGGCCCCCACGCACCATTGGTGACCGGTGATCGAGCGCCGCTCGACATAGCCGCGATTGCCCGGATCGGGTTCGTATCCCGGCACCCGCAGCGCGAAGAACAACTCCTCGGAGCGAATCAGCTCGCCATCGAACGGGAAGACCGCGACCCGCCGCCAGATCGGACCGCGCAGCGCGGCGGGATCGGCATGATATCCGGTCTCCTCGAACAGCTCCCGCACCGCCGCCGCGCGCAGCGACTCCCCCGGCTGCACGCCGCCGCCGATGGTGAACCAGAACGACAGCTCCGGTGTCTTGGGATCGTTGCCCCGCATGAGCAGCACCCGATCCCGCTCGTCGATCAGCACCACCCGCGCCGAGGTGCGACTGGTGTCGACATCCAATCCGGTGGCAGCGGCTGGGGTGGCCCGCTCGGTGATCTCGAAATATGTCGGCAGCGGCGCGGTGCCGCCCAGGTGCAGGATGCGCACGGGCCGCCGGGTGCGCAGCGCCAGGGTGTCGCGGACGGCGTCATTGTGGAAGCGTCGCGCGATGAGCACTCTGGCCTCGGCGTCGGCCAGTTCGGCCACCAGTTGCGGGCGCAGCACCGCGATATCGACCGCCGACAGCGCGGCGGAGAGTTGATTCTCCGCCGCCTCGCGTTCGGCGCGATCCGCGCGCTCGGCCCGACCCGCCAGTGCGGCAAGACTTCTGGCCTGCTCGGCGCTGTCGGCACCGGAGATCGGCCCGGCCGCGGCCATGGCCGCGGAGCTCGCCCCTGTCAAAGAGCTCGGCCCTGTCACCGCTATGGCTGTCGAACCCGGCCCTGTCATAGCCAGGGCGACGGCGCGGGCGACCACCGCGCGCCTGGCCAGCGCGGCGTCGAGCGCCTGCCAGGACAGGTCCGAGCGCACATGCAGGCGGTCGAGTCGGTTGGCGGTGGTGTAGGCCCAGACGCCGATGGTGATCAGCAGCGCGGCGAGCAGCGCGAGCAGCAGCACCGCTGTCGCGGAGAAGGTGATCATCCGGCGGCCCGCACCCGCACATCGCCGACGGTGACCGTCTCGTACACCCGCAGGATCTGCTCGGCCACCACCGGCCAGTCGTATTCGCCGACCACCCTGGTGGCGGTGCGCACCAATGCCTCGCGCCGCTCCCGATCGGTGAGCACCTGGTGCAGCGCCTCGGCCAGCCGAGCCGAATCGCCGACCGGCACCAGCACACCCGCCGCGCCGTCGCGCAGCACCCGGCGGAAGGCGTCGAGTTCACTGGCCACCACGGCGGTGCCCGCCGCCATGGCCTCGATCAGGATGATGCCGAAACTCTCCCCGCCCAGATTCGGCGCGACATAGACATCGGCGCTACGCATGGCCGAGGCCTTCTCCGCATCCGACACCTGACCGAGCAGGCGCAGGCGGTCCGCGTGCGGTCCGGCTTCCTTGCGCAGCCGCTCCTCGTCACCGCGGCCGACGATCAGGATCTCGATGTTCGGATGGCGGCGCACCAGTTCCGGTAGGGCGCCGAGCAGCACCTGCATACCCTTGCGCGGCTCGTCGTAGCGGCCGAGGAACAGCACGACGCCGCCCGCGCGCGGATATCCGGGCAGCATCGGCGCGCGGGCGAAGGCGGGCACATCGACGCCGTTGGGAATCTCCACCGCATCCGATCCCAGCGCCTCCACCTGCCAGCGCCGCGCCAGTTCGGAAACCGCGATGCGCCCGCTGATCTTCTCGTGATAGGGCCGCAGCACCCCCTGAAAGGTGCTCAGGATCAACGATTTCGTGGTGGAGGTGTGGAAGGTGGCCACGATCGGCCCCTCGGCGATCTTCAGCGCGAACATCGACAGGCTCGGCGCGTTCGGCTCGTGCACGTGCAGGACGTCGAAGTCGTTGCCGTCGATCCAGCGGCGGATCCGGGCGTAGGCGGTGGGGCCGAAGGAGAGTCGGGCCACCGACCCGTTGTAGGGAATGGCGACCGCGCGGCCCGCGGAGACCACGAAATCCGGCAGTTCCGTCTCCTCCGAGGCGGGGGCCAGCACGCTGACCCGGTGGCCGCGCTCGAGCAGCACCCGCGCCAGTTCGACCACGTGGGCCTGCACCCCGCCGGGCACATCGAACGAATACGGGCACACCATACCGATTTTCACGGTGTCACCTCGCCCTTGGCACGCATCGCGTCCTGCGCCGCGGCGATGCGGGCGAGCCTGGCCTCGGACAGGTCCGCCTCCCAAAGGGGTTGCAGCATATGCCAATCGGCGGGATGTTCGGCGATATTGGCGGCGAAGCGATCCGCCAGCGCCTGCGCGGCGGCCGCGATGCCCGCCGAGACATCTATCGGCGCTTCGGTTTTCAGGCCCCAGCCCTCGGCGCCGTCCGGATCGACGGTGAACCAGGCGTGCACCGGGATCAGTGCCGCGCCGGTCTCGATGGCGAGTTTGACCGCGCCCGCGGGTAACCAGGTGCGTTCACCGAAGAACGTGACCGGCACACCTTTCCCGGTGAGATCGCGCTCCCCCATCAGGCAGACGATCTTGTTCTCGCGCAGGCGCGCCGCCAATTGCGGGAACGGCGGTTGCTCGCCGCCGGTCAGCGGGAATACCTCGAAGCCGAGGCTTTCCCGGTAGGCGACGAACCGTTCGAACAGCGCCTCCGGTTTCAACCGCTCGGCGACCGTGGTCAAGCTCTGGTAGTGCTGCACCAGCCACACGCCCGCCATATCCCAATTGCCGGAGTGCGGCAGGCAGAGGATGACACCGCGCTCGGCCGCCAGCCCGGCATCGAGATGTTCCAGTCCGCCGACGTAGTAGTCGATCTTGGTGTGATCCATGCCCGGCAGCCGAAACGCCTCGCGCCAATAGCGCGCGTACGAGCGCATACTCGCCCGGATCAGCTCGTCGGGCACCTGCTCCGGCGTCGTACCGAGGACACGGGAGAGGTTGCGCCGCAACTGAATCGGGCCGCCATGCCGGACCGCGCGATCCGCGCCCCAATCGAAGAGGCGACGCGCCGTGCGCTCGGGCAGCGCCCGCACCACGCGCCACCCCGCCGCATAGGCCAACTCTTTGGCCCGCTCCCCCGCACTCACCGTATTACCCCCGATCTCGTGCGCACCCGCCGCGCCATGACGCGACCGGACGCGCTCACCGCGCTTCCTGCGCTTCCGGTCCGGGCCGCACGGCCTGGACGATATCGCGCGCTCCCGGCGAATTCCGCACTGCGAGCACCCGCTGGAACACCGTGACAATGCTCAGCACCGCCAGAATCCACATGGCGACATGTACGGCGTAGGTCAGCCAACCGATGCCCCAGTATCCGCCGATACCGGTGAATCCGGCACCGACCAGCACGATGATCAGCCGGTCCGGGCGCTCGATGATGCCGCCGTCGGCGGACAGCCCGCTCGCCTCGGCCCGCGCCTTCGCATACGAGATGACCTGCGAGGTGACCAGCACCACCAGCGTCGCGAAGAACAGGGGCCGATGCTGCTCGTGATAGACCGCCCACCAGGCCAGCCCGCCGAAGATCGCGCCGTCGGCGAGGCGGTCGCAGGTGGCGTCGAGCACCGCGCCGTATTTCGTGCCGCCGCCGCGCGCCCGCGCCATCGCCCCGTCGAGCATGTCGAACATGACGAACAGCCAGATCACCATCGTGCCCCAGAACAGATGCCCGGAGGGGAACAGCGTGACCGCGGCGGCGATCGAGGCGGTGGTGCCGATGACGGTCACCGCGTCGGGCGTGAGCCCCGTGCGCACCAGCGCCCGGCCCAGCGGCGCAGTCGCTTTCGCGAACGTCTCCCGGCCGAAGAAGCTGAGCACGGCTGTCTACGCCTCCTTCCAGGCGGCCGCCAATAGCGCGCGGGTCTCGCGGAGCAACTGCGGCATCACCTTCACACCGCCGATGACCGTGATGAAGTTCGCGTCACCGCCCCAGCGGGGGACGATGTGCTGATGCAGGTGGTCGGCGAGCGAACCGCCCGCCACCCCACCGAGATTCAGGCCGACATTGAAGCCGTGCGGGCGCGAGACCCGCTTGATCACCCGGATCGCCTGCTGGGTGAACGCCATCAGCTCGGCGGCCTCCGCCTCGGTCAGATCCTCCAGGTTCGCCACCCTGCGGTAAGGCACGACCATCATGTGACCCGGGTTGTAGGGATACAGGTTGAGCACGGCGTACACCTGTTCGCCCCTGGCGATCACCAGGCCGTCCTCATCCGACATCTTCGGGATATCGGTGAACGGGTGGCCCGAAGCAGTATCCGCGTCGGTGCGCTCGCCCGCCGCTGCGGCGATGTAGGACATCCGGTAGGGCGCCCACAGTCGCTGCAGCCGATCCGGATCGCCCACCCCGGTATCCACTATCGCGTCGACCTCCACATCCAGACCCTGATTCTTCATGCGCCGGTCCGGAGTTCGCCGAGACCCTCGGCGGTCGGCGAGGCATTCTCGCGCCGCCGCACCCAAGCCACCACGGCGGCCACCGCGTCGGCCACCGGAACGCCGTTGACCTGGGTGCCGTCGCGGAAGCGGAAGCTCACCGCGCCCGCGCTCACATCGCGCTCGCCCGCGAGCAGCATGAACGGCACCTTCTGCGCGGTGTTGTTGAAGATCTTCTTCTGCATTCTGTCGTCGCTGCGGTCCACGTGGGCGCGGATACCCGCGGCGGCGAGCTGACCGATCACCGAATCCAGGTGCGGCGCGAAGGCTTCCGCCACCGGGATGCCGACCACCTGGACCGGCGCGAGCCAGGCCGGGAAGGCGCCGGCGTAGTGCTCGGTGAGCACGCCGAAGAAGCGCTCGATCGAACCGAACAGCGCGCGGTGGATCATGACCGGCCGCTTCTTGGTTCCGTCGGAGGCGGTGTACTCCAGCTCGAACAGCTCGGGCTCGAAGAAGTCCAGCTGGATCGTCGACATCTGCCAGTTGCGGCCGAGCGCGTCCCTGGTCTGCACCGAGATCTTCGGGCCGTAGAAGGCGGCCCCGCCCGGATCGGGGACCAGTTCCAGTCCGGAGGATTCGGCGACCTGGCGCAGCGTCTCGGTGGCCTGCTCCCACAGCTCGTCGGAGCCGACGTACTTCTTCGGGTCCTTGGTCGACAGCTCCAAGTAGTAGTCGTCCAGTCCGTAGTCCTCGAGCAGATCGAGCACGAACCGCAGGATGCTGGTGAGCTCCGCGGCGACCTGCTCCTGGGTGCAGTAGATGTGCGAATCGTCCTGGGTCATGCCGCGCACCCTGGTCAGGCCGTGCACCACGCCCGACTTCTCGTAGCGGTAGACCGAACCGAATTCGAACATCCGCAGCGGCAGCTCGCGATAGGACCGGCCGCGCGACCGGAAGATCAGGTTGTGCATCGGGCAGTTCATCGGCTTGACGTAATAGTCCTGGCCGGGCTTGCGGACGGTGCCGTCCTCGTTGTACTCCGCGTCCAGGTGCATGGGCGGGAACATGCCGTCGGCGTACCACTCGAGGTGCTTGGACGTCTCGAACAGATGCGCCTTGGTCAGGTGCGGGGTGTTGACGAATTCGTAGCCCGCCTCGACGTGCCGCTGCCGCGAGTAGTCCTCGAGCTCCTTGCGGATGATGCCGCCCTTGGGGTGGAACACCGGCAGGCCCGAACCCAATTCGTCCGGGAAACTGAACAGGTCCAGTTCGGCGCCGAGTCTGCGGTGGTCGCGCCGCTCGGCCTCGGCCAGCAGGTGCAGGTGCGCGTCCAGCGCCTCCTGCGATTCCCACGCGGTGCCGTAGACGCGCTGCAGATCCTCGCGGCTCTGATCGCCGCGCCAGTAGGCGGCGGAGCTGCGGGTGAGTTTGAAGGCCGGGATGAATTTGGTGGTGGGGATGTGCGGGCCGCGGCACAGGTCGCCCCAGATACGCTCACCGCTGCGCGGGTCCAGATTGTCGTAGATGGTCAGCTCGGCGCCGCCGACCTCCATGACCTCCGGATCATCGATCCCGGACTTGTCGCCGATCAACTCCAGCTTGAACGGCTCCTTGGCCAGTTCGACGCGGGCCTGCTCCGGCTCCACGATGCGACGCGAGAATCGTTGCGCGCCTTTGATGATCTTCTTCATCCTGGATTCCAGGCGGGTCAGATCCTCGGGGGTGAAGGGCTTGTCGACCTGGAAGTCGTAGTAGAAGCCGTCCCGGATGAACGGGCCGATACCGAGTTTGGCCTCCGGGAACTCCTGCTGCACCGCCTGGGCCAGGACGTGCGCGGTGGAATGCCGGATGACATTTCGGCCGTCGGGGGTGTCGGCGGCCACCGGCTCCACCTCGACGTCGACCTCCGGGGTCCAGGACAGGTCCTTGAGCTCACCGTTGTGGCGGACGACTACCACGGTGTCCGGCCCCTTCGTGGGCAGGCCCGCCTCCCGCACCGCAGTGCCCGCCGTAGTCCCGGCCGACACCCGGACGCGGGCGAGGGGACTGTGGACGGCTGGGGTGGTCACGGCGGCGCTCTCCTTGGCGTCGTCGGCGGCGGGGCTGGTCCCCGCGCCGGGCGGGCTGCTCGTCGAACGAGGAGCCCACCATCGGATTGCGGGACGGTTTGTCCCGGCGCGGACCATGCTATCGCCCACCCGCGCACAACCGTGTCGACGGACCGCCGTCGGCCGCGCGCCCTGCGGATCCCGCGCTGCCCTCAGCCCTGTGCGGCCAGTTCCGCCAGCCGCGACTCCCGGTCCGCGGCAGTGCGTTTCGGGCAGCTCGTGCACATCTCGCAGCCCGGAAATTCGAAGACCAGGCAGCAGGACAGCCGCTTGACGAAGGTGCGACCGCCGATCTCGACGAAACGCGGCGCGACCAGCCTGCCCCCGATCTCGCGCGCCAGCCGGGACCCGGCCTCGGCCGACCCCGCGTCGAGGGCGCGATTGCCGATGGCGTCGGTGACCACCGCCCACAGCGCGGGCGCCCCGGCCCCCGAGACGGCGGCCACCACCGGGATCACCGTGGCGAGGGTTTCCCGAAGTGCCGCAGCGCATTCGGCGATGCCGTCGGACGGAAGGATGTGCACGACCTCGATCCCGCCGTCGGTGCGCACCTCGCAGTCCAGCCGCGCCAGCTCCGGCGCCGGGGCGGGCGTGTCGGTCGCGTAGGCCCGCGCCACCTGTTGCACCAGGGCCGAGGCCAGCATGCACCACCACATGGTGCCCGCGACGCGGGGCACGGTATTGCCCCAGGTCTCGCCGGTCTCCGCGATGCGCGCGGCGAGCCACTGCGGCTGGGTGAGCATCCGCCCCGGCACGGTGTGCGTTTCGACGGGGGACTGTGCGGCCATGGTCATTCGACTCCGATCGGCACCGATGCGTATTCCCTGTCGTCCATGCCGCCCCTCACGGCGCGGATTCCCGGCAATGCCACTGATACCACTGTGTCACAAAGATTTTCGAATCTCCGGGGTGCCCGGTCCGCCATTGTCGCCGAGGCGGACCCAAAAGACCCACTCCTCAGTTAGGCGTACCTCCGCCTTCGCTCCGGCCGTGCGCGGATCTGCGGACGGCTTCGCCGGCAGCGCCCATTAGGCAACCCTCAGCGTAGGCGTTGCTCGTGCGTTGCACCAGCGAGCGCGACGGCGAGTCGCGCGGGCACGGCCCACCCGGATCGGATCCGGGCGGGCCGCTGCGGTCGACTCGGCATCAGACGAGTTCGGCGGGCCGATCCACATCATCGATATGGGCCGGACCGTCCTCGGTCACCTCGATCACCCGCGCGGTGCGCAGATCGAAGAACAGACCGGTCACCGTCAGGCCGCGTTCGGCCATGGCCCGCCGCACGGCGGGATGCCGGTGCAGCGTTTCCAACTGGACCGCGACATTGACCATGCTCAACTGGTCCACCTCGCTGAATCCGGCGGCCGCGGCGGCCGCCGCCACCGGATGTCCGGCGCGCAGGCGCGCCAGGCTCGGCGCGGCATGGCCGAGCCAGGTATCGATGCCGACGCCGGATGCGGCGCCCTGGTGCACGGCCTCCATCGCGCCGCAGGAGGAGTGGCCGCACACCACGACGCTGCGCACGTTCAGCTTCTCCAGTGCGAACAGCAGTGCCGACTCCACCGACGCGTCGCCGTGCGCGGGCACCAGATTGCCCACATTGCGCACCGTGAACAGGTCGCCGGGACCACTGTTGGTGATGACATTGGGCACGATCCGCGAATCCGCGCAGGTGAGGAAGAAGGAGTCCGGGTCCTGCCGGTCGCTGAGCACGTCCAGATGCGGCCGGACCACATGCGCGTGGCGGCGGTTGTAGTGCGCCACGCCCGCTGTCATCCGGTCGCCGTGCGGCATATCGCGCCGCCACGGGCCGAGCACCTCGTCCCAGACCGCCCGGCCGAGTCCGCGCGCGGGCGGACCCGCCGCCGCGTCGACCATTCTGGCGCTGCCGATTTCCACGAATTCGACACGGCCGCCGCCGCTTTCGTGCTGACGCCGCCAGTCCTCGATGGCCTCGAAGGCCGCGTGGTCGAGGAAGTCCACCGTCAACTCCACGGTGACCTCCGCTCCCGAGGGCACCCGCGCCAGCACCGCGGAGAGTCTGGGCAGTGCGAGGAAGGTGCACGAACCATCGATGCGGACCACCCAGCGGCCGGTGCCGGGCACTTCGGTCGCGTCCACCGCGACCCGCACCACGCGCCACAGCAGCAGTCCGAAGGCCAGTGCCAGGCCCAGGAGCACACCCTCGAGCAGATTGAGGAAGACCACGCCGAGCACGGTGACCGCGTAGACCAGCAGATCGCCGGTGCGATGCGCGAGCCGGATGTGGGCCAGCTTCACCAGTTGCGAACCGATGACGATGAGCAGTCCGGCCAGCGCCGCCTTCGGGACCTGCTGCACCAATCCCACGAGTGCCACCGAGAAGACCAGGATCCACACCCCGTGCAGCACCGCCGAGGCCCTGCTGCGCGCGCCCGCCTGGGCATTGGTGGCGCTGCGCACGATGACGCCCGTCACCGGGAGTCCGCCGAGCAGACCCGAGAGCATATTGGCCGCGCCCTGACCGATGAGCTCCCGGTCGAAATTGGTGCGCGGACCGCTGTGCATCTTGTCCACGGCCACGGCCGACAGCAGCGATTCCACGCTGGCGATGAGCGCGATGGTGAGCACGGTGAGCGCGACGGCCGACCAGTTTCCGTGGGGTAATTGTGGAAGTTGGATGGCATCGAAGACCGAACCGCTCAGGACGATTCGCTCGACCTCGACCGGAATGAACAGCGACAGCACGGTTCCGACCAGTACTGCGACCAAAGGCCCCGGCACCACTCGGATCCGGGTCGGAACATAGCGCCAGCCGATCAGCACCGCGATGACGACGGCCCCGATGAACGCGTCGCCGGTGTGCAGGTTGAGCAGTTGCTCGGGCAGCTCCTCGATGTTCTCCCACGCGCCGCTGCGCGAGGATCCGCCGAGCAGTACGTGAATCTGCTGCAGCGCGATGGTGATACCGATGCCCGCCAGCATGGCGTGCACCACCACCGGGGCGACCGCGAGCGCGGCCCGCGCGATGCGGCTGAGCCCGAAGACGATCTGCAGCGCGCCCGCCGCGACGACGATGAATGTCGTGGTGCGCCAACCATATTGATTGATGGCCTCGGCGACCACCACCGTCAGTCCGGCGGCGGGGCCGCTGACCTGCAGTGGCGAGCCGCCCAGCGCGCCCGCCACCACGCCGCCCACCACGGCGGCGATGAGTCCGGCCGCGACGGGTGCGCCGGAGGCGACCGCGATACCGAGCGAGAGCGGCAGCGCGACCAGAAACACCACGATCGATGCTGGAAGATCGTGGCGCACAATGGAATTCAATCTGTCGAACAGGGAGCCGGGGCGGTTGCCCGGCGGGGCGGCATCGAACTGGATGGCCATGGTCTTCTCCTTCGCCGACTCGGCGAGAGCCGAGGTCGGTTGACGATCACAATGTCCTGCAGGGCACAGACCGCGAACCGGCATCTCGCGGTGAAGCAGTCCCGACACGGCTACGGGTCGAGATTCAAAAGCTCGTCCAGGCTAGGGGTAAAGAGTTAGCAAAGCCTGAGAGCAACCCCATGGTGCCGTGCCCTAGGGTGCCAACACCACGTGAGACACATCACATTTCACGAACCGGGGTCCGACGACCCTTGAATCAGACCGGCTCGGGTGTCACTCGATGTCCCGGATCGTCGAATTCCGCTATGCCGTCGGCGGTTACCTCGATCATGCGGGCCGTCGCGAGATCGAAGAACAGGCCGGAGACGGCCACTCCGCGCTCGCGCACGCCGCGCCGCACCACCGAATGCCCGCGCAGATTGCGCACCTGCATCGCGATATTGACCATGGCCAGCTGGTCCACCTCCGCGAAACCCGCCGCCGCGGCCGCCGCCACCACCGGATGACCCGCCCGGAACCGCTCCAGACTCGGATGCGCGTGGGCCAACCAGTCCCCGAGGCCGGGACCCGCCTGCACCTGCCGATAGAGCGCATCCATCGCACCGCAGCTGGAATGGCCACAGACCACCACCGCGCGCACATCCAATTTCTCCAGCGCGTAGACCAGTGCGGCCTCCACCGAGACCTCCTGGCCGCCGACCGGCACCAGATTGCCCACATTGCGCACCGTGAACAGGTCGCCGGGACCGCTGCTGGTGATCACATTGGGCACGATGCGGGCATCGGCGCAGGTGAGGAAGAAGGTGGCGGCATCGGGGCGATCGCGCAGACCGTCCAGGTGCGGACGCATCAGGTGGGCGTGACCGCGGTGATAGGCGGCGATGCCCGCGACAATCGGATCGACCCGACCGCTTTTTCGCCGCCAAGGCCCCAGGGCCTCGTCGAGCACCTCGCGCGCGGGCGCGCGCTGCGGTGGCCCGGTCAGCGCCCCGGCCATGCGGGCCGTGCCTATCTCGACGAAATCCACGCGCGCGCCATAGGATTCGCGGCGGCGCGCCCAGTCGGTCAGGATCTCGTAGGCGGCGTGATCGAGGAAGTCGACGGTCATCTCCACGGTGATATCCGCGCCGAGCGGCACCCCGGCCAGTTCGGCACTGAGCCGCGGCAGCGCCAGAAAGGTGCAGGTGCCATCGACGCGCACCACCCAGCGCCGGGTGCCCGGCACCGGTTCAGCCGTGATCGTCACCCGCACCACCCGCCACAGCAGCAGCGCGAAGGCCAGCGCCAAACCGAGGGCGACGCCCGCGAGCAGATTCAGGAATACGACGCAGCACAGCGTGACGAGGTAGACGTAGAGGTCCCCGGTGCGGCGCGCCAGGCGAATACGGGCCAGCTTGATCAACTGCACGCCGATCAGGATGAGCACCCCGGCCAGTGCCGCCTTCGGAATCCGTTGCACCACATCCTCGAAGGCGATGGCGAACACCAGGATCCACACCCCGTGCAGTACGCAGGCGGCCTTGGTGCGCGCGCCCGCCTCGACATTGGTGATGCTGCGCACGATCACCGCCGAGACTGGGAGTCCGCCGAGCAGACCGGAGGCGAGATTCGCCGCGCCCTGGCCCAGCAGTTCCCGGTCGAAGTCGATCCGGGTGCCGGGCCGGACCTTGTCGACGGCGACGGCCGACAGCAGCGATTCCACGCTCGCGATCAGCGCGACCGTCACCGCGGTGAGCGCGACCGAGGTCCAGTGGCCGGACGGGATACTCGGCAGGCCGACCGAATCCAGCAGCGAGCCGTCCAATGTCAGGCGTTCGATCCGAAACGGCAGCACCGCGGCGAGCAGGGTTGCGGCCACGACCGCCAACAGTGGGCCGGGCACGATCCGCAGCCCGCGCGGCGCGCGCCGCCAGCCGATGAGGATGCCGATGACCACCAGCCCGATGAGCAGATCGCCGCCGTGCAGGGTCAGCAACTGGTGCGGTAGTTGGGTCAGGCTCTCCAGCGACGAACTCAGCGACGCGCCGCCGAGCAGGACGTGCACCTGCTGCAGGGCGATGATCACCCCGATACCCGCCAGCATCGCGTGCACCACCACCGGCGCGACGACCAGCGCGGCCCGCGCGATCCGGCTCAGGCCGAACAGGATTTGCAGCGATCCGGCGACCGCCGTGACGAAACAGGTCGCGCCCCAGCCGAATTGGTGCACGCTCTGCGCGATCACCACCGTCAGGCCCGCGGCCGGACCGCTCACCTGAACCGGGGATCCGCCGATGGCTCCGGCGACGATGCCGCCGACGGCGGCGGCGATCAGTCCCGCCGCGACCGGCGCTCCGGAGGCGACCGCGATGCCGAGCGAAAGCGGAAGGGCGACAAGGAAAACCACGATCGAGGCGGGCAGATCGTAGCGGGCGACACCGGCCATGCGGGCGGACAGTCGCGGCGTCGGAGGTGCGGAATCGGTGTCGGTGAACATATTTCTCCTTCGCCGGATCGACGCGCGTTCCGGTGGATGTCGAACATGTACTGGCATCGAAAACGAGTGGCGGAGGCAGCCGGATGGAGCGAGAGCTCTCTGAACGAACGAGCTGATAGTAAAGACTTCGCAAAGTGCATGGAAAGACTTGCGGCAAACTCACCGCCAACCGCTACCAAATCGTGACCTGAGTCACAGTCGCGGGCGCCGAGCAGCCGATACCGAGATGCGGTCGGCCTCGACTTCCCCTCCGCGCGCCACCCACCCGAATCGGGTCATCTCCTGGGCAAACGCGCGAATTATGCACCACCGCTTCAGCATTCCCATTTGCGGTGATACCACTGGACCCGCGTTACCGTAGGGACCAGAATTCTGCGCAGTCGCGGGAGAGGGGCATCATCATGTTGTCGCACAGAGCCTTTCGCCGGAGCAACAGCACCGCGGCGCATCCCCGACACCGGGGCGTCCGACCAGCAGCGCCGACCACACAGTCTGGAGTCCACGTTTGAGCACGCCGCAGTCCCAGGGGTGGGGTAATGCCTGCCCGGTCACGCACGGCTCACCGACCGTTTCCGACGAACCGCGCATTCCCATGTACTCGCCCGAATTCGCGGCCGACCCGCACCGGTTCTATCGCGAAATGCGCCGCAAATACGGCTCACTGGCCCCCATCGAACTCTCTCCCGGCGTCCCGGCGACCCTCGTCGTCGGCTATCGCACCGCGCTGCAGATCCTCAACGACCCGGACCACTTCCCGGCCGACCCGCGCGCCTGGCAGCAGGATATCCCCGCCGACTGCCCCGTCCTGCCCATGATGGGCTGGCGGCCGCTGGCCAGCCGCAGCGCGGGCACCGACTTCCTGCGCTACCGGCAGGCCACCACCGCCGCCATCGGCCAGGTGGACCTGTTCGCGCTGCACGATATCGTCGAAGAGATCGCCATCCCCCTGGTCAACACCTTCTGTGAGCGCGGCAAGGCCGATCTGCTCCAGCAGTACGTCTTCCCGCTCGTCTTCCAGGTCATGCTCAACGTTCTCGGCTGCACCCCCGAGATCGGGCAGTCGGTCGCCGCCGGAATCGCCGCGGTCGTCGAGGGCATCGACGCCGAGAAGGGCAACCGGATGATGCTCGACGGACTCGCCGAATTGGTCGCGCTCAAGCAGTCCGAGCCGCGAGCCGATATCACCTCGGCCTTCATCGCCCATCCGACGAGACTCAACGACGACGAGTTGGTCAACCAGGTCTCCCAGATCTTCGGCCCCGGAATCGAATTCCTCACCAACCTGATCAACAACACCCTGCTGCTGATCCTCACCGACGACCGCTTCGGCGGCAGTGTGCTCGGCGGCAACCTGTCCACCCGCGAGGCGCTCGACGAGGTCCTGTTCAACGACCCGCCGCTGGCCAACCTGCTCACCACCTACCCGCGCCAGCCCGTCTTCATCGACGAGGTGTGGTTGCCCGCGCACCAACCGGTGCTCATCAGCATGGCCGCCTGTAACAACGATCCGGCCATCCGCACCGAACAGGCGGGCAGCAATCGCGCCCACCTGGCCTGGGGCGTCGGCCCGCACACCTGCCCGGCCCAGGCCATGGCCTACCTGATCGCGCAGGACGCCATCGACCAACTGCTCGACGCGCTCCCGGAGGTCCGGCTCGACACCGCCGCCGAACAACCCGCGTGGCGTCCCGGCCCGTTCAGCCGCGCCCTCACCGGGCTACCGGTGCGTTTCCCCGCGACCACCCCGCTCATCGCGCCACCGCCGCATTCCGTCGCGGGCGCCTGACCCGATCGTCCCCCCCGGACAACACAATTCACCTATCGTGCTCGAAACGAAGCCCGCGACCACTCGCGGCACGCGAAACGAGGCGCACGCATGAATCACAAACTCTGGCTGCTCGGCCGGGTCGCCGCCGTCGGCGCACACGTGGTCGGCGAGAAGATCACCCGCCCCAAAGCCCGCACCGCGGGCGATGTCCCGGTCGACGGCGGATCGATCACCGCCGACTGGCTCACCGCCGTACTGTGTCGGGATCATCCCGGCGCGCAGGTCGATTCGTTCGAATTGGCGAATGCCAGCAGCGGAACCTCCACGCGGGCCGCGCTGCGCGTCCAGTACAACACGCAAGGCGAGCAGGCCGGGTTGCCGACCGAACTGTTCGCCAAGATGTCGACCACCCTCGCCCAGCGCATCGTGCTCGGTGGGGCGAAGGTGATCGACGGCGAATCCCACTTCTTCACCGCCATGCGCCCGGAGGTCGAGATCGAGGCCCCGCGCGGCTACTGGGCCGCGCACGACCCGGATTCGTGGCGGTCGATCACGCTGATGGAGGATATCGCCGTTACCAAGGGCGCGATCTTCTCCGAGCCCACCGCGCCGATCGGACGCGACCAGATGGAGGATCTGGTGCGCAATCTGGCCCGGTTGCACGGCACCTTCTGGGAGCATCCGGGCCTCGCCGTGCTCAAGACGCCCAACGAGATGCTCGCGGCGGTCCTGGCCTCCATCGATATGAAAACCCGCGCCGCCGTCGGCCTGGAGCGGGCCGGTGAGGTCGTCCCGGAAAGTCTGCGCGGGCAGAGCGAGCGCCTGTGGGCCGGGGTCGAGCGCGCGCTCGACCTGGCCACCACGCAACTGCCGCCGACACTGCTGCACGGCGACCCGCACATCGGCCAGACCTACCGAACCGCCGAGGGCCGTATGGGTTTCGCCGACTGGCAGGTGGTGATGCAGGGCGGCTGGGGGCACGATTTCGCCTACACCGTCACCTCCGGCTGCGATCCGGAGGACCGCCGCGCCTGGGACCGCGATCTGCTGCGCGCCTACCTCGACGAACTCGGCCGCCACGGCGGCAAGGTCCCCACCTTCGACGAGGCGTGGCTGATCTATCGCCAACAATCCATGTTCGCCTACGCCGCATGGGCTTTCACCATCGGCCGCGCCTTCTACCAACCCCGCATGCAACCCGAGGACACCTGCCGCACCCTCATGCACCGCATCACCACCGCCATCGACGACAACGCATGCCTCGACGCGCTGGGCGTCTGAATTTCAACTCGCCCAGCTGATTACGGCTGCGGCGGCATCCCCGAGCGTGGGAAGTGATCGGCGGCGATCGGTGTTACCTTCACGATCGTCGTCGGAACTTCTGCGTACAAGGAAATAGTATGCCGCCCAGTCCTTTTCCACCGGAGGGCGACGCTGCCATCCTCTGGTTCGATCCCGAAGGGTTCGCGGCCACCATCGCGGGCGCCGCGCGGGCCACCGACCACATGATTTCGGTGGTGGCTCTGGCGACCGAACAGTGGCCGCAATCGGACTTCGGGGATGTCGGGCCTGCTCACGACATGTTCCGGCAGAGCATTCCCACCGAGGCGGAGGCGTCGCAAAAGGCGTTGGGCGAGTTCACCGGCAAGCTTCCGAGAGTACAGAACGCTTATGCCCAAACCGATCTCAGCGGCGGGGCCGCAGTGGACGCGGCGGCCAAGGATCTGAAGGAGCATCCACCGGAATTGGTCCCACTCCCCCCGGTTCCCCCGAACGCCGGCGAGAATCCGTGATCTCGTGAGTTCCTCCAAAGAACAAGCGCTACAGATCGTTCTCGATCAACTGGACGTGCTGTCCAAACTCGAATGGGACCCGGACACACTGGTCAAGGCAATCGATATCGCACTGTCGGTTCCCGCACCTGCGGGCAACCCGACCACGATCGCGGCGCAGTCCCAGAGCTACGGAACCAGAGCTCAACTCGCATTCGCAGCCGGAATAGACCTCACCAAGATGTCCGCATCCGATCTGCCCGCATCCTGGCGCGGTCAGGCGGCCGAGTCGGCGCTCAACGCCCTCGGGGCACTGCTCAACCAGATCGGCATGGTCAAGTACGCATATCAACAAGGCCACGACGCGCTGGATGTCTGGTCGAGAAAGCTCCGCGAGGCACAGCGACAGGACACGCACGGCCGCAATCAACTCAACCAGGCCAGGAATGCGACCGACGGACTAAAGCGGCAAACCCAACAGCACACCTATCGCCCGAATATTCGAGCGGCGAATATGGCTTCGACAATGGCTTTGGCGAAGGAGGGATGCCGAGACCTGATCGCCGCCGTGCGCACCGCCGAGGGCGGAGCCAACTATGCGAACAGCAGATTTCGGACCGTCTCCCAGTTGCCGAGGGCCAGTCAATTGGTCGGCCCCGGAATTGATCGACTCACAGCCACGACACTGGTCTATTCCAACTTGAGAATCCTCAGCTCGGCCGCGATAGCGCAGGCATCCCAGCAGTACGCCCGAATGTCGGACGCCGATCGCAAGAGGTTCGGCGATCTGGTCGCGGGCGCGCAGTCTCCAGAGGAAGCGGCCTACCTCTGGGATGCGCTCGGATCAGGACACACCCTCGACGAGATCAGCGAATTCGACAAGGTGATACACCCATTCGGCAATGATCCGCAGTGGCTGGCCAAGCATCTGCGTCCGCAGTTGTCCAGCGGCACAGCCAAGGACGGCGCGGACAGCACCGGATACCTCACCTACGGTGGCGCCGCATGGGCGCCAGGATCGGTCTACCCGATCTATTCACAAGGCGCTTATGGGGACTGTGTGGCTGCGGCCACCACAATGGCGATGTTGAATGGCGACCCCGTCAAGATGCTCGGGGTGACCACGGGCCGCGGCCCAGCAGGCTACGGCGGCGCGGCAGTCGACGACGACAGCGCAGCGGCCGTCCAAGCCCGCCTCCAGTCGCTTTATCTCGACAACCACCGCGCCGGACAAGCAGCCGATGGCAGAGCGGTTCCCGATCCCCAGGTAGGCGTGGGTCCGGTGGGCAACGCCGCCCAGCTCGCATCCCTGCTCAGCCCGATCACCGGCAGCGAGTATCGGCTGACGAATATGGAAACCGAATCCGGTCGACGTGCGGCGCTTCCCGAGATCCAGTCCGCCGTCGCCGCGGGGAAACCGGCGCCCATCACTCTCGACGGCACTGTGCAGGCCGTCAGCTCCACGGGCGATCATCATCGGCCGGAAGTGACCGACACCGCGATCAGCCACCAGGTGATCGTCGTCGGCGCGACGGACGACCGACTCCAGATCTACAACCCCTGGGGGTACACCCAGTGGATTTCGACAGCGGATTTCGTGAAGGGCAACTTCGGCGCAATTGTCGCCACCCACGGCGGAACACAAGCCAACGCGCTACACCCGAGAGAGGCATTCGTACCGGGATGACAGGGAACCCTCAGCGACTCGGCAAGGTTTGCGCCAGAAAGGCTTCCGTGTCGGCGCGCGCCTGCGGTAGCAGCGTGAAGTGGGTGGCCGAGGGGTACAGCCGCAGTCGACTGTCCGTGCCGCCCTGCTGAAGTTGTTGCTGGAGTAGGACCGTGGTCGGTAGCGGCTGCACGGTGTCCACTCCGCCTTGCAAGAGCAGCAGTGGCCCTTGGTATCCGGTCGTGGGGACAGCGATGTAGTCGCGCAGCGCGGCGATAAGGGCCGGGTCGGCAACGGGTTTGGCGAACAACTGTCCGAAGGGTTGGCCCGCGACGGCGGCGTCGGCCGACTTCAGGCAGCCCGCACCGGATTCCGCCAAGGCGAGCACCTGTCTGCCCCGGTCGCTCAGATAGTCGGTGGCGTGCAGATCCGGTTGGGTTCGGCCCAGACCGGCCAGGATCATCAAGGCCCTGACCTGAAGTCCTTCGGGGAGCGGCACAGCCAGTTCGGGTCGCGAGATGGCGGTGATCAGGTCCTCGACATTGCTGGTCGGGGCGAAGGCGAGCGTCGCGCGCAGGTCGAGTTCCGGAGCGTAGTCCGCAGCCAGTCGCGCCGCGAACAGTACAGCGTGGCCACCGATCGAATGTCCCGCCAGCACAACGGATTCCGACAGTTCCGGGTCGACCGATCGACCGGCTCGGACGATATCGAGGACCGCGTGTCCTTCGGCCCGCCCGGCCAGATACTCATAGGGGCCGGGCGCGCCGAGACCGATGTAGTCCGAGGCCGCGACCGCGTAACCCTGCGCCAAATATGTCGACATCTGCGGTATCTCGTTGAAGGTATCCGCCATACCGCCGGTGAGGTTTGGTGCGCAACCCTGCGCTATACCGCTGGTGCCGTGTCCCCAGGACACCACCCGCCAACCGCCGGGCGGCGGAGCTCCCTCGGGCAGGTAGATATTCCCGCCGCTGACCTGTGGTTCGCCATTCTGACCCGTGGTCCGGTAGACGAGTCGATATCCCTTGGCCGCCAAGGGAATCAAGTCGGATCGGTCCAGTGGCCGGGACCATTCGGCAGCGCCGGGGGCGGACGGGGGCTGTGCCGCCGAGACACCGCAGGCCAATACCGAACCCAAGGCGGCCAATGCCGCGACAACCGTATGCCGCAGTGGGACTTTCCGTTTCGGAACGCAGATCATGGCATCGATACTCGCGTCGAGCGTCCCGCGTCGCGTCCGTCGCAGCGAGTCGCCCGCTACGCGAATTCGCGTAGCTCGAGCGCGATCCGCTACGCCGACGGTCGTAGGACTATTCGCTCAGCCCGGTCTGGTAGGCGATGACGACCAACTGGGCGCGGTCGCGGGCGCCGAGTTTCACCATCGCCCGGCTGACATGGGTGCGCGCGGTGGCCGGACTCAGGAAGAGCGCGGCGCCGATCTCGTCGTTGTTCATGCCCTGCCCCACCAGCGCCAACACCTCGCGTTCGCGCTCGGTGAGCACCGCGAGTCGCTCCTCGGCGGCCAGGGCGGCCCGGCGGCGCGCGGTGAACTGGCCGATGAGGCGGCGGGTGATCCGGGGCGCGAGCAGTGCCTCACCCGCGGCGATCACCCGAATGGCATGCAGCAACTCGGCGGGGCCCGCGTCCTTGAGCAGGAACCCGCTCGCACCCGCCTGCAATGCCTCGAACACATTCTCATCGGTGTCGTAGGTGGTCAGGATCAACACCCTGACCTGCGCCAACCCCGCGATCTCGGCGATGCGCCGGGTGGCGCGGATACCGTCCATCCGCGGCATCCGGATGTCCATGAGCACCACGTCGGGGCGGGTGAGCAAGGCCGACTCGACGGCTTCGGCGCCGTCGGTGGCCTCGCCGACGACCTCGATATCGTCCTCGAGGTCGAGCAGCACCTTGAAGCCGGAGCGGACCAGGCGTTCGTCATCGGCGAGCAGCACCTTGATCGGCATGGTCATCGGCCCGATCCGATCGCGACCAGCGGCAGCCGCGCCGTGACCTCGAAGCCGCCGCCCGCGCGCGGTCCCGCGTCGAGATCGCCACCGAGCAGTCGAGCGCGTTCCCGCATCCCGAGAATTCCCCGCCCGCCGCCGACGCGCGCCGGGACCCGCGCGCCGTCGCGGCGGCCCGCATCGGTCACCCGGATCCGCAGATCCGCGCCGCCGGATTCCAGCGCCACGGTCACCCTCGTCGGGCCGACATGGTGGATCACGTTGGTAATCGCTTCCTGCACAATGCGATACGCGGCGCTGCCCACCGCTACCGGCAGCGGATCGAGCGGTGCGCCCTGTTCGAGATCGATGTCGAGCCCGGCTGCGCGCGCCTTGCCCGCCAACTCGGGTATCTGCTCCAAACCCGGATACGGCGCCTGCGCACCGTCTTCGCGCAGCACACCGAGGATGGCGCGCATCTCGCTCAGCGCGCGCGAGCTGGTCTGCTCGATGATGTGCAGCGCGTCGCGGGCCTGCTCCGGTCGCCGGTCGAGGACGTGCGCGGTGACCCCGGCCTGCACATTGATGATCGCGATGGCGTGGGCCACGGTGTCGTGCACCTCGCGGGCGATGCGCAGCCGCTCGGCATCGACCCGCGCCCTGGCCTCCTCCTCGCGGGAGCGTTCGGCCTGTTCGGCGCGGCGCTGCGCGTCCGCCGCGATGACCCGGCGCGAACGCACGGATTCACCGAGGATGATGCTGATCACCGAGGCGCCGATCCGGAAGAACACCCAGCCGATCGCCACCTTGGGCTCGATATCCGCCGCCGCGATCAACCAGCCGACGGCGAGTGCGGCGGTGCCGACACCGCCGAGGACCAGCGTCCGACGGCCGTCGCCGTAGGCGGCCAGCGTGTAGAGGGCGACGAACAGGGCCAGGAAGGTGAGCCGGTCCGGGAATCCGAATCCGAAGTAGGCCAGACTCGCGAGCGCGGTGATCGCGAAGACCACCACCGGGCGCTTGCGCCGCGCCACGACGGCCAACCCGCTCACCACCAGCAGCACGTATCCGATCGGCGTGACCGGGCGCGAAACCGGTTCCAGCGGCATCGGAATCATCGCGCTCTGCATCTGGATCACCGTCACGAACAGCGCCAGCAGCACATCCGACGCCCAGTCGGGCCGCTGGGAGAACCGCTGTGACACCGTCCGCGCGAACATGTCGTGACAGTACGACATGTTCGGGCACGGCCGCTCGCGCGCGAGCGCGCGACCCACTACGACGACGGACGTACCCGGCCACCACTCCCCTACGGCGATCCGCGTAGCCGATCACTCCCGGCGGGGCGGCGCGAGATCCCTTCCCGCCCCCGGAAATAGGGGCAGCGTGGATCGGATGTAACGCCGATAGGGTTGCGCCCGCTCTATCTTCGACAGCTCGACCCGTTTGGCAATCGAAAGGTTCTGCGATGTCCATTTCGTTCGCACGAGTTCTGTCCTGCGGATTCGCGAGTGCCGCAGCTTTGTTCGTTCTCGCACCGGCCGCGTTCGCGGAACCCGCGGAGTGGGAGGTCCCGAAAGCCTGCTCCGGAAACCTGCCGACCTCCGACGGTGCGGCGAATGTCGAGTCCTGCCTCTACGTTTACGACGGCGCGCTGCGCGCCTACGGCAGCCTCACCTCCAAGACCGGATCCTCCACCATCGACAACTGCACCATGGTCGTCACGATCATCGACAAAGACGCCTATGCCGGTGGGGCATCCGACGAAGTCGTCGCCACCAGCGGGTCCATGCCCTGCTTCAACGGCAACTACCCCTCCCCGCCGCTGACCGTCGAGAAAGGCAAGGTCCAGGCGGGCCACCGCTACGTGAGCTTCGCCGAGGTCACCCATGACAACCAAGGCGTCGCCCGCATCTACAGCCCGGAACTCAAGCCGTAGGGCCAGCGCTGGTCGCGCCCTCGGCGGTTCACACGGGATCGCCGAGCGTCTCTTCGGAAAGCTGCGCCGCGACAGCCGGTTTCAGCGTTCTCGGCAAGCCCGTTCGAGACCGCCGAGCAGTTCGTGGAGCAGGTGCTCGTCCGAACCGTAGACGAGGCGGACGTGGGTGTCGGGGCCGCGCATATCGCCGCCGCGGACCGTCGCGATGCCCTGATTCAGCAGGGCGCGGTCGATCTCGGCCGGGGTGTCGCCGAGGCGGGAGCAGTTCACGAGCAGGAACGCGCCCGCGGACGGGCGCACCGGCGCGGGCAGGCCCGCGGCGACAACGCCGTCGCAGACCAGATCACGTTTGGCCTGATAGGTGGACAGCGCCTGATCGAGCCAGTCGCGCGGCCCGGTGAGGGTCGCGATCGCGGCGGTCTGGGAGACCACTCCGCAGCAGACGGCTTCCCATTGGAAGCGGCGTTCGAGCGCGTCGATGATCGACGGCGGCGCCACGATATAGCCGACCCGCCAGCTCGCCAGCGCGTAGTACTTGCTGAGGCTGGTGATGGTCACGATGTGCGGCCAGCGGTCGGCGAAGGCTTCCATCGGCTGATACCCGCGGCCGTCATAGGTGAAGTGCTGCCACGACTCGTCGGAGATGACGAGCAGCCCGTGCCGCGCCGCCAGGTCGACCACCGCGCCGAGGGTGGCGGCGTCGGGGAGGTAGCCGGTCGGGTTGTTCGGATTGCACAGCAGCACGGCTCGGGTGCGGGGCGTGATCGCGGCTTCCAGCCCCGCGAGGTCGAACTTCCATCCTTCGCTTTCGCGGGAGGGGACGTACGCGGGAACCGCACCCGACTCGCGGATGGCCCCATCGAAGAAGAAGGTGGGGGTGGGGACGATCACCTCCTCACCGGGTGCCAGGACGGTGCGCAGCACGATGGACAGGCTCTGCATCGCACCGTGATTGATGAGCAGGCGACGCTCCGGATCGACCCGCAGACCGTGTTCGCGCGCCAATTCCTCGGCGATCGCCGCTCGGAGTTCGGGCAGTCCGCGAGTGTCGCGCGGGTCGGGGCGGTCTATCGCCTCGGCGACGCTCCGACGCACATGCTCGGGCATGGGCAGGATGGGCGCGCCCACGAGCGGGAGGATCCGGACGCCATCGCGGGCGGCCTGCGCCGCGCGGGCGATGGTGTTCATCGCGCCCATGGGTGGGAGATCGCTCGCCGCAGGAAGGTGCCAGAGATCCGAGATGCTTTGCGGCATGGGATAAACCAATCACTGAGATATCAACGTATTGAGTAGATATCTTTTATATCAGATCAATTCAGCAGATTGCCATATCAATATCGAGTGGTAGTACGCTCACAGGATGCGCGATATCTATCCCCGCACCGTGGGAACGCCCCATATCCCCGCGCTGCTGCTCGACCGAGCCGATTCCGGTCTCGACCGCACCGCCGAGGCATACCGGGCGATCAGGCGGCAGATCATCGACCTGACCCTGCCGCCGGGCAGCCGCTTCACCGAAACCGCCCTCGCGCAGCAATGGCAGATCAGCAAGACACCGGTGCGCGAGGCACTGGCCCGATTGCGGCGCGACGGACTGGTGACCGCCCTGCCGCGCGCGGGCTACATCGTCTCCCCCGTCACCCTCCAGGACACCGACGACCTGTGCGCCCTGCGCACGCTGCTGTCGAGCGAGGCCGCCGCGGCCGCCGCCCGCTCCGGCCTGACCGAGCCCGCGCTCCAACAGCTCGAAGCGCTGGCCAAAGTGCCCTTCGCCCTCGCGGCAGGCGAGGCCGGACTCGAGCAATCGCTGCGCGCGGGAATCGGATTCGAGGGGATATTCGTCAACTTCGCAGGCAACCACCGACTCGCCAAGACGATCGTCGACGTGCTCGACGAATTGGAGCGGGTACTGCGCATGGCCGCGCTCATCGCCCCGGATATCGCAAGCCCGCCAGGCGAATTGGAGGCCATCTACAACTGTCTGCGCGCCAGGGACGAAGACGGAGCCCGTGCCGCGATGCACCGGCGCTGCGAGCGCGTGCGCCACGACGTTCTGCAGGTGCTCTCGAAAAGCGCCTCCGTGAGCCGGGCGAATATCGAACTGCCGAGATAGTCCGAATATCGGCGATGCCCGGACCGTGCGGTCCGGGCATCGCCGATCTCAAACGATCAGGTCACCGCCATTGATATCGATGGCGGCGCCGGTGATGTACGCGGCGCGCTCGGAGGCGAGGAATGCGACGAGTTCGGCGACCTCCCAGGGTTGTCCGATGCGGGGCACCGGGAACGCGGCGACGGCGCGTGCCAATTCGCCTTCCGGCAGCAGCGTGCGGGCCATCGGTGTGTCGATCAGACCGGGACACACGGCGTTGACGGTGATCCCGTCGGGTCCGCAGGTCTTGGCCAGATGTCGCGTCAAGCCCAGAACGGCGTGTTTGGCGGTCGTGTAGTGCGCGCCCGCCGCGGTGCTGATGGTCTTGCCCGCCGTCGAGGAGAAGTTGACGATCCGACCTCGGCCGCGCATCGCGGGCAACGCCTGTTTGCAGCACAGGAATGTCCCGTGCACATTCACCGCGAGCACGCGATGCCATTCGTCCTCGGTGATATCCGCGAATTCGGTGGGCGGTGCGATACCCGCGGCATTGACCAGGATGTCGAGCCGCGAATGCTGTCGCAGCAGCGTGTCGAACGCGGCCCGCACCTGGTCGCTGTCGGTCACATCGACCGCGACCGAACGGACACGGTCGATCGACACCGACAGGGTGGCCGCCAACTCGCCGAGTTCGGGTGGGGCCAGGTCGAATACCGCGACGATCGCACCCCGGCGCGCCAGCGCGTGCGCGGCCGCCAATCCCATACCGCTCGCTCCACCGGTCACGATCGCGACCTGCCCGTCGAATTCGACGGGGTCGGCGCTGGTCGGCGCGCGCAGCCCGGCGATCATGCGCCCACCGCGAGTTCGCGCACGCGACCGAAGGCGGCGGCCGCGAACTCGAGTTGCTCGACGCTGTGCGCGGCCGAGATCTGCACCCGGATCCGCTCCGCACCCGCCGGGACGACCGGATGCGTCAGCGCGAAGACGAGGACACCTTCGCGCCGCAGCGCCGCCGCCACCTCGCGGGCCAGGGTGCCGCCGGGCAGCAGCACGGGAATGATCGGATGCTGTCCGGGCAGCATCTCGTAGCCGAGCTCACCCAGGGCCGCGCGGAACCAGGAGGTGTTGGCGGCCAACCGTTCCCGCAGTTCCGGACGCCGCCGGGACAGCCGGATCGCGGTCGCCGCCGCCACCGCCAGCGGCGGGGCCATCGCATTGGTGAAGACATACGGGCGCGAGGACTGGCGCAGGGTCTGCGTCAGCACGCGCGAACCCGCGACGAATCCGCCTGCCGCGCCGCCCAGCGCCTTGCCCAGCGTTCCGGTCAAGATATCGACACCACCGAACCCGAAATGCTCGGCGGTGCCCGCACCGTTCTCGCCCAGGACACCCGTGGCGTGCGAGTCGTCGACCAGCAACACCGCGTCATAGCGCTGAGCCAGCTCGCGGAGTTCGGGCAGTGCGACGATATCGCCATCCATGCTGAACACCCCGTCGGTCACGATGACCCGGTGCCGCGACCGCGCCGACTCGGCAAGCAACCGCTCCAGCGCGGCGAGGTCGGCGTGCGGGAAGACCCGCCGCTGCGCCGAGGACAACCGGATGCCGTCGATCAGGCTGGCGTGGTTGAGCTCATCGCTGAACACCACATCGTCGGGGCCGAGCAGCGCGGAGAAGACACCAAGGTTGGCATCGAAACACGACCCGTAGAGCACCGCGTCCTCGGTGCCGACCAACTCGGCGATCGCCGCCTCGAGTTCACCGTGGATCGCCCTGGTCCCGCAGAGCACGCGCCCCGCCGCGACGCCGAGCCCCATCTCGCGCAGCGCCAGCCGGGCCGCGTCGAGGACCTCCGGGTCGGCCGCGAGCCCGAGGTAGTCGTTGGCCGCGAAGTTGACCAGCGCCGCACCGTCGACCTCGAGCGTCGCGCCCTGGGCACCCGCGACGACGAGGTCCTCGCGCAGTCCGGTGCTCGCGCGGCGGTCGTCGAGCGCCGCGCCAAGTCGTTGCGACAGAGCGGCATTCATTGCCGATTCGGATGTCGTCGAGGTCGTATCGGACTCCGGCGAACCCGTATTGAACTGCGGCGAAGCCGTATTGGACTCGATCCGAGTCATGTCAAACTCCCGTCCAGCCGTTCCATCCGGCGCCCCACCGTGAGCAGGACGACCAGACCCGCGGCCATGATGATGGCGATCGCCAGCAGCGCGTAGGTGAAACTGCCCGTCGCATCGGCGATGAACCCGGTGAAATATGGTCCGACAAAACCGCTGATATTGCTCACAGAATTGATGAGTCCGATCCCGGAGGCCGCCGCCGCGCCGGTCAGGCCGATCGCCGGTATCCGCCAGAACTGCGGCATCGCGGTGATGATCCCGGCCACGCTCATACAGACCGCGAGGATGAATAGGACACCGCTGTGGGTCACGGTCGCCAGCAGCAGTCCGATCACCCCGAGGACCATCGGCACCGCCGTCGCCGTCACGGCCGAGCGGCGACCCGCGAAACGCGCCCAACCCAGCATGACCAGCCCGGCCACCGCGTACGGGATCGCCGAGAGCAGCACACTGCTGACATCCCCGGCCCCGAGGCTGTGGTTGAGGGATTTGATCATGGTGGGCAGGAAGAACGCCATCGGGTAGAGCCCGAACGCGATCGCGAACCAGGACACGGCCATCGCCCAGACCCGTCCGCTGCGCAACGCTTCCCGCACTCCGGTCAGCGCGCCGTGGGCGGCCTGTTCGGCGGCCTCGGCGGCCAGTGTCTGCTCGATGGCCGATTTCTCCGCGTCGGTGAGCCACCGCGCGTCACGCGGTCGATTCGGCAGGAAGCAGAAGATCAGCACACCGAGCAGGATCGTCAGGACGCCCTCGACCAGGAAAAGCGACCGCCAACCCGCGATACCGAATACGGCCTGCCCCCATTTGAGCAACGCGGCGGCCAGGGGCGAGCCGATGATCGAGGACACCGGGATCATCAGGATGAAGGTCGTCAATGCCCAGGACCGCTGCCTGCGCGGGAACCAGTAGGTGAGGTAGAGCAGAATCCCGGCGGCCAGCCCGGCTTCGGCGAAGCCGAGCAGCAGCCGCGCGAGATACAGGGTGGCCGCCGAATTGACCGCGGCGGTCGCGGCGGTGACCAGCCCCCAGGTGACCATGATCCTGGTGATCCAGGTGCGCGCCCCGAAACGGGTCAGCATCATATTGCTCGGCACCTCCACCAGGACATAGCCGATGAAGAAAAGCCCGGCGGCCAAGCCGAGTTGACTGCTGCCGAGGTGTAGTTCGCGCGACATCGGCGCGGCGATATAGCCGACATTGGCACGGTCGATGTAGCTCGCCACGTAGGCGAGCCCCACCAGGGGGATGATCCGGAAGCCGACCTTGCGCCAGGTCCGGGGGGCTACGACGTCCGCTGTAGTTGCGACGGTGGAACTCATCGCGGTGTCCAATCGAGAAAAGGGATGAAATACGGTGTGGCGTCAGCGGATTCGCTGCGCCGACTGGCTGGGCCGATATGCCGCGCAGCGGCAGTGTCGGATCAGCCGCAAGAGCGGCGGTTTCGGATCCGCCGCCGCGCGACGGTATCGGATCGGCCGCATCGCGGCGGTGTCGGATCGGCCGCAGCGCGGCGGTGTCGGATCAGCCACCGCGCGACGGTATCGGATCAGCCACCGCGCGACGGTATCGGATCAGCCACCGCGCGACGGTATCGGATCGGCCACCGCGCGACGGTATCGGATCGGCCACCGCGCGGCGGTATCGGATCGGCCACCGCGCGGCGGTATCGGATCGGCCACCGCGCGGCGGTAATGAACTAGCCGCGCGCGGCGGTGCTGACTTGGCCGCGGAGCGTGGCGGTGGCATTCGCGTCAATGACACCGTCCTCGGTGATCACGACACCGTAGTCGCGTTCGGCGCCGGTGCGGGTCACCTTGCCGTCGAGGACATCTTCACGAACCCGCTCCGGGTCGCGCTCCAGTGGGCTCCCGTGACCACCGCCACCCGCGGTCACGTGACGGTGCCGAGTTCCCGCGGTCATGGTGAAGTGCGGTTTGGATTCGAGCAGACGTTCCTCGGGACCGCCGGGGTCGAGCACATTGAGCGATGGTGCGCCCGGCCCGCCACCCTCGAGCCCATACGGCAGGAATTTGCGTCGGTCGGATCGGATCTGCACGGTCGCCTCCGGCGCCAGCAGTGTCATATCGCGGAAGGTCGCCATGCCACCGCGCCAGCGGCCCGCCCCACCGCTGTCCGGGAGGTAGCCGTAGCCGTCGATACGCAGGTGCCCGGAACGTTCCAGCTCCTCGACCGGGGTGTTGGTCAGATTCGCGCCGAGCGAGCTGATCCCGTCGATGCCATCGCGGTCGGGCCGCGCACCCCACGCCCCCGCCAGCGGATCCCACAGCACGGTGGAGGAGCCGTCGGCCGCGACAATGCCGATCGCGATACCGTTCGGTCCGCCCTCACCCGCGGCGGGCACCCGATCCGGGAAGACCGGCGCCAGCGCCCCGAGCACCGCGTCGATGATCCGGAAACCCACCAGACCCCGCGCGCCCCGCGCGGAGGGCCGCCGACCGTTGAGGATCGAGGCTTCCGGGATGACGAAGCTGAACGGCCGATAGAAACCGCTGTTGGCGGGGATATCCGAGGCGAGGATGCCCTGCACGGCGGCGTAGGCGGCCGAGCGGGTGAACGAGGACGTCGCGTTCAGCGCCGAGTCGACCTGCGGCGCGGAGCCGGTGAAATCGAGTTCGATCCCCGAATCCGACAGGGTGACCCGCACCCGGATCGGGATCGGCCCGAAACCCAAACCGTCGTCGTCGATGTGGTCGGTGAACTCGTAGGTGCCGTGGACCGCCTCGGCGAGCGCGGTGCGCAGCAGGGTTTCGGAGTAGTCGAGCAGTTCGTCATTGAGCGAAGCCAGTCGTTCGACGCCGTGCCGCGCCGCCAGCGCCCGCATGCCCTCGGCCCCGGTGTGGCAGGCCGCCAACTGGGATTCGAGATCGCCGCGCAGGAGTTCCGGTTCGCGCACATTGCGCAGGATCAACTGGAGAAACGTCTCGTTCAGCACCCCGGCATCGATCAGCCGCGACGGCGGGATCTGCACACCCTCGGCGAAAATGGAGGTCGACTGCACGGCCATGGATCCGGCCGCCCACCCGCCGACATCGGTGTGATTGACGACCGTGACCGCGAATCCCAACAGATCCTCCCCGGCGAAAACCGGGGAGACGGCGAAGATGTCGGGCAGGTGCATCCCGCCGCGCGACGGATCGTTGAGCAGGTAGATATCGCCGGGCCGGATGGCGGTGCCGAATTCGTCCAGGATCGCCTCCATCGCGTCGGGCACCGATCCCAGGTGCACCGGCAGCGTATTGGCCTGGGCGATCACCCTGCCGTGCGCGTCGCACAGGGCGGCGGAGAAGTCCATGCTGGACGCGACCAGCTCCGAGTGCGCGGTGCGCACGATGGTGATCGCCATCTCGTCGGCGAGTCCGGTAACGGCATTGCGGAAGACCTCGAAGGTCACGGCGTCGCGAATCATGCGGCACTCCAGGTGATGACGATGTTGTGGAAGCGGTCGCGGTGGACCAGTGCACCGGGCGGGACGAGGGTGGTGGCGTCCATATCCTCGATGATCATCGGCCCCGCTACCGGGTCGGCGCCGAGATCGAAGCGACTCAACACCGGCGTCGACACGGTCTCGGCGAACCGGCATGCCCTGGTGGTCGGCGCGCGGCCCGCCGCGACCGGCATCCGCAGCACCTCATCGATCCACACTGGGGTGGGCACCCGGCCGCGCACCCGGAGGTTGACCAGTTCGACCAGGTCGTCGGTGCCCGCCCGACCATAGGTGCGCTTGTGCTCGGCGTGGAACAGTTCGCGAACCTCGGCGAGCAACTCCTCGGTGAAATCGCCGTCCGGCACCCGGATCCGCAGCTCGAATCGCTGACCCCGGTAGCGCATATCGAGCAGTCGATCCACCACGGCCCCGGTCGCCAATTGCGCGCGCACCGTCGCGTCGAGCCGAGCGAATTCGGCGGCCAAGACCGTCACATCGGCGAATTCGGGGCGGTACGGGGCGAGTTCATTGCGTTCGGTGTCGGCGACGAGCAGACCAAGGCTGCTGAACAGGCCCGGATGCACGGGGACGACGACGGTCGAGATCCCCAGTTCGCGGGCCAGTTCGGCGGCATAGAGCGGACCGGCCCCGCCGAAGGCGACCATGGTGGCCTCGCGCGGGTCGCGGCCCCGTTCGCTGGTGACCGCCTTGACCGCGGTCGTCATATTCGAGACCGCCACCTGGTAGGTGCCGCGCGCGGCGGCCGCGATATCGGTGCCGAGTCGTTCGGCGATCGGCGCGAGCGCCGTCACCGCCCGGTCCGGGTGGATGGGGACGCGGCCGCCTGCGATGGCCTCCGGACTCAGGTAGCCCAGCGTCACATTGGCGTCGGTCAGTGTGGGCAGTTCACCGCCGAAGCCGTAGCAGGCGGGTCCGGGACTCGCGCCCGCGCTCGCCGGTCCCACGTGCAGGGCGCCCGCCGCGTCGACGGAGATGATGCTGCCGCCGCCGGAGCCGACCTCGGCGATATCGATCGAGGGGGCGCGCACCGGATAGCCCGCGCCGGAGGTGAGTCCGCGTGCGACATTCATCCCGCCGCCGACCTCGTAGTCGGCCGAGACGAACGGTTCACCGTGTTCGATCAGCGACGCTTTGGCCGTGGTCCCGCCCATATCGAAGGCGACCACGCTGGACAGGCCGATCAGCTGGGCCAGCTTCTGCACGGCGGTGACGCCCGCGGCCGGACCGGATTCGATGATCTGCACGGGCCGGTGCGCGACGGAGGCGGCGTCGAGCAGGCCACCACTGGACTGCATGACCAGCAGCGGAGCCTGTATCCGCGCGGCCTGCAACCCGGCTTCGAGCTGGGTGAGGTAGCCGTGCACCGCCGGGCCGACATAGGCATTGACCGTGGCGGTGCTGGTGCGCTCGAACTCCTGCGCCTGCGGGGAGACATCGACCGATGCCGTGACGTAGACCTCCGGCAGTTCGGCGCGCAGCACCTCGGCGACGCGCCGCTCCTCCTCCGGACGCAGGTAGGAGTTGATCAGGCAGACGGCCACCGCTTCGATACCGTCGGCGCGCAATCGAGCGGCCAAGGCGCGGATCTCGTCGTCGGCGGCGGGTGGCGCGAGACGTCCGTCGGCGGTGATCCGCTGGTCGAGTTCGTATCGGTGCCTGCGTCGGGCGAGCGGTTCCGGTTTGGTCCACGCCAGGTCGTAGAGCACCGGTCTGCGCAGTCGACCGAGTTCGAGGACGTCGCGGAAGCCGCGGGTGGTGACAACCGCGGTGCGGACGCCGGTCATCGACAGGATCGCGTTGGTGGCCACGGTCGTGCCGTGCAGCATCGCGATCACGGACTCCGGTTCCGCCTCGGCCATGGACAGCACGCCGATGGTCGCCGACACGACGCCCGCGCCGTAGTCGGGCGGAGTGGACGGGATCTTCATCGGGACGACTTCACCGGCCGGTCCCAGCGCGATGACATCGGTGAAGGTGCCGCCGATATCGGCACCGACCCGCCATCCGGCTCGTGGGTCGTGACTGGGGGTCACTGTGAACTCCTTCGTTCCAAGTAATTGAGATCACAGTAGGAGCCGCCTGAGATATCAGCAAGACCTGTTGATGTTTTTCTGGTGCCGGGCGCAAAATTCGCCGATCGGCTCCGACCTACTCCCGAGGAGGCCGCACGGGCGCTCCGAACCCGAAGGAGTGTCCGGATGAACCTGCCCCGCATCGGCGTCAACATCCCCTACCTCGACCCGCACGCCGGACCCGACGCCGTCGTCGCGGTGGCGCAGGCGAGCGAGCGGCTCGGATTCCACGCCGTCTCCGCCAGCGAACGCCTGCTCATCCCCACCGGAGCGCACTGGAACAACGACGCGGGACTACCCGAGACCCATGCCTGGGACTCACTGGAGGTGCTGACCTGGGCCGCCGCGCACACCAGCCGGATCCGCGTGACCACCGCCATCCTGAATACGATCTTCCAGCCGCCGCTCGTGCTGGCCCGCCGACTGGCCACCCTCGACCGACTGTCCAAAGGGCGACTCGATGTCGGCATCGGTCAGGGCGGCGGCACCCGACTGCCTCCGTTCTACATTCCCGAAGAGTTCCTCGCGACCGGCGTGCCGACCAGCAGACGCGGCGCCGGATTCGTCGAGCACATCGCCGCCATGCGGGCCTGCTGGGCGCCCGACCCGGTCGAATTCTCCGGCAGGCACTACCGCATCCCGCCGTCCATGGTCGGCCCGAAACCGCACGCGGGCACCATCCCGCTGTTCTTCGGCGCGATCAACCGCCACACCATCGAACGCGCGGCCCGCCTCGGCGACGGCTTCATCACCACCGCGATCGACTGGGACGCCACCCGCGAGAATCTGGATCTGTATCGCGCGGCGGGCGGCGCGGGCACCATCGTGGTCAATGTGATCCCCGGCCGTCATCGCCTCTCGCCCAACGCATTCACCGACGCAGTGCTGAAAGATTTGGAACGCGCCGCGGCCGTCGGCGCCCACGAGGTGCACATCGCCCTGCAGTTGCTGTCCGTCGAACCGGACCGGCAGATCGAACTGCTGCAAGCCCTCGCGACAGAACTGGACCTACGGAATTCGAGTTCTTCCATCGAGGAGAACTCGTACAGCTAGGACCCGAGATCAACTGTGGCGCAAGCATTTGCCAGCAGTCAGGAGAGCCGGGCGAGCGCACCGCGCCAACCCGGCTCTCCCATGTGGGTCCTCAGAGCTTGCGACCCAAACCGGCCCAAATCCACGCGGGACCATCACCCGGCTCTACCTGGAACCGCTGCTTCTCGGCGAGTTCGGGATGCCAATCCTCCAGCGTGACCACGCCCGGCTCCACGAGTTCGGTTCCGGCGAACAGTCTTTCGGTGTCGGCACGATTGCGCGGCACCATGGTGATACCGGCGTGCTCGCAGGCCTGCACGCCGCGCTGCGCCGCCAACGGATTGAAATCGGCGGTGGGATGACTGATCGTCAGGCAACTGCCGGGAGGCACCGCCTTCAGCAAACGCTCGACGATGCCGTACGGATCGTCCTGCTCACGGAAGTACATGAGTATCAACGTCATAGTGATCGCGACGGGCCGGTCGAGATCGAGAGTCTGGGTGAGCACCGGGTCGGCCAGGATCGACTCCGGATCGTGCAGGTCGGCATGGATGAACGCCGTCCGGCCCGCAGGCGCGCTCACCATCAGCGCTCGCGCATGCGCGAGCACCAGCGGATCCTTGTCCACATAGACGACGCGGGCCGCCGGATCCACCTCCTGGGCGACCTGGTGGGTATTGCGAGCGGTCGGCAATCCGGTGCCGATATCGAGGAACTGGGTGATACCCAGTTCCCCCATCGCGTAGCGGACCGCGCGACCGAGGAAAGACCTATTGTGCCGCACCATGTTCCGAATGCCGGGAACATGTGCCGCGATCTGATCGCCGAGTGCGCGATCGACCGGATAATTGTCGCGCCCACCTAGCCAGTAATCGTAGAAGCGCGCCTCATGGGCTCTGTTCGAATTGATCGTGGTCGGCAAACGTGAACTGATCCGTCCCCGAGTTTCCGACATAATACTTCCTCTCCGCGAGTGCGCAGGACCTGCCGATTTCACCACATCGAGCTGTCGCCGACCAGTAGCGGCCTGGCAAAAGTCTACGACGCCAGGATATTGCCGAGAACACCTGGTACACCACGAATTCCTCCCGATACGCCGTCAGCCCGCGATCGATCGCGCCCTCACGGCGCCGACCGCGCGATCCGGCAGGTGAGATGGCCCAGTGCCAGCAGCGCGAAGATGTCGGCGAGCACCGGGACGGTGAAACGCAGCGGTCGCGGACCGATGGAATCCGAGCGCGAGACAATACCGCCGTCCGCACGCTGACAGGCCAGCAAGTAGGTTGCCGCGCGCACGGCAGGCGCCGGATCATCTTGGCAGCAAAGCGATATCAGGGCGTACGCCGTGCTGACCGCATCGCTGGGTTCGCCATGTTGCTGCCCCCAACCGCCATCGGAATTCTGACCGTCCAGTACGAGAGCCAGCATTCGCTTGGTCATCTGTTGCACGTGGGCGGGTTGGTTTGCCGGATTGCGGGTAGTTGCGAGCAATGCGCGGAAAACCGCGTGCAGGCGACTACTGGACCAGGCGGGCGGAAATGAGCCGTCCGTACTCTGCTGCACGGCCATCGACTCGAATCCCGAGGCAATGGTGTCTTTGTGCTGTTCGGATCGCAAAGTGAGCGCATCCACGACGGCGGCGGTCATACAGGCCTCCGACGCCGCACCCGCGATATAGGTGGGAAATCCACCATCCGGATTGCGCACCGCGAGCATCGACCGCTCACCCCGCCGAATCACCTCCCCATACCTGTCGGCATCGAGGACATCCAGGAACTGGATGACGACCGAGGTGTCGTCGACATCGGTCTGACGAGCCAGATCGGTATAGGACCAGCCGCCGTCGGATTGCTGCTGCGACAACAGGTATCCCGCGATCCGATGCAGCGATTCGGGCGGGGCGGCCGCCGAGGCGAGCGCGACACCGGCATTGGCGGTGCACCAGATATCGGTGTCGCCCACGAAGGGCAACCCACCGTCCTCCTGCTGGTGCGCCAGCGCCGTGGCCACCCCCGCCCGCACGACATCCTCGTGACCGGGGAGGCGGTGCAGAGCATGCAGCACCCACAGGTGGATGAGGACGTTGTTCTCCCAAATATCGCTCTGCGCCCTGGTTTCCAACAGCGTCCGCACATCCGCGTCGTCGATCAGGTCGAGGCGGCCGGTGGCGTCGGCGAGCACCACCTTCACGGCGGCGACCTGCGCCAAGGCCCAGCAGTGCAGGCCCGTCCGGTCGAAAGCGGCCGGATCGAGGTCGGCGCCGGGAGCGTGGCCGTAGAGGGCGAAGATCGCGTCGATCATCGCGTGCTTGCGGGCGCCGGTGAAGCTCGGCGCCCCGGCGACGATCGCCTCGATCAGCCCAGCGGGCGGATCGACCGCGGCATGAGTCAGGCCGAGCTCGAGCAGGATTCGGTCCAGCGGATCCTGCGGAACCTGAGCACGCAGAAACTCGATCAGACGCGCCCGCCCCTGCGGCGCCGAACCTGTTCGCTCCAAGAGGTTCAGCGCCAGCACGGATTCGAGAACGCGGCTGCGGCAACGGTCGCGGACCGCACCGTCGGGACCGACGCGCCCCAGCAAGTAGGACCGCAGGCGCGCGGTGGCGCTGTCGAGCGCCGCAGGGAAAAGCTCAGCGGGCCAGGGCGTCCTGGCCGAACTCGGTGTCAAAGGTCGCATGATTAACCGCCACGATCGAAGGAACCAGGACTATCGGCACTGCAATCACAGGCACGGAGCAGTCGACGCACCGAACCGGCCGCCAGCGGCCACGGCCCATCTACTCGACCTTCGGAACTCGAAACTTGCTGCGCGCCAAGTATAGCCAGCTTCCCCGTACCGGAAGCACCTATCTCGGCTACTGCGTGGCGAAACCTCGCCGCTGTCGTGGCAACCGCCGATGGGACCGTATCGACGCAGCGGACACACCCCTCGCCGCCTCCGCGAATCATGTTGCGCTACTGAGTAAGCTGATGCGGACGAGTTGCTCGCCGCCTGTCCTACCGAGCGCCCACGGCTTTGAAACATCGGCGATCCTTTTCGGGGCCGAACTCGACGGAGCGATGGTCGGCATGATCACCCTCGATCGGCGCGGCCCCGACCACCCGGGTCACCCCCGTCCTGAAGCCGGAGAAGCTGCCCTCGGCTACCTGTTCCTGCCGCAGGCATGGGGATCGGGGTACGCCGCAGAGGTGGGCGTGGCGGCATTGGACTGATTCGCCCACGCCCTCCCCGGCGAGCCGGTGGTGCTCTGCACCCAGAGCGCCAACGACCGCACGATGCGCCCCGCGGCGAGACTCGGATTCACCGAGATGGAGCGGTTCGAGGACTACGGTGCCGAGCAGTGGTTCGGCGTGTGGTCCCCGATCACGCCGTAGCGCGGCCCGATCAGCGAGCTCCCGTCCCTACTCCTTGAGCTCGGTGAATCCTTCTGCGACACAGCCGAAACCGAGCGGCCGGCCGTCATGGTCGGCTTCTTCGTCATCGTCTTCTATACCGGCGAGATGGGTGGTCGGTGGGCTCGACCGGGTTGGTACGAGGTCGGTCGGCGACGCGGGACTTCGCGTGGAGTCTAGATCCAATGCCGCGCAGTTAGCGCGGATGAGCGCAGTGCAAGTGGATCTTGCTGTGGTGGTTGGTATGTCGTGACGCGGAACAGCGGAACTCCTGGTAGAGAGGTTAACGACCAAGAAAACCGTGCCACC
>NZ_QZFU01000046.1 GCF_003598715.1 Nocardia panacis
TATGATCTATGCAGTTCGTGTCATTAACTGGTAAACGGTGGTTTTTGCTGCACAAATGTCACTAATTTCTCGAAATTAGGACGAAAAACCACTTGACATTTTGGAAACACCCCCATAATCGCGAAGGATACCTCTATTTGCAGGGTATATCTTCTAGATTATAGGTGGTTTGCCAATGTCAGCGTTACAAAAACCGAGATTTACTGAGCTCAATCATAGTGAATGCGCGGGAGCCCCCGTCCTAAAAAGTTTGTGGGATCGTTTTGACTTCTCTCTGCTGCTCTCCCAATCCGGCATGATGAAGCGTAGTGGAACACCGTCTTGGCTCCTTTGCTTCCTTTATGTCGTCGGTCTCGTTTCCAATTGTTCATCCGTTGTTCAAATGGCACAGTTAGCCGACAAGGATGCCTTGCTGAAAGTCATGTTCCAGCCCTGGAAGCTCACTCAGTATACGTTGAGCCGCTTCTTCACGACTAGCTTTGCCTGGATGACCTTTGGAAAAAAGCGTGTCGAGCGATTGCAGCAAGATACCCTGACCCGACTCTCCGATGGGGATGTGGTCAATCTCGATGATACGCATAGTGCGCATCCCTACGCCAAACAACTTCCGTTTCTCAGCTGGCTCTACGACCATTCCACAAAAACATATGCATGGGCGATGAATCTTGTGGTCCTGCAAGCTGTCCTAAAAAGCGGATTGGAATATCCGTTGTTTTACCGCGTGTGGCATAAGCCGGAAACGAAGGGTGAGGGTCTTACGAAGCTGGATCTGGCCAGACAGATGCTTTTGATGCTGCGTGAATCCGTCACATGCCGACTGTGGGTGGCGATGGACCGGTGGTATCTGTGCAAGAAATTTTTCGTATTCCTAGAAGAAAACAACTTTGATTGGGTAACCAAGGCCAAGCGCAACACCGCTTTATTCCGTAAAGTCATTGAACCCGGTACCCGTCGAGAACGCTTCGTGCCGCTGACTCCGGTCATGCTCATCCGCGAAGTGTTCAAGGATTTGACTCGTCAAGCGACATCCGGATTGAGTTCCATTTCCATTCCGGGTATTTACATGAAGCGCCCTTACACCACTATAAATCGAAAAGGAAAGCAAGTGACCAAACAACGATTTGTACCGATCGCCGCTGTTGTCGCCATGCGATTAAAGGAAGATGAACAACCCGATTCGAATCCCGTCCAGACAGAAGAGGAAGAGTCCCCTGCCACTTACAGAGGCGCGTACTTGCTCATCAGTAACCGCTTTGATGCGCCGGAGCAAGCATTGCAGACCTACGTAAAACGCTGGCGGATCGAAGTGTTCTTTCGTGCAGCCAAGCAGGAACTGGCTTTTGAAAAGTGCCATGCCCAATCCGAAGCGCATCACCATGCTCATTTCGAGCTATTGTTCGCCGCTGAGACATTATTAGCCGTTGCGCTTTTCGAACTGAACAAAGAAAAAACGAGTGATGAAGGCTACACCCACGGCGAAATGGTTCGTGGCCTCTTCCACACTCGTTGTCAGGTTCGCGTGAAAAACCACAAGGGCATTCAGCGAATCTCTATTGATTGTGACATACAAGTGCGGCAATTTGCAAGACTAATTGAATTGTTTTGGCCAGAGCATTATTTAATGCTTCTTTGGGTTACACCCAGACCAGAACTTTACCAGGTCTTACCACGAACTGCATAGGTCATGT
>NZ_QZFU01000047.1 GCF_003598715.1 Nocardia panacis
ACATTATAGAATTTATAACATTTCGGGGTGGGGCAGGACTTCCGCCTCGTTGTTGTTTTTGGTAAGGTTAGGATATGGAGACGAACGTGCTAAAACGAATCTTCTTTGATGAACATGGACATTGGGATCGGTTTGTTGCGAAGCATAAGGGCAAGCTTCGTCCTAATGTGCTAAAAGAAGTGGAGAAGTTTCGCAAATGCGGAGATCCAAGGAATGGTTTTAAGCTGTTGGTGTGCGAAGGATGCCACGACCTACGGCTTGTTCCGTATCGTTGCAAAGGAAGATTCTGTACGACCTGTTCATGCGGAGAAACGGAAGAATGGGCCCGGTTGCTCGAACAAGATGTATTTCAGGTCAATCACCGTCATGTCGTTTTCACGGTTGATGAAGGATTACGCGAAGTGTTTCTTCTCCACCGAGACAAACTGCTCAAAGAATTTATGGACGAGGCCGTCCGTGTAGTCAAAACGTATTTCGAGAAGAAGCACAAGGTGACGCCCGGCATCATAGCAGGGCTTCATACCTTTGGGGCGCGGATGAATTTCAATCCCCATGTCCATATGCTAGTAACCATGGGCGGGATGAAGAAGAACGGGGAATGGAAAACGTATGACTTTGTGCCGTTCGAGATGTTGCGTAAACAATGGCAGACGGTTGTGTTGAAGCTGATTCGCCGAAAGTTAAGCGCCCGAGAGAAAAAGCAAGTACAATCCCGTTTGCAAAAAGCCTACTCCGAAAATGGGGAAGGCTTCTATGTGTATGCCCCGAAACAGAAAGGGAACGTCAAGCGGCAACTCGGATATATCGGGCGATATATGAGAAGACCGGCGATTGCGGTGAGCCGGATCGAAGCGTACGACGGAGAAACGGTGACCTTTCGTTATCGGGATAAGACGGATGGGGAGGAGAAAACGGAGACGATCCCGGTGGAAGAATTCATCGGAAGGCTGATCCGACATATCCCGGATGAAAACTTTAAGACGATTCGTTACTATGGGGTTTACTCGCGGCGGATCAAGAGCCTGTGCAAGAAGTTAGTCAGCGAGTGGCAAAAAGCGGCGAGAAGATGGATCGTCAAGGCAAAGCGGATATTGAAACGCAGAACGTGGAGTGAACGGGTCAAGGAGCAGACGGGGAAGCCGCCATGTTGTCCGAAATGCGAAAGTTATTACGAATACAAGGGAGAAGCTTGCCTTGAGGATGGGCAATTGAAGGTGAAGTACGCGGTGTGCTCCACCTCAAAGGCATGCCTGGAAAGGATGATTCGGGATGTCACCGGTGTCCAGGAAACGAAAGGCGGTCAAGAAAAAGAAAAAGCCGCAGAGCGGGCTGCGTAGCAAAGAAACGATAAAATACATTTGTTTGCAATGCAGCAGCGAAGAAGAGATTCCGCTGCAAGTCGTACGGAATTTCGATGCGATGGATGATGGAGATCCGACCGTACCTCCACAATTCCGTTGTGAAGAATGCGGCGGAGCGATGTATCCGGAATATTACAAAGGAGTTCATGGCTACGAATACAGGATAAGTGATGTGAAAAAGTAGACTGGGGACAGAGGAAGAAGATCCCCATACCCCAGCTTACTTTGGCACATATGAACGGAGATGCACGAACTTAAAGGACGCCGTCAGGCGTTTTTCTTA
>NZ_QZFU01000048.1 GCF_003598715.1 Nocardia panacis
TAGTTGCTCCTGAAAAAGTCGATTTTCAAAAATAGTTTCGGGTTGCTGGCTGGGTTGTGAGGGGGAACTTTCCCTAATGATCGGTTTCCATGTTAGTTTTGGAGCATTTTTGCCGCTCTTTGCAGGTTGTGGGTCAGAATCCCGAAGCCGACCCAGCATTTTGAGCCGACAAAGCCCCGATACCTGCTGCGGTTCAAACCGTACTTCCGCTTGAGAAGACTAATCTTCGCTTCTCCAGCTGCACGGTAACGCTGCAAGTCTTTGAACCATAATTCGTTTTCGTACTCGGATCGGGCAATGCCTTTTTTGCCCTTTCGCGGCAAGCTAGCTCGCTTCACACCAAGTTCGGTAATGGCCGTTTCGTTCTTCTTGCTTGAGAAACCGCGGTCGGTCGCTACAGCTTGCGGCGCTTTGCCGAATTGCTTGATATGCGCCTGTACAGCGGGAACGAGCAGTTCATCATCCGAGGGGTTCCCCTCGTAGACAGCGTAGCCGGTCACAAAGCCGCTTTCCGTCTCGTCGATTCGCACCTTGTAGCCGAACTCAGTTCCTTTGGCCAGCTTACCTTTCTTAATCGGTCTTGCTTCCGGGTCAAAGAAACTGACGATCCGATCTGCGATGATTCGATTGCCGGAAACGACCTGTTTGGCTTGTTCCAACAACTTGCCGGTTAGCGTGACCGCCTCGGTCAGTTTGGTTTTACTTTGTCGAAGAGCAGCTTTGCCCTTGTCTTGCAGTTTCTCGATAACGGTTTGCGCCTTGTTCACAACGTTCTCGGCTACTTCGATTACGCTCCCAGTGATCCGGTCAACTTCTTCCCAAGATTCACGGGTGCGGCGACGTAGAACTTTCGCGATGGACAGAATCTTTTCCTTGATTTCTGCCGTACGATCTTCAAAGCCTTGAACAGTGTGGGAGGCGACTTTCCGGATTTTCTGAATCGTTCGAGTGATGACTTTTACGCCATCTTGCAACAGCGTAGCGTCTGTCGGGTGATGGATATCGGATTCCACAACCGTCGTATCCGTGCGCAATTTGCGGGTTTTCAGAACGGCTTTTTCCTCACACTGCTTTACGAGTGCGGCATTGATGTCTTCGACGATCTTGTCGCCGTAGCGTTTGCGGGCATAGATGAGCGTAGACGGGTCGGGCATCGGTTCGTCGATGGCAAACCGGCAGAACATTCGCCATGTGATGCTGTCACCGACTTCCTTCACGAGTGACTCGTAGCCCAAATTGTATTTATGCTTCAGGACCATAAGACGGATGTACTTTTCAATTGCAAGCGTAGGACGGCCGCTTTTCTTGCCTTTCGGGTGCAACTCAGTAAACGGTTGAAGAAAACGGTCGTCGTCCAGTAATTGATCTATGATTGCAAGCTCGACCGGCAACTTTCTAACAGATTCCGGGAGAATGGCATCCCAGATGGTCAATTGCTCGTCTCGAAGTTTCAACATTTTCTTCACCTCTTGGAAGGATTCCCGAGGGCTTCTGTTGAACTCCTATAGCAAAGGAATTCTTCCCTCGGGGTGTGGAACTTTGTTATCTCGACAATAACAATTTCCATTTTGAGGTGCTGAATTCCTTTTAATTATGCTCAAAACACCCTGACTTTTTCAGGGGAAACTAA
>NZ_QZFU01000049.1 GCF_003598715.1 Nocardia panacis
TGAAGGCATAGTTTGGTGGCGATAGCGAAGAGGTCACACCCGTTCCCATGCCGAACACGGAAGTTAAGCTCTTCAGCGCCGATGGTAGTTGGGGGCTTCCCCCTGTGAGAGTAGGACGCCGCCAAGCTGTTGCACGCAAGTGCAAACGGAGGATTAGCTCAGCTGGGAGAGCATCTGCCTTACAAGCAGAGGGTCGGCGGTTCGATCCCGTCATCCTCCACCATTATAATATTTTGTTGATAAAGCCGGTGTAGCTCAATTGGTAGAGCAACTGACTTGTAATCAGTAGGTTGGGGGTTCAAGTCCTCTTGCCGGCACCACTTTTTTATGATATAATGTTTAAGTCTCTTTTAAAGAGCCATTAGCTCAGTTGGTAGAGCATCTGACTTTTAATCAGAGGGTCGAAGGTTCGAGTCCTTCATGGCTCACCATTTTATGCGGGTGTGGCGGAATTGGCAGACGCGCTAGACTTAGGATCTAGTGTCTTTACGGCGTGGGGGTTCGAGTCCCTTCACCCGCATTATAAAAAAAGATCTGCGGAAGTAGTTCAGTGGTAGAACACCACCTTGCCAAGGTGGGGGTCGCGGGTTCGAATCCCGTCTTCCGCTCCAACCATCCACGCCGGGGTGGTGGAATTGGCAGACACACAGGACTTAAAATCCTGCGGTAGGTGACTACCGTGCCGGTTCAAGTCCGGCCCTCGGCATTGATATATGCGCCCGTAGCTCAATTGGATAGAGCGTTTGACTACGGATCAAAAGGTTAGGGGTTCGACTCCTCTCGGGCGCGCCATTATATATAACGGGAAGTAGCTCAGCTTGGTAGAGCACATGGTTTGGGACCATGGGGTCGCAGGTTCGAATCCTGTCTTCCCGACCATTATTCGGGGCCTTAGCTCAGCTGGGAGAGCGCCTGCTTTGCACGCAGGAGGTCAGCGGTTCGATCCCGCTAGGCTCCACCATTTATTTTTGAAAAAAAGCACTTGACTATTTATATCAAGAGAGATATAATAATAGAGTTGCTTTAATAATGATCTTTGAAAACTAAACAAGACAAAACGTACCTGTTAATTCATTAAATAAATCGCACATGTAAGTGTGCGTAGTCATTATCAAACTTCATGGAGAGTTTGATCCTGGCTCAGGACGAACGCTGGCGGCGTGCCTAATACATGCAAGTCGAGCGGACCGACGGGAGCTTGCTCCCTTAGGTCAGCGGCGGACGGGTGAGTAACACGTGGGTAACCTGCCTGTAAGACTGGGATAACTCCGGGAAACCGGGGCTAATACCGGATGCTTGATTGAACCGCATGGTTCAATCATAAAAGGTGGCTTTTAGCTACCACTTACAGATGGACCCGCGGCGCATTAGCTAGTTGGTGAGGTAACGGCTCACCAAGGCGACGATGCGTAGCCGACCTGAGAGGGTGATCGGCCACACTGGGACTGAGACACGGCCCAGACTCCTACGGGAGGCAGCAGTAGGGAATCTTCCGCAATGGACGAGCGCCCGGCC
>NZ_QZFU01000050.1 GCF_003598715.1 Nocardia panacis
CAATGCCGCTCAGTTAGTGGGTTGGGCTGGGTGTCAAGTGGATCGTGTTGTCGTGCGCGTGGGGGCATGAGAGTAGGACAGCGGAACTACTGGTAGAGAGATCTTGTCCGCCAAGACAAACCGCTCACCGGGAGTTCCGCTGTCTGTTCAGTCTGTCATCGGTCGCGTGCCGGTCGTACCGGAGGGGGTGTTCGCGCGGGGGCATTTGGGTGAGTTGACGCAGGTCGTGCCGTTCGAGATGGTCGACGCGGCAGTGGGATCGGCGCGTGCGGTGCAGTCACGGGTACGTGAGTTGCCGTCGCGGGTGGTGGTGTATCTGCTGCTGGCGGCAGGGTTGTTCGCCGAGGTGGGGTATCGGCAGGTCTGGGCGCGGATGGTGGCGGGTCTGCCGGACGCGGGGACCTCTCCGTCGTCCTCGGCGTTGGCTCAGGCGCGGCGGCGGGTCGGGATCGCGCCGTTGCGGGAGTTGTTCGGGTTGCTCGCCGGCCCTGCCGCCGGTGCGGCGCGTTGGCGGGGGTTGTCGGTGTGCGCGATCGATGGGACATCGCTGTTCGTTCCCGACAGTGCGGCCAACCGGGCCGCTTACGGTCTGCATTCCGGGGGCGCTCACGCGGTCGCCGGATATCCGATGCTGCGGCTGGTCGCGGTCGTGGCATGTGGCACCCGCACGGTGATCGACGTGGTGTTCGGATCGATGGCCGCGAGTGAGATCACCTACGCGCCCGCGCTTTCCCGATGCCTGCGGACCGGGACGCTGCTGCTGGCCGATCGCGGGTTCGACGCGAACACCCTGATCGAGCGGTTCGCCGCCACCGGAGCCGATCTGTTGTTCCGCTGCCGTAACAACCGAGGATTCCCTCCGATCGAGCGTTTTCCCGACGGATCCTGGCTGACCCGCATCGGAGGCACGGTCGTGCGGATCATCGCCGCCGATATCGTCGTGACGTGCCACGGTGGGCCGCGCCGGGTCCAGCGTTACCGGTTGATCACCACACTGACCGACCAAAAACGTTATCCGGCACAGGAACTGGTCGCTCTCTACCACAGCAGGTGGGAGATCGAGACCGCCTACCTGGAACTGAAATCCACCATCCTCGGTGGGCGAGTGCTGCGCGCCCGCACACCGGCCGGGGTCACTCAGGAGGTTTACGCCCTGCTGGTCACCTATCAGGCCCTACGCATCGCCATCGCCGACGCTGTTCTCACCGCACCCGACGCCCGGCCCGACCGCGCTGGTTTCACCATCGCCCTGCACACCGCCCGTGACCAGGTCATCCGCGCCGCGGGCATCCTCGCCGCCACCACCATCGACCTGGTCGGGGCCATCGGCCGCGCCGTCCTGGCCCACCCGCTACCGGCCCGCCGCGACCGCACCAGCCCCCGCATCGTCAAACGCGCCATCTCCAAACACCGCGCCAAAGGCGACATCGACCGCAACAGCTACAAAACGCAGATCAGCATCCACATCCTGCCGGGTTGACAACCCGGCAGGATCGCTAACTGAGCGGCATTG
>NZ_QZFU01000051.1 GCF_003598715.1 Nocardia panacis
GGTGCTTGGAGATGGCGCGTTTGACGACGCGGGGGCAGGCGCGGGCCCGGCGGGCAGGTAGGGGCACGGCCAGGACAGCCCGGCCGATCTGTCCGGCGAGGTCGACGACGGTCCCGGCGATGATGCCGGCGGCCCGGACGAGCTGGTCACGAGCGGTGTTGAGGGCGACGGTGAAACTACCGCGGTCGGGTGAGATGGTGCCGGGGGCCAGGGTGGCATCGGCGACGGCGGTCCTCACCGCCTGGTAGGCGACCAGCAGCGCGTAGATCTCCTGGGTGATGAGTTCGGGTCGGCGCGCACGCAGAACGCGTCCGCCGAGCAGGCCGGACTTCAGTTCCGCATAGCTGGTCTCGATCTCCCATCTCTGATGGTAGAGAACCGCTAGATCCTTTGCCGGATACCGCTTCTCATCGATAAGAGTTGTGATCAACCGGTAGCGTTCGACCCGGCGAACCGACCGGTGATCACCGGTACCGGTGACGAGGATATCGGCGTCGATCACACGGACGGTGACCGCGCCGATCCGGGTCAGCCACGAGCCGTCGGTCAGCCGGCCCGCCACCGCCATCTTGCGTTTGCCCTGTCCGCGGATCAGCAGCTGCGCGCCGGTCGCGGCGGCGGATTCGATAAGGCCGGCCGCGTCGAAGTTCCGGTCGGCCGGCAACAGCATTCCCGCTCGCAGACATCCGAACAGTCTTGGCGCATAAGTGGTTTCGCCACACCGGTCGGAACCGAACACCGCGTCGAGCACGGTGCGGGTCCCGCAGGCTACCACCGCCACCAGGCGCAGCATCGCGAAGCCGGAATCACCGAGCGGCCCGGCCCGATGACGACCGTACGCGGCGAGGTTGGCGTCGCTTGCCGGGGCGTAGAGGCAGGTGCCGTCCACCGCGCACACCAGCAGTCCCCGCCACCGCACCGCGCCGGCAGCAGGCCCTCTGACCAGTTCGAACAACGCCCGCAACGGTTTCGGACCCACCCGCCGACGCGCTTGGGTCAATGCCGACGACCCGGGCGAGGCCACCACCGCACCCACCCCGGCAACCAGCCGGGACCACACCTGGCTATAGCCCATACCCTCGAACAACGCCCCGGCCAGCAGCAGATACACCACCACCCGCGACGGCAGATCCCGCACCCGCGCCTGCACCGACGCGGTGGCCTCCAACGCGGCATCGACCATTTCGAACGGCACGATCTGGGTCAGCTCACCCAGATGCCCCGGCGCGAACCGACCCGCCGCTACCCCCGACACACGATTGATGACAGACTGCACAGACAGCGGAACTCCCCGGTGGCACGGTTTTCTTGGTCGTTAACCTCTCTACCAGGAGTTCCGCTGTTCCGCGTCACGACATACCAACCACCACAGCAAGATCCACTTGCACTGCGCTCATCCGCGCTAACTGCGCGGCATTGG
>NZ_QZFU01000052.1 GCF_003598715.1 Nocardia panacis
GAGCTCAAGGCCAAGTTCTCGAACGAAGCCGAGTAGGGCCGAACCTGTGACCACTCCTTCCACCTTGAACGGGAACTTCCCCAACGTCGTCGTCTCTAGCCTGGCGGCGACCACGTCGATCGCGGGTGACGTCGATGCGACGTGGAAGGGACTCCTCAACGGCGAGAGCGGGATCGAGGCTCTCGAGGATTCCTTCATCGAGGAATACAACCTTCCGGTCCGCATCGGCGGACACCTGAAGGTCAACCCGGACACACTGCTCGATCGAGTCGAGATCCGGCGCATGGCGTATGTCGAGCGCTTGGCGATGGCGCTCGGTCGGGAAGTGTGGAAGAACGCGGGCAGCCCGGAGGTCGACCCCGAACGTTTGGGTGTGGCCATCGGTACCGGGCTGGGCGGCGGCGACGCACTCATCGATTCGGTGGACAAGCTGAAGAACGGTGGCTATCGCAAGATTTCGCCGCTGGCCGTTCAGATGGTCATGCCGAACGGTCCGTCGGCCGTCGTGGGTCTCGAACTGAAGGCTCGGGCGGGAGTGGTCACTCCGGTCTCGGCATGTTCATCCGGCTCCGAGGCCATCGCCAACGCCTGGCGAATGATCGTGATGGGTGACGCCGATATCGTCGTCACCGGTGGCGTCGAAGGCTACATCGATTCGATTCCGATCGCGGCCTTCTCCATGATGCGCGCCATGAGCACCCGCAACGATGATCCGAAGCGGGCCTCGCGTCCCTTCGACAAGGATCGTGACGGGTTCGTCTTCGGTGAGGCGGGCGCGCTCATGGTCATCGAAACCGAGGAGCATGCCAAGGCGCGCGGCGCCACGATCCACGCCCGACTGCTGGGTGCGGGCATCACCTCCGACGGTTACCACCTGGTCGCGCCGGACCCCTCGGGTGACGGGGCCGCCCGCGCCATGGCCAGGGCCATTCAGACCGCCGGCCTGACCAAGAAGGACATCACCCACATCAACGCGCACGCCACCTCGACCTCCATCGGGGATACCGCGGAGGCGAACGCGATCAACAAGGCCGTGGGCAGCCACGCCTCGGTGTACGCACCCAAGTCGGCGCTCGGTCATTCGATCGGCGCGGTCGGCGCGCTCGAGTCGATACTCACCGTGCTCAGCGTGCGCGACGGTATCGTCCCGCCGACACTCAACCTGGACAACCAGGATCCGGAGATCGATCTGGATGTGGTGCACGGCGAGGCTCGCCGCCAGGAGATCGATTACGCGATCAACAATTCCTTCGGGTTCGGTGGGCACAATGTCGCGCTCGCCTTCGGACG
>NZ_QZFU01000053.1 GCF_003598715.1 Nocardia panacis
TGGAGAGACCCAAATAAATGAGACAAGGAAAAAACACCCCCTGAATCGTATTAATACAATATGATTCTTAGGAGGGTGTTTTTCTATGGGCACAAGAGTACATTACGCAGAAGAAGTAAAATGGGAAGTAATTAAAATGAAACAAGCTGGAATGACAAACAAAGAAATAATGGAACAACTGGGGATAAAAAATAAGACTCAAATTAAAACATGGATGCGATGGTACAAAACAGGCCAAACCTATCGATTTTCGCAACAAGTTGGAAAACAATATTCCTACGGTAAAGAATCGGAGGAAATGAGTGAGCTAGAAGAATTAAAACTAAAGAATAAACAGCTAGAGGCTCAATTGGCAATTATAAAAAAGTACCAGGAGATCGAAAGGAGTTGGAGCCACGAGTCATTGTCCAAGTTGTAGAAGAACTCTCAGCCACTTTTAAAATAATTGATATTCTTGGAGTATTAGGCATACCTAAGTCAACATATTACCGTTGGAAAAAGAAGTATAAAAAAGTTGAGCTAACTTCATTAGAAGAGCTAGTAATCAAGCTGTGTAAGAAAAACTTCTATCACTATGGTCATCGTAAAATTAAATCCATCTTAAACAGAAAGTATGGGATAAATGTAAACCGCAAAACTGTACAAAAAATTATGCAAAAGTTTGAGATTCAGTGTCAAGTTAAGAAGAAGCGACAAAAGTACATTTGTGGTGAGAGTAATATTATTGTGCCGAACACTCTCAATCGTAATTTTAAAGCAAGCCGATTAAATGAAAAATGGGTAACCGACATTACCTACTTACCTTATGGCTCGACTATGTTATATTTATCAACGATTATGGACTTATATAACAACGAAATAGTGGCTTACAAAATAGGTACGAGCCAAGATATTAACCTAGTATTAGACACATTGAGGGAAGCTGTAGAATTACGTAAACCAGTAGGGTTACTTCTTCATAGCGACCAGGGATCTGTCTATACTTCACATGCATATCAGAATTTGGCCAAAGAAAAAGGCATTACCACAAGCATGTCTCGAAAAGGAAACTGCCATGATAATGCCGTCATTGAATCCTTTCACTCCTCGCTAAAGTCGGAAGGATTTAACGCTCAAAGTAGAGCATCTATATCCAATTCTAAAGTAGTACAAATTGTAAATCAATACATGTATCGATATAATCATGTACGAATTCAGGCAAAATTAAACTACCTGTCCCCACTGGAATACAGGGGACAGGCAGCATAGGTGTTTTTTCTAAGTCTCATTTTAACGGGTCAGTTCA
>NZ_QZFU01000054.1 GCF_003598715.1 Nocardia panacis
GGGACTGACCCCATAAAGTGAGACAAATAAAAACACCTTTAAATTGAAAAATCGGGTATAGCATATCTGAAAACAATTTGGAGGTGTTTTTTGTATGGGAAAAAGAGTTAGTTATCCGATTAGTGTAAAAGAAGAGGCCGTTCAAATGAGGTTAGCTGGAATCCCGACAAAAGAAATCATGGACAAGTTAGGAATTAAGAATAGAACACAAGTGAAAACGTGGATGAAATGGTATCGCGAGGGTGAAATCCATCGATTTCATCAACCAGTTGGAAAGCAGTATACCTACGGGAAAGGACCAGAATATCAAAATGAGAACGAGAAGTTGAAAACAGAAAATCTTTATTTAAAGCAACAAATTGACCTATTAAAAAAGTATATAGAATGGGAAAGGAAGTGAAAAAAGAAGCATTCGTGTCGATTTATGATGCGGTAAAAGACACAGTCAGTGTAAGGGCATTCTGTCAGATGTTTGAGCTCGCAAGATCAACATTTTATCGTTGGAAAAAACAAGATCTTCTGCCAAAACAGCAAGTGTTAATTGACCTCATATCGTCGCTTTGTGAGTCACACCAATATACGTACGGTTATCGTAAAATAACGGCCCTACTGCGAAAAGAAAGGAGAATAAATCATAAGACAGTACAACGCATTATGCAAACCTACGGTTTACAGTGTCGTGTGAAAATAAAAAAGCGTAAACAGACTGGTCAACCTTACTATATTGCAGAAAATCACTTAAAACAGGATTTTACTGCGACAAAGCCACTTGAAAAACTGGTGACAGATATAACGTATTTGCCATTTGGTCAAAAACCACTTTATCTATCCAGCATAAAAGATTTGTATACTAGTGAGATTGTGGCTTATACGATTGGTGATAAACAGGATGTTTCTCTTGTTTTAGATACATTGAAGCAGTTACAGACATTACCTAAAGGCTGCGTACTTCATAGTGATCAAGGTTCGGTCTACACTTCTTATGCTTATCAAAAGGAGATAAAGGAAAAAAGCATTACCATGAGCATGTCCCGGAAGGGAATGCCCGCTGATAATGCCCCCATAGAATCCTTCCACTCCAGTTTAAAAACAGAAGGATTCTATCTCCACCACCTGACAAACACTACAACAGCCATTGTAGAAAAAACGGTCAGGGAGTATATTGATTATTATAACAATATCCGAATTCAATTGAAATTAAACAGCCAATCACCAAAAGAGTTTCGGAAACTGGCTGTTTTATAAAGGTGTTTTGATCCCTGTCTCAAAAACGGGGGTCAGTCCC
>NZ_QZFU01000056.1 GCF_003598715.1 Nocardia panacis
CGACTACAGCGCGTTCGGTCCATTCCGGTTCGACCGCAACCAATACGACGACGCTCTGCGGGACCTGACCAGGCCGATCAGCTCGGACATCGCGTGAACACAATTCGCCGCAGGTGCCGCTCGCATCTCGCCCTGATGGTGCGGTTGTTGACCGGATCGTAGGGTGGAGGTGTTCAGAGCGTGGTCCGTGTCCACCAGGGCAGCAGGGGTGTCGCTGGGCAGGGCCTTGCCGGTCTGCCAGGCGTACACCACGATGTGGGACAGAGCCGTCTTTCTTACAGTGCCCCTGTCAGGAGTCCACCTCATTCCATGAGGATTTTCAGGTGGTCGGCGAAGGTCTCGACCAAGCTTTCGAGCACTGCTTCGCCTTTGGCGGCGGTCGCCTGCGAGGGACGACCAATGATGCCGCTGGCGGTGTATGCAGCCATGCCGGTGAGCAGGAGGTGGGGCCGATCGTCTGCGTCGTGGTCTGCTTCACGCCAATGGTCGCCGACGAGGTCCGGCTTGGCGTAGAGCAGAATCGAGGTTTCCAGTTCGCCACCGTGCATGTCGGCGTGGGCGGTGGTCGCCATCCCCGCGCGCTCGCGAGCCGTATTCCATTCTTCTCGGCCGGGGAAGAGTGCGACACTCCGGGTTTCAGTGTTGGCCTGGAGGGTGATATTCGACAGAACGTAGTTGCCGCCGTGGCCGTTGACGAGCGCCAGTTTGTTGATGCCGGAGCGCGCCAGCGAGGCCCGGATGTCCTCGATCACCGCGATGAGAGTGGCGGCACCGATGCTCACGGTTCCGGCGAACCCCTCGTGCTCATGAGAGCAGGAGATGGTGATCGGGGGTAGGAGAAACAGTCCGTAGGCGTCGGATAGTCGCTGTGCGATGAGGCAGGCGACCGCGGTGTCGGTGATCAACGGCAAATGCGCGCCGTGTTGTTCGAAGCTGCCGACCGGCAGGACCGCCACGGTCGCCGCACGGCGGGCTTCATCCGCTGAGGTTGCGGTGCTCATCAATTCCACTCTGACGTTCTCCTAGTCTTCATCGGCGCCGCCGCTTCAGGCCGGCGCAGTGTGCGGCGAAGTGCGTGGTCGAGCTCGCGAGCGTGGCTGAGATGTCCTGTCTGGGTGAGCTTTTCGGTCACTTGATGGAGCTGCTGAATGGTGCGACTCGAGCGAGTTTCGGCGACGATCACCAGGGCGTGGCCGGCCACCTCGTTGGCTTCGTCAGGCTGGCCCAATCCGGCGTAGGCCGCAGCCAGCCGCGCCAGACCGACCCCGAGGTCACGGCGGTTGCCGGGCTTCCAGTTCTCCAGTCCGTGTTGAAGGTCGTCGAGAGCGGCCTCCGGCCGCCCGAGCTGCACCCAGCAATGCGCGGCTTCCATAGCGATGTACTCAGGGGTGCAATAGCCAGACATATCGCCCGGATCGTTCTCTCCTTCGTCGGCGGCAGCGTGCGCCTGATCCAAAGCTCTGACGCATGCCTCCTGTTCACCCAGCATGGCGTAGCCGTGCGCAAGCTGCCGCAATGCAACGGCGCGTTGTCGGGGAGTCAACGACAGGTTGGATAGCGCTTCTTTGGCGAACACGATCGCGAGATCCGGTTTGCGAATGTCGCTGGCGATGTTGCTTTTACGCATCTGCACGTACGACAGAAACCGAGTATCGCCGAGTTCCTTGACCAGATCGAACGCCGCGTTGGACCAATGCAACGCGGCGTGCAGATCACCCTCGTCGTGGCGGAGCCAACCCATGAACTCGGCGTACCGCGCCGACACGTACAGCAGACGCTGACGACCGGATCCCCGACTTCCCGCGATCAGCCGATCGATGAACCACAACTGGTGTTCCACCACAGGCAACAATGGGTGTGGGCCGCTCAGCATGTCAGTGACCACGTACTGGTCGAGGGTGGTGAGCAACGACTCGGCCTGGGCTGGAAGCGAAGGCATCGTCGCGGCGGGAATACGCCTGCCACCGGGCAACCGGACCTGCACCGGCTCTGTCGGAGCTACCGGCGCGGTGTCCGGTTCATCGATGTCGAACCAACAGAGCGCATGCGGAATTTGAAGGCACCGGGCGTAGTGGGTAAGGGTATCGAGAGAGCGAATCCGGTTGCGGCCATTCTCGATACGACTCAACTGACCCTGAGTTATCCCGAGCCACCGTGCCATGTCGGCCTGCGTCAGCGGCCTACGTCCATGGGCTCGGTGATGCCGATACGCCCACACGACTTGGGCCATGTCTTTCGCAGCCAGTGCGTCGAACAGCGCACCTGTCCGCCACTCCTTCATCGGCAATTTGGGCGCGCGATCACGCCTTCTGCCGCAAGGATGGCAATGGGTATCCCGGTTCGTACGGGCCAGTTGTGCCCCGCACGCCACGCATACCCGCCTCGTGTGCTGCGACATGGGCTGTTGCCCTCACTGTTCTCTCTGCCCGCCGATGGGTACAGGCTATTCCGCCCCCCACACGGGGGCCACGAATATGCGTCCCGCGCATAAAAATTATGCCTCTCACCAGCGCAAGTTCGTCTCGGCCCGACCGTATTTTCATCGGGCAATCACAAATTTCCGGATTCACCGATGACCTCTCCCGGCCTGAATGAGCCCTCGAGACGGACGCACAGACCCCCTCGGTCCCGTCTGCACACCCCTCGCCCCAGAGGACCGAGCATTCCAACGGGCAACGCGCAGTTGAAAGGTTACCTACTGATGAACGTGTCGCCAGCGGCAACTGCAACGACTGCTGACCACCCGATCGGTCGATCCCCTGGGATCAGCACCGAGGTCAGTCTCGGTTTTCACGGTTTGTGGGCGGCGGCCGACTGCGCCGCTGACGTCACAGGGTTCAAATGCACAGCCGAAGCCGAAGCGGTGTACGCGAATCACATCGACCATGGCCCGAATTGCCTGCTATGGCTGGCGGCACTGGCTTACGAGACCTGCGAGCTTCAGGACGAGTAGGCGATGACGGCCGGCCAGGTGCTCGTCGCGTTCGGTCTGGTGGTGTTGCTCGCCGGACTCATGGTGCCCGTGCTCGGCAGCGACTGCTCCACGGGCGTGGATCATCCCGCCCCTGCCGGCGGGTTCACGATCGCGGGCGCGCATTGCGCGACTCAGCAGCATCTCCGGTGCTCGCCGGTGGAGTGTGAGTGCGTACGGGAAGCTTGGCGCACGCTCATCCTCGCTGGACGCTGCGAACCAACACCGGAGCTGCACCGGATGCTCTACGGCTGACTTTCGGAACTCGCCTACAACACTCGGAATCCCTTGCCCACCACAATTATCGGACGGGAGGCGATTGTGATCATTCCTCTCCACGACCTTGAGACGCCCGGCGCACCGCTGACCGGCCTGGCAGCGATCGACGCCGCGTTCACCGAGCAAATTCGCCAGCTACGAGCACTGCTCGAGATGCGTCACACCACCGCGGATGTCGACGAACTTGCAACCGAGATCGGCGGCACGGCACCCGTAACCGATCGCCGTAGCGCCGACGTTGCCAGGTGGTGCGAGTTCTATCGGGAGACATGCGGATTCGACGCCGCAGTGCGTCCCGAGCTCGATCTGGTCTATGTCACGGCGGGCGCGGGGGTCGGATCCGTCAGGATGCCTGCCCCTCTCGGCGCCCTGGTCGAAACCCACCTCCGCGACGGAGGGATACAGTTGGGACCTGTCATCGAACTGCGCGACGGGCAGTGGGTCCTGCTGGTGGAACCAGATATCCCTGACCGGATAGAAATCTACGCCGGGATGTTCCGGCACAGTGTGTCGATCGCTCGCGCGGGCGCGCAGATCGCGCTTCCCACACCCGGTACCGGGCACTCTCGACTACGGACCTGGCTGCGTCAACCCCGCGACGCATATCTGCCCTCGGGGACAGCGGTCCTCGCGGCGGTGGACTTCCGGCGCGCTCGGCGCTTTCCGATCCGAGAGCCGAAATAGCAAATGAACAGGCGTCCCTCCGCACACGATTCGACTTGCCCGTGTGGAGGGCGACGAAACCCCTGGGCTGGTGAGGTCGGCACGCCATCCCCCGCCCGTATCAGCCCAGGGTGATCGTCCACAGCTTGCCTCATCCAGTGGACCTCGATGTGGCACACACCGCCGGCACCCGGCGAGGCACGAGGAAGCCGCCGGTTCCTACGAATCTCGGGAGACACCCCCAAAAACGACCCGCGCAGCTTCGTCTCGTCCAACAGCCGGCGGGCGTGGCGCGAAGAGAAATTCCCTGGTCCGGCAAATTATTCGCCTCCGGTAGGACCCCCGCCCCGGGGTTCCCAGCCCCGCCGCTGACTCAACCCCAGCACCCATACCTACCACACCGTCAAGCCACACTCTCACACCGTCGAGACTCGCTCGACCGGCATCGAAACAGATTGGGAAACAACAACAGTGAACAACCACACCTTGACGAGGCTCGGCACCCTGGCACGCGGGATCATCCTGGGACTGGCGGTGATCACCGTCGTCGACGCCATCCGGGATTTCACCGACTGGCAAAACGAAGCGACCGGGCAGCCCAACGACGCAGTCGATCCGACCGAGGATCAGTAGCGGCCCGGACCATGTAGCCGGCACCCGCAATCCCCGACCAGCACCGCTGCGATTGAGGTCGACCCGCATTGGGCGGACCGGGGAACATACCGGCTCCGGCCGAACATCCTGCAACGCGTGTACCGCTACGGCGAACAACCCCAACCATGCGGACTTGTCGTGTGGTTCCCCTCGTCACCGCGAACCCGGGCGCGAGTTACGCCCCGCTCACCGCACCGCGAATTCTGCCCTTCCTGCCCAGCATCGAAAGCGAGCCACGACACCCGATGTCATCGGTATACAAGTCGACCCTGCTGCACCGACACCTCGGCATCTATTTGCGCGAGCGGCGCAACAGTTTCCGCTGGCGGTCGCTTGCCGTGACTGCGGAGCAGACCTCGATCACGCAGTCGGCGATACAGCGGTTGGAGGTCGGCGACATCCAACGCCCGTGCCGGCACAAGGTACGAGCCTTGTGTGAGTTCTACGGACTCCACAGATCTGAGATCAAGAGCATTATCGCGGTCGTCGACCACGCTTGCACCGGGAGCGATCCCGTCGTCCTCGACGGCGTATCCAACGCCCACTTCGACCTGTGTGCGCAACTCGAGGAACGCGCCCACCGGATCGTCATCTGTCACGATCTCGTGCCGGAACTGCTCCGGACCCCGGAATATCACCGAGCATTGATAGCCGGCCGCGACGATTCGGCTGAAACCCTCACCCGCGCCATTGCCGAAATGTCCACGCGCGGAACACTGCTCACCCGCAGCATCAACCCGGTCCAGCTGGATCTCCTGCTCGACGAGTCGGTGCTGTACCGGATCATCGGCGACGCCGCTGTCACCGCCGCCCAACTGCGGATGGTCGCGTCGGCCGTGCGCTGGCCCAACGTCACGGTGCGTCTGTGTCCCTACACGGCCGGTGCCGTCGCCGGTCGCGTGCCGACCCCGTTCACCCTCCTGGAATCACGCACCGACGTGCCGGTTGTCGTGTTCTCCTGTGGGGCGGGCGATCTGTATTCGGACAACCCGCAATACATCGAGCAGCATCGCGCACTGGCCACCGCAATGCGCGCTACCGCGATCGGCCCGACCGAGACCCAGTGGATCCTTCTCGACGCAGCAGCTCGCCTCGACGACGCACATCATGACGTGCCGGTGCCAGATGCCCGCCAGTGGGCAGGAGAGGTCACACCGTCCGGCGCCGCGCCGATCCACTACCCGGATACCGACGCGACGCCGGTGCAGTGGATTCCGGCGCTGCCGTCTCTCCCGCCCGGCTCCGGGCGTCGAAGTTCACCGACAAACGAGGTCATTTGAAAGTCGAGCAAACAGAAGCGTCCTGACCCTGAACGTGGAACCACGCACCGCCCATCATCGAACGCGTGCACCAGTCGGCCGCCTGCTCGCCACTATCCACGGACCGAATACCAGTGCAGCCAAAGACCTCCGCGACCGCTTGCGCGTCTTCACCTCCTACACCGCCGGATCGGGGAAAGGACAATAACCTCCATGCCAATCCAAGTAGCCGTCTGCGGACCCCGAGCAACCACCGACCTCCTCGACACCCACGCCCGCGAAGTCGGCAAACTCCTCGCCCAAGCCGGAGCAACCCTCCTCTGCGGAGGCGGCACCGGCGTCATGGCCGCAGCCGCCGACGGCGCCTTCACCGCAGGCGGACTCGTCATCGGCATCCGCCCCGACACCGACCGCACCGCGATCTGCCCCGGCCTGACCGCGGTCATCTACACCAACATGGGCGAAGCACGAAACTCCATCCTCATCGAATCCGCCGACGCCGTCATCGTCGTCGGCGGATCCTGGGGCACACTCAGCGAACTCGCCCTCGCCCACCGACGCGGCGGCATTCCGGTCATCTCCCTCGGCGGCTGGACCATCCATGACGAAACCGGCACCCCCATTCCCATCTCCACGGCAGAAACACCTTCAGCCGCAGTCGAACTCGCTCTATCCGAACATCATTGAGCGCAGGGACACCGCCGACATCGGGATGTGCCGTAGCGCTTTTTCGGAGATGCTGGAATCCGGTTCCTAGGTATTTGTCTGAGGAAGATTTTCACCAATGTGCCGTACAGCCACCTGGATCCAGCCTTGAAGTGGCTCGGATCCGCGCTTCCCGCCCCAATACAGACGCCCGCATACACCCCGGCAACAGTGTCGGCATGGGAATCTATCCGGCAGGGTTGTCGCGACCACCGAGCTGAACGCTGCCGATATCGCGTGCCTGTACCGCGTGGCCGTGTATTTGGGCCTGGCCGCTGATCGTGTTGATCACGGCCTCGTCGGTGGCGGCATGCTGGGTGCGACCGATCCATGTACGGATGAGGTCGGCAAGGTCGGGATCGGTAGCAGCACTGCCGATCAGTTGCCCGGCCAGATCGACTGCGCCGTCGGGGTCGTCTTGGGCTCGCTGTAGTGCACGCTCGGCCTGTTCATTTTCGCCAAACGCTCGCCGCGCCAATTGAGCCAGCCCTTTCCATGCATTCTTACCAGCCTCCCCGGCGGCCGCTTTCACGATCAACCCGAGCAACACACTCATAGAAATAGGATCCATTTTCTGCTCCAATATTGTTCGAGGCTTCCGATTAAACTCGATTGCAATGCAATCGTGAATTCAGATGCCATCCGACCGATCCGATTCTCGATTCGACGTAGAGAGCTGTCGCAATGACCGATCGATCGACTCGCGCAACGTTTCGGCAGCGGGGTCGTCGAATTCACTCAATGATGCGAGCGATTCATTCCAATAACGTTTTGCAGAATCGCTTCTTCCTAGATCGAACGACGCCTGAGCGAGATGATGTAGCGCGACCGCAATACCCCAATTGCTGACGATACGCCGGTACAAATTGGCCGCTTCGACATAGAAGTGCGCCGCTTCCTCGAGCCGTCCGAGCATTGCGTAGGCACTGCCTGTAGCGTCGAGCGTCTCCGCTTCCCGATGATGACTGCCGAGTTGCTGTAGAATTACTGCGGCACGATGATAGGTAGCGAGAGCTAACTCAGGATCGCCCCGATCTCTCTGAATATTGCCGTACTGGAGGAGAATAACCCCGTCATATAGTTTCGTTGGCGACATCGGAAGTGTCGCCTCTGCCCAGTATGCGGCTTCGTCATATCGACCCAATCCGTGGGCAGCTCGCATGATTTCTATCGATAGATCAACCTCATCTATGCGACTACCCGAGCGACGGATTAGGTCGAGTGCTGAAATAGCATCGTCATAGGCTTCCTGATATCGACCCGCGGCGCGGTAGATTACAGGACGGTTTGTCGCAACACATATAAGAATGTACGTGTAGTTGTGTCGTTCAGCGAGTACTTCAGCTTCGTTGAGGTAGCTGTGCGCGAGAGTAAGGCGCCGAGCGGCAGAGTTGACCAGCGCGAGCTGATTCAGGCTCAGCGCTTCGCCCTGCGGATGACCGATCCGCCGGAACATTTCGAGAGCCTTCCGGCCCGTTTCTTCCGCTTTGTCCAAATGATGCGCTTGCCGGTATGCCATTGTCATCGAATCCAAAAGGATGGCCTCAGCAGCAGTCTCGCCGAGTCGCCTCGCGGCGACGAGCCCGAGTTCAGTAGTTGCGAACCAGTCGTCGACAGCATTGATTGGCGGAAACGGCCCCCGGAGAAGGATCGGGATCTGCCACGCCACCCGGTCGTTGCTGGTCTTGACAGCCAAGCGAACACACGCGACGAAATTGGTGCGCTCGACATCGAACCAGACCGCTGCGGAATCAGGATCGGCGAATACGAGCGGCTGGACCCCAGCCGGAAGGCTATCGAGCTCGATGTCTTGGACCGGTTCGAGAATGGGAATTGGTAGTTCGTTCAAGCACTTGTCGAGAGTATGCACATACCAGGCCAGGACGCGTTCCAAGGCGGCGTCGCGATCCTCGGCGCTATCGCAGTGTCGTCCCTGATCCGTCGAGTAAGCACGCAGCAGGTCGTGGAACTGGTAACGGTCGCGGCCGATCTGCTCAAGCAAATGCGCGCCGACAAGCGCATCCAGTAGCTGGCTCACCTCACGAACGGGGACAGCAGCGAGGGCCGCAGCGGCGTGGAGCGAGAACTCAGGGCCAGGATGCAGTCCGAGCAGCCGAAACATGCGCGCGACCTGAGGCGGAAGAGCTCGGTAGGACCACGCGAACACGGTGCGGACCGCGTCAGCCTCGTCATCGTCCTCGACCGAGAGCGCCGACCACAGGTGAGATTCGTCGCGCAGATTCTCGATCAGCTCACCCATCGGCATGTACGGCCGAACCGCGGCGCGCTCTGCGGCGATCCGTAGAGCCAGCGGCAGCCGGGCGCACAACTGTGCGAGTTCGACGATTTCGTGCTCACTGTCGCCCGATCGGTATCCAGCAACAGTTCCGTACAGCAGCTCGATCGCGGCAGGCTCGTCGAACAACTCAAGGTCGAGGCGATGGGCACCGTCACGAGCAACCAACCCGGACAGCCGCGATCGACTGGTGACCAGAACCAGGCATCGTCCCGCACCGGGCAGCAGCGGGCGAACCTGCTTGACCGTCGCGGCATTGTCGAGAACGATCAACAGCCTGCGCTGCGCGAGCAACGTACGAAACAATGCGCTGCGCGTTTCCAGATCCGTCGGCAGCGCTGCCGGCGCGACCCCCAAAGCAATGAGAAATCGTTCCAGCGCTTGGCCGGCAGAAACCGGTTCACCGGGATCGTATCCACGGAGGTTGACATACAGCTGGCCGTCAGGGAACTCATGGCGGACTCGGTGTCCCCAGTGCACTGCGAGGGAGGTCTTCCCGACCCCCGCTGTGCCTGTGACCACACAGACCCCCGCGGGTCCAGGGCTGCCCTCCTCCTGCTCCAGTACCCGGTCCATATGCTCGATGTCCGCAATGCGGTTGACGAACCCCCGCACATCGGCAGGCAGTTGCGCAGGCACAGGAGCAGATTCACCGCTGGCGCCCTCGCGGCCGGTGGAGTGGAAATGAATCCCACCAGCAACGTCTCTGGCCTGCACCACATCCGCAGCGCTCCCCGACAGGTCCGATCGAGTACCACTCGGATCGCGTCCGGTTCCCGAGCCTTCGCCTGCGGTCATCCAGCCCCCCAAGAATCCACACCAAGATTATGCGTCGGATCGAAAGCCCTTGGCAGGTAATGCCGAACAACAGCCGGATCGGCTTGCTGCCAAACACGGCCAACCTCCAGCCCACCACAGCCCTGAGACCCCGCCCTGGCGAAGCCACAACTCGCCCAACGGGATCCGTTTATCCGCTCGGCGCGTCATTCGATCCACCGTGAGCCAATGTCGAGTCGAGCGACGGGCAGTGCGGGATTTCACCGGCGACGATCATGCTCGGCAAACAGCCTCAGCCACGCTGGTGGTCACATCTTGAACCCACGCGCCGGCCGCTGATTCGGATGCATACGGCGCAAGCGAGACTCGCCGCCATTGATGGCGGCCTGAGCCCTAGTCGAGCGGGATGCTCGGCGCTGGGGCGAGGGCTGAGAAGCTTCGCCAACAGGCGGGGTCATCACTCCGACTATCTCATCGACGACTGGATCGACGGCATCCTGAATGTGCATGCTGACCTGAACTTGATTGCGGCTCGCGATCCGGCTTCGTAGAGCACGTGGTTCACTGTCGCCATCGCTTGCGCCTACCTCCCCGGGCAACCAGGCCACCACCGCATCCGCTTGGTGGCGACGCTCGATGCTTCCCGCCGGGGTGGGCCGACCTGCGAACGCGGGATGACAGTCGACACACAGTCCGTCTCTCAATTGCCGCCGGTCCCTGCACTTCTCGCATTCAGCATTGGATTCAGCAACGACAACCCCGCGCTGCGCCGGCGGCTCGGCGCCTACCTCAACGTGATCTTTGACCCACTCTGTGATCACTGATCGAGCATCCCGGTCGGCATGCCGCCACTCCTGCCGGAACAGGCCAGGCGATCGGGTGTCGTAGTGCTCTGTCAGAAAGTCAAGGCGCGCTTCGATGGCTTGGGATCTGTCGTGCCCGACGGGCAGCTCTGGGATACCGGGCCTGCCGAGCGAGCGGCATTCGCCGCACAGTCCGTCATCGCCGCGGCCAGCGATCTCACGGTCCGTATGCCGGTCGATGGCTGCCCGTTCGAGGCGGCACGAAACGCATAGGCCGAATCTGACCTCGTCGAGGATATTCTCGTCGTAGTCGCGGCGGTCGACGATGAGTTCGGGGCGGGGAGTTCCCGGGTCGTCGCGTTCGGACTTGTCCAAATCGTCCTCATACGACTCGATGATGTTGCCCGCTTTCGGCCGGATCTCGTCCGGATGTGGCTTCCTCTGGCGTACAAGGTCCGGAAGATGCTGGTTTTCACCAGGTTTCGGCACACAGGCTGCTATCAGCGCGCGGTGTGTTTCGTTGGTGCGCCAGAGGCTGCGCAGCCGGGCGACGGCCGCAGGCTGGGTTTTGAAGCGCAGGGTGTTCGCGATCTCGGTGACCATCAGCCAGGTTTGGTCGTCGAGTCGCGATTGCAGGTTGCGGATCTGGTTCTTCGCCGCACGCATGTTCTGGGCCTCGACCAACTCGCGAATCGCTTGGATCGCCTCGTGAATAGACGGATCCGGGTCTGGTTTCGCCATTCTTGGTTTCCCTCCTCCGTCGCGGTGTCCTTCCTGGTGTCTTGCTCTGCTGTCGGGCTACAGGTGGCGGCCGCCAGGTCGCTGCCTTGATGACGGCCGGTTACGTCGTAGCCGTTGCCTACGGTCCGATTCGCCCCCTCGCGCGATGGCAGAGGGTTGTCCCTGAGCGATCGTTCGACCTCCGCTCTCGACATTCTGATTGGCCCCACCATCGCCCAATCCGTCGACTCTTGTTCCACGCACGCTGTCTCCACGGGCCGCTACGACATATGGAGCGCGCGCTCGTATTCCATCAGCGAGCCTTTTACTATTCCCAGCCATATCGGCGCACTCGATGAGGTATCGGTCGAAATTTGACAACCGATCCAAAATGCTCGCCGGAATCGACTGTGAACCAGCGCCGACCCCGTCGATCCTGTACGTTTGCAACTCTTGAACCAGGGCTGGCAAATCGTTGAATCGACCGAGCAGTCGAATCTCGATCAACCGCTTCCCTTCCGCCTTCCATGAGATTTGCTCCTCTGCGTACCACGGATTTTCCGAGTCGACATTGCTGTATCCCGCATGTATTGCGTAATCAGGCTGAGTGGGGTCAGGGTGGTAGTTCACTCGAACCACTTCCCGCTCCGACTGACGGAATGCGTATTCCGCGGTTCGGGACATTTGGTCTACCCATGTGCCTGTTTGCGGCTCGAGCGCAAAGTGATTCATCTCCTTCACGCTGGTATCGATGTCGGCCAGATGGTCTGCCGCATGCTCGACGCCCGCGAACTCGAGGATCTGATCACGTAGGTCGTCCGCGTGCAGCCGATGTTCGATCCGGTGCTCTGTCGATGCCCAGGGATTGTTCTGTTCAACCAGCGCGGCGCGGTACTCGTCAGAGAGCACGTCGTTCACCAGGTCGTTCAGCCACGGCTTCGGGTCGAGAGTCCTTCTGCCTCCCAGCAGCCGATCGAGGTCCGCCAGTTCGACGCGCAGATCCTCTGTCCCAACACCAGAGCCTTCGATCAGATTCCGCCACTCTCCGGAATGCTGGTCGTACCAGGCGATTTCAACATCCACGACCTGTTCGGGATACACGCAGGAGATGTCGGATAGCCATTCCCGCGCCAACCACCAACTCGTGGTGTGCTTCTCGATGGCTTCAGTGTCTTCGGCAGGCTTAATGCGCGCGCGATATGGGAGCATCGCCAGCTCATCGGTGAATTCCGCTGGCCTGATGGCGGCTTCACGAGCCGCGTTGAGTTGTTTAGCCTGTACCAAGCTTGCCCGCTGGTCATTCGTGATGTAGATCCGCCCTTCGTCTACCGCATCGAGATGTCCCTGCATCCCTGCGGAATCGCGCGCCCATTCCCCGACTGCGGCACTCAGGTACCACCAATCGATTGTTCTTTCACCGGGAACTTCTCGCCATGGGGTAGAGATCCGGTCTGCCTCCTTGAGAAGTGCGGTGCGTTCGCCATCGCTTCGGGCGAACTCCGCTGCGACAGACAGGTGGTAGAAGCGCACGAAATCGAGTCTCATCTTGTCTATCCCGCTTTCCGCAGATTCGTTGTCGAGATTCATAACTCACCTCCTTCGGAGCCGGATATGCCGCCACCTGGCACCCTCACGAACCGTTTCCGGTGGCGCGGTCTCCTCGCGTTGCGATTCGATCGATGTGGTCGCGGAGCCCGTCGAGCGTCGTTTGCCGGTGACGTTGATACCGGCATCCGGTCGGCCGACAGGCGGAGAAGTCGCTGATCCGGGTCAGGCGTTCGATTGTTGGCCAGAGCCATTGGGTGTGCCAGGCCGCCATATCCTCCCGAGCGAGGTCGCGTTGCTCGGCCGGGACGCTGTAGGCCGCCGTGTGCGCGGCCATGAGCGCAGTGAGTTCTTCGACGACGACTTCGTGCTGCCACCAGCAAGGGGGAACGCGAGAGCCCAGCTGGTATCGATGGCGGAGCCAGTCGGCCCATTCGGCCAGTTCCTTCCACAGCGCGACGGCATCGCTGAGCGAGAGTTCACGCCACGCGTATCGAGAAGCGACAGTCTCTGTCTCCTCGGCCGCTCTCCCTCCATATTCGTCATCCACGGTCAGCTCCTTTCTTTCGTGCTACCGGTTCTGGCGAGTGACGATCCGGTCGAACTCGGCCATGGATGCCTCGACCGCGCTACGCCAGTGCGGCACGTCCCACACGCTTGGCAGGCGCAGCAGCATCGCCGGAGTGTTCCGGTAGATGAGAAGTGCTTGGTCGCTGGCCAATTCGCGAATCTCGTCGGTGCGCAATACCGTTTCGTCGTGGAGGGCGTAGCTGCGACTAGCTTCGTGCAATGTCGCTTCCCAGCCCCGACGTTCGCCGATCAGACGCGAAAGAGCGGTCAGTTCGTCCACTCCGCGCAGTCCGGGGAGCACGACCATGGCCGGTGCGGATTGGGTGAGAACGCGGCCACCTTCCGTACCCCAACGCAACTCGGATTGGTCTTGGTTATGGGCGAAGGCCCAGACCGTGATCCCCTTGCCGCCGGAGTCGGTCATGATCATCGGCAGGTCGGGGATCGGTGCCACGTTGTTCATCTCGTCCAGCACTAGCCGCACAGGCGGGTCGAGGCGCTTACCGGGTAATCGTTGCGATGCGCGGTCGGCCACGTGGTGAATTTCGGCGGCGAGCGCGGCCACGAAAGGGGCCATGCTGCGCGAAGTCCCTTTCGATACCAGATACAGGGTGTTGGTGCCGGTAAGCACGAACTGCTCGACATCGAACGACTCCTCAACCGGAACATCCACTGCGGCTAGCAGCTTCGGCGAGGCCAGAGGTTCGAGGAGTCGCGCAGCCGCCGCCAGCACATCGTCGGTGGATTCGCTTGCGGAACCAAGGATTTGGTCCAGTTCGCCGGCCCAGTCCGGCAACGCCTCGCTGAGGATGTCCACTGCGGTGTGGTTGGTGCGTGTCGAGACCCAGATCCTCACTTCGCGGATCGAGTAGTCGGCGAGCGCGGCGGCATGGAGACAGCAGCGAACCAAGGTCGCAGCCTTCTGCTCGAAGTACGCCCCATTGCGGGTTCCTTCCAGCGGCATTGCCCGCGCGAGTGCGTCGGCACGACGAATAGCGGTGTCGGGGTCTGTGCAACCGGCGAGGATCGACCATCGGATACTCGTCGGCCATCCGGTCAGTTCCTCCGGATCGAAGACCTCGACGGTGCCGAGCCGCGAGCGCTGAAGGAAGGTTGCTGCGACCAAGTCGGCTTTGGTCGTGGTAGCGACGACGAATCCCGGTGCGTCCCACACCCGCTGGCAGGCTATTCGCCAGGTTTTGCCGGAACCTGTTGGCCCGTGGACGATTACGCCGTCACGGTGTTGCAGGTAGACGTGTTGGTCTCGTGGCTGATCGGCCAGGACACCGATGTCGACGGAGACTTCCGACGGGTCTATCGACGCCATGCGCCCGCAGCGCCACCTTTTCATCGTCTCGACCTCCGCCGTGACCGGGCAACAAGCTTCGGGTACTCGTGACCCGCTTTTCTGATCGCGGTTCCGGCGTCGAGCCCGCTCCGGCGCAGATCGGTGACAGTGGCGATGCCGTCATGACGCCTGTTGCGGCCGTCGAGCACGCCACTCAGGATGCCGACGATCGAGCACCACACGATGGCGGCCAGGACGATGCTCAACCACGTCAGCCATGCCGGACCGGGCCGCGGATCGGACGGCCATGCTGCGGCGGGATTCGTGGGCATGGTCGTCAGCCGCACCAGGATCGAGAGCGATTCCGCTGGATTGATCAAGCACAGTCCGTGCCAGGAGAGCGCCGCCGAGATCACGCCGCCGCCCCAGACGCCCGAAATGATCGCGCCGATCGCGTGCAGTGCCAGTGTTAGACCCGCAGGCAACAACGGCTCGCTTCGTGCTGGGGTCGGTGTCCGTCGACGCGCGTTCATGACAGCGCCTCGTGCTGCGCCGGTGGGTGCTCGCCGGTGACGGCCGCGTCGGTGTCGGTCAGATCCATCTCCCACGGCGAACGAATGTGGTTGAGAAGGAATGGATCTCGTGATCCAATCTTGACGAGGCATTGCCCCCGTCCCAGTCGCATCAGCGTGTCCTCCGTCCCTGCGGGCAAGCGGTAGAGCCGGACCGCCTCGCCAGCATCGTCAGCGCGTGCCTGGCCGAACAACACAACGATGGAGGCTTCGGCCATCAACGCACGAGCAGGAGAATCCGGCGGTAGCTCAGCCGGGTGATGGAAGGCCGATACGGTGGAAAGACCAAGCCCTCGAGACAGTTTCAGATTCGTCCGGAAGACCTCACCGGTGGACCCGGTGGCGACATGCCATCCTTCCTCAACCACCAGGATGGTCTGCTGGTATCGCGAAGACCTGGCTGCAAGCCGGTTCGCCAGCCAGGTGTTGACCGCCGTCATCACGACGCGCAGAGCCGGACCGTCGGTGGGCAGCGCGCTGACATCGAAGTGAACCAGCGGATGAGTTTCCAGGGCGTCACGCACCGCAGGGCTGGTCGGCGAATCGACCAACCCGCGCAAATCCCGGTCGGCTAGCCGAAGCAGAGCCAGCCCCGGCTCGACACCCCATTCCAACGACCGCTCAGCCCATCGAGATCCGAATATGGATCCGTCCTTCGCCTGCGGGTCGAGCAGTCGCATCGCGAGATCACGAAGTACTGGATCCCGGCCGGCCACCAGGGCTTCGCCGCTAACAGCCGTCAGTGCTGCTCCGACAGCAGCCTTTTCGCGCTCGTCGAGCTGGCGGCCCATGGCGTCGGTCAGGACGGCTAGCACCAGCGCTTCCTGACCTGCGGGCACAACGCCTTCGAGTCCGTGCTCATGGTGGCCGCCATGGCTGATGGCAGAGTCGAGCAGGTTCAGACACGCACCGGATCCGCCGATGCGGAACCGGATGCTCTCGGCTCCCAAAGCGGCGGCCAGTGGCGTGTACTCGCCGACGCCGGCTTGGGGCTTCTTGTCGAGCACGACGACTTGGCGGTCCGCCAGCAATTGCCGCAACACGCATACGGTTTTGATCCATGAAGATTTGCCGCGCCCGATATCGCCGATGACGACCACGTTGATGCCGGAGGTCTCGGCGCCGTATGCGGCGAAGGCATCGACGATTTCCAATTCCTGGCTCATGGTGTTGAGGCCGGCGAGCACGCCTTCCTGCCGGGTCCGGCGGCGGTTGGTAGCGAGATTCCACGCCTCGGCCTGGCGCGTCGTCGTCCAGGCTCCTTCGAGGCGAGGCTCGTACCAGCCGTATCGGTCCAACCAACGGCTGCGGCGCGGTGCTGGTCGCCGGGAGACTGCCACCTCGTGTATTGGTCCGGTAACGGGGTTCGAGTGCGACTTCGCAGTTCTGTTCGGAGGCCAGAACAATTCAACTAGGTTTCGAGGTCCATTTCGACCGGCTTTCCGTTCGGTGCGATGTCGTCGGTAGGTCATGGTTCACCTCCTCATCGGGTATGTGGTGTCGCGGCCAGTCCGCGAGCGAGCGGCAGTGTGGTGAAGACGGCAACATCGTGCTGGTCTGTGGCCCAGTCGATTTCGGTGATCGCAGACTCGTTCGCCGCTTCCACCACACGCAGGCAGGCGCGGTCGAGGTCATCCTCGCTTCGGCCGGTCACGGCAACGGATGCGGTGTAAACGGCACCGTGGTGGCCGGATCCCGGCATCAGGTCCTGACGGCGGCGTTCGGAAGCTCCGGCCAACACCTCGGTCGAGCCGTCATCGAGTTTGCCGCGGCGGACTTCCTTGGCACGTCGAGCATGGTCGGCCGTGCTATCACCTCTCGCCGCAGTTCGAGCTCGCTGTGCGGGAACGAAATCTATTCGAACACTGAGTGTTCGGATGGTCGGCATTGGCGGAATGTCGTCATCGCCAGGGTCGGCTTCGACTCCGGTCAGCAGCGGGGCGAGCCAAAGCGGCCCCAGCGGAACGGGTTCGATAGCCTGCGGGCGCAGATACCCGACACGGGTTCGCCACTCCCGATCGGGGCCGATCGCCATACTGTCCCGACCACCGACGTAGCTGGGCCAGCACGTATCCCAGCCCGCGTCGCGATGACGATCGAGTTTGCTGTCGGGATCGAGAAAAGCTCTGATGACCGCGCAAGCGCGGCGTTCCCCGAGCACATCGACGCGGCCCATTCCGGCGAGGACGAGCAGCCGGGCCGCCCTTTCGGTTTCGTCACGAACGACTTGGGCAATGGCACCGATGGTGGTGGCGTTCTTGATGTGGGCGACACGGGCCACCTCGTTCATGAAGGCCTCCGTCTGCGGAATCCGCAGCGCCACAAAGGATCTGTGTTCCTCCGCCATTGGTGCCGTGACGTCTATCAGCGCACCGTACGATTCCACCGCGGGTGTCAGCCGCGCGTCCGCCAATCGGGCTACCCGCGTCTGCGCCCAGTGGATGTGCGGAGTCATGTCGTGCGGGACGCTGCGGTGCAGAAGCTGAACCCCGCGCACATGCGAGCTGGCGCGCGCCATCTGGGCGAGGAAGGTACCGAATGCGGCCGAAGATGCCGCATAGGCGGCGTCGCCGCGCAGTCCGTCGGCGACACCTTCCACCGCCAGGAGGACCGAAAAGTAGACGCGTTCACCGGGATTGGCGCAGCGGAGGATCCACATGTCATCGAGACCGGTACCGCCGAGCGATAACGGCGCGATGTTGCCCAGCGGCGGTGGGAAGGCCCATCCGGGATCGCGTTCCGGATCGCCGAACGCCGGGTCACACGGATTGCGGTAGATATGCTCACCCCGCCGCCTGCGGCCCCAAGTGCGCAGCGAATGCGCGCGCCTCGCTGCCCACGACGGCTTGTCATGCCATTCCATCGTCGCCGCGAATACCGCGACCAGCAGAACCAGCGCGGCGATGATCGCCCAGGTCTGTCCGCCGCCCAGGACGTAGATGGCCACGGCGCCGCTGAGTGCCAGCGCCCAAATCAGCAGGACCGGACGCGAGAGTCCGAGCCAGGAACGGCGAGCGATCTCGCCGCCCAGGATCGCGGTACGCGACTCGGTACTCATTCCGACTCCGCCTCACCGGGTGCGGACTCGGCGACGCTTCGTGCCTTGTTGAGCACGCCGCTGGCGGCCTGCGCGGCGATCGGAACCGCGGCCATGCTCGCGGACAGCGTGCCCGATGCTGCGCGACGAGCAATTCCTCCGGCAGCGCCGATTCCCTGCTTCGTCGAGGACTCGCCGCCGGTGTTCCGAGCCAGAGTTGTTCCGAGCTTTGCTTCGGTTGGCGAACGACCGTCCTCGCTCCCGCTGGTTCTCCAACCCGGATCGCGGGGCATGCCGCCGCTTTCGCCATCTGTGTGAGTGTTGAGCGGGCGCTGCGTGCTTCCACGGCCGCCCCCTCCACGACCGCTCCACCACATCGCTGTGCCCACGCCACCGACGGCTCCGGCCAGAAGGGAACTGGATTGTCCGAAACCTGCCGCGTCGGATCGGGATGGCAGTAGCGGCGCATACCGCAGCAATGACCACGGTGCCAGCCCCGCCACGGCGAACGCGACCACGACCAGGCACAACCGCCCCAAGGCTCCGAGCTTCTCCGCCCCGGCGGAATGGTCGGCGAGCCCGCTGTCCATCACGCCCGTGATGGTCGCCAACAACAAGAACAGCAGCGGTTTGCTGGCCACGATCGCGATGAAAAGCAGAACGGGCCTCAGCGCCTTCTTTCGCCAGCCGGGGTGCACCCACATGCCGAACCCGATTCCGCACGCTACAGCGAGGCACGGGAGCGCGACTTGGTGCATCAGGAGGCCGAAGTACACGGCGAGCGCGCACACGATCAGCAGCAAGAACAGCAGAAGTCCGATCAGGGCACCACCCGGCAGGGTCGCGGCGGTGAGTTCACCCGTGAAGTGCTGCAAGTCGGTAATCGTCTGGCCCATATCCGGACCGGCCGTGCGGGCTATTGCATCCGCAGCGCCGCTCGCGACCTGGACAAGCAGTGCGGCGACGGAGGGTGCGAACAGCATCATCAGCACACCGGCCGGGAGGTATCCGACCAGGTCGGCGCCAATGGATTTCATGGTCTCGCCGCGAGATCCGGCCCGCCACAACGCCATCAGAGTCATCAAGCCCATCACCATCACCCCGATTCCGGTGCTGATCGCATACCAACGCAGAAACCACGGTGCGGTCGGGTCGAAGTGGCCGGTCGCGGCCAAACCGTCGAGTACTCGCGAACTCAGTTCGACCGCACCGTCTTTCGATGAATTCGCCCAGTCGTCGATAGCGCTCTGGGGATCCACGATGAACTTGGCAGCCGTGGCCGCCTTGTCCCATAGCCAGCCGAAAGCCTTTGTCACGGCCGCGCCGATCCGGAGGTTCGCGTCCTGGCGAACGATCGCGCCGATACGATCGCTGAAGCTGGTGTTCTGCTCGATCCAGTGGGCGGTGCCTTCGTAGAGTCGGCCGACTGCGGTATTCCACTCCAGGCAGCGGGTTTGGTCTCCTGTCGCGACGTCGGCTTGGTCGCAATTGGCGAAGTATGCGTGCGCACAGTAGGGGCCACCGACCGCGCACGGATCGGTCCAGGCATTGCTAGGCACTGCGGCGAATTCGTCGCCGAGTCGCGCGATGGCACGCATCGACTGCTGATCCGGCGTCTTCGCCCAGTCGAACCCCCACGGATTCCACGCCGCGCTGGTCCATCGTTTGAGATCGTCGGCGCAGGTCGAAGACGGCATATGGAAGGCAGCGGCGCCGGCCGGGAAGACGCGAGGCAGCGAACTCTTCGGCGGCTCAACGCTGATATCGGCTCGACCACTCAAGCCGGTTGGCGCTCCCCCGCTATGCAGTCCCTTCTTCTCGTTGTCACTGGCCGCCCAGTACAGCAGCCGGTCTTCAGCGGCGAAGACATCATTGATGTAGCGACCGACATCGCCGCCGCGCTTCGCGCAATCCCCTGAGAACCACGGGCCGGACTTGAATTCCTCGGTACCACCTACGAATTGGCGCAGGTCTCCAGGGAATCCGTTGGGAAGCGCTCCTGCGGGCGCAGTCGGTTGCGGCGGTTCGGCAGCGGCTCTCCCCACCGCGATGCCGGCAAGAATTGCCATCACCGCCAGGACTATGACAAGACGAGAGCGACGATCGGCCATGTGTTTCACCACCGCTCAGTTGATGTAGAAGCTGAAATAGCCGGATTGGAATGGTGCGGAGGTCTTGGGCGTGGTGACCGACTTCTCCGGTGTCGGTCCCGCGCGACCCGACACCTCATTCGCCTTCCAGTCGTTGTCTTCCCACACCAGGTCGAGTGTTTGGGTCGACCAAGCGGTGATCAGCGAAATCCGGTCGCTGTCGGCAATCGCGCCACGCGAGACGGTCATCGCCCACACCGACACTCGTGCCGAGGTTCCTGCGTATTCACCGATACTCACTGCGGCAGGCACCAGATTCACGACGACCGGCCCTGTCGCGCGCCCGGAACCGATCTGCATCGAGTTCCGTAGCTGCGGGCCGGGAGTCCGTGTCAAAAGGGTTGCCGCCACCGCATCCATTCGGATCCGCCCCTGACCGGCTTGAGTCAGCGCCTGCACGATGTTCACCGCCGCCGTCGCCGCGCCTTCGCGATCATGGGCGTAGCCCGTCGGCACGCCATCGCGGATGCCGGTTGGGCCGTGTGCAGCCCGCACGGTCGTTCCGGCCCCGGCATCGGGGCCGTTCGTGCCGGCACAGGAGTTCAGTGTCAGCAATCCGGCAACGACGAACGACGCGAGGGCACCGACCGCGATCAGTAGGTACCGAGGCACCCGTGTGCGGGTGTGCTTTGCTTCCGTCGGATCTTCGTGCCCAGCCTCGACGTTCGGCGACAGCTCAGCGAAATGCGTTCTCCTCCTGGACATCTATAGACCTCCTCACAGCCTCGCAGCAGCTTCAGTGCCCGCCGACGACGAACAGCACGGTGGCGACGATCGGTGACGCGAGGCCGACCAGCCCGAGCGACACCAGCGCGTCCTGGAGTTCTTCACTGCCCTCGGCCAGATCATTGGCATAGCCACGGCTGCGGGCTCGTTTGACCTTGAACGCGCCGATAATCACGCGCACCGAACTTCCGATGATCACCAGCGCCCAAACGAACGCGACGACGCGCTTCCACGATGCGTCGAGCGCTCCGGCGAACAATCCGAAATCGGGACTCACCCCTGTCAGTGGATTCTCGATGCCCTCAGCACATGCAGGCCCGATTCCGACCAACGACACCATCACCACCGCCGCAGCAATGACATAGCCCTCGCGCAACGGCCTGATCGACAGCGGTACAACGCTTCTGATGCTCATACCGAACCTCCTTCGAGATCGATTCGTTGGTCATTCACCAGCCAGGTCGCCAATCCGGAACATGCCCCGCTGGGTTGGCGGCTTGACTGCCTTTTGCGGAGCCGCCGGTGTGCACCGCGTACGCCTGCAAACGGCTCGGCAATTGCGTTGGCTCCGACTGCTTCGGTGCCCAGGAGAATTCGATGTCATCTGCGGTTTCCAGAGGTGCGTTCCGGTCCGCCAGGGTCTGCGCGATACTGTCCGCGACCGTGGCGGCTACCTCACTCCAAGCCCGGATTGTCGAGCGTGGCAGCCGTGACAGCACGATCCGTTCGCCACTCGCCAACGCAGGATCGAACGCAACACGCAGCACTCCGGCGACTCGAGCGTTGTCCAGCGCGGCAGCGGCTGTTGGGATGTCGCCCACTTCGGCAAGCACGACAACAGCGTCTTCAGCGAGTTGCTGGTGTCCGGCGTCAGCCACACCATCCAGGAGACGCAGCGCGGCCACAACTGCGTCGCGGTGACCGATCACGGGAATCACCAACTGGGTCGCGTTGCCGATTGCCCATCGGAATCCCTGCGCCCGTTCGTTATTGCCGACATCCGCGATCACCATGGCGTGGTGCCGCCGCAACACCGCCATCAGCGCGGCACATTCGTCTCGCCCGACGATCGCCGTCCCGCCGGGGGTTTGATCCGATGCGAGGATTTCGTCCAGAGTCGGCTGCCGTTGCAGAAATCGAGCCAGGCTCGAGGCATCGCTGTTCGGTGAGCACAGCTCGCGGGCATGACCGAGGACTTCCCAAACGCCGTCGGAGTTGCTGCAATTAGCGGCGCGCGCGGCGAGAGTCCCGCACGCCTCATTCGCGTCCCATGCCACGATTTGACCGCCGCGGTGCCGACCGAACAGTGCTGACAGCAGAACAACGGTCGGGGTAACGCCGGTGCCGCCCTTGGGGTTTGCCACCACTACCAGCGGCGTACCGGGAAGCGGCTGTCGAATTCGTTCCACCGCCCGGCGATACGACACCTCGATACCCGTGCGGTTCGGACGTACCCGCAAGCCGAGAGCATTGAGTTTGCCGCGCCACCCCCATTGGGCGGGATCGGTCTCGACTCCTGGCGCGGGAGCGAGCAGCATTGCCAGCCGCGCCTCGCGGACCGCGGCGATATCTTGCGGGCCAGGTTCGGTCGGTATCAGGTTCGCGGGACCCACGCCGTACAGATCGGAAACCTGCTCTACTTCGCTGCTTGCCATGGCGACCTCGTCATCGGGCGGTTGGGGCCGTGGCCGCAGCCGCTGCCGACGAAGGTCGACCGGTCGCTCGGCGGTGTATTCGTCGCGATCGATCACTTTGTCCTCGGGTTCTGTCGGATGATCACTCACATCGATCTCCTTCGAGAGAGGTGACAGGGTCAACGGATAGGGCCACCTGCCCGGATATCCGGCGGTGCAGCAGATTTGGACGACGCTCCGAAGCGTGCAGCGAGATTCGGAATAATCTGGACGTAGCCAAGGGTTTCGGCGTTCTGACAGACTTCCCCCTGCGCGAGGGTCGCGCCCGGCCCGCAGTTGTACATGCTCAGCCATAGCTGCGTGAGGTCACCGTGCAAACGACCTTCCGCCAGTCCGGTTTTCGCCATGTCGATCAGCTCGCAGGCGAATTTGCCCTGAGACATCACCGCATCTGCGATCGAGAACGGGTCCGCGATGCCGTCGCCATCGGCGTCGATTCCGTGGGCAGCCCAAGTACCTGGCATGAACTGCGCCGGACCTATAGCTCCGGCCGGCGAGCGAGCCCACCGATCGAAGCCGGATTCTTGCGAGAGTTGCGCTGCCAGGATCGGTTCAGTCAACTCCCGGCAGAAAGTAGTGGCCGCCTTGTGAATCCACGGCAAGTACTCGGCTGGCACCGCATCAGCGCGGAGTTCAACTCCGAGCACTGGTGCCGGATCACATCCGATCGCAAGCCCAGCCGTCTGGACACGACGCCGGCCAGATCTCGACGCGACGACTGCGTTGCTCGCCGGTGACTCGGACTGCGAGGGGCCAACGGCCGCCAGCCACGGAAGCGGATCGATCGCCTTGCCGCCTTGTAGCCTGCCGCCTGGCCAAACCTCGAAATGCAGATGCGCACCGGTGGATTCGCCCGCGCTGCCGACGGCGCCGATCGTCTGACCAACGCTCACGTGCTCACCTGTATGTACGCCAACGCCCGAGTCGTACATGTGGCCATAGACGGTCGATACCAGTCCGTCGGGGCGCTGACTATCGATGACGATCCAGTTGCCGAATCCGGACGCCGGACCCGCCGCAGCCACTGTCCCCTCAATGGCCGCGCGAATCGCGGTTCCTTCAGGTGCGGCGAAGTCCACACCGTTGTGGAAGCCGCCCTCTCTCGGGCCGAACGGCGACGACATCGTGTAGGCGTTGTCGGGCAATGGCATTGCGACTTGTCCTGGTACGGCCACACGCCGACTCACACGCGGTACGTCCCGCAGGCAGTGCGGATCGGGTGGAGTTCGGTCTCCGCCGCCAACCATTAGTAGGACCCCCACGACGGCGACTCCAACCCCGACAACTACCCACCGGAACCAGCCGTTTCTCATGTCGGCACCACCGAACGAATCCGGTTGCTGAACCAGTCGACCAGCCACTGAATCGCTGTACGACCGTCACCGTCGACGACGTAATGGTCATAGCCTTGGTGAACTCCCGACGCGAAGAACGAGGCGGCACTGAATCCTTCGGAGACGAGCTGCCCCAAGGCGTCCGCACCGTTCTTTCCCGCCAAATCCGTTGCTGAGCGCGCCAGCCCTTGAACATCCGCCCCATGATCCGATGAGCCGACCAGAGTGTTCACCGCAATGCCGGCGAAGCCGAGCAAGGTGGGTACGAGCTCTGCCAACCGCACACCGACGTCGATCGGATTGGCCCCTGCGGCAAGAGCTTCGGCAACCTGCCACAGATTGTCTTGAAGTTGGCCGATCTGTGCCGCCAGCGCACCGACATCCAGGTTCGCCAGCATCCCCACCAACAGCGAGATGATCTGCGCGGTTCCGGTTGTATCGGGAATCAACCCGATCAGGTGCGAGATCATCCGCAGATCTACACCGGCGACCATTTTCACCAGCGGTGCGAACTCGCTGTTCAACGTGCCGAATAGATCGTGCAGTCCCCGAACCTTGCCGGGGATATCAATCGCAGGATCTCCGACGAGACCGACGACCCGCCCCAGCACGTCGAGGACACCGGGAACATTCGCGGCGAAACGCAGGCCGTTGACCACGACATTGAGCACCTGGTCGACCACAACTGACGGTTTCAACACCGACAACACCCGCGATGCCTGCGATAACGCGGCCGCAGGCGAGGCCGCCATCGAATCGGTCAATGGCGCCGTTGCCGATGCCACCCGGTCGACAGCTCCGGACAGCGTCGAACGATCCGCTCCCGTCGCCGCCGCGCCGGTGATCTGCGAGGCGATCGACGCCAGTGCGTCCAGTGCGGAGCTCAGATCCGAACGTGACGCCGCATCCAGGACATTCGCGGCGAGCTTATCGCCCGATCCCGGCGACGCCTGTGACAGACGGGATTTCGCGCCAGGATTCTCCGCCGCCCACCCCGAGAGGTCTGCCAACGGCCCCAACGTTGAAGTCAGTTCTTTCACGCCTTGCGTCAGGTGTCCTATGTCGGGGTGCCCCGACGACACCTCGGCGATCATTCGCTGCACTGCGCCCGATGCGTCAGCGAGATTGACGCCAGAGAAGTCCGAACCCAGCGAGCGCGTCAACTCCTGCGCTGCCTTGTCGTCATTGCTCCCGATCTGAGGCCCGGTGGGCTGTGACAGCATCCGGCCCAACCCGGCCAGGATCGGGTGCTGGCCCGCGTCAGTCGCGCAGTAGCGATCTTCACCGGCGCAGATCTCTGCGGTCACCGATGACAACCCGCAGAATCCGCCGGGCCGAGGACCGGCGATCCCCTGCCCGCTCACCTGCGGGCCGACGAGCTTTCCGCCTGCGGTGCCTCGCCGCGGATCCGCGACCAGTCCCACTCCCAGCACCTGATCAGCCGGCACCGGATCACCCGCGCAACCGATGGAGACCGCTACGTCACCGAGAACATCCGCCCCCTGGCTGTAGCCGGCGAGGACAAACTTGGTTGCCGGACAACGCTTCCCGAACCCGACCAGCTCATCGCGCACCGCAGCAACACCTGTCGCTTTGCTGTCGCCGTAGGGAAGTCGATCGAATGCCGACGCGGAATATGCCGGAAATCGTGCGACGAACCGATCGCCGAAGCGCTGCGACAATTGGGCACCGACCGGCCCGAGCAACCCCACTGGGACCGCCGCGTCGGCCCCAGGGTGTGTTTCGCCCGTACCGGCCAAGAAGATCCCAGCCACCAGCGGACACCCACCCGCGCCTGCTCTTGCTGCCGGTTCGCCGGCCACCGAAATCAGCGGGCCAGCAAGAATCGCCGTCGCGATGACCAAGACCCAGCTCCGACAGAAACCGCCGTGCCGCCTGTTCCGGCGGATCGATTGCGAACTCCCCTGCACCGCCGCCGCTTTCACGACCGGAATCCCAGACTCGTCGTCCTGCGAGCTGCCAGCCAGGCATCCACCTTGGATTGTTCCAGCCGCAGGGGCGAATTCTTCGCATCACCGGATTTCCATGCTTGCGAATACAACTCGTGCCCCTCCACCCGGAGGTGGCGAATCCGATCCGGCGAATCTCCCGTCCGATCGCTGATCTGCCGAATGTTCAGCACACGATCGCGACGTCCGCACATCCTACAAACAGGCTCTACACCCATCGCAGATACCTCCAATCCCCACCGCAATAGAAAACTTCGAGCCGATAGGGCTGTCCGCCATTCGATTGCGCGACGAATTTCGAAATTCGACACAGCCGTAGTTCGGTTCAGCCGAACATCTGAATGAACTACCGCACAGACTCTTTCGAGTTCCCCTGGTCCACAGTTCCGCTGGCGCGATGCTTGCGCAGTCCGACATCGCGACCGCTACGCATATCGTCGTGTCGCGAATTTCGCCGCATGCGAACCAGTCGCCGCATCCGCAGCTCGTCGTCGACGTCGCGATCGTACAACCGCTCAAACCGCTCGCTCAGCGTCTCGTCGGGCAAGCGACCTGCGCGGCGCTGCTTCACCGTTCGGCCGCGCATCCCCAGAGAGACACTGACACGGCTAGGAGAAATTTCGCTCATCCCAACTCCTCGGATCAGCCTCGACTGGCATCGAATGGCCTTATGCACCATTGGGTTCCATGTCAGTCGAGCGACCGTGCCATAGAAGCGTCACACATCCCTTGGCGCACAATATGCGCTGAGACGGTGCAGTGAATCACCGCTGAAGCAATCAGGAATGGACGCCCATTTGGCATTTCATCCGGTTCCGCCGATGCGGTTGCCGGGAGCCCCCTAAATTTCTAGCTCGAATCTATCCCATCCACACTCATCTCGCAACCATTCAGTAGAGACCATATGGCTACTGCTCACGCAATAGGACGCAGCGATCATCTTGACCAGATCCTACTCGCCGCAACCGATCTCACATTGGGCCACTTTCGGATCCAACAGAAACCGATTGGCTTGTGGGATAAGTTCGGCGCGAAGTGTTGGTGCAGCATGGAATCGAGAACAAGAACCGCTAGGGTGACGTGGCTCATGGCCACCACCGCGGGTCAGGACGTTCACGATGCGAACGTAGGCAGCTCGTGGCGAGCGCGGTGAATGTCGCTTGAGCAGTTGGGTTTCCATAGCATCGGGTTTCCCGATGCTGGGCGAGGATTCACCCTGCCCAGCATCGCCTCTCTCAAACCAGTTGCCGCACCTGACACTTCACCCAATCAACTTTCCAATGTCAGATCAACCAATACCTGGGGCCGATCACCGAACGGAATTCGCGTGCAGACAGCCCGCATCGCGCGCCACGGCTCATCATCAGAGAATCGAACACGCGCTACTACGACGATCGGATTTTCCGCCTTCAGAAGTTCGGCACGACACTCGTCCACGGTGCAGGTATCGTCCGGGTGGATCCGCGGATTCAAGCGCCCTCGACCCACGCGCAAAGCCGGGTCGATTACCAAAACGCGGTACATGTGAGACGTCCTCAAATCGACGAGCCCGATGGTATGCCCCGACACGACCGGGAGATGAGCGAGCGCCAGGATCTCCGGATCCGCAGGCGGTGCCGGCTCATCCGGCGTGATGTCGTAGACCAACCCTCTCACCACTCGAGCCGAAGTGAAGCCGACCGCCTTCGCAGCCAGGTAGAGATGGCGCCGACCCACTGATCTTCCCGCTGCGGTGGTTGCGGTCCCGACCCAAAATTCCCTATCTGTTTGGGGATCCAGAAGATCGAGGAGCCCCGATCGATCGGACCCCCCGTCGAGATGCGCCAGAAGATCGGAAAGCGAACGCCCACAACCTTCACGCTCCGTGCAGCCGAGCAGACGCTCGAACGAGTCGGAGAGGTCAGCTATACCAGTTTCCAGATCAAGCTGGAACGCCCCCACGCGCGCCTCGGCGTCCACAGGGAAGGATTCGTGGCCCGCCCACAGCGAGACTACGTAAACCACTCCACTCGGCCCCAGAACCGGTCTCGCCACCATTCGAGACTCCGCTCCGGAATACGTTGGTATGTAGTCGATTTCCTCCATCCCCGAATGAACACAGCGACGAACGAGCTCGGGAACCCTGCGCGCCGCGATGACGCCCGACGCAATCGTCGACCGCGCGAGATTGGCGAACTGCCGACGGAACTTTCCGTCCACCATCACGGACGGCATCGGACCACCAAGGGTTTCGATCAGAGCCCAACGCGGCGCGCAACCACCCCTTTCACGCTCCGCATTCGAGCGAACAACTCGCCGCCGGGGCATATCAGCAGGTGACGGCTGCGCGCATATCGGAATAGCTGCGCCACCGCTCGCCGAAGGCACATCCGAGGCACGGATAGCCGAGGCTTGCCGCACGCGGCGCTCACTTCGCTGGACGAACCGAGCATCGTCGGCCGGTTTCATCGCGACCTACTTCAATCCGTGCCCAGTGGGCACGTCTGCCTGACGAGCCGCCCCGCCTCGAACACCAGGCTCGGCAGTGGCGGGCGCATTGATGACCGCTGCGATCTCTTCGATCGTGCACATACTCGGACCTCCCTCGACATCGGATAGCGCAACGCGTGACGCCATACGACGAGTCCGGGAGAGCATTCCCGATGTCCAGCAGATTGCCCCTGAAGGCGGGTGACTGTGCCGTACATGGATTCCTCGCGGTGGTCGCTCCAACCTCGTCGGCGGCCGAGCCCGAAGCCCGTCCCCGCATCGAGATGGAATTAGCGTCACAGCTAGGGGAATCAGCCACCCAGCACTTTTGCAGTAAACCACAGCGTATTTACTTCCGCAAGGAAGTAAGAGTTGTCAGCTATTACCCGGCAGGTTGATGACGCACGGCACACGATGACGTGAGAGGCTTGATTGTATGGATTCAAGATCACCAATCGCGATCGACGAACTCCCACACGCTCCTGGACGGCTGCCGCTTCTGGGTGATCTCACCAGCGTCGACCGTAAACGACCGACCCAGCACGAACTGCATCTCGCCCAGAATGCCCACCTCGGCCCCATCTTTCAGCGCAAGATCTTCCAGTCACGATTGGTCGTAGTGTCCGGCGCGCACCTGGCCGCGCAGTGCACCGATGAAACGCATTGGGCTCGAGCGCTTGTCGGCCCAGGAGTCAGCCTGCGTCGCGTCGTACCCCACGGACTGTTCACCGCACGCAGCAGCGATCCCCTTTGGGGTCAAGCCCGGCGCGTCCTCGGTCCAGGGTTCAACCAAGCGGCGATGCGCGCCTATCACCACGCCATGCAATCGGTCGCCGACGATCTGATCACGGAATGGACCACCCAAGCAGGATCGATCGACGCGCACTCCGCCATGACCCGAGCGACGCTGGAAGTCATTGGTAGGGCAGGCTTCTCGCGCGATCTCGGCCTGTTCTCCGACGGCCCGCAAACCAGGGAATCGCAGCGGTTCGCCGAGGCGCTCGCCGCTACCCTGCGGTGGGCGTCCGAAGCGACCAACGACCTGCCCATCATCGGTGGTATTCGGAACATACTGCGCGAGAACACTCTTCGCCGCGACATGCGAATACTGCACGAGTACGTCGACACCATCATCGCCGAACGCCAGGCACAGCCAACCGACGATTCCGACCTGCTCAACCTCATGCTCACCACCAGCGACCCCGACACCGGAACCCGGCTACCCGCCGACAACATCCGCGACCAAGTACTCACCTTCCTCGTCGCCGGCCACGAAACCACCGCCGCCCTCTTGGAAGTCGCACTCCACTACATCGCCGGCGACCACCGACTCCAAGACGAGCTGCGCGAGGAAGCCCTCGCCCGCGACACCACCGACTACGACGCCATCGCCGGGCTGCGTCTGCTCCGGCAGACCATCAACGAATCCCTCCGCTTGTGGCCGCCGGTGCCCGGCTTCTTCCGCCTCGCACGCACCAACCAGAACCTCGGCGGCTACCACATCCCCTCCGGCCGAGCCGTATTCGTACTCGCCCTCGCAGCCCACCGCGACACCGAAGCATGGGGACCCAAAGCCGCCGAGTTCGACCCACACCGCTTCGACCCTCCCCGCCTCCGCGAGTACCCGGACCGATTCCTGCAACCCTGGGGCACCGGCCCCCGTGCCTGCATCGGCCGCGCCTTCGCCACCCACGAAGCCACCCTGCTCCTCGCACGAATCCTCACCGCGTTCGCCCTCGACGGCCCCGACACCCCACCCGCCATGCTCGAACGAGGCAGCCTGCGTCCCGAACCGTTCCACCTCACCATCACCCCGCACCGGTAGGAGATCCCACCCGCACCGAGGAGGCCCCGCGATGACCTGGTACCTGATCGAAACCCTCGCACCCCTCGACCAGCCCATCACGATCATCGCCAAAGACGGCCACCCCCGCGATTGGACCAGCATCCGCCGACTCGAACGCGACGAAGGAATCGACCTCACCCACGCCCTCACCCACCTCCGCCGCGGCGCCCCACCCACCCAGCAACACATCCCCGGCCGCAACCACACTCGCCTCGTCGCCACCACCCCAATCCTCGGCCCCGACAACGACGTCTACGGCATCCACCTCTGGATCGGCGACCCCGGACAACCCCATCCCACCCCAACGCCCCGCCGCCGGAATTTCCTGGTCCCTCGGCGAACTACAGATCAACCAACGCATCGAATCCTGGATGATGAGCACCGACGACGCCGACGGCTTCAAACGCATCCGCTCCCCCGGCGAATTCTTCCGCAAAGTCGTCCGCTTCGACGCCGTCTCCGACCTCATCGAACTCGCCACCCACCCCACCCCCGACGCCATCTTCTCCACCAACATCACCGTCCTCCACGACCGCGGCAACCTCATGAACTGGCAAATCACCACCCGCAGCCGCAACGACAACCACCACACCGGCATGCGCGGCATCACCCACGACATCACCGACGTCATCCCACCCGCCATCAGCCCACTCGAAACCCTCGGCCTCACCAGTACCCCCGACCCCAACGCCCCCGCCGCAGCCCTACTCGCCTTCCCATCCACCTCACCCACCCCGGTCATCGCCAACTGGATCGGCAAAGTCCCCACTTGGATCGATTGGCAACGCGAAGGCGACACCAACCTCATCCACCCCGACAACTGGCCCGACCTCACCCGAACCGCCGTCCTCCTCCAAGCCGCGCTCCCTGACAGCGAAACCACTACCCCCGCCCGAATCCGCGCTCACACCCCCACCGGCTGGCAACCCGTCACCATCACCTCACGCCGCTACCCCGGCGAAGTCGGCGACCGCCTCCACATCATCCGCATCGAAAAGGCGACCTTGAAGGAAACGGGTTGACGGCGACCGGCTGTCGCTGATCCGGCTCCGCTAGGTCGGATCAGCGTCAACGTGGAGATTCAGCATCTACCTCGCCAATAGCGGCAAATACGAAATCTAGATCCTGCCACCGGATTCACCGCAGGCAGCCCCCAAGAAGCCCTCGACTACGCCTGCGACCTCTACCTCGGGCACTGACCTCCGAAAAACTTTACGGGCGGAACCAAAGCTAAGAGAATGGTTTGTCACCGAGCGGATCGCATGTTCTTCTTCGGCCATGGATTGGCGACTCTGCCTTCTTTCTGCAGTGTTTTGATCCACTCCTGAGCGATGCGATTCGGAACGTCGTAATGCTTCGATACTTTTGAAATGCTACCCAGCCGCCAATAATTGACACCGAAATCCGATGGGATTTCGGTTTTGACGGAACGGCCCAACCATTCGGCGAACACCCCACCTACATCCGATCCCTCAGATGTTTGAGCGTCTTGGCGTGCGGGCACGGAACCTGCGCCGGAAGCAGCCTCCGATTCGACGATGGACGAGGCGTCGGGCACACTCGATATATCGACAGTAGCAATAGAACGCGCGTCGGAGAAGGAGCCGCTCCACAGCATAGAGGCAGCCCGGACGATCAATGAGAAGTCAATGCCCGACAGTTCTGATGGGACCGGATCGGTACCACCGACCTCGACACCAACCTCGACGATTCGTGCTTCGTTTCGATCTATCTCGACGATAGCGGTAGCCAAGACGGCGTTCGAGTCGATGCTTGATATGCTGATCCGATACTGGTTCCCCGCGTCATGATTTCCATCCCGATCGGAGGGCATCATTTCACCTTCAGATCAGTTGCCGCTTGCACCGGGCTATTGATCTTGCGTAATCTTCCCATCCATCCTTGAGCGGTATGCCGTGGCACACCATATTTTTTCGCCAGCCCGGTCACGGTGCCGATAATCTCAAAATTCGCGCGAAGTTCATCGGGGTCCGGCATTCTCCGGTACACCCGTCCGTTGATGTCTCCTATCGAGCTGGGTAACGCTGCCGGCTCAACTTCCGGATGATTCACATTGCGCTCGAAAGCGGAACCTGTAGCCGATGCAGGTCGCGCGAATGCTGCGGCGACTGCCTGTCGAGATTGCGGTTCAGCGACCTCATAGTCGAAGAGCGAGAGCTGCGACTGTCGGGTCGGCGACATTTCTTTGATGGCCAATGCCTGCGCGATAGCCCGCAGATCGATATAGAGAAGGTTCGCCCGTGTCAGGCCATTGCGTGCGGAGGTCCTGATCGCCATGCCAGTTACGCGCGGCACTCCCGCGTCGCCATCGATATGGACCGTTAGCGACAGTCCGTCGGCACCGGGTCCACCGTGAGCCTCTGGAGTAATAGTTACGATGTACTTACCCATTCTTGTAGTTATCCTCACGATCCGGTCGAAATCGGAACATAGCGCATCGTCGAACAAACATGCTATACAGGTGCACAGACACGATCGGCCTCGGATCCTCCCCAGCGCAGTCGTCCAGCAACCTATGGTGGTAGCGTCCGCGCCAGCGAACATGACTGCATAAGCTTCGTGCATATCATTTTGCGACCCGAACCCATCTACTATCAACACACACACTACGGCCCATCGGTAGGCGGCCGAGCGTAGCGGTTCAGGACCCGGTTCATCTGGGTCTGCCGCACAGGTAGGCGACACCTTGACCTACCTACTCGCACCGGCTGCTGCCATCGCTTGGACGTCGGATCGGACTCGGTGCCGCCCCGACGGCTGCACATGCCCCTCGTACGCATCATCCACATTCCGCACATGCAACATAGCGACTGAAGCCAGAGCTGGGCCCTCATTGCACCGATCACTTGCCAATCGGGTCTCAACCCGATACGATTCGCACTTGTTGTTACAAGTGTAGGGCACTTACACAACACGGATCGGCGGACATGTATATCAATATTTGTCCGTCGATCCGCTTTTGCGGATTTATCATTCCGTTTGACATGAAATTTGCAGAATGTCGACAAACCTACTGCTGTTGAGCAACATAAGCTCAAATTCTAAATATATCCCAAAACGGGCATGACAAGCCCCTCTGGATACCATTACAACGATTGCCGGTGAGCGAATAGCCACCCTCGAAGCATCAATCACCTGTTGCGATCTTCGTTTGCCTGTTCACCGCCCGGCAACATCGGCGACAACCAAGGCACCACCTGCTGCCTCAACCACTACGTAGTTCCAGTCCAATGCCAAAGTCGAGCAGAAAGCCCCTACCTGGCAACAGAAATCCGGGAGGTCAGGTGCCAGCTCTTGTGGCAGGCACCCCAGCGCGGATGTTATTGCCGTAGTTGGCAAGATCAACGCGTTGGTCTCCGCGACGGCTCGGGTCGGGCCGATGATGGGTCGTGGCGACTGGTCGACCGCCCGCTCACATGCGTTCCTACCGGAACCGTTTGCGCTGGGTGTCCATCGATTGCTGCGACACCCCATAGCGAACCGCTATCTTACCAATCGGCGAACCACCAGGAACCTCGCACACACATCACTACCGCTCGATAGGTGGTGTTCTACTATCACCCGTCGGTCCACACCCCATCCGCTCGCATCGTCGAGAATGCCGAGAATGCCGTGCGAAACAAGACCATCGTTCGGGCCAAAAGGTCGATCATCACTTGATAACAAATCGACAAGTATGTCCCTACATGATGTAATGCAGCGCGTTTAATCGCTTCCAGTCCGTGCTGCTACCTCTCCCGGTTGCTAGTAATTCATCGCGAGGTTCGACGACATATCGTGCCCGGCTCTCCTGAGCCCCCACATTGACAACGCACACCACGGATGACTCCACTACACAAGGACCGGATCAAATCTCCCCAACTGCAGGGAGAATCGCAAGCCCATGGCCCACGAATAGTAGGTGGTCGAAACGCCGACTACTCGCACGGGTGCTTGTCGGAAGGAATCCGGTATCGAACCGTCGACCTGCTCATTTCGAGCCATGCTTCCAGAATATTTCGGGCTAGTTCACCACTTATGATGGAGCGACGGACCGCATGCGTCACAGCGTCATGCACAGAACGCCGCGCGATATCTATTTCGACATCGGAAAACAGGCTACCAGCCGACACATGATCGGTACGGCCAAATTCTAGATTAGACGAATCGACCATTGCGATCGGCTCGAACATCCAACCGTGCCGAGGTTCCATCAACGCCACCTCGGCACCTTCATCCTGTAGTCGAACTATAATCCCATACGAGCCGTACAGATAGGATCTGCCATCGCAGGCACCGACTACGGTAACGGGGTCGCCAATCTGAAGCGGCCAGCCATGTCGATCTAACAAGATATCCCTTAGATATAGATGTCACAGTAGGTTGATTCTCACAGAGTCGCGGCCTGCTACGCGATACGGCCGCGCTCTATGTGAAATGTTTCCAGCCGTCAGCCACCGACTCGATTCGAGGTGAGATCAGTCAGGACTTGCCTCATCGAATCGGTCAGTTTGCCACCCTCCTTAATCAAATAGAAATGACCGCCAGTATATGAGTGCAGTTTGAATGTCCCGGACGTATGAATTCTCCAGTCCTCGGCTTCGTCGATACTGATATGCGGATCGTCGACACCAAAATGGGCGTACACCGGCGCAGTTAATCGCGCGCCTGGATCGTGTCGGTAGGCCGCGACTGCGCGGTAGTCCGATCGGATCGTCGGCAACAGTGAAGACATGAGGTCGAAGTCGTCCAGCAATCGCTGATCGGTGCCTTCCATCCTTGCAACCTCCGCCAGCAAGTCACTGTCGTCAAGTAGATGCACCTGCTCATCCCGATACCGCGACGGGGCCCTGCGGCCAGACACGAACAGTACTACTGGATTCGTCCCGTTTCCTTGCAATCGAAGTGCTACCTCGTAGGCGATCAGCGCACCCATACTGTGACCGAACAGCGCTAGCGGTCGATCCACGAAGGATGTCAGACGTATCGCTACAGAGTCGGCGATTTCATTTATGCTGCCAATCGGAGATTCCAATCTCCGATCCTGCCGTCCCGGATATTGAATTGCCAGAACCTCATAAGTCGGTGCAAGCGATTTCGAAACAGGGAGGAAGAAGCTGGCAGACCCGCCAGCATGCGGAAAGCACACCAGACGCGCATTTGGATCCGATGAAGGATTGTAGGATCTTATCCATAGGCTAGACTCAACGAAACCACTCATAGTAGTTCTCTCTCCACTCGATTACAATCGGCCTGCAATCGCCGCCAAACTAAAACACCACTCGTCGATTACCCTGGCCACCACCGCAGCATCGACCGTAACCATCGAATAATGATCAGATCGGACAGTACGTACGAATTGATCGGGAGACCACGGCTCCGCCAGCATGCACTCCGCCCCTCCACCCGATGACTCGACTCGAAAGATCGGATTTACACATTGAACGAACAGTGTCTGCGTATGGATCGAAGCAGGCTCGTATTCGCTGAGTAGAGCTAGCCATACTGCCGACGCAGTCAGGCTTGCATCGCTCGGCTTCAGGAACTCCGACTGATGTTTCAGCATATCGTTCAAGAATTGATCGGGCCGAATTTCTCTCGCCTGTTTCATCGTGAAGCTGTCGAGCAAAGCAATTCCAGCGAGCTTTGATACCCCAGCCGCCTCGATTCGATTTCCGACCGCATGCGCGAGGACTCCGCCTGAGGAGTATCCAACCAAAACGAAAGGCTCATCGTTTGCAACAGCCTGCACTGCCAAGGCCAGATCATCAACACCGACAGCCAGCGAGCTCGGAAGCGGCTCGCCACCTCGGAAGCCGGGCAACGCGATACTCGACACCTTTCGACGTCCGCTGAATTCCTTGGCTATCGACGTGTGCTGATGTATCCCGCCCGTAAATGTCGGCGTGGCCAGGAATATTATCTGCGGTTGCCGACAACCACTACTGAGTTGCGCCCGGTCGGTTGCCTGAGCATGTATTTCGTCGAATTCGAAAGTCGGGCGCAGAAGTCCAGCAGTGTGACTCAGCTCCATTCCCTCGTCTACTCTCCCAGATTCGACCGCTCGCTGGTAAAGCGACACCAGCGATAGATCATAATCGATGCTGTTCACGCCTCGATCCATCGTAAGCGACCGCTTCGACCATTGCTGATCGAGCTCGAGCAGGATATGTCCCACTAAATCAGCAAGCGTTGGGTAGTCGAAGACCAGCGTGGCCGGTAGTCGCAGCCCGGTGATGGTGTTGAGACGATTGCGGGCTTCCACTGCGGTCAGCGAATCGAATCCCAGGTCCCGGAAATTGCGGTCGACATCGATCGCCTCAGCACCGGAATAACCCAATACCGCCGCGACCTGACCGCAGACCATCTCGAGTACCGCCGCATACCGATCGGACTCGGACAATCCCGCCACCCGCTCTCGCAGCCCCGGCTGGCCGCCAGTTGCGGCGCGTCGCGTGCTGATCGTCAGTCCCCGCAACAGACGGGGCAGCGTACCCGCACGTGCCTGCGTAGCCAGAGCGGCGGTATCCAACCTGGCAGCGACCACTCCGGCACGTTGCTGGCGCAATGCCGCGTCGAACAACGCGAATCCTTGCTGCGAGGACAGGCCGAGTACCCCAACGCGCCCAGCCGGGCCGGTATCGGTGCCATCGAGGTTCTCGGTCATCCCAGTGCGGGAGGTCCACAGACTCCACGCGATCGAAGCCGCAATTTGTCCATGAGCATGCCGATACTCAGCCAGCGCGTCGAGGAAAGCGTTGGCTGCGGCGTAGTTGCCCTGCCCCGGGCTTCCCACCACGCCCGCCGCCGAGGAATACAACACGAACATCGCCAGATCCATCCCTTGGGTCAGCTCGTGCAGGTGCCATGCCGCATCGGCCTTGGCCGCCAACACCGGTGCCATCCGATCGGCGGTGAGGGACGCGATCACCCCGTCGTCGAGCACACCTGCGGCATGCACCACCCCGGTCAACGGCGCCTGTGCGGGCACTGTGGCCAGCAGCTTGGCCACGGATTCTCGATCCGACACGTCGCAGGCAACCACTTGCGCGTGCGCACCAAGCTCGCGTAGCTGTGCAACCAACTCGGCCGTGCCGTCGGCCGCCGGTCCGTGCCGGCTGGCCAGCACCAAGGACCTCACCCCGTGCATGGTCACCAGATGCCGTGCCAGCATCGCGCCCAGCCCACCGGTGCCACCGGTGATCACCACCGTGCCCGCCGACACCGCTGCGCCGACACCCGGAACCGCCAGTGCCTGCCGCTCCGGCACGCGTGTCAAGCGAGCGGCGTGCAACACACTGGCGCGGATCATCAGCTGGGTCTCGCCGGATCGCAGCACCGCTTCGACCGGAACACCTAGCCCTGACCAGCCTGCATCTGGCTCGACGTCGGTATCGACGAGCACGACCCTGCCTGGGTCTTCAGACTGCGCCGTGCGCACCAATCCCCAGACGGCAGCCTCGGGAAGGTCGGTGACCTCGCCGCGGCTAGGTCCGACAGCGCCACGAGTGAGCACCAGCAGCGTGCTTGACGTGAACCGCGGCTCGGCCAACCAGCTCTGCAGTACCGTCAGCATTTCCGTCGTCGCGGTATACACCCGTCGCGGTACGTCCTTGCCCTCACCAGGGCCTGCCTCGGCACGTCGATCCAGTACAACGACCGACGGCGGCCCGAACTGCTCATCGTGACGCGCCCAAGCCAGGAAATCAGTCGCTGTGGTGAACACCCGAGTCTCGGGTGTGTCCATCGCAGCCATCGGCCCTGCCGACGGCACCCATTCCAGCGTGCACAATCGCTCCTGGCGGCTGGCCTCGGTTAGCTGTCCGGAGGTGATTGGCCGCAGTCTCAGCGAGCCTGCGGTCAGCACGGGCACGCCGTTCTGGTCAGCCACCTGGATCGATACCGCGTCTCCATCGGAGCTGATCGGCGAGATTCGACCCCGCAATTCGGAAGCACCGCCCGTGTGCAACGATACCTCCCGCCACTCGAACGGCGATGCCACGCCAACGCCGGGGTCCGCATCCGCGTCTACATCTGCGGCGATCAGGCCCTGCAATAGTGAGTCCAACAACACCGGATGCAAACCGAATTGCTCAGCGTCGGTGACCGTTTCGGGGAGCAGCACCCGGACGAATAGGTCAGCACCACGTCGCCAGACCGAATGCAGTCCCCGGAAAGCGGGTCCGTAAGCGTTTCCCTTGTCGGCCAACAGGTCGTACCAGCCGTCCACCGGCACTGCCACCGCCTCATGCGGCGGCCACACTGTCAGCTGCTTGAGAACCGGGGTTTGCTCGACTGCTACTGCGAGCACACCCTGGGCATGGAGCACCCAAGCCGGATCACCGTCAGCGGTATCGGCACCGTCGGTGTCGTCAGTGCGGGAATACGCAGAAATGGCGCGGGTTCCCTGATCATCGGCGTCGCCGACCACCAGTTGGATTCGCACCCCAGCCGCGTCCGGCAAAAGCAACGGCGCGACCAGTGTCAGCTCCTTCAGCCGCGTACAACCCACTTGTTCTCCGGCCCGCAAAGCCAACTCCACGAACCCAGTACCTGGCAACAACACCACACCGTTCACGGCGTGATCGGCCAGCCATGGCTGCGTAGCCACCGACAACCGGCCCGTCAGCACGACCGCACCAGAATCCGGAGATTCCACCACAGCACCCAGCAGCGGATGCCCGGCCGCGGTCAGCCCCAGGGGCACAGCATCTGCGGCTCCGTTGGTTTCCCCAAGCCAGTACCGGCGCCGCTGGAACGCGTACGTGGGCAACTCGACCAACCGCCCACGCCCCCGCAATACCGATTCCCACGCCACCTCCGCACCCGACACAGCCAACTGCGACAAGGCGTGCAGCGCGGATTCTGTCTCGTCACGGTTTTTGCCCAGCACGGGCACCACCACCGTCGGATCAGTCGTGGCGGACTCGTTTTCGAGGTTCTGAGTGATCAACCCGCTCAGTCCCCCGTCCGGACCCGCGACAACGAACCGGGTGGCACCGGCCCGGCGCAAGGCATGAATCCCGTCGGCAAAGCGCACCGTTGCCTGTACGTGCTGGACCCAGTATCGGGCAGTGGCCACGTCGGCTGTGCCGAGACCGCCGTCGATGTTCGACACGATCGGGATCGTGGGCTTGCTGAAGGACAGCCCGGCTATCGCGGTGGCAAACTCGTCAAGCATCGGTAGCATCAGCGGCGAATGGAACGCGTGCGAAACCCGCAGCCAACGGACCTGTCGGTGGTCGTCTTGTAGGCGTCGTACGGCCACCGCCACGGCCGCACGCGCTCCGGAGATCACCACCGAATTCGGACCGTTGACCGCCGCGATCGCCACTTGGGGAGTCAGTAGAGGCAAAATCTCGGCTTCGGATGCCTGCACCGCTGCCATCGCACCGCCCTCTGGCAGCGCTTGCATCAACCGTCCCCGCGCTGCCACCAACACCGCTGCGTCCTTGAGCGACAGCACGCCGGCGGCGAACGCGGCAGCCACCTCACCGACCGAATGTCCGCCGACGAAGTCCACCCGCACGCCCCAGTCCTGCAACAGCCGGGTCACTCCGACTTCTACGGCGAACAGAGCCGACTGGGAGAATTGTGTCTGATCGAGTGTGTCGTGATCAACGCCCCACATCACGTCTCGCACCGAACAGCCCAGCAGGGACAGCGCCTCGTCGAACGCCTGGGCGAACACTGGGAACATCGCATGGAGTTGTCGGCCCATGCCCAGCCACTGCGCACCCTGCCCCGGGAACACCAACACCGTCTTACCCTGCTCATGCGCCACACCCGACACCACACCCGACGCCGGAACCTGCTCAGCCACCGCAGCCAACCCGGCCATCAACTCCGACCGATCACCACCCACGATCACCGCACGATGCTCGAACACCGACCGCCCCAACAACGACCGCGCCACATCGGCCACGCCGAGATCCGGACACCGCTCCAAATACCGCCCCAACCGCCGCGCCTGCCCAGCCAACGCCTCCCCACCACGCCCCGACAACACCCACACGGCATCATCCAGCTCAACCGAACCAACCAACTCAGCAGGTTCGGCAACCGGTGCCTGCTCGAGAATCACGTGAGCGTTGGTACCACCGACTCCGAAGGCCGAGACACCCGCCCGGCGCGGACGACCAGTCTCGGGCCAGTCCCGCGCCGCGGTCAGCAGCTCGACCCGGCCCGTCGTCCAATCCACATGTGAGGAGGGAGCATCCACATGCAGGGTCTTGGGCAGGACTCCGTGGCACATGGCCATGACCATCTTGATCACTCCCGCCGCCCCGGCCGCGGCTTGAGTGTGACCGATATTGGACTTCAACGACCCCAACCACAACGGACGATCAGCGTCCCGCTCTCGCCCATACGTGGCCAGCAAAGCCTGCGCTTCGATCGGATCGCCCAACCTGGTCCCGGTCCCGTGGGCCTCGACCGCATCCACCTCGGCCGCTGAGATACCCGCGTTGGCCAGCGCCCGCCGGATCAGCCGCTGCTGTGACGGACCGTTTGGGGCGGTCAAACCATTCGACGCCCCGTCCTGGTTCACCGCACTACCGCGCACTACCGCCAACACCCGATGCCCGAGACGACGGGCGTCCGACAACCGCTCCAGCACCAGTACACCCGCGCCCTCACCCCACCCGGTGCCATCGGCAGCCTCGGCGAACGGTTTACACCGCCCGTCCGGCGCCAGCCCCCGCTGCCGCGAGAACTCCACGAATCCGACGGGTGTGGCCATTACCGTCACACCACCGGCCAGCGCCATCGAGCAGTCCCCCGCCCGCAACGCCTGACACGCCTGATGCAACGCCACCAACGACGACGAACACGCCGTGTCGACCGACACTGCGGGCCCCTCGAACCCCAGCACATACGCCACCCGGCCGGACACAACACTCGTCGCGGCACCGGTCATTCGATATCCCTCGGCACTATGACTGTCAGCACCGACCCCGTAGAACTGGCCGGTGACGCCGATGAAGACTCCGGTGTCAGTGCCCCGCAAACTGCCCGGCTTCATCCCGGCGTGCTCGAGTGACTCCCACACCGTCTCCAGCAACATCCGCTGCTGCGGGTCCATCGCGACCGCCTCACGCGGACTGATCCCGAAGA
>NZ_QZFU01000057.1 GCF_003598715.1 Nocardia panacis
CTAGGTCGTGTTTAAGAAGTAGGTCGGTGCTGGTTGCGGCGGTGTGAAACTTGTTGTTGGGCATGGTGTGTCGTTGGCTGGGAATGGGTGAGGTCTCCGGTAGATGGTTTGTTTACCAAGACGAACCTGAATACCGGAGACCTCGTGACCAGGGTAGTGGCAACGAGGCGGGCGGACTTGACCGACGAGCAGTGGGCGGCGATCGAGCCGCTGCTGCCGGTCGGTGAGAAGTCCGGTCGTCCGCCGAAATGGACGAAGCGGCAGCTCATCGATGGGATCCGGTGGCGAGTGCGGGTGGGTTCGCCGTGGCGGGACGTGCCGGCTTGTTATGGGCCGTGGGAGTCGGTGTATGGGCTGTTCCGGCGGTGGCAGCGTGCGGGGGTGTGGGCGGAGATCGTGTCGGCGTTGCAGGCTCGGGCTGATGCCGCGGGCCGGATCATCTGGGATGTCGGTGTGGATTCCACGGTCGCGAGGGCGCATCAGCATGCTGCCGGTGCGCGGAAAAGGGGGATCTGCAGATCGAGCCGCCCGGCACGGACTGCGACCCCGAGCCCGGCGATCATGGGCTGGGGCGCTCGCGCGGCGGTTGGACCACCAAGACGCACCTGGCGTGCGAGCAGGGCCGCAAGCTCTTGTCGGTGGTGATCACGGCCGGTCAGCGTGGTGACAGCCCGCAGTTCACCGCGGTGCTCGAAGCGATCCGGGTGCCCCGCCCCGGTGGTGGACGACCACGCGTGCGTCCTGACCGAGTGCTGGCGGACAAGGCCTACAGCTCTGCCGGAAACCGCACCTACCTGCGGCGGCGCGGTATCAAGGCCACGATCCCGATCAAGAAGGACCAGGCCGCGCACCGCCGCCGGAAAGGCTCTCACGGCGGCCGGCCACCGAAGTTCGACGCCGAAGCCTACAAGCAGCGACACGCGGTCGAGTGCGGCATCAACCTGCTCAAGCAAAACCGTGCTGTCGCAACCAGATACGACAAGCTCGCCGTCCGCTACAAGGCAACCGTGCAGGTCGCAGCCATCAACATCTGGCTACCCACTTCTTAAACACCGCCTA
>NZ_QZFU01000058.1 GCF_003598715.1 Nocardia panacis
TCGGCGCGGTCAAACCATTCGACGCCCCATCCTGATTCACCGCACTACCACGCACCACCGCCAACACCCGACGCCCGAGACGACGCGCATCCGACAACCGCTCCAACACCAACACACCAGCACCCTCACCCCACCCGGTGCCATCGGCATCGGCCGAGAACGGCTTACACCGTCCGTCCGGCGCCAACCCCCGCTGCCGGGAGAACTCCACGAACATCCCCGGTGTCGACATCACAGTCACACCACCGGCCAGCGCCATCGAGCAGTCCCCCGCCCGCAAAGCCTGACACGCCTGATGCAACGCCACCAACGACGACGAACACGCCGTATCCACCGTCACCGCGGGCCCCTCCAAACCCAACACATACGAAATACGACCCGAGGTAATACTCGCGCCGATCCCAGTCGCCAGATACCCCTCCAGATCAGCCGGTACATCACCGAAATTGAGGTAGTCCTGATTCATCGCCCCGACATACACGCCGGTCTGCGTTCCGCGCAGCGCCGACGGGACGATCCCGACGGATTCGAATGCCTCCCAGGCGACTTCGAGCAGTACCCGCTGTTGGGGGTCCATCGCGAGGGCCTCGCGGGGGGAGATATTGAAGAACTCGGCGTCGAACCCGGTGGCGTCGTCGAGGAATCCGCCCTCACGCGCGTAGGAGGTTCCGGACCGTTCGGGATCTGGGTCGTAGAGACCCTCCACGTCCCAACCACGATCATCCGGGAACCCCGAGATCACATCCCGGCCCTGCGACACCAGATCCCATAGATCGGCCGCAGACCGCACCCCACCCGGAAACCGACAACCCACACCCACAATCGCGATCGGCTCATCCGCCGACACCGACGTACTCAACGCCCTGGCGATGATGCTCTTCTTGCCTTGTATTTGTGTTTTGAGGTAGGTGGCCACCGCGGTGGGGGTGGGGTGGTCGAAGACCAGGGTGGCGGGAAGGGTCAGTCCGGTCGCCCGGGACAGGCGGTTTCTCAGATCGACCGCACCG
>NZ_QZFU01000059.1 GCF_003598715.1 Nocardia panacis
GCGACACCGCGCCAGTGTTTCGCCTTGTTGAAAGCGCGTTCCACGACGTTGCGGCCCTTATAGGCGACCGGATCGAACCGCGGTGGTCGCCCACCGGCGCGGCCCCGTCGTTTCCGGTTGGCGATCTGATCGGCGCGTTCGGGAATGACAGCGCGAATACCCTTGCCACGCAACAAGGCCCGATTGCTCGCCGAGGAGTACGCCTTGTCGGCCAGTACTCGGTCGGGACTGCGGCGGGGCGGGCCACCGGTCAGCCGCGGCACCGAGATCGCGTCGAGCACCGCGGGCATCATCGGCGAGTCGCCGGCCTGGCCCGCGGTCAGCAACACGGCCAGGCCACGACCGTTGCCGTCGGTGGCCAGATGCGCTTTCGTGGTCAGCCCGCCACGAGACCGGCCGATCGCGTGGTCGGCAGGCTCATAGCTCACCGTCCGGGCCGACCACCGACCCGCTCCCACGGGAAGCGTTCCCGCCGTGCTGGTGCACCCGCATGATCGAGGAATCCACCGACACAACCCAATCCAGATTCCCCGTGGCATCGGCGAGCGCGGTCAACGCGACCAGAACCCGATCCCATGTCCCGTCACCGGCATAGCGGCGATGCCGCTTCCACACCGTCTGCCACGGACCGAACACCTCCGGCAGATCCCGCCACGGCACCCCGGTCCGCAACCGGAACAACATCCCCTCCACCACCAGGCGATTGTTGGTGAAGTTGCGGCCCACACGGCCATCGGATCTCGGTAGCAGCAACTCGAGCAATTCCCACTGCTTGTCCGTCAGAACCCGATACCGATCACCGACCGTCGCCGCCACGGCCAACATGATCCCCGACCCGAGGACCTACCGGGCAGGATCGAGAAAACCCGATTGGGAGACATGACCTAG